>NZ_CP182344.1:0-2242500 GCF_048571135.1 Maridesulfovibrio spiralis (SeqCode) | reverse complement strand
TTCACAACTCTAGCCATAAACCTTAGGAACTACCCACCATATCCAGCCGGACAAAAGAATAGCTCCACCCACATTCATTACCATCCCAAGTGCAACCATAGTACGAAGAGACATCCCCCGCATCTCACCAACAGCTAGACTGTTACACGGTGTTGCCACCGGGGTCATAAACGCACATGTTGATGCCGCCGAAACAAGGATCATTAATGGTAAAGGGTTTAAAGCATAAGTCGCGGACACATGAACTATAACCGCAAAGAAGGCCGTTGAGACAACGGTATTGCTCAGGAACTCTGTCAACAGGATAACCACAAATGCCGTTACCAGATAGATTCCATATCCGTCCCCGCTACGCCCCAATGCTTCCAGCAAGTTCGTAAACAAGCCTGCGACATGCTCATCCAAGCGCAATATCCTCACCAATATAATAAATATTCCCAGCAATCCCAGAAAGAGCACTCCCCTTTTGGGAATACCCTGCACCATATCAACCATCCGCAGCATTTCGCCTCTGAAGACAGCGAAACAAAAAAGGATACTGAAGACAACCGCCGCAAGGGGTTCATATGCTTTAAAAGCACAGACAGATTCAGCGACAAATGACGATCCGGCCCAGAAAACCAGAAACGAAGCGAACACCAACAATCCCTTGAGCTGTATTTGTGATATGGGTTTTTCCGGTTGGGTTTGGACGACCTGAATCAGCTTTTTAGGTAGAGATAAACGCACCACCAACCAAGCCAAGAACACCATTCCTGCTACCAGCGGCAAAGCCCACTCGAACCAATTGAAAAATGTAATCTGCTCTCTGCCTGCAATATTAAACATATCCAGTGCACCGATAAGCAGTAGATTGGCCGGACTCCCGATCAGCGATCCCATCCCCCCGATATTTGCTCCATATATAATAGAAAGGGTAAGTGGCGTGGTCATGGCCTCCAGCTCATCATCCAAACTGCGGATGACCGGGATCATAGCCAGTACGGTGACTGCATTCGGGATGAACATGGAAAGCAGGGCGGACACGATTATGAGCGAAAGCAATAACAGATCCGCACGTCCTCTGCTGAACCGCACTGCACGCGCGGCCATATATTCCGGCAGCGCCACAGAGGCCGTCACCCGGTAAAGAATATACCCGGTAACAAAAAGCAGGATCAAGGGCAGCCTATCATATATATAAGTAGCAGAGAATTCCATGCGCTGTTCACCTTTACGAATTATTCTCAAATTTCTGGCATGTGCAGCATATTTCGTCAACGGGCCGGGAATGCGGATTATTTTCACAGAAGCAATCAAAAATCATTTCCTGCAGCCTCTCACAGCTATTGACGATTTACCCTAAAAGCCAATACTACCTAATACCTGCCACGGCTTTTAATTACCACATTTCAATCCCAACTATCAGGGATTCCAAAGGGGATTATCTCCTTTGGCCGCCGGAGGCGAAATCAAATCGTCAAAAGGCGCGAAGCGCATCAACTTAGGAATATATATGTCAGAATTTGTTCATCTGCACGTCCATACTGAATACAGTCTCCTGGACGGTGCCATCCGCATTAAAGATCTCTGCCAGCAGGCCAAAGACTTCGGAATGCCTGCTGTCGCCATCACTGACCACGGCTCCATGTTCGGAGCTGTTACCTTCTACATGACCGCCATGGACATGGGCATTAAGCCCATCATCGGTTGTGAGGTCTATGTTGCGCCCGGAGACATTGATGATGAACTTGCCCACACGCGCAAAGACAAGAAAGGCCGCTACCACTTGGTTCTGCTGGCTAAGAACCAGCAGGGTTACAAGAACATTATCAAACTCTGCTCGCTGGGTTTCCTCGAAGGTTTCCACTATAAGCCGAGGGTCAGTAAGTACCTGCTTAATAAATACAGTGAAGGGATTATCGCCCTTTCCGCATGCCTTGCAGGTGAGGTTCCCCGCGCCCTGATGAACGAAGGGCTTGATGCTGGAATCGAGATGGCCAAGACCTACGAATCCATTTTCCCCGGCAACTTTTATCTGGAAGTGCAGGCCAACGGTCTCAAAGAACAGGAAGATCTTAACGAACGGGTTTACAAGTGCGCGGAACAGACCGGGTTGCCGCTGGTTGCAACCAACGACTGCCACTACCTGACCAAAGAAGACTACGAAGCGCACGACCTGCTGCTCTGCATTCAGACCCAGACCACTGTGGATGCTGAAAAACGTTTCCGAATGGGAACGGACCAGCTCTATTTCAAACCGCAGGAAGAATTCGAAGAATATTTCGCTCATGTGCCGGAAGCCATTGCCAACACCCAGAAAATTGCCGAAATGTGCAACCTCGAAATCGAACTGGGTAACTACTACTTCCCGGAATACGAGCTTTCCGATGGCATGACCATTGAGACCGAGTTCGTAAAGCTCTGCAAAGAAGGTCTGCAAAAACGCATTGAAGCCGCGCCTTACGATATCGATGAAGATAAATACTGGGAACGTCTTGATTACGAACTTGGAGTCATTAACGAAATGGGCTTCCCAGCCTACTTCCTTATCGTTCAGGACTTCATCAACTGGGCCAAGGACAATAGAATTCCCGTAGGTCCTGGTCGTGGTTCGGCGGCGGGATCTATCGTCGCATGGGCACTGAGGATCACTAACCTCGACCCCATCCCTTACGATCTGCTCTTTGAAAGGTTCCTTAACGTAGAGCGTGTCTCCATGCCTGATATCGACGTCGACTTCTGTGAACGCCGTCGTCTTGAAGTCGTCAAATACTGCTCTGAGAAATACGGCTGGGACCACGTAGCCCAGATTACAACCTACGGAACCATGAAAACCAAGGCGGTAATCAAGGACGTAGGCCGCGCCATGGGCATGCACTTTTCCGAAACCGACCCTATCGCCAAGTTGGTTCCTGATGATCCGGCGGTCATAGCCCAGGGGCTGGGAGTCAAGAAAGCCAAGATCACCGTACCCAACGCGGTGGAGGCCATCCCAGAGCTGGGCAACATGGTCGCCACCGACCCCAAAATCGCCAAGCTCATGGATATCGCCACCCGTCTGGAAGGCATGTCCCGCCACGCATCAACACACGCGGCAGGGGTTGTTATCTCTGACAAGCCCATGACCCACTACCTTCCGCTGTACAAAGGTAAAAAGGGTGAAATCGTAACCCAGTACGACATGAAAAAAGTCGAAAAAGTCGGCCTGATCAAATTCGACTTTCTGGGTCTGCGAACCATGACTGTTATCGAGGACTGCCTTGATATTATCCGTCTGCAGGGCAAAGAAGCCCCGGATCTGGACACATTGACCCTAGATGATCAGGCGACCTTCGATATTTTCTGTAAAGGTGACACCGACGGCGTATTTCAGGTTGAATCTTCCGGTATGCGTAAATACCTGCGCATGCTCCGTCCCAGCTGTTTTGAAGATATTATCGCGATGCTCGCCCTCTACCGTCCGGGCCCGCTCGGTTCCGGTATGGTTGATGAGTTCATTAAGCGTAAGCACGGCGAGATCGAGGTAACCTATCTCTGGCCGACCCTTGAGCCGAGTCTCAAGCCGACTTACGGCGTTATCGTCTATCAGGAACAGGTTATGGGTGCGGCAATGACAATTGCCAACTACTCTCTCGGTGAGGGTGACCTGCTCCGCCGCGCAATGGGTAAGAAAATTCCCGAAGAGATGGCCAAACACAGGGTCCGCTTTGTTGACGGAGCAAAGGAAAATGAAATTCCCGAGCAGATCGCCAACGACATCTTTGACCTTATGGAACAGTTCGCGGCATACGGTTTTAACAAATCACACTCCGCTGCTTACGCGCTGATCTCCTACTACACAGCCTACCTCAAGGCACATTTTCCGGTGGAATTCATGGCGGCTCTCATGAGTACTGAAATGAACAACACCGAAAAGATCATCATGTACATCAACGCCTGCCGCGACATGGATGTTACTGTACGCCAGCCGGATATCAACCTCGGTGTGGCCCGCTTCTCTGTGTACGAAGGCGACATCATCTACGGTATGGCCGGGATTAAGAACGTCGGAGAGGAAGCGATCGATGAAATTGTTGCCGAGCGTCAGACCAACGGACCGTTCAAAGATTTTGTAGACTTTGTAACCCGCGTGAACCTGCGCCGGGTAACCAAAAGAGTCATTGAATACCTGATCCGCGCCGGGGCTTTTGATTCTATGGGGCTGACCCGTGCCGGGCTGATAGCATCGCTGGACAAAGCTGTTTCCTACGGCCAGAAAAAGACCAAGGAAAAAGAATCCGGCATGATCAACATGCTCGACATGCTCGGAGGTGGCGGCGAAACCGAAGAACCAGCCACAGTCAGCTTCGAAGAATTCAATATGCCGGAAATGGACGACAAGGAAATGCAGCGTCTTGAAAAGGAAGCGCTAGGTTTCTACCTGACCTGCCATCCTCTGCTTTCATACCGTAACGAAATGAACCGCCTTGGATTGCAGACCATTGAGAACTGCCCGAACATGGCCCACGAAGCTCAGGTAAGGCTTGGTGCAATCATCACCGGCTACAAGGAAATCATTACCAAGAAGTCCGGTAAAAAGATGGCCTTTGCCACTATTGAAGACATGACCGGTTCAGGGGAATTAATAATCTTCCCGAAGACCTACGAAGAAGTCCACAAATATCTGGACCAGGATATCCCCCTGCTCATCAAAGGCAAGGTGGACAACCCTCCGCCCGAAGAAGGACAGGAAGAAGCTCCGCCGGAAGCCAAGGTCATGGCCGATGAAATTTCACCGCTGGAGAATGCACAGGCAGGGTGTGTGGAAGCAGTACCGCTTTCAGTACACCACACCCTTTGCACAGATGAAGGCATCGCCGAACTCAAAGCGATCCTCGCCGGATATCCCGGCTCAGCTCCGATAACTCTGCAAATGTTTCTGGCAGACTCAATCTGCACCCTGCGACTCGGACACGGATACAGTGTCCGGCCCAACGGAGATTTCTGGAAAGAATTCAACCAATGGCGCAAAAACGGAAACGGTAAAGCCAATTTGCAGTAAAGGCGTGCCTCCGGCGGCTTAAAACCTTTTAGTTGTTTTAATAAGTACAAACTTAAAATTTTGCCTAATAAATTGGAGAAATACATATGCCTAAAGGAAAATGGAAACTCAAAGTTAAAAAAGATTTCAGTTCAGCCCACCAGCTTCGTAACTACGGCGGGAAGTGTGAGAACATGCACGGCCACAACTTCGGTGTCGAAGTAGAGATTGAAGGGGACCGTCTGGATCAGAAAGTTGAAATTCTTATGGACTTCAAAGCCTTGAAAAAAGAGCTTTCCGAAGTGCTGGAAACTCTGGACCACAAGCACCTGAACAGCCTTGAATACTTTGAACACCGCAATCCTTCTTCCGAGAACATTGCCCGCTACATTTACGAAGAAATGAAAAAACGTGTTGAGAGCGAACATGTACGCATGGTCTTTGCTTCCGTTTCCGAAAAGGAATCTTCCGTAGCTACTTACTTCGAGGAATAGGCCGGGATGAAACTGGTTATTCAAAGAACAAGCGGCGGCAAAGTTGAAGTGGATGGAGAGATTGTGGGAGAAGTAGGCCCCGGCCTTATGGTACTGGCAGGTTTCGGCAAAAAAGATACCGAAGAACTCCCCGGCTCTAAAGTCTGGACCACACTCATCGATAAGATGATTGGTTTGCGTATTTTTGAAGATGAAGAGGGCCGCATGAACCGCTCTCTGGAAGATATCGGTGGAGATATCCTGCTGGTTTCCCAGTTCACTCTCTACGCCTCATGTAAAAAAGGACGCAGACCTTCGTTCACCGGAGCTTGTGCACCGCAACTCGCTAACGATCTTTTTGACCGTCTCGTGGCTGATGTAGCAGAAAAAGCCCCTGCAAAAGTTGCAACCGGACAGTTCGGAGCTATGATGAATGTAGATTTTGTCAACTGGGGTCCGGTAACTATCATACTGGATTCAGAAGATTTTATCTAAAATTTAAGCTTTTACCTTGACTTCCTTTGCGAAAAAGGGAGGATTAGGTATATTAAATTTTATCAATAAAGGCAGCCTGAAAGTTGTAACGTGCGACGACTCTATCCGATCTGCCGCACAGGACACATGGAGTATTCATGCACCGCTTTGTGCTGGAAACAATTCCCACCCCTGAAGACAGCAGGGAAGTAGCCCGAAAGGCAATTTTAATCCTTCAGGATTTTATTGCTGATGAAGACCTTCTTCATGACATGGATCTGGTCTTGACCGAAGGGTGTTCCAATGTGGCCCGGCACGCATACGAAAAGAACGAAGATTGCAACAGGCTGGAACTTACAATAGTAATCACCCCCGGCAAACATATTATTTTCGAAATTGCGGACTGGGGTAAGGGGCTATGCTCCAAATCCATTGACTTTTCCATGCCCTCGCCGGAGGCGGTAGGAGGAAGAGGAATGTTCATCATGTCCGAATTGATGGATTCATTCGAACTCATCAATGAAAAAGGGAAAAACATTATTAAGCTGACCCGCAAGCTAGAGGAAGACCAATGGCGGAAGAAGTAGTAAATATAGCTGATGGAATCATGACCTTCAAATGCGGTCATGAAATAACCATTGAAACCATATATGAATTCAAGGACAAAGTTGAGCAAGGCAGCGAATCTTCTGCAGTGGAAGTAGTCGTTGCCGATCTTTCTGAAGCCCGTTTTCTGGACAGTTCGGGTATAGGCTTCCTTGTCTCGCTGAACTCACGCCTAAAAAGCAACAACAAAAACATGTATCTGCTGCGCCCCAGTGAACAAATCTGCAAAACTCTTGAGCTCGTGAGGCTTATATCCTTTTTTTCCATCATTGAAGACGAACGGGAAATCCCTTAAAAGCCCCTAGCATTTACCGGAGCACCCGCATGTACTGCCTTAAACACTATTTTGATCCTGAATTCGACTACACAAACCTGAAGCCGGTAGAGAACAACGACGGCAGTGTGGACTATTACAACATGGGCTACGTGCAAAGTGTAATCGTCGGTCAGGTTCTGGCCCAGTGGGAAGAGCCTGCTGAAGACGGCTCCTGCGGATTAGGACAACGCCATTTCCCTCAAAAAGTTCTACCCCGCGGTCCCAACACCAAAGTAAACCCGGACAATCACGAGCAACTGATAGCCACCCGCAACGGCTATGTATTCTACAATGAAGATGACCTGATAACCGTCAAAGAATTGTTGAATGTTCGTGGTGATGTGAACATCTCTACCGGCAATATATTCTTTGTGGGCGACATGGTAGTCCACGGTGCAATCAAATCCGGCCTAGACGTTAAAGCCAACAACATCAATGTAAAAGGTGTCATAGAACAAGCCAATGTACACGCGGCCGGATTCCTCAAATGTGACGGTGGAATTAAGGGAAACAGCAAAGGTTTTGTAGAATCAAAAGGTTCATTGCGGACAGTTTTTTGCGAAAATGCCACACTCGTAAGTGGTGGGAACATTATCATTGATAAAAACTGCATGCACACTACAGTCTATTGCGAAGGGAAATTTGCCGTAAAAGGTCGCTTCGCAGGAGGCAAATGCTATAGCGATCAGATAGTCTTCATTGGCGAACAGCTGGGAGGAGGCTTAAGCGCTCCTTCACAGGTGATTGTAGGCTACAACCCTGTAATTCTACTGCAGATAGACAAAATTTCTACTCAGATATCCGTTCTGGAAGATGATATTAAAACAATCCAGAAGATAATGAGTAACGGAGCTTCTACAACTGCCGACTTCACTCAGAAAATTGAAAAATGCGAAATGAAAATTCGTTTTCTGCGTAACAAGAAAAAACAGCTCTGGGGCAAAATCCAACATTCCGAACGGCTGGATAGTTGTAGAATTATGGTTCAGGGCATCGTCAAACCCGGGGTGGAAATCAGTATCGGTCCGGCATACATGCAGATTGACGAGCCTTTGGAGAACGTTTTCTTCTTCTACGAAAACAACGAAATCAAAGTGGGATCCCCCGCGTTAAAGAGATAAAGCCAATATGGATATTGCAACTTTAATAGGAATTGTCGGCGGTTTTGGGCTTATCATTGCGACCATTGTCATGGGTGGTAACCTTGGCGGTTTTGTCGATCCGCCGTCTCTGGTTGTCGTTGTGGGTGGTACTTTTGCCTCCTGCTTCATCATGTTCCCCATGGGCGTAGTTCTCAAATCATTCAAGATCGCATTGAAAGGTTTCTTCGCTAAATCAGAAGACCCCAAAGCCATGATTGACCAGATCGTCGCTCTTGCTGAAACCGCGAGAAAGGAAAGCCTTGTTGCGTTGGAAAAAGTTTCTATTGATGACGAATACCTGAAAAAAGGGGTCATCCTTGTTGCCGACGGCACGGACGGGGATCTTGTACGGGCTATTATGGAATTTGAAATTGACGCCATGAAAAAAAGACACTTTCAGGGACAGGCGGTAATGAAAGGCATGGGTGCAATGGCCCCTGCGTTCGGTATGATTGGTACACTGATCGGTCTTGTCCAGATGCTGTCAAACCTCAGTGACCCTGATGCTATCGGCCCCGCAATGGCGGTTGCATTGCTTACAACCCTGTACGGATCTATTCTGGCTAACGTTGTTTTCCTGCCCCTTGCTACCAAACTTCAGGAACGCTCCATCGAAGAAGCATCTTACATGGAAATCATGGTCGAGGGAGTCGTTGCAATCCAGAAAGGAGAGCACCCATCCATCATCAAAGAGAAGCTGCAAGCATTTCTTTCCCCGGGCATGCGTGACGCTGCGGCATAATCGAAGAGAGAGTCATGGCTAAAGTAGTTATCATAAAACCGAAGAATAATGAGCCGCCACCGGATGAAGGACTTCCTCCATGGATGGCGACCTTCGCAGATATGGTAACGCTTCTGCTCTGCTTCTTCGTGCTGCTGCTCTCTTTTGCAAACAACGACCTAGCAAAATTTAAAGAGCTGCTCGGTTCGCTGAAAGATGCATTCGGGGTAAAGGTTGAACGCAAGCAGGAGGATCATCTTGCTCTGGTTCCTTCTGACCTCAAGCGCAAAGAAGTTAAAATGGACAGTAACGACAAGCGGTTGTTGGGGCTTGTTCTGCGCATAAAGGCTCTACTGGACCAAGAAGAAACCACCCGCAAGTCATCCGGTGTAAAAGCTGATCAGGATGGAGTTCTGGTCAACACCGACTCTGCATCACTATTCGAGCCCGGATCGGCGACGCTGAAACCTGACGCCCACAAAGTCCTGGACGCAGTCATCAGCGTCTTAAAAGACCACAACTACAATCTTGTTGTTCGTGGCCACACGGACAATTCCGAGATACGCTCAAAAAAATTTCCTACCAACTGGGAACTCTCCTCCGCAAGGGCAGCCAGCGCCCTGCGCTACATTGTTGAAAAAGGCGGGATTGCCCCCAAACGCTTAAAAGCCGTGGGCTATGCCGACACTCAACCGCTGGTGCGAAATGACTCTCCGGAACACAAACGAAAAAATAGAAGACTGGAGTTTTTCTACCATAAACCAGCCCGCGATTCGTGGTAGGTAGCCCAATGAACACAACATACACTGCCGAAGCAATCTACGATAATTCAAAACTTATCGATATCCGCATCATTGTTGACGGAAAAAAGAGGCACATGTGGGGCAAATACGGCCTGCGCAGAGAATCAGACCTTGCAGCACAACTGGAAGAAGACAAAATCCCTCTGCTGGTCGGAACGGGAATCGGAGTTGCAGCCAAAAAACTACTCCAGCAACAATCAAGCACTCTGCTCATACTCGATTGCGAAAAAGAAATACTGGCAGCCAGCGGACTGAAAGAGGAACTGCGCAAACACCATAATCTGGTCTGGATCAATACCGACTCCCCTCAGAATGCAGCACGCCACATAATGGAACTTGAAGCAACATCAGGCAAAAAGATTCAGCTGCTGAGAAACCCATTCTACCTTAGGCTTTCCTCCTTTTACGGGCAAACCGAAAAAATCCTGATAGATCAGTCCAAAAAAGAAGTTGAATTTCCATCCTGGCCCAAGTTTAAACATGAAAAGCCAAGAATCCTGCTCCTAACCAGCCAGTACTTTCTCATGGGCGAAATCGTTGCCGCCTGCCAGCGTCAGGGCGTTCCGCACATGTTCATCAACATGGATGCCAAGGAAATGGAGCTGGACCAGTTTGTAAGCCGTATTTCTTCAGCCATAGACACCTTCCGCCCGGATTTCGTTCTCACGGTAAACCATCTGGGAGTTGATCAGGAAGGCTACCTGAATGCTCTGCTGCATAAGTTCAAACTGCCGCTGGCCTCATGGTTTGTGGACAACCCCCTGCTCATCCTGCCAGTCTACAAAAGACAGGCAGATAGCAATACTACAATTTTCACATGGGATGCAGACCGCATGGAAGCGCTGCGGGAAATGGGCTTTAGCAATATTTTCTACCTCCCACTGGGCACGGACCAAACCCGATTTCTCCCCTCCAAAGGCTGCACGGAAAAAAAATGGACCCGCGATATCTCATTCGTAGGCAACTCAATGGTTCACAAAACCGCCAAACGTCTGGAAGTCTCCAGAATTTCCGGATTGCTTGCCGAGAAGTACAAAGAGGTGGCCCATGCTTTCGGTCAGGGCGATGAACACTCCGTAGTAAACTTTCTGAAGAACGATTACCCGGAGCTGCTTCCAGAATATGAAAATAAACTTACCTCACACCGCAAGCTATCCTTCGAAACACTTATTATCTGGCAGGCAACACTTGAATACCGCCTTTCCTGTGTAAAACAAATTCTGGAATTCAATCCACTGATAGTTGGAGACGATGGTTGGAGTAAACTTCTGGGAACTGACAAAAGATGGGACTACCACCGGGAACTCTCATACTATAATGATCTTCCGCATTTTTATCCCTGCTCAAAAATCAACTTCAACTGCACCAGCCAGCAAATGAAAGGAGCTGTCAACCAGCGGGTTTTCGATGTTCCGGCCTGCAACGGTTTTATACTTACAGACCACCGCTACCAGATGGAAAAACTTTTTGAGCCAGGCAAAGAAATTGCTGTGTACAATTCAATAGATGAAATCCCGCAATTGGTTGAAAAGTACTTAAAAGACGAGCCGGCAAGAAAGCAGATAATTAAAGCTGCGCGGAAAAGAATTTTAGCCGAGCATACTTACGACTGCCGATTGAAGGTGCTGATTCAAAATATGCGTGAGACATACCAATAAACGAATATCAAAAAGAGACCCCGCTTCATTTGAAGCGGGGTCTTTTTTTGCTCTTTCTTCCGACCGGAAGAAAATATTAACCTCAGCCGAAGCCTGAGCTTCCGCAACCTCCGGCAGGAGGCATAGAGGGGACGGGATCAGAAAACGAAGCACCTGCGCTGAATGAGGAAAGCAACTTCTCAGTATCTGAGCTTTTACATTCCGGGCATGCAGGATTTTCAGCACTGGAAGAAAAAACCAGTTCCTCGAACTCATGATCGCACACATTACATTTGTATTCATAAATAGGCATTCTACTAATTGCCTCCGCAACCGCCGCCCTTCTTGTCTGAGTCCTCACGGGACCCCTTAACGAGCTGTCACGGTGAAACTCCCATCTTCGGGATCACCACTTTTACGATAATAAAGACAATTGCGATAACCGCAACCAAACCAAACCAATCAGACATCTGAACCTCACAGGTTAGTAATCTACGCTTCCTAAACAGATAAGAACCATATTAACCTTGTCAATAGTAATCAACAAGAACAATTACTGCCGCTGATGAGTAAAGCTTAAGATGGCAATAGCTTCAAATAAAAACGAAAGACGGTTCCTTCCCCCAATCGGCTGGAAACGGTGATTTCCCCGCCCATCATTTCTACCAGTTTGCGCGAAATCGGCAGCCCCAGCCCGGTTCCACCATATTTGCGGGAAGTGGATGAATCAGCTTGCGTAAAACTATCAAAAATTAGTTTAAGCTTGTCTTCGGCAATACCGATGCCTTCATCCTTAACTTCAAAAAAGATCCGCCCATCTTCACGATAAATAGAAACGACAATGACTCCTTTACTGGTAAATTTCACGCCATTGCTGATCAAGTTATTGAGGACCTGCCTGATTCTGGTAGGATCACCAACAACTTTATCCGGAACATCCGAAGCGATATTACAGATGACCTCCAGATTCTTTCGTGCTGCGTCGACAGCGAAAACATTTACAGTCCGACCTATCATTTCGTGCAGCAAGAATTCATGACTCTCAATTTTTAAATGTCCGGCTTCAATCTTAGAAATTTCAAGCACATCATTTATAATCTCGAGTAGGTTTTCTCCTGCTGTTCCTGCAATATTCAAGTATTCGCGCTGCTCGTCATCAAGTTTAGTTTCACTAAGAAGTTCAACCATACCCAGAATTGAATGCATGGGCGTTCGAATTTCATGACTCATATTGGCCAAAAATTCCGTTTTCACCTTACTTGCAGCTTCCGCCTTCACCTTTTCTTCCTGAAGCATCACAAGAAAATCGTTCACGGATTCAGCAAGATCACTCAACTCATCATTCGTACTAAAGCGCATTTTACGTTTGTCAGGGCCGGAATGGAACTCACCCTTAAGCTGGGCGCCCACCATCTTAACTCTAGATGCAAAATAATGATTTAGAATAATGGCGGTTCCAGTACCAAGAACAAAAAGAGCACCGCCCATAAACAAAAGGAAGGCTTGGAACAATGAATGTCCGATACCATAAGCATCCTGCGGCATACTCAACTGTAAGAGAGCCAACGGATTTCCAAAAATATCCCGTTGAACCTTAAAACCACGAAACATAGGAGCTTTGCCTTTAGTTTCCAAAAAGAACATTTCTTGTTGCACCGATTTATCCAATGCCTTGAAGGAAAGGTCCATCAGCAAACTCCGTCCAAGCTTGTCCAACTGGCGATCACCAAAAAAACGCCCCATGACCAATGTTCCTTTAGGATGTGCCTCAAGTTCACTGTTCATAATTTTCTGGACAGAAACCTGCATCAGCCTATGGTTGATCCTGACTAACCCGGTCAATCCATCAAGACCGCATCGACGGACAAGGTCTCTTCCAACACAATTCTGACTTATAAAACATTTCTCAATCTGTTCCGTGCCGTCAGCAGAGAAAAAATAATAGAATTCACCCTTTTCATCAAAGAAGAGGATTATGTCCAAATCAAGATTAACTAAAATATCCGGAGAAATATTAGACTCGAGAAACCCTTCATCGAATTTTTGAACAAAATTATATGCATCATCCCACCAGGCCCAATCACGACAGAGGCTCTGTAAAGCTTCTGCACTTGCATCAATTGCATATTCAGCCCGCTTGATATTTTTCTCCGCTATGACCTTCTCAACATCAAAAACGGCCTTCCGGTTAAGCTCATAAGCCAGCAAAGCGCTACTTACAAAAATTAACAGACAAAGAAAAATAACAATCAGATAATTTTTGCCTTTCAATCCTATTCGCATCAGACCTCTCTGTTTTTTCTACTAAAAGAATACCCTCGAAATAAAAAAAAAGAAACCGGACCTAAGTCCGGTTTCTTAATTAGCAATAAATTGTCTGACTAAAATTTATATCACAGACCAAACAGCTCCCTGCGGTGTATCTTTAACTTCAATACCGAGTTCGATCAGTTCATCCCTGATTTCATCGGAGCGTGCGAAATCTTTGTTTTTTCTGGCCTCCTGCCGGGCAGCGACCAGCTCTTCAACTTTGCTCGCCTCAATTCCCTTACGATTAAGCATGTTGAGCTTAAGCTCTTCAAGGAATTCCTTGGGATCACGGGTGAAAATACCCAGAACTTCGCCCCATTTTTTCATATCTTCGAGAATACGGGTCCATGCATCGCGACCACCCTCGGATTTACGCCAAGCTTTTTCCTCAGCGATACGACCGGCAAGACGGATCAGGGTAAATATATGTCCCATAGCTGCAGCGGTGTTCATGTCATCTTCCATAGCCTCGGTCCAGCCCTTCTCGGCTTCTTCGATCTCGGCCAGCACCTCTTCGGGCAGAGCGGCTTTGGACCACTTGGCTTTATTCAGCGCTTCATCGGTCTGCTCCAGTGCGGAATAAACGCGACGGATACCCTTTTCAGCTTCTTCAAGAGCTTCGAAGGAAAAATCGAGGGGGCTGCGGTAGTGCATGGTCAATAAGAAATAACGCAGGGTTTCGGGCATAAATTTATCCAGAATATCCCGGATAGTAAAAAAGTTCCCAAGAGACTTGGACATTTTCTCGGAATTGATCTGTACAAAACCGTTATGAACCCAGAAACGGGCCATTTCTTTACCGGTAGCCGCTTCACTCTGGGCAATTTCATTTTCATGGTGCGGGAAACTCAAGTCCTGACCGCCGCCATGAATATCAAAAGGAAGTTCAAAATATTTTTCACTCATGGCTGAACATTCGAGATGCCAACCGGGACGGCCTTCTCCCCAAGGACTTTCCCATGAAGGCTCACCGGGTTTGGCTGCCTTCCAGAGTGCGAAATCAAGGGGGTCCTGCTTTTCTTCTCCGGGCTGGATACGTGCTCCGGACTGCAAGTCTTCAATATTTCTGCCGGAGAGTTTGCCGTAATCTTCAAAAGAACGAACCTTGAAATAAACATCACCGGAAGGAGTTGCGTAAGCGTGGTCCTTCTCGATCAGCTCTTGGGTCAATTCGATCATTTCAGGAATATGTTCGGTACATTTGGGTTCAATGTCCGCACGCAGAATATTCAGCTTATCCATATCCACATAAAATTCACCGATAAACTTCTCTGCCAGTTCTGTTGCAGAAACCCCGGTTTCATTAGCGCGGTTGATGATTTTGTCATCAATGTCGGTAAAATTGCGTACAAAAGTTACATCGTAACCTTTAAAACGAAGGTAACGAACCAGAATATCGAAGACTACGGAAGAGCGGGCATGGCCGATATGACAGAGGTCGTAAGCAGTGATACCGCAGGCATAAAGATTAACCTTGTTGCCGTTTAAAGGTACGAACTCTTCTTTCTTCCGCTTGAGTGTATTGTAAAGGCGCATAGCCACTCCTTATTTTCGTGAATAAAAATTTGCCTCGACCGTAATCCCGTAGAGATCGAGCAATTCTTCTAAGCTGCGTCCCATAAACATATAAAGAAGGGGCACAGGTTCTGCCGGCTCAACCCTGACCACCAAATTTTCAGGGTGCTCAATAAATTTTATAAGCTCGGCATAGAAATTTTCAGCATAGCCATTGCCTACGCTTCTGGCCTGCTGCATTTCAAGCTGCAAAGATTCAAGCAGACTGTCCCGGTAAGCCGCAATTTCCAACCCTTCGCTCCGGGCTGAAAGACCCACAACCTTCCGGGCAAGGGACAAATCTTCCCAGACAGCCTTACCCTCAAGCATGCTTGTGCCGATAAAGCCGCCTATTCCCGGTCCCCGGAAACTCATATCTCCAAGACTGAATCCTGCGCTGACCCGGCAAAGATCCGCTCCCTCGAAAGCAACAGACCTTACTGACAGCCGCTTGATTTCGTCTTCATAGCTGTAGTCGGCAAAGAGGTCAAAATCCAGCTTTTCGTAGCCCATTTTCCGAAAATCACGGGCCAACGTTCCAAGATTTATAAATTCAACAGGAACAGAAACCCCTTGAACACGCCCCCGGAAAAAACCTGGAGGACTGTGCTCATGGTCAATGGACTCAACTTCCAACTTGCGGACCGAGCAGAAAGCCCCGGTCGCAAAACGACAATCAAGCCCCCAGACATGTAAAGACCGGTCAAAAGGATTGATCAAGGCCCGCTCAAAATCCACCTGTAGCAGATCATCATGCCTTGCCATGGCCTCATGGACTTTATCTGCGGAAAATTTCTCCAGTGTGAAATATCCCCCGGCAGCAACACCGACCAGCAGTGCCAGCGCCAGAGATAATTTCAAAAAGGTCTTTCCGCTCATGGCCGATCCTTTGCTCTGTCCTTAAATCTGTTTCAACCCGGTCACCGCAGCCACGGCCTTGATGCCTTTTTTCTCTCCGGTGAACCCGAGTTTCTCCTCGGTGGTTGCTTTTACATTGACCTGGGCTTTATCCAGCCCCAACACAGAAGCAACATTCTTGCGGATCAACTCCCGGTGCGGCGAAAGCTTGGGAATCTGGCTGATCACGGTAAGGTCCACGTGGACAATCTCCACCCCGGCTTCTTCAGCCTTGGTCACTACCTCTTTAACGATAATCCCGCTGGACATGTTCTCGCAGGCTGCGGAAGTGTCCGGAAAATGGTGACCGATATCGCCGCCGCCGAAAAGGCCCAGAATGGCATCGGCCAATGCATGCAGCAGCACATCACCATCAGAATGGGCAATGACTTCCGGCCCGCCGGGGATGGGAACACCGCCCAGAACCATAGGCCGACCTTCGCCGAATTTATGAACATCGTAACCCCAGCCCACGCAAGGGACGGTTCGTTTGTCTTCTTCGATCTTTTTCAAATCTTCGGGGTTGGTCATCTTGATATTACCCTCTTCTCCCTCGCAAATATGAACATCCTTTCCGGCCATTTCCACCATAGAAGCATCATCGGTTACATCCCAACCCTCTTCTTCCGCCTGTTTATGCGCAGCGTAAAGTGCCGGAAGGTAAAAACCCTGCGGTGTCTGCACCGCTTTCAGGCGAGAGCGTACCAAAGTCTTTTCAACAATCCCGCCTTCAACTTCCTTGATCGTATCGGTAACATCAATCGCCGGAACAACCGCTTCATCACCGGAGCGTAACTTATCAACGATCCCGCTGATCATCTTCACCGAAGCAAAAGGACGTGCGGAATCATGAACCAGCACATGGGTACACCCTGCGGGCAGTTCATTCAAGCCGTTAAACACCGAGTCCTGACGACGCCTGCCCCCAGCCGTTACTTTGAAACGCATGCCCAGAGAATCTGAACCATCCAACCCGGCAACAACCTCTTTCATTTCCTCAACCTGATCAGGGGGAAACACAAAAATAATACCGGAAACAGCGGGAGTATTGGAAAAAGTAAGTGCGGAATGCCAGAAAAGCGGAAAGCCCTTCCATTCAAGAAATTGTTTTTTTACCCCGCCGACAGCTTCTGCCAGACGGGTTCCACTGCCTGCTGCCAGCAAAATAGCCCAGACTTCACCGGATTTGCTCATGATAAAATCCTTTTGGTGCGCTTCGCGCTTTGATGGAAAGATTCTGCCTCCGGCGGCGCTTTCAGCGGGACCAGAGAAACTTTTTGAAAAAAGTTTCTCTGGACTCTTCAAAAACTTTTACCAAGGCTTCGCCACCGAGCACAACAAACCAGCTAAAATTTACAAAAAAAGGGACAGCCCTAAGGCTGCCCCTTTTTAATATCTAAATAAAAGAGGAGTCGGACTATAAGCCGGGTCCTGTATCCGCCGAAACGGATGATCATCATTCCTCTAGGATGCATGTTACCATACACCTCAAGCAACCTACCCGAAAGCTCGGCCGGGCCGGCCTCAAACACTTCCCTATTTGGTCTTGCTCCGAGCGGGGTTTACCTGGCCGGATATGTCACCATACCCGCCGGTGGTCTCTTACACCACCGTTTCACCCTTACTCCGGTGACAAATCACCGGGGCGGTCTGTTTTCTGTGGCACTTTCCCGGAATCGCTTCCGCTGGGAGTTACCCAGCGCCCTGCCCTTCGGAGCCCGGACTTTCCTCCCCGGCATAAAGCCGCGGCGATGATCCGTCCAACTCCTCGAATAATTAAAAACTAGTCTTCTTTCTGGAGAGCCTTGGGCTTTGCAGCCTCGGGAATGTGCTCAATCCAGTAGATGAGGCGCTGGCAGTTAGGACAGCTCAAAATCTGCTTGCCTTCCTGCAGCACGTTGTATTCCTGCGGAGGAATCATGATGTGGCAACCGGCACATACGGCGTCCTCAACAGGAACGATAACCGGATGCTCAAGACGGGAACGGATGAACTCGTAACGACCAAGGATAGGCTTGGGCACAACTTCGCCGGCCTTGTTACGGCGTTTGTTGAGCTTGTCCAGTTGGCCGTTAGCTGCATCAAGTCTCTCTTTGAGGCCAGCGCGCTTTTCATCAAGTTCTTCGTCCAGTTCCTTGATCTTGCCGTCAACGTCAGCCATCAGTTCATTGTGGCGTTCGTTTTCTTCAAGAACAGTGATCTTTTCTTCTTCGCGCAGTCTGTTCAGCTTTTCAAGGCTGTCCATCTCACGCATCATAGCATGATATTCCTTGGTGGTACCAACAAGCATGAGCTTGCTTTTACTCTTTTTCACCTTAACGGAATCTTCTTCGATTTCGCCTTCAAGCTTTTTCTTCTGCTCTGCAAGCAGATCAAGCTTTTCGGTCAGCTGCTGTTTGCGTTTTTCAAGGGATTCCTTGCGGGATTCAAGGGCAGCCACATCTTTGGGTGCCTGATCGATTTCCGCTTCAAGAAGGATGATTTCATCATCAACCTTCTGCAAAACAACAAGCTGTTCTATCTGTTTTTCATACATTATGGGGTCCCCTTTTGCGGACGGCCTTTGTAAACGGCCTCCGCCACATCGATGTTCGGAAACTTAAATACAGTATCGTAAGGCCTCTACGTCACTGTTAATTCTCTTTTGTCATGACAACCCATCAGGGTCTGCGAACACCTTCCCCCTGCACATGATAGGCAAAAGGATTGCGCCCGCTGAAAAATTTCACTTCCACTTCGCCTCCCAGCCCTTCTGCAAGAAGAACGGAAAAGCGGCGCATCATCTCTTCTTCAAGAGAAAAATGCCCAACATCAAGCACCGCGCCCACACTCTCCTGTGCAGGGTGATACTTCACATCCCCGGTAATGAATACATCCGCCCCAAGGCCGAAAGCCTTATCCATGAGCGAAGATCCCGAACCGGGACACATGGCGACACAGCCGACCTTCTCAGGTTCCGGTCCGCACAGGGCCACAACCCCGCATCCGGAAAGCTGTGCAACACGCTCTACAAAATCCGCGAAAACAACCGGGCTGGCATATTCACCGATACAACCATATCCGAGTATATCACCGGCCTCGTTTTCCGCAACCGAATCCAGCACCCGCAGATTCTCAAGCTCAAGCTCACGCCCAAGCCAGGAGACAGCACCCTTGAACTGCACATCCAAAGAGGTGTGCGAAGCAAAAAGAGTCACATCCGCGCAAAAGACCTGCTTCATTACTTCATGAAACCAGTCCAGCTTGGCAGGCAATTTCGCCTCAATTGCCAGTGGATGATGGGTCAGAATAAATTCCGCCCCCCATTCAAGGGCTGAAGAAACGACCTGCGGCAAAGGATCAAGGGCAATTGCAATTTTCCGCACATCCCTTTCCGGTCCCGCGATCTGAACACCGCAATTATCCCACGAGGCAGCATATCCCGAAGGAACAAGTGACTCGATCCTGTTGATAACTTCTGTTGTCTTCATAACGGCCACCATATGCCTCAACACGGCTGCTCATTGCCGCACAGGGAAGATGTTCAATTATTTCCGCTCGTAATCAAATTCAACACATCAAAATACAATAAAATAATATGCTCCCGCAAGGGCTATCCCCCGGGAGCACAACTGCTTTCCTAGACTAGAAAGCGTAAAAAAACTGGATTGTATTTTGATATGTATCCATATGAAATAAGTGGTGGGCCAACCAGGATTCGAACCTGGGACCATCCGGTTATGAGCCGGGGGCTCTGCCAACTGAGCTATTGGCCCGTTTCGCCAAGCGAGTCGAGCTTAATAGCTCAACTTTTGCCACTTTGTCAACACCTAAACAAAATTCAATTCCTCAAATCAGATAAAAATATCTAGCATAAAAATTAAGTATTTGAAACCTAAAGGGAGCCATGCTCACCGCCCAGTATGTACCAGCAGAACCTATTCAATATCATTCTCGCGAATATACCTGATCACACCCGTCGTCGAATAACCGGGAAGAAGCGGTAAAGAAAGCACAACACCGCCCCGCTCTTCAACAACGTCACGGCCTACAATATTATCAACACTCCAGTCACCGCCCTTAACCAGCACATCCGGCTGCACCTTGCTGATCAGATTGAACGGGGTGTCTTCATCAAAAAAGATTACGTAATCGATACAAGCCAGCCCGGCGAGCACAAAAGCACGCTGCTGCTGCCCGGTAACAGGCCGCTTCTCGCCCTTGATGGAACGTACAGACTTGTCGCTGTTCAACCCCAGCACCAGCAGGTCTCCCTGCTCACGTGCGCGGGAAAGCAGATCAACATGACCTGCATGCAAAATGTCAAAACAGCCGTTGGTGAAAACAATTTTCCTGTCCGCAGGAAAATCAGCCCGGAGCTTTTCAAATTCAGCAGCAGAGAGTATCTTCGGGCTGTTCAACTCTATATTTAATTGTTCTGACAATTTATTTCTCCGAAATCTATTTGATGCGCTTCGCGCTTTTCATGAAACGAATTTGCCTCCGGCGGCTTAAATCCTTTTTGAAAAAAGGGTTTAAGAATCCCAAAAACTTTTACGAGGGCTTCGCCATCAGGTATCTGAAAACATCATAAACTTAATAAGCAGGAAACGTCGCTTGGCAAGGAGTTTTCAACATGTTTAACAACAAAACAATAATTTTCTTCCTTGCCGCCATGCCTTTCTATTTGAATGATTTCAACAACATTTTTATTAAGCAGGAGCTGCTATGGCTGGCAATCGACTACAGCGCGAAAATTATCCCGCTGGCACTCCTGTTTTATTTATTGAATAAAGAAATTTTAAGCAGTGCTGATCTCGGATTTGTTTCACTGCCTTTGAAAAAACTTGTCCTGTGGACTACGGGAATCACAATCCTCGGGCTGTTTCTTGATGAACCGGGCTTTGCTCTCTGGTCCAGGCTGCTGCCCGCCATGCGAATCGGTTCCATCCCTATCGGACCGGACTCCCAGCTCTACACACTCGATATGACTTTCGGCCTTGCCCTTGTGGCCGTCTCCGAAGAAATCATCTTTCGCGGTCTTGCTTTCACAACCCTTAAAGCCCGTAACTGCTCCCCGCGCAAAATATTCTTATTCTCCGCAATCATCTTCGGGCTGATTCACTGGTCGCAAGGCCCCATTGCCATCATGGCAACAGCAGTAACCGGAACGGGCTTGATGCTCTGCATGTACTGCACAGGCTCAGTCTACCCGACCATCATCGCGCATTACGTGATCAACTATCTATCATTCTCAGGGAAAGCGGTGGAATTCTGGGGATTGTAAAAAAGGCCCGCAAAATCCCCAAAAGAGAATGCGGACCTATCCATTACTCATCTATAAACCCAGCGGCGAAGCCCTAATAAAAGTTTTTGGGAGAGTCCAGAGAACCTTTTTTTCAAAAAAGGTTCTTTGGCCCCCGGAGGGCCGCCGGAGGCACACTACTTCTTAGGCGCGAGATTCTCGGAAGAGCCGAGCACGATCAGCTCAACCCAGTCAAGGGCAAAGCTGAGACATTCTTCTTCGTCTTCAAGAATAGCCTGCTGGCGTTCTTCGGAGATATCGAGACGGGAGAAAACATTCATATCTTTGATAAAATTGACGAAATTATCCACCTGATAGAGTGCCAGAAAAACCATATTCAATTTACGTTCATCAAGGACTACTCCGGCCTGACGGGCGCGGGTCATGATGCGCATGTAACGGTCATTGACTTCGTTGTACGGTTCAAGACCCTGATCTTTCAGCCATTCATCACTGGTCCATGCCTTATCTTCCTCGAATCCGCGACAATGCGGTTCCTGCACGATGAAAAACTGCTCGACGGTCTCACCGTTCTCACCCATACGTGAAGCACGGCCAAGGGGGTAGGTGCGGCATGCTCCGGGACGGTTTTCGTAAATGGAACAACCTTCGGCACGCACAAAAGGACAGCTGCGCTTGGCGTTATCAAGCATCCGCAGCTTACACATGGGGAACCCGGTTCCCGGTGTGCGAGTGATTTCGGCATGGTTGTGAATAAATTTTTTGCTGTCGTGCCCAAGGCCCTTACGCAGACGGAGTACGTCATACGGGGTGAGCATCAGGTTGAGGTCACCGCAACAGGCATTGAAGCAACGCACTTCGGGATGACAGGCAAAACCGAAAGTCTTGCCGGGCTTGAGTTCGGGCAGGTTGTTTAGAAATTCCTGAGTTTGATCGTGGTCGGACATGGCACTCTCCCTGTATTTGACTATCCGGCCAGAATCCCCTTCCGCACCAGATACTGCATCTTATTCTCAAGGTCGGACTGAAGAAGCCTTTCTTCATCAGCCATTATCTGCAATATTTCGCTACGTGGATGCATCGCCTGCATTTTATAGCGGTTGCCCTGCGCATTTCCCTCTTGCGCGGTACTTGTATGACTGGCAAAACCTGAACGCTTGCGATGCAGGATATTTAAATGTCCTTGGTAAACCGGAAATTCACCCTTCAGGCAGCTGCGCAAGTCATGTTCCAAATCATCATACTGCGAGGGAGAAAGGAACAGGGAAAAGCCTCCGTTGTCAAGCAGCTTCTGTGTCCTGAACAGATGGCAGCACCCGGTAACAGAAGCGCAGGGACGCATGTAATTGAAATAGCCACTATCCAAAAGCGAGAGATGCAGGTTTGAACACCGAAACGGATTAGGCGTAATTCTCGATAAATCCACCTCCGGCCCTTCTCCTTCGTCACCGACGGGCTGAATAAGATGCAAGTCTACTGACTGCATCACTGAGGGGGCGGCGTAATCGAGCACCTTGCAGCCCCAGACACCGGCTTCGGGATATGCTTCAACTGCTGCGCCAAAACGGGAAATCCAATCCGGCTGCACTTCCACGTCATCATCCAGATAGACCGCAAAATCACATTCACGGACCTGCGGCTCCTTCATAAGCCAGTTGCGGGCAGCGGCAGCCCCGACATTCACAGGCAGGTCAATACGCACCATCTGTTCACCGAACTCGCGTTGCCATTTGGTAATGATTTCAGCTGTTCCATCGGAAGAGCCGTTGTCGAGCATGAAAATTTTAGATCCGTACAATTCGGATGCATGCAGGGAAGTGAGCGTTCCGTCCAGCTCATCAGCTTTGTTAAAGGAATAAAGCAGAACAGCCAGAGTACCGGGCAACGGCGCAGCTTTCGCATCAAGACCACGGGCCAGATCATACAAACGCATGACCTCGGAGACCCGCCAAGGCTGAGCATCCACGGCCCCGGCAAAAGTCGAAACTGCTGTCTCGCGCTCCCCAAGCTTAAGGGCAATTGACCCGGCCAGATGGGCCAGATTGTTCAGCCCGAAAACATCAGATGCAGCCATAAGCAAAGGGAAAGCTTCAGCCGCATTGCCGTTCATGAAATGAAAGAATGCTTTGGAATAATTGATCGCGGGGAGTACTTCTGCGGAGAATTCCCCGGCCAGCAACTCCAAACCGAACTCGAAATCCGCAAAAGCCCCGGCGTGAACCAGTCCCTGCTGAACCCAGAACAGGTTACCCGGATCTTTTTCCAGAGAGGAAAGGATGTAGGCTTTGACTTTGACGGAATCACGCTTTGCGGCAATACGCATGAAATAGGAAAGATTCTCCGGCTTCCGGGTTGCTGCAACAATTCCTTTGATGCACGAAGAGACAGAAGCAGGAAATAACGGGAGCAATCCTTCAATCTGGGCACACTGGACAGCCATACCGCCATCCAATGGATTGGAGGCATAAGACGCGAGCAGCAATTCAACACCCAGCTGAGGATCGGACTCAAGAGCATGCGCCCCGGCATCAAAAAGATGCTTCGCGCCGACAGAACCCATCAAAAGTTTGCGCCGAACCGGTTCATACATTTCAGCCCAGTAAGAATCGCTGTAAATTTTGCCCATTTATGTTTCCTTCTGCTTAACGGGTGGAGAATTTCCCACCCACGTTAACCAAAAGGGGTTGGCTCTACAACCGGGAAAACACGGTCATTAACAGGGCAATATAAATCGTACGGGAGAAAAAACACTCAAGCAATGCGCGAGACTACTTCTTAATCAACCCGTCAATATCCGGCAGAGCCGTCAGCGGTTCATCCCCTGAATGAGAAGAATATACACCAAGAAGTGCTTTGGCCTTGGCAGTAGTAGACATGAAAGAACGCACAATCCTGCGGTTAAGGCGACCCATTTCACTACGCAATTCAGCATCTTCGATCAGACGCTTCATGGACTTGGCAATAGCTTCACTATCCTCCACGTCGCAAAGCAGACCGTTAACACCGTCCCGGATGAGTTCGGCAGTTCCTCCTGCCTTGGTACAGATAGCAGCCAGCCCGCACTCGAACGCTTCCAGCAAAGTGTTAGGCATGGATTCCTGACGGGAACTCATGACGTAGATATGAGAGGTTGCCAGCAGCTTGACCACTTCTTCATGCGGAATATAGCCGGGACACTCGATACGCTCCAGCGTTGCCGGAGATGCTATACTGCGGTACTCGGAAAGATCCTTCAGCCCCACGGCAATAAAACGCACTCCCTCGCACTTATCCAGCGCCAGCAGACGGTCGACGGACTTAATGAAAACATCCGGCCCCTTGGCATGGCCTTCATTGCCGACATAAATAATGGAGGTATCGGCTGAACGCTTAGGCTTACGGCCACCGCCCACAAAAGAATTGTAGACCACCTGCGCCCGCTTGGGCAGGACCCCGTGCTTAAGCAACACTTCGCGGCTCTTGGCGGAGTTACAGATATAGCCATTACCGATGAGCGAAAAAAGCGGAGCCAGTGGATTGGGCTTGTAGATCACGCCCCGATTGAAAAACAGTTTGAACTTGCGTCCGCCGAGCATGGAAAGTCCTTTGGCGATACACCCGATCTTAACCGAACGGTTATGGTAGGTGTGGACAACATCCACCTGCTGTTCTTCGATTACATGTGAAAGAAAAGTTGCAGCGGCAAGCATGTTCTTAAAATCATCGAGCAGGATTACTTCCACACCCATATCTTCCAACTCGGGAATGAGCTTGGACCCCGGCATGAGCACCGCAACAACACCTACACCGGACTGGAGCATCGCCCGCGCGCTGTTGATCAGCTGCCTGCTGCCGCCGGAAAGCTTATCCGTGTCAGTGATATAGAGAACCTTACCGACATCATTGCGCTTGCTGAAAAACTTGAAGCAAACCATGGCCGAAGCTTCATTGGAATACATGAGCAGACGCTTTTTAATCCAATCTGCATCCTTGCTGCTGCCCACCCCGATACGGTTAATACGCATGGGATCGGTTCCAAGCATGTTAGCGGAACGCTCCAGCGTGAAAGTGCCGTCAAAGCCTGCTGCGGCAGCTTCCTGCATACCGATGGAATCGAAATCACCCCACGGCCAACAGAAAAACTGCCGGCGGGAACCATTTATCTTTTTGATTTTATCAGAACAACGCCTGAAATCTTCGCGGATGAATTTGCGTCGTTCATCATCGGTACGGCGTTTAAAAAATACCTTGCCCTTACGGAACTGGGGCCAGAAACCGTTGTAGGCAAAGGCGCTGCCGTAGGAAAAAACAGGAAGGGAAGGATCATGCTTGCGGTAAACGCCCCAGACCGACCAATGAGCCTGATCCGTAAAATAGCATGCCTGACGCATATCCCGGAAACAACCTTGATGGCGGCAGGTGTGAGCGTAAACCTCCATGCCCTTATCATGAACCAAAGACTTAAGCTCCGCTTCATTCATGAACTGGGAATTGTCATTTTCAGACAGGGCTTGGATGAAGGATTTGCGCATGGGAAGCATTTCGGCCACATCGGCCCTGCTCCTGATTCTACCCTGCCCGATGAAATCAGTAACCGCAAAGAAGACCCCGGTCATACCCCGCTCTTCGAGCATGGGGACAACATTGATCCAGTTACTGATGTGGCAATCATCAAAAGTGAGCACCACATATTTATCATCAATAGGTTTTCGGCCCATGCAGATTTCAAAAAGATGTTCTGCGGAGATGGTCTTAAAGCCCATCTCCAGCATCATATCAAGATGGGATGCAAAGACTGCGGGGGAATGACCGTCTTCTTCACAGACGGCGTGATAGCAAAAAACAGGAACACTCTTACCGAGCATGAGACAACTCCGAAATGCTTCTATGTCAACAACCCTCCCCCTGCAAAACAAAGGGAGGGAAATCATTACATCTGCAGACGGAAGGTCTCAGTGGACAGCTTCCGTTCGAGTCGTCTTGCCACGAGACTCATCAGGTAGCAACAAATAAAGTACAAAAATGCCACGGTGGTATAAATTTCGAAGGGATAGATCATCAGTCTGTTATTAAGTCCCTGGGCAACAAAAGTAAGCTCAAGAACCCCGATAACAAAGGCTAGAGAGGTATCTTTAAAGATAGCGATGAACTGTCCGACGATAGCAGGAAGCATCTGTTTCAGGGCCTGCGGTAGGATAACCTTACGCATTGCCTGCCAATAAGTCAGCCCGGTGGAAACTGCTGCTTCAAACTGGCCCGGAGGCAGGTTCTGAATACCGGAACGCACGATCTCAGCCAGATAAGCTCCGGTAAACACAGTCAGGGCGATAGTAGCGGACCAGAAAACGTTCAGGAACTGCCCGGTCAAAATGGGGATAAAGAAGTAAATCCAGAAAATGACCATAATCAGCGGGTTACCACGGATCAGTTCAATATAAAGAGTAGACGGAATCAAAAAAAGTTTATTTTTGGAAGTACGCCCGATCCCCACAACCAAACCGATAAAGAAACTTACCGAAATAGCGATCACTGACATGAGAATGGAGAAGGACAGACCGCCAAGCCCCCATAGAATTTCATTGGGACCGCCATCGGGAAAACGCCACCAGAGCATGGTTCCAAGATTTTCCCAAATAATTTGAAAATTGAATTGTGATACACCGTAGACAGCGGAAATAAGCAAAGAAGCGAGACAAGCCAGAAAAGCCCCCTTCCAGACCAATCCCATAATTTTTGAGAGCTTAGCCAGAAGAGCTTTCCGTGCAGCCTGCGCCTTGGAAAGGCTGAAATCATCCTGACGCTTGCGCTTCATGCGGCGATGCATTTTCGCCATGAAAGAAAAAGGAGCCTCAAAAGGCATGAAAAGCAAGTGCGCAAATTTATGTCCGAAATTTCTGTTTTTGACCGGAACAATCTGCAGCTTCCAGTTAACCAGAGTCAGGATTCCGGCAATAGTCAGAGAAAGGGAAAGATAAATAACAGTTGCGGCGGTAGTAGCCTCAAAACCTTTAAAGGTCATGCCCTCAATCTGCTGAGAAGCCCAACAGAGTTCAGGAACACCAACGACCATAGCCAGAGAGGAGTTCTTCATATTGTTCAGGAACTCACTTCCCAGCGGGGGAATGATTGCACGGAAAGCCAGCGGAAGAATAATCTTGATCAGAGTCTGGAACGGCGTCAACCCTGAAGAATAGGACGCTTCAAGAAGTCCCTTGGGAATAGACTGGATACCGGCACGGATAACTTCCGCCATAAAGGAACTGGTATAGATACCAAGCCCAACAGTAGCGGAGAGCATTTCGAAATTCTGGTCGAAAATAAAGTTGCGGACTCCCTCCGGCAAGCCCATTGGCAGGGCAAAATACCAGAAGAAAAGCTGGACCAGCAACGGTGTGTTCCTGAAAAATTCAACGTAGCAGGTACAGAAATAGTAAACCGGCTTGAACTGGGAAAGTCTGCCCAGACCGAAGAGGATACCGAGAACCAGCGCAATGGCGGAACTCATCAGGGAAATACTGATCGTCAAACCCAGACCGGTAACGAGCATATCGCCCAGAACTTCACCGTAAGAGGCATCCTCTTTATAAAGAACGGACCAGTCAAATTTATAGCCGAAGTCAAAGACCCAGCCAAAATAGTAGACCAGTATCCCGGTAATGGTGGCAAGGCAGAGATACTGAACCCAAGTTTTTTCCAAATAGCGGCTAATCATTTCTGAAACTTTCTCTTTGTCATCAATTTAAAAAACGGCGGGGCCGCATGGCCCCGCCTGTCTAGCATAATGAAATGGAGCCTAGGGCCACATTTCGATTTTTTCGGTCAGGGGGAAGTAGTACTTGGTGTCAGGACCGTACCACTTGTTGTAGATCTTTTCGTAGGTGCCGTCTTTCCACATATCCTGCAGTGCAAAGTTTACTGCGTCACGGAGCTTGGAATCATCTTCAACCAGACCGATGCCGTAAGGCTCGTTGGAGAAGAAGTCACCAACCAGTTCGTACTTACCGGGAACCTGTGCAGCGTAGCCGAGCAGGATGGTGGAGTCGGTGGACCATGCGTCTACGCGACCCATCTGCAGAGCCTGAAAACACTCGGACTCTTTCTGGTAGGAAATAACTTTGGGAGCAGCGTCGCCCATTTCTTTGAGCAGTTTTTTAACGTTAAGCTCGGAAGTGGTACCCTGCATAACAGCGATTTTCTTACCTACGAAGTCTTTGAGGGTGGAGAACTTGCCTTTGGGAGCAAGCATCTTCTGACCGTCAAAGAAGTAAGTGATGGAAAAGTCGATGGATTTATCACGTGAACGTTTGTGGGTCATGTTGGAAACGGAAAGGTCGATGCGGCCCTGCTGGAGGAAACCGATACGGGTCTTGTTGTTAACAGGAACCTTGTCGATTTTCACGCCCATGCGTTTTGCAACTTCATTAGCGATATCAACGTCAAAGCCTACCCATTCTTTCTTGGCATTGTAGAATGCGCCGGGAATGGAATCAGTCATGATACCGACACGGACAACCTTGTCTTTCATGATTCTGTCGTAGGTGGCACCAGCAAAAGCTGTTGCAGCGAAAGCCATAACCAGAGCGGCTGCGAGAGCCAGAGTCATAAACCTTTTCATTTCTTTCCTCCTGCGTGGAAATAGACAAAGAGTATTCAAAAGAGCGATTACCGACACCGGAAACCGCGAGCTTCTTTATACCGGGCCTGAAAATACAGGCCTTCCTAACCTCACTATTCTGACCGGTCTGAGTAGTAAACCAGACCGATGAATTCCTAATGCGAAAGGATCTTGCTCAAGAAGAGCTTGGACCTTTCATGCTGCGGATTGTTGAAAAACTCATCGGGAGTATTTTCTTCGATGAGAGTTCCCTCATCCATGAAGATAACCCGGTCCGCGACCTCGCGGGCAAAACCCATTTCATGGGTAACGCAAACCATGGTCATGCCTTCGCGGGCAAGAGCTTTCATAACATCCAGAACCTCGTTGATCATTTCCGGATCAAGAGCGGATGTAGGTTCATCAAAAAGCATGATATTCGGACGCATAGCCAGACCGCGGGCGATTGCGACGCGCTGCTGCTGCCCACCGGAAAGCTGGGAAGGATAGTCACCGGCTTTATCCGGGATATTGACTTTGGAAAGAAGTTCCATCGCCAGATCTTCGGCATCTTTGCGTTTCATATTCCGAACCATAGTCGGGGCAAGGATGATATTTTCCAAAACCGTCATATGGGGGTAGAGGTTGAAGGACTGAAACACAAAACCGATCTCTGCGCGCAGCAGCGGCAGATTGACCCTTGTTCCGTTAACGTCCATATCTTCTACAAGTATTTCACCTTCCTGAATGGGTTCAAGACGGTTAATACAGCGGATCATGGTACTTTTACCAGACCCGGACGGCCCACAGACTACAACCACTTCGCCTTTCTTAATGTGAAGGTTAATATCCCTCAGGGCGTGATAGTCACCGTAGTACTTATTAACATTGTTAAATTTTATCACTTTTGTATAAATCCCGTAAAAAAAAGTTCTAAGCTCGAAGGAAACGGGTATCAAATGGAACAAAATTCGGCAAGCCCTCGCTCATTTTGGATGAACACTTCTTTTTTTAGCGTTTCGCGAATAATGTATCCCGCCAAAAACCATTTTTGTTAAAAAGTACCCAGTTTTTTCTGAAAAAGACAACTGCACACAATTTTGTTTATTTCGTAAATCGAAATTATTTTTAACTTTCTTGCGTTTTGATCATAAATTTTCCTTTCTAATCAATATGAAAGAAAGCTCCAAAACGTGTAATAACAGACTTAACTACTCCTTATCCATAGGAAATAAGGGTCCAAATTCATTATCTTAGGTTTGCAAACGCTGTTTGTCGCCACAATTCAGTTATTTTTCCTTAATTAATCGGCTTCAATAATATATATGGAGTTGAAAAGCTCTTCACTTAGATATATGGAATCTACATGCCTGAGAGTACATTACTATTCATAGCCGAACCCCAGTCCGTGACATCCGTATTTTCCCCTCTTAAAGAAGCGGGGTTTCAAGCCGGACTGGCCGACAACCTTGCCGGGGCCGTCAACTTCATAAAAAAATCAAAACCGTGCCTTATTTTTACACGGCCGGTGATGCAGGGCTATTCTGCTCAGGCGCTTCTGGCCGAAGCTGTAAATATCGAAAATTTTCCGCCTGTTGTAATCTTTTCCCGCAACGGTTCTGCTGATGAAGCACAGAAATTCATGGAACTGGGAGCAAGGGACTACTGGCTGGAGCCTCTTTCGTGGGAAAAGATCAAGCTTATGCTTCCTGATGAGAAACCTTCTTCCATGCCCGCCCCGGAACATCTCGGGACAGCAGAGAAGCCAGCATCATCCGATGCAAAAGGTACACAGGGCCGCTATCAGATCATCGGCCAGCATCCGGCCATGGCCCGCGTTCTCGGGCTTGCCAAACAGGTTGCAAAATCAAAGGCCACAGTACTTATTTCCGGTGAGTCCGGAACAGGTAAAGAAATGTTTGCCCGCTTCCTGCATCACCATTCCGACCGCAGTGATAAGCCTTTCGTAGCCATCAACTGCGCCGCCCTGCCGGAGCATCTGCTGGAATCAGAACTCTTCGGACATGAAAAAGGCGCATTTACCGGGGCTATCAACCGCAAGCTCGGTAAATTTGAACTGGCGTCTGGCGGGACCATCCTCCTTGATGAAATCACTGAAATGGAACTCGGCCTGCAGGCCAAGCTGCTCAGGGTATTGCAGGAAGGTGAAATCGACCGCGTCGGCGGTGTGGAAACCGTAAAAGTTGATGTGCGCGTACTGGCAACCACCAACCGGGCCATTGAAGAGACCGTTAAAGAAGGAAAATTCAGGCAGGACCTTTTTTACCGCTTGAACGTCATTCCGCTTAAACTCCCGGCACTCTCCCAGCGCGGGGAAGATATTCTGCTGCTGGCAAAATTTTTCGTTAATAAATACTGCACGGAATACGGACTCGCGCCACTGGCATTCTCCGAGGAAGCCACCAAATGGCTACTTTCCTATGAATGGCCGGGTAACGTACGCGAGCTGCAGAACCTTATGGAAAGGGCAGTGCTCCTGGCCGGAGCTGGTCCCATTGAGTCCAAGCATTTCCTCAATGATCCTGACGCTTGGATGCCCGACGAACCCCACACCGAAGGGCAATCCCCCGATAGCGAACAACCCGCTAACGCGGAAGGAGTTGCCGCTGAGTTCGCGGTCATGCCTATATCCGAAATGGAAAAGAAACTGATCATCAAAAGCCTCGACCAGACCTCCGGGAACCGCACCAAGGCTGCCGAACTGCTGGGAATATCTGTGCGTACCCTGCGCAACAAGCTAAATGATTACAAAAAACAGGGACTGGATCTGTAAAAACCTGATATGCAATGAAATTAATCAGGACTTGAACTTTTTTACTTATGCTGAAAAAAAGAAAGGGCAGCCCGCATGCGGGCTGCCCTTTTTAATTTCGTATATTCGAAATACTATTCTGCAGTGATAACTTCCAGACCGCCCATGTACGGACGCAGGGCTTCGGGGATCACGATGGACCCGTCTTTCTGCTGGTAGTTTTCAACAACTGCAACAAAAGTACGTCCCACAGCAAGTCCGGAGCCGTTCAGTGTATGTACGAACTGCTTCTTCTTGCTGTCCTTGGGCTGGAATTTGATGTTGGCGCGACGGGCCTGAAAATCCCCGCAGTTGGAACAGGAAGAAATCTCGCGATATTTATCCTGTCCGGGCAGCCACACTTCAATGTCGTAAGTCTTGGCGGAGCCGAAGCCCATGTCGCCGGTGCACAGGGTGATAACACGGTAGTGCAGGCCGAGTCGCTTGAGAATCTCCTCGGCGTGACCGGTCATTTTCTCAAGATCATCAAAAGACTTCTCGGGGTGCGCAAAACGAACCATCTCCACTTTGTGGAACTGATGCTGGCGGATCAGACCTTTGGTGTCTTTACCGTAGGAACCTGCTTCGGAACGGAAGCAGGGAGTCGGTGCGCAGTAAGCGATGGAAAGCTCATCTTCGCTAAGCACTTCATCTCGGTGCAGGTTGGTCAGCGGAACTTCAGCAGTGGGAATCATGTAGTATTCCCAGTTTTCCAGCTTGAAAAGATCTTCGGCGAACTTGGGCAGCTGACCTGTGCCGAACAGAGAATCGCGATTGACTATATACGGGGGAATGACTTCGGTGTAACCGTGATCCATAGTCTGGACATCAACCATGAACTGAGTCAGAGCACGTTCAAGGCGTGCGCCCCATTTTTTAAGTACCGCAAAACGCGCACCGGTAAGCTTGGCAGCACGTTCGAAATCAACACCGCCCAGCTCAACAGCCAGATCCCAGTGCTCGCGGGGGGTGAAATCAAATGCGGGTTTTTCGCCCCAGTGACGGATAACCGGGTTGTCGTCTTCGGTTTTACCGAAAGGTACGGATTCGTCCGGCATATTGGGGACGGCGGAGAGCCAGTCTCGTTCTGCGGCTTCAATATCTTTGAGGTCTTCATCAAGCGCCTTGATCTCACCGGAAACCTTACCCATACGAGCGATGATTTCGGAAGCGTCGCCGCCTTCCCTCTTTATCTTTGCAATCTCGCCGGAGGTGGAGTTACGCTCGGCCTTGAGGGATTCCACTTCCTGCAGCAGAGCCTTGCGGCGGGAATCCAGATCGCTGAATTCGTTAACATCAAGTTTGGAACCTCTTTTCTCGAGGCTTTCGCGAACTACATCCAGATTGTTCTGTACAAATTTCAAATCGAGCATTTCATTCTCCTGATATCATCATATATAATAAGGCTCATCTCAAGCCGCTGCCATGCTAGTAGCGAATCTGCGCACACTTATAAAGGGTAATTTTGCAACAAAATGCATAAATCGCCTACAAATCATCAATCCCCATGCGTTTATTTCCATAAACACAAGCGATATTCGCATAAATTCCAACCAGAAGCAGCAAAGGCATAAGGCTCTCACTCCAGCAACACGCTAAAACATATACCACGCTGGCGAAAAGGCCGAAAGCCTGTAAACTTTTTTTCCACCCCCAATCGGCATCCAACCAACTGCGTTCATGATCCAATGCCTTTTCTATCAATGCGAATGGAGGGACAGGTTCGGGAAGTTCTTTCAGGGAAACAGCTACCCCGGCGATAAAAGCCAGCGTTAAAAATAAAGACTTCATCCACAAAGCCATCAATAGAACACACAGGGAACCAAACATAAGTATCCAGTTCCAGTGACTCTGGTGTCTTTTCCAGACGAGGGTTGCAATATTCATTACGGCCATAGGCAAAGCCTAACATTTCACCCTCCGGTAAACAATATGTTGCTCCAGCCTCTTTAAATGCGCACGGATTCGGGCTACCATGCCCGCATGATTAAAAGCATTGTACCGTCTATCGGAAAAATTCTTGTTGATAAGGGCTGGACCATGTCCACTGCGGAATCCTGCACCGGAGGCCTTGTTGCTGCCACACTGACCGACTTCTCCGGGAGTTCCGCATGGTTTTCAGGAGCCGTGGTCGCTTATTCCAATGAAGTGAAAATGTCCCTGCTGCACGTGCCGGAAGCGGCCCTCATTGAATACGGAGCAGTCAGCGAAGCAACCGTCCGGGCCATGGCTGAGGGCGTCTGTAAGACTCTGAATGTCGATGTAGGAATATCCCTTTCCGGCATAGCCGGACCCACCGGAGGCACTGCGGACAAACCAGTGGGGACCGTCTGGATGGGTTGGCACATCAACGGCAAAACCTATGCGGAGGGGTTTCTCTTCGACGGAGACCGTAAAAGCGTAAAAGACCAAAGCCTGCAAACCGTACTTGAAAAACTCCACCGGTTTCTGAAAGAGGCTGATTAGAATGAAAAAAATGCTGACCCTGATTTTCCTTGTTGTTCTTTGCTGCGCAACTGACGGATTCTGCCGCGACTCCCTGCGTTCCACCCTTAACCTGCACGGGCAGGAGGGAAACCGGAAATCTGTACTGCTGCAGGAGTTCCGTGAATCCTGGGCTGAAGTGCAAAATGCAACCGGACCGTTAACTATCGAAGGTGACGTTCTCGGATATCTTCAGGCGTACGGCAGTAGCAGGATTGGCGGACAAAACTTTGATGAAAATGAATATGGGGCTTTCAAGGCCCGTGTCCGCTTACACTGGGAACCTATCGAGGACGGGAAATTCCTGTTTCAGGTTCAGGGCGGCGTTTCAGACAAGCACAGCAACCCATCAAGCCGGGGAATGGTAATTTCACCATTAAACTCGCAAGCTTCAAGGACCAGCCCCGGAGGGGAAGCATCCATATCAGATGTACTCTATACACAGCATTTCGCAGATAAACGGATGTTTATTTCCATTGGCTGGACTGACCCCGAATCATTTATGGACGAAAACCGTTTTGCCGGGAACGGACGTATCCAGTTCGTGAACTCCATGTTCAACAACGAGCCGATCTTCGACTCCATCGATACCAACCTCCCCATAATCGCCAGCGGCATCAGTCCGGTGGATGAATTTAAATTCACCGTACTTGCGCAGGCAACAACTTATGCCGGACGCCCCGAAAACGAACGAAAAGGAGACTTCGAAGCCATCGCAGACAGCCCGCTCATCGGGGGACAGCTGACTTATTCACCCAGTTTTGGTAACCTGAAAGGTAATTACCGCATATTCGGCTGGACCAACTCATACGACCAGCCGCGTATAGATAACAGTGAAGACTCAATCAACTGGGGTGTTGCCTTTAACATGGATCAGGATATTACCGAGAATTTCGGCATATTCGCAAGGCTGGGCAAAGGAAACAACGCGGTCAACAACATCAGCTGGACATGGTCGGCAGGCACGCACTGGCAAGGCCCCATCCCCGGGAGGGATAAAGATGTCTGGGGTGTCGCAGCCGGTGGAGCACAAGGCAACAAGCATTCGGACAACTCGGACATGGAGTACCATTACGAAACATACTATCAGGTCAAAATTGCCGAAAACTTTTCAATTGTACCGGACCTGACCTACGTAACCAACTCCAACGCCAATAGTAATAACGATGATATCGTGTTCGGAATGTTGAAATTCTTCTTCACTTTTTCCACACCCAGTTCATAAACACCTTAACAGGTTGGGATAATATGAAAAAGATACGCACATTTATTGCACACCCCGTGCCCGGGGAATGGAAGGAAGGGATAGGCGAAGCATTCGGCAGCCTGCGTGAAGGTATGAAATCGAGAATCGCATGGGTAAAACCTGATAACATGCATCTTACTCTAAAATTCTTAGGCAGTATCGAGGAAGACAAACTCGCCGAGGTGCAGGGATTACTCAAAAAAGTTCCGGTTGTAAACTTTAAAATAAGCACCGCCGGTTCCGGCTTTTTCCCGGCCATTGAAAAACCGCATATCATCTGGCTCGGCATTGACGGCGGCACAAAAGAATACTGCGCCAACGAAGATGCCGTAGAATCCGCCATGACCGGACTGGGCTTTGATCCGAACAAGAAATCCTGCCACGCTCATATTACACTCGGCAGGGTCAAAAAAGCAGTCGAGGACGATTGGAACGCACTGGCAGAAAAGATCAACAACATTAAACTGCCGGAAGCTGAAATAAACAGCTTCATACTCTACAAAAGCGTTCTCACGCCGGACGGACCGATATATTCACCAATCGAAGAATACAAATAAAAAACGGGGCGAATCAATTCGCCCCGTTTTTTTAATGTCAGATATTCAACTTCACATGATAGTAATTTCGGCCACGCTGCACCTTAAGCAGAACCTTATTGTTCATGCGATTGCGCAGAAATGAATCGAGGAAATCTTTTTGCGAATTCACCCGGTGGTTGCCGATCTGATGAATCTTATCTCCGGGTTTAAGCCCAAGCCTTGCCGAAGCACTGTTCGGACGCACCTTGCTGACCAGCATGCCGCTTCCACGCGAATCCTTACTCACCGCCATGCCCCAGCGGGTCCATGCCTGTGAACGTATTTCGTTCAATTCAAGAGACTGCGGACGGACAACGACACGTCCGACCTTACCGTCATGCAAAACTTCAAGCTCAATATCCTCGCTTCTGGTCTGGACTCTAAGCAGAGCAAGATACCCGGCTTTATCCTCGACCTCGACACCGTTGAGCTTCAAAACAACGTCTCCGGGGCGCAATCCGGCATAAGCCGCCGGGGTATTTTTATAAACATCGGTGATCAGCATGCCGTACACGCGGGAAAGGCCAAAATAACTGGCCGAGCCCTGATCAAGGTCCTGACCGTTAACTCCCAGCCAGACCGGGGAAACCTTACCGGAGGCCAGCAATTCCTTAACCACGCGCTTGGCCCGGTTGATGGGAATGGCAAAACCAATCCCCTCTGCTCGGGCCTGAATAGCGGTGTTAATCCCGATCAGGTCACCCATGATATTAAGCAGCGGCCCACCGCTATTACCGGGGTTAATGGCTGCGTCAGTCTGGATGAAATCCGTATATGCGCCTTCCTTGGACTTAACCGTACGCTTCAGCGCGGAAACAACTCCTGTTGTCACCGTATGGGTGTAGCCGAAGGGGTTACCAATGGCGATGACCGTCTCACCGATATAAATATCCGAAGAATCGCCCATTGCTACCTGCGGCAGTTTGCCCGCGCCTTTAATCTTAAGCACGGCAAGGTCAAAGTCAGCATCGGAACCGACAATCTCGGCTGAATACTCTTTACCGTTAATGGTCCTGACTTTGATATCGCTGCCGCCTGCCAGCACGTGGGCATTGGTCAACACCAGACCACGGCGTCCGTTAATGATAACCCCGGACCCTGTAGACTGCGAACGGAACTTACGCTTGCGGGTCTGGAGCCCTTCGAAAAACATATCAAAAGCCTCGTCCCCGAACATCTGCCCGAAAGGAGATACGCCGCGCTCAACAATGCGGGTAACACTGATGTTCACAACTGCAGGAGATGTCTTCTGAACCGCCCGCACCACAGGTGTCACGCGCAAAGATTCATCCCGGGACGCAAAAACAGGCTGGGAAATCGCAACTGACAGCAATACGAAAAGAATTAATCTAAAAATACGAACCATAGGAAAGCCATTTTTGATGCGCTTTGCGCTTTTATGTTTGGGGAGAGCCCCCGGCAGGGACCGTCGGTAGACCCGCCGGAGGCATCCATTACATAGACATCAATCTGTTGATGCGGTCTTCGGTAGAGGGGTGGGTGCTGAACCAGTTAGCCATCTTACCACCGCTGAAGGGATTGACGATGAACATGTTTTCAGTTGCAGGATTCGCATCCATGGGGATGTTTCTGGCAGTTGCGTCCAGCTTGTAGAGAGCGGAAGCAAGGGCCTTGGGATCATTGGAAATCTGTGCTCCGGTGGAATCCGCAAGATATTCACGTGAACGGGAGATTGCCATCTGGATCAGGGATGCGGCAACAGGTGCAAGAATCGCGATCATAATCGCAGCCAGCGGGTTGGTTCCGCCTTCCTCATCATCACCGCCGAAACCGAAAATTGCGGCCCACTGCATCATGTTGGCAATCATCATAATCGCCCCCGCCAGCACAGCAGCAACGGACTGGATAAGGATATCGCGGTTTGCGATATGTCCGATTTCATGTGCAATTACGCCGCGCAGTTCTTCCGGGGTCAGGATACGCATGATCCCGCTGGTTACAGCAACGACTGCATTTTCGGGGTTACGCCCGGTAGCGAAGGCATTGGGGGCATCCTGATCGACCACATAAAGGCGCGGGGTAGGAATTCCGGCATTGGCGGCAAGCTCTTTAACCATAGCATGTACCTGCGGAGCATCATTGGCGGAAAGCTGGCGCGCTTTGTACATGGAAAGAACAATTTTATCAGAATACCAGTAACTGCCCACGTTCATGAACATGGCAAGTCCAAAGGCAATGACAAGCCCGGTCCGTCCTCCCATCATTCCCCCGAGAAAAAGGATGATACCCGTAAGTGCAGCGAGCAGGAAAAAAGTCTTGATCTGACTGGTCATATTAAAAGCTCCTGTTTGTTTTTTACATGATAGAAAAATACCGCATCATAAACGACGCGGTATTTTCAAAGATATGATTTAAAACAGCCCAGTCAAGAGGCTATAAATCAATAGAATCATTCTTCAACAATCATATCCTTAGGCAACGAAATAGTAAAGGCGGTCCCCTGCCCTTCCACGCTGGAACAATTGATTACACCGCCCAGACGCGAATGGACAAGATTATAGACAATGCTCATTCCCAATCCGGTTCCGCCCTCACCGCGCTTGGTTGTAAAAAAAGGTTCGAAAATACGGTTCACATTGTCTTCACTCATTCCCTTGCCATCATCGGTGTAACGGATAACAATCTCATCTTCCGCCACCTCAACACCAATATCGATATTACCAACTTCAATACCCTCAAACCCGTGGATCAGGGTATTAATAATGAGATTTGAGAAAATCTGCATGAACGCACCTGGGTAGGTGTTGAGCATAAGGTCTTCAGCACAGCTGATGTTAATCTTGTGCTGCGTCCTCTTATACTTAGACCGCAGGCTAAGCAGAATTTCATCAAGATATTCACGAAAGTTGATAATCCGCTTCTGGCCTGAAGCCTGATCAGCGGCCACTTGTTTAAAGTTACCGATAAGTTCGGCGGCCCGGTGCAGGTTAAGCATACTGGACTTGGTTGCCTCATGGGCAATATTCATGAACTTATCCAAATCCGACTTGCGCAATTCACCGGCATTCATTTTAGCAGAAATCTCCGCCAACTTCTCTTCCATAAAACTGATGCTTGTCACACTGATTCCCACCGGGGTATTAATCTCATGGGCGACCCCGGCCACAAGGTCACCAAGTGCAGCCATTTTTTCAGACTGGATAAGCTGGTTCTGGGCATTTTCCAGACTCTCAACAGAACGGCTGAGTTCAGCGGTACGTTCCTCCACCTTCTGTTCAAGATCACGGTTGAGTTCGCTGAGCTGGTCCTGAGCAGAATGAAGCTCGGAAACATCCCGGCCTTCAGCGAGCAGGAAGAGAATCTTACCGTCCGCCCCGAAAGCGGGCTTGAGAGAAAAGTCAACATATCGTGTTCCTTCCTCGGGTATTTCACTCCTGACCTCCCTGCGAACAACATGGCCGTTAACCGCCCGCTCTATATCCTGCTTCAAAGTTGCGGCAAGAGATGGCGGATGCTGCCACCACGGTCCTTCCCAAAAAGGTTTGCCGATGACATCCTCAGCCGCAACATTTCTAACGTCCAGTGCGGCCTTGTTGACCTCACGCAAAGTTCCGTCCAGATCAAGGACCCCCATGAACTGCAATGACTGACTGAAAATCCCCCGAAACAAAGCCTCACTGCGGGCGATCTGCTCCTGAGCGTTTTTCAGCTCGGTAACATTATGACCCTCTGCAATCAGGAAAAGGACCTTCCCGTCATCATCAACTACAGGCTTAGCGGAAAAATCCACATAAATGCTTTCGCCGCTATCATTGCAATGCTCGAAAATAGCTTTCCCGACTCCGCCGAATGAAGCAATTTGAATAACTTCTTTCAATTGCCGCTGAGCAGTAAGAGAATGATCCCACCATGGGGTCTCCCAAAGATAATGACCGATAAGGTCACCTTCCCCGCAAGAGACAAAATTAAGAGCCTCTTTATTGGCAAGAAGCAGTATACCTTCCGGACTGAGCACCCCCATAAACTGCTGGCTGTGATCGAAGATACCTTTAAAGAGAGCCTCACTTTCCTGCACCTGCTGCCCGGTTTTTCTGCTCTGGACTATCGTATAAAAAGACAGCAATGAAATTACACCCAGTATGAACACGGTCATCATGATCAGGTCTCGGTTTCGTGCCGCTGCTTCAGACTCGATATCGTCAATGTAAAGTCCCGTACCGATTATCCATTTCCACGGGTAAAATCTTTGTACGTATGAAATTTTAGGCACGACCCGACCCGGCTTGTCCTGCCACTGCCAATGGTAATCCACAAACCCCGCTCCATCTTTTTCCGTGGCATTTACCATTTCCACAATGAGCAGCTTGCCTTTGAAGTCGGCAAACTTGGACATATCCCGGCCATCAAGCTCAGGCATATATGGATGCATAACCATTCTGGCCTTAAAGTCATTAATCCAGAAATAGTCCTTATTTTCTGATCCAAAACGCATCATCCCGATAATTTCAGCCCCTCTGCGCCGGGCTTCTTCAGAAGATATCAGGCCTTTTATCTCCTGATCGCGCAAATGCTCCAGCACCCCCACGGCAACCTGAGTCATATGTTTTAAGGAGTCCTTGCGCTGGGCCAGCAGAGCATCACGCACCGCAGGCATGTGAACAGCAAAAATCACAATAATGAAAAGCACCAGGGAGGCTACTGTTGGTACAGCAACCCTTAACCAGACAAAACGCTTATGCCCTGCCTTTGTACTTTTTTCAAAAATACCCATGCACGCTCCGGAGCTACAGGAAATTTATATTAGTTATGCAAAGTTAAGCATACACCAGATGAAGGACATTATACAAGCTTCAAAATTCAATTGGCATTGCAGACCACACAGACATTGTATTTGATAGCTTTTTGCTTTGGCAGCTGTTTGAAAACGCATATGCGTTCATACTGCCAGCTCAACATTTACGGACAGAATAACCCTCTGGACAGAGACTATACCTTATCTATTTGCCCTGATATCCCTTGCGGAATCAGCATGGATGATTTATTAATTATAGACACATTGCTTGATTATAAAGACCACCTCAATTCTATAATTTCATATAAAATAAGCGAAAACTGGAGCCAAGATGCCTGTCGAACAAAACAGTGCTCAAGAAATAGGAATAGTTACCGGTATTTCCGGTGATGCCTATGCAGAATCTGCAGCAGGAATGCGTCCCCTTGAACCGGGCAGCCCTATATATCAGGGAGAAGAACTGATTACCGGGGATGGCGGCAACATTGAAGTGCGCTTTGTCGACGACACACTCATCTCCCAAGGTGCCAATTCCCGAATTGCCCTTGATGAATACGTTTATGATCCTGACGGTGGTGCATCCAGCTTTCTAGGCGATATTGCGCAGGGAACCTTTCGTACAGTTACCGGTAAAATTGCAGAAGAAAACCCGGACCGCTTCAAGCTCGGCTCACCGCTGGCAACCATCGGTATCCGTGGCACAATTATCCTCAGTGAAGTCGGGGCCGACGGTGAGAAGCACGGTGTTGAAGAAATTCACGCCGGTAAAGCCATGCTTCTGCAAAGTAAGGCTACCGGCCAGATCCAACAGCTTATGTCCGGTCAGATGTCCGATATCACCCAATACGGATTCCTCAATCCTGTGCGTCCTATATCCATGCAGGAATTAGCTTCATTTCGTGACCTTGCTCCCTCCAACATCAGGCAGCAGCAGGAAATCCAGAAACAGCGCGAGCAGGAAAAAGAGAAACAGGAACAGGAAGAGCAGCAGAAGGAAGAACAAGCTGCAGAAGAGCAGGCGGCAGAAGAACAGAATGAAGAAGGTCAGAACGGCGAAGAGCAGCCAGCAGATGGTGAATCCGCCGAAGAGCAGGCTGCTGCAGGTCAGCAGGGCACCGAAGGCCAGGAAGGAGAACAGCTGGCACAGGAGACTGATCCCCCTGCACTGCAAGAGTCTCCCGAAGGTCTTGGTGAAGACGTTGAGCCCGGCGGAGGCGATCCCGTTATAGGCACCGACGGGCAGGACGGAGTTCTCCACCCCGGGACCGGTGTCCTCAATCCCGGTGACGAAGGCCTGATCGGGCAGGAAAAATTTGACCCGAACAAGATTAACGAGCCGCCCAAGGTGGATACAACGCCCGAAGTAGGTGAAGGTGATGCCCCGCAAGAGCAGGAGCAACAGGAGCAGGATGAACCTTCGGGCGAACTTGACGGGGATGAAGACGGAAGGACTGGCGGAGCCCCCAAACCGGCCGCAAAGGACAGCCCTAAAAGTCAGGACAATGAAACTGAACTCAATGCTGAAACCCAAGGGGAATCTGCAGAAACCGATAGTGATGACACAGGAGAAGATCCGGACAGCTCACAGGGATCCGGCGAAACCACCTCTGATGACGACACCGAAAGTTCCGGCGATGACGACTCCAGTAGTTCAGGCGGAGAAACTTCTTCCGGAAGCTCTGGCTACAACACAATTACGGGTACAGCCGGGCAAAGCAACACACTGGGGGGAACCCCGGACGCAGACCAGATTATCGGCATGGAGATGGCCGACGAAATCAGCGGCAAAAATGGAAATGACTTTCTCTTGGGATACGGCGGTAACGATAATATTTCCGGCGATAACGGAAATGACTCAATCCTCGGTGGAGACGGAAACGATGCCCTTTTCGGTAACGCCGGAGAAGACAAGATTGACGGTGGAGCCGGAGCAGATATCATAACCGGCGGGGACGGCAAGGACGATATTGACGGTGGAACATCTTCCGGAGACGTCGACTTTGTTTCATACGAAGATGCCGAGGCAGGGGTTACAGTAAACCTTGCAGACGGAACAGCCACGGGTGGCGGCGGCGATGACACCATTAAAAACATTGAAGGTATTATCGGCTCCAAGTATTTGGACAAGCTGACAGGAGACAGCAGCGACAATGTTTTCAGGCCCGGATTGAACAGCAACTACACAGAAGGCAATGATGCTACCAGAGAAATTGTTGACGGCGGAAGCGAACAAACCGGCGACATTCTCGATTTCAGCAATATCACCAAGTCAGTATATATTAATTTGAATGGCGATACTGACAACGATATGGATGCAGATGAAGCTGTCATCTATGACGACACAATTCTGGATTCAGCAAAACTCAACGTTGTCAAATTCAGTAATATCGAAAAATTTATCGGATCACAAGGCGATGATAAAATGGTTGCCGGGACAGGATCTGCCACCTTTGACGGAAATGCCGGGGACGATTTAATCCAAGGTGGAAGTCAGGCAGACATGCTCAGCGGCGGAGACGGCAAAGATTTTATCTCCGGCGGTGGCGGCGTAGATACCATTTCTGGCGGCAAAGGAAATGACACCATCTTAGGCGGAACTGGTGCTGACTATATCGACGGCGGCGCAGGTAGTGACTGGATGGATTTTTCAGACGCCGGCCTAGCCAGCACAGGAGTATATATAAGTTCAGCATTTACACAAACCGTCGACGGGGTCGAATATATAAAAGTTAAGGAAGCTGATGCAGGCCTGGGCCACACATCAACAATCGTTGACTATATCGTTAATATCGAAAATTTCTCCGGAACAAATAATGGCGACTACATTGAAGGAACCGCTGCAAACAATATCATCCACGGTCATGCAGGAGCTGACAGCCTCATGGGTGGAGACGGCAGCGATACCCTCTCCGGTGGAGACGGCCTTGATACCCTTGACGGTGGTTCAGGAGACGATGACTGGGTTGACTATTCATATGTAACCAGCTCCGAAACATTGTCCATCGACTTATCTGTTTTGTCCGGGGATTACGTCATCGGCAAACTTAACATGGTCGAAGCCGATAAAATTAAAAATATTGAACATGTTATCGGCACCAAGAACGCTGACCAAATCACAGGCGACGACAATAATAACAACCTGATGGGCGGAGCCGGAGATGATGTCCTTGATGGCGGTGCTGGAGACGACATTCTGCATGGCGGAACAGGAGCTGACGAGCTGAAAGGTGGAGCCGATACCGACCTGATCTCCTACAAAGGATCAACTGCAGCCATCAACATAGATCTTGGCGATGGAAGCACAGCCGATGTTGGCGGAACCGCACTTTTCAGCCACAGCGAAGGGGCTGATAAATTTTCAAACATCGAAGGTGTCATCGGTTCCGATGCAGCTGATACAATCAAAGCATCCACCCTCTCTGCCGACACAATTCAAGGCGGCAAGGGTGCGGATACCATAACACTGACAAGCTCAGAGACCACCCTTGCTTATATGGACTTAAATGAGGGAGGAGATACGATTAACAGCTTTACTCACGGCTGTGACAAGTTTCTGTTTCAAGGCTCGGATTTTGATTCCAATGCTTCATCAAAACTTGCAACAGTAACCAGCAGCGATGGATATGACGGACACACAGATGTATCGTACACAGATGCCTGCTTTGTCTTCGACACAACTAACAACAGCTTATATTACGATGCCAACGGTTCCGGGGAAGGGGAAGCCACCCTCATTGCCGGTTTTGACAGCAACCCGAATCTCGACTCTGACGATATTACGGTAAACGGGCCGTAATCCCAAATAGACCAAAGCCCGTCTGTTCTGCAGCAAGCAGTAAACAGACGGGCTTTTTCATTTCTGAAGACTTGTACGCAACCGGACAAACAATAGCTATTTTTTTATGCAATCTTGAGTTGATACTGATTTTTTATCAGGAATATGTGCATCTTCAACCATCTGCTCATAAGTTTTAATTCTATTCTTCAAGTGGCGTAACTTGATTAAAGATTTCTTTTGGTCACGAATGGCGCGCTCATGACGGTTCCGCAGGGCCGCTTCTTCCTGCTTGAAAGCTTTCATGGTGTCCCTGTGCCAGTTTGTAATCATCTTGTTTATTACCAGCGCACAAAGCATGACGACGACGCAGAACACGAGCATGTAAATCATTCAGGACTCCCGACTTCATTCAGGTCCTGTTTCAAACCTTCTAGATGGCTTTCGGCATCAGCGATTTCCCGTTTGATCTGAGCTGTCCCTTTTTTTAACCTGCCGACTTTGAATTCAACATTATCTCGCAGGTTATCCAGCTGCAAACGCCGCTGATTGACGATTCCATTAACATTCATATAGCGCCCATAAAAAATCATAAAGACAAGAAACCCGAAAACAACCGCGATAAAAAAATACATGGAAACTGTAAGGTATATACTGAAAGTTAGGACTGCGGCATGCTTTTCTTGAGCAAAACCTTCAACTTCGCATCATCGGGGAATTCTGTAAGAGCTTCTTCAATTACGACCCTTGCCTCTTCAGTCATACCCACCTTTAAGAAAATACCTGCAATATTCCGGGCCACGGAAACAGCGGATTTGTGAATCATTCCGTCCGAACGCACAGCCCTCTTAAAATACTTGGCGCAACGTGCATACTCTTTGCCATCACTGTAGGCCAACCCAATATTATAGAATAACCCCGGTTCATTGGGAGCCACCTTTAATGCAGCCTGATAGTTTTCAACCGCCTTCTGCCATTTGCCCTGCTTGCGTAGGGCTATACCAAGACGGTTGTAAGTCTCAAGGTCATCCGCGCTCAAACTGCTGGCTTTTACCTGCAGAAGCTTAGAATAATATTTTTCGGCTTTTTCCGGAGCAACGTCAAAAAGGGATTCGGCTATGCCGCTCATTACCTGAGAAAGATAGTTGTGGGCTTCCTTTACCGCACAGCGAACAGCCTGATCGAAATATATTTCAGCTTCATCAAGCTCTTCCCGCTCCAGATGGACCTTGCCTATTTCGCATTTACGTTCGGTGTTCAGGGGACTAATGGAATCGAGTTTCTTAAGATAATGCAAATACTGGTCATTATTATTTCCTTTGTAGAAATCGGCCAGTTTTTTAATCGGCTCCATGAACACCTTGGACTGTTCATGAGCCTGAAGGTAGGATTTCAAGGCTTCGTCCCGTTGCCCCATACCCGACTGGGCATCACCCTGCAGCATGAGTGCCGCCGGACTGTCTGGCTTGATCTCAAGGATCTTGGAACTTATCACCAGCACCTTATCCAATTCACCGTCACGCAAAAATTTCTTACCGGCTTCCACCAGCTGAGCCAACTTGCCCTGCGGCTTAATGGTGAAAGCAAGTTTCTGAACCAGACTGTCTACTGATACAGGCTTGGTGATGATGTTGTTAGCACCTAATTCGTGCAGAAAAATAAGCTCTTCCTGACTGGTTTCATCAGTAAGGACAACAACTTTAATTTCCGGAAAAACCTTACGGATATTGAGGATAAATTCAGCGGATGGTCGGCCCTTGAGCAAACGCTCCACAAAAACCAACACAGGCTGTCCCGATCCGACCTTATCCTTGATCTCATTCAAACAGGGAGCCTGATCCTGAAAGTAGGCAAGGCAATCACGGCGGATGGCCAGAATTTTATGCAACGTTCCACGCAACAGCTTATAAAAAGAAGGCTCATCACTGAGCAGTACGGTAAAGCCGTCCTGTCCCTCATAAAACTCACGTACAATCTTGTCGTATCTGGTAGCCACTTAGAGCCTCGCTTTCACTGAATCATCTAACAAAATCAAATTTCAACAACCTGACCCTGCTCAGGAAGAAAAAAATTCGCGGAATCAGTCAGGGATAACTGCTTTATAACGTCTTTACGGTGACAGGTTCGCACAAAAGGCTCAAGGTGCACAAGACCAACATTCTCAATTCGCGCATAAGTTGCGAAATCAATGCACGCCTTAATGCTGGAATGTCCCTTGACGGAACCCTCCAAGCAATAAGCTTCGAGAATTCCCAACTGTGCCTTTTCAGCCAGCTGCATGCAATCCTCATTCAAAGCCCCGTCCCCTGTATAGAATATAGTCTTTCCGGCACAGTCAAGACGGAGCGCCAGTGCTGATGCAGAATGATCAATGCTGCAGGTCTTTAAACCGAATCCGGCCACGGAATTTTCGTCCCCTGGCCTGAATTCATGAAATACAACCCTGAATCCGATCTTTCCGAACATGGTCGGATAGGCAAGGTTCACAACCTGCGTGACTTTATCAGCTATCCCTTCCGGACCGCAAAGATGAAAAGTCTTTTCCCTTCCCGCGCTGAAAAAGGAACCGAACAAAAACGGCAGCCCGAAAAAATGATCGCCATGAAAATGGGAAATCCAGAGAGCATCAATGTTCTGCGCATCCGGGACCATGTTCATGCAGGCATGTCCGGCATTGAAACCGCAATCCAGCATGATACGGTTTCCGCCGCACTCTACCAACATGGAAACATTGGTCTGCCCGGCATCAAATGCCGAACCTGTGCCGAGAAATGTACATTTCATAACAGCCCACCGAAATCAGTAGGAAAAGATTAAGCCATCACCGGTGGCCGAACCTTCAGGGACGATACCCAAATAGCCGAGAATCTCCTTCAGCAGAGGCTTATCCACTTCCGGGCCTTCTATAACTGAAACGCTGCCTTCAAGGTCACAAAGCGCCTTGAGTACGGTAACAGCATCCTCAAAGCCACCGATCCGATCCACAAGGCCGAGTTCTTTGGCCTCGCGTCCGGTAATGGCCCTGCCGTCTGCGATCTTCTCTACCTGCTCATGGTCAAGTTTGCGCGCAGCAGCCACGTCATCCACGAACTGGTTATGCATGTCCATGATCAGTGCGGTCAGGTATTCACGCTGTTCCGGGGTCAACTCCGTAAAAGGAGACCCGGCAGCTTTCATCTTACCGCTGGTGATGACGATCGGCTTAACCCCGACCTTTTCCATGAGCTGGTGGAAGTTTGCATACTCCGCTTTAACCCCGATGGAGCCGGTAATGGAGCCGGAGCTGGCCATGATCTTTGTGGCCGGCGCTGCAGCGTAATAGCCGCCGGAAGCCGCAACTGTCCCGAAAGAAGCCACAATGGGCTTTACCTCGGCGAACCTTTTGACTGCATGGTAAAGTTCCTGCGAAGGGGCAATGGTTCCACCCGGTGAATTAACACGCAGCAGTACACCCTTTACAGAATCATCACGGCGCAGATCGCGCAGAAATTTTACCGTCGGCAATGAGTTGGTAATGGTTCCCTGCACATTGACAACCCCGATCTTTCCGGAACTGAAAAAGTCTACTTTTCCATGAAAAAAGGCTGTAGCTCCCCAAAGGAGAGCCACAGCCATAATAAGCAGACTGAAACCGAATAGAATCGGATGTCTTACAGAGAAACCTTTCTTAGGATTCTTCATCCTCGGTCTCTGCAGCTGCTTTAGCTTCACTTGCATCAGCAAGCTTCTGCTTCAGCAGTTCACCCAGAGTGTTACCGCTGTCGGCAGGACCGGAACGGAATTCTTTGGGCTGACGTTTTTCAGTGTCTTCCTTGAGCTGCTTGATGGAGAGGCCGAGGCGACGCTCATCAGCAGATACGTGGATGACTTTAGCCTGGATGGTAACGCCTTCTTTAAACATCTCAGAAGGATTCTTGATCTTCTTGTGAGAGATTTCAGAAACGTGAACCAGACCTTCAATACCTTCTTCAACTTCTACAAAGAGGCCGAAGTCAGTGATGTTGGTAACGAGACCTTCGAGGGTGCAGCCAACGGGGTACTTAGTGGGTACCTGAGACCAGGGGTCTTCGGAAAGCTGTTTAACACCGAGGGTGAATTTCTCGTTTTCTTTGTCAACGGTGAGAACTTTCGCCTGAACGGAATCGCCAACTGCGTATACTTCAGAAGGATGACGCACTTTGCGGGTCCAAGAGATATCGGAAACGTGAATCAGGCCGTCAATGCCGTCTTCGATACCGATGAATACACCGAATTCAGTGATGTTTTTGATCTGTCCTTCGAGGATGGTACCTTCGGGGAACTTCTCAGCAACAACATCCCAGGGGTTGGGCTTAACCTGCTTCATACCCAGAGAGATGCGTTTTTTGTCGGGGTCTACACCCAGAACAACAACATCTACTTCGTCGCCAACGCGAACCATCTGGGAGGGGTGACGCAGTTTGCGGGTCCAGGACATTTCAGAAATGTGAACCAGACCTTCAACGCCTGCTTCCAGCTCAACGAATGCACCGTAGTCAGCGAGGTTGGTAACCTTACCGGTATACTTGGCACCTTCGGGGTATTTGCCGGAGATATCTTCCCACGGATCGGGAACGAGCTGCTTGAGGCCGAGAGAAACTTTCTGGCCTTCTTTGTCAAAGTTCAGAACTTTCAGTTCGAGCTCATCACCGAGTGCGACCATTTCCTTGGGATGCTTGATGCGCTTCCAGGACATGTCTGTGATATGCAGAAGACCGTCGAGACCGCCGAGGTCAATGAATACACCGTATTCGGTGATGTTCTTGACTTTACCTTTAACGGTCTGCTCTTCTTCGAGAGTTTCAAGCAGCTGGGAACGCATTTCGTTGCGCTGTTCTTCGAGAAGAACGCGGCGGGAAACGATAACGTTGCTGCGGCGACGGTTAATTTTGAGAATCTTGAATTCGTAAGTCTGATCAACGAGAGCGTCCATATCGGGGACAGGGCGGAGATCAACGTGAGAACCAGGCAAGAATGCTTCCACGCCACCGAGATCAACGGTGTAACCACCTTTGATGCGGCGGATGATTCTGCCTTCGACAACGCCTTCTTTTTCCTGCACTTCTTCGAGTTTGTCGAAGAGCTGCATGCGCTTGGCTTTGTCGCGGGAAAGGTGAATGGTGCCTTCGTTTTCGTTTTTGTTTGCAACAAATACGTCTACTTTGTCACCGACTGCAACAGTCATTTCACCGTCAGCATCCAGAAATTCAGATACTGCAATCTGGCCTTCAGACTTGAAGTTAACGTCGATGAGAACGAAATCTTTATCAACTTTAACTACTTCACCGGAAACGATGCTTCCTTCGTCCAGATTTCCGAAATCGGCATTAAGATAGTCTTCAAGGGCAGCCTCGAAGTCCATTTCCATTTCGGCGTTCATGTTTTCATTGTTTTCCATGGGTTACCTCCAACAACGATGTCCTCGGACAAAATTTCGGCATATATATTATGGGAGAAGCGCATTGGATCCAACCTGCTCACGCGTTCCGAGGCAGCCGATGCCCAGATTGTCCGTTGGTCCATGAGGACCACACTTCATCCCTAATGCCCGTTACGGGAAAAAACTCAAGACTAATAGGGTAATCATTAACCCGTGATTTTCAATACCACCGAGTACAGAACTCCATCTTGAGATTAAGAGAACTGCTTCTATCTTAAAAATAGACTTATGTAAACCAAATTCAGCAAGGCACTGCCGCCTGAAATCGTTTGCGCTCAATGATTAGAACAAAAAAAAGAGTCGGGACAAATCCGACTCCTTCAAAGAAAATCTACCGATAAACAGCTGTATATTATCCCCGGCACTGATGCTTGATATTAACCCCCTGAGTGATAAAAATCACTGATTCGGCAATATTGGTAGCCTGATCGGCGACACGCTCAAGGTTAGCTGCAGCCATAATCAGGTGAACACCCCGCTCCACGATCCTTGTTTCGGAAACCATATTTTCGATTAAACCTTTGAGAATGCGAACATTAAGACTATCTGCCTCGTTATCCATTCCACAGACTTCCGACGCAAGGGTAGCGTCCTCATCAGCAAATGATTTGACGGCCTTGGAAACCATATCCATAGCAATAGCACCCATCTGGTCCAACTGCTGATTGAAAGGGAGTGGCGGGCGGGTGCTCAAAAATACAGCCCGGTTGGAAAGATTAACCGCCTGATCACCGATACGTTCAAGATTACTGGCAATACGCATGGAACCGACAATGAATCGCAAATCACGAGCCATAGGCTGGTCGAGGGCCAGTAGCCCGAGGTTATACTGATCAAGTTCGCATTCAAGCTCATTGATTTTAATATCATTCATAATGATGTCTTCAGCCAGCTCTGCATTGCATTCGGCTAAAGCTTTCACAGAATTATGCAGTGCTGTTTCCGCCATGCTGGACATCCTGAGAAGCTGAACCTTCAATTCATCCATTTTTTTACTGAAATGGGCACGTTGCTCCATCTGTAATCTCCGTAATATTGCGGTCCGGAAAGCCAGACCTGTAAACATGAATTGAACAGCAATCTAACCGAATCGACCGGTAATATAATCTTCAGTCTGCTTGTTCTTGGGCTTGGTGAACATGGTCTCGGTCTTACCGGTTTCCACAAGGCGCCCCATGTAGAAGAATGCGGTCTGATCTGACACACGTGCAGCCTGCTGCATGGAGTGGGTAACGATGATGATGGTGAAATTCCTCTTCAGTTCGTGAATCAGGTCTTCGATCTTCTGGGTAGCAATGGGGTCGAGGGCGGAGGCAGGTTCGTCCATGAGCAGGATTTCGGGTTCAACGGCCAAAGCACGGGCAATACACAGGCGCTGCTGCTGTCCACCGGAAAGACCTAGAGCGGAAGAGTGCAGGCGGTCTTTTACTTCGTCCCAGAGAGCACCTCCTTTAAGGCTTTCTTCCACTTTGCGAGCGATAAATTCTTTGTCATTAATGCCGTTTACACGCAGACCATAAGCTACATTTTCAAAAATTGATTTAGGAAAAGGGTTGGGCTTCTGGAAAACCATACCCACGCGTCTTCTGAGGGTAACAACATCCAAACCCTGAGCGTAGATATCTTCATCATCCAGTGTAAGATCGCCGTCCACACGGGTTCCGGGGATCAGGTCATTCATCCTGTTCAGGCAACGAAGGAAAGTACTTTTACCACAACCGGAAGGCCCGATAAGTGCGGTGACCCTGTTCTCTTCAAAATCCATGGAAATATCTTCAAGCGCCTTGAAGTCACCATAGTAAAAATCCAAATTTTTGGAAGCGATTTTAACAGCTTGCCCCATTAGATTGTCTCCATAATTATTATATAAAATAAAATCGGATCAGGCTCGTCCGACCCCTGATCTTACTTGGTTCGCATTGAATAACTGCCAGCCTTCTCAAGCAGACAGGAATTAACTATCCGGCACGGGTTACAGGGCAATGACCCACCTGTTACATTTATGTTACGCGCAACAACATCTCACTAAGCACATAAATATAAACAGCTTAGAAAAAAGATGATCTATAAATAAAAACGGCCCGGAGTTTTTAAAACTCCGGGCCGTTCAAGGCAAATATGTTGCAGAACTGGATCTAAAAACCAAGCTCCACTGAGACCGCATTATCAAGCCTGCGCACAACGGGCTTGACCTTAGCGGGAAATTTATTCGGGTCTAAATAAATTACCAAACGGAATTTATCGGGATGCTCGCCCAACACAACCTTGGAGAGCGGACAATTTTTCACCCGGTAGACGGATTTGGCCTTATTGTTCCATTTTCCGTGCATATCAACAACCAACCGGCGCGGTTTATCGAGATTGAACCAGCTGATCTTTCCGGCAGCAGCAGAGAGCTGAACATTGACGATTGCTTTCTTATTCAGACAGGAAGTTTTGATCCCTTTCAGGTCACCTCCGGCAGAAGCTGGAACGGTCTTCGCAGAAGCAGGTTTCGGCTTGGGCCTCGGCTGGGGTTTAGCTATCGGCTTGGGAGCAGCCTTCTCGGCCGGTGCAGCAGGCTTGGCTTCAGCAACTGCGGCCTCAGCGCCCTGTCCGTCTTGCTCAGCCGTATCAGCAGCAACCTGAGTATTTGAAGCCGAAATCTCTGCTTCATTGAGTTCTCTAGCTGCCTCATCACCCTGCTCATCAGCCGATTTTAGCGGTAAAACAAGTTTGCTAACCTCACGGCGTGCGACAGGACCTTCCCCTTCCTGCGGCTGGCTATGATCCGTTTTTTCTGTGAAAAAAGCATCAAAATAACCCATGTGATAGGAAGCCGCGCAAACTCCCGCCAGAAGCAGGAGAAACAGCAACAGAAAAGTAAAGGGGCGAAATTTCATTTTCATTCTCGGACATCCGTTTTGTGGTCAATTCAAGACGGTCAATATATGTAAATTTCCCACTGAAAGCAAAGCAGCCCTCACCCCGCGAAATGTATGGACTGAGACCGGACAAACGTCTTCCACTCAACTGCCCCTTCGCGAAATACAGACTGTTTTCCGTGAAAATGGGCTTTTATCATTAAACTATTTTCAGGTAAAACTTCTCAATCCATATTTTCAAATAGTTCCTTAAGCCATAAAAAACCGCCTATCTTCATATAAATAGGCGGCTTGATTAAACTTCAGTTAAATCTGAACTACTTTTCCAAATCCATAGGCCTGATTCCCCAGATATTACGGGCATAGTCCATAATAGCCCGGTCACTTGAAAAATACCCGGACCCGGCAGTGTTAAGGATTGAACAGCGCAGCCAGCTTCTGCGGTCCAGCCACATTTCATCTACCCGGTCCTGTGTATCCACATAATCGCGGTAATCAGCAAGGACCATATACTGGTCGCCACCGCTAAACAGCGTATCAAGGATAGGCCTGAACAGGTCCCGGTTCCCTTCTGAAAAAGTGCCGTCCCCGATATAGTGTAACACTTCACCAAGCTCCTGATCTTCAGAGGCAACATCTGAAGGGTTGTAGCCGTTATACTTGCGCGCCTCGACATCATCAGCATCCATACCGAAAATAAACATATGCTCCCGGCCCACTTCCTCCATGATCTCGATATTGGCTCCGTCAAGGGTTCCGATAGTCAAAGCCCCGTTCAACGCGAATTTCATATTGCCTGTTCCTGAGGCTTCTGTTCCGGCAAGGGAAATCTGTTCCGAAAGATCAGTTGCCGGAATAATGCGTTCAGCCTGAGAAACCCGGTAGTTGGGCATAAAGGCGATGCGCAGCTTGTGGTTTACCGCCGGATCGGAATTCACAACTGCTCCCACACAATTGATCAAACGGATAATACGCTTGGCAATGAAGTAGCCGGGAGCGGCTTTCCCGGCAAAAATCTTAAGCCTCGGGGCAGCCACGCTATCCGGGTTCTTTTTCAGGCGGCAGTATAAAGTCACTGCATGCAGGACATTTAAAAGCTGGCGTTTGTATTCATGAATGCGCTTCACATGAACATCATACATCCAGTCCGCAGGCAGATAGAGACCGTAATCATTGCGGGCATAATCAACCAGACGCTTTTTCTCTTTGAGCTTACATTGATACCAGCGGTCCTGAAATTCAGGATCATCCGCCAGCGGTTCAAGCTCCCTCAACTGGGCAAGATCAGTAACCCACCCGTCACCGATCTTTTCAGTAATCAACTCGGAAAGCGGCTCGTTGCATTGCCGCAGCCATCTGCGCGGAGTGATACCGTTAGTCACCGAAGTAAACCTTCCGGGGAACATCTCCACAAAATCCTGAAAAATACTTTTCTTGATCAAGTCCCCATGCAGAGCGGAAACGCCATTGACGGTAAAGCTGCCCACCACGGCCAGCCAGGCCATACGTACCTGCGGATATTCTCCATCCTCAATTATCGACATGCGTTTCAGGCGGTCCTCATCTCCCGGAAAACGGACTTTCACATCTTCAATGAAACGCCGGTTGATCTCAAAAATGATGGAGACATGCCGGGGCAGCACTTTGCGCATCATTTCAAGAGGCCACTTTTCGAGCGCTTCCGGCATCATTGTGTGGTTGGTATATGCAAAGGTTCTGCGGCAGATGCGCCACGCTTCATCCCAGTTGAGCATATGTTCATCAATAAGAATCCGCATAAGTTCGGGGATAGCAATGGCCGGATGGGTTTCATTCAGCTGGACTACGGCCCGGTTCGGGAGTTCCGAAAAGTCCAGTTTCAGCTTTTTGAAACGACGCATCATGTCCTGAATAGTCGCCGAGACAAAAAAGTACTGCTGCACAAGGCGCAGCTCACGGCCTTCACTGAGATGGTCATTGGGATAAAGAACCTTCGAAATTGTCTGCGAACGAACCGCATCTTCCATGGAACGGATGTAATCCCCGCTGTTGAACAGATCGAAATTAAAGCGGCGGGCAGGCTGGGCCTCCCAAAGCCGCATATTGATGACGTTGCCGTTTTTGTAGCCCGGAATAAGCATATCCACAGGGACAGCCATTACTTTGGCACTATCTGTCCAGCGCTGGCGCGCGGAACCGTCTTCATGGGTATATTGCTCTTCCCGTCCGTAAAGACGAACCGTGAACATGAACCCCTTACGGTTAAACTCCCATGGATTTCCACTGTGCAGCCAGTCATCCGGGGCCTCGACCTGCTCCCCGTTTTCAATAGCCTGCTTGAAAATTCCATACTCATATCTGATTCCATAGCCGTAACCGGGAATTCCAAGACTGGCCATTGAATCAAGGAAGCATGAAGCCAAACGGCCCAGACCGCCGTTACCCAGTCCGGCATCGGCCTCGGCACTTTCCGCCTCATCAAGAGTCAGACCGAATTTTTTGAGTACTTCCTTGACTTCTTTTTCCACTCCAAGGCTCAAGGTGTTACTAGCCAGAGACTTCCCAGTCAGGAACTCCAGTGAAAGATAGTAAACGCTCTTAGCCCGCTGGCTGTAATATGCACGCTGGGTCTTTATCCAGTTACCAACAAGACGGTCCCGCAAGGTATAGGCCAGAGCATGGTAAAGTGAAAAAATATCAGTACGTCCATAATCCCGTCCCAGATTAGATAAATGATGACGGCAGACGCAGTTTACAAGGGACTCAACATCCATTCCCCCGATCTCTTTCAAGAAGTCGTTAATATCTTTGGGCATAATAAACCTCACTATCTACTAGATATCATTTGATTCATTGAAGATGATAACAGAAATCCCACCAGACACAGAATTCACATCACTCTTATACATCAACAAACATAAAAAGTAATGGACACATGTAAAATTTCAGGCATGTATCTAAAAAGAGGTTTACTCATTTCCGGAAAGTTAAATCAGAATAGATCCTTACGGATGATTCACTATTTAAGCAAAAATAGTAAAAAGTTTTTTAATATTCTACTTCACCTTTATACATAGATAGTGTTATTAGTAGCGATAAGTGACCGATGGATCTATCATCCTAAAAGGACTGACAACTTAAATAACAGACATAAGAATAGATTCATCATTTTATGCTATATGAAAAAGCATCAGCATACACACTTACAAAACTTTAATTTTGTAACGGGAGCATAATCAAAACAGATTACGGGAGAGAATATGGAAGATCATCTTAAAGAAGCTCTTGAAATCGTAAAAGCACAGGCCAGCGTAAGAACCATGACCGAGGAAGAAATCACTTCCATGGTTCAAAAGCTGGCATCTGGAATCAAAAAAATAAGCGAAGGGATGCTGGATAGCGGCTCCCCGGAACCGACACCTCCGGTCGACCCCAAGAAAGCTATTCGCGAAAAGAGCATCATTTGTCTGGAATCAGGAAAATCTTTCAAGGTGTTAACCAAGCGTCACCTTGCAAAATACGGCCTGACCCCTGAAGAATATCGCGAAAAATGGGGCTACGCTAAAAAAACCCCGCTGGTCTGTAAGTCCCTGCAGCGCGAACGGCGCAAGAAGATGAAGGAAATGAAACTCTGGGAAAAGCGCAAAAAGAGCTAAATAACGGTTCAGCTGATCCAAAAAATCCCGGCATTTCAATTATGAAATACCGGGATTTTTTTGTGTCTGACTTAAAACTTTTCCGAAGGCGGTTGGTAATAGAACTCAACTCTACGGTTGATGGCCCTGTTCCGGTTAGAGGTATTGGGAACCAAAGGCTTGGTCCCGGCGTACCCCACAGCCTTTACACGCTTTGATGAAACCCCGGATTTCTTAAGAATGTAGCGCAGGCATGAGGCAGCCCTTGCAGCGGAAAGCTCCCAGTTGGAGCTGTAGATATTATTTTTTGTTGCCCGATCATCGGTATGTCCACGAACGACCAGATTAAAATTTTTCTTCTTCATAATCCCGGCCACCTTATCAAGCAATTTCGTGGCTCTGGGATTGATTGTTGCCGTTCCGGGTAGAAAGATGGCTCTAGTGGGAACCCTGACCAGAACACCCTGCTGATCGGTATTCACCGCCATAAGCTTCTGCAGTTTACCGGCAGATATAAATGCCCTGATGTCCACTTCCAGAGCTTCCATCTTCTTCTTGGCCTTGGCACTCGTGGAACTTGCAACATGGGGCGATTTTGAAAACGCCATATGTTTCCCGGTGCGGTCCTGAGTCTGAACACCAAAAGCGTCCTTCATGGAACCTTTCAAGGTCTCAAAGTTCGCGACATCCTGGTTTGCAAAGGAAAGCAGCAGAACAAAAAAGCACAGCAGAAGCGTAACCATGTCCGCAAAGGTGGCCATCCATGGCGGCAGCCCCTCTTCCGGCGGAGGCTCAGTTGGAGCCTTGGCTTCAATATATATTATTTCTTCTTTCGGTGGCACTAAAATACACTCCAGGAAACCGTTTCAGATAATCTGATAGCGGCAACCCGCACTTATTGCAAATTTGAGTAAGTCCTAACCCAGCATACGTCTTATTTCGCTGACCATGACCTCACATGTGGGCAAAGGCTTCAAAAATATGGAATTCGAAACACTGGGAACTTCTGCAAGGTCAACCGGGATACTGAATTCAGGAGAACCGGTATAGATTACAAACTTCAGCTCCGGCCATCTCTGACGGGCTTCATTGATGAAGTCAGTACCATTCATTCCCGGCAGTCTCAAATCCACCACGACCAAGTCCACTTTCTGTCCATTAAGAAAGCTCAAGGCTTCTTCGGAACTACCGGCTTCGTAGACATCAAAGTCCTCATCTTCAAGCCCTATGGCAAGACTTTCCCTTACATGAACATCATCATCAAGAACAAGTATTGAGTGTGACATCGACTAAGCCTCCTGCCCTGAGACTGGAATCTTAATTCCGAAACGGGTCCAACTGCCCGGAACCGAATCAACTTCCATAAAACCGTTATGCTGATCAGTTATTATAAAATAGGAAACCGACAATCCCAGTCCGGTCCCCTGTCCGACATTCTTAGTAGAAAAAAAAGGCTCAAAAACCCTTTTGCGCACGTCTTCAGACATACCCGGACCGTTGTCTTCAACTTCCACAACAGCCATTCCACCTTCCTTCTTCAATCTTATGACAAAACAAGGACTCCCATCAACATAATCCTTTTCCATCATAGCCTGTGCGCCGTTCTTCAACAGATTAAGGAAAACCTGCTGAATCTCGTTTTCCTCACAGACAACTTCTGAAAGATCGGGACTGTACTCCTTTATAATATCTATTTTCCTAAAGTCATACTCACGCTTGAGATCATAATCATTAGCGGCAAGCTCTAGCGTGCTGTTCATCAATTCAGCAAGATTGCATCCGGAAAACTCTCTTTTGCTCTTACGGCTGAAACGGAGCATGTTGCTGACAATGGTCGCCGCCCTGTTGCATGAATCTGAAATACCGTTGAGCATCCTCGGAATCTCCCGGCGAGATAAGTAGTCACGCATATTTTCAAGGTCAACATTACATTCTTCAGCTGTTCGACGGTTATTATCCAAATCCTTGTAAATACGATTGAGAATATTCTGGGAATTACCGGATATCGCCGCAAGCGGGTTATTAATCTCATGAGCCATCCCGGCCGCCAAACCGCCGACGGACATCATTTTCTCTGTCTGGATCATCATCTGCTCCAGATTGCAACGCTCGGTAACATCATCAATCTGGATCACCGCCCCTTCCACGCCGTTGGCTATTAAGGGATAGATGGTCACATCCTCATAGCAGACCCCCTTCTCATCCTGTCGGGACTGCCGTTCCTCGCTACGGGGAGTGCGGGTCTTTATGCTTTCCTTGATCTTCTCCATCTCGGAAGCCATACGCGGAAATACCGAAGCCAAAGCTTTTCCCTGCGCGGCATCAGCGGGAACACCCGTTACTTTTTCAGCGGTCATATTCCATTGCGTAACCAGCCCCTCGGCATCAACACCGACAAGGATTGAAGGCATGGAATCAATAGTATTTGAAAGATAGTTCTGTAACTTGCGCAATTCTTCCTGCTGACGGTACTCATCGGAGACATCCCTGAACACAAGGACTGTTCCGGACATTTCCCCGGTATCATCAAAAACCGGAGCAGCAGAATCGGCAATCTGGAATCGTTCTCCAGTTCTGGAAATAAGAGTAGTATGATTTGCAAGACCTACGACGGCCCTTGATTTCAAGACCTTATCCACCGGATTAACAATCGGGTGCTGGGTGGCGGAATTGATAATTTTAAAGACTTCAGTCAGAGCAAGCCCATTGGCTTCCTGAACGGTCCAACCGGTAAGCTGCTCGGCTACCGGGTTCATGCGTGTAACCATGCCCGCAGCATCTGTGGCGATAACCGCGTCACCAATGGAATTAAATATAGTCTTCAGCTTCTGCTCACTCTCACAGGCTCTACGGCCTGAACTTGCCTGCTTGTCATACAGATAGGAAACAACCGCACCACTAAGCAGCAGGGAACTGACCAGAACAAAGCGAGAAAACAATTCCTTGGGATCATCCACAGGAAAGACCAGGGAGACAAAGCTGTCAGAATTCGGATTAAACCAAATGAATTCAAAAAAGACCTCTACAAGCCAGAGGGAAACACTGCCCAAAGCAAACATAAACAGCAGATATTTTCCGGAAATAACTCTACTATTCATGGTTAACCCTGCTTTCATGCCATGCTAAATATGGAACGGCAGCATACCAGACCGGCATGGACAACACCCCCACACTACTTAATACAAGCCAGTTCAGATCTGAGCCCAGCCAACTGGCCGCCACAGCTGGATTTTCTATTAAAACACGCCCGCTATCAGACATTACTACTCCTAAAAACACATCAGTAACGAGGATTAAATATAATCCTAACAAAACTTTTTTTCATCCTTTAATTATAAATATCCCTAAAATATCTTTTTCATTTAACAATAAAAAAGCGGAGGTAGAACACCTCCGCCCGTAAAATAATTTTTTGCATCTTGCTGTTTAGGCCAGAGCGTCGTCCGGACTCACGCAATCAATGCCAAAAGCTTCACCGACTGCTGCGTAGGTAAGCTTACCGCCCATTGTGTTCAGGCCGAGCTTAAGGACAGGGTTATCGCGCAGGGCATCAAGCCCCTTATCCGCAAGCTGCAAGGCGTATGGCAGGGTCTGGTTTACAAGGGCAAAAGTCGAAGTTCTGGGAACCGCGCCGGGCATGTTTGCCACACCATAGTGCACAACACCGTCTACAACATAAGTTGGATCACTATGAGTAGTTGGCTTAATGGTTTCAACACAGCCACCCTGGTCAACAGCAACATCGACAATTACAGCCCCTTCCTTCATAGTGGAAAGCATATCGCGGGTAACCAGATTCGGAGCCTTGGCACCGGGGATAAGCACCGCGCCGATTACAAGATCAGCCTCTGCAACACCAGCCCTGATATTAGGTTCAGTGGAAGTCATGGTGGTCACCCGGCCATTGAAAATATCATCCAGATACTGAAGGCGGGCATGGTTTACATCGAAGATAGTCACTTTAGCACCCATGCCGGATGCAATTTTAGCCGCATTGGTTCCGACCACGCCGCCACCGATAACCATAACCTTAGCCGGGGCCACACCGGGAACTCCGCCGAGCAGCACACCGCGGCCACCCTTCGTTTTTTCAAGGTGTAAGGCTCCTTCCTGAGCAGCCAGACGCCCGGCGACTTCACTCATAGGGGTCAGCAGAGGCAGGGAGCCGTCAGGAAGCTGCACGGTTTCATAAGCAACCCCGATGGTGCCTGAATCAAGCAGTACTTTAGTCAACGGTTCGTCAGCAGCGAGATGCAGATAAGTGAACAGCAGGAGATCTTCACGAAGATACTTGTATTCAGAGGCAATAGGTTCCTTGACCTTGATGACCATTTCAGCCGCCCAAGCGTCATCCACAGAACCGATTTTTGCGCCTGCATCAATATATTCTTCATCGGAAAGGCCGGACCCCAGTCCTGCACCTTTTTCCACCACAACGGCGTGGCCGCGGCGGACAAGTGTTTCCACGCCGCCGGGGGTCATGGAAACACGATTTTCCATGGTTTTAACCTCTTTAGGGATACCGATAAGCATTTCGTCAACTCCTGCTGATAAAAAGTTGTAGGATAAATAAAGATGGAACAATCTAACGCAACTGCAACTTTCTTAGCAACGAGAAATACGAACAAAATACACTTTTTTTAGTAAGGACAAGACCATTTTTCTGTTTTAATCTAAACTGACAAACTCAAAAAACCAAAACACAACTGGGATACAGAAAGGATTACCCCAATGCCCATCTCCCCAAATAACATTCCGACTATTCTTATTGTTGACGATGAGCCGTTCAATCTGGAATTCCTTGAAATTGTCTTACGCCAGCAGGGTTACAACATTCTCACTGCAACCAACGGACGGTCCGGGCGGGAACTGGCAGAACAAGAGCAGCCCGACCTCATCCTGCTGGACATCATGATGCCGGGTGAAACCGGCTTTGAATGCGCAACAGTACTCAGGCTCTCGCCTGAAACAGCGGAAATACCCTTAATCTTCCTTAGCGCGCTGGATGATGAGGGCAACACAACCAAGGGTTACGATACAGGTGCTGTTGATTTTATTGTAAAGCCGTTTGTCTACAAAGACGTGATCAACCGCATCAGACTGCACCTGAAGCTCAATATCTGCGATAAATTTTTAAACAACAGGCAAATCAGGCCCGAAGTACCGCCACCTGCACAAATACCTTTTCCGGAAAAAGGCGCGCGGACCATATCCCATTCCCGCCCGACTCCCTGCGGCTCTGCCGTACATCAGGCAATAGTAATGGGAACAGAGGATGAAGGACACCTGCTTATAAACTGCCCCGAATCCTGCACAAATGAGATACAAAACCACATCCGTTCTGTTCTGGCGGCCAACAGCGGCCCACTGTTCAAACCGTCTGAAACCTTGCGCAACATCGGGCTGCAACTGAAGTCGCTAAACATGAGCAAAGAGGTCTTTTCCGCAAGCTATCTGCATATCAACCGCGAGCATGGAATCCTGACTGTGGTCAATGCCGGAGCCTTACCGCTTATTTTCATGAACAAGAACAGGACACATTTCCTGATTGAACGGCAAAGCGGCGACCTCGGAACCCTCGGGCTGGGCCTGCTGCCCTGCTCCAGCTATACGCTGGAACCGGGCGACCGCGTTTTCATGACCAGCCGGGGTATGCTTGACTCTTTCCTTATGGAAGGCGAAGGAATTCGTGAACTTCTGGAATCATGCCGCCGCCATGCCGGGGAAAATCTGGAAACAGCATGCCGCATGTCCATGGAAGATCTCCTGCGTTTCGGGGAAGCGGACGGAATTCTGGTGGGGGTTGAAGGATAAGAAAAACCCCGGCGCACAATGCACCGGGGGGGAGAGAGAACCGAGTTATCCGGTCCTTATTACTTAACTGAACCGACGGGGTATTTAGCACCTTTCCATGCGAAAATGCCACCGGGGTATCTCTTAACGTTGGTGTAGCCGAGTTTTTTGGCCCATGCAGCACCGTTGTGGCTGCGGGTACATTTTACAAATCCGCAGTAGATTACGATAAGCTTGTCTTTGTCAGGACCGAGCATTTCAATGAACTGCTCTTTGGTCTTGCCGTCGGTTTCCTTCACGTCCCACTCAACCATGTCGGGAATGGGGAAAAGAAACTGCTTTGCGCCGGGAACGTGCTCTTTCTTGTAGCTTGCTTCATACGGCATGGTATCGATAATGACCATATCCTCTTTCTTGTCCTGCAGAGCTTTCAGTTCAGGGGTAGTGATAATGTCATATCCACCACGCTGTACTTCTTTAAGCAGTTTAACTGCGCCTTTTTCTTTTTCAACTTCCTGCGCAAACTTGTCAGCGCCGAGACAGCCGGTCATAGCCAGCATCAGCGCACACAGAGCAGCGACCAGAGAAATATTCTTAAACATCTTCATTCCATCATCCTCCAAATTTCAAATTGAGTTCTACCGGGTAGCAAACATTGGAATTGGGACCGACCGGGCACGATACCCTTTCACCCGGCGCAGCAAATACAGATATCCACATCCGGCAAGGAGAAAAGCATCACGCAGCAAGGCTTCGCGCAGAGAGTGATAGGCCTCGCCTTCCGGGTCACCGGGCGCGAAACAACCGCAATCAACATCAAGCCCCATGTTGATGCCATGAGCCAGAACTGCCATAAAAACCAGCAACAGGATTGAATAAGACGAAAGAGAACCTTTTACGTCCCAGACCAAACCTGCGGCAATTAAAATCTCCGCCAGCGGCAGTACCAGTGCCGCGACGTAGTTTAATTGCGCGGGCAGCAGTCCATAGCCGCTGATGACCGTGGCAAAGCCCTGCACATCCAACAACTTTCCAGCGCCCGCATACACAAATACGGCAGCCAGAATGCATCGGATTATGAAATAGACTTGTTTGGACATCAATTTCTCAAGCATAGCAACACCCGTTTATAAAGTTTAATGGGTCAGGATTACATGCAATTTAATCACAAGATCAAATAGTTAAAGCCAATCGCAACACAATCATCTTATCTGCTTTTTCGATACCAACAATTAGCGGACAAAATACCCTTTGCAAAATCCAATACTTATAGCGTAGTGTTTTACGGATATTTCAAGTTTTAATAGGAAAAACATTTATGACCAATTCAAAAGACGACCAAAGTCAGCATGCAATGCATAATAAAAGCGTTCACGATCAACCGGATAAAGTAGTGGAACCAGAAGAAGCACTCCCGGAGATCAATAAAGAAGAACTCCCCCCATCCATACTGAACGCCCTTGATAAAGCGGGCTGGGAAACACTTACCCCGGTCCAATCCAAATCTCTCCCCTACCAGCTTTCAAACCGAGACCTCATGGTGCAGGCCAAGACAGGAAGCGGCAAAACAGGTGCCTTTGTCCTGCCCCTTCTGGAAAAGCTCGACCCAAATATCAACTACACTCAGGCATTAATCCTTGTACCCACCCGCGAACTTGCCCGACAGGTTGAGCGCGAAGCTGAAAGAATTTTCGAAGGTTCCGGCCTGCGAGTTCTATCTGTCTACGGCGGTGTCGGCTACGGTCACCAGCGCGAAGAGCTGGAAAAAGGAGCGCACATGGTTGTTGGTACACCGGGCAGGATTCTCGACCACCTGCTGAAGCGTACCTTCGATCTTGAAGACCTTGAAACCCTGATCTTCGACGAAGCAGACCGCATGCTTTCCATCGGATTCTATCCGGACATGCGTGAGGTCAAATCCTACCTGCCGCGCAGACCTATTTCCACCTACATGTTCTCGGCAACTTTCCCCGAGCATGTCATCCGCCTTTCCAAAGAATTCATGTACAAACCGCAGTTGCTCAGCCTGAGCAGCAAGCAGGTGCATGTTACCGAGATCGACCACGCATACTACGAAGTTCCCTCCATGGGTAAGGAACGCCAGCTCATGCGTATCCTTGAGACGGAAAACCCCACCTCAGCTATTATTTTCTGTAACACCAAGGCCAACGTTGAATTCGTGGCCGCCGTGCTCAACAACTTCGGCTTCAATGCCGCAGACCTGACCTCGGATCTTTCCCAGTCCAGGCGCGAACGGGTGCTGGCCCAGCTGCGCAGCGGTGAAATACGCTTCCTCGTTGCCACCGACATTGCCGCCCGCGGCATCGACGTTCCGGACCTCTCCCACGTGCTTATGTACGAACCTCCGGAAGACAAGGAATCCTACATCCACCGCGCCGGACGTACCGGACGTGCAGGTTCCTCCGGTGTGGCAATCTCTCTCGTTGACGTTATCCAGAAAATCGAACTGCAGCGCATCGCCACGGCCTACAACATCAACTTTGAAGTCCGTGAACTTCCTGATGACAAGCAGGTACTCGAAACCATCAATGAAAGACTGACCACTATTCTTGAAGGCCGTTTCCGCGCCAAAACCATCCTTGAAAGGGAACGCATCAGACGCTATAAAGATCTGGTCCGCCAACTGGCTGAGGATGACGAACAATGCATCCTCGTCGGCATGCTTCTGGACGAACTGTACCAGAAATCCCTGCACGCCCGAGCAGAGCAGCCCCCGGCTCCCAGACCAAGACCTCAGCAAAAACCCCGCCCCCGTAAAAACAATTATCGTGGCAAGCCGAAAGGCGGACGTCCTCAGAATAAGGGCCGCAGCGGGAATTCCAATAAAAACCGAAGATAGAAAAGTGGAGAATTAAAATGAAACTTCTTTCAACTCAAGTGGAAGGATACATTGAACGTTCATCCTGGATTCGCAAAATGTTCGAAACAGGCATAGAACTTAAGAAAAAATACGGTGAAGACGCTGTATGCGACTTTTCACTGGGCAACCCAGACGTTCCTGCCCCCGCTGCTGTAGGTGAAGGACTCAGAGAGCTGGCCGAGACAGCGGACAAGCCCTTCGCTTTCGGCTACATGCCCAACTTCGGCTACCCCTCCCTGCGCGAAAAGCTGGCCAAGACTGTTTCCGAGGAGCAGGGCGTAAAAGTTGCCGGTTCCGACCTGATAATCACCTGTGGTGCAGCCGGGGCAATCAACGCTCTCTACCGTGCAATCCTCGAACCTGGCGACCAGATCCTCTGCCCCGCTCCCTTCTTCGTAGAATACGGCTTCTACGCCCAGAACTCCGGCGGCGAACTGGTAACCGTACCTTCCAAACCGCTGACTTTTGAACTGGACCTCAACGCCATTGAAGCTGCGATCAATGAGAAGACCCGCGTGCTGCTCATCAACTCTCCCAACAACCCCACCGGGGCTGTCTACACCAAGGAAGAGCTTGAAGGACTGGCCGCAATTCTCAATAAAGCAAATGAAGGCCGCGAACGCCCCATCTTCCTCGTTGCTGACGAACCTTACAGGTTCCTCGCATTCGACGGTGTAGATGTGCCTTCCATCCTTCCGCTCTACCCCTACAGCATCGTGGTCAGCTCCTTTTCCAAGAACCTTTCCCTTGCCGGAGAGCGTATCGGCTACGCACTGCTCAACCCGGAAATGCCGGGCAAGGAACAGCTCCTCTCCGGACTGGTGCTCACCAACCGTATCCTCGGTTTTGTTAACGCACCCGCAGTAGGCCAGAAGCTGCTCGAAAAGGCCCTCGGCTCTCAGGTAGACAAAAACATCTACCTTGAACGCCGTAACGCAATGGATTCCGTACTCAAAGATGCCGGATATTCATATACCATGCCCAAAGGGGCCTTCTACTTCTTCCCTGAAGCTCCCGGTGGCGATGATGTAAAATTCTGCGCAGCACTGCAGGAAGAAAGAATCCTCGCCGTACCCGGCACAGGATTCGGGTTCCCCGGCTACTTCCGCCTCGCCTTCTGCGTCGGAACCGAAGTCATCGAACGCTCTCGCGAAGGCTTTAAAAAAGCTCTCGAGCCTTTTAAATAGAGGCTGCGCTCCTATAGTCTTCAACGACACCCTGCTTTTTAAAAGCAGGGTGTTTTTTTTGGCATTTGACTTTTTATAAGCAACATGTCACCAGTGGTGACATGAAGAACACAAAAGATCGGGAACAAACTGCAAACCGTATTATTGAAGCAGTGGGAGAAGTACTTGCCCGTGACGGGTCAAAAGGCTTGGGCATCAACAATATCGCCAAACAAGCCGGGGTGGATAAGGTATTGATCTACCGTTACTTCGGAAACCTGCCAGAACTGGTGAGAGCATTCGGAACAACGGGAAAATACTGGCCCTCTCCAGAGGAATTGATGGAAAGCACTGAGCAGTGGGAAGGGTTGGATGCTCATGAAGCATTGCATCAATTTTTCAAAAATTATGTACGAGCCATGCGTTCTCGCCCACTTACACTGGAAATTATGGCTTGGGAGCATGTTTCTACAACGGACGAAGTCAGCTGTCTTGAAGACATTCGAATCAGGACAGCCTTGGAATGCTTTGAACGCATGTCTCTTGAAACAAATGAAGAATGCGATCTGACAACAGTAGTCGTCATGATATTTTCCGCAATAAACTCCCTGCTGGTTAAATCCATGAAGCCGGGAAGTTATGGCGGTTTGAACTTATCCCAAGACATTACATGGCAACGCATCGATTCAGTAATCGCGGGAATGCTGCGGGGTGCTGTCCCCGTAAATCAATAAGGAGAGCTAGAGATGAAAACCCATGAACAGGCAGTTAGGGCATTAATGGGCGGGTCTTCATGCGCACAGGCCGTCCTTGAGGCTTTGGGCGAACAATATGGCATTGGTTCAGACTTAGCAAAAAAACTAACTGCCGGATTTGGAGGAGGATTTGCTTCCGGGCTTACCTGCGGAGCCGTTTCAGGAGGATGCATAGCACTGGGGCTGGCCCTAGGCTCCAGCGACACTTCAGACAGCTTCTCGCGAGACCGGACATATTGTGCCGTACAGGAATTACTTGCCCGCTTCGCGGAAAAAAACCATTCCCATCAATGCTCAGAGCTGCTGCGTCTAAATGGTCAGGAGATAAAAACACTCGAAGGTAAAAAGAAATTACGTGAAAGCCGGCTATGTCTCAAATTTGTTACTGACACCATCGAGTGCATTGAACAAATCATAAAAGAAGAAAAGGCCAGCTGAAACAAATTCAAACTGACCTTTGACTATCACGCAACGAGCAATAGTTTATTAAAACTTATATCTCAAATTGAAAAATGCGCCGAAAGCTGCTTCCTGATCTTCTGATCCGAACTTGTCTCCGCTCTTGTCGAAGAACTTGGTCTCACGTGAAAAAACGTATTCAGGCCCGATGGAGATTGAGCAATTTTTGGTTGCTTTGTAATCATAGTAGAGACCTGCTTTCATGCTGCTGGTTTCAACATATCCGGCACCGGACACTGCACTGTCATCTTTCAAACGGTAGGTTTTACCGTCAAAGTTGAACGCTGCACGCAGTGTGGAAGCTTCATCAAAGGAGTAGCCGACTTCAGTAGCGGGCATACCGACATTCATGAAATATCCGGAACCGTCTTCAGCGTAGTCAGTGAAGTTGATACCGAAGTACGGCATGGCAGAATAGCGGATGCTGTTGGCAAAGCCGCGTACACCGATGAGCGCCTTCCAATTTTCATTGAAAACATAACCGATGTGTCCACGTACAGCTCCACCAAAAGAGTCTTCCATTTCTTCTTCGAAAGCGGAAGTTCCGGTGATGCCTGCACCATAAAACCAGTCCTTATTAATCATGCCGTTCAGAGAATATCCCAAGCTCAGACGATGCAGGGCATTCCAGGGATCATCCTTTTTATTACCGAAGCTGAGCTGGTCAACGTTATCCCATGAGTAGTACTGCCCTTCATAGCTCAGAGAAAAATCACCGGCTCTTAAGCGGACCTGTCCCCCGGCAACGCTGGAAGAACCGTCACTGTCTTTGTAGTCAGCATCAGAAATATATTTTCCGGTAGCGCGTATGGACACGGGTTCGAACATTGAACGCTCTCCTGCAAAGGCAGTGCTAGCGAAACAGATCAACAACAAGGTCAGATATGTATAGGTAAACTTTTTAGACAAAGTCACACTCCTTATAGAGTTAGCAACACAATAAGACAAAAGACTCTTAGCAGATCATCCCCAGTCTTGGAAAGGGAATATAATATTTTTACGCACTCGTGGGTCAATAAATATTAAAAACCACTATATATTTATTAAATACTGCCAATAACAGCAAGCACTCTTTCTCCCGCTGCCGCAGTACTCGCGCAGCACACAAGCAGTACTGCAAGTATTGCGTTGGTAATTCGATTCATCATAAAACTGCTCCTCCCAATAAATTAATTTTAATTGATAAGCAGAAATAACGCAGACTGCGTGAACAAATTGTAATAGCTTTGTGAATTATCTGTGAACGACCCGCGTGGAACTGAAATCAATAGATACCAGAGTGCCACCCCCGGTGCGTCTGCTGATGGATAAAAGCCAACCGAAGCGGTCACACAGCCTTTGAACGATGGACAGCCCCAGCCCGAAACCACTGCTATTATCACCCTTTGTGTAAGGGATTGAAAGGCTTTCCATCATTTCTTCGGAAATCCCCACCCCGGTATCCCAGACCGTGACCACCGAATCCTTAAGACTGACACCGACAGTACCGTTTGCGGTAAAATTAAACGCATTATTAAGCAGATTGGTAAGGACTATGGAAAAAGCCCGTTCCGGCGCGTTGTTGCTATCGCCATCTTCCAACTCAAGCTGCAGGGTAATTTTTTTGCTCTCGGCAAGCGGCGATAGACTTTGCACCACTTTTTCCACGGCCATCTCAATACTGAACGGAGTTCCTGCAACCTGCCTGTTCTTCTCTCTTGCGATCCAAAGCAGGGTTTCAATGGTCTCTTCCATATCTGCCACGGAACGTTCAATACGGCTGAGCGGCTTATTCATTTCCGACTGGGCTGATTCAGGAGACAAACGGATAAGCTCCAGTGCACCTTTGATAACACTAAGGGGAGTGCGCAATTCATGGCTGGCATCTCTGGAAAATTCCTTCTCCCTTTTGATAAATAATCGTACTCTTTTAAATGAATTTTGAATGCTGGAAGCCAGCAGACCTATTTCATCTTTACGCTTTGATTCATCAAAAGTCCGCTCCAAATCATCCGGCCCGTAGGACTGAAGCTTTGCACTGAGAGAATCAAGAGGCCGGAATACAACCTTACCAACAACAACTACCAGCAACACCCCTAACAACGATGTTAACAGAAAGAACATGAACTGAATGCTTTTAAAGAGGATAGAGCTGTTTCCCTCGGTAATAACAAAAGAACTATCGAAAATGAGATATAATCTTCTGTTACCCTCAGGGTAAGTCTGCAATAATATATTGTGTGAATCCGGTCCCGGAATAGCTCCCGGTCCGCAGGTCTCATAACTACCGTCTTGCAGTGCAGAGAGAGTCTCCCTGAACACATCCGGAATTTGAGCAGGATCATTTACTGCTGTTAAATAACGCATGCTCGGCAGGCAGGCTTCTTGATCCTGCGCATAGCGATTGAAATAAGCTTCTGCCTCATAACGCAATATATTGTTTATAACATCATCTTCAGTGACCCGGGCCGCCCCTGATTGGGATAGCCAGTATAAAGCCAGCATGATCACCAGCGAAATGCTGTAAAACAAGATTGCTTTAAAGCGCAGGCTGTTAAGCTTCATCCTGAACCGCCAGCCTGAAACCCACGCCATGCACTGTTTTGATCATGGGATAAGGATAATTTTTGTCTATTTTAAGCCGGAGTTTATAAATATGACTGCGCAGGGAATCGCTGTCCGGCAAGTCTTCGCCCCAGATGGAAAACTCCATGTCCCGGCGGGAAAGCACATTGGGATATACTTTCATGAGTTCCTGCAAAATCTGAAAACAGACCCTGTTCAGTTCGATTTCATTGCCCGCCCTGTTAACTGACATAGTTCCGCTATTCAGCTCCAGATCCCCGACCCGGAGCTGTGGATTGGTCCGCCCGCGTCTGCGCAGGGTGACGGCATCTAGCCGGGCACTAAGTTCTTCCAGAGCAAAAGGTTTGACCAGATAATCATCTGCCCCGGCCTCGAAACCGGATAATTTATCCTGCAGAGTATCAAGAGCGGTCAGCAGCAGTATGGCCGGTTGGGAAATGGATTTCTCACGGATATGGGAGCAGACATTCAATCCATCCATACCGGGCATCATCACATCAAGAACAACCGCATCATAATTTTCCGAAACAGCCAGATGCAGCCCGACCAACCCGTCCGGGGCATAATCCACAACATGCCCCAGAGCCTCAAGGTAATCACATAAATTCTCCGCAAGGTCATGATGGTCTTCAACAACCAATACTTTTAACGGCGTCATTTCAATCTCCCGGTCCTGAAAATCAATCACGGATTATCTAACCCATACAGCCTTGATTCAAAAAAGACGAGTACACGTATGGCCGCTCATTAGCCGGAGAGGTGTGAAATATATGTGACTGCTGCGGACTACCCGGCCAGACCTTTCAAGCGCAACTCGCGGTCCACAAACTGGCTCAGCACGAGGGAGACAAGAGCCATCCCTGCCGCGCCCAGAAAGACGATACGGTAATCCTGCATCCAGGCAATACCACCCAGTGCGGGCACAAAGACAGCCGCAATGTGATTGATGGTGAAGCTGACCGCCATGCTAGGTGCAATATCCGGCTTATCCGCGATTTTCTGGAAGAAGGTCTTGATAGCCATGGTGAAGTTGAAAAAAATGTTATCCAGAACGTAGAGAGCCGCCGCCACTAAAGGGCTGTCAGTGTAGGCATAGGCGGTGAAAATGAAGAACAGGCTGACATACTCAAGGGTCAGCACCTTGCGTTCACCGAACTTGTTGACACACTTGGCGATGACCGGGTTCACGAAGTAGTTGATGACGTTGTTTACCACGAACAGGATGGCGATATGCTGCAAGGAAAAACCAAACTTCTTAACCAGCAGGAAAACCGCGAAAGCCACGAAAATCTGTCTGCGCGCCCCGGCAATGAATGTCAGTGCATAGAAAAGCCAGTACTTGGAGCGAAAAATCATCTTTTTATGCTGCGGCGGCAGATCAGGAGATGAAGGATCGCGGGTCAGGCAGTACATCCCGGCCAGCACTGCGAACATGCCCGCGCCAATGAAAATTTCCTTATAACCCATGAACCCCGAAATGGAGATAACCACGACTCCCACACAGATATTTGTTGCTGCCGCAAGGCTGCGCAAACGGCCCATGACCAACGGCGCTTCAGTGTAGCCGAAATATTGCAGGGTTAGGGACTGGTTCAGGGTTTCGTAATAATGGAAACCGAAAGACATGAGCAGGGTTGTAAAAGCAAGCCCGGCATATGAAGGCATGAACCCGGTCAGACAGATGCCGCCCCCCATGACAATTACCGACAGCGCAGCGAGTCGATGCTCCTTGATGAACATGAGCACGTAGATTACAAGCAGGGCAAGGAAGCCCGGAATTTCCCGGATGGAACCGATCATACCGAACTCACCGCCATCCAGACCGGCTACCTCCACGGCAAAGTTGTTGAGCAGAGTCCGCCAGCCCTGAAAACCGACAGTGGTGGCAATGGTCAGAACAAGCAGGAAGATATACATCTTACGGGAAGTGAAACTTTTTGTAGGCACGCCGTAGTCCTTAGGATTAATAACTTAAAATGGTGAGATTGTAATAAACGGGAACATAGACAGGGGATGCAAAAGTAATCCCCCATCAACCATAAAACAAGTCATATTTTCACAGGCATAAAATGGCAGACTTTCCTCCTCCGTACACAGTACGTGTCAGCCCGCGGGCAAAAAACATCATCATCAAACTCATCCCGGATAAAGGAATTGAGGTGGTTTTACCCAAAGGTGTGAACCGCAAAGATGTTCCCTATTTTCTTAAGAAGAGACAGGAATGGATTGAACGAAATATCCGCAAATTGAAGCTGAAAGGGCTATCGCTAACCCCGCCGGAGCTGGTCCTTCCTGATGAAATATGCTTTCCCGCCAGCGGAAAAACATATTTAATAAGCCGGGTCAAAAACCGCAAACCTTCTTTAAGCATGCGCCGCAATGTGGATAAATTGCTCATAAGCGGCAGCAAGTGGTCTCGAGAACAGGAACTTGAATTGCTCACCCGTTTCGTACGCAGCGAAGCCCGTGCTTTCCTTGTGCCGGAACTCAGAAAACTTTCAGCAGAACTGAACCTGCCCTTCAACAAGGTATTCATCCGTGCCCAGCGCAAACGCTGGGGCAGCTGCTCTGCCAAGGGCAATATCAATTTAAACATGAAGCTCATGTTCCTGCCCTATCGATTAGTCCGCTACGTACTCATCCATGAACTCTGCCACACTGTGCACCTCAACCATTCCGCAAAATACTGGCGGCTGGTCAAAATGGTAGAACCGGATGTGGAAAAGCGGGAAAAAGAGCTATCAGAGTCTGGAAGACTTGTTCCGGCATGGATCAATTTTTAATACTTATGCACTCCCTGTCCTTTACAAACGTCATTAAATGAATGAAGTTTGTATTTTAAAGAACATACAATTACACGGGCAACCATGTTTATATTTCTTATTAAGGATTCATAATGGAAATCAGCAGCAAGAAAGTCGGCGATGTATTGATTCTGGGTATTAAAGGCCGTCTGGACGCCCTCACCTCTACAGAGCTTGAAAATGAAATGTGCCAGCGCATTGAAGAAGGCGAGACCAAAATAGTATTTGATCTCGGAGATCTGGAGTACATTTCAAGTGCCGGACTACGCGCCATACTTTTTTGCGCCAAAAAACTTAAATCAATGGACGGAACTATTGCTTTTGCCAATATTACCGGAATGATCAGTGAAGTATTCGAAATTTCAGGTTTCGGTACCATGTTCAATATCTACAACTCCGCATTGACCGCAGCGGAAAAAATATCCTGACCCGCCATGTCCCGTTTTCTTACTACCCTGGCTTCTGCCTCGATTATCGCTATCAGTCTGGTTGCAGGTAATTCGCAAAACGCCGGTGCCGTATCAAAAAAAGAAGTCCGCGATATTATTAAAAATAATCCGCAACTTATCTTCGAAGCTCTGGAAGGGCATGAGGAGCAATTGTACGACCTCCTGCAGCTCGGCCTTGAAAAAAAGAAAAAGTCGCGGATCAGGAAAGGCAGACTCGAACAGCTGAAAAACCCGAAAGTTCCGGCACTGCACCCAGACCGCCCGGTTTGGGGCAATCCCACCGGAAAGATTCAAATAGTGGTTTTCTCTGATTTCCAAAGTGCCAGCTGCGCCAAAGCAGACAAAACTATCAGGAAACTTCTGCAAAATAATCCCGGAATCGGCTATCGCTACCGTCACAATCCGCTGGGACTGCACAAAATGTCCCTTCCAGCTGCCCGCTATTATGAAGCACTGGCCCTGCAGAGTCAGGACAAAGCCAAGAAGCTGAACAGGCTTATCCTGCAAAACAGAATAGCCATTAAAAAGTACGGCACTGCAAAGCTTGATGAACTTGCCAAGGCATGCGGCGCGGATATGGCCCAGCTTAAAAGGACTCTGAACTCTCCGCAGATCAAAGCGCGCATCAACGCAGACGTCAAAGAAGCGCGCAGATTCGGCTTTACCGCCTCCCCAGTATTTCTGGTTAATGGCGTGACCGTCACCGGAGCCGCACCGCTTGAAGAATTTGAAGAAGTCTTACAAATGATTCGCGAAAATTAATATTTTCCAACATTTTTTTGATCGTATTATTTTTTTAGCCCGAATAATGCTAAACGGCAGAATAATACTGGGCAGTAACACAATAGTAATATATCTTTTAAGACTCGCTGAAACTTCTAGCTGTTCTCAATATAAATAAATGTCACTAAACAACTCAGACATAAGACGGGTTTTCCTGCACACCGGCGATGCGTATATCGGCGTAAAACCGACCATTGTATCTACCGTACTCGGATCTTGTGTCGCTATATCCATGTTTTCTCCCCGCACCAGACAGGGTGCTATATGCCACGCTTTTTTACCTGCCCGTTCTGATATGAAAAATGTTAACGAGCCATCTTTGCAGATTTGCAGATATGTGGACACAGCCGTTACCCATTTGCTAAAGAGTATGAATCGTCTGGGGGTCAGAAAAAAAGAACTCGAAGTCAAACTCTTCGGAGGAGCAACCGGACTTACTTCTTCGCAGGTTAGGCCTTCCTGTGCACTGGGAATCGGCAACAAAAATGTTGATGCCGCCCTTAAGCATCTGAAAGAAGAAGGGCTTGAACCGCGCAGCATGGATGTAGGCGGCAATGTCGGCAGGAAACTCCTTTTCTGCACCTACACCGGAGATGTCTGGATCAAACGACTTGAGAAAAAAATGTTTTAATCTCCGCTAAGCGGGACCAACGCGACCATCATCATGAAGATAACCAACAAGCTTTCTTCCTTAGTACTTTTTCTCGTTCTTGCGTTTTTTTGTCTACCCGGATTGGCGACGGCAAACGGCACAATCTACCAATACTCAATCATCGACTCACTGCTTGCAGGAAACTATGACGGCGAGCTGAGCATCGCCAAACTGAAGAAACACGGCGATACCGGTCTAGGGACCTTCAACCGCCTTGACGGTGAAATGGTCTTCATTGACGGGGAAGTATACAAGATCACCGCCAAGGGAAATGCCGTCAGGATGAAGGATACCGAGAATACTCCTTTTGCCGCATCCGCATTTTTCAATACTGATAAAATTATCAAGCTTGATTCTGCGAAATCACTGGCAGGACTGAATAAAAAGCTTTCAGCGACCATAGGTTCCGCTAACCTTTTCTATGTAATCCGTATTGACGGCAAATTCAGCAAAATGAAAACCCGCAGTGTTCCGGCACAGACCAAACCTTATCCGCCGCTGGTAGATGTGGTTAAAGACCAGAGCATCTTCAGATTCAAGGATGTTGAAGGTTCTATGATCGGCATTAAAAGCCCTGCCTACGTCAAGGGAATCGGCGTGCCGGGATTCCACTGGCATTTCATTACCAAAGACCGCAAAGCCGGGGGACATGTCCTCGACTGCCTTTTCACCGATCTGGTCGCAAAAGTAGGTTCCTATAATAATTTTTTCCTACAATTACCGGAAACCAGAAGCTTTCTGGAAACCTCTTTCGATAAAGACAAAGAAAAAGAATTAAAAGCAGTGGAAAAAGATTCCAAGAAGAAGTAACATTGCCCCAAAACACCTGCATATTTCAGATTAGTAACAATTCAGATGGGAGAATATGACTATGGGTGATCGTATTGTGATTCAAGTGGATGAAGACCTGGAAGCCATCATGCCGCGCTATTTGGAAATCAGACATAAAGAACTTACAGAGCTTGAGGCAGCCGTTAACCAGAAAGATTTTGAAACAATACGCTTGCTGGGCCACCGTCTCAAAGGAACTGGGGCATCATACGGGCTTGAAGAGTTGACCAAACTCGGAACCATGATTGAAGACACGGCCATGGAAAAAGAAATGGGGGAAATCCCGGAACACACCTCACGAATAAGATATTTCCTTGATCATCTCGACATCAAATATGTCGAAATGGACGATTAAAAAGAAAGCCGGAAGTTTCAGAAACTTCCGGCTTTCTTTTTTAAATCAAAAACTTTCCGGTAACTGAATCCGGATTGGCGATAATTTCTTCGGGCGTTCCCTGCGCAACAATATGTCCACCTGACTCCCCGCCTCCGGGGCCAAGGTCAAAGACATAATCCGAAGCACGAATCACATCTGTATTGTGCTCAATGACAACAACCGTCGCACCCTTTTCCACCAGCTGCTGCAAGACCTTGATCAGCTTGCCGACCTCATGCATATGCAGTCCGGTGGTCGGCTCATCAAGAATATACAGGGTTCCGGGCAGGCTGCGCTTGCCAAGCTCACGGGATATCTTGATCCGCTGCGCTTCACCGCCGGAAAGGGTCGTCGCCGGCTGGCCCAGCTGCAGGTACTCCAGACCAACCTGCTCCAACACTTCCAGTCGGCGTTTAAGGGTCGGGTGATTCTCAAAGAAAGCCTTGGACTGGCGTACGGTCATATCCAGAACTTCCGCTATATTCTTTCCTTTGTAATCTACTTCCAGAGTCTGGCTGTTGTAACGTTTGCCCTTGCAGACGTCACAGGTCACATACACATCAGGCAGAAAGTGCATTTCCACCCTGATCTGTCCGTCACCGCGACAGGCTTCACAGCGTCCTCCACGCACGTTGAAACTGAACCGGCCCGGTTTATAACCGCGCTTCTTTGATTCTTTGGTAGCGCAAAATATTTTGCGGATTTCATCAAAAATCTTGGTGTAGGTGGCCGGGTTTGACCTCGGAGTTCTACCGATGGGAGACTGGTCGATGGAGATGACTTTTTCAATCTTTTCGATACCGTCAATACCGGAAATACGGCCTGGCTGGTCAACCTTCACCCCGCGCGATAAGGCAAGGTGCTTGTACATGGAATCCACCACCAACGAACTTTTGCCGGAACCGGAAACCCCGGTAAAACAGCAAAGCACACCCAGCGGTATATCCACATCCAGATTCTTAAGGTTGTTGGTTTTGACACCTTTCATCTTGATCCAGTCCTTGGGAATACGCCGTTCTTCGGGCTTATCAAGAGCAAGCTCACCGCGCAGATATTTCGCGGTCAGGGTCTGCGCTTTACCCAGCAGTTTTTTCACACTGCCCTGAAAAACAATCTCCCCGCCAAGCATCCCGGATCCGGGACCGATCTCAATTACATGGTCGGCGTTGCGGATGGTGGATTCATCATGCTCGACCACCAGCACGGTGTTGCCGCGAGATTGCAGAGAACGCAGAGTCTTGATCAACCGCTCGTTGTCTCGGGGGTGCAACCCGATGGAAGGCTCATCCAGCACGTAGGTAACACCCACCAGACCGGAACCGAGCTGGCCGGCAAGCCTGATACGCTGTGCTTCACCGCCGGAAAGAGTCGCCATATTACGTCCAAGGTTCAGGTAATCAAGGCCCACATTGACCATGAATCCCAAACGGTGAGTCAATTCCTTAAGCAGCGGTTCGGCGATGAGTAATTCATGGCCGGAAAACTCCAGATCTTCCAGCCAATCCAGTGCTCGCTGGATGGACATGGAACAAAAATCAAAAATCGAAACACCCTCAACCTTAACAGCAAGGGATTCCGGGCGCAGTCGCGCACCTTCACAGGCCGGACAAGGCTGCGACTGCCTGAAACGGGAAAGCTCATCACGCCAGATGCGTCCGAGATTGTGACCCACTTCAAGCAGATCGACCACACCTTCCCAGCCAAGGTCTTTATCACCGTAGAACAGCGCCTTGTGCGCGTCCCCGGAAAATTCACTGAGCGGGGTATCGACCTTGAAGCCGTACTTCTTACCCAGAGCACGGAACCCCTCTTCGTACCTTTCGAACATTTTCGGGGATTTCCAAGGAATAACCGCCCCTGTTTTCAGGGAAAGGCCCTTGTTGGGGGCCAGCAGTTCCGGCTCATAATATTCCACACTGCCGATACCGGAACAAAGTGTACAGGCTCCCTGCGGGCTGTTGAACGAAAACAGCTGCGGGGAAAGCTTGGGCATACTTATTTTGCAGGAGGGGCAGGTGGACATGGTCGAAAGGTACACATCATCGCCGCCGATGATGGAAACCACGATGGATTCATCTCCATAGCGCAGGGCCAGTTCCAGAGAATCACCCAGACGCTTTTTCATATCGCCCTTGATGACCAGACGGTCCACGACCAGATCGACATTGTGCTTCTTGTTCTTTTCAAGGTCCGGAACATCGTCGATACCATAGACCTGACCGTCCACCCGTACACGCACGAAACCTTCTTTTTTCAGTTTCTTGAACAGGTCCTTATGCGTACCCTTCTGGTGGTCCACCATGGGGGCCAGCAGCATGAATTTGGTCCCTTCACCAAAGGACATAATCCGTTCCAGAATCTGGTCTGAAGTCTGGGCCTGAATGGGTTCGCCGCATTCGGGACAGTGGAATTTGCCCAGTCTTGCAAAAAAGACACGCAGGAAATCATAAATCTCTGTGACTGTACCGACAGTTGAACGCGGGTTACGCGAGGTGGACTGCTGCTCCAGAGAAATTGCCGGAGACAGGCCCTCGATCTTATCGACCTTAGGTTTATCCAGCTGCGGCAGGAACTGACGCGCGTAAGCGGAAAGAGACTCCACGTATCTGCGCTGCCCTTCTGCATAGACAATATCAAAAGACAGGGTTGATTTACCGGACCCCGAAGGGCCGCAGACCACAACCAGCTGGTCGCGGGGGATATCAAGATTCAAATTTTTGAGGTTGTGCTGACGCGCACCTTCAATATGGATAAATTTTTTGTTCATAGTTGAGGCAGATTTGATGCGCTTCGCGCTTTGATGAAAAGATTTTGCCTCCGGCGGCTTAAACCCTTTGGAAAGGGTTTAAGAATCCCAAACTTTTTTAGTTGGGCTTCGCCGTTCTGGCTTTTGATTTGGAAAAAAACTAACGAAGTGAGAGAATAAGCATTCAGGATTTGTTGGCAAGCTTAATAAGAATAATTCTTGATTATTTTTTTATATCGGCTTCGAAAACAGAGTTTTCAACCATGGCACAAGTAGAAAAATTGTCCTCCGCATCTTCGAGACCGCACTCTTTAATATCAGTGATGAAAAGCTCCACCAGTTCGGGATCAAGGGAAGGTCCGGCCAGATTGCGCAAGATAGAAAAGGCTTTATCAAGGTCCATGGCCTGCTGATAAGTCCGGGTTGTGGTTATCGCGTCAAAGACGTCTGCAATGGAAAGGATACGTGATCCGATTGTGATTTCATCCCCTCTCAGCCCGTTGGGATATCCGGTCCCGTCCAGCCGCTCATGGTGCGAACGCACGTATTCCAAAGCTGGCCCGAGGAACTCCAGCCCGCGCAACATTTTGTATCCCCATTCCGGGTGCTGCTTGATTTCGGAGAGCATTTCCGCATCAACCCTGGTATCAACATTCTGGATCAAACGGTCGCTGAAACCGATCTTGCCGATATCGTGCAAAGTCCCGGCAACACGCATGGTCCAGATTTCATCATCAGAAAGCCCCCCCCTGCGTGCCAGCCGCTCGCAATAAAGACCCACCCGCTCCGCATGTCCACGGGTGTACGGATCACGCAGACTCAAGCCACGGGCCACGGCCTTAATGGTCGCCACGATATTGCATTTAAGATCATCATTGGCCTGTTCAAGAGCAAACTCACGGGCCTCGATACGGACCATCATCAACCCAACAGATTCAGCAAGTTCCCGCACATACGGATCATATTCATCAGTGGTCAGGGACATGATATCATTTGAATAATTGCCGCCGGAAATTTCCTGAATACAGGTCAGCAGTTCTGTGAGTCCTTTCATGAAGCTATCCGTATACTTAAGTAAAATGTTGTAAACTTTTTTGATCTTTAACTGGGAAGCAGTTTAATGAATCCTTCATTTAATTTCTACATTCTTAACAGCATTGTTTTAAGGAGAGTGGGTGGCGATTTTTGAGAAGGTATTTGAAGATTTTTGATTATATTTAGTAATTATTTTAGTTAATTTGAAACAAATTATTCTTATAGAGCAATTTCTAATGCTCTATTAGAATAATTCTATTGGGATAATTTTTAGTGCTCTAAGAGAGCAAAAACAAAGTCCCCCCTTCCGCACACAGCAGAAAGGAGGACTTTTCTAAATCCAAATATATAAACTCAGCAGCATTAAGCCCCGACATGCTCCTTGTAAGCCTGTACGGTATTGATCAGCAGCTGGGCGATGGTCATGGGACCTACTCCGCCGGGAACGGGGGTCATGGCGGAAGCTACGTCTTCCAGCGCTGCGTAATCGCAATCACCTACCAGACCTTCATCGGTGCGGTTGATTCCTACGTCAACGACAACGGCGCCGTCCTTGACCATTTCTTTCTTGATGAATTTGGGGATGCCGATGGCGGCGAAAACGAAATCCGCGGCTTTGACTTCCTCAGCGAGGTTGTCAGTGCGGGAATGGCAGACGGTTACGGTAGCGTTGGCGAAATCACCGTACTGCATGAGCATCATTGCCAGCGGTTTACCAACGATGTTGGAACGTCCTACCACTACAGCTTTCTTGCCGGAAGTGGGCAGATTGTAGCGCTCCAGCAGGGTGATTATACCCGCGGGGGTGCAGGACCGGAAACCGGGCAGGCCGAGCATGAGCTTGCCTACGTTCATGGGATGGAAACCGTCAACATCCTTACCGGGATCAATGAGTTCGAGACAACGCTGGCTGTCCAGACCTTTGGGCAGGGGCAGCTGCAAAAGGATACCGTCGATGGTGTCATCTGCATTCAGCTTCTGGATCAGTCCTTCAAGCTCTTCCTGTGAAACGGACGCATCGATACGGTGCGCGCTGGAAACAATACCCGCTTTTTCGCAGGCGATTTCCTTATTACGCACGTAGACCTGAGATGCCGGGTCTTCACCGACAAGAATAACGGCCAGACCGGGCGCGCGGCCGTGTTTTTCTTTAAGTCCGTCTATCTCTACTTTCAGCTCTTCACGAATAGTAAGGGCTGTTTCTTTACCATTCAAAATCTGCATTGAAATTTCTCCGCTGTTTATGGCCTGTGGGTGAAAAAATCCTTATTTTAATTTTCCCTCACTGGCAAGAAAACAAGACGGCAGTTTCGACTTAATTAAAGCCGAAACTGCCGTCTCTGGAAATATTAAATCCCTGACGATCTCACGGGGCAGCAATGAAACAACTTTCCGCACACTTGGATATCACCCAGAGCGCAAGCCCGGTAAAAGGTTCTGAAAGGGATGGGGGCAGAGGAAGGGAAAAACCTTATAAAGGTTTTCCCTTCCCCAACCGCCGGGGGCAATATATTACTCTTCGCCGAAGAAAGCTTCTTTCAGAGCGGGACCGTAGTAGATTCCATCATCTTCGAGATCTTCTTCAATGCGCAGCAGCTGGTTGTACTTGGCAAGACGGTCGGAACGGCACAGGGAGCCGGTCTTAATCTGGCCTGCGTTCAGACCTACTGCGAGGTCGGCGATGAAGTGGTCGCTGGTTTCACCGGAACGGTGGGATACGACGTTGGTGTAGCTTGCGGTTTTAGCAAGCTCCATGGTGTCGAGGGTTTCAGTAAGGGTTCCGATCTGGTTAAGCTTGATCAGGATGGAGTTACAAGCACCGCGCTCGATACCTTCAGCAAGGATATCGGGGTTGGTTACGAACAGGTCATCACCGACGAGCTGGATTTTTTCACCCAGATCTTCAGTCAGTTTTACCCAACCATCCCAATCGCCTTCTGCCAGACCATCTTCAATAGAGATCAGCGGGAAGCGTTCTACGAAATCAGCGTAGAAATCAATCATACCCTGAGCGTCGAATTCTTTGCCTTCGCCGGCCAGAACATACTTTCCGTCTTTGTAGAATTCGGAAGCAGCAGCATCAATAGCGAGAGCTACGTCAGCACCGGGGCGGTAGCCAGCTTTTTCGATAGCTTTCATGATGTATTCGAAAGCCTGAGCGTGGGACTCAAGGTTCGGAGCGAAGCCGCCTTCGTCACCAACTGCGGTGTTGTGGCCGTCAGCAGCCAGCAGACCTTTCAGGGTGTGGAAAATTTCAGAACCCATGCGCAGAGCTTCAGCGAAAGTCTCAGCGCCGATAGGCATGATCATGAATTCCTGAATATCGAGGTTGTTGGGTGCGTGCTCGCCACCGTTGATGATGTTCATCATGGGAACGGGCAGGAGCTTGCCGTTAACACCGCCGAGGTACTGGTAAAGGGGAATACCGAGCAGGTTTGCACCGGCGCGGGCAACAGCGAGGGATACGCCAAGCATTGCGTTTGCACCGAGACGGTCTTTGTTTTCGGTTCCGTCCAGTTCGATAAGAGTATTATCAATGGTAACCTGACGCAGGGCATCCTGACCGACGAGAGCTTCAGCAATCTCTTCACGAATGTTTGCCACGGCAACCTGAACGCCTTTACCCATGTAACGGTCTTTATCGCCGTCACGCAGTTCGAGGGCTTCACGGGTTCCGGTGGATGCGCCGGAGGGAACAGCGGCACGGCCGGTTGCTCCGGATTCAAGTACGACTTCTACTTCTACGGTGGGGTTACCTCTGGAGTCGAGAATTTCTCTCGCCCAGACTGCTACGATAGTGCTCATGACAAATCTCCTTAAAATAAATCAACACTTTCCGGTTACTTAAACTACCGGGCACGTTCCCGGCCAAAAAACCTACACTAAACTATTTTTCACTGCCAAACCAAGCCATGCGCAACCCGTCCAGAAGCAGGGTTGGTTCAACATGGTCAATGGCCCGGCAGACTTCAGCAATCTTGGAAGCAAAACCTCCGGTGGCGATGAGCTCGACCTCCCCGCCGAGAGTCTTGCCTAAACGCTCGCTCAAGCCTTCAACCATAGCCGCAAAACCGAAGATAAGCCCCTGATTAAGGCTGTCTGCGGTACTTTTGCCCGGCCTGATGGTATGAGACTCGATCTCTAAAGAAATATGCGGCAGCTTCGCAGTCCCGGACGCCAGCGCCTTGGTAGAGGACAGCACCCCGGGGCAGATCAGCCCGCCCATGTAATCATTACCCACAACACAATCAAATGTGGTGGCAGTGCCGAAATCAACAACAATAAGATTCTCGCTGTCGCTGATCTGGCGGCCCGCATAGGCTGTTACCAGTCTGTCCGCACCAACTTCCCAAGGCCTTTCATACTTATTGTTCAAAGCCAGAGGGATGGAGTCAGGTGCAAATCGCAGCTCACAGGGAAAAAAGCGTTCCACTGCCCGTTTCAGAATCGGATTCATGGGCGGAACAACCGAGGATACAGCCCCGCCGATGATATCTTCATTGGAAAAACCGGCCACACGACAGATTTCAAGGAGCTTCAGACCCCATGAATCAGCTGTGCCTCCGGGATCGGTGGGCAACGTGAATGATGGACCGATCTTATCACGGGTGGAAAAACCAATTTTTGTATTGGTATTACCCACATCAAAAAGTAAAATAGTTTCCGAACTCAAGGAGTACTCCGCTGCTTGCTGGATTCTTGCTCCGAATTTTAATACCATATTCCGCAAAAACTAAAAACAGGATTGCGCTACAATTACGGTACAACCCGGAATCTGTGTTCAAAGACCGTTCGAAAAACGAAAACCGCAATTGATTTTTCTTTCCGGACAGTCTTTTAAGACCTGTCTGGACCACCGCGTACTCCATTCTTGAAAAGGAATCAATATGGTTTTCTGATCGAAAGTGAACACAAAAATGTTCGAAATGCAACAATTTTGTAATAATTTGATAGTTTATTGACTTGAATTGAATTAAAAATTAAAAATAAATAATCATCAAAAAAATTTAATTCCACACGAAACCCTATGCGGAGCATGCCGTGCCAGACAAAAAACTTCTCTCCATTGCGGAGATTTCACGCCTGCTGGAAGTCCCCGAATCCACCCTCCACTACTGGAAAAATCGTTTCGCGCAATACCTGCCCAGCACAGGCCGCAACAGGCAGAAGAGGTTCAAATCCGAAGCAGTTGAAATTTTTAAAATTATCTCCACCATGCTTAAGCAAGGGCACACAGCAGAAGACGTAATGGCCGAGCTTTCCCGCAAATACCCGGTCAATGCCAGTATCGACACACAGGAAACTCAACCTTCCGCAACAGTACCGGTTCAGATGCAGCAGGCAAATCTTGAACCCGCCATCCAACTGGCCGCCGCCATGGGGACTGAGATCGCGAAATCTATTAATGAAGGTCTGAAAGGTATGCTTTCCTGCATGCCCAGCGGAGCCATATCTGAAGATATTAAAGCCTGCATGGATAAAGCCACTGCAGACCTCAGTACACAAAACGAGAATATCGAAAATTTAAAAAGCGAAAATGAACAGTTGAAAGACAAATTATCCATAATGGAAGCGGAGTTGGTCCGGTTACGCAAGGACCGCCGTGAAATGGAGAAGTTCCTCCTTGACAAGTTAAAAAACATCACTAAATAGAGCAAACTGCTGAAAAGCAGCTTACGAATCAAAATCCAATTTACCTTCCGACCGTCTTGCATGGCCGGAAGGAATTTTATGTTTACGGAGGAACACATGACTGCACAGACAGAAAAATTCGAATTCAAGGCTGAGGTAAACCAGCTGCTGGACATCCTGGTCCACTCACTCTACACCAACCGCGAAATTTTCCTGCGCGAACTGGTTTCCAACGCATCTGACGCTCTTGACAAAATGCGTTTCGCCATCAACAGCAACCCCGAGCTGGAAGATGAAGTGGAACCTGAAATCTTCATCGCTTATGACGAAACAAATAAAACCGTCACCGTAACTGATACCGGTATCGGCATGACCCGAGAAGAAGTGATGGCCAACATCGGCACCATCGCCCATTCCGGTTCCGCGCAGTTCGTCAAGCAGGCAGCTGAATCCAAAGAAAGCCTCGACTCCCTGATCGGCCGTTTCGGCGTAGGCTTCTACTCCATCTTCATGGTTTCCGACCATGTTGTTGTCCGCACCAAATCCTACCAGAAAGACGCCCCCGCAATCCAGTGGGTTTCCGATGGAAAGAATGCTTACGAACTCACCGAAATCGAAGCTGAGATGGATCACGGGACAACCATTGAGATCCACCTTAATGACGAGAACGTTGAGCGTTTCGGTTCCGACGACAAACTCATGGATATCGTCAAACGCCACTCCAACTTCGTATCTTTCCCGATCATGATCGGCGGCGAGCGAGTCAACACTGTATCCGCGCTCTGGCGTGAACCAAAGTTCCAGATCAAACAGGAACAATATGACGAATTCTATAAATTCCTGACCTACGACGCACAGCCTCCCATCGACACCCTGCACTTCTCTGTCGATGCTCCGGTACAGTTTAACTCCCTGCTCTTCATCCCGGAAAAGGACCTCGATATTTTCGGCATGGATCGCGACAACTGGGGACTCGATCTCTACGTTCGCCGTGTACTCATTGAAAAGCAGAACAAAAACCTGCTCCCCGAATATCTGAGCTTCATCAAGGGTGTAGTCGATACGGAAGACCTGCCCCTGAACATCTCCCGCGAGACCCTGCAGGACAACCTGCTCATCGGCAAAATCAGCGCAACCCTGACCAAGCAGGTTCTGGGACAGCTGGAAAAGCTTGCTAAAGACGACGCGGAAAAATACGCCAAATTCTGGAAAGCCCATGCCAAGATTTTCAAAGCCGGACACATGGACTTCGTTAACCGCGAAAAATACGCCAAACTGCTGCGCTTTGATTCTTCCAAAGCAGAAGACGATACACTGATATCCTTCGCCGATTACATCGAGCGTGCCAAAGAAGACCAGAAAGAAATCTACTACTCCTTTGTCGCCAGCCGTGAGGCCGCGAACCTCAACCCGCACCTCGAAATATTCCGCAACAAGGACATCGAAGTACTCTACCTCTACGAACCCATTGATGAATTCGTCATGGAATCCATCCGCGAACACGAAGGTTTCAACTTCGTAGCTGCTGAGTACGCCGACCTTGAAAAGCTGGATAAATTCGAATCCGCAACGAAAGAAGATGAGCCGGAACCTCTTTCCGAAGAACAGGAAAAAGACATGGACGGTCTTATCGCCAAAATGAAGGAAGTCCTCGGCGAACAGGTTGCAGAAGTAAAAGTATCTGAACGTCTTTCAAACTCTCCCTGCCGCCTAGTTAACCCCGACGGTGCTATGACTTCATCCATGGAAAAACTGATGAAGGCCATGAACAAAGACAACTCCATCCCCACAAAGACCATGGAAGTCAACGCCGACCATCCGCTGCTGCGCTCCATGCTGGAGATATACAAGGTCAACCCGGAAGATGAGTTTATCTCTCTTTCAGCCAACCAGCTTCTCGAGTCCGCTCTGCTGCTGGAAGGCTACCTCAACGATCCCCACGCTCTCGTGGGCCGCATACAGAGCCTGCTAACCAAAGCCGGCGGCTGGTATGCTGAACTGGAAAAGAAAGGCTAGCTGCATAAGGAAGTCTACAAATCAGCCCCGTAGAACTCAGGTTCTCCGGGGCTTTTCTATTTTTATTTAAAACACTGTTGATCCCTCCAGCAGCTTAATATATTATATAAATAGCCGCCAAAGGGATACACCTGACCAGTTCAGAACAGGGAGAATTAGATGAACCGAAAATACCTATCCGAAAACTTCGAACTGAAAAGTGCGCTGGGAAGATTCGCACAGGATTACGAATTGTTAGATGAAGCCATTGCCATTTTCAAAGAAGAAGCACCCAAGCATCTTGCCGAGATAAAAAAATGCCTCGAACTGGGGGAATTTCAAGAAGCTTCGACCCATGCACACACATTAAAAAGTGAATGCGCAGCAGTAGGAGCAAGTAAAGCCCAAGCAATAAGCTTAACCATGGAAAAAACAACCGCCAACAAGGATATTACACAAGCAAAAGAAATTCTGCCTGACCTTGAAAAAATCGTTGCTGATGCTGTTAAATTTTTACCTGAATCAACAGAATTTATGGTTAACCCAAATATGAAATTATTACACAGCTAAGAGCAGTGCATCTTTTCATTTTAACCGTCACGCGTTAGAGAGCATAAAACTTTTTCTAACCACGCACATTCATATTTATGAAAACAATCCTGATTGTCGATGACGACCCTAAGATGCTCAAACTACTTGAGCATTACCTCAGAAATGAAGAGGTAACTACCCTCACCGCTACAGACGGAGAGCAGGGCTTGGCTTTGTTTGGTGAAAATTCAATAGATCTTGTCATCATCGATATTTTTATGCCCAACATGGACGGTATACAAACCATCCTGGAAATCAAGCAGAAACAGAACGAAAGTAAAATTCTTGTGATCTCCGGCGGCGGGGAATTCACAGGACTTGAATATTTGAAGCAGGCCAAAGCTCTTGGCGCAAAAGAAGCGCTGGTCAAACCGTTCTCACAAAATGACTTTCTGACCACCGTGCGAACGATGCTGGGCTAAGTACTCCTACCTACGCGAGCAGGCCAGACTTACCCCCAGTCCCACAAAAGCAGTTCCCAGAACTTTATTGATATAGCTGCAAACAGCTGTGCCCTTTATTATTTCCTTCAGCTTTTCACCTCCGCAGGCATAAATCATCATACACCCGAAAGCGATTACGCTAAGCAGCCCCAAAAGCATGGCAAAGTGCTGTATGGAAGCCTGTCCGTTGTTGATAAACTGTGGAAACAAAGCGCTGAAAAACACAATCGCCTTGGGATTTCCTGCCGCAACCCAGAACCCTTGAGTGTACAGCTTACGGGTGGAAATCTTTTTCTTTACATCAGCGCGCTCTTCATCAAGGGTGAAATCACCGGACATAAACACCCCGATCCCAAGCCAGAAAAGATAAGCCGCCCCGGCATATTTAACCAGCAAGAAAGCAGTCTCAGAAGCAGCCAAGAGAGCTCCCAGCCCGGCAATTGAAACCACTGCCTGTAAAAATGATGCGGTACAATTACCTAAAGCGGTAGCAACAGCGCGCCTGGCCCCGTACTTGATTCCATGTGTCAAGGCCAGAATCATACTCGGCCCCGGGATAATGGATGCCAGAAAAACAGTCAGCACATAGACTCCCCAGAATTCAACAGACACTGCTATCACTCCTTTAAAAAAACAGGCCGTGCCCGAATAAATCGGACACGGCCTTTTAAGTCAATTTACATTCCGGCAATTAGCCTTCAAGCTCTGCCGCTGCTTTTTCAACGGAATCAATGAATCCCTGACGGGCTTCCCTGATCTTTCCGGCCAGACTTTCGTCATGCAGAGCCAGAATCTGCGCGGCCATCCACGCGGAGTTCTTTGCGCCTACTTTATCGAGGGCAACAGTTCCTACGGGGAATCCCGGAGGCATCTGCACAGTTGCCAGCAGAGCATCCATACCACCGAGGGCGGAACCGCAAATGGGTACACCCAGAACAGGGCGGATAGTCTTTGCTGCCACTGCCCCGGCAAGGTGCGCGGCAAGGCCAGCGGCACAGATAAAGATTTCACAACCGTTGTCTTCCAATTCTTTAACCAGTTTCGCAGTCCTTTCGGGGGTGCGGTGGGCAGAAGAAACAGTGAACACGTGGGGAATACCGAGCTTGGTCAGCAGATCGGAACAAGGCTGCATTGTATCCTTATCCGAAATGGACCCCATGAAAATAGCTACTTTTGCACTCATTTTTTAAGACCCTTGTCACCTATGTCGCGACGGAAGTAAGCTTTGTCGAAGCTGAGTTTTTCAACTGCTTCGTAAGCCTTTTTCTGGGCTGCTCCGAGATCCGCCCCCAGAGCGGTAACACCCAGCACACGTCCGCCGCTGGTTAATGTTTTACCCTCTTCATACTTTGTCCCGGCCTGAAAGACCTTGACGCCTTCAATCTTTTCAGCTTCCTCAAATCCGGTGATCTCAGCTCCTTTATCGTAGGAGCCGGGATATCCGCCGGCAGCCATGACCACGCAAAGGGTGGTTTCTTCTTTGAGCTTCACATCCACTTCGGGGAGGCGGTTCTCAACGCAGGCCAGCATTATTTCAACCAGATCGCAATCCAGACGCATCAGCAGCGGCTGGCATTCGGGGTCACCGAAACGAACATTGTATTCAAGGACGGAAGGACCGTCTTCAGTGTACATGAGTCCGGCATAAAGAATGCCGGTAAAAGGCTCGCCGCGATCGGCAAGCAGTTTAAGAATGGGCTTGATAACAAGTTCAGCAGTCTCAGCATATTTGTCACGGGGAAGAATAGGAGCGGGGCTGTATGCGCCCATGCCGCCGGTGTTGGGACCTGTGTCACCTTCACCCACGGCTTTATGGTCCTGCGCGGAAGGAAGCAGAGCGTAATCTTCTCCTGCGCAGAAAGCGAGGAAGGAAGCTTCTTCACCCTTGAGGGCTTCTTCTACTACTACCCTTTCGCCGGCAGTACCGAAAATTTTCTTAACCATCATATCGTCGAGGGCTTCAAGAGCCTCTTCAACAGTTCCGGCAACAACAACACCTTTACCTGCAGCAAGACCGTCAGCCTTGACTACAATGGGAGCGCCCTGCTCTTCTACGAACTTTTTAGCCAGTTCGTATTCATCGAAAACCTGGAAAGGAGCTGTGGGCACACCGGAATCGCGCATGGTGATCTTGGAAAAGGCTTTGCTGCCCTCAAGATTAGCGGCGTATGCACCGGGGCCAAAACAGGGGATACCTTCTTTGGCAAGGGCTTCTTTGATGCCCAGAACCAGAGGAAGCTCCGGTCCGGCTACCACGAGGTCAATTTTATTTTCTTTGGCAAAGTTGACCAGACCGGGCAGGTCGTCATCCTGGATATCTACGTTTGTTCCGTGCAGACGGGTTCCGCCGTTACCCGGGGCGATAAAAATCTCAGAAACCTTGGAACTCTGGCTTATTTTCCAAGCCAGAGCGTGTTCTCTTCCGCCTGAACCTACAACAAGTATTTTCATGAAATAATTCCTCTTCGGATTGAGCTGAAGTGACCTGTGGGTATAAACGCCTCCAAACTGTTAATTTGGCAGCAAGCATCACTTAGATAAATATTGCAGATTTGGCAAGAAAATGCGTACCCCTAAATATTTATCCGTTAACTTTCACATCAGCGGCAATAACTCCCAGAATCCTACCCTTGGAATCGAAGAAGGGACCGGAAACAGTAATACAATTCTCCCCGGTAGCGGAAGATTCATAAACATCAGACACATACATGGTCTGATCTTCCACGGCTCCACTGAACCATTCCCGGTTTGACCAATTCTTTCCGCAGGCTGAGCTGTCTTCGGCAAAACTCTGCCACTGGCCGCTGATGTTGCTGACAGTCTGTATTCCTTTGTGGTCGGTAATATAAAGGAGTTCGAGAAAACGGTTGTTTCTCAAAGCAGTATGCATGGCCCGTTCCTGCAATCCCCTGTCCAGAGAACGCACATCGGAAGATTTAGCCAGAGAATCAATCACTTCCTGCACCTTGCCATTACCCACCAGCTTAAACACACCAATCATATCATCAAGATCAGCAACGCGTCCACCAAGAACGGAAACTGCCTCCCCGGCGCCGGCCATTGCCTCCCCGGTTTCATTTGAAATAGAATGGACCTCAGTTACTGCTTCACGGACATTGCTGCTTGCTTCGGCCTGCTGGACGGCTTCCTCAGCAATCAAGCGCACACCTAGAGAACTCTTCTCGGCAAGCTTGACAATCTCTCCAAGAGCTTCGCCGGAACTGGAGGCCAGCCCGGAAGCATTTCCGGCCAAGTCGTTAATATGATTAACCCCGGCCACGGTCATCTCAACCTGTTCCTGAATCCTGCCGATCTCAGTTCCCACATCGCGGGTGGCTTCCATGGTTTTTTCTGCGAGATTGCGGACTTCGTCTGCAACAACGGCAAATCCGCGTCCGGCATCACCGGCCCTTGCGGCCTCAATAGCGGCGTTCAGGGCCAACAGGTTTGTCTGGTCGGCAATGTCGGAAATCACGGACATAATGCTGCCAATACCTTCAGCCTGTTTACCGAGTGTCTCCACCCTGCTGTTCAACTCATTGGTGTTGGACATGACTGTATTTATGGATTCGATGGTCTGATCCAGAACTTCCTCGCCGGACTTGGCCCGTTCGGCAGCAGCCCCGGCATCCACGGCTGCGGATTCGGCACGGTCCACAGAATGTTTGATGGAAACGTCGATCTGCTCCATGGAGGAGACCACAGACGAGAGAAACTCAAGCTGTTTTTCGGCCCCTTTACTGGCCCGGGCAGAAGATTCACCAAGCATAGTTGAGCTTGAACGAATGCCATCGGCAGCGTTTTCAAGGGTTCCGGCAGCGGAAAGCAATCCTTTACTCCGAGCCTGTTCACCCCGCGCCCGCGCATCTTCAGCCATTTTGTAGGCTTCCATCTGGCGAAAAATTTCCACTTTACACTGCTCGTCAGCCTGCTCAAGGCGAGTAGAAAGCTCATGTACGTAAGCCGTGAGCTTTTCTGCTACGGGCAGCATTTCAAAAACTGCTTTGAAATCACTTGATGAACCTGAACTAATTTCATCCATCCAGCTGTTAAGCATAGTGATATCAGCCATTGCTTTGGCCCGAATCATCATTCCCGCAACCAGCACGACCACAGCCGCTGCAGAGAAAAGGCCAAGCAGAGGCACTTGTCCGGCAAAAGTTTCAGGCATCAAGGCCAACAGAAGCAGTAGCCCAAGCAGAACCAGAATATTTACCAAAACATAAACACCAATCCTGCCAGACATAACCAACTCCTTTTTAATATAATGCTTATCCGGCAACTGCGCCGGGAGAGAATCAACCTTTCCCGCTTAAGGTAAACTCCAGTGCACCAACCAGTTCCCGCAGATGGATATTGTCTTCGATACGCCCACCCTCCGGTCCTTCCACATGAAAGACATCAAAAACGGACTGCCCGGTAGTAGAAATTCGAGCCATACGCAGATCAATATTCATCCGGGAGAAAAAAGCGGCCATATCGTAGAGGATACCGGAACGGTCCTGAGTGATGACCTCGATAAGAGTGCACAGTTCACTTGACTCATTGTCGATGCTGATGCGGGTGGGAACCCTGCTGGGGGCGGACCGCGCAAGCAAAGAGCTGCGCTTCTTATGCAGCCGGTAATCAAGGGCCAGCCGTCCGGTAAGTGCATACATAATGGAACGCTCCACCCTGCCCCAGATATCGGAAGGAGCACTTTCAGGCGGAGCCTCGACAATAAAAATGTTCACAGCCGTGCCGTCCGACCACGAAAAAACCTCAGCGGAGAGGATATTCACAGAATGCAGAGCCATTACTCCGCTCTGGGCGGCAAATAGAAAATCCTGGTCCCTGGCGGTAATGACCAGCTTAACCCGCTTTTCATCCTCAGTTTCAAAAGCCCGGACCAGACTTATACCACGCCCGCCCTTACCGGATGGTTTACGAACAAGATCCCTTTCATAAACCCTGTTGAACTCCAGCACCTGCTGCATATGCAGCACAACTTCATCCGGGTCCTCCACAATAAGGTATCTTTCAGGCATATAGGCTATAAGCGACTCCACAATACCGGGGTCTACCACCCCTTTTGCGCATTCACGCACCCGGCGCAAACTGTCGGTCAGCTGCGTCGCGGGGGCCAGATCAACATAAGCTTCGTCACAGAGCACCAGCTCCAATCCGGCATAAATTTCACGCAACAGGGATTCACTCCATGAGTTCCAGACCCTCGGTCCGGTAGCAATGGAGTCAGCCATGGACAGGATGAAAAGCATACGCAGCTTCCGCAGCGACCCGATCTTATCTGCAATCTTCTGCAAGGCTTCTACGGAACTGAGATCAATGGAACGCGAAGCACGAACCAGCAGCAGGTGTTCACGTACAAGAAAAATCACGTCATCTTTAAAACGTGTGGAAAAATCCGTCCGCCCTAGAATCTCCTCGGCAATTCTGGCCCCGCGTTCACTGTGATTGGGCTTTCCTTTGCCGATATCATGAAAAAAAGCACCCAGCAGCAAAGCATCAAAATCAGCAGCGGAAATACACTTACCGCCTTCGGAGAATTCATTGCGGAAAATATCGCAACATTTATGAACAGTAAGCAGTGAATGCCGCCCCGGAGGATACTGGTGGTAGCCGTCATACGGAACCAGCTCCGAAACCTTTGAAAACTCGGGCAGGAAGGATTTTAATACTCCGCTGTCGAGCATCTCAACCGAAGCACGCCAACCGAATTCGCCCTTGAAGATATCAATGACCATCTTCAAGGCCCGGGTAAGATTAATGTCATCGGAAGAACTGATCGACGAAACCGCCCGGCGGGCTTCACGGGTAAGCGGAACCCCGGTACGGGACTTTATGCCGAAAACCTCCAACCCGGCTTTAAGCCCGGCAATACCCCGGTGATCAATAAATGAACGGGAATCGGCATCAAATGATTCCCGAAACAGCCCATCCCCCATAGAACGGACCCGAATCATGGCCTGATGAATGGAGGCCAGCAACTCATTGCCACGCTTTGCAGGATCATATCCTTTAACCCCACAAAAGGATGCAGCGTCAGGCAGAATATCAAGGATAAGTTTATCCTGTTTGCGTTTACGCAAATAATGAACAGCACAGCGGGCCTGCATTAACAGGGCTTCGTCCTTGCAGAGATCAATGAGATCATTTTTGTTCAGGGGCGAGTAATCCCCCTTGATGTCCGCACACCAGCGGATGAACTGCACATCACGCAAGGTTCCCCAACCGTTTTTGAGATCAGGTTCAAGGACAACGGAGTCCATGCCCATCCCGGTTTTGGCCCGGTTATCCCAAAGGGTGCGGCAGAACTCTTCGCCCGCACCGGGCAGTACTTCGGACCGGAATTTCCCGACCAGTTCCCGGAAAGGCTCTTCAAGTCCGGCAATAAAGCGCAGATCAAGAAGTGAAGCCAGTACCTTAAAATCCGACTTTGCCAATTCAAGATTCTGCTCCACAGTGCGCACACCGTGACCGATATCAAACTTGAGGTCCCAGAGAGGATGAAAAAGAAAAGAGGCCAGATCTTCAAGATCTTCCTGTGCGGAAAGTCCGGTAAGAATCAGTACGTCTATGTCAGAAAACGGAGCGAGCTGCCCGCGTCCATAGCCGCCTACCGCCACGATGGAAAGATCGTCATAGGAGGAGAGAATGCCCTCGGCAACAGCCTCCATGATTCTGGATCTGAAATAGTCATCCACCAGAGAGCACATCTGCTGTGGGAAATCCCGCGGCATGCTCCTGGAGCATGCCGCGAGAAGTATTTCACGTCCCGCAAGTAAGCGGTCTATAGATGCCCCTGAGGACGATCCGGGGATTTTTTCAGAATTCATCTAGATGGCTTCCGGACCGGTCTCTCCGGTACGGATACGCACCACTTCTTCAACCGGAATAACGAAGATTTTGCCGTCACCGACTTTGCCGGTCTTGGCAGCTTCACTTACGGCCTCGATAACCTCGGGAACCCGTTCAGCATCAACCACAATTTCAATCTTGGTTTTGGCTATGAAATCAACCTGATACTCAGCACCACGGTAGACTTCCTTGTGTCCGCCCTGACGTCCGAAACCTTTAACATCAGTAACGGTCATGCCCTTGAGACCGAGAGCGGAAATGGCTTCCTTTACATCATCAACCTTAAAAGGCCGTACTATAACTTCTATTTTTCTCATTGGAGCTATCCTGCTTTAACTATTAGGTATTCCAAAGGGACTTAGTTCCCTTGGCCGCCGGGAGGCGAAATCAATTCATCAAAAGCGCGAAGCGCATCAACTCAAATCTACAACTGGTATCCGGCTTCGCTGTGCTCGGAAACGTCCAGTCCTGCAACTTCGTCTTCTTCAGAAGGACGCAGGCCGTAGAACTTGTCGATCAGTTTAAAAAGAATCCAGCTTACAGCAAAACAGTAAACCCAAGTGGCGATGCAGGACTCAATCTGAATCCAGAGCTGGGAAGCGTTGCCGTAGAACAGACCTTCCGCGCCGATGCTGGCGAACAGACCGGTAACGATAGCACCGTAAGTACCGCCGAGACCGTGGATACCGACAACATCGAGGGAATCATCATAACCGAATTTTGATTTCATGAGCACACCGCCGTAACAGACCATGCCGCCGCCGAAACCGATAACGATGGAAGCCATAGGGGTTACAAAACCGGCAGCCGGGGTAATTGCAACCAGTCCGGCAACAGCGCCGGAAGCAGCTCCGAGGGTTGTGGGTTTGCCACCGTGCATGGTTTCAACCAGCAACCAGCCGAGAACAGCGGCAGCCGCAGCAAGATGGGTGGTGACAAAAGCATTGGCTGCAAGACCGTCAGCAGCAAGAGCACTACCGGCATTGAAGCCGAACCAACCGAACCAGAGCATCCCTGCACCCAGCAGGGTCATGGGCAGATTGTGGGGAATAAACGGTTCCTTACCGTATCCTTTGCGTTTACCCATTATCAGACAACCGGCAAGTGCCGCAGCAGCGGAACTCATGTGAACAACCGCACCGCCCGCGAAATCGAGAGCACCGTGATCGCCCATCCAGCCGCCACCCCAGACCCAGTGGCACATAGGAGCGTAAACAAGGACAACCCAGAAAGAAGAAAAAATAAGCAATGCACCGAATTTCATACGCTCGGCAAAGGCTCCGGTGATCAACGCGGGAGTGATAACCGCGAACATGCACTGGAAGACCATAAAAAGAAGGTGCGGAAGATTGTCAGCAGGACTATTGGCTGTGTCCATGCCTACGCCGTTAAGGGCGAAGAAATCCATTCCGCCGATGACTCCGCCGATGTCAGTACCGAAGGACAGTGAATAACCGACCACCGCCCAAATAATGGAAACCAGACCGAGCATGATAAAACTCTGCATGATGGTCGCGAGAACGTTTTTGCTGCGAACCATACCGCCGTAGAACAAAGCCAGCCCCGGAGTCATGAACATGACCAGTGCTGCACAAATCAATATAAATGAAGTATCCGCCGAATTCATTTTGAATCAACCCCGTTGTTTGAAGATTACTATTTTTTACAATTTCGTCTCTAAAATCGTTTTTAATGTTCGTTTTTTTACAATTTTAGAAAAACCGACCTTCAAAAATGCATTTTCAATACATACGAAGCACACTCTATGCCAAAACAGGAATTTTATTACTCGTAAAAGAGATAAAAATACACCTAAAAAACATATTTGCAAATTTTACATGAATTTACACTCAATACAAACGCCACTTAAACAAAAAAATCATTTCAAACTGACAGCAATCCCCGTTCAATTAGACAGAACAATATTACTTGGGAAAAATTATTTGCCCACCAGAAACACCCCAACCCCATAATTGAGACAAAAAAAGACCCGCACCTTATTAATAAGGTACGGGTCTTCTTCATGGCGAAATTCCCGCCAACAGGGCGGGACTCAAAAAATATCTAGAGGCTAAAGACTCCCATCAGGGTAGCCATCAGAGCTATCGGAGTACGGAGCTTCATTGAAAAAGAGGCAGCCACCGGCATTTCAGCAGAGAGCTTACAGCGAAGTTCCTTATAGGCCTGATCCATCTCACGAACACAATCCAACCGCGCCTGCCTGGCCTGTTTTGCCTCTGAACGTAAAAGAGCCATATCTTCGCGATGCATGGATACTAAAGTCTTTACACTGTTCATCAGGCCATCTCCATATATTTCGAAACTGAATCCGTTCTGCTCTAAAAAAGGTTATGGACCGGAAAGCCCGGAGGGGTCGGGGAGGTGGAATGGGCTCTCCGGTCCATACTTGACTAACAAGCTAATCTCTTATTAGCACCATCCGTGCCAAAAAACAGACCACCCCGCTCAACCCGCCAATAGCAAGGCACACCATCCAAAACCGCCAATTATAAACTGACACAACTTCGACCAAACATATTGACTGAGTATAATTTTAACGATATTTCATAAAAATCACTAGATTTAAAAATCAAAGAATTAAATACTAGGGGCATAACCATGACCATATCTATTAATGACTACAAAGCCCTGTCGCAAGAGTTAGACCCGGATAAGCTGCAGACTCAGATATTAGCCTTGCTGTTAAAATTGCAGAATGTGGAACGCGGCTCCCTCTGGATCAAGCGCGACGACATGTATGAATGCGTCGAAGCCCTTGGAGATAAAAGCGAAAACGTCAAGGGTATCAAAATATCCCCGCAGGAACAGAGCATTGTGGGCTGGGTCATCAAACACGGCAAGATGACCATCGCCGAAGCCGGGGACTCGCGCCATTACAGTTCTCTGGAACAAAATTTCAAAGTAAAAAGCAAACTTATACTCTGCTTCCCCCTGCACCTGAAAGGACAGGAAGTCTATGGCGCAGTGCAGGTAATCGACACCAGTACCTCCGGGGAACAGCTCAACCTTGACCCCGCCTACCTGACCATGCTGCAGGACATGGTGGATATCGGTTCAATTTCCCTACGCAATTCCCTTGAATTTCAAAAACAACGGATTGAATTTGCAAAACTGAGCCGCACCCTGAGCAGTATACGCAACAATAAAACCATTGTCGGCAAAAGCCAATCTGTAAATAAAGCCCTGAAGCTGGTTGAAAACTACGGAGCCACCAACTATCCGGTACTGCTTTATGGCGAATCCGGGACCGGTAAAGAACTGTTTGCCGAGGAAATCCACGCTCAAAGCTCGCGCACTCAGAAACCTTTCCTGACCCAGAACTGTAGTGCCATCCCCGAAAACCTGCTTGAAAGTGAATTGTTCGGTTATGAGAAAGGAGCATTCACCGGAGCCACAACCAACAAATCAGGCCTGTTTGAAGCTGCCGACGGGGGAACGGTTTTTCTTGATGAAATTGGCGACATGGACATCAATCTGCAGGCCAAGCTGTTACGTGTACTGCAGGAGAACGAAATCAAACCACTGGGGGGCACGCAGACTAAAAAGATTGATATCCGCATCATTTCAGCCACCAACCGCAATCTTGAAGAAGACGTACGTTCCGGCCGTTTCAGGGAAGACCTTTATTACAGGCTGAATGTCCTCCCCCTAAAGCTGCCCGCCCTCCGCGAACGCAAGGAAGACATCAACCTGCTGACCACTCATTTCCTGAACCGCGAAGCCGCATACAGCCACATGCTGCCCAAGAAAATGTCCCCGGAAGCCATGTCCATCATGGAAGATTACAATTGGCCGGGCAACATTCGCGAATTGGAAAACATGGTCAAACAATTTCAGGCCATGGTCCCAGGAGACACTGTCACCGAACGGGACCTGCCGCGCCACATCATCCACCCGGGAGCAAAGCCGGAAACAAAACCGCCGCAGGAAGCAGCGCCCGTCGAACACGAGCAGCCCAGCGCCCCGCAAGGCGACCTGACCTCCATGACCTGGAAGGAACTGGAGTATTCATATGTAATGAAGCTGCTCGAAAAATACCGCTGGAATATCAGCCGCGCCGCCCGTGCCGCAGAAATCAACCGCTCAACATTTGACTCGCGCATGAAAAAACTGGGGATCAGTAAGCGGGGCTAGAAACCACTCGCCTGAAGTATTAAACCGCTGACGGTAAAACCTCTGGACTCATACATCGGCCCGGTGCTAGAAAAATGAATGAATCATAATCCGATAGATAGGCTTTTCTTAATAAAGCAGGACCGGATTGCTCCATTTTATTTCACACCACATCCCGCATGAGCGGGTGAACAGTTCAAGGATTTACCAGATGCTCCTTCTCGGAATTGATGTCGGCGGAACACACACTGATGCCGTAGCCATAGGTCCAGACGGTCTGGAGACGCAGGTCAAAGTTATCACCGAACACGACAACCTGCTTTCCTCCATCAAGAACAGCCTCGGGGAAATTGTCCGCAACACGGACCCGGGCCGCATAAAACAGCTCAACCTCTCCACCACCCTGTCCACCAACTCCATTGTGGAAGGTAATTACGAAGATGTAGGAGTCATTGTTTCCGCCGGACCGGGCCTTGATCCTCATTCGTTCATGACCTGCAAAGACTTCCACGTCATACCCGGTTCATTGGACCACCGTGGATCGGAAAGCAAAAGGCTGGACCCGCTATCCCTTGAGGAAGCCATCGTTTCCTGCCGCAAAGCAGGAATCAAAGTCTACGCCGCAGTTACCAAATTTTCTCCCCGAAACCCGGCACATGAAAAGGAAATTGAACTTGCTGTGGGCGACAACGCCGATTTCATCACCCTCGGCCACCAGCTCACCGGACGACTGAACTTTCCCCGCCGCATATCCACCGCTTTCTACAACTGTGCAGTCTGGCGGGTCTTTAACAAATTTGCCGACGCCATAGCCGACACTCTGAACGAGATGGGCTTGGGCCATATCAAAGTTAACATCCTCAAAGCTGACGGCGGAACCATGCCGCTAGACATCTCCCGCAAGGTTCCGGTGCAATCCATCTTTTCCGGCCCGGCGGCCAGCGTCATGGGCATCATCGCCCTGTGCAACATTACCCATGATTCCATTATCTATGATATTGGCGGGACCACTACCGACATAGCCATTTTCGCCGGGGGCAGCCCGCTTATCGAGCAGGAAGGAATTCACATCGGTTCACACCCAACCCTTGTACGGGCGCTGAAAGTCCATTCCATCGGCATCGGCGGAGACTCTGCCATTTCAATCCTCGACACCGTAGTCCGGGTCGGCCCCAATCGGTTCGGTCCTTCGATCGCTTTCGGAGGGGAAACACCAACCCTCACTGACGCCTTGATCTGGAAAGGCTCCTGCGATTGCGGAAATATTGAACGCTCCAAAAACGGATTCAACGCTTTTGCCGCCAAGTACGGTCTGGATGCTGAAGAACTCGCTGATCAGGCCATCGGTTATGCTGTAGACAAAATTCACGACTCTACCCGGGACCTGGTGGAAGAAATAAACCAGCAGCCAGTCTACACCATCCACGAACTGCTGGAGAACAGGAAAATCATCCCCCGTAAAATTTACATCATGGGCGGCCCGGCACAGGCCATGAAAATGGACGTGTTCCGTAAATTCCGTCTTTCCACGGAAGTTCCGCAGAACTACGACGTTGCCAATGCCATCGGCGCAGCCCTGACCCGTACCACCACTGAGCTTGAGCTTTTCGCAGATACTGAACGCGGACAGATGTTCATCCCTTCACTGGGACACCGCGAGAACGTCCCCCGCAACTACAATATCGAGGATGCGGAAAAAGACGCAATGAACCACCTGCTGGCCCATCTTGGAGAAATGCATGTAGCCTCTGACGGGGCCAATGCCCAGATTACCAGTTCGTCATCATTTAATATGGTCAATGGCTCCAGCACAGTTGGACGCAACATCAGGGTCAAGTGCCAGATCAAACCCGGCGTGAACCGGATATATTCATAAACGGAGAGAACAATGCTCAAGGCTGAAAACAGTCTGGGAATAATATTTTTCCCCGCCTTTGACTGGGCCATCTCGCCCACCCACCCGGAACGGGAAGAAAGGCTGCTCTACACACAGGACCAGCTGCGCGAAGAAGGTCTTTTCGACATCGAAGGCATCCGCGAATACAAGCCTGAAGTTGCTTCCAGTGAAGATATTGAACGGGTCCACTTCTGCTTTCCCGAAGCCGAGGCGGTTGCCACACGCTCACACTGCATCTCCGCCGGGGGGGCCATCAAGGCTGCCCAGCTTGTAATGGAAGGGGAACGCAAACGGGCCTTTGCCCTCGTGCGTCCACCAGGCCACCATGCCATGAAAACAGTACAGGGTTCCCGCGGCTTCTGCGCCATCAACATCGAAGCCATCATGTGCGAGTATATCCGTGAGCACTACGGTCCCAAGCGCATTGCCATTGTGGATACCGACTGCCACCACGGAGACGGCACACAGGATGTGTACTGGCACGATCCCGACACCCTGTTCATCTCCCTGCATCAGGACGGGCGCACCCTTTATCCGGGAACAGGATTCCCCAAAGAGTCGGGCGGTCCCAAGGCACTCGGAAAAACGATAAATATCCCCCTGCCGCCCGGAACTGCAGATGCCGGATTCATGAAGGTCATGAAAGAGGCGGTCATGCCTATTCTTGATGATTTCAAGCCGGACCTGATCATTAACTCCGCCGGACAGGACAACCATTTCACCGACCCGATAACCAACATGAATTTCTCGGCTCAGGGTTACGCCGCACTGAACTCCATGCTCAAACCCGATATTGCCGTACTGGAAGGCGGTTACGCTATTCAAGGCGCACTGCCCTATGTAAACCTCGGAATTAGTCTGGCCATGGCCGGAATTGATTATTCCCATGTGCGCGAACCGGGCTTCAACCCGAAAACGCTCAAGGAATCAGACGAGGTTATGAATTACATCGGGACCATCTGCGAAGGGGTGAAAGAAATCTATTTCAATCCGCCCACGGAAAGCAGCGAAGGCGTCATCAGCGGCAATTGGTCTGTGCGGCATCGTAATATTTTCTACGATACCGAAGGTTTCACAGAATCCCAGACCGAGTCCCTCCTGCTCTGCAATCACTGCCGAGGTCTGCTGAAGGTGGAAACACAGCGCGAAGGCGGACCTATGGGCTTCGGCCTTGAGATTCCTGCTGCAGCCTGCGACAGCTGCCGTAATCAGGGATACTCACTGCTGGAAGAAGCTCAGGTCAAGAGCCGCTATCGCTACATCCAGCTTATCAACCGTCGCGAGAAAGACTACCTGCGCTACGGATTTTGACAAAAAAAACGAAAACTCCTCAGGTTGAGGGGATAGGTGCGCGCTTTGCGCTTTTATTAACTCTGGTTGCCTCCGGCGGACCTACCGGGAGGTCTAACGACGGTCCCTCCGGGGGCCAGAGAAACTTTTAGCGGGCTTCGTCGGAAATTTGTAAATCCGTTCTTGAAAATAAAAAAGCGGACAATCTTTGGAAGATTGTCCGCTTTAATTTTAGATTTAGTTTTTAAACTATTTGTTTTGCTGCATGCCTTCAATGATGCTGGAAAGATCCCCGGCAAGCTGAGCCAGTTTATCGATGGCCTCGGAAGATTCCACCATGGCCTGCTCGGTCTCATTGGAGATGCGGTTGACCTCTTCGGTCGAACGGTTGATCTGTTCGCTGGCTGCGGCCTGCTGCTCTGAAGCAGTGGCGATGGATCTGATCCGGTCAGCTGTTTCTTCAGACATATTCACAATTCTGGTCAACGCTTCACCGGATTCCCCGGCAAGGGCGGTACTGCGGGTCACGGATTCAACAGCACTTTCAGTTGCCCGAACGTTAGTCTTCGCGCCCTGCTGAATATCGCCTACAGCCTTGTGAACCTCGGAAGTTGCCTGCACTGTTTTTTCCGCCAGCTTACGCACTTCGTCAGCAACAACCGCAAAACCTCGTCCGGCTTCACCGGCACGGGCGGCCTCAATGGCTGCGTTTAATGCCAGCAGGTTGGTCTGATCAGCAATATCTTCAATAACCCCCAACACATTACCAATAGCTTCAGCCTTCAGATCAAGATCTTCCATGGAACTCTTCAAAGAAGCGGCCTGACTCGAAACTTCATCAATTGCACTGACTACACCGGATACAGTATTTTCACCCTGCTCCGCTTCGACCTTGGCCTTATCAGCATCAGTAGCTGCTTCCTGTGCATGGCGGGCAACCTCGAGCACAGTGGCATTCATTTCTTCCATAGCGGTGGCAGCCTGTCCGGCTTCTTCACTTTGGATTCTCGCACCATTACGCGCTTCGCTGACAAGACCGCGCAACTGCTCAGCCGCACTGCTAAGTTCATAAACAACAGAATTAGCCTGCTCCGCAGCATTGGCGATCATCTCATTCTGCTTGATAATGTGGGCTTCACGCTGCTTCAGTTCGGTTGTAACAACATACAAACAGCAACCGCCGATCACATTACCCACTACATCATGCAAAGGGAAAAGGTTAGCCAGGACGTTAATATCGCTGTCGTCTATATGCTTGAAAATAACTTCCCGGTTCATAGCCCGGGTGTCATCATCCATACAGTAACCGATGAGGGACTTGCGGTCGTCATGATAAAAAATCTGTGAAATCATGCGTCCGTAATAGGACTCGGGGTCTTCAGTGGAGCCGATCATCTCCAGACATTCTTTGTTCAGAAAAGTTATATGCTCCTTCAAATCAACGATGCAACAACCGAGCGGCAAACCTTCGAGAATGCTTTGGCTGAAGCCCAAACGCTCTTTGTATAGATCGCTCAGTTCGTTGATAGAAGAACGCAAACCATCCAGCCCCGGGCTGGTGCATTTATCTGCTTCTGAATAATCGCCTTTGATGACAAGGTCGGCAAAAGTGGAGATACATTCCACAGGTCGGACGACCTGTGATTTAAGGACGGAAAAAAGACCAATCCCCAGCAAAGACAGCAGCGCAATCAAGCCAAACGCCAATCCGCTCATTGCCCACGATTCATTGCTGTAGACTGTTAAAATTACACCGCACAGAACTGCTGCGGCAACAAATACCCCAAAATAAATTCCTGCAACAACACGCAGGAACTTTCCATTACCGTTAGTCATTTCGGCTCTCCCAGCAAAGCTTATGGATATTCTTCCCAAATATCCAGAATACACCATCAACACCAAAAATCTTAGCCGGACTGCCACACAAAAAGCAATCGATAATCCATTATTTCGTGGATTTTTGGCGCTGATCAATAGTGCTTTTGGATAATATTTCAAGCCTTCCAAAGCCGGATCTTCATAACCTCGCAAAATCGCTTCTAAACCCTTTATAAGAGCTTGTCTACCAATTTACCTTCATGAAAACAGCAAAGGGGGCTAACACGAATGTGCCAGCCCCCTTAACATACCTGTAACAAAGGATTTTATTGAATCATATTATAATCGAAAAACTCAGTAAAGCAAAATATCTGCCAGAGTCCCGGCAAAGAGCATGACCGAGATCACACCGTTCAGAGTAAAGAAAGCCACATTCACTTTACTCATGTCATCAGCGGAAATAACCTGATGCTCAAAGATCAGCAATCCACCTACAAAAGCCAGAGTGAAAAAATAAATCTCACCCAATCCGGCAGCCAGCCCTGCAAGGGCAAAGAAAATAACCGTGTTTACATGGCTGAAAGTAGAGATAGTCAAAGCTTTCTCAATGCCTAGGTTTGCCGGAATGGAATTGAGGCCCCGCTTGCGGTCAAACTTGCGATCCTGTGTGGCATAAAGGATATCGAAACCCGCCACCCAGAAAGTAACCCCGAAGAAAAACAAAATTGCGGGCAGAGTAAAATTGGGATCAATGCTCAACCATCCGGCAACCGGAGCCAGACCGAGTACGGAACCAAGTACAAAGTGGCAAAGCATAGTGAACCGCTTAGTCAGGGAATAGAAAGCTGACCATGCCAGTGCAAAGTAGGAAAGATTGTAGCAAAGTTCGTTCATTCCTTTACATGCAAGTACGAAAACCACTGCACAAACCACGATAAAACAGAAGGTAAACAAAATTCCCAGCTCCCCGGTAACCAGAGGGCGGGTACGGGTGCGCGGATTTTCACTATCGATGTTAATGTCAAAAAGCCTGTTCACTGCCATGGCAAAAGAGCGAACCGCAACCATTGCTACTGTGAGTAGAGCAAAAGACTTAATATCAGCCGATCCTTCAGTAGCAAGGAAATATCCCATAAAAGCGAACGGCAATGCAAAAATTGAGTGCTCAATCTTGATCATCCGGCAGACAAGAACAATATTTGCCCACAACATCTTCAAGTACTTGCAAAGAATATCCTTCAAAACCCCACTCCTTGATGTTTACTAAAATTTTTCAACCAGCACAGCACCGATAATAATCAACAATGCCCCTGCAATACGCGCAGTAGAAGCCTCCCGCACGGCATACCCTATGAGTCCGTAGTGGTCCAGCAGAATGGATGCAACCATCTGCCCCGCCACCATCCAGCACATCATCGTTCCCGCCCCGAGAACAGGAGCCACGACCACTGCTGCTGCCACAAAAAACGCCCCCATCAAACCGCCTGTCCACATCCACCACGGTCCCTTAACCACTGAAGCTGCTGCGGGCAGCGGAACCTTTGTGAAATATGCATAGGCCAACAGGCTGAGTGTCCCGACAGCAAAAGAGACAATCGCTGCAAGCACAGGATCACCCACGAAGCCTTTCAGCCTCAGGTTGACTCCTGCTTGAGTAGGGGCCAACGCCCCGAAGACAAAAGACATGGATATAAAAAACAGACGCATAAGCAACCCCTTACCTTAATTACTCGGACACGATACATTGCAAGAGCTACAAACACAACAAAGCCCGCTGAAACATTGTTCCAGCGGGCTAATTCGATCATTATCAGGCATCTTTATTTGATGGTAACCAGACCGTAATTCTTTTTACCTTTGCGGATAAGCATGCATTCGCCGCCGATGAAATCTGCTTCACCGGGAACGTAATCAAATTCTGAAACACGCTCGTTATTGATGTACAGACCGCCGCCTGTGATATCCTTACGGGCCTGACCCTTGGACTTAACCATGCCAAGGTCAAGAAGAATCTGGGGCAGATCGGGCAGATCGCCTTTTGCGTATTCGACACCGGGAGCAGCTTCCATAGCACCGCGCAGGGTTGTGGCATCAACGGATTTGAGATCACCCTTGCCGAACAGAGCTGCGGTTGCAGCCTGAACTTTTTCCAGCTCTTCCCTGCCGTGGATCATGATAGTGGTTTCCTCGGCCAGACGCTTGTGAGCAGCACGCATATGCGGTGCTTCTTCATGCTCTTTTGCGATCTCAGCAATCTCTTCCTCTGTGAGGAAAGTAAAGTACTTGAGAAAATTAATCACATCACGGTCATCGGTATTGATCCAGAACTGGTAAAAAGTGTAGGGAGAAGTCAATTCAGGGTTCAAGAACACTGCGTTACCTTCACTCTTACCGAACTTCTGGCCGGAGGCGGTTGTGATCAGCGGAAAGGTTACAGCAAAGCCTTCACCCTGTGCCTTACGGCGGATCAGTTCGCAACCTGCGGTAATGTTACCCCATTGGTCTCCGCCACCAATCTGGAGCTGGCAGCCTTTCTCTTTGTAAAGATGGTAGTAATCGTAGCCCTGCAGCAGCATGTAGCTGAATTCGGTGTAGGAAATACCTACATCATCACGTCCGAAACGGCCCTTTACGGATTCTTTGGCCATCATCCAGTTGATGGTAAAATGCTTACCCACGTCGCGGAGCATTTCAAGGTAGGAAATGTTCTTGGTCCAGTCGTAGTTGTTGACAACCTCAGCTTTCTCGCCGGTATTTCGTTCGCAGAAAGCTTCAATCTGAGCCTTGATGTTTGCAGCCTGGGATTCGATTTTCTCGATGCTGGAGAATTCCCTTTCCTTGTCCTTACCGCTGGGGTCACCAATACGGCCGGTTGCGCCGCCGAGCAGAAAGAGGGGATTGTGACCCGCACGCTTCATACGCACGAGGCAAAGCAGAGGAACAAGGTTACCGATATGCAGGCTGTCGGCAGTGGGGTCGAAGCCGCAATACATGTACTGACCCGGAGTATCCAGATACTCGCGTACCTTCTCTTCGTCAGAAACCTGATTGATCAGCCCTCGCCACTTTAGTTCGTCGTAAATGTTCATTTGGTTAAACCTCTTTAAGATGTATTTATTTGCCTGCATTAGGCATGCCTTCGGCGGGCTTCCGGCGGGGGGCTTTAGATCGATTTTGATGTGATTTCGCCTCCGGCGGCTTAAACCCTTTTTATTGCACCCCTTCCTGGGGCGGTGCTTTTAGGCACCGGGCAAATCCGCTTTCTTGCAGATTTGTGTAAAAAGGACTTAAGAATCCCAAAACCTTTTACTAAACTTCGCTGGAATAGCTCTACGATAGGCAATATTTTTATGAAATTTTCTTATACTGTCATGCGGCCTGAATTATATGTCTCAATTGAGACAGTTTGGCCTGAATCTTCATCTATTTCAAGCAGTACGCCCTGAAGTTCTACCGGACCGGATGCTACTTTCCATTTCTGGGGCAGTCCGGTCACAAATCTTTTAATAACCGGATTCGGGCTTAAGCCCAGACATGACTCGACCGGTCCGCACATCCCCGCGTCGGTAATGTATCCGGTCCCGTTTTCAAAAATACGGGCATCATTGGTCTGCACGTGGGTATGGGTTCCCAGAACCGCACTGACCCTACCATCCAGATAACGCCCGAGGCTCTGCTTCTCAGAAGTGGCCTCGGCATGAAAATCCACCAGCCGGATTTTGATTCCCGGGTCGATCTCTTCCAGAATTTTATCCGCGCACTTAAAGGGACACTCAACCGGGTCCATGAAAACGCGGCCCTGAAGATTGATAACCGCCACAGGCACTTGATCATGGACCATAAAAGAAGTCCAGCCCCTTCCGCGTGTTCCTTCCGGTAGGTTGGCAGGGCGGACAATACGCTCGCTGGTTTTCAGAAATGCATAAATATTACTGAACTTCCAGATATGGTTACCGGAAGTCAGCAGATCTATGCCGTACTCCAGAAGCTGCTGCGCATTCTTGATTGAAAGCCCCACACCCTGCGAGCCGTTTTCCCCGTTGGCAATAACAAGATCAAGATCAAGTTCTTCGCGAAGAACCTTAACCTTGGCAGCAATTGCCTTACGACCGGGACGTCCGAATATGTCACCAAGAAAAAGTATACGCATGGGATTTTTTTTAGCTAAGATGGCATGGAAAAGCTAGGCCCGATTAGGAACAAAAACACAAACCTCTAATCGGGATTCCAAAGACCTGTAGCCGTCAGGCGAAAAGCTTTGCTTCCTGTCTACGGAGACTGAGAGCAGAGCGACTTGTTCCTTTGGTCACGCTAACGGCATCATTCGTTAATCAAAAGCACGATAACGAATCTATATCAAAGATAAAGAAAAGGCCCGGTGAACCGGGCCTTTTAGAAGTCATTTATTTAGCATAGCCCACCGAGCGCCGTTCGCGGATAACGGTCACGCGAATCTGGCCGGGATAGGTCATATTGTTTTCAATCTTGGTAGCGATGTCTTTACAGAGCATATGGGTGTTGTCATCAGATACTTTTTCAGCATCAACCATAACTCTGATCTCACGGCCAGCCTGAATAGCGTATGCTTTTGAGACACCGTCGAAACCGGTAGCAACGTTTTCAAGCTCTTCAAGACGCTTAACATAGTTTTCCAACAATTCCTTACGCGCACCGGGCCGAGCACCTGACAGGGAGTCCGCAGCCTGAACGAGAGTTGCGAGTACGGATTTAGGCGGAACATCCTCATGGTGAGCCTGAATAGCATGGATGATCTCTTTGGATTCACCGTGCTTCTTGGCGAGATCAGCACCGATAACTGCGTGAGGGCCTTCGATTTCGTGGTCAACAGCCTTACCGATATCGTGCAGCAGACCGGCGCGCTTGGCGATCTTCTCGTCCATGCCCAGCTCAGCAGCCATAATTCCACAAAGGAACGCAACTTCAAGAGAGTGCTGGAGCACGTTCTGGGAGAAGCTTGTACGGTACTGCAGCTGACCGATGAGTTTGACGATTTCGGGATGGATGCCGTGTACGCCGACATCAAAGGTTGCCTGTTCACCTATTTCACGCAACTTAACGTCCATTTCCTGCTCGACCTTGTTGACGATGTCTTCAATGCGTGCGGGATGGATACGTCCGTCATGAATCAAACGTTCAAGAGCCTGCTTGGCCACTTCGCGGCGCAGCGGGCTGTAAGCGGAGAGAACAACTGTTTCCGGAGTATCATCGATGATCAGGTCAACACCGGTAGCAGCTTCGAGAGCACGGATGTTGCGGCCTTCACGACCGATAATGCGGCCCTTCATGTCCTCGGAGGGCAAGGTCACAGCGGTTACGGTCTGTTCGTTGACGTAGTCACCGGAGTAACGCTGAATAGCGAGAGCAAGAATCTTACGAGCCTTGCGGGAACCGTCTTCCTTGGCCTCCATTTCAATGGAACGTACCATTTTGGCAGCCTCGTGACGGGTACGGCTTTCGATTTCAGTCAACAGTTTTTCACGGGCTTCCTCAACAGTCAGACCGGAAACTTCCTGCAGCTTGCGTTCGTGTTCGTCTTTTCTCTTTTCGAGATCTTCACGAAGAGTTTCGAGCTTCTTCTCTTTCTTGATCATGCGCTTTTCAAGAGTCACAACCTCGGACTCTTTGCTGGCGACTTTTTCAAGCTTGTTTTCAAGACGCTCTTCTTTCTCCTGGAGGCGCTCTTCCTGGCGTTTCAGACCGCGCTCCATTTCTTTATACTCATTTTCCTGCTCTTTTTTCAGAGCATATACTTCATCCTGCCCTTGAAGCTTGATCTCTTTTTTCATAGCTTCAGCTTCTTTGCGGGCTTCCTGAACAATACGGTCAGCCAATCCTTGGGAATCAGCCAAACGCTTGGAATTCACATATCGGTGCAAGGCGTATCCGCCTGCGGCACCAAGGGCTATTCCAAATAAGATTAGAAAAATATCCCCAAACATGCCTTTCTCCTTTGTATGTTGACAGGCCGTGGACGGCCTGATTCGTCATTACCGATTTGTTAAATCGGAAAAGATTATAACAATCTGCAATGGAAGGTAAGGCAGAGAATAAAAGCAGGCTGGGTGAGATAAGCTTTAAGCGGTCTGGCAGAAAATATAATAAATCAAAATTCTTAATTCATACCAAGTTCGAAATCCCTTAAAAAAGGGACCCCGGAGATGCCGTGTTGCCGTATACGTTAGAACCTAGTCTAACAGGTGGGCGCTGCCCCCGGAATTTCAGGCTTCCCGGTCGAACCGGGCCTGCACACCACTCCGGTGATGCTTGCTCCCTTACTTTTTATATTGGTTCAAAAGCCATAGGGCAATCACGCACTCCCCAGGGAAATTTCTTATATCTTAAAAAGTTGTGCAATGCACAGCTTATCACTTCTCTAACAGCGCGTTAATCTTCTCTTCCATCATTTCGAGCTTGCGGCTGTGTTCAAGGTAGTCATCGGCCAGACTCAAAGCCAGACAGGTAAGCAGCTTTTCTCTGCTCACATCTGTCCCGCCCCGTGTTAGACCCTCGAATCTTTCTTCGAGGACGCCTTTAGCGGCTTCAATTCTTTCTTTATCCGCATCAGTCTTAAATGAAATTTCAAGACCGAGAACGGGTATTGTATAACGGGGCATATTAATCCGGTGACCGTAATCCTCTTAATTTTATATAAACCCGGCCCCCTGATTTCAGAAGGCCGGAGCTAAAAAACCTTAATCGAGGGTACCTTCAACTTTATTCAGGAGAACCTCAATGCGACCGTGGACTTCGTCCTTGCGCTGTTTCTCCTGTTCAAGCTCCTCAAGAAGAAAAGCATTTTCTTCTTCGAGTTGCTTAATTTTTTGCAGCATTTTATCGAAACGTTCTTCCAAATGAGCGATTATTTCCATAGTCCTAACCTAATACCTTATCTTTACAAAATCAAGACTTCTTAAAAGTCCGGGAAATGTTGACCTGCTTGCCTCTGGCAACACCGAGGTCTCCATCCTTCACATTCTTAGTAATTGTTGATCCAGCACCGATCAAAGCACCTTTGCCAATTGTCACCGGAGCGACCAGAGCAGTATTACTGCCGATAAAAGCACCTTCGCCAATTACGGTCTTGTGCTTGTTGACCCCATCATAGTTACAGGTAATCGTACCCGCACCGATATTGGTTCCGGCTCCGATTTCGCTGTCTCCAAGATAGGTCAGGTGGCTGGCCTTTGCGCCTTTCCCGAGCACTGCCTTTTTCACTTCAACAAAATTGCCGACCTTGGACCCTTCTTCGAGAACTGCACCAGGACGCAAACGACCATAAGGCCCGACCATGCACTCAGGGCCAACCTGAGCCTCCTCGAGATGGCTGTAGGCTTTAATCAAAGCTCCGCCGGAAACAAAACTATCCACAATACGACAGTGAGATTCAACAACGGCACCACGTTCAATTTTAGAACGGCCATAAATCTCACAAGGCCCAAAAATTTCTGCACCCGGTTCAATTTCAACACCGGGTCCAACAACAACAGACTCCCAGTTGTGCAGAGTCACACCGCTTTTCAGTAGCCGTTCTGAAGTGCGCAAACGTAGCGCATTCTCTGCCTGCGCAAGCTCAAAGGGGCTGTTGATGCCCATAAGATCAATAGAATTTCCAGCATTGACTGCGGTCACGTTCATGCCACATTCAACAGCAAGGTCAACAAGATCAGTAATATAATACTCACCGCTATTATTATTGTTATTCAATTTACTAAGTAGTGAATCCACAACAGTAATTTTCAAACAATATATTCCTGCATTGACCTCTCCGCTTACCGGACCATAAACGCCTTCGTCATAATCCTTGGCTTCAACAATGGCAGTAACATGACCGTCCTTATCACGGATAACCCTGCCAAAAGAAGCAGGATCATCGGGGGTGATGCTCATGAAAGAAAGGTCGGAACCCTCTTCCTTCACTGCATCTAGGAAATCACTGATAACCTGTTCCTGAATAAGTGGAGTATCGCCATTGACAACAAGGCAGTATTCCACTCCAGCATCCATAATGCGACCCCAGCCCATCTGCAGAGCGTGCCCTGTGCCGAGCTGTTCTTCCTGAAGCACAAAGCGGTCTTTCATCGCAGGAAAAGCCTTCTCAACCTGACCGGACTCGAAGCCGACGATGGTAAAGACATCCTCACCGAGCGCGGGCTTGAGCGCTTTATATACATAGTAGAGCATGGACTCGCCCAACAAAGTCTTCAAGACTTTCGGGCTGTCCGAATGCATACGCGTCCCCTTCCCTCCGGCGAGAACAAGAGCACAAGCAAATGACTTATTCATATAAACTACTCTCCAATATTGATTACTCGGGACTTGATATCAGGTTGCCGCACTTGCGTAAATATAGAATTGCTGCCGGATGCATCACAAATAAAAAGGAGCAGACTGAAGAATCAGTCTGCTCCCTGATAGCCATGGGGCTTTTGGGGCTGAAACTAAGCTCTAGTGAGTGGTAGTCCCGGCCTTCTGGGCCGCATCTTTGCAGCTTAAGCGAGAGAGTGCTCTCTGAAGAGCAGCCTGCGCGCGAGCGGATTCGATACGATCCTGTGCTTTAGCCAAACGAGCCTTCGCTTTTTCCTGAGCTTTCTGAGCCCGAGCGATGTCGATCTCAACGGCCTTTTCAGCAACTTCGGCGAGAATGGTCACTTTGTTGTTTCCTACTTCGGCAAAGCCGCCGGAAACAAAGATGTAGTGAGTGCGGTTACCATCTTTAAAGTAGAGGTTACCTACGCCGAGAGCCGAAAGAAAGGGTATGTGATTGGCCATAATACCAAACTCACCCTCAATTCCCGGTGCGCCGACATAGTCGACTTCCTGGGAAAGGACCTTGCGATCAGGAGTAACGATTTCCAAAAGGAGCTTACTAGCCATAATCGCGTCCTATGCTATTTGTTTTTCTCTTTTTCAATGGCTTCTTCGATTGCGCCAACCATGTAGAAAGAGTTTTCAGCCATGTCATCGTATTCGCCGTCGAGGATGCCTCTGAAAGCCTTAACAGTGTCTTCCAGCTTTACGTATACGCCGGGGGTACCGGTGAATACTTCAGCAACGTGGAAGGGCTGGGAGAGGAAACGCTGGATGCGGCGTGCACGTGCAACAGTCTGCTTATCTTCGTCGGACAGTTCATCCATACCGAGAATGGCGATGATATCCTGAAGGTCTTTATATTTCTGCAGAACCATCTGAACTTCACGAGCAGTCGCGTAGTGCTCAGCACCCAGAACGTCCGGAGCGAGAATACGGGAAGTGGAGTCAAGAGGGTCAACCGCAGGGTAAATACCAAGCTCTGCAATCTGACGGGAAAGAACGAGAGTACCGTCAAGGTGAGAGAAGGTGGTAGCAGGTGCGGGGTCAGTCAAGTCATCCGCAGGAACGTAAACAGCCTGAACAGAGGTAATGGAACCTTTGTTTGTGGAGGTAATACGTTCCTGGAGTCCACCAAGGTCAGTACCGAGAGTCGGCTGGTAACCAACTGCGGAAGGCATACGACCGAGAAGTGCGGATACCTCGGAACCTGCCTGGGTGAAACGGAAGATGTTATCAATAAAGAGAAGAACGTCTTCACCTTCAACATCACGGAAGTACTCAGCGATGGTCAGAGCGGTCAGTGCAACACGAGCACGTGCTCCCGGAGGTTCGTTCATCTGGCCGTATACGAGAGCGGACTTCTCGAGAACGCCCGCGTCTTTCATTTCGTGATAGAGGTCGTTACCTTCACGGGTACGCTCACCAACACCTGCGAAGCAAGATTTACCACCGTGCTGTTTCGCAATGTTGTTGATCATTTCCATCAGAATAACGGTTTTACCAACACCTGCGCCGCCGAAGAGGCCCATCTTACCACCCTTGGGGAAGGGTACGAGAAGGTCAACAACTTTGATACCGGTTTCCAGCAGTTCAACTTTGGTGGACTGCTCGGTGAATTCCGGAGCTGCGCGGTGAATAGACATAGATTCTTTAGCATCGATGGGGCCCAATTCATCAACAGGACGGCCAACAACGTTAAGGATACGACCGAGAACACCATTACCGACAGGTACGGAGATGGATTCACCGGTTGCCACTACTTCCATGCCGCGGACGAGACCTTCGGTAGCGTCCATAGCGATGGTACGAACAACGTTATCACCGAGGTGCTGTGCAACCTCACACACCAGGTCAGGTGCGTCGGTGTTGTTCGGGTTATCAATCTCGACCGCAGTCAGAATGTTGGGCAATTGCCCTTCAGGAAATTCGACGTCAACAACCGCGCCGATAACCTGAACAATTTTACCTGTAACTTTACTCATCAGAGTAACCCCCTATATTATCCTTTCAGCGCTTCTGCGCCGCCGACAATGTCCATAAGATCCGCGGTAATAGCGGCCTGCCTGGTTTTGTTATAAAGCAAGGTCAGAGTTTCGGTCATATCATCGCATGCTCTGGATGCGTTATCCATTGCAGCCATACGTGCAGCGTGTTCACTGCAGGATGTGTCGAGCAGACCGCGATAAACCTGAACTTTTACAAAACGGGGCAGAAGCTCCGCGAGAAGGCCTTCAACGGAAGGTTCGTAAATGTATTCGCTAGATGCGCCGGACTCAGCTTCTTCGCCTGCTGCCTCGGAAGACATGGGCAGGATCTGAAGGGTTTCCGGGGGCTGGCTAGCAACGCTTACGAATTTACCGAAGACGAGGAAAACCTCATCAAGCTCTTCAGCGAGGTAGGCGTCGATAACTTTGTTACCAATGGATGCAGCCAAGTTAAAGTCGAAGGAGCCCATGTCATCATTGTAAGCTTCAATGATTTCGTACTCAGTCTTCTTAACGGCAGCAGCGCCTTTTTTACCTACGCAGTAAAACTTGACAGCTTTACCTTCAGCCTTTTTTGCTGCAGCCAGCTTAAGGGCTGCATTTATCATATTAGTATTAAAACTACCGCAAAGTCCGCGATCAGAAGTAGTGAGGACGATACCTACACTTTTGATCTCTTCATGGACTTCAAGCAGCGGGTGTACTGAGGAGTCAGCACCTGCCGCCAGATCGCCGAGCATTTCATAGAATTTGTCAGCGTAGGGGCGGAAGCGCTCAATTCTATCCTGAGCACCACGCAGTTTAGCCGACGCAACCATGTTCATGGCTTTGGTAATCTGCTTAGTCTTTTTAATACTGACGATTTGGTTTTGGACATCCTTAAGAGAAGCCATCAGTACCTCCCAGGATTAAGCTGTGAAACCTTTATTGAACTCTTCCAGAGCGGCCTTCAGCTTGCCTTCGATATCGTCGTCAATAGCGCCTTTAGTCTTGATGCCTTCGATAATTTCAGGTTTCGCGTTAGCGATAAATTCCTGAAGTTCATCTTCATATTTACGTACAGCAGTAACAGGAACTTCATCCATGTAGCCGCGAGTACCGGCGTACAGGGAAATGACCTGCTGCATTACGTTCATAGGCTTGTACTGAGGCTGCTTAAGAAGCTCAACCATGCGGGCACCGCGGTTCAGCTTCTGCTGTGTGGCCTTATCGAGGTCGGAACCGAAAGCTGCGAATGCTGCCAGTTCACGATACTGTGCGAGGTCAAGACGCAGAGTACCTGCAACCTGTTTCATAGCTTTAATCTGAGCAGCACCACCAACTCGGGATACGGACAGACCTACGTTAACAGCAGGACGGATACCGGAGTTGAAGAGGTTAGGCTCAAGGTAAACCTGACCATCGGTAATGGAGATAACGTTGGTCGGAATGTATGCGGAAACGTCACCGGCCTGGGTTTCAATGATGGGCAGTGCGGTCAAAGAACCGGCACCGAGGTCATCATTAACCTTGCAGGAACGCTCAAGGAGCCTTGAGTGCAGGTAGAAAACGTCACCGGGGTATGCTTCACGTCCCGGAGGGCGACGAAGCAGGAGAGACATCTGTCTGTATGCAACAGCCTGTTTGGAAAGGTCATCGTAAGCGATGAGGGCGTGCTTACCACCGTCACGGTAGTACTCAGCCATGGTTGCACCGGTGTATGCAGAAATAAACTGCAGAGGTGCAGGCTCAGAAGCTGTTGCAGAAATGATTGTGGTGTATTCCATTGCACCGTGCTTACGCAGAATGTCAGCAACAAGAGCAACTGCTGCTTTCTTCTGACCGATAGCTACGTAGAAGCAGTGGATACCGGAATCTTTCTGAGCGAGGATAGCATCAACGCAGATAGCGGTCTTACCAACCTGACGGTCACCAATAACCAACTCACGCTGACCACGTCCGATAGGAGTCATCGCATCAATCGCTTTCAGACCGGTGTACATGGGTTCATGTACGGACTTACGTGCGATGATACCGGGAGCTTTAAGCTCAACGGGACGTTCTTCTTCTGCTTCAATGGGTCCGAGACCATCAATGGGCTGACCGAGAGGGTTAACAACACGACCCATAACAGCCGGTCCAACAGGTACGGAGAAGAGCTTGCCGGTACGTTTTACCGGGTCACCTTCTTTAATACCGGTATCGTCACCGAGGAGTGCAACACCGACGTTATCTTCTTCGAGGTTGAGAACCATGCCCATCAGGCCGCCGGGGAACTCGAGGAGCTCCATAGCCATTGCGTTCTCAACACCATGAACACGAGCAATACCGTCACCAACATAGAGAACGGTACCGGTTTCGCTCATCTCGACCTTAGACTCATAATTCTGAATCTGATCTTCAATGATTTTGCTGATTTCTTCCGCTTTAATTTGCATGGCCCTACACACCCCTTTTAATCTGTTCTTTCATCATTTGCAGCTGTGCGCGAATGCTTGCATCAAGAACTTTATCGCCAACCTTGAGAACAACACCTCCGAGGATGTCTTTATCCATAGCAAAATCAAGTTCGAGTTTGCTTTTAAGTTGTTTCTCAAGACGTGCTTTAATTTCTTTCTGACGCTTAACGGTCAACTTGATTGCAGTCACCAGTTTGCCACGGACGACACCCTGAACGTTGTCGAGCATTCCTGCGTAGTCGCTTGCGATCTCAGGAATAACCGGCAGACGTCCTTTGTCGGCCAAAAGGCTGCAAAAGTTTTTAACCACAGGTCCTGCCGAGGTCTTCTCAAGCAGTTTGTCAAGCACGGCTTTCTTTTCATCCGCACTGAAAACAGGATTCTGGAAGAGCCTCAGGGCCTCCGGGGAATCTTCCAGTATCTGTGACAACTCGGTCAGTGCCAAACCATACGCCGCAAGGTCTTCTTCTCCCTGCTTCTGGCCAACGGAGAACAGCGCCTTGGCGTATCTGCGTGAGACTATGTTCCCTGTCATTAGAGCACCACCTTTGTTAAGTATTCATCCACCAGAGTCTCGTGCTGAGCTTTGGTAAGTTTGCTCTTAACGATTTTTTCAGCAGCTTCGATAACTTTGTCAGCCATCTCAGCACGCATTTCGTCAAGTGCAACGTTTACTTCCTGCTCTGCGGAGACTTTGGCCTGAGCTTCAATCTGCTCGGCAGTCTGCTCGGCTTTCTGGATGATCGCCGCCTTCATGGCCTCGCCCTGTGATCTGGCCTCGGAAAGGATCGAGTCCTTTTCCTGTTCCAGATTAGCAATACTTGATTCGACGTCACGGAGCTTTTTCTCTGCAGCTTCTTTGCGGGACTGCAAATCGCTGAGCTCCTGTTTGATACCTGCCTGACGTCCCTTAAAAAGACCGGCGATTTTTTCGCCTGCGAATTTGTAAAGGATCCCAATAACAAGGATCAAGTTAAGTACACGCCAACCGAAGTTTGCCCAGGGAATCTCGTGCGCCCCTTCACCACCACTTGCATAGGCTGCGCCTGCTGCAAGCAGTACGGAAAGAGCGGTTGTTGCCATGATCATGTTTTTCCGCTTCAAGGCTAAACCCCCCTTCGATATTGATTAGGCCTAGCCAAGAACCTTGGCTGTAACCTTCTGAGCAAAAGCTTCAACTTCGCCACCAAGAACTTTCATTGCTGCACCCTTGTCGGTTGCAACTTCCGCGCGAGCTTCCTTCATAGTTGCTGCTGCAACTTTTCCGGCTTCGGCGAGTAATGTCTGTTCCTGAGCGGCGCCCTGATCTTTGAAGTCGTTCCGGATTTCCATTCCCTCTTTGCGGGCAGAGTCCAGAGCAGCTTCGTAATCCTTAACCTTAACTTTCGCCTGGTCGTTGAAATTTTCCACCTTGGAGAGCTGATCACTCATAAGCTCTGAGCGTCTCCTGATGATTTCACGAATAGGACGGAACATGAGAAGGTTGAGAACAAGAAGGGTGATGATGAAGTTCGCTAACTGGATAAAAAAGCTAATATCTAAATCAATCATGCCTGCTCCCGAAAAGGTTGTGAATTTTTGTCCAAAGTCAGTTGCGGTGTAGCTAAATTTAGAGCTTGTGTCAAAGGGTTTCTGAAAATGAATCGGTTACTTTTAGCCGATTAACCCCCATGAACACTGGCTTGTTATTTTTTTAACTAATTTCTTCTGTTTCTGTCTCAACTGCTGGAGAGGAGGTCGAACTCATGGTAACACGTCCTTCCAGAACGGCTCCTTCCTCCACTACCAGAGTGGGGGTGACCAGATTACCCTGCAGATTTGCAGTCTTGTGCAGAACGGCTTTTTCAGAAGCGTATACTTCGCCTGTAACGCGCCCACTGAGCACAAGCTGACCAACACGCAGCACACCTTCCACCTTGGCTTCACGGCCAACGACGAGAGTCCCTTCGGATTCAACCTCGCCATTGAAATTACCGTCGATTCGCACAGCTCCCTGAAAATTGAGCTTGCCCTGATAATCGGTTCCGCTGCCTAAGAAAGCATTTATTTCATCTCTTGCCATTTTAATCTCCTTTTCCCCGGAGCCGGTTTTGAAAAACATGCGGCTTACCCCTGTTTAAATACATAACGCCTCATGGAGACATTTAAAACCAGCCCCACGAGACACAGATTAACTACGGTTCCACTGCCACCATAGCTGATAAAAGGTAAAGGTATGCCTACTACCGGCATTAGCCCAAGGACCATACCCATATTGATAAGGATTTGCCAGAAGAAATAAAAGAATACGCCTGCCGCAAGATAGCTGCCGAACAGGTCTTTTGCCTCTCTGGCGGTAACCACCATTTGATACAAAAATACGCAGAAAAGGCTGAGTAGAGCCATAGCTCCAGCAAAGCCCCATTCCTCACCGAAAACCGCAATTGCGAAGTCAGTATGCTTCTCAGGAAGGAAACGCAGCTGAGACTGCGTCCCGCCGAGAAAACCCTTACCCCAGACACGTCCTGAACCGATTGCAATTTCAGACTGAATAATGTGATATCCCGCGCCGAGCGGATCGCTGGCCGGGTTCATGAACGAGACAATTCGCCGTTTCTGATAATCATGCAGAAAAAACCAACCGACAGGAATCAGACAGGGGCCGACTATAGCAAGGGTCTTAAATAGCTTGGGCGTCAACCCGCGGTAAAGGATCATCCCGCCCAGAATGAGCAGGATATTCAGGCCCGATCCAAGATCCGGCTGAGTAATGACCATCCCAGCAGGAACCAGCCCAACCGCGACCACATAAGCAAGCTTCTTGATATCCAACGGATCACTGCTGCGGGAAAGAATCTTGGCCCCGATGACCAAAATGGTAATCTTGGCCATCTCACTGGGCTGAAAGTTAAAAAATCCCAGATCCAGCCAGCGACGTGCGCCGTAGATGGTCTTACCTATAACCGGAACACACGCCAGCAAAGCCACAGTAACCCAGAACAGGGGCCACGCAATGGTCCGCAGATGCCGGTAATCAAAAAGCATAAACGTGATCATTCCGGCAAAACCCATCAGGCCCCAGATAAGCTGTTTCTGATAGAATGAACTTACGCTCATCCCTTCCTCCAGCCGAAAGCCACTGGCGGAATAAAGGTTCAAAACACCAACAAAGAAAAGCATGGCCGCCAGCCCGAGCAGGAACCAGTTCATATGAATAAGTAATCTGCGGTCAACGGGAGACATTACTTCCCTTCCTTTTTTTCTTTAAAAATATGATCGTAAATGGCTTTAACAATAGGGCCTGCGCCGGAAGATCCATGCAAGCCATGCTCAACCATACAAACCACCACGTAACGCTTGGTCCCTTTCTCAGCGAAACTGGCCATCCATGCGTGGTCACGATATTTGTATGGAATATCTTCATCTTTCATTTTCTTAAGCTCATCAGTGAGCTTAACAACCTGCGCTGTCCCGGTTTTGCCGCCGACAACCACCCCTTTCATACGCAGCCTGCGTGCAGTACCACGAGGTTTATCAACAGTGGCGATCATGGCATCCCGTATCAGCTCCCGCTGGGCGTCAGTGAGAGGAATCAGCCCCTGCTCTTCTGCAGGCTCTCCGGCAAGAAGTTGCGGCCTAAGCAACCTGCCGCCATTGACCAAAGAAGAAATGGACCGGGCCACCTGCAAGGGAGTAACAAGAGTGTAGCCCTGTCCGATGGAAAAGTTCAAATTTTCTCCGGGATGCCAGATTTCACCGAACCTTTTACGTTTCCATTGGCGGGTCGGAATCAAACCTGCTTTTTCATGAGGCAGTGAAATACCGGTAGGCTTGCCGTATCCGGCGGCAAAAGCAAATTCACTCATCCGGTCTACGCCGAGTTTTTTTCCAAGTTTGTAGTAGTAGACGTCACAGGACTCCACCAACGACTTTTCGAGATCAGTCTTGCCGTGTCCGCCCTTTCGCCAGCAACGGAATACATATTTACCCAACTGCATATGGCCGGGACAGAATACAGTATCTTCGGGCTTAACCACCCCGTAATGCAAACCGGCTCCTGCTATAGTCATTTTGAAAACCGAGCCCGGAGGATAAACTGACTGGATCACCCTGTTCTGAAGCGGAGTGCGCGGATCATCCCGCAGTGCGACCCACTCTTTCTGGGAAAGTCCGTCGGTAAAAGAATTGTTATCGTAGGAAGGAGCACTAACAAAAGCCAGAATCTGGCCATTATCCGGATTCATAACCACAATAGCTCCGGCTTTTCCTTCAAGCAGCTTGCCACCCAGTTCCTGTAAATCCAGATCAATGGAAAGGTCGATATCTTCCCCGGCAACGGGCGGAGTCAGGATACGCTCTTTAAGCCTGCGCCCAGTCGCATCCACCTCATTCTGCCTACGGCCCTTGATGCCCCGGAACCTTTTTTCCAACACAGACTCAAGCCCCTGCTTGCCGACATAGTCGCCGACAGCAAGATCCGAATCCGTTTCAAGCTCCTCTTCATCAACTTCGGACACATAGCCGAGCACATGGGAAAGCAGCGGCCCCTGCAAATACTTTCGCCTTGGGCGGACAACGATTTCCAATCCGGGCCAATGCAATGAGTTCGCCTCGATTATCGCCACCTGCTCAAAGGTCAGGTTGGGAACAAGGATCAGTGGTTCAAAGGGTTTTACCCTGCGTCTTAATTTTTTAAAAACTTTTTTGATTTTGGCTAGATCGACCCCGGTCCACTCGGATACGGTCTTCAAGGTTGCATCAAGGTCCTTGCTGTCCTCGCGGACAATGCCCAACGCGTAGGCAGGCTCATTGACCGCAAGCAGGTTCCCGTTCCGGTCCCTGATCAGACCGCGCGGGGCGTAAAGATTATCCTGACGCAGCTGGTTATTTCGCGCCTGTTCAGAAAAATATTCGCCCTTATGTATCTGGAGGAACCAGAAACGCAGGGCAAAAATACAAAACAAGAGCAGGATAAGCCCCTGCAAGAGCAGCAGACCGTTTTTAGGCGGTTGCTGGGCCTTGGATTCATACAGGCTCATGTTTAAACCTTTCCGGATAGATGTATTTTAATAAAAGCCATTCAACAGGAAAAATTGCGGCTTGCAGGATGCCTTCAAAAATATAGCGGTCCGGTGCCCAGACCATGTCGGCCAGCAGGGACATCATCGCGGTCAGAGAAGGATGCAAAGCTCCCAAGACAACACCGCAAAGCAAAGCGAACATCAGAGACTGCACGTCGAAAAACATGGCTCCGCAACGGTATAAGAAATAAATTGATGAATACCAGACAACAGAATAACCGAAAGGAAGACCGCCAATACCGTCCTGAATCAAGGACCAGATCAGGATCATCCAGAAAACATGATATTTTTTATCCAGCTGGATGCACAGCAGCAACCCCGGTGCGAAAAAATCTATTCCGGGGACTATTTTCTGTGCCCAGATTGCTAAAAAGCTGAAACAGACCCACCAGAAGATGGAAGACATGACCTATCCCCCTTCGGTAAGAGTGGAGTTTCCGTCCGGCAGGATTGAATTGTCTACCCCGATAGAGAAATTACTTTGCGGCACAGCCCGGTGCATAAGCAGAACTTCTTCAATATTATCAATATCAACCAGCGGTTCGGCTTCGACAGTAAGGAAAAGAGAAATATCGGAACGCTCTACAGACGTAATTTTGGCTACAGGCAAGCCCGGAGGAAACAGCCCTGCAAGCCCGGAGGTAACCAGCACTTCGCCTTCAGTGACCGGGGCATTAAGCTTCATATACTTAACACTCAACGGTTCCCCTTCCCCTTTACCGATCAGTAATCCGGTAGAACGATGAATCTGGCCACGCACGGAAATTCTACTGTTCAGATCAGTAAGCAGCATAGCCTTGGAAGCACTCAGCCCCGGCTCAACCACACGGCCGACAACGCCCAGCGGATCAATAACGGGAGTATCCTGTTTCACCCCGGAGGCAATACCTTTATTGACTATAATCGAATCAAGGGCGGCAGTGGGCCCCATGCGATGGGCAATCACCCGTGTGCCGGAGGTTTCCCAATTTTCAACAGGTTTGATTCCTAGAAGCAAACGGTAGCGTTCGGCCTTTGCGGCCTTTTCACGCAACTGCATTATTTCAAGACGCATAAGATCATTCTGGGAACTCAATTGGTCGTTGAGCTGCTTCAAGCCCACCAGATAAACATACTTATCCAAGAAATCCATGGACTGATCATGAACCCATTCACAGGGCCACAAAACCCATTTTACGATTTCAAGTCCGGTGAACCCGGCCAGACGGTCCAGCTGTCCCGACCTCAGGTTCCATGAATAAAGACTGAGATAGACAAACAGGCCAATAATGACGGCTATAGCAGCACGCTTAAGCTTCACACTTAATCCTCTGTAAAAGAAAGCGGAAATTGAAAAAACAAATCAGAAAATTAAAGCTATAACCAAAAAGACGAACACCGGACAAGAGAATTGAAGTCAGTCTCAAGTCCGGGTGCGGTTAATTTTCTGAGGACATAGCTTTTTACAGATAGAATCTGTAAAAAACTATGCCCTCAGCCGTAACTGGTGCACTCGATTCATCCGCGGCAATAGGAGCGGAACTTAATCAATAGTCACGTCTTTATAGATGTTTATTTCATCTAAAGCTCTACCGGAGCCGATAACAACGGCATCAAGGGGAGTATCCACCACGGTGATAGGCAGGTGGGTTTCCTGGCTCAGCAGCTGATCCAGTCCCTTAAGCAGTGCCCCGCCGCCGGTAAGCACGATGCCCCGGTCAACGATGTCGGCTGCAAGTTCAGGAGGAGTCTGTTCGAGTGCAACACGCACACCCTGCACAATAGAATCCACCTGTTCGGAAATTGCTTTCCTGATCTCTTCGGAGGTAATCAGGATATTCTGGGGAATACCGGTTACAAGGTCACGACCCTTAACTTCCATCTCGATTTCTTCTTCCAGCGGGAAGGCGGAACCGATCTTGATTTTGATTGTTTCAGCAGTGGATTCACCGATGAGCATGGAGTACTTACGCTTAACATGCTGCATGATGGCTTCATCCATCTTGTCACCGCCGACACGGACGGAACGTGCGTAAACAATACCGGAAAGAGAGATAACCGCGATTTCGGAAGTACCGCCGCCGATGTCTGCGACCATGTTGGAGGTAGGTTCGGTAATGGGCAGGTTAGCACCGATGGCTGCTGCCATGGGTTCTTCAATGAGATAAACCTCACGGGCGCCAGCGCTCTGTGCACTTTCCTTGACCGCCCTTTTTTCAACCTGGGTAATCCCGGTCGGCACGCAGATCATAATCCGGGGACGGACCAGCCTGCGGCTGTTGTGGACTTTTGAAATGAAATGGCGCAACATGGCTTCAGTGACCTCAAAGTCAGCAATTACGCCGTCTTTCATAGGCCTGATGGCAACAATGTTGCCGGGAGTTCGACCAAGCATCCTCTTGGCTTCCAACCCAACGGCGAGAACCTTGCTACCGCCGTTTATGTCTCTTTTGACAGCGACCACGGAAGGTTCGCTGAGCATGACGCCTTTACCTTTAACATAAACCAGTGTGTTAGCTGTACCGAGGTCGATTGCAAGGTCACTGGAAAACGAACCGAGTATCTTGTCGAAAATCGATGCCATATTAAACTGGAAACTCCAAAAAAAATGTGATTCTAAAACACCTCACGAGAGGCGGACATAAAGTCTATCAAATGAAAATCCTAGGAATTAACTAGCAGAAGAAAGTGCGGCAGGCAACACATTAGAGCACTTCTGAGACTCGTTATCTCAAGCAGTCAGTGATCAGTAAATACATCCGGATTTCAATCATATAAATTAAAGGGCTTAACCTGCCTTCACAAGGAGAATTCATGCACCGTTTTTACGGGCTGGCCGCCCGGCTTCGCCAAAGCTTCGGCGAGCGGGTCCAGAAAATCCCCCTCGATTTCGGGTTCACCTGCCCCAACCGGGACGGGCATCTTTCCCGCAAAGGATGCATCTTCTGCAGCCCGCAGGGTTCCGGTTCAGGTCTACACAAACTTTCCATGTCCATCCCCGAGCAATGGGCCCACTGGCAGGAAAAGCTTTCCAAGCTCTACACAGCAAAGCTTTACCTTGCCTACCTGCAGTCTTATTCCAATACTTACTGCAGTATAGAAGAGCTTAAATGCGCTCTCGACCAGCTTAACGGCTTGCCCGGACTGGCAGGGCTCTGCATCGGAACCCGCCCGGACTGCCTTGATAATGAGAAGCTGGCCCTGATCAAAAGTCTGGGACTCAAGGAAACATGGCTGGACCTCGGCCTGCAAAGCTCCAACAATGCAACCCTTGAACGCATCAACCGTGGACACACCGCCGAGCAATTTGCCGAAGCCGTAATAATGACCCACGCCAATGGTATCGACGTCTGTGCCCACCTAATTGCAGGGTTGCCCGGAGAATCCACAGCCGATTTCCTCGAATCCGTGCGATTCCTCAACGAATTGCCCATCGCTGGGATCAAGTTCCACAACCTCTTCGTCGGCCAAGGCACACCGCTCAAAAAAATTTACGATGCCGGGGAATACACACCCATTGGAAAAGACGAATACATCGAAGCACTGGTCGAGGCCATCTCCATCCTGCGGACAGATATAGTCATTCACCGCCTCAAGGCTGACGCCGTGCCCGGGCAACTTGTAGCGCCCGAATGGGTGCGCCAAAAACGCACCGTGCTCAACGAAATAGAACAGGCCATGAAAGCAAAAGAAATCTGGCAGGGCTGCGCGCGGCCTGATGCACCGGATGAACCGCCACTTTGGTACGGCCCCGAAGGGATGCCTCCGGCGGGTCTACCGACGGTCACCACAGGTCTCAACAGCCGCTAAACTCGAAGCAAAGCTTCTCGTTAACCGACTGTAAGGCCTCCGGGGGCCAAAGAACCCTTTTTGTAAAAAGGGTTCTCTGGACTCTCCCAAAAAATTTTATCAAGGCTTCGCCGATCAGTTTCCAAAATAGCAAAAAACAAAGACCGTAATATCTTCAAAGATATTACGGTCTTTTTCACTGTTTTACTTTAAAAATATATATGCGAAGCTTATTAAAACGTCTTTGAAAGAGAGGGGATGGGGTCTGGGGGCATCACTCAAACACATCCGAATAAGCTTTTAGTAACTTTGGTTCTTCGTACTTCCATTCCAATTCATTTCGAACGCGGTCATACCCAAGTTTACCCATTTTCTCACGTATTTCCGGGTCATCCAGCAGCTGCAAAATCTTATCGCCCATATCTTTGGGATCATTCTTGGCGGCATACAGCGATGCACCCTGTGCGGAAAAACGGCCTTCGGTGAGGTCGAACTGCACGATGGGCTTCCCTAGAGCCATGTATTCCATGATTTTATTCATGGTGGATTTGTCATTCATGGCATTAGCCCGGTCAGGATTCACGCAGATGTCGGCAGTATTAAGCATCTCAAGCAGCTCCTGATCAGGAACACGCCCTGTGAAAGTAACGTAGTCGGAAACATTGAGTTCTTCGGCCAGTCTTTTCATTTCTTCCAGCGAAGTACCGCCGCCGACCAGACCGAAATGAACATCGTCCCGCTTCAGGTCATGGACTATGTAACTTACTGCTTCCAGGAGTAGGTCCAGACCTTCCTGCTTACCCATTACACCTACATAACCGACAAGATATTTACGGCCTTTTTTGAGTGAATCGACAGCAGGGATGGTCCGCAACCGTTCAAGCATGGGACCACTGCGAACCACATGTACTTTATCAGGTTCCATGCCGCCGCGCTGTATGGCAATTTCCTTGTAGGATTCGTTGGTAGCGATGGAAACATCGGCAGACATGAAAGTCGCCTTTTCCAGCCAGACCATCAGCTTCCAAAAGAAATCACGTTTATTGAACTTTGCTTCGTAAAGCTCGGGATTGATATCGTGATGATCAAAGATAAACTTGGTTTTGTAGAGCAGCTTGAAAACCAGCGCGACGAGAAAAAGCAGATCCGGGGGATTGCAGGCATGAATCACATCAAAGCCCTGCTCTCGGCGCACCTTCCAGGCCAATCGGAACGTATGCCAGAGTGCGGCACTGTATTCCACGGCATACCCTTTCGCACCTTCGCCTTCCACGGGCAGGTTGTAGCGGTAGATATGAATCCCGTCTATTTCTTCATAGAATTCTTCATAACCCTTACCTGTCGGGCAAATGATGGAAACAGTGTATCCCGCGCCATACAAAGACTTCGCTTCCTGCCAGACCCTGCGGTCAAATGGGGAAGGCAGATTTTCAACCAGAATTAAAACTTTTCGCGCCACAAGATGCTCCGCTTTTTTATCTCTATTTTACCAGCAAATTCCGTCGATTTCCCCGTTTTCAGAGGAAGGCTCAGTTATCCTGACCAGATCGACAACCACCTGTCCGGAACGGATTCGGGACCCAATATCTTTGAATTCAGGCGAATTATTCCCGATTACAATGGTTTCGGCATGCTCCAGCACACTGTCAATATCACCAACCATGAGCTTTGAAATGTGCGGGATACGATTCATAATGTAATCGCGGTTGGCACCGAGCAGTTTGGCGGTATTCACGTTGCGGTCATAGAGGCTGAGTTCGTAACCCTTGCCGATAAGCTGCTCAATGACAGCCACCAGCGGACTCTCACGCAGGTCGTCAGTTCCGGCCTTGAAACTGAAACCGAGGAAACCGACCTTGCGGTTGTCCTTATCCATAATCAGGGACAGACCGCGCTCAATGTGACGCCTGTTACTGCGCAGGACGTTGCTTAAAAGCGGCAGGTCAACACCCAGACGGTTGGCCTTGTAGGTCAGAGCGCGTACGTCCTTGGGCAGGCAGGAACCGCCGAAAGCAAACCCCGGCTTGAGATAGTATTTTGAAATATTGAGTTTCGTATCCTGACAAAAAATGTCCATCACCTTATGGCTGTCTATGCCGACCTCTTTGCAGATAGCACCGATTTCATTGGCAAAAGCGACCTTGACGGCATGCCAGTTGTTGTCGGCATACTTAACCATTTCAGCAACTTCCATCTCGGTCCTGATCAGGGGAGCATCAATGTCGGCATAAAGGGATGCCAGCATCTCGCCGCTTTTCGGGTCGCTCTCGCCGATAACCGTCTTCGGTGGGTTGTAGAAATCATAAACAGAGGTTCCTTCGCGCAGAAATTCAGGGTTGTTGCACACACCGAAATCAACGCCCGCAACCTTGCCCGAACCGGACTCAAGGGCAGGGATAACCACGGAACGCATCGAACCGGGAAGGATGGTGCTGCGGATAACAACCACATGAAATTCATCTTTACCTTTAAGAACAGCACCTATTTCCCCGCAGACCCTTTCCACGTAGGTCAGGTCCAGACTGCCGTTGGCCTTACTCGGAGTCCCCACACAAACAAGCGAGATATCGGATTCCATAACTGCTTCTTCAGCCGAAACTGTAGCCCGCAAAATCCCGTCCTGCACAGCATCCCGGAGGATATCACCGATCTGGTCTTCGATGATCGGTGTCTGCCCGCTGTTGATGATATCAACCTTGGTCTGGTTAGGATCAACACCGATAACGCTATGCCCTTCCTTGGCCAGACAACCTGCGGAAACAGCTCCCACGTACCCCAAACCGAAAACACTAACTTTCATTGCCGTTCCTCTAATCAAAATTATATTTAAATACGGTTAAGTACTCTGTTTTGCCCGTAAAAGTACCTTTCCAAACAATAGTCGGGCAAGGAACCTTGGAATCAAAGCGTCTGGAAATCCAACCCAAGGAAATTTCATCATCACCCTGATAAAGCTCCGGTTTCATGCCTGAGTCCGGCATTGATATTTCCAGATTCACATTGGCTGAACGCACCAGAACCCTGCTATCATCAATTTCCACCCCGCAGGACTCCGCCAAGTGCCAGAAAATCTCCATTTCATGGCTTTCAGAACAATCAAGACTGTCAGACACTTCGATTTCAGTACCATCTTTCAAAAAACTGATACTGCGCGAATGTGTAACCGGGTCATCCAAACGTGAATACCCGTCATGCGTACCGCTGAAAAAATCCTCTTCAGCCGACAGACCTAAAGAGACACAGGCGGCATTGGCATGTCTGGTCCACATGAAGTTCCCACCCGATACCGACTGGTCCAGACCGTCTATGCGCACCGTGTTGTGGGCCGAAGTACCTTTGAAGTAGTCCCGCCATTTGCGCTCAGTATGATAGGCATACGTTCCCGGATCAATTAGTAATTCATTGCCCCCGATGGATAATACCATGGACAGGGCATCAGCATGCCCGTGCGCGGCAATGGAGGTAAAGCCCAGCGGCCCGGCATCAACAATCAGCTTTACCTCCCGGTCAGTCTCAAAATCACACCCAAGAATGTAATAGCCACCGTCAGGATAGCTACGCCGAAAGCCTTCTGCCTCACTCTGCTCCGATTTCAGTAATTCATTGAATCTTGATTCACCATCTTTGCCTAAAAGGCAACGGCTTTTGTCATCAAATACCCCGGCCTTCTGCGCAAAATCAGCACGGGTAAAAAGAACAGCCCCGCTGGCCAGCAACGACCTGAAAACAGAAAAGTCTTCATCCGGCACAAAGCGGACCATGACCGCATCATCGGAATCGCCGATCATGGGAATATTTAGTTTCGTGTCCGCCATTGATCCGATGAATTCTATCATCGACTCAAGCTGCATCCAATAAGCATCAGAAAAAGAGACATCATTTGACTGACCGATGAGACCGCAAAGCAGCAGCATGTCGGCTACTTCATGATGATACCAGATGCCCTGCTCCCGATTGCAGCCGTCAGGAAAATTCTGCGTAATAGCTTCCGCCTCAAGTCCGGCTTTGGCTTTCTTCTGCCAGCCGGCACTTTCCTTCCAGCAGGGCCAGACCGTGGAGCCGGCAAAAAGCCCCATGTATTCACCGAGCAAGTGGTTGTTCGCCGAAGAAAAGCGCGAAAAATAACCATTGATAAAATGACAGTGCTGATAAACAGATTCCAGCCAGCGCGAGCGGAATTTCTGTCCATCTGGTCCGGCAAAGAGAAACGAATCATCACCCCCGAGCAACTGCCACGCTAAAGCCCAGTTTACCAGCCGCACGCCGAGTTCAAGGGAACTGGTCCAATTCACGCCAAGCAGATACGGACACTCCTCAAACCACGACTGCAACAACTCCCGGCAGCCGTTAGCATACTTCTCGTCACTGGAAAAACTGTAGGCCTGGGCAAGTGTAACCAACTCCAGATGACGGTTTGGTTCCCACAGGTATTTGATATTCCCGACCAGAGCTTCATCCCGGTAGTTGAGCTTTTTACCAAAACCAAGAGGGGCGGTAATCCCGGTCAGCGGATCGCGGTTCCACTTTGGGGGAAACCCCAGATCACAATCACGGAGGGCAAAAATATTAAAACGACCGTTCAAAACACTGTCTGCCGCCCGAAGATACAAATCAGCATCAGCCACAAATATGCCGCCGTCCACAGCAGGACGGCTCATCCCTTCGGCACTATTCGGCCTGGCAACAAAACAACCCTTAGCCTGCAACTCTGTCTGGCAGGCTTTGCGCACCCGGTAGAGCACCTCCGGCACACTCATCCGCATCAAGCGGGCAATCAACCATGATATATTTTTCATCTGCACTACAAAAGAACCCTGATTTATTAAAAGGACATATAATTGAGCCGCAAGATATCATAATCACCCAACACCCGCCATTGCTCTTTCCCGAGGCGAAATCACTAGCATATCCAATGATACAACACACTCTGCAAACTGAGCGGCAAAGCCCTGATAAAACGTCTTTGAAAGAGAGGGGATGGGGTCCGGGGAAGGGGAGAGAAAACTTTGGGCGTTAGCAAAGTTTTCTCTCCCCTTCCCCCGCCGCCGGAGGCAACCCACAAAATAGAAACGGCCCGTACGTATATACGCACGGGCCGCTTCAAGCACGGTCAAGAAGGTGAGGATGAAATCTATTTGCTGCCTTTTCTCTGCATCTTTGCTCGGATGTAGATAGCCAGCATGTTCATGCTGAGTACAAGAGTAATCAGGACGAGGGATGTTCCGTACTGGATGTGTCTTGTTTTTTCGATCTCGGTCCCGGCAGTAGCCAGAACGTAGATGTGATAGGGAAGAGCCATTACATCATCAAACAGGGATTCCGGCATTTCAGGGGTGAAGAAGACCGCAGCGGTAAACATGATCGCTGCGGTTTCACCTGCTGCCCTTGAAAGGGTCAGGATAGCACCGGTGAGCATTCCGGGCAGTGCGGCAGGCAGGACTACCCTGTAGATGGTCTGCCATTTGGTTGCTCCCAGTCCGAGGGAAGCTTCACGGTAAGTCTGGGGAACGGAACGCAGTGCTTCTTCGGATGCGCCGATGACAAGGGGAAGAGCCAGCGCACCGAGAGTACAGACCCCGGCCATGATACTTACGCCCATACCCATAACGGTAACGAACAGAGAAAGGCCGAACAGACCGAAAACAACGGACGGAACACCTGCAAGGTTATTGATACCCAGACGGATGACACGTACCAGTCTGGGGGAAGTAGCATATTCATTCAAATAAATGGCAGTGGCGATTCCCCAGGGCAAGGCAATCATAAGCGCCCCGTAACTAAGGACGATGGTTCCGACGATACAGGGAAAGATACCACCGGCTGTCATGGATTCACGGGGATTCTCAGTAAGGAATTCCCAACTCATGGCCGGAAGGCCGTAGTAAAGGACAAAGCCGACTATAATCAGAAGAGCGAGACCGTTGATAGCGGCAGCGGCTTTAAACAACATGAAGACCAATTTCTGGACCTTCTCTCTCATCGAATAATTGTCTTTGCCGGGTTCCATATTGGTCTCGGCCACTTCTGCATTGCTTGCCATTATGGAATCCACTTGTTCTATTGTTTCTGCGTTATTCATTTCTTTCACCGATTATTTATCCCGTGCGTTTAAGTTACAGGGTAGCGGATCCCACCTGTTTATATTTATGGGCCACATAATCCGCGATTAGGTTAAAGGCCATAGTGAACAGAAAAAGCACCATACCAATGGCGAAAAGTGCGTAATAGTGATCACTATGAAAAGGAGCTTCACCCATTTCCGCTGCAATTGATGCAGGCATGGGACGTACCGGATCGAAGATGGAACCGGGAAGCAGCCCCGCACCGCCGGCAACCATGAGTACAACCATGGTTTCACCTATTGACCGGGCCATGCCGAGGATAACCCCGGTGGAGATGCCGGACAGGGAAGCGGGCACGATAACCTTATAAATGGACTGCCAGTGCGTGGCACCAAGCGCGAGGGAAGCTTCCTTGAGTTCTGTGGGCACGGAGTAGAGGGCATCTTCGGAGATGCTGGTGATGGTCGGAACAGCCATGAATGCCAGCATTACCGATGCGTTAAAAAGGTTAAGACCGACAGCAATGTCAAAAGTGTCCTGCAGGAAGGGGGCAACGACAACCATACCGAAAAACCCGATAACAACGGATGGCAGGGCTGCAAGCATCTCAACTGCGGGCTTGATTATATTGCGGATCTTGAGTGGTGCAATCTCAGCAAGGTAGATTGCGGTCATTACACCGAGGGGGATGGCAATCAGGGAAGAGAGCAGGGTAACCGATCCGGAGCCGACAATCAGTGGCCAGATACCGAAAGCGGGATCATCTTCGTCGGTGGGATACCATTCATGACCGAAGAGGAAATCACTGACTGAAACATGCTTAAATATGGGCAAGCCCTCAACAAAGAGAAACACCATGATCAGAAAGAGAACCATAATAGATGTGAATGCAGTGATCAAAAATATGGAATGAATAATGCGTTCAGTAGTCCGCCTGCCAAGGGAAAGGAAAGAAAGACCCAAAACAGCCAATCCTACAACACCGAGAACCCCGCTCAACACGTACCAGCCAGAGGTTCTGGAAGAGACCATATTCTCGGCACTTGCTTTAATTGAGGTCAGGATTTCAATTTCTGTTTTACCCTTGGTCATCACCTCTGCATCTGTTCGCACATGGGTATAAATCCTGTTTAACTCCGCACTGAGTTCTTTGGAACGAAGCTCTATCTCAGCCCTGCTCAGGCCGGATTCTGCTGTGGTCTCAGCAATTTCATGGCTGGAAAGCATCATGACTTTCTTCAAAGCACCTACGGCACTCTTGGAATAGTCACCCCTATGAGCAACCTTTTCGGCTGAAGAAATAAAAATCTGTTCAGCTTCGGTTCTTACGCCCAGCTTGTATGCGTAGAATCCGGACACGACTGCAAGACAAAGAAGCAGTAAACAGATATTGCGGGACGTAATCACAACTTTTCCCCTGATATAAAATTTATTTTAACTGTTAGCTTTGGAGACTTGAAATTCCGGGGGGACTAGATGAATCCCCCCGGACGTTTTATTTATTCGGACCCGGTTTTCCGGTAGCTAGTACTATTTTACAGGGATAAAACCGGTGTCGGCAGCAAGCTTCTGACCTGCAGGGCTCATCATAAAGTCGAGGAGGGCTTTGCTTTCGCCGGTAGGCTCACCCGGGGTGTAGAGATTCAGACCACGAGAGATCGGGTAGGAACCGTCTTTAGCAGTAGCAACGGAAGCATGAATACCGTTTACTTCAACACCCTTGAGTTCTTTGTTCAGGTAAGCAAGGCCAACGTAACCGATGGCTTTTTTGTTCTTGGAAACAGCCTGTGCAACAGCACCGTTGGAAGCCTGAAGGAGAGCACCGGGAAATACACGGTGTTTTTTACCGTCTTTTTTCATAACTTTGCTCTTCCAGCAGTCGTAGGTACCGGAAGAAGTGTCACGGGAGATAACAACGATCTTTGCATCTTCGCCACCGAGCTCTTTCCAGTTGGTGATTTTGCCGGTGTAAACTCCCCAGAGCTGAGCTTTGGTAAGTTTGGAAACGGGGTTGCCGGGGTTTACAACAGGAACGATGCAGTCAAGAGCAACGATAAACTGTAAGGGCTTGCGGCCGTTGTCGGTAGCTTTCTGGATTTCAGCACCTTTCATGTCGCGGGACATCATGGCGATATCGGTAGTGCCGTCGATCAGTGCTTTAGCACCGTTGGAAGAACCGCCACCGGAGATGGAGATGGAAACATTGGGGTTGGCTTTCATGAAAGCTTCAGCAGCTTTCTGCATCAGGGGCAGTACAGTAGTGGAACCTTTAACCTGAATGGAACCTGCGAATGCGGAACCTGTAAATGCCATAACCATTACAGCGACGAGAGCAATAATTCTTTTCATTTTTTCCTCCAAAAATGGACTTTAAATTTCAGACTCAGTTCATATTTACCGCGTCCGTTTTCTATCGTTGAGCAATGGTCTATCTGAACTTGGTTACAAACCTGTTACGCCCAAAAGAAAGATCCGTTACAGTGCATTTTTCTTGAATCCTCTAGACAAAAACTAGATGGCATGCGGCTTGCTTCTGTTACATGAAAAATCCAATTTTTTATCACGGAGCAAAGCCCATGAAATCCAGATATGTCATAATTGGCGCGGGTCCAACGGGACTCGGAGCGGCCCGTAGGCTTTCAGAACTTGGGGAAAAATCTTTTATTGTACTGGAAAAAAATTCCTGGCCGGGCGGCCTTGCTTCCAGTTTCGAGGACGAAAAAGGCTTTACCTGGGATATTGGCGGACATGTCATGTTTTCCCACTACGAATATTATGACAATTTAGTGGAAGAGGTATTAAAAGGGGATTATACCGAGCATCTGCGCGAATCATGGGTGCGTCTTCTCAAAAGCTGGGTTCCCTACCCGTTCCAGAACAACATACGCTACCTGCCCAATCAGGAAAAATGGGAATGCGTGCGCGGTCTGCTGCCCGGAGAACGTTCAGAAGAGACTCCCGGAAACTTTCAGGAATGGATTCATTCCACCTTCGGCAAGGGCATAGCCAAGCATTTTATGGAGCCTTACAATTTCAAAGTATGGGCCACCAAGCCGGAAAACATGTCCTTCTCATGGATAGGTGAAAGAGTCAGTGTTGTAGACCTGCGCTCTGTACTTAAAAATATCCTGCTGGAACAGGATCATCTCTCATGGGGGCCGAACAACAAATTCAAGTTCCCGCTCAAAGGTGGAACCGGCACCATCTTCCGCAAACTTGCCGAAACGATTGCGTCTTACATTAAATATAATTCACAGGTCGTGAAAATTGACAGCAAGGCCAAAACCGTCACGGACGCCGAGGGAAATGTTTACGGATATGATTTCCTGCTGAACACCGCCCCCATTGACATTCTGAGTTCCCGCTGGCTGGTCAGTCCTGCGGAAAAACTCATCAATGCAGCAGCCAGCCTCAGGCACAACAGCGTTGTGGTTGCAGGAATCGGTCTGTCTTCATCACGCCCGGATTCCCGCTGCTGGATGTACTTCCCGGAAAAGGACAATCCTTTTTACCGGGTCACCAATTTCCACAACTACTCGCCCAACAACACCCCGGAACCGGGTCAAGGCCGGGCACTCATGTGTGAAGTTTCTTATTCAAAAGACAAAATTATTGATCAGCAGAATATTCTCAAAGAGGTGGAGGACGGGTTGGTCAATACCAGCATGATTAATGAAGAAGACCGCAAAGATATCATCTCCCGCTGGTCAATTAATGTGGATTACGGATACCCTGTCCCTTGCCTGCAACGCGATGAAGCGTTAAAAGTTCTACAGCCTGCGCTTGAATCCATGAACATATACTCCCGTGGCCGCTTCGGTGGCTGGAAATATGAAGTGTCAAACATGGACCACTCGGTGATGCAGGGCGTAGAATGGGCTGAACGGATGATTAACGGACAGCCGGAAACCACATACAGGATCAGCTAAGTACATGACAATTTCCACCGCCACCTACGAACTTCGGCGGGAGAATGTCCGCAAACGGCTTAAGGACCGCGGACATCCCCCTCTTCTGGTCAGCTTCGCAGCCAACCGCTACTACCTGAGCGGCTTTGAACTTCACGATCCCCAGTGCAATGAAACAGCCGGGTGGCTTATCATTGACCCTGACGGGCGCGATTTCCTGCTCACCGACCCGCGCTATCACGATGCAGCCCGCAAAGTCTGGAATGACGAAGACATATTCATTTATTCCGGGCGAAAATACGATGCCCTGCGTGAATTCTTCAAATCCAATGAAATCAAAAAGATTTCCTACGACCCCAAATCCATTAACATTTTCGAGCATGAAAAGCTCAATGAATTCTGCGAACTTAAGCCCGTATCCGGTCTTGTTGAAGACCTGCGTTTGATCAAGGATGAAACTGAAATCAAACTCATGGAAGAGTCATGCGCCCTGAACCATAAGGTTTACGAACTGCTCGAGCCCAAACTTCAGCCCGGACGAACCGAAGCCGAAATAGCATGGGACGTGGAGCAGCTTTTCCGTAACAACGGTGCATCCGAACTTGCATTCCCCAGCATCGTCGGTATCAATACCAATGCGGCCCTGCCCCACGCCATCCCCGGTAACGACAAGCTTACTGAAGGATCGCTGGTTCTCATCGATATGGGCGGACGCATGGGCGATTACTGCTCTGACCAGACCCGTACTTTCTGGGTCGGCGACAAGCCTTCAGACCGCTTTCTCGCCGTGCGCGACCAGGTTCAGGAAGCACAGATGGAAGCCATCAAAGTGCTGCGTCCCGGACTGCCCATCCAGCACGCCTACCATACCGCCCGTGCGGTTTTTGAAAAATACGGGGTGGAAAAGTACTTTACCCATTCGCTGGGACACGGTATCGGCCTTGAAACACATGAGCCGCCAAGTGTAAGCCCCATTGCTTCAGGTGAACTGAAGCCGGGTATGGTCATCACCATTGAACCCGGACTCTACTACCCCGACTGGGGCGGAATCCGCTGGGAATATATGGTATTGATTACTGAAGACGGTTATAAAATTTTATAAAACAAAAAATATGGCCCGTAGAAAAAGAAAACCACGTCCGCGTCCGCTGCCCCCGCCGCCGGAGAATTCCAGCCGCATGTATATCCAGATTGCGCCTTCCGACATCGCAATCTTCAGGTTTCTCATGGAGGCTGTGGACAACCTCGCCCTTTTTACCATTGCCGACCGGTTCAAAGGAATTCTGCTGCTGCGCTACAGTCCGCATCAGGAAAAAGAGTTCCGTCAATTCATGAACGGCCTGAAGCAGGAAATTGACATCAAATTCCTGCCCAACCCTTCAAATCCGGCATAGACTTAATCTGCAATCTCAATCAAGACAGCCCGGCACAGAAATGTGCCGGGCTGTCTTGCGTTGATGCCCTGCCTCTAAAAGACATTTCACCGTGCAGCAACCGCAGCAGCAGATTCCATACTGCATAAATTCAATAAAAAATTATATTTACGCAATACAAATGTAACAGAGACATAATAAACGAATAATTTTAATCAAATACTCTGGACGGATTCCCCAATGAAATCTATTGCCTGCTACAACATGAAAGGTGGTGTAGGAAAAACCAGTTCTGCTGTTAATTTTGCATACCTCAGTGCTGCAAACGGGCTGAGAACTATCATCTGGGACCTCGACCCACAGGGAGCGGCAACTTTTCATTTCGGGATAGCCCCGCTGCAAAAGGCCAAACTAAAAAAACTGGTCAAAGACAAAAAGATGATCAGGACGCTGGTCGAAGCTACTCCGTATGAAAATCTTTCCGCAATCCCGGCTGGTTTTGAATACCGCAACATGGATCTGGTCATGGAGGACAGCAAGAAATCACGCAAGAAACTTAATAAAATTATTGAGTCCTTTGCTGCGGATTATGATATTTTTATTTTCGATTGCCCGCCGAGCATTTCGAATCTTTCCGATACTGTTTTCAGCACCGTGGATTATATTTTCATGCCGGTGGTTCCCGCCGCCATGCCCCAGCAGACATTTCTGCGAGTAAAAATGTATCTCGAAGAAATGGACAACCCCGGTGCGGAACTGATTCCCTTTTTCAACATGGTCGACCGCCGCAAAAGCGGACACCGCAAAATCATGTGGGACAACAAGAAAGCCTTCCCGCAGATCTTTTGCGACAACTACATCCCGGCACGCGCAGACATAGAGAGAATGGGCATGAGGCAGGCCCCCCTCCATACTTTTGCTCCTAAATCTGATGCAGCACGGGCCTTCGCAGATTTGTGGAAAGAGCTGAGGGCTAGAACCAAAATTCAAGCCCCTTCCGGGACTCTCGCATAGCACCCCATTTCAACTCTCAGTTTTTGTTGACATTTTTGCAGGAACTATTCAATTATACTCACTCACACAAAATTTACATTTAACCACAGCTGTAATACGCTGCTTGAAACGGTAAAAAGTGGAGCAAAATATGGAAGAGCGTAAAATGACTATTTTCGGAGTCGGGCTGAAAATTTTCAAGCCCACAATCATCTACGGCCTTGCCGCGTTGATCATTACCTTGATTTTTCCAAGAATTTTCCTGATGACTTTTTTACCCAGCGCGGCATTTAATATCATGGGCGGCATGCTGCTCGGTATCGGCATTGCTTTTCTTTTCATCAGCGGCGTCACCGTGAAAAAAGCCATCGCTGAGGAAAGGCTGGAAACCACCGGAACTTTTTCCATCGTTCGTAACCCGCTCTACTTTGCGTGGATCGCATTCGTCTTCACCGGAAGTGCGCTTGCCACTCAGGCATGGCTGCTTTTCGGCATGAGCGTAATCGCCTACTACAAATTCCTGCACCACATCCCGGAAGAGGAAAACATGCTTGAGGAAACATTCGGCAAAGAATATCTTGAGTACAAAAAACGGGTTCCCTCAATTGTACCGAACCTGAAAGAATTGATTTAAATTTAAATCATCATAAGAAACAAAAAAGTCTGGTCGTTTGACCAGACTTTTTTTTATTCAAATTCATAATGCGCGCTTCAACTGAAACGCCGGTGCGGCTATCATGTCCCGCCGGGACAGTGATAATGTGCCCGGTTCCTTGAGAACGGGACTTTGTCAGTTCTACTGTTGCCAACAGCGCAGGATTCAAAAGTTGGCGCATAGCGGGTGGAGCATTTCTCCATCACAATGCAGAACAAGTCCCTCGGCAGCGCACCTTCTTCTACACGCTCAATAGCCCTGATCTTAAAACCGCTGGCCAGTCCGCGAAGTTTTTCCTCACTGAAAAAATGTACCGCGAACTTCCCTACCTCGTAAAGATTTTCACCCAGATGTTCCCCGGCCCGATAATGACGGTCAAAAATTGACCGCACAGAATAAACAGCCAACCCACCCGGCTTCAGCACACGGTGCAGTTCACTCAGTGCACAGGAAATTTCAGCCATGGTCAATTCCATGCAGAAAAGCATATGTGAATAACAGGCATCAAAGGATTCAGATTCAAAAGGAAGAGGCTTGCGAACGTCAAAACAACGGGGGTCGACGTAGGGAGTGAGGGAAGAAGAAGCGGCTTTGACCTTGATCTCATCAAGGGCTTTTATGGAGTAGTCCAGAGCGGTGACTTTTATCCCCTCTCCAGCAAACAGCAAGGTATCGCGCCCTTGACCGCATCCGGTCTCAATAATTGAGCGCACATCATTTTCACGAAAAAGCTCAAGCGTTTGTTGCGCAAAAACACTGGGATTCTCTCCGAAATAATTTTCGGATTCAGTAAAAACATGATCCCAAAGTTCCTGCTGTACAGTACAGGCATTCATTACCGGCTTCATTAACCCCTCCCGTTATACAACCAGTAGAACCCTGCTCATATTACAGCCCGGAAAACTTATCAACAGCGGAAAGGTGTCAATCGTCAGCCGCCAACGTCATTTACAATCTCATAGCCGTACACTTATTTTTAATTAAGAAACTATCCTTGCCTGTCCATACTGCGATAATTGATGGCTTCAGCTAAATGGGCAACCTGAATCATTTCCGCCCCGGCAAGATCCGCAATAGTCCGCGAGATACGCAGAATGCGGGTATAAGCTCGGGCGGAAAGGCCCAGACTGCGTACCGCCTGTTCCAGAAAACCATGCTCCGCTTCACCTATTTTACAGAACTTCTCCAGCGAGGAACCGGAAAGCTCACTGTTGGTCAGCATATCCATTCCCTTGTAACGCTCCGCCTGAATATTCCGCACCCGTTCAATGTTTGCACGCATGGAAGCGGAATCCAGCCCGGAAGAATCCCGCAGGTCTTTATATTCCACAGCCGGAACTTCAATCTGCAAATCAATGCGGTCGAGCAGCGGACCGGAAAGCTTGGAGCGGTAACGGTTCACTGCCTGCGCAGAACAGGTGCAGGCATGCCGCTCATCCGTTGAATATCCGCAAGGACAAGGGTTCATGGCCGCTACAAGCATGAAATCAGCCGGATATGAAAGTGACATTGCCGCACGTGAAATGGTCACTTCCCCGCCTTCAAGTGGCTGTCGCAGTACCTCAAGTACATTTTTTTTGAATTCCGGCATTTCATCAAGAAACAGAACACCGCGGTGGGCAAGGGAAACTTCACCGGGTTTAGGATAAGCACCGCCGCCGATAAGTCCGGCATCGGAGATAGTATGGTGCGGAGCGCGGAAAGGACGGGTGACCATCAGGGATTTATCTCGCTCCAGCTGTCCGGAAACGCTGTAAATCTTGGTCACTTCCAAGGCTTCTTCAAAAAGAAGCGGCGGCAATACGGTAGGAATACGCCGGGCAAGCATGGTCTTTCCGCTGCCCGGAGGGCCGATGAAAAGCAGGTTGTGGTTACCTGCTGCGCCGATCTCAATGGCACGTTTGGCGTGCTCCTGCCCTTTGACCTCGGCAAAATCCATCCCGAAGGACTGCCGCCCGGACCAGAGCAGCTCAGTATCCACAATGGCAGGCTCAAAGGACTCTTCTCCAATCAGGAAATTCACTAATTGCGAAAGGGTCGAAACACCGTAAACACTAAGCCCTTCCACTACAGCGGCTTCATTAACATTTTCGGGGCTGACAATCAGTCCCTTAGCTCCCTTGCGCCGCGCTTCAATGGCCAGAGGAAGCACGCCGTGAACAGCCTTGACTCCGCCGGACAAAGACAGCTCCCCGGCGAGGAACCAGCCTTCAAGCTGGGACTGGTCAATGACACCTGCCGCTCCGAGTAACGAAGCCGCCAAGGGCAGGTCATAAGCGGACCCGGCCTTGCGGATATCCGCCGGGGCAAGGTTTACGGTGATGCGTGAAGGAGGAATACGGTAGCCTGAATTCTTGAGGGCCGAAAACACACGTTCCTTACTTTCTTTAACCGCACCCTCGGCCAGCCCGACCATGGTGAAAGCAGGCATGCCCTGCCGGGTTAAATCCACTTCAAGATCAACTTTAAACGCATCAATGCCCATTAGGGCGCCGCAGGAAACTTTTGCTATCATTGAACTTCCAACCCTGAAAATTGGTATATAAATTTATAATCGGCTTTTAGATATATGGATTATCCCCTCAAAGCAAGAAGCAAAGAAAATTCCTGTCCATTTTGCGCATGATTAATCCCGGCAATGATAATTTTTGCCATTATCCGATCCACCATTTATACTATCTATTGAGGCAGACCGCTTAACCAAGCAAAGGATCATCGTAATGAAAGTTTATCTCATTAAGGCATCGGCTCCCGGCCTGTTCAAAGAATATAAAAAGTATATGGGTGCGCCACCCCAGAACATTTTTTCCCTTGCCGCCGCAACGCCACGCGGGGTGACCGTGGACATGTGTGATGAAACACAGGACATGAATCCCAAAATGAACAGTGACGCAGATATCATCGTCATCTGTTTTCATACCCCGGATGCAGTCCATGCTTACAAACTTGCGGACCAATACCGCAGTAAAGGTAAAACAGTCGTCCTCGGCGGACTGCACCCGACATTCATGCCCGACGAAGCCGAAATGCATGCCGATGCCCTGCTGCTCGGCGAAGTTGAAGGAATCTGGACCAAATTACTGAAAGACTTCAAAGCCGGAACCCTGCAAAAAAGATATCAGCGCAGCAGCCCGGTGGACATGGCCAAGTTGCGCCCCTATCCCATGAATATCATCCCGGCCTCCCGCTACAAGGGAATATGGTCCGTGCTGGTTTCGCGCGGATGTGTTCACAAATGTGAATTCTGCGTTATCCCACCATTTTTCAAAGGAAAATACAGACTGCGTCCCATTGAGAACATTGTTGAGGAAATTAAAGCAGCCCCGGCACAATGGTTCGAGCTGCATTCAGACAACCTCACTGCGGATCGCGACTACGCCATAGAACTTTTCAAGGCACTCAAGCCGCTGAATATCAAGTGGGTCGGGGAATCGACCATCAAAATGGCTCAGGATGAAGAGTTGCTGCGCCATGCAGCTGAGAGCGGTTGTGAGCTGCTGCTGGTCGGCATTGAAACACCCTCCAAAGACGCGCTAAGCAGCTCCGGCAAGAAATTTGTTTCCCCGGCAGAAGTACGCGCAGCAATTGATAAATTCCATGAATACGGAATCAAGATCACTTCTTCAATAATCTTCGGCTTTGATTCACACACCCCGGATATTTTTCAGGAAAGTGTCGACTTTGTTAATGAAATCGGCATTGATGAAGTGGAATCAGTCATCCTTTGCCCCTTTGCAGGAACACCGCTTTACAAAAGGCTGGAAGCAGAAGGCAGGCTGCTGACCAAAGACTGGTCCAAGTACGATTGCAGTCAGGCAGTTTTCGAACCTAAGAATATGACTGCCAAGGAATTGGATGAAGGGGCCACATGGTTCTGGAAGCAGGTAAAAAAAAAGTCGGGGCTTTCCGGTGGTGAAGTTACCTCCAGTAAAACTAATACATCCAGCCCCCCTAAGCCTAAACTCGCCAAGAACATGAAAAGCACTAATTTGAAGTGGAAATCCATGCTGGCACTGGCCCTGATCGCTACCGCAGTGGTAATGGATATGCCGTGGCTTTGGGGAGTTCTCTTCCTGCTCTGGGTAATCATGGACCTCAAGAACAGACAGACCTACTTGCTGGAAGAAATAACCAGGGACGGAAACCCGATCCTCTACTGGATAATCGTGACCATGTGGTTCGGGTTCACGCTGGTTACGCTTAGTTGGCATCCACAGGTTTACGGGTATTTATACAGCTATACCTACTAAACCAGAATCTTTGCCGTAATCATATTACGGCAAAGATACAGTCTTGCGGCTAAAGGACTACACCCTTGCTCTTAAAACAGACCGTCACAACGCCGAAATTACTCCTTAATATTTTCAGACCAATCTTTTCCCCCTCCGTCTTTCACAAACTTCACAATCTTATAGTCTACCCGCAAAATATGATCCACAAGCCAACCAGAAAGCAGCTCTTTAACCTCTTTCACGCTGATCTTTTCCATATGAAAACGTGCGGCCTGCAAGGATTTCACACTCTGCTTAAGTGCTGCGTGCATTCTCCTGTGTTCACCAAGATCCGGGTATCCAATTTTTTCCATATACCTTTCTTCAGCATTGAAATGGTGTACCGTGTACTCCTTCAACTGCTTTAAAAGTTTATCAATGGCCGTATCCTTTTCGCCCCTTTCAAAGGCTTCCAAAACGCCATTGACCATCTCGACCAACTCCTTATGCTGATCGTCTATTTCTTTGATCCCGAGATTTAAACCGTCGTTCCACTCAACTCTGCCCATAAATCCCCCTCGGCAAGTACACTGCAAACAAAGTGAGCATACACTACTATGCAAAGCCGTTGCAACCACCAAGCATAAAACCCTGCTACCTGCCAATCCCCAATGCAGCATAAACAGCCTTCATATCGACATTTTCCCGGACTGCGGCGGCGAGTCTGTCCAACCCTTCCTCCATATTGAATACCGACTGCACCTTGCCAAGCTTGGGCAATCCCCTGCGCGCACGCAGTGAATCCACAAACCAGCGTCTGAATTCGTCAGCATCAAAAATACCGTGCAGGTATGTTCCCCAGATCAGGCCGGATTTTGAGCCGAAACCGAGTGCCTTTGATACCGGAACACCTCCGGTAATTCCCTGCGGAACTATGGCTGCACGAACGGTCGGCAGAAGCGGTTCGGTCTTGCCGTGATGGATTTCATAACCCACAACTTCCAGCTTGCTTTGGGAATGCATGCCCACGGTCCGGGTCAAAGTCTTCTCCGGGGCAAGGGTCGTCTGCAAGGGCAGCAGCCCCAAACCTTCAGCTGAACCGCCGGATTCAATTTCATCCGGGTCACTGATGAACTGGCCCAGCATCTGAAACCCGCCGCAAATACCGACGATAACGGCCTTCTCACGCAGGGCTGAAACAGCTTCAGCCAGACCCGATTCCCGCAGATGGGCAAGGTCTGAAAGTGTGGATTTACTTCCGGGTAGAATAATTGCGTCCGGACTTCCGAGATCTTCGGGTCTATCGACAATCCGCAGGTTAACGTCCGGTTCCCCCTTTAGCGAATCAAGGTCGGTGAAATTTGATATGCGCGGCAGATCAATGCAGACGACATCTACACAGTCTTTGAGTTTTCCTGTTGAGCCGGATTTCCTCAAGTCTTCCTTGAATGAAACCGAGTCCTCATCCGGCAGCCCCAGATTCATGATAAATGGGATGGTCCCCAGCACCGGCTTTCCGGTATGGCTAAGAGTAAAATCCAAAGCTGGGGTAAGCAGGGAAGCGTCACCGCGAAACTTGTTCAACAGAAAACCACAGACCATATCCCGTTCTTTCGGGTCCAGCAGATCCATGGTCCCGGCAAGGGAAGCAAAAACTCCGCCCCGGTCAATGTCCCCGGCAATCAGAACTTTGGCTTCGGCATAATCTGCCATAGCCATGTTAACGATGTCATGCTGCTTGAGGTTGATTTCAGCCGGACTGCCCGCCCCTTCGATGACCATGATATCAGCTTCGCTGCTCAGGGAATCATATGCTTCTTTGACCGCTTCAAAGGCCGTAGGCTTATACTCCACGTACTTGCCGACCTTCATATTCCCCACCGGCTTACCCATGACGATAACCTGCGAACCGATGTCACTTCCGGGCTTCAGAAGTACCGGATTCATGCGTACGTCAGGAGCCATTTTACAAGCCGCGGCCTGAGTGACCTGCGCCCTGCCCATCTCCAGACCGTCATCAGTGACAAAGGAGTTGAGTGACATGTTCTGGGCTTTAAACGGCGCGACCTTGAACCCGTCCTGTAGAAAAATGCGGCAGAAAGCGGCGGCAAGGATTGATTTCCCGGCATTGGAACAGGTCCCTTGGATCATCAGAGCCGGGGTCTTTTCCTGAGGCGGATTTGAAACTTCCATACCGGAAAAAGAACGCAGCCCGTCAATTAATACCCGGTTCTCCTCTTCGGTACGCACGGCAATGCGGAAATAGGTAGAATCAAGCCCGTCAAAGTTATCACAATGGCGAACCGCCACCCGCTGCTTCAGAAGGTGTTCGATCAGCCCGGAAGCATCCATGCCCACCCGCTGCACCTGACAAAGCATGAAGTTGGCTTGCGACGGCAAAGCCCGGATACCGGGGACTTGCAAAATGCCCTTCTGCAACTCTTCGCGCAGGCGAACTGTTGTCTCAATGGTCTTGCGCTCATACTCATCATCCGCCAGACAACGCAGCCCCACCTTCTGGGCCAGAATATTCACCGACCAGCAGGGCAGCACATTCTTGATCTCCATTATGATATCCGGGGCGGCAAAGGCCAGTCCCAGACGCAGACCGGGGATGGCATAGAACTTGGTCATGGATACAACTGTAATCACGTTCGGCGGACGCTGCCCGGCCAGCCGTTCCAGTCCCGGTACAAAATCGGCAAAGGATTCATCAATCACAAAGCGGGAGTCGGGATGCTTGCGGGCAAGTGCTTTGAGTTCGGCGGGATCAAAAGCGGTCCCGGTGGGATTGTTCGGCTGGGCCAGAAAGACAAGAGCCGGAGACACCGCCAAGAAGGATGACAGGGTATCAAAATCAGGCGCAAAAGCCCGTTGCGGATCAAGGGGAATCTGTTCGGTTTTAAGTCCGGCCAGCTTACATGACCGTTCATAGTCCACATAGCAGGGAACCGGGATAACCGCCCGCTTGAATCCACCACACCTTGCAATAGCGGAAAGAAGTTCGGAAGCACCGTTCCCGGCCACACATTCAGTCGGCCAGACCGAAAATTTCTCACAGGCGGCCAAGGTAAGCTCGGAACATTCAGGATCGGGATAACGGTCCACCTCGGCAAGGGCTTTCACTATCTCATGCTGCAACCACGGCGGAGGTCCCAGCGGGTTGATATTAGCCGAAAAGTCCACAATATCAGAAGACGGACATCCGGCAATATCAGCCAGCTGACGCATATTCCCACCGTGGGTGTATTTCCTCTTTTCAGCTTCAATGTCAGCAAGTTGTTCTTTTAAGGACTGCTCATTAAAAGACTTCATAGGCTCTCTCCGTAGGATGAAGGAAATTTATATTCAAGATATAACCGGAAACTGGCGAGGGTTCAAATAGGAGTATTACAGCAAGCTTGGGATAAACAGAAACAGACCGGACAGCACCAGCACAAACTCACATACAGGCCTTAATCAGGGAACGCACAATGAAGTATGAAGCTATCAATTTCAAGAAGAAACTTCGGTATTTCGGTAACATTGATCCAAGATTGCCTAGTTCAAAGGATAGAAGCAAAGGACCTATTGAACAATTGAAAATTTTGTCAAAATCCTTACGACATCTTCTATCTGCGTCGGCTTGGACAGATAGTCGTCCATGCCCGCGGAAATAAACTCTTCCCTATCACCGGCCATGGCGTAAGCGGTGCAGGCAATAATCGGGATATCACTGTTTTCCGCACTGACCTCGCCTGCGCGGATACGGGAAGTGACTTCCACCCCCCCCATCTTCGGCATCTGGATATCCATGAAGATCAAATCGAACTCACCTTCATTGGAAGCCAGCTTATCAAGCACTTCCTGTCCATCACCGGCCACTGAGACATGGCAGTCATATCTTTCCAGAAAAGTCTTCAGGGCCAGCAGGTTAACCTTTTCATCTTCGGCGATGAGAACCTTAAACGGCTTGATCGCATTTTGTTTTGCGTTAGCAACATGATCTCCAACTGCTCTTTGCTCCACAAGCTCAAAATCAAGACAAAAGTATACTGCTGTCCCTATATTCACTTCACTGGCAACGGCGAGACTTCCGCCCATTAATCTCAATAGTTTTTTCACAATGGCCAACCCTAAACCGGCCCCTTCATAACTACGGGCCTTGCCGGCATTGACCTGACTGAAAGAATTAAAAACAGACTCCAGCTTATCGTCCGCAATCCCTACCCCGGAATCAGAAACAGAAAACAAAACCTTATACTTGTAGGGATCGCTACTACGCAGGGGGGAAACTTCCACGAGAATACTGCCTTCCTCGGTAAATTTAAGGGCATTCCCGATAAGGTTGTTAAGAATCTGATGCAAACGGTTGCTGTCACCTACAAGTTCAGACGGCATATTCTCCGCCATATGAATCGTAAGCTCTAGATTTTTTTGAACAGCAACAGGCTTAAAAAGTGCGTAAACGGAATCCAAAACATCTTTCAGATCGAATTCATCCTCAACTATTTCCAAATGACCGGATTCGATCATGGAAATATCAAGAACATCGCTTAAAAGACCGGTCAGACGTTTGCAGGATTGCATGGCAAAATTATAATGCTCACTTTGCTGGGGAGTTAAACCCTCCATATCCATTAATTGGAGCATGCCCATAATCCCGTTGAGCGGGGTACGGACTTCATGTGACATATTGGCCAGAAATTTTGACTTTGCAATATTGGCCGCCTCTGCTTCCAACTTTGCTGCAATGATTGCCTGTTCTCTTTCCTTTCGTTCCAGAACCAGTGCGATGTTCTTGCTGAACAGGGAAAGAATATCAATATCCTCGTCCGACCAGTGGCGGTGGGAACGAACCGAATCAAACCCGACAAAGCCGACAAGGCGATCATTAAGGTGCATGGGTTCTATAAGCACGGAACGGATGTCCTGCGATTCAAGTACCGCTTTATCCGGGAGTTCATCGGGCAAACCAGAAACATCCGGTATATGATAAACCTGCCTTGCGCAAAGCTTCCCCCAGAGCATGGTTTCAGGCTCTTTCAGTTCAATATTCTGAAGATTATGAATTTGCGGTTCAATATTCTCAGCGCACCATTCATGGCTATTATCACAGACGGAAGAGTTATTTCTCATGAGGAAAACATACGCCCGGTCAACCCCGGTGAAACGACATATCGCTTCAAAGCCACTGTTCAGCCCGGCATCAAGCTGCTCCACGGAGACATCCAGAAAATCAGAAGCAACGTTACTGACAAGATTTTCAAAAACAATACGTCTGGCAAGAGATTCTTCAGCTTCTTTGCGTTTAGTAATATTCAATGCCGTGAATGATACGCCCTTTGACCAGTCTTCTGCGTCCAAGGGTCTGGAACTTAAAATGACATGTATAATCCTACCATCCTTGCGCCTGAACTTTGTCTCGACTGTTCCGAACCCTTTCTCTTTAATCTGGGAATACTTGTGCTGGGTCACATAATCAAACTCGTCATCATTGGGATAAACAATACGGGAGGACACACCGATCAACTCATCACGCCCATAACCTGTCATTTCGCAAAAATAATCACTGACTTCCAAAAAGACACGATCTGCAACCAACCCAATGCCGATAGGGGCGGCTGACAATACCGTATTGAACTGATCCTCCCTTAATTTCAGCAGTTCTGCTTTCCTTTGTTGCTTGCGGCAGAATTCGGTGTAAATATAAAAAACACCACCGGTTAATGCACCGAACACAGCAGATACCATAAAAGACGGAAGGGCCAACGGCCAGCCCATATAGGTTTTCTGTGCCGCTGAAAGCAGACACAAAACCAAAGCCCCGAAAATGGCTGCGAAAAGAAAACGCAATGTTGAAAGCATAAAGACTCCTGACTTCAATCTAACAGCCATAGGCAGCTGCTTTCAACCTCAAGTGCATATTTTTTAAACAAAACGACCAAACCATAGAAACATCGCCTTATAACTTGGACCATTAGTCATTGAATCTTTTTTAGCTCTTACCTTTCCCGGCACATATATTTCGGGAACCTACTGTCTTGGGGTGGTTTTCCGGCAACAACTTCGAATATATTCCAAGTGCCCTGCTACAGAGTTCCGCAGCCTGACCATAATCCCCATGCTTTTCACGGCAGCTGGCAAGCCTCAAACAGGCATCAGCGACAGGAACAGACTCCTCACCGTAGATCGCCACAGCGGAAGAAAGAGCTGATTTATAAAGCGGCAGGGCTTCCTTGAACTTATTGTTATGCATCAAAACATCGCCCAGCCCGGTCTGGCATTTGCTGATCACATTACGTGTACATTCGTCGGAATCACAGGCCATGCCCAGCCCCTGCTTGAACAGGGCTTCCGCCTGCCAGAAATCTCCACTGATCAGAGCCAGGTTGCCGGCCTCATAAATATGCACTACCCCCGCTTTTCCGGTCTCAATGCCCTTAACCAGCGCATCCATTGCCTGAGCATAATTAAGGTCATTTTTAGCCAATAATCCCAGATGGTAGTAAGCATCAGCCTCGCGCCGGGCATAGGCTTCACGCTTTACACCGGACTCTTTGGCAATCCTTTCCCAGATAGAACGCGCTTCGCTGCTGTCCCCGGTGGCAAGCAAAGACTCAGCGGATTCAATTTCGGTTTCGGAAACCCAGCCACGAAGAATCTCCAACTGCTCGGCAAGACCGGATATGGCGCGCATGGAGTCAGCATAACCGGATTCAATAAATAGCAGCCGCTGTTCAGCTTCTTTGAGAGCAGCAGATAATTTGCGGTTCTCAGGCAGATCCGTATCACTGAGCACCTGCAGGTCCACTTTCAGCCCCGCAATTTTATCACGCAGGTCTTCTTCATATTTTTCCAAAGTGAAATCCTTGCCGCCCATTCCGGGCATCTTGGGCTTGAGTACGGTAAAAAAAGCAATCAAAACCGCGATACCCGCCACCGCAACAGCAATGATTCCCAGCTTTCCTTCCGGGGTGATAGCCTCCCACCATTTGCCTGAATTATCAGCAGCTGAAGCTTCTTGAACGGCCAATAACAATCCAAAAACAGCAAGCCAGATCATCGGAAAAATATTTTTACCAAGAGAAATTTTCATCGTGAACTCTCCTGCAATTGGGAATTAGTATTACTATAGACAATACCAGACAAAAAGAGAGCGTCAATAACATCTGCAAAAAACTAAAGCCCCGGTACAAACGTACCGGGGCTTTCATGTATCCAGATTTCAACTTGCTGGCGATTAGTGCAGGATGTCTCCTATACGTTCCCAGCGAACTGTCTTGGGACCGCCCCAAGACCAATAGATAATCCACGCCTTTCCTAAGATGTTCTCTCTGGGAACATTGCCCCAGAATCTGGAATCGTTGGATCCATCGCGGTTGTCGCCCATAACGAAATACTCGTTTTCGGGGATTACCCGGGGCGGCATGTTATCGCGCAGCGTTGAAACGTGGGTGGTATCGGTGTACTGAACGTAAGGCTCAACAAGCTCCTTGCCGTTAACGAAGACCTTTTTGTTTTTGATCTCCACAGTATCACCGGGTACGCCAATAACCCTTTTAATATAATCCTTGCTGGGGTCTCCGGGGTATTTAAAGACTATGATGTCCTGATACTCGGGGTCACCCACCGGCACAACGACCTTCCCGGTAAAGGGAATCTTCACGCCGTAGGAAAATTTGCTTACCAGCAGATGGTCTCCGATCTGGAGAGTCTGCAGCATAGAACCGGACGGAATCTTGAAGGCCTGCACGATAAAGGTTCGGATAAAGAGAGCCAGTAAGAGTGCGATAAAGAGAGCTTCAATGTATTCCTTTACAGTGCTCTGCCATCTGGGATTCATAATTAAATATCCTTATAGTTTCCTGCACATTGCGCAGGGCGAGTCGTTTTACCTCAGAGCGTCCCTAATCTTCACCGGCTTTAAGAACTGCCATGAACGCTTCCTGCGGAATTTCAACATTACCCATCTTCTTCATGCGCTTTTTACCTTCCTTCTGTTTTTCCAGAAGTTTGCGCTTACGGGTAATATCCCCGCCATAACATTTGGCGGTAACGTTTTTCCTGAACGGGGCCACTCGTTCCTTGGCGATGATCTTGCGACCGATCGCAGCCTGAATGACGATTTCAAACATCTGGCGTGGGATGGCTCTTTTCAGCTTAAGGGCAAGTGAGCGTCCGAAAGGATATGCGGAATCCTTATGGACAATGGCTGAAAAGGCATCAACCGGATCAGTGTTGATCAGGATATCGAGCTTTACCAGATTCGATTCACGGTAATCAATAATTTCGTAGTCAAGAGATGCATATCCCTTGGTGTGTGACTTCAGTTTATCAAAGAAGTCGTACATAATTTCCGCGAAAGGAACTTCGTAAGTAATGATAACCCTTGAAGATGTCAGGTAACGCATATCCTTCTGGAGACCGCGTTTTTCTTCGCAGAGCTTGAGCACGGCACCAACATAATCGTTAGGCACGTGAATTTCAAGACGGCAGAAGGGTTCAGCCAGTGATTCGAGGTCACCGCCGTCGGGCATCTTGCTGGGGTTATCAATTTCAAGGACATCGCCGTTGTTCAACCTAGCCTGATAGACAACGGAAGGCGCAGTGGCGATGAGCTTGGCCTGAAACTCACGCTCCAGACGTTCCTGAATAATTTCCATATGCAGCAGACCGAGGAAACCGCAGCGGAAACCGAAGCCGAGGGCTGTGGATGTTTCCGGTTCAAAGGAGAACGCGGTGTCGTTGAGCTGCAATTTTTCCAGCGCGGCCTTAAGAGGCTCGTACTCGGCAGGTTCCACAGGGTAAAGTCCACAGAAAACCATGGGCTTGACTTCCTGAAAACCGGGGAAAGGATCTTCAACCGGATCAGCGGCGAGTGTTACGGTATCGCCCACAGGCGCGTCGTTGAGTTCCTTCATGCTTGCGCACAGGAACCCGACCTCACCGGCAGCCAGCTCTTGAGTCTTCTGCGGTTCAGGCGTGTAAACACCGAGAGTGGTAACATCGAAAGTACGCCCAGTGGAGTGGATCTGGATTTTGTCACCCTTCTTGAGAGTACCATCCAGAATCCTGAACAGAACCACTACACCCTGATAGGAATCATACCATGAATCGAAAATCAGGGCTTTGAGCGGTGCGTCAGGATCACCCTGCGGAGGGGGCAGATCTTTGACTATGGATTCCAGCACGTCTTCCACGTTCAGCCCGGTCTTGGCACTGATCATGAGCGGCTCGGAACAGTCCAACCCGATAACTTCCTCGATTTCCTGCGCAACACGTTCACAATCGGAGCTGGGCAGGTCCACTTTATTGAGCACGGGCACGATTTCAAGGTCGTGGTCCAGTGCCAGAAATACGTTTGCAAGGGTCTGAGCTTCCACCCCCTGAGTGGAGTCAACAACCAGCAGCGCACCTTCGGACGCGGCCAGACTACGTGAAACTTCATAACTGAAGTCAACGTGACCGGGGGTGTCAATCAGGTTGAGGATGTATTCTTCCCCATCCTTGGCTTTGTACGGAATACGTACGGTCTGAGCTTTAATGGTGATACCGCGTTCCTGTTCCAGTTCCATTTTATCAAGGTACTGGTCCTTTTTCTCACGTTCGGAAACCATTCCGGTGATTTCAAGGATGCGGTCCGCAAGGGTGGATTTGCCGTGGTCAATATGCGCGATGATACTGAAATTTCTTATTTTATCTAATTTAGCCATATGTAATAATGTCGGCGGCCTCCATGGACCGTCGGCTTATGGTTAACTTTGTTAGGTCTTCCTCCCCCGCTATTCGGAACAGGGGTAAAGGGATTTCTTATTACGGTATTTGTGAGCCGCTGTCTAATATGTAATTTCGCTCCCGGCAAGTTTAAACTGGCTAATGCTTCCCGGATACCTATGTTAACTCAGGATTTATTTTTTCAACAAAAGAAATGTTGCAATTTTGTTGCAAAAGCGATTGATTGACCCATCAATTTATATTAAAGAAAAAATCAGGTCTTTTTAAAATTAATACTGCTACTGCACTTTCATTTACAGTCAGGTACATACAATCCTTAAGGGTTACAGGGAAAAGGGGTTGCACCTTGCGGCTGAAAAAGCTGTTTTGGACTGTAAAATACGGATACTACTGGAATCAGACTTTGCCGAGAGCGCTGCCCGGAAGCGTATATTCAAGAGCGCCGGACTGTCGGGAATAGGCATTGAGTGCCCTGTTCCGCATGTAACCGGTGCTCCCGGGATTGAAATTGGCGGAATCCTCGGAAAGAGCCGTTTGGGTAAGAGAGAGCTGTTCATACACGTTTTGCACGTGCTGCTCTTCGCTCTGTGTTCGGGGGTAGGTTTTTGATCGGAATTCGCGCGAAGCCTTTCCGGCTTCGTCCGGTTCAAATTCGAGGTCCTTTGCAGTGAAGTTTACACCGAGCTTGCCGATACTGAAGCCGAATTTACGCGTGGTCACGCGTGCCTTCACCTTTTCTACTTCAGCAGCAGTCTCACCGGACCACCTCTTCGCATTATCAACATATTGGTTGATGCCTTGCGCTGCTATTCTCACTACTCACTCCATCAGGAAACCATTTCCGCGTACACAAAAAAAGGCCGATTGCCTGCATAGGGCAATCCGCCGTATCTGCGAAGTATTCGCAATCATCCCTGAAGGATACGCGGTATTTCCGGCTTCCATCCGTGGAAGCTGATGAAAATAAACATCCGTTAAGATGTATTAAGAATAATACGTCTAAGCTGATTTGGCAAGAGGGCGAGCGATGCAATCAAGCTGACGAGGCTTTACCCGGCAAACACAATAGAAAAATTTTAAAGATTGAAAAAGCAAGTGAGGGAGGCAAAAATTCAATTTTTTAACATAAAGGGAAAAGCCGGAGCCTTATAATCAGTCTGATCCTTGCAATATCGAAGGGAAAAACTTAACTTCCCCTGAAACTTAAGCAGTGTAGGAGATTATGAGCAACAAAATTCTGACAAAAAAAGCACTTATCCCCGGCCAGACATCCATGCTGGTCATCGACTGTCCTCAAATTGCCAAAAAGGCTAAACCGGGGAATTTCGTAATTCTACGCATCCATGAAAAAGGGGAACGCATCCCCCTAACCATTGCTGACACTGACAAGGAAGCGGGTACAATAACCATCGTCTACCTCGTAGTAGGTAAAAGTTCCGCTCTGCTTGAAACATTAAATGAAGGGGACTCCATACTTGATGTCTGCGGTCCTCTGGGTAAACCCACTCACATTGAAAAATCCGGTACAGTCATCTGTGTTGGCGGCGGAACTGGTATCGCCGCCATGCACCATATCGCCAAAGGCCACCACATGGCAGGGAACCATGTTGTCGCCATTGTAGGCGCGCGCAGCAAAGACATGCTCCTTTTCTGTACCGAACTGGGCTATTTCTGCCCCGAACTGCTCATCGCAACCGATGACGGTTCCACCGGACACAAAGGATTTGTAACCGACCTCCTGCGTGAACGCCTTGAGCAGGATAAGGACGTAGCCGAAGTCGTAGCCATCGGTCCCGTCCCCATGATGGAAGCGGTGGCCAAAGTCACCGAACCCTTCGGCGTCAAAACCACAGTCAGCCTGAACTCCATCATGGTTGACGGAGTCGGCATGTGCGGAGCCTGCCGTTGCAGCGTTGGCGGCGAGACCAAGTTCGCCTGTGTTGACGGCCCCGAATTCGACGGCCACGAAGTTGATTTCAATGAACTGAGAATGCGCCTCTCCCAGTATAAGGAAGAGGAAGACCTTTCAATGCAAATGTTCAGGAGCTGTAGTTGCCATGGTGAATAAACAGAACTTTACCCCCACCCGTACCCCCATGCCGGAACAGCCGGCCGATGTCCGCAACAAAAACTTCAGCGAAGTAGCCCTCGGCTACTCCAAAGAAGAAGCCATGGCTGAAGCGGCCCGCTGCCTGCAATGTAAAAAGCCGCTCTGCCAGAAAGGCTGCCCTGTTGAAATCGACATTAAAAGTTTCATCAAACACCTTGCCGACGGTGACATTCCGTCCGCATACCGGGTCATCAAGGAAACCAACGCCCTGCCTGCTGTCTGCGGCCGCGTCTGTCCGCAGGAATCCCAGTGTGAAGGTTCCTGTATCCTTGGCAAGAAATACGAACCTGTTGCAATCGGCCGTCTTGAGCGTTTCGTAGCAGACACATTCGACAGTGATTCCGCCTGTGAAATGATCACCGGTCACACTGCCTGTGCCCTGCCCAACGACCAGTTCAAGGTTGCCTGTATCGGCTCCGGGCCTTCCAGCCTGACTGTTGCCGGATACCTTGCCGCACGCGGCGTACCCGTAACCGTTTACGAAGCCCTGCACGAAGTAGGCGGCGTACTCGTCTACGGTATTCCTGAATTCCGCCTGCCCAAATCCATCGTCGCCCGTGAAGTGGGTGCGCTCTGGTCCAAGGGCGTCACCTTCCAGCCCAACTATGTCGGCGGTAAGACTGTTACCGTGGATGACCTTTTCGAAGACGGCTATGATGCCGTATTCATCGGTGTCGGAGCCGGACTGCCCTGGTTCATGAATATCCCGGGAGAAAACCTCGTCGGAGTATTTTCAGCTAACGAATATCTGACCCGCATCAACCTCGGCCGGGCCTACGATTTCCCCAACTACGACACCCCCGCCCCCAAAGCCCGTAACGTGGCGGTTATCGGCGGTGGTAACGTGGCCATGGACGCTGCCCGAACCGCCCTGCGTCTGGGTGCAGAAAATGTTTACATCACCTATCGTCGGACACAGGAAGAAATGCCCGCCCGCCTCGAAGAACTACACCATGCCATCGAGGAAGGCGTTCAGCTTGAGCTGCTCACCTCTCCCCTTGCGATCAACGGTGACGAAAATTCCCGCATCAAGTCCATGACCCTGCAGGTAATGGAACTCGGCGAACCTGATGATTCCGGCCGACGCCGCCCCATCGCAGTGGAAGGAGAAACCAAAGAACTGGAAGTGGATATGGTTATCCTCGCAGTCGGAACCGGGGCCAACCCGGTACTTCTCGAAGCCACACCGGGCCTCGACCTCAATAAGTGGGGCTACATCGTAACCGATGCCGAAACCGGAGAGACTTCCATTCCTAATGTATACGCAGGCGGTGATATCGCCGGCGGTTCCGCAACAGTAATCTCAGCCATGGGCGCAGGTCGCCGCGCGGCTAAGACCATCGCGGATAAACTGGGAGTTTAGTTTTATCGCCTCCGGCGGCCCTTTCGGGGAACCCTCCGGGGGCTTAAACCCTTTTGCAAAAGGGTTTAAGAATCCCAAAACCTTTTAGTTGTTGAGTCAAAAACCAAAGCAACTGGAAGTACCTGAAAATTATAAAGCCGAAGCAGTTTTCAGCTGCTTCGGCTTTTTTTTGTGCAAAAAAATCAACCTTCCCCTAAACTGGAGGGGGTTTGCCCTGTTTTTATTTTCTTATAAACGAAAACAATAGGAATGGATTTCAAAAACTGTTTTCGCTGAAACGGGGGTTCCATATGAAAACTGATTACACTGAAAATTTTATTACCGACAGGATCAATACACTTAAGGAAGAATACCTTAAGGTTAAGCCGAGCATTTCAATTGTACGTGCCAAGGCTTTTACAGAAGTAGCAAAAGACAATCCCGACCTGCCCCGCAACATCCGCCGGGCCATGGGTTTCAAGCGCGCCTGCGAAATCGCGCCCATGTACATTGAGGAAGGAGAGCTCGTTGTCGGTCATCCCTGCGGAAAGCCCCGTACCGGTTCTTTCTCACCCGACACTGACTGGAAACTGATCAGCGACGAACTGGAATCCATCGGCACCCGACCTCAGGACCCTTACCAGATCAGCGATGAAGATAAGCAGACCCTTCGTGACGAGATCTTTCCTTTCTGGGAAGGCAAATCCCTTGCCGAAGCCTGTGAAGCAGAGTTCCGCAAAGCCGGTATCTGGGAATTCGCAGCAGAATCCTGCGTCAGCGACCTGACCTACCACATTTCCAGCGGCGGCGGAGACACCAGCCCCGGTTATGACATCATCCTCTTCAAAAAAGGCATCGGCGGCATTAAAGCTGAAGCCGAAGCGCACCTTGAAGAGCTGGGAAAAGCTGATGCAGATCAGGAAAAAATTAATTTCTACAAAGCCGCCATCATTACCTGTGAAGGCATCCTGCTCTATGCTTCACGCGTAGCGGCTTACGCAAAAGAGCTGGCTGCCGAAGAAGGCAACGCCGAGCGCAAGGCCGAACTGGAAAAGATAGCAGAAGTGAACGAACGCGTTCCGGCCAATCCCCCCAGGACCTTTCAGGAAGCCTTGCAGTCAGTCTGGACCATCCAGTCCCTGTTCCTGCTGGAAGAAAACCAGTGCAGCACCTCGCTGGGCCGTTTCGACCAGTACGTGCTGCCCTGCTACGAAGCCAGCATCAAATCCGGGGAAATAGACCGGCAGCAGGCATTTGAATTGATGGGCTGCTTCATCCTCAAGTGCTCCGAAATGATCTGGTACACCCCGGAAGCTACCGCCAAATATTTTGCAGGGTACATGCCCTTCATCAACATGGCAGTGGGTGGCCTTAAGCGCGAAGGCGGCGACGGAACCAACGATCTGACCTACCTGATTATGGATGCCGTGGCTAAAGTCGGTGTTTACCAGCCGTCACTGGCCTGCCGTATCCACAACCAGTCCCCGCGCGAATATCTGCAAAAGATTGTTGAAGTTGTTAAATCCGGCAACGGCATGCCCACCTGCCACTTTGACGATGCCCACATCAAGATGATGCTCCGCAAGGGCTTTGATTTTGAAGATGCCCGCGATTACTGCCTCATGGGTTGCGTAGAACCGCAGAAATCAGGCCGCATCCACCAGTGGACCGCCGGGGGATTCACCCAGTGGCCCATCGCCATCGAATTCGTCTTCAACCGCGGCATTCTCAAATCCTATGGTGAAAGCATTCAGGGTCTCGATACCGGAGATCTTGATCAGTTCACCACCTATGAAGAATTCGACGCTGCGGTTAAAAAGCAGCTCGATTACATCATGGAAATCACCGCGCAGGGTTCGCTCATCAACCAGAAACTGGTCCGTAACATGACCCCAACACCCTACATGTCGCTCTTTGTTGACGGTTGCATGCAGTCCGGTAAAGACGTCACTGCCGGTGGAGCCTGCCTTTATGAAGGTCCGGGAACCATCTTTGCGGGTCTTGCCACCTATTCCGACTCCATGTCAGCCATCAAAAAACTCGTTTTTGATGACAAAAAGTACACCCTGAACCAGTTCAAACAGGCACTTGATGCCGACTGGTCAGGGTTTGAAGGAATGCGCAACGACTGTCTCAACGCACCCAAATTCGGCAACGATGATGATTACGCCGATCTCGTCACCTCGGACATCATCGACTACACCGAAAAGACCATCAACGGTCATAAATCCCTATATGCCCGTATGATTCACGGCACACTCTCCCAGTCATTCAACACCCCGCTGGGTGAGATGATCGGAGCCACCCCTGACGGACGCATGTGCGGAATGCCCCTCTCCGACGGCATGAGTCCTTCACAGGGAGCCGATACCAAAGGCCCCACCGCCGTGATAAAATCCGTAGGCAAACTGAATACGGAATCCATGAGTCTTGGAATGGCCCACAATTTCAAGCTCATGCAGGGCTCTCTTGATACACCGGAAGGTGAAAACGGGCTGATCGCCCTGCTGCGCACTGCCTCCGTGCTCGGCAACGGTCAGATGCAATTCAACTATGTTGATAACAAAACACTGCTCAAAGCCCAGCAAAACCCCGATGATTACCGTGGCCTTATTGTTCGCGTGGCCGGGTACTGCGCTTTTTTTGTAGAACTCTGCAAAGAAGTTCAGGATGAAATCATCAGCAGAACCATGCTTGATTAGTATTAAACCTCCTCTGTTCAAGCAAAATTAAAGCCCCCGTTGCATTGCAACGGGGGCTTTCTTGCAGCCATCAACTAGTGCGAAAATCTTGTACTATATTTTTATGCCAAGCCCATGTATATTGCCCCCCTACAGCCAACACCAACCCCGCGATAAGTAATGTCTATTGATAAATTTGACTTTGACGCCACCCTGCTGACCGTAAACTTTGCTACCCGTTTACTGGCCATGGAGGTTGACCCGGATGTTCTTACGGACCGTGTTCTTGAGGCATTCTGCGACCTTGGAAATTGTCAGGACGCTACTCTGGTCATGTATGACGATTACGACCAGCTAAATGGTATTGCCGCTTCCCTCCAGCAACGCAGGTTCATTATTGATGAACAGATTCCATTGACCAAAGCCATGGTGGAGGCAGCAAAATCCTTAAAACCGGTAATACGTCCGGTCTGCGACGACTCAATCTATCCCTTGCCTTCTGAATGCTGTAACTCGGAGAAGACCTGCCTCTGCGTACCACTTGTCGGCTCACGGGATCGCGTCCGGGGATTCGTCACTCTCTACCGCCCCAAAGAACAGCAGTGGGACATTTCCGAACTTTTCCAGCTGGGCATAATCTCCACAGTGGCGGCAATCTCAATAGAAAATTCAAAACTTTTTCGCCAGACAATTGAAGACAGCCTGACCGGGCTTTACATGCGCCGCTACCTGTTCATCCGCTTGCGTGAGGAAGTTCAACGTTTCATACGGCGCGGGGGTCCACTTTCGGCTATCATGATTGACATCGACCATTTCAAATCCGTCAACGACAATTACGGACACGCCACCGGGGATGTGGTTCTGCGGACAGTCGGGCGCATCCTGAATGACAGCAGCCGTCAGGGTGTCGATCTGCCCTGCCGTTATGGCGGGGAGGAATTCGTGATTCTTATGCCGGGATCAGAAAAAGAAGAAGCGGAAATAGTCGCCGAAAGGATCAGGAACGCATGTGAAACAAAGGAAATCCATGCCCCTGAAGGAATAATAAAAATAACTGTCAGTTGCGGCATAGCATCAATTGATGAATGCGAAAAACCAAGCGCAGAAGAGTTGCTGAAAATTGCAGACAGGCGGCTATATTGCGCCAAGGATTCCGGCCGCAACCGGATTATCTGCAAATTAGACTAAAATTTATTTTGAATAAGGAGAAGGATGGCCCCTTCCCCTCATCAATCTGATATTTTTAAAGGCCGAAAAATTTATACGCGTTATCTGAACAGGCTTTCCAAAGTTCATTCACTTCCAGCCCTCTCAGCTCCGCAACCTTGGCGGCAGTGAAAACCACGAACGCAGGTTCATTGCGTTTACCGCGCCACGGCTCCGGGGTCAGAAACGGGCAGTCAGTTTCCAGAACCAGACGTTCCAGCGGAATAGACTTCACCGCCTCCTGCGCAACTTCATTCTTTTTATAAGTAACCGGGCCGGGAATGGAAATATACCAGCCGTGGTCAATGATGCGCCGGGCAGTCTCAGCGTCGCCACCGAAGCAATGCCAGAGCAGCGGCTTACCGGACCAGCCGAAATCTTCAAGCACCTCAAGAGTCCGCTCATGCGCATCGCGGCTGTGGATAACCACAGGCAGATCCAGCTCTTCAGCCAACGCAAGCTGTTTACGGAAAACATCTTCCTGCACGTCGTAAGGCACGCGGTCCCAATAAAAATCCAGACCGATTTCACCCACAGCTTTCAAACGCGGATCAGCCTTGAAGGCCGCGCGCATGGATTCGATATCTTCTTCTACGAATTCTCCGGAATCATTGGGGTGCACGCCGAGCAGAAAAAAAACTTCCGGGTAATCCGCAAAAAGTCCCTTGTTTTCCTGATAGGCCTGCGGGCCCAAAAAGACGTTGCCGATCCTGCCCACGCCGCTTTCCTTGGCGCGCTGCATGATTTCCGGCAGGTCTTCACGGAAATCTTCCAGATCCAGATGGGCATGGGTTTCCACGCCCGGAACATTGATGCCCACACTCTGGGGCAATGCTCTGTTTTTATTTTTTTTCTTAGCCATTTTATTTTTATTTGATGCGCTGCGCGCTATTTGATGGAAGGATTTCGCCTCCGGCGACCCTCCGGGGAGTCTACCGACGGTCCCTGCCGGGGGCCTCAAACCCTTTTGCAAAAGGGTTTAAGAATCCCAAAACCTTTTAATAGGGGGATTTGGAAATTAGCTACGGGCGATGCCCTAAATATGATTCGAATAACTTAAAAACTTTTCCAGATTTCCAGAACAGTCTTTTCCTGTTCTTTCATAGTATATGCACGGATGGTCTGTTGCCCTGCTTCGAGTCCGCTGTCAAGGACGGGACCGCCCTCGCGCCAGAGCTTGATGGCTTTTTCAAGATTGAAGGCGGCGTCGAGCACGTCCGCATCGGCAGACCAGAAACCGTTGCCCGACCACGGTACTTCCCGCAGCGGCCACCACGGTTTAAAATTCGCGCCTTCCATCTGGCGCATGTAATCCCAGCCGCCGAAACCGCTGAAACCGACCGGAATACAGCCGCAGGCAAGGGACTCAAGCGGCGGCAGCGGACAGCCTTCCGGGAAACCTGAGACAAGGAAAATATGACAGGACCGCAAAGTATCGGCCACACCCTGCGCATCCATCCCGGCAATCTCCACCCAACGCACATCCGCGCCGGGATTGCGTGATTCAAAGATAGATTTAATCTGATTGACCAACGCTTTGTTCTTACGCGGCATGAAGGCAATTTTAATTTTTCCGCCGGGCTTTTTCTCAGGAGGATAGAACAACTCAGTATCAATACCCGGTCGCAGAATTGGCGAAACCTTGTTCACGGTCTGCTGCATGAACCATTCAACAGGATGGGAAACAGCAAGAAAGGATACCGGAAGATCAGCCCATAAAACTCCTTCCGGCAGGGATGAAAAAAGATAAGCCCAGTTCTGGCAGTAGACCACACAACGCGCCCCGGCGTTGAGTCCCGGCGCAAGGCTGTTCACCCATCCTTCAGGAACCAGCCAGAGATCATCCGGGGTCAGCTGCACCTCGTCCCAATGAATAGGCTCGGGATAACCTTCGGTCAGCTGCGGCATCCAGCTGCCTTTTTCACGCATGACAAGCTGCACGTCCCACCCGTGCCGGGCGAGAATGGAAGCGATCTGGCAAAAGACCGTAATCCCCCCGGTAGCTTTGCGCACCGGAGGTATGAATATATATGTTTTCATAATTATAGTTCCCTTTTGCCGGAACATACAACTGATTGACCTGATTGAAAAGCACCATCACAAACCAGCCTGATCCCGCGCAAACAAAGCGGCGAAGCCTCGATAAAAAGTTTTGGGAATCTTGCATTAGCCCTTAGGCGAGAGCTTCCTGCTCGAGTCTTAGGGATAACGACAGTGGAACAAACCCTTTTCCCAAAATGATTTAAGGCCCCCGGCAGACCTGCCGGAAGCCAAAAAGCACAATAGCGCATCTAATTCATTCATGTTATCAAAGCCATGTGACAAACGAATCCCCATACATAGTCAACGGCCTGATGGGCCAGCAGTTTCGTCTTCAGGACCTTTTTAACAAAGTCCCCATAGGCATTGCCGTGCTGGATATTGAAGGCCGCATCACGCTTGCCAACCGGGCATGGCAGACTATCACCGGAGCCGACCCGGTCGCCCTGTATGGTTTGAAATGCTACCTCGGCCTTCGTTGTGACTATTGTTTCAAGGGCTGCCCGGTCATGGCAGACAAAGCAGACTTCCAGACTGTTTCCGTTGACGCGGATATCATCGACCGCACCAGGACCAAGGTCCCCATCCGGCTGAACATCTCCCCCATTGTAAACAGCGACAACGTAATTTCCGGTTATGTGGAAACCATTCAGGACATCCGGCAGGTAGCCGAACTTAGCAGTTCTGCCAGCAAAGCATACTCCCTGGGCGGGTTAATCGGAACCAGCCCGGAAATGGTCAAGATTTTCAGCATGGTTCCCTCTATCGCTGCCACGGATTCTTCAGTCCTGATAACCGGGGAAACCGGGACAGGTAAGGACGTTCTGGCCGAGGCGATTCACAATGCATCCGACCGCGCCGGAGCACCGTTCATAAAAGTAAACTGCGGCGCACTGCCGGAAACCCTGCTCGAATCCGAACTATTCGGTCATGTAAAAGGAGCATTCACAGGGGCCAATGAAGACAGGCCGGGTCGCATCAAACTTGCCCATAACGGCTCGTTCTTCTTGACCGAGATCGGCGACCTGCCGCTCCCCCTGCAGGTCAAACTGCTTTCTTTTCTGGATGACAAGGTTGTTCACCCGCTGGGTAGTTCTCGGGGATTCAATGCCGATGTAAGGGTTATCGTTGCTACCCACCGCGATTTAAAACGAATGGTTGAGGAAAAGACCTTCCGCGCCGACCTGCTGTTCAGACTAAACGTAGTCCACCTACACCTGCCGCCCCTGCGTGAACGCGGCGACGATATCCTGTTGCTCAAAAATCACTTCCTCATGGAATATTGCAACAAGTTCAACAAGAAGATTAAAGGCTTCACTAAGAAATCTGCAAAAATTCTGTCAGCTTACCGTTACCCCGGAAATGTGCGTGAACTGAGCAATATAGTGGAATACGCGGTCAACTTCTGTGACCGGGACATTATCGGCTCCAATCATCTGCCAGCCTATCTCACCGAACAGGATATCCTGCGGCCAGTGACCGAATCCACCCACACGGCACATGAACGCAGAGTTCCAGTTGAATACTCCTCTGCCCAGAGCTGGGATGATGCTGAAAAACAGATGATCATGGATACTTTGGTTAAATGCGGCGGGCGTAAAGGCGAAGCCGCAAAGATACTCGGCTGGTCCCGCTCCACCTTCTGGCGCAAAATAAAAAAACACTCCATCAGCGGATAACATATGTCCCACAAGATCATGGTCCCCCTGCACAACGATGAGGTTGCCCCCCGTTTCGACCTTGCAACGGACGTGCTTCTGGCAAAATTACGCTCCGACGGCGAGATCAGCGAACGCATCATAGTACTCCCGCAGGCTTCAGCCGACGACCTCTGCGCCCTTGCAACCTCCGACCATACCGATGCTGTCGTTTGCGGCGGCATTGATGACGAACATTATCAGTACCTGAAATGGAAAGGTATCGAAGTATTCGACGACGTCATCGGGCCCATCGTCGAAGTGATGCAAACCTATAAAGCCGGAAAACTGAATTCCGGAGACAATTTTTACCTCACATAAACCTCCCTCATAACACCCTGAAAATCAATCAGCATTCAAGCCTCCAACTTACTTTTGTTTCTTTTTGTTTCAAATTGTTTCTTGAGAAACTTTTCACAATGATTCATATTGTTTCAACAAAAAGAAACAAAAAACCTTCCTGCAAAGTTAAAACTCTGTTATAAATGGAATTATTTTATCTGGCACACAGGGTGCTGTTATCTGGCGGGTGCTGCAAAGGCCGAATTCCCGGCCAGCGGCAAAGACAACGTTTAAAACATGAAAATAATGATTGTTGAAAAGGACTCGGAATTCCGTGAACATCTGGTGCTGCGACTCAGAAGTGAAGGCCTCAATATTACGGAGTCCGAAAACCTTGACGAGGCTGAAGAATTCATCCGCGAGAATGAACTGGACGGCATTGTTTTAGGTCTGTCCGGCTTCGGGCGCAGCTCTTTGAAATTCATGGAGGATGTTTCAACAACCGTTCCTGATTTGAAAGTTGTTCTAATAAACCGGCACAATAAGATTCCGCTTTCCATTGAAGCCATGAATCTGGGGGCAAGTGCTGAAATTTCAGTCCCAGTGGATATCGCCGCTTTGGTAAAAACACTGCGCAGATTCTGCGCCACGGCAAACTAAGCAGGGATACTCCATTCGGACAACCTACACAGGGGGAAAACGTGAACAGTATCAGAATTAAAGAACTCATGATTCCGGTTGAAGAATACAACCGGGTCACCAAAGAGGCTACACTGGTTACAGCCATGCAGTGTCTGGTGAAGCAGAGTGAAGACAAGAATCTGCCTCATCCCCACCGCGATCTGTTGGTGGAAGATGAAAACGGCAAGGTCATCGGCAAGATAACCATGCTCGACATTTTCAAACACATGGAACCTTCTTACTTCAAAATGGACGACCAGAAGCATCCTAATGCGCTTAACATGGATTTCGTCCAGAAAGTATACCGAGATTTCAACCTCTGGTCCGAACCGCTCAGTGAGCTCTGCCGCAAAAACGCAAATGCCACTGCCGGCGAGATCATGCACGAGCCTAAGAACACCGAACTGTTGGACGAAGAAGACAGCATAGACAAAGCCCTGCACGCCTTTATGCTCGGTGTGCACCAGCCGCTGCTTGTCCAGAAGAACGGAGAAATCACCGGGGTACTGCGCCTCGGCGATGTATTCGAAAAAGTAAGAGCCGCAATTCTCGCTTGCGAGATATAAACAGCCTAATTGCAAGGAGCTTAAAAAATGACTGCTGAAGTTGCAAACAAGCCCGGATTTGATTTCAAGAGGCTGTTCTTCATGCTGCTGGGCATCGCCCTTTTTGCCATCGTCTATTACTGCCCGGCATGGCCGGATGCAATCGACCCCGGCGGAGAACACTTCGTTCTGACCAAAGAAGCTAAAGGCGCTATCGGTGTATTTCTGCTGGCAGGTACATGGTGGGTTTTTGAAGTTGTGCCCATCGGCGTAACCTCACTGGCTATCGGTGTCCTTCAGGCCATGTTTTTCATCAGACCGCCCAAAGTGGCCTTCAAAGACTTCATGGACCCCTCGGTTCTGTTTATCTTTGCATCCATCATGATCGGTCTCGTCTTCACCAAAACCGGGCTGACCAAACGTCTTGCATACAAGATGCTCATGGTTGTCGGAGAGAAGACCAGCCGCATTTACCTTGGTGTATTCGTTGTAACCGCCCTGCTGACCCATATCATGGCTCACACCGCTGTTGCAGCGACCGTTTACCCGCTGCTGCTGGCTATCTACTCCCTCTACGGAGAAGGCGACAAGCCTACTAAATTCGGTAAGGGCCTGTTCATCGGTATGGCTTACGTGGCAGGTGCCGGTTCTATCGTAACCCTGCTCGGTGCTGCTCGTGGTGCTGTTGCAATCGGTTTCTACAACCAGATTCTGGGCAAGGACGTTACCTTTTTCGAACTGACCTACTATATGGCTCCCATCGGCTGGGCCATGGTATTCCTGCTTTGGGGCTTCTTCATGATCTTCCTGAAGCCTGAAAAGGACGTAATCCCCGGTCTTCGCGAAAAAGCAAGGGAACTCAATTCCCAGATGGGTCCGCTCTCCCGTGATGAAAAGATGGCTGCCATCCTTGTCGGCGGTGTTATCCTGGTCATGAGTCTCAGGTCATTCATCCCTGAGCTGAAGGCCATCGATAAAACTTCGATCATTCTGCTGTCGTCCATCTCGTTCTTTGTTTTCAAGATTTTGGACATCAATGACCTTGAAGATATCCCCTGGAACATCATCCTGCTGTTCGCAGGTGCTATGTCCATCGGTTTCTGCCTCTGGGATACCGGTGCAGCAAAATGGATGGCTGTAAACTGGCTGGTCCTCTTCCAGGAAGCAAGCGGATTCGTATTCATCATGTCTATCGCTTTCTTTGTAATGATGATGACCAACTTTATTATGAACGTCGCGGCTATCGCGATCTCGCTCCCGGTGGCACTGGTTATCGCGCCCTACCTCGGCGTGGCCCCGGAAGTAATCCTCTTCGCAGCTCTGGTTGTTGCGGGTATGCCTTTCCTCCTTCTGGTTGGCGCGGCTCCCAACGCAATCGCCTACGATTCCAAGCAGTTCACCACCGGGGAATTCTTTATGTACGGTGTCCCCGCAAGTATTCTGCTGATGGTCGTAACCGGTATCTTCGTCAAGTTTATCTGGCCCCTCATGGGCATGCCCGTAGAGGTATTGAAGACCTTGCCGGGTTAGTGAAGATAGGGTTATAAGGGACTATTAAACATAGGGCAGGACGGTTCCGGCAGGGCGCGCCGGAACCGTCCTACTTGTACAAACCCTGTTGCCGGTTTCCGCCTACGACTTCCGGTGCTCAACCAAAAAGCGAGAAGGATTTATGAAACAGCTTAATAGGCTTATTGACCATATTGTCAACCGAGTGAACGTTAACCTGCGCGAGCCGCTTGTGGATGTCGGTCCCTTCATCAAAAACCTTATTCCCGAAGACAGCTTCGCCCTCTACTACGCTTTCTATTCCCTGACCAACAACCACCCGCTCATGTTCAACTTCCGTCACTCCAGCCTCGGAGGAACCTACTTCCTCGGCAAGTGCAAGGTGAACCACTCCATTCTCTACAAGAGTGATATCCGTGGTGACGAGCTGAAAAGAAAAGGCTGCGTTGTTGAACTTAACGGGCAGAAGATCAAACTCCGTGATGACGAAGTCATTAAGATTCGCGACAGCTTTCTAATGAAAACTCTTGTCCACAACAACTCCCACGACCCTGAAAACCTTGAATGTTTCAAAATTTCAAACACCGTGTCTCTGCACTACGCAAACATTCACGGAACTTCTGTGGAAGGCTGTTTTCTCGAGCCTTTCTCCTCTGTTGACCTTTCCATAATGCATGACTGTGCAGTAGGCGCATACTCCTACGTGCAGGCGGGAGAACTCTCCCACAAGCGCATCAAAGCCGGTCGCATCTGGGTTAAGGCTGATGGTGCTTTTGAGTTCAACTACCAGTACCCTGAAGAGATACTCTCCAAGTACATCCGTATGGAAGACAGTAGACCCAAGGGAATCCTCATGGACTTCTTCGATGACCGCAAAGAGGACTTTGTACCTATCTACTCCTCAGTTAAACCGGAGCTGCCGATCGATGTACCTGAAGGCGCATCCGTCAGCCCTTATGCGGTTCTCAAAGGCGATTGCAAAGTCGATAAAAACGTTCTCGTGGCCCAGAGGTCTTACATTGAGAACTCTACACTCGGACCCGGCGCCAACGCACAAGAAAACTGCTACATCATCAATTCCGTATACGATGGTGAAGTTGTTACCCCTCACGGCGGCAAGGTCATCTACACCCACATGGGCAAACGTTCCTTCGTAGGCTTCAACTCCTTCCTCAACGGTAAGGAAGATGCAAAAATCGAAGTCGGCGCGGGAACAATATTGATGCCGCATACTATTATCGATACTGAAGAGCCAATTAAAATACCTGACAACTCTCTCGTTTGGGGCTATATCAGCAAACAAGAAGATCTCGAAATGCACTCGATTCCTCTCTCGGACTTCGCTGCACTCAAAGGACAGTTCCGCCTCGGCAACATGACCTTTGAAGGTATCGGAGCCAAATTTGTTGATGGATTCAGGCACCGTATCGAACATATTCTCGAAGCAAACGGAGCCTTCTGGGACGGTACCGAAGAAACCGCGGGCCATTCCCAGCAGACCCAGGACATATCCTTCAATATCCTTCAGCCCTATCCTGAAGGAGAATTGCAGGGACTGTATCCGGAACTGACAATCGACCCGTTGGTCCCCAGCGATCTGTAATTACAATGCCCCTCCCGGATAATTTCATATTTATTCGGGAGGGAATTACGCACTATTTTCCGCTAACCACGGAAAACTCAGATAACTTGGTTCCACACAAAAAGGCAAAAGGAGTAACCCGTGCCCAAAACAATGTCACAGGCATTGCAGAAAAACCTTCTTGGTAATTCTCCTGACTGGTACAAACTGACTATTATTGGATTTTTGATCCTCAACCCCATCCTACTGGCCGTTGCCGGTCCGTTTATTACCGGTTGGGTGTTGATCGGTGAATTTATTTTCACCCTTGCCATGGCCCTTAAATGCTACCCACTTCCCGCAGGCGGACTGCTTGCAGTTGAAGCGATTGCATTGGGACTGGCTTCCCCGGAAACAGTCTATAACGAGACAGTGCTGAACTTTCCTGTCATCCTGCTCTTGATGTTCATGGTTGCCGGTATCCATTTTATGAAAGACATGCTCCAGTATGCTTTCACAAAAATCATTACCCGCGTAAAATCAAAAGTAGTAATTTCACTGCTTTTCTCTCTCTCCGGTGCAGTCCTTTCCGCATTCCTTGATGCACTTACAGTTACCGCTGTTATCATCGCTGTGGCCTACGGATTCTACGGAATCTACCACCGCTTTGCATCCACCGGTAAATGTTCACTAACTGACGACTCCCTGCTCAAAGGCGAGTGTGTCAACCACCTTGCAGAATTCCGTGGTTTCCTCAGAAACCTGATGATGCACGGTGCCGTCGGTACCGCACTTGGTGGCGTATGCACCATCGTTGGTGAACCCCAGAACCTGCTCATCGGTAAAACCATGGGTTGGGAGTTCATGGAGTTCTTCTTCAGAGTTGCTCCCGTATCCATGCCTGTTCTGGCAGTAGGTCTCGCTACCTGCGTAATGCTCGAAGTTACCGGTATTTTCGGATACGGCTACCAGCTGCCCCAGAACGTGCGTGAAATCCTTGAAGAGGAGGACCGCAAAAACGACGAAGAAATGAGCCTCAAGAAAAAAGCAGCCCTGTTCACTCAGGCTTGCGCGGCTATCTTCCTCGTCCTCGCTCTGGCATTCCACATTGCAGAAGTCGGCCTTATCGGTCTGACCGTAATCGTCGTGCTCACCGCGCTTAACGGTATCACTGAAGAACACCAGATCGGACACGCTTTTGAAGAAGCACTGCCCTTTACAGCTTTGCTGGTTGTGTTCTTCGCAATCGTAGGCGTCATCCACGAACAGCACCTCTTTGCCCCGATCATTCATTATGTGCTCGGCCTTGAAGGTAAAGTTCAGCTCGCTGCCTACTACATTGCCAACGGCGTGCTCTCCATGATTTCAGATAACGTATTTGTTGCAACAGTATACGTATCTGAAACCCTGAAAGCATTCCAGAACGGCGTTATCGGTCGTGAACAGTTCGACCTGCTCGCAGTTGCAATCAACACCGGTACCAACATCCCCAGTGTTGCAACTCCTAACGGCCAGGCTGCATTCCTGTTCCTGCTGACTTCCGCCATCGCTCCGCTCATCAGACTGTCCTACGGTCAGATGGTAAAGATGGCTTTCCCCTACACCATCACCATGTCTATCACCGGCCTCGCCGCGACCTGGTACTTCCTGTAGGAACAGCCCTTACGATAATAAAATTAAAGCCCCTGCCGGGAAACCGGCAGGGGCTTTTTCATCTAAACAAGCCAGATACAGTGTAAAGCTAACTGCTTACCGCTGTCCTTCTTTTCAATAATTGCAGATTCGGCAATACAATTCCCAACAGGATAAAAATCATCCCCGCAATTTGAACAGGTGCAATGTGTTCACCAAGGACAAATGAAGCCAACAAAACCGTGGTCACCGGTTCTATGGTTGAAAAGATAGCAACCTTGGCACTGCCGATAGCGTCGACTGCACGGTAAAGGAGGCTGATTGCCAATGCTGTCGGTATCAAGCCAAGCCCGACTGCAATCAACCAGCCCTGCATATCAAGCGCAAAGACTTTCAGTGGTGAAGACAAAAAACTGAACACCAAAGCCATACAGAGAACAACGTAGGGCACAATAACCTTAGCTTCATCATTGCGGGTAAATATCTGTATCACAGTCAGGTAAATTGAAAAACAGACCATACAGGCTAAAGCATAAACAATCCCCTGAGTATCAAGCTGCCGGGCAAAAGCATTGTAAAAGACAAGCCCACTCCCAAAGATAATAAGCCCCAATGCCGCGAACACAGATCTACCAGGACGCAAATTCAAAAAAGTCATCGCAATAAAGGTCGTCATCAATGGGTAGAAATAATAGATGAGAGAAGTAGTAGAAGCCGGAATATGCTTAAGAGCCATAATGAAAAGCCATGATTGAACCGGATAGATACAGACTCCAAGGACAACAGCTTTTAGCAGCACTCTAGGGGATACTTTCAACAGGCCGGGACTTGTTACGCCAAGCCATAGAAAAAGTGCCAATGCCCCAAATGTAAAACGGTACTGGATCAGCTCAAGCGGATCCAGGCCCATCCCGAGACCAAGCTTGAAAAAAATAGCCAGAGTTCCAAGCCCCAAAGCTGACATTATAGAATAGAGCGGCCCTTTAAGCATTTAAATCTCCTAAAATCCACTGTTTAGGGCCAAAGACTATACATGCTGATCAAAAAAAACAATCTTGAAAGTAACTATAAAAAAGGCTGCCCATCGTGGACAGCCCATTTTCACAATATTCTAAGCAGAATTACCCTTGCATACGCCCGATAATCTCATCAAGTTCTTTAGCAAGCTCAGACATCCGGCTGACAGCTTCAGCAGACTCATTCATTGCCTGTGCGGTTTCCCCGGCGATGGTATTAATCTGTCCGGTGGAGCGACTGATCTGTTCACTGGCAGCGGACTGCTCTTCCGAAGCAGTGGCGATGGACCGGACCTGATCAGCTGTTTCAGAAACCTTTTCCACAATCTCTGTAAGAATGTCTCCTGACTGGTTAACAAGCTCGGTCACTTCCCCGATTGCCTTAGTAGATTTCTCGGTATTAGCGATATTGGTTTTCGCACTTTCCTGAATCCGGCTGATATATTCACCGACTTCGCTGGTCGCGTTCATGGTGGATTCTGCGAGCTTACGCACTTCATCAGCAACAACAGCAAACCCCCGTCCGGCATCCCCGGCACGGGCAGCCTCAATGGCTGCGTTAAGAGCCAGCAGGTTGGTCTGGTCCGCGATATCGCTGATCACACCCATGATATTACCGATGCCTTCTGCCTGCTGACCAAGATCAGCCATGTCTTTCTGCATCTGGTCGGACTGCTCGCGGATCTGGACAATGGTCTCAACAGCCTGTTCCACCTTCTGCTCGCCTTCCCCTGCTTTCTGCTGCGACGCATCAGCCAGCTCAGCGGCGGTGGAAGCGTTACGGGCAACTTCAAACACAGTTGAGTTCATTTCATCCATGGCGGTGGCGGCTTCACTTGCCATGACCGACTGCTCCTCTGCACCACGGCTGGACTGCTCGACCTGCGCAGCAAGAGCCTCGGAAAAACTGGAAACCTGATTGGAAACTTCCGTAGCGCTGGCAGCGGCCTCAGAGATCATAATATTATTTTCTTCAATCATGCGCTGCTGTTCACGTATTTCAGTCATATCAATCCAAACAGCAACAGAACCGAGTAAAACACCATCCATATCGTAAAATGGGGTACTCGAAATCATAAGCTGCTTGGTCAGACCGGAAGGTACCTGAAAATCAATTTCTGTCTTGATTTGGTGCTGTTCTTTGATAGCCCGGTAGGAAATCGTTTCCCGACCTGAGTCACCGTAAATAAGCTCACCGGAAGTAAGGCCTTTAACCTGCTCAGGATTAAATTTAGACTCAATTAATTCACAAAATTCATTGTTAACCCAGAGCATATTATCTTCGGGACCAACTATGGCGCAAGGCAACACCAGACCTTTAAGAACGCCATCGGAAAAGCCAAGCTTATTCTTAAGTTCCGCCACCATGAAATCAATATTTTCAGAAAGATCCTTGAGTTCGCAAACATATTTACCGGTAAGCTCTGCCTTGAAATTGCCTCGGGCAATCTCACTGGTAAAATCACGGATAACAGCCATAGGCCCGGTAACCTGCTTACGGATAGTAAAAACAATTATGCTGACAAGGAGGATGACCATGACAATCCCCATACCGATAAGCACATTACGCTCTTCAACAGCAGCACGGGTCAGGTCAGACACATAAGCAGACATGCAGACCACCCATCCGGTAGAAGGGACAACCTGAAAAGACTGAATTTTAGATCGCCCTTCCCAATCATATTCGGTTTTACCCTTGGAAGAAGCGAGGCTGTCTTTTACGAATTGGAATTTTGAAATATCTTTAAGAATAAGATTCTGACTCACTTTGTGTGCTATAATACGCCCGGAACTATCAAGAATATATGCATAACCGTCTTCACCAATGGAAATATCACCGATCATCTCCTGCGCATACTGCTGCCAGTCCAAGCCCATAAAAATGCCGCCAAGCAACTGTCCCTGCACACCTCGAACCGGAACAGCCATAACGACAATGATCCGGCCGTCCAGAACTGATTTTAGAACATCTGAAACAGCAAACTGGCTGCCATTCAATATTTCACGTACATATTGCCTCGAACTCAGGTCAGCCCCGGCGGTACTCTGCCCATTGGCTCTAAGACCGAACACGCTGCTTCCTTTAAGATCGAATGCACCCAGCATATCAATCTTGTCATTATTCTTCAGCATATTCTGGAACTGCTTCTCAGCCTCTTCTGCGGCAGCACCATCCACAAATCCGTCCTGAACATTATTGTTGCCTGCAAAAGCCTGTAAAGTACTACGGGTTTGCTTTAGAAAACCTTCGACCTCATCGACTATCTTATTATTCAGAACTTCCATGTTCTGTTCTTGAATCCCCATCACAGCAGAATTGGTCATAGAGTTGACCACGATTACAAATGCTGAAACCGAAACAATGACAATTGTCGCAATCATAATCCCAAGACCGGTGTTTATACTTTTAAAACCCATTACTGAACCCCTTAGATTTATTTAACAGTCGCCTGCTTTATTATGAAGATAAGAGGTAATTAGTTTTTAGATCAAAATGATATTATTTTTGGATCAGAATCAAACATTTATAATAGCCCCCCTACCCGCCAGAATTTCCCATATAAAAAGCCCACTCTGCAAAACACAGAGTGGGCTGAGACAGCTCTATTCTATTATTATTTTGATTTGTTGTAGTCTTCCAATAAACCGTTCATCTTATTGAGCAGTTCTCCGCGCTCTTGAGCAACTTTCTTCCACTTCTTCTTTTCACTTTTCAATGCTTCAACAGTATGAAGCAAATCCTGAATAGTATTCGCGGGGTAGCCATGCTTGGCGTAACTTCCCTTGCGAAGTTCCTCATCATTTCTCTGGCGCAGAGCGCGTAACTGGCTGGCTGATAGTATCATACTCATAAACTGTTAATGGTTCCGGTCAGTACCCAAATCTACATCCTGAAAACCGCTAACGCAAGCAATTACAAAATAATATAAATGATGCTCAGCAAAAAGTCCGGGAGAAAACTGGATTCCCCCGGACTTTTCATTTCAATATGTTTACTTCAACCGAATCAATTCTAGCATGCGCATGAATTGTAGCTGTATTCAGTCCTTTCGCGATACTCTTCCTGCTTACCCTTGTTCCAGCGGTTTACCGGACGGTAGTACCCGACAATACGGGTATAAACCTCGGCATCCTTTCCGCAGTCAGGGCATTCGAAATGCTCGCCATAGAGATAACCATGCTCCTCGCAGACCGAGAAGGTCGGAGTCACCGAGATGTAAGGAATCTTGGTATTTGTCATAGCTTTAATGATGAAGTTCTTAAGTGCGGTGGTATCGGGCACTGCTTCGCCGAGGAAGGAGTGGAATACGGTTCCGCCATTATACAGAGTCTGCAGGTCGTTCTGGTGTTCGAGAGCATAAACAACGTCCTCGGTAGCACCTACGGGCAGCAGGGTGGAGTTGGTATAGTAAGGGGTATCGCTACCGGAGGTGTAGATATCGGCATAGAGATTCTTGTCGATCTTTGCCAGACGGTAGCAGGTTCCTTCACCCGGAGTAGCTTCAAGGTTGAAGAGGTTTCCGGTTTCTTCCTGAAACTGCACGGTCAGATCACGCAGATGGTGCAGAACCCGCTGCATGAGGCGTGAACCGGAAGGGGTATCAATACCTTTACCCAGCAGGTTGTGGCAGGCTTCATTACCACCGATGAGACCGATGGTGGAGAAATGGCCCTTGAAACCGTTCTTCAGGTAACGCTGGGAGAAGGGGAACATACCGTTCTCAAAGTTGGCGGAAACCAGCTTACGCTTGTATTCCAAAGAATCCTTGGCCTGAGTAGCGTACTCGGTGATCAGGTCGAGAAAATCTTCCTCACCCTGAGCAAGATATGCCAGCTTGGGCAGGTTAAGGGTAACAACACCGATGGAACCGGTCAGGTCCCCGGCACCGAAAAGGCCACCGGTTTTCTTGCGGATCTCACGCAGGTCCATCTGCAGACGGCAGCACATGGAACGCACGTCCTCGGGATTGAGGTCGGAGTTGATGAAGTTCTGGAAATAAGGAGCACCGTATTTAGCGGTCATCTGCAGGAGCAATTCACCAACTTCGCTTTCCCACGGAAAATCCGGGGTAACGTTGTAAGTGGGAATCGGGAAAGAGAAGATACGGCCGTCGGAGTCACCTTCGAGCATGACTTCAACAAAGGCGCGGTTGATCATCTCCATTTCTTCTTGATACTCACCGTAAGTGGTATCCTGGAATTCACCGCCGATGATGACAGGCTCGTTAGCGATGTGCTTGGGCGGAACCATATCAAAGGTGAAGTTGGTGAACGGACTCTGGCCGCCCCAACGGGAGGTGGTATTCAGATTGAAAATCAGCTTTTGCACGATCTGCTTCACGCGGTCATAATCCAGACCGTCGTAACGGATGAAAGGCGCGAGATAGGTATCAACGTTGTTGAAAGCCTGTGCTCCGGCCCATTCATTCTGCAGAGTGCCGAGGAAGTTGACCATCTGCCCGGTAATAGAATCAAAATGGCGGGCAGGACCGGAAGAACAACGGCCTTTAAGGCCGAAACCGTCCAGAAGCAGGTCACGCAGGGACCAGCCGGCGCAATATCCTGCAAGGCCGAAAGAAAGATCGTGAATGTGGAAATAGCCGTGCTCGTGGGCAAGCCTGATTTCCTCAGGGTACTTTTCAAGGCAGTAACGGGCTTGAACAGCTCCGGACATGTGCAGCATCAGTCCCTGAAAGGAATGCCCCATGTTGGAGTTTTCATTTACCCGCCAGTCGGAACGGTCGAGGTAGCTTTCGATGGTTCCGGCGATGTCGAGGTATGTTTCATCCTGACGGCGAAGTTCGCGGCGCTTTTCGCGGTAGATGATGTAACGTTCAGCGACAGAGTAGAGACGGTTCTCCATGAGTACCAGCTGTACCATATCCTGAACCATTTCCTGTTCAGGTACATCAACATCTGCAAGCTTCTGCTCAACCTTGCGGCCAAGGCGCTTGCTCAGCAGGGGGTCTTTGATACCGCTTGCTTTGAGAGCTTTAAAAATAGCTTCAGAAATACGCTCAGTAGACCAGGACTCGAGACATCCGTCACGCTTAAGAATTTGTTTGGGCATTAAACTACCTGATTAAAAATTTGTCCGCACACATCACCGCCGCGCCAAAAAAAGAACGCAGAAAAGGATGCAACCTCCCCAGATTGCAAGCCCACGGACAAGCCGTGTCTTATGGTGGTGTGGCAATTGGAGCAGGTGGCCCGGAAGGCACATCCTGCAGGACTTTTGAAACCGGAAAAAAGTCAGAAACAGGGATTCCGGTAAATTGAACTGACCTGCCTCTCTATCACGCCATCCTTAATTTATGAAACAGGACTGGCATCGGGCAGGTACGCTTCAGGCCGGGGTGCTGGCTCGGGGTTGTGCACAGAATGCCTCCCTGACAGCGGCAGGACCGCCCCGGATTCAAACCGGGTTCCCGTCTTGTTCGTTTTCAAATGCTCAGAAAGCGTCAAACGAACTCCTGAAGTGCTGACGACTGAAAGCAGTCTACCAGACTCAAAAATATGGTCAAGACTCTCTAGACTATTTCTTAATGAACACCCTATCAGCCCTAGAGCCGCATGGCATAACTCATGTGGAACACAAGTTTTCCACAGTTGTTCTTTTGATGTTCAAAAGAGCTTAAGAGACTGATTTAGAAACAAAATCCTCTGCTATTTTCCCACAAAATCAGCCGGGTAAAAATACCCGGCTGAAATATTTTTTTGCAGGCCTGTAACAGCAGCTTAATTTTTATTATCGACTTAAACAGCGCGGCACTCTTCGCGCAATCCATCAATCAATGTACGCAATTCCATGGCCAGAATGGATAGATCTTTTGCGGAATCATTTGATTTCTGCATGGATTTTGTGGTCAGCTCTGCCATCTGATTTATCTTTCGGGATGAGGAGTTAATCTGATCCGATGAAACTGACTGCTGCTCAGCGGCTGCAGATATATTCTGAACCTGTCCGGTAACCCCTTCAACGAGGTTTACAATTTCCCCGAGGGCGTCCCCGGCCTGCTCAGCAAGGCGGGTGCTATCCAGTACAGACATTGCAGCCTCTTCCATACTCTGAACATTCGCATGAGAGCTGTCTTGAATTGCCTCAACCACAAGGCTGACATCCTTGGTGGCATTCATGGTCTTTTCAGCAAGTTTGCGCACTTCATCAGCCACCACGGCAAAACCACGTCCGGCATCCCCGGCACGGGCCGCCTCAATTGCCGCATTGAGTGCCAACAGGTTGGTCTGGTCCGCAATATCACTTACAACAGACATGATCCGCCCGATGTCCTCGACCCGGACATTCATATCATTAAGATTGTCTTTAAGTTTATCGCTTTGCTCTTTAACACTGAAGATAGACCGAATGGCCTCCCCAGTCATTTCAGCCCCGCGGTTGGCCGTATTCATGGCATCCCCGGCCCCGACCACAGCATCAGAGCAACTACGGGCAACATCCTGAATGGAGCAGGTCATCTGATCGAGGGCTGAAGTTGATTCCGAAAGATTTAATTGCTGCTCCCTTGCCCTTCTGCTGGAATCCGCCACATGGTTGCTGATTTCATCAGAAGCTACGGATAGCCCGCTGACAATCTGTTCAAGATTGCGCACAACATCAAGAACCCCCTGCCTGCGTGCACTTTCCGCTTCCTTCTGGGCCTCATTCAGTCCCTCCAAAGCATCATGGGCAGCCAAAGCTTCACGTTCAGCCGCCTCAGTGGCCTGCTCAACCTTGACCCGATCCTTCTCAATTACATGCATTAACCCGTTGAACGAATCCGCCAGATCCCCCAGTTCGCCATTTCCTTCCTGCCGCACCCTGAACGACAGGTCAGCAGTTCCCGCACCTATGTCACGGCTGGTGCGGGCAATTTCCCCGATAATTCGGCGAAGAGGGTTAATGATGATCCTGCGGCTGACAAGAATGAGCAACACGCCGATCAAAGCAGCCAACCCACTCAAGCCGCTGACGACATAAACAGCCCGCTCCTGCATAGCATTGTAGCTTACGACCTGAGCCGTGCGAATAGTGTACTCCTGTTCGATGAGCGCGATGCGGGCATTGTCCATGTCCTTCATGGATTTCTGCATCTTAAGGCTGAGGTTGTAGTAGGATTTAAAAATATCTAGATATTCACCGGTCAATCCAACAATTATATTGAACAGCTTAGCCTCGCGCCCCTTGGAAAACAGCGGGGCAAACTGTGGATAGGAAGCCCCCATGCTCGAATCCGGATCAATGCCCATCAGCTTTTCAATATCGACAATCAAACCGGAACCGCTGGCTGCATCTTTATAAAGAATAAAATCCTTAGCCATTTCCTGAAATCCAAGAGGCTTGTTGAGCATGATTGCTGAAACATGCCTCTTGGCTGCCAGTTCATTCAGATCATCTATGGATTTGGAAAGATTCTGTGCAAGCAAACCCGGATCGTCAACCGAAGACGAAAATACTTTTTCTTGCAGGACTGTATTTATCTTGCCCTGCTTTCTCGCTGAACGCTCGATACTTTTCTGCAGGGAAAGAGCCTGCCCCAAAATTTCTACCGAAATTTCACGCAGCCGTTTAACCTGCCCCACCCCGGAATTGAACTGGACCTGAAAATTGTTGAAACTGCGATCAAAAGAGTTAAATGACTCTTTGAGTTCGTAAAGAGCCACGCGGGCCTGTTCATCGACAGTTGCACCCATGGCAGTGTCCAACTCCCCATTCATGTGTCTGACTTTATCATTATATGCCTTAAGTAACTCTACTCCGCCTTTACCTGACTGATCCATGGAAAGCTCTTCGCGATGAACCAACCAGTCCATAGCTAAAGCCTGTGCTTCCGCTCCAAGGCTGATGATCTCATCAAGCTGGTTGCGGACTTCCATTTTTGCGGTCAACCCTTTAAGGGTCATGATTGAAGCTCCGCCCAGACACAAAGCACACAATAAGAAAAGAAGCATACCTGCCACTATTTTATGTGATAATTTAAAAGTGTATTTCATTCCCCCGCTCCTTCATTTATGAAAATGACTCTCGTTTTCAAATGAAAACTATAATTGACTTCATGAAAAGTACTTCCAGAGGGAATAATGAAAATGATAACTCTTTTCAACTGATTTCGGTATTAAACTCAAAATATGAACAAGTTGAAGCTCATACTCAAATTATTTTTATATAAAAAGGCAAAGCACCCCATACCTTACATAGATACAGGGTGCTTTTTGCACAAAAGTTTTCCACAGATGTTCTTTAAATGTTCAAAAGAACCTTTATCAAAACGCCCTGTTCATCTTTTCAACGCAGCCAAGCAGGATAACCTTCTCCTCTTCGGAAAATTCGGAAGTAATCTCTTCAATCAATCTCAGATGCAGACGGTCATGCTCTTCGAACATCTCCTGCCCGGTTTCAGTCAGTTCGACAATTATGGAGCGGCGGTCGGTCTGGTGCGGTTTGCGGCAGACAAACCCCTTATCTTCAAGCCGGTCAACCAGCACAGTCAAAGTCCCGGTGGTAATCCCCATGCGCTGAGCCAGCTCTTTCATGCGCATGGCCTCATGGATGCCCAACACCTCCAGAGTATGCATCTGGGGCAGGGTCAGCCCTTTTTCACGCACAACATCATGCTCCCAGGAAGAAAGCTTCTCATAAAATTCAATTACCGCATGGTTGAGCTTATCCAGCACAGGGACCTCCGCTTTATAATTTAATGTAACTGTAAACGGCGAAACCGATAGTCATCATCCCGGCAGTACGCATGACCAGAGGCTCGACCCAATCCTGTTCAAGAGCACGCACAAAGGATGCCGCCCGGTAAATGGCATAAATAACCGCCGCAAGAGCAATGGCTGTTCCCAATGCATAGCTTGCAAACACCGCAGTCCCTTTGAAAACACTTCCAGAATCAAGGGCGTATTTATACATTATCGCCACGGTGGGGCAAGGCACAATCATGTTCACAAATCCGATTGAGAACAGGCCCCAGAAAGTGACGCTGCGCAGGTTAAGTTTTCCGTGGCTGCACGAGCACCCGCAACCGTGGGCATGTTCATGTCCCGAATGGTCATGGCTGTGGTCATGATGTCCATGACTGTGGTCGTGGTCGTGGCTGTGCAGCAGTTCCGGTTTGACAATCAGTATTGCCCCCAGAAGCACCAGAATCACCACGGTGATGATGTCAACGATGTATGTCAACGAATCCGGGATGGTCAAGGAAATGGACCCCAAGGTCAGCCCGATAATAAGACAGGCCAGAGTGGTTCCCAGAATAAAGGCCGAGGTCAAAGAGAAAACACGCTTGCCGTTTTTCTCCCCATACACAAATGGGGCCAGAACCAACCATGAATGCCCGCAAGGGTTGATTCCATGGATCAAACCCAGAAACAGGCTGGACTGCATGGCAACCCAGAAGATTGAATCGAATTCCATTTTGAACTCCATATAGTTTGAGAATCAAATTAAACAGTTTTCAAAACACCTATTCCAAACTTAATTTGAATGTCAAACTATTTGTGAAGCGAAATAAATTCCACAGGCATCAAAAAGCCCGCCTGAAATTAATCGGGCGGGCTTAAAACTGACCAACAAATTAAAACATAATCACAAAATCAGCGCGCAATCTCCGCAAAACTCCCGCGCAGCAACCCGGCTAAATCCTGCGGACTGAGTTCAATATCAAGCCCGCGCTTGCCGCCGCTGACATAGATGGTTGCAAAATTTGCTGCGGATGAGTCGATTACAGTGGGCAGAAGCTTCTTCTGGCCCAACGGACTGACCCCGCCGACCACGTATCCGGTGGTGCGCTCCACCAGCTTCACGTCTGCCATGGAGATCTTTTTGACCTTCACGGCCTTGGCAAGGGATTTCAGGTCCAGCATTTTCATAACCGGAACCACGGCAACGAAGAGATCACGCCCGCTTCCGGCAACAAGTGTTTTGAAAACACGCTCCGGGTCTACGCCCAGCTTTTCAGCGGCTTCTTTGCCGTAGGCTTCGGCGGACGGGTCATGCTCGTATTCATGGACCTTGAACTTGATCTTTTTTTTCTTGGCGATATTAATTGCAGGTGTCATGGGGGCTTTTTACACAACAGGGCCAAGGGTTGGCAAGGGAGCACTAGGCCGGCAATTTATTTATAAAGCCCTGCGGGGTGATTTCATCCAGTGCCAAGCCGTAATGATCTGCCAGCTGCACTACCTGCGGAGCCAGCAATCCGCACCGCTTCATTAAATCCTTATCAATAAACAGCTCGGAAATATTGCCGTCAAACTGCTTGCTACCCTTTTCAAGGCAGATCGCCCGCGAACAATTCTCAGCCACAAAATCCATGTCGTGGCTGATGATCACCACAGTGCGGCCCTGCTGTCTCAGCTTTGAAATTTTGCACTCAAGCATGGCTATTTCACGGGGATCAAGCCCGGCTGTAGGCTCATCAAAAACGACAATCCCGGTATCCATAGCCAGCACCGAAGCCATGACCAGCCGCTTGCGCTCGCTGAATCCCAGATCATGGGGATTGCGCTCCTTCTGCTCCAGCAGACCGAAGGCTGAGAGGAGTTCCTCGGCAAGCCCGCTTATTCGCTCCGGTGCGTAGCCCAGATTTTTCGGCCCGAAAGCAATTTCATCCAGCACAGTTGCCTTGCAGATCTGGTCGTCAGGGTTCTGGAAAAGCATGGCTACCTTTCCTGCCAGCACCGATATTTTCTCATCGGCAGTTGAAACAGAATCTACGGCAACGGTTCCACTTGTCGGCTTGAGCAGCCCATTGAAATGGCGGACCAGAGTACTCTTGCCGGAACCGTTATGCCCAAGCAACGCGACAATTTCGCCCTGATTCAGGGTAATGGAAACATTATTAAGAGCCTGCACGCCGCCCGCATAGCAATAAGATAGATTAGAAACCTCAATAGTCATGCCTGCCTCCTGCGCTTGCATCCAGACCTTCGACAACTTCACCGAATGTTGCGGCCAGCTTCCTGTTTTCCGCCCAGCGTCCGTATTCACGGGCCAATGCAGCAACTTTGCTGAACCGGGTCCAATCCAGACCGATTTCCTTCATCACCGGCGAAACAAGAACTTCAGCAGGCGGACCGTCCAGCACAACCTTCCCCTTATGCAGGGCCAGCACACGGTCGGCATATAAAGCGATGCTCTCCATACGCTGTTCCGCCAGCACAATGGTTGTCCCGCTGCTGCGCAAACCGTCCAGAATCTCGAAAACCTGCTTTGCCGCCAAAGGATCAAGAAAAGTTGTCGGCTCATCAAGGACCAGCAAAGGCGTTTCACAGGCCAAAGCAGAAGCAAGGACGACTTTCTGCAACTGTCCGCCGGAAAGATGATGGGGGGAACGCTCCGCCAGATCAGAAAGCCCGGTAAGAGCCATCGCCTTTTCCACCCGGCCTATAATTTCACAGCGTTCAACGCCCCGGTTTTCAAGGCTGAAACCAACCTCTTCAGCGACGGTAAAACGGATGCCTGAAAGCTGCCGCTCCGGATTCTGCATGACAAGGAAAACCGATTCCGCCAGCTCTGCCAGCGGAGTTTCAGCGGTATCCTTTCCGCAAACACGGATACTGCCATCTGTCTGCCCATGATAAAGCCGGGGAACCGCCCCGCAAAGAGCATTGCAAAGGGTTGACCTGCCGCTATTGTCGGCTCCGATGAGAGCCACAAATTCACCTGCCCCGATTCTCAAATCCAGACCGCTCAGGGCCGGGAGAGCAGAAGCAGCGTAAGTGTATGAAAATTTTTTAATCTCAATAAGGGACATAGCGGTACAATATTGTTTTGTAGAGCAGTAGCAGCAGACAGACCGACAGCATCACACCCCTTGCAATTCGCTGCCCTGCGGAATCTTCAACCACACGCATGAATGTTCGCGGACCTGTGGCACTAAATCCGCGCAACTCAAGGGCAATGGCCCGTTGCTCAATCTCGGAAAAAGCCCCCAGAATCAGGGGGGAAATAAGCGGTCCAATGGATTTGGCCCTGTTAATGAATCTACCTTCGGAATCCAGCCCCCTGGCCCTTTGCGCATCCTGAATAGTCTTCACCCGTGCGCGCATGGCCGGGAGCATGAGCAGAGGGCTTCCGCAGACATAGGCCAGCGAAGACGGCAGTCCCGCCTGAATAAGGGAAGTAATCAAATCAGCCGGATCGGTTGTAAAAACAAACAGTAGTGACACACTCAGAATCGCCGCCAATTGCAAAAGCATGGTTCCAGCAAACTGCAGCCCTTCAATATATAAAGATATCCCGTGATAAGTAATCAGCACAGTCTGGTTGCCGGGATAGAGGAAGCCGTGAATAGGAACCATAAACAGGGCAATGGGCAGAAGCGTGCACCAGAGGAATTTCCAGACCCGCCCGGATACACCAGCCAGCACAGCCAGAACCGTATTCAGGATAAACAATCCTGCATCAGGCCAGATACCGCCGGGAGCACAATAAACCGCCACCCCCGTAAGCAGCACAAAGACAAGCTTGCTCAGGGGGTGGACGGAATGAACACATGATTTCCCTGCACAAAACAGGGATATATTTTCAGTCTGCAAAAGTCTTGGACCTTATGCTTTTGCCAGCATGGGGAAACGGGCTGCAGCCCTTTCGGGAAGGCCTTTAACAATACCCCAGACCAGAACGGCGGTGACAACTTTATCAATGACGTTGGAAGTAAATACGGTGACGACCACGGAACCGAAAAGATCACGGCCCAGCGCCAGCAGGTAAGCCATGGCGAAATCAGCGCCACTACCGGTAACGCCGCCGAACATGTAAAGACGGATGGGAACTGCAACGACAGAGTTAAAAACGGTAATAATCAGACCGGCGAGGATTGCGGTCCACCAGTTCTTGAACAGACCCATTCTTGCGCAGTAACCTGCTGCAATACCGATAACCATGGCAACAGGAGCAAAAGCCGCAGCAACCGGGGATGAAATAACGCCCCAGATAAGGTTGGTGATCAGTCCTGCAAGGCCGCCAGCCCATGGTCCGGCAAGAACAGCCACCAGAACTGTACCGATGGAATCAAGAAAAATAGGCAGCTTGAGTAGGGACACAAGCTGTCCCACGGCAATGTTAATAACGATCGCCACTGCGATCAGAACCCATGTAAATGTTGTAAAATCCTTTTTGAATTCTGCACTGATACCCATCCCACTCACTCCTTGCTGCTGGTTTATGATTTGATTTCCAGTTCCGGATACCCGGTCTCGGGGTCAAAAGTCCTCAGGAAAGAATACTCCGGTAAAACACCCAGCACTATTTCAGCGGTGGTGTAGACCCTGCTGCCCTCCATCAGGTGCGCTCCGATGGTTTTTCCTTCCCCGTCAGAAATGGCGACATGAAAATGGGAACCGTGCCGGGAAAGCACCCCGGTCAGGGAAACTATCTCGAAATGCCCGTTCAGCTCAGTGGTCTGCGGCTGGTTGGCAAAACGCAACACCGCGCGGGTCAGACTACCAACACAGGTAAGCATGCAGGCGGCTTCAATTCCCTGTTCCTGCACAACGTTTTCCAGCTCCAGCAGAAGATCCTGACCCGGCTTCAACCGGAGTGCCAATGGTTCCATGCAACTAACTCCATCCCTGATTAAGATTGACCTTTCCTTTTAAGGAGTTACAAATACATTACCATATCAGATACATCCAATCGGAAATAAAAATCTATCGAAGCTTCATATATTTAGAAAAGCTATATTTAAGATAAAAGACATGCCTCCAGAAGAATGAGCCTCTGTAATTGCTGTTAAAAGCCATACTCCCGTATAGCTAAACTAATTTGTGCCGATATTCTCATACCCTTTTGAGGCAGCAGAAGCACAGGTTGCAAAAATGAAACCGCTCCATTCCGGTTGCAAAACTGCACAAAGTGATTACTCCCCGTTTTACTTGGATAAACTGGTTTCGAGCCAGTGTTGTTTCCAAATTGCAACAAGCCCGTATTTCCAACCTCGATATCGGCCCAAAGCACACACTCGCAAAAACCCTTTGTTTTCAACATCCTAGAGAAGCAATCTATTTTGGCACACTCCATGCTTCAGGGAGAAGTAATTCGCCCACGATTGTGGACAAAATTTTTCCACAGTAAACATAGAAGGAGAATCCAAATGGAATGTTGTCGTTCACCTCATGAGCAGATGCTCGAAGATAAAATTGCCGGTAAAAACAATCCTTTCCGCGAAACACACAAACGTGTTTTCAAAATTCTTGATACCATCGAAGGCCTGAAACCCGCCATCGACGTAGAGCGTGCTCTTTACTTCACCAAATCCATGGAAAAAACCGAAGGCCAGCCCCTGATCCTGCGCTGGGCCAAGGCCATGAAGCACGTTGCTGAAAACATCACTGTATACATTGATGATGACAACCTGCTCTGCGGTCGCGCCGGATACCCCGGTCGTTACGGCATCCTTTACCCCGAACTCGACGGTGACTTCCTCGATATGGCTGTTGAAGAACTGCCTAAGCGTTCCGGTTCTCCCTTCTCCATCACTGAAGAAGACGCTAAAATCGTTATCGAAGAAATCGCTCCTTTCTGGAAAGGTAAAACCTACCACGAAGCCCTGAACCAGGCACTGCCCGAAGATGTTCACACCCTGACTTACGATGATCCCGAAGGCCTGATCTCCCGCTTCATCGTTAACGAAACCTCTTCCTTCCGTTCCTCCCTGCAGTGGGTTCACGACTACGAAAAGATCCTCAAGCGTGGTTTCGGCGGCATCCGTGCAGAAGCACAGGAAAGACTCGACAACATCGATACTTTCTCCCCCAAAGCCAACACCAAGGATATTCCTTTCCTTGAAGCTATCGTGATCATCTGCGACGCAGTTATCCTCTGGGCCAACCGCCACGCTGACCTCGCGGCAGAAAAAGCTGCTGCTGAGACCGATCCCGTACGCAAGGCAGAACTGGAAACCATGGCTGCAGTCTGCCGCAACGTTCCCGAAAAGCCCGCTACCAACTTTCACGAAGCAGTACAGTCCCAGTGGTTCACCCAGATGTTCTCCCGTCTCGAGCAGAAGACCGGTACCATCATCTCCAACGGCCGCATGGACCAGTACCTCTACCCTTACTACGAGCAGGACGTTGAAGCAGGTATCCTTGACGAAGACAAGGCTATCGAATTCATCGAGTGCATGTACGTAGGCATGGCCCAGTTCATCGACCTCTACATCTCCCCTCAGGGCGGCGCATTCAACGAAGGCTACGCGCACTGGGAAGCTGTTACTGTCGGTGGCCAGACCAGAGAAGGCATTGATGCTACCAACGACCTCACCTACCTCTTCCTGCGTTCCAAGCGTGAGTTCCCGCATCACTACCCTGACCTCGCTGCACGCATCCACGCACGTTCCCCCGAGCGTTTCCTTGCTGAAGTTGCAGAAACCATCAAAGAAGGTTCCGGTTTCCCGAAACTGATCAACGATGAAGAAGTAATTCCCCTGCACCTCTCCAAGGGCGCAAAATTCGACGAGATCTACGACTACGCTGTATCCGGCTGCGCAGAAATCAGAATGCCCAACCGCGACACCTACACTTCCGGTAACCCCTACATCAACTTTGCGGCAGCGGTTGAGATGGTCCTTTACAACGGAAAGATGCTCAAATACGGCGACAAGCAGCTCTCCATCGAAACCGGTGATCCCTGCTCCTTCAAGACCTGGGATGAGTTCTACGATGCATACAAAGCACAGCATAACAACTTCCTGAAAAACGCTTTCGTTCAGCAGGCCAACGTTATCCGTCTGCGCAAGAACCACTTCGCAACACCTTTCGGTTCCGCAATGCATGACCTGTGCATGGAAAGCTGCACCGACCTGCACCAGCCCGACGTACCCGGCGGAATCGACCTCGGTTACTTCGAATTCATGGGCCTCGGTACTGTAGTAGACTCCCTCGTTGCCATCAAAAAACTGGTCTTCGAAGATAAAGTTCTGACCATGGAACAGATCGTTGAAGCTTGTAAGGCAAACTTTGAAGGACACGAAGATGTCCGCGCTATGCTCCAGAACGTTCCCTGCTACGGCAACAACGATCCTTACCCGGATTCCATTGCTAAAGAACTGGACGAACTCTGCGTAGGTTTCGCAGAAAAGTACCAGATGGAACTCGGCGTACACCTCGACGTTCGTTACGTGCCTTTCACTTCCCACGTACCTTTCGGTAAAGTTGTATCCGCGACTCCTAACGGACGTTACGCATACACCCCGCTTTCCGACGGTTCCTCCGCATCCCACGGTGCAGACAAGAACGGTCCTACCGCGGTTATGCTCTCCAACTACACCACCAAGAACTTCAACTACCGTGAACGTGCAGCACGTCTGGTAAACATCAAGTTCACACCCAAGTGCGTAGAAGGAGAAGAAGGCACCAAGAAGCTGGTAGACTTCATCCGCACATACTGCGACCTGCGTCTCTGGCACATCCAGTTCAACGTAGTTAACGCAGACACCCTGAAAAAAGCTCAGGAAAATCCCGAGCAGTACCGCAACCTGATCGTTCGTATCGCCGGTTACTCCGCATACTTCTGCGACCTTTCCAAGGATCTGCAGGACGACCTGATCAGAAGAACCGCACACGAAACCATCTAGAGCTTAAAGACAATCAACACCCTTTAAGGCCTCATGCGTGAGCCCTGTCGGCGGGCTGATCCTCCTCAGCCCGCCGACTTTTTTTAAAGAATGCCTACCGGCGGTCCCTCCGGGACTTAAACCATTTTTGAAAAAAAGAGTTTAAGAATCCCAAAAACTTTTACCGGACTTCGCTATGTGTGGCAGCAAAACGTCGTTAATTTAGCAGCTTTCAATACCTATAAAAATTTTCATTTCGTCCGTCGCAGAGGCAACCTCGGGCAGAATAAGGCAATTAGACATGAGTTCTCTTCTTGATAAAAAGCAGACCGGCATAGTTTTCAGCGTCCAGAAATATTCCGTTCACGACGGTCCCGGAATCAGAACACTCGTATTCCTCAAGGGATGTCCCCTGCGCTGCGCATGGTGCTCCAACCCGGAATCCCAGATTTTCAAGCCTGAATTGGCCTACAACCGCAACAAGTGTCTGGGTATCGATAAATGTACCCGCTGCGTGGACCACTGTTCCTCCGGCGCGATCACCTTCGGTGCAGATGAAAAAATAGATATTGATCACGATCTCGCCAAAAACGAACTCCACCTAGCCAAGGCCTGCCCCAATGACGCAATCATCGTCTATGGAGAAGAGCAGACTGTAGATAAAGTACTCAAGCGTGTTGAAGAAGACGAAATGTTCTACGCCAGATCAGGCGGAGGCATGACCATCTCCGGAGGCGAACCTTTCGCACAGCCCGAATTCGCCCTTTCCCTGCTGCGTGAAGCACGCCGCAGACATATCAACACCGCTGTGGAAACCTGCGGTGCTGCAAAATGGGAAACCATTGAAGAATGCATGCCCTACATCAACACCCTCATGTTCGACATCAAGTCCATGGATAACGAAAAACACAAGGAATTCACCGGGCATTCCAACGAAGCCATCATAGAGAACCTGAAAAAAATCAGGGAACATTTCCCCAAAACCAAAATCAGGGTCCGCACCCCGGTAATCCCCGGCTTTAACGACACCGAAAAAGATATCCTGGATATCATCAATTTCATTTCCGAACTGCCCGGCGAAAAGTGCGAATACGAAGCACTCGAATACCACCGCATGGGCCAGCCCAAGTATGAAAACCTCGGCCGCGAATACCCCCTCGATGCCGGAGTAAAACTTGATAACGAAGTATTCATCAAAATCAAGATTCTGGTGGACAAGTACAATAAATTTTAACCCGTTAACATAACGGGGCGGATGTGAGTGATTTGTGGATTTGAGTGCAATCTGATCATCTTTGGCCACATCCGTTCCGTTTTAAGACCGGTACGCCGCCATGTCCGGTCATGAATACGGGTTAGTCTTTCTTTCACACTCTGCAGCACCACGGGATATCCCCGGTCAACACCCCTTCACGTTCCCCGTACCGGGGATATCCCGGCAGGGTTTTATTTTAAGAATGCATAACCAGCAGACTTAAAGGTCGGCATACCAAAATGGCCCCGCAGTTTAACCGCGGGGCCATTTTTTAAGCTACTGGTTGCTTATAAAAATTCCCCCGCAGATTTGTTTCTGCGGGGGAGTTTTGTTTGCTACAGGGATACTTTAATATCTTGAAAACTACTCATCCTCAGGCCGGACAAAATTCTCGGCAACAACTCCGGGGACGGTTTCCACATAAATAGATTGTGAGGGAAAAGCGAAGCCCGCTCCGGCCTCAACCTCAACAATTTCTTTAATGCGATAAGCCAAATCTTCTCTTATCTTCAGCCAATCCATCCAGTTAGTGGTATTGGTAAATGCATAAAGCTGGAAATCTATGGACGAATCGCCGAACTGAACCACGCGCATGAATGTGGAAACCTCAGGTGGGTGGGCATAATCATCATTTCCCAGAAGATACTCCATCACCCGCTCTTGTATAAGCTTAAGCTGCGCAGTAGTTGTGCGATATTCCACGCCGATAGTCCAAAGAATTCGACGGTGGGTCATCTTGCTGAAATTGATCAGACAATTATCTGAAAGAGTTGAATTAGGGACATATACCGGAGCCTTATCAAAACGGCGGATGCGGGTGGACCGGAAGCCGATAAATTCAACAGTACCATCAACCTTGCCGTCAACTGTCACCCAGTCACCCACATCAAATCTGCTTTCCGCAATGATGGAAATTCCGGCAATAATATTCTGGAAAAGATCCTTTGCACCCAAGGCAACAGCCACACTGAAAAGACCCAGACCAGTGAGAATCGGTCCGATATCAATACCGAAAAGCTCTAGGATGCTGGCCACCCCCATCAGGACGACAACAAACTTAATCAGTTTAATAAGCCACTCAACGAGAGACGGAGTCAGCACCTTCTCAAGTTTGCGGAAAATTTTGGTCGCCACGGAAACAAGATTAAAAATGGCCCAGAAAAGTACAAATAATATCAGAGCCTTAACAATAGTGTTTGTAAATTTCTCCACAGGAAGAGGTAAGTCAAGGCATTGATCCGCAAAGAACAGCCCCAGCACAACCGGAATAAAACGAATGGGTTCTGCAAGGGCCTTAAGAACACTCGCACCACCGCGCGTGTCATGCTTTTCCAGAATATTCTGCAAACGGTTCATGGTGAATTTCGTGATAAACCGCCGCAACATCAGGAAAAACAGAAACACAGCAACAGCCTGACCGATACTGATCAGACTTAATCCCGGTACCCCGTTCTGCCAGATATCCAGACCCAACTCTTTAAGATGCTCAAACCAGTCGAACACTGTTGAGTGCTCAACTTCAACAGCATCAGTTGCATTTTTCATGAGGAGCTCCCGCCTTAAGGTTTAGAAAGAAATTAATAGACCTTATCAAAGATGAACCACATATAAAAGCAACGTGTTTTTTTACCCGTTATCGAGGACTCTCTGGGAAAGGGCTTAATTTTAATGAATAGTACCTTCAGGATCAAAGGGCGACGCCCCAAAATGGGCCGCAGTTAAAATGCGGGGTGAGGTTGGGTAGATGTAAAAGTATTTAAATAGTAAATACTCTTAAAATGTACTATCAACCTCTTATTAAAATACAAAGAGGTTGATACATGATCGAAACAGTCCAAGAATTAGCCGTAAATATGGCAGAATTCTATAGCTACAAAGAATCTTCAAGTGATGATGATACTGCTTTTTTCACAGAGATATTGAAACGGGGTAGAATTTTTGTCTGCACTCGTGTGGGCAAAGAACTACACTTCTGTCCCAGCAGATTTATAGGATACAAATATAATACACGAAAAAAGCATGAACTTTCATTGAGAAAAAACGGAACGCAGACAACAAACCGAATCAACAAAATCCTTAAGCAGACAAATAAGTCTAACCCAGAATTGGAAGCTGAGTTTTCAAAATTTTGCAAGCAGTTAGCTATTGAACCGATCAAAATCGAACGAAAATTCTGGGAAATAGAACTACGAGAGCAAGCACCCGATAGGATCAAAATTACTGAGGGAGAAAACGGGCATGCAGGTGAAATAAATCAGCATATGGAAGGTTTGACCATACAGGTTCTGGTCAACAAGTACGAAAGGAATTCCAAAGCACGTAAGGAATGTCTTGCTCACTTCGGGTATAAATGTAGCATTTGTGACTTTGATTTCGAAAAAATGTACGGAGAAATAGGTAAACACTTTATCCATGTACACCACATAATCCCATTATCTGAACACAAAAAAGAGTACATAATTAATCCCAAACAAGACTTAAGACCTGTTTGTCCTAACTGTCATGCAATGCTCCACACAAGTAACCCTCCATTTTCAATTGATGAAATGAAGCTTGTTATTGCCAAAAACCAATAACAAAAAAAGGGCTTGCGATCACTCGCAAGCCCTTTCAAATTCACTGATAACTATTCAATTACTTCCCATCAACCTCAACCCCGGCCTTCTTCAATTTCCTGAAAACAGTGGTCCGGTTGACGTTCAAGGCCTTGGCTGCTTTGGGGATGGAACCGTGAATCTTGACCGCGTTGAGCAGAACCTGTGTTTCGAACTCGGCCATGATTTCCTTGAGATCCTTGCCGCCATAACCGTCCATGTTCAGCTCAAGGCCGTTCGAAACCTTGGCGACCGCGCTTTTCTCAATCATGGCTGTGGGCAGGTTCTCAATCTGGATCAGGTTGTTGTCACAGGTAACAACGAGACTGTGGATCAGGTTCTCAAGCTCACGGATATTGCCCGGCCAGCGGTAGTTGAGCATGACCTCCTCTGCATAGGCTGAAAGTCGGACACGCCTTTTATAACGGGTGTTGAACTGCTTGAGGAAGAAACCGATGATGGCGTGCAGATCCTCGCCCCGGTCGCGCAAAGGCGGGATATTGATAACCGCAACCTGCAAACGGTAGAACAGGTCGCTTCGAAAGTTACCGTTTTTGACCTCTTCCTCAAGGTTGCGGTTGGTAGCCGCAATGACCCGTACATCAATCTTGCGGGACTTGGTGGCCCCGACACGCTGAATATCGCCATCCTGCAACACACGCAGCAGCTTGCCCTGCATGGGCAGGGGCAATTCCCCGATTTCATCGAGGAACAGGGTTCCCTTGTCTGCCATTTCGAAAAGCCCAAGCTTACCCTTGGAATCCGCACCGGAAAAGGCTCCGGGCGCGTAACCGAAAAGCTCGGACTCGATCAGGTTTTCCGGGATACAGGTGCAGTCGACTTTGAAAAAAGAATTGCTGCTCCGCTTGCTGTTGTCGTGCATCTCGCGGGCCATAACATCCTTACCTACTCCGGTTTCACCGAGATAAAGGGCGGTCGCATCAGTCTTGGCCACCCTGTGCACCTGTGAAAAGAGTTCCTTCATGACCTTGCTCTGGGGGGCAAGATAGAGAGTCTCGGACTTTTGATTTATACCGTGCTGGTATTTATCAATGAGCTGTCTTTGTGCAGCCACCTGATCCTTCAGCTGGGAGATCAAGGCAATATCGCGCACATAGGTGACGACAAGCTCCACATCCTCATCATAATCGAAAATGGGATGGGCGGTGAGCACAACCTTGCGGCCCTTCCCGGTAACCTGCACGGTGGTGGCAGTCTTCTTGGCCTCAACTACTTCTGAGTTCAGGACAACATCAAAGACCCCTTCATCAACCAGATCCTTAACATTCCTGCCCAGCAGATTGCGAGCTTCAAGTCCGGTCAGGTTTTCATACATGGTATTAACGGCCAGTGTTTCCCCGTCTTTGTTGGAGATGTACAGACCGTCACTCATGGTATCGAAGACCTGACATAAGTAGTTTGAAATAATATACTTATATTTTTGTGAAATTCTTTTCGGATAAGCTTCTTCGTATTTCATGTCGCAATCTTCCTTTAATTACATGCAGGAATAAAGAATGGAACTGCCCGCAAACAGTATCAAAGCCAGCAAAACCTTACGGCTGGTTTCTTTCCTGAAATTACGGGAACAGCGGATACCCACCCAGCCGCCCAAAAGAGCGGCAGGGCATGCAGCCAGAAAATAGGCCAGAGTCTGCGCATTTTGCAACCCCGCAGCCAACTGCCCGGAAAGTATGGCAAAGCCTGTGAGGATAAAACAGGCGCCCAGTGTGCCCTTGGCTGCATCAGCAGTCCAGCCGGACATAGCCGTATAAACCCCGAGAGGCGGTCCGTTGAAACCGAAAGCGGAACCGAAAAATGTTGAAAGACTCCCGGCCAGCATTCCCCAGCGGGCATTAATCCCTCCCGCACCTCCCTTCTCGAAAAACAGGGCATACAAGGCGTAGCAGATCAAAAAAAGCGCCATGAGCATCTTCAGAGTCTCATTGGGCAATGAGCTGATCAGATAAACCCCGGCCACAGTGCCGACAACACCGCCCATAAAAATATAACGCAGGTCAATCCAGCTGATGTATTGCCGGAAATTCCAGCCCAATTGCAGATTCAGGCTGAGTACAATCAAGGTCGAGCTGGGAACCGCAACATTCATGGGAATAAACGGAACCACCATGGGCATGGCAACCATAGCCGCACCTAAGCCTGCGATATGATTAACGACTCCGGCGATAAACCACGCCACAACATATATAAGTATGTCTTCCAAAAAAATGCCTCCGGCGACGCATCGAGAAATCGTACATTTTTTTCAGTAAGGTCCACCGACACTTACTCTCCGGCCCATAATTTCAGGCACAATCAAATCCGATTTCATGTGCATTTGTGAAAAAAATCCCAGTACTCTATCTCAAAAACCCATTCTCAGGTCTTTGCCGCCTCGTTTTATTGATTGCACGAAATTTCTATAGCAATTTTTCTGCCATTGTCCGGGCTTGGCATCATGCTTGCTCAAGGGGGATCACATAATTTCGCATTAATATTTTTTAAGGAGTACCAAATGAACGTTATCGACTTCAGATTCAGACCCAATACCCCCGAAGTAATAAACGGCATTGCCAACAGCGCAATGTTCAAGGATCTCTGTGAAGCAATCGAATTTCACAAGCAGAAACCCGAGCCGTTCGAAGACATCATCAAAGGTCTGGACGAGAACAATGTAGTCAAAGCCGTAATCACCGGACGCGACTGCGAAACAACCTACGCATCCATGGCTAACGGCAACGGCGCAGTACTTGATTTCTGCAACAAATGCCCTGAAAAATTCATTGGATACTGGGGCATCGATCCTCACAAAGGCATGGACGCAATCCGTGATCTGCAGGAGGCGGTAACTGAAAATGACTCCATCCGCGGTGCTGCTGTTGACCCGTACCTTGCTAAAATCTACCCCAATGATGCCAAGTACTATCCGGTATACGCCAAATGCTGCGAACTTGAGATTCCCATCATTTTCACAACCGGAACCGCAAGCTTTGTTCCCGGCGCGGTTATCGACCACGTTGCTCCCCGCTACATCGACTTCGTAGCCCGCGATTTCCCTGAACTGAAGATCGTCATGAGCCACGGCGGCTACCCCTGGGTAAACGAAGCAATCATCGTTACCCAGCGCAACAAAAACGTATACATGGAAATTTCCGAATACGAACTCTGGCCCCAGGCAGAAGCATATACTCAGGCAGCAAACACCATCATCGGTGACAAGCTCATGTTCGCTTCCGCACACCCATTCATCGATTATCGTGAACAGCTCGAAAAGTACGCTAACCTGCCTTTTGAAAAGGATGTTTACGAGAACGTCATGTACAACAACGCAGCCAGACTCCTCGGACTTTAATTGTTCTGCTAAAGGACCTCACAACCTGCAACTGCTGTAAGCAGTTACCCTCAAAGGGATCTCTCTTTGGGGGTTTTTTATTTTATATCAACAACTTAGATGTCAGATGCAATTTTGCAACCCGGTGCATTTCTGCAACAAGTATACATTATCCCTCAGAAATTCAAGAACATATTGATGGTGGCCCTTACCATCAACCCTTTACGGTTTCCATTTTGCAACAAAGGTTTACAAATCAGTTCACGCCCGCTATCCAGATTCAACCTGACCGGATGTGAATTATTTCACCTTCTTTCTGCGCTCGGACCTCTAGGGCTTCGTATGTTAAGAACACGTGGCAAGCTCATTAGGCCGCTTCCTATTACCGCCTGACCTGCACAAGAGAAAAGAGCGGGCACTCATGGCACATCAATTGCTTAACAAGCTTAAATCGCTCGGTGTGCGCTACCGGGCGAGGTGACGGACCTCGAATGAGGGGGAAGGCTTTTTTACCGTAACTCTTAAAAGTAGGATTGAGGCAATGACAAAATTCAAATTTCTCGCCGCGGTAGTCCTGATGACTCTGTTGGCTGCCCCGGCTGCCTATGCTGCCAAGTATGAACTAAAGCTCCAGACTGCAGTTCCCAGTTCCAGCATGTACTTCAAGACCATGGAACGTCTAGGCGATCGTATCGAAACTCTCTCCAACGGTGAGATCAAAGTTGATGTTTACGCTGACGGTGCTATCGTTAAAGCATTCGAAATCATTGATGCTGTTTCCGAAGGTATCATCAACGGTGGTCAGGCTTGGACCCACTACTGGTCCGGCAAACACCCCGCAGGTCTCCTTTTCGCTGCTCCCACCGCAGGACTTGGTAAAGGCCTCGACCAGCGTTCTCTCCTTTCCTGGGCTTGGGAAGGCGACGGTAACAAGCTCCTGAACCAGTACTACCAGAAAGAACTCGGTTACGACATCGTTGCATGGCTTGCTATGCCCATGGGTCCCGAACCTTTCGGTTGGTTCCCCAAGCAGGTTAAAGACATGGCTGACCTCCGCACCATGAAATTCAGGGCCCCCCCCGGAATCCCCGCAGAGACCTTCAACTCCATCAAAATGCCTGTTGTATCCATGCCCGGTTCCGAAATCGTTCCTTCCGCACAGCGCGGCGTTATCGATGCAGCAGAGTGGATTTCTCCCGCTGACGATGCTCTCCTCGGCCTCGCTGACGTATGGAAGCACTACTACCTGCAGGGTCTCCACCAGGCTCTGTCCATCGGTGACATCTACATCAACAAAGACTGGTACGAAGCTCTGCCCAAGCACCTGAAGGCAGTAATCAACGTATCCATGAAGGCTACTGTTGCTGACCAGATCGTAATGAACGTTTCCCTGAACTCTCAGGCTCTGAAAGAACTCGTTACCGAAAAGGGCGTTGTTCTCGAAGAAACTCCTGACGAATACTTCGCAGAATACGGTGCAGCTGTACCCACAATTCTCGCTAAGTACGCTAAGAAAAACCCCTTCTTCAAACAGGTCCTTGATTCCCTCAATGATTGGGCTGACATGACCGTACCTTACACTGTAAAGGTCAACGGCCTCTACTACAAGATGGGTAAAACCGCTATGGAAAGCGGCGCTACCACCAACTTCAAGAAATAGTAGTAATACATCCGATACAGGGCCGTGGACGGCAATTTCCACGGCCCTTTTTAAATAACCATAAGTCTAAGCGAGGTCATCGTGCAGGCCAATACCTCTGCGCCCACAAACCTGACGCCTCCGCCGCGCGCGGATAAAATCGTCAAGACGCTCGACAAGATCAGCGATGTATGGGGCAAGCTCGCCTCTTATCTGGTCGCTCCCATGCTTGTCGCTCTCGTCTACGAAGTCGTCTCCAGATATTTTTTCAACGCTCCGACTATCTGGGCGGGTGACGTAGCACTCATCTGCTACGGCATCTACTTCATGATCGGTTCACCGTACTGCCTCAAGGAAGGCATGCACATCCGTACCGACTTTCTGTACTCCCGCTGGTCCATCAAGACCAAGGGTCTCGTGGATTTCATCACTTATCTGCTGCTGTATCTCCCGACCCATGCCGTCTTCCTCGAAATCGGCTGGAAGTACTTTTACAAGTCCTTCAAACACAACGAAGTTATTATCTCCAGCCCCTGGATGCCCATCATTTGGCCCATGAAGCTGGCAATCCCTGTAAGTCTCGCACTGATGATCATGCAGGGTGTATCCGAAACCATCAAAGCTTACTATGCATGGCGCGATGAAGCCTCCTACTGGGGCTCCTACGACGAGCACGATGAAGTGTCCGAGTGCCAGGCTGTAAACCTTGACGAAGCGTAGGTGATCGACATGGAATTTACTCAAATGCTTGGGATTATGTCCCTTTTCGGCTTGATCCTCGCTTTCTGTACCGGTTTCCCCATCACCTTTACAATGATGTTTATCGGTCTGGTCTTCGGTTACGCGGGCATGGGCAAGCTTGTTTTCTATCTCATGAACCTGCAGTTCTATCAGGTAATGAGCGACCCGGTTCTCGGCGCAATTCCGTTCTTCCTAGTAATGGGATATATACTAGAGGGAGCGGGGCTAATGGATGGATTGTTCCGGTCAATCCAGAAACTAATGGCTCCGATCCCGGGTTCCCTTTACGTAGCAATTATTATTACCGCGACTATCTTCGCAGCCGCAACCGGTATTGTCGGCTCCTCCATTACCCTGCTCTGTGTTATGGCTGCTCCGGCAATGGCCCGAAGTAACTACGACACGAGGATGGGGGCCGGTGCCATCGCCGCAGGTGGTACGCTGGGGATTCTAATTCCGCCCAGTATCATGCTGGTCGTCATGGGCCCGATCATCGGTGTTCCCGTAACCGACCTGTTCGCTGGTGCTGTTATCCCCGGTATGCTGCTCTCCGGTATCTACGTAGTATACGTGCTGGTCCGCTGCTTCCTGAACCCCAAACTTGGACCGCCGCTTCCGAAAGACCTGCGTGCTGAGTCCATCCCCGTACTGCTGATCGAAATCGTTAAGGGTGTTGTACCCCTTATCCTGCTCATCGGTGCTACTCTCGGTTCCATTCTCGCCGGTATGGCAACCCCCACTGAAGCATCCGCTTGCGGTGCCCTTGGTTCGCTGCTGCTGGTTATCGCATACGGCAAGTTCGACTTCGGCAAGCTGAAGGAAGCATCTTACTCTTCCATCAAGCTGTCCTCCATGATTCTGGTCATGATCGCTGCGTCCAACTTCTTCGGTTCAGTGTTCTCCCGCCTCGGCGGCGCAGACTGGCTCTCCAGCATGCTCATCAACATGAACCTCCCCCCGTACGCAATGATCGGTATGATCATGGCTATGGTCTTCCTGCTTGGCTGGGCCATGGAATGGGTACCTATCGTACTTATCGTACTGCCCATCGTTATGCCTACCGTTAAGGCTCTGGGCATCAACCCGCTCTGGTTCGCAATTATCTACGCAGTAACTCTGCAGACCTCCTGGCTCACACCTCCGGTCGCACTGTCCTGCTACTTTATTAAAGGCTGTATCCCGAGCTGGAAGCTGGGAGACATCTACCGCGGCATGTTCCAGTTCATCGCATGTCAGGTTGTCGGTATCGCCCTCATCCTGATGTTCCCCGAGCTGGTAACCTGGTTGCCTTCCGTCGTGAACAAATAATCACCATCCCCGTTGTCCGGGCTGAGTGAATCAGTTCCAAAGTTATAAAAAGCCCCGCAAATCTTCCGGATTTGCGGGGCTTTTTCATGACCAATGCCTGAATCTTTCTAATAGGCTTTGCGTTTATTAATATTTTGCCCAATCACGCTAAAGGTGTTTTCGACTACAAATATCGCTTCGGGGTCGATGTCGAAAACCGCCTGCTCCAGAGAACGCAGGCGCAGGTTATCGGTGATGGAATATACCATATCAATCGGCTCGCCGGAATAACCACCCTTGCCGGGAATAAGAGTGGCGTGCATTTTCCTTTCCCGGGTCAGTTCATGAACAATGATTTCCGCCTTGCGGGAAATGACCCGAACAGCTTTGCGCTGGTTGAAAAGGGAAAGCACATACTCGGTTACCACTGAACTGATGAAGAGCATCATCAACGAGGCAATAATCTTGTCCGGGGTATAGCGGCTAAGGGCAAAACTCATGACCACGGCATTTACCACAAAATAAAAAGCGCCGAACCTGATTCCGTAACGCTGGTTAAGAATAACCGCTACAACATCAAGACCGCCGCCACCGCCGTAGGTTCTAAGAATAATACCGCACCCGCCGCCCATAATCGCTCCAGAGGCAATGGCTGCGTATATCTCGTTTTGAATTCCAAGATCAATCTGAACATAGGAAGTCATCACCGTGACCAATCCCATGGTCCACATGTTCAGAAAAAAGAACCTGCGGCTGACTCCTTTCCAAGCCAGAATAAACAAAGGGATGTTCAAAAGGAAATACCACCGGGATAACGAGTATTCCGGTGATATCTTCTGCACTACAACGGAGAGGCCGTAGAGGGCTCCGGGTACAAAGTTGTGATGCGCGGCGATGCCGTTGTATCCGACAATGAAAACAAAGGCCCCCACTGCCATCAGGAAAATATTCCAAGCCAGTGAATCACTGATCTGCCTGATCTTCTTAACCATAGTTCTCCGCCCTTCGCCGTATGAATCTTGGGGAACCGCCGTAAAGGCCGAAGAGGATACCGGAAAGAATCACCAACCCACTGAAGACCTGATTCATATTTACCGGTTCGTGGATTACAAACCATGCAACTACCGCACTTGCGGGAGGCAGTGTGTAATAAAAAAGTGCTGCTTTGGATGCCCCGATTGCTTCCACCGCCATGTTCCAGAAGAGATAGCAGAGGATGGATGCGAAGACGGAAAGATAGATCAGAGAAAAAACGAGGTTGTAAGTAAACTCCGGCATGGCAACCTGTCCGCCGGTCTCCCAGAGATAGAGGGGAACTATGTACAAAGTACCAAACAGACAACAGGACATGAGCAAGGTTGTCTGACTGATCTTTCCGGCCACCTTATTTACCACAGTATTGTAAATGGCAGACATCATGGCAGTACACAGAATAAGCAGGTCTCCCTTGGCAAAACGCATATTCAGCAGGGAGCTGAGGCTGCCGTCAGTCACCAGCAGGGCAACTCCGCAAGTGCTGACGGCAATCCCGGCATACATGCTCGGTTTGAGCTTTTCCTTCATGAAGAACTGGGCAATCAACGCGGTCAACAGGGGAGACAGCGTTGAGATAAGGGACATGTTCAAAGCTTCAGAGGTCTGTCCGGCAATAAACACAAGGGTGTCGTAAAGGGAAATACCGCAAAGAGCGATGACGGAAAGCTCTTTCCAGTAACGAGCAACCAGATGACGTTCCCTCATGAACGCTTTAAGTCCGAAAGGCAGAAAAATCAGTGTGGCCAGCACCCAACGCAAAAGGTTAAGGGTCGCGGGATCAATAGTCCCGGCCAATCCGCGCGCGGCCACAAAGTTACCGCTCCAGTTAAGAATGCCCAGAAGGATAAACAGATATCCGGCTTTCTCAGTCTTTTTAAATTCACTCCACTTCATAATCCAGCTCCTGAAATATATAAATGGCCCGCCCACTGTTGCGGGCAGGCCTAAACCTCTTTGTTGGGAAATATGCCGATAGAAAATTTCCGCACTTCAAGGATGTCGGTTCAAATATCTCGGTTACCGGACAAGCTCATGGAAACCCGGATTCAGCCAGCGCTTCAGGCGGAATCCAGCTTTCATTGCGTGAAGAAAGCCGAACAGGAGGAAGCTGCAACCAAAGAGACTAATAAATCCTGCAGCGTCCCGAAGCTTAATTCTCCGGGGTCAGGAGAACTCGCAGCAACTGTCACCGGGCTTTCCAAGAGCTTTTTATTCGAAATTAAAGGCACTTGCCTCTATTCGATAAAAAACCGGTAGCACAATCAATCTGCGCAAAAGCATATGTTGTGCCACACTGTTAACATGTTGTTTTTTATAGTTTTTTATAAAGATAGAGAGAAACACACACCACTAAAAGCGACATACATGTCGCCCCTTTACGCAAAAACACCCACAACACTCTCATTTTACAATATAAAATAAAAAAGCGACAAAAGAGTCACAAGTGAAACTTTTGTCGCCTTAAATTGCGAGATATGATGGTTTTATCTTTTTACAAACCGTACTTTTTCAATTTTCGCTGCATGGTACGCATATTAAGCCCAAGCTCGTTAGCTGTGATTCCCTTCTTCCAATGATTGCGTTCAAGGGCCTTGAGAAGGACATGACGCTCAAAAGCTTCAACAGAGTCGGTAAAAGTAGCACCGGACTCGGCAATGCCCATGGCCTCACCGACATCAATTCCCCCTTCATGAGGGTGGATGCCCAGATCACTGAAAACCATCTCTCCGAAGGTCAGGTAACGTTCAAGCACGTTTTGCAACTCACGCACATTGCCGGGCCAATCGTGGCTGTCCATGGCTGCGCGAATCTTACCGGGAATTCGCGGCAGAGAATCAGTGCGCCCCAGATATCGGGAGACGAACTCATTCATAAGCAGAGGTAAATCCTCAATCCGCTCACGAAGAGGCGGAACGTGGATAGGCAAAACATGAAGACGGAAGAAAAAATCAGAGCGCATCAACCCCTGACGGACAAGTTCGCTCAGATCGCGGTTGGTCGCCGCAATCAACCTGAAATTTGAAGAGCGGGGTTCAGTGCCACCGACCGGAGTATAAAGCCGGCTCTCAAGAGCGCGCAGTAACTTGACCTGCAAAGCCAGATCAATCTCACCTACTTCATCGAGAAACAGGGTTCCACCGTCAGAAGCGGCCAGATATCCCTGCCGGTCAGAAGTAGCCCCGGAGAAGGCTCCTTTGACGTGCCCGAAAAATTCACTCTCCATCAGGTTGGAAGGAATGGCCCCGCAGTTGACCGGAACATAAGCCCCCTTCGAACCGCTCTGCTCGTGAATGGTCTGGGCTACAAGGTCCTTACCTGTACCTGTCTCACCAAAAATAATTACGTTGGAGTCACGCTTGGCAGCCTTCATGATCAGCTTAAAGACCTCACGCATGCCGTTACTCTTACCGATGATGCTACCGAACTTGAACCGATCCTCAAAAGTACCGCGCAAACGCTGGTTCTCCTGCAAAAGTTCGTATTCACGAAGCTTCTGGGCACTGACATCGACCATAATCCCTTCGAGGGAAGTTGGAGTGCCGTCCTCATCGTAAAGACACTCTCCCTGATCCCAGATCCATTTCTGGCGGTCGGAATCAAGACAGACGCGATAGAGGAGTTTATAAGGGCGTCGGTTCTGGATGGCAGCATTCTGTTCTATGCGCATGGAGTTGAGATCGTCAGGATGGGCCAATGTTTCCATTACGTTGGTTTCCTGATCTGTAAAAAACTCCGGGGCGACACCGAAAAGATCACTGCATCCCTTACTGACAAAATTCAAGGTAGGTTCACAGTTCTCATCCAGCTTGCAGCGGTAAACCATGCCCGGAAGATTGTTGAAAAGCCGGGTCAGCTGAAGCTTACTTTCCTGCAACTCTTTCTCAGTTACCTTGAAAGACGTGATCTGCTCCTCATATCTGCGGCATTTATCAAATAGATCATCATATGTGGGTTTGGACATACTCCCCTCCTCCTGCAAAGGCATGTGACATAAGTGTCACGACACCTATGTCCTCAAATGATTTAGAGCAAGAAAAAAAAGCATACAACAATGCACGTAATACATTGATCTCAAAAAAACGGCTGCCCTTATAAAAGGCAGCCGAATGTAACTATTGTGCTTTATGGAGTTTATCGAGTCCATATTCAGAGATACGGTAAACGGAAACCAGTTCACCGGCATCATCAAGGTAAGACCCTTCTTCATGAAGTATACCTACTGCTTTCAAGGACTTCAGATGCTCTGAAATAGTGCTTAACGAACAATACTTTTCGCCGGGATAGTAGGCGCTGACAAGTTCATGGATACCTTTTACATCAAGAGGCTCACCATTACCGAAAAGGTCGGCAATATAGAGTTTAAGGGGCTTCTGGGCCTGCATATTCATATCATATTCTCCTTAGTCAACGTTACGCAGGTTGACCATGTCTTTGGGGTTGCCCACAACCATGACCATACCGATGGTGATGATTGCTGCACCGATGAGCAGGGATGCGGTGATTTCGATCTCAGTGAGCAATGCACTAAAGAAAATGCCCCACAGGGAATAAGTGATATTGATTGCCATGGCGCGACTTACACCGGTCATGTTCATGGCCCGATACCAGCAGAGGTAGGACAGGGCCCCTGCAAAAGCGGCAACCGGAAAAACCCAGTCAACTTCACTGGTCAGGGCTGGCACTATCAGATCCCAGCCACCGGCAAGCGGCAGGACCACAGTCATAAAAATAATTGTTGAAGTAAGCTGGCGCACATTCAATGCAACAGCAGGGTCAAGAAAGTCCATACTGGAAGTTGCCAATACGCCTTCGACCCCCCAGCCGAAAGTTGCAACCAGAGCAAGCATAATCCCGAGGTAAAATTCAGATCCTACAGCACCTTCGGGCGGGGTGTAACCGATGACAATACCACCGACGATACACATAACCAAACCGACCCATGCACGTTTGCAGATGCGCTCTTTAAGAAAAATGGACGCGAAGACAGAAGCTACAGCCGGGTAAAGAGCAGTAATGGGCATAACATAAGCCGCTCCGGCAAATTTAGCTCCCAGAAAGTAGCAGGACATAGCCACGGGGCCACCAAAGATGGCGCCGAGCATAACCAGTCTCGCAGACTTGCTGCGAAGAGTACGGCCCAGTTCTTTCATTCGACCGGTAAAAATATTGTAAACCAGAAGCCAGAACGCGGAAAAACTGTCATGTAGACCGGCAACAGTCAGCGGAGCCAGCAGCCATAGGCTGTCATCGGCAAAAGCGGCAATACCGAACGCCATTGCCAGAATAACCCCGTCAAACCCCCAGGTAATACCTGAGATCAAAGCCCAGACAAGACCTTTTTTAGCAAATCCGAGGTCCTGCTTAAGCTTCAGGCCGTCAAGAGTTGCAGAGTTTACAGAACTCATAATTTACCCCTCATTCCCGTGTAACCACACCCCCGGTACACGGCAGCAATATAATTAGGAAAAGGGCCGAATCTCTCCGGCCCCGAATTTACCTGTAAAAACAGGTATTTTGTCTAAATAAACCAGCTCAAGACGTAAGGGAAAGGATGTAACCAAAGAGATCGCTTGAGCACATGGCTTCCATCCTCCTCCACTTGAACGCCTTAATGGAGGTCTTCAGACATACAGCTGACGACTATGCGCAGTCGTGCTTGTCCCAAGGCTCGCGGTTGTCACGCTGGAGAGCAACTTCCATACGTGCGAGAGCTTCTTTGAGCTTAGTTACTTCTTTGATTTTCATGTTGGGGTCTTTCAGGATCTGGTAGAGAACACCACCGGTGCAGTCTGCGGGAACGAGCAGGTCTGCAACGTAGCAGATGGTTGCGATGATATCGGCAGCAGTTGCGGAACGCTCAACTTTACCTGCCTTCTTGTTCACACCGAGACCTGCGAAGTAGAGACCTTCGTTGGCAGCGAGAACAATCATGGTGCGGCGGTCAGCAGCGCCGGAGATTTCAGCGATAGCAGCTTCGAGAGCAGCACCGTCTACATCACCGAGATCAACAACAGCGTAAGCACCGTCTTCTTCGAATACTTTTGCAATGCCTTCGGGAGCAACAACAGCAGCACCTTCGATTGCAGAAGCTGCTGCAACAACATCAGCGTTTTCGAAAGAAGCTACAGTTGCAGTCTTTTTCATGAATTTTTTGAGCGCTGCGCCGTCTGCGTCTACTGCTGCGGAACCACAAGCCACGAGGATTACTTTTTTATCTGCCATTTTATTTTCTCCTAAATAATATTTATATTTAACAAGGGTAATTCCGTTGGAATCCCTGATTATTCTGAGTGATTTATTTTATTAAACTGCAACCATGGACAGGTTGTAGTCCACTTCCATGCCTTCCTCGAGCGAGTAGGTCAGCAGGGAACCGTTGAGCATGTTATCTTTTACTCTTTCAAAAATTTCGCGGTCTTTTTCTTCCAGACCGACTTCAACATTAATTTCCAACTCGGTGTAACGTGTACGCATTACTTCGTCTTTGTCCTTAGTTGCTTCAGCGGAACCGGTCATGGACTTCACAACCGCCCCATTGCGCTCAAGAGCGTTAACGAAAGTATTGGTGTAGCAGGCAAGAGCAGCAACACAGAGAATACGGGAGCCCATGCTCTCCTGATTGCGTTCTTCGGGGGTGATGCTGGAGAAATCCATGATGATTTCAGGAACAGCTTTGGCACCTACTTTGAAGAGGTCACGATTTTCATCAAGACGTTCGAATTCTACTCTGGACATATTCCTTCCCTCAAATTCTTTTAGAAATAGTTTACAGTTTCGAAATCTTCACACATCTCGGCCACTTCACCGGCATCGATGACTTCAACGCCATCCACCAGCGAATCTTCGTCAATGCCGCGCTTTTCGAGATCTTCACGGACGCAAACGACTTCGCCGTCTTCACCTATGAAATCGTTGATCATGGAAGTGTGGTAACCGGGATTTTCAGTCAGACACCAGACGCCTTCTTCAGCGAAAACCAGCTTGCATTCAAAGCCGTTCTGGTGACAGGCCCAAGCAGTGCGGAGTCCGAGAGCGGAGAGTTCCACACCAAGGGGTTTGGATACGATCAGGCATGCGGAGTTAATCATTATCTTCTCCTTAGTGACCGATGGACAGCATTACGTCCGAAGTCATGAGATATTTGGTGAAAGAGCCGCCGACATCGCCCCATTTAACGCCCTCAACGTATTCCTTGGATTCAATGCCACGGGCATGTTCATTGGTATGGCAGGTGGAAATATCTGCACCTTTTTCGATCAGACGGGCCACACGTTCAAAATTCTTGGTAGGTTCAATATGCTCCACCAGTCTGGAAGCAATATGCAGGTCACCTTCGATGGCCACTTCCTGCTTGGAAATATTTACGGCATTACCGAAAAGATACATCTGAACTTTGTGGCCTTTATCAAGTGCGGCCTCAGCAAGCCTGGTAGCGAACTGCGAATCCTCGTTCTCTGCGGAACCGGACATAAGCATGATGGTCATGGTTTTGGACATCTCAAATTCTCCTTAAAGCGATACGACTTTTTCATCGCTACCGAGCAGCAGGTCGACCATTTCTGGGTAATCCACCACTTCGCAGTTGTCGCTGAGTTCAATGTTGCGGGCATCCACTGCGTCTTTAGCAACGTAGATATCTTCCACATCCATCCCTTCAAGCTTCTCTTCCCAGTACTCACTACCGAGCACCACGGCATCACCTACCAGAAGCAGAGCCTTGTCTTCATCACCACCAACCATGGCGATGCGCTCAAGAATTTTTTCTTCCGGTTTGTTTACGAAAAAGAGCATTATGCTTTCTCCATCTCTTTCCCACCTCCCCCTCACTGGAGATGCGGGCTGTTGTCTAACATTGCCCCACCCTGTTTACGGGCCGGACCGAATGAGTCGAAATTGCGTTGACTCCAGGCCCCGCCTGCGGTGCGGCCTATTCCAATCAGGGGGCTGAACGGAAAAGCCGCACCGCTTAAGCGGAATCAGGTGTGAATTGACCTTGGAGGGTCAAAGACTATTACTTATCGTCTTCGAAGATCTGGTAGCAGATTGCACCTTCGGTATCTGCGGGAACCGGGTTGCCGGTTGCGTGGCAGAAAGTAGGTACAACGTCAGCCAGCCAACGGGGACGGTCGTATACAAAGCCCTGCTTAACGCCGGGACCACGCCACATCATGACGTTCTTCAAGGAACCGCATCCGGACTCTCCGGTGGGGAAACCGTAACCGTGCTCAGCCATGTATTCAGGCTTGAGAACGTAAACAACGTCACCGGCCTGCTCGCCGCCCATACCGAAGACTTTTGCATCTTCTTTGGGGATTGCGCACATTACCGGACGCTCACCGGTTTCGGGGTGTTTGTAGTCGTAGAGTGCGTCGATGATTTCGTTACGTACTTTTTCGTAATCTTCGTCCTCAACGATACCACCGGGGTACTTGGACTTGAGGTTGACGTAGACGAACATGTAGCGCTGGGGAACAGCCTTGGATTTTTCAGGGATGAGTTCGTAGTTGAAGCCTTCGGACTCATCAAAGAAGTTACCGTCGCCTTCACGAGCTTCATAAGCGGTGAGGCCGGCCTGCTTCAGAGCTTCAGCAGTGTTGAGGATCGGTCCGATGGGGGTTGCACCGTGGTCGGAGATCAGACAGGTCAGGGCATCTGCTGGCATGATGTCCATCATGATGCCGAGGAATTTGTCTTCGATCTGGTAGATTGCACGCTCAAGATTCATTGCGTGTTCACGAACTGCTTCGTCATCGCTGTCCATCTGATCAAGGAAGCCATGATAGAACCAGTCGATGAGGTGTGTGTGCATGTAGACCAGATCCCAATCCGGATTATCCTTCATCAGGGTGGTCAAAACTTCGGTCAGCCACTCGGAGTGGAACTGAGCAAGTTCAATGATGGTTTCATCGTCGATAATGCCGTTAGCATGACCAACAAAACCCATGTCGTTAGCAACGATGTTTTTGGTGAAGTCAACGTTCTGCAGAGCATCAGCAGGAGCGCAGTAACCTTTGGTGCCGTTGATGCCGGAGATATAGAGTTTGAAATCTTCAGCGTCGTCGGAAAGTTCCATCAGCTTGCAGCGGAAGTAACCGGGTTCAATGCGGCCATCGGATTCGATGGGGAAATGAGCTTCAACAACATCGGACCACTCGCGCAGTTTGATGGTGAAGAAAGCTTTGGAAAAATCTTTTTCGGGGCAGAGAGCGAAGATGTCGTAACCGTCATCATCAGATTCCCAGGTCAGGCCGTACCATGTCTGAGGCTTGAGGGGGTCCATTGCATGGCCGAATTCCATGGGGATGACCATTTCGAGGGGTTCCTGATCTTCTACTTCTTCGGGAATGTTTTTCCAGCCTTCAGCTTCTTCGAAACGAGCCTGAACACCGATGGGGTAGAAGTCAGTAGCTACACAGGACTCAGCGCAAAGCCATTCTTTGTGCTCATAACCTTCGATCTGCCAGCGGTGTTCGGCAGCGGAGAGGCCTTCACCCTGAACCATGATGCCGTTTTCCATTTTGGAAGGCCAGGAGGTAGGGTAGTTGACAACGAGAGACTTTTTGCCGGCCTTGTCCCAAGCATCCCAGATGGTCTGGGCGGTGAGCATATCGGAACCGAAAGCCTGAACGCATTTGGAGAAGTGCAGGGACTCACCTTCATTGTAATAGTAGTAGTCCTCTACGCCATGGGTGCGGGGAAATGCGCCGGTGCAGATAGTAGCCCAGGACGGAGGGGTAACTGTGGGCATGTTGTACCCTTCAGTCATGTAAGACCCTTCAGCCTTGAACTTTTTAAAGTTGGGCAGTGCGCCTTCTTCGATAAGAGCTTCCAGTCTCTTGGGAATAGCGCAGTCAAATCCGAGTAATGCTACTCTTTTAGCTTGTTCTGCCATTTTAAATCTCCTTTTATTTCAACTACTTATAATTTTATCCTTGCGCAAGGAAAGACCCCCGGAGGGTTACCTGTAAGGCCCGGAGGCCCTTTCCTTTGCTACGCGAGGTTGTTTATTTTTTTGGTGTGCAGCACATCATCAGTGCGTTGTCTTCTTTGACCATCTTGAACCATGACGCTACAGCAAATCCTATGGGGATAAGCATGAGTGCCCCGGCAAAGTTGGCAAAGATTTTTACCGGTCCAAGACCTCCCATGGTGATTGCCGCAAGAGCCAGACCAGCCTGAACAGCAGCCCAGTAAAAACGGTGACCACGGGTGGGTTCGTATCCAGGAGCCAATCTGGTGGTTGCTGCGCAAGAGATAACGTATGCACAGGAGTCAACACTTGTAGCCAGAAAGATGGTTGAGAAGACACAGTAACCGATGAGGACCATAGATCCTGCGGGCAGGGTGCTGAGTACCGCAACCAGAGCAGCGGGGCCGCCGCTGGCCTTGAGCACACCCACAGCGTCAACAACACCGTTGAGCTGGGCCCACATGGTGTAACCGCCGAAGACCGCGTGGATCATGTATGAACCGGCAATACCGCCAGCCAGACCCATGCCGACTACGTTTCTCACAGTACGGCCACGGGAGATACGTGCAATGAACAGGCCCATGAAAGGACCGTAGGAAGCCATCCACAGTGCGTAAAAAATTGTCCAGTCCTGCGGGAAAGTTCCGTCGGTATAAGGATCGGTCCAGAAGATCATGGACCAGAAATTACCAACCATATTACCGAAAGAGTTAGTGAAGTTATCTACAATGAATACAGTAGGACCAGCCACGAGGCAGAAGAATACCATAGACAGGGCAATAACAACGTTGGTGTCGGAAAGGATTTTAATACCTTTCTTAAGCCCCATTGATACACTGGCAGTAAAAATCACAGCACTGACAGCAAGGATGATCATTTCCATGGTAAAGCTGGGCTCAATACCGAGAGTCTTGGCCAGCGCATGGTTAACGATGGGTACCGAAACGCCCATAACCGCGGCATTGGAGAACATGAGACCGATGATGAAGAAAATCTCGATTCCCTTGCCGATGCCGCCGTTGACTTTTTTACCGAGAATAGGCTCTGCAGCGGCACTGATACGAAGAACAGGCTTTTTACGCTTGTAGAACATGTAGCAGATGGGCAGTGCAGTAACCATGTACCACGGCCAGGTTACAGGTCCCCAGTGCAGCAGAACATATGACATAGCCCACTCGAAAGACTCCCTGCTCAGGGGTTCTGCAAACTTGGGGGGATAAGCAAGGTTGAACAGAGGTTCAACAATGGACCAGAACATAACCGCACCGGCAACACCGGAGCAGAACATCATTGCAATCCATGAAAAGTTATTGAATTCAGGCTTTTCATCTTCATCTCCGAACTTGATGTTGCCGTAGCTGGAGAACATGAAAAAAGCGCACAGAATCATCATACCTACGGTTACCCAGAGGTAGAGAGTGCCGGTGTTATGAGTGAATACAGAATATGCAGCCTTGAGAAATTTTTCACTGGCTTCAGTAAACAAAATTGAGCATGCGATGATACCGAAAAGCACCAAAGTTGCCGGGACTAAAATCTTTAAATCCGGTCGAAGGTCCGCCCCTTCGCCTTTACCACTTGTAGCCATACTTCCTCCCTTTAAGTAAGTACGCTTGCAACTCTTATATTTCTAACTTTCGATTAAAGAGCATAGGTTGATTGTGCTATTCGCAACTACCACCAAACGGCAGTCACCCCTTTAAGGCATGGATCCATTCTTATGCGTCTGCAGCCGCATTGGGTCTCACTTGAGCAATAAGTGGGCCAAAACGTAAAGAATCGTCAAAAGCTGCGCCGGCCTTGTGAAAGTTGGCTCAATGACTTGAACATACATTCCCCCGTGCATGCGACTATAGTGTCGCAAAATCCGCTTATTAGAGAGAATCCCCCCAAACCATAAGGCCGGAACAGCCCAGCGACAAACGTGTCGCCACAAAACAAAAATTGTCACCACTCGAAGCAAACCCGATAAATCCATACTTTAACGGTCGCTTTTTCCCCTTTGTAAAAGCAAAAAAGAACATAGTCCAATCGACAAGAGAGGCACAGAGATCATACACTATCCACCTTTACGAAAAAACATATTAATACTGAGTTAGTTTGTATTCTTCCTGGCATGCGCCCCCAATAATTACATTTCTATACCATTTGCTCCAATTAACCAGACCAACAAACGCCCCTTTCTAAAACAAACAATTCTGACACGATTAACAATTTGCCTGTGCTTCATTCCGACATTTGCCCATGCAGTCAATGACATAGGGGTAAAAGTTCAAAATGGCACAATCCTTCTTTCCATGAATGAGGCCGCCAGTTCAAAGAAATGGGAACCGACATCTGCTCCGTACAGCTTTCAGGCGGAGGTTTCGGTAACAGCCATCATCCGCCATTTTGCCAGCTGGAAGTTTTTTATCTCTGAAGCTGCAAGATTCATCGGGGTAGGTGCTTGCGCTGCCGTCGGAATATTCTTCGGCTTCTATCCGGACCGGCTGGCAGCGGCACTCAGCCCTATCGATGCTTTGCGGTCCTGAGAGACTCTCCCGTAAACCCATAATTAATAACTCGCGCATTCTGCTTTGCGGGTCTTGTCATAATTCCCTCTCCTGTGGCATGGTTAACGGAATTATAAAACCCATACCGTAGGTAGGCTCCCCGCTATGAATTTCGAAGAACTGATCGCGACAGAAGATAAACCGGTTATTGCAGCCGACATCAACGGAATCATCCTTAAAATCAACCAAGCCTTTAGTGACGCTTTCGGATGGCAACCAGATGACCTGATCGGAAAATCGCTCACAGCCATCATTCCGTCCGCACTTCGAGACGCACACCAGCTAGGTTTTTCAGCCTATATTTCAACCGGCAAAGCCTCTCTTCTGGGCCAGCATCTGGACTTGGAAATAGTGCACGGAGATGGAACAGTCAGTATTGCCAACCACTACATTTTAAGTGGGGAAATAAACGGTAACAAGCGTTTTGCCGCCTCCATTACCGCGCGCAGTTAAGGGCTTCCGCCATGAAAGGTAAAACCCAGCTTATTGCAGAGTTACGATCGGTCATAGGAAGGCTGGAAGCAGTACTAAGTTCCATTGATGAAGCCATTCTCTGGACAGATCACGAAGGTAGAGCCAAATGGTGTAATGACAGCTTTGCCAGACTGATCGACCTGAAACGTATTTTTATCATGACCAAGGAAGTCTCCTCCATCTTCCCGCTCAGCCAGCGCGGACAGGAGCTTCCGGCTGAAGCCCACCCGCTTTCCGTTGCCCTCCGCAACAAATCTTCTCAACAAGGTAATTATACCTTCGGACCGTCCGGAAAACCTTTCATGGTCAAAGTGCAATACCTTGAGACCGTGGACGGCCCGCCGACCACAATCATCATTGCCCGCGATTCTTCACGGGAAAAAGAACTGGCCGAATACCGTATTCAAGGGGCCGCCCTCTCTGCTGCTGCCGATGCCATTGTCATTCTGGATAATCTGGGACGCGTGCACTGGATCAATAAATCCTTTACCTCCATGACCGGCTATACTTTCAACGAAGTATACGGAAAGACTCTTAAAGTTCTAAAATCAGGCAGACAATCCCCTGCTTTCTATAAAAAACTATGGTCAACAATACTTTCCGGCAAACCATGGACTGGCGAACTCATAAACAAACGTAAAAACGGAAAAATATATTACGAAAAGCAAAGCATTACCCCGGTCCCGGACGCAGAAGGTAGAATCAGCAACTTCATTGCCATCAAAAGTGACATCACTGATAAAAAATTGGCCCAAAAATCTCTGGAAGACCGGGAAGCCAAACTCTCAGCACTTTTCAACGGTGTAATCGATGCCATTGTCACAGCTGATTCAAAAGGAGACATTCTCTCGGTAAACCCGGCTGCGGAAAAAATATTCGGATACGGGAGCGGAACACTTGTAGGGCAGAATGTCCGGATTCTTGTGCCGCCGGAATTCAGACCGAACCATGACAGCTTCATTAGAAGATACTTAAAAACAGGTGTCCCCAAAGTTATCGGGATAGGCCGTGAAATTGAAGCAGTCCGCAGTGACGGAACCCGCTTCCCCATAGACCTCTCCATAAATGAAATCCGTACTCCTGATGCGGTCATGTTCACGGCCATCGTTCGCGATATTTCCGAGCGCAAGGAGCAGGAAAGGCAATTACAGATGCTCAACGAGCAACTCGAACAGCTCGTTGATGAAAGGACCGCAGCCCTGACCAGAAGAACCGAGGAACTAACCAAGGAAGTGGCTGAACGCAAAAGGGCCGAGATGGAGACCCGTCAGAATCAAGAACTTCTTCGTTCACTGCTCGACGGAATCTCGGCAGCCTTTCTCATTATCGACGTTGAAAAACGGATAATAGCTGAAACAAATACTATTGCAGAAGAAATGTTCGGCATAAATAGAGGAAAAATGCTGGGCCGGAACTGCGACAGAACCTTTTCCAAACAAGGACAATATCTGCATGAGATATGCCCCAAGGGATACGAGGCGGACTCACCAAAAGAAACCATGATTATCGGCAGGGACGGCCACCCCGTTTCGGTTACCCGCCATGTGCTGCCCATCACCATCAAAGAACGTCCCCATCTTGCGGTTATTCTTTTCGATATCAGTGACCGCAAAAACCTTGAACGCAAACTAGAAATGGCCCGTAAACTCGAATCCATAGGCAGACTCGCTTCAGGCATCGCCCACGAAATCAATACTCCTATCCAGTATGTGGGTAACTCGGTCCACTTCCAGAAAGACGGTTTTGCCGATTTCATGAAAGTCCATAAGCTGGACAACCGCATTCTCGCAGAATGCCGCTCGGCAGGTCTCTTCCCGCAACTGCTGAAACAAAGGGATGAATTAGCCGAAGAGGAAGAGCTCGATTTCCTCATAGAAGAAATACCCAATTCATGTAACCGAGCGCAAAACGGAATCCAGCGTGTAGCCGGAATCGTACATGCAATGAAAAACTTTGCGCATCCCGGGCAAGAGGAAAAACAACCGGCAGACATAAATAAACTGATTGCCAACACTGTCACAGTTTCCCGCAATGAATGGAAATACCATGCGGATCTGGACATGCAGCTGGAGACACTTCCGCTGGTGAACTGTTTTCAAGGCAGCATCAATCAGGTCTTATTAAACATGATCGTAAACGCTGCCCATGCCATCAAATACAAATATGATGAAACAGGCGGAAAGGGCAAAATAGCCATCTCCACATATTGGAGCTACGATGACGTTTTCATTAATATTTCAGATGACGGCACAGGTATTCCTGACTCAATAAAAGACAAGATTTTCGAACCCTTTTTCACCACAAAACAAGTCGGGGAAGGAAGTGGACAGGGGTTGGCCATTGCACACGACATCGTGGTCAGCAAACATGGCGGAGCCATAGAGCTGGAATCCTTCCCGGGGGAAGGGACAACGTTCACTATCCGACTGCCTATCAAATAACAGGACAACACACTGTATTCTATGGCTATACAACTCAAATACTGACCGACAACCACTTTACAGGTATCTCTTTAAACCTAAAAAACCATTTATTTAATAGACCTTTTACTCTGATTTGTATTAATATCACACCAAAGCTTAAATTATACAGGTGTGTTGAGGTTTGTGCTGATGAAGCCGAAAATTCTCTTTGTAGACGACGATCCGAACATTCTCACTTCCTTTCGCAGCCTGCTTCGAAAGGAATTTAAAATTGATACTGCCGATCTCCCTGAAAAAGGTTTGCAGCTTTTTAAGGAAAACGGACCGTATCCTGTTGTTGTTTCCGACCTTAAAATGCCGGGAATGAACGGACTGGAGCTGCTTAACGAAATAGAGAAAATAAATAGCGATACAATCGGCATTATCCTGACCGGACATGCGGATATTCAGGCTGCAGTAACAGCCCTGAATCAAGGGCATGTTTTCCGCTTTCTGATGAAGCCCGCCGAACGTGAAACCATCAGCAGTGTGATAAATGCCGGACTGGAACAGCACAAACTCATCACCGACAACAGGGAAAAAGCGCGCATTATTCAAGAAGACCTGGCCGCTGCAGCATTCATCCAACACAGCTTCCTGCCTTCGAAAGCTTGTAATCTGGGGGAAATATGCCTGCACTGGCTGTTCAAGCCCAGCGACTATGTCGGCGGGGACATGTTCAACCTTGTGCAGCTGGATGAAGATCACAGCGCCTTTTACCTCATGGACATCAGCGGTCACGGTGTGTCCGCTGCCCTTGCCGCAATTTCTGTCTCCCGGCTGCTCTCCCGCTCTGACCATTTCACGGGCAGACAGGATACCATCATCTCACCCTCTGATATGCTCAGGCAACTGGAAGCGGACTTTCCTATAGAACGGATGAACAAGCATTTCACCATGTTCTATGGGCTGCTGAACAAAAAAGAGCAAACATTGACTTACAGCAGCGCCGGACATCTTCCGCCACTGCTGCTACGTGAGAACGGGCAGACAGAACTTCTTGAGAAAGGTGGAACCGTTATCGGATTAAACGTCGGTATTCCCTTTGAGCAGGAAACAGTCCCCTTCGCCGTCGGTGACCGCCTTCTCTGTTATACCGACGGCCTTTCCGAATATGAATCCCCGAGCGGAGAACAGTTCGGCGCCCCACGGCTGGAATCCTGCATTCTTAATAATTCATCAAAAGGATCTGACAGCCTGCTTGAGTGCATCTACAAAGAAATGCTGGAATTCGGCGGACACCGTCCCCTACAGGATGATGTAACCCTCTGCTGCCTAGAATTTACCGGGACGCAATCATGAACAGGTGTCCCCTGCCATATGACATATTCTCCGCGCTTGCACGGCGCATGGGAGAAAAAGCTGTCTCGCAACGGTTGCGGATGCAGGTTGAGCATGCAGCATCGTGGTTCGGTAAAGGATTCGGTAGAATACATCTCGAGAATCTGGATACTTTTGTAAATTTCGTGGACTGCTCCCTTCGCATCAGCCGAATGCGTGAACGCGGAAGACGCAACAGTCTTGATTTTCAAACAATCAAAAATGATGTCAGTGTTCCAGGACTCCCGCAAGAGCTTGATGGATTCAGGATACTGCACCTGAGTGACATCCATATCGACGGCTTCATCGACGGAGGAGAGACCCTTTTCTCCCTTGTTGCCCCCTTGCGATGCGATATCTGTGTACTGACCGGAGATTTTCGGCTGCTGACCCACCACAACCACAAACCTTCTGCCATAGGAATGTCCCGGCTGGTCACCAAAATATGCGCAAGGTACGGCATCTACGGCATTCTGGGCAATCATGACTTTCTTGAACAGGTCCCGGACCTTGAAGAAAGCGGGGTCCGCATGCTGCTCAACGAAGGGCAAATCCTCAAACACAATGGAGCGGAACTATTCATTGCCGGAGTTGACGACCCCCACTTTTACGGAACCCATGACTTAAAGCGGGCCTTTCGCTCCAGACAGAAGAACATCACGACGCTGCTGCTCAGCCACACACCGGAGATATATAAACAGGCAGCAGAACTCGCGGTTGATATCTATCTTTGCGGGCACACCCACGGCGGTCAGATCTGCCTGCCCGGAGGAATTCCGCTTATCACCCATGCCGTCTGTCCCCGCCAAATGACCAGCGGGAAATGGAACTACAAACAAATGAACGGATACACTTCTCGCGGGGCCGGATGTTCCGGCGTGCAGGCCCGGTTCAACTGCAGACCCGAGATCACTATCCATACACTGCACAAAACAAGGCCCCAGTCATGAAGCAACACCTTTTCATGAACCGAAGATTCAGTGCAGACTTAAAAAATCTGTCGATCAGCGCAAATATGGTTCGAGAGTGCCGCTCCGTCCTGTCCATGGATGAAAAAACAGGGCAGGAGGTTGATCTTGCAGTTTCCGAAGCAGTCTCCAACGCAATCCGCCACACAAGCCCTACGGAAAACTCAAGCGTCGTCCTGCGCTTAATTTCAGATAAACAAAAACTGATTATCGAAGTGGAGGACTATGGGCCGGGATTTGATTTCGAACTGATACAATCTCCTGATCTCGATATCCCTCAGGAAGGAGGCTACGGACTGTTCCTGATCAAACAGGTGATGAATGAGGTAAGATATGAACGCAGGCCGGACTGCAATGTTCTGACCATGGAAAAAGAACTTGCACCTCAAGGAGAAAAATAAATGGAATATCTGCTTGTTGTTCTCTCTGTAACCATGACCACACTGGGCCAGATTTTCCAGAAACTCGGAGCTATGCGCATCAAGGACGAGATGGAAACAGGAAAATCCATAATTGCCGCAGCAGCAAACATCCACATCATGCTGGGAATCGGTGCCCTCGGTCTGGGAGCATTCCTATGGCTCATGGTCCTCTCACGCATGGAGCTGAGCCTTGCCTACCCCATGATGAGTCTGGGTTATGTGCTGGTCACCGTCACCTCTAAATATTTCTTTAAAGAAGAAATCCCCATGCACCGCTACATCGGTATCGCAACCATCATACTGGGCATTGTCCTGATCTCAAGGAGCTAGACCATGAAGTCATATCTGCTTGTAGCCTGCTCAGTAATTCTCGGTGTTTTGGGACAACTTTTCATGAAGAAAGGTATGATGGCCCTAGGCCCGCTGGGAGAGCCGTCCATCATGACCGCCTTTGCAATTGTATTTCAGCCATGGGTTTTCGGAGGACTGGCCGCATACGGTATGGCAATGGTTATCTGGGTGGCAGTTCTCAGCCGTCTGGACCTCAGCTATGCCTATCCTCTGCTCAGTTCCGGATACGTCTTGGTGGCCCTTGGTTCATGGTGGATGTTCGGGGACCAGATTTCAGCTACACGTTGGGCCGGAATACTGGTAATTTCGGTTGGAGTAATACTCACGGCTAAAAAATGAGGATTCCCATGGTTGATGAAAATTTCGAATATTACCTCTCAGTGGTAATTCCTGCTTACAATGAGCAGGAACGCATTGCCGACACACTGTATACGGTCAAAGAATTCCTGGATGCGCAGCCGTACAGAAGTGAAATCATTATCGTTGATGACGGCAGCCGGGACTGGACCACCGAAGTGGTCAAGACCGTGGACATCTACAATCAGGAGATGAAAGAACAAAACGTAAGCGCCATTATGGAAAATGTAAAAAATGTGGGCAAAGGTTTTTCCGTTGCCCGCGGTATGCTACGGGCAAAAGGTAAATTCGTACTCTTCTCTGATGCCGATCTCTCCACACCCATCGGGGAAGTAAACAAGCTGCTGCCGGTCCTTGAAGCAGGATGCGACATTGCCATCGGCTCAAGACGGATGCCCGATTCCGAGGTGGAAAAGAAACCATTTTACCGTGACCTGATGAGCTTTGTTTTCAACTCGGTGGTCAGCCTTTTCGCGGTGCGTGGAATCAAAGACACTCAATGCGGATTCAAGGCATTCCGCAACGAAGTGGCTCACGAAATCGCGGACAAACAAAAACTATACGGATTCAGTTTTGATGTGGAGCAACTCTTTCTGGCCCGCAAGCTGGGACACTGCATCGAAGAAGTTCCTGTTAAATGGGAACATGCCGAGGGTTCCAAAGTGGACCCGCTTCGCGATTCCATCCGAATGTTTATGGATGTTATGCGTATCCGAATGCTTCACAAAGATATGTAAAAGGAGGAAAACCCATGCTGAAAGTTGATATTGAAACTATAAATGAAATTTGCATCGTCAGGCCGAAGACACACCGCCTTGACGCCAGCACCGCAGTTGATTTCAAAAACACCCTGCTAAAGCTGATAGAAGAGGGCAACCTGCGCCTGCTGCTTAATCTGGAAAAAGTTGATTTCATAGACAGTTCCGGACTCGGCGCAATCATCTCCGCTCTGCGTCAGGTGGGCGTAAAAGGCGACATCAAACTTTGCGACATTGCCGAACAAGTTGAAGAACTGCTGCGCTTAACCCGCTTGAACAAGGTTCTGGCAACTTTCCCCTGCGAGAAGGACGCGTTGGAAGGCTACTAGGCTTTTCGAATAAGCCTTTCGCATCAAGCATGGGACTTTTTATGTCACAGAAGCCAAGCTCGATAAAAAGTTTAGGAGAGTCCAGAGCACCCTGTCCAAAGAGTTCTCTGGACCTCGGAGAGGCTCCCGGCAGGGCGCCCCGCGAGGCTGCCGGAGGCATCCGTTGAAACAATTCTATTTCTCCGAATATGAACACAGAAAACCGTACCGCCCGGTTCCTTTCTCGGCTGGACGGCAGTTTCTATACCAGTATCTGGCAACCATCAATATTGCGATGGGTGTCTGGTATTTTCACTGGCGCTGGTTCTATTCATTGAACACGGAAGCTCTCTGGTTTTCCATCCCTCTGGCCCTTGCAGAGACCCTTGCGTTTTTGAGCACAACCCTGTTCATAGTAAACCTGTGGTCTCATAAAGACGAAACGGTCAAACCGCCGCCGGCCATGATCAGCGACATTATGGCTGAAAATGAAATGCCACCCGAAGACCGGAAAATCAGCATCGACATTTTTCTGCCGACCTACACGGAAGACCCGGAACTTGTGCGCTACTCCATCCGCGACACCAAAGCCGTGAGCTATCCGCATCCCGTGGATATAAAGATCCATGTGCTGGACGACGGCAAACGGGAAGAAATGCACGCCGTGGCCCTGGAGGAAGGAGTCAACTACATCACCCGTACGGATAACCGTGGATTTAAGGCAGGTAACCTGCGTAACGCCATGGAAATCACCCAAGGTGACATCATTATCATTCTTGATGCCGACACCCGCCCCTTCCCGGAATTTCTGGAACGGACCATGGGCTATTTCCGCAACCCGGATGTGGCATGGGTCCAAACCCCGCAATGGTTTTACGATCTGCCGGAGGGAGAAAGCCTTGAATCCCTTTTCAAACGGATACTCGGATCAAAGGCAGGTAAAATCGGAAACCTCATAGAACGTATCATCGGCAAGATTCACGTCGGCAAGGATATTTTCGGCAGTGATCCACGAATGTTCTACGACTGCATCCAGCGCAGACGCATGTTCTACAATGCATCATTCTGCTGCGGAGCCGGATCATTGCACCGCCGGGAAGCTGTTCAGAGGGGGGCTTTGCTGCGCTACGTCGATGAAATGGAAAACCATGCCCGCGAAGCCAGCAAAGACATGGAAGACCCGGAACTTGCCGAAGCTGTCCGTCTTGGGGCTGCCCGCGGTTTCATGACCGATACCGAGGTAACACCATACAAATACCACGTGTCCGAGGACATCTACACTTCCATGCTCCTGCACGCGGACCGCAGCCGGAAATGGAAATCCATCCACCATGCCGAAGTGCTTTCCAAGATGCTTTCCCCGCAGGACCTTGAAGCCTACCTGACCCAGAATTTCAAGTACGCGGGCGGAACACTGGATCTGTTGCGCCGGGATAACCCGGTGACATTGCCCGGCCTGGCTCTTGGACAACGACTGATGTATTTCGCTTCCACTTTTTCATATTTCGCGGCCTTCTGGATGATCGTATTCCTGATCACCCCGCCCATTTTTTATTTCACCGGACTGGTTCCGGTAAAGGGTTTCGACCTTGATTTTTTTATCCACATCCTCTCCTTCCAGCTGATCAGCCAGATTACGTTCATGCTGGGGACATGGGGAGTAAACACTCTCAGAAACGTCCAGTATTACGTGGCATTCTTTCCATTAAACATCAAAGCCATCTGGACGGTCATGAAAGGTAAAACCATTAAATTCAAAGTCACACCCAAAACAAGTTCCGATCAGGCAAGACTGGATCTGGTCAGGCCGCAACTGCTTATGATCGCGCTGAATGTAGCCGGAATCATCTGGTATCTGGGCCGCATGGCACTTGGCTATGAATACGACCTGATGGGTTTCATCATCGCCACCTTCTGGTCCTGCCTGAACATGTCCTCGCTGATGGTGATTGTCCGTGCCGCCACATGGAAAACTGACGAGAGTAGGTTGCTATGAGTCTCAAACAACAGATATTAGAAATGCGCAGTCAGATTGCGGTAATTCTGGGGTTGATAACCACCGGATTCATTATCTTTTTCCTGACCGACCTGAGTCACCTGCAGGAAAAAAGAGCCGTCATTGACCCAGACGAAAACGGACGGGCTGTGCTGGCAATGGAATTCAGCGACGATACCCCCAAACCGCCCATGCGCGATCTTTCCGCAGAAGAAATAGCAATGGCCCGCACGGCATGGAAATACTTTGAAACCAACTATAATAAAAATACCGGACTAGCTGATTCTGTAGCCGGATTCCATTTCACCACTCTTTGGGACACGGCGTCTTATCTGCTGGGGCTTATTTCGGTCCACCGTCTGGAAATAATCGATGACAGAGAATTTCATTCCCGCTTGGAAAAAGCTCTTGATGCCTTGGAACGTATCCCGCTCTATAACGGGGAACTGCCCAACAAGGCTTACGACACCAAGTCCCTGTCCATGACCGACTACCAGAACAAACCATCTGACACCGGAACCGGATGGAGTGCCATCGATATAGGAAGGCTCTTCGTTCCTTTGAATGTCATTCTTTATGAGTACAGCGAATACACCCCGCGGGTTCGCAAAATTATCTCACGCTGGAATTACACCCGCATGTTTAAAAACGGTGTGCTTTACGGGGTTACTTATAAAAACGGATCAGAACAGCTCAACCAGGAAGGACGCCTCGGGTATGAAGAATATGTTTCCAAATCCTTTGCACTGCTGGGTTTTGATATCAGCGATGCCTACAACTATCTGGACCATACCGGACTGGTCGAAATCGAAGGGGTCGAAGTACCGGTGGATGTAAGAACTTCCGCGCAATTCGGAGCGCATACCTATGCGCTCAGTGAACCATATATTCTGGACGGCATTGAATTTGGATTTGACCACTATTCCAGAGAATTCGCCTACCGCATCTACCTTGCGCAGGAAAAACGGTATGACAATGAAGGTATACTGACAGCCGTAACCGAGACTGCACTGAACGAAGACCCTTACTTTGTCTACAACACAGTCTACGGTGAAGGTAAAAAATGGGCCTGTATCACCTCCGAAGGCATGCAGTCTCCTGACTGGCGGACCCTATCCACCAAAGGGGCGTTGGGCTGGCACTCGCTGTATGAAACCGAATATACGCAAAAACTTGTGGATAAAGTTTCAACTTTAACAACTGAGGATAACGGCTTCTACGCCGGGATTTATGAGGATGACGGACGGGTCAATGCGGTTAACACCTGCAATACCAACGGGATTATCCTTGAAACCCTGTACTATAAAAAATTCGGCCCATTCCTGCGTATTCAGGGCAAGGGAGGGCTTTAAACACCGATGTCCAAAGGTTGTTTGTGGATGATTTTATGGGTGCTTTTTTTAAGCACCCCCTGCCACGCATCCGACCTTTATATGGATGACATCCCCGAACCGGGCCTGAAAAGGCTGTACAATGCAGATGAAAAGGACTGGAGTTTCTGGGATTTGCTGGAACGTTCTTTCAAAATTGATACGGAAAAATTCAACGGAAAAAGCTCGTTCGGAGAAATTCTGGCAAGGGAGGTTTCGGTCAACGTGGGCTACACAACTTCCATCAGAAGTGTGAAACAGTCCAACAAAGACGGTAACTCCCCCAAGGAAATCACCAAGCAGTCCTTTACCCAGACCATCGGGTTCAACGGCCTCTCGCCCTACTACGGCAGGTGGACTTTCTACGAATACGCGGACCCCAATTACCAGCAGGGGTACGAGCCGGATTTCAGCTACAGCTTCGGGGTGGCGAACTACGCTCCGGACACGTTGTCCATTGAATATTCCAACTATGGCGGAAACAGGCTCTCGCCAAAAGAGGGGGAAGATTTCACCGAACTGAACCACGGAACCATCACCACAACCTACAGATTCGAGGTTCCTGAAGGAATCGTCCGGGCACTGCACCCGGATGATGAAGCCCGGATACTCGGCTGGGCATCCTACAACCTGACCCCGGAATACCGGCAGGGCGAGTGGTGGAAACAATGGTTCGGACTGGGATTTTCAGTGCCCATCTGGGGTAACATAAGCGCCTGGGCGCAAGGCAACCTGTACCCGGATTCGTACCAGACAACTTCCGGGGACCCGGATTTCACTTACGGATTCGGCTATTATGACTGGTCACCGGGCGGCTTCATTCTGGCTTTTTCCAGCTATGCACCCAACGGCTTTCCATGGGGAGATCAGGATAAAGACGGAGACTTTCTGGATGGCTCGGTCTTCGTCGGCTACAACCTCGACCTTCAAGCCATCTGGGAATTTCTAACCGGCAGGGATAACGGAAGAAGAAGGGATAAACCAAGCAAAACAAGGCCCCCGTGGGGACCACGATATATGGAATGGTGAGTTGAGGATGAGAAATATTACCAAATTTGCTTTTATACTTATAATGCTGCTCTTTTGCTGCAGCTGCAAACTTTCCATGCTTAGCGGCAAAAATGATGCTTTTGCCTACCGTCCGGCAACATCAACAATTGACCCGCGCCGAGCACCGATAGAACCTTACACCACCGGAAACCAGACCATGCTGTTACCGGAAAAACAGCATGAAATGGCACGACACGCATGGCATTTCTTTACCCGCACGGTGTTCCCAGAAACAGGTTTGCCGCAAGGAGCTGTAGGCAGCGACACCCTGACCATGAACAACGTGGCCGGGTATTTTGCTGCACTAACCTGCGCCAAACGGGTCGGGGTGCTGGAAGATATCGAATTCCACGAGCGCATGACCAAACTGGTCACATGGCTGAACAAGATTAAACTGAATTCTCTGGGACTGCCGAACACATTTTACAATGCCCGGACCGGACAATCCATGAATGGTGCCAACCAACCCGGCGAAGACGGACACTCGGCCCTTGATATCGGTCGCTTGCTAATCTGGCTACGCATCGTGCGCAATGAATTCCCCACCCACGCCGCCGCCATCGACCGTGCGGTTATGCGCTGGAATTTCCGTAAAATCATCGATGCCGACGGTCTGCTTTACGGCTCCTATTACCGTGACGGCAAGCTTCATTCCTACCGCGAAGGGCGTTTCGGGGAATTGCAATACGCAGCCAAAGGTTTCGGGCTCTGGGGATTCAACATTGATGCTTCAATGCAGTCTACCAAGACCTCGCTGATCACCATTAACAAAATCCTGCTGCCTTTTGACAACCGCTATGCTGCCCAGCCGGTCATCCCCCGTCCGTATGGTGTACCGTTTCAACCCGGAGCAGTGACCACCGGTACTCCGTTCTTGGACGGCATGGTGTTTGACTGGAAAATACCCGAACCAACGGGCGCACTGAATGATTGGAATGTCGACCATAAAACCCGACAATTGTCCCGCGCTATCTATGAAGTTCAAAAGTCACGGTACACGATTCAGGGTAAACTGACCGCACGCACGGGACACAACCTTGACCGTCCGCCCTATTTCGTAATCGATTCAATTTTCGCACTCGGTGATCCGTTTGCAACCATGGACAAAGCCGGCAGCCCGCAGCCCAAGCAGGCCTGTATTTCCACGAGTGCCTCTTTTCAGCTCTGGACCATGTTTGAAAGTGACTACACAGACATGCTCATGGACAGTGTCGAGACCCTCTTTGACCAGTACGGCGGATGGTATGCCGGATTTTATGAAGAAGGAGGAACGACCAACAAAGCAATTTCCTTGAATGACAACGCCATTATCCTTGAATCCATAGCCTTTTTCCTTTCGGGACCGCTGTTCAAAGATAATCAGCAACCCGGCTACTGGGAATTGACCCTGCAAGACAAGTCATTCGAAAAACAAGGACTGCCTCCCGCAAAATACCAGCACCAGCTCCAGCCCATGCTGGACACCAGAAAAGCGGAGCCGCAGCCATGATCGCAAAGGCACTAAAACAGATACTATTCCTATGCGTTATCTTTACTCTGCTCGGTGCGCCTGTGCTTAACGCGGCGGGAATCAAACCGGCAACGCGTCAGATCCCGCGTCAGGGTCCGCTGACTGAACGGGAAATGGGCTGGGCCAGAACAGCATGGAGCTACTTTCAGAACAACGTCAACCCCGCCACCGGACTGGCCGGAGCACAGCCGAATTACTCCCCTTTCACCATGTGGGACCTTTCCGCACACATGGCAGCGATCCTTTCAGCCAATGAGCTGGGCCTGATAGATGATAAGGAATTCGATTCGCGCATACGCAAGATCATTTCATGGCTGAATGTCATGGAACTTTTCCGGGGCGACCTGCCCAACCAGTTTTATAGCGCGGACAATGGAGCCATGGTCGATTGGTCCAACCAGCCCGGTGCTCTCGGATGGTCCGCCCTAGACTTAGGGCGTCTGCTGATCTGGCTGCGCATCATCAAGGAACGGCATCCTGAATATGCCGAGCAGATCGACCGCTCGCTCATGCGTTGGAACTGGACAAAACTTCTGGACCGCACTGGGACCATGTTCGGTGCCAGTTATTACCAGCGAGATGAGAACAACCTCATCCACTACGCCGAGGGACGGCTGGGATACGAGGAATATGCCGCCCGTGGATTTCAGCTCTGGGGAGCAGACACCTCCGCCGCTTCCGCAATCCATCCATACTCAACCGTCACAGTCTACGGTGTTCCCATACCCTTCGATGCCCGTGACCCGGAAAACGAACACGCGCCCAACTTCGTTGTTACCGAGAACTTCGTACTCGACGGCATTGAGCATAACTGGGATCTGCCGGAAAACCGCAACACAAACGTGTACCGCCACACTGATCCCATGCAGGCCAAATTCGCGTGGGCAGTATACAAAGCACAGGAAGGCCGTTTCCTGAATACCGGGATTCTGACCGCTAAAACAGAGGATGCCGTGGATCAGGCCCCGTACTTTGTATACGACACTATTCTCGGGCACGGCAGACCTTATGCGACCCTGAGTCACGAAGGTAAGGCCATGCCGGAACTTGCCTGCCTGAACACCAAAGCGGCGCTCGGGCTGTGGGTTCTCTTCAAGTCCGATTACACCGACCTGTTGGCAGAAGTAGCTTCCACCATGTTTGAGCCGGGCAAAGGCTTCTACGTGGGCCGTTATGAAAAGACCGGAAAAATCAACCGGGCAATCACCATGAACGGTAACGGAGTCATCATGGAAATCCTGCTCTACAAGGCGCAGGGTAAACTGCTAAAATACAGCAACAAAAAAAGCTTCTGGGACAAATTTTTTGAAAACAATTCGCTGCCTTCCAAGGCCCTGCCGCCTTGGAAGTACCAGCCGTATATTACGATTCATAAGTATGATCCTTAGGGTGGCCTCCGGCGGCCCTGCCGGGAGCCTTAAACCCTTTTGCAAAAGGGTTTAAGAATCCCAAAACCTTTTACTAGGGCTTCGCCGGTTTTATTAAGGAAATGAACAGTAACATTTTTAATTAAACTAATAGGGATTCCAAAGGGGCTTAGCTCCTTTGGCCGCCGGAGGCGAAATGCGATTATTTAAGAGCGCGATAGCGCATCAAATTAATGCGTCGCAGATCCGCCGGAAGCATAATATGAGAATATACCTGACGACAATCTTAGTGATTTTACTGTTGCTGCTTTCTGGCTGCGGCGCTGTGTACGAGAAACTAAAATGCGGTTTCAGATTTGGAGATGACCGTGGCGATATTGTTTTGACCAATTGCCACCGTTTATCCGATCGCGGGCAATTGTTTGCCGAAGTTGCATGGACATATTTTGAGAAAAACTACAATCCGCAGACGGGGCTTGTTAATGCCGCAGAGAACTATCCATACACATCCATAGGGGAAATTGCAGGCTATCTTTCTGCGCTGATCTCCGCACATGAGATGGATATTCTTGACGAACGCCGTTTCTGCCAAAGGGTCGGAAAACTGGTGGAATGGCTCAATGCCATGGAGCTTTATGCCGGAGAACTACCCAATTTAATTTACAATTCACATACCGGGCGCATGGTCGGCTTTGATATGAAACCGGGAAAGGCCGGATTCTCTTCCATGGATATCGGTCGACTTTTGATCTGGCTGCGGGTGCTGAAAACCAAATATCCGCTCTTTGCGGAAGGCGTGGACCGGGCTGTGTTGCGCTGGAATTTCTGCATGGTCATCGACAAAGACGACACTTTGCGCAGCGGACGTTTTGTTAACGGCAGGACTGAATTTATCCACGAAGGACGGCTCGGCTGGGAAGGATATGCCGCTCGCGGTTACGAGATGTGGGGCGTAAATGTTAAATCCACCGTCCCCTCACCGCTGCGATACATTGAAATTTACGGTCACAAGATCCCTTACGACCCGCGTGATTCCATCACCACCGGAGTTCCGGTCTATCTCACCTCAACTCCTTTCCTGCTGGAAGGTATGGAATTCGGATATACGAAAATAGGTATGCCCGAAGAGCACCGCACCGGAAACGATGCTCTCGAACGCGGCAAACTGGCCCGTGGGATTTATGAAATTCAGGAAGAACGCTACCGTCGCGAAGGAATCATGACCGCCCGCAGTGAGAACGGAGTGGACAAGCCGCCGTATGCAGTCATCGGAACTATCACTGCCGAAGGAAAGCTCTGGCCGACGATATCCCGTGGCGGGGAGATGCATTACGATCTGGCCATGTTCTCCACCCGGGCAATCTTCGGTATGTGGGCAATCTGGAATACGGACTACACAAGATTTATCATGGCCGCGGCAGCCTGCTGCTTTTTTGAAGAAGGGCGCGGCTGGTTTGAAGGACGTTACGAAAAGAACTGGCGCATCAATAAAGTCATGGTTCTGGAAACAAACGCTGTAGTTCTTGAAGCCTTATTGCACAGACTGGACGGACCACTTGTCCGGGTTGCCAAGGAACCCAGCTATATCGATTTCTATCTGCGTAAAGAACTGCCGATGAGCGATTTTCCGCGCTGCCTGCCGGGCAGAGAAAGGGAGGACATATAATGTTAAGGTCCCTGCGCATAGCCATAATTATCCTGCTATTCACGGCCTCCGCAGCCAACGCTGCCTTCGACGGGCTTGGACAGCTGGTTTCAAGCCCAACTTTTGCCGAGGCCGTGGCGCTATATAAAAATGGCAAATATGACCCTGCGGCCCTGCTGCTGGATGATCTGGGCCGCAACATGCGCGGCATTTCACCGGAAGTCAGCGGACTGCTTTTCGTCATGGCGACCCGGTCCGCAGAAAATGCGGGTAATGCCAGAGCCTATGAATCATGGGGCATGGCTACCGCCCGTTTCGCAAGATCCGGCATGAGCTGGAAACAGGTGCGGTCCACTCTGGATCAACAGCTGGAAATGGCCCGTTTGGGCGCCAGCGGTTCCGCCGCTGTCGGCGCAGGACAATCTCCGGGCTTTGCCGGACCTGCCGCCAGCCTGCCCCCTGAAGCCGGACGCATTGCCACAGCTTGGAATCTTTTCGGCCTTAAACACTACGAACAGCCCGCTCCCGGACTACGCCGCGAAATGACTGCCGACCAGATATGGAATGATCTTGAAGACGGAGCACAGGCCCCGGTTACGGTTATCCCCTACTCCGAAGGTGTCTGGGGGCAGGCACAATCGTCGGGGAAATTGAATGAGCAGAATATTACCCCCAACCGGACTCCACAGCAGAAGAACTCAGCCACTCCTGCTCCTTCTGTTCCCAATGACCACAGCGCTGCTGCTGCAGCTGCCTCCTATGCTGCTTCAACACAGAAAGACAAGCCCGCAATTAACGAGCAATACATGCGCTCTGCACGCATCGCCTGGAAATATTTCCAGCGTAACTATCAACCAGCCACCGGCCTGTATAACGGTCTTGACCTTTATCCTATAACTACAGTCTGGGAAATAGGGACCTCACTTGCAGCTCTCAATGCAGCACATCATCTTGAAATTCTGACTGATGCGGAATTCAAACAACGCGCTGGTCTCATGCTCCAGACTGTTTCTTCCATGGATCTTTACAACAATGAACTCCCAAACAAACTTTATTTTGCCGACTCAGCCCGCATGGTCGGTGAAGACCAGAAACCGACATCAACAGGTATCGGCTGGAACGGGACAGATATTGCCCGACTGCTGCTCTGGCTGAAAAAAACAGCTGAACGACAGCCTGAATTCAAAGCCGCCACCGATAAAATTTTCCAACGATTACGAACCGAACGTCTTGTTAAAGACGGCAATATAACAAGCTTGTCCGTCTATCTGAATAAAGAACAGCTGCAGAAAGAATTAGGATTCGGCATGCCCTCATACGCAGCCGAAATATACAAGCTCTGGAATCTGGATGCATGGAAAGTCAGGGACTACGGTCCTCAGCTCGGCTTCAAGAAGATAATCGGCATTAATGTACCGTTCAACAAATCCGGTCCGGGTATTTCCTCGACCCCGTTCACCCTCATGCTTATGGAAATGGGCAGAAACGATAGCGAACAGGACCGCATGATCCGGTCCATTTACGAGGTACAGGCTGCCCGCTACCGGAAAACCGGCAAGCTAACTGCAGCCGGTATCGGACGTATCGACCGCAGCCCGTGGATAGCAGAAAGCACAATTGTCATCTCCGGCGGGAAAAAGGAATGGCAATGTGTCAGCAAGTATGCAGAGACCCCGTTACCGCTCTTCTGGGCATCCACCGCAACAGCATATTGCTGGGATGCTCTTTACAACACGGCCTACACCCGCAAACTGGTGCTGGAACTTTCTCCGCTGCATGACAAGGACAAAGGCTTCATGGCCGGGAAATATGATAACGGCGAAGTTAACAAAGCAATAACCCTTGAAACAAACGGATTAATTCTGGAAGCCGCAATGTATAAATAAATGGATATCGTCATATCGGACGGGTCTTTAAAATTATACACTTTTCAATGTACTTTTAACGAGTTGAGGACACCTCGTAGGTAGGAGATAAACCATGACATTCCGCTGTTTGTTTTTCGCATTCATTTTTGTTTTATTCTCCGGCTGCGCAAAATCACCAATGCCGGATACTCCGGTCACACTGACAATTTACGGAGACGTGAACCGCGTTTTCGAAACCAACAGTACAGACATAGGTTCCCTTAACGACTTCATGGAAATCCACCCGGAAATAAAGATTAAAGTTATCCCTGAATACAGTGAATGGACCATTCGCGAAGAATCTCTCCGCCTGCTGCGGGACCCCGAAGCGGAACAGCCTGACATCATTGAAATTCCCGGCAGTTGGGCATCTTCATTCGCTCAGGAAGGGCTGCTCATGCCCATAGGTAAATGGTTTAACGCTCTCCCGCGAAAAGAACGAATGGATTTTCTGCAACCCGCTGTTGTCGGCTACAAATACGGAGAGGAACTATACGGACTGCCCGCACTTATCGGGGTACAATACCTTTACGGCCGCAAAGACCTGCTCCCCGAATCAGGACTGCCCCAGACCCTTGAAGAACTGGTTGCCGCCACGCGCTACATCAATAAAAAACATAATATCCAAGGGCTGATCTTTCCTTCAAATGGCCTTAACCTCTATAAATTCTACTACACCCTACTCCAGATTGTGCTCGACGGTCAGGAAGAGGAAGACCGCCTTACTGCGCATATCGCCGCCTATAAAACATTCAAAATATTAATTCAGGAAAACCAACCGGACTATGAAAAATTCGACCATGTAGTAGCCGAAGGCGAATTCCGTTCCGGGCGTGCAGGCATGTCAATCAACGGGAACTACGTCTGGTATCTGCTCAGCCTTTCCAAAGGCGTAGGTTTCCCAGTTCACCCGGAACATGTCACTGTAGGGTTCCTGCCCATGCTCCAACCCGAAGCGCATAGGGTCAACCACATCTGGACCCGTGGCTACGCCATTAACAAACGAACCAAACACCCGCAGCAGGCCTTAGAGCTGCTTCACCATCTTACCTCGGAACGGGCTGATTTCATGCGGCTGAAAAATAAATACATCCTGCCCGCACGCAAATCCACCGAGCAATACGGTGAGAACCTGCCCGGCATGGCCCCGGAACCTGCACGGGCACTTTATAACCGAAGCAAAGGCGATCCCGGCGGACTGGAGCTGAACGAATCCCCGGAAAACTGGTATAATACAGCCAGCAGGATGCTTGATCTGATCAAATCAGCTCTTGCCGAAAACATGGAAACCCTGAAGTTCGCACGCAAAATGATGGAAATAGAAAAGGGAATACTCGACTAACTCCTGTTAATCAAACTACGCGGCGAAGCCCTATTAAAAAGTTTGGGAATCTTAAACCCTTTCCAAAGTGTTTAAGGCCGCCGGAGGCATCCAATGGCACAAGCTTCGAAGAACAACTACGCATTATGGTTAATCCTGCTCCTTGCAACAGTGCTGCGTGTGTACGGCATTGCAGATGAAAGCCTGTGGATCGACGAGGGGCAGACTGTCGCCTATGCCACCAAGAGTTTCGCGGAAATAGTCAAGTACTGCGCCCGCGATGTACACCCGCCGCTCTACCTGTTCATCATGCACATCTGGACCGAGATATTCGGTATATCAGAAACAGCACTGCGCATGATTTCAGCTATTTTCGGCATCATTTCAGTCCAACTGACCTATAAAATCGGGCTGCGCCTGATGAACCGCAACGGCGCGCTGCTCAGTGCTCTGTTCATGGCGGTATCCTACATGGGTATCAACTTCTCACAGGAAGCCCGCAGCTACACCATGTTGCTCTGCGCAATCCTCATGAGCAGTCATGGGTTACTGAAATTTATTGAACGGCAAGACAAATTCAATTTTGCATACTATGCCACAGCCGTAGCTTTGATGCTCTATACCCACACCTTCACCGTATTCATCATCCTCTTCCATCAAATCTACTACATTGTGGACTGGAGCTTCAGGCGCGGCGAAAGGATGAAACGCTTTACCAACTGGGTCGCGGTAAATATTGCAGCACTGGTCCTGTTCGGCCCGTGGATGTATTTCCTGCTGAAACAGGTACTGGCCAAGCTGGGCGGGGAAGGACCCGGATCATGGGTAATGGTTCCTGACCATATCACCGCCTATCGCACATTCATCCAGCTTGCGGGCGGAGTGTTTCCCCTCATGATCGCCGTACTGGCGGTGCTGGCTTTCGCGGCAGTCAAGCTTATTCCGGCCCTGCGCACTCGCTTCAGTACAGAGGATGAACAACCTCAAGAAGTGCGCAGCGCACTATTCCTTAGCCTGTGGTTCCTGTGTGCAGTAGTTACACCTTTTGCAGTCTCACTCATCCTTTCACCAATTTATGTGGAAAGGTACGCTATCCAGTTCCTGCCCGGATTCTGCATGTTTCTGGGCTTGATCATGTCCGGCTTTGCCCCACGTGGACTGCGCTATGCCGTTGCGGGCTTATTTATGCTCGCCACGGTTCACTCTCTATGGCTCTACTACACAACCTATGACAAGGAACAATGGCGGGAAGTGGCACATTTTATAGCTGAAAACGTCAAACCTGGTGATGCGGTAGTGCTTAGCGCACCGTGGATTTATGAACCTTTCACCTACTACCTGCCTGATGATGGCGACCCGAAAATCATTCAGGCCTTCAGCCACGTTGACCTGCGCGGGGAAACAGATAAATTCGGCACCATCTGGCTGGTTCAGGCCCATGAATTCTTTTCCGATCCCGGAGGAGAAATCCCGGCCATGCTTTCTGAAAACAGATTGATCAAGCAGCATAAAGACTTCAAAGAAGGGGTTAAGACCAATCCGATCCTAGTCCATTTCCAATCCATCAGGGCCACCAAATACGACGCCGGACGTATGCAGGAATACCTGCGCATCGGCAGTACTGAACCCGACGAAAAGAGCGGTGGCAAATCCCTTGTTTCCGGGCTTGCGGACAGCTTGATCGTCGACAGGCAAGACATCACCCCGACCGGTCAATTTTCATTTGCAACCGGTCCTGATTCACGCCTGCGCTACAGATTCGCCCTGAAGACAAAAGCCGGAGAAGGTGCTGTTTCATTCAGAATTCTTCCGGAATGGGAAAACAAAAAAACCAAACGAATGCTGTTCATGGGCAAAGGCCCCAAATGGGATAAGGGGTCCGTCTTCTTGGAACTGACCCCGGATAACCGCTTACAGGCGATATTCTTTAAAGACGGCTACAGCGGAATGGTTCAGGGACCGCCCATCGAGCTATCAAGGCAATGGCATTCACTAAGTATTGTCTGGGAACGTAAGAAAGCGATGATTTATGTTGATGGCAAAGAATACGCCATTGCCGGACTGCCGACACCGTTCCAGCCGGATTTCAAAACCCTGCATCTGGGCGCTGACCACCAAAACAACTTCCCGGCACAGGCTGAATTTGACGACCTGATGATTTTTCAGGCCCCGCTCAGCCCGGAAGCCACTGACGAGCTTCATGATACCGGTAAGGCTGCTCCGGTGTACTGGTACGACCTTGATCTGGCAGGGAAAAGGACTGCTGACATGCAGACAGAAGGATTGTCATCCGGCAAGAATCAATTCTTCACCGCTGTAACCCCGAATATAGATTCATCCGGCCCTGTTTCAGGTGAGATATCCTTCACCTTCATTCCCGAATGGTCCGGCGGAAATGGTAAGCAACGGGTTCTGCTGGCCTTCAACGGACAGGACTGGAACCGTGGTTCCATGTATCTGGAAAAGACCCCGCAGGACTTTCTCCAACTCATCCGCTGGGAAAAAGGCAAGCCCGCATGCGTAGTCGGTCTTGAAATCAAAGACTGGCAGAAAAGGGAACCGCACAAGATAAGCGTCTCCTGGAATACCGAGGGAATAGCGTTGACCATCGACGGCAAAGAACAAAGCGGAAAATGCAATCCGAAATCCATGTCCAAATTCAAATCACTTAGTATCGGTAACGATATTGGTGGCAACCTTCCGGCTGAAGGCAAGTTTGAAGAAGTGCGGATCAACTAAAAAGAAACGGGAAGCAGTTTCTACTGCTTCCCGTTGTTAAGAACAATGTCGATTCCCTCTGGAGTCCTTATCAACTCCGGATATGAAATGTTACCCGCCGTCTGATTTCTAAAATGGAAGACCAGCCTTAAACGATCCGTATGCTGTCCGATAACAACCTGCTCGATGAACCCGGAAACAAACTCCGTTTTTCTGGGCACTTCATAACGCCAGCGGCCCCGCAGGTCAGTAACCAGCCGTGCCGGTTTTTCCATACGGAAATATGTTACCCGGCCCACCTCGCGAGTAGTCCGCAGACGGGCCAAAAACTGCTCCCCGCTATGAGTAAACTCGATTTTATCCAGAAGTCCAACGCCGTCCGGTAATTCTTTGGCGGCAGTTGACTGCTTTGTGCTGTTCGCAGCCAGATCGGCCTGAATTTCCTCTTTAATTAACTCAGAGCTATTCGTCTGTTTCGTGGCATTATCCGCAAAGAACTGTTCCGCTTCGCGCTCTACCTTGTGCACTTCGCGCACAACTTCCCGGCGCACGGAGGCAATTTCTTCATCAGCCACCTGCATAAGACTCTGCGAGCCGTTTACCGCAATAGAATTATTCGCAAACATCCGCACCGGCTGTCTGAAATCGTAAATGAAGGAATCAAAATTACCCCAAACTGCCAGCACAAACATGCAGGACACTGCTCCCAGCCAGATCAGGAAAAGCAGGATGTAAAATCTTCTGTAAAAAACAGTCAGCACACCCGCCTCCTTACTGCTGCCAGCAATCGGTTATGAAGTTTGGAACATTCAAAGGCTTGATCTTGAGCAGCTCTATGACCGGGACTGCCCCGCTGAAGTTATAGCCGACCTTCACGTTGCTTACGCCCAGCCCCTGCAACCCTTTTTCCTGATCAGGGAAATCCTTGGGAGCAAAATTGACTTCGCCATTACGGAACTCGGACAGGAACTCGGCAAAACCGAGCTTGCCCTCGTAAGTCTTGACCAGATCAATACCCGGAAAACGAATGGTCAGGGTTGTTGTCCCGCATTCATCCGGCTTCCATTGGAAGGTCATCTTCTCGGAATAGTTGTAGTTAACAAGTTCCTGCTTACCGCTTCCGCACTCAAGGGAGAGGATGGTGGCGTAAGGCTCTTCAGTGGCGTTGGCATTCACCGAGGTGGGTATCGTGGACAGGCTGACCTTGTATTCAGGCTGTATCTCCTGCGCACCCTGCTCTCCGTCATTCAAGAAGACAAAGAAATCTTCACGGAACGGAAAAGGAATGCCCAGCCACTTCTGACTCTGCCATCCCTTTACTCCCTTGCTCAGGAAGGGCGCAGCACTACCGGAAGTAAACTTATCCACAATACCGCTCTTACCGAAGAGGGTGGTCCGCAATTTATCAGCAGGCACATGGGCTGTTTCAGCCAGAACCTTGCCTTCCCAAAGCTGCTGCAATTCGCAGGAAGCTTCCATGGTGATCACATAAACCATGAATTCCAACGGCCCGGCAACCAGATTCCAGAACATGCGCGTGCCCTGTCCACCGCCGCCCATGCGGGTCCGCAAAGCTGCCATGGCCCGTGTTGCGCCATCAACAGGGTTCTTTTTTACAGCTCCAGCCGGAGACTTGCTGTTCGCTCCGCTATCCCCGCCACTCTGTCCGGTGGAGGGATAAAGGGCCGCCGCGCTCTTAAATGCCGTCTCCTGACTGGTGGTGAATCCGGCCAGATCATTGAGTACCTGCATGTACTCATCAATCTGCTTGGCACTCTCCATACGGACTTCAATATTTTTAGCCATCCTGCCGCCCAGATCGGCTACGACCTTACGCAGGGAATTCTCAGCCTTCTGGGAAGACTCTGCGACTCCCTTGGCCTTAAGAGCCTTGTACTGGGTCAATACGATATTGAAATCGAAGAGGTCATTCACCCAAACCGGCGGTTCATTAAGATCCTTGATACCGGAAAACTCTACTTTCATCCTGGTCAGCAGTTTAAAGTACGGGTTGTCCGGATTAGCCATGACATGGGCCATGTTGTTGTAATCGTCTTTGGTCAACAGCTGCCGCTCACCCTCGGTGAAATGCTCGGAAAAAGAGTACCATGCCTGATAATATTGAGTGGCGTACCAGCTCCAGAAATCCTTTTCCCGCTGTTCAAAACCGGATTCATCCGGCATTGCCCGGCGTAATTCCGCCAGAAAGTCGGTCAGCATTTTATGTCCGGTGGTTGTGTATGCCGGAACAACATGGACCTCATTTTCAAAATCCAGTCGCGGCCCGCCCCAGAAATCGCGAAGGGTAACAGACTGCACTTCCGGGTTGGAATCAACCCAATCCACCAGCCATTTGAAATCAGCACCCTTAAGACTGAAGACCTTGCCCAGCCTTGCCTGCAAGAGCAACCGCTGCTCCCTGAAAGCTTCCTCGTTCCGGCCCCAGGCAAGATAGGAACTGTAGGTACTGGCGTAGTATTTCATCAAATCAGGATCGAAACCCTGCACAGCAAAGGACATAGCCTTTCCGGTCGGCAGTTCATAGGAGGCCAGCGGTTTGATCTTTCCGCCTTCCAAACGATTATCCAGCAGGTCGATGCGCCAGCCCAGCAGCTTGACAAAATCACTTATGACCTGCTCCGAAGATCCTGCATGCAGCCCTTCAATGGCCCGGGTCAGTTTATCATCCACCGGCTTTAGCAGTTCTGTCTCAAAATCCTCAGCGTAAAGCTCTTTGACTTCCTGCTCGGCTTCAAGGCTGGCATCAAAGCCCATTCTCGGAATCCACCAATTCGAATTAAGCTTGTCCAGATGATCAATCTTCTGGCGGAAACCTTCCATCTGCGCAATACGCTCATCAATCCTCTCGGAAAATTCAGGCGGCTTGGGAAATGCCGTAAACAAGTCATTAAGCACGCTTCGATTGCCCCAGAAAGACATGCTGAACAGGCCGCAGACAACAAAAAGCAGCAGCAACCAGACCAGCATCCCCAGATTCCGGGTCAGCAGCTTCCATTTCAAAAATTCGATAATAGGCGTGAACAGATTACGGTCACGGGTCAGCACTTTGGAAAAAAAGTCATGCAGGAACAGGCCCTGACGCGTTCCAGGTAATTTGGTCTGCACATTCTGCAAAGACGGCAGACTGTCCAGAAAGACCGAACTCTGTTCCCCGCTCTGCTCGCCGCTGGAAAAATAAATCCCCCGGAACAAGGGCTGTTCCTGATAGGGATTTTCCTCGAATACGCCGTCCGCAAAAGCGCGGATACGCGGCCGCAAACGGTCAAGCTCGTCGGCAAAAAGCAGGAAAGCGGGATCAAAACTATTTTCGCGGTCCAGCAGGGTCATGCGCAGTTCCCGCAAACGCTCGATCACCCCGGAAACAGCCTTATCCACAAATTGTTCCGGGTCTGAAAGCATGTCCTCGTTCGCCATGCCCATAGCCTGGGAATGGGCTTCGGCGGGCAGCATCTCGACCAGCCCCTTAAGCCCGAAGACCAGATCCATCTTGGTCACCAGCACATAGACGGGAAAACGCACGCCCAGCACACGCATCAGTTCATTGATCCGCCTGCGCAGACTGCGCCCGTATTCATGAAGGCTGTCCTCGTCCCCGGACTGCAAACGGTCGGCAGGCAGGGTGATTATCAAGCCGTTCAGCGGTTCACGCTTGCGATACTTGACCAGCAAGGTGAGGAACTTTTCCCACTCTTCCTTATCCCGCGATTCATCAATGGGAATGGCGTAACGTCCGGCAGTATCGAGGATGACCGCCTCTTCAAAAAACCACCAATCGCAGTTGCGGGTAGCGGAAACACCGGGAGTCGGACCGACGTCGGAAAGGATTGAAGTCAACCTGCTGCTGGCTACGGCAGTACTCTTGCCGGAATCGGATTCACCGAAAACCATGTACCACGGCAGAGCATAAAGAGGATTGCCATGCTTACGCAGATCGGAATTGCGCAGCAGATGCACGGCCTCGGTCCAGCGGGTCTGCAACTCCTGCAACCGCGAGCGTTCGTGCAAAGGAGCAGCTGCAATCGCCGAATCATCCTGATCCACAATGCGCTTGACGAACTGTTTCTCCCGCCTGCGCAACAGCCACTTGCGAATAAAAAAGAAAGCGGCAACCAGCCCGATAATCCCGCCGAACAGGCAGGCCCCTGCCCACCACGGCCAGCCCGCATAAGTAACAAGGGCATAGGAAGCTACTGCCGCCAGAACAAACAGCAGCACAATAAATATGATCTTGAGCAGATTGAGTAGGAACTTCTTCATGCTTTCGCCTTTTCACCCCTTGATAATCAGCCGAACCAAAGCTTCAGGCTGTGCTCAAGCAGAACCTTATAAGCCAGATACATCCCGCCGCAGACCAGCACGGGCAGAATGAAAAAGATTAGTGAAACCGGATCAAAAATACGCCCATAGCAACATTTGCGCGGGGCTACTTTACCGCTTCCGTAAGATTGCGGAAATGCCGGCCCGCCGTAGCTTTCCAGCCCTCCGGGAATGCGCTTCACACATTCCCGGCGCAATTCATCAAGCCTCTCCCCACCGGATTCGCTGAAGTATTTCCCGGTATAGCCGAGGGAAAGGCAAAGGGCGTAAACTTCCAGCACTTCACTCAGACCGTTACTGCTGTCCGCAACAACTTCCCCTTCTTTCTCCATATCAGCAAAGAGACTCTGGTCCGTCACACCGTTATTACGCTTGAAAAGTCTGTCCAGCCGCTCGAAGAACTCCTCCCCCGCATTGGCTGTGCCATAAAATTCCCGCTGCAGGGGATGTTTCAACCACTCGTTTACACCGCTCCACTGCGAGACAAGCACAGCCTCATCCGCCCATGCAAAAACAGCAAAACGGGCCTCGTCATAAAGTTCTTCGGAAATATCAATCCTGTCGCTGCGGTCATCCATGCGGTTGATCAGATTCCCGACATCTTCGCGCACCTGTACATACTCGGCCCCAACCATTTCTGCCGATCCGGTCAGGAGCCTGATGTAGGTGAAGAGCTCAAGGAAACAATCTGCAAGATGCATGGCTACCCTCTCATGGCTGCGATATAGACTGAAAGGTCACTGGGCGCGCTATCCCAGTAAAGGGAAAGACTTCCCGAATTAACTACATCAGCCCAGTGCGGAGATTCTGTATCAATACGGAAGCACAGAGCACCCTTGGTGCGCGGCAATCCGGGCGGCAGGTTTTCCTCGTGGATAATGCCGATACCGTGAACAGCACGGGCCAGCAGCGTGCTCATGCCCCTGGTTGCTGAAAGTTTGGCAATGTTTAAAAGCTCCGGTAAAGCCTGTTCGGGATTCTCGGTCCTGACCAGCAGCCAGAAACTGTTTCCGGCGGCAAAAGCCCGCTCGGGCAGTTCAACGGTGAAGTACGGATCACTGAATACAAACTGGCTCATCAGTTCCGGTCCGGCGGTCAGGCTATCAAGAATATTGGTGATGATCTCGCGGGCCTTCTCGAAGCAGGGACCCATGTCCTCATGATCGTAATCCGGCAGCACCTTCTGCCCGTCCGGGCCTTCGCCAAGGGCTGACATTTCACGGGAAAAGGAGGAAAGCTCCCCGATAATCTGACGCAGCAGGCCGAAGGCATGCCACGGGTGGATATGCGGAACCTGTACATAGTGATCCAGTTGCGGGGCATAGCGGTTCAGGGTCCGCAGGACCAGCAGGAAAACTGTGGAAGTAAAATCAAGATCGCCGGAACCGAGACCCGCCGGATTCTTGTACTGTTCCAGACGGCGACAGCGCGAAGCGACCTGATCGCTGATGTCCCGGAAAATATCATTCAGCCATCTTGAAGCTTTCAGGGTGATGCAGGGCGGCACGAAATTTTCCGCCAGACGCACTTCCTGAACATCACGCTCCAACCTTGCCAGCGGAATGATGTTATAGGCTCCGAGATCATCCAGCTCATCTTCCCAGAACAAACGCAGCACATAGCGCATGGGCTTTATCTGGGCCGGAGGGCCGCTGCCCAGAAGGTCGGGCTGCTCAACCGGGTCCGGGGAAACAGCGAACATGGTATTCACCGAGGCGACGGTGTCTTCAACCTGCGCGACATTGCCTCCCTCAGGATTCCATTTGCGCAGTCCCAGATAAACCGTGAAAGGTTTGCCGCCATCATCCCATGCCTTATCAAAAGAACGCGGTTCAATGTGGGCATTGCCCGGAAAAGTTATCAGGTTTCCGTTGTCGAAAAGAACCTCGATTTCTGAGACTTCAAATTCCCTGCGTTCAAGGGCTCCTTCCCTGATTTTTAGTCCGCTGACACCCCAGAAATAGGGAAGTCCGTATTGACGCAAGGCCCGGAAACGGTGCAGCTGATGCAGGTCCGCAAGCTGGAAATGCTGCGGCTGTAAAAATAATCCCTGATGCCAGAAAAGAGGCTTGTCCGCATGCATACGCCTACTCCCCTACCTTCTGGATTTCATGGGGTCCGAGAATGATCATGGCATCAAGCTTTGCCGGGGCATACCATGTATCGCTCCACCAAAGCATCCCGGTTTCGCTGACATCCATGGGAATCTGCCATGTGCGCGAACCTTTCCCCTGCAAGTCGTAATATCCGGCCACAACGCCTACAAACTTTGTTCCTTCTGCCCGGTCCATGGTAATGGTCGAATTACGCCCGGGCTGCACGAATTCGCGCTTGACCTGCGTAACGCTGGGATCAAAGCTGGTGCAGTTGAACAGTTTTTCCATTCCGGTGGAAGTCCCGGCAAGTTCATTGAATTTGCTGAGATTTGAAAGCTGGTAAAAACAGAGCAGCAGGGAATGGGGTGCTCCGTCATATTCATTGAGGTTCTTATCCACACCAAGTTTAAAGGAAATGGCGTTAATCTGATAAGTCCATTTCATCTGGTCCGGGCTTGAAGCCGGGGTTGTCACCGTTGTAGGATTCACCGGTTTATTATTTCCGCCACAGCCGCAAACCGCTACCAGCATGATTATCAGGGGTATCACTAATCTGCCACGCACAATCCGCCCTCCGATTGCATAGTTGGAGCCACCAAAAGAGATTTCAGCAATTAATACCAATTTACACTGAAAATAAATTTATGTCGACGACTGATACTATTTAAGAACAAAAGAGAAACACTTTATTGCCTCGAAAGACCGAACTGCGCTAATATGGTTTTAATTTATATCCGCAATATAACCCCAGCGAGGTCTTCATGCATATCGAACTGGCCCCTTTTAAAATTCTGGCCCTGGCCCCTTTTTCTCCTGCCCTTGAAACCGATCACCCCCCATCCATCACAACCGACACACTTTCCGTTGATCAGGCCCTTGCCGAGCTGAACCCCACTTTGGATATCCCGCTGGACCAAAAAATATTCCCTGCTGCATCCATCAGTATCTCCATCAGCAGGATGGCTGACTTCCGGCCCAAGAACATCAAAAGGCTTCCGGCTTTCAAAACAATCGCCGAGCATCTGGAAAAAGAACACCACCCTGCACAAGCAAGTATCCCGGACCCGAAAGAGGCCGCAGTTCTGGACGACATCCTGTCCATGGTCGACAGCGGTCAACCGCAGCAACCCGACACCGATCAGGGCAATCAATCCCGAAGCAATCTCTTGCAGGCCATCTTCAGCGATCCGGATTTCAGGAAAATGGAATCAGCTTGGCGGGGACTGGAACTCGTGGCCCGGCAGGTTCCTTCCGGCAGCAAATGCAATGTTGAATTCATCCTCGTGCCTGTATCTGAAAGCAATCTGCTCGCGGTAATCGAGAAGCTCACCGAAACCCTCAGCACTTCACCGCCCGACATGACACTGCTCGACCACAGCCTAAGCATCTCTCCAATATCTATAGAAATATTAGATAAAGTCATGAATTTTTCTGAACAAACTCTAACTCCTGCACTGGTCGATTTCGGACCGAAATTCTTTGAAATCGGAAGCTGGGCCGGAATTGACCGCTTACCCTTCGTCCCCACGCAGCTTGAAGGTGCGGAATACGGACGCTGGAAAACCCTGCGCCAGCAGTCAGCGGCCGGTTGGGTGATCGGTTGTGCCGGGGAAATAATGGGCCGGACCATGCACAAGCCTGAAGGCGACTTCACATCTTCACTGTCCGAGCCGGACCCGCTCTGGGTCAGCTCAGTCTGGGGAACAGCGGCCCTTTGCGCGCGCAGTCTTGCCGAGAACGGCAGGGCGACCCTCTTCGCAAACCATTCCAGTACCCGTCTGGAGGGCTTGTCCCTCACCGAAGGACGCGACCCCAGCCCGGTTAATCCGCCCCTCTACACCGAACGGATCAAAGATTTCCGGTTAGCCGGGATCAACACCTTTGCATTCAGCGGTGATCAGGCTTTCCTGCTTGGAGCGGTATCCATTGATGGCGGTCCGGCAAATCTGCGGTTCTATCTTTCAAGGCTGATCCATTTTCTGATCCAGCTATCCACAGAGAAGCGCAAAGAGTTCACTGATCTTGAACCGCAGTTGACCGAAGCGGTCGCCCTGCTCCTGCAACAACAGGGCTACCCGGAACCTTACGACCTGAGCATAAAAAAAGGAGAACCGTCCACAGATTCGGTTCTCCTTGAAATCTCGCTCACGCCCGGACCGGAAATCCTGCCCGGAGCCGCGCCAGTCAGTTTTGGTTTTAATTGGTAAAAAAATTATTTGATGCGCTTCGCGTTTTGATAAACAGATTTCGCCTCCGGCGGCTTAAACCCTTTTGCAAAAGGGTTTAAGAATCCCAAAACCTTTTATTAAGCTTCGCTGATGTTAATTCCAAAGAAATTCACTGTAAGCTATATGCGGAGCATGGCCAAAACGTCTTCCAAGTAGAGGAAGCAGGCATATATTACTTAAGCTGCAGTGAATAAAACTCTGCGTCATCGCCGTCCGGGAATTCACCGAAGATCAGTGCATCCGGGGTTCCGGTTACTTTGACGAAGTATGATTCGTTTTCGGCCAGTTCGTTTTTCACCGCCCAGCCGATGAAATCCTTGCCGCCCATTTCCATTTTCAAGCCCTTCATGGGATAATTGAGCACGCATTTTTCCGGCAACTGTCCGGCTGGCCCCACGCCGTGGGCTGCTATGTCGCCGTCGCTAACTCCCAGCAGTGCGCCTTTCCACGCATGGCCCGGAGCAGGACCGACTTCAACCCACAATCCCAGACTGGGCAGGGGATAAAGATCAAAACGGTATTCGGCCTCAATTTTCCTGATCGGCATGTTGGCCTTGGCCGCCAGCTTTGCGCCCATTTTGGATTCATCCACAATTTCCACACCGCGCAGCATGGTCGGCAAAGTCGCCGGATCAAGCTCGCCGTCATCACAGATGCAAAGGATCGGAAAACCGTGCCCGCGCCGGGCCTGCACCGCTGCTGCCAACAAGCCCAGACCGAAACGGATGTCCGGGTTTTCATAGCTGGCCTTGCTGCCCTTGATCAGCCAGACGCCGACCTCCGGCTTCTCCAACTCGCCAATCGGCCCGGCCCATTCCATCTTTTCCAGATTGTCCGACCAGAAATGACCGTTCACGCCCAAGCCGTAACGGGTGACTGTCTGGAACAGCCCCTTACCCTTGGCCTCGTCTTTCTCAAGAATAGATATGAAAATACTTTTTGCCATGTATTGCCTCCCGGCGGGCCCTGCCGGGGGCCTTAAACCCTTTTGGAAAAAGGGTTTAAGAATCCCAAAACTTTTTATTAGGGCTTCGCCAAGTTAAATATAAAATTGAGATTAATTTTTAATTGTCTTCCGTGGGATAGCGATCCGTTTGCATACAAGTAGCTTCGGCCTCCAGCGGCGAAGCCTTATTATAAAGTTTTGAGGGGATGGGGTCTGGGGAAGGGGAACTTTTCCCAAAAGTTCCCCTTCCCCAGCCGCCGGAGGCATCACCCAAGCGTCAAAACCGTTACCTGACTGGGTACGGCGCAGATTCCGGGGGCGTTAGGCATAACTCCGAGGCAGTTCTGGCCGGTCACGCTGGTCAGCCGCTGCACCGGGATGCCATCGGCAAGGATGGTTATACAGCCGACGATATATTCAGTCTGCCCGGACTCCAGATGCGAGACCACTCCCAGCTCCACGCCGGGTTCGTCGCCCTCGCTGACAAGTCCCAGCGAGGTCTGGTTCAGAGTCGGCATGCAATCGCAAAGAACGTTATATGCTGCCGGTGCCGTAGTGGCCGACTCGGCAATATTCGGATAAGGAACCGGAACCGGGACCGGGCCTGCCGGAGTCAGGCAGACATCGGGAAAGCCCATATCCACACCCGCTCCCATGGTAAGCGCAAACATATCTAACTCCTCTTTTTAATCGCCATCATCAAAAGTGAACCACAACTCACTTTTGCAGGGTCTAACCCATATGGATCAATTCACCGTCAATCTTCACATGCTCTTCGGAAACGATCATGGTATTTTTGCTCTGTATGGTCAGGGTCTCATCCACAAGCTGTCTGCGGGACTCAGCCTGACAATCTTCATGCTCCTTGGTGAACCGAAAATAGTTAACCACCCGGCGGGTAAATTCCCGGCTGATCTCATCCACATTCCCGGCAACCTTCTTGACCCGTTCAACATTGCTGCTGAACAGGCGCGAGGTCAGCGAGACCTTTCCGGCAGAAATTTCGACCTCATCTGAATGCAAAGCGGCTTTGCTGCTGATGCAGGTAAGCTCTTCATCCGCAGCAAAAGTCAGGCTTCCGTTTTTGCTGCGCAATGTCAGATCCCCCTCAACTTCCAAAGCAGTAGGACCAGCTTCCGCCCTGCTGAGTACAGAGAGAATCCAGACCCCGCCCTGCGTATCCACCGAGAGCAGCACACTGTCCCCGACTTCAGGGCTGACCAGACAGCTGACAGCCTTCTGCGCTTCAAGTTCGCCAAGAGAAGATTCAACCACAAGACCGCCATCCACCAAAATCACCCGCCCGTATTCCAACTGCGGAGCGAGAGTTTCATGTTTCCTAGCCAGATTATTCATATATCCTCCCAAGGTTGAGAAAATTCAATGTCACTTTTCCAAACAAATCCGCGAAGCGCTAATAAAAGTTTTTGAAGAGTCCAGAGAAACTTTTTACAAAAAGTTTCTTTGGTCCCGCTGAAGGCGACCCGCGGTAGCACCGCCGGAGGCATTCTAATCATGCACCCAGTTTTCGGCTTCTTCCAAATCTTTATCCGTACCTTGCAGCATAATCAGAGACGCGCCATCCCAGCGGGTATCTTTCTCGACTATGCAATGCAGTTTAGCCCGATACATGGAGGACCTGCTGAAATCGGCATGGGTCAGGTCAGCATACGAAAAATCAGAATGCTGCAAACTGGCCCCGACGAATCTTGCGGCCTGACAATTGGCCTTTTTAAAGATTGCATGCACCATGGTCGCCCCGGAAAAATCGGCGATTGTTGCGTCGACTTCCCCTAAATAGGCCTTGGTCATGTCGGCCCGGCTGAAATTTGATTCACGCAACGTTGCACCGCTGAACATGCAGCTACGTAGCACCGTACCTGAAAGATCAGCCCCGGTCAGGTCCGCGCCCATGAAATTGGACATGGTCATATCAGCACCGGAAAGGTTGGCCCCGCGCAGGTTGGCACTATCGAGCAACACCTGAGAAAACAGCTGCCCGGAGATATCCTGATTCTCCAGATCGGCCCCGCGCATCATCATTTTAAAATAGGTCCCGCCTTTGAATTTAGTTCCTTTGAATGATGCTCCGTTGAAAACCACCCGATCCAGATTGGCCCCGAAAAAATCAGCCCCGTCCAGATTGGAATGAGACAGCACGGATTTGACAATCTGCATGGACCTCATGTTTGCACCCTTGAAACTTGAATGCTGGGCCATGGACCATGTCAGCTCCGCTCCGGTAAAATCGGCCCCGCTGAAATCAGCTTTCTGCAAGGTAGCCATGTGAATTTTAGCTTCCTTGAATGAAGCTCCGGTAAAGCTCATGCCTTGCAGATTAATCTTGGTCAGCTCGGTTCCGTCGAACCGTGATTCATTAAACTCGCAATTCTTGAATCCGGTCTTGAGAATATTGGCCCCGGAAAGGTCCACACCATGCAGCTTCACGTTGTAAAAACGCCCCCCGGTGAGATCGGTTCCGGAAAGGTCCGCACCGGAAAGGTCCACATCGCGCAGGGTCCGGTTGTCGGCAATGGCCGCAAGTATCTGTTCTCGATTCAATGTGCTCATGAGTCATCATCCAGCAGTTCGAGTTTTCCATGCAGTTGGCTGCGCTTTAAGTTGGCAGCTTCGAAACGGGTATTGCCGAGCACGGACTTGTAAAAATCCACCGCAAACAGATTGGAGCCGCGCAGGTCGGTATCCACCAACCGTGCCTTGCGCATGCCGCCCATGTGAATATTGGCAGCACGCATGGATGCGGCTTCTAGATTGCTTTTGGTGAAGCGCGCTCCCTTGGCGGAAACGCCGTTGAGGTTAGCCCGGACCAGCTGGGAATTTTCCAGCAGACCGTTTTCAAGATCCGCACCCCGAAAATCGGACCCGGTAAAATCAGATTCACGCAAAGCTGCACCGCGCAGGGTGGCATTGCGGAAATCGCAATCCTTGAACTTGGAATTGCGCCCGGTCCGCAGCTTATCAAGATTGGCCTCACTGAAATTGATCTTATGGGCCTCAACATCATTAAACAGGGTTTCGTTAACTGAAGCCTTGCAAAAATCAGCTTCGTTGAGAGAGGAGGATTTGAAGATGCACTTCCTGATCGCAGCCAGCCCGAAATCAGCATGATCCGCCTTGCCGCTGATCATGCACATATTCAACCGCGCACCCTTTAGGTCTGCTTCGGTAAAATCCGTTTTCTCAAGGATAACCATGTCAAACTCAGCGTTGTGCAATACGGACTTTGAGAAATCAGCACCCTTGAACGCCGCCTGCACAGCCGAAGCTCCGTTCAGGTCACTTTCTCTGAATATCGCCTTATTAAAAACTCCGCGTCCGAAATCCGCTCCTTTAAGTGAGGCCTTGCTGAAATCAGCGTCCTTGCCCAGAGCCTGAACAAACTTGGCCCCGTCCAGAACGGACCCGCTGAAATTGGTTCCCTGCAACTGGCAACTGCTCAGGTCGGCATTGCTGAGATCAAGCCCGGAAAGATCCACACCGGAAAGGACTGCCCCCTTCAAAGATTTACCCTGCCCGTGAAACCGCTGCACTTCCTCACGGGTCAGAGCACGCATGGAATCACCGCTCAGGCCGTGTTCCGCAAGCTTCGCGGTAGCAGCATCGGGCAGACTCTTTGCTTTCAGCTTTTTCAGCCCTTCCTCCAACTCAACTTTCTTGGCCTCAAAAGCCTGGTTCAACTTCAGCTTCTGCGCATCCAGCTTGGCCCCGAGTTTCTCAGCTCCTGCCGCCTGACTTTCCATTTTGGCCTCAACATCCGCAGGCAGCAGTTTGCGCTGCTTCAAATCAGCAGCCTTAGTCCTGATCTTGGCGGCAATTTCTTTACCAAACTCAGCAGGGGATTGCTCTGGTCCTGTTTTACCCATGGCAATTTTTGATGGGTCCACACCGTACTTTGCATACTTGGCGGCTTTCTCGCGCATGGTGGCAAGCATGGCGTCCTGCTCGGCCTTAAGCGGAGCAAATTTAGCTTCCATAGCCTTCTTCACCTCGGCATGGATGCCCTTGGCTAAACCCTTCACATCAGGAAACGGCGGCATGAAGCCTTTCAGGAAATCGCCATCAGGGGTGCTGCCTTTTTCAGGCAAAGCCATGGAAACGGCATGGGCCTCCCCATGCTCTGCGGGAAGATGGTCCAGCACCCACTGCCGGATATCACTGCCCTTTTTGCGGGACTCAAAAACAGTGCGACCATGTTCGAGTTCCAGCGGCAGACCATCATTGAATGCGGACTGCCACTCGCTCCATTCTTCATTGAGCTTAGTGTCTTCCTTCCATTTTTCAGGACGGACAATCAAAATTGCGTCAACCTTTTTCAGTTCCTTGGCTGCATCCTTGCCCGGTTTCTCTTTGGGAGATCCGAGAGCCAGAATTGAACAAAAGTCACCTACTTCCTGCTCCATGAACAGGGCCTGTAATTCATCCGCAACGCAGACCACCGGAGCTGCTGCGGCTGCAGGCATGCTCGGCAGGTCAATGAGAGTCGCGCCGGGAAGGAACAGGGGTGCTTCATCAGAACCTGAAACGAGCTGTTCTTTGCCGCCGGCAAAAGAAGCCGGATTGCTCTTGATGTGGTTGAGCACCGGGCCGTCAAAACGGGGCAGCACCAGCCCTGCGGGAATGGAAAATTCATCATCACCATCCAGCCCCCAGTCTGCCGGACGCTCATGCAATTCTTCATCGTTAACGCCCAGCCACATGCGCTTGATGGTCTTTCTTTCAATACCCAGATCGGTGAGTTGCTTCATCTTCTCCGGGGCATTTTCCAGATTTCTGCGCCACTGGACCACCAGAGGGAAACCCCGGTCGTGCCAGGGATTGACCTTTTTCTGGAGTGGAAAATTATCAGGAACAGGATTATCCGGGTCCAAACCGTTCTGTTGCAACAGCTCCGGCTTGATACCCTTCATTTTGGACGAAGCTCCTTTCGCGGCATCCTTTGCCGCCGCTTCCATCTGTTTTTTGGTGGCGGATAACTTTTCGGTGGTTGATGAAATCCGCTTTTCAAGCCCCGCAATTTTGGAACGGAATTTATCAAATATTCCGAGATTTATTTCCACCAGATGCCCGTGTTCTGCATGGGCCTTGCGAGCCATTGCTTCCAGACTGTCCAGGGTCTTGTACTGTCCGGCGATGATCTTCTGTGCCCCGGCCAGCATTTCTTCAGGCTCCTGCATGGGCATGGACGGACGGTTGCCAAGGGCTTTCTGCCTGATTTCATCCGCAAACTTGGAGATGTTCTTAACTTTAAGCAGACTCTTTTTCGCTTTCTTCATGGCTTCTTCAGCCTTGGACATATCTATGTCCACACCACGATCCAAAAGACTGACCTGAAGATCACGGTAATACTCAAGGGATTTTTCTTCCCCGTCCTGATCTTCGTGGCGAACCAGCACCCGCAGTACATCCGCACCTTCTTCATCCACAACTTCAGTGGTTCCACGATAGATGAGGAGCCCGCGCATAATGGAGGGAAAAAACCAGACCGTTTCCAGCCGGGTGGATACTTCGCGGAACTCCTCATCTTCGCTTATCTGGTGGGATGGCAGTGGCCCCACCGGAAATCTGTGCGGCTTGAAATTTTTATTTACAGTAACAAAGCAGCGCATGCGCAAGCGGGGCAGCGCACTTTCAATAAACGGAAAATCAGGGTGCATGTTTTTAATCTCAACAGATTCGCCACCCTTGAAATATCCGTCCATATACTGGTCTTCCATGGCCGCATTGAAAAATTCATAATTCATGTCATCAGGATAAAACGGCCAACGCTGATTCTTCCACTTTTCATCATAAGTTCCGTTCTTGCTGGCCCGCTGCGGCCACATGAGATCAAGCGGCCCGAATCCGGCAGGGTCCACCTTCTGTGACGGGGAACCGATCTGCTGCTGCGGAAGTTCAATGTTCGGCAGAGGCACAGCTTCAGAGCCGTCAGGCATGGGAACCCTGCCCATGCCCTTGCCAAGCGGATTTTCGGCGTACTCCGGTCCGCCGTAGGCATTGGCCCAGACCACGGGCATTTCCACAAACGGTTCCGGGTCGGTGATCAGACCGTTTTTCCAAAAACGGTCACCGAAAATATTGAGTGTTTTTTCCTTCTCCCCCACCCGAACATGCACCTGCGAAGCCGGACGGAGCTGTCCGCGCGGGGCAAAACAGGAACCTGTCACCAGAAATTCACCACGCGGCTTGGGGACTCCCTGATCAATAATTGATTTGGAGCCAAGCTGCGCGGGTACGGTCTTCCAGAGTTCCTGTTCATCAAGCAGATTTTCGGGATCATTGAGGTCAAAAAAGGCCATGACCCCGACACTGAGGTAGAACTTGTCCCCGATGCCAAGCGGGCGGGGAAAGAAGGAATGTTGTTTTTCCTTGAATATCTTCATATCACTCCGGGGCTAGATATTGTTTATCAAGCCTGCGATATTGTTCATCTCTGTTGAAATACTGCTTGCCTCTGCAGAGACAGTGGACAGCGATCCGACCAGCCCGGTCCTGTTACCGGCTGTGTCGATGACATCACCGTTTACATCATTACGCTCAGCAGCCAGCTTGGTAACCTCGCCACAAACATTCGAAACACTTCCCGCAACCTCGGTCACCTGTCCGCCAAGGTTTTCAACTTCCCCGGCAAGCTTGGATGCTTCTCCGGCAAGTTGTTGTGTTGCGCCCTTAAGATCAGTATGATCAGCGACAAGATTACTATGGTCAGCACGCAGCGAAGTAAGCTCCCCGTTCATATCAGCGCAGGTAGCATTAAGATTGGTCATATCAATAGACATGCGCTTGTGGTCGGCCATCAGCTCTTCCTTCTCCAGCTCCATCTTACGGGCAGTTCCCAGTACAAGGACATTCTTGGTCAATGTACATTCAATCAGCCCGGCAAGCTTGATCCCGGTTTCCAGACCGGCCACCACATCTTCCTTTAGCCCGAAATACATCTTGGTATCATTCCCGACCAGAATGTCTTCAGAAGAACCGCCGACAAACTTGAATTCGTTACCCAAAAAAACTTCAGCGGAAGAGCCAGCAAAAGCGGAGATATGCCCGCTGGTGTGCAGCTTTACCCCGGCCTTGCCCTGTTCGCTTGCTTCTATCTGTTCGTCGGCGATCTTCTTCACCTTGTCTTCAGTCATCGGCTCATCTTCACCCGCTGCCGGGGGATCATTAGGCTCGCCCATACGAATCCATGAATCGGATTTAGGAGAATGCATCAGGATGCGCTCGCCGCCCTTTTTATCTTCAATATGAATACGGTTCTGGCCCCCGGTGGTAATCTGGCACATGGTCTGGTTGGAATCCTTGACCAGACTGGGATTCTCCGGGTTGGGAGCCGCAGCCTGAATCAAAGGACGATCCGGGTCTCCATCAACATAGGTAATCAGCACCTCGGTTCCCTTATGCAAGGGGAAGTGCATACCGTGGTTGGCCCCCCCGTAGGGCTGGGCCATACGCAGCCATGTGGTAGCCTTGCCGCCTTTGCGCCCGGACTCGTCAAAAGGCATGATCACCTTGTAGCGGCCTTCCCCGTCCAGCTCGGCGTACTGCCCGCTGCCGGAGGCATCGACCTTGGCATTGAGAGTGCCGGAAAATTTGGGCTTCACCGCCTTGCGTTCGGGCCGGTACTGGGTCTGGGCCGGGATGCAGGAGAATGAATTGCGATAGTAAAGACGGTCCGCGTCTTCAGCCAGATTAAGCCCCAGACCTGAGACAAGGTAGGCTTCCTGACTGCCTTCGTGCACGACTTCGGTGGTCAGATAACGCTGGTTGAAATCCTGACGGTAATGATCTTTCAGCTCGAAGATATACCCGGTACGCACATACGGAACCGTGGATACACCGTGAAAGACCTTTTCCCGGCAAAGGAACTCCTGCGACCTTATTTTAGCCAGCTGGTTACCCTCGTCCGGGGTCTTGAAATGCTCTCCGTAGATGTAGATTTCACCCATGCCCTGCTGCGAGACCAAAGCCTCGGCTTTCATTTCAAGGCTGGGCTTGCGGTAGTTGTAGTCTTTGAGCAGAACTTTCTTGGGCAGCGGCTGCTGCTTGAGCATGAAATTCTTGACGATTTCATCGCGGTGGGCGTGGTCCAGATTACTGGGCGGGGAATAAGTGAGGCTGGTCCCCTCCTTCATGGGCGAATGGGAAATATGGGTATCGGTGATGACCATCTTCTCGCCCTGCTCGGTCTGCTCAAAATAGTAATACATACCGTCCCGCTCCATCCAGCGGGATACAAAGTTGAAATGGGATTCATCATACTGGCAGACATATTCCCAAGAGGGATAAGAGCCCTGTAGCTTGAAATCAAAACTCAAGCCTTCCTTGAGTCCGGCCTTTTTGAGCACATCGCCAAGGAAGCCCTGCACGTTCTCATGAAGAAAAATCTGATTGCAATGGGTCAGGGTGGACCACCAGAGCTTGGGAACCAGTTCCGCCCGGTAGAAACAGACTTTCCCGGCCTGATGCAGCTGTTCAAAAGAACTGAGCATGCCCTTGAACGGGATATCCCCGTCTTCACGTTTGATGGTGAATTCCGCCGGATTTTGCAGGATTGAACCGATATCGAGATCATTTTTCTCCGAAAGCAGCGTGATGCTGAAACGGTAAATGGTCGACAAGCCTTCAGTCCCTTTAAAGCGAACCACGCTGAAGGTATTCTTATCCACACCCTTGGACTCGAAAATAAACTTGGGCTTGGAGTTATCTGCCATTATATTACCCTCTCATGCTCATTATTCAGCGGAGAATTCCATTGCAAAGGAACCGTCTTCATCCACACCCAGATGCACCGCCGCAGGCATGCCGCCTTCAGTCATATGCATAAGGATTTCCTTTGACATCCTGGGCAGCACATTGCCGTTCAGGATGTACTCGATATTGCGCGCTCCGGTTTCCACCTCCGTGCAACGGGCCGCGATCTGATCCACAACCGCAGCGTCATAGCTCAGCTTCATCTTGTTGTTGGCAAGAAGCATCTTCTCCAGCTTGCCCAGCTTGAGGCTGGTGATCAGCTTCATGGCTTCGGGGTTGAGGCTGAAGTAGGGCACGACATTCATACGCGCCAGAAGTGCGGGCTTAAAGTGCTGGGAAAGAATAGGCCGCACTGCTGATAAAACGGCGTCCATAGGCATTTCATCTGCGGAACCGTCACCGGCGGCGGTCATTTCCTGAATCACATCCGTGCCGAGGTTCGAAGTCAGGATAAGGATAGTATTCCTGAAGTTGATATCCTTGCCTTCGCCATCGGTAAGCACACCCTTGTCAAAGACCTGATAGAAGGTGTTCATGACATCCAGATGGGCCTTTTCAACCTCATCCAGCAGGACCACGGAATATGGCTGGCGGCGCACGGCCTCGGTAAGCATGCCCCCCTCGCCGTAACCGACATATCCCGGAGGCGAACCGATCAGCCGGGAAACAGTATGCTTCTCCTGAAATTCACTCATGTTCACGGTGACCACCGAACGCTCATTACCGAAGAGCAGGTCAGCCAGAGAAAGCCCTGTTTCGGTCTTACCCACACCGGAAGGACCGACCAGCAGGAAAACACCGATGGGCTGGTCAGGATTCTTAATCCCGGCCTTGGAAGCGCGGATAACTTCGGCAATAGCCGCAAGTCCCTGATCCTGCCCCTTGATACGCACCTTCAGTTTTTCATCCAGATCGGCAACAGTGGCCGCTTCATCGCGGGCCATCTTACCCACCGGGATTCCGGTCCAGTCGGAAACAACCCGGCCCACCAGATCAGGGGTGACTTCAATCTGAACCATGGGATCATCACCCTGAAGTTCAGCAAGTGCGGCATCGGCCTTAGCCAATTGTTCTTCCAGATCAGCAAGGCTTTCGACAACAGGGCCGTCTTCGGCAGCCACAGCTTCTTCGGCAGGAACAGCATCAACAAGATCACTGTTGCGGACTTGCTGAATCCGCGCCCGGATATCCAGCACCGCATGGGCTGCTTCTCTTTCCTTTAGCCACCTTTCGCTGATTTCATAGGCCTCGGCTTTCTTGGCCTCTATCTGCTCCAGCAGTTCCTTGTAGTGCTCTTCATCCACTTCAACAGCGTTGCTGCGGTCACGGTCCACGGCTTTCTGTTCCCGTTCTAGAGCCTGAACCACACGCTGGCAGTCTTCCAGCATTCCGGGCTTGGCAGAAAGGTTGACCTTGACCCGCGCGCAGGTAGTATCCAGCAGGTCAATAGCCTTGTCCGGCAGGAAACGCCCGGTGATGTAGCGGTCGGAAAAGACCGCAGCCGCAACGTTGGCATCATCACGGATAATTACATTGTGGGCCTTTTCATAACTTTCACGCAGGCCGCGCAGAATGATAGTTGAGGTCTTAACGGAAGGCTCATCAAGCTTGACCAACTGGAAACGGCGGGCCAGAGCAGGGTCTTTTTCAAAATATTTCTTGTACTCGGTCCAAGTTGTGGCGGCGCAGGTTTTCAGCTCCCCACGGGCCAATGCGGGCTTGAGCAGGTTGGCGGCGTCCGCGCCCCCGGCTGAACCTCCGGCCCCGACCAGAGTATGCGCTTCATCAATAAACAAGATGATCGGAGTCTCGCTGGACTTGATCTCGTCAATAACTCCTTTAAGACGGTTCTCGAACTCGCCTTTCATCCCCGCCCCGGCTTCAAGCAACCCCATGTCCAACCCAAGCAGGGTCACTTCACTTAGAATTTCCGGCACATCACCTTCAGTGATACGCAGGGCCAGCCCTTCGATAACAGCAGTCTTGCCGACCCCCGGTTCACCCACGAGAATGGGATTGTTCTTGCGGCGGCGGGCAAGGATATCGACCATCTGCCGCATTTCCGGATCACGCCCGAAAACAGGATCAATTCCGCCTTCACGGGCCTTGGCAGTAAAATCAATGCAGAACCGCTCAATAAACCCGCCCTCGCCTTTCGAGGAGGTTCCGACAGCTGAACCCGGAGCAGCGGCGGGCATTTTGTATTCCACCGATCCCTTGGTTACGGTCCAGAATTCCTTGAGCAGTGTTTCGCGGTTAACAGCCGAAAACAGATCCGCGTAATTGCCGGACGCATAAAAATTAGGCTTGCCCAGAAAGGCCAGCAATACAGTCCCGGAACGGATGCGGGTTTCGCCCATTTCAACAGAGGAGATCAACCATGCGTCTTCAAAAAGCTCCAGCAGCATCGGCGAGAACACAGGCTTGCCGGAATTCCCGGTTTTGAAATCCTGCAATACATCGGTGAGTGCGGCGGTTATGCGAGGCACTTCAACCCCGTACTGCCGAAACACGAGCGGAAGATCACTGTTTACTTCCTCAATGCACTTGATGAAAAAATGCTCTACTGAAACTTCATAGTTACTGAGTGAAACACTGAGTCCTGCCGCGTTGTGCAATGCGTTAGTGCAGAAGGTGTCCAGCTTTGAAAGCAGATTTCTTATGTCGACATTGATCATGATTCATACCTCTCATGGACGTGTCCGCCCTTGTTGGGAAAAGACGCTTTCGCATATTCCAAATGGTTCCCGGAAAAAACCCATGTATCGCAGCCGAGACCGGACCACTGCTCGCCGCCGAGCACTGCGGTATTGGCCTCACCGGGCATCATTTCAAGGACCAGATCATATTTAAAAGGTTCCACCAGATAACCGCGCACCAGATTATCCAGCTTGTCTCCGTCTGCGGCTCCGGGAAGCAGCTGGTGAAAACGGCCTGAATCCAACTCATGCAGATGCACCGCGAACTTGCTGTTGCGGTCTTCAAGCTCTTCCCCGACCCATGAACGCTCACCAAGCACATTGGAATCCACACCGAGACAGAATCGCTGGTCATCGGGAATCTTGACCTTGCGCAGCACGCACTGTTCCACATGGATATCTCCATGCTGCAACGAGTCTTTCAGCAGTGTTTCAAGCCCCACGGCACTGCGCGGATACTGGGTAAGCAGGCCGATATGGCGAAAACGGCGGCATTCCGGCGGCACATGAGAAAATGCTTTGTAATGCCCATAACCGAGCAGGCTGTTCAGTCGCTCCAGCCACGCCCCGTCCTTCTCGTCCACAGCTTTGAGCATCAGCCGGGATCGGCTCCAGGCCCGGAAAAACTGCACATATGGATTATTATTGATAATATTCAGAAAATCGCGGGTAACGGACTTGTCTTCAGAGGCTTCAGCCAACAACTCTTCGGTATAAAAAACCGGAAGAGGGGAAGAGGCCCCGTAAAGCCCCAGAAAAGTGGTTTCGAGACGGTAGATGTCGCCGTCCTCGCGCTCTTCCTGTTCAATGCCGGTGAGATCGGTAGCCGGGAAGCCGAGGGACAGCTGCGGACGCACCCGCAGGTGGTCGCGAAAGAACTCTTCAAGCTCCTTGCCTGTGCAGGTATGCGAATGCAGCCGCAACAGGCGAATGGCCTGAAAAAAGGAATACCCGGTCGTTTTATCGAGCAGGTTCCCTGTTACAGAAGCGGACGGTTTCCGATCATCGCAGTCCACTTGTAAAGCTCCTTGTTTAAGGTGTCCTCAACGGTCAGCCGGGTAAAACAGTTGACCGAGGCATAGCCTGAGAAAAAGCGGTTCATTACCGAACTGAACAGATACAGATCGCCGCTGTTGGCAAAGCCGTCACAGCTGAGCGACATCTTGATTTCACGCCCGCGCATGACCAGCCCGCGAACAAGGCGGTCCCCTTCGCTGACCTCCATTCCGGTAATAGCTTCCACACGCTTGGTATTGGCGACCACGGAACTGCGGTCACGGGTATCGGTAAAAATATACAGTTTAACCATTGCCCGCAGGCTTTCCATGTCAGCAACTGAAAGATAATTGAGATAAAGGTGCGAGAGCAGCCGCCAGAGCAGGTTCTTGCCCAGCGGAGGCTGTACCGGGGAGGTGGGCTGGCGGATATTCTCAAATGACGCCAGCTCCGGGGAGGTCCCGGTGGGTTTACTGATATCACCGTAGCGCAACTTTTCCGGCAGGATTCCGTTGGTGCAGGTCAAAGCCATGGACAATGTTTCCGTAACCGGCTCATCACCCTGCGCCGGATAAGCTACAGACACAAAAAGATCAGTCTTATCCCGTACCGGGGAACGGCGGTGGTGCACCGTGTATACAGGCATTTCCCCGGCCTGCGGATTAAACATATGGAAAGGTTTGTAAGGTTTTTCCTCAACCGTTCCCTGCACATAGCCGACCACGGAATCCACGGAATAAACCTGGTAATCGCCCCCGGAATCACCGGAAGGACGGACCTGATATTCAGGCCGCTTATGATCAAGGATCACCGGCTCCGCATCGCGCTTGAACAGGTTGATTGCCGGAGTAGCGAACAGGCAGATATCCTCTACCGTAAAACGGTCAAAGGTCTGGGGAATCTTCTCCAGTTCCAGAGTTATCCTGAATTTCCCGGTGCTGCCCCGGTTGCGCCAGTTCTCCAGCCCGGTAACTTCAAAGAAAAGAAATTTTTCAGGGAGGATGAAATATTCCTGCAAAATTCTGTAGCCCGGAAAAGACTGCGATGGATATGGCAGCAAGGCTTCTTCATCTTCAAAGCCCACAGCCTTGAGATTCCGCTTTGGAAGTACGCAAAGACTTCCAGCATCAGAGCTTATTTTAATATCGCGGATGTAATTGAAAAGAAATTTGTAGCGCATGGACGCGCTCGCCGCATCCCCGGTCAGGTGAAAACGAAGGCTGGAGTTATCCCACTCATCCAGCAGGATACCGTTCAACTCCAGATCAATATGCAGATTTCCAGAAGTCCCGGCCCCCTTAACAAGCTCCACCCCGTTGATGCTCAGCGGATGCAAATCAACGTCATACGTAGTTGAAAAAGTGCAAGGAACGCCGCTGACCGGAATCGAAGCAATCTGCGATCCCAGGGGGACACGCACACTTTCCATCAGGCTGGGTTTGGGAGTAAATTTAACTATGGTTGTTGAGGGGATTGGACGCAGATAATGGGGAAAAATAAGCTGTACCAGCCCGTGTATTATCTCCGGGAATTCATCATCCAGCTTCTGGTTGATCATGCCGGACAAAAACGCCGATCCTTCCAGCAACCGTTCCACATCAGGGTCAGCCCCCGGTCCGGTCAGCATGGGAGCCAGCGCGGGATGGGTCTTGGAAAACTCCACCGCCAACTCACGCAAATGGCTCAATTCCCTCTGATAATACTTTTCAATCATAACACACTAATTATCCTGCACAGAAATTTGGCCGTCGGGGTCGAGAACCGTCTCGAACACCACTGGCATGTCCTGCCCTTCGAGGGCCAGCTTGGCCTGCAATTTGAAATGCAGGGCCAGCGGGTTATCCTCCATAGGCACAAATTCAATCTTCACGTTTGCCAGCCGGGGCTCATACTTGAGGATAACCTCGGTCATGGATTCCTCGATGGAGCGCACTGCATCCAACCCGGTTGCCCCGATCATGGAAGTGAAGTCCGGCACACCGAAATCCGGGGCGATCTGGGCATTGCCCTGCCGTGTATTGAGGATCATGCGCAGATAATCGAGCACAGACTTGACCACCTGTCCCGGCTCGGCACTATCGCGCCAGTCCGGGTCTTCCTCCATGAACCGTATACGTTCAAGCAGACGCTGCGTGGTCAAGGCTTTCTCCACTCAAAACACCACACCGCCCTTTCAAGCTGGGACAGCGAAGCTTAATAAAAGATTTTGGGATTATTACCCCTTTTTGCAAAAGGGGGTAATGCCCCCGGCAGGGCGCCGCGAGGCCGCCGGAGGCATTACCCTCAACAATTTCTAACTGGACTTCCAATCGTCGGTATATTCAATATTACCGTCAGCGAAGGTCCAAGTGATCTTGGAATAGGTGAAGCTCACATCTTCCATGTCGTGATAGCCTTTGTTTTCGGCAAGAAAGGTCACGGGTTTGTAATTGTGAAGATTCACGATGATCGCTTCTTCCATTTTGATAGTGTAGTACTTTTTCTCAATCCCGGTGGCGTCGATACGGTAATGATCGATTTCAACAGTAAGCTGTTCGCCTTTGCAGCAGGCCTGAGCGAGTTTGGGGGATGCGTTGTCCACATGTTTGGTCACAGTGAACGGTTTATGAATGCGCTGTCCTGTGGGGAGTCCGGTGTGGGTGTCCTTGGGGATTTCCACATTGTGATCCAATGCATAGACGAGCATGGTATCTTTTTTATCTCCAGTCTGGGTGCAATCACCCTTGATCTGTCCCTGAGTCTTTCCTGTTACCTTCATATACGAAGTAAGTGCCATAACCCTTCTCCTCAAAATGCATGGTTAAAGGTTGACCGTTGCAGCGGCTGCTGCCGGACTCTTTCGACTAGACTATTCCTTCTCCAGCTTGCCCACCAATGAGAGGGTGAAAGAAGCACCCATGTACTTGAAGTGCGGACGGGCCTTCAGGGAAACCTGATACCAGCCCGGATCGCCTTCCACATCGCTGACCTCGATCTTGGCCATACGCAGCGGACGTCTGCTGCGCACACTGGGTGCGGGGTTGTCCATCTCGGTGACATACTGGGAAATCCAGGTGTTGAGTTCGCGCTCCAGATCGCCACGTTCTTTCCATGTGCCGATATTTTCGCGCTGGATAACTTTGATGTAATGGGCCAGACGATCCATGATCATCATGTAAGGCAGCTGGGTGGAGAGCTTGTAATTAAGCTCGGCTTCCTTGCCTTCCTTGCTGGTACCGAAGAACTTCGGCTTCTGGCAGGAGTTGGCTGAGAAAAAGGCCGCATTATCACTGCCCTTACGCATGGTCAGACCTATGAAGCCTTCCTCGGCAAGCTCGAACTCCCTGCGCTCGGAAAGAAGGACCTGCGTGGGAATCTTGGTCTGGACCGCGCCCATAGCCTCGTACTGGTAGAGGGGCAGATCTTCCACGGCCCCGCCGCCCTGCGGACCGATAATGTTTGCGCACCAGCGGTACTTGGCGAATGAATCCGTCAGCTTGGAGGCAAAGGCAAAAGCGGTGTTGCCCCAGCAGAAATCATCGTCACCGTCAGAGACGGACTCGTTGTAGTTGAAGCTCTTGGCCGGGAGGGTTTCCGGGCCGTAGGGAAGCCTGAGCAGGAACTTGGGCAGGGTCAGCCCGACGTTACGGGCATCATCAGACTCGCGGAAAGAGTTCCACTTGGCGTATTGCGGCATTTCAAAAATGGATTTGAGATCCTTGAGATTTGGCAGCTCGCTCCACTTCTCAATACCGAAGAAATCCGGTCCGGCGGCGGCGATAAACGGCGCATGGGACATGGAGGCAACAGAAGCGGTATACTGTAAAAGCTTCATGTCCTGCGGTCCGGGACCGAAATCGTAATTACCGATGATTGCACCGAAAGGCTGACCGCCGAACTGTCCGTACTCAGCGGTATACGCCTGCTTGTAAAGACCGGATTTGGTAATTTCCGGGGCATCGTCAAAATCATCCAGCAGGTCTTCCTTGGAGACGTTCATCATCTGGATACGCACGTTTTCCCGGAAATTGGTGCGGTCTACCAGAAATTTGAGCGAACGCCATGAGGATTCCATTTTCTGGAATTCCTTGTTGTGGATGATGCTGTCCATCTGGGCGGAAAGCTTTTCATCAATCTGGGCCAGCATATCGTCAACCAGATTACCGGAAACCTTGGCTCCCTGGCGTTCAGGCTTGACCATTTCCTCCAGAAAAGCCTGCAGCCCGGCCTTGGTTACGGAATAGGCTTCGTCTTCGGGCTTGAGTTTGGTGGCCTCCACAATATCATCAAGAAGCGAAACCTCAGCTGAGGATTGTTCAGCCTGCTGTTGTTCGAGTTTTTCTTCTGCCATGGATAATCCCCCTACTCGATTCCAAGTTCTTTGAGCAGTTTTTCGCGCGCGCCGTCATCCTTGACCAATTCCTGAACTTTTTTCCTGAATTCCGGCACGTTGGAGAGCGGACTCTTCAGGGCTTTCAGAGCCTCACGAAGTTCCATCAGCTTCTGTAATTCCGGGACCTGCCTAATGATCCGGTCCGGGTCGAAATCCTTAAGGCTTTCAAATTTGAGATTGACCGCCATCTGTGCATCGGCGTCCCCGCTGACCTTGTCTTCAACGCCGAGCTTGAGTTCAAGGTCCTGCGCCTTGAGCACTTCGTTGAAGTTGTCCTTGTCGATGTTGACCGGGTCCCGGTCCTCGACCATGCGGTCATCATCTTTCTGGGTGAAATCTCCGACTACCAGCAGCTTGAGAGGAAGCTCGACCTCTTCCTTGGCATCCCCGGTATCAGGCTTGTAAACAATATTGACCCGCTCCTTGGGAGCAACAGAACCTTCTTTAGCCATATTAAAGACCTCCGCTGAAAAGTTTCTGGGAACAGTCCAAACCGTTTAAAATTACGCCTAACAGATTCATGAAAATGAAATTGTTAGTAAATTTTCCTTATTTTAGGGCCTAAGTAACTCCATTGATTTTCAGGGCCTCAACAGGACTGAGCCTGCTGATACGCTGTAAAAGCTCTATGCTTTTCGCCGCCGACGCTTCACTTCCTTCCGCGACCACGGCTTCGTAGGCAACCCGCAATCCACTCAAGGCCAGCTCCGGCTCCCATTGTTCAAGCCCTGAACTCTCAATTTGTTTCAGCAATTCAATGGCATGCACATGGGCCACCCCAGCCTGACCTTCTGCGGTAAGCAATGCAGTCAATTCTGACCGCAACCTGAACGCAGATCGCAGGGAGGGAGATTTATTAATCCTACCACAAATCAGGGATATTGCCTCCAACAATTTCTTATTCACAATCAATTGATTAGCTTTGTTCATTATTTCAGCCGCTTCATCATGACCGCCAGAGGAGGCAGCATCCGCCCCGCCTTTCCCTTTTCCAAGGGATTGCAACCATGAACGGGTCTTTGAATCGGCAAACGGGGTTCCGTCCGCGAAACTGAGTGAGGCCAGTCCGGGCAAACGCTGCAGATAAAACCCAGTTTCCAGCTCAAGGGCACTGAGCGCGTCTGCGTAACCTTCGCCCAAAGCTTTCAGTGCCTCAGCGGACATGCGGGTCAGGTCGAGCCAGAAAAGATATTCCCCGATACGGGATTCGGCCTCGCGCAATGCTCCGCTGAAATCTGCAGATTTGAGTTGGTTGGCGATGGAATCTTTGGCCGGGCCGTCCGGGGCGGGAACCATGGTCTGCCCGTTTTCAGCAGGCGGCAGGTTGGTGATCGGCGTCCATGCAGACATGCGCCGCAACCTGTATCCATTGGGATCAGCAAGGTCATTGGCGAGGAGATATTCGGAAACAGGATCAAGAGAGGAAAGTCCGGCCTTGAGAATGACCATGCATTCATCGGAAGAATTGATATTGCCTGCGCTGACCGCCCCCTGTAAAACGGGGGCAGGGCCAGGCTGCCCGGAATCTCCTGCAGCCGGAGAATCAACAGCTGAAGCAGCTTCGCTTTGCTGCGGTTCGGAAGGGGCTTCTACAGGTAAACGCTGCACGTAACCTGACAAATCCCGGAGCATAGGCGCATCCTCGGATTTTTCCGCCAAGCCTGCATCAAGGTCATTGATGCGCTTAGCCAGCAGCTCCGCAGTATCTTTGGGAATTTCATCACCGTCATAGCTTTTGAGAAATTTCTCGGCATTTTCGATCCACCAGCTGATGGCCCCGAACCTGCCACGCATTCGTTTCTTTGCCGGATAGAGGGTATCCCAGAAGTTGGAGATAAGATCGTGCAGAAGCTGCGCCCCGGCAGAAAGACCTTCCACACCTTTAAAATGCAACAGCCCCACTCCCAGATAGGAGGCGACCTTCAAATCCTTGGACTTACTGCTCAGAATAACGGAACCGAGTTTGACCACCCGCTTCCAGTCCACAGCCCCCCCGGCAGTAGCGCTGGCAAGCTTATCGATTTCCTGCTGCAGCTGGTCATATTCCGGCTCATAGCGGGCATCAATTCCGGCAGGGTTCTCTTCACTGACCGGCTTTCTACCCAGTTCGAGTAAATCCATACATCCTCCACCTCGGCTTGGATTGTTAGCAGCACACCGCCCAGATACAGTACTAATTACTAACAACCATAAACCAGCAGACATAATATGGCAAACCAAGATGGAAATTATAACACACTATTGAACAACAGGATTTTTCACCTGACGATAACCGCACCCCGATCTTCTTTGTGAACCATTGTTAAATAAAAAATCCCTGAAACTCACAAAGGGAGCATCAGGGATTTTTTACTATAGGAGAATTATCAGTAGTCTAAATTTATAAGGAAATATTAATTATACATTTTCAGCTTACATCTTTACCCAATCTTTTCAGGATACTGCTGACAATTCCATCCAGCATGGGCTGCTCCGGCAGATCGAGCACCGAGGCATCTGTCATCTGCCGCTCTACCAGACCGGGAAGCGATGGAATGGAAAAACTATGTTCAGGAAGGCCGTCCAGAGCCGGAGGTGTTCCCTGAATATGCCGGTTCAAGACCAGCACCTGATTATCAAGCCCGAGGTCCTGCGCCATACGTCCCACTTCGGCTCCGGTTTGCAGGCTGCGCATGCTCGGTTCGGAAACAACCACAAGACCGTCTACATGAGTTACTGTCCCGCGCCCGAGATGTTCAACTCCGGCCTCAAGATCAACCAGCACCCAGGCATTACTTTCCATGACAATATGCGCCAGCAAAGCCTTGAGCAGGGCATTGGCATCACAGGCGCAGCCGCCGCCCGCGTTGGTGACCGCCCCCATGACCAGAAGTTTTTTATATCCGGGCGTGACGCCGTTTACCGGGGGCGCACCAAGAGGGATGTCGCGGGCCAATGACTTGGGCAGGTCTGCAACCTCGGGATTCAAATTCAAAAAACCGCCTTCATGGATTCGCTCCCGCACCAGATCTTCACGTTTAATGAGCGGCGTGGGCAACTCCTCCACACTCAGGCCGGAAGCCTGACCAAGGGAAAGAGCCGTGTCTCCATCCACCATCCAGACATCATGACCGTGGCGGGCCAGCCAATCGGCAACCCATGCGGTCAACGAGGTTTTCCCAACTCCGCCCTTTCCGGCGAACGCAATTTTCATAGCACCGTCCTTGCTTCACTATTCCCGGAAAAGCCGGAGAAAGCATTTCGCCCTCTCCGGCATCTTTTCAGTTCTCTATTCGGATAAACCAAGCCCTTTACGCTTCGCCTTGATCCGTTCATCAAACATCTCTGCGGTTTTCACCGGATCGGGTTCAATGAAGAAGGTTGCGCCCACCAGATCTTCGAGACCGGAAACCGCAAGATTGGTCACGGTTTCTGAGCCGAGGATGTTCGGTGGATGTCCAAGGTGGGTGTAGATACCGGAAGCCACCGCGTACAAACCGATAGCGGCAGCCTTCTCAGAATACCATTCCGGGGAAGAAGCCCCCACAGGAAGATCGGAGATGTCCACATTAAGCCCGTTGGCAAGGGCGGCGCAAAGCTGGAGGATACGGGAGTTATCAACACAGGAACCGTAATGCAGAACAGGCGGGATGCCGAGTGCTCCGCAGACTTCCCTGAGTCCGGGACCGGCCATTTCAATGGCTTCGGGTACAAGCAGCCCGGCCTTACCGGCAGCAGTGGTTACACAACCGGTCGCCAGCACCAGAATATCGCGTTTGATCAGTTCTTTGGCGAGGCCGACGTTCAGTGAATCCTGCTTTATTTTGGGGTTGTTGCAACCGACGATACCAACAGCGCCGCGAATCTTGCCTGCTGCAATGGCTTCAATAAGAGGAGTGAGGGAACCGCCCAAAGCCTCAATCACAGCTTCGTTGGAAAAACCGGTCATGATTTCAACCGGTTCACAGGGAATATCGACTCGTCCGGCATCACGTTCGGCATAGGCTTCAACAGCGATGGAAACAATCTCTTTGGCCTGCTGCATGGCTGTGCGCGGCTGGAAGTCGAAATGGATACCACCGGTAAAGCGGGCCTTGTTGGCGGTATCGATGAATTTGGTATGGTAACAGCCGGAAATCTGGACCAGAGAAGGCATGATGCACTGATAATCGACGACGATAGCCTCAACAGCTCCGGTCAGGATGGCAAGCTCAGTCATCAGGTGGTTACCGGCCATGGGAATGCCTTGGCGCATAAGCAGTTCGTTACCTGTGCAGCAAAGGCCGCCGACGTTGATGCCTTCGGCGCCGAGTTCCTTGGCACGGGCCACCAGCTCGGGATCACGGGCCGCAGACAGAATCATTTCGGAAACAACCGGATTATGACCGTGTACCAGCAGGTTAACCTTGTTTTCCTTGATAATCCCGAGGTTAGCGGTGGACATTTTGGGAGTGGGAGTACCGAAAATAACATCGGAAAGCTCCGTACCGATCATGGAGCCGCCCCAGCCGTCAGCCAGAGCTGTACGGGCCGCATGAATAAGTGTGTTGGGCGCATCGTTGTCGCAGCCCATATGGGTGCGGTGCATCATCTCCGCAATCTCACGGTCAATGCCACGGGGAGTCATACCGAGCTTTGCCCATATCTTCCTGCGCACTTCAGGAACACGGGAAAGGAAAGCGACCTCTTTCTTGCGGGAGCCGAAATCTGCAAAGCAGCATTCCATGAGATCTTCGGCAACAGCCATAAGCTCACGGCCTTCGGTATCAATGCCTACTTCAGCCGCCAGACGGATCAACTTGGCTTCGTCGGTAATTTTGTAATCCGGCGCTTCGCCTTCCACGATGGCCTCAAGGACTTCAATAAGATCACGGCCATGGTCGGAATGGCCTGCCGCCCCGCCGGCAACAAAACGTCCGAAGTTACGGGCCACAACAACATCAGCGTCAGCACCGCAAACGCCGCGGGGCATTTTTGCACTGATGCGGCAGGGACCCATGGTACAGTTACGGCAGGTGGTTCCGAGTTCGCAGAATTTACAATGGGGGGTCTGCATGGCCATGCGCTCATGCACAGTCTCGATACCTTCCTCCCGGCCTTTCTTGATCATGGCCTTGGCATCATCCCAAATCGTAAGTTCATCAATCGGTTTCGGTTCTTTCGCCATATTTCCTCCTATCCCTGTTTGCGGGAAGCGGCATTGCATTACCCGCAGCTAAAAAATAAAAACCCTACTCTAGTGCAGAGAGTAGACTTTCATTCTACCAGTGTATGTCGCCTAGCGGACAAATAGAAGAAAAATGCAAAAAAACTTTACTGATCCAAACTCAGGCTTAACGGCCTGCCGCCCGCGCCAGATCATCCATGTTGACAATCAGGTACTGTCCGCGCCCGCGTTTTTCAACAAGCCCCGCACGGACCATATCGTTAAGCAGGGTTGAAACGGTCTGGCGGGTTGCGCCCAGCAGCTGCGACAACTGTTCGATAGTGAGATTGATGGTCACGAGAACGCCGCCACCCTCCTGTTCCACCCCGTTATCATGGGCTTCGGCAAGCATGTAGTCCATGAGGCGGTTGTAGATATCCTTAAATGCCAGTCCGCCGATAATTGAGAATGAGTTTTGAAGAATATGCCCCAGCACCCGGACCATAGTGCGCGTAAAAAGCGGAACCGAATCCATGATCCTTTTGACTTCCATGACTCCGGTCGTCATGAGAGTCACATCATCCAAGCCTTGAATGTAACAGCCTGAATGAGTGGAATAAATATCGCCGGGGTTGAGGATTCCGAGGGTGAATTCCTTATCCTCGTATGCAAGATAGATACGCACACGCCCCTTAGCCACAACGAACACTAAATCTGTTTCATCAGGCGCAAAGATGACCGCTCCCTTGGCGTAATTTCGTTCATTGAAGATTGCACGCAAGTCGGCAAGATCAGGCTTGGCAAGTTCGTCAAGAAGATTGACGCCGGAGAACTTCATAATCCCTCACAGGGCTACGGTTGTATTTTTTGCAGCACTATCACAATGAAGGAACCCCGTCGAATCAAGACCACCGGACCCTTATGCCGGCCTGACTTCTTTTACCTCCGGCAGACGGAGTTACCCATTGTCACAGCTCAAGCCTCCTACTTCTGGTTCAAGCAATCTTCACAGATTTCGCCGTCCTGCGTTTCCGCTTTGCTTTTATTTTCTTCCTTGAGGATCAAATCAACGGTTTCTTCGAAACGATCCACCGGAACATAACCGCGTATCGCCACACCGTTAACAAGAAATGTGGGAGTTCCGTTAATCTTGAATCTCTTGGCTTCCTGTTCATCATCAACCAGAAATTCGAGCACTTGCTTGGAATTGATACTTTCCTGAAGATCTGCAGGGTCTATATTTATTTCTTGGATGATCTTTTTCAGCACGGCCCCGGTCTTATCTTCATAAAGAGCCTTCTGCTGTGCAAAGGCCAGATTATGGAACCGGTAAGCCTTCTCCTTATCAATCCGGGCTATGGCCTCATAAAACAGGGCCAACTCGCGGGATTCCTTGTGCAAGGGCAGATGTTTGAAGAAAAGCCTGTATTTTTCCGGCTGCTCAGTTGCCAATCTGCTGACTACGCTTGCCCCCTTACTGCAATAGGGACAAAGAAAATCTGAATATTCAACAATGGTTACCGGGGCATCAGCATTGCCCAGCATTATTCGCTCGTCCCAGATTCGAGGCTGCAAAGGATTTTTAATCTCCGATTCGAATTCGCCCAGACGCTTCTGCTCTTCACGTTCTTTGATGCCCCTGTCGAGTATCGCCAACAAGGCTTCACTGTTTTCATCCAACACATCGAGCAAAATCTGCGGATTTTCACGTACGGCTTCCCGAAGCTGGGCATTGAATTTCTGTTTATTCGCACAACCGGAAAAAAGAACTACAACCGACAGAATCAGAACAATTCGCTTGAGCATAAAATCACCTCAATCATTTCTCAATTCACTTCAAAGCTATCCATTAAGACATGCTGTCCGCCAGCTTATGACGGACAGCATGGTAATTTCGGACTATTTCCCGTTCAAGTCACAGCCCCAGCTGGCCTTGGCCCAAGGATAGGATTTCTCCGGCGGAAACTGCGCGGGAAGGGGAAAATCGCATCCTTTCTGGCAGACATTATCCCCGGATTTCGTGCTGTTTACACAGAATTGGGTCAACGGTGCCGTCCATGAATCATGCGGAGTAAGACGGTGTTGATTCCCTTGGGGATCAAAAACAGTTGTACCATAATTGTAGGCATCTACGGGATTCATTTTTCTGTAATTAAGCAAATGGGCAATAGATACATCTCCGGTACGGTCACAACCGGAAATGCAGTGAATATAAATCAGGTAAGGCACAGAATTCGAACTATCCAGCATATTACCTATTTTCGTAACGAGGCTTAACAGTGTTGCGGAATCAGTTTCAACAGGCTGGATCTCCCACCACAAAAGAGCACCACTGGCTGTTTTCGCCTTAGCGGTTGCATTGACCGCAGGGATTTCAAATGTACCGTTAACATACTGATTTTTAGGCGGGATTGCAGTGGCGTTAGTTACTTGGGTGTCAAAGAACCTGTACTCTGCATTAAGCACATAACCATTGGTTGGATTCCCGGTTGAAGGCGGCTGGGTCAAATCATCATTGATCAGACTGATATCTACAAAAACAAAATTATCCGGGAATTTTCCATCGCCGACCTGTGTTTTGTAACGGTTTTTGAGGGCCGCCAAGAGACCCGGAAAATCAAAATATTCTTTATTATCTTTGACCAACGTTGGGTTGGGGCCACGGAAAAGAAGGTTCTTACCTTTCTTATCCAACAGGTAAGCCTGCCAGTAGTTCTGCTCTGCGGGGTTCACATGGGTGATGGGCAGGGCGTGGAAATAATTATCATTGGAAGGAGCCTGAATGTACTGGCAACCAAGACACGCCGGAGCATTGTATGGTGCTGAGCATGAAGAATCAATATCCCAGGTGAAACCGCTTTTTGTATTTACAGTACAATTGAAATTCTGGCCCATGGTCCCGCTTGTCAGCTGGATCAGATATGATGCATCGACAACCATATTCGTAGCGTTATCGGATGCGGGTTGATTCCCCCCAAAATATTCCTTTGTACTGTTATCAATTTTTCCGTTCTCCAGCTTCCAGATAGTCACATCTGTATAATCATTAAAATTATCAATCTTATTCCCCGGCAGGGTAAGCCTGAAATGTTCGGCGGCTACCTGCGGCACATTGGGAATCAACATAAGCGCAGAGAAAAACAAAAAGACAAGACATAAACCCCTAAATTTCTGTACACAAATCATTCTTTCCTCCCTAAATTAAACTCTTTGTTGATCATCCCGCCATAAGCTGCATCTGAAATACAGGCAGCAGGATCGCCATAACAATAAAACCGACCACCGCACCCATGACCAGAATCATGACCGGTTCAAGCATGGAAGTGAGGTTCTTGACCAACTGGTCCACCTCACGCTCGTAGTGTTCAGCAATTTTCCCCAGCATGGTATCCAATGAACCGGACTCCTCACCCATGGAAATCATTTCCGTAACGTAAGCCGGAATGACCCCGCTGTCCTTGAGCGGAGTGGCAAGCTTGCTGCCCTCGCGGACCTCGGAAGTGGCCTGCTCAACAACCTTTGATACGGCAACATTTCCGGTGACCCCGGCACTGGATTGCAGTGCGGACAAAAGCGGGACACCGGAACCGATCAGGGTTCCTAGAGTACGGCACCACCGGGCCATGCTGACCTGAATAACCAGAGGACCGAAGGCCGGAATTTTGAGTTTTCCGGTATCAATGCGCATCCGTCCGGCGGGAGTGGAACCGATCTTTTTCCATGCTGGTATGACGATCGCCAGCGTCAGTGGCATCAGCCACCATGTCTGTTGCAGAACGTCTGAAATTTCGATGAGAATACGGGTGGCAATGGGCAGTTTCTGGCCCATGCTCGAAAACATCTGGGCAAATCTGGGAACCACGAGCAGCATCATGGTTGTGATGGCCCCGACCATGGCCACAAGCATGATCACCGGATAGATCATGGCCCCGGAAACCTTGGAGCGCAGGTCTTCCTGCGCCTCACGCATGAAGGCCAGTCTGTCCATGGCCTGATCGAGCATGCCCCCGGCCTCGCCTGCTGCCACGAGGGAAATGTAAAGAGTATCAAAATGTTTAGGATATTCAGACAAGGCCCGCGACAAGGGCATCCCCTCACGCACGCGGATATTTATCGTGGTGATGACTTCCCCAAGCATGGTCCCGGCATTCTGGTCCTGCAAAAAGGACAAGGCCCGCACAAGCGGAAGACTGGAGCCAAGCAGGGTGGCGAACTGGCGGGTAAAGGATGTCACCTGCTTATAACTGATCCTGCCTCCGAAAAGAGACTGTCCTTTGTGGCTGGCCTTCGGTTCTTCACCAGCAGGACTGCCCTTGCGCTCAACCCTGAGAACCCGCACTCCCTGCCCGGCAAGTTCACGCTGCACAGCAGAAGCATCAGCCGCTTCCATTTCACCGGAAAGCTGCTGCCCTTCTTTGATTGCTGTATAAATGAACGTTGCCATGTATTCTCCGAGTTTTGTCTTTCCTAATTATCCTGAGCCATGCGGTAGACTTCCTCTTCCGTGGTCAGCCCCTTGGCGGCCTTGGCAAGACCGTCCTGAAGCAGGGTCCGCATGCCTTCTTTCTGAGCCTGCGCCCCGATTTCAGCCGCACTGGCCTCATTCTGGATCAGGGCCTGGATGGTCGGGGTGTTGACCAGAATTTCAAAGATTCCGACCCTGCCCTTGTACCCGGAACCGTCGCAGACTTCGCAGCCCACGGCCTGCCATTTACCTTCCGCATCCTGAGTTTTACAATTGGAACACAGCCTGCGCAGAAGCCGCTGGGCCATTGCCCCCGCAAGGGTCGGGGCAACGAGGTATGGAGCTATACCCATCTCCACCAGACGGGTGACAGCAGTGGGAGCATCGTTGGTATGCAGGGTGGAAAGGACAAGGTGTCCTGTCAGCGAGGATTGAACCGCGATTTCAGCTGTTTCAAGGTCACGGATTTCCCCAACCATGATGATATCCGGGTCCTGACGCAGAATAGACCTCAGGGCTGCCGCAAAAGTCAGCCCCACTTTGGAATTAACCTGAATCTGGTCAATGCCGCGCAACTGGTATTCCACAGGGTCTTCCGTGGTGATGATTTTTAGTTCCGGGGACTTGATGTAGTTCAGCGAGGCATAGAGGGTAGTGGTTTTACCGGACCCGGTCGGCCCGGTCACCAGAATCGCCCCGTGGGGCCTGTGGACCAGTGTTTTCCAAATCTCCAGCATTTCCGGCTCGAATCCGACATCCGCAATATCAACCTTGATGGAAGATTTATCCAGAATACGCATGACCACCCCTTCGCCGAAGACAGTAGGGGTGGAGGCCACACGGATATCGTAATCAGACTGCTCCATTTTCAGGCGGATGCGTCCATCCTGCGGGATGCGCCGTTCGGCGATATCCAGATTGGACATGATCTTGATACGGGAGATGATTGCGGCCTGATACTTTCTGGGAACGGTGTTGACTACGTGCAGAATACCGTCAACCCGGAAACGGATTTCCAGACCATCTTCATAGGGTGAAATATGGATATCCGATGCCCCTTGAGAAATGGCATCGCGAAAGGAATTGTTGACCAGACGGATAACAGGCGCGGCCTGTGCCATATCCCGCAGATCCTCCACGTCATCCAAGGAATCCAGGTCGTCATCCAGACTTGTGAAAACCCCCTCCATTCCTTCACCGGAGTAAGCCCGCTCCAAAGCATCCACAAGATTATCCGCCGGAGCGAAAACCATGTGCACCTTCATCTCCAGAGCCTGTTTCATCTCGGATAAGGCAGTACCGATAAAAGGTGTTGCCACAGCCACCCTGACCCAGCCGCCATCTTCTTTTGAGAGGGGCAGGAGTAAGTGGTTCTTGGCAAAACCCTCAGGCACAAGCTGGATCAGCCCCGGTTCGGCAAGATAGGTTTTATCAAGCTCCATCCATTCCATGCCGAGATACTCCGCCGTGCTTCTGAGAGCGTCCTGTTCGGACTCCCCGGCCGCCCGGAGCCGCTGCCACCATGCCCTGATCCGGTCCGGAGAAGACAAGTCGTGCGGGGTAGCCGGAAGGAGATTTATTTCGTTTTCCTGCATAGCTTTTTCCGGGGCTAGAGGTCGAAAATCAGGCCGAATTCATCAACAGCCATTGGGCTTTCTGATTTACGCAGACCGCTCATAGCATCAGCCTCGTCCGGTGTGGCAATCACGTATGGAGTCAGGAAAAGCAGAAGTTCCGACTTAGTCATCTGGTCTGACTGAGTACCGAATAGCGGACCAAGTATCGGTGTATCACGCAAGTAAGGTGCACCCTTCTTCTTCAGATCATCGTTAGCACTCATCAATCCGCCGATAACCAGTGTCTGGGCATCCTTGACCAGTACGGTCGTCGAGGCGGCGCGGTCGGTGGACTTCCATTTGTCCGGGTCGGTGTCGTCAGTCTGCAAACTGGAAAGAGTCTGGTCTATTTTGAGAGTCACATCCCGGTTTTCAGCAATGGTCGGAGTAATATCCAGCTGCATGCCGAACTTACGATGGTCGTAAGTTTTGATTACATTCTGCTGCGTAGTCACCGAGGTCTGCGTCAGTTTGAGTATAGGAATCTCCGTGCCGACGGAAATACTTGCCTTCTGGTTATCAAGGGCAACGATATGCGGTGCGGAAACAACACGGGCATTATCGTCCGAAGCGAAGAAGTGCATCATCATTTTAAAATTATCCGAATCAACAATGGAAAATTTGAGAGCCTCCTGCGCGGCATTGGCAATTCCGGCTGTGCCGAAAATCTGCCCGAAATCCAATGCACCCTTAAGGTCTACACCGTCTGCGTTGGTATTAAACATCCACTCGAAGCCGAGCTTGGTTTCATCGGTCAGGGTAACTTCCACAAGATAGGCTTTGATAGAAACCTGCATGGTGCGCACATCAAGCGTACCCACGATTTTATCAATATCCTTGTGGACACTTTCCGGGGCCAGAACAATAAGCGAGTTGGTTTCCTCCATGGCCAGAATCTGTATTGAGCCCTGCCCGCTGCCCGCTGCCTGCTGGGTATAAAGTTTAGTCAGCATTGGAGCCACTGTTTTGGCCTCAATGTATTGCAACGAATATGTCTTGGAAGTCGGCAGGGAGCCGGGCTTGTCAATGTGGCTGATCAATGTCTTCAGCTTCTGCACGTTGGCTGCCGTATCGGTGAACACTATGTAGTTATTGGATTTTCCTGAAAAAATGGAGCCCTCAGGAGACAATATCTGCTTGAAGTCTGCGATTACCTCAGCCGCCTTGAGATATTCAAGCATAAGCACTTCCGTGACCATCTGGTCGCCGCCGACAGTGATGCTATCCACATTCAACCCTTCATGCACAGCTTCGCTTTTGGAAACTACCTTGTAATATCCGCCCTGCTGCACGAGGGTATACCCTTTCATATCCAAAACAGAATAGAGCAGCCGCAAAGCTTCAAGCCTGCTAACCGGCCTAGGGGATATTACCGTTACCGGACCTGTGAGCTGATGGTTGGGAATAAAAGTCTTGCCCATCAGGTGCGAATAGAATTCCAGCACAGCCATGATGTCGGTCTGCCTGAAATTGATCTCGATTTTGTTCTTGGCAGCTGCTGCGGCAGTTCCTCCAAACCCACTGGAAAGCGGCATACAAAAAGAGCAGACCATTATCAGAATGGCCAAAAAGCGTATGCTTTGTGTGAATCTCATCATAAAAATCTCACCTAATATTTTCCTGAATGTGTTTTGGTTTTATCTCCCCTGCCGGACAGGTCAGGGGACCTTGATATCCACATTCATGGGTTTTCCTTTACGGATGATTGTAAGAAACACGTCCTTGCCAATCTTGTTTTTCAGCACCGCACTGACCTGCGCGATAGAACTGACCGGCCTTCCAGAAACCGCCAGCAACAAATCCCCCGGTTGCAGTCCGGACCCCTTGCGCAACACCCGGGCCACTTTGAGACCGCTGGAGGAAGAAATTCCAAGGTCTTTACGTTCTGTGTCAGACAGGGGAATCAGGTTCACTCCAAGTCCGCCAAGCGTTGCATTACCGCCTGTACCGACAGCATTTGACTGCGCGGCAAGAGAAAAAGACAGCCCCTCTTTTTCAGTAATACCGGACTCATTCAGTAGAATCTCCGCCTGTTCTTCCCACGCGCTGTTCATCCTTAGAGTGGCATTCTGATCATTGCGGGTCAGGACAACATAGCCGGATGCTATCTCCACAACTATGCTTTGCCGGACAATCTGTCCCAACGAGACCAGAGAACTTGCACCACCATTAATTCCGGTGATGATTGCATAGGATTTACCTGCCCCCGGCATGGTTGCCTTCAGGGAAAGGCCGGAAATCTCCGGTCCCGGAGGAAGAGGCGGAGGCGGGGCATCAGTTTTTTTCTGGTAGGACCGGTGCACCAAATTCAGCTGTCCGAACTGGAAGATATGATGACGCTTGGTGCTGAAAAATGAGTAGTGGGGATACGCCAGCGGATCAGCCGGAGGAATCTCGCGGGTGGCATCCACATAATTCACCGCCTTGGGATGCGGAGCGGGCAGGGCAAGAATAATCGCCGCCCCGGCAACCGTCAGGGCCGCGACGATCATTGCGATCCTGAACAAGCTGTTAGCCGTGCTTTTATGTAAATACCTTTCCAAGCCCATAACTATCCCCCGGTCCCGTGCGTGGCATTCATATGTTTGGGATTTTCACCGGTAGAGTTGCCCTGCGCGCTGCAATTAAAGACCTTACGGGCATATCTCCAGTCAATAATATCATCCTTGGGCACGACCACATCGTAGCCCAGTTCCTGCTTGAAAAAGCCCTCATACTTTTTAAAATATTCATCGGTTTTGTTTTCGGATTCCGGCTCAGTGCAAAAATAAACCTGTGCCTCTTCCGCGCTGAGGAAACGAACACTCTTCATAATCTCTTCAATTGTCCGGCGGGAAACGCCCTGCGGATTGTCTTCAGTCAAAAAGGCCAAAGCCTGATCAGGATTATCATGCCACCAGCGGACTGCACGGGAAAAACCGTTAATGAGAGCCTCAACTGCCTCTGCGCTACCAGGCAGAGCATCCTCGCGCAGAACAAGAAATTGGAGCATCCAGTTATCCAGATCCTCCGGCCCGGCCACGGGTCTGGCAATTCTCTGCCGCTGCAACCGCCCGACATAAGGCTCAAAAGTAACCCCCACCTCTATCAATCCGGCCTCCAAACTCTGCGATACCATCTCACGGGACATATCGCTGACCTTTACGTCTGAAAGCGACATGCCGTTCTTTTTGAGCACTTCATATAAAAAGTAGTGGGCGGCTCCTCCGGTTTGCAGATACACGGTCTGCCCGCGCACATCTTTGACCGACTTGATAGGCGAACTGCCCGCAACCATCAAAGTATCACCGGACCTGAACTTCGCAAGCGGGGCAACGATGCGCAGGTCCACGCCTTTGGTAAGCAGCTGCATAAGCTCTAAAACATGAGTGGCAGTACCGTCGATTTCTCCGGCATACAACTTCTCGAAGTTGGTTTTTTCATGCTCGGAAAAATAGCACTCAACCCGTGTGCCGTTTGCATGGAGCCAGCCATTGTGGCGGGCGATTTCAAACGGGGCAAAGCCGATCCACGGCGGGACGGAAAGAACTATCCGGGCCGCATTCTCCGGCATATTGGAATCAACCTTGGCCGGGATGGAGTATTTGCTGACTACCAGACCGCCCTGCATGTCCCCGCTCTTCCCGGTTAATGTTAACTCGGAAACCACAAAGACCTGCGGAGAAGTTTCAAGGTAATAAATAAACTTCTCAATGGAAGTAAAAGCCCCCGCGAAGGAAACTTCCATTGGCTGGCTTTGCAGGAATCCTTCCTTCTTATGCGTCATGGGCCGGATTTCCTTGATCGTGACCCCGGTGATGGACGCATAATCCCTGATCTCGTTGTAAATGTCGGAAGCAGCCCAGTCCCGGCGGTCGATGAGATCAAGCTGCCGCTTCAGGGATTCATATTCGTCTTTCACCTGACGCAACTTGGCTTCCCGGTCCGGCAGGACCATGGCCTTGGGTGTATTGAGTTGAATCTTATTCTTCAGGTCGGCTTGTTCCTGTACCGTGCTCTCGTACATATTCCCCAACGGGGCCAGCACCCCCATGTACAGGCCGACAATCAACAGAAAAACAATACAGATGCCAAGAGCGCGACGATCCTGCGGGGCAAGTTTATTCCAGGCAGCCAAGAGAGCATTCATTGCGCGCCCTCCTGCTTCTCCGGTTTGAAGAAAGTCTTCCACTCCGGGAAATCAAGATCGACAACAAAGCGGAAGCCCTGCCCGTGATCAAGTTTACTCATGGAAGAAAGAACCGCGTTGGAAAATATATCGGCACTGCTCAAATTCTCCAGCAGCGACATCAGGCTGATCTCGCTTTTGGCCTCCCCTTGCAGGGTCAGTCTGCCGGACTGCCCAAGGCGCATGGTATCTAGCTTAACCTGAGCCGGGACAGCATCACCAAGATCACGAAAAACATGGGAGACAAAAGGCTTTTTAACCGTATATCGAAGAATGGTCCTGTTGCGGCGGACATATTCCCGGATCTCCATGGTCACCAGATCAGTTCGCTTGGCCAGAAACAGAATCTTGTGCGCTTCTTCCTTGAGGACCGCAGCATCCTGCTTATTCAAGTGAATCACGGAAAAAAACAGCAGCAGACATCCGGCAACAGCTCCGGCCAGTCCCAGCCCCGGCTTGATGTAGTCTTTGGGCGTAAGCGGAATACGCTCCCAGTCCTCCAGACTTTCATGGAAAGAACCTTTGACACGGCCCAAACGCAATACGCCCAGAAAATCTTCATACGTGCTGATCTTTTCCAGCCCCACTCCGGGCAGCAAACTCCCTATTGCCCGGATAAGATTTTCCGGCTCCCTGTTGTTCCCGGGAGTAATCCAGAGCACGACCTTTTCCAGCCCCATCTTCCCTTCAGCCTCAAGCTCAGCAAGAAGTACCCCCAGCCCGCTTTCAAGCGACGGACCGCCTTCCGGCAGCACCTGCCAGCTTAGGGGAACATGTTTATTGATGCAGCAAAGACGGGTTTCGCCATTCTCACATGATACCAAAAGAGTCGGCCCGGTAGTTTGAATATCCAACTCAGGAAGAATTATGGATACGACCTGAAAGCCCATGTCTTTGGCTTTTTGCAGGCATTCATGCAGATAATCATTGGGTATCCACCCCAAACTGCCGCCCACCCCTTTTCCCGCGCCGTAAAATCTGACCTCGCGGCCTCCGGTTTCCGGTGAACGGAACAAAAGCTGTCCGGCTTCCGCAGCCAAATCAGCAGCTGCGTCCTTCTGCTCTTTAGTTGAACTATGGGTGCGGCAAAGCGCAAGCATGGAAGAGGAAAGTACCGCAACACAAGGCCGGGGAGAACCAGGCTCAGGATGCCCATTAAAAGACCGCCATACATGATCCTTATGGGAATATTCAAAAGAAGCTGCGCAGTCTCCGTGCACATCAAAAATCAAAGCTGCCGAAACTTTTTTTCCAAAAAATCCGGGCACTGGGATGGACTGAAGCAACTTCTTAAATTTCATGTAACAGCCCCCGTTCATATTCGCGGCAGGGATTCGGATTCCCAGCGGGTAAAACGCAATTGATCCTTGCCCACACTGACTCTGGCGGAAATCCGCTCAACCGGCTTTCCGGGAGCAAATCCGGCTAAGCAGGTCATGCTGAAATTTTTTGACTGGACACCCAGCACCTTGGAGACCTGCGACTTCTGTCCGGCAGCACCAAGAACACTCAGCGCGGCATCTACTGTTGCAAACCCTTTCCAGCCGGTTAGGCGGTAAGCCAATAGAGCCTGCACCTGTTTGGTGGTGAACCCGACCGCATGGAGCACCTCTTTCCCGGCAGTATTGATATTCACCTTGCCTGAAGAAAAGCAGGTCAGGTGCTGCGCAAGACCGCCATGGCCGTCCTTACCATCAGAAGAACCATACAAAATCTCACGGGTCATGCCCTTGACCTGCAACAGCTCGTCCACAGTGCGGATCGGCCCGTTCACCAGCCCTTTTGCCGTGGCGACTGACAGTGGCGCTGCCTTTGGGTCCTTGTTCTGCTTATCGGTCCGGTAAAGAATTATATTTGAAGCCAGCACATTGGAAACATTTGGAAAACCCTGCAACTGATCCATGCTGGCGACATTAATGTTCAACCGGGATTCTTCATCCACCAGACCGTATTGCTGTTCCGGCTTATTGCTTTTGTGCTGGCTGCCGAAGCCATTGTCTTGTTTTGTATCCTTTGAATCTTCGGACACGGGACGGATAATAGAATAGTAGCCCGATTCCAGCTGCACGTCCTTGTAAAGGGAATCCCCGGAAAACCAAGTATCCGTGATACTGTGCACGGGGTCACGTGCGTGTTTCCTGATAATCCCCGCCGCCATGTGAATACCGCCGCGCGCCAGATTATATGCCCTGCTGTCCTGACTGTTCCAGCTTTCCACCTTGGTTTCGCATAAGGCTTCATAGGAAAACGAGGCAGCCATAACACCGAGAATGGCCATGACCCACAGCGTAATTACCAGAGCAAAGCCCTGCTGTTCTGATCGCTGTATCTGTCCGGCTGAATTCTTAAGCATACTTTTAACTTGCCTTCCGGTGCGGTGTTACTTCCAATAATATCTGTGAACGAAATACTTCCCTGCGCGATGGACCTTCCTTGAAATCCAAAACCAGACCGATCATTCCCGGCCCGGCCCCGGTAGCTGTATTTAATTCCCCGGTAACGCCGCCGCCATGCCCCCTTGCAGTCAGCCGGAAGCGGACTTCCACAAGTTCGGAACAAAGCTCCATCTTTGAGAGCGGCTTTCCCTTTTCAGGCTTTCCTTTTTTGTCCTTGCGCTCTTCACGCCAGAGAGTTGCATCCTCCAGAACATAGCGCACCCAGATCCGCTCCCCTTTTTTATCCACAATGGGAAACTGGCATTTTCCGTCCTGACAGGTAACATCCGAGTCCCGGCACTGCGGGTCCAGATTGCGCACATCCCTGCCCAGCATACTGAAAACATAAGAAGCTGAACGCATGGGCGAAAGGACCGCCTGTGCCTTAATCTCAACCTTGGTTGCGGTAACAAAAATCGAATAGACTGCGGTCAGCACAACCGAACCGATGGTAATCGCCACCAACAGCTCCAGAAGCGTAAACCCGCCGGCATCAATAGTTGGTGATGTCCGCGTTTTCACCGGTTCCTCCGGCCTTGCCGTCCTTGCCGTAGCTGAGCAGGTCAAAGTCCGGGCTGTGCTTACCGGGAGAAGTATAAACGTACGGATTATTCCAAGGGTCCTTGGGGATGATGTTCTTGCTCATGTACGGACCATGCCAGTTCTCGGGAACCGGCGCAGTGGAGGGCTTTTTCACCAAAGCCTCCAAGCCCTGCTGTGTAGAGGGAAAGTCTCCAGTGTCCAGCTGATAGCTTTGCAGGGCCATGGAAAAGTCCTCGATCTGGGCCTTGGCCGCCGCGACCTTGGCCTCATCGGTTTTACCGAAAAACCTCGGAGCGACAATTGCCGCCAGCACGCCGATGATCACGATAACCACCAGCATCTCAATAAGTGTAAAACCCAGTTTTCCTTTATGCATCATGAAGCTCCTCCGAACGGTTCGCTAATCGCCTTTGTGACCGGAACGTCAGCAGGCAGATGAATTCCCAATTTTACTATCTTTCCGAATCGATAAAGAGTCAGGGCAACATTATTGCCCGGACGTTTGCGTTGCATGATGAATGTTGAATCGCGCATTCCCTGAACCGAGACACCGTCAATTTCCAGCAGAATATCTCCGGGAAGCACCCCCCCCTTTTGTGCCGGGCTGTCTTTTTTGCAATCCACCACCAGCAGGGCTCGCTTCTGATCTTCGTTTGTCTGTTCAAGCACCTCTTCTTCAATGACGTGCATTTCCTTCTGAACAACCTTCAGCTTGAGTCCCAGCAGAGGCCGGGGCAATTGCTGATAGCCAACATCCATGGACTCAGCATTCAGCTGACACCCGGCTAAGACAAAGCTCAAAAGGACAAATAAAAACATCCTTTGGAAGCTCATATCTGATCGAGAAACCGCGTTCATTTCATCGCATCCTTTATCTGTGTTTTGCTCTCCGCCGGAAGGTTCAGGTCGACCTGAGCTGTTTCCAGAACATATTCATGTTCCCTGCCTTCAGTAAAAAACAACACCGTAACCTTAACCCGGTACACACCGGGATATTCATCCTCTTTTTGACTGACTATCTTCCACCTTCCACGAGGCAGGGTTTCGCAATTTCCTGAGGTTGTCCCCGCCTTGATATCCGCAGCGTTCAGGAAAACTGCCAGCCGCATCTGGGCTTCCAAGCCAGCACGCTCATACCCTTCCACCTGCGAAAGTGACGAAGCCGCCTGTGAGTACACACCTGCAACAGAAACCAAACCGATGGACAGAATCGCCATGGCGACCATGACTTCCATCAGCGAAAAACCGGAACTGACAGGCTTAGCGCACATGCACTCCTCCGTCAGACCCGGCAACAAAAACATTCAACCTTTCCTGATCGCCGGAAACCAGCTGCAACCTTGCGGGAGTGGCAGTTCCACGGGGATAAAAGACGATCTTCATCTCAGATCCGGAAACAGGTTTTCCCAGCAAAACCATTGAACCGACCTTCACTTTCTCCGCCAACGGGGTTCGGCTTATAATTTTGCCCCTGCCTGCACTCAGCAACTTCAAATCCCTGCTCCTGCTGTTGATTGCCACAACATGCTCTTTGCCGGTATCCGCCGCCCGAAAACGGGCCGCTGTAGCGATGCTGCGCAAATCCGAAACAGCAGCTTGCAGACTGCTGCCCGTAAGCTGCCCGCTTAAACGCGGGAGGAGCACAGCCATAACAATCGACATGATGACCATGACCACAATGAGTTCCAGCAGGGTGAACCCGTTCCGACCCTGCGCATGGCTCCTGTCTTTTGACGGCTGCTTCATATCCCTTTCCCGATGAGCCTATTGCTTGGGCATGACCCTGCGTTTCAGGATATACCCGACGTCAGGTGAATAGGTCACAAGCTCCCAACCCTGCTCTCCCAAAGGTCCAAGGTTGGGTTCATAAGGATCAAATTTAGACTTTCCCAGAACATTGGGAACAAGAATTTTGTACTCCCATCCGGCATTGATCAAAGCATCCAGCTTGGCCTCAATTCGGGAAATATCCTCATGCAGGGTCTGCAACGGAGCAAGCAACTCGCCAACATTTGCACTATTACCAACGGATTCTTCTGCGGATTGAGCAGCACATGTATCCGAAGACACACACAACAAGCACAATGCAACCAAAAAACTATTTATAACAGTCCTGGTAACAGGAAACTTGAATCCACATACAAACCTCACTATCCGCCTCCTTTTTATACTCCTATTCCCATTTATAGGATGTTAACATTTTTTTGTCTACAAACATTTAAGTTTTCGTAACTACTTTCCCTATTTGGCGCATTTAATCTCTATTTAAAGAAGCACGGTGCAACAAAAAAGCGTCTTGCTCTTGACACAAACCACACTATATTGTTTTATGCTGGTAATAATCTTTATCAAAAAACTCTCACAAACAGGGGGGGACATGAAGACCTGCGGCGCGAAAAAACGCATGATTCTACCAAGCTTTTTACTGATAGTGATCACTTGCTTTACTGGTTCAGTCTGGGCAGACAGCAATCCCTATTACTCTATGGATCCCACTCCCGGATATACAGGCATGAGTATAGCGATGGGAATCTGCCAGCCCGGGACAAATCCATCGACCAACACAGCTACCTACTCCTATCTTGTTAATGGAACATCTCCCATAAAAGCTTTCATCGTAACTAGCGGCAGTACGCCGTCTGCGGCAGCCACCTACTATATGAAAGAGGGCACTTGGAAGATAGACATCGAAAACAGTTACTTTAATCAAACACTTAGCACATACGTCAATATAACCGATACACAATGGGCGTTTGCAAACGGTTGCGGTCCGGCATCAAACGATATCAGCTGCTCGGCAAGCAAACTCATGCCCAGCCCCACTCCTGTACCGCCGGGCGGACCGAACCTGACCCCCGGTTGCCAAATGAACCCGGCAGCGGTTCCGCATGGCGGCCCCAGTCCCTACTACTCTCTGGTAGCCAAGGACGGCTATACCGGAATCACCATGAACCTCGGCCCCTGCGGAAATTCAACCACCCCTGCGGCATACAACAAGGCAATCAATACGGTTACATATTCCGTGATGAACGGAACCAAGCCACAGAAAATATTTTCAGTGGACAACAAGGTCTCGTCACCAATGGTCATTTATATGAAGCAGGACGTGAAATGGCAGGTCGACGTTGAAAACACCTACATCAAACAGAAGCTTACCGCGCCCATCACCATCAACGAAGACGGCTGGGTCTACGCGGACAATTGCGGCCCTGCATCTCCTGACCCCAAATGTTCAGCCGCTGAGCTCTTTGAGAAAAACGATTCCACCACCGGCCCCCTCAAAGTCCTCAGTCCCGGCTGCCAGCCCAGTAAATACACTCCTCCGCCACCGCCTCCGCTGGTCTGCGGCGACAACACCCAGACCACCGGCTGGGATGACGAACGCATCACCATCATCAACAACTGCGCGGACGCAGCATATATTGTACTCACTCCTCCCACTGCAAACAGCACCTATCAACAGTACAATCTGGATCTTTGGAAGCAGGCAGCGGCAAAAATAAATATGGATAAGATGTATGCAAATCCCAAGATCACAACCTCAGCTCTCATGTTCCGCAAGAAACTTGCATCAGGCGATCAAATGAATATCCCTGTCCCGGAAGGCGGTATAGCTTCGGGCAACATCGGCGTATTGCTCAACTGCCAGCAGGAACCTGACGGTGTCGGCTGGCCCGGGAACTGCACAATCGGGGCTGTTCCAGGAACAGCAAGTTCAGGCGTGGGAACAATCTTCGAATATTCAGCTGGCTGCACCTACACAACAGATGAAGACAGAAAAACCAAATGCACGGTCAACCCGTCCTCTGACCTGAAGTATTGCCTTGGGTCAACGGACTACTATGACGTAAGTATGGTTAACGGATTCAGTGTTCCCATGAATGCGGAAGTGCAGGACGGCAAAGCCCATGACTGCAACATAACTGAAATAAACGGGGTTACCGATTTGTTCGGTTGTCCCAGTGAAGACAACACAACAATCTCTGCGAGCGGAAATAATGTTCAGCCATATAACAACCCGCAGTTAAGCAGTGGAGTCAACCTGTACATCAGCAACCACGCCACGGTTGAAGGACGCGCCGCCTGTATAACTCCACAGCAGTGGCTTAATGCCGGTGGACAGAACCCCAAGAACACCCAGCTTGTAACTCTCAGCGAAAGTCCGGTGGCATTAAACGACCTGACCATAGCAGACTGGTACGGCTGTAACGGCAAGGCCGCCGGAACCGATCCTGCGGAACCTGCAACATGCACCGGCCCCGGTTGCGGTGGACCACAATGCGCTGTCGGCCCTGACGGAACTATCGGTATCTACACTAATTCCAACATAATCGCTGGCAAAAGTATCGCCTACACCAACTATGTAACCTACCTTAAGCACATCGGAGTAGGCGGCTACGCATGGCAATTCAATGACGATGCATCCACTGTACTCTGCAACAAGCCGGGCGCGAAGATTCAGCTGACACTCTGCCCCGGCCCAGAAGGCCAGAAGCCTTACGAACAGCAGAACTGGGCCTTCGACGGCAAACAATGCCTGCCGACAAAAGGCGGATCATACTCAACGCTGCTCGACTGCATGAAAGACAACTACTGGTACACCTGCCAGCAGGAGAAGGTCGAGAAACTCGGCCCCGAGAACACTTCGGTATCCGCCGATCTCAACTACTGCATGCCCTATAAATCCAAGAAAGACCCCACCGCCGTTAGTGACGGCGTGCCTCTACAGACTTATGAACAGTGCATCCAGTATCAGGACCACTGCCGCAAGTTTGGACCGGAGCAATAGCTCGACGATTCATAACCTATAACTAAAAAATGAAGCGTGGTTACGGAGTTAACAACACTCTGCAACCACGCTTTTTCAATGGCTTGCCGAAACGTAATCGAAACTTGACTAGCAGAATCAGAACTAATCTCCCCCTAAAACAGAATCACACAAACACACCATAAATACGTACACTCTATCTTGACTTGCGATAAAGTGTATATTATCGAACATACGAAGTATCTCCCTAGGGTCGGGGCAAGATGCTAATTTCGCATGTTCGATTAATCAGTTGGGGAGAGCTGTGCCTTTTGTCAGAAAAATCCACACAAATCTATTGATTTTATGCATTATTACAGTGAGTTCGTTTTGCATTGCTGAAAAAAGCTCAGCCCAGCAATGCAAACAGTACCTGTTTTACGTCGAGGCAAGCGGCAGGACAGTAACCTATGCCGATGCTATTGCAGACGCCATGTATAGATTTATGCATACCGGAAAATCTAACACGGCAGGCTGCACTATTAAATTCATCAAAAATGACGGCTATCAGGACGGAATTCGGGGAAAAGCCAAACAGATTCGATCAACCGTCTGGAAGCCCGGCTGCCGGCCACTTGATTCCATAAGCAGAGAAGACATCGCAAAAGTATTAAGAACGATGGAAGGCAACCGGGGTGAAGTGGAGGGAGTGCACACCTACATTGGGCTTATGAATAAACTGAAGGAAGAAGTGGATGTAGCTTACGATAAGATTGCAGTGTTCTACTCATTTGTATGTGCAGACAACAGCCAAAATTTCACCGAAGAGCTGTCTGCAAGCACAAGGGAATTTCATGAGGCAGCTTCTGTCATCGAACAATCTGGAAAGGTTACTTTTTTTGAGCTCCCCATCAAGAAACTCGGCCCGACCGAAAAATTGATCAGGGACGACGTCTTCAAAAAACTTCCGAAGATGTACGCGCTGAATGAGAAGCTGGATGTCCGCGAGAGCATAGCTGTTCGCAAGCCGACAGCAATAGCCAAAAGAACCCCGAAACCCCATTCCGAACCTAATTCAAACACAACCAACAAACATTCTGTCTCCAAACAAACAACTGAAGAAAAAAAGACAGCTGAGTTGTTGGCTAAATTAAAAGCACAAGCCTTAGAGAATGCCAGATTAGCTAAACAGAATGCAAAATTAATTGCAGACAATGCAAAAAGAAAAGCCCAAGCACCCAAAGCTGAAAAATCCGGCTTCAAACAAGAAAGAAACAATTCTGCGAAAAGCCAAAGGCAGCCAAATCCCCCCGGCAAGAAACAAAATATCAAGAAACAGAATCAGACCAGTAAGCAATTTGCAGCTGAAGTTGATAGATGCGTTCCGTTAAAAGTCGAATATGAAAATTATAACGACAACAAACCGGAACTTTTCGAATATATAGCTAGATTCTGCCAAGATAAACGAATTGATATAAAAAGTTTTGTCACCCACAACAACGCGCCCAATGCTGGGTTTAGTTTTAGAATAGACAGTAAAGAGTACAAATCTACCCATGGCAAAGTTGTAAGTTGCAGCATACCTAAAATACCATATGGGCTAGTGGTAGTAGAATTCATAGATATGAATAAGCGCCTTGCACACTCTAAAAGCACAATATATTTCAGCTATGAATAACATTAAAGTCAACTTTCAATTCATAGCCACCAACTTTAAACGCTATTTTTACTATTTTATAGTAACGCTATCTGTAATTACACTTATATTCATAAATAAATTCAGTTATTGGTATATCTTTGGAATCTTCATTTCTTTATTAACTACTTCATTATATAAATTTTATTTCATCAATGCACAAAAAAACAAAAAAATAATCAAAATTAACAAATGCTTTGCAATGCTTGTATCTATAGGAGGCCAATTAATCTGTTATATTATGTTGACGCTGGGATTGGTCTTTTTCTTTGCTGCATATTTTGAAGATGTAATGGACAGGACATACAAACCGAGAACATACACCGAAGAAAATTGTCCCGGCATAGAGAAATTCCTTACATCAGAAACAATTGAAATGTTTAGAAATGCAAGTATGCCTGTTCGATATTTGAACTCCTTAAACGCCAGCTCAGCTTGTGATGACTTGACCAAAAATGACATTTTTAAATTAACTGTAAATGGCAACACGAAAACCACGGAAGACAAAGGAGCACAAATAACATTCAATTTTATAACAAACATTGAGTTTAAACCAGGCGAACAAAGAAAGAAAGAATGCAACTCATCAAATTGCACACTTGTAATTAAAACCAGTGGCAAGCGTTTTTTAAATCTCGGGAAAGAAATTTTAAATAATAAAACAAAAATTAATGCAGAAAACTATTTTCTCAACTCTACTGTAAAATATGAAAATGTAGAAATTTCTGCTAATAAGATATTCTCCACTGGCAACTTCGGTGCTAAAGGAAAAAGTGAATATAATTATAAAAAAAGTTGGAACTCAACATTAGCGGATAAAATTGTAGATGTTTATTATCCGGTACACCTTTATGGCTACAATTTTAGCGGAACTAAATTTATTAAATTTATCAGAGATAAAGGAAAATTTAATGTAATAATATCTGGTTATCTTTTCTCTCCTTTAGCAAAAATAAAAGATAATCTTATTTCTACTTCCCCACTATTTATATCGTTCACAATCATATTCACTATGATGATAAGTGTTTTTGGTGCATACATAAACGAAAAAGTCAAATTTGCCTATTCATGCAAAGCTCATTGCAGCCGTAGAGTCTTCTTATTCATGACCCTCCCTGTTGTTGGCGGGACAGCTACAATCGCCGGCTTTATCTATCTTTTTTCAATACACTATCATGACTACAACATAATCAACCTGCTATCAGATGTTTGCGATAAATGGCCAACCAAAGACTGCCTTGCCAAATTGCTGGAGCTACTCGACTTTATAGAACATGTATTTCGTCCATTCATAGCATGTTCTATTACATACATGATCATAAAGTTTTATTGCCGCTCCTTAAGTAAAAATTCACCTATTTTCAACTGGAGCGACATGTGCAAAGAAAAAAGAAATGGCGACACTCAAAACTCAAACACAAAACGTAGTTACGGAAGAAAACGCATTATACCGATTTGGCTAAAAAAACAGGTGTAGTTTTTCTTAAATACTTTGTTGCTGACAACTGCCTTTGTAATCTTGACCTAAGGAGTTCAAAATGAGGAACATAGCCCTTTTCATATTAATAACACTCATTTCGGGATGCGGTCTGAAAAACACAAACCCACCAATCCCAACACAAAATGCAACCACAAACTCTACGCAGGATACTGCCCCAATGAGTTTTGTGGATATGATCAACAACCGCCAGCTTCCCATGAGTGACCCCACTATGGAAGGTTATAAAATATGGCTGGATACGTTTCTGGAAACAGCGCAATCAATACGGGATGTTACTAAAAATTTTTATTTGCACGACAAAACCAAATATCGCAGATTGCTTATTGAACAGAATAACGTTATTTTCAACAGACTTCTATTTGACAGTGCCGAATTTGAATCTGCAGTTGATTTGCAGAAAATCGAATTGCGGGAACGCCTGATAAAGTCTTTGCTCTTGGTTGTGCAGATTCGCATTGATGTTGGCTTCGGAAGCGATCAATTTGCTGAATCCCAAAAAGAGCTGGCCCGTAAAGAAGTTGCTTTGCTGCACCAGCTGGCAAGAGATAGAAGGGATATTGATATAAAACAACTGAATTTGCCTTACCCAACTCTTGGGGAATGCCTTGCAGAGTTTGACCGGATTTTTAACATTCACAAACAGGATAGTTAAAATGGCTATTGTGGGACTTGAAAATGGATTAGCGGCTGAAATTACCCGCTATGGTGTATTTGCTGCCATGGGAATAGTTTTATTTTTTATAATACGGCTGTGGTTCAAGGTCGGCCTTTCTACAAAAACAATAAATAAAGTCGACGACATTGCAGTTTCTATTACTGACAAGGATTCCTTGAGTGAGCTGGTGCAGAAAGCATACTACAGTTCATGGACCACCTTGAGCTGTGATGTCCGTGCAAAGCCTCAAAACACTGCACCGGACAATAACGAACAAAGCGTCCAGACTATTCCTGACATTGACAATTGTGCGCCGCAGGTATTCATAGACGATGCTATTTTTCAGTACGGGATGTCACACTTCGAGCGAAAATGGGTTGAACCTTATGAAGCATTGGTCAACATTTTCCCTCCACTTGGCTTTCTGGGGACAATCCTCGGGATGACCATGATTTTTATGTCCAGCAATGGAAGCATTGATGCCGGGATCAAATCCTCCGGTATGGGTACAGCCCTGCTCACCACTGTGGCAGCCTTATTCCTTTATGTGTTTTTTGAACTGATCAAAATGTTCCGTTTTTCAAAGGCGGAAACCTGTATTCGAGAATCCATCATCAACGCCCAGAGAATCCTCAATTCTGAAAAACATAAAAAGACCAATGCACCGAACAATCTGGACAGGGGCAATAGGTCATGAGACGCAAAACAAGCATGGTTTGGATTTTTTCTTTTGCTGATCTGGCTTTCATCCTTGTTCTAGCTCTTGCGATTATGCCCAAGGCAGACACTGACTATGCCCAGCTGCAACTTTCCTCGGCCGTTGACAGCTCGGCATTGGCAGCTACGTCGAACTCAAAAATCGAATACAGGGTATACGTGGCGGAGCCTTCAAATACGTTTTCAATTTTATTTCAGGAAAAAAAACCTTCAGGGGAATGGAAGAAAGTTGAACGCGTTAACAATGAATCAAGCCTCTTGATAACCTTGCAGAACTTGAAGACCAACGAACTTAGACCTGATTTTGTTGCAGCAGAAAAATCCAATACCGGCGACCTGCTACTCGCGCTTTCCATGATCAGAAAGGTCTGGCCTGAAGCTGAGGTCTGGACAACTGTCAAAAAGAAAAACAATAACCCCGGCTAGCTCTGCAATGAATAAGAATTGGGCGTTGAAAAATTATTCGCACGGAGCCGGAAACGTTGTCCTTCGGCTTACGTATTCGCAATCAAACCGGAAAAGGTCCCGGCTTTGGGAATACCTTTTTTTAACTCTGGGCGTGGCTATCAGCTTAATGCTTTTATCTAACAAGCTCCTGTTTAATGAGCATAACAAAATCATGAAAGTAGAGCCGAAGCCTGTAGAATTCTCTTTGCAAACAGAAGCACCAATACCTACGCCTGCCGTACCGAAGCATATTCCATCTGTTGTGCAGAATACCGGGTCCACCCAGACTATTGAAAACATCAAAACTGAAACTGCTGATACTAAGGAAAAACGAAAGCCGACAAAAGCCTCCAAACCTACAAAGCAACCCCAGTCGGAAAAAATGGCAGAGCAAACAACTCCCTTACCTGAAAAGGACGTCGTTCAATCCCAAGAACAAAAAGAGATGCAGGATGAAGAGGAGTTGGCAGAAGCGGTCATAGACACAAGCGTTTCGGATTTTGCAAAATTCAATCAGAATTCCACCGTTGTTAGCAGTTTGCCGCGCAGTTCAAGGAATACAGCCGAACTTTCAAACACGGTAGTTGAAGAATCCTTCGATATTGAAATCAGGAAACCTGTTTCAGCCATAAATATCCCGGCCCCTGAATCTAAACGGAGGCCAAGGAACATAATTGCGTCAGCAGATGTGGTTGAAAGCAGCATCATCCCGGTCGAGATTCATTCTAAACCAACACCGTCCGACTCCGCTGTGGCCGACAAGCCTGTCCGTAAAGAACGTGTCCGGGAAAGATTGGGCGGAGACAGTGTGCAGGCAGCTGAGGTTATTCCCAAGGTAAAAACAACATATCCTAGCGGCCCCTCAACGACCAATGAACTGTATAGTTCTGCGGCAAAGCCACGGAGAGAAGCTGCCGAACTGGGGGCAGGTTCAACAGTGAAAGAGGCCCCTGTCATCTTAAACGGCCCATCTGGTTCAGGCAAAGGCAGGCAGGTTGATACAACCCCAGTCCCGGTAACCTTTGGCGTAGCAAAAGAGAAAACGCCATCAAGGCCGGGGACAATTAACCCAGTTGAAATAAACAAGAACTATGCTCCTCCAATATCGCTTACCGACTTAAGGATATGCGCAGATATTTCCAGTGAAGAGCAACTACTCATTGAAATTGTAACCGAGCTAAGGCTTAGACAACGCAAAGGTCAGCTCAAAAACAGAAATTTTGATACCCCAAAGGGTAATCTTACCCTTTCAGGTCCGCTCCATACCACATCAATTGCTGTGGTCTTACAGCCGATTAAAGGGGTACGTTTTGATAACAGGTGTGATCTCCTTGAATTTGTGAGGGAATTCTTAAAAGCCGGACGGAGTAATTGATGAAAAAGGTTGTACTAGTCGCCGCGAGCTTATCGTATTTTCTAGTTTCAGTTGCATTTTCACATGCTGCTGATGATTGGAATAAATTTGTAGAAAAGTCATATATTCATATTTGGAAAGGCCGCCCTGAATTGAGCCTGGCAATAACAAATCAGGCCAAGGCCACCGGGATACCTTTCCGCAGCTACACTGCATCATTACTCCCCAAAGTCACAACTAAGGGGATATCCAATGTACCAATAGAAATTAGCGAGAGCGATATCCGGCCGGGCAAGGCTACACACTTGTATTTTCAAGCCGCTCTAGGTCAGTTTCTCGAATATCTTAAATCCAACAAACGTAGCTTTTTAAACAACGCCCTGCTCTTAACGGAACACATCAAAGAGGCACTTGTTGTCAGGCAGGACTATAGATACTGGGCTTTGTTCTTTAATGCCCATAAACATCTGGATGACGGCAACAGAGCGGAATTTATAAAAGCCGTGTATTCCATATGGCGCGAAGTCCTGATCCCCATGTATCAGGACAGATTGAGCGATTTTTCCACCAGAAACGAGTTCGCGATAAACTACAAACTTCACTGCATCAATACACTAAGCCTTATCATTGATCAGGCTATTGTGGGCAAACGCATGTCCGGCCTTTTCCCTTTAGGTGCGGTTGTTGAGAACATCTCACAGATGTTTCCCACAGATCAGAATCCATATCTGGCTGTTGTTGAGAATTTTAACGGACGATCTACAGATGCTTCAAATTTAAATTTCACCGTAGCCTTCATAAAGGCCAGAAATGAATACATAGCGCAACTCAGAGCCAAAAGACGTGAAGAATACGAGAAGCTCTTCCGCGACGCATTGATGTATTTTGACCTCGCTTACCATTGGGCCGATACCAATAAAGGAAGGGCTGCCGTGCTGAAAGAACGCGCAAAAGCCATGACCAGTGTTTGGATTGCAAAAGACAGTGCTGACCCAAGGACTGACACACCATACTTTGATCAGATCTTCCTGAATAAGAGCCAGAAAACAATCGATGTCTGTCTTGATACTTATGAGCGACTGGCTGCCCCGGCAGGCCAACGCCAGAAAATAATGCATGACAATGCATTTGTTCCCGGAACGGATCAATATACCACAACATTGAAAGAGCTGTGGAAAGCAAATGCAGATCTGGTGGAATGGCAGACCATCAACCTTTGTGCATCCGGCAAATATGACAACAAGCAGCATGCGCAAACCAATCACGCACGGCAGATTGTATTCGCAAATAAATACCTTGCCGGTCACGGATACAAAGATATTGTTCCAAGCACCGCTTTTTACCTGCTGGGCAACAATGCCGCAGGCCTGGCTGATTTCAGCGTCGACAGGCTCGAAAACTTTGACTCACGTGAAAGTCTCGTTCAGGCGTACAATTTTCAAGCATACTCAATCATGCTTGATCCTTTTAATCTGGACAGGCTCGTTCAATTTTCAGTCTTCTTAAGTAAAAACACTTATCCTAGTAAGCTGTACCGCGACTATTTTGTACCTTTGGGGAAAATCATATCTGAGAGCATTAAACATGCTGCCACAGACGACAGATACGCAATCTACAGCAAGGAATTGAATTACCTTGGGGATACCATACCGCGTCTTTTTCCACGTTTACCGCAGGTTACAGCCTATGTAAGAGGGGAAACTCCGGATGCATATGTCAGAAGCGCAATAATACTGTCCAATCTGTTTGACGCACTGTCTTCCTTCAGCTCTGAAAGAGTGGCCAAAGAAGTTAAACTATTTAGCAAGAAAAGAGGGGTAGATAATCCTAAAGATGTGCTTAAACAGGTTTTATCGAAAGATATGTATGGAAAAGTTTCGCAATCCATTGGGAATGGGCGTCAATTAAATCCCTATGACTTTGACAAATTGTACATGGAATTAGGAGAGCCGGCTGAAATTCCCTTACACTTATTCCTTGAGCGTCTCTACTATACCACCCAGAATGAAATCAGGAAATCACCGGACAGAATGGTATTTAACATCGACAAGTATGTTGTTGAGTCTGCCAGTGCCATGCTAAGAAAACAGCTGCGTTAAAAAATAAAGCGTGGTTGCAGTAGTTTTACTAACTTCTGCAACCACGCCTCTTAATTACGTTGGGTCAAGATACTTCGCTGCTCAAAGTTACGCTAAAGCGCACGCAGCGGGGTCACGCATTCCACGCTCCCCCATCTTTTGAAGTTCTGTGCTTCCACTCCGAACTCGTGCAGTATCTTGCCGACGATATGTCCGGTCATATCCTTAATGGATTGCGGATGGTTGTAGTAAGTCAGCATGGGCGGCATGACTACGATTCCCATTTCAGTCAGGGAAAGCATGTTGCGTAAATGTATTGGACTCAGGGGAGTCTCCCGAGCGATCATGACCAACTTTCGGCGTTCCTTCACAGTCACATCAGCGGCCCGCAAGAGCAGGTTGTCGGAATATCCACTGCAGACTCCGGCCACGGTTTTCATGCTGCACGGGACAATGACCATCCCTTCGGTCACAAAAGTTCCGCTGGCAATATTTGCCCCTACATCTTCGCGGTCATAAACATATGTGGCATAGTCGGTAAGCTGAGATTCAGTAATATGGGTTTCATGCTCCAGTGTGCGGACACCGCCTTTACTTATGACCAGATGTGTTTCCCAATCCGGCAACTGGCGCATGGTCCTGAGCAACTCAAGGGCAATTTCGGAACCGCTGGCTCCGCTTATGCCTATAGTCAGTCGTTTCTTTTGAGGAAAATCCATAATTATCTCCCGTTAGGACGAGCCTGTAATTCTAGACTTGAATATCACGACTATTCAACAAGTTGCTCCACAGCCTCATCAATATCAAAGCGAAAACTATAATCAGGCGCCTGAAACAGTTTTGATGCCTCGTAAGCAGCCCGAGGAATTTCATAAAGAAGCTTCTGGGAGAAATATCTGTCCAAACGGACAGTTGGAACAGAACAGCTGATGGTGGCTATGATATTTCCAGTGTCATTAAACACAGGTGCAGCCACACAACGAACCCCTTTATAGATTTCTTCAAAGTCAAAACCGACTCCCTGCTCACGGACAATTTCTATTTCTTTATAGATGCTGTTAATTGTATCAGTTGTAACACTGGAATCGCTGCGGCGTAATTCCTTAATAAAGCGACGTAATTCGTCCTCAGACATGAAAGCCAGAAAGACTTTGCCGGATGCGGAAAGATACGCCGGAAAGGAATCGCCAATGACAGAGTCCATCTGCAGCACATGGTCCGAGCTGACCTGATGAACAAGCACCATATTTACACCCGAGAGCACGCTGAGATTGACCGTTTCATTCACCTTGTCCCGCAAGGCGGTAAGGATAGGCTTCAGGTTGGAGCCAAGGTCGCTTTGCGAGGCAATCTGGTTACCCAGCTTGTGGAACTTGAGGGTCAGGGTATAAGCCCCGCCACGCTCCAACTGGCGCACATATCCCAATTCTTCCAGTGTGCGTAGGATCCGCTGGAGAGTTCCCTTGGGGATGGAACATTTTTCATTAAGTGCTTTCAAGGTCCAGTTACTTTTTTTCGCCATCGTCTCGATGACAAAAAGAGCTTTCTCCAGAGAGCGCATCATAAAATACTTATCATCTGCCATTATTGTCCTCAGATTATTAATTATACGTTCTTTTGCTGATCAACTTTAATTCTTAACTTTAGAATTCACTGTCGGACAAGCCATTAACTCAATATCAGCATTACCCTTATTCAGTGTTATTATCCATCCAATCAGGTTTGTCCAATAAGTAAATTCCGTCCTTCACCAACGAAACACACATGGCAAAAGTGAAGAGCATCATAGGAAATCCTGCCAGCGAAATCAGCCCGCGCACAGGTTCTATTCCTCCCGATATACAAAGGACATAAGCAATTAGTCCTACGACAATACCCCAGACGATCTTCAAATGTTTGGGCGGTTCTTCGCTCACCCGAACTCCCTTGGTGGAAATAATTGCAAGTGTCGCAACCAGTGAGTCAGTCATGGTGGCAAAGGAAAATACAATAGTGACCACGAAAATACCCATCAGAATCTTGCTGAAGGGAAACTGGGCAAGGAGAATATAAACCATGGACTCCATTCCGTACTCATGAATCCCCGCCCAGACGTCAACCAGCCCGCTCCACTGGAAATACACTGCTGTTCCGCCGAAGGTGGCAATCCAGAAATGACAGAATACGGTCGGGGGGATGACATTGACCAAAATAAACTGACGGATGGTTCTCCCCTTACCCATACGGGCAAGAAAATGCCCCAACAAAGGAGCGAAAATAAAGAATATTTCCATGTAGGGAACAAGCCATTGCATGGGCCATTTATCTTCTATCTGCATGGTGTTGAGCAGGGTGCTGTTACGGAAAAAATTATTAACAAAATATCCGAACGATTCCACACCGAGACCGAGAATGAACAAAGTGGGACCGGCAAAAAGCACCAAAGCCATGAAAAAGAAAAAAGCTCTTGTTGTTCCGGTAGAAAGGTAGCGCATACCTTTTTTAAGTCCGGAATACGAAGACAAAACGTAAATCGGGATAATGATAGCTGCAGCAGCGGCCCATGTTCCGGGGCCCGGAGTGTAATCAAAAAGCCTTCCGGCCCCGCTGCCGATCTGCATCAACCCGGCCCCCATACTGGTGGCAATGGCGCAGCAGAGAGAAAACAGACAGATAGCATGAACCATAGGGACAGCAAGTGGCCTCAATTTTTCAGGGATAAGGGCATACATGCCGGCGGCAACGGAGAGCGGATAATTGCGGTTGTAACTGACCAAAGCAATAGCCACTGCACAGACAGTATAAAAACAGTACTGGGCAATGGTCCAATGAAGGGTTGTCTGGGCAATTGCGAAGACCCCGGCATCCTTTGAACCCGGCTCAATATTCAAGCTGAGCGGCGGTTGCATCATATGATAGATGGGTTCGCCCATGGCCCAGAAAAGAATTCCGATACCGATACATCCGCAAAGAGAAAGAGCGAACCATTGCCAGAATGTAAATTCAGGCTTGGCATTCCTCCCTCCCAGACGGATATTCCCAATGGGAGAAAAGGCTATTCCGGCAGTAAACATGACAATTATAATCCCGAGAGAAACTTCCAACCAGCCGAAATTGATATGAATCCACTCCATCACCCCTCCAAGGAGTGACGCCAGTCCTTCATGGTAAACCAAACCCAAAGTGATACCGGCCACTAAAAGAATAAATCCAGGCCAAAAAGTGTAATGATTAAGTTTTCTCCGCTCTTCTAGGTTCCCTGCTTCTGACATAATGTTTCTCCATTTATCCGAAGAATTGTCTGGTTTGCCGCACGCATTGCCCACGACGCAACTTTGCAACCGCAAGTGCTTACCGGAAAAATCCCGCGCAGATCTTTCACTATGAACGTGCCATTTAGATTTCACTTTTTAAAACAGCGCACCATTTGGTGGTAAGCGTAGACAAACGATTTTGTGATGTCAATGGGTCTGGCTGTGAAAAATATTTGCACAATTTTTTTTACCTCCCAAACGCACAAAACCAACACAAATTCACTCAAAACACTAAAACTTATGCGTTTTCTATTGAAAATATTTTTTGGAAGGGTGGGTTGACGGAAGTTATAACGTCGGATAGGGTTTTACTTAATGGCACGACGTACCACTATTTGGAACGCAAAAGAGATCAATGGTGTCTGATTTGCAAACTTTTGCAACAACCATAGTGGTACATTATACCACATTATGAAACGAAAGCTTTGTTGGAACGCAGTTAGCAAACCATAACAAATTTCATTGAGGTGAATATGACCCAGGAAACTTTGTTTTTGAAAAACACGGAAACCTTTGCCGAGAGTCTGGCGCGCTGCGGAGTGAAATACCACTTCGCATACCCCATCACTCCGGCAACGGATGTCATGAAACGCATGGCTGTCATCCTGCCCGAATACGGCGGGGAAATGATGCAGATGGAAAGTGAACTGGCAGTATCCAGCGCACTGGCCGGTGCAGCCTGTACCGGAAAACTGGTCGCAACCTCCAGTTCCGGACCCGGATTGACTCTCATGCACGAGGCCATCGGCTTCATGTGTGCAGGCGAACTGCCCTGCATCGTGTTTGACTCCATGCGCGTCGGCCCCGGTGACGGTGATATTCTCGGCGCCCAGAGCGACTATTACGTTGTCACACGCGGCGGCGGGCACGGCGATTACCATACAATCGTTCTTGCTCCCTCCTCCGGACAGGAAATTGCCGACATCATGCCCCACGGTGTGCGTCTGGCATATAAATACCGCACTCCGGTTCTGTTCGTACTCGACGGCGTAAGTGCTCAGACCACTGAATCCACCACTCTTCCGGCCTACCATGACTACTCCGCCGAGTTCGATACTTCCGACTGGGCCTTCACCGGAACCAAAGATCACGCCAAACGCGCACTCATCACCGGCAGCTACTCCCATGAAGACGGCTATGTGATGAACGAAAAGCTGCGCGCCAAGTACGAAGTTATCCGTGAAAATGAACAGATGTGGGAGCAGGAGCAGGTCGAAGACGCAGATCTGGTTGTTGCTGCTTTCGGTATCCATGGCCGCATGTGCCGCGACATGATCGCCAAAATGCGCGCCGATGGTAAAAAAGTCGGTTTCATCCGCCCCATTACTCTCTGGCCCTTCCCGGACAACGCTTTTCAGGCTCTGCCGGACTCGGTGAAAAATATTCTCGTGGTTGAAATGAACCACGGTCAGATGGTTGATGACGTCCGCCTTGCTGTCAACGGGCGAATTCCCGTTCATTTTCTTGGCAAGACCGGGGGCGACCAGCCCATGAACACTCTGGCAGACATGGTTGCCGAAGCAGACAGAATCATGGGGGAATAGATCATGGAAAATCTCAGCTCAAAATACGGAAAAACCTTAAATCTGGACAAACTGACCAGTTACTGTCCCGGTTGCGGACACGGTATCGTAACCAGACTCGTGGCCGAGGCCATTGAAGAACTGGGTGTGATGGAAAGAACCATCGCCATCGTCGGTATAGGCTGCGGAGGATTCTCCCATCACTATATGGATATCGACGCCATCGAAGCCACCCACGGCCGCTCTCCTTCCTTCGCCATCGGCTACAAACTGGCCATGCCGGAAAACATAGTCTTCACCTACGCCGGAGACGGCGACACCTGTGCAATCGGCCTCGGAGATCTAATGCATGCTGCCAACAAAGGCATGCCCATCACCACAATCATGGTCAACAACACCGTCTTCGGCATGACCGGGGGCCAGATGTCCCCCACAACCCTCGAAGGACAGGTCACTGCCACCTCACTTAAAGGCCGCGACATCACCTCTCAGGGTTATCCCCTGCTCGTACCGGAAATGATGCAGTCCATGCCCGGTGTAAAATACCTCGCCCGCGAAAGCGTCAATTCTCCCAAGGCAGTGCGCAAAGCAAAGAAAAGCATCCGCAAGGCTTTCGAATGTCAGGTCAAAGGACTGGGTTACTCCTTCGTAGAAGTCATCGTTCCCTGTCCCACCGGACTTAAAATGAAAGTCAAGGATTCCTACCAATGGTGCGGCAGCGAAATGACTGACTATTTCAAACCTCAGGTCTTCAAAGACGAAACGGAGCAAGACGATGTTGCATAAGTGTATGTTTTCAGGTTCCGGCGGGCAGGGCTCCGCACTCATGGCGAAAATTGTCTGCCTCGGTGCCATCAAAGAAGGTTTGAAAGTTGTCATGACCCAGACCTACGGCATTGAACAGCGCGGCGGAGACTCAACGGCTTTCGTGATCGTATCTGACGAAACTATCGGCAGCCCCATTGTGGAAAACGACGCCAATGTTGCAGTGGCCCTCAGCCAGTCCATCTACAACAACTGTTTCGAAGGCGTTGTTCCCGGCGGTAAACTCTTCACCAACAGCTCCATTGTCGAAAAAACAAAGGAAGCTGACGGTTTTGAACAGAAGATACTCCCGGTATCCGACATGGCGGTGGAACTCGGTACAGTACGTTGCGCCAACATGGTCATGCTGGGTGCGGTTCTTGCCGGAACCGGAATGCTCAAGCTGGAAACTGCTGAGGAAGTTGTGCGGGAAACCTTCGGGGCTAAAAAGCCCAAGCTGGTCGACCTGAACATTGAAGCATTGCGCACCGGCTATGCCGCAGTGAAATAAGGAGGCTGAAAATGGCTGATAAACATCATGTTATCGATGCACGCCGCTGCAAAGCCTGTGGTCTTTGCGTGGACACCTGCCCCAAAGGCGTTCTTGCGCTGGGCAGTGCAATCAACGGTCAGGGATACAACTATGTTGAGCAGGTAAATCCTGATAAATGCGTCAATTGCGATATCTGCGGCATTATCTGTCCCGATATGGCTATTGGAGTTATCACCGAATAATTTAAAATCCCCTTCCCGGCTATTCGGAAGGGGATTCCCAAGGAGTTTTTTACCATGAGTGAACTGATTCCTCTGTTTCAACCCAAAAGCGTTGCCCTGATCGGAGCTTCCTCAAACTCGAAGAAGTACGGTTACTGGACAGCTAAAAGTCTGGTTGAAAACAAATTCGACGGGGACATCTATCTTGTGTCCCGTTCCGGCGGTGATATTTTCGGGCAGCCGACCTATCCGGATATCACAGCCGTTCCCAGAGAAGTTGACCTTGCCATCATCGCCATCGCGCCAAAATTTATTCTTCCGGTCATGGAGCAGTGTGTTGAAAAAGGCGTTAAATGCGCCATCGTAGTTTCCACCGGATTCGGTGAAGTCGGTCCTGAAGGAAAAGAGCTCGAACGCCAGATGCTGGAAATCGCCCGCAAAGGCAACATGCGCGTGCAAGGCCCCAACTGCATGGGAACATACAGTGCAGCCAAAAGCATGAACGCCAGCATCATCGACCTCGCCCCCGGCCCCATGAGTCTGGTGCTCCAGAGCGGCAACTTCGGTATCGACATCAACTTCAACGCCAAATCCCGCAACCTTGGTTACAGCTGCTGGGCAACCATCGGCAACCAGATGGACATGCGGTTCAGTGATTTTGTCGAGTACATCGAAACAGACGATAATTCCAAAGTTCTGCTCCTTTATATGGAAGGTCTTCGTGTTGAAGATGAAGAAGACGGACGCCGCTTCCTTGAAGCTGCCAAAAAAACCGCTGCTAAAAAACCCATCGCCGCCATCAAAATCGGCCGCAGTGAAGCGGGAGCACGCGCAGCCGCATCCCACACCGGTTCTCTGGCAGGAAGTGAAAAAATATTCGACGCGGCCCTGAAACAGGCAGGTATCATCCGGGTGGACAGCCCCGGCCAACTTCTCGACGCAGCCGAAGCTTTCTCCAAGTGCAAACCTGCCAAAGGCAAACGCATCGCTATCCTGACCGATGGCGGTGGACACGGTGTCATGGCTACCGACTTCGCAGAAAAATTCAACCTCGAAGCCCCTGTTCTTTCGGATGCCACCCAGTCCAAATTAAAAGAAATCCTCATGCCCCACTGCCCCATCAAGAACCCGGTGGATCTGGCCGGAACACCTGAGGCTGACATGTGGGTCTTTGACCGCTGCCTTGAAGTCCTTCTGGATGACCCGGATGTAGACGGCATCATCATCGTCGGACTTTACGGTGGATACGCCGACCTTTCCGAAGAATTCCGTGCTCTTGAAATGGATGTAGCCAAAAGCATGACCAAGAAAATCGCCGCCGGAGACAAACCGGTTGTAATGCATTCCATTTACGCTCCCCAGAACCCGGAATGTCTTGAGTACATCCGTGACAATGGCGTCCCGGTATTCGGTGAAGTCGATGCGGCAGTCCGCACAATGGGCCTGCTTTCCGGTTACAGCGACCTTAAAAAGAGCCTGCAGGAAGAAGCAGGTGAAGAGCTTCCCGAAATGCCTGCCGACCGCAAGGAAAAGGCAAAAGCAGTTCTGGATGCAGTACGCGAATCAGGCCGCTGCAGTCTGGTAGAAACCGAAGCCCGCGAAGTCCTGCGCTGCTACGGCCTCGAACTGGGTGAAGATTTTCTGGCTACCACTGCCGATGAAGCTGCTGAATTCTACAATAAAATCGGTGGCAAGGTAGTCATGAAAATCGTCTCCCCGGACATTTTGCACAAAACAGATGCCGGAGGCGTGGCCCTGAACATCGATTCTGAAGAAAAAGCCCGCGAAGCCTTCGAACAGCTGATTAAGAACGGCCGCCTGTACAAATCAGATGCCGACATCTTCGGGGTCATGATGACCGCCATGCTGCCCGGCGGCGTGGAATGTATCATCGGTTCCAGCCACGACAACACCTTCGGCCCCACTGTCATGTTCGGACTGGGCGGTATATTCGTGGAAATCCTGAAAGATGTGTCCTTCAGGGTCGCTCCGGTCAACATGCCTTCCTGCCGCAGCATGATCCGCGAGATCAAAGGTCTGGACATGCTTCAGGGCGCCCGTGGCACGAAACCCTGTGATCTTGAAGCACTTGCGGAAACCGCTTGCATCATTTCGCAGCTGGTCAGCGAACTGCGTGATATCGCGGAAGTGGACCTCAATCCGGTTTTTGCATGGGAAAAAGGCTTGGCTATCGCAGACGCAAGAATTATCCTGCACGCCTAACACATATATATTTATTACAAAAAAAGAGAGTTGGAATATGCGCGACGTAAAACTATACCCCACAACAACCGGTCAGAGCTGGCTGGAAATGTCCTCATACAAGCATCATACTTTCAAACCTCACTCTGAAATCAAAGATGAGTATGACTACATAATCGTTGGTGCCGGTTTTGGCGGCCATGCAGCGGCCAGACATCTTGCCGAGCTGCATCCCGAATCCAAGATTGCCGTATTTGAAGCAATCATGATCGGCAACAACGACAGTGGTAAAAATGCCGGATTCATTATCGACGTCCCCCACGACTTTGGTGATCAGGGCGGCTCCTCCTTTGAGGAAAACCAGAAATACTTTGAACTCAACACCTTCATCATCAAATGGATGGAAGACACCATCAAGAGAGAAGGCATTGAAGATGTCGACTGGGACCACTGCGGTAAATACCTGTGCTGTGCCGAGGAAAAAAGCTTCAAGCTTATCGAGCATGAAGTTTCCGAACTCAAGCAGATGAACTGCTCTTATGAAGTTGTAGAAGGTGAAGACCTCTACCGCCGCACAGGAACCCGCTATTACAAAAAAGCACTCTACACCTCCGGCTCCGTACTCATCAACCCCGCCGATGTAATCCGTGCTCTGTTTTCGGTCATGCCCGACAACGTGGATGTTTTCGAAGAAGCCCCGGTCATGCGTATTGATGAAGGCAGCCCCGCCAGCATAACCCTGCGAAGCGGTAAGCGGATTCAGAGCAAATACGTTCTGGTTACCGGCGGCCCCTTCATTCCGCAGTTCGGCATCGGTAAAAAAGTATTCTGCCCCGTTCTTTCATACGGTGCATTCACCCGCCAGTTCACTGATGATGAAATGCGTCATTTCGAAGGCGTCAAACCCTGGGGTTGCACAGCCGGACACCCTGCCGGAACAACAGTGCGTTTCACCCGCGACAATCGCATCTTCGTGCGTAACGGATTCTCCTACGCAACCAAACTGACAACTTCACACCAACGTATCCAGCGTGCTGTTCCCAAACTGCGCAAGGCATACGAAAACAGATACCCCGAACTGAAACACGTTAACTTCGAATTCATCTTCGGCGGCATGATCAATATGACCATGAACTACCGTCCGTTGATGATGCAGCAGCACCCCAGTGTGTTTGCCTCCGCAAGCGGGGAAGGTGCTGGCGTGGCTAAGACCAGTCTGCTTGGTTACTACCTTGCCGAATGGGTCAGCGGTAACACCAGCCCGGATCTTGATTTCCTGCGCAGGATATCCACCCCCGTACGCCTGCCACCCGAGCCGTTCCTGACTATGGGGGCAGAAGCACGCCTCTTCTTCGAAGAGTTCTGCGCCAAAACAGAAATCTAAAGGATCACCTCCACTATACGCCTCCTGTTCATCGAGAGGGGAGCCGGCTCACCCACCGGCTCGCCTCCCGCAGGAGCCCCATACCCTAAGGAGTAGCACATGGAATTCTATAACTCGAAAGAATCTGCTGAAGTTGTAGGCCCTTACAGCCATTGCGTAAAAGCAGGCAACACATATTACATCTGCGGACAGGTTCCCTTTCATCCTGTCAACGGAGACGTAATCGGGACCTCCATCAAAGAGCAGACCAGACAAACCCTGCATAACCTGAAATCTGTACTCGATTCCGCAGGACTCGACATCTCCCACATCGCCAAGACCATAGTATTCCTCGCCAGCATGGATGACTTTGCAGGCTTCAATGAAGTCTACGCCGAATTCATGGGCGACCACCGTCCGGCACGCCTCTGCCTCGGAGCGGGCGAGATCGTAGCAGGCTGCCTGCTGGAAATGGATGCAATCGCTTACAAGGAATAATTGCGCTTAAAATGAACAGTTTTCATTTTTCAACCTAATGCATTATCAGCAAGGAGTGTACAATGGCCTCTAATGCACAAAACGGAATTAATTTCGACGATGCCCCCTTTTCACCGGTCCATAAAAAAATTGCGATCGGAACCTTCATGGGCCAGGTCTGCGATGGATATGTCATCGGTATTGTGGGCATAGCCCTGACTTATGCGACAACAACTCTGGGATTGGACAGCAACTGGATGGGCCTCGTCGGAGCCGGTGCTCTTTTCGGCATTCTGTTCGGTAGCCTGCTGACCGGGATCATCATTGACCGCATAGGTCGAAAAACAGCTTACACTTTTGTAGCTTTTTTCACCCTGATCCTTTCTGTGGCCCAGTTCTTCCTCAGCGATCCGCTTCACCTGGTCATTGTCCGCTTCCTGCTCGGTATGTGCGTTGGCGCCGACTACACTGTGGGTGTAGCTCTGCTCAGCGAATGGACCCCGGAAAAGATCCGCACAAAAATGATGAGCTGGCTCATGGCTGCATGGACTTTCGGCTACATCATCTCCTACTTTGCCGGTCTTATCATCGCCACCATGGGTGATCTGGGAGACAACGGCTGGCGCTGGATTATATGCTCCTCCGCACTGCTCGCCGGAATGACACTTATCATCCGCATCGGTTCCCCGGAATCGCCCAGCTGGACTCTGGCCAAAAAAGGCGCTGCCGCAGCCCTGAATCTGGTCCACACACATCTCGGCCCCAACTACGGCCTGCCCCCGAAAGAAGAAAAAGTCGAATCCGCTTCCTTCTGGCGTCTCTTCAGCCCTGAACTGTGGCGCAACACTGTTACCTCCTGCACCTTCTTTCTCTGTCAGGTACTGCCTTTCTTCGCCATCTCCATCTTCCTCCCGGTTGTGGTAAAGGGCCTCAACATCGCCAACCCCCATGCTTCAGGCATGATGTATAATGGATTCACCATGGTCGGTGTTATCATCGGCATTCTCATTGCTGACAAAATCTCCCGCCGTGCCTTCCTGCTCTGGACCTTCTACGGTGCAGGCGCAATCCTGACCGTTATGACCGTCTGGCAGAACATGCCCGCAACTCTGGCCTTCGTGCTGCTGGGTGCTTTTTCCACAGTGCTGGCAATCTCCATCGTTGCAGAATGGCTCTATCCGCCGGAACTTTTTCCCACAGAATTACGTGGTTCCGGCGTGGGTCTGACCATCGCCGCCAGCCGCATCGGTGCGGGCATGGGAACATGGATGCTTCCCGTAGTTACCGAACAGTACGGTGTCAGCACTACCTTGAGCTGCTGCATCGCCTCCCTTCTGATCGGTGGCGTAGTCTGCCAGAGACTCGCACCTGAGACCTCACCCAAGTTCATCGCCTCGGAAAACTTTAGAATAGGAGCCAAGGCCTACTCAAAATCCTGATTTACACTCGCGATGACCTCACCTGAGACTGCTCCCACGCTCGCTTAAGGGAGCAGTCTCACCCCAAGCGGAGCAGAAAATGGAGACTAGTTACATCACCCGGACAAACTCAAGTAATCTAGCGGGATACAGTTTCGTCATCATGGCCGCCTTTTGCTGGTCTTTGGCAACATTATTTTCCAAGATTCTTTTTGCCGCCGGACTGTCCGCACTGGAAATATCATTCTGGCGGGCCTCGCTGGGCTGTATCTGTTTCGGCTTACATGCCGCCTGCACCCGCTCTTTGAATATCAGACCCTATCACGCCTGTTTGTTCATCATTTGGGGAATGCTGAGCATCGGCGGACTATTTTATATATATTTTCTCTCCATGCAACACAGCGGTGCAGCCATGGGAGTGGTGCTTCTGTACACCGCCCCGGTCTGGGTTGCACTGCTGTCCAAATTTGTCTCCCACGAAGAGGTTTCAAAACAGAAATGGCTCTCCATCGCTATTGCCCTATGCGGAGTGGTCTTCATCTGTTTTTCCGGAGGCAGCCTACAGGCAGAAATGTCCACAACCGGCATTATCTGCGGCCTGGGGTCCGGTCTGTGCTATGCGCTGCAGTATCCTTTTTTCAAATACTGGCAGAAGCACTATCGGACTGAAACATTGTATACCTACATGCAGCTTGGCGGAACGCTGCTTCTGCTGCCCTTCACCCATTTTCATACCCCATACTCCGCAACGACATGGCCCATCATAATGATGACGGCACTGCTCACCGGATATGCGGCGTTCTGGGCATATGGACAGAGCATGAAGCGCATTCCGCAAGTCCACGTGGCTGTCTTCTGTAATCTGGAACCCATTCTGGGTACGCTCTGGGCGTGCTTCTTCTTTGGAGAAAACTTCACTGCGGCAGGCTGGATTGGTTTCGCCATGATCCTGTCTGCCGTAGTGCTGTTATCCCTTGAAGGCAGGAGAAGCAGCTATGTCTAAAATATGGATTAACTGCAGCGAAGCCTCCGGGGACATGTTCGCCGGGGCTCTTGCCGGAGAGCTGCTTCGGCAATGTCCATCCCTCGAGATTCAAGGGATGGGCGGTGCTGCCTTTGAAAGTTCAGGGGCTAAAATTGTCTTTCCCATGGAACGACTCTGCTTCAAAGGCTTTATCGACGTCCTGCTGAACATCCCCGCTGTTTGCCGCCTGCATCAAGAAATAACCCAAAGCTGGGAAGAGGATTTCCCGGATGCAGTTATTATGGTCGACTGCCCGGACTTTAATCTTCCATTGGCAAAATCCGCTCATGAAATGGGTATCCCCGTATACTATTTCATGGCTCCCCAGTTCTGGGCCTGGAAACAACCGGGAATAAAAAAGCTGCAACGCTATGTGCGCAAGACCTTTTGCGCCCTCCCTTTTGAAGAAGAATACTTCAATAACCGGGATTGCAAGGCTGAATACTTCGGGCATCCCCTGCTGGACATAATCCCTTTAAATTCTCTGGACAAGCTAACAGTAAACCACAACCGCATCGGATTCATGCCGGGCAGCAGACGCAAAGAGATTTCATTCATGCTGCCGGAATTTGCCAAAACCGCCGCCGAGCTGTCCTGCGAATATCCCGCACTGGAATTTCACATCGCCCGCGCTCCGGGAATAAGCAGGAATTTTATACAGCAGCACTGGCCTGAAGGCCTTCCCGTGACCATCGTTCCACCGCAAGGACGTTTTTCCATGATCAAAAGATCAGCCTTTATGTTCTGCGCAGCCGGCACGGCAACACTGGAAACAGCCCTCATCGGGACTCCGAGTATCGTGACCTACAAACTTGACCAACCGGCAGCATTCATCGCCGGAAAACTTGCATTTTCCAAATATATAAGTCTTACCAACATCCTTTTCCAAAAAGAAATCTTCCCCGAACTGCTTCAAGGCAAAGCCGATGCCGGACATCTACTAACACAAGCTGAATCTTGGCTGAACTCTGCTGACCAGTTGCAGTCGTTGCGTAAAAAAACACGAAAGACCCGGTCAATTTCCGGGCCACCGGGCTGCCTGAACAAGACAGCAAACTATATTTTAAATGACCACAGAAACTAAGGAGAAAAGCAATGAATATCGGTTTTATAGGCACAGGAAACATGGGCGCAGCTATCATTAAAGCACTTTCCAATGTTGAAGACATCACAGTATTCGGCCTGAACCAGACCCGCAGCAAGCTGGAAGCACTGGCTGCGAGAACCGGGCTTATCCCCTGCTCGGATATTAAAGAGTTGACTGAGAAATCTGATTTCATTGTGCTGGCGGTCAAACCTCAACAGGCTGAAGACATCTGGCCGGAGCTGACACCGGCACTGACCAAAGACAAAGTACTGATCTCCATTGCCGCCGGGCTGACTCTACAGTCACTCAAGGACGCTACCAAGAATCTCTGCCCGGTAGTCAGGGCCATGCCCAATACTCCGGTACTGATCAAAGAAGGAGTTACAGCTCTCTGCTTTGATGACCCGGATCTGAATGAAAAGGACAAACAGGCCATCCACCAGATGTTCACAAATTGCGGGGAAGTGCAGCCTCTCCATGAAAATCAGTTTGATGCCTTCACCGCAGTCATCGGGTCCGGCCCTGCTTTCATCTTTTATCTGATCGAAACCATGATTGAATCAGGGGTGGAACTCGGCCTTCACCGTGAGGCTTCATCCCGTATGGTCAAAAAGCTGTTCAGCGGAGCCAGCCTTATGGCTGAACGTTCCCCGGAACATGTGAGCATGCTCAAAGAAATGTCCATCGCCCCTGCAGGAACGACCATTGCTGCACTGGCTCACTTCGACCGCACCGCCGTACGCGGCCACATGATGGACGGTATCCGCATGGCCTTTATACGCAGCATTGAGATGGACTGATTGCTTAACATCCTATCATCTAAATAGAATAAAGATTCAAAGGGATAAAAAAATGGGTATCAGAGCGAAACTAATCACAGCTATAGTTCTACCGGTTCTTATTGCGGTCATTGTTGTTTGTACAGCTGTCAGTCTTCGAGTCAACAACACGGCTTTACTAGAATTCCAGACCACTTCCATGGTTGAACTGGGATTCATTAACAACTTCATTGATGCCATTCTGGAACGTGCGAGAAACACTGCCAAGTATATCAGCCTCCTTGAAGATGCCCAAAATGCATATGGCAACATCACAAAATACTTCGAGCAGAATCAGCCGACGGTCATGGCTTCGGTCCACTCCTCGGATATTCAGGAAAGATTGTATAAAAATTTCATTACCATCTCAAAAGCCAACCCGGATTTCATGTACGTGTACATGGCCTTGGCGGATGGAGGTTACCTTGATCAATCTACCGCCACAATGAAAACAAATTATGACCCCAGAACACGACCATTCTATCAGGGAGCAAAGCAGGCACCGACAGATGCAATGCAATTATCCGCCTACCTGAGTTCTGATGGCAGCTTCACCAGCCTTAACATCGCACTGGGCCATAAAATTTATAATGATAGAGGTGAATTCGTCGGCATGGTTGCGGTGGATATCGCCCTGAAAAAGCTCACTGACTACCTTGCAAGTGTTAATCTGGGTAAAACCGGATATGTCATGCTCTTCCAAAACGACGGAACTATTTTAGCCGACCCGAAAAACAAAGATCTCATATTCAAGAATGCCAATCATGAAGCAGGTGATTCATTACGCAAAATATTCAATGCCCACCCGGGTGAAGTGCTGCAAGTCCAACTCAACGGGAAAGAAATGCAGGTTGTTGTATTTGAATCTCCCGAGACCAAATGGAAACTGGCTGCACTTGTTGAATCTGATGAAATCTTCTCCATTGCCCGCTCTACCATTACAAATATCATTATCATCGGCCTCATTGCTGCCGTTTTCTTTGCTGTGGTCGGCGGGATTTACGTTAACAAAGCCATTATCATCCCGGTAAAAGATATGGCCGGGTACGCTGAAGAAATAAGCTCGGGAAACTACGACTCCCTGCCAGAAAAAGTCAGCTACCAAAACGAATTCCTGAATCTCTATACGAACCTTAAAATTATGGTCATAGCATTGGTCAGCAACATTAATCTGGCAGATGAAAAGGCAAAAGAAGCAGATGAAAAAACCGTACAGGCTGAAGCCGCACTGCAGCAGGCCCGGAACTCCCAGAAACAGGCCGAAAGAGCCAAGCAGGATGGCATGCTTCAAGCCGCCACAGAATTGGAAGAAATTGTCAGCCAAATTGCAGATTTATCCAATGAAGTTTCAGACCAAATCAATGAGTCCAGACAGGGGTCGGATACTCAGCGTGAACGTACCGGCGAAACAGCAACTGCCATGGAAGAAATGAACGCTACAGTTCTGGAAGTGGCCTCCAGTGCATCCCAAACTGCGGCACAGACAGAAGCGTCCATGGAGAAAGCCCATAACGGCGTAGAAACCATGATGGAAGCAACGGAATCCGTTCAGCGCTTAAAAGAAGAAGCAACAAAGCTCAGCACTGAAATGAGCCAGCTGGATAAAGAAGCCGAAGCCATCGGTAACATCATGAATGTCATCACCGACATTGCCGACCAGACCAATCTTTTAGCCCTGAACGCTGCAATTGAAGCGGCCCGGGCAGGTGAAGCCGGACGCGGATTTGCAGTAGTTGCCGATGAAGTACGCAAACTGGCTGAAAAAACCATGGCCGCGACCCTTGAAGTTGGTGACGCCATCAGATCCATCCAGAACCTGTCGCGTACCTCAATGGACTCAATGAACCAGACCGCACAGGTTGTTGATTCAACGACAGAACTTACAGCCAACGCAGGGCAGGCACTGAAGTCTATTCTGAACGGTATTGAGGCAGCAGCAGAACAGGTACGTTCAATCGCAACAGCTGCGGAACAGCAAAGTGCAACATCAGAAGAAATCAACCGCAGCACCACCGAGATCAACCGTATTGCAGACAATACTTATACTGCAATGGAACGTTCGAACACAGCAATGAATCAACTTTCAAACCTTACCGGACAGCTGAATCGGTTGATTGAAGATCTGAAAACTGCGTAATGATTAAAAATACCCCCGCTGTGTCTTGAGCATGGCGGGGGTTATTTATTGTCAATCTGTAGTGTAATTGATAGCCCTCCACGCTGCCTACTGTCCGAATACAACAATAAATACATCTAAAATTATGCTTTCAGAGCATTTTTTATTCTTCGATGAGTAGAAATTTCAGGGAGACCTAAATACCAAGAGGACAGCCTACGGCTTCGGTGAAGCGTCTGCGTCATGTGTATAAAAACAGACCTGCGAACTAAAAGTCGTTATTTTTTATTGATAAAGACATTCATACTCAAAATCACCATCAACAAATAACATGAGTTTTCCATGCTTAAATCGATAACTATCGGAACATTTATGATTCTTGCGCTGGCAGTAAATGACTCAGCAGCATCGCAACCAGCCTATGAAAAGGCGGTGGAGGCGCTGAAAACCGAAGCAGCGGCGGCGGCCGAATATCAGAAATGGGATGATACCAAAAAAGATCTTGCCGCCGAAATAACAAACATGAAGATGCTTGATGACTGGATGACTTTCCAGAACGCCAAATATGAACGCTATGTGCAAAGACAGCAAAAAACCATAGCGGAATTGAAACGCCGTAGGGTTGAAGCGCAAAAAATCAGCATGGAACTTGAACCACTTTTGGAAACAATTGTCGACAGGCTGGAGGAACAGATCAAAGCCGACCTGCCATTCTTAAACAAGGAAAGGACTCAACGAATCGCCTTCCTGCGGGACTCCCTCGATGATTACCACCTTGAACTGAGCGAAAAAATGCGCCGGGTCTTTGAAGCACTGCAGGTTGAAACAGAGTACGGGCGCAATGTTGAGACCACTTCAGAACTCATTAATCTGGATGGAGTCCCGACCACGGTCTCAGTTTTCCGGCTGGGCCGTACCGCTCTCTATTACCAGACCGAAGACGGCAAATCCTCCGGCTACTGGGACCGCAAACTTAAGGTTTGGTTTCCCGTAAGTACTGAGTTTTCCAGAGACATTCAAAAAGCCAAAGATATGGCCTCGCGCAAACGGGCGGTTGAGCTGATCTCACTGCCTGTTGCCCGTTCCGCTGACAATATCTGATCAGGAAATAAACATGAAAACAACCATCACATTGCTGGCTATCTTGGCTTTTGCGACCTCATCGCAGGCATCAGAGCTGCAGTCGGTTTCCCGTAAAGTTACCCAGAACTACCAGACAGTCCAAAAAAATGCAGAACAAACCCGACACAGTATCGCTGAGCAGAAAAAGGAATTGCTTGGCGAATCTGCAGCATTAAAAGAATCAATCGCCGAGAAAAAAACTAAGTTCAACGCGTTGCGGAAAAAGTACGAAATGCTTCTGGGCGAAGAAAAAATGCTGAAAGAAGAGCTGGCAGAACAGGCGCACGAACTGAAAACCATTGACGGCGCAATCCGCACCTCCGCGAAGCAGGCCGGGGATTTCTTCCGTGAAAGCCTGACCAGCCCGGAATACCCGGACCGCAGGCCAATGCTTGAATCCATACTCAAACCAAACATATTTCCGGGCATGGCAAGCATCAAAAATCTCCTCCAGCTCTATCTGGATGAAATGCATGCAGGAGGAGAAATCAAACACATAAACAATACCTTCATCACTGAAGACGGTCATAGGACAAACGGAGAAACCATCCGTGTTGGAACCTTTACAACCGTTTTCAGAAATCCTGACGGGAAACTGGGCTTTCTGCGTCCTGATTCCGACGGCAAAGAACTCAAGGCAGTCGCCGGGAAACCCGGCTGGCTGCTGTCTAAGACCATCAATGACTTCTTTGACGGTAAAAGCAACCTTTTCCCTGTGGATATATCTAACGGCGCGGCTTTGCAGCGTCTGGCACAGACCCAGAAGAGTTTCAGCGAATGGCTCTCTGCAGGAGGCCTTCTGGTCTGGCCGATCCTGCTTGTGGGATTGATTGCCGGGCTGCTCATTGTTGAACGTTTCATCGCCCTGAGCCGCATCCGGGCCAATTCAAGCAAGAACATGAGCCATATCATTGAAATGGTTTCACAGGGGCAATGGCCCAAATGCCGTGAATTTTGTATGCAGAAATCCAGCTTCCCCACCTGCCGGGTAATCAACCATACCCTGCAATACGCCGGGACCAGCAAAGAAGTTCTGGAAAATGCTTTTCAGGAGGGACTACTCAAAGAGATGCCCCTGCTTGAAAGGTTCCTGCCGACCCTGAATGTGCTGGCTGCGGTTGCTCCCTTGCTGGGACTGCTCGGTACGGTGACCGGCATGATCAATACCTTCCAGATCATTACCATCTACGGAACCGGAGACCCACGCATGATGTCCGGGGGGATTTCAGAAGCACTGGTCACAACCCAGCTGGGGCTGGCAGTGGCTGTGCCTATCATGCTACTGCACCACATCCTTGACCGCAGGGTGGATAAAATCGTGGGTGATATGGAAGAAAAAGGAGCCAGCATTGCTGTTGCCCTGATGAAAAAAGAACCCGCCACCCCAAAAGTCACGGTGTACGGAGATGTTGCATAACATTCTAGAGAAATGGTTTTTCCATATCCAGAACGGCGGGGAGATTATTATCCCCATTTTCCTGCTCTCCATAGTGATGTGGACCCTGATCTTCATCAAAATACGCTTCTTCATGCTCGTAAAGCAAAGTGAAAAGAACAAGGAGTACGCCGGGTGGCAGCGGGAAATCAATATACAATTCCAACGGCAACGCAGCAAGAATATCCATCTGAACAAAAAGGCCCTTGAGTCAATTCAGGCCGTCCAGCAGACCGAAGCCATGCGTCACATCCGCACCATCATGGTCCTTGCGGCACTGGCCCCACTGCTGGGACTGCTCGGGACGGTCACGGGAATGATCTCCACATTTGATGTAATTTCCATATCCGGCACAGGCAATGCCAGAGCCCTTGCTTCCGGCATTTCCGAAGCTCTGATCACCACCCAGAGCGGACTTATCGCCGCCGTTCCGGGAATGCTTTTCGGCGCTATTCTATACAGCAGGGCCGAGAAGCTCAACAAACGGATCGAATTGTTCTGCATTGGTCTTTCCCGCAGCGGACAACAGCATGCAACAACAAAGACCCGCACCTCATCCGGAGAATAAGATTATGATGAATATCCGCCGAAAAAGAAAATTACGCAGCAGTTCATGTGAAATAAATATGACCCCGCTGATTGATATGGTTTTCATTCTTTTGATCTTTTTCATCGTCACCACAAGCTTTGTGCGCGAAGCCGGGGTAGAAGTGGAACGCCCTTCGGCCCAATCTGCCGAGACCAAAGCCAAAGCCAGCGTAATCCTTGGGTTGACCGCACAGGGCCGGATCTTTGTTGAAGGCCGTTCTCTGGATATCCGCTCTGTGCGGGCCTACATGGAAAGGTTCCTTGCCGAGACACCGGACGGTTCCGCCGTTGTTGTTGCCGACAAGGCCAGCAATACCGGAACACTGGTTCAAGTGTTGGATCAATGCCGTCTTGCAGGAGTAAAAGATGTGAGTGTTGCTGCGAGGAAACCGCAATGAGCACCCGCAGTATCAGTGCATATTCTCTATGCCTGTTTCTCGCTCTAGTCATGGCTGGGGGGATAAGCCTCGGCATGGTTTGCCTTACGGAAATCGACCGTCCGCAAAGCATGCAGGAGATCGAAGGGGCCATCCGTTTAGCGGCCCCGGAACCGCAACAGGTAGTTGCAGAAAAAGTTGAAAAACCGCAGGAAGAACCGGAACCGCCCAAGAATCCGGACCTGAAATTCATGGCTAAAGTTGCTCCGAAACAGAGCGCTCCAGTCATGCAGATACGGCTACCCTCATTCAACGCCGATATCCATCCCTCACTCAGTGGCGGAATATCCATGCCGACTGTGTCCCCTGGCTCTACGGGGTTCAATATCAACGAGGTAGATGACGTCCCGCAGGTTCTGCGCAGTGTTCCGCCCGAATATCCATATTCCGCAAGACGCTCCCGGACTGAAGGAAAAGTCGTAGTAAGGCTGCTGGTCAAAAAAGACGGTAAGCCGGACAATTTGACTATCCATTCATCCTCACCAGAGGGGATCTTCGATGCAGCGGCACTGAGCGCAGCACAAAGATGGAGTTTCAAGCCCGGACGGTACGCCGGCAAGAATGTGGACACATGGGTCCTGCTTCCTTTTAACTTCGAGCTGACTAAATGAGACAGACAATTACCATAAAGACTTTAAAAACAATCCTCTGTGCAGTTGCCATCCTTTGCGGCACGTCAGCATTTGCAAAGGATTTCCCGCCGCAGGCCAGACAAGCCCTGAGACAAGCACAAAGCTGCATTAAGGAAGAAGACATGGGCGGAGCAGATAAAATCCTCGACGAATATCTGCAGAACACAAACGAAACACCGCCTGCGGAAGTTTTCATCATGCAGGGAGCAGCACGAAATGACCGCGGTAACAAAGCGGGAGCACTCGCTGCTTTCCTGAACGGTATGAAGCTGTATCCGCAAAACAAGTCTCTCTGCCACAATAGCGCCGTACTCCTTTATGAACAAAACAACTACTTACAGGCGGCCCGGTTGTTCGAAAGAATTTATGACCTGACAGCTCCCAAAGAACCGCGCATGCTCTATCATGCAGGAGCGGCCTTTTACGAAGGGAAAAAATACGGAGAGTCTGCACGGGCAATGTCCAGACTGCTGACAGCAACACAAATCCCGAAAAAAGAATGGATCAAGCTGGCATTACATTCCTACCTGCAAGCAGGCCAGCCCGGTAAAGCCCTGAACTATCTTGATACGTTGCTCAAAAATTATCCGCAGGAAGCCGAATACTGGAAGCTGCTGGCAAAGGTCGAAATGGACCGCAACAGATATGTCCAAGCGGCAGCGGCACTGGAGATGGGCTACAGCCTAAGCCCTCCCACAGATCAGGAAAACAGACAGCTGATTCAGATCTACAAATACATCAACGCCCCGCTCAAAGCCGCGAAGACCATGAACCGTATACATGCAGGGAAGCTGACACCTGAACAGGCTCAAGAACTGGCTCTTCTGTATGACCGGGCCGGACAGCCTCAGGATGCTCTAAAACTAATTGAGAACTCATTAGGCAGCACTCCGGCAAAAGGTGACCGCCAGCAGCTGCTGGTTACCAAAGGCAAGCTGCTCTACTCGCTGCGCAGATATGGCGCGGCAACAGAGATTTTTTCTCTGTGCCTGCGAACACAACACAACCCGGAAGCAAGGTTTTTCAGAGCTCTCTGCTTTTGGGAACTGAAACAATGGGAGCTTTCCCGGAAGGATTTCCTGCAACTGGCAGGGCTTAAAAAATATCAGGCCAGAGCACAAAGAGCTTTAGCCGCACTGAGCGATCTTGAAGAGGCCAAAGAGGAAGCAGACAAAGGATAACAACCAAAAACAATAATGCTAATTAAAAAACGTCCGGCGGGAATTCCACTTTCCACCGGACGTTTTTTGTATTCGCTTGATCCGAACAGTTTAACTATTACTGATTGACTCCAGTAAACCTGCAGTCTTTTCCCGGACCTGCTTCAAATCCTCCTCATTGGGACGGCCCTCAATATTTCCCAGCCTGCCGGAGGTATTGAAGTGCTGCATTTTTTTGGGGACAAAAGAACCGACCACAGCCCATTCATCTGCCACGGTTATGCCCATATGATCAAAAAGCTGGCCCATATATTTGATAGCCGGGATTGCCTCGGCCTCACCTGTATGAGGGCCGGCGTAGGTGCAGTACACGCAGGCGAATTTACCGGAGATACGCGGAGAACCGGGAAGGATAAGATTATTGTCGCGGGCATAGCCAAGCTGGCGGTCAATCCAGTCCTTTACAGATCTTCCCGGAAGCCAAGTATAAACACCGGAACCGATAAAAATAAGATCATAATTCAGCAGATCGAAAAGAACACCTTCTTTATTAAGATTGACGGTGCTTATATCATGCCCGGCCAATTCGGCTACATTTGCAATTTCAAGAGCCACTTTTTCTGTCTGACCGTTGAGTGAACCATAAATGTTGAGAATCTTCATCTTATGACTCCTTGTAAATTACCTTTTGGTAAAACAAATCAAATAATTAAAACCAAGATCAGCATAAGCAGATTCTTTAAAACCCAACGGATCGACCACTGCCTTCAGCTCCTCAGCGGAAATTCGCATATGTAACGGCGGGCCGAACTCGGTCTTTTCCTTTTTGCACTCCAATACTGCCAATTGCCCCCCGGTCTTCAGAACCCGCCCCACTTCCGCAAAGATGCGCCTGCCGTATTCCTCCAGACTCATACAATGCAGGGAGGTACTCATGAAGCCGGTATCCACGCTGCTGTCATCAAAGGGCAGCAGGCCGGTCATATCACCGAGATGGGTGCTGATATTCTCAAGACCGTGATCCAGAGCCTGAATCCTGACCTGCTCCAGCATGGCACCGTTGCTGTCAAAGGCGTGCACCATGCCGGAAGGTCCGACATCGCGCGCCGCATGCATGGAATAATCTCCGGGACCGCAGCCCAGATCGAGAAAAGTCTGCCCTTCGGCAAGGTCCAGAGTTTTAAAAACCAGACTGGAATCATGCATTCCGTAGCTGGTCGGTCCGCGTCGGTGGTGGCCGCCTTTACAGCGTATGCCGGGTCGATGTTCTTTATTCATGTGATCCTCTTTGTACGCTTAAAGGTTGTAGAGAAATGAATCCACTTTAAGCCTGTTGTTCTCATTGCGATTGCCGTCAAAAGTTAGGGTCAGAATCGGGGCGTAAGGTTTGTCATCCAAACGGTCCTTGAGAATTCCAAGACTGATTCCGGTATTCTCGTACATGGAGGTAACCGAGATAACCCCTTTGACTCCGGGAACTTCGTCCATAATTTTTGCCCCCCGGTAACGCCCGAATGCGCCGGAATAAAAACCAAGCCCGCGGTCGGCTATTTTCTTCAGGGAACCGAACTCATGCTCATAGTGACTGAATTCTCCCAACCGCTCGGAAATACGCTCCATATATTCCTTGAAGCGGGCAATATTGCTGCGCAGGGAGCGGTAAGCATCAGCACTATTATGGCTGTAGTAATCGTACCAGAGATTCCACAGATATTCGCTGAGCGGGGCATAAATAACCCGGCGGCCCTGTTCTTCCAGCCTCTCGAAAGTATTGTCATTAAGCAGGGATTTATAAAGGACCAACGGTTCGCCGATAGCCATGATGGTTCCTTCTTGATCCTGCATAGCCAGGTTCTCACGGGTAATCCGGGCAAGTGATTCCAGCTTTTCAATGGTCAGTTCCTGACGGGCGACCAAGCGAAGCACGAATTCAAGTGTATCGACCCTGAGTTCAGACGGGGTATGTAACACAAGGTCTCCGGCCAGCAGACAAAGGAAAAGAGAGACTGCGTCCCCGTCTTCCAGCAGCCGCAATTCCTCCATATACGGAGAAATCAGCGGGACATCCTCCAGCCCCTCCTGATCAAGCACGCAACGGATGAAACGGCTGTACTGGCCGTCCACTTCCGCACCCTCGTTCTGGGGAACAAGCACTGCGGGAGGGCGGCCTCCATTCCTGCCCTGCAGGGCGGACAGAACCTCACCCAGCAAAGCGGTCAAAGAAAAGTATTCGTTACCTGAAGAATACCTGCGACCCAGATCAACAGATTCACCAGAAGCAGGAGGAGCCACCCGCGCATCAATTCCTTTGGTTTTGAGCATGGCGCAGCCGATAGTTGAATACGGATAAAGATCTGGCAGAATTACCTGCCGGGTATCTGGAACCCCGTAACCGACACTGATATCCACCGGATCGGCAATGCCGAGCTTCACGTACTCCTCAACCGAGAGGGCTTCGCGCACCGGAATGTTGTTCAGGCTGTTTACGAAAGCCTCCACCCTGGTCTGCACACCAACACTGGAAGAATGTTCATCCACCTCAATGGTCAAGGATGGTTTGTCCTTCAGAATTTCTCCGTAATAATGAGCAAAGACCGTATCCGGTCCGCATCCGTGGTGAGTCAGGAAAATAGGATAAAGATTTGGATGCTTGGCAACCAGCTTAGCAGCCGCCAACATGTGCTGCCCGAAAGGCCAGAACATGTTCGGATGCTCTGCAAATATATCTGATTCCGGCAGGTCATAGAGGGGAATGGTCCGGTAACCCATTTCTGCAAGCTTATCCGGGATACCCATGTTCAAAACCGGATCGGCTACTCCGTAAATTTTGGAAATGAGCACGAAGGTTTTGGACTTGGGATCAAGAGACTGCAACGTCTCCTTACCTCTTAGGCCCATGCGTTGCTGGTATTCCTTAAAATACTGCATTCCGGCCTGAACTGCCGCTCCCGCTTCCTGTGGGGTTTTGTCCAGCTGCCTGCCCAGATCGGCAAAAACATTTTTCATGAAGTCCGGCCCCTGATTGAAAGCCAGTGTAGGCGAAAGCAGCTTGATGTTCTTTTTCTTCAACTGCATTGCTTCGCTGACTATTTTGAATGCCAGCTGCATGTAAGCACAACCGTAAGTCTGACGGGATTTTGAATTGGGATGAAAAGCAGTGAACAGATCGGGGAAGAACAGATAATCCACCCCGCGCTCCACCAGCTCTGCCACATGTCCGTTGATCAATTTGACCGGATAGCAGGTTTCATCAAGGGAGTACTCCTGTGCCAGCCGGATTGTTTCACCCGAGGAAGGCTCTGAGAGCAGGACATTCATCCCAAGATTCTTGAAGATGGTGTAAAACATGGGAAACATGCCGAAGGTAAACAATGCACGGGGCATGCCCACAGTCTTTTTAGCCGGATCTATTACACCGTCATAATCGCGGAAGATAAAATCCTGAACCTGTCTGTTGAATGAGCCGGGTGCAAGTTCCGGAGAGTATTCAGCTTCAACTGTTTCCGCCTGCTCGTTTTCCAGATTGAAGCCTTTGAATAAAGTTCTACCGCTCATCTCCTCACGGGCAAGGATAGCCGCACCGAGTGCTCCGGTAACACTAAAAAACGGAGCGACAGACACATCCATGCCATGCACGGCCCGGAAAGCATTGATGATAGCCTGATTGTAAGCCACCCCGCCTTGCAGGAGAATTTTAGTACCGACCTTTTTACGGCCGACAACCCGGTTGGTGTAATTTTTTATAATGGAATAGCAAAGTCCGGCAGCGATATCCTCAATGGCATCCCCCTGTGTCAGATGGGCGGCAATGCTGGTTTCCATAAATACAGTGCAGCGTTCACCCAGATTGATGGGTTGTTTACTTTTGAAGGCGGTATCAGCATAATCTTCAAGGCTGATACCGATCTTCTTAGCCTGCTCTTCAATGAATGAGCCGGTCCCGGCAGCGCAGACCTTGTTCATCTGGAAATCGCTGACCATACCGTTTTTAATTGAAATGAACTTGGAATCCTGACCGCCGATCTCAAAAACAGTATCCACATCCGGGCATATGCTGACCGCCGCACGGGCCTGTGCAGTAATCTCATCTTTAACCACATCAGCACCGATGAGCTTCCCGGTCATGTTGCGGCCTGATCCGGTGGTCGCTACTCCGAGCACTTTGACCTTTCCATCGAAATCCCGGCCCAGTTCCGCCAAACCTGTTTTCACCGCCTTGACCGGATCTCCGGCTGTGCGCAGATAACGATAGCCGAGCACCCGATTCTGGGCATCAAGCAGCACCACATTCGTACTTGTAGAACCGACATCCACTCCGAGCCAGCATTCAACCGGACTGCCTTCAACTTCAATGTTCCGGCAGATGTGCTTATCTGCAAAATCCGCTACTCCGTATCCGGCAAGCGGCGGAAGTTTCACTTTCTCCGCCGAACCGAAAAGTTCCATGCAGGGAATCTGCAAATCCCGCAGCACATGAGACACCTCCACAACACGCCGCTCTTTAAAAGCAATCACAGCCGCCCCTACTGCCCCGGAGACCTTGCCTTGCGGATGGATAATGAGCTGATCATCAGCAAGCTCCAACACTTTCTTAAGAGCCGCGAAGATCGCTTCATTTCTGGAAACCCCACCGCTGAAAAAAAACGGAGCACGCTTTGGTAAACCACGCATGACCGCATTGCGATAGTTTCTCGCCGTGGCATATGCCAGCCCCCGCAGGATATCCGGGATAGCCACGCCTTCCTGCTGATGATGGGTTATGTCGGTCTTGGCAAAGACACTGCAACGCCCGGCAATTCTGGGAGTTGATTCAGCCTTCGCTTCAATTCGCGAATAATCCTCAATATCAATACCGATGCGCGAAGCCTGCTCTTCCAGAAAAGATCCCGTTCCAGCAGAGCAGTCCGGGTTCAGGGAAAACTCCACCCCACTCCGCTTCGTACCGCTGATCCCGGTAATAAACCCGGCCCGCTGGCCTCCAATCTCGATAATCGAAGCAGATCCCGGTGCCAGCAGCTTGGCCCCTTCAACCAAAGCGGCGATGTCATTCACCGCACTGATCGAACCGGAATCGGCAACAAGCTTGCCGCCGCTGCCGACCACGGCCCCATATAATTTCTGCCCGGAATTCAGGTTCAATTCCCCCAGCATGCGCTCCAAAAGCTGCGCCGGTTGTCCTTTGTGCAGGGCGTATCTGCTCCTGACTATTTCCATATTTTCATCAAGAACAACGACCTTTACCGAGGAATAACCGATATCTATGCCTATGCTGTTCATAATATTCTCCTAATTTAATTAAGCAACTTAACTATTGAAGCAAAAAATATCCAAAAAACGCACGTTCTTTAAACGAAGCGGCGAAGACATGACAAAAAAGTTTCTCTGGCCCCCGGAGGGGCTGACGGTCGGGCTGACGGAGGCACTCGTATCAATCACCCGCGCAAAGCGCCTCAACTATAATTTCTTCCCGAAAATCTCTTCCATGCGTTCATCGACCACAGTTTCGATAACTGAGAGAATAGCTGAAGTTCCAGCCAGTTGCGGATCAGAGAACTCATCAAGTCTCTGCAATAGATTCTGCATATGACGCTCGTGGAATTCCTGATGTTTCCTGAACGCTTCCCAGCCGGAATCAGTCAGGTATGCCAGAAGCTCCTTGTTGTTATCCGGGGCTCGTTCTTTACGCATGAACCCGCGCTTTTCAAGCTTGCCGACCATCTGGGAAATGGCACTTTTGGTCACTCCCAGAACATTGGCAATTGACTTAAGATTAGAACCTTCATTCAGGCCGATAGCCTGCAGGCAGTGAACTTCTCCAGGCCGCAGCTCCACCCCATCCGCAATGGGAATGGGCTGGCCCTCAATGCGCAGATGTTTATTGATAATCCGCATGAGCCGCCCGGTCATATGCTTAATTGCTTCTTCTTTGTTACTCATACCACTTTGGTAAAAGAGCTTAACCAACGTAGTCAAGCTAAAAACTATAGCGTATTGAGCTATAGACGTTGGAGTTGTTGGTAAACTGACCGAAAAAAGTCTGTTCGTGTGCACCGATAAATATATTCGCTCCGCAACCAACTGTCATGCGGTCCGAAACTTTATACTGCAGCCCGGGCCGCAGATAGGCGTCTTCGTCGCTAGGCGAAAAATAACCGTCAAAGCTCATGGTCAAGTTCTGGTTCATGAACTGCTGGGTGAACTGCATGGTGATCACGTGCCGGAATTCATCTTTGGGATATTTTGGATCATGCACTGCAAGGTAGTTTTCATAATCCAGCATCTGCTCCACATAGTACTGCACTTCACAATTGCTGTCGGTCCAAAGTTCCTGTGCATAGCCGACCAGATAACGAATTTCGGAGTTATCCACCCCGGCATTCCTGCCGCCACGGCTATCGGTAGAATCGTACCATGCGATTTCCATGTTCCCGATCCCCGGCCCGACCTGCCCGCGTACACTGGCCCCGTAAACATTGAGTGCCGGAAAGCTCGCCTGATTGTCGGCATTCATTCCGGCAGGCTTCTTCCAGTACCCCCAATAGCCATACATAGCCAATTCGTAGTTGTTGATATTCTTGTAAATCCGGGCCGAGACTTCATCATCCTCAAACCACTCATCAGGCTGGTCGGTATCAAGGATGTTATCGCGCCCCACCAGCCTATCCTCCAGTCCGCTGAAATAGGAGATGTATTCCCCGTCAATGTAGCGGTCAGGTTCAAATTTCGGGTTGTAAACCAGATCAAAATTAGCCAAATCGGTAAAAAAACTGACCTTTGCCGAGTTGGATGGAGCTTTCAGGTATTCCGCATCACGGCCCATGAAAAATGACCGCCAGTCCTTGGGGAAAAGGTCATTCAGAAAAACCAGCCCGCCAGTACCCCAGGTCAGGACCTGCCTCCCGAACTTCACATCCATGAAATCCGTTGGTCTGGAAAACATCCACAATTCACGGGTTTCGTAGACAATACGATTGCTCACTCCGTCTGCGCGCAAATCGCCTTTGTATTTAAAATCGGCCCAATCGGTGTAGGTAAATAACTCGCCCTGAAAGCGCAGTTCAGCCATTGAAATCTGCTTTTCTTCCGGGTCCAGCTGGGTGCGTGCGCCTGTCCGGCCCTCAACAAACCCGTTGAATTCTACTGGTGCGAACTGCTCCGTGAATGATTCCAGCCAGTTCTCTCCGGCCTCAACATCCGAGGCTGACCCGACCAGTGCTGCAAGCAGCACCAGCCAGATCACCATGCATATGGATCGAAGCAGACTCATCGCATCAATTCCCTCGGCGGACGGCGCAGATACCTTTCACCGAAGATGCTTTCCTTGACCGGTAGGTCGTAAGCCACGCCGGAAAAAGTCATCACGGTTTCGCTTCCGGTTTCAAGATTCTTAACCTTTGAAACAGTCACCGTCGGGTAAGTCTCGCCACTCTTTTCCGATGCAATTTCCTCCACCTCAAGAACTTCCATGGTCCGGTAAGGTTTATCTGAACCTTTGAAATAATTCATTTTCATGGGCACATAGTTTTTCATATCCACATAGGCCACGTAATGGGAGAATTCCACGTCACCGGGGTTTTTAGGCGTATTTTTAAGTACGTAGCAGCCGTTCTCCGTACCGAGCAACTCATGCTCGTCTTCATGCAGGCTACGACCGGAAATATCCTCGTACAGGAAATCGGACCCCGCGAAGCTGGTCCGCTTATCCCCGGCGGCAATACGCTTAACCATGTCCAGACTGGGCATGTACAACCAGCGGGAATCGTCCTTGCCCGGCTCCACGGTCTTATGGACCAGAAATACCATCTTGCGCACGTCCGCCGGAGACTTGAAATAGGACATGTAAAGCTGTCTCGCGTCGCCATCGCCTACGTCCTTGCGCAGGATATTCAGGTCTCGTTCACGCTTGCGGCCCTGACTGTCGGTAATTTCAAGGTGCACTTTGCCCTTGCAGGTTTCGCCTTGATAAAGGGCCATGTGGTTGGCCTTATTGACGATTGTCTGTACGTCCGGGTTTTCTGCCCATGCTGATGCTGCCAGCAGAACCATTGCCGTTGCTATTAATGATGATATCTTGCGTTTCATTTTTATGCCTCCGGCGACCCTCCGGGGGCCAAAGAACCCTTTTTATTGCGCCCCTTCCTGAGGCTTACCCCTTAGGGGCGGTGCTTTTGCACAAATCCGCTTTCCTGCAGATTTGTGCAAAAGGGTTCTCTGGACTCTCCCAAAACCTTTTATCAGGCTTCGCCGCCATACTTTTATGAGTGATGTATATTTACTGATTTACCTTTATTGTTGCTGTTGCCTCAGATGCTGACTGCACCGGAATCTCAAGCTTGGCTCCGGCAAAAAACCACTTTGTAGCAACGGTAATAATCGCGGGCATGGCTACCAGAGTCAGGATACCGGAAATCAGCATGATTGATGAAAGCAACAGACTTGTGGTCCGGTACGGAATCAGGGCCGAGATAAGCATGGGCAGAAAACCGATGGCGATGACCAGCACGTTACGGCTGATCGCTCTCGCCGGAGCACCGTACATGCGCGGCAGGGTCTCTTTCCATGATCCGGTCCGGGCGTAGATTTTGCGGCTGCGCTCCACAAAATGGATGGCGAAGTCCACGGACATCCCAAGGGTCAGGACACCGAGTACTGCCACTGGCATATCGTAATCCTTACCTATCAGCCCGATAAATCCGTAAATGAAGGCAATGGTGATAGTCAGCGGAACCATGCAGAGCACGCCCCATTTAAATGAACGGAACAGGAAGACAGCCATAAGCAGAACAATGCCGAAACTACCGATAAATGAACGGAGCATCCCTTCCACCATCTGCTGCTGCCACGCTACGTTTATATAAGTCAGTCCGGCCCAGTTGTGAGAGACGTCAAAAGGCGGAGGATTGTGCGCAAAATAATCACTTACAAAATTCTCCACCGCTTCCATAACCATGTTGTCACCACTGGAGAGCTGGAAGACTACGCAAGCGCCGTTGTAATCCGGGGTTACGTAATGCCAGAGATCATGCGGACGGTGACTCTGCTGAAACTGCATGTAGCATTCGCTGACAGTCTGCATTTTTTCCGGCACACGGTAGCTGGCCTCCTCTCCGTCGGTCAGTTCCTGATGGATTTTACTGACCAGATCATCCGGTCCGGTTGTTTTACCGACCAGTCCGGCCTTCAGGATTTCCTCCTGCAACCCGGCGAGATAGTCGAGCATTTCAGGTTGTTTGAAAGGTTTAAGCTGCTCTTTCTCAAGATTAAAAAAGCTACCGAATTCATCATAGAGATAAAAATCGTCACCTTTTGCCTGCTCTGCCTTAATGGCGGCAAGCTCTACCGCCCTATCCAACAGGGGCACGTCTGCAGCCGGGTTTCCGGAATCCATCAACTCGGCCATAAAATTAACACCCTTGCTCTTCGCATCCGGGAATTCTGCTGACAAACCTGCAGCGAATGCAGAGAATTTTTCAGCCAGCTTACGCCTGTCTGATTGTGAAAAATGAATTTCCTTATCTTCATTTTCCAAAACCAGATAAGCGGGATAGGTTCCTGCAAAATGCTTATTCAGAGCCGTGTCCGCCAGACGGATGGGATGGCTGGGTGCAAACCATTTGACCGGGTTGTCATTGATCTGGATTTTGCTGATGCCCCATGCTGAAACCACCAGCAAAACCAGAAACAGGCCCAGCAGCGGCTTGGCGTAGCGGTAGGAGATTCCCCCGGTTTTTTCCAGAAGACGTGACAGCAATGTGGTCTTTTCGCTGCCATGCTTACTGAACCCGAAGTTTTCAAAAACACGGGCCGGTAGGACCATGATATAAGCAGGGACAAACATAATGGTCAGAAGCCAGGCGACCATAATGCCCAGCCCCACAAACACACCGAATATCTGGACCGGGGGAATAGGAGTGAGAGCAAGGGAAATAAAACCCGCCGCCGAAGTCAGCGAAGTGTAAAGCATGGGCATGAACAGAAGGTTCAGGGCCTCGACAATGGTCTGCTTCCTGCCTTTCTCCGGCGTATAGAGATCAAAAAATTCCGATAAAATGTGGATCGAATCCACCACCGCAATGGACATTAGAAAAACCGGAATCATGGAACTCATGATGTGCACTTCGAATCCGCAGCCGATCATGGTTCCCATAGTCATGACAACGGAAAGGGTGGCGATGATCATGGGTAGGAAAGTAAGCGAGAGCTTGCGGAAGAAGAAATAGAGCAGCATAAAAATAGTGCCCATAGCCAGCGGTGAGGCAAGGCTCATTTCAGTAAACATCTCAATACCGATGGCATCCTGGGCCACGGGCAGCCCGGTGATATGGAACTCATCATCACCGCCAAGCTCTTTGATCTTTTCATGTAAGGCAGTATAAACCCGATAGCTCTGATATTTGTCCGTCAGCGGGAGCAGAATCGACATGGCTTTGCCGTCTTCGGAAGCCATCTGCCCGGCCAGCATGGGATTGGAGAAAACCTTTTCCCGCACTGCATCGGCCTGCGACTGCGTGGACGGAGGTCTCGACATCAGCCAGTCGAAAGAAATCGTGCCCGGACCTTCCTGCGTGATATGCTCCACCATGGACGGTGCGATCATATCCACCTCGATAACTCCATCTACTTTGGTCGGATCATCGGGATTTTCCCAACGCAGGGTACGTGCGAATTCCGCCAGTTCATAAGCCCGCTTCAGGGTTTCAGGGTTGAAAACTCCGTACGGGTTCTTTTCATTTATAATTCCAAGGACCACTATTTCAGAAAGAGCGTATTTCTCTTTTGACTGATTATGGAATACCCGGGAAGGTTCATCAGCCGGAAGCATATGCTCCGGGTCCGTATCAATGACGACCTTTGGAAAAAATGATCCGCAGAACACCGCCAAAAGCAAAAGCATGGCGATGGTCAGCCAACTTCTTCTGGTCGCAAATGAAATCAGCATTTGCTTTATATAGTTCATCATAAGTCCTCTTGTTTGAATTTTGGTTAAGCAGCTTAACCATTGTCATAGAATCCATTTAACAGAATCAGCACTTGCCTTCTGTATATCTGCTCCAAGCTGACAAAACTACCCGGAAAGCTGAAAAAAAGGCCCTAAAAAAGGACCGCATAATTAAATGCGGTCCTTGCGCCGGGCTGGAAACTCGACGACTTGCATTCCACAATCAATCCACAAGCATAGCAGCTCCAACTAATCTGCCATGCCCACCAAACGATTCAGAGTTCTGCAACATCTGCAACCGCACGGGACAGTTCCACCTTGTTTTCAAAGCGGCCAGCCAATTCGGCCACCACAAATCCGGCGAAACAAAGCAGTCCCAGAAGAATATACAACCACTCCACGCCCAGAATGTCCCCGATATGACCAAAGACCGGAGATGCGGCCATAGGTACGATGATGAACAGACTGCTGAGCACTGCGAATCCGGTCCCGGCATTCGGCCCGGCACTAACCTTCATCATCAGGGTGAAACTCCAGACCATGACCGCCCCGATAAGGACATTATCAATGCTCAGCAGCAGGGTAGCCTGCCAGTAGGGAATTACACCGCTATGGGCCACAAAAACAGTGTATCCCGCCAACAGAATCACCACAGAGCAGAAAACACGCAAAAACACCTGCCCACCCACCCGGTGCAGGAACCAACCGCTGAGAAATGTCCCGGCCAGACCTGCGGGATAGGCATAATGCATCAGAATTGCCCCCACACTGCGCGAATCAAAGCCCATGTCGACCAGCAAAGGGGTACGCATCTGCACGGTTGTGAATGCAAATGCAGTGGGCGCGATCAGGATGGGGAGTACACTGACCACTTCTTTCCTCTTGAGGAAAGACCACACCCCTTCCCTGCAGCCTGACCTGTCCGCTGATTCGGTTATGAGGGGATCAATCTCCCGATGAAGGAATACCGGAAGACTGAAGGCGAATACAGCGGTGGCCAAAAACAGACAGAGAGTCTGCCAGCCGAAATGAGAATTCATATAAAGCATTGCCCCGCCTCCGAGCATAAGTCCGGCAAAACGGGCTGCGGACTGGATGGAATTTCCCCACGGCCGTTCGTCTTCCTCCAGAATATCCGTGGCATATCCATCAACGGCAATATCATTGGTCGCCATAACGCTGCTCAGGAGCAAGAGCAGCCCGTACATAGTCCAGAAGCTTTCTGCAGGTGGAAAATACGAAACGCAGACCAAAAGCCCGGAACCAATCCATTGCAACGGGAAAATCCAGGACTTGCGGCGGCCCAATGCGGGAATATACTTACGGTCCACCCATGAAGCACAAAAAAATTTTAAGGCCCACGGCAAATGCAAAGCAAAGATTGCTCCCACTGCTTTCAGGTTCACACCCTGCTCCCGCAGAATCACCGGAAGGCTGCCGAACACATACCCGAGTGGTACGGCCTGACACAGATACATGGACGCCAACAATGAAAGCTTGAATATTTTCGATGGCTTTAATGTCTTTTCACTATTAATTGAATTCATCTGCCGCTCCTTTAACTTTCCATTGAGGCTGCCTGACCGAAGCTTTTAAGTAATACATCTTGAAAATGATTACTACCCTCAATAAAATGTTTTTTACCCCTTAAAACACGCCCGCACTGAGTACGGGCGCGTGAGGAGTCAAATAGGTTATTATCCTTTCACCTAGAACCGGTAATCAACAGAAATACCGAAGGTCCTCGGCTCTCCGTCTTCAGCCAGCCCTGCCGAAACGTTTTCCATCATCACATATTCACGGTCGAACAGGTTCTTGGACCAAAGGTAAACATCCAGATGCTCGCCTTCCACACCGACCTTGAGGTTGACCAGTTCATAAGGATCTTCCTTGACTTTGTTCGCGTCATCAAAATAACGGGAACCGATCCCCACCAGCTCTGCACGGCCGAAGAAACCCCACTCATCAATCAAATTACGACGATAATCGGTAGCAAGGGTGTAAGTGTAATCTGGTACGCCGAAAACGCGGTTACCTTTATAATCCACTCCTTCAGACGGGGAATAATTATCGAACTCAGCTTCCATCCAAGTGAATGTTCCACTCAGATTGAACCCTTCCAAAACCACAAACTGCGAATCAACTTCCACTCCCATACGGTGGGAACGTCCGGCATTGGCGGTATATGACTGCATAGAGTCAGTCATGAACAAAGGCAGCTGTTCGTCATCAATGGCAGTGTAAAAACCGCTGACGTTAAAATTCAAACGCTTATCAAACCACGCGGACTTGAATCCGATTTCATAGAGCCAGCTGTCTTCCTCACCGTAGGACTGATGCCCTTCCGGAGCCGAGGCATCGTTGAATCCGCCGGCCCGGTGGGCGCGGGCCACTGTCCCGTAGAGGGTCTGGTCATCAGTAAAATGCCATGCAAGAGCAAACTTGGGCAGAAATTTGGAGAAGCTGTTGGAAGCATCACGGTCCGCGAGTTTCTTTTCCGCCCCCCCCGCTGGAGTCTGGTATTTATAAGTATCCGCTGATGCGTACTCGTATTCGTAACGCAAGCCCACAGTCAGATCTAAATTATCCCAGAAAGTGTAAGTTCCCTGTCCAAACAGCGCCCCCCCCGCATTATCCTTGTCAGTCTTGAATTTGAGGTTCGCTCCCGGAGTCTTGGAGGAACTGCCGTAGGCATTGGTAATGTCGGTATTGGAATCGAGCAGGAAGAAATGAGCACCGCCCAGCCAGTTGAGCGGTCCATCATCTTCAGGGGAGGCAAATCTTAATTCCTGTGAGAAATCGCTGTCTTCCAGATTGTAATTCTTGCGCATCATATCGGCCGGGGTGAAATCGGCATCAATTTTTTCCTTGCTGTCAAAATACCTGTATCCGGTCACAGAGTAGAGTTTTCCGTAATCTGTCCGGTATTCTGAATTGAGCGCCACGCCCCAACAATCATTTTTCTGGCTTCCCTCGAAATCGTGGGAATAGTGGTAAGGATCATCTACATTGAATTTACCGGACTTAACAAAAGCGTTCCGTTCGGTGCGGCGCATAGTGTAGGCACCATCATCGTGATTCTGGATATCGAATGACAAGGTCATGTCCAGATCATCAGTGGGAAGATAACGCAATTTCAAACGTCCGGACTTTCCGTCCTGATGACGTCCGCCATCCCCGTCAGTGGGTGTATCGTTTTCCATGTAGCCGTCTTTGAAAGCACCCAAACCGTAAACACCGAGAAAAAGCTTGTCCTCCACCACCGGACCGGACCAACTGGCCCTGAATTCCTTGCGGTGGAAATTCCCGAATTCCGCGCCAATAGAACTTTCAATCTCATTACCGGGCTTTTGGGTATAGACGTTGATGACCCCGCCCATAGTGTTTCGGCCATAGAGAGTTCCTTGCGGACCTTTGAGAACTTCCACCTGCTCCACATCAAAAAGCGGAAAGTTGAACATATAGGATTTTGAGAAATTTACCCCGTCCACAAAATACCCCGTTGCAGGTTCGGCAGTGGGCAGACTCTTGATTCCGCGCAGAAACATAAATCCATGCCGACGGCTCCCGAAGTTACTGAACTCAAGGTTTGGGACATGCAGGGCCAGATCATTGGTATCCTTGATATCCATATCCTTTAAGGCAATGTCATCAAGGACAGCGATACTGACCGGAACATCCTGCGCTTTTTCACCACGCTTTTGGGCCTTTACCGTGACAGGCTCCAGATACAAGCCGTCTGAAGTCCCATTGTGTGCAAATGCCGAAGCTGAAATGAGACAGAAAGTCATTATCAACAACGTAACACATTTAAATTGATTAGTTTTAAACATTCCTTCTCCATAGTGCTGATTTTACATACCGAAATTTGCAAAACACAATTAGATATGTCCGCCGAATATGGATAAATTAAATACTCAAAACTACCCTGACACCTATGTTTTTTGCTCGAAATACCCCGCTTATAAAAAAACTGCATTCTCAATATTGAGAATGCAGTTCAAATAAAACAACATAAGTTTCCACCGGCAATATCCAGAATCAGCTCAAGGCAAAAACCTTTTTCTCACGCAGTGAAGTCAGATACTTCTTGGGTAGAACTCCATACCTTTTCTTGAATGCCGCACTGAAATGACTGAGGTTGGTATAGCCCAAAGCCCAAGCCACCTCACTAACGTTCATATCACCGTTTTCAAAGAACATGCGGGCCTTGCGCAACTTATATTCCTTGAGAAAAGCAAATACCGTCATACCGTAGAGCTCCTGAAATCCGGTCTGAATTTTAGAAATGCTCATCATGTGCGATCCGGACAGCTCAGCCATTGTCGGCGGACAATCAAATTTCTCTTTTAGCTCATTCTGAATCGCCCTGACCTGCTCAATTTCCCGCTGACTGAGTGCGGAACTGCGAACCTTTTCCGGGGATTCCATTTTCATAACCTGCATACCGATCAACTCAAGGGCCTTGCCCTCAAGATAAATCCTGCTGCACTTACCACCCGCAAGACCGTAAAACAGTTCATTGGCCGCAGCCTGAACCACAGGGTCCATAACCTGATGCAGAAAAAATTCATGCCCGCATCGATGCTCCAGTACCGCACGTAAATCCTCGTGGATTGCGTCCAGATCTGTGAATAACAATTCGTGCAATAATTCCGGGCTGATATGCAGATGAATCACTCTGGCACGCCCCAGAGACACTGATTCGACTTCTCCGCTCATCTCCTGAAACAAGCCGATCCCCGCTCTTCCGGCTGCATTATCGATAGTAAGCGGTCCCTGCGAACTTTCATGCACCCTGTTAACGAGTGCGCCCTCCAGAAAAAAACCGAAATCCACAAAGTCATTCTTTTTCTGATAACTGAATGACATCCGCTCGGAAAATTCAGCCTCAAATGCACTCACCCGTAATCCCGGCCTTAATTCCAGTTCCCGCCATACAGGTTCGCTTCCTGCTTCACATCCATCAACAGCATCGAATTCACGAACCTCACTGTTTGCGGAAGCATCTCCAATGAACCAGCACTCTTCGTTTATTTCTGAAAATATTTTCTTTTCCATCTTCTGCTCCTAGCAACACACCTTCTGACTGTGATTATCATTATCTTCAAAAGAAGATATGGTTAACCTACTAAACTGTCAAGAGACTATTGCTTTCCATTGCAAGAAGATGAAACAGAGAAATAGATCTACCCTTCTACTTTCCGAACGGACACTTGGGAAATGTACAGGAACGGCAGTTAAGACAAAGCCCGCCTTCAGCTATTCGGGCTAGGTCCTTACGGGAGATGTTCTGCCCTGCAAGGATGCGTGGAAGTATCAGATCAAAACTGGTTGTTTTATAGAACAGTGCACATGCCGGAACGCCCATGACATCCGCTTTATCAATTTTACCAAGCAGGAGCATGGTTCCGGGCAATGCAGGCACTCCGAAGAAGGCGTCCTGCAATCCGGCATCAACAAGACCGGCGCGCGTTTCGTCATCAGGATCAACAGACAGTCCGGCGGTGGTAATTATCAGATCCGCGCCCTGATCTAAAAGATCCTGCACGCCTTGTGCGATAGCCTCCCGGTCATCCGGAACAATGGAGCCGGCGACAACTTCGCAGCCAAGACGCCGCACCTTGCCGCTGATGATGGGGATAAATTTATCTTCGATAAGTCCCTGAAACACTTCGGTTCCGGTGACGAGAATTCCAACCCTGCCTTTTCTAAGCGGGGTGACGGAGAAAAGAGGCCCAGCATCCAACACGCTCAGGGCATTGCGGAAAATTGTTTCGGAAAGATACAGGGGAATCGCCCTTGTTCCGGCAACCGGCTTACCTTCATCAACAAGAATATCGCCCTGACGGGAGGTACACATAACATCGGGCAGCATGTTGAACCGCTCAAGAATCTCGCGGTTAATTGAAAAAAGACCTTTGTATGCGGCGCAAAAACTGATCTTGCCTTCTTCAGGGGGAGCCTTGAAAACGATGCCGTTCCCGGCCATGCGCTCGGCAAAAGCCAGTGCAGCGTCGTTCTCGTGTACCATGCCGTCGCTCGCTGCTGCGTCCTGAACATAAACCCGATTGCGCCCCATCTGCTGCAAACGGCAGACATCACCGGCTGTTATTTCCTGACCGGCCTTGAATTCCGGCCCCTTGGAAACACCGGGGTCAATGCGGGTCATATCATGCAAAGCCGTTTTACCCACCGCGTCTTCAACATCCACAGCAACAACACAATCTTCGCGCGCAACATCGCGAGAACCGCCGACATATGGGACCTCTCCCTGGCAGCCCCGGCAGATTGCACCGTCACTTAACGGATAAGCTTCATTGCATGAGGGGCAGATTACGATCTCAGTCATGTGTTTGTGACCCATGAAATCCGGCGTTATCTGTATTGGAGTGACGGAACAGAGAGAATGCCCAGCCTCACATATTTCAGCAAAAAGCTTGTCCGTATCCTGATCCTTTTTAGGCTTGAGTTTCAAAAACCAGGCCTTGATTTCAGGCCAGTTCTCAAGCTTTTCAGTATCAATATGGATACGCACCCCTTTTCCGGTATATTTGTCATACAGGGAAAGGGCATAGCGGCCCAGTTTGATAACTTTCATCCAGCCGTTTCCATATGAACAGAGGGTAAGTATCTGGACCGCATCCGGCAGGCATTTACCTGTCTCCACAACTGCATCAAACAACGTGTCTGCTGGCAGGTGTTTTTTGGCTTCTTCAACCATGTAGCCGCCGATGAGCAATCCCGGAGCGGGATATCCATGAAATTTACGGGCGACTTCCTTGAACTCTTCAAAAGTATACGGTCCAATATTCATAGGTCTGGATGTCCTTTTAAGAATAAGGCGCGCAGGGATAACTCCATGCACGCCCTGAAAATAGTTTATAGCTGAGAGGTCTTAACCTTAGTGCTGTTCTTCGATGCCTTTTGATTCCTTGAAAGATTCCCATTCATCATGATCCAAAGATCCACTCCTGTCTGCATCCGCTTCAGTGAAAGCGGCAGCAGAATCAGGCAGAACCGCCTTGAACTCCTCTACAGTTACGACATCATCACCGTTTTTATCCATACTGTAAAAACAACGGTTGTAGTTTTCGCCGGCTACAGATGTGGCGGCAATTCCAAAAGCCATGATTACGGTAAATACCAATTTTTTCATTGTACCCCTGCATTTATTGCATTTCTGCGATAAGATCATGAAGCTGGCGGGCCTGTTCAGCAAGTGAATCGACGGCCTGCCGCGCCTGTGCCATCCCCTGAGCGGTTTCCGAGGAAATTCTTGAGACTTCCTCCACACTCAACGAAATCTGTTCTGTAGCCTCTGACTGCTGCTGGCCTGCTTCGGCAATATGTCTCGCCTGAACTACGGTGCTGTTCACTGCTTCAACAATTTCTTTCAGGGCCGCACCGGAACCGTCTGCCAGCTCACGGGTGGTATCCACCGTGGAAAGGGCCACTTCTGTTGATTTTATATTCTTATCTGTTTCAGTCTGAATGGCACCGATCGCCTTGCCTACATCCTGAGTAGCGTCCATGGTTTTCTCGGCAAGTTTACGGACTTCATCGGCAACAACCGCGAATCCGCGCCCCGCTTCTCCAGCTCTTGCTGCTTCAATGGCGGCATTTAGGGCCAGCAGGTTGGTCTGATCGGCAATATCCTGAATAACGCCCATTATACTCCCGATCTCCTGAGCCTTTTCACCCAGCGTATCCATATTCAGCTTCATCTCCACAGCCTGATCGCTGATGGATGTGATGGAACTTACAACCTCACTAACAACCTTTGCGCCTTCGGATGCTTTGACCTTTACCGAATCGGCGTTATCAGCTGCATCGGAAGCACTGGAAGCAACCTCCATCACAGTGGCATTAAGTTCTTCAATAGCTGCGGCAGTATCAGTGGTCCTTTCGTTCTGCATAGAAGCACCGTCAGCGGCCAGATTAACCTGTCCAATCAGTTCTTCTGCCGATCTGGACATTTCTGCAGCGATTGATTCTGCCTCTGCTGCAATTCTGGACATTTTTTCAGCCTGAACCGTAATCATGGTTTCTTTTTCACGAATCTCGGTCAAATCGAAACAGAGTGTGAAAACACCGAGGTCCCCGCCATCTAGATCAGAAATGGGATTGGCACTTACATTCATAATCTTGCGGGTTCCCTTGTCGGTGGTAAGCTCGGCCTCCATATCAATACGCCTTTTTTCTTTACGCGCTGTTTCAGCAGGGCTTTCGCACTGTTCATCACCAAAAAAAAGTTTGCAGGGAGTCATGCCGATACAGTCTTCGGGAGATTCGCGCTTATCTAAAAGATCCAACAAATGATGGTTGATGGAAGTAATCTTCCCGTCAGTGCCGATCATCATACAGGGAGAACTCCCTGAAATAGCTCCCAGAATACCTTCAGCCTGACCAAGCTTGTTTTTGAGTTCTGCAACCATAGTCTGGATAGAATCTACCAGCACTGCCAATTCGCCGGAATAACTGCCCGTCACCTCGGCATTAAGATCGCCGTCTGCCACGGCTCCGGCAAAACCGATAATATTTCTCACCGGACCGGTAATGCCGCGGGTAATGAAAATTGCCAGCAGGACAGATATTACAAATCCAACTCCGATTCCGGTCAATGTGCTCATCCGTGCAAAGACACCGGTCTGTGATGACTTTTCAACAGCTCCGGTAATTTCAGTCAAGGCTTCCGCGTTGGCAACTTTCAGCAGGCCGGAAATTTCATCTCCAGCCATTTCCACTTCAAAATCAAGCTCCCATAAGCGCGCACCGACGACATCTTTTTCGTCCAATAATTTCGCTTTTTCATCACCTGAAGCTTTTGCGGCCTGCATGCCCAGCTCCAGATAATTGAGCATTTTATCTTTAATCTCCCGGGCAGAAGGGGCAAATGTCTGCTCATATATTGCGCGGGCTTTAGTCAGTGCCTCACGGCTCTTTTCATTTGTGCTGGCTTCGAGTTTCCCGGCTTCAATGGTTCCGCCGTTCAGGAAGGCATCTGAATATGTCTCATAAAGTGAAAAATTATGCTCATTCTGCTTCCAGATATCTTTTACTTCCGTGGTGTGCTCTACAGCACGGACTTTTGTACAAAGCCACATCAAACGGCTGATGGAATTCTCCAGACCGGAAACCGTATTAACATAGGGGAAAGTCCTGATTACTTCCTGTCCGCCTTTTTCAAGACTGACCAGCGAAGTATATGACATAGCTCCCACTCCACACAGGATGAGAACCATAATTCCGAACCCCATCAACAACTTCCCTGCAATGGAGACATTGAGTTTACGCATTTCTTTCCCCTTGAGAGATATTTAATACATCCGATCTATCTGAAATATTCCCACTGTATCTCAATTAGATATGGCTATCTTAATTTGTAAATACGTTTAGCTCCCTGCGTCAACCCATGCAGAAAAAATACTGCTTAATATCTCCATCTATTAGAGACAGACAAATCCTAAACGCCGCGCTTAAATAAACGCCGGCTAGTCCATATAGTTAGTCATGACAGTTACGAACTTATCCATTGCCTGCACCGGGTCTTCACCATTTTCAATAGCTTCGGCGTAACATTTCAGCATATATCTTTTCATGATCAGCTTGCTGGATGATTTCAGGGCTGAACGGGCAGCTTTTACCTGCGTAAGAATATCACTGCATTCCTTGCCGTCCTCAATCATTCCCTGAATTCCCCTGATCTGTCCCTCGATGCGCTTCATGCGTTTAAGGACATCATTTTTAATTTTTTCCTGCTCGGCTGCGGATTCGGGCATAGCTTGCTCCTTTATCTTGTATGTGAATGAGAGATTAAGTAGAATTCCAAAATGACTGATAAAAACACCACCATCCCGACGTCCGAAGAAGAAAATCTCGAACAGGTCTGCCTGCTCAACTGCATTGAACTTTGTGCCATCATTTTCCGGGGAATCAACCCCGAAGAATGCTCCGCACTTCTGGATGAAGGGTTGCCAGCATTGGCTACACTCTCATCAGAATCACTGCAATCCCTTTCAGGACCGCTGGAAAATCTTAAAACATCCTGCGCGGATATTAGCGAAGGCTTTTGTTCCGAGCTTGAATCAGAATATGTGCGTTTATTCATCAACAGCCGGAACGGTATTGCCGCTCCGCTCTATGAATCATGCTACGAACCGGGTTCCGGGAAAGTAATGGGCGAACCGCACCTTGCCATGCGCAAACTCCTTGCTGAGTCCGGCCTCGAGCCAACCGGGGAACAGGCTTCCGAACCTATGGACCATCTGTGTATCGAACTTGAGTACCTTTACGTTCAGCTCGCTAACGGCTGGGGCGGCGGAGATGCCGAAGCCCTCAAAACTGCCCGCTCTTTCGCCGCAGACAAACTGATCTGGGTCCGTAAGTTCAGTGATAAAATTTCATCCGCTGCCGCTATGGAATTTTATCCTGCCGCAGCAGCACTGCTTATCTCCATGCTGGAAGAAGCTACTTCCGCCTGACGCATTTTCGTCCCGGCTTACCACTCAAGGCATCGTTGATCCTTTTGACCAGCGGTGCCGGGCCGGAGACAAGGTCGCTACAGGAAAACATTTCCACAAATTCGCGGCCTTCTTTCTTGAGCATGAGCACTGTGGGAAGCTGTAATCCATCCCTCAACCCTGCACTCTCTTCAAGGGGATCTGCCAACATTGGAAATCCGGCCTCATTGATTTTATGAAAACGATTAGCCTCACGGCGGTTCATACCGAAACCTATAGCAATATAAAACATATCCGGAGTGCAGCACTCCAAATCCTTACGGGCTGCATCCACGCTCCAGACCGCCTGAGAATTCTCAGCATGCCCCTCTTCCACCAGTAAAAGCAAAAAGTATTTCGCATCAAGTGACGCTAAGCTCAGCTTACTTTGCCCGTCCTGCAGTTTCAGATACTTCCTCTCTTCGGCATTCCCGCTGAACGAAAAGTTCATGTCCGTAAATTTTCTCAAATCAAAGACCTGCTTAGGCAGAGGATGAGTCTCCACCCAACCGAACCAGCCATGCGGGTAGCGGTAAACCTTAGTGTATCCAAGACGCGCAGCCCGGCGCGCCGCAATGGCACTGCGCAGTCACCTGAAACTACGGCAGTAGATTATTACCGTCCGCTCTAACTCCGGTCCCAGCAATTTTCGAAATTTCTTTTCCTTCTCTGCCGAAATATACTGCTCTTCGCTAAGGTCGAATTCCATATTCTGAGCATCTGGGATATGCCCGTCTTTGTATTCGTATCCGGCCCGAACATCCAACAGCAATGCACCAGAATCGTTTTTCAGCGTTTCAGTCATCCCTTTTTCGTCGATCAAACCGTATCCATAGCGGTCAGCCTCGTTTCGGGCATCAGCCCACCAGCTGGGCAAATCAGCAGCCAGTACCGCCCCGCACAGGAAAGCAAGGCACAGAAATAACGTGGCGATTGCCGATGTCAGTAGAATTCTGGTTCCGGCCATGACTGCTCCAAGGAACAAGGGCCGGAATATAAATTCCGGCCCCTGATTAATATTCAATTACTTCTTGGGGGTATGAATAGTGTAAGAACCGTCCTTGTGGAAATCGGTTTCCGCTTCAAGGTAATAAACTTCCTTGATATCAGGACGCATATCCAGAGTCATGTAATAGGCTTCACCGCTGCGAGCACCAGTAGTACACAGGTATACGATAGGCTTATCTGCGGAAAGGGTCTTGATCTTCTTCTCCAGCATATCGACAGGCATATTCACAGCACTGGGAATATGTCCCTGAGCAAACTCATCAGCGTCACGCACGTCGATCAGCATGATGGACTTGGGATTCTCAGCAACAATCTTCTTAAACTGTTCAATATTGATTGAGCCTTCTTCGCCGCCGGACTTGACTTCTACAGCACCGGATGCGCCGAACAGCTTCTTCCAACCGGGATACCCGGCTTCGGCAACATGAACATTCTTGTAGCCGATGCCCATTGCACGCTTCGCGGACTTGTGGCTAAGCTTACACTTGTAACCGCCGCAGAAGTAGATCAACTTGGTGTTCTTTTTGTCTGCGGGCAGCAAGCCGGTACGCTTGGCCCACTGGGAATCGGGGATAGAGATTGCGGAAGGAATGGAGCCGGTCAGGAACTTCTTGGTCGGACGGGCATCGACGAGCATGTAAGGCTCGCCCTTGGCCATCATTTCAGCGATAGGCTCCAGACCGATTGCGCCGTAACGGCCGGACTTCATCCAACCCGGATACCCGTAGGGGTATACCTTTACGTTCGTATAGCCCAGCTTGACCGCTTTCTTGGCGGACTTATGGCTCAGCTTGCACTTAAGGCCCTGACAATAAAAAATGAGCAGGGTATTCTTGTCCTTGGGCAGCTTGTCGGTCATCTGGTCGAACTTGGAATCCGGGATGGAAACCGAAGTGGGGATGTAACCGAGCACATGCTTGCCCTTGTAAGGACGGGAATCAATAATCATCACGCCTTCAGGTTTAGGCATCTTGGCATACTTGGCTACAAAGTCGGTATCGACCATATCCTTGTACATCCAGTCCTGCATCTTGCTCTTGGGGACAACATCCTTAGCCATGGCAGGTGCAGCGATGAACGCCAGACACAGTGCCAGTACCACAACTTTAAAAAACTGCATTTTCCTCATTTAACTCTCCCTTGCTAATATGATGCGCTATGCGCTTATTTCTAAAGATTTTGCCTCCGGCGGCTTAAACCCTTTTCCAAAAGGGTTTAAGAATCCCAAAACGTTTTAATAAGGCTTCGCCGCACTCCCCCCATGAACCGTTCTTTGCGGGGAAATTTCTTTACCGACCCCGCACAATGTTATGTCTCCAGCGTCGAAGACCTGTTGGGGAGTCCAGAGGGCCCTCGGCCCTTTGGTCCCGCTCAAAGCGGCTCCCGGCAGGGCCCGCCGGGAGGCAACCCTCACACCTCAGACGACGGATTATCCTTTACCCGTTCGTACCAGAGCTTGTGGTGATGCTTGGCGTAATCTTCCGGCACATGTCCGGTGAACATGGAACGGAAACCGGGCTTTTCATCAGGTGAAATTGCCGCCATGTAAATGTGTACCAGCAATCCTGCGAAGACCAGACCTACGGCGAGATAATGCAGGGTAATGGACCAGCTGACCAAAGCCACATGCTCCGGGCCAAACACCCGGTCAGACAGGAACATGATAATCCCGGTGACAACGATCACGATACCGCCCACAACTGAAGCCTGCGCAAAGGCCTTCTGGCCCATGTTGTAGTAACCCTGATCGGGAAGTGCTGAATTCTTGCCGAGCAGCTTCGGTCCGGCAGTCATCAAAACCATTTTACGGATCATCCAGGTAATGTCCCTTGCCGGATCAACCATGAAGACTTCTTTAAGAAAAAACATGGTCCCCTTGAGGTTGATCAACATATAGAAAGCCAGACCTACCACCCAGATAAAGCCTAAGGCAACATGGATGGTCAGCAGATTACCTCCGCCTCCAACCAGCGAACGCATGAAGGCCGGATAGCCGGACCCCAGCGGGTCAATTTCCGGGTTGCCGAAAAGGCCCAGCCCGGTAACCAGCAGCAGAAACCAGCAGGCCGCATTGAACCAGTGAATGAAAATGTCCGAGCGGTCATGCCGCTTGTATTGTCTCTGACTCATTAGGCATCACCTCCCTTGCTTTGGGAGTCGTCATATTCATCGGAACCGACCAGAAGCTGACGCCCAAGCATGACAGCCACCCCCAGACCGGAAAGCCCGACCACGGTTTTGACCAACGGATTGACCATGGTGGTCAGCACGTCCATTGATGAGGGCATCCTTGCTTCAACAGGCCATTCCAGAGGTGCGGTTTCATTGATGTAGATCATGTTCGGCTTGGTGTCCGATCTGGCGTTGATCACCCGGACCAGCTTACCCTTGTTTTCCTGCAACAGCCTGTAGGCTTCGGAATTGGGATCATTGATATCACCGAATACGCGGGCCTTGGTGGGACAGGTGTCCACACAGGCCGGGAGCAGCCCCTGCGCACGGCGGTCAGCGCAGAAATCGCACTTGTCAGCCTTGCGTGTAATTTCGTTACGAAAACGGGCATCGTAGGGGCAGGCGGGCATACAGTTGCCGCAGCCGATGCACAGGGAATTATCAATACGCACAGTACCGTCTGTTTTATCTTTGAATGTCGCCCCGGTGGGACAGGCCTGAACACAGGTAGGATTATCGCAATGCATACAGCCGCCGGGCTGGAAGTGGGTCCGCGGCCTTCCGGAAGCAAAATCCGGGACCGAAGCCTTGATCCAGTTACGCCACTGCCCGTCAGGCACGTCGTTAGCGACCTTGCAGGAAGCCATGCAGCCCTTGCAGTCTATGCATTTTGACGAATCGATGACCATTGCGAGTTGTACTGTCTTACTCATGAGGCCACCTTCCTTGTTACGGAAACAAATGTTTCATGCAGGGCCGCGTTACCGCAGATTTCATCATACCCTTCCTCAAGCACTGCCGACATACTGGCTCCCTCACCGAAGATAAGGCTCAGTTGCGGCGAGAGTGCTCCAAAGCCGGAGAGCATGTAGACGGTATCTTCAAGGATGCCGTCAGTGATCTCGACCTTGAGTTCACCCTTGCCCACGGAACTGGACACTTCCACCATATCGCCGGGCCTGATGCCCAGCCTTTCAGCGGCCTTGGTGTTCAGCCAGAGGGTATTCGGCCCGGTAAGCTGATGCAGCACCGTGTTGTTCTGGGATGAAGTCTGGGTAACCGAAGCACTGCGTCCCACTACCATGCGGAAGCTGTTCTTCGGCGGTTTGGCCGGAGGAGTGTAAACCGGCATGGGGTCCACGCCCATCTTTTCGTAACGCTGGTTGTAGAGTTCAACCTTCTTGCTAAGCGTCTTGTAGACCCGGTCCTCATAGATACCGTAGACCTTACTGGGGTTGTAGTAGACCCCGTCTTTCTTGAAAGCTTCGGCAGCACCGGGCAGTTCGCGCAATTGCTGCTCGCGGTATTCCTCGATGGTGAAATCAAAGTATTCGCCAAGCTCCAGCTTTCCTGCCACATCCTTGAGCACATCAAAAACCGGACGGGATTCATAGAGAGCGGGAACAACAGGATCACGCTGCACAACACAGGCACAGGCCACTGATCCCTGCAAACCGGAAGCCGGGTCCTGCCGTTCCAGATAACTGGGTGCGGGCAGCACAAGGTCGGCCATCCATGCGGTATCACTCATGGCGATATCAACTACGGTCATGAATTCCATGGACTTGCACATTTCCATGGTCTTGGCCCGGTTGGGAGCTGTACCCATAGGATTGGTCTTGTAAACGAACCAGCCCTTGATCGGATACGGTTCACCCTTGAGAACTGCGTCACGAGTGATGACGAAAGAGCCGTCATGCTCAAACATCATGGGCACTTGATGGGCATCGATGCGGTCATCCGGGTTATCGTCGTACCACGGGGCGTCATAGGGAACACCCTTGAGGCCGACTTCACGGGCGGCAAGCAGGCCGCCGGGCTGATCCCAGTTACCGAGCAGCCCGTTCACAATGGCGAAGCTGCGGCGGATCTGGGTGGAATTTTTATAGTCGGAAGTACGGCGGCCCGGATAAATCATGGATGCCGGAGCGGCAGCAGCCAGCTCGCGGGCGATGCGGGCGATATCCTGCGCCGGGATGCCGCATTCTTCAGCAGCAAAACGCGGATCATACTTCTGAACATGCTCGCGGAGTTGCTCAATGCCGTAGGTCTTCTCGGCGATCCACTTCTTGTCGTAAAGGCCTTCATTAATAATTACATGGGCCAGTGCGAGCATGAAAGCCATGTCCGTTCCCGGACGGATGGCGTACCATTCATCCGCAAGGGCGGCAGTCTTGGTATAACGCGGGTCGAGAACGACCAGCTTGCTGCCCTTCTGCATGGCAGTCATCAGGTCGATGGAATCCGGTGTAACCAATGCTTCAAAACGGTTGGCTCCGGCCATGATGATATATTTACTGTTAAGCACATCAGCGAATGGAACTTCGCCGAAGGTATCGAGAAAGGCACGGCTTCCACTAAGCAGACAGAGGGATTCATGGGAAGTCACGTTATAAGATCCGTAAACTTCCGCAAAACGGCCCACGAACTGGGATTGCAGGTCGGCTCCGGCAGAGAACAGATGCCCACAGGGGGTATACTTCTTGCGGATGTCCTGCATCTTTTCAGCCATCAGGCCGACAGCCTCATCCCATGGAATGCGCTGCCACTTGCCCTCACCGCGATCACCTTTTCTAAGCAGGGGATATTTTAGGCGGTCGGGATCATACATCTGAGCCACACCGGCATTGCCGCGGGCGCAGAGCATGCCTCTGGATTTGAGAAATTTGGGGTTGGGATCAAGCTTCTTGACCACACCGTCCTGAACACGGGCGATGCAGCCGCACTTGTTGAAGCACATATCACAGGCCGAGAAGGCCGAATCCCATTCACCGGATGATTGTTTTACCTGCGCGGAGGCTGCTTCCAGCCCGCCCAGTACGGGGACACTCCCGGCTGCGGCAGCGGCCAGCATCCCGGAGGCCTTGAAAAAGTCACGGCGGGAAAGCCTGGTCTTGTCTTTAGCCACTTCCACCTCCATTTTGATCAAGTGGAAAGGAGTTGAGATTATTATGTGGCGGGAAGAATCTTCCCGCCACATAGAAAACGGACTCTTTGCTTTATGATAGCATCAGGCCATCATTTTCGGGCTGAAACCTAGCTGCACTTTGCCGGGGACGGGGAATCTTTGGCGTAGTCATGCAGGTAGGTGAAAATGTCGTTGATGTCCTTTTCTTTGACGTTCTTCCAATCAGGGGAACACTTGATTTTGGAAGTGTCGGAAAACATTGCAGTCCACTCAGCCTGAGTTTTGGTACTGGGGCTTAAATCAGATGCGGTTTGACCGTGGCAGGAGCGACAGTGTTTGCGGTAGAGGAATTTACCTTTACGGGCATTACCACCACCATAAGCAGTCGCCATGCTTGCCATAGCCAGTACCATCAGGACACAACCCAGAATACCGATTACCTTGCGATTCATTGCAAACCTCCAAAATTATTTTCTTAACCCATAACATCCCATGAACTTTATTTGAAGCAAAAGAGATGTTTTTATCCTACTCTTCGACCTCAACATACCCATACGGGGTATAGGTGTCAACAAAAAGTCATTATAGAGCCACAAAGACGATCTTTACCGGAAACGTCCATCGTACTGATGGTTCATAAGGCAGGACTAATTCAAGCAGAATGCCATAGGATGAAAATTAATTTGTCAATTTTCAAGACATCAACCACCAATTCATACCTATTTACGATAAACTATTATCATCTCTCCGCGAAGCTGATGCCGACGCTCTTAGAGTGATAAAATGAACCAAGCATCACTAGCTGATTTTTTTTTAAAATATTTTATCCAAAATTTCGGGACCTTAGTCATTTTGAAACTCAAAACTATACCATTTTAGTATATTTTTTATAAAATCTGGGTTAAATCAACTTCGAGCTTTATTCATAACATATTGAAATACAAGAATTGTTGAGAAAAGCGACCACTTACCCGCCTATCTTGACATAATTCCATACCGTTATTATCTGTTATTGAAATTCAATTTCAAACTCACAAACAAAACAATTTAGGGAGAGAAATAATGAAAAAACTGATTACCCTTGCTATCACAGCAATTATGGTTACGGCATGGTCTGCAGCAGCTTTTGCTTCTGAAGTAGTTGTCTACTCAGCACGAAAAGAACACCTCATCAAACCTCTTTTCGAAGCCTACACTGCTGAAACCGGAGTTAAGGTCAAATACATCACCGGGAAAGCGGGAGCACTCCTCGAACGCATTAAAGCTGAAGGTGCGAACACCCCGGCGGACCTTTTCATCACCGTTGATGCAGGAAATCTTTGGCACGCAGCCAACGAAGGTGTGCTGGCCCCGGTTACATCTGCAACCCTTGAAAAGAATGTGCCCGCCCACCTGCGTGATCCCGAAAACCGCTGGGCCGGACTTTCCGTGCGCGCACGCACAATTGTTTACAACACAAGCAAGGTAGATCCTAACGAACTCAGCACCTACGAAGCCCTTGGTGACTCCAAATGGAAAGGTCGCCTCTTGCTCAGAACTTCCAAAAAAGTATACAATCAGTCTCTGGTAGCATCTTTCATCGCGGAAAAGGGCGCAACTGAAACCGAAAAGATCGTAAAATCATGGGTTAACACTATGCCTGTGGCTCCTTTTTCCAGCGACACCAAAGCTCTTGAAGCTGTTGTTGCCGGAGTGGGCGATGTGACTGTGGTCAACACCTATTACTTCGGTCGCCTGCTCAAGAAGAACCCTGACCTGCCCCTCGCAATTTTCTGGCCCAACCAGAAAACCAACGGTGTGCATGTCAACGTTTCCGGTGCAGGAGTTACCACCCACTCCAAAAATAAGACAGAAGCCATCAAACTGCTTGAATGGCTTTCCTCTGAAAAAGCACAGGGTAAGTTCGCTTCCCTGAACATGGAATATCCCGTTAACCCTGAAGTTAAGCCCGATCCGATTGTTGCCGCATGGGGCGCATTCAAAGAGAATCCCATGAATGTCTCCAAGTACGGTGAATATCAGGCTGAGGCAATCAAGCTTATGGATCGCGCCGGATACAAATAAACAATATGGCTCAAGATATTACGCATAAATCCGCCGGGGGAAATCCTCCAGCCCCCCGGCGGACTACATTTCGAATAAAGTCTCCGGCATGGTTCACCCTTGCCGGAGCACTTGCGCTTGTTGCCGCTGCTCCGTTGCTGGTTATACTCAGCTTTCTGCTTGCACCGAATCAGGACATCTGGTCCCATCTGGCTGAAAATGTACTGGGAACTTTAGCGATCAATACTGTCCTGCTGCTTGTCTGTATCATCCCCCTGACCGCCATAAGCGGAGTTGGGCTGGGCTGGCTGACCGGAGCCTGTGACTTTCCCGGACGTAAATTTTTCTCATGGGCTTTGGTGCTGCCGTTTGCCATTCCCCCGTATGTGTTCGCCTTTGTTTACCTTGGAATATTTGATTTTACCGGCCCGGTACAATCATTCATCAGGTCTGTTTTTCCTGCGGCAGGATTCATCGACATCCGCAATTTCGGCGGGGTTTCGCTAATCCTTTCCCTTGCCTTCTATCCCTATGTCTACCTTATGAGCCGCAGCGCGTTCATGACTCAGGGACGCACTGCCATCGAAGCAGCCCGGACACTGGGCCTTTCTCCGGGCAAAGCATTTTTTAAGGTGGCGCTGCCCATGGCCCGCCCGTTTATTGCCGCTGGCTTGGTCTTGGTCTGTATGGAAAGCCTTGCAGATTTCGGGGCTGTTTCCATCTTCAATTACGATACCTTCACCAACGCCATCTATAAAGCGTGGTTCGGAATGTTTTCCCTTGAAAGCGCGGCCCAGCTTTCCTCAATTCTCGCAATTATTGTTCTGACTGCGCTGGTGGCTGAACAAAAAATGCGTTCCAGAATGCGCTACACAGAGGCCGGACGAAGCAATAAGACTGATCGGCTGAAGCTTACCGGGCCATGGAAATGGTTGGCCTTTGCGAGCTGTTCGGCAATGTTTTTCCTGGCTTTTGCCCTGCCTTGCATCAAACTGACACAATGGGGACTTGAAGCAATTGAAACTGATTTGAACCGTTACCTTGAATACGGTTTGAACACCCTGTTGCTGGGGCTTGCCGGAGCTGCAATTACAACAGCTGCTGCGCTGGCTCTTTCTTTTGCCAAACGGAATGATCCCGGACCGTTCATGAACTGGGCAAGCCGTATCGCCACCCTCGGCTATGCCCTGCCCGGAACCGTACTCGCGGTGGGAATATTCATTCCTGCAGCATGGTTGGATAGTAATCTTGCCACCTTGTTCAAGCCTTTGGGAATCAACACCAGCAACATGATTCAAGGTTCGCTGGGACTGATGATTGCGGCCTACGGGATACGTTTTCTTGCTGCCGGATTCGGAGCAGTGGACAGTGCCATCCAACGTATTACACCGTCCATCGGTGAAGCCGCCCGCACCCTCGGCGCAACCGGAATTAACATGCTGCGCCGGATCTACATGCCCATGCTGAAAAAAGGACTGTTTACCGGGGCAATTCTTGTACTGGTAGATGTGATGAAGGAAATGCCTATCACCCTGATGATGCGTCCCTTCGGCTGGGATACTTTGGCGGTAAAAATATATGAATATACTTCCGAGGGGGAATGGGAACTTGCGGCTGTTCCGGCTGTAGCCCTGATCCTTGTAGGCCTGTTCCCGGTAATGCTGCTGACCCGACAGATGGATAAATAGGAGCCACCATGACTGCCCTGTTAGAAGTTAATAATATAGATAAATTTTATGATCAATTCCACGCGGTAAAAAACGTGACCTTCTCCCTTGAAGAAGGGGAGATAGGCTGCCTGCTCGGTCCCAGCGGATGCGGCAAGACCACTTTGCTCAGGACCATAGCCGGATTTGAAGACATTGCCGCAGGTTCAATTGCCATTGCAAATCAAATCGTTGCCGGACAGAAAAATGTTCCCCCGGAGAAACGGAATATCGGTATGGTCTTTCAGGACTACGCCCTTTTCCCGCACCTGACAGTGGGCGAGAACATCGGCTTCGGCATAGAAAACCTGTCTGTAGATGAAAAGAACAAACGAATTGAAGATCTTTTGAAGACAGTAGAACTGGATGGAGAGGGCGGCAAATACCCTCACGAACTTTCAGGGGGACAGCAGCAGCGCGTAGCCCTTGCCCGTGCCCTTGCTCCGGAGCCGAAGCTGCTGCTCATGGACGAACCTTTCTCCAACCTTGATGTCGCCCTGCGAGAAACCCTTTCCACGGAGATCAGGGAAATTTTAAAATCCAGATCAATCACTGCCCTGATGGTCACCCATAACCAGAATGAAGCGTTCGCCATGGCAGATAAGGTAGGTGTTCTTTCCTGCGGCAGTATGCAGCAATGGGACACACCCCATTCCATCTACCACCACCCCAACAATCCGGTTGTGGCCGGTTTTGTGGGCGAAGGAGTTTTTATCGATGCAGATATTACTGGGGACTACACGGTTAAGTGCGCACTGGGTGAGTTGCAATCAGACATCAAGCTGGAACTTGAATCCGGCGCACGGGCAAAACTGCTCATCCGGCCCGAAGACGTGATTCATGATGACGACAGTCCTTACGGCGCAGAAATAATTTCAAAAACTTTCCGTGGCCCGAATATTCTCTACAAGCTCAAACTTGATAATGGGGAACAGGTTCTTTCGCTGGTTCCCAGCCACCATCAGCATGCTGTGGGGCAGCACATCGGGATATATCAGGAGGTGGAAGACCTTGTCCTTTTTCCAGCTGACAGCAGCATGAATGACGGGGAGCACTGTCCGGTGTAAAGATTAAAAGAAAGGCTGCCCTCCGAAACCCGGGGGCAGCCTTATTAATACTTATGCTATAAAAGCAATTTACATACCGGGCATTCCCTTCACTTCTTCAAGGGATTTTTCCATCTTCTCAAGGCCGCTGTCCATCATCTGGAAACCTTTGCTGTCGCCTTTCTTGACCAATCCCATACCTTTCATCATTTCCATCATGCCTTTGTTGGCGTGGCCCATTGAACCTTTGACCATTGAATGGTGCTTGCCGCCCTCGGCTCCTTTTTCGATCATTTTCATGCCGTTATGCATGGGCATCATTTCCTTGTTCATCATCCCCATACCTTCTTTCATGGTTGCGGGATCATGCATCAGTTTTGCCCCGTGCTTCATATGGGCCAGCCCTTTTTCCATCATGCTGATTCCATCATGCATGGAACCTTCCATTTTTCCCTTGCCGTGACCGGAATGGTCCATATCCATGGCAAAGACTGCACTGGACATTACGAGAATAAGGGCCACTATCGCGCTGATGTTAATAAATTTTTTCATGTTACAACTCCTCTGGCGTGTTGTTTTCTTTTTTTATGACCACCACGGTCAGATCATCTTCCTGCTTACTTCTTCCGGTAAAATCCTGAACAGCAGCAAAAATACCGGATACAATAGACTCTGCTGAAGAATTTTTCTTCAAATTGATTACATCCCACAGTCTCTCCTTACCAAAAAATTCTCCATCCTTATTGGATGCTTCCCAGATTCCATCAGTACCAAGAACGAGAATCTGTCCCTCTTCAAGATCTGCACAGCAATTCTCGGAGAACTCGGCATCCTCAAAAACTCCGAGAACAATCCCTTCTCCTTCCAGACGTATGAAATCATTCTTTGCGGGATCGAAAATAAGTGCGGGTTCATGTCCGGCCCTGACCCAGCGCAATTCTCTTTTGGCGGGATCAAGCTCAACTATGAGCATGGTCATGAACTGGCCTGTTTTATATGTATCCTGTGCCACAAGGCTGTTCACATCGGTGACGATTTCACTCAATTGCCCACCACTCAGTGTCCGCGCCCGCAAGTAACCCCGCACAGAACCCATAAGCATTGCTGCCGGAACACCATGCCCGCTAACATCACCGATAGCGATGCGCATATTTTCTCCGTCGCGGTCCGGGCGGATATAGTCGAAGTAATCACCGCCCAACTCATCACAATACCTGCTTGCACCATAAATATCGTACCCATTCATGTGCGGAGAATGTTGCGGCAGCAGATTGGTCTGGACTTCCATGGCAACATCAAGGGCACTCTTGATTTCAATATGCTCCCTGAGTGCCGGAGCCATGGAATTGAAATCTCGGGCCAGTTCACCGACCTCATCTTCTCCGGCAACTTCAACCCGTGCAGAGAAATCTCCGGAGGCAATGCGTTTCACTCCCCGGGCAAGAATCATAATATTTTCGGTGAATCTTCTGGAGAGAAGGAACGCGAGCAGCGAGACCAGAAAGACAACGACAATCAGTACAAAAACCGTGTGCAGATACTGGTTGTTGATTGCCCGCTGAACGTAGGATCTGGCTTTGTCTGCCGGGGCAACAACATCCTCGTGAGGCAGTATCAGAATCAAGGATACGCCGCGCTCATCAGGGGCTGAAAAAGCCCAGATACTTTCGCGTCCATTATACGGCATGCTGAGAACCCCTGATTTTCCATTCTCCAAAAATCTTTGAAACCGGGAAAACAGGGTTGCGTCTGTAGAGGAAAGAAGCATTTGAGTTGAAGGCGGTTCCCACATATGCATCATGCTTTTACGGCTGGAAGCAGCGACTTCCTTTGCCACAACTTCAACACCACCGGTTCCGTTACCATTCGGCTCAAGACGGACCAGCAGCGAATCAATATTGTGAGAAAACACATCGAGATGGTTGTATCCATGCAACAGGGTATCAAGGGGAACATCAATGGAAACACTGCCAACTGCCTTTTTGTCTATAAATATTCCCAACGAAGCAGTAAGGACTGTTCGCCCGGTAAGAGCATCCCTCTGGGGCAGAGACCAGACAGGAGCCAGACTGTCATTAATAACCGGAACAGTCTTATGCATGTTCATTCCCATTCCGGTTGTTGCCGGGTAGGCAAGACTTTCCCCGGAATTGAAAACAGCCCTGATCCACAGGGTCAACTCGGGATTTTTCAATTCCACAGCTTTCAGCAAGGGCAATACCGCATCCGAAGTTCCGTAAGGCAGTATTGCATTCTGGGCAGAAGCACCGCCCACTTTGTAGCGAACCGAATCAAAATCCAAGGCATAGGAGCCATGCATCATGTTTTGATCGCGTTGCTCATACTTCTTTTCCAACCTCTCGAGATCTCCCTGAGCGGGACTGCTGCCGAGAAATACCTCTGGGAGGCTGAATTCATTTCCGTCTTCAATCCATGCCGAAAGTTCGGCTGAAATCTGCTGTAAATTAAGCTCTACGATCCTGCGTTGTTTGGTCAAAACGCGTGCATGGTCTTCTACCAGCCTTTTGAGTTCCACGCTGCTTTTACTGACCAGTTCCCTTCGGACCTCCCCTCCAATTTCATTGGAAAGGGAACGTAAAGAATCAAGCACCCCGGCCTGAACAAGAACAAGAGGCAGTATCGATACCGTGAGCAGAAGCAGCAGCAGTTTGAAACGTATTTTCATGTAAGGACCTTCGTAGTAGTAATTTCTCTGGCTCGGAACTTTATCTGTATTTAGAATACACTCTTTAAAGCTGTACTCCCAGAGCTATGACTTATTTTTTCACATAACATTCCATCATTAAATTAATAATTAATTTCAATATTTTAAAAAAATAAAGCCACAAAAAAACAAAGGCTGCAGCTTTCCTATGTGAAAACAATTGCACATCATGCAATTTAAGCTAACCACTTGAATTTTACCATACCTTTTTAGTATGGCTTTCTCGGCTTTTAAAGCTAAATGATGTGCAAAGGAGTGCAAACAGTAATTTCAACAATTTTAAATAATTAGTTATGTGTATACAAATATTGCACAAACAGAATTAAAGGCAAAAAGCTAGCCTGCAATTAGTGAATTATATCTATTCTTAAGATATAGTATTCATTACATCCAGTGGTATGGAATAGTAATTGCTCAAGATAAAGAATCCTTCATTCCGCCTTCCGTAACAGGAGAATTTCATGGTTCAAGCCTCCATCACAAAATATACACTTACATTTTTTTTCAGCACGCTCATGTTTCTCCACTCTTTCCCGGCATCGGCGCAAAGCCCGGCAACGGAGGGCGTGCCGAATATACAAGCTGCGCATGGTGAAATCAGAGAACTAACCAGCTACCTTGTGGATGCTGCCCGTAACAACGATGACCTCTACGCTGCTTTTTACAACTGGAAAGCAGCGTTGCAGCGTGAAGCCAGCGTTTCCGGTCTGCCGGACCCCAGATTCAGTTTTGCATGGTTCATCCAGCCCGTGGAAACCCGCACTGGGCCGCAGGAATTCAAATACGGATTAAGCCAGACCCTGCCATGGTTCGGCAAACTCGGCCTGAAAGGGGAGCAGGCATTGCGGGATGCCGACATCAAGAAAGCCCGTTTTGACAATCTCAAGTTGAAAATATTCACCGAAGTAAAAAAAACATATTACGATTATGCCTACCTTGCCCAGGCCATCCGCATCACCCGCGAAAATATTGGGTTGATGAAATATCTCGAAAGCGTGGCCCGCACCCGTTATTCCACCGGGGCAGGAGCATATGACGGGGTGATAAAAACTCAGGTTGAACTAGGTAAACTTGAAGAACGTTTGAGTTCTCTCGAAGAACGTAAAGGACCGACCGTAGCTAAACTTTTAGCTGCCATGAACAGTGCAGACGATCAGACGCTGCCCTTTCCAGAATCAATACCGGTAATGGAAATAGGCATGTCTTCAGATGAACTGAAGGAAGAATTCAAAGCCGGAAATCCGCGGTTAAAAGAGCTTGATCATTCTGTTGATAGAGAAAAAATCTCAGTAGAGCTGGCTAAAAAGGATTATTACCCGGACTTCACTTTCGGTGTCGAGTACATCCAGACAGGTGACTCCCGTTCACCGAATGTAACCAATGCGGACCGTGATCCGATAGTCACCGGAATGTCCGTAAACCTGCCCATCTGGATGAACAAGCAGGATGCGCAGCTGAGTGAAGCCGAGAACAAGGTCAAATCCGCTTCCCGGAAAAGGGCCGGGCTTGAGCGTAACCTTACTGCCGATCTTGAGTTGGAAATCTACAAATATCAGGATGCCATACGCAAAGTAAATCTCTACCGGGACAGCCTGACTCCCAAGGCAGAACAATCCCTTGCTGTCTCAATTGAGGCATTTCAATCCGGAACAGCAACATCAGGTGATCTTATTGATGCCGAACGGACCCTTATCGAATTTCAACTGGCCTACTATCAAGCTCTTGCCGAGCAGGCCAAGCGGTTAGCCTCCATCGAATATCTGGTCGGTCGTGAGATACCGTGCACCATTCATGGTCAGGCCATACCCGAATCAAATATTTCCATTCCTGAAATCAAATAAAACGGACGCACCATGAGCAAGTTTACAGATATCAAGAAAATCCTGATTCCGGTCCTCATCGTCGGCATTATTGCCTTTGCAGCAGGACATTTTTTCTCAGGTTCCGAAGGGGACCACACTGGGAAGAATGCTGTTGCAGAACACGCTGACCACGGACTTGAGGCCACAGTAACTGAAACCGGAGACGTGGTCTGGACCTGCTCCATGCATCCCCAGATCCAGTTGCCGGAACCGGGTAAATGCCCCTTGTGTTTTATGGATTTAATACCTTTGGAAAAAGGAGGCGAATCCGGTGATGAAGCGGTCAGCCTGCGCCAAATCAGCCTTACTTCAGCCGCCAGAAAACTTGCCGGGATAGCTACCACTCCTGTGGAAAGACGAAGTGTTAACGTCAAAACACGCATGCTCGGCAAAGTTGATTACGACGAAACCCGCATCGGAACCATTACCGCATGGACAGGCGGGCGCATTGATAAGCTATACATAGATTATACAGGAAGCTCGGTGCGCAAAGGACAGGCCACGGCATCCATCTACAGCCCGGAACTGCTCACCGCACAGGCGGAGTTGATTCAGGCCGTCAAAGCCAGGTCTGCTTTGCAAGGCAGTTCCCTTCAGGTGGTTAAGGATACAGCAGCCCGAACTGAAAAAGCCGTGCGTGAAAAACTGCGTTTGCTGGGACTTTCCAAACAACAGATCGAAAACATCGTCAAACGCGGAAAGACCGCCGAACACATAACCCTCTACTCACCCATGAGCGGCATCGTCATCAAAAAAGATGTTGTGGAAGGTGTTTACGTAAAAACCGGAACCCCCATCTACACCATTGCCGATCTTTCAAGGGTCTGGGTTATCCTTGAGGCTTATGAATCCGACCTGCCGTGGATCAAGATGGGTATGAAGGTCAGTTTCAGCACCGAGGCCTACCCCGGTCAGAATTTCGAAGGAAAAGTTGTCTACATCGATCCTGTGGTCAATGAAAAAACCCGGACGGTCCGGGTACGGCTGGAGGTTCCCAACAAAGGATTGAAACTCAAGCCGGGAATGTTTGTTCGCGCAGTTAATAAAGATGAAAAACAGGCCGGCAAGGAACTGGTGATTCCGGCTTCCGCACCGCTCATAACCGGGAAACGGGCCGTGGTATACATTGCCGTCCCCGGAAAGGAAGGCGTCTTCGAAGGGAGAGAGATCGTACTCGGTCCCAAGGCCGGGGATTTCTACGTGGTCAAATACGGGCTTAATCAAGGCGAAAAAGTCGTCACCAAAGGTAATTTCAAAATCGACAGTGCGATCCAGATTATCGCCAAGCCGAGCATGATGAACCCTGAAAGCGGGGTTAAAGCCGTTGCCCACGACCACGGCGGTCATGCTGATATGGACGATATGAAAAAGACGGACAAGCCCGATTATACTCTGCCGCCCATCTTTGCCTCTAAACTTATATTCCTGAAAAAGAGCTTCGATTCCCTCATGGAAACCGCAGATTCAGGTGATATTGAAAACAGCCGCAAACAATTTTCTGAATTTTTTGAAAGCATCGGTAAAATAGATGGATCTGGGCTGAAGGGCGATGCATCCCTTGCATGGAAAGAAATGTCCATGCTGCTCCGAAATGATGCCGTACTTGGCAGCGGAGTTAAAGATTTGCACAGGTTGAAATCCATCTCCGCTGAAACAACGGCCCATTTCAAACGGCTGGATATGATCTTCGGAATTTCAGCCCTTGTTACAAATTCTGCAAACAAAACGGAAGCACCTGAAGCCTTTCAAGCGCAACTCGGCAAAGTCTTCAACGTCTATTCAGCATTAAGCGAAGCCCTTGCCGCCGACAATCTGCCGAACGCGCAGAAACAGGCAGCACTCATGGCCGAAGAACTCAAGAAAATAGACCACACATCCCTCTCCGGCGGTGCACATAAAGTCTGGATGGATGCATTGAAAAACATCAATGACGGCATGTCCGCCATCCGTGAAGCCAAGGATATTGTCGAGGTCCGCGCCGGACTGGAACCGCTTTCCTACGGCATGATCGACGCGGTGGAAAAGCTGGGAATCAAATCTGCGAAACCTGTATATGAAATATCCTGCCCCATGGCCTTTGATTTCAAGGGAGCCAAGTGGCTGCAATCCGACGAGGATATCCGCAATCCCTACTTTGGTGAAGCCATGATCCAGTGCGGGGAAGTTGAACGCCAGCTTAAGGCCGGGGAATAAGGGGCGAGCGATATGAGCGAGAACAGAACTCAAAACATGGACCGCCCCGAACCGAATTCTTTCACTGAGAAAACCATTCTTTTCTGCCTTGAGCAAAAGCTCATCGTGGCAATTCTACTGCTCATGGTCATCGGCGGGGGAATTTTCACCGCTCCTTTTAACTGGGATGTTGGCGGTATTGACCGCTCCCCGGTCCCGGTGGATGCCATCCCGGATATCGGCGAGAACCAGCAGATAATTTTTACCCAGTGGATGGGCCGTTCTCCACAGGACGTGGAAGACCAGATCAGCTACCCGCTTACCGTGGCGCTGCTCGGAATTCCCGGTGTTAAGACGGTCCGCAGCTATTCCATGTTCGGCTTTTCCACCATCTACGTAATTTTCAACGAGGACGTGGATTTCTACTGGTCCCGTTCCCGGCTCATTGAGAAATTGAACAGCCTGCCTGCCGGAACGCTGCCCGCCAATGTAAAACCGGCCCTTGGCCCGGACGCAACCGCGCTGGGGCAGGTCTATTGGTATACCATCGAAGGTCGTGATCCGCAGGGCAACCCAACCGGAGGCTGGGATCTTGATGAATTGCGCTCCGTGCAGGACTGGTACGTCCGCTATGCCCTGCTTTCTGCTGATGGGGTCAGTGAAGTGGCCTCTGTGGGCGGTTTCGTTAAAGAATACCAGATCGATGTTGACCCTGATGCCATGCGCGCCGCCAAAGTCACGCTCAACGATGTTTACCGCGCGGTGAAAATGTCCAACCTCGATGTGGGCGCACGGACCATTGAAATCAACAACGCCGAGTACGTCATTCGCGGTATCGGTTTCATCAAAAAGCTCTCTGACATCGAAAGTTCGGTGGTCAAAGTAGTCAACAACATCCCCATCTACGTCCGCGATGTGGCTCGTGTCACCGAAGGACCGGCCCTGCGCCGTGGTGCCTTGGATAAAGGCGGCGCAGAAGTTGTGGGCGGTGTGGCGGTTGTGCGTTACGGCGAAAACCCGTTGCAGGTCATTGAGAATATCAAAGAGAAGATCAAGGATATTTCACCGGGCCTGCCTTCAAAAATCCTGCCCGATGGAACCGAGAGCAAACTGAGCATCGTTCCTTTTTATGACCGCTCCGGGCTGATCCATGAAACCCTGGGAACACTGAACACCGCACTGACTGAAGAAATCCTGATCACCATCATCGTGGTGCTTATCGCAGTGATCCATCTCAAGAGTTCTCTGCTCATCTCGTCGCTGCTGCCCATTGCGGTGCTTATGTGTTTCATGGGCATGCGGGTTTTCAAGGTGGATGCGAATATTGTTGCTCTTTCGGGAATCGCCATTGCCATCGGGACCATGGTCGATATGGGCATCATCATTTGTGAGAACATCCTCAAGAAGATTGAACATGCCAAAGAGGGAGTCAGCAGGCTGAAACTTGTTTATGAAGGCACTGCCGAAGTGGGCAGCGCAGTCATGACAGCCGTTGCCACAACCATTGTCAGTTTTATGCCCGTGTTCGCTATGGACGGGGCTGAAGGCAAGCTTTTCAAACCGCTGGCCTATACCAAAACTTTCGCCCTGCTGGCTTCAATTATCGTTGCCCTGACTGTTCTGCCACCGGCTGCGGAACTCCTTTTCACTGCCCGGAAGAAGTTCCTCAAGAACAGGCGTACATACTTCACTGCCGGAATTTACCTGCTTTGCGGTATTGCCGTTTCCCTGTTGCTTAAATGGTGGGCCGGTCTGTTCTTCATCTACGTTGGCCTAAAGCATCTTGCACTTCCCTTTGTTCCCGAAAGATTCCACAAGTACGCCAACTACATGGAAACATGGATCATCGTCATCCTGGTGGCTTATGTGTTGACCAAATCATGGCTGCCGCTGGGACCTGAAAAGGGAATGGGCAACAACTATCTTTTCGTGGCTGTTGTCATCGGCGGGCTGATGCTATTCTTTGATCTTTTCAGGCGCGGATACCCCAGAATGCTGGGCTGGTGCCTGAATCACAAATTGCTCTTCCTGACTCTGCCGACCTTCGTTGTCGCGCTGGGGCTTTCCATCTGGCTTGGATTTGCCAACCTTACCGGATTCTTACCTGATTCGATCAAGTCCACATCTCCCTATGTGAAGCTGGCTCATGTTTTTCCCGGACTGGGTAAGGAATTCATGCCCGATCTCGATGAAGGCGCATTCCTTTTCATGCCTACCACCATGCCCCATGCATCCATCGGCGAGGCAATGGATGTTCTTCGCAAACAGGATATGATGATCCAGTCCATCCCGGAAGTTGATTCTGCGGTGGGTAAACTAGGACGAGCTGAAACGCCTCTTGATCCCGCCCCAATCTCCATGATTGAGACGGTCATCAACTACAAATCCGAGTATCTGGTGGATCAATCCGGGGAGCGGCTGCGCTTCAGATTCGACCCCGATCAGAAAGATTTTTTTCGCAATGTTGACGGAAAAACGGTTCCAGCCAACGACGGCTACCCGTATCTGGTACATGGCTATTTCGAGCGCAACGGTAATGGAAAACTGATTCCTGATCCTGACGGCAAACCTTTCAGAGTCTGGCGTCCGGCCCTCAATCCCGGCCTTAACCCGGACCGCAAGCAATGGAAGGGGATAACTTCCCCAAATGATATCTGGGATGAGATTGTCAAAGCCGCTGAAGTTCCCGGAGTGACCTCCGCACCTAAACTGCAACCCATTGCGGCCCGTATCGTCATGCTCCAATCCGGCATGCGTGCGCCCATGGGCATCAAAGTCAAAGGGCCTGATCTTGAAACTCTGGAAAAGGTAGCCCTTGATCTTGAAGGACTGCTTAAACAGGTCGGATCAGTGCAGCCGGAAGCTGTCATTGCCGACCGCATCGTGGGCAAGCCATATCTTGAGATCATCATCGACCGCGAAGCCATTGCACGCCACGGGGTCATGCTTTCGCAGGTGCAGGATGTTATTGAAGTGGCAATAGGCGGGAAAGTGGTCACCACCACCGTTGAAGGCCGTGAACGCTATCCGGTGCGGGTGCGCTATCTGCGCGAACTGCGTGATAACATAGATGCCATAAACAATATTCTGGTCAGTGCTTCCGGCGGGGAACAGATTCCATTAAGCCAGCTTTCCGAGATCAAATATGTACGCGGACCACAAGTCATCAAAAGTGAGGACACCTTCCTTGTCGGCTATGTTCTTTTTGATAAACGTCCCGGATTTGCCGAGGTGGATGTGGTTGAACAGGCCCAGACTTTTCTAGACTCAAAAATCAAGTCCGGTGAACTTATCATTCCGGCTGGCGTCTCCTACGAATTTGCCGGAAGCTACGAAAACCAGATTCGTGCCCAAAAGAAATTGGCTGTGATCCTGCCTTTGGCACTGCTTTTCATCGTGCTGATTCTCTATTTGCAGTTCAAGTCCATCGCCACCACCCTGATGGTATTTTCAGGGATCTTTGTGGCCTGGTCCGGCGGATTTTTCATGGTCTGGCTCTACGGGCAGCCGTGGTTCATGGACTTCACCATGTTCGGCACGGATATGCGTGAACTTTTCCAAGTCAGCCCCATCAACCTGAGTGTTGCCATCTGGGTCGGTTTTCTGGCCCTGTTCGGCATTGCCTCTGATGATGGAGTCATCATGGCGACTTATCTTGATGAAAGTAAAAAAGGACGCAAGATGGAATCCGTAACCGAGATCAGGCAGGCAATCATCTACGGAGCTAAGCGCAGAATCCGTCCTGCCCTGATGACTTCGGCAACCACCATCCTTGCCCTCTTACCGATCCTGACCTCAACAGGACGTGGATCGGATATCATGGTCCCGATGGCGATTCCGTCTTTCGGCGGCATGACTATTGCCATCCTGACTGTGTTTGTTGTGCCTGTGCTTTATTGCGGGGTTGAGGAGATGAAGTTTCGTAAATAAAATGAAACCCCGCCGTGCATAAACACAGCGGGGTTTCTAATTCTCTACTATCTAATATAAATTCTTAGCCCATCAAAACCGGAAGATTACGCATACTATCAATCCCGATACGGCCTTGAATAAATTCCGCATGGCTCATGAGCCAATCACCCTCAGCAGAGGAAAGCCCGGCCTGACGCAGCTGAGCCACGCATTCCACGCAGACCGCTTCGACGTTGGCTTCCAAAACTTTCGGATCGTTTACGCCTGCAGCGTTGTATGAATCCATCAGGCTCTTCAGCTTTGCCAGAACGCGCTGCGCTGTGGGCAGATCCTGACAGGCCCGAAAAGACCATTTGTAGAAGGGCATATACTTTTTACTCAGCAGGAACTGCAGGGAAAGTGTTGCTTCCACAAACTTTGAAAGAGCCTGCAAGGACGCGACTGCGTCACCACGTTTGGCGCAGCGCAACAGGTTATACTGGCCGCTCTGGGCCATGGTCCCGCAGCGAGCGGCAATCTTTTTCAAACGTACATCTTCGGGATAGTAATCCAGCAAAATCTGACGGTAAGCTGAGAACTCACCGCAATCATCGCGGAAAACCTCGCCGTTGGTGCAGGTAGCCAGAAAATGTTCCGGAATTGCGAACCATTCCTCCACACTCTGCGGAGAACGTTTGTAACGGGTAAAACGGCTGTAGAATTCACCAATACCGAACAGACCGCAACGTCCAATCCGTTTCGCGGGAACCATACGGCTGGGCACGCCTTCAAAAGTCTCGGGCAGGAAATTAAAAATTCCTTCCACCCGACCACGCAGCGCATCCAGTTTATCATCAGGTACCCAGACACAAAATGCCGGACCCCAGTCATGGTCCTGTGAATGTTCGTCATCAAAGCCGAAACACTCAGACCCTTCACCAACCAGCCCGACAGCCAGCTGATCAAGGATATCCGCCAGAACCTTTTCCATCATGGGTTCCGCGCAGCGGCGGTAGAAATCTTTTGAAAGTTCAAGTCCCCTACTCATACCACCCCCTACCTACTCAACAGTTACAGACTTAGCGAGGTTTCTCGGCTGGTCGACGTCTTTGCCGAGGTAGTCTGCGGTCTCGTAAGCAAAAAGTTGCAGGGCCGGAAGGGCGATGAAGGTATTAAGCGGTCCCCATACTTCCGGGAGGGACCAGCGTTCTTCAACATCAAGCTCGACGCCGGGGTTGGTCAGGGCGATGATCTCACCGCCACGGGCCTGAACTTCCACGAGGTTTGATTTAACCTTGGGAAAAAGTTCATCATTGAGGGCCATGGCAAAGGTCGGAAACTTTGGATCAATGAGCGCGATAGGACCGTGCTTCATTTCACCGGAAGCATAGCCCTCTGCGTGGATGTATGAAATTTCCTTAAGCTTGAGCGCGCCTTCAAGGGCCAATGGAAAGTAAAGTCCGCGACCGAGGAAGAAAAAGCTGTTGGCTTCGGAATACTTGCGGCTAAGTTCCTGAGCACGGCTGCGCATGGCCGGAAGTTCCGCTTCAAGGATTGAAGGGATGTTGCGGATATCCATGCTCGCACGGCTATAGATGGCGGAATCAATCACGCCTTTCTTCTTGCCCCAGTAAAGGGCCAGCAGCAGGAGCGCAGTCAGCTGGCTGCACATTGCCTTGGTGGAAGCCACACTGATCTCCGGTCCGGCCTGGGTATACATGACGTAATCAGACTCACGGGCAACACTGGAACCGACCACGTTGCAAAGACCGATGATGGAAAGGCCCTTCTCCTTGGCAAGCTTGATTCCGGCAAGGGTGTCGGCGGTCTCACCGGACTGGCTGATGGCAAGGGCCACCCCGCCTTTGGAGAGCAGGGGGTCGCGGTAGCGGAACTCGGAAGCGATCTCCACTTCCACCGGGATCTTGGCCCACTGCTCGATGAGGTATTTGCCCCAAAGACCGGCATGATAGGAAGTTCCGCAGGCAATGATATGCAACCTTTCCGGCGGCTCCATGCCTTCAACTTCAGGCAGGACAATTTCGTTTTTAACCTGATCAACACGTCCGGCAAGGCAGTCGGAAATAACCTTGGGCTGTTCAAAAATTTCCTTGATCATGAAATGCTTATGACCGCCTTTCTGAGCAGCCTGCACATCCCAGTTGATGGTCTTGATTTCCTTTTTCACCGGATCAAGGCTCTTGGCGTCAAACACTTCCCAGGAAGAGGAAGTAATCTTGACCATCTCGCCGTCTTCAATGAATACAACTTCGCGGGTGTAAGGCAGGAACGCGGGGATATCGGAAGCAACAAAATTTTCGCCGACGCCAACGCCCATCACCAACGGACTGGCGACACGGGCGGCGTAAACAGTGCCCGGCTCGTCAATACAAACCACGGCAATGGCATATGCGCCTTCAACCTGTTTCAAAGCCCATGAAACGGCTTCGAGCATGGTGGAATTGTGTTTGCGGCCCTCGGCAATGAGGTTGCAAAGAACTTCGGAGTCGGTATCGGAACGGAATTCGTAGCCCTTGGCAAGCAGTTCGGTCTTGATTTCCTGATAGTTCTCAATGATCCCGTTATGGATCATGGCGATATTCTTTTCGTGGTCCAGATGCGGATGGGCGTTACGTTCAACAGGTACGCCGTGGGTTGCCCAGCGGGTGTGCCCCACGCCGAAAGTGGAATTGGTAACATTTTTCTGCGCCAGCTTTTCATCAAGGGCGGCCAGCTTGCCTTCGGCACGGACCAGCTCGATTTCCTTATTCTGGATAGTAGCTACACCCGCAGAATCATAACCGCGATACTCAAGTCTTCTAAGGCCTTCTACAATAAGGGGAACAGCAGGACGGTGTCCGGCATACCCAATAATTCCGCACATGTGTTGATCTCCGATTTATTTGGATGCGCTGCGCGCTTTTTTATTAAAGCATTTGCCTCCGGCGGCCCTACCGGGAGTCCCTCCGGGGGCCAGAGAAACTTTTAGTAAGCTTCGCTGCCTTCGGCTTAAAAATACTCTGATGATTGAAATTCCTTATCTGCTGATTCTTTCCTGAAAATCAGCCCATTGATCCATGAGTGCACGCAGGGCCTTGCCGCGATGGGAACGTTCGTTCTTGGTTTCGCGGGTCATTTCAGCGGCTACGCAATCAAGCTCGGGATCAAAGAACAGGGGATCGTAGCCGAAACCCTGCTTTCCGGTCAGTTCAAAGGCGATGCGCCCTTCCCATTCTCCACGACTCTGGATACGGATATTATCCGGGGTAGCCGCCACCATCACGCAAACAAAACGGGCGGTGCGGCCTTCTTCGGGAACATCCTTCAACGCTTCAAGCAGCTTGGCATTGTTCTTTTCAGGGGTGGCATCCTCCCCGCTGTAGCGGGCGGAATACACACCGGGAGCACCGTTAAGGGCATCAACCTCAAGACCGGAGTCGTCAGCAACGGCAACCAGCCCGGTCAGGTTGGCAACAGTCTGGGCCTTGATGATGGCGTTTTCGAGGAAAGTCTCACCCGGTTCGGGGATTTCACCGATCTCGGGAAACTGGTCCAGACCTTTTACTTCCAGACCCATATCTTTAAGAAGTACATCAAATTCAGCAATTTTGCCTTTGTTGGTAGTAGCAAGAACAACGGTCTTCAAAACATCCCCCGTAAGGTAATCTCTACGATTCTAAAACTTTACTAACTAAAACTAATAGGGATTCCAGAGGCCTATAGCCGTTAACGAGAAGCTTTGCTTCGAGTCTTACGGATATAGAGAGTGGAACGGCTTAGCCCTTCTGCCCGCCGGAGGCGAAATGAAATCATCCAAAAGCTCGAAGCGCATCAAATCCAAGCCTCGCAGAGCCCTCGGAGAGCCGCCGGAGGCTTTCCTGAACTGACTGAAATATAATTTGCAAGTGTAATACGCTGTACAGCCTGTTTAGGCAACTGGAGCTTTGCGCAGCAACAGGGCTACGCTGGTCCCTTTTCCGGACCTGCTGGCCAGTTCCACCTCGCCTCCGAATTCTTCCATGATCTTTTTGACCATAGGCAAGCCGAGACCGTTGCCGTTTACCTTGGTGGAATAAAAAGGATCAAAAACATGAACGCGCAGATCATCAGCAATACCGGGCCCGCTGTCGCGAACTTCCAACCAGACCATATTGCCGTTTATCCCGCTTGAAATTTTGAGCGTCCCCCCATCTGGCATGGCTTCCATGGAATTCTTGACCAGATTTATCAGGCACTGGCGTATCTGCTCCGCCCCGCCTACCCCAAGAGGACGGCAGGGATCAAGATCCATTTCCACCTCAATTTCCTGCAACTGGCAGCCGAGGGAAAGCAATTGCATGGCATCCGCCGCGACCCTGTTGACGTCGATATTGTTTTTCTGCACATCACGGGAGCGCACAAAACTTAGGATGCTTTTGAGCAGGCGATCCAGCCGCTGCGCTTCCTCAAGTATGATCTGAATCTTTTCCCGCCCGGAATCATCAATATTCTCATCATTGATCAACACCTTGGCAAAACCACCCATCGCCATAAGCGGATTGCGGATTTCATGGGCGATGTATGCGGAAAGCTCACCGACCGTAGCCATGCGCTCGGACTGCTGCAAACGCTGCTCGATCATGGTCCGTTCTGTAATGTTGCGGCAGATCACCACTAACTGGATAACGTTATCGGCCCCCTCTTCGGTGATGGGATAGACATAGAGACGGAAAAAATGGATTTTACCCTGTTCGTCAGTCTCGGAAAACATCCGTTCACTATTCTCCCGCGCCATGGCCGAAACATCTATTACTCCGTCCTTCAACGGACAGAGCGAGTTTAGCGGATCATAGTAATCGAGAGGATTTTTACCCTGCATATTGAGCACCGGCTCACCGGCCCGTACTGCAAAATGCTTATTGCAATCAAGAATGGTTCCGTCTGTGCCGACAATTATTATATCTTCCGGGAATTGATCCACCACCGATTTAAAGAGGGCCTGAGTCTGCATAAGGTTGGCTTTACAGGCTATCCACAAACGGTCTGTAGCGTGCAGTTTTAAGAAAAAACGTGCGGCAGGAAGTTCTACAAGAGTTACTTCCGGCGGCAGGGAGAGGCGCAGCTCACGGAGCATCTCAGGCTCGCCGGAAAGTTCGAATACCATGTTGATGGAAGGGTGGGCGGCAAGCATGGACCGAACGTCAGCATAAAGCGGGAAATCCTGCCCATCAAGCAGTGCATTACCGGACTCATCAATGAGCACTCCGGCTTCCAGTTCTATTCCCGCAGCCTCTCGGCTGCTTTCATGCAGAAGCATGGAAAGGGAGGAAAGCGCAAAGGACCGCCCCACAATCCCGATACAATCTTTTTTTATGTCTATAAAATCTTCAAGCATTCCTGCTCCATCCCGGCCATTGGTTTTGGCAGCCAAATCAGGATAAACCATTTCCCCAAAAAGAAACAGGGCATTTACTTCTTTGCTCTCAAGGAAGAATGGGTTAACCATTGCCGCACAAGGAATCCTGACCTATATAACAAGTATCCGTAAATTTAATTACAAACGGAATTTTAATATGAAAAAAACCAGAATTTACACCATCAGCCTCGGCTGTCCGAAGAACCGGGTCGATACCGAAGTCATGCTCGGCGCATTCGGTTCGGACATGATTCCCGCTCTTACAGCGGAAGAATCAGACCTTATCCTGATCAACACCTGCGGCTTCATCGGTCCCGCCACAGAAGAATCCGTGGATACCATCCTTGAAGCAGCCGACGCCATCAAAGACCTCAACCCGCGTCCGGTGCTGGCTGTTGCCGGATGTCTGGTCAGCCGCTACGGGAAGCTGAACGAACAGATGCCGGAAGTTGACCTCTGGCTCTCCACCCGTGAACTGGACCAGTGGCCCGCATTGGTCTCCAAGGCCCTTGCCGGAGATCTCCCCGAAGAATTTCCCGTACAGCGGAGAGCACTCAGCACAGGCCCGGCCTACGCATACCTTAAGATAAGCGAAGGCTGTTCGCACTCCTGTAGATTCTGCACCATTCCTTCCATCCGCGGCCCCCATGTGAGCCGGGAACTGAACGGTCTGGTAGATGAAGCCCGCTACATTCTTGATCAGGGCGTACCGGAAATTGTTGTTGTAGGTCAGGATACCACTGCTTACGGTTCCGACCTTGACGATAAGGAAACAAACCTGCGTGCACTTATTGAAAAAATGCTCCCTCTCAAGGGACTTGAATGGCTGCGGCTCATGTATCTCTATCCCGCCGGACTGACAGATTCCATGCTGTCATTCATCGCCGGGGCCGGAAAGCCGCTGTTGCCCTATTTCGATATCCCGGTGCAGCACGCCCACCCGGAAGTTCTCTCATCCATGGGCCGCCCCTTTGCCCGTGACCCGCGCAAAGTTATCGACCGGGTCCGCAAACACATTCCCGATGCAGTCCTGCGCACCAGCATTATTGTCGGCTACCCCGGTGAAACCGAAGAACATTTCAACACGCTGGTTGATTTTGTGAGGGAAACCCGCTTCCAGAATCTCGGTGTTTTTGCATACCAGCCGGAAGAAGGAACCCCGGCCGGGGAAATGGAACAGCTGCCCGAAGAACTGCGCGAAGAACGCAGACAGCTGCTTATGGAAGTCCAGTCTGGAATCAGCCGTGAGATTCTCGAAGAAAAAATCGGCGAGACAATTCAGGTACTGGTGGAGGAACCGAACGACGAATGGCCCGGACTTTACAATGGAAGAGTCTGGTTTCAGGCCCCGGAAGTGGACGGGATAACTTACGTCAGTGCCCCTGAAGACGGCATGGAGCTGAAGCCGGGTATGCTGGTTGAAGCTGAAATCGACAACGTCACTGACTACGATCTGGTGACTCTGGTTAAATAACAAACCCCCCGGACTGACGTCCGGGGGGTTTTATTTTCACATATCTATTATTTCAACCTCAAGGTTGTTCAGCTCGGCCCGGCTTTCATAATGCTCCAGCACTTGTGCTCCTTCAGCCAGATGGAGCTCTATCTTATCAACCAGACGTCCTCGAGGACAGAATATCTTTTCCGGCGAATAGACCATTCCGGTTTTACCCTGCAGTTGTAATGAAAACTTCAGGCCGACCTTGGGCGTTATCTCTGTCGGTCCCCGATCCGAGTCCTGTCCGGCGATAGTCAGCACTGCCTTTTTCACAACATCCCGGTGCTCCCAGAACGTCCTGTTAAGGCTTATGATTTCGCCGTCACTGAACCCGAGTCTCGCCGGAGAGATGCCCTTGAAAAATTGATATCCCGAAGAAAGCACCGGCTCAGGCTGGGAGGACGGTCCAGAATACAAAATAAGACCGGTTCCCAGAGTAGCAAAAACGAGCAGTCCGATAACCAGCAATAAAATATTTTTACGCTTGAACCCCACTTCCAACAACCTGCCTTCTTAACAAAAATGAATGTCCAATAAAGCATTTCGTTATATAATCAAAGAGCAACAATCAAGCGTGAATGTATTATAAAATCAAGATTATCCACCATTACAACGAACAATCTTCGCGTCAGCCTGCTCTTTACGCTCATATTCTGCTGAAGCTTCCACAGCATCGGCCCATGAATCAAAACGTCCGAATCGAACGCAATACCATTTACGGTTGTTGCTTGAAGGGATCTCAACAACATAGGCTTCATATCCCTGCACAGCCAGCCGCTTGCTCATCTTTACTGCAGATTTCTCCCTGCGGTTGGAGCTGACCTGTATCGCATAATTAACAGGCTTAAGTCCCGCACTGATCTTAGGGGAAGGCTTGGTGCGTTTCTTCACAGCGGCAACAGGTTTCTTATCCATATTACCCTTCTCGCGCACATCAAAAAACTGCCAGGCCAAAGGGCCATCCAACGGACGGGAATAAATAAGATACTGCCCTTCACCGTCAGCCATAAAATTAAAAATATCATCCTCTTCCACTTTCATGGACGAAACGACCTTTCCATCACTGCGGTCTACAACCTGCAAACGAGCTGCCGGATAAATCCCCCCCTCTTCCATGGCAAAAGATATGGTGGAATTAACCGCGAAGACAGCAACACCCTGCTGTTTCTTAGATTTGCCGACCACATTCAAGCCCTTGAAAAAAGGTGATTCTGTGCGTACGGGCAAAGGCAGGGACATAACCGGATCTCCGTAAAAAACCAGTTCGTAAAGCGGACCGAGCCTTTCACCTTTCAACAGATTCTGGACAAACTGGGAACGGGCCTCAACCAAGGCGTCACCGATGCGGTGCTTACCGCTGAAATAAGCTTTATGGAACTCCATAAGCAGACGCGGTGTTCCGCTGGAATCAACCCGGAAAACGCGCCCTTCATCCAGCTCCGTTTGGATACTCCCGGAGCTGTTACATCCGGTCATCATCGCCAGTCCTCCGCCGGGAGAAAGCACTACCGCTTCAGCCGGAGTAGGGCTGGTGGAATTGGAAACATAAACCTCACAGGAAGGGTTGAGCACCACAGGCAGTCCGGGCTTGTATTCGAGTTCCATAATCCCGGAAACCGGCACAATACCATTTCCGGCCCGGAATCCGTCATGTCCGGCCTCAAGGGCCAGCCACTGCACGGAAACATCATCTTCAGCCAACGACTGCTGCAAACGCTGCGGAGTACTTCCTCCGGCCGCACCCAGATAGCGAATTGCTTCCGGTCCGGCTATACCTTCCTGCTGCAGGTTGAAAAAAAGCAGCTCCGAATCAGAAAGATTCTGATCGGTAAAACCTTCACCGCCGATAAAAGAAACAGGCCACGCCGGACGGAATTCACGATCCCCGTACCAGCGTTCATATTTTGCGGCAACAGCTTCGGCCTCGGCACTGTCACGGGCCGGGATCCTGCCCACTGGAAGTACATTTTCAGGGGCCGGGTCAGATCCCCCATAACCATAGTCGGAAAGATAAACTTCAGTTCCGTTGGCAACCTCAAAACGGGCCGAAGGGACAACATCCCGATTACCGAGGATAAGCACAGACATGACCTTGCCGTTTTTGTTCAGGCGGTCCACCTGATCGCGCACACCAGAAACAACCTTCTCCACAGACTCAGCAGTTCCGTTACAAGAAGGCACTTTCAGGATAACCGACTTCACACCCTCGAATTCGCGGTGCAGGTAAGAAAAATAGCGGGCGGCATGCAAAAATTCTGCAGTACAGACAATGATGCTTTTCTTTTCCTCGGTGTAAGGGGCCTCGGAAACTTTCACCGGAGCGACAACATGAGCCGGAACAGACTCAGCTGCTTTCTTAAGCCCTTTGAGCTTGCACCCGGAAACCAGCAACACGCATGACAAAGCCAGCAGGGGGATAAAAAATTTTTTCAACTTAACCATTTCTGCTCTCCCTGCTCTCTTCAACCTTCTGTAAAATCGTGTTCCAAACCATCTCAACCGTAATATCCGTCATGCATTTATGATGTTTTTCCGGGCAGACCTTTCCGCCATGCAATCCACACGGTCTGCATTTCAAATCTTCCAGACTTTCCATCACAGTGGAATTCTCACCACGCGGGAAAAACCCGAATCTGCGCACAGTAGGACCGAACATAGCCACCACCGGAACCTTCTGAATCCAAGCTATATGCATAGGCCCGGAATCATTGGTCAGGTAAACGTCCAACTGCCTGATATGAGCTGCAAGTTGTTGCAGACCTAGCTTCCCGGCCAGATTGATGACTGCATCTGCATGCTCCGCCTGATCTAGGACAGCGTTGCAAAGCCCAATCTCATCGGGTCCGCCAAAAAGTATCACCTTATACCCGGCATCTACACACCTATCGATCACTTCTGCAAAATTGTGCTCCGGCCATTTCTTGGTTTCCCAAGTGGAGCCGGGATGAACTCCGATTACGGGAACTTCACCCAGCCCTTTGAAAAATTCTTCAGCCTCCCCGACAACATCATTGGGTAGCTCAAGCAGAACTTCCGGGGCTTGGCCGGAAATACCCAGCGGCTCGCCAAGAGCCAAAAGTCTTTCCACTTCTTCAAGCTCATCAAAGCGGCGCTTCACCGTTTTTGAGTAAACAAAGCGGTTATACCAAGGGGCATCATAACCTATACGGTCTTTGATTCCGCTGGACATCGCCACAACTGCTGAACGCATGCTGGTATGCGCAGAAATATATAAATCAAAGCCCTGACGACCCAGATCCGCGCCGTATGCTCGAGCCGCGCCCATTCCCTTTTGCGCGCCGCGTTTGTCAAAGCCGTGCACCCCGGTCAGTTCCGGTTGCCCTGCGAACAGGGCTTCCACGCCCTTGCGAATGAAAAGGTGAATTTCAGCACCAGGGAAGCGCAGGGCAAGTCCCTTGATCAAAGGCAAAGTCAGAACCGCATCACCAAGGAAAGCGGTCTGCCATAAGGCTATTTTTTTGTAGTTATCTTTCATTAAATGTTTACTTGATGCGCTACGCGCTATTGGTGGAAATAGGTTGCCTCCGGCCGCCCTGCCGGGGCCTCAACCCCTTTTAAAAAGGGTTTAAGAATCCCAAAATCTTTTAATAAGGCTTCGCCGCTTCGTTTTGGAAATTTTGCGGAACTAAAAAAACAAGTGTCCGGCCAGCGAACAGACAATCAGGATTACACCTACCGCTACGGTGACCAGCATTTCGGGATATGGCGTGGTCCAGCGGACCCTTGCCCCGACACTCTGCTCAAAGCGGTAAAAACGAAAAGCCGCGCTGGCCAGAATAATCATCCCCGAAATAATAATGAACACACCGAGGAACTTCATCTCTTTGAGCATTACATTCGGGGTTCCGGGCAGCATCTTCTCCATATAGAGTCTGGCTTTTTCAATGACGAACCCGAAACCGAACAATCCCAGAGCAGTACGACACCAAGCCAAAAAAGTACGCTCATTGGCCAGCAGGGTTCTCATTCTGGCAAGCTCGTTATTATCCAGCGATTCCTTGTCTCGTCCAGCCATTTGCCAACTCCGGATTTTCTGGTCTACACTTCTTGATCTTGAATATATATGCCTATAATCTGTAATGCGGATGCGGGCAACATTGTTCGCCCAAATGGAATAACTTCCGGCCTCATGCCAAATTCGGCAGGCCGCATCATAAAGGACTGAAAATGAAATACATCATGTTTGAAGATTTTTCCGGCGACCCGCTGCCAATTCTCATTCCCAACCGTATCGGATACCTTGAATTCAGGGAACAGATTCCCTACACCAACGTGCTCTCCGCCGGGTACGTACAATTGCGCCCCACCGGTATAACCTGCCACGGCGAAGCCAAGGAACTAGGAGCTGCCGCCCGCCCTGAAGATGCAAAAATTATCTCAGAGAAACTGGAAGCACCGGAATATTAAATTTACTGACCATGCAGATTAAAAATGGGCGGTTCCGACTGATTGTCGGGACCGCCCATTTTTTGATTCTTTGTGGTTTGCTGCTTAGTCGTACTTGACCGCACTGATCTTCATCAGCTTGTCCCATGTATGGACAGCTTCGATGTGACGTACGGTTCCGGTCTTACCGCGCATAACCAGAGAAGTGGTTTCTGCACCGTAGCCGAGGTAACGGACACCGCGCAGGAAAGTACCGCCGGAAATACCGGTTGCGGAGAAGAAGATATCATCACTCTTCACCAGGTCATTTACGGTCATAATGTTGCGCAAATCGTAACCCTGATCTTCGAGAGCGCCTTTTTCGGACTCAGACTGGGGATCAAATTTCGCGAACATTTCACCACCCATGATGCGAATGGCGCAAGCAGAAAGAACACCCTCAGGTGTTCCGCCGGTTCCGATCATAACATCAACAGGACTGCGGGGATCAACAACCATAAGAGCACCGGCAACATCACCGTCGGTGTGCAGCTGGATACGCGCTCCGGCATCACGGATTTCCTGAATCAGGCCGTGGTGACGGGGTTTCTCCAGAACGAAGACAACGAGGTCGTCCACGTCTTTGTTCAGTGCTTTTGCGATTTTATTGAGGTTGTCCCTTACCGGTGCGTTGATGTCGACCATGTTCCTTGCGGCAGTAGGTACAACCAGCTTCTGCATGTAATAGCTGGGACCCGGATCAAGCATCATACCGGTAGGCGCAACACCCACGACAGAGATTGCGTTGGGTCGGCCGTATGCCAGCAGGTTGGTTCCTTCAACCGGATCTACGGCAACGTCCATGCCCGGACCTTCGCCAACGCCGAGCTTCTCGCCGTTGTAGAGCATGGGGGCGTGGTCTTTTTCGCCTTCACCGATAACAACAGTTCCGCTGATTTCAAGACTGTTGAAACTCAGACGCATGGCATCGACAGCAGCCTGGTCACCGGCGTTTTTATCACCCCGGCCAAGCCATCTGGCGGAAGCCAGTGCGGCAGCCTCGGTTACCCTTACAAGGTCAAGAGCCAAATTTCTCTGGGGAGCTTCCATTTATCTATCTCCAAATGAGTGAAGTAAATTTGTTTAAGTTCCGCGTAACAATGCATATGCCAATTACATAAAAAGGGCCGTCAGTCCAGCTTTCATGTACTGTCATCGTACATTGATATAGCAGACTGCCCGAAGAATTTCAGCAGGAAAATATATGAAATTCACTGCTGCGGAGGCATAGTCAGCAAAAGGGAATATACCCGGTTTTTGCACTTGGCAAAACCAGATAAAGTATTATGAACAGTCTGGAGTTGATTTTTCGGGCGTGCAAGCTTATTAAAGAAAACATCTAAACTTTTTTTAGAACAGTTGCCTGTATTTTTATTGCTATCACACTGGGCAAAACACTTAAATAAAACCGATCTGAGAATATGCGCAAATTTTTTATTCCGAACCTGATCATGGCTCTATTTCTTGCGGGACTACTTGTTTCTGTCATTCCCGCCAGTGCTTTCGGGGCTAACATCAAGGATGATTTCACCATTGCCTGGAAACAATTCCATGCTCTTTCCAAAAACAATAAAAAAGCTCAGTACCGATCCGAATGGGAAAAGGTCGGCAAAAAATTTCGCAATGTTTTCAAAAGGTCCACACGTGGCTCATACGCCCCGAAATCACTCTACTATCTTGGCCGCACATACGAAGAGCTGGGCAACCGCAGCGGCATGAAAAAAGATTTTCGCACCGCAGTTGATTACTACGGGCGCATGATCTCAAACTTTCCGTCCCACCAGTGGGCTGACGACAGCATATACCGCAGGGCTGAAATCAGACTGCGCAAACTGCATGAAAAAGACTTAGCTTATTCCGATTACCTGACCATCGTCCACCGCTACTCAAAATCAGATATGTACTCCAAGGCCCGCGCACGGCTGGATTCCATGGACCGCAAAGGTGCTTCTGGAAAAACAAAACATAAGAAACCCTCGGGCACAATCATACCGGCCCAAAAAGTTTCAAAAGAGAGCAGCAAAAATTCCTCCAGCCGGGCAAAACTCCTCTCAGTTCGCTACACCAGCAGTGAAACGTATACCCGCGTGGTCTTGGACCTCGACGAAGAAGTGCGCTACCGCTACCAGATCCTGAATCCGAATCAGAGTGTAAACCGTCCCCACAGACTCTACGTTGATCTTGAAAACACAGTACTCGGCAATGGGGTCCACAAGGCAACCCATGTGGAAGACGGTATCCTCAAGGATATCCGCTCCGCACAGCGTGACCCGCGAACCACCCGTGTGGTGCTCGATTTCAACGCCATGCAGGATTACAAAATATTTCCTTTGGAAAACCCGTTCCGTCTGGTCATCGACGTACAGGCCCCGGAAGAAGGTAAAGTGGTGGAAAACAAAAGTCCGGTCCGCCATTCCAAGCCTAAAAGATCCAAGCCGCAGAAATACACTCCTCCGGCAAACAGCAAAAAAATGGCCGGGGAACTGCTCGAACAGCTGGGTCTGACCTTCAAGACCATTATGCTTGATCCCGGTCACGGAGGCAAAGATCCCGGTGCGGCTGCCAACGGGCTGAAAGAAAAAAATATCAACCTGCGCTTTGCCAAAATACTTGCTGCGAAGCTCAAAAAAGCCGGGTTCAATGTGCTTTACACCCGCAGCACCGATAAATTTATCCCTCTTGAAGAACGAACCGCCATGGCCAACATCAAGAAGGCTGACATGTTTATTTCGATCCATTGCAACGCGCACCGCAGCTCGAAGATCAACGGTATCGAAACCTATACTTTGAACCTCGCACGCAACCGCAATGCAGTCCGTGTAGCAGCCCGGGAAAACGCGGTCTCAGCCAAAAGGATCAGTGATCTGCAGGTAATTCTTACCGATCTTATGCTCAACTCCAAAATGAAAGAAAGTAAAGATCTGGCTAACAACATCCACACCCGCTCCCTGAAAAGCATCCGACGCAAGTGGTCGGTCAAAGATCAGGGTGTGCGAGAAGCACCGTTCTATGTCCTCATGGGGGCGAAGATGCCTTCCGTACTCATTGAGCTGGGCTACCTCACCAACCGCACCGAAGCCAAGCGTCTGAAAACAGACCGCTATCTTTCTTATATTGCGGATGGTATTGTAAAAGGGGTATTGGAATACAAAAAGCAGATTGAAAGATACGCCAGTTTATAGAAGATGCCTGCCGGCGGCCCTTTAGGGGAACCCTGCCGGGTCCTTAAACCTTTTATTAAGCTTCGCTGTTTGCTGAGACAAAAAGAGCAGGAAAAACACATGATCAATCTTGATATACCGGGATTCGCCAAGCTCGAAATCGAACATCTCATTCTGGACTACAACGGAACGATAGCACTTGACGGCAACCTGCTTCCCGGAGTGGGCAAACTGATCATGGAGCTGGCCGGAGATGTACAGGTTCACGTGCTTACAGCCGATACATTAGGTCAATGTGAAGATGAACTGTCCCACCTGCCTGTATCAATCCACATCATCAACGGCAGCCCTGAAGACAAGGCCAAACTTGATTATGTGAAGACACTCGACCCGGCGAAATGCGCCTGCATCGGAAACGGACGCAATGATATGCTCATGCTCAAAGAAGCAGCACTCGGAATCATCATCTCCGGGGCTGAATGCATGTCCATGAAAGCCGCCCGTGCCGCTGATCTGGTTGCTACAGATATCTCCGGTGCACTTGGCGTGTTTACACACCCAGTGCGTCTACTCACTACCCTGCGTAATTAATTAGTATGTTAGTTCTTAAATGCTCTGATTGCAGACGCAAGCTTTGGAAATATTATAAAATAGGGCAGGGAGAAGTTCACCGTTGCCATAAGGAACGGATCAAAAAAATCTGGAACGCTGAAGAACGAGACGGCAAAGTCCACTGCCCCTGCGGAAAAGCCTTCGGCATAGACCGAGGAACATACTGGACCATGGACAAGAAAGCTTTCACCTATTCAGGAACGAAAACGAATAAATAATTTCAGAGTCCTAATAAAAAATCCCGTAATCTTAATTAAGATTACGGGATTTTTTATTAGAAACGCTCTTTAAAACGAAGCATCAACAAACTGATAACAGTTTTTTGAAGAATCCAGCCCCCCTTTTGCAAAAGAGCCTCTGGCTCCCGGCGGGATTGCCGATAGGGACTCCGAAGGCAAATTAAACAAAGCTAAAAGAATTAACACCCTTGTCCTGAATATTTTTCAATCCTTTAGCGGCCTTGGACATTACTGCATCAAAAGTTTCGCCGTCACCATTGCTGATTGTGAAAGAGGCACTGGACATGAACCTGTCGGAACCGGAAACAATTTCAGAACTTGCAAGCGCGGCCTTTACCGCTCCGAGATCACGCTTCAGGGCTTCCACGTCGTCGGAAAGGATGAAGAATCCGTAGTCACTGCGCGCCACGAGTTCCCAGCCCAACGAATGCTGATCGAGAAGCGAAGCAGCCTTTTTCAGGGCTGCAAAACCACCATCCCACCCGTATGCAGCATTGATGTCCAACATGTTGTCCATGTTGAAAGCCGCCACAACTGGGGACTTACCCTGCTTTTTGGCGGTAGCAAAAAGATCACGTCCTTTGTCGAGAAAAAAGCTGATATTGGAGAATCCGGTCAAGGGATCGCGGCTGTATGCATCCTTGATGGACCGGACACGCTCCAGCTCGTTAAGGTTGTTGGTAACCCTCCAGGAGAACTCTTCAACTTCAAAAGGCTTCTTGAGAAAGTCATTGGCCCCGCGTTTAAGAAATTTTGCAGTAATGGCCCCGGAATCATGGGCCGAAACCCCCAGAATGGCCATCTGATCTCGGCTGTGGGTCTTACGCACCTCGCCAACAAGTTCAAAGCCGTCCAGATTAGGCATTTCATAATCGGTAAGCAGCATTTTCACATCAGGATTAGCCTTGATCAGTTCAAGGGCTTCAGCACCGTCTTTTCCCGGAAGTACCGTAAAATTAAGCCGCTCCAACAGGCTCTGCATAATCTTACGCGCTGTGGAGTTGTCTTCGGCAACCACAACCTTGATCTCGTGGTTGGAGTGAATGCGTCTAATAAGGTCGACCATTTCCTCAAGGTCTTCTCGGCTGGATTTATTAAAGTAGTCCAGTACACTTTTTTCAATAAAACGATTGCGGATGTCTTCATCAAAAGTAGAAGTCAAAACGATACACGGAATCCTGCGGGACAGCACGTAATCCACGGCCTCACCATCCGGAGCACCTTTGATATTCAGATTCAGGACCGAGATAAAAACATCATTACCATTATCAGCAAGCTTTTCTTCCAGCTCATCCATGGAATTAACGACTATGGTGTCAAAAGGTGTAATGGATTCTATATGCTCAGTAATAATTCTTGCCTGAGTGTTGCTGTTTTCAACGACAAGAACGGTATTCTTAAATGGCTCGGACATGCTGCCCCCTTTTAAAACTGATTTAAGTAAAATAAGGGTGAAGATACACTTCGCGTAAAGATAAAGGCAAGCCAAATAATTAAAGACGTATTATAAAAACAGGACAGCAATACCTACGTATGGTAATTAATTATCTGTAACAGAATCGGAATAGGTATTGATAATCTCTTCAGTGTCGACAGGTTCGGGGGCGTACTTGTCACTTTCGGAAATCGCAGCATCAATTTTCTGCTGATCCTCTAGATGCTCATCAAGAGCCTGGGTGGCATTACGGGGCTTCTGCCCTTCCTGATATTCATTTACATTTGCGCCCAGAACAGCCACACCGACCACGGCGACAGTCCCCCAGATACACCCGGAACAAAACAGGGACGCAAGTAGAATGATAAAGGAAACGGCACGTGTTTTCAGCAAAACTACAGAGAACTCCCCCGGCAGCAGAGCACTGTAAATTAGTAACAGCACTCCAGACTGGACCATAATTTTTATTAAGATGAGTACAGGAAATACACCCCACAGGCCCAGACCGCAAATCACCATTTTTTCAAAAACAGGCAATCTCCAAGCACTATAACTGCGTAATACATTTATACCTATTAATAAAACTATGCTTTACGAAATATGATTCGGTATTTATTGCTTTTTCCGAAATTTATATGTTTTAAACACACTTTCTCACTGTAAAAAGGAAAATAGCATGTAAAAAACACACTTACAGTCATGCACAATTTATATTTCAGCCAAAATATGTGCAAAATCACATCTCATTTATTTGACAGTTACTACAATCTACTTTATCCCTATTTTTTCCAACGACGCATTAGTGAATAAATAATTCCGAAAGGAGATTTCAAGTGGAAGATTATCTGAAAGAAGCTTTGGAGATAGTCAAAGCACAGGCAAGTGTAAGAACCATGAGTGAAGAAGAGATGACTTCCATGGTCCGCAAACTGTCTGCAGGCATTCAGGCTATTGCTGAAAATGCCCTCCCCGCACAGGAAGAAGCTCCTGCATGCGAGCCTAAAAAATCCATCAAGGAAAAATCCATTGTCTGCTGTGAATGCGGAAAATCCTTTAAGATCATAACCAAGAAGCACCTTGCTTCCCACGGTCTGACCCCTGATGAATACCGCGAAAAATACGGTCTCAAGAAAAAGACTCCTCTCGTCTGCAAATCCCTGCAGCGTGAACGCCGTAAAAAGATGAAGGAAATGAAACTCTGGACCAAGCGCGGCAAATAGAGTTTTCAATTAAATTTTCCGTAAAAAAAGCGTGGTAGACCGAAAGGTTTACCACGCTTGTTTTTTTCTATTTCAGCCTCATTAAGACTGCTTCAGCCGGTCCACAATCTTACTCAACTCACTGGTCATTTCCGCCAGTTCATCAATGGCTACCGCAGACTGGGCCATGCTTTCCGAAGTTTCACTCGAAATTCTGGAAACCTCATCTACGGCCTGATTAATCTCTTCCGAGGCGGCGGATTGTTCTTCAGCCGCAGTTGCAATGGATTGAATCTGCTCCGCATTTTCCCGGGCATAACTCAAGATGCTCTCTAAAACTTCACCGGAACTTGCAGCCAGTTCAGTACTTTCATCAACAGTCTCTGCGGCATTATCCATGGACTGGATGCTCTTGCGAGCTGCGACCTGAATAGCAGAGATACTCTCCCCCACTTGCTGCGTAGCCCCGATAGTCTTCTCGGCCAGTTTGCGGACTTCATCTGCAACCACGGCAAATCCGCGTCCGGCTTCCCCGGCACGGGCAGCCTCGATAGCTGCGTTGAGTGCCAGCAGGTTGGTCTGGTCGGCAATATCGTTGATTACGTCCATAATCGCACCAATGCTGTCAGCCTGATCACCAAGGGAGGTCAGATCCTGTTTCATGGTCTGTGTCTGCTGCTGAACCATGCCTACGGATTCAATTACCCGGTTAACCAGATCAGTACCGTTATCCGCAGCTTCCTGCGTACTCACAGCATTGGAAGCCGCTTCACCGGAATTACGGGCAACCTCAAGAACAGAAGCATTCATCTGCTCCATGCTGGTTGCCGTTTCGGTCATGCGTTCCCGCTGAATATCTGTGGAATTATTAATTTCGTCAGCCTGTGCAGCCAGCTCTTCAGTACCGGATGCAATGCGGTCGACCACATCTTCAATCTGCGATGCCGCCTGTAGTATCCCTTCCCTGGTTGCCCGGTCAGCCCGCTCACGGGCTTCTTCAGCCTCGGCCATTGCGGCACGCGCACGCCCGGCCTCTTCCTCGGCAAGCCTGCTTTTATCCTCAGTATCGCGGATCATTTCTTTAAGCTTACCGACCATGGTACGCAAGGCTTCAGCCAACACGCCAACCTCATCATTACGCTGCACATCAAGCGTCTTATCAAGATCACCTTCAGCAACAGCCGCAGCGAACTCAACCCCCTTACCCAGCGGCTTGAAAATAAGCGTAGAAGCAAGAAAATTAAGCATTACAGCAGCCAGAACAAGCGCAATCACGGCCACAATGCCATTTTGCTTCAAGTTAGCGATGGAATCCTGATTCATGACAGCCAGCTCTTCATAGGTCCAGACCTTCCAATTCAAGCCCTTAATGATATAGAGACTACCGGCATATTTTTTTCCATCGAGCAGGAACTCAACCCTGCCGTTTGAGGTCTGATTACTGAATTTCTCAAGCTCAGGAATACTTTCCCAAAGGCTCTTGCCAATAAGCTCCTTGTCCCGGTTAGCCATGATGTAGCCATCCGCACGGGTCAGGAAAATGTTTTGATGGTTCAAAACTCTGTTTGCGAACTCGGTAATATCTGTCAGCCCCAGATTGACACAGAGGGTGGCTTCTACCCGACCATTTTTCATAACAGGAACACCCGCAGCCATGACGATTGCGCCGATAGAGGAAGTATAGGGAGTGGTCATGATTCTCTTTTCCCCGCCGAAAAGACGTTTATACCACTCACGCTGCTTTGCTTTCTCTTTGAAATTAGGAATGATCCCGCCCCGGCCACCAGTATAGGTGCTGCCGTCGGCAAAACAGAAATAGGATTCCCCGGTTTTGGTCTGGGCTTTAAGCTGTCTGGCCAGATCAATGCGATAGGCGAACAAATCTTCATCAGACATGTTCGGGGAACCGTTGAACATCCTTGCGGCAAGTTCTAGATTATTGAAATAAATATCGGTTTTTTCAGCAACAGCTTTGCCGACTGCCCGGGCGACAGTATCAAGCTTTGCAAGCTCTGCTTTGTGGGATGATGAGCTAAAACTCTGGTAGGAAAATCCGGTCATTACGATGATAACAACCGCAAAAAACGCGAAGACACTGAAAACAATCTTATTCTTGGCACTAATAGACACAAGACCTCCTTGCCCCTGAAGTTCAGAACGTCAGGGAACATTGTCAACGCAAACTATTTTGCGTTAACCACGTCATCTTTTGCACCATATTTTAAAACAAAACCTCAACCAGCCTTCACGCTTCACAATCATCTATATAAAATCCAAACACAATTCAAGCTATCTAAAAAGCAAATCAAATACTTTACAGTACTCCAATCAAAATATCCGGACACTACAACCCTCTCCCTTTTCACAACTCAAATTCTGTTTTATATACAAACGTATCAATCAGAATAACCAAGACCACCAAAAATATATGAATAGAAGAGCTTTCCTGAAATCCATCTGCCAAGCCTCCGCCGGTATGTACCTGTGCGGCATTTCAGGACTTGTACATGCTCAGGAGGCCGCACGTGCTGTAGAAGAAAAGGACCTCAAGGACTACCTGCACCGCATGGCCAACTTCGACAAAGCCCAGCCCGGTGACATCATTCTTAATAAAACTGAACAGACGCTGCTCAGCTCTTCTCTTGAAAGATTGCGCCGGGTCCAGCGCACCGTCGGATTCGGAAACTTCTGCGTACTCAGCTTTGATGATGCGCTGAAATTCGCCCGCAGCTATTCTTCCGTCGGCAGGTTTACCAAGCAGGAAATCGAATTTCTGGACCGTATTTTCCACTTCGATGCCCATGAATACGGATTTTACGGTGAAAAACCGGAAACAAAGCTGACTGCGTCCATAACCAGAAAAGAACTTGTTAAAGTTCCCAGGACCGGGAACTTTCTTTACCGTGGTGATCCGTACAAAAAATACCTCGAAATCAGAAAAGAGCTGGGCAAGAAAGTATACCTTACTTCCGGCGTACGTGGAATTCCCAAGCAATTCATACTTTTTCTTTCCAAGGCTGAAGCCAATGGAGGAAACCTCTCTCTGGCCTCAAGATCACTGGCCCCTCCGGGCTATTCCTATCATGGCATCGGTGATTTCGATGTTGGCGAAAAAGGGCTCGGTGCAGCAAATTTCAGCGCAAGTTTTGCCAAGACAAAGACCTGCACCAAGCTGCGCGAGCACGGATATCTGCAACTGCGCTATCCCGAAAACAACATGCTCGGTGTGCGCTTTGAACCTTGGCATATTAAAGTTTGATTGCCGCCGGCGGGTTAGTCACCAACTATCCTGCTAAAGTTTTTTACTTTCTAAGACGATACAGACAGTACACGTATGGCTTACGCGTTTACTTTGTACGCAAAAATGGATAATTGTAGTCTATTGATGGGCCACATAAACGATAACTGATACGGGTTGAACCAGCATGAGTAAAATTCTGCAGCAGGATGAGGTCGATGCTCTATTAAGGGGCCTTTCCGGCGGAGAGGTTGAAGCGGAGCAGGACATACCGGATGATGATTCCGGTGTTGTCTCCTTTGACCTTGCAAATCAGGACCGCATTATTCGCGGTCGTATGCCCGTTCTCGAAATCGTTAACGACCGTTTCGCACGTCTGGCGACCAACAACCTCGCCAACACCATGCGTAAACGAGTGGACATCAACCCCATTTCCATCGATATGTCCAAATTCGGGGATTTCATGCGTTCCCTGCCCGTGCCGACCTCCCTTTCGATTTTCAAGATGGACCCGCTGCGCGGTAACGCCATCCTCGTTGTCGACTCCCGTCTGGTATTCGCACTGGTAGAAAGCTTTTTCGGCGGCTCCGGTTCCCAGCCCAAAGTCGAGGGTCGTGATTTCACACCCATCGAACAGGCCATCGTAGACCGGGTTGTAAAAATCGCCCTCTCCAACCTCGAAGACTCATGGCGTCCGGTACACGAAGTTCACCTTGAACTCGTCCGCTCCGAAGTTAACCCCCAGTTTGCGGCCATTGTACCGCCTTCGGACGTTGTTGTAGTCATCACCTTTGAAGTTGAACTTGAAAACGCCATCGGTTCACTCATCGTCTGCCTGCCCTACTCCACGCTGGAACCGATCCGCTCCAAGCTGCATGCTTCCTTCCAGTCCGAACGTCTGGAAATCGACCATGTCTGGGTCAGCCGTTTCAAGGAAAGGCTCCTCGAAACTCCGGTAGAACTGCTGGTCCGCCTGGGCCAGACCAAAATCACAGGCCGCCAGCTGCTCAACCTCGAAGAAGGCGACTTGCTCCTGCTGGATACCGACGAAGAAGATATGCTCGAATGTGAAGTAGGCGGAGTCCTCAAATATCTCGGCTCGCCCGGACGGGTAAAAGCCAACAGAGCCTTCCAGATCGCCCACGCCATCGAACCGAAGATGACATAGGCGCGTAGCGCATCAACTATTCTTAACTTTCTTGACTAGGGCCGTGGGCCTGCCTACAATCCGCTGATGAATAAAATTACCGGACTGGTACTCACATATAACGGCGAAAGGCTGCTTGATGAATGTCTGCAAAGCCTTTCTTTCTGCGACGAAATCCTGCTTATCGATTCCGGTTCTACGGACTCCACCCGAGAGATCGGAAAAAAACACAATGCCCGCATCGTGCATAACGACTGGAACGGGGCCATTGAGCAGCACAAATTTGCATTGACCCAGATTAGCACTCCCTGGGTTGTTACTATCGATCAGGACGAAATCATCTCCCCTGAACTGCGCGAATCCATCACCGCAAAATTACAGAATCCCGACGACGTGGACGGCTACTATTGCCCACGCCGTTCATGGTATCTGGACCGCTTCATCATGCACAGCGGCTGGTATCCCGACAAACTTTTCCGTGTTTACAAAAGGGACGGCATCACCATCGGCGGCATCAGGCCCCACGAGGAACTGCGCCCTAAAAACAAATCCGGTGAAATCACCGGAGATATCATCCATTACCCCTACGAAAACTTTTTCCAACATCTGGATAAGATCAACAGCTACACTCAGGATGCCGCAGAAGCCCTCTATTCCCGGGGCAAAAGAAGCTCTCTGGGTTCTGCTCTGGGGCACGGGTTTGGCAAATTTTTCAAACAATATATACTCAAGGCAGGATTCCGTGACGGACGGGCCGGGTTCATCGTCGCCCTGCATGGTTTTTTCTATACATTTCAAAAATATATCCGTCTGGTCGAACTGGAAATGAAGGACAGAAAATGATCAAAGAAGACAAACCACAAATTATCGAACTGCCCAAGATTCTGGATAACAGGGGCAACCTTACTTTTATAGAAAACAGTCGCCATATTCCTTTTGATATCAAAAGGGTGTACTATCTATATGACGTTCCCGGCGGAGAGACCCGTGGAGGTCACGCCCATAAAAAGCTCAGGCAGTATATTATTGCTGCTTCAGGCAGCTTTGACGTGGTTCTGGACGACGGCAAAACCAAGACCAAGTTTTCCCTGAACCGGTCTTACTACGGGCTGTATATCCCGACCATGACCTGGCGTGAACTTGAAAACTTCTCTTCCGGTTCCGTATGTCTGGTGCTGGCCTCGGAATATTATGATCCGAGTGACTATTACTACAGCTATGATGAATTCATAAAGGCGGTTAAAGAAAATGAAACAGATTAAATTTCTCGATGTAGGCTGGACTTACCAGGCACTGGCACCCAAAATGGACGCAGCAGCAAAACGTGTTCTCGAATCAGGCTGGTTCATTCATGGAGATGAGTTGGAAGCCTTTGAAAAAGAATTCGCCCTCTACACCGGAGCAAAGCACTGCATCGGCTGCGGTAACGGACTGGAAGCCATTGAACTTGTCCTGCGTGCCGCCGGAGTCGGTCCCGGTGATGACGTGCTGGTTCCTTCCAACACCTTTATCGCCACCTGGCTGGCAGTAACCCGTACCGGAGCGAACATCATCCCGGTAGAACCAGTGGAAGCCACCTACAACATGGACCCGGCTAAGCTCGAAGCTGCGCTGACCCCGGCCACCAAAGCCATCATCCCCGTTCATCTCTACGGACAGCCTTCAGACATGGACCCGATCATGGCCTTTGCTGAAGAACACGGTCTTTTCGTAGTCACAGACGCGGCACAGGCCCACGGGGCGGTTTACAAAGGCCGCATGTCCGGTACACTTGGCCATGCAGCGGCTTTCAGCTTCTACCCCGGCAAAAACCTCGGAGCCTTCGGTGACGGCGGAGCCGTGACCACCATGGATGATAAAATTGCCGAACGCGTGCGTAAACTTGCCAACTACGGCTCAACTGAAAAATATGTCCACGAATGCAAAGGATTCAACAGCAGGCTTGATGAAATGCAAGCCGCTTTCCTGCGCGTCAAGCTCGACAAACTCGATAACTGGAACTGGACCCGCAAAACCATTGCAAGCATATACCTTGAGGGACTGAAAGACACCCCGCTGGTGCTCCCGGTAATCGGCGAAGACATCCAATCCGTCTGGCATCTCTTCGTAGTGCGCTGCAAGGACCGCGACGGACTGATCAAGCATCTCGCTGAAAACAAGATTGAAGCATCCATCCACTATCCCGTCCCCCCGCACAAGCAGGGAGCATACGAAGAAATGGCTACCGTTTCACTGCCCATCAGTGAAAGGATCCACAGCGAAGTGCTTTCCCTGCCCATGGGACCGCACATGGATGAAGAAGATGCACAGCGCGTAGTTGAAGTCGTAAAAGCATTCTTTTAGTACACTCCAGCCACGTCCGCCATCAGAGACAGCATGATCGGCCACAGACCCGAAAAACAAAAACGGACCTGAAAATTCAGGTCCGTTTTATTATGTGCAGATAAAGCTTTCTTCCGCCATGAAAGACTTCAAAAGCATCCGCGAATACTACATATCGATAATTTTCTTAGCTGTTTCATCCATGATATCGGTGATGAACTTAATGCCGGTCTCCTGCTCGGTTTCCCGGTTTCCGGAAGCAATATCATCCCGGGAAATGGAACCGAGTTCAAATTTGCGAACCCCGGCCAGAAGCTGCTGTAAACCGGCACTGAGCTTATCAACCAGACACCAGATACCAACTGCCCCCAGAGGGATATTCTTCATCTCATCTTTGCCAACCTTAGCCTCTACATCAGCATAACAGGCAAAAATTTCTTCAGCTGTGGCACCGTACTTCTTGATGGAAGCAGGCAGTTTATCCCAGTTGCCACAGACAGCATCGCGACGTTCGGGGTAAAGTACACCTTCAATGTTGGACCCGAGGAATCCGGGAATCATCATGGCCCTGCCCATACAAATCATCTTTGCATAAGGAGCACCGATAGCAAGAGCCTTAAAGATATTGCTGCCCTTGGCAAAACCACCGGCAAAAGAAAGATCGACAACCTTTTCCCCTTTGGCAGCAAGTCGAGCTGCGTATTCGTACGCTTTAGCATGCAGCAGAATTGAAGGTACGCCCCATGATTCCATCATATTCCAAGGAGACATACCGGTTCCGCCTCCGGAACCGTCAATGGTCAGCAGATCTAACTTTGCTTCACTGGCAAACTTGATAGCCATAGCCAGTGCTTCCATACCGTAAGATCCTGTTTTGAGGGAAATACGCTTGAAACCGAGGCCGCGCAGATAAGCGACGGAACCCATGAAATCTTCACGAACCTGTTCATAGGAATTGAGATCGGTATAACCAAGGCGGCTATGACGGGCAAAGCTGTGGATAGCACCGCGCTTGAACCCTTCCTGCACTTCCGGTTTTTCAGGATCAGGGTCTACAAGGTAACCGCGCTTTTTAAGAAAAAGAGCGTAATCGAGGCTGGTTACTTCAATTTCACCACCGATGTTCTTGGCTCCCTGACCCCACTTCAATTCGATAATGACTTTATCGCCATATTTGTCAGCAACATATTCAGCAACGCCGTTACGTGTATCTTCAACGTTAAGCTGGACAATGATTGCGCCGTATCCGTCGTAATAGCGCATGTAGGTATCAATTCTGCGGTCCAGTTCGGGGGCACTGCTGATTTTTCCATTACTGATCTCTGACTTGCGGTCAACACCGACAACATTCTCACCCACAACAATGGGAGCACCCACAAGAGCACAGCCTACGGAAAAGGAATCCCAGTATTTAGCAGCAATAAAAGTTGAGCCGAGTGCGCCGGTCATAAACGGGACCCTGCATTTTGTCTTTTCTTCAGCACCGAATGCTGTTTCAAGACTTACATCTGTGAAAAGGAAATCGCCATTGGCTCCGGGAGCACCGGAAGCACCATAGCTGTTTCCCTGAATACGCATGGAGTTGTAGGAAACCCCTACATGGGTTGTGTTTCCGCTTCCTGCTGTAACAAGACCGAAATCACGCGGGTAAAGCATTTCCCTACCCCTGACAGATGACAACCATGTCTCACACTTACCCTGACAGTCGGCTCTGCACAGGGTACATAATCCAGATTCAATTGCATTCCCTCTATTCACGGCCCCTAAAACATCATTTGATTTTGACCAACTTCCCATTGTTAATACCTCATTTTTTACTGTTTTCGGTATAAATAGTAGAATTATTATTCTATTTCAAGCCAAATGGGATTTGCTATTTGCAAAATTGTAAATTTATAACAGCAACAATAGCTAATTATCCTTCAACGGTTGTTGTATAAGGCATTTTACTCACATTATTTAAATAACTTATAGCACTTGAAACATTTTTGTTAACAAAATTTATTTTATGTAAAATAATTTAAATTGCTAAATATATAATAGCAGTATTTTGATTTAAGGTACTTTTTTACCCACTAAATCGGTACAAAACACCCCGGACAAGCGTATACTTTTCATAGATCAACTATGAAGTACCTGCCTGTCCAAAAATGACAACTTTGATTAAAAATAATAACAAAAAAACCTGTTCAACGTGAAAAACGTCGAACAGGCTTGAAGTCAGCAGTATATAAACAGATTGAATTAGAGCTTACTTACAAAAAGCATTCTGATGGGGTGGCCGGGCTTGTTGATCATTTCACTCTGGATTACTCGGTAGGAGTGGTAATCAAGTGCATTACAGTATTCGCGCACAGCAACATCTTCTTCGTCTCCGCCGGGATGTCCGGCATAGATTGCAATGCAAAGCATACCGCCTTTAGCGAGAACTTCGAGAGATGCCTTGATTGCCCTGAGGGTGGTATCCGACTTGGTAATAACAGTCTTGTCACTCCCTGGCAGGAATCCGAGATTAAACATGACGACATTGACCCGGCCATGAAATTCCGCAGGGATAAGCTCAAGCATATCTTCGTGCCCGGAATGAAAGATGGTCCAGTTTTCAGGACGGCACTCTTCGTTCAGCCGCTGCTCGGTCTGCTTAACCGCATCTTCCTGAATATCAAAACCGAAGACATGACCGGAAGCTCCGGCTTTCTCGGAAAGGAAAACTGTATCGTACCCGTTACCAACTGTAGCATCAACGCAGATACAGCCGGGCTGGAGTACTTCACAAAGTACGGATTTGGCAAAAGAAAGAATATTGTTGGAAATCATCTGCTTTTTCACCCACGCAAAGAATTACGGTTAATCCTGAAATTCAGGATAACCGAACACGTCCTCAAAGGCACGATGTAAAATTAGAAATTAATGAACTTACTAAGTGTACCGGACTTGGAAAACTGCCGTTCAGTTTCACCGAAAGTTGTTGTACCACTGATATTATACTGCGAGTTGGAAAGCCGTTTCCAATCGAGAGTAGCACTTCCTTTGGCTGTTACCGGGATAGGCTGTCCGCAACTGAATGAGTTAAGCTGGAATTGTTTTCCGGCCAGCACAGCATTCACGTTGACATCCTCGGCAGCCATGCCACCGGGAATTTCAACCATGTCGGAACGCACGACAAGACTTCCGGTACGAGGCGGCGCGCCCCATTTAGGAAAACCAACGTCTGCAGTGATGCGCACTTTACCGCCCAGTCCTTCCATCTGCACCAATTTGGCAAGATCAACTCCACCGCCAAGGGTCAGGGATTTAGTCTGAAACAAACGCGCGGTCAGAGTAGGACCGGACTTAACCCGTACTTCCAAAAGCGGAGAAAAGCCAAGCGACATACCGAGCTGGGGCACGGTTACAGTAAGCCCCTTCCCGGTTTTTACATGAACGTTAGTCACTTCAAATGAAAACGGCCCGGCACTTACAAAATCTCCCCAAGTAATAGTAGCCTTGGATATTTTAGCATCGGCAAGCTTAAATGCCTGATGCCATGCGACTTCCCAAGGCATGAACAAAAAGGCCCCGAGAATCAGGCCGGCCAAGAAAATGAAAAAATTCTTGAACAGCTTCTTAATCGAGAAAGAAAATTTGAAGGAAATTTTAGGGATAAACTTCATCCGGCTGACCTACCTGAAAAGAATGATCTGCACATCAGCCAACTCAGGGGAGTCCAGCCTGTGGTTAATATTGAAATTTGTAACCTTCAATCCGCCCCGGACTTTAAAATCACGCAACAAGGCAACAAGTTCCGGCAGATTCAGGGACTCGAGAAGCACCTGTACACCCTGACCGGAATCTCCCCCGGACTGCAAAGGACGCAAAGAACTGAGCCTGCTATCCAGACCAAGATCACGGATAACCTGCTGCGCGGCAGTCATGGGTTCACGGTCCACCAATGCACCGCGGGAAGCTTCACCACTTCTCAGCTCTTCCACCAGCGGAACAACTTTGGCGTATTTCTGTTTGCTGGAAAGCATAATCCGGTCAGCTTTGTATTGCGAATCGGCAAACCCGGACCAAATCAAAAACAGAATCAATGCCCATCCCGCAACCAAAGCAGAGAAAAAAAGTTTCTGCTTATCAGCAGGCCAGTCCTGCCAGATGTAAAATCTTTCCAGATCCATTGCATTACCTAACATTAGCGGTTGTACTCCGCACGCAGACTGATACTGACGCCGCCATCAATGTTGGTGGCCTGCTCCAGAACAAAGTTGAATTCACTGTTTAAGGCCAGCTTTTCCATCATGGCATCAAGCTCTTCATAGTTACTTATTCTACCCCGGATATTACCGGAATCCCCACCAAGTGAAAAACCTTCAATCTCAATGCCAACCGGAGCACTCTCACTAATTACCGCCAGCAGGCCGAGAACATCGATACCACCGCTGTTACCACCGCTTTTGAGTTGATCCAGCTTATATAAAATTTTACCGTAAGGATCCGATCCGGGATTGGGTCCCAGTGCTCGGGTGTATACTTCTTTGAGTTTTCCGCGCCAGACAGTTGCCTGTTCCTGACTCTGCTGCCAGCGATGATACTGTCCGGTAATAAAAAGCAGACCGATCAGGGTGACCAGCACAGCAGCAACAGCAAAAGGCTTATACTCAATGGTGACAGTCTTATCCGATCCGGAACGCAAACCACTTACCAGATTAAGTCTAGCCCAACGGATTTTCTTCTTGAAGAACACGGCACAGGCTTTATCCAGATCCACCTGTTCCGGCTCACCATCAAGTCCGAGTCGTTCAAACCTGCTGCTGAATTCGTCTCCATTTCCACGGAAGTAGGTAAGCTCTTCCCCGCTGGCGAGTATGCGCATCCCCTGCCCGAACCAATTCCAGACAGTAAGCCCCTCGGCGACAGCCGCTCGCCAGCAAACGGCAAACTCGGTAGTCAGCACGGTCGCTTTGGCAAGGACTTCACGATGGCGGTCAAGAAAACGGTCCAGCAACTCATGACCGGTATAACCGAGCACGGCCCCTCCGGAAGGACGCAGCACTTTGAAATCACTACCTTCCTGTGACGGAAAAGAATAGTTCATCTGCATCAAGGTTGCGGATTTGGCATGGCGGGATTTAATGGCCCCGCGAGGTTTGAAAAAAAAGAAAAGGGAATCAGGCAAAAGGGCAACCACCGGATGTCTGTTCTTTTCAGCCGGACCCTCCGATTCGGTAAGTCCGTTGCCGTCAAACATCATCCACTGGTGCTCATTTCCCTTGAATGAAAGAATATATACTGTCTTTTTATTTAAGGCCATCTATGGCTTTTTCCTATACCTGTTAGCAGTCAGTTTGTCCATTTTTACAAATTATTCATCATCATCTGTAAAAGTCACCGAAAAGTTATTCTGATACACCAGTTCGGATTCGCCAACCTCAAAGGTGCTTTTCCGTTCTATAATATACCTTTTTTCAACCGTACACCCACCGACAGTGGCCTTAACTCTGGCTTCGAAAAAGTCTGATTTGACCGTGAGTTCGTTGGTCATGTTTTTATAAATCTTTGAGCCGGACTCAATCCCGGTAATGGAAAGCAGCTGGCTGATGTCATTGAACCCTCTGGTCCGACGCCAGTGCAAAATTGTCTGCAGGTGGTTGCCCAGTTCCGGGAAATAAGCCACCAGAACTTCCGGGGGAGCAAAATTTATATTGATCTTACCGCTTCCCCATACAGTGATATACTTATCTATCCACTCCCGGCCGAGTCCACTCCAGCCCCGCACAAGGAGGACTTCCTCCGGAGTTTTGAATTTTTTACCACGCATCGAATACGCAGGAATCTGGGATGCGTAATGGAAGGTATCCAGCTGTTTCAATTTTGAATTAACATTCACACCGGCCCATACAGCAAGACTTCCGGCCAGCATACGTGTATCAGCCCCCTTGGGCAGGATATCACCTAAAATTTCAAGCCCCCTCTTCTGGTCCTGAGAACTTACTATGCTGTTGACATTAATCTTGGAATTACAGGGATAAATCTCGATGGAAAGCCCACCGTCCTGCCATGCTTCCGCCCATTCTTCACGCGGTGTATCCGAAAAGGGAGTTTCGTCGTCCTTCAGCAGGTCATAAACCACGTAGAGAGCTTCTTCGGCCATAAAACCGGCCTCATACTCACTGCGGACCCTGCTGGCTTCAACAGCTCCGCGAGAGCTGACCTCAATGGTCATCAGGGTCAGGCTGGAAAGAGCCATAAACAGGACCAGTACAATGACCAGCACGACTCCCCGTGAATTTTTGTCGTTACTATTCCATGACATATGGAATCCTCTCGACAATCGTTACATCCTGCCCGTCATCAAACCGAAGCTTGAGCCGGATGGCCTTAACCCCAGATTTTCCCCTCACAGCCTTATTTGCCTGCTGCGATCGGGAAATCCAGACATTATTAGTCCCTAGAAACTCAATCGCCCACGATTTAAGCCCACGCATGAGCATATAGGAATTCCCATACCCCAGAGAGTCCGATCTTTCTGTACGACGGATCATATTTGATGAAAAATCCCAAAAAATACTGACTGCTCCGATACCTTCCTTCAGAATACAATGGCTTGATCCAAAACTAAATCCGCCTTTTTCTACGCTGACCGGCTTGTTGATAACAATATTTTGCAGATCACGATGCAGGATACGGCGCAGGGTAAACATCTGCGAAGAAAGACCGGCACTGGAACGAACGACTTCGTTGTTGGTGACCGACTGCCCCAGAACCATAGCAACCATACTCATCAGCAGCCCCGAAAGGACCAGTCCGATGAGTAATTCTATAAGTGAAAAACCTGCCTGACGATCTGCAGGGGGGTAATTTCTGGGAGAACCAATCATTAAAATTTATTCTTCTTTTTGCGTGAAACCCGGTAAATTTTCCACTCGAGGGTGTAGTTCTCGCAGCGGGTCTCCAGAGTGTATGCACCGATGCCGACTGTGGAAAGAGTCTCCAGATTCATTTTGAAACTTCCTGCAGGCGGACCGGGCCACGGGATCCATCCCGAAGAGACCAAATTGACATTCGCCGGGTATTTATGGGCGAGTATATCCTGCGACAGATTAAGCACATCCCATGAATCCTTGGAAGACTGGGCCATAAGCGCACTTTGGCGCTGCACACCGAGAAAGCTGATTGAAAGGGTCGCTGCAATAGTCAGCGCCACAATGATCTCGATCAGGGAAAAACCGTTTTTATCAGGCATGCTACACCTCCCTGAACCGGACATCCAGCGGATCCAGCACAATAGTCATCCCATCTCCGAAGACCAAACGGACTTCATCACTGAACCCTTCAGGATAAATATAGAATGTGGCTTCCCCTTCATCAACCGGAGATTCATTAAAATGTCCGTTGACAATCCGTGACGGCAGAGAGATTTCTTCATCGTTCCAGAAGATTTTACCCTTTGAAAAATCCACTATTACATCCTGCCGTAAGTCCGTTTCGACTGCTTCGGTCCTTGCCTCGTAAAGAAACGCGTTCACCATGCTCAGGGTGTCATCTCCACGGTCTCCGGCAAGATCAAGATTGGGCACGAGCGTAAACCAGCCCATGCCCACAATGAATAGAACTATTAAGAGTTCTATGAAGGTCAGTCCGCCGGAAGAACGGCGGGCAGCATGCATATTCATAGATATTACAGGTATTATTCCCAGCTCTTGATATCGGCGTCGTAATCTTCGCCGCCTTCCATGCCGTCGGCACCAAGGGAGATCAGTTCATAAGGACGTCCGTCTTCACCGGGACTTCTGTAGATGTAGTCGTAACCCCAGGGATCAACAGGAGCGGAAGCGGAATCAAGATAGCCGCCTTTGCGGTAATTGCGGGGCACGGGACGGGTCTCCGGCTTGGTAATCAGCGCCTGCAGTCCCTGCTCTGTGGTCGGGTAGCGTCCGGTATCAAGCTTGTAAAGCTTCAAAGCGGAATCAAGAGCTTTCATATCCATCTTGGCCTTGGTTACCCTTGCTTCGTTAGGACGGTCCATGATTTTGGGAACCAGCATTGAAGCCAACAGGCCGAGGATAACGATAACAATCATTAACTCAATAAGGCTGAAACCACGCTGATCTTTTTTAAGATCGGCAATACGAATTCTTCTTTTCTGCATAATTTCCTCTACTTATTGTTAACATATATCGGGGATCAGTCCCTGATGTCATTTTTCTTGGACTCCAGCGGTTCCCACTCAAGAGGGGATGCGGCAGCGATACCCTCACGCCGGGGCAGCATTCCCCGCGATTTGAAATAATCGTCCGGGCGAGCCACTTTCTCCCACCAGAGGTAATACCCTTTACTTGGTATATACCGGCAATACAACCTTTGAAATTCGCGCTGGGCAATGGGCACAGCCAAAGAAAACTCCCTGCCGCGCTCTGAGAAACTGTAATCACGACCCAGTTTCACATTTTTCCAGTCTGCAAAATCCTGCTCTCCCTTTAAAGCTGCACCGCTGAGCGAAGAATAATAGCGCACACCGCCGTCAACATCCTTTACCCGGTAAACCTTACCGGAAGGAGAACGGTCTACAATAAATGAAACAGGCTTGAACTGGACCTTTTTGGAAAAAATCTTTCGTGGTGAACGGTAGACCAGAACACCATTTCTTAGGATGAAACCCTTGTCGCGTTCATGGTAGGGAGACTTTAGCCGCTTACTTACATCCCACTGGAATTTATCGCCCTTCTCAGTGATTACATTCAACAGAGACCCTTCGGCCTGCACTGACTTAAACGGCCCACCTTTGATCTTCTGGTCAAAAATACGGGTTAATTTTAGAGGACTCCACATGACCATCTTGCCGGTGGCATCGACACCCATGAGAATTCCTTCTTCATTGGAAAAAGTAAGGGAGAGGGGTTTGTAGGAAAAACGGTCAATATTACGCAGATTTCCATTCGCCGGGCCAACCCATAGCCTGCGGGCTTCATCCACCAGAGCCAGCCAGCTCCCTCTGGGAGAAAGGGCAAAGACATCCACGGTGCTGTTGACTTCATGTACACGCACCCTTGAACACTCTTTAACATTGAATACTTCTACAAATTTATTGTCACCGGAAGCAACTGCAACGAGCGGGGAATCAGGAAACCAGGATACTGAATTTACCGGCTTGGATGCAGCCTGCACCGCAGCACAGCCTCCGCCATACATGCGCACAACGCCATTCCTGAATCCTGCAGCAAGAATATTTCTCTCCTGCACAAAGGCAGTCACGTCTTCAGCCAGATTGACAACCTCATTACTTCTGTTGAGTTGCACAACATAGTTCCCGGCCAGATCATCCGGGGGACGGTTGTAGATACTGTCCAGCGAAGAGTACTGTTGGGAAGCGGAAAATTCCACCAACCCGGCAAGACTGAGCGGGGTCTGCCCTACCAATTTTGAGAGATCAATTGAATCGTCGGTACTCAAAGACGGCTCATCAGTAGCTGGGGAAGGCTGCTTCCCACACCCGGAGAGCAGCAGGACAAAGGCTGTCAGAACCAGAAGAATTGACTTTTTATTCATAATTATTTCATTTTCAGGGGATAAATTTTGAAACAGATTAAAGCAAGTATGATAGCAACGCAATCACACTTTCCAACAGGATGTGTTAAAGCAGCGAGCGCAAAAGTCAAGTGCGAAGCGAAAACACCCTTGCCCATAACCCGGTATTACGGCACAAGAAGCCATCGGACTGAAACTTATTTCCAGGCAAATCCAGATGAAAAAGACCTACAAAAAAGCTTTGGACTACCTAACCGGCCATTCGGCCCGGAAAAAAGGAACCCATATAAAAAACACCAGCTGGCGACTGCCCGTGCTGGCAGCTTTTTTTGTACTAGCCTATGTACTCTTCGATCTCGTAGCCGACAGTGTTGCCCGGCACTACATTTTCTGCATCTTTCTGGTGGTCTCCAGTCTCTATTTTTCATGGAGGGTCGGCGGACGGGAAACCATGAGCTATGTCGGTTTCTTCAACATATTCTTCGCCTTCATATTCTCGCGCCTGCTATACATGACCGGAAACTTTTCATCCAAACTTTTCCTGAGCCGCTCATTCATGACCCTCTATGTGGTGGCCATCGTTTTTATGTTCATCATGACCAAGCGAAAGTCACCTGCGGACCGGGAAAAGATAAACCGTGAAAAATCCATCCGTGATGAACGGCAGAAACGCCGCCAGCTGGAACTCATGGTCGCCACGGAAAAACTGACTGATGACATGATCACACAGGCCAACATGGTAAAAGATGAGTTGATGGTGCTCCAGAACTCATGGAAATCCCAAATCCATACCATTGTTAACGACCTGCCCAAGGTAAAAGAACGCGAATTATACAACCAGATAGTCACTCCCTTTGAGGAAAGTATTATCAGCCACCTCCGCGATCTAGAGAAACGGCTTTCCTTTAAACCGCAGCTTATAGGGCTTGACGAACTGGCTACAAACCTTACAGATAGACTTGAAAACGACCAGAAACATTCCCGCAATAGACTGGACCTTCATTTTAATTTTGAAAACTGGATGCACAGGGACGAAGAAATCCTTGTTGATCAACATAAGACATGGGAAATTCTAATCAACCTGATCAGAAACAGCCAGACCGCCATGGAACTGCGCCAGATTGAGATGATCCGTGAGGGCAGTGACGAATTCAAAACTTTCAAACCCCGGCTTTCCATCATTGCCGACGTGCAGAACACCCACGCCCGCTTACGTGTAACAGATACCGGAGGCGGTGTATCAGACGATAGTTTGCAGAACCTTTTCAAACGGGCAGTACCTTCAGCAAAACGCAAGGGCAAAGCCATGGGACAAGGAACTGTATTCATCAAATTTTTCGGCGACAACATGGGCTTTGACATTTCAGCCAAGAACACAGAGACTTTAGGCTCCAAAGGGCTTCAAGTCACGATACTCATTCCTCTTGGGACTTTCGGTCCCGCAGGGGCTATTCCAGCAGCAGGAGATAAACAATGACCCCGGATCAGGATCCTTTATTCTTTGTATTGGCAGACGACGACCCGCGCCTGCATGAATACACTGTTTCAATCCTCAGTGACTCGGGCATGCTTGAAAAACATGAATCCTTTTATGATCCGGTCTCTTTTCTGGCTTTCCTCAAGGAATCAGAAGACGAACCGGACGTCATCCTGCTGGACGTCCATTTTGAAGGCTCCGGTTTGAGCGGGGTAGATATCCTGCCCTACATCCGTGAAGAATATCCATACATCCCGGTTATCCTGCTGACCGGCATGGATGCGGAAGCCACCGACGAAGCACAGTCCGACGTATTCACATATTTCATCCCCAAACCGGTGACTGAAGACCACCTGCTGCGCATGCTTCATTTCTACCTCGGCAAGAGTAAGAAAACCGCAGAGCAGGTCAACACTCTCATGTCCGAAATGAAAGAACTCAAAGGATACCACCAACTGCTTGAGGAAGAGGTGGAACAGCTTCAGGATGAACAGCGCCGACTTGCGGAAAAAAACAAATCCGAAAAAGTGGACGGTGCGGGCAAAGGGTTTGAGAAAGTCACTGAAATACTTGAATCCCTGCTGACCAAAAGTGAAGCCATGCCCAGCTTCATCGCCGACCTTGAAAAGGTCTATTCCACCCAGTTCAAGCTGTTTAAAAAAGTAATTGAAACCCTGATCCGTTTTGACGTGCAGGACGCCGGAACACCCGGTATGAACATCCATAAAGTAAAAGGCACACAGAACGTATTTAGTGCCCGGCTTTCCAGAAAAGTAAGGCTCTTTTATTACAGCTCGGCTAAGACCGTCAAAAAAAGGCTATTAAGATTAGATATTTACCACGACACCAAGGGTATGGACAAGTGGATTAAAAACAACTACCATTCTTACGCTGAAATTGAAGATTAAATAATATAGGATATTCTTGTAAATGGAGCTTAAAGCCACCAAATTTCCGGCATGGCTGTGGCCGCTCGCTTTCGGGCTGGCTACTGCTTTTCTTGTGTCGTCGTTCGTCCCGCTACCCAAGCCTACGGCTCCGGTCATAAGCAAGGCCTTTACCCCTGACGCAGCCAATAAAATAGCAAGAGACTCCAAGCTGATTCTTGAAAAAAATGTACTCGGCATGGACAACCCCGCAGAGGTACAGAAAAAAGCAACCGTAACCCCATCCACATGGCTGCTTGTGGGCATCCTGACCGGGGAAAACGACATGGCTGTTTTCCGTATCAAAGGCGAAACTACAATCCTGCGTGAAGGGGATGAATTCGAAGGCTGGACCCTGTCTGAAATCAAGCCCCAGTATGTTATCTGGAAATTCGGACGTGAAGAACAGAAAGTTTCCATGTGGGAAGAGGTCAAGGCCCTGAAGCTCGTACGCGGAAAAACCAACAAAATCTCAGTCAATAAGGCGGAAGCCAGCGAAGTTCTTGATGACCCCAACGCTTTCCTGAAACAGGCACTATTCAAGCCTAACACCAAAAACGGTAAGACTCAGGGATTCAGAGTTACTAACATCCAATCAAACTCGATGCTTAAAAAGCTGGGTCTGGAAGATGGGGACGTGCTATTGCGGGTAAACGGCGAGATGATCACCGGACCGACCAAACTGTTGCAGGTCTATGGCTCGCTCAGCTCGTCCTCCGCAATATCCATTGATGTTGACCGCAAAGGACAGATGCTTTCCCTCATTGTCGAACTAAAGTAGGAACAGACCTAGCTAATGCCCACCTATCAATATAGAGCTGTTACAAGTGAAGGGAAAAAGAAAAAAGGTTTTGTAGAAGCCTCTTCCCAGTCACGGGCCTTTGCCACCTTGCAGAGCAAAGGACTCATGCCCCTGCGCCTTGAGCAGGTCAAATCCGGGCAAAAAAAGGAAAACAAAACCAAAAACCTGACTTCCTCCATTTCCATGGGCGGTAAAATCAGGCTTGGTGAATCCTTCTACTATCTGGGAATTCTGATCCAGAGCGGAACCGCACTGGCCCAGTCCCTTGACATGATGGCCCGCATGACCGGCGGCAAAGCAAGCCACACCTGGATGGAAATCCGCGATGCGGTCCAGTCCGGGGAAAGCTTTTCATCCTGTCTTGGCAAATATCCTAAAATTTTCCCGCAGGTTTATGTGGGTATGGTTCAGGTTGCCGAATCAGTCGGTAAACTGGGTGATGTTCTTGAAAACATCGCTAAGTACGAAGAAGAACGCGCTGAGGTAAGCGGACGACTCATGACTGCCATGGTCTATCCGGTAGTTATCCTGATCATAGGTATGGGTGCGGTCTACTTCCTGCTTTCAGAAGTTCTGCCAAAAATTACCGGTATCTTTAAAGCCGCAAAAGGCGAACTGCCGACTTCCACCAAAATCGTGGTTGCGCTTGGTAACACCCTTGAAAATCTGGGACCTATGGCCCTGCTCATTCCCCTGTGCATCATTTTCGCGCTGGTCAGCGCATACAAATCCGTGCCCAAATTCAGGGAGAAGGTAGATAAACTGCTCTGGAAAATTCCGCTGGTGCAAAAATCCACATTAGCCCGTTTTTCCGGCATTCTCGGCTTCCAGATTGACGCCGGGATTCCCCTTGTTCAGGGCATGGAAAGCTCTGCCAATGCGGTTAAATCCACTTTTTTCAAAAAGAAGATGAACGAAGCCCGCGATGAAGTCGCCACCGGACGCTCTCTCAGTGCCGTTCTCGCGGAACAAAAGATTTATCCCGATATCTACATCCTGACCCTCACTGCCGGACAAAAGTCCGGTGAACTGGGCAAATTTCTGCAACGCATGGGTACAATCTTTGAACGTGATGTGGACAACTTCATGAAACGTGTGGTCGCACTGGCCGAGCCAATGCTGCTGCTGTTCATCGGTATGCTCATCGCCTTTATTGTTGTCGCCATCATGGGGCCGATTTTCGACCTCACCTCGCTCGTAAAATAGGTAACAAATGACCGAAAAACAACTTTCCGACTTCATCAAACGGGGTAAGGAAGTCCTTGAAATTGAAGAAAAAGGGCTTGCTGCTATCCGTGATTCACTCGACCTGCACTTTGCAAAGGCCGTTGAAATGCTGGCCGCATGCACAGGCAGGGTCATCATCACCGGACTGGGTAAATCGGGACTGGTAGGCCGCAAAATTGCCGCTACCATGTCCTCCACCGGAACCCCGTCCTTTTTCCTGCATCCGGTGGAAGGAGCACACGGCGATCTCGGCATGGTCCGGGCCGAAGACTTGGTCATCTCCATCTCCAACAGCGGGGAAACAGATGAACTGAACGCCCTGCTCCCGGCTATCCGCTCTTTCGGGACCAAGATCATTTCCATAACTTCGGAAACAGCTTCCACCATGGGCCGCCTCTCGGACATCGTAATCAGGACCAAAGTGCCCTGCGAAGCCTGTTCCCACGGTCTTGCGCCCACCTCCAGCACAACTGCCGCCCTTGCCGTGGGCGATGCGCTGGCGGTCTGTCTCATGGACCACAAAGCCTTCGACAGTCAGGATTTCAAGAAATTTCATCCCGGCGGATCACTGGGATGCAGGCTGACCCTGTGTATCAGTGAACTCATGCATACAGACAATATCCCCTGCACCGCACAGGATTCCCCGCTTTCCGAAGCACTGACCGTGCTCGATAAAGGCGGACTGGGTCTCGTGGCCCTGCTCGACGGCAACAAGCTCACCGGGGTCATTACCGATGGCGATGTGCGCAGGATGGTCTGTTCCGGCAGCTTCGACACAGACAAGGCCGCCAACTCGGTCATGATTGAAAATCCACTGCGCATCACCCCGGATATGTCCGCCGCGCAGGCCCTTGATATCATGGAGTCCAAAGAAATCACCGTGCTGCCCGTGGTGAACGAAGATGGAATCCTAACCGGAATGATCCATCTGCACGACCTGCTGGGCAAAGGACGACTCAAATTTGCCGATAACCCGCGTAGCTAGTCTGAAACGCTTTTGTTTTGATGCGCTTCGCGCTTTTTGATAAAAAGATTTTGCCTCCGGCAACGCTTTCAGCGGGACCAGAGGAGAGGAAAAAACCCTTTTGCTACCGCCAAAAAGTGTTTTCCCCTCTCCTCTGGACTCCTCTCCCCTTTCCCAAAAACGCGTTAGTTGGAGTTATTGACATTGAGTCCTAAATAGCGGTGTTAGACAACAACGCGGCGAAGCCCCAATAAAAGTTTTTGGGATTCTTAAACCCTTTTTACAAAAAGGGTTTAAGCCCCCGGAGGGACCGCCGGTAGGCCCGCCGGAGGCAACCATGTGTGGAATAGCAGGTTTTATAGATCTCAGCCGTTCATCTGATGCCAAGCGTCTGGAACGCATTGCCCGCAAGATGGGTGACGCCCAGAATATGCGCGGCCCGGACGGGTCCGGCCAGTGGTCCGACCCTGATTGGGGCGTTGGTCTTGATCACCGCCGCCTCGCCATTATCGACCTGACCGAAGAGGGCGTGCAGCCCATGCATTCCAGTTCAGGTCGCTTCGTTACCGTCTACAACGGTGAAATCTACAATTACCGCGATTTGCGCGCGGAACTTGAACAGACCGAGGGTTTCCCCGGCTGGCGAGGCCATTCCGACACCGAAGTCATGCTTGAAGCCATCGAGCAATGGGGCTTTGAAGACGCGCTGCAAAGATTCAGCGGCATGTTCGCCATTGCCATCTGGGATCGTCAGGAACATTGCCTGCTGCTGGCCCGCGACCGCATGGGCGAAAAACCGCTCTACTATTCCCGCCAGGGCGACAATTTTTTGTTCGGCTCAGAGCTGAAAGCACTAATGAGCTACAAAAAATATTTCAGGCGCAGCATTGACCGCGATTCTCTGGCTGCCTACCTGCGCTACTGCTACGTTCCCGCGCCGCGCACCATTTTCAAAGACACCTTCTGCCTGATGCCCGGCACATGGACCTGCCTTTACCCGGACGGCAAACTCATGGAACCGCGCCCGTACTGGTCTTTGCTGGACTGCGCCCGTGAAGCCGAGAACAAAATTTTCACCGCCCCGGACGAAGCAATAATTGAAACACTGGAAGACCTGCTGCTCAAAGTTATCGAGCGGGAGATGATTTCAGATGTTCCACTGGGTGCTTTTCTTTCCGGCGGTGTTGATTCTTCGCTGATTGTCGCCCTGATGCAGCAATGCGCACTGGCCCCGGTCAAAACCTTCACCATCGGCTTTGATGACGAAGCCTACAATGAAGCGGAGGACGCCAAGGCCGTTGCCGAACACATCGGAACCGAGCATACCGAGCTTTACGTCACACCCAACGATGCCCTGAACATCATCCCGCAAATTCCGCAAATCTGGGACCAGCCTTTTTCCGATTCCTCGCAGATTCCCACCCACCTTGTCTCGCGCATGACCCGTGAGCATGTAACCGTGGCTCTTTCAGGTGACGGTGGTGATGAACTTTTCGCAGGCTACAACCGCCATGCACGCGGCTGTTCCCTATGGACTAATCTCAAAAACATCCCCGCCCCCCTGCGTAAGATGCTGTCCGGCTGGATGTCCGCCATCCCGCCGCACAGCTGGGACAAAGTTTTCAAAATGTACGGGCCGATACTGCCCTCTTCATTGCAGATGCGCCTGCCGGGACAGAAAATACACAAGCTTGCAGCCGTGATGGGAGCCGCTTCAGCCGCAGAATACTACCGCGACCTGACCTCCATCTGGCTGAATCCCGATGAGGTCGTCAGCAAGGCCCGCGAATTCAAAGGACCGTTCCAGCACGCCAACCGTCAGCCCTCACAGGATGACCTGACCGGATGGATGCAATTCATGGACGCTGCCAACTATCTGCCCGATGACATTCTGACAAAAGTCGACCGCGCAGCAATGGCTGTCAGCCTTGAAACCCGCGCCCCGTTCCTTGATCACGAGATAGTGGAATTTTCCCAGCGGCTACCCCTGCATCTTCGCATAATGGGCGGTCAGGGCAAACATGCCTTGCGCCAGATTCTTTATAAGTATGTGCCCCGCGAAATGATCGAACGCCCCAAAATGGGCTTCGGCGTGCCAATCGACAGCTGGCTGCGCGGCCCTCTGCGCGAATGGGCGGAAGAAATGCTCCATCCCGAACGGCTGGACAACGAAGGATATTTCAATACCGGACAGGTTCGCCTCGCCTGGAACGAACATCTGGCCGGAATTAAGGATAACCAGTACAAAATCTGGAGCATTCTCATGTTCCAGTCATGGTGCGAGCATTGGGAGATTTGATGAAAATTGCAGTAATTGGGGGCTACGGTCCATCCCTTATCAACTTTCGCGGCCCCATGTTGCGTGCCATGAAAGAGGCCGGGCATGAAGTTTACGGCATTGCTCCGCTCGATTCTGCCGATGTGCCGGAAAAACTGGCTGGGATGGGTATCAAATATATCGAAGCTCCCATTGAACGCACAGGCATGAATCCTCTTAAGGACTTGGCCTCGCTTTGGGTGCTGTTAAAAATTCTAAAAGAAATCAAGCCGGATGCGGTGCTTTCCTATACCATCAAGCCCGTGATCTACGGTTCCATCGCCGCCAAGCTTGCCGGGGTGAAGAATATTTATTCCATGATCACCGGGCTGGGTTATGCATTCGGGCGGACTTCCGGCAAACGGGGCCTGCTCTTCAAGCTGGTCAAAAGCATGTATCGCGCCGGACTGGCCTGCAATAAGTCAGTCATGTTCCAGAACCCGGATGATTGCGAATTATTTAAGAGTATTGGTATCATCCCGGCAGTAAAAGACACCGTGATCACCAACGGTTCCGGGGTTGATCTTGAGCATTATGCGAGCTCCCCTGTACCGCAGGAGGCACCTGTGTTCCTGTGTATTTCCCGGCTGCTTAAGGAAAAAGGTGTGCGGGAATTTGCGGAAGCCGGAATACGCCTGAAAAAGAAATATCCGCAGGCTGAATTCAGGCTGGTCGGTCCCCACGACCACGGCCCGGATTCAATAAGTGACGGTCTTGTCGCAAAATGGCAGAATGAGGGGATTGACTGCGTCGGTCCGGTTGACGATGTGCGCGACGAACTGAGAAACTGTTCGGTCTACGTGCTGCCTTCCTACCGAGAAGGAACCCCCCGCTCCGTGCTGGAGGCCATGTCCTGCGGTAGGCCGATCGTAACGACAAATGCTACAGGCTGCCGTGAAACCGTAATTGAAGGCCGGAACGGATTCATGGTTCCTGTTAAAGATATTTCCGCCTTGGAACAGGCCATGGAGAAATTCATTCTTCAGCCTGAACTGATGCAGCCGATGGGTGACGCTTCGCTGAATTATGCTACTGAAAAATTTGATATTAACAAGGTCAATGCGACCATTATGCATGGTATGGGATTATAAATAATGACTTTGAAAAGATGTTTTGACCTTGTCGTTTCAATTACCGCGCTGATAATTTTCTTTCCGCTGCTGGTGGCGGTTGCTGTTGCCATCCACAAAAAGATGGGCGGCGGTATTTTCTTCATTCAGCGCAGGCCGGGACTGCACGGCAAACCGTTCAACATCATAAAATTCAAAACCATGTCTGACACGCGGGACGAGCATGGCAACCTGCTCCCGGATTCCGAACGCTTGAGCAGATTCGGGCGTATCCTGCGTTCAACGTCACTGGACGAACTGCCGGAACTGGTTAACGTGATCTTCGGCGACATGTCGCTGGTCGGGCCACGTCCCCTGCTCATGCAGTATCTCAAACGCTACAGCCCGGAACAGGCCCGCCGCCACGACGTGCTGCCCGGAATAACCGGATGGGCGCAGGTCAACGGACGCAATGCCATATCATGGGATGAAAAATTCAAGCTCGATGTCTGGTATGTGGATAACCACAACCTGCTGCTTGATATTAAAATTTTGTATCTTACCGTGGCCCGCGTTTTCAAACGCGAAGGCATTTCCCAGCCCGGACAAGCCACAGCTCAGGAATTCATGGGGAATGAATAATGAAAAAAATCATCATAATGGGTGCTGGTGGTCATGGTCAGGTAGTTGCTGATGCCTTGAAGCAGATGGAAGCTACTGAACCTGTGGCCTTTGTAGATGAAGACCGGGAACTGCACGGCAAAAAGATCATGGGCATACCCGTTCCCGGCGGCAGCGCGGCAATAAAAGGCATCCCGCATGACGGCATTGTTATCGCCCTTGGCGACAACGCACTGCGTAAACGAATCTTCAATGAACTGCGTGATGCCGGGGAAAACCTGTTCACGGTCATTCACCCTTCGGCAATCATCGCCCCTGATGTTGAGATAGGTGAAGGATGCATGATTCTGGCCGGGACAGTAATTAATACTCAGGCCGATATCAAAGACAACACCATAATCAACACCAACTCAACCATTGAGCACCACAACCGAATAGGCCCGCACGCCCATATAGCCCCCGGATCAACGTTAGGCGGGGAAGTTATTGTCGGTGAAGAAGCCATGGTCGGCATCGGAGCTACTGTTTTACCACGAATCAGAATCGGCGAAAAAAGCATTTTAGGCGGCGGATCGACTGCGATTAAAGATATTCCCGGAGGCTCGAAGGCTGCGGGTATTCCGGCGCACATCCTGCCTTGAAAGTAAGAAAAAACATTAAAACAATCATTACAATAACTTTCAGCCAAACGCGCCTAAACTGTACTAAAACCTAAAAATATTATATCTGACCCGTTGTTACAGATAATTTTCAGCGTAAAGGAAATCCAGCCAGTGTCTGCAAACAAAAAGAACCGCATATACCTTTCTCCCCCGCACATGGGAGGCAACGAACAGGAATATGTACGTCAGGCTTTCGAGAGCAATTTCATTGCTCCGCTCGGTCCTATGGTCAATGGTTTTGAACAGGATTTCTCAAAGCTTACCGGATTTGCACACTGTGCAGCCCTTTCCAGCGGCACAGCAGCACTGCACCTCGCCTTACGCATTGTCGGTGTCCAGCCCGGAGATGTGGTTATTGCCTCCTCGCTAACCTTCATCGGCAGCGTCAGCCCGGTTACTTTCCTTGGTGCGGAACCCGTATTCATCGATTCCGACTACAAGTCATGGAACATGGACCCGGATCTACTTGCCGAAGCAGTAGATTATTATATTTCCAAAGGACGTAAACCCAAAGCGGTCATCCCCACCGACCTCTACGGTCAGTGCGCAGACTATGACCGCATTCTGGAAATCCTCGAACCGCATGGCATCCCGCTTATCGTGGATGCTGCCGAATCCGTAGGAGCCACCTACAAAGGAAGGCATGCGGGCAAAGGCGCGCTCATGGCTGCCTATTCCTTTAACGGCAACAAGATCATCACCACCTCCGGGGGCGGACTTCTCGCTTCCGACAATGAAGAAATGATCAGCCGTGCGCGCTGGCTTTCCCAGCAGGCCAAGGAACCGGAACCCTACTACGAACACAAGGAAATCGGATACAACTACCGCATGTCCAACCTTGTAGCCGCTGTCGGCCGCGGACAGGTGGAAGTCATCCCCGAACGCGTTGAACGCAAACGGGAGATTTTCGATTTTTATGAACGGGAGCTCGGCAGCTGCCCCGGTATATCTTTTATGCCCGAAGCGGATTACGGCAAATGCAACCGCTGGCTTTCGGTCATGCTGATTGATGAAAAAGAATTCGGTGCATCTCCCGATGATATCCGCCTTGCACTTGAAACAGAAAACATTGAATCCCGCCCGGTCTGGAAACCCATGCACAAACAGCCGGTTTTCAGAGACAACACCGTTTTCGGCGGCAAAGTAAGCGAAGATCTGTTCAATCGCGGACTCTGCCTGCCCTCCGGCACTGCCATGGCTGCTGATGATTTGCAGCGCATCGCAGAACTGATCAAAGGGTGCGGAAGATAATTTATGCTTCACAACCTGCGTAATATAAATTTCTACGTCATGATCCTTCTGGATCTGATCATCTTCATAGGTGCATTTTACGGGGCCTATCTGTTCCGCTTTGATTTTAACCTGCCCGGCTATGCCCAGACCCAGTGCTTTGAGCTGCTCAAGTACACGCTGGTCATTAAATTCTCCGTTTTTCTGGGACTGGGGCTATACCGGGGCATGTGGCGGTACACCAGCCTGCGTGACCTCTGGCACATTCTGGAAGCCACTTTCCTGCAATCGCTGATCCTGATCACTGTAGTGCTCTACAAATTCGGTTTCGGCGGATTCTCGCGCGGTGTATTCATCATCGACTGGCTGCTGACCGTTTTCATGTGCGGCGGCATGCGGGTCATGATCCGTTCTTTTTATGCCATCAAGGACGGTAATTCCATCCAGCTTTCCCCGGAAAGCTGCCCGGTGAACGGCGAAAACGTCCTTATTATCGGGGCCGGACGGGCCGGGGAAAAAGTCGTCCGCGAAATCAGAAGCAGCGGACAGCTCAAATACCTGCCTATCGGCTTTCTGGACAATGACAAAAGCAAAAGAGGCCGGACCATTCACGGTGTTCCGGTGCTCGGACCACTTTCCGATATACAGGAGCTGGTAGCCAATAAATGCGTCAATGAGATCCTCATTGCCGTGGCCGAAGCTTCCGGTAAAGAAATGCGCGAAATTATCGACGCATGTAAGGAAACCGGACTGCCCTATAAAATCCTGCCCGGCATGGATGAAATCATCAACGGCAAGGTCGGCATCAAGGCCCTGCGCGATGTCAGCTATCAGGATTTACTTGGACGCGCCCCGGTACAGCTGGATTCCTCCGCCATCAGCGAATACCTTTCCGGCAAGACAGTGCTGGTTACAGGCTGTGGAGGCTCCATCGGTTCGGAGCTGGTCCGTCAGGTTGTGCGCTTTAATCCCGCCAAGCTCATTCTTGTGGATTCCAGCGAAGCGAACCTCTACGCCATCCAGATGGAACTGCACCACGAGCTTAATTTCCATGACTACGTAACAGTGCTCGGTTCTGTGCAGGACGAACTGCTCATGGATGAGACCTTTAATACTTACAAGCCGCACACCGTATTCCACGCTGCCGCCTACAAGCACGTTCCCATGATGGAGCGCAACCCGTGGCAGGCAGTGCACAACAACATCTGCGGGACCAAAAACGTCATGACCGCAGCGGATAAGCACGGTGTCGCCCGCTTTGTGACCGTATCCACGGACAAGGCCGTGCGCCCCACCAACATCATGGGTGCATCCAAGCGCGTGACCGAATTACTCATGCGCTTGTTCCACGACTCAGAGACCACCTTTATGGCTGTACGTTTCGGAAATGTTGTCGGTTCTTCCGGCTCCGTGGTTCCCCTTTTCCGCCGCCAGATTGAACGCGGCGGTCCGGTCACTGTCACCCACAAAGACGTGACCCGCTATTTCATGTCCATCTCCGAAGCGGCCCAACTTATTTTACAGGCCGGGGTCATGGCTGAAGGCGGGGAAATCTTCATCCTTGAAATGGGCGACCCGATCAAAATAGCCGACATGGCCCGCGACCTGATCCGGCTCTCCGGTAAGGAACCGGACAAAGACATTGAAATCATCTTTACCGGACTGCGTGAAGGCGAGAAACTCTACGAAGAACTTATCACCGAAGGTGAAGGAATTGTGCGCACCGAACATGACAAAATCATGGTCCTGAAAGGTGTTGAGAAAGACCTTGAAGCCTACTCCGCCTACTTCAAAAAACAGCTTTGCGAAATGAAAGAGGCAGCCGATAAATTCCAGGCCGAGGAAGTCAGAACCATGCTTCACGCAGCCGTGCCTGAATTTGATGAAGATTGCTAAGCCCGCCAAACCACTTACCGATCATAAATTATAAACATCCCGGAACTGCCGATAAACAACATAATCCGGCAGTTTTCCGGTTCTCCTGAACATGATCTTCGCCATACTGACACAGCACTCTGATTGACTGTTTGTTCAGAATAACGTAACAAACTCGCATCATGCTGAAAGAACTATTCACATCCAAAACTAGAATCAAACTGCTGCTCAAGCTGTTCCTCAACCCTGATGTTTCCTCTTATCTCAGGGAGTTAGCCGCAGAATTTGACGTTTCGCCCAATGCCATGAAAGAGGAATTGGACGGATTAAGTGAAGCGGGCTACCTGAACAAGAAAAAGGAAGGACGCTACATTTTCTACAACGCCAACTCTTCCCATCCTTTTTTTCCTGAAATCAGTTCCATTGTGCGTAAATATATCGGGATCGACCAGATTCTGGAATATATTCTCTCCACTATCGGCGATGTTGATTCAGTCTACATTCTTGATGATTACGCCAAGGGGATAGATTCAGGCATCATCGATGTACTCATCATCGGTAATGAGACCAATTCTGAACGTATCGGTGACCTTTGCAACAAGGCCGAGGAAGCGATAAAACGTAAGATCAGAATCATGGTCCTTGATACCAAGGAATTCGATAGAACCAGTGAAATTTATTTAAGACGACCCAATTGGAAGGTTGTCTAAGCAATATAAACTTGCATCAAAACATGGAGAATTAATCTCATGAATATTCCATTTATTGACCTTAAAAAGCAGTTTTCCCGGGTTGAAAAACAGGTCCGCGAAAACATGGATACTGTTCTTGATCATGGCGCCTATATCATGGGCCCTGAAATCCCGGCACTCGAAGAAAGACTGGCTGAGTACTGCGGCACAAAGCACGCTCTCGGCTGCGCTTCCGGAACAGACGCGCTGACTCTCGCGCTTATGTCTCTGGACGTAAAACCCGGTGACGCGATTTTCACCACTCCGTTCACCTTCTTCGCCACAGCAGAAACCATCGCCCTGACCGGTGCGACCCCGGTTTTCGTCGATATCGATCCGGTCACCTTCAACATCGACCCCGAAAAGCTCGATAAAACCATCGAAGCACTCAAAAGCGGCGACGGCAGCACTCCCCTGCCCAAAGTTGACGGTCTGACCGCAAAAGGCATCATCTCCGTTGATATTTTCGGTCTGCCCGCCGATTACGAAGCAATCAAAGCTGTTGCCGACAAACACGGCCTCTTCCTCATCGAAGACGCAGCGCAGAGCTTCGGCGGCGAATACAAAGGCAAACGCGCCTGCTCTCTGGGTGACATCACCTGCACCTCTTTCTTCCCCGCCAAGCCCCTGGGCTGCTACGGTGACGGCGGAATGTGTTTCACCGACGACGACGCACTGATCGAACGCCTGCGCTCACACCGTATCCACGGCATGGGCCCGGACCGTTACGACAACGTCCGTCTCGGCATCACCGGCCGTCTGGACTCCCTGCAGGCAGCAATCCTGCAGGCCAAATTCGACATTTTCCCTGAAGAAGTGGACCTGCGTGACAAGGTGGCAGACACCTACGCTAAGCTCCTCGACGGTATCGACGGCCTGACAGCTCCTTCCGTTCCCGAAGGATACCGCTCCGTATGGGCCCAGTACTGCCCGCTTGCCAAAGACAGCGAACACCGCTCACGCATTCAGGCCGCATTGCAGGAAAAGGGAATTCCTTCCCCGATCTACTACCCGATTCCGCTTCACCTCCAGACCGCTTTCAATGATCTCGGCTACAAAATGGGCGACTGCCCGATCAGTGAAGATGCAGCAAGCCGCATTTTCGCAATTCCCATGCACCCATACCTTGAAAGGGAACAGCAGGAATACATCGCCGACATCATCAGGAATGCCTAACGCATGAGCAAAACCCTGCTTGTCATCATTACAGATCGCCTTTCCCATATCATTGGGAAAGGCGAACTTATTGACCGCTACTACAATCCCGGCGGGGTCTTCAGTGACGTGCACATCCTGATGACCAATGATGACAGACCAGACCATGCTGCCCTGCAAAGGACCGTGGGTGACGCAAAGCTGACCCTGCACAATCTACCTTCGGGCATGGGACTGCTTGCCAGAACACTCTGGCGTCCCTGCATGCTTAAAAACTGGGCTGATCAGGCCGTGAAACTTGCCGAAGAAATCAAACCGGACCTCATCCGCTGCTACGGTAATTTCATAAACGGTTATGCGGCGGCCCGAATAAAGGATCAACTCGATATTCCCTTATTCGTTTCCCTGCACACCCAGCCGGACCAGACCCGGGCCAACCCGGAAGTGGATTTCAGAACCAAGGTCTTTTACGCCCTTTCTAAAAGTGTTGAAAAATACACCCTGCAAAGGGCCGACAAGGTCAGCTGCGTCTACGGCTCGATCCTGGATTATGCCAGAACCAAAGGGGCCAACGATCCTTTTGTTGCCTACAACGTAATCAACCCCGGAAAGATCGTCCGCAAAACGGATTACTGTTCATCCGGGCCGCTTAAGATTTTATATGTGGGGCGAGTCATTCCGGCAAAGAATCCCCTGAACATCATCCACGCACTGCAGGATTTCGATGCCGAGCTGACAGTTGTCGGCAGCGGCGGCAAAATTCAGGAAGCCGAAGAACTGGTGCGGGAGTTGAATCTGGAAGAAAAAGTACGTTTCATACCTTCCATGCCCAATGATGAACTCTGCCGGACCATGCACGAATATGATATTTTCGCCGGGCACTCCCAGTACAGCGAATTCCCCAAGACGGTGCTGGAAACATCCCTGTGCGGATTGCCCATTTTGTTTAATTCGCGTAGGGGGACACCTGTTCCTGAATTTGAAAATAACATAGCCAGAATGGTGGAAGATTCACCGTCCGGCTACCGTTCGGGAATTGAGTTTTATCGGAGTGAGGAAAACCGCGCCGAGTATGGTTCCAGAGCCGTCGGCTTTGCCGAAGATAATTGGAGTCCGGAACATGCGGAAAAAGTATTTGCAGATATCCACAGGGAACTAATCGGGCTATGAAAAAATCAATTCTGTTCATCACATACGATTTTCCGCCGATCCTTTCGCCGGAATCCATTCAGGTCCAGCGCAGGGCCTGTGCTTTGGCGCGCGGCGGACACCGGGTCCACGTCCTGACCTGCTGCGAAGATCCTGATTTCGAATTTCTGGACCAGCAGCTGTGCAAGGATCACGAGAACCTGACCATCCACCGGGTAAACAAACTTCCCGGTGAAAAATGGCTGCATTACCTTTGCGGAGGGCTGGAAGTCACCGACCGCAAATTCTGGTGGAAATTCCCTGCAGCCAAAATGGCAATCAACCTGATTAAAGAATTTCAGATTGACGCGCTCTACACCCATTCCTCCCCGCTGGTGAACCATCTGGCAGGTCTGGCTGTGAAAGAAACTGACCGCAACCTGCAATGGACCGCACATTTTTCCGATCCCTGGACACTTAATCCGTACCTTACATACCGGACAGGTCTTCAGCGTAAGATCAACCGGATGTACGAGCGCACAGTAATTTCAAGAGCCGACACCATCACCGTCACCTCTGAAAAGACCAAAGAGCTTTTCGTGAAGGGCTTGAATGCGGATCAGGACAAGATCAAAGTCCTGCCCCATGTCTTTGACCCGACCCTTTACACCCGCAGACTGAACGACCCTGATAAGAAAATCATCGCCCACACCGGGAATATTTACGGACTGCGTTCCGCAGCACCGCTCATCGAGGCGGTCAGCAAGGTTCAGCCGAAGAATCTTGAGTTCCATTTTTACGGCCGCATGAAGGATGATGAACGCCAGCTGGCAGAACGCAAATGCCCGGAGCAGATCAAATTCTTTAATCCAGTTCCTTATCTGGATTCAATTAAAGTCCTTTCGGAAGCGGACATCCTCCTGGTCATCGATGCCCCGCTCAAGGATTCACCGTTCTTTCCTTCCAAACTCGCCGATTACATCGGCGCGGGCAAACCGGTTGTGGCCTTAACCCCGCTCTCTTCAACCACTACCCAGATAGTGCGTGACATCCAAAAAGAGCTGCTGGTAGCCGACAGCGCCGATGTGCCTTCCATCGCCGCCCTTGTTCGCAGGCTGGACTCAACAGAGCCCGCCCCTTTGCGTGAGGAAGGAAAGAATTACTACAACATGAACAACAGCTATAAAAACATTCGCGAGTCTCTTTTCAATGAATAATGCCAAGATACTTATCACCGGCGGCGCAGGTGCCATCGGGTTGAATTTAATACAGCGGATGATCAAGGCCGGAGTCGGCGAGATCATGGTTATCGACAACCTTTCTTCCGGCTACAAAAACTACCTGCCGGATGACAGTCGCATTACTTTTATTAAAGCCGATATCGGGGAAATTGATTCCTACGGCAAGGAAATGGACGAGTTCAAACCGGACTACGTTTTCCATCTGGCGGCCCATTTCGCCAACCAGAATTCCGTGGACCATCCCTTCAAGGATGTGCAGGCCAATATCATCGGGACCATGAACCTGCTGGAAATCTGCAAAAAGAATAAGGGACTGAAGAAATTCGTCTACACCTCTTCCTCATGCGTATACGGCAACGCCGCCATCATGAGCGAGGATGACTACATCTATCCCCACGAAACACCATACGCCATCAACAAATACACTGCCGAACTGTACGTGAAGTACTACGCTTCCATGTACCAGCTTCCCGCAGTCTCCATCCGGGTCTTCAACACCTACGGTCCCTATGAGCCGCATGGTCCCTACCGCAATGTAATCCCCAATTTCATTGTCCGAGCCATCAAGGGCGAACCGCTTTACATCACCGGGGACGGCACTGAAACCCGCGATTTCACCTTTGTGGGCAACACGGCACAGCTGCTGACCCTTGCCGCGCTTTCCGAAGTTGCGGACGGCGATATTTTCAACGGCGGAACAGGCAAACCGACCCAGATCATTGACCTGGCAAAGATGATCATCGAATACACCGGATCATCGTCTGAAATCGTGTTCAAGGAAAGACGCAACTGGGACGCGGTTAAAGACCGCCTCTCCGATATTTCCAAATCATGGAAAGTACTCGGCTACGAGCCGGAAGTCCCGCTTGCGGAGGGTCTGAAGACCACTGTGGACTGGTACATGAATGATTACGAGATTGAAGATTAAACGATGTACAAAACAATTCTGGCGATACTGACTCCGACACAAAAAAAAGGCCTCGTAAGCCTCGTTTTTGTGTCCATAGTCATTTCCTGCATTGAAACTGTAGGGATTTCAGCAATCCTGCCGTTCATTACTCTGGCTAACGATTTCACCCTTGCCCAGAGCAATGAATATTATGCCTATGTCTACAACCTGCTCGGGTTTGGCAGCGAAAAAGAATTTGTTGTCATTTTCGGACTGGCGCTGGTTTCATTCTACCTTGTCAGGGGATTGATAAACCTGGGATACATCTACCTGATCCAGAACTTCGCCCAAGGGGTTTTCCACAGCCTTTCCACAAAGCTGTTTTCCAACTACATGCATATCAAATATCAGGATATGCTGAAGCGTAACACTTCCGACCTGACCAAGAACCTCGTTTCCGAGGCCCAGTATGCAGGGGGATATTACTATTCTCTGCTGCTGTTCATCTCCGAGATATTCGTTGCCAGCTTCCTGTACGCCACCCTGCTTTTCGTGGACTACAAGATCACGCTGGCCATCACCCTTTTTCTGGGCTGCATGGTTCTTTTTCTGGTTAAAACTATTTCTACACTGATCAAGAAAGAAGGCCTTAAACGCAACGAATACCAGCATGTTTTCTACCGCATAATCAACGAGTCATTCGGTAACCTGAAGTTCATCAAGCTGCTTTCCTGCGAAGAACCATCCGTCAAAGGACTGGACGATGCCGGGAAGGGCTTTGCCCGGGCAATGGTCATGAATGCCACCTACAATACAGTCCCGCGCCTTTCCCTTGAATGCATCGGATTTTCGCTGCTAATCGCGGCTATTGTCTGCGCCATCCATTACGACATGCAGGTGCAGCAGATCATCCCCATCCTTTCACTCTACGCGCTGGCCATGTACCGGTTGCTGCCTTCGGTGAATAGGATGCTCAGCAGCTTCAATAACATGCTTTATTACAATAAAACGCTGGAACTCATCCACGCGGATTACCAGATAGATACCCACAAGCTCGGCTCCGGGCCGCTGGAATTTGATAAAGAAATCTCACTGTGCAAGCTCGGATTCAAGTACGGTGAAGATGAAAAAGAAGTGCTTGCCAACATCGACCTGACCATCCCTAAAGGCGAGAAAACCGCCCTTATCGGGGAAAGCGGAGCCGGGAAAAGCACTCTTGCGGACATAATTATCGGCATGTACACCTCCTTTTCCGGCGATTTCACAGTCGATGGAACCGGGCTGACCGAAGCGAACATGCTCAGCTGGAGAAAGAAGATCGGCTACATTCCGCAGTCCATTTATCTTTTCGACTCCAGTGTGGCCGAAAATGTTGTCTTCGGACGCGAGTATGACGAAGCCGCTCTTAAGGATGCTCTGGATAAAGCCGAACTGACCCCGTTTCTGGAAAAGAACCAAGGACTGGAAACCCCGGTCGGCGAGGACGGTTCACACCTTTCCGGTGGTCAGAAGCAGCGCATAGCAATAGCCCGCGCCCTGTACGGCAACCCGGACCTGCTGGTCCTTGATGAAGCCACTTCCGCCTTGGACAAAGATACCGAGGAAAGGATCATGCAACATATTTTTAAAGTGAGCGAGGGCAGAACCCTGCTCATTATTGCACACCGTCTCTCAACCATCGAGCGGTGCGACAAAGTATATAAAATTGAAGACCGGGGCATCAGCCTTGTTGAAGATAAAACCAGCCTCAAAGGTTAAGAGGAGAATATAATGTTTAATGGAAAAACTATTCTGATTACTGGCGGAACAGGCTCTTTCGGGCACAAATGCACTGAAATGATCCTTAAAAACTATTCTCCCCAGAGATTGATCATCTACAGCCGCGACGAATACAAACAATATGAAATGTCACGCAAATTCTCCGACAAGGAATTTCCCTGCATGCGTTATTTCATCGGTGACGTGCGCGACAAGGAAAGGCTCTACCGCGCTTTTCGCGGTGTTGATTTCGTAATCCACGCCGCTGCCATGAAGCAGGTTCCCGCTTCCGAGTACAACCCTTTTGAAGCGATCAAAACCAACGTTCTCGGCGCGCAGAACATCATCAACACCGCCATTGACGTAGGTGTAAAAAAAGTCATCGCCCTGAGCACCGACAAAGCGGTCAGCCCCGTTAACCTCTACGGCGCGACCAAACTCTGCTCCGATAAACTCTTTGTAGCCGGTAACCTCTACGCAGGTTCCGGTGACACCAAATTCAGCGTCGTCCGCTACGGTAACGTTGTGGGCAGCCGCGGCAGTGTTATCCCGCTCTTCCTCAAGCAGCGCGAAAGCGGAACCCTGACCATCACCGATCCGCGCATGACCCGCTTCTGGACCACCCTTGAAGATGCGGTACAGTTTGTTCTGGACGGCTTTGAGAAAATGGTCGGCGGTGAAATTTTCGTTCAGAAAATTCCGAGCATGAAGATCACCGATCTGGCATCAGCCATGGGACCGGATTGTGAACAGAAGGTCATCGGTATCCGTCCCGGCGAAAAGCTGCACGAGATGATGATTTCCATTGATGACGCCCGTAACACCGCGGAATTCGACGGCTACTACGTTATCAAGCCGGACACCGGATTCATGACCAAGCAGGCGGACATGATCGGCGGCGAACCCGTTGCCGAAGATTTTGTCTACACTTCCGACAGCAACGTCGACTGGGTGGATGAAGCAGGTCTGATCGAAATGGTTTCAACCCTGAAAATCGATAAATAGGCACTTTCCATGGGCGCATCCAAGAACATTCCATATGGCCGCCAGTGCATAGACGGACAGGATCTCAAAGCTGTGACAGATGCTTTGACTTCCGGCTGGCTGACCACAGGTCCCAAAGTAGCGGAATTTGAACAAACTGTGGCTGAAATGTCCGGAGCAGCTCATGGCGTGGCTGTCAACAGCGGCACAGCAGCCCTGCATGCGGCCATGTACGCATTTGATATCAAGGAAGGGGATGAGGTTATCGTCCCCCCCATGACCTTTGCGGCCTCCGCCAACTGTGTAGCCTACATGAAAGCGACCCCGGTCTTCGCCGATGTCGACCCTGAGACACTGCTCATCGACCCGGCAGAGGTGGAGAAAAAGATCACTCCCAGGACCAGGGGAATCATCGCGGTTGATTATGCCGGACAGCCCTGCGATTACGCTGCGTTACGTAAAATTGCCGACAAGCACGGAATTTTTCTGGCAGCAGACGGTTGCCATTCCATCGGCGGCAGCCTGCACGACAAAAAAGTCGGTACGCTGGCAGACATCACCCTGTACAGCTTCCATCCGGTCAAGCACATGACTACCGGGGAAGGCGGCATGGCCGTGACCGATAACGCCGAATACGACAAGCGCATGCGCATTTTCCGCAATCACGGCATCACCGCTGATTTCAGGCAGCGCGACGGCTGGTTCTATGAAATGCAGGACCTCGGCTTCAACTACCGCATCACCGATTTCCAGTGCGCACTGGGCTTGAGCCAGCTTTCCAGACTCCCGGAATGGATTGCCAGAAGGCGTGAAATAGCCGCAATGTATGATCGTGAATTCGCAGAGATGGAAGGACTTTCCCCCCTTGGCAAGCAGGACGGAGCAAAGCACGCCTACCATCTTTACGTGATCAACCTGCAAGGCGAAAACCGCAGCGAGAAGCGTAAACAGGTCTTCAACTACCTGCGTGAACACGACCTCGGCGTACAGGTCCATTACATCCCGGTCCATCTGCACCCCTACTACAAAGACAACTTCGGAACCCATGAAGGGCTATGCCCCGTTGCCGAGGAAGCATACAAGGGACTGATTTCCCTGCCCATGTTCCCGCTCATGGAAGACGAAGATGTTAAGTACGTGGTTGAAACGGTAAAGAAAGCATTGGCTGAGGTTTAAGCCATGAATATCGCGATCATTCCGGCCAGAGGCGGCAGCAAACGCATCAAGAACAAGAATATTAAGGAATTCGCGGGCAAGCCGATTCTTTACTATTCCATTGCCGCCGCCCTTGAAAGCGGACTGTTCGATAAAGTCATTGTCTCCACAGACTCTGACTCAATCGCCACCGTTGCAGAGGAATGCGGGGCAACTGTCCCTTTCCGCCGCCCTGAAGAGCTTTCCGACGACCACACCCCCACAGCCCCGGTGCTGCTGCATGCAATTGAGTGGGCGATCGATAAGGGCATGGACGTGCAGAACGGTTGCTGCATCTACCCCACCGCGCCCTTTGTGCGCTCCTCCGACCTGCAAAAAGGGCTGGAGCTGCTGCAGGAAAACAATGCCCATTCCACATTCTCTGTGACCAGTTTTCCTTTTCCCATTCAACGGGCGTTGAAGATCAATGATCGCGGATACACTGAAATGTTCTGGCCTGAACATGAGAATACCCGTTCACAGGATCTCCCCGAAGCCTATCATGATGCCGGACAGTTCTACTGGGTAAACTGCGACAGGTTCCGCAAGAATCCGCAGCTCTATTCCAGCGAAACACTTCCGGTTATCCTCCCCCGCAATCTGGTGCAGGATATTGATACCCTCGAAGACTGGGAAACCGCCGAACTAAAATTTGAAATTTTAAAGAAAAGTGCCCGATAACAAGACTGCATCAACACTGAAAACCCTGCTGATTCGTGCAGACGCAAACTCCAGCATCGGCATAGGTCATGTCATGCGCTGTCTGGCTTTGGCCGAGGAATGGATCTCCGGAGGCGGGGATGCAATCCTTGCAGGCAACATTTCGAATCCGGCCCTGCTGGAAACGGTCGCTAAATTTGGTTTGAAGTTCGTACCTATCGAGACTTCCTACCCCGATTCCAAGCTGGATGCTGAGCAGCTGATAAAAATCGCGGGAACTCTCGCCGCTGGCAGCTGGATCGTTCTGGACGGCTACTTTCTCGATGCCGGGTATCAAAATACAATCAGAAAAGCGCACCCGAATACGCTGGTAATGGATGATTACAATCATCTGGATGAGTATACCTGCGCAGTCCTGCTCAACCAGAACCTCGGCTCCGAAAGCATCAAGTACAAAATTAATCCCGATGCCCGGATTCTTGCCGGAGTGCAGTACACAATGCTGCGCAACGAATTCCGCATGGCTGCCCGAAACAAGCCCGAAACTACGGAAAATAAATTCAATATCCTGATCAGCATGGGCGGTGCGGACGCCAAAAACAGTACCGCCACCATCCTGAAAGCGTTGGAAGAAGTCCCGGCAGACATCAGGGTCAAAGTTATTGCCGGTCCGGCCAATCCCCATCTTGATAACCTGTACGAGCTTGCCGAAACTTCTGTCCATAACATTGAAATCAAATCCAACGTCAGTAACATGGCTGAACTCATCGCCGCCAGTGATCTGTTTATCGGGGCCGGAGGCTCTTCCTGCTGGGAAGTCTGCTGTATCGGCAGGCCGCTGATCATCATCACCACCGCCGACAACCAGCTCCGAATCGCCGAGCAATTGCAGGCGGCAGGAGCTGCTCTTTATCTTGGCGGAGATGAATCCGTTGAACAAATACAGATCACAAACGCAGTAAAAAACATCATCAAAGACTCCGAAAAGCAGCAAACCCTTGCACAGAATGGACATAAACTGGTCGACGGAAACGGCGTTTCCCGGATCATAAATTTTTTAAACAGAGCTTAAAAGGCATCGTCATGGCGCATAAAATACTATTTCTCGGCTACGATAAAAGCCGTACCTGCCTGATTAAAGAGCTGGAAAAACATGGCTGCACAGTAGACCAGACCGCGCTAAAACTTGATTGGGATAAAGACTACAATGACTACAACCTGATCATTTCATTCGGTTACAGCCACATAATTCCTGTTGGATTTCTGGAGAAGCACCCCCGGAAAACAATCAACCTGCACATCTCTTATCTGCCGTTCAACCGCGGGGCGCATCCTAATTTCTGGGCATTTTATGACGGAACTCCCCACGGAGTGACTATCCACGAAGTTGATCAGGGAGTGGACACAGGCGATATTATCTATCAAAAAAAGGTTTCTTTTACTGATGAAAAGAACTTCGCTGAAACTTATGCCCGGTTGATTTCCGAGATCGAACAGCTTTTCATTGAAAACATTCCCGCTTTATTGGCAGGAAACTACACCCCCGCCCAACAGCAGGGCGAGGGAACCTATCATAAATTATCCGACCTGCCGGAGTTTGACGGCGGTTGGGAAGCGGATATTGAAGCGACAATTTCAGCATTAAAAATGAGCAAAGGCAGGTAGAAAATGAGCACTATTTCTATTAACGGACGCCTCATTGGGCCGGACCATCCCGTATATATCATTGCCGAAATGTCGGCCAACCATAACCAGAATTTTGATGCCGCAGTGGAACTCATCCACATCGCCAAAGAATGCGGGGTCGATGCCATCAAGTTGCAGACCTACACCCCGGACACCCTGACCCTGAACTGCGACAACGAATATTTCAAAATCGGCAAGGGAACCCTCTGGGAAGGGCGCACCCTGCATGATCTCTACGGCGAAGCCATGACCCCCTGGGAATGGCAGCCGAAGCTCATGAAGATCGCCAATGAGCTGGGACTGGACCTGTTTTCCACTCCTTTTGATGCTACTGCGGTGGACTTTCTGGAAGAAATGGACGTTCCTGTGCACAAGATCGCTTCCTTTGAAATCGTCGATATCCCGCTGATCAAGAAGATTGCCGCCACCGGGAAACCGGTTATCATGTCCACCGGGATGTCCACTTTATCAGAGATTGACGAGGCTGTTTCCGCTTTCCGCAAAGCGGGCGGTAAAGAACTGCTGCTGCTCAAGTGCACCAGTGCTTACCCCGCGCCGCCAGAATCCATGAACCTGAAAACAATCCAGAACATGCAGCAGACTTTCGGCCTGCCCTGCGGTCTTTCCGACCATTCCATGGGCATTGAAATTCCGGTAGCGGCTGTGGCTCTGGGCGCATGCGTCATTGAAAAGCACTTCATCAAAGCCCGCTCAGACGGCGGACCGGACAGTGCTTTTTCACTGGAAGCACCGGAACTGAAAGCAATGGTCGAAGCCATCCGCAACACAGAAAAAGCGTTGGGCAGGGTCAACTACCAGATCACTGAAAAGGAAAACGCCGGGAAAATTTTCCGTAAATCTATTTTCATCAGCACAGATGCTGCCGAAGGGGATGCGGTCAGCGCGGAAAATATCCGCTGCGTCCGTCCGGGATACGGACTTCATACCCGCCACTATGAAGAATTGATCGGCAGGAAATTCAGGAAAGCCGTAAAAGCAGGAACCCCGCTCTCTTGGGATCTCGTCATTTAGCAGCAGATGCAGAAGGATAAATCAATGAACAAGCCGACAATTTTATTTCTCAGCCGCGCCAGATGTGATGCTTTCTTTATTGAAATCATCAACAATCTCAAGCAGGACTACAACATCGTCGTTGCCGTTACCGATGAAAACAGAGCACTTTATGCTGCGGTTGAAGGCATTGCCCTTGAAGACTGGCATGACGAAGCGATCAACAAAGCGGAGATTGAAAAGCTGACCGCCGGACAGTTGGAACAGGTAAAAGAGATTGAAAAGACCCTCGGCATGAACTGCTACAATTTCAATATCAACTACTTCCTGTATGAAAAATTCGTTAACCGCTACGCCAACGACCATAAAAACAAAGCCGCAAACGCGATAACTCCGCAACGTCTGTTACTCGACTACAACCTGCTGGACGCTATCATCAAGAAGCATAACGTCAAATATGCCTTTTTCGAAACCGTCGATCTGCTGAACACCACAATTCTTACCGCAATGGCCAAGCAGGGAATTATCAGGCAGGCCTTTGCCCACGAAATCAACCCCATCGGTGGTGAAATGCGGGTCAGGATAGTCTCGGGCCAGTACAGAAGAAGTACTAAGCTGGAACAGATCCTGAAGAATGACCAGATCAGTGCAGAAAGCATGAAATGGGCTGAACAGGCTGTGGCCAAGTACAGGACAGAAAAGCCCCAGACCGGATATGATGCCTATCACGCCAAGATGGGCGAAAAAATGCTGCCCTACAGCCCGAAGGAGTTTATCAGCAAGATCAAAAGATCTCTACATGGGGAATCCCTTTTTCCCGCTCTCATCAGGCTGAAAAACCGTCTGCTTTCAAAAAAATATTTTTCAAATGAACTGCCTGAAGGAAAAATTGTTTCCTATTTCCTACAGCTGACACCGGAAGCGACCATGTGTTCGCAGGTTCCTGAATTTGCCAATCAGGAACACATGCTGGAACAGATAGCCATCCACGGAAAGTACGGCTACACCGTTGTAATCAAGGAACATCCGGCAGGGTTCGGCAACAGGCCGCCTTCTTTTTACCGTGAACTCGTAAACCTGCCCAACGTGGTTATGCTGGCTCCTTCTTTTCCTACCCGCGAAGTAATACTGCGCAGTGAGGCAGTTGTGGTTGCCACCGGAACGTCTCCCGGCCTAGAAAGCATTGCCACCAACGTTCCGGTTATCTGTCTGGGCAATCCTTATTTCAACCTGTGCAAAAACACGGTCAGCATCGAGCATCCCCGTCAGGTCTGGGATGTAATAGAATCCATCAAGGCCGATTCGGCGGAAACAGTCAGATTCGTAGCCGGGCTGCATCAGGCTTCCTACGAATATTCCAACTACGTTTCCAAAGAAGAATTCATGGTCCGCAAAAACTGCGGGGAGCTGGTCGCCAAGGGACTGGCTGATGAAATTGCACTATACGAATCCGGGGAACTGAAATGATCTGGGGACCGCTCCTGAGACCATATAAAAACCGCTACGCCGCTAGGCTGATGCGCGAGTTGGTGCACCGCACCGATCCTGCCGGATATTTCGCAGGCTACATGTCCAAGCAGCAGAATCCACTGGGGCGGGCCGCCTACACCCTGACCTTCGACTTTGACTTTGAAAAGGACATTGAAGCATTTCCCTACCTGCTGGATATGCTCAAAAAATATGACATTCAGGCCGGGCTGGCGGTTATCGGAAAATTTGTGGAAAAGTACCCTGATATCCACAAACGGGCTGTGGATGAAGGGCATGAAATCATCAACCACACTTACACCCACCCGGATAACCCGCACTGGGCACCGGACCGTTTTTTCAACAGGCTCAGCTACGCAGAGCAGAAGGAAGAAGCTGCTAAAGCGCACGAAGTTTTCTCCCGGATTCTAAATGTGGAATGTATCGGGTTCAGGACTCCGCATTACGGAAACCTTCATACCGACAGCGTCTACCCCATCCTTGCCGAACTGGGCTACAAGTACAGCAGCTCCACCGCTGCCTGCGGTTACAAGGGCTACGCCGCCCCGTCACTGCATTCCCACGGCATCACCGAGATACCTACAGGATGCAGCCTCAACTTCCCGCTGGCCATTTTCGATTCATGGAATATGCTGCGCAAAAAGAATCCCTTTCTCGGTGACGACGAGCTGTTCAAAAAAGAATTCTCGGACACAATCAAAGTTGTGGCGGAAAAGGAACTCTACCTGACCCACTACTTTGACCCTTACGATATAATAAACAACAATAAATTAGAGCATATACTTTCAACTCTGGCCTCGAACCAGATTAGCACCATCAACTATCGGGACCTCTTCAAATAAAGGGCTCGTTGACAGTTTGTTCAGTTTTATCTAACAAAGAAGTGAAGAAAAATAGGCCGTATAAGCTTATAAGGATGTAGAAGGAGCCGGGATGAAAGCCATTTTTAAAGACAGCTTTTCCATATTCATCAGGAAAGATTCAGCCTTGGAACAGCTGCTTTATGTATACAATTCCAAGTTCAGGTTTAAGAAGTTGATGAATATTTTTTCATCAAAATTAAACCGTTACATAAAGTATACAGGCCGCCTGCCCTATTACCCCACACAGGTTTCCATTGAACCGACCACAGCCTGTAACTACCGCTGTCCTTCCTGTTTCCACGGAATCGAAGGCGGTAAGGAACACCTGAAAAAACGTGACCGCTTCATGGACTTCGATAAATACAAGAAATTTATCGACGAGATTCATGAACACGTCTGGATGATCTCCCTTACCGGATGCGGGGAAAGCTTTCTGCACCCCAACATCTATGAAATGCTCGGCTATGCCTCGGAAAAGGGTCTGGCCGTTACCCTTGAACACAACGGCAGCGTCTTCGACCCGCAAAAGCTGGCCGATACCGAACTCAACAAAGTTCACTTTGGTGTCGATTGCACCACTCAAGACAGCTATTCCAAGTACAGAATCGGTGGCAACATTGAAAAAGTGCTTGAGAAAGTAACCCGCTACTGCGAGATACTGGAATCCCGTGAAGAGCGTCCGGCGGTCCATCTGCGCTTTCTGGTCAACAGATACACCGAAGACGATGCCGGAAAGCTTGAGGAGATGTTCAGCAGATTTGATTTCGTCAAGATTTACTACGATGCTTTCATCATCCCTTCCCCGGACTTGAAAACACTCATGGAATTACCCTCCACCACGACTCTGGATAATTTCGAAGAGTGGCATCCCCGCAAAATGGGCCAGTACAATATTTATAGATACGACAAAGAGACTGACTCAATGCGTGACATGAACCTGCTTAACGCGCCCGCAGGAACCTGCCCCGGAGTTTACGGGGGAGCCATGCTTAACACCGACGGTTCCATCTATCCCTGCTGTGTTGCGCACTCGGCCATGCCGCAGGAGCTTTGCTACGGGAACGCTTTTGAGCAGGGCTTCTTCGAAACGTGGAACAGCAAAAAAGCGCGCACCTTCCGCAGCAACTACAAAAAGAACAAGGGCAGCTACGGTTTCTGTAAGAACTGCCCAAGCGGGCGCAGCTGATCAGCAGCTTTAAATTCGCCACACGCTCAGGAAATAAATTTCCCTCTCATATAAAAGAACATACGCCAGAATGAATACAAATATTACTTTCAGCAAAGAACGCCCCGCAGACTGGGACTCATGGAACAATGCGGTATGCAGCAGCTCTCCCTACTACCAAAGCTCCGGCTATGCCCATGTGCTGTACACCAAGGAAAAGACCGAGCCTTATTACATCCGGCTGCTGATCAGGGGACGGGTTGCCGGACAGGCACTGCTGCTCAAAAGATATTACTACGATCAGGTCAAACAGAAGAAGAAAGTACCTTTCCCTTACTTCGAGTCCGTGCACGGTCCTGTGTTTGCTCCGGATGTGAGTGACGCCGATATTGCAAAGGTCTTCAAGTACATAAATATGCTGGCCCTGAAACACGTGGCTACGCATGTAAGACTGATCCCACCATATTTCCCCGGCGACCGAATCATGCCCGAAGCTGAGATTAAATCCTGCGGCTATACGGTCCAAAAATGGGGCACATATTTTCTCGATCTGGAACGATCCGCAGAAGACATCTTCAAAAGCTTCTCCTGCAAGGTAAGAAACACAATCAGGAAGGCGGACAAAAAAGGAGCCTGCGTCAAAAAAATTGAACGCTGGGATGAGTATTGCGATCTATACGTTCCCACTTTCAACATGATCAAAGAAACCACTGCCGCCAACCGTTTCGCAGCCTGCCCTGAGGACTGGACCGAGAATGTCGCACAGGGGGCGCACTATTACCTGACCATGAAAGACGGCCAGCCTTTGGCCTGCCTCGGGGTACAGACCCTAAGCAAGGGAGCGCACGCTTTCGGCTACGGCATTGCCCCGGAAGCCATGAAGCAGGGGATTCCCGCTCAGGACGCACTGCATTGGGCGGCTATTAATGATGCCTGTCGTTTGGGTTTGAAATATTTTGACTTCGCCGGAGTGAACCCCGCGCCCGGCACGCCGAAAGAAGAAGGGATACGGTTCTTCAAAAAGAAATGGGGCGGTGATTACCGCGAATATCCCATCTGCATCAAGGACCTCATTCCTTTCAGGCAGGATGTTTCTAAGTACATAAAACGAATTTTAAGCGGAACTTAAGCAATCAACACCCCTGCGGGTTCAACAGAAAAGGGAAAAGAAATGAGCACAGATAGAATTCCTTTGATTAAACCTTACGTCAGCCTGGATGAAGTCCAGAGCCAGTTCGAAGCGATCTTCGAGTCCGGTTGGTTCACCAAGGGCCGCAATGTCGCGGGCTTCAGGGAAGACATCTCCGCTTATACCGGGGCCAAGCACAGCTTCACCACCACCTCCGCCACCACAGCCCTTTACGCCTGCCTGAAACTGCTCGGAATCGGCGCAGGGGATGAGGTTCTCGTTTCAGACTTTTCCTTTCCGGCAACAGCCAACGTTGTTGAAGATGCCGGAGCAACTCCGGTTTTCGCTGATGTTTCCCTTGAAACATACAACATGACCGCCGCTGAATCGCGGGCCAAAATCAGCGCAAAGACCAAAGCCGTTATTTTTGTGGATGCCTTCGGCAACCCTTCCGGCCTTGATGAAATCAAAGCAATCTGCGCCGAACATGGTCTACCCCTGATTGAAGATGCGGCCTGCGCCATCGGCAGCTCTCTGGACGGAATCAAATGCGGCAACATTTCCGACCTTTCATGCTTCAGCTTCCATCCCCGCAAGCTGCTCAACTGCGGTGAGGGCGGTGCAATCACCACCAATAATCCCGAGTATGCGGAGAAGCTGGAAATCCTGCTTAACCACGGCGCAAGAATCGCCGACGGACAGTTTGATTTTGTGGAGTCCGGCTACAACTTCCGCATGACCGAGATTCAGGCCGCCATGGGCATTGCCCAGCTCAAGAAACTGGATTCCATCGTCAGCTCCCGCAACGAAATCAAAGCCGCCTACGATGAAAAACTGATGCCTCTGGGATTCATCCCCCAGAAGGTAAACAAGAATGTAATTACAAACTGCCAGTCATTAGTGTACAGGGTTCCTGAAGGATGTAACCGCGACGCTCTGGTTTCCGCCCTTGCGAAACGAAATATCGAGTCGACAATAGGCACATACTGCCTCAGCGGCCTGACCTACTACCGGGAGAAATACGACGCCGTGAACCCCGGCTCAGAAAAGCTGCAGCAGACCACCATCACTCTGCCCTGCTACGACGGCGTCGATGCACTGTTCGTGGCAGATAACGTCGCGGACATCATTAACTCCTGATCAAAAAGCATCTAAGAGGTCAATATGTTTGATTTTACTCCCAAACAATTCAAAAGCGAAGGCCCCGGAACCCCCGACCTGTCTTTGCTCAAGTCCTGCGGTGAAAATGTCATCATTGAAGACGGCGTGCGCATTTTCCACCCCGAGAATATTTCCATCGGCGATAATGTCTACATCGGGCACGATACAATCCTTAAGGGTTACTATAAATCCGACATCGTTATCGGCAGCAACGTCTGGATCGGACAGCAGTGCTTCATCATCGGTGCAGGCGGCCTGACCATCGGCGATTACGTAGGCATCGGCCCGCAGGTAAAAATCCATCCCTGCGAACACACCCATGACGATCCCACCCTGCCGACCTCTTTTCAGCCGCTCTTTTTCGATCCCATCGTCATTGAAGAAGACGTGAACATCGGCATCGGTGCCATGATCATGCACGGCGTGACCCTGAAAAATGGAACCCTAGTGGGCGCCAATGCCGTTGTTAAAAAGAATTTCCCGGAATACTCGATAATCGGCGGAGTACCGGCCAAACTTATCCGCAGCAGGGAAAGGTAAGCAAATGCCTAAGCAGAAAGACTATGACATCGGAATAATAGGGGACTTGGCCCTTGTTGATTTCAACACTGCCAAATCACTGGCGGAGTTGGGTGTAAAAGTCGTAGTTTTCAGGAAAAAATCCGCTGCCGGACAGGAAATTGTGGATGATTTTTATCAGGAAAAACATCTGGGATTCGAAATCTACAATTACAGCAATCCCGTGGATTTTTTCAAAAAGGCATGTACTTGCGCTGCGCTTTTCAGCTTCACCGGAGCGGTGCTCGGTCCTTTAAAGACCATCTACCCGCTCAGCCTGCTGCCCGCATTCCCCCCAGTGGTAAACATCGCCACCGGATCGGATATGCTTGAATTCGTGGCCGAAAAAAGCATTAAAGCTTTTCTGTTCCGGATGCACCTGCGTCTTTCGGCCATGAACTGGATTGTTGATTATCCCCACAGCCTGAAAAACGCGGTGAAGTTTAAAATACCCCGGGTATACCTGATGCCGTTCCCTGCGTTCAGACTACCGGAGGAAAGGCTTGATCTCCCGGCCCAGGACGGAACAATCAATTTTTTCCATCCCTCTCATCTGGACTGGCAGGCCACAGATAACAAAAATGAGCGTTATTCTTCCAAAGGCAACGACAGGTTCATCAGGGCCTTCATCCGCGCTGTTAAAAGCGGCCTGAACGCCAAGTGTACCCTCCTATACAGGGGGGCGGATAAAGATCTGGCCAAGAAAATGATTCAGGAATCCGGCGTGGCAGACAGCTTTATCCTTAAAGATGCGCTTTCAAGGGATGAACTTTTCGAAGAATTCGCACACTGCCACGTTGTGGTGGACCAGTTCGACGTCGGCGGACTGGGCGGGATTGCCATTGAAGCCATGGCAGCAGGGCGTCCCGTTATGATGTATGTGAATGAGAACTGTTCCAGACTGCAATACGGAGGAGACACCCCTCCGGTCATCAACTGCTGGAGCGAAGACGAAATATATGACTGTTTAATGGGCTGCGCGGAGGCATCATTTATCAATGAAAAATCCGAACAGTCATACAGTTGGGTGCACAGGCAGCACCGCACAGACGTGGTTTATGATAAAATTTTATTTTACATTTACTTATTGACAGGAAAAAAATTTAAAGACTACGGATGGGAAATTAACGCCTACAAGAACTGATTAATCAAAAATTTCCGCTATGCATTTTGAAGTTTTTACTACACAGGAATTAATTTATCTTTGCATTAGCATTACAGACAACAAGCAATAGATCGGTAAAATTAATGGAACAAAATTTTTATCAGCATGAAAGTGCGGACGTAGATCCATCTGCCAGTGTCGGGGACAATACTTATCTCTGGCAGAATGTGCAGGTCAGGGCAAAGGCCAAAGTCGGCTCTGAATGTATCATAGGCAAAGGCGCCTTTATTGATTTCGGGGCCGTTGTAGGCAACAGGGTCAAAGTCCAGAACTACGCCAATATTTTCCGTGGGGTAACTATCGAAGACGGAGTTTTCATCGGACCTTCCGTCTGTTTTACCAATGATATGTTTCCCCGTGCAGTCACCCCGGACGGGAGGTTGCAGGACTACCGGGACTGGAAATGCTACGAGACCCGGGTCAAGGAAGGTGCGGGAATCGGTGCAGGCTCGATCATCGTTTGCAATACCACCATCGGCAAATGGGCCATCATCGGCTCTGGAAGCGTAGTGACCAAGGATATCCCTGACTACGCCCTTGCATACGGCAACCCTGCACGCATCAAAGGGTTTGTCTGCCCATGCGGAACAAAATTACCGGAGCGGAACAATCTCATTGAAGAAGAAAATGTTATCTGCCCGGAATGTAATAAAGAAATAACTCTTCCGGCCTGCCCGGAACTAATTAAAAAGGATTAACAAAATGAAAACAGCAGTTATCGGAACAGGCATGATGGGCCAACATCATGTCCGTTTATATTCTGACATTAAAGATTCTGAACTTGTAGGTGTATGCGACCAGAATGTTGAGCAGACCGAACGCCTCTGCGGGCTTTACGGCGGTACTCCTTACACTGACTACCGTGAAATGCTCGATAAAGAGAAGCCGGATGCAGTAACCATCGCCCTGCCCACTTACCTGCACCGTCAGGCCACCATGGACTGCCTCGCCGCCGGTATCGATGTTCTGGTTGAAAAACCCATCGCCAAGACCGTTGAAGAAGCGCAGGAAATGATCGCTGAAGCCAAGCGCCTGAACAGAGTTCTGCAGGTCGGACACATTGAAAGGTTCAACCCCGCAGTCACCCAGCTTAAAGAAAGACTCGAAGCTGGCGAACTCGGAAAGATTTTCACTATCCACTCCCGTCGCCAGTCGCCCTATCCGGGACGTATCACCGACGTAGGTGTGGCAAGCGACCTCGCTACCCACGAACTGGACATGATGCGTAACATCGCCCAGTCTGAAGTTTCCAGCATGACTGCTGATGTTTCCAAAGTAATGAACACTGACAACGAAGACATCGTTCTCGGCCTGCTCCGCTTTGAGAACAGCATTCTCGGTATCCTCGATGTTAACTGGGTTACTCCCACCAAGGTTCGAGAAGTAAGCGTTACCGGTGAGAACGGTATGTTCACTGTGGACTACCTGAACCAGAATCTCACTTTTCATGCCAACTACGCCGCAGAACAAAGCGAAAGAACCGAATGGTTCAAAACCAAATTCGGTGTTTCCGAAGGCGATTTCACCCGCTTCAGAGTTGAGAAAAAAGAGCCTCTGCGCGTTGAAATCGAATCCTTCATGCAGTGCTGCCGCGACAAATCCACCCCGCTCGTTACCGGCGAAGACGGAATGGAAGCCCTCGCACTGGCACTGAAGATAGTCGAATGCGGTAACCACAACAAATGCAAAAGGTAATTCAAATGCGTCCTGAAATTAAAGGAAGCACTATTCTGGTCACAGGTGGCGCCGGTTTTATCGGCAGCCACCTGGTTGACCGTTTGCTTGATATGCAGGCCAAAGAGGTCATCATCATCGACAACCTCTTCCTCGGTTCCGAGGAAAATTTGGAAGACGCCTTGAAAAGGGGAGCGAAGCTCTACCGCGACGATGCGGAATTCGCCACTTCCCTTGAGTATATTTTCGAGCGCCACGACATCGACATCGTCTTCAACTGCGCCACCAAGGCCCTCAACTACTCTTTCATGAACCCCTCCAATTCGTTTGAAACGAACACCCGGGTGGTCATGAACCTTCTGGAATTCCAGAGAAAGAAGGCCTTCAAAACCTTATGCCATTTTTCAACCTCCGAGGTTTACGGCACAGCTGTTTATGAGCCAATGGATGAAGAGCATCCCCGCAACCCGACCACCCTCTACGCAGCAGGGAAGGCCGCAGCAGACCTCGCCGTGGAAACCTACGTGCGCATGTACGATCTCGACGCTTTCATCGTGCGCCCGTTCAATAACTACGGTCCCCGCCAGAACTACAAAGGCGAACTGGCCGGAGTTATCCCCATCACTGTTTTCAGAGTACTGAACGACATTCCCCTTGAAATTCACGGCACAGGCGAACAAAGCCGCGATTTCATCTACGTGACCGACACAGTGGACGCGATCATGAACGTCTACGGCAAACTTCCCAAAGGCGAATCAATCAACATCTCCACTGACAACCAGATCAGCATCAAGGAAGTGATTGAAACCATCGCCACGGAAATGAAGTACGAAGGTGAGATTCTTTCCAAGCCGTCCCGCTGTTCAGATGTTCTCTGCCACAACGCCAGCAACGAGAAGCTCAAGGGTATGATTGAATACAACCTGACTTCCTTTGCAGAAGGCCTCAAGAAATCCATCGACTGGTATGTCGATAATATTAAGCGCGGATAAAATAAGGGCGTACACGGAAACACCGTGTACGCCCTTTATTCTTGCCTGATTTTACTTATCCAAAGCTTCACGAGCCTTGTCCAAAGCATCTCTGGCCTGATCCTTGGCCTGATCACCCATCTCATCCATCTTATCTTTTGCCTGTTCCATGGCCTGATCAAACTGCTTGCCGAGCTTCTCGCCCGCGCCGTCAGTATCTTCACATCCGGAAACAACCGCCATCATAGCGACAAGACAAAGCACATAAATAATTTTTTTCATCCACGTCATAAGAACCTCCAAAATTATCACACAAAACTTACATCCAAAACGGCGAAGCCCTAATAAAAGTTTTTGAAGAGTCCAGAGAAACTTTTTACAAAAAGTTTCTCTGGCCCCCGGAGGGACCCGCGGTAGCGCCGCCGGAGGCATCCAAATAAAATTACTGTAAGCCGATCTCAACACGCGGGCCGCTTCCTTTTCCAGTGGCGGACATGCCTTTGAGGAAAACGCGTCCTGCATCAATCCCGGAGTGATCCACCAGAATAGTGCGCACCGTTTCCGCCCTGCGCCTTGCCAGATCAGCCAACTGGGTATCGGTAATCGTGATATTATCCCGCAAAGCCTTTTCCATATCCGGCACAGGCTGGGCCACCACAATACCGAGGAAGTTTGTCGGTCTTTCAAAGGTCGCATCCTTATAAGCCGCTTCCAGATACTCGGGATACTCTTCCCCGCTGATGACTACATCCTCAACTGAAGCCGGAGCATTTTCATCACCCTCAAGCTCAAGGAATTTAGGCATGGCAACCTGCCTGCGGAACTCGGCTTCTTCCATGGCCGGAATATCTTCCGGTGCGCTGAAGCCGCTGATCTCAAGTTTCAATCCCGGACGATCGGTCATGGCCTTGGCCACAGACTCGATCTTGGACTGCTCGCCTTCCTTGAAGCCATCTTTGCCCGGTTCAAAGGCCATTACATCCATATCCTCGCCACCGCCTACAAGAGCACCGATCAAGGCAAAAGGCGAAGTAACCGCCTTGACCAGCAGGTTGACTATGGCCCTTCCAATAACACGTCCAAGCTTAAACTGCGGATCGGAAAGATCACCTTCAACCGGGATATCCAAACGGATATTCCCGCTGCTGTCCTTGAGCAGGGCCAGCCCGAGACCGATGGGAATGTTGGGTGCATCCGGGTTATCGACCTTCTCGCCCACCTCAAACTGATAAATATCGAAGACGTTGTCCACAGCAAGAAATTTACCGCGTAGCTTAACACCAACATCAGAACTGAGCATCCCGGTGCTGACCGGATAGGCAATGAACTTTTCAGTGTAAGGCGAAAGCTGGGTCATATCCAAATTTGCCAGCGAAACATTGATATCAGTATCCGCACCGTCCGCTGTTGGCTGCAGATACCCTTCTGCTACCAACGGAGACTGTTTATCAAGAGTTGCGTTGAATGAAAGATCCGTGCGCTGACCACGCGGAAGTTCCAACCCGCGCACAGCGGAACGCATCTTGGAAATATCCAGTTCAAAGGCCGGTGACACAACGTAATCCCTGAAACTGACTGTACCGTTAGTCATAAAAATCTTATCTATGAAGATATTATTGTCTTTCTTTTCCTCTTCAGTAGGAGAGTTCAACTCGGCAATCCCAAGGGCTGGCGTAGTACCATTCTGCTGCGCAGCTTCGGCCTTTTTAGCGGCCTCCTCAGCCTGTTCTTCAACAATCTCTTCATTTACAGGCTCGGCACGTTCACCGGTCAGCATGCGGCCGATATTAAAGGTTCCGTCTTTTTCACGTTCAAGATTGGCCTTGGGATTCAGGACTGCAATGGAACCTACCTTAACCTTGAACGGGGCAGAACGAAAATCTATGCCTCGCACAGCCAGATCATCCAGATGAAAAAACTGCTTGTTACCTTGATTGTCGCGAATGAGCAGATCTTTTAACTGCACCTTGCCCGTATATCCTGCCGAAGGCTCTTTCTCAGCGGAAAAATCCCAATCTCCATTCACATCAAGATGTCCGCGGGCAATATTCAGCTGCATTTGAGGAGGCAGATAACCGTTGAAATCACGCAGCCGAAGCTTGCGGACCTGTACACGTCCCTTTCCCTGCAGGGATTGCGGCCCGGCCTGTCCATTGACATTGATGTAGCCCCGCTTGTTGACAACAGCAGAAAAGTTCAGCTTCAGGGGCTTTTTTTCAGGAAAGGTAAGCCCGTCCACACCTACCTTGATATCGCTGATGCTGGTGACGGTCTTCTTTGTAGCCGCCCGGTCTGTGAATTCAAGACCGGAATCAGCAATCCTGAACCTGTTCAGAGCGATCTTCCAAGGCTCAGCTTCAGAGTCATCTGACTCTGCAGATTCCTCCGACTTTGCGGACTGCCCTGCGGGAATACCGACTTTTCCGGCTTTAGTATTCTGCTGATGTTTCTCCAGCTGCTTAATAAGGTCGATGCCTTTCTTGTCACGCATGAGATTAATCAACAATTTGTTGAGATCAATGGAATCAATGACCACGGACTTTTCCGTGATATCCACAGTGCCGTTGCTGACCGCAAATCCGTCCAGGCCGATCAGAGTCTTGCCACCGCCTTTGGGCTGCAAATCAAGCCCGGTAACATTGACCCGGATATTATCCAGACGCATTGTCCCGTTGTTTGCTGCGAACTGAAAATCACTGCCCAGTCCAACCTTGCCTCCGGCAACATCAAGCGGCAGAGGTTCATCCAGATAGGCATGATAATCGGGAATATTCAGATCCTCGACCAAGGCCGAACCGTTAACAGCGAGAGGAATGACTGTCATTGCGCCCTGCCCGCTGATGATTTCCGTGGAATTCGATCCCACGCGAAAATCCCACGTTCCGGCGGCGTTCTCCGCAGTAGTGACATTCCCGGCATGAACCATGATCGGCCCGATTTTCTTGGTGAACCCTTTACCGAAAGCATTGTCACTGAAATCAACCTGCCCGCCATTGAGCTTAAAATCCTTGATCAATGCCGCCAGAGCCGGACCGGATTCAGCCTTCGATCCATCTTCAGTTTTTTTGGATTCCTCCCCGGCTTCAATGGACGGGGCGAGATAATCAAGCAGGTCGGGACTGCCGTCTTCTTTGATCCCAACCTTGAGGTATGGATCATCCAGCCTGATGGAGGAGATCTTGACCAGACGCTGCAGAATCCGCATCTCGTCTACATCCACTGCGAGTTCTTTGAACTTTAACAGGGACGGTCCTTTTAGAGCTGCGAGATTAAAATTTGAAACGCTTGCCTTACCGCTGATGGTAACTCTGGGCAGCAGAGCATCACCGCGCTCAAAGGCAAGAACCAGATTCGTGCTCAGACTACCGCTTTTAAGCTCGGTGGTTTTATAGATCGGCAGGTACGGCCAGTATTCTGCAAGCTGGGCATCCTTGATTGAAAAATCGAACTGGGTCTTCATACTCTGGTTAAACGGCAGGGTATGGCCTGTCAGGGCAAAAGGAGTGCCGTTGATGATCATTTCAAGACTGGGCTGAACCTTCTTTGCATTATCACGCAGGAGCGATGAGGTGAAAGGAATAAACAGTTCAATGTCGGAAACCACGTGATTCACATCACGGACTTTATCGTGAAGCTTAAAGGTTCCGTTGCTGACAATCAGATCACGAATGATGAAAGGGAACAGGTCCTTTTTCTCTTTCGGGGTTTCTTCCAGCCCGTCTTCTTCCACATCCCCTTCCGGAATGAGGTCGGAAATACTGCTTCCGCCCCTGAAGATGGACAAATCCACCAGAGGCTCGACAAGATTTATTTCATCAAGAATCAGGGAAAGGCGAAAAATTGAAAAAGAATCGAGATTAAGGTCAAACTGCTTAAATGCAAACAGACTACCTTCGCCCTCTTTTTTGCCGATCTCAAATCCGTAAACAGAAAGATTCAGCGAAAAAGGATTGAACTCGACTTTTTCCAGCTGTACCGGCCTATTCAACAATGGCGGAAGCTGGGAGAGTGCAACTTTTTTAATCGTAAAGGGAATAAGTAGGAAGCCGACAAGAGTATAGGATATGAGCACTGCGGACATGACCACCCCAACCTTGCCCGGACGGTTCAAACCTTTCCACTGCTCGAGTATTTTTTTGAACATAGAATTCTTCATACCTCCGCTTATAATTCGGATTCCTTAGTAATACATTATTATCTACTGAAAATACAGTTCCGTATCAATTAGATACTCCAGCAATCAGAGTGTTGAACAAATGATTGGCGGCTGGTAGGTTAGCTTAGGAAAAGGGAGGGGATTTTCTAATGAAAGCGGAAACATCTACAAATGAACAATACCTTTTTACCCGGCCTTGGCTTCACGTCCGGCAGGTGATTCTGGTATGCCTTTTCCTGCTGATTTTTTTTCTTCCCCCGACAGTGCAGGCCAGCTCGCTTAAGCTTAAAAACATGGTCCTCGACAATCAGGCCGGATCAATCATGGCCCGCTTCGGCATTGAGCTGAATGCCGACACACAGGTTGAGGAAGCATTGCTGGACGGAATCAAGCTTAAATTAATCTGCAAAGCCTCACTATTTGAGCACAAAAGTATGTGGATGGATTCTGAAGTGGCGGGCAAAACATACTCCAACAAACTCTACTTCGATTCCCTTTCAAAACAATTCGTGCTGGAGAAGCAGGGCAGCGAAAAAATAATAAAAAACAAGAGCCTAAGCATCCTTCTCCGGGAAGAATGGAACAGTATCATCCTTGATCTTGGGCCGTGGTCGACTCTCCAGCGCGGTGAACGTTACAACCTGCGTCTGAAAGTACAACTCGACCGGACCGAAGTTCCGGCATGGCTTAAAAACACGCTCTTTTTCTGGTCATGGGATATAATCCCCGCCGCCACTTACCAACTGGATTTTACTTACTGAGTTCAAGACTGCCATGACTGAACAGAACATAAAAATAAGTGTCCCGGACACCAAAGAACGCAAACGCAGACAGCGCGAATATTACATAGCTTTCTTCTGTCTGCTGGTATTTGTGGGCTTAAGCTTTGTCCAGCTGAAATACATCGGGGTCAACTCCTATCTTTTCGTGGGCCTGTTCAACCTGAACTTCATCCTGCTGCTCATTGTCCTCTTTATCGTGGTCCGCAACGGGGTAAAGCTGCTTCTGGAACGACGGCGCAGGGTTCTGGGCTCCAAGTTGCGAACGCGCCTGGTCCTTTCGTTCATGTCCCTGTCCCTTGTACCGACCCTGCTCATGTTTTTCATGGCTATGCAGTTCGTGCAGATATCTGTGGATTACTGGTTCAAAAATCAGGTTGAAGAATCCATGGTCCAATCACTTGAGCTGGGTAGGGCCTTTTACGCATCCGCGCAGGAAGGACTGGAGCGCCGGGGTGAAAACATCCTTGAAACCATCAAGGAAAGCCGCTACGCATGGGGCGGAAAATCCATGAATATCTTTCTCGGCAAGAAACTTGGGGAATACGACCTCGGGTTACTCGGTGTTGTCCGCCCGGACCGCACAAAAATAAATTGGTATTCCCAAGGTTCGTGGGACAAGGCGTGGTCGGAGATCAATGCCAAAGTCGACTGGGACGACATGCAGAAAAATCCCCGTTTCTGGTCCACCATCCATCCCATGCCCGGCAATGATATGGTAATCGGTATCCTTCCCGTTGATGAAGGTAAAACCGGTTTCCTGATCATCGGGGAAAATATCGGACAGGGACTGCTTTACAAGCTGGACCGGGTTGTGCGAGGGCTTGATGAGTACAAACAACTCAAGACCCTGAAATACCCGCTCAAAATGAGCCTTTATCTCACCTTGGGTGTCACAACATTGTTGATTATCCTCGGCTCCATCTGGTTCGGATTTCGGCTTTCAAAAGAGCTTTCCGCCCCTATTCAGGCTCTGGCCGCAGGATCGCAACGCATTGCCCGTGGTGATCTTTCAGTTCGTCTTGAAGACCGCTCCGATGACGAACTGGGCTTCATGGTCCAGTCTTTCAACCGCATGGCCGAAGACCTTGAAGACAGCCAGAAAAGCCTGAAAACCGCCAACGAAAGACTGGCTCAGCAGAATCAGGAACTGGAGCGCAGGGGCCGTTATATGGAGGCGGTGCTCAACAACATCACCGCCGGGGTAATCTCGCTTAATGAAGAAGGGAAAATCAGCACCGTAAACTCGGCGATTGAAGAAATGCTGGGCATTGAAGCCCGTTTTGTACACGGTAAAGATCCGCTGGCACTGCTCCCGGAAGGGGATCTGGCCTCACTCATTGCCGAAGCGCGCTCCCACATGGCTACCAGCCCCTTTTCCCAATGGCAGCGGCAGCTTTCCCTGACCGTGGAAGGCAGGCACAGGAAATTTCTGGTCAACGTTGTGGCTCTTAAATCCGGAGAATCAAGTGCCGGTATCGTAGCTGTATTCGAAGACATTACCGAACTGGAAAAAATGCAACGTATTGCGGCATGGCGCGAAGTTGCCAGACGTATCGCCCATGAGATAAAGAACCCGCTGACCCCGATCAAGCTTTCCGCGCAACGTTTGCAGCGCAAGTTCGGACCGGAAATCGAAGATAACGTTTTCCGTGAATCCACCGAACTGATTACCTCACAGGTGGAGCACCTACAACAGATGGTTCAGGAATTCTCGGCCTACGCAAAACTGCCTGAAGTGCGCCTCGTACCGGACAACATTACCCCGCTGCTGGAAGAAGTAGTCAAACTCTACCGCAACAGCCACAGCAACATTGAATGGACCCTGGACTTCGACGGCGAACTGCCGCAGCAGGAAATAGACCGCGAAGCCATGCGCCGAACACTGATAAACCTGCTGACCAACGCGGCAGAAGCTCTTGAAGGTTGCAAGAATCCGAAAGTAGCCATCACCGCCATGCACGATGCCACGCTCGGCTGGCTGCGCATTGAAGTACAGGATAACGGTCCCGGACTTACCGCCGATGAACGCTCCCGAATGTTCGAACCGTACTTCTCCAGCAAAAAAAGCGGGACCGGTCTGGGTCTTACCATCGTCAAATCAATTGTCACCGACCACCGTGGATTTATCAGGGTTAAGCCCGCAGAACCCCACGGAACAATATTCGTACTGGAATTGCCTACCTAATTTATTTGCCGTTCTGCTTGCCTGACACTTATAATCTTGTTTAGTATAATAACGTATAACCAAAGCAGCAGACTTCACTTTTTACCGACCTGAACTAACGGATTGCAAATGATTTCCTACGCAGAAAACAACAATGAAAACAAACGCCCTGCACGCATAATGGTTGTGGAGGATGAGGCTATTGTTTCCCTGGATATACAAGGCCGCCTGAAAGCCCTTGGTTACGACATAGCAGGAACAGCATCCTCCGGGGAAAAAGCTGTGATGACGACCTCGGAAATGAAACCCGACCTGATACTTATGGATATCATGCTGGAAGGGGAAATGGACGGCATAGATACCGCATCTGTGATCAACAAAACGCAGGATATCCCGATAGTCTACCTCACTGCCTATGCCGACAACGACACTTTAAGCCGGGCTAAAATAACCGAGCCTTTCGGATACATCATCAAACCATTCGAAGACCGGGAACTAAACCTGACCATCGAAATGGCCCTTTACAAACACCGGGCAGAAAGCACGCTGAATGAAAACCGACGCTGGCTGAAGACCACCTTCGACAGTATTGATGACGCGGTTATCACAACAGACAGCCACGGACGGATCAAATCCATGAACAGGGCCGCCTGCTCACTTATGGGTAATCATGTTGATTGCTTCTACGGCCATGAATTTCAGGAAACTGTCAATATTATTGAATCTGAAACAGATGAATCCATAAACCTCTTTTCGGAAACCGGAGAAGAACCCTGCGTCGGAGATACCGTTCTAAGAGGCCCGCAAAACACAACCCCGGTTTCAGTCAATATTTCCTCTATTGAAGAGAAAGGTCATGTCATCGGTAAAGTTGTGGTGCTGCGGGATATTTCCGAACTGAAAAAAAGTGAAGCAGCCCTCAAAGAAAGCCTCAAGCAAATGAACCGCATTTTTGATGAAACTGTTGCCTCGCTGACTGCAATGTCAGAGAAACGCGATCCCTACACATCGGGGCATCAGCAGCGTGTTGCGGAACTGGCCTGCCGCATCGCCCAGAGAATGGGACTTTCGGAAGAAGCGATTCACAGTATCAAGATTGCGGGTATCCTGCATGATGTAGGCAAAATTTCCATCCCTGCAGAAATCCTTTCCAAGCCGACACGGTTGACCGACCTCGAAATGAACCTGATGAAAACACATTCCGAGGCCGGATATGAAATCCTCAAGGGAATTTCATTTCCATGGCCCGTAGCCCGGATAGTTCTGCAACACCATGAACGGCTGGACGGAACCGGATACCCCAACGGGCTCAGCGGCAACGACATTCTGAAAGAAGCACGGATTATCTCCGTAGCCGATGTCGTGGAAGCAATGAGTTCGCACCGTCCCTACCGCGCTGCACTGGGATTGCCCAAAGCCATGGCCGAAATTGCACGGGGCCGGGGAATTTCTTATGATCCCGAAGTAGTAGACGCCTGCACAGAACTGATTGAAGAAAGTAATTTTTCTTTTGAAAAATAAACGGGACAATAAATGAGCAAAAATATTTTGATTGTGGATGACGAGGACGGCATCAGATATTCCCTGCGCGGAATTCTGGAAGATGAAGGATTTGATGTAGGCGAGGCGGAAAGCGGGGAGCAGGCCCTCGCCCACCTTTCTGACGATCAGCCGGACCTTGTTTTTCTGGACATTTGGCTTCCGGGTATGGACGGCCTTGAAGTTCTGGAACGCATCAAAAAAGAATGGGACTGGCTTCCGGTAGTCATGATTTCCGGTCACGGAAATATTGAAACGGCAGTCTCAGCCATTAAAAAAGGTGCTTTCGACTTCATCGAGAAACCCCTGTCCCTTGAAAAAGTCGTCATTACCGCTGAAAAAGCCGTTGAATTCTCCAGGCTGCAATCTGAAAACAAGGCCCTGCGCACCCGCATCGCCACCGAACAGCCGGCCAAACTTACCGGGGAATCCGAATCCATCGAATCAATGCGAGAGGTTATCGGACAGGTAGCCCCAACAGACGCATGGGTGCTCATCACCGGAGAAAACGGAACAGGCAAGGAAATTGTCGCCCGCTCAATCCATTCCCGCAGCCAGCGCGCTGATAATCCGCTGGTGGCGGTCAACTGTGCGGCAATCCCGGAAGAACTGATCGAATCGGAACTTTTCGGCCATGAAAAAGGCGCATTCACCGGAGCAGAAAAAGCTCAGGAAGGTAAATTCGAACTGGCTGACAATGGGACTCTCTTCCTTGATGAAATAGGTGATATGAGTCTGAAAACGCAGGCTAAAATATTACGAATACTTCAGGAACAGCGTTTTGAAAGAGTCGGTGGAAGAAAAACCATCAATGTAGATGTGCGGGTAATTGCAGCTACCAACAAAGATCTTTCCCAGGAAATCAAAAACGGCAATTTCCGTGAAGACCTCTATTACAGGCTCAAGGTCTTCCCTCTGGAAGTACCCCCTCTACGGGATCGTGCAGAAGATATCCCCATGCTCATCAGCGAATTCATTACCAGATTGACCCGTCAGCACAGTTTCAAACCCCTGTCCTTTACCGATCAGGCCCTTAAGGTTCTAACCCGCTATTCATGGCCCGGAAACGTTCGGGAACTGAAAAATTTTGTAGAAAGAATGCTGATCATGTTTGGCGGGAAAGAAGTGGGACCGGACAAACTGCCGCCGGAAATAGCGAACGGACCGCACAACGAAACCGAAGATCAGAAGCAACTGCCTTTGCCGCTTCCCGAAGGTGAAGTTAATTTCAAGAAAGCGCGTGCTGATTTTGAAGCCCAGTTCCTTGAAGCCAAACTTCGTGAATACAAAGGAAATGTCTCCAAGCTGGCCGAAGCCGTCGGTCTGGAGAGAAGTTCCCTGTACCGCAAACTCAAGGCATATGAAATTCAGGTGGATTAAGGACCGAGCCAGTGCACCGCTCCGGAATCGGTATCATAAATTGCGCCCATTATCCGGGCCTTGCCGGAACGTACTTTTTCCAGAACCGCCGGACATTGGCTCAACACATCACGCATAACCTGCCGAACATTGGTTTCAGCCACTTTGTCCACCAACTCCCTTCCCTTAAGCGAAGGGTAAAGCACACGGGTCATCTTGATAGCAGGTTCAAGCTTGCCCAGCAGCTGGACCAGATGTCCTTTCAGCTCGACTTTATCAATGGCAGCCTTGATCAGGGTGGAACGGGTATGTCCCATGACCACCAGCAACGGTGTTTCAAGGGCCAGCATGGAATATTCAACCGAAGCCAGAGTATCAGATCCGACTACATTTCCTGCCAGACGCACAGTAAAAAGATCACCAAGCCCACGGTCAAAAATAAGCACCGGGTCCACCCGTGAATCAGAAGCTGTAATCACTGTAGCAAAAGGATTCTGGCCCTGCAGAGCCAACACCTTGCGCTGATGTGAGGTCTGATTCGGATAGACACTGCTGCCCTTAACAAACCGCAGGTTACCTTCCATAAGCAGTACCAGAGAATTATCTGCACTCTTCACTGTTGAATCAGGCGCGGAAGTACCGTTAAAAGCAGCACAGGGCGAGGCTGCAAAAGTTAGCAGGAGTGCAGTAATGATAAAGATAGACAGATTCTTCAATGGATGCTCCGCAGTTTGCAAGTAGTTGGACTCGATAAACAGACCATACATAGCGCAACCGTGTTTACGCAAGGGGGACGAAAAAATTACTTCGCCGGGACAGCTAAAGTTTTTTCCCGCCAGACCGATCAGATGGGCAAGACATCAATCGGGAGGGTGTCAGGAACCGGGCCAAGACCCGCAAGTTCCATAAAACCATGTCCGGCCTTCACTACCACACAGAACGGCCCGACATGGTTTTTATTTTTTTATGCGCATGAGAAAGAGCAAACCGCTGAGACTGAACAGGGTGCTCCAGATTCTGTACATCAAAAAAATAGAAGCACCGGCGGTAACTGATCCGCATGAGCCAAGAGAAAGCAGGGTTTCAAAAGCTGCCTCGTTGACTCCCAGTCCGGCTGCCGGAGCGGGAATGACTCCAGCCAGAAAAGAAAGCGGAGCCGCAAAAAAGACCTCATTAAAAATCGGCTGCACCGGAAGATTCTGAATCTGCGACAGCAGGTAAATGGAATATATCAACGTAAGATGCTGCAGCATGGTCAGCCCCACAATCTTCAGCACGGCAGGAACAGAACTGCGGAAAATCAGTATTGCGGAAATGACCTCACCTATTTTTTCCCCCAGTTTTGAACCGGCAAAGAATTTCCGGTAAATGAACCCGCTCTCCAGAAATTCAGGGGCCGCAAGAGGTGCAGCAAGGGAAACAAGGGCTGCTCCCAAAATAATAGGCCCTACTTCCAAAGCGATAAAACCTTTGCCGTAAACACACAGAATCCCGGCGAGCACAGGAAAAACAAGTCCGGCCAGAAACCCGGTTAAGCGACTCCGAGCAAGAGCAATAAACCCCAGTAACGCACTGAGCCAGAGCAGACAGAGTATGCCCAGCGCCGGAACAGCAATCAGGCGCAGCTCCACGGAATGCTCCACCAGCGTCCAGTTGAAGGCCATCCCCAGCCCCCCGAGCAGAAACAGACCCATGATCCCGATAATACGATCGACAATGATCGCCGCCCCGACTTTTGCACCCTGCCCGGTGACGCGGGTGGTGTAGAAATAGCGGGCCACATCGCCGCTGGCTGCTCCCAGCACACACTGGGTAAAAAAATACATAATTGCGGAAATCCCCAAACTGTCTTTCAACGAAAGATCAAGACCTGCACCTTTAAGCAGAGCCACATAACGCGGAGCGGCAAGAGCCATGCCCGCTGCAACCACCAGACAGGCCGCGATAAGAACCGGAATTTTCTCAGCCGGAACCATCAGGTATTCAGGACGTATTCCACCTGACTGAACCAGCCAGAAAAGAAGTCCCCCGGCAAGGAGGACTTTCAGTGCGTTTGAAACAAACCCGCGACGACGGCCTGTTACGGGATCGGGATAATTCAATTCTACTCCGTTTTGTCTGCCAGTTTGGTGCAGTCCAGTCTCATTTCCACGAGATCCTCTTCGTAATTTTCACCAATCTCAAAACCGAATTTACGGGAAAGCCCCTGCATGGCTTTATTCTCAAAAAGAGTCTGCCCGACCAGCCAGTGAGTACCGCGATCCTTGGTATAGCTGATTATCTTATGAAAAAGCATGGACCCCAACCCGGTTCCTTTGAGGTCTGAACGGACCACAATGGCGAACTCGGCTTCGGAGTTATCCGGCTTGGTGGAAGTGCGGACAACGCCGAGTGTTTCCGGCTTGCCCTCTTCATTGGCAGCGGTGGCGATAAAGGCCATTTCCCGGTCATAGTTGATCTGGGTGAAACGGGACATGTCCTTGTGGTCGAAATCCCTGCGGACCACTCCGAAAAAGCGCATACGCATGTCTTCATCAGAAACACGAGCCAGAAATTCATAGTGCGCCGGTTCATCCTCCGGCCTGATTGGACGCAGGGTGACCTGACGTCCATCACGGAGCACCACGCACTCTTCCAGCTCACGCGGGTAGGGCCGGATAGCCAACTGCGGGCAATCCTCCCGGCATTCAGCAACCAGAATCTTAGCCCCGAGAGCCAATACCCCGGTTTCGTCCCCGTAGAGAGGGTTGATATCCAGATGCACTATTTGGGGAATGTCGATAAAAAGCTGCGAAACCTGTATCAAGGTCAAACAAAGATCCTCAATATCTGCGGGAGGCTGGGTAGGCGTACCGGAAAGCAGGCGCGAAATGCGTGTTCTGCTGATCAGCTCACGGGCAAGACTCATGTTCAGGGGAACCATGGCCACAGCCTGGTCTCGCACCACCTCACGGGTCATGCCGCCGTGCCCGAAATGAATGATCGGCCCGAAAGTGGAATCTGCAGATGCGGAGATAAAAAGTTCGTGCGCGCCCAACCTACGACCCATTTTCTGAACCGTGAATCCCTCAATATAGGCGTCGGGACGCTGACGGTTGACACGAGTCAGCATGGTCGCCGCAGCTTCCCAGACCTTTTCTGTGCTTTCAAGGTCCAGCACCACCCCGCCCACATCGTAAGGCTGGTTGATCTGCGGAGAGCGTATTTTTAGCGCTACCGGGCAACCTATCTCGTCAGCAGCAATGACCGCCTCACGGGCGGAAACCGCGACCTTCGTTTCAACCACAGGCAGACCGTAGGCCGCAAGGACTACGCGCGCTTCTGGCTCATTAAGTTCCTGCCGTCCTTCGGAAAGAGCCTTATGTACTGTATCGCGCGCGGTGGTTGTATCCGGGAAAAAGTCAGTTGGCAGAGAATCAGGAGTTTCGGTGAGCAGCTCCTGGTTACGCTGGTATTCGGCCATATACATGAAAGCCCGCACCGCCTGATCCGCACTTTCATAGGTCGGAATACCGTGGTGGGAAAAAATCTTGCGGGACCCGCGGGACATGCCGGAACCTAGCCATGCGGTAAGCACCATGCGCCGGACCCTTTTGAGTCCTTTGGCAAGGACCTCGGCCACTTCAGCACTGGAAACTCCGGCAAAAGGAACATGGACCACCAGCACTGCGTCCACGCCTTTATCCTTGATCAACACTTTAAGGGCATCAAGATACTTCTGCCCAAGGGTATCAAATTTTATGGTCACCGGATTGGCCCCGCTCCAATGCCCATCAAAAATTGTATCCAGCTTTTCTACTGTTTCCGGGGAAAGCTCAGCCAGCTTCCCGCCACGGCGCAGTAATCCATCAGCAGCGGCAAGTCCGGCACTCGTGCCGTTTACGATGATTGCCAGCCTGTTGCCACGCACCGGCTGACGCAGACTTGCAAGAGTCTGGGCCGCGTCAAACATGCCGTCAATGGTCTGCACCCGCAGCATCCCGGCCCGGCGGAAAGCAACGTCATAAACCTCATCAGCGCGGGCAATCATGGCGTTATCCAGACGGGCCAACTCCTGAGTGACATGCTGCATAGCCTGTCCCGGTCGAATTGCCAGAACCGGCTTGTTACGAGAAGCCGCCCGGGCCGCAGACATGAAGTCGCGGGCATCATGGATGGATTCAATATAGAGCAGAATTGAACGTGTCTGGGCATCAGAACCAAGATAATCGAGCACATCACCGAAAGTAAGATCAATACGGCTGCCCAGTGAAACCACATAGGAAAAACCGATATCATTAGTAGCTGCCCAGTCGAGAACCGTAGGGATAAAGCTGTCCGATTGGGAAACAAAAGCTATCTTGCCCGCCTTAGCCGGAAGCGGCGCAAGGCTGGCATTCAAATTCAGGGCCGGAACAATAAAACCAAGACTTTTAGGCCCTAGAATACGCATCTGCGGGGAATTAGCTGCTTTAAGCAGATCCGCACGCAGCCTGACCCTTTCCTTTTTGGGGATGGCACTGAATCCCGGACCGATCAGGGCACAGGCTTTGACCCCGATCTCGCTGAGTTTAGCCAGTAGTGGAGGACAATCTTGAAGCGGAAGACAAATCACTGCCAAATCAGGGACCTTAGGCAGGGCTTCAACATTTTTATAGGTCAAAACACCGGCAATGGCTTCAGCATCGGTACATACCGGCATAACCGGACCGAGAAAGCCTCCTCCCATCAGGTTGCGCATAACGATATTCCCTGCATTATCAGGGTCATTGGTTGCGCCGATAACGGCAACTGATCCGGGCTGAAAAAGGTATTCCAGATTAATAACGCTCATGAAGGCCTCTTGTTAAAGTTCCGATGCTTATCCGTGCACAAACCTATACATACCTGCTGAACAGCACGCATATCAAGCATAAAGCTAAGCGCTTAATATGAAATTATCCCCTTCTGCCTCCGAGATGGTTCCGACAAAGCTGTTCAACCCGGCTGAAACAGCGTATATATGCAATCGTAGTGCACACAACCCAGCATAATTTTTATGAGCCGGAGCCGGAAATATGAGTGAGAATACAATTGAGAACCTGAGCAGAGAAGAACGCACTTTTCACCCCTCGCAGGAACAGGAATTACTAAATCAGGCCAACCTGACCCCGGAAAAATATGAACAGGCCTGCCGGATGGCCGATAATGACAATGAAGCTTTCTGGGCCGAACGGGCAAGAAAACTGCTCCACTGGACACGGGACTTCGACAGCACACTTGAATCAGATACTGAAAAAAAAGAATATAAATGGTTCACAGGAGGCAGGCTCAATGCTTCCTACAATTGCCTTGACCGCCATCTGGAAAACGGCAGGCGCAATAAAGCAGCGCTGATCTGGCAGGGAGAACCGGAAGAAGAAGTCCGCGTTTTCACCTACCACATGCTCCACCGGAAGGTCTGCCGTTTTGCCAATGTGCTCAAAAAGATGGGCATTTCCAAAGGTGACCGGGTAGCTATCTACCTACCCATGGTCCCGGAACTGGTCATTTCAATGCTCGCCTGCGCCCGCATCGGTGCAATCCATTCAGTAATTTTCGCAGGATTTTCAGCTGTCAGCCTGCAGAACCGGATAATTGACTGCGACGCCAAAATTTTAATCGCAGCCGATGGAGTGCTGCGCGGGGGCAAAACCATTCCCCTGAAGCGCAATGTTGATGAAGCCCTTTTCGAATGCCCCTCTGTTGAGCAGGTCATCATGGTCAAGCGTACCGGGGATGAAATTGACTTCATCGAAGGCCGCGACACGTGGTGGCATGAAGAAACCGGGGCCAGTGACATCGAAGATTACTGCAAACCGGAATCCATGCGTTCCGATGATCCGCTTTTCATCCTGCATACCTCCGGAGCCACTGGTAAGGCCAAAGGCGTTGTGCATACGACCGGCCCCTATCTGACCATCACCGCCCATACCACAAAATGGGTATTCGACCTGAAAGATGATGATGTTCACTGGTGCACTGCCGACATCGGCTGGATAACCGGACACAGCTACACCGTTTACGGACCGCTGGCACTGGGCGGAACAACCCTGCTTTTTGAAGGGGTCCCGACCTTTCCTCGCCCGGACCGTTACTGGAAAATCATCAATCGCTACGGGGCCAATATATTCTACACCACTCCCACGGCCATCCGAGCACTGATGCGCGAAGGTTCGCAATGGACTGAAAAATATAATCTTTCCACCCTGCGTATCCTCGGATCTGTGGGCGAACCCATTAACCCGGAAGTCTGGGTCTGGTTCCAAGAGCATGTAGGTAAAGGCAAGCTGCCCCTGCTGGATACATGGTGGCAGACCGAAACCGGAGGAATTCTCATTTCTCCGTTGCCCTATGTGAGCAAGCTCAAACCCGGATCAACCGGAAAACCTTTGCCGGGCATCAGTGCCAAAATAGTGCGCAGTGACGGCAGTGACGCCTCAACCGACGAAGGCGGGCATCTTTTAATAACCAAGCCGTGGCCGGGCATGCTTACCAACATCCACAATGACCGGGAAAGATATGGACGGACCTACTTTGAACGTTTCCCCGGCAATTATGAAACCGGGGATGGAGCCAGAATTGACGCAGAAGGAGACTTTTGGATCATGGGCCGCCTTGATGATGTAATCAATGTTTCCGGACACCGTTTGGGCACAACCGAGATTGAATCCGCACTCATCGCCCACCCTGATGTGACAGAAGCCGCAGTGGTCGGCATCCCTCATGAAATAAAAGGCCAGACTGTTTACGCATACGTTACCCTGCGCAGCGGCCTTGACGAAGACGATGATATGCGCTCCACCCTGCGAGAATGGGTCAGCAAGGAAATCGGCCCCATCGCCGTACCGGAAAACATCCAGTTTTCCGAAGGACTGCCCAAAACTCGCTCCGGTAAAATCATGCGCCGCATCCTGCGCCGTATCGCTGTAGGAGAAAACGACCTCGGGGATACCAGCACCCTCTCTGACGCCTCAGTGATCGCCGGCCTTATAGAAGGACAGAAGGAGCTTTTTGAATAGCCATGAATGAAAGGAAAAAATTAAAAGCCTGTCTGGACCTGATAAACAGCTGCAACATCCTCGTCCTCGCCACTCAAGGTGGGGACGGGGTCCACACCTCGCTTATGGCCTACGCCGCATCTGATGACGGTTCCGAAATATACATGGTCAGCAGCAGAAACAGCAGAAAATGGCAAAACATCACCCGGAATCGGCAGGTTAGCCTACTCATCGACAACCGGGAAGATAAACTCGACAACAAGCGGCATGAAATAAAAGCACTGACAGTGAAAGGATCTTTTGTTCCTTTGGATACCCCAGCTGAACGAAGCGCGGTACTGGACCGCATTGCCGAGGCAGTCCCTGCAATTGCCTCCGAATTTTCCGGGGATGACAGTGCAATCATACGCATAAAGACAGAATCCCTGCTGCTTTTGGATGGCCCTAGAGACAGTTACTACTGCGAAGTTTAAACATAGCATCAGCAACTAAGAGCCTCTGATCTAAAATAAATTTACCGCTTCATCCAAATATGATAAGATCGTACTGAAAATACCGGAACTCCATAATTCTGATCAGGGGGGCGGATGTTCAAGTCGATGAAAGCAATCCTGCTTTTCTTTGTAGCCGGGCTGGTCATAGCGGCCACAGCCGGGCTGACTTACTTTGCCCAACGCGCAGTCACCAAATCGGTCATGGATTCCGAATTCCAGCACGCGCAAGCTATTGTTGACGCCGCTTATCTGGAAGTAAACAATGAATATCAAAGTATTATTTTTGCAGAAAAAGCTACCATTGAAAGCCGCAAGAAGCAGCTGCGCAACATTGTCGGTATCGCAATTGATCTGATCCAGCTGAATTATGGCAAGTTCAAACAGGGACTTATTTCCGAGGACGAAGCCAAACGGCAAAGCATCGAAGAGCTCAAAAGTATGCGCTACGACAAAGGTAGCGGATACATATGGGTAAACGATGACTCCAGACCCATCCCCCGCATGGTCATGCACCCGACAATCCCCGAACTGGATGGTAAAATTCTTGATGATCCCGGATTCGTCGGAGGTCGCAACGGCAAAGAAAATATATTTGTCGCCTTCCGGGACACCTGTGAAATTCATGGTTCAGGTTATCTGGAATATCTTTGGCCCAAACCCCTCAGTGACGGTTTAAGCAAGGAACAGCCTAAACTTTCCTATGTAGAAATGTTTGAAGAATGGGGTTGGGTTATAGGTTCAGGGGTTTATATCGACGATATTGAAAAAGATGTGAACAAAAGAGTTCAGGCCGTGCTTGATCAACTGCGGCTCTCTTTCAAAAAAATCAAAGTCGGCAAAAACGGGTATATTTTTCTTTTTTCCAGTGAGCCGAGACTCATCATCCATCCAAGCTACGAAGACATCCCCCTGCAGAACCTGCTTAACCAGGAAACCGGCAACCCCATATTTCTGGAAATGATTGATGCGGCCCACGAAAACGGTGTCATGGAATACGTTTGGGATAAGCCTCCGCACCACAAAGGGGACTTCTCCTTCCGCAAAAGGGCCTATATCAAATATTTCGAACCGCTGGACTGGTACATCTGTTCGTCAGCTTACATGGATGATCTGGAACAACCCGGACTTGCGTTACGGAACAAAATCCTCATGCTCTCTATCGGCGTACTGGCCTTGGCGTTGATTTTTGCCACCATTCTTTCAGGTATTATTGCCCAACCGCTCATGAAACTTACTGTTGCCGCAAGGGCCATCCGCGAAGGCGGCATGACCGCATCTGAGATTCCGCAGGAAGGGCCCACGGAAATCAAGGAGCTCGGTACAGTTATTAATCAAATGCTGGATTCCATTAAATCCGGTATCCGGGAAAAGGAAAAACTGCTTGCAGCACTTGAAGACGGAAACCGCAGCCTTAGCGCAAGCAATTACCAGCTGGAAATAAAAATACAGGAACACGCCAAGATAGAAAAAGAGCTGCTGAAATTACGCAACCACCAAAAGAATATAATAGATTCCATGCCTTCAATCCTTGTGGGCATAAACAGGGGTGGACACATAACCCTCTGGAACAAAAAAGCTATTGAAAATACGGGACTTACCCACGAGGAAGTCAATGGCAAACTGCTTGCCGAGGTTTTCCCGATACTTGAAAAAGAAATTGAAAACGCAAAAGCCACCATCCTGTCGGGTAAAACCAAGCAGAGAATTAGAGTTCCACGCATTGTAGGCGATGTAACCCGTTATGAAAACATCACCATCTATCCGCTCATTAATAATGGCTATGACGGAGCGGTTATCCGCCTCGATGACGTCACATCCAATGTACGCATTGAAGAAATGATGATCCAAACTGAAAAAATGATGTCCGTTGGCGGTCTGGCCGCTGGAATGGCCCATGAAATCAACAATCCTCTGGGCGGTATTTTACAAGGGACTCAAAACATCGAACGCAGGCTGACTCCCGGCATGTCCAAGAATGAGCAAACGGCCCGGCAGCTTGATGTTTCAATGGAGAAAATAAACGAATACATTGAGAAACGCGGTATCAGTAAGATCCTGTCAGGTGTCCGTGAATCTGCATCGCGCGCAGCGGAAATCATCACCAATATGCTCAATTTCAGTCGCAAAACAGATGTGCACCGTACATCATGCAAACTCAATGAGATAGCAGACAACGCGATTGCCCTTGCAGAACAGGATTATGACTTGAAGAAGAAATATGACTTCAGGCAGATTGAAATCAGCAAAAACTACGTCGAGCCACTGCCCTACGTAGTCTGCGCTCCCACCGAAATTGAACAGGTTCTGCTCAACCTGCTCGGCAATGCGGCTCATGCCATGAGCGATAACAATACAGAAAATCCGAAAATTAAAATCACGATCCAGCAGGAAGGCGAATACGTGGCTGTTTCCATTGCCGACAATGGTCCCGGAATGGAAGAAAATGTGCGTAAGCGGGTATTCGAACCTTTCTTCACCACTAAACCCAAAGGGGTCGGAACTGGCCTGGGGCTTTCGGTTTCTTATTTCATCATTACCGAAAACCACCATGGTAGTTTCAGCATCCAAGCAACTCCGGGTAACGGCTCAAAGTTTACCTTTAAATTACCCGTTGCTTCCGTCCGCTAGGAAGAGGACTTAACGCCGCATTCCCTATAAATAACCCCGCCAAGGGTGGAAGCAATTGAATTGCAAAAATACTCCAGAAAATCAGTACCCATATCCGGGTTGTAGCGATCTTCTGAAGAGTCATGGATGGCTAAAAGACCCAGCAGTTTCCCGGAAGAATATTTATCCCGCAAACCGAAAGCGAAACAGGAACCGCCCAGATCAGGACTCATATCAGGGTCGCCAAAAAATATATCCGGACGCATCATCCTTGAAATTGGCCCCAGAAAAACACGGTTAGGACCATCACTTAAGGTCGCATCGATATAACGCATACAACCTTTCATATAGAAAGTGGGAATTGCATCCCCAAGGCCGCCGCCGCAAATTTCACGATCCAGAACAATCACCGCCCGCCCCAGACCAAGCTCATAAGCTATGCCGCTGAGCATGTCCGGCAATCCATCCAATGACCTTAATTCATTGACATGCTGCAGGGCCTTACCGAATTTATTGAAAAGCTGGAAATCGGAACTGTGTACACTGTAGGCTTCCCGGAGCTTGGCTTCCAGAACAGAAATACGCTCATTTTTCTGTGCAAGGTCTGCACGCTTGCCCAGCAATTCATCTTCCTGCGACAAACAGCCGTCACGGGCATAAGCATAATTTTCATAAATGTTCTGAGCGATAGAATCAGCCTCTGCCTGTTTTCCCTCAGTGAGCAACTTCTTCAGCAGATCAAGCTGTTCGCCGAACTTCTTTAGTGTGAACAGGTTATCCATTTAGTTTCCTGTGCTTTAAAATTACGTCAACGCAGCCAGCCTCTTCTTAATCTTTTAATCAGTCATATCAATTCAGTGCACAGAATGCCAGCAGTCCGGCAAATTCCGCTAAAACCACTGCCGCACCCAGAAAATCACCATTCACGCCGCTGACCCGTTCGGCCAGCCGGTACAAAAATAAAATCCCCGCCGCAGCAAGCAGATAGGACAATCCCTGCACCGCTGGACTGACCGCGAAAACGCCAACCCCAACAGTAGTAAACGCAGCCACTGCAATGGAAAAACGATCCGCCCCCTGCATGGACAGGCTACCCTGCCCCGGCCTTGCCAGAGGTCTACCGACCATGGCCATCACGGCATTACCCAATCTGCCGAGCACAAAAATCCAGACCACCGCTCCATAGGCCCCGGCCCTGTATAAATAGTAAAAGCAGACAGCCTGTCCCAACACCGCCAGCACCAGAGCCAACACCCCGAATACACCGGAGCAGCTGTCTTTGATAATCTTCCAGAAACGATCAGGATCAGGATAAGGTCCTGCGCCGTCCGCAATGTCTGCAAAACCGTCAAAGTGCAGCCCACGGGTCAGGTAAACCGAAGCCGCAACCGTAAGCCATGCCTGAATCCAAAACTTGTCCGCAAAAAGCCCCATCCAGAAAGGAAGGACAATCACCAATCCCATCACCAGACCGCTTAAGGGCATCCATTTAACTGTACGGCCGATATCCTCGGCTTCAATTTCCATGACCGGACCAATACGGGTCATGAAACCCAAAGTGATCAAAATATCACGTATAATTTTCAATTTTTTTGCCTCCGGCGCCTTTAGGGACCAGACTTGATACGCTTCGCGTTTTGATAAAAAGATTTCGCCTCCGGCGGCTTAAACCCTTTTGCAAAAGGGTTTAAGAATCCCAAAACCTTTCATTAAGCTTCGCTGGATATTCATTCAAAGGCATGTACTTTACACTGCTTGCGCAGCATAACTAAAACGTCTTTGAAAGAGAGGGGATGGGGTCTGGGGAAGGGGAGAGAAAATATTTGGACGTTAGCAAAGTTTTCTCTCCCCTTCCCCAGCCGCCGGAGGCATCAAAATTTAAGAGTTAAAACATCACCCGGTTCAAGGCCCAGCATTTCGGAAGCTGCGCCACGATTGAGAGCCAGTTCGTAGTAGCCCTGACTTCCGGCCAGCAATCCGGAGGCTCCGGCTTCAAGCTCGGCGTAGCAGCAGACCCGTTTCACGCAACTGGCATCATTGCCTGAAAGGAGCTGCTCTTCCGGGATGGTCATACGCTCGGGTAAGGTCTGGGTATCCGGGATGTTCAAAACAAGATTCCCGAAACGGTCTTTATGCAGGATAGTCGCCTCCACACCGTCTTCCAACCAGACAGGTTTGTTGATCCCGGTACGGACTATTTCTCGCAGGGGTAATTTAGGACCTAGAGAACTTAAGGATGTTCCACAAGCGAGGGATGCTGCCAGCGGCGCAAAGATATCCCGTCCATGAAAGGTTGCTGAACTGTGGATCTTTGCCGCCGCCTCACTGAGATCGGTTACAATCATAGTACCGGCGAAACGGGTTTCGGCCAGCTCAAGCACTCCGTTATCCGGGGCGATAACGATGCGCTGCCCGAATTCGGCGGCGATGATTCTCCGCGCACTGCCTACTCCGGGATCAATGACCGTGACAAATACCGTATCCGGGGGAAAATGCTCCATGGCAGCGGCAAGGAAAAACGCACCCTGTGAGATACAAAACGGTTCCACGCCGTGGCTGACATCAATGATACGGGAATCAGGGGCCAGTCCAACCAGCACCCCCTTCATCTGCCCCACATAAGGATCAGCAAGACCGAAATCTGTTAAAAGAGCGATTGTTCTGTCCATAGTGACTACCTCGGCACGGAAAAACCTTTCCCGAGCACGCTGAAGGTTGATTCAATTATGACAAAAGCCGCCGGATCTATGGTGAAGACTGTCGCTTCAAGTCGTTTAATCCTGAAAGAATCCACTACGGTCAGGATTACCGTCTTTTCCTGTCTTGTGTAGCCACCCTTGGCATTGAGCAAAGTGGTTCCCCGACCCATTTTAGCCATGATCGCCCCGGCGACATCTTCAGGAAAAGTAGTAATGATCAAGACCATTTTACGCTGGTTGAATAGACGCTGCACCCCGTCGATGGCTGCTGAAGCAACATATATCATTGCCAACGAATAAAGAACATCGTTGAGATTAAGCCAAATTGTGCCGACTCCCAGCACTGCGGCATTGAATGCCATGGAAAACTGCCCGACTTTTATACCCAATTTTTCACGAGCCAGAATCTGCAAAATACCGATCCCGCCGCTGCACCCCAACGAACGCAGAGATATCCCTGAACCGAGACCTAACACCACACCGCCGGCAAGCACAGCCAGCCATTTATCAGTAAATTGAATCGTCCATGGAACCAGTTCAATAAAGGAACTAAGTGATATCAAACCATATAAACTGTAAAAAAAGAACTTTTTACTGATACAAAACCAACCGATTATGAAGACCGGAATATTAAGCAGAAAAATCCAAAGCCCGGAACTGAGCTGTGGAAAAATATAATAAAAAAGCAGTCCCAACCCTGAAATTCCACTGGGCAGAAAAGCATTGGGGATAATAATTGCCTTGATGGCTGCGGCAGCAATAAAACCACCGACAGTTAGCAGAAAAAGATTCCAAGGAATGGTATAACTGATTTTCTGAAAACGGTTTATGACTGTATCAAATTCTGTATCCAATTTATAATCTCCTTTGTATGGAGCCATATTTTGCTGTATTAGATTAAAAAGGCAATGTAGATCCGTTTTTTCACAAACTCAATTAAGATTCGTGTTATAGATATTTTTGTAACCCCCAACAGAGCACTTGGAAGCTGTAAAGAAAGATGATAAGCGAAGCATGCGCAAAGCTACGAACAGCCCGCTGAAAGTAAAAAATTAATTGCACGGGGCTGTCTGATATAATTCTATTAAGGAGATTTCTTCCGCCATGAAAGCGAAACAACACCTTGAAAAAGTACTCGGTTCCATTCTCGAAACCAAAGGCTGGGAATGGCCGGAGAAGGCCGTTATCGAGCCTCCCAAAGATAAAAAATTCGGCGACATGTCCGCAAACATCGCCATGATGCTCTCCAAACAGGCTAAAATGAATCCTCGAGCAATTGCTGAAACGATTCAGACCGAACTTGCAGGAGACAAATACATCGAGAAAATTGATATTGCCGGCCCCGGATTCCTCAACTTCACCTTTTCCTCTGCTTTCTGGCAGGCACTCGTTCCCGAAGTGCTGAGTAAAGGTGCGGAGTACGGTCGCAGTGAAATCGGCAAGGGCACCAAAATTCAGGTGGAATACGTTTCCGCCAACCCCACCGGACCGCTGCACATCGGCCACGGCCGCGGCGCTGCTCTCGGTGACTGCCTTGTGCGCATCCTCGAATTCACCGGATATGACGTTGAAGCTGAATACTACGTCAACGATGCCGGGCGCCAGATGCTCATTCTCGGCACCTCCATCTGGGTTCGCCTGCAGCAGTCCCAGGGCCGCGACATTGCAGATCCCGAAGATTTTTACAAAGGCGAATACATCAAAGACCTCGCTGCCGAAGTGCTGGAACGCAACCCCGGCATCCTCGATATGGCTGAAGAGGAAGCCATCGCCATCTGCCGTGAATACGGTAAAGATGAAATCCTCGAAGGTATCAAGAAAGACCTCGCAGCATTTGATGTACGCCACGACGTATGGTTCTCCGAAAAAAGCCTCGTTTCCGCCGGTAAGGTTGATGAAACCTTCGCTGACCTGAAAGCACGCGGCATGGCTTACGAAGAAGACGGCGCGCTCTGGTTCAAATCCACCGAACTCGGTGACGACAAAGACCGCGTACTGCGCAAGTCCAACGGTGACCTGACCTATTTCGCTTCCGACATCGCTTACCACGATGACAAATATAAGCGCGGTTTCGACATTGTCGTCGACATCTGGGGTGCTGACCACCACGGGTACATTCCACGCATGCAGGCCGCTGTTGAAGCTCTCGGCAAAAAAGGACAGCTTGATGTAATCCTCGTACAGCTGGTTAACCTGCTGCGCGGCGGTGAACAGATCGCAATGTCCACCCGTGCCGGTAAATTTGAAACCCTCGAAGACGTGGTTAACGAAGTAGGCCGCGACGCATCCCGCTTCATGTTTCTCTCCAGAAAGAGTGACAGCCACCTCGACTTCGACCTCGAATTGGTCAAACAGAAGACCATGGATAACCCGGTCTACTACGTACAGTACGCCCACGCGCGTATCTGCTCCGTAATGCGCAAAGCTGCTGATCAGGGTCTCGCTGTTCCCGCAGTGGACGCTGCACCTCTTGCCAGCCTGACCAACGCGGAAGAACTGAACCTCATGAAGCTCATGGACCAGTTCGCAGACGTAGCTGAAAACGCAGGCCGCAACATGAGCCCCCACGTAATCAGCTACTACCTGCGCGATCTGGCCAGCGCACTGCACAGATTCTACTCCATGCACCACATCCTTTCCGCAGAGGAAGATGTCATCGCTGCAAGGCTGGTTCTGTTGCAGGCCGTTGCCCGGACGCTCGCCAACGGCCTAAGCCTGCTTGGTGTGTCCGCGCCCGAACGCATGTAAATATTCAACGGAGTTTCCACCATGGCTGCGCCCAAAAAAAAGAAGAAGACCGCTCCCGGTCAGGAAAAGACATTCACTTTTACCTTTACCATGCCTGAAATCATCGGGCTGTGTGCCGGGGCTGTCGGTGCCCTGTGCGCCTTCTTTGTGCTGGGCATCCTGCTTGGACGTGGATACCAGCCAGAGAAAGACGTACCCGAAATAGCCATGATGCTGCCCAGCCAGTCGCATAACGGTTCCGGGGAAGTTAAAGGCGGAGTGCTTAAACCCGAAGAACTGGACTACATCGACCAGCTCAAGAAAAAACCGGAATCCGCAGTTCAGCCGCAGGAACAAAAGGCCGAGCCGAAAAAGGAAGTAGCCAAGAAGCCTGAAATAAAAGCTGAGCCCGTAAAGGCAGCAGCGACTGCAGTGAAAGGTGTGGAAAAGCCCGCCGCAGTTCAGCAGACAGAGCCTGAACCGCCGGTGGAAATCGATGATCCTGTTGAGGTTGATGAACCAAAATACAACTACATATATCAGGCCGCATCATTTGGTGATAACGCAAGGGCACAGGTCTTTGCAGACAAACTCACCGCCAGCGGCCTAAACTCCTACGTGGAAGCAGGAAAAGGCGGCAACCGTACATGGTACCGCGTCTTTGTCCGTCATACCGGGACACCGGATTCCACCAACGCAATGAAAAAAACGCTCGCCAAGTTCGGCATCAAAAAGCCGCTTTTGAAGAGCAAGAAAGCTATCTAATAAGAAAGCCCGGAAGTTCAAACTTCCGGGCTTTTTTAATACCTATTCCCTCCGGGGGCGCTACCGCGGGTCCCTCCGGGGTCTTAAAACCTTTTTGCTAAAAGGGTTCAAGACTCCCAAAAACTTTTAATAGGGCTTTGTTGGTTGCAGTTGCATAGCCGCTTTACCTACAAAAAGACCTTATAATCAGTTACCAGCACATCAGCCAGCCTCTTCGCCATTTCAATTGAAATTGACCGCTTACCATTCTCTATCTCAGAAATATGATGTTGCTTGATACTCAATTTTTCTGCCAGCTGCGCCTGTGTGAGTTCCTCACGCAAGCGCAAACCACGCAAAGTGACTCCCTTATGATGATCGGGAAAAACGTCATCAAAAGAATACAGTTCTTCGCCTTCTTCATTAACCTCACGCATGGGAATTTCTGAAAGCTCAAACAATCCCGTGAGGAGCTTATGGAGCTTGGCTGCATCCTTCTCCGGGACCCTAAGACAAAACTCAGCAATTCCTTTTGTAGTCTGCTTTTTCATGAGTTCCAACATAACGCACCTCGACTATCTTAACTGTCTGGTCCACGACCTTCCAAACCGCCACATAACGTGGTTTTCCCTTATTCAAATGGCAATGGTAACAATCCATTTTACCTTTAAGTTTTCCGTAATTCGGCCATGAAGACCTTACAGGCCCTGAAACTGAAATTTCATCCAAAAGTGCAACAAAAACAGATTGCATGTCTTCAGGTAATTTTGTTGCCTGCTTACGCACTTTTGCCGTTAACTTTATATCCCATGCCATACAAATAAAATACCTATATTTGGTATATTGTCAATTTCAAATAAACGGAACTAAAAACTTAGTCTCCCTTCCTTAGTAACGGCAACACGCCACGCGCAGTCACCGCTCCAATTACCACCAACCCGCCGATTATCGCCCATTTACCGGGGATTTCACCGTAGCCGACAGCCACTAGGATCGGGTTGAAGATCGGCTCAAGGGTCATGATCAGGATGGCTTCCAGCGCGCCAAGACGTTTGATGGCCCATGTATAAAGAGCGAGGGATATTCCCTGCTGAAAAATTCCGAGATAGATGAGCCCCATCCAGCTTTCGGCTGATGGCAGAGCACTGAACATAAAAGGCAGGCCGCAAAACACGGTCAGCACATGCCCCATGATCACGGACTCCACCGGGGATGCTGATTTCTGGGCCCGCATGCAGAGCGTAAAAATGGCGTAAGACATCCCGGTGACAACGGCGATTATATTTCCCCAGAGCCCGGTGGGAGAGAGTTTATCGACGAAAAACAAAACCATGCCACCCACAGTAACAGCGATGAAAATCCAATCGCTGCGGCTGGTTTTCTCCTTAAGAAACCACGGAGCCAGTAAAGCTACATATACCGGAGCAGTGTAAGCCAGAAGGATGGCATTGGCCGAGGTTGTCAGCTTGGTTGCAGCAACATTGGTAATCAAAAGACCGGCATACCCGACAGCAGCCCCAAGTTGAACGAGAGAGAATCCGAATTTCAAACGGCCCCGGAACAGGACTGCCAGCGTCAAGGCTGCAAGAGCACTGCGCACCCCGGTAATGGCCATGGGATTCCATTCCACCAGCTTGATAGCCAGCCCGCCGGAACTCCATATCAAGGCCGTCGCGGCCATAAGAAGAACTGCTTTGGTTTTATCGCTCAAACCGGACCTCCCTAAATTTCCATAAAATCTAAACTTGCACAGCCCTCATTGTCATCAATATAATGTCGTAAACAAAAAACGGCCGCCTCAAGTAAGAGACAGCCGTTAAAGAAACACAATCTTGAATCCGAAGCGGCGAAGCCCCGACAAAAGTTTTTGAAGAGTCCAGAGAATCTTTTTACAAAAAGTTCCTCTGGTCCCGCTGAAAGCGCCGCTGGAGGCATAATCCTTCCATCAAAAAGCGCGCTAGCGCATCTACAAACATTTTAAACAGCTTTCTGCACAGCATCGGCCTGCAAAAGCGACAGGCTGAAGATGAAAGCAGTACCCTGCCTGCGTCCTTTGGGCGGACACTGCACAGCTATCTCACCTCCGTGATTGGAGACGATATGCCTCGATATAGCCAGACCCAGCCCTGTGGAACCGAACTCATTACGGCGGAATTTTTCAACAGAATAAAAACGCTCGAATATGCGTGTCTGATCCGCAGTGGGAATCCCCGGTCCTTCATCAATTACGGAAAGCTGCAAACAACCATTTACAACTTCGTGCTCAACATAGATGGGATTGTCTTCAGGACCGTATTTGATAGCATTTTCCAGCAAATTCCTGAACAGCTGCATGAGCTGCCCTGAATCAGCTTCAACGCTGAAATCCCCTTTATCAAAACTGCGCTTGAGTTCCACATTACGCTTACCTGCAAGCCCGGAACAGGCTTCCCATGCTTCACGCAGGACATCACTGGGATCAATGGGCAGCAGGTCAACCTTCTCATGCCCACTTTCCAATCGGGACAGGTTGAGCAGATCATCCACAATCTTACACATGTGATTGGCATTCTTTTCAATGGTAGCCAGAAAATTCTTCTGCACATTTTCCGGCGGGGGAGGATCGGAAAGCAGGGTTTCGGCGTAACCTTTCACAGAGGTGAGCGGTGTCCGCAATTCATGGGAAACATTGGCTACGAAATCCTGACGCACGGTTTCCAAACGCTTGATCTCGCTGATGTCGTGAAAAACGGCAATAGCTCCCGGTCCCTGCCCCGGTTCCGAGGTATGCGGGGAGCGGACAATGTTTACGTCATAGACCCGTCCGTTGGGCAAAACGACCTGTACGGCTTTTGCCTCCGGTCCTTCCGGGGAAACCAGCTCCTGGCAGGCATCATAAAGATCAGGACTGGGAACAATTTCCAATGGAGTACGTCCTATATCATTCTGTATACCGGGAAAAACATCACTCAAGGCGCGGTTTACACTCTGAATACGGCAATTTCCATCCAGAACCATGACCCCGTCCCACATGCCGTTCAGCACGGCCTGAATCTTGTTTTTCTGCCCGGTAATAATACTGACATGATCATCAATGCGCTCCGCCATCCAGTTAATGGAATTAGCAAGAGGCAAAAACTCCTTGTCCGGAAATGTTCTGATCCTTCGCTTGTAATTACCCTGCCCCACCGCCTCAGCAGTGCGCACCATGGACTCAACAGAAGAAGTAAGCTGCATGGTCACAAAACGGATAACCCCGTAGCAGACCAAAGCAACAATAGGCAAAGCCCAGAAAAAGACCTTCAGGATCATTCCCATCCTTTCCTCAAGGCCACTCAGAGATTTATGGATTACCAGATACCCGGCCGGGGACAGCACTGATTTATCCACTTTGATAGCTGCCAGCATCTGTTCCCCATCCTGAGAATCATTAATTACGCTGACTCCGGGATTGCCATCCTTCGCATTGAGTATTTCCGCTTTATTCAAGGACAAATTATTACCAATAGACCATGCCGGGACAACTTCCACCTTGCCATCAACTGAGATGAACCCGACTTCAGTACCCAACATACCGGAGACAAACGAAACACGCCCTTTGATTTCGCTATCATAACTCTTGGAATATAATCGTTTGCTCAGCCTGATCTTTTCCAGAACACTGCTATGCGCATCTGCAACCAGATCCGCCTTCAATAAATGATAAGCAAAACCAAGAGGCAGACTGATGCAGATCGCAGCCGTTAAACAAACCGCAAGGAACAACTTGTTTTTAATTGAAAACTTGAGTTCTTTATTCATAATCAGTCGTCAATTCATATAGTTACAAAATAACATGCTGCAGACTTAACACAAAACCAGCACCCCAAGATGACTATCAGGTAAGGATTACTTTAAAAGGCGCAACAAAACCCTCCGGACGAACCGGAAAAGGGTAGCGCACTAAAAGTCACGAATTATGGGAAACTTAGGCGTTCTTGAAGCGATATCCAACGCCGCGAACTGTCTCAATATAGTCCGCATAGGGACCAAGCTTCTGACGCAATCTGCGGATGTGGGTATCAACTGTTCTGGAGTAACCTTCAAAATGGGTATCCCAAACAGTATCAAGCAGGTGATCGCGGGTGCGGACCTTGCCTTCATGCTGCAAAAGCTCGGAAAAGAGCTTAAACTCGGTGGCGGTAAGGGCCACAAGATCTCCATCGCACTCTACGGTGTGGGCTTCAAAATCCACGGACAGACCTTCACGACTCCATTTACCGGGGCGGCGCGGTTCGGGCACTTCAGTGCTTCGGCGCAGTACGGCTTTGACCCTGAGCACCAGCTCGCGGGGACTGAACGGCTTGACGATATAATCGTCCACACCAAGCTCAAGACCGACAACACGGTCAACTTCTTCGCCTTTAGCGGTAAGCATGACCACAGGGATGTGCTGGGTAGCGACTTCCTGTTTCAGCCTGCGACAGACTTCAAGGCCGTCAATACCGGGCAGCATGAGGTCCAGCAGGATCAGGTCCGGGTGTTCATTTCTCGCTTGGTCAAGGGCCTTATGCCCGTCCATGGCGGTTACAACCTCATAACCGGAAGAGGTCAGGTTGTATTTCAGCAACTCGATAGTATCATTATGGTCTTCCACGACCAGTATTTTTTCAACTGACACAATGTTCTCCTTTTGGTCGGACCTTACCTGTAACAATGGTACTAATTAAGGCGAAGCCGTTACAACTCTGTTAATTGTCAGATTCCGGCTCTTTTTCTTCCTTTGAGATGAAAAAATCATCCTCTACGTCCTGAAAACCATCCACCGCCCCGGTGAGGGTCTGCACGGTGTAGTTCAGGCTCGCGACCGTTCTGTTGAACTCTTCAAGATATTCAGTTGTGCCTGCTGCGGATTCACTAAGGTCACCCATGGCATCGCTGATCTGCTCCGCACTATCGGCCTGATCACCCATGGACCGGGAAACATCATTGAAGCGTGGATTAAGGACTCTGACCTGATCAACGATCAATCCAAGATCGGAACTCATTTTTTCAACTTCATCCACGCTGGAACGTACTTCCTGATTAAAGGTTTCCATTTCCATTACCCCGGAGCTGACCGCAGCCTGCATGTCGCGCACCATCAGCTCAATGTCTTCTGCCGCGATCACGGTCTGGTCAGCCAGTCTGCGCATTTCGCGGGCGACTACGGAGAATCCCTGCCCGAACTGTCCCGCCTTTTCAGCCTCAATGGCCGCATTGAGCGAGAGCAGGTTGGTCTGGTCGGCGATTCTGGCAATGGTTGTCACAATGTGATTAATCCTGCTGGCCTTTTCATTGATAGCGGCAAGACGTGAAGAAACACTGTCAGTGGAATCCACCAACTTGATAAGGGATTGCTCGCGCTGCGCGATATTACCTTGCAGGGCTTCGGCCATGTGGGCTGATTCGCTAGCAGATTCAGCCACATCTGACATCACTTCCACCAGATCTTTGGAAGTTTTACTGATCAGCCTGCTGGTGGCGGTCACTTCATTGGTGGAAGCTGCCTGCCTGTTTACAGCAGCGTCGATATGTTCGGCAGTGGACCTGATTTTGTTTCCGGCAACAGAGACATTGTCACCGGAAGTCCGAACCTCGCCGATGAGATCAGAAAGACCGGAAACCATAGTCTCAAAAGAAGTTACGAGATTACCTATTTCGTTACCCGGACGGATAATCCTTCCGGCAAAAAATTTACCTTCAGCCTGATTTTTCATCTTGCGAATAGCAACACTACCGCTTTTCAAATCCCCTGCGGCGACATGCTTGGCAATTCCGGTTATCTGCGAAACAGGTCTGAAAATAAGGTTCAGACCGAAAAGCAGAAAACTGAGGGTCACGGCAATAAAGACAAAACCCATGAAGACAACTGCGCCGATAGCCTGATTAGACGCCGCATCCATCGCCGCCAGCGGAATAGCGGAAATCATGGCACATTCAATACGGCCCGGTTTACGGAAATAACCCATGTCATCCTGCACCGGATATCTGCTCTTCATGGATGGCGGGGCATCCTTGGGATCACCGTGGCAGACCATACAGGAAGGCTTGTTTAACTCACCTTCGGCAACAATGTAAGATTCTATCCCGTTGATGATACGGGTTTCCCCGATGAACGGCTTCTTGCCTTCCCGGGCCATGGTGTCCAGCTCTTCAATAATCCGTGCTTCATCACTGGTCGCCAGGTTTTTGAGATTGCGGGGCTTGGTGGAAGCTGTTTTAAATGTCAGCTCATGCCGATACTGGTCGGGAATACGGTTGAAGACACCGTTAGCCGTAAAGGAAGTTGACTGCAACTCGGTAACAAACATATTTTCCGGCAACATCTCAGTAGCCTTGGGACGGATCACAGCCCCGGTATGCTTGCGGACCGCCTTCATGGTGTGAAGCATGATTTCGGCCTTGGACCGGTACTGGTCCATCAATGTTTCGCGGGCATAGTCTGAAACCAACCACATGATGGCCACAGTCAGGGCGATGCAAAAAACCACACACCCGGTTATGAACTGTTTACGGATACTCATTCTCAGTCCTCTTTATTCCCGATTAACGGCAGGAATCCGCTTTAGGCAAAAACAAATTCCACCATGGAAAAATCATCTTCATAAAGCTCACCGCCCTGCAGTTCGCGAGTATAGGCTATAAGCTGGTCAATGGGCTCACCGAGTTCGCCGCCGGTACTTTTCATGAACCCGGAGTACTCTTCAAACTCCCACATCTTACCGTCTGAAACTTTCTTCAACTCGTAAACACCGTCACTGTATAAAAAGAAACGTGCTCCCGGCTCTACGGTCACACTATCGCTGGTGTAAGTCATGTCCGGCATACCGCCCACAATCATACCCGGAGTACGCAGCTGCTGTGTTTCACCGTCAACGATGAGCAGAGCCGGGGGATGTCCGCCGCTGGAATAGGTCAAAGTACGGTCGGATTTACGGTAAACCCCGTACCACATTGTAAAATAAAGGTTGTTCTGCTGGTCCATCTGGAACGAATCATTCAAGGATTTAAGGACCATGTCCGGCTTAAGAAAATCTGTATCCGGCAGTGTCTGGGAACGGAGCACGTTCATTGCCGAGACTGAAAGCAAAGCCGAACCGACCCCGTGATCACAGACGTCGAGCAGGTACATGGCGAAATGATCATCATCGAGCCAGTGGTAACCGAAAGAATCTCCGCCCAGAGAAGCTGAAGGAATAAACCGCCAGTCGGCCTGAATATCCCCTTCCTTAACCGGTTCCGGAAGGAGGGAAGTAACGTAATCAGCGGCAACAGCAAGCTCCTTGCGCATCTCATCCCTGCTTTTACGCAACTGCTCATAAGCCTCGTTCCTTTGCAGCAGGTTGATGTAACCTTTGGAGTGGTAGCGGATGCGGGCCAACAGTTCGATACGGTCCGGCAATTTGACCAGATAATCGTTAGCTCCGTTGGCAAAGGCCTCGGCCTTGGTGGTGGCCTCTTCCTTAGTGGAAAGCACGATCAGGGGGATATCCTTGAGCTTGGAGTTGACGCGCATGAATTTAACCATGGTCATGCCGTCAATATCAGGCATGACAAGATCCTGCAGGATCACTGTGGGCATCAACTCCTCGGCTGTGGGGATGGCCTTGGTCGGGTCGCTCACAAAATGGAAATCAATGTCATCTTCTCCTGCCAGCATGCGCCGCACGGCTTCCCCTACCATAGGCTGGTCATCTATAAGCAGAACATTGATCTTATGTTCAGTAAGCAACTGTTCTTTGACTTCGGTCATCTTCCTAACTCCTGAAACTTTTTTTAAAATGCCTTACAAGAAAATTGGGAATCTCCTCAATGGAGCGGACCTCACGCGCAGCACCCATTTTCACTGCCGCACCGGGCATGCCCCAAACCACGCTGGACTCCTTGTCCTGTGCCACAGTCATCCAACCGGAATTCCTGAGTTCCAGCATGCCCCTTGCACCGTCCGCTCCCATCCCGGTCAGCAACAACGCCGCCGAGTTGGAAGGAAAACCTGCGCAGCAAAGACTGTCAAAAAGGACATCAACTGAAGGTACGTAAAGATTCTCTCCGGGACCGTTGGTCAGCTCCACAGAGCCTCCGTGGGTCATGCGCATATGTCGGTCACCCGGTGCGATGACGACCATCCCCGGCTTCAGGATCTCCCCGGAACGGGCCAATCTCACTTTAAGCTCAGTCTGGCTGTCCAGCCACTGGGCCAGATTTTCGGAAAAATGACCATCCACATGCTGGGCAATGGCAATAGCAGCCGGAAAATCGGCAGGTAAAGCTCCCAAAAGAGAAGCCAATGCTGAAGGCCCCCCGGTGGAACTACCGATGGCCAGCAGCGGCGGGACTTCCCGCACTCTAGGCACGGGCTTCACTACTTCACGAATCCTGCTGCCACCCTGCAGCTTACCGATCACGGAAATTTTTGAGAGAAGATCCTCTCCGCCTTCAATCTCGCCGGTGGCATTAAGAACCGGAGTTGTTACCACATCCAACGCCCCGGCCCCCATTGCTTCGAAAACTTTGGTAGAATTACCCTCAATGCTGGATGTAACGATCAGGACCGGACAAGGGCATTTCTTCATTATGCCTTCTGTGGCCCCGGCTCCATCCAATACAGGCATGACCAGATCCATGAGCACAATGTCCGGCACGTTGGCGGAACATTTTTCTATACTCTTAGACCCGTTATGGGCAATCCAGACTACTTCATGCCCGGCGGAAGTAACCACCTTTTTGAGCACGTCCACTGCCGCAGCCTGATCATTTACAATTCCTATTCTCATTTTCCGGCCCCGCCTATAAGATCTTCAACAGCTGAAAGCAGGGTTTCATCATGAAAACTGCTCTTGGTTAGATAGTAGTCTGCTCCCGCTTCAAGACCGCGCAGCTTGTCTTCCTTGCGGTCCTTGTAGGAAACCATCATCACCGGAATGGATTTCAAATCAGGGTCATCCTTGATCCTGCGGGTCAACTCAAGACCGTTCATTCGCGGCATATCAACGTCCGTAACCACAAGATCATACTGCCCTGAAATAACCGCGTTAAGCCCATCCTGCCCATCCACAGCCGTATCAACATCATAACCGTGGTTTGCCAGCAGCTTGCGCTCAACCTCACGCACAGTAAGCGAATCATCGACCACCAGAATCTTCTGCACCGGACCGCTCACAGCGGATTCCATGCCCACCTTACTCAGCCTGCCGCCGGAAAGGAGATTATCAATGGAACGCACCAGATCCTCGGCATCCAGAATCAACACCGGGGAACCGTCAGGCATCATGGCAACGGAGTTAACATCCGGGACTTTGCCCAGACGGTGATCGAGCGGACGGACCACAAGGTCCTGCTCACCAAGAAAATCATCTACAACCAGACCGTATCTGTTCATGCGGTCGCTGATGACCACAACCTTGAGTCCGGTTTCATCGCCGGCTCTTGCGGTAACACCCAGAATCTGGGCAGCGGGAACCAGTCCCACATTTGCTCCGTCCAAAGACACATACTGGCGGTCCTCGGCCAGTTGCAGCTGTTCGGGAAGAATTGCGGCAATGCGGCTGATGCGGCTTAAAGGAATGGCGTAGGGCTGATCAGCTATTTTCACCAGCAGGGTGCGGATTACCGAGAGGGTCAGCGGAAGCTGCATGGAGAAAGACATGCCCTGTCCGGGTTCGGATTCAGCACGCACTGTGCCCCCTACTTCCTGAACCATGGCATGAACAACATCCAGCCCGACCCCGCGACCGGAGATTTCCGTAACCTTTCCAGCGGTGGAAAAACCGGGCAGAAACAGGAACTCCATCAGCTCCGCACGGCTCATCTCCTCAGCCATGCGTGCCGGGGCCAGCTTACGCTCCACAACCTTGGCCCGAATTCTTTCCGGGTCCAGTCCCTGACCGTCATCCCGCACTTCGATAAAAAGCATCCCGGCCCGGTGTCCGGCAGTGACTTTGACGGTTCCGGTGGACGTCTTTCCGGCGGCAATGCGCTCATCAGGCATCTCAATACCGTGGTCTACCGAATTTCGGATCAAATGGTTGAGTGGAGCTTCCAGCTTATCCAGAATATCGCGATCTACCGAGGTGCTTTCACCTTCTATGACAAAATCAACTTCCTTGCCCAGTGAGCGGGCCAGATCTCGGACCAGACGGGGAAAACCAAGTCCTCCGTCAGAAAAAGGCCGCATTCGGCTGGCGATAACCTCATGGTACAACCTGCCGGAAACATTATCCGTGCGGCGACGGAAAAGATCGAATTCGTTGATATGCTTGACCAGACGTACCTGACAATCCGTCAACGCATCCTTGAGTTGGTCGACCACATCCTCTGCTGTTTCGCCATGACGGACACGTTCGCAGGATTCTTCCAGAATCTTCATCAAATCCCGTTGTCCGGCCTTCAAACGCAAAAGTGATGAGGCAAATTCACCCAGCCTACCGGATTCCACAAGACTTTCCCCGGCAAGGGCCATAAGCCTGTTCAGGTTTCCAGCGGAAACACGGACCACGGAATCCTCTGGAGCACGCACTCCCTGAGACGGGGCGGGGCTTTCCTTGGCTGCTTTAGGAGCAGCAGCAACGGTGGCAGCCCCCTCTTGTGCCTGTTCGGCCTGCGGTTCCACAGAGCCTTGCGGCGCAGATTCAAGAACAGGTTCATTCACATCCAAAGCGGAAGGTGGAATTCCATGCGGACAGACTGCAGAACATACTTCAGCCGCAGCAGCTTCATCCCCACGCAATGCATTTTCCATAAGATCCATAAGCGGCTTGCGCTCGCTCAAAAATCCCTGAATGGCATCGGTCTCCAGTTTTGAAACATCGCTATAAATATCAGTGGCCGCAAGGAGCATATCGATCTGATCGGAATCAAGGACTATCTGTCCCTTCTGGCTGGCAACAAGCAGGTCTTCCATGGCGTGGGCAAGGGCCACGGCATCGTTCAGGCCCACAATACGGGCCGCACCTTTCATGGAATGCGCCGCACGCATGAGCGGTTCCACTTTATCGGGAGACTGGTCTTTCTCCAGCTCCAGCAGTCCGGTATTCAGGGCCTGCGCATGGCTCTCGGCTTCCATGCGGAAGAGATCAAGCATGGAAAGATCGGCAAGGGGAATATCTTCATTGAGGACGGACTCAGCTTCTGCTGCTACTGGATCTTCTGCTGCCGCCTCTTCCACTACAGGCTCATCCGATACAGGATCTTCAACAGGCTCACCGGACTCTATGCGCTCCAGCAGGGATTTGAATTCGTCAGTTCTTTCTTCGAGCCAGCCGTCCATCTCTGAGGCTTCAACTTCACCCAGCCCATGCATGAAACGCACGCCTTCCAACAAGGCTTCAATCACAGGCAGCACAAGCAGAACACCGGAACCGGAACAATGATCCAGCACGGTTTCTATGGATTCCGAAAGGTCGACCGCCTCCTGCAGTCCCACGATCTTACCCGCACCTTTCAACGCGTGGGTAGCATGGATAAGAGGCTGAACTTTTTCAGGGGAAACATCTTCAGCCAGTCCGGGAATGGATTCTTCCAGCACCCGGGTATGCTTCTCCGCCTCCATGCGAAATAGTTCCAGCATGGAATTATCTGTCCGGCTGTTGCCCATAATCTCCGCCTTACTTGATGATGCGGTTAAAAGCCTCGAAAAGAAGCTCGTCTTCCAGCAATGAAATTCGTTTATCGTCAATCTCAAACAAACCGCGTGTGTATGCGGCCGGAGACTTGGCAACCGTTGCCGGGGTATCCATCAGCACATCCGGGGAATAATGGTGAACCCCGAAAACTTCGTCCACCCCGAAAATCCAGCGACCGAAGCCACGGTCCACGCAGATAAACCTGCTGTAAACCCTGAACCCCTTTTCCTCGTCACTCAAATACTCTTCATCAAGACCAAGCAATTCCCGCACTGAAACAACAGGTATGATCTGCCCCTGCAGACTGGTAAGCCCCCGGAACATCCTACTGTTCCGATGAGGAACCGGGCGCACAGTGCGTTTTTCCAACACCGAAACAAAAACCTGCGATGAAAGAGCCAGCCATTCCCTTGAGATCCTGAAAACAACTGCACCGGAGGTTTCTGCCTGCTCCTCTTCCTTCACGATAGATACGGATTCGGTATTCTCGTCCAGATACCCTTCGGGCGGTTCACGATCCAGAAGAGACAACCCGGCACTTGTAAAATTCGGACAATAGTAACAGTGGGACCAGCGCTCAAGTTCAGGGCAGGACCTGTCACCGGCGTATCCAATTGTATTCCAGCAGGATTCAAGCATTATCCGGCCTCATTTCGTTTTTCAGCCCGGCGGGCCCTGTTGCGCATAATTTCAGCCTTACGCAGATCCCCCCTGTTTTCCAGCAACAGGGCAAGATGCACCAGCGATTCCATGTGGTCCGGCTCAAGATACAGGGCCTTGCCATAACATTCCTCAGCCATAGAAATATTTCCCCCGGCCTCATGCAGTAACCCGCTGAGATGAAAAAGTTCCGGGTCCGGCCCGGCATCATGCAGAAGCCCGTCACACATATTCAACGCTTCAACAATTCTGCCCCGGTCAGCCAGCTTTTTAATATCATTCACTGAAAGTCCGTCCGGTTCTTTCAGCACCCCCGGATCTTCTTTCACAGCAACAGAAAACTTAGACTCTTTGCACGGTGGCAGCCCGGAACGGTACAAATCCGTCTGAACGGCAGCAGGTTTGAATGTGCTTTCCGTTGCAGGCCGTCTGTTCGTGACCACTCCAGCTTCCGGCATGCAATCTTTTCGGGGACAGATTGGATTCCGCAGAAGCGCAGCAACCTTTCGCTTACCCTTGCGCAATGCGAATGTGCCCTGTTTCCTGACCGGGGTGAACCAATCATTAAAGAGGGGCAGAATCTCGGCATGGCCCACAAAAAGCAATCCATCGTCCTTCAACTTTTCACTGAGCAGGGAAGCCAGACACCTTCGTGCACCATCATCCAGATATATCAATAGATTGCGGCAAAAGATAACATCGTACCGTCCCTGCGGCAGGCAGCCCTCAACAAGATTACCGGAAAAGAAGCGGACCGCATCCCGGACATCGCGATTCAATTTACGCCCCTGACTACATTTGCTGAAACATCTTTCAGCATAAAACGGCAGCTGCGTACGGAATGAATTCTCCTGAAAGATTGCCGCTCTGGCCTTGTGCAAAGCCCTTTCGCTGATATCCACCCCGTCCACTCGAAAATCCTTCAATCCCGCACCCATAAGGGTCATGGCAATGGAATACGGTTCTTCCCCGGTGGAGCATGGCGCACTGAGAACCCTGAATTCTCTGTCATTCCGTCCCGCTGACATTTCAAACAGCAAGTCAAAAGGCTTTCCGTCCCTGAAGAACCATGTTTCCGGAACAACAATTTCCTCAACCAGTTCAGAAAGCTCTTTTTCACTGGAACGCAGCAGGGCAAGATACTCTTTTTCAGTGCACCCAGTCTCACGCATCCGCGCCTTCAAAGCCAGCCTGATGCCGGAACTGGACAACGAATCAGGCGCCAGCCCGACCGCGCGGTTGAGGATTTTTTGAAACGGAGCAAGATTCATCGGTTACTCCTGCCCTCCTGAAAGACCGTCTCCAGCTTCCTTGGGAAAAAGCACCGTGCGCAACTCTTCGGTAAGCAGCTTGTACGGCTTCAGAAGCTGCAGCATGTTTCCATTGATGCGGGCAACCCTGCCCAACCATGGCGCATCCGGGATTTCCAACCCGGGATCTTCAAAATCTGAATCAGCAACTTTGAGGGTCTCGGTGATATTTTCTGCCAGCAGACCCAGAAAGTGCTCTTCGCGCTTTGCACCTTCATCAAGATCAGCAAGATCTATGATTACAATACGGGTGGACATGCGAGACACACAGGGAAGATCCATGGCCAGCATGGAAAGATCCACAACCGGAGTAACCTTGCCCCGGTAGTTAAAAAGTCCTTTCACGTAATCTGGTGAACGGGGCAATTCCTTACACACTGTTGGCGGAACAACCTCAGCCACAGTGCGTGCCTCCAGCCCGTAAACGTATTCACCTATCCTGAAAGTAAGCACCAGCATCGTTATTCACTCACCTTGAAACGGGAAACTTCGCTGCGTAAACCCTGCACAGCTTCATTCAGCTGCGAGGTAGCCCGGTTGAATTCTGAAAGGGCATCGGAAGTATCGGAAGCGGTATCTGAAAGCTGGGACATGGCTTCACTGATCTGCCCTGCTCCTTCAGCCTGTGCGCTCATACCGTCATTCACCTGCTCGATGCGCGGGTTAAGTTCCCGGACCCCGGTCATGATACCTTCCAGCTTCTTGCCCAGCTTACCCGCTTTATCTGCGCCGAAACGGACATCAGAAGCAAACTTCTCCATCTCGTCCACGCCGGAATCAACGGAGCTGCGCATGTTGCTGATCATATCCTCAATTTCAAGCGCAGCAACGGAAGTCTGGTCTGCAAGACGCCTGATTTCTGCTGCAACCACAGAGAAGCCCTGCCCGAACTTCCCGGCCTTTTCAGCTTCAATGGCGGCATTCAGGGAAAGCAGGTTGGTACGGTCTGCCACTTTGGTGATGGTATTAACGATGCCTTCAATGGAGTTGGCCCGGTCATTTATTTCATCCAGCTTGCCGGTAATGGACACGGTGGCCGAGCTGAGTTCATCCATTATTCTGATCATGGTCTTCAGGCCGTCCTGCCCTTCTGTGGCTAAACTGTTCATGTTGGATGCGGAGTCATTCACGTAGTGCATGGCTCCGGCCAGTTCGCCGGAGTTGGCAGAAATTTCGGCACTGGTAGCACTGATCTGGGTGGTGGCAGCGGCCTGCTGGTTAACGGTGACTTCCAGCTGGCGGGCCGAAGCAGCAATTTCAGTTGAAGACGTAGTCACCTGAATACCGGAGCGCTGCACCTGACCAATGAGGGAATAGAGGGCCTCAACCATTCCTTTGACCGCAAGATAAAGCTGTCCGGTCTCATCAAGAACTTCAGGGTTATCCGCATGCTTGATGGCTTTACGGGCATTGGGACAATGCTCTTCCACTCCGGTAAGACTTTCCCGGGCAGTATAAACATCTCCGGAGGCAATGACCTTGACCAGCTCAACCATATGGCTGACCGGTTCGGCAATAAGCCCGCTGGCATAGAAAGACACGGCAAGAGTAATCGCCAGCAGCACCATTCCGGTGATAAGCAGCCATTCGACCAGATAGTCCAGAACCCCGGTCAAACGGTCGGAAATACCCTGATATTCATCAAGGTAAACCCCGGCTCCGATAACCCATCCCCAAGGCTTGAAATATGTAAATACGGAAAGTTTGTCCCGCCCGCTGTCGTCAGGTCCAGTCTTCCAAAGATAGGTTTTGCTGTTAAGCTTGCCTTCGCCTGCATCCATTGACTGGTTGATAAGGTCTTCGACAAAACCTTTCTTATCGCCGACAGAATCTACAAAAACTCCGTCATTCTTTGCCGAATTGGAAACAATATAGCGGCCCCTGTCTTCTCCGCTGGTTCCGATAACCCAGATATACCCGGTCTTGCCGATGGAAGTTTTAAGCATGGATTTTTTCAACACATCGACGATGTCGTCATGCATATAAACTGCGACCATTCCGGTCACATAACCATCCTGGTCGCGCAGGGGGACATAGATCGTAAACCGGGTTCCATCATCCGGACGCTCATATTTTTCAGTATTGCGTCCGGACAGAACATCATCAATGGCCGATTCAACCTGTCCGTCATCACCTAGAGAATAAAAGATATCTCCCAGCTTCCAATTGCCTTTACCGCTCCCGACAGTGGTGTCTACCACCAGCATGTCACCTTCGGGGTTGATCCGCTGAAAGATGGTGCAGTAAGCACCGGAAATACGGGTAGCCTCAACCAGCATAGGCAATGGTTTACCTTTACGCTGGGCATAGGTAAGTCTGTTGCCGCCGATGCTCAGTACAGGCAGGGTAATATCGCTCTTTTCAGCTGAACGAAGGTTGTTGACCGGCCAATCCGTAACGTTTTTCTGAATCATCACCCGGCCTTCATCTGCAAGCAGAGCCTCAAGAGCCATGGATGCCCTTCTGGTCTCAGCAACCAGCAACTGGTCGGCTGTGCGGCATTCCTCGTACAGATCTGCAGCCAACTGGGAAACATGAGATTCAATAAGAGAGTTTACCTCATCCTTCATGCAGAGCTGCAAACGGTCTTCAAGGACATCGGTAATGAGAAACATGACCACAATAGGAATAATTGCGGCCCCGCAGGCAATGGCGATTATCTTTCTTCTGAGGGAAAAACGCATCGAATACATCCCGGCACTTCCACCCGGCAGACGGAAGCACCCTTTATTACAGATTAAGCGGATTAAAGCATAACAGAGTGCAGATATTCTGACACCCGTCCCTCTCTTGTATTTATTTTATATGATTAAATCAATGACCGTAGGAATTTTGGAGCATTTCCAAAAATATATGAGTTTTTGTGTAAAGAGATTGGCCCGGACTGCCGATAGCAAAAGTATGAACAGGCGGACAAATTTATGCCCAGCCGATGCCCACTCACGGAGGAGTGTATGTATTATCACGGATTTGATAATAAAGCAGCGTCAGCAACAAAGTACTGGACCAACAAAGATGACGAGCTTGTCTCGGTATTATTTGCAAAAATAATCAACAAGACAGTTAACACACAGGAAGCCTGCCCGGAACAGGACCACCTTGTGGACCAGATGGTCAACAATCTTTTCGACCTCTGCTTCTACATTAATAAAGACGTCCACGACTGCTGATACATTTTTCAGAGACCAGTACGTCCGGCTTTAACACCGAAAACGAACTGAGGCTGAACAAAAAAATCCCCGGCAGTTTTAAACTGCCGGGGATTTTTTTGAGATGCTGCCTTATTGGGCGTCTGCTAGCTGACCTGTGCGAGGCGGGGTGCATTCTTAGCTTTTTCTTCTTCCGCTCTCTTACGCAGGTAGTGAACCATGGTCAGGATTGCGGTGATTGCTTCGAAGCCTTCCTGCTCTACGGAATCAACCAGTTCATCAGAAGGATCGGACTGCAGTGCGCTCTTGAGAGCTTTGGAGTATCTGCCGAAACCGTCCATGAGATCAAGAGCCATGTAGTTGGCTTCATCAGGATCTTCAGGATTGATGTCCATGGGAACCAGAACATAGCCCATGATATTGGCAAGTCTGGTCAGGGGACGGATGCTGCCGGTTGCTTTCATGATGGGAATCAGTTCTTCTACACCAACTTTAGCGCCTTTGTCTTCGGGGTTGATTTCGCGAAGAAGGGTGGGGTAGGGTTTGTTGATTTCGGTTGCCACATCACGCGCGGGCTTGTCGTTTTTGAGTACAACATCCTGCAACAGTTTGGTCAGTTCATTATTTGCCATTTTTTATCTCTCCCTTGGTTCATTATTTTTTGATTATAATTAATCTTAATAACAAGCTAATTTCATGCCAGTTTATTATGTAATAACAGACACACATATAATCTTTTGTTTACAGACACTTAGTTTAAAAGAGCCTTCTGACGAAAGGCTCGCAATCGCACAAAGCAGGACTTTTTACTAAAAAACAGTAATATTAATTATCCTACTAATCATTGCTGCTGCGGAAAGAAGGCTATACAAGGAATACTTCTCCCTTGCAAGGGCTGTTTCAGCCAATATTTCAATTTACACGAAAATGGTAGGCTATTACCCAAAAACCAAAAAAGAGCGCCGCAAAAAAAGAGACGCCCTTTCCAAATGAAAAAAGAATTATTCTAATCGAGTCCCAGAGAATCAACGAAAACTTCACCGCTAAAGGTGAGTTCCGCCCCCCCCTGCAAAAAGACGTTACCGTCTTCAATGATAACTTTCAGAATTTCACCGCCGGTTGTGCGGATGCTGACCGCAGCATCGGTCAGTCCCTGCTCATGAAGAGTCAGCTGTACTGCACTGACACCGGTTCCGCAGGCATAGGTTTCGTCTTCTACACCTCTTTCATAGGTGCGCACAATCAGGCTGTCGTTATCGGAAATCTGCACGAAGTTGACGTTTGTCCCTGCGGGGGCAAAAGCTTCATGGTACCGAAAAGCAGCACCGAGCTTCTTGATATCCACTTCTTCAACATCGGCCACCTGCACTACTACGTGGGGAACGCCTGTGTTGGCGAAATGATACTCATATTCTTCACCGTCAATTTCCAGAGTCTGCTTTACGACCAGACCTTCAGGCGGAGTCAACTGAACTTTGACCTCTTCCAGCATCGGGAAGACCTGAACTTTAATCGGTCCGGCATCGGAACCGAAGGTGTGTTCTTCACCGGCAATGCCCATCGCATGGGCCAGACGCCCGGCACAGCGGGAAGCGTTGCCGCACATCTCGGCTCTGGAGCCATCGGAATTATAAAACTGCCAGACGAAATCAAGGCCGGAACCTTCAGGCGCATTTTCAATAAAGAAAAGTCCGTCAGCGTAGACACCGAAAGCACGCTGACAAAGCTTCTTTGCCCAAAGCTCCATTTTTTCAACCGGAACACCAAGCTCACGGTTATCGATAATTACGAAATCATTGCCGCAGCCCTGCATTTTATAAAAAGGAACAGATTTTCCGAACATTTTACTCATTTGGCAGCCTCATTAGTATAATGATCTAAAGTTTAATAATTCATTCCGCCGGCACCGGGTCAATTTTGACATCATCAGGATTCAACAACGCGGGAGCGCAGACGGCGTGCCAGATACAGAAAAGGTGTATCCATAACCGCCACTATAACCTTAAACAGGTAAGTGGTAAAAAGAATTTCTACCCAGACCTCAAAGGGGAAAAGACCCCACAAGGCAACAAGGCAGAACACGGAAGAATCAAGAAACTGGCTGAGCAGGGTTGACGCATTGTTGCGCAGCCAGAGGTGGCGCTCACCCATCTTATCTTTAAGCAGGTGAAAAATATATACATCATTTAGCTGAGAGACAACATACGCGGCCATGCTGCCCAATGCAATACGGGGTAGAAAACCGAAAATAGCCTCAAGGTGGGGCTGCGCAAAATCATCAGCAGCCGGGACGAACTTAAGAGCCAGCTGCATATAAACAACAGCCATCAGTAAAACCACAAAGCCCAGATAGACGGCTTTCTTTGCTTCTTTCTTACCATAAAACTCGCTGAGCATATCAGTTGAAAGAAATACACTGGCGTAAAGAATGTTGCCGAGGGTGGTGGTCATCCCGAACAATTCGATTGTCTTCAGGACCTGAATGTTACACAGAATCAGGTTGAACACAATCAGGCCGAAAAGGCCTATTTTTCCAAAAAATCTATAAATAACAAGCACAAGACTTAGGTCCATAACCGCAAAGCCGAGCCATAATAATTCGTTCATCACATATCTCCTGTATGCGCGTTCCGTAAGTAAACACTACTATCGTAAACGCCGCAACATAATAAATACGGGCCTTCACGGCTCCGGGGTTTGCTCCTAGCGTAATTTATACTGAAAATCCATACAAAAAAGCGGCCCCGACAATCGGGACCGCTTTAATCCAGCCTGACAGCTATAGGCTGAAGGAAACCTTCTTTAATTTACATAATCCGCAGCTTGGGTCTCATTGGAGAAACAACCACACGGTTACGACCCTGCATCTTGGCATCGTAGAGTGCTTCATCGGCCTTGCGCACAATCTCGGTATCCTTTTCAAGGCTTCCGGGACGCACGGAAGAGACACCGATGCTGGCGGTGATAGTAAAACTTGCATCCTGATAGGTCATGGTACTGCCCGCAATCTTCTCCCGAAGCCGTTCAGCGAGCATACGGGCCTGATCTTCAGTGGTATGCGGCAGCAGGATAGCAAACTCTTCGCCGCCGTAACGGGCGATAAAATCTGTGGACCGAAAAGTCTTTTCAAACATGCGGGCCACTTTTTCCAGTACCATATCCCCGGCCATATGCCCGTAGGTATCATTGACGGCCTTGAAATGATCAAGATCGATCATGAGCAGGGCGAGTTCGGTATTCAAACGCTGATGGCGCTTGAACTCTTCGACCAGCCTTTCGTCAAAGCTGCGGCGGTTGTAGACTCTGGTCAGACCGTCACGGTTTGCACGGGTCTTAATCTTCTCGAACATTATCGCGTTACTCAAAGCGAGGGAAAGGTGGTTCACTGCTGCATTGAGTGTAGAAACCTGATCCTTTGCCAATCGGACATTGCGTTCGCAAAGCATGACCAGACAACCGAACTTCTCACCACGGGCCACCAGCGGCAGAGCCAGAATCCTCCCTGATTCCGGGCTGTAAACCATATTGGTGGACACTGCGGGAATTGTTTCAGCCATGTTGTAGCTGGACACATCCATGCCGCTGAGTGCAACCACATTTTCGATCATCAACTCAACCCATTCTTTCTGGACACTTTCAACCTGTCCGGGATTGATAAAAATATCGGCGTCAATATGCTTTCCGGTAGCGAGAACATTCCAGAAGGCCCCCTGCACGGAATAAACCGGAAGCAGCATCTTAAGGTCTTCGGCTGCCTGACCGAGGATGTCAGCAACTTCGAGACGTTCTGTGGCATTAGAAAGAACAGTGTTCAGGAACTGTAATTGTTCTGTCTTGCGGGAGAGCAATTCACGCTCAAGGATTATTTCCTCGGTCATACGGTAAAGATCACCGTAAAGCCCGGAAATTTCCTTGGCCCTGAAAAGAGCATCCTGCACCTTGGAACTGGTAAGCGGAGAGCTGACCACAGCAAGAAATCCATCTTCAAGGACACGCTCAAGATCAGTATTCTGTGTATCGTCTTGAATAAGGATGCGCTGGGTGGATTCAAGATTGCGATATGCGGAACGACGCTCCTCCGGCAGTTCCTCCCAGACTCTCTGCGGAATCCAGGTTGCGGAAGGCTTTTCCTTGTTGCTCAGCTCTTTTTCGCCGGGCAGGGAACGTTCAGAAAAATTTCTCAAAAAGAATCCGGGACCGAGGGAATCCTCAATCTTTCCGGCTTCTGCTGTATTAAGACCGAACCCCCAAAGCAGTTCGGGTCTGTCTCCTCTTTTCATTTTGGTCTCCTTGGTTGCCTGTTTAAGCTGTCAGAAACAGTTTTCCACCCAAGTTTTTGCAAAAAAGGGACCATATAAAAACAAGGACGTCCGGTATTGCGGTCAGACATTCAGAGACTCTTTCCTGAGTCCGGCACAAAAGCATTTAAAACAAGACATTAAGCAGTTAATCAAGTGCGTATTATAAATTTCAAAGCGTATGTAAACTGCTGCATAAGAATACGCTTAATGCAAATAAAAGGAAAACTCTGCCGGGAATTTGACATGCAATAACCTCCAGAAGGGGAAAATAAATCCTTTGACAAGAACATGCCAAATGTGGCTTGAAATAACGTATGAAAACTCAAAGAATATGGGGAACTCTGGACCCATTCCATGAAAGCGGGCCTATTCTGGGCAGGAAGGTGGCCAACGAGGGATTTCTTAACGGACTGCTGAGTCTTGATCCCTTTGATGAATATCACTTTTTTCTTTCCGGAGAAGGCGTCAGAAAAGGACTGCATTCCTTTTTCTGCAAGACCTACCCCGCCCTTATCGAGCATAACCGGGTCAGAATAATGGATCGCCGGGATCTTCCGGCAGAACTTGCCCAGCGTGAATATTTCTGCTTCCACCAGTCGGACTGCATAAATTATCCGCCCCATCTGGGCCGGTTGCGCAACGCATACGCCCACAATATTTTTCCCATTACCGGAACAACCCACTCTTTGAGCTACAGCAATTACGGCTCATTTTTCCTCAACCACCTCTGGTCGGGAACAACCGCCAGGGACTGTATCGTCACCACTTCCAGAGCAGGTAAACTTGTTGTTGAAAATTATTTCAAACACCTACGGGAAGGATTCTGCCTGAGCGAGGAAACCCACCCTGCGCCACAAGTACGAAGAATTCCGCTCGGGGTCACTCCCGGAGAGCTAAATCCGGCGGATGAAGCCCAAAAAGCACAGGCCAAACGCAACATCGGAATTGACAGTGACGACGCCAGGATCAATATCCTCGTCTTCGGACGCATTGCACACTATTCTAAGATGGATGTCCTACCTCTGCTGCGCGCCCTGCAACGTCTTTTCGCCAACGGATTGGACCGGAACAGCATCCGGCTGCTTCTTGCCGGATGGCTGGACGAAGAGGACGATTTCCCTGATACACTTACTCAGCTCTGCCGCAATATGGGACTCGACCTTTCGATCATCGGACGCCCCTCGGATAAGCGCAAAATAGACCTTTTCCGCGCGGCTGATATTTTTGTTTCCATCTCCGACAACCCGCAGGAAACATTCGGAATTACTGTACTGGAAGCAGGCGCGGCCGGACTGCCGGTAATCGCATCCGACTATGACGGGTACAAAGATCTGGTTGTTAATAATGAAACCGGAATCCTCATAGAGACCATTGGACCTGAAGCCACCCCGGATCTGGACATCATAGCTCCGCTTTGCTTCGACAACCACTACCATCTACTCATGGCCCAGCAGACAGCGCTGGAAACACCCAAGCTGGCAGCAGCTCTGGAAAAACTCATTAATGACAAGCAACTACGATTAGACATGGGACTGGCTGGAGCAGAAAGGGTGCGAAAAAATTTCAGCTGGTCCAAGGTTGTTGAAAGCCACGTAGCCCTCTGGGAAGAGTTGAATACCATCCCGGTAAACATCAACGAACTACGCGACAGGCTCCATCCCGCACAGGTACGGTTGGGAGAAACATTTTCACATTATCCAACCCGGACATTAAGCCCTGAAACCAAGCTGGTTACCGGAACTACCGGTCAGGCCATCTACCATGGAAAAGAATTTCCGCTTATTTATAGAGGTATAGACCGAGTCCTGAATCAGGAGATTATCCGCAAAATGGCATTCCTCGCCCGAAAACCGATCAGCACAGCCCAATTGACAGAAAAAATAATCTCCATGGCCGGGGAAATGGGTGAACGTGATGCCCAGTTCCATATCCTCTGGTCACTGAAACACGACATTCTGGAAAAAGTATGCTGACCCGGACCGTAGTCCACCATAGCGCCCTTGCCAAAAGCGGCGGTGCGACCAAGGTCGCAACCATGCTTCATGCCGGGTTGCTCAACGCCGGGCATGAGTCCATCCATTCCTTCGAGGCATCGGAAAAACCGGGAGACCGGCTGATTGCGCCGGAAGAGGCCGCACAATCCATCCCTGAGGGCAGCATTGTGCACCTGCACTCTTCCGCCGATCCAGTCCGCTTTTTGCGCGCACTCCCTACTAATACAAGAATTGTCATAACCCTGCATGATACCCAGTTGATAACCGGAGGATGCGCCTCCCCAATGGACTGTGCACAATTCAGCTCAGCATGCAGTAATTGCCCGCGAAACTTCCCGGACAGTAAACGCTCCCGCCAAGAAAAGATTGCGGCGTTAATCGAATCGGAGGCCGTACTGGTCTCACCTTCCGGCTGGCTGGGCAGACTGGCCCGCAAAGCAGATCCCGCGCTGAAGCCTAAAATCATACCCAACGGCACAGCATGGCCGGAGAAACCAGCAGATCAGAAAGAAGCCCGGCAGCGACTCGGAATCCATCCAGCTTCAAGAGTTTTGCTCTTTGTTGCCCATGGCGGAACGGAAGCGGCCTATAAATCCGGACCTGAATGGAAAAGATACTGGCTGGAGATCAAGCAAGCCGTCCCTGAAGCTCTGTGCTTCGCTATTGGCGGCAAAAGTAATAGCAGGGATGGCGATTTCATCTCTATTCCCTATGTCCAAAGCGCCATGCTGGATAAATTCCTGGCCGCTGCAGACGTTCTGGCTTATCCAACCCTCGGGGATAACCACCCGCTGATTATCCTTGAAGCCATGGCCCAAAGCCTTCCGGCAGTAAGTTACGCTGTCGGCGGAATAGTTGAACAGATTTCGGACGGGGAAAACGGAATCCTGATTCCCCCTTATGAAAAACAAATATTTACCGAAAAGATATCCATGCTCTTAAAAAATCCCAGTCTCTCCCGGAAGATGGGCAGCAGGGGATTTCATACTGGTAAAAAACGCTATTCCAGTGAAAGAGTTCTCGGAGATTACACCAAATTATATTACAATCTTGTGTAATTCGGTGTTAACGTGTTATTATTTTATATATTTCCTAAATTATCACGTGATCCGGGTTGACTTTTTTCCGTGTTTAAACTGGAAATGACTTTATTAATCAGAATATGAAGATAAGAAAAATCTTTCATTAACAAGCATTTCAGGCTAACATTATAATGAGCTGATGCTGTTCCATTAAATGTTGCTTGCTCGATACATTCTTTTTTTCAGGGGAGGATGACAATGTCCCAAACTAATATTCTACTTGAATCAGGCACTAATGAACTTGAAATAGTTGAATTTTACATTGACGAAGTCGACAATGTACATGAAGGTTCCACTCGCCGCAGCTATTACGGAATCAACGTTGCCAAGGTCGTTGAAATTATCCGCCTGCCTGAGTTGACCGACATGCCCGATGCGGCAAACGATGCTGTTCTGGGTGCTTTTGATCTCAGGTCGGAAATTATTCCCCTGATCGATCTTAGCCGCAGAGTCGGTAAAAATAGAATCGAAGACGAAGCTCCCAAGGTCATCGTCACCGAATTCAATAAAATTTCCACTGCTTTTCTCGTCTCCGGAGTAACCCGAATCCACCGCATCAGCTGGGAACAGGTTGAAGCTCCGAGCAAACAGGTTTCTTCGCTGACAGCGAACTCCATTACCGGAGTGGTCAAACTCGAAGGGCGCATCGTTTTCCTGCTTGACCTTGAAAAAATAGTCGCTGACCTCAACCCGGACATGGACCTGACAGACGTGCCGGAAGCATCCCTCGTCGACAAGATCGAAAAACGTCAGCTCAAAGCACTGATTGCCGATGACTCCACCATGATCCGCCGTATGATCGGCCAGATGCTGGAAGATGCAGGTTTTCGTGTAACCAGAACCCACAACGGTAAAGCCGCGTGGGATAAGGTTATGGAATGGAGGGCAAGAGCTGAAGCAGAAGGCAAGGCCATTAACGATTTTCTCGACATCGTAGTCACTGATATTGAAATGCCAGTCATGGACGGTCACAACCTGACCAAACGCATCAAGGATGACCCGGAACTGCGTCACCTGCCGGTGCTGCTCTGCTCATCCATCATCACCGACACCCTTTACCACAAAGGTGAATCTGTCGGTGCAGATGACCAGATTTCCAAAGCTGAAATCAACCAGCTGGCAGAAAGGGTCTTCAAGCTCATCGAGAGAGCAGGAAACTAATAGTTTTCACCAACCTCGAAATATTCAAAAGCCCCGCAAGGACACCTTGCGGGGCTTTTCCACTTTTCAGGCAGCTTGAAAAGCTACTTAATCCAGATGATTGAGCACTGACGCCCTGTCTGCTTGTCCCTGCGATAGGAAAAAAAACTATCCGTCATGGAATAGGTACACAGGTCAACAGAGTAGATATTTCGCCGTGACAATCCAGCTTCATGCAGCTGGTCTATGGTCAATTTCCAAAGATCAACGGTGCTGGTCTCCTTATCATAATATGCTTCAAATCCCGGCTCGAAATCGGATTCAAAATTCACGAACTGGGCAACTGAAGGACTAAGACTTGGGCCGCGTACAGCCAGTAAATCCTTTGGATCACAGCTGTAACGCTCGCAGATATCCGCCACTCCCTTGCCCGGGAAATTAATGGAGTTTCCGCGCCAGCCATTGTGCAGTCCGGCCACAAAATCACCGTTTTTATGGGCGATCATGATCGGCTGGCAATCTGCGGTTTTGATCACCATGGCATGGCCTGCCGTTTTTGTGGCAATTCCGTCCCCTTCAAGAACAGGCTTATCCGCAGGGGAACCTTCCTCCAGATCATAATGCATAACATCGCCATGGACCTGAATACACTCATGCCAGTGGGTAATTCCCAACGATGCGGCAAACTCAGTGCGGTTTGCCCGAACATCAAATGGATCATCACCCACATCATAGGAAATATTGCCCCCGTCATACGGGGATTTACAGCAGCCGCCGCTTCTGGTGCTGAAGGCCACCGAAACTTTCTCCAGTCCCGGAAAAACAAAAGGTATATAACTTATTTTTGCCATATCAATTCCTTATCTGTGCAGACCAGCTGCACATTTTTATCCCACGGTTCTATGGGGAAACCATCCACCAGCTGAAAGCTGTAGCAGACCCCCACGGACAGAAAGCCTTCCTTTTGTGGACGGGCCAGAAAACGATCATAATAGCCGCCCCCGAACCCGATACGGAAACCGTTGCGATCAAATCCCACCCCGGGGACAATAATCAGGTCAGGGGAAACCGCACCTGGAAACTCGCAACGGGTTCGGCATGGTTCCTTGATGCCGAACGAACCGGACATCAGATCCGCTTCAGCGCGAACCACGCCAAAATCCATCTGTCCCGGTTCATTTTTGCGACAGCAGGGCATGAAAAGTTTCTTGCCGCAATTCCAGGCATCCTCAAGCAGCGGGCGAACATCCACTTCGTTCCTGATGGGCCAATAGAGCAGAACTTCCCCGGCTTTAGTCCATTCTTCAAGAGACATCACCGATTCAACTATGCTGTGACTCATGGAATCCACATCCGGTCCGCGCATGGTTGAACGTTTTTCCAGAAGCTGCCGTCTAATTATTTCTTTATCCATCTCAGTCACCTGTATCCCGGTTGTAATCATGAGATGGAAAAATTAAGCACAACCCGGTAACAAAAAGCAATCACCAAGTGCGACAATAATGAAAATTTATCTATCCCCAAAAAGCCCGCCCCATTGCAACCATTGGTTTTTGGGGCCAATGATGCTATCCAGTATCCTTCTGGAAACAAGGACTGATACTACCAACAATCCAGCGATATATAAGCGGAGGCAGCATGGCTGAACCCCAAAAAAAATGGATCGCTTTCGGTGATATTCACCAGAGCCTGAGATTTGTGGATCTCATCCCGGAGATTGAAGAGGTTTCCGGTGTAATAGTCACTGGTGATCTGACAAACCATTCCCCGGCAGGGGCGGTTGAAAAAGTCTGGAACGCTATTTACCGCAAGAACAGCAGTATCCTTGCCCAGCAGGGCAACATGGACCGGGACAATGTTACAGAGTTCCTGAAATCAAAAGGAGCCAACCTGCATTGTGAATACCGTGAACTGGATGCAGGAATCAAAATCATGGGCGTTGGCTGTTCCATTCCAACTCCCTTCGGAACTCCCGGTGAAATTACCGAGGAAGAAATGGGCCGATATCTCGAAGAAACCCACGCCGGACTCGGGGACTACGCACAACTGCTGCTGGTCGTTCACGACTCTCCGTTCAACACCAAGCTGGATGTCATCGGCAACGGCATGCATGTCGGCAGTAAAGCTGTGCGTGATTTTATTGAGAAGCACCAGCCGGAAATTGTCATATGCGGTCATATTCACGAATCCAGCGGAGAAGATGTCATCGGCAAGTCCCGGATTTTCAATCCCGGCATGGCTTCAGGCGGCGGCTACGTGCTCGTTTCCGTCACTGACGGCAAGCTGGACGCAACCCTTAAGCAGATTTAATCATGAGTAAACTTAGATTTGTCTGGGTCGGCAAGGTAAAGGAACCCTTCTTCCGCGACGCCTGCGCCCATTATACCAAGAAGCTGGGACGATTCCACAAGCTGGAAGAAACCATCCTTAAGGATGCTCCTGGCAAGTTTCCGCCGCAAGACAAAGTAAAACATGAAGGCAAGGCCATCATGGGCAAAATAAAGCCCTCTGACATGCTTATCTGCCTTGATGAGAAGGGTAAGGAAATGACTTCGGTTGAGCTTTCCACGCACCTGCAACGCTGGACCGAAGACCCGAACCTGACTCCTACTTTTGTCATCGGGGGGCCTTTCGGATTAGCGGACGAAGTGAAAAATGCCGCCCGGATCAAGCTTTCACTAAGCAAAATGACCCTGCCTCATGAACTGGCCCGGACCATGCTGCTTGAACAGCTCTACCGCGCAGCTTCAATACTTCGCGGCTCGCCTTATCATCACGTTTAATAATACTTGGCCTCCGGCGGCTTAAACCCTTTTGAAAAAGGGTTTAAGAATCCCAAAAACTTTTGTTTCGGCTTCGCCGCCGGTGTTTATAAATTTGGCGGAAATCCTCGCCTTGGAGATATTTATGCTTAAAATGGATTACCTTGAAAGGCTGGAAAAATACATGACTTCCGGTGACATGAAATTCGAATTCGACAACGGAACTGAAGAGAAAAGATTTGAAATCCTCGAATTCCTAGAAAAACTCATGGATGTAGCTGAGATAGCCGACGAGCACGCCACCAAACTGATCTTCAAAGGCGGCCTGCTGGAACAACTTTCAGGCATGGGTCAGGAAAAAGAAGAGTAATAAAATTATCTCTAAAGAACGCAATAAGTATTAAAAGAAAAGGGCCCTCGGAGAATCTCCGAAGGCCCTATTTTTCGCACGGAAAATAAAATCTAAAGCTTGGTGACCCTGACCACCTCTTCGAGGGTAGTCACACCTTCTCTCACCAGACGGATACCATGATCCACCATGGTCTCACGGCCCATTACATCGGTAGCGTAAGCTTTAATACGGTCAGAAGACGCAGTGTCCATAATCAGGCCACGCATTTCTTCGGTAACCGGGATCAGCTCGTATACCCCGCGGCGTCCGCTGAATCCGGTAAAATTGCAATGCTCACAACCGGGCCCGGCAGTCTGTGTGGTAGGTAATCCTTCCGCATCATCAAAGAGCTTGTGGGTGTTCTGAGACACTTCCACTGTCTTGGAGCAGTGTTTGCAGTTAACACGCACCAGACGCTGTCCAAGCACTAAAGAGATGGAAGAGGCCAACAGGAACGGTTCAATGCCCATATCGAGCATTCTGGTTACCGCTGTAGCCGCATCGTTGGTGTGCAGGGTGGAGAGCACAAGGTGACCGGTCAGGGATGCCTGAACAGCAGTACTTGCGGTTTCCTGATCTCGAATCTCACCGACGAGGATAATATCGGGGTCCTGACGCATGAAAGAACGGATGGTTTCCGCGAAAGTCATGCCAGCAGCCTTGTTGACCTGCACCTGATTGATCCCGGAAAGCTGATATTCCACCGGATCTTCAACAGTTACGATGTTCTTGTCATCACGGGGCAATTCGCTGAGTCCGGCATAGAGACTTGTTGTTTTACCGGAACCGGTCGGACCGGTAACAAGTACAATACCATGCGGCTGTGCAAGGACCTTCCTGAACAGCTCAAGATCAGGACCTTTGAGGCCGAGGTCTTCAAGGTTAAGAATGTTCTTGGAGCGGTCGAGAATACGCAAAACAGCCTTTTCTCCGCTCATTGTAGGAATAGTGGAAACACGGACGTCGACTTCCTTCTGTCCGAGTTTGAGAAAAATACGTCCATCCTGCGGCTTGCGGCTCTCGGCAACGTCCATCTCACCCATGACCTTAAGACGGGCGATAACTGTAGGCTGAAGGCCTTTATCCAAACGTTTGACGGCCTTGAGCACACCATCCTGCCGGTAACGGACTACAAAGCCTGTGCCTTGTCCCTCAAAATGAATATCACTGGCTCCGGTAGCAATTGCCTGATGCAGTGTTTTGTTGACCAGCCTGACGATAGGCGCATCATCATGTGACCAACCGAGCAGATCCTGCCCGTCCTCTCCTTCAGCTTCATCAGAATCAGATTCAATAGCGCTTTCCTCTTCCCAGACGGTAAGCGCCTGTTCAAGCAGCGGAAAGAACTCTTCTTCCGCCACAATCTCAGACACCACATTCTTGCCCATTTTCCAGGCCAGAAAATCAGCCATAGGCAGGGACGTTTCGTTCTGCAAAAGGAATTTAATCTCTGTATCGCGAACTTCAACAGGGATGAATTCACTGCGCTGGGGAAAGGTCAAAAACAGATCAACCACTTCCCGCGGAACCAGATTCAAATCATAGGAGGTACTCAATTTTTACGCCCTGCTAGCTATCAGACGAGGAAGAACTAACTTCGCCTGATTCTTCTGAGTCATTTTTGTAAGTATTGAATTCTTTATCGATAAAGCTTTCAAAACGCTTACGCTGCTGACGGTATTTATCCATCTTGGCTTTACTGATGGCTTCAAGCTGCTCGGTAGTCTGGATGATGCGGGCAGAAAGAAAAACCATCAAGGTCTGCTTGTTGTTGCTGTTGGATGTGGTTTTAAAAAGCCACCCCAGCAGAGGCAGATCGGACAAATACGGAATACCTGAATCTGAGCGGCTCTGATCGGACTTAATCAACCCACCGATAACCATGGTCGAACCGTCGGCCAGCAGAACCGTAGTGTCGGTAATGCGGTCGTTGGTAATCGGCAGGTCATCCGCAGTAGTAGACTCTGAAATTGTATTATAGGTCTGGTAGACGTCCAGCTTGATCAGTCCGTCTTCACGGTTGATGCGCGGAGTAATCTTAAGTTTGATACCAACATCTTTGTAGGAGTAGGTGGAAACAACACCGCTACCGGAAGTGGTACTTTCACCACTTTTGTAGGGTCTGTTCTCACCGACGAAAATTTCAGCTTCATTGTTATCCAGAGTCATGATCTGGGGAGCGGAAATCAGGTTGAAGTCAGTTGCGGTTTTGGTGAAGTTGACCAGTGCACCGATGGTGGGAAAAGTCTTTCCCGCATAAGAGATAGTGTCACCAAGAACCCCCATGGAGTAACCACCAGGCATAGCCGCTGGATTGGTTGTGTACCCGGGAAGGTTGCTTCCCGAAGTCTTGGTGTATCCCAAAGTAGCGACACTACCGCCCATTTCAATACCGCCCTGCCATTCAACACCGAATTTTTTGGTGTTTTCCAGAGAGGTTTCAAGAACCAGGGCTTCAATATAAACCTGATCCTGAGCCTGGTCCAACTGTTCCACAAACTTGTCAATCTGAGGAAGCTGATCGGGGCTGGCCATTACGATGAGAGTGTTGGTAGTCTCATCTGCGGAAATCTGGATTTCGTTTTCATCATCGGAATCGGATGACTTATTCTGCTGGTTTGCAGTATTTTTATTTGCGCCTTTTGCTGATGGAATAGCACCGCCGGAGGTAAGACTTTTCAGCACCTCGCCGGCAACAGTAGCTTCGATGTTATGGACCCTGTAGATCTTCATCTTTGAGGAAAAAGACTCATTACTCGAGCGGTCAAGCTTTGAAATCAAGCTTTTGATGTTCTCGATCTGCTCTGAAGTGCCGGAAACCAGCATACTGTTGGCCCAGTCGAGGGATTCAATGACCGGGGGTGTTCCGGCTTTACCGCTCTTTGATAATTTCTGGTAAAAAGAGATCAGCTTGTTTGCAACGGTCATAGAGCTGGTCATCTCAAGCTCAATCAAAGCAGAATCCTGCTTATCTCCGGCTCTTTCAAGAATTGCCAGCAGCTTCTTCATCTTATTAACATTGTCCTGCAGGTCGCGAACCATAACCGCGTCGGCCATAGGCACGGCGGTAACCTTTCCGATACGGGAAGCAACCTGAACAAGTACGCCCTGAACTTTAGCAGGGTCCATCTTACCTTCGAGCTGAAAAATAGATGTGATGATCTCTTCGCCATTACCCGGAGAGGGTGAGGCTTTAACGTCTGGAGAAATGAGTTTCGCATCGCGCACAGGCAACACATAGGTAACGTTATCACGGGTCACGGCATTAAATCCGGCTCCGGTGAGAACTTCCTGAAAAACAGCCATGAGTTCAGGCTCAGTAAGGGATTGTCCGGCATAAATGCTGACATGCGTTTTCGGCAGTGTCTCTTTCTGAAAAACAATATTCCGCCCAGTGTAACGGCCGACAAACTTGATGAATTCTACGAGGGAAATACTCTCAAGATTGGCGTGAACACCGTCACCACCTTCTGGCTGGGCCATTGCAGCAGGAACAGAAAGAGAAATGGACAAGACCAAAGTGACAAAAAAAACACTTAATTTCTTCAGCATATTCAGCTTCATAGGCTCCACCGGACTTCCGGCAAGATCTTATATTCTCTGCAAAAAAATCACCAATCCTGATGATAATTTTCCAGTTCAGACGTTCTAATGTTGCATCCCTGCAAGCATCCTACACTTATAAAGGCCCGTCAAGCTTTCCCACTTCCGGGCTTGATTACATAAACTGATAAAACAAAAATGCGTTGTATGCAAAATGGATAAGTGTTGAGGAAACACAACTCCTGTACCTTTGCCAGATATACCCGAAAGCAAGGGACGGAAAAAATGTCAGCAGTGCCCAATGCACAGGCTGATGAATAAGGTGAACACTGGCAAAAGTTGCCGATGTAATCACATTGGCCAGACTCAACGGTCCCAACCGCCACTTGTACTTCAGGAGTCTGTCTATACCCTCCTGCAGCAGAAATCTGAAAAAGAACTCCTCAAACATCGCCTTGAAAAACAATGTGGAAAGAGTGAGTTTTATATCCGGCTCAGGAACATAAAGCCCCACGAATCCCAATGATAAAAACAAATAAAATATAGGATCGGTAAGGCTGATTGCCCCCCATTTAAACTGGTACCAAATCCCTTTCAAGATTCGGTTTACGAAAAAATCATAAACCATAAGTTTCTTTATCTATATCAAATGTTATTAAATCTAAATAGTTGGAAAGGGCTACAGACCAATCCACTCTCAAGAAGCTACTTCTTGTAGCAGGTTTACACTCTGTCTAAAACCCTTAAAAGCACATCTTCGGGCAAAACTTTAGTCAAACAAGCCAGATCGCCCCGTTCGCAGCTCTCCTTTCCGCACGGCTCGCAATCCATCCCGGCCACGATTTCTTCGTGTTCCGGAGAAGGAAAGACCCAGCTTCCTGAAGAACCGGGCATAACAATGCTCTGAGTTCCAACGGCCACAGCAAAATGCCTCGGAGCAGAACAGTTCCCGATATGCAGCACTGCCCTTTCAATCAGAGCAGCCATGAGGCGCAGGGAACCGGGTTTATCCAACAGCACACACTGGTCGGGTACACCGGATTCTTCCCTGACTTTCAGGGCGACATCCTTTTCGCCGGGACCGTAGAGCAGAAAAAATTTAAAATTAGGGCGTTCCTTGGCTATCAGGCCGATCAGCTTGCCGTAATATTCCTCCGGCCACTTCCGGGTATACCTTCTGTGAGAGGCATCAATGGTAATCAGCTGCTCATCATCAGTGACACCCAAGGATTCGAGGCAGGAATCAGCTTCGGCCCGCTCTTCATCCGAGACAAAAATCCTGGGACGTTCAGAGTTCCAGTCGATGCCCAGAGGCTTAAGCACTCCGGCCTTATACATGCCTGCATAGCCCGGTGGAATTGATTCCGGCCAATGGGTATACAGCCAGCGGTTGTACCACGGCGGCATTTCAGCAAGTTTTACCGGGGCATCACTAAACAGTACCACCCAGCGACAGCGGGGTAATTGCTGAAAATCCACAATCAGGTCATATCCAGACCGGCCGACTTTCCAATAGAAGGCAACTGCTTTCAGAGGATTACGCAGTTCTTTTTTCTTGATTGCCCAGACATGGCTGACTACCGGGTTATTATCAAAAACCTGTGTGCACTTTTCTTCAGTTAAAATATGAATTTCTGCATTTGGAAATCTTTTATGCAAAAGCGAAACAGAAGGAGTTGCCAGAACAACATCACCAATCTGGCGCAACTGGCAGACAAGAATCTTTTTTGGATCAAGGGATGAAATATCTTTCACTATAAAAAGCTCACAAGTATTGTACAAACATCTATGATGTCAGAAAGGACGCAATAAAGCATACCCGTCCGCTAAAGTCCAGACAAGGCAAAGCCGGTATGCTGCACTCAGCATGCCTGCAAATAAACCAGCACTCCATCCCGGTCAAGCAAATGCATCAGACCTGGCTCCCGCCATTCAGAACCAAACAGGCAATATCTCTTTTTAAAAACAACTTTGACAAAAAGAACACAGATCAATTAACTTGCAGACATAAATATACCGACAATCATTCCGCCAAACCTTAAAACGGGAGACCGCCATGAAAAAATTAAGCATCTGCTTAATCGTCCTGATCTTGTCATCTATGACAATCTGCCCTGCCGCATTCAGTGGAGAGAAAGTGAAGGAAACAACACTGCACTTGAGTTATAGCCCGATCGACATGGAACTTCCTCCCTGCCCGGAAAAAATCGCTGTAGTTAAATTTACGGAAAGTCAGCCCATCAAACAGATCGGACAAAGCAAACAATTCAAATACCACCCTTCCATGGATATCGGCACCTGGATGGGCAAGGCGCTGTATACACAGTTAAAAGCTGAGGGCATGAACGTCGAATACTTTGAACACATGGATGATGCAGACGGTATGTTCATAATTACCGGAATTGCAAACAAGGTTTATATCAACCGCCCGGGACAACTGGAAATGCAGTACAAAGTCCGTCTCGACGGCATGGTCACCAAAAACAACAAGCTGCTCTTCGCCCAGAACTACACATCAAAGCAGAAAAAAGACCTCAGCAATACCGGAGACAATGCAGGGAAACTCATGGCCGGACTGCATGACATTTTCAGTATATTCCTCCCTCAAGCAATTAAAACAATCAACGAAAACCGATAACTGCCAATTATTTCCATTGCAAACCCCTATGCCCGGGATGCACTACAGCATTCCGGGCATTATATATACACCGGGGAAGGTATATATTTTAAAAGCTTATGCTTGCATCGTGTGTGAATAACCGCTATTAGAACCCTCCCCGACTTATAATTCTTCCAACACTCCATTATTTTAACATCCTTCAACAGAAGCCGTAGGCAGAAACACACTGCAAGAACAATGAACAGCTTTATCAATAATATAGAATACCATCTCCCGGAACATACCATAGACTGCCATGCATTGGATGAAACCAAACCCCACTGGCATGTCCGCAACTCTCTGCCCAAAACCGGGGTTCGCTACCTGCACCATAGCGAGAAAGATGAAACAACTTTGCAGCTGGCTCATAAGGCCGCTTCAAAGGCTTTAGCCGATGTCCCTGAAAATGAACTACCCGACACCCTGATTGTCTGCACCCAGACCCCGGATCAACTGCTACCTCATGTTTCAGCCTGCCTGCAGCACGAACTGGGCCTTCCATCATCTACCAAATGTTTCGACATAAGCCTTGGCTGCAGCGGATATTGCTACGGATTATCCATCGCCTACGGATACATTGCTGCCGGTATTTCCAAGCGGGTATTGTTCGTAACCGTTGACAACTATTCCAAAGCGATTGACCCGGAAAACAAGACTTCATTCCTTATTTTTTCTGATGGCTCTGCCGCGACAATTATCGACAAGCCTGATTCGGCTCCATCTTTTCTGTTCGGAACTGACGGCAGCCGCAGCGCAGCCATCCGTTGTCTCAATTCCGGTATCAGCGTTGTAACCGGAAAAGAGGACGATGCTCCCATTGCCAAGCCGGACCTGCAGATGGACGGCTTCAATGTCTTTCAATTCACTGTGAAAACTATCCCTGCCGAGATCAAAAAACTGGCCGAACAGGCCGGAACAGGAATGGACAATATCGATCTGTTCGTCTTCCATCAGGCCAGCAACAAGGTTCTTGAATCTTTAGCCGCCAAATTGAGTATACCGGAAGAGAAAATGCTCATTGATCTACACGACGTCGGCAACACTACCTCCTCTACTATTCCCATTGCCATGAAACGGGCAGAGGCAAATGGAAGGCTTAGCCGGGGAGATACTGTCATGCTCTTCGGATTCGGTATCGGCCTCAGCTGGTCCGGAGCCGTCTTCAAATATTAAAATATAAAACTCCCCGGAACACATGTTCCGGGGAGTTTCTGCATTCAAAGGTCCACGCCAATTTAGAGTTGCACTTTCTCCAGAATAAATTGCTCGACTCTGGATATGGATTCCTCAAGGGTCTCCCTATCAGTTTCAACAATCAGATCCGGCTCTTCCGGGGCATCATAAGGAGCTGATATTCCAGTGTAGTTTTTAATTTTACCTTCTCTTGCCATTTTATAATAGCCCTTCACATCCCGTTGTTCGCAAACCTCAAGGGAACATGAAACGAATACTTCGTAGAAATCAGCTTCGCCTATAATCTCACGGGCCATCTCCCGATACTCTTTAAGCGGGGAGATAAAGGCGCACATGCAGACAGTTCCCTTATCAGTGAACAACTTACATACTTCTGCAATGCGTCTGATATTTTCAGTGCGCGCTGCTGGAGAAAAGCTCAAATCTCCGCACAGGCCGTGCCGGACATTATCGCCGTCAAACACATAAGCCCTCATGGCACGATCAAACAATCGCTTCTCAACGCCGTGGGCAATTGTGGATTTTCCCGACCCGGAAAGCCCGGTAAACCAGAACACAGCTGCACGGTGTCCATTCAGCCTTTCCCGGTCTTCACGGAAAACCGCACCACGGAACTTCTGCACATTTTTACTAACAGCCATATAAATTACTCCCCAACTTTATGCAGGTACACATCCCGCTGCGGGAAGGGTATGACTATTCCTTCCTCGTTGAATTTATTATAAATATCTCGACTGAGTGTATGAATTAAACGCCCCCGGTCATGAGGTCTTGCAGCCCAGCAGAGCAGCTCGAACTCAAGAGCCGAATCACCGAATCTGCGAAACCTGACCCGGGGCTCCGGTTGAGCAATAGCAAGCTCGTTGCCTTCTGCCAATTCCATAAGAATTTCCTCCACCCGGTCTATATCAGAACCGTAAGCCACTCCGAGCTTAACTCGTATCCTGAAATGAGGATGCGGACTGCTCTGGTTAACGACTTTACCGTTGGTTATAACCGAATTGGGAATGGTAATCATGATATCGTCACGGGTCTGAATTTTTGTACTGCGCATACCGACAGCCATAACCTCACCGCGATCCCCGTTATCGAGCACAATATAATCCCCGGCACGAAACGGTCGGTCCATGAAAATCGACACACCCCCAAAAAAATTGGCAAGAGTTTCCCGGGCTGCCAGCGCAATAGCCATACCTACAATACCTGCCGAAGCAAAAATAGCCGTGACCGGTATGCCGAACGCGCTTCCGACATTATAAAAAAGCACGAATACAAGCCCGAAAGAAACCAGCCGGCAGCCAAGCTTGATAACATCAGCATCAAGAGCCTCATCATTTACTTTAGCAGTAAGAAGTATGCCGCGCATAATCACATCGCCACCGATAATAATGGCCACACCTGCAAAAAGAGCAAAAAACAACTCCAGCACCATAGTCACACAAGAAAGGACATCACCGGTAAAATTAATTTGTTCATCGGCAACATATTCAATACAAAGACAAACCAGCATGCCGTAAGCAGGAAAAAGCAGTCTTTCCAGACGCCAGTTCCATTTACGGGTTCCCCCTTTCAAAGTCCGATGCCAGAGCCAGAAAAGCCACAAACTCAGGACACCAAAAACAATAAGCAATGCAACTGCCGTCCACTGCCAGACAGCCTGCCCCAGATAACCTTCACGCATCCAGTCCGGAAGTTTTTTTAAAAATCCGTCCGGGATCATCCAACCGGAAGAATAAATATACTGTTCGTAAAAACCGGTATAATTTTCACCTTTATCCGCACGGTAAGGCAGGTGGGAAATTTCGTTGTAATACTCCTCCAGTCTGCGCACCGTTTCCGGGGTGAACAGGTAAGAGCCCATGCGGGGACCATCCGGACAGCGACCGATGGTTATCTCGGTATGCGGAATTCTCCAGAGCTGGATTTTATGGGTCTTAACTTCTTTCTTATCCGGCACATCGCCCATCTTCGGCAGTTCAATACGGTCAAGGACTTCACGCAACCGAAGAACAGATTCAATACTCACATCATCCATTAAAGTCGGTGGAACTTTACTCAGATCAAAACAACGTTCCGCCCTTTGCAAAAACTCCCTCTGCAAAAACAGGTCTTCAGCAGCGACAGCCTCTTCGTAAAGCTTGTCAGAATAGTAAACAAAACTTTCAAGAGTAGCCCGGGGGCTGGATGTATCCGGCGGCTCAAGCGGGAAAATATTCGAGGCTAAAGCCATGCTTCCCTGTGAGGCCAAAAAAATCAATACGCATATTAAGCAGCGGCTGATGGATTTCATAAATCTCCCCTTAATCAAATTATGCCGCACTTTAACATGATAAAGATCAGAATTGCCATTATTTTAAAACAAGAAAACCCACTTCCAGGTATGGAAACGGGTTTTCATCATTCAAATATTATCAACAAACATTAAACGAGGAAGTCTACAAGCACCTTCCAGATACGCTCTGATGTATGGCCGTCCCAGCCCTCAATCCTAGGGGCCGGATTGCCGGTCTTTTTCAACGCTTCGCCAACTTCACGTATAATATTTGCCCCGGAAACTCCGGCCAACGCATTGGTTCCTTTTTCAATTGTCACCGGGCGTTCGGTATTTTTCCGCACGGTAACGCAAGGCACGCCCAGCGCGGTTGTTTCTTCCTGCAAGCCGCCACTGTCGGTAATGACCACCTGCGCATCTTTCCACAAATACAAAGACTCACGGAAAGACAAGGGCGGGAAGGTATGCACATTCTCCGAGAATGAAATACCGAACTGCTTCATCATCTTTTCAGTGCGCGGGTGGATGGGAAAGATCAGGGGCAGCTCATCAGCAATAGTATTCAAGGCATTGACAATCCCTTCCAGCACGTCACGGTTATCGACATTTGAAGGCCGGTGCATGGTCATAAAACCATAGCGGCCTATCTTTTCCTTCAGTTCCCGACTCTGGTAACCAGCTACAACCTCCGGCCCCAGACGGTTCACGTTGTGGAAAAGGTTGTCGATCATCACATTGCCGACATGGAAAATTGTATCCGCGTCCTTACCTTCACGAAGGAGATTGTCGCGTCCGTGGTCTTCAGTGGTAAAGAACAGGTTACTGATGGAATCGGTCACCATGCGGTTGATTTCTTCCGGCATGTCCATATCACCACTGCGCAGACCGGCCTCAACATGGGCCACCGGGATATGGAGTTTTCTGGCTGTTACCGAACAAGCCAGCGTGGAGTTGACATCACCCACCACAACCACAAGATCGGGCTGCTCATCCATACACATCTGCTCGAAAGCAACCATAATCGCCCCGGTCTGCTCGGCATGGGTTCCGGTAGATTTGCCCATATTGAACTTGGGCTTTGGGATATCCAGATCCTCAAAGAAAACCTGTGACATCTGACGGTCATAATGCTGCCCAGTATAAACCATCTGGCACTCAACAGAATCCACTGCGAGCGATGCCCGGAAAATGGGTGCCACTTTCATCAGGTTGGGTCTTGCCCCGGCAACTAGGAATACTTTCTTCATGGTAAATGCCTCCGGCGGCCCTCCGGGGGCCCTTCGGGGACCAGAGAACCCTTTTGTAAAAGGGTTCTCTGGACTCTCCTAAAACTTTTAACCAGCTTCGCTCCGGTGAACGAAATGTATAATTATAATTTATTGCTCATCCCCAACCTATCCCAAATAACAACTAAAAAGTTTTGAGATTCTTAAACCCTTTTGCAAAAAGGTTAAAGTCGCCGGAGGCAAATCAGATCATTCTACATCACGCAAAGCGCATCAAAATTATTCAGGTCCGAACAATTTACTCTGTAATTCTTCCAGAGTGCGGCAGGTTTCGGACTGGTAAATGGGTCCGTAGCCCAGCCTCTTGGCCTGCTTGAGCCTTGTTTCGCCGCCTGAAGCCGGACGGATGCGTCCGTTCAGGTCCACCTCACCCCAGAAAACAGCACCGGGCTGCAGCGGGCGGTCGTAGAACGAAGATAATACAGAGGCCACCACACCCAGATCCAATCCAGGATCACGCATGGCCAAACCGCCGCCGATCTTGGCATAAATATCCAGCTGACCCAAGTTTAAATTGAGCCTTTTTTCCAGCACAGCCAAAATCAGGTTCAGCCTGTTGGTATCAAAGCCCAGCGCGGTGCGACGGGGTATAGAAAGAACCGTCCGGCTGGCTAAGGCCTGCACTTCCACCGCAAACGGCTTATGACCGTCCATGGCCATAACAACCGCTGCACCTGAACAGGAGTCGTCCCGGTCACCTAGAAACAGAGTCGAAGGATCTTCTACAATCTCCATACCTGCTTCGCGCATGGAAAAAACCACCAGCTCGTCGCTGGGACCGAACCTGTTCTTCAGCACACGCATGATGCGCATCATATGCTTACGGTCACCTTCAAGGTAAAGCACGGTATCAACCATGTGCTCCAACAACTTAGGTCCGGCAATCTGGCCGTCTTTGGTAACATGCCCCACGATGACCAGCGTGGTGCTGGTTTTCTTGGCAGCTTCTACCAGCTCGGATGAAACCGCCCGAACCTGACTTACGCTTCCGGGAATGCCATCCGCACGCGGAGAAGTCAGCGTCTGCACCGAGTCGATGATCATCAGGTCAGGCTTTTCCGGAGCTTCCAGAATAGAAAGGGCCTCTTCCGCATTTGTGGATGCAACAGCCAGCAAGCCCGATTGCAGAACACCCAGACGGTCCGCCCTGCCCCTAATCTGGGCAAGCGACTCCTCACCTGAAAAATAAACCGCTTTGTTGCCCATGCGACATTGCTCCGCTGCAAGCTGCAGAAGCAAAGTAGATTTACCAATGCCCGGTTCACCGCCGACAAGCACAGCACCACCCGGAACAAAGCCCTTGCCAAGTACGGTATCAAGCGGCTTGAACCCGGTAGAGCGGGCTTCGGTATGCTCGACGGGGATTTCGGAAAGCGGCACAGCCAAAGTATTTGCCGGAGCATGACTGACCCCGCCCTTGCGACGGACGACAACCTTCTCCTGCAATGTGTTCCACTCACCGCAACGCGGACACTGGCCCTGCCATTTCAAAGCCTGTGCACCGCAATTAGTACAAACAAAAACGTCTTTAGTTTTCATGTGGATGCCTCCGGCGGCTGGGGAAAGAAAAATTTTGCAAAAACTTTCCTTCCCCAGACCCCATCCTTTCAAAACCTTTTAGTAAGCTTCGCTCTTAGTTTTTAAGAACGAACCTAAAATTCACACAAATAAAAAGGCGGGAGATTCAGCTTAAAAGCCATATCTCCCGCCATTCTTAATATCTTATCGGCATAATCGCCCAAGCTACCCCCAAACTAAACCTAACAAAAGGTTTTGGGATTCTTAAACCCTTTTTCAAAAGGGTTTAAGGCCCCCGGCAGGGTCGCCGAAGGCAAGCTATTTCTTAGGCGGATTCTTGGCGTCTACTACGTTAATGACATACTCTTTAACTGCAGGCGAGGGCTTGAAGAACACAACCATGAAAGGCGTATCCATACCCGGCTTGAGCAGCGTGTTGTTGGAGAGTATGCCGACCTTGGAGCCAAGTCCGGCCTCGATTTCTTCTTTGGACTGCACTTCAAGCTGGAACAGGGAAAGGGTATTCCCGCAGAGCAGGCGTCTGGAATCGAGCACCTGTCCTTTGTCGTCGAAAAGCTGGGCTTCAACTTCGATCAGTTCCTTGGGCTTGCTGAAGTTGTTTACAACTTTACCTTCAATGATGAACAGCTGACCGGCCTTGTCGTTGTTGACATAGAACTGGCGCAGATCCTTGAAAGAGAACTTGCTGAAACGCTTGGAAGGCGGCTCGTCGGAATCGGCTGTCCCGCCATCATCTGAAGAGATGAAGGGGATACTGAACGGCAGGCTTTCCCAAAGCTTGAGATACCATGCTGTTCCGAGACCACCACCAAAAAGCAGCAGAACAATCAGGGTAATGATCAATCCTTTCTTGCCCTTCTTCCCTTTCTGATCTTTCCTTTTAGACGGAGGCTCGTCGAGATCTTCATCAAGATCGAATCCGGCTATTTCACCATCATCAAGGGAAATACCTTCATCATCTAAATCTTCTTCAGAGAAATCCTCTTCTTCGAAGTTTTCGTCCTCTTCCTCGAAACCTTCCTCTTCAAAAGTTCCGTCATCTTCCTCAATCTCTTCGTCATCATCGAAAAGGCTGTCTTCAGAAAGATCGGAACTGTCGTCGTCATCACCGAAGAGATCATCATCGTCGAAGAGGGCGTCTCCTTCCTCTTCTTCGGCAGCAGGTGCTGCGGCTTCCTCAGCTTCCGGCTCATCGTCACCGAACAGCTCGTCATCTATATCAAAATCATCTTCCTCAGCAGGAGAATCCCCGGCTTCGGGTTCTGCAAAGGGTTCGTCGTCATCAAAAAGATCGGCCCCTATCTCGGCATCTGCGGAATTATCGTCCGAACCGAACAGGTCATCCTCAAGATCATCTGAATCAGCGGCAGGAGATTCAGCCGGTGCATCATCGACACCGATATCACCGAAAACGTCGCCATCAAGCTCTTCCCCAAGTTCATCGGCGGCCTCATCAAAAAGGTCGTCGTCGAAATCAACTTCCGGTTCGGGTTCCGGCTCGGGTTCAGGTTCGGGTTCCGGCTCAGGTTCAGGTTCCGGCTTTGGCGCAGGCTTAGGTTCCGGTTTAGGCTCCGGCGCAGACTGCTCCTCTTCAAGCAAGGACTCAACTTCGTCCTCCGGCTCTTGAGCTGGAGGTGTTACCTTAAAAATATTCCCGCATTTGGAGCATTTGACCTTAGCTCCGCCCGCCGGAATCTTACTTTCCGGTAAATTGAACTTGGTTCCGCAGTTTGAACACGTAATTATCATGGACCGATCTACCTGCCATTAAATAGGTTTAACCGACTCGTATTTATAACAATTTTAAGAACAGAACACCTTTTAACTAGGCATTATCAAGTTCATACACTGCACTTAAATACCTGTATTTTTCAGCATAGTCCATTCCGTATCCCACAAGAAAGCCACTCTCGAGAATAAAACCAGGAAATTCAACTTCCAGATCAATCTCGCGACGCTCCCGTTTATCAATCAAGGCGCAGGTTTTCACGCTGAGAGGGTTACGTTTCTCAAAAACATGTTTCAAGAACTCAACAGAGTGTCCGGTATCAACGATGTCTTCGATGATCAGCACATGCTTATCGGCGATGGAAACTTCGAGATCCTTGGAGAAATTCATATTCCCGGTTCGGCTGGTTCCGGCACCGTAGCTGGAGAGGCGTACGAAATCGATTTCAGGATCAGCAGAAAGTGCACGGGTGATGTCAGCAAAAAAGAGGTAAGCCCCTTTGAGCACACACACGCATACCAGCGGTTCCTGACCGTAAGTTTCGGAAATTTCTTTACCGAGTTTCTCAATTCTTTCCGCAATTATTTCTTTAGAAAAAACTTCTTTAAGGCTATGGCCCATGATAGTTTTCCTTTTTATTTCAGTTTCATATTCATTGGGATTTCATCACAATCCGGGAACTGAGGACAATTGATACAGTCAGCCCATATTTTCTGGGGTAACACATTTTTATCAGTTTCCTCAAAACCAAGTTTTGCAAAGAATTTCTCAATGTTAGTCAATACAAACACGTCGCAAACACCGAGTTCACGCGCTTCCTGAATACAGGCGGCAACCATCTGTGCTCCCAGATTTGCCCCCCGAGCTTCAGGCACAACAACCAGAGACCGGACTTCTGCCAGACAATCCCAGCTTATGGCAAGTGCACAGCAGCCAAGAATTTTGCCATCCCCGGTCTCCGCCACAAAAAAATCACGCAAGTGGCTGTATATAGAACTTAAAGGACGCGGCAAAACCATTGCGTTCTTTGTACTATCCTTAATGATGGTGTGGATTTGCTTAACATCGCCCATCATAGCCTTTCTTATCTTCACCATCTATATCTACCGGTCCTTTAACATCTTCTTGATATATCTTTCAAACATCTCTCCGGGATAACTCCCTTCCTTATCGAAGACACGCTTCCCGCCAGGACCGTACATCATAGTTCTGGGAATAGACTGGATTCTGAATGCCGGGCCGATATCTTCAGCAGCGAAATAAACCGGGTAATTGAATTTTGCCTCTTTTTGCATAAATTCATCTACCACATCGCTTTCCTGATCCACGGCAACACCAATCATTACCAGCTCATCATCAGAAAATTTCTTACGCAATTCAATGAGTTCCGGAATCTCCGCACGGCAGGGAGGACACCATGTAGCCCAGAAATTAACCAGCACTACTTTACCTTTATTCTTGGCGATAATGTCCTGAACACCCTGAGCATTGATAGTCTCAACACCTTCCGCTGTTTCGGCCTTGTTGCAACCGACAACAAGAAGCAGAAGAAGAACCAGACAGACGCTTAATCTACTCAATATTTTCATACACCCTCCAATGGGGAGCTTATCTGCACTAAACAAGTAAATAATGCACTAGCAGATTCCATGAAATAATTCAAAAATCGGCCCACCCCGTTACTGGAGCAGGTTCTTGGCAACCTTGACCGCTGCAACAGCGTCAGTGGACCAGCCGTCCGCTCCGATGGATTCACAGAATCCTCCGGTGATAACCGCGCCGCCGATCATTACTTTAATATTGAGATCGCGCTCTTTGATCAGGTTGATGGTATCTTCCATCTTGACCATGGTGGTAGTCATCAGAGCGGAAAGACCGACAATCTTGGCGCCGTGCTCTTCAGCAGCGTTAACGATAGTCTCGGCGGGAACGTCCTTGCCGAGGTCGATTACGTTATAGCCGTGGTTCTTGAGCATCAGACAGACGATGTTCTTACCGATGTCGTGGATATCGCCTTCAACGGTAGCCATGATAATGGTTGCCTTTTCCTCGACATCACCGGACGCTTCAAGCAGGGGCTTGAGCTTTTCAAAAGCTTTCTGCAGGGTTTCTGCTGATTGCAGCAACTGAGGCAGGAAATATTCCTTACGCTCGTACTTTTCACCGACTTCCATAATCGCCGGGATCAACTCTTCGTTGACCAGCTCAAAGGGGGCGCGCCCGCCTTCAAGATCACGCTCAACCAAAGCTACAATTGACCCCCGGTCTCCTTTAACGACTGCATCAAAGAGATTTTCCGCACCGGATTTTTTCTCTTTTTTGCCACTGCCAGCAGCACCGGACTGTCCTCCGTCACCTGAGGGAGTCCAATCAGCGTAGCGTTCGATGTACTGCTCAGCCTGCGGATCGCGGGCAAGCATAACTTCGTTGGCGTAAAGGGCTTCACGCAGACGCACAGAATTGGGATTAGAAATGAATGCGCACATGCCCTGCCCCTGACAGAGGGTCAGGAAGCTGGAGTTAAGCAATTCACGGGCCGGAAGCCCGAAGGAAATATTAGAAAGTCCCAGAACAGTAGGCAGGTTCCATTCTTCACGGCAATGCTTGATAAAATCAAGGCAGTGACGCGCAGCCATGGGTTTGGACGAAACGGTCAAAGCCAAAGCATCAACCATGATCAGCCTGCGCGGGATGCCCAGATCATCAGCCTGCTTAAGCAGTTCGGAGACAACTTCCACTTTTTCTTCGCAGGTGATGGGCAGCTTACTGCCAACGATGGGCAGCAGGATGAACGGAGCACCGAATTTCTTACACAACGGGCCGAGACGTTCCATACGTCCTGGTTCACCGCTGATGGAGTTGACCAGAGGGGATCCGGGATATTCCCAGAGAGCCGCTTCAACTGCATCAGGGTTGGTGGAATCAATGGAAAGCGGTGCGGAATGCTGGGAAAAAATTTCTTTTACCAGAGCAGGCAGGATTTCAACCTCGTCAACCATGGGAGCACCGACGTTGACATCAAGAACAGGCGCACCGACAGCCAGCTGCTCTTCAGCAAACTTCATGGCCTCTGTGAACTGACCCTTCTGCAATTCTTCGATGAGCACCTTTTTCCCGGTAGGGTTGATGCGCTCGCCGATGATTACACCGCGCTGCTCAAAACCGATTTTCACGGACTGGGCGCGGGAGGTCAGCACCAACTGGCAGTCGTCCTGCGGCACAGGACGCTTCCATTTGGAATCGCCAACGACATTACGCAAGGCACGGATATGATCAGGACCGGTTCCGCAGCAACCGCCGATAAATTTGGCGCCCACATTTACGAACTTCGCGGACTGCTCGGCAAAAGGCTCTGGCTGGAGACGAAAAACAGTGTTGCGGTTTTCATCCAGCTCAGGGAGTCCGGCATTAGCTTCCACCAGCAGGGGAGAAGAAAGACGCGGCTGCATATTTTCCAGAACCTCAAGAATCTGCTCCGGTCCGGCAGAGCAGTTGGTCCCCATAAGTTCAACACCCATGTTCTGCATGGTGTCGATAAAGGTGGCCGGGCTGGTTCCGGTCAGACAGGCTGCCGGGGATTCGAAAGTCATGGACAGGGCAACAGGCAGGTCACAGACCTCGCGGGCCGCAATGACCACAGCTCTCGCTTCGGCCAGATCGAAATGGGTTTCACCAAGGATCAGGTCAACTCCGCCTTCGACAAGACCGGTAATCTGTTCCTTGTAAATCTCTACCATTTCCTTGAAAGTCATTTCGCCCAAGGGCTGAACAAAATGCCCGGTAGGACCGACGCTGCCGCCGACAAAGACGTTATCACCGGCAACGGAGCGGGCAATGAGAGCCATTTCCCGGTTCAGGCCGATAACGTCCACATCTGCGCCCAGCTTGGGTCTGCTGCCGCCAAAGGTGTTGGTAGTCAGAACATTTGCACCGGCATCAACGTAATCCTTATGAACGGATTTAATTACATCCGGACTCTGCAGACCGAATAGTTCCGGAGACATACCTGCCGGCAGTCCCCTGCTCTGCAAAAAGGTTCCGTATCCACCATCAAAGAAGTATATTTTTTCGTCACTGAGGGCTTTGCGAAAATCAGGCATGCTCAACGCTCCACTTTTTTATTGATTCGAATTTCAGCCAAAATGCTGATCAACATGTTTATATCTAGATGAATTATAGTCCTTTCGGACAACAGGACTGCCGGACAACCGGCTCTAACGGACTGTGCTATGCAGTCCTGAAATTTATTTTTTTGAAAAAAGACACAAAAAAAGTTACCGGGAACTCCAAAAGGAAGGTATAATGCGTTGAAAACGCTTCTACTTAAAAACATTGAAAAGGACAAATAAAAACTATACCCTTGTAAGTTACAGATTAGAACTTTTGTTTACAATAAAATATTCAAATAAATTCAGTTGAACAGGAAACATTAACTGGACAATGTCAGAAAAAAAAGAACCGGTAGAGCTTGAACCTGTTGAAAATGAAGAAGTAAAGCTGCCGCCCAAGGACGATTTCCTGCCCACACCAAGGGCAAAAGGCGAGGTTGCAACAAAGGACCCTCTCCATCTGTATCTTCAGGAAATCAGCCGCTTTCCCCTGCTTGAACCGGACGAAGAATTCCGGCTGGCCAAGCAGGTACAGGAAAACGGAGACCAGCAGGCCGCATTCAGACTGGTATCCTCACACCTCCGCCTTGTGGTCAAAATCGCTATGGATTTCCAGCGCCGCTGGATGCAGAATGTACTTGATCTCATTCAGGAAGGTAACGTCGGGCTGATGAAAGCCGTCAATAAATTTGACCCCGACAAAGGCATCAAATTTTCATACTATGCGGCATTCTGGATCAAGGCTTACATCCTGAAATACATTATGGATAACTGGCGCATGGTCAAAATAGGGACCACCCAGACCCAACGAAAACTTTTTTACAATCTAAACAAAGAACGCCAAAGATTACAGACTCTTGGATTCGACCCAACGACCTCTGAACTTTCAAAAAACCTGAATGTAAGTGAAGAGGAAATTACAGAAATGGACCAGCGTCTGGCCAAAAACGATCTTTCCCTGAACCTTAAGTTCGGCGAAGATTCCGAAGCCACACGCATGGATTTTCTGCCTGATCTCGGTCCCGGAGTAGAAGAAACCCTTGCCAACAAGGAGATTTCCACATTACTGCTTGACCAGCTCAGGGCAATTGTTCCAAATCTAAATGAAAAGGAACAGGTGATCCTGAACGACCGCCTTTTATCCGATTCACCCAGAACCTTGCGGGAAATCGGTGAAGAGTTCGGGGTAACAAGGGAAAGAGTTCGCCAGATTGAAGCAAGACTGCTTAAAAAATTGAGGGAACATCTGGCTGAATCAGTTAAAGACTTTTCACAGGACTGGATACCTGAAAATGAATAAACTGCTTACGGACCTTAAGACAGAAGCAAAAGCAATGGCCTCGGCCCTGCCTGTTCCGGTTTTCTACCGGGACCTTGAAACACAGATTGAATTTGCACGGGACATGTTTTTCGACCATCCTCTGATCATCAGATTGCAGGAAGACGTGCTGCCTTTTCTTTATGATGAATATGCCCACGGCATTTACCACTCCAAAAAAGTAGCCATCGAAGCAGGGGCAATAATCCTGCGCGAAGGCGACGAAATGGATGGCGACCGTGTGCGTGAGCTGGTCCTGCTGGCCCAGTTCTGCGGACTGCTTCACGATTGTTGCCGCCTTGATGAAAACCACGCCCTGCGAGGATCTGAAACGTCCAAGGTAATCCTCAGCAACTACCCCCTTTCCGAACGCAGCAAGGAACTCATTGCCGAAGCAATCGCGCGGCACGAGGCCTTCAAGCCTGAAATTCCCATTGAAAATGACCCCGAACTGGAACTGCTCAGCGGCGCACTTTACGATGCCGACAAGTTCCGCTGGGGACCGGATAACTTCTCCACCACTCTCTGGGAAATCTGTGACTACGAAGACTGGACCGTTGAAGAGATCATTGAAAAATTCCCCAAAGGCCTTGAAATCATCAAGTCCATCGAATCCACATTCAGGACTGAAACCGGTAAGGAATACGGACCGGAAATGATTGCTCAGGGCATTAATATCGGGTCTGCAGTTTACGAAAAGCTGGTTGAATTCTCCAAGGACCCCAAATACCTCCCGCAGGAAGAACCAGAAAGGCTTGTATGATACAACTCCCCGGCTCAACACGCTTTCCGCTGAAGAATGCTCTTGTAAGTGCCCTGCTTGCCCTGCTCATGTTGCAGGGCTGTGCGGGTAAAAATACCGCACAGCCGCAAATTCAGGCTCCGCTCAGTAAGGAAGCACAGCTGACTTATGATTATCTGGTCTATATGGATTACCGCACAAGGCTCGGACAGGCTTTGAGCGGCATGAAGACCCCGCAGAAAATCAACGAAGTCGCCCGCCTGCAGAAGGAAGCATTAGTTGTCCTGAACAGGCTGATCGCTGCTGAGCCGCAGGAAAAGCTTTATATCGACAAATTCGCCCTATACTGGACAACAAACCAGATAGACGAAGCCCGTAACACTCTCAAGGAAGCGCTGCAGAGATATCCTGACAGCCGAGACCTGACCATCAGCCTCGCCAACACCTATCTGGTGGAAAACCGCAACGAAGCGGCCGAAGGGGTTTTAAAAGAGTTTCTGCTCAAACAGCCGGATGAACTGATCGTCACCGGACATCTGGCCCGCATCTATCTGGAACAGAAAAAGTTCGCCCAGGCGTTGGATATCCTTAAAGTAATCCCTCTGGATAAACGTACTCCCCAGATTCATTTCCTGCATGCCAAGGCCAGTGCCGGACTGGGGCTTACCCGTCAGGCCATCAAGAGCCTGAACAGGGCGGTTAAGGCAAAGCCAGACTTCCTTGAAGCTTGGGGTGAGCTGGCGTACATGTACGAAATCGAGAAGGATTACGACTCCGCCGAGAAAATTTATACCAGAATGCTCAAATTCCCGGATGTATCAAATCACATCCGCTTGCGCCTCATGGAGCTTTGCCTCAAGCTGAACAACCCAGAACGGGCCTTGAAACTCGCCATTGAAGGGCCGCGCAACAAATCCTTTCTACTGGAAGCAGCGCAATTGTTCATCAACGGTAAATTTTACGGACAGGCTTCCATTCTGCTCGATTTATTCGCACAGCAGAAAACGGTTCCCGAATCATATTATTTCTTCAAGGCTTCCATTGCTTATGAAGGAGAAGGTGACCCGCAGAAGGCACTGGATTATCTGAAAAAGATCTCCCCGCAGAGCGAACACTATGATCGCAGCCTGCAGTTCAGGGCGCATCTGCTCCTGGACCTTGAACAAAATAAAGAAGCCCTTGAAATAATCCGTACCGGACAGCAGAAATATCCCGAAGAAGTTAATTTCTACCTGCTTGAATCGGGTCTCCATGCTGAAAACGGCGATGACGCGGCTGCTAAAAAAGCACTGCTGCTCGGGAACAGCAACATTCCCAACCATCCGCAGATACTCTTTCAGCTCGGCGTGATAGAAGAGAAAGAAGGCAATCTGGACCAGACCCTGAAGTACATGGAACAGATCATCTCCAGCTATCCTGACCATGCGGATGCGCTCAACTTCGTCGGCTACATCCTCGCTGACCGTAATGAACAGCTGGATCGGGCCATGGTGCTGATCAGCAGAGCCAACAGACTGGAGCCGGATAACGGCTACATTCTCGACTCTCTGGCCTGGGTCAACTACCGCATGGGCAATTTCGAAGAAGCGTGGGAAATAATCAAACGCGCTGTTTCCCTGAAGCCTGAACAGGCTGAACTCTGGTACCACTATGGTGATATTGCCGCGGCACTGAAAAAGAAAAAATCCGCCGCCAAGGGTTATAACAAAGCCTTGAAGCTGAATCCCGAAAACGCCGGTGAAATCAACAGGAAACTTAAGGAATTATGATTCTGAGACCTTTGAGCAGACTTGTAATGCTCCTGAGCGTGATTATCGCGCTCAGCGGCTGTGCTGCCCATAAAAACGGCCCCCTGAATCCGGAAAACACATATTCAGCGTTCCGCAGCACATACGGCAACTGCAACGCCACCGGAATCCGGGCCAAAGCCAGTCTCTACTACACATCCCAAGGAAGCGGCCACCGCACTACCATGAGCATCTGGGGAGAATACAACACCCCCCTGCGGCTTGACGTGCGCGCCGGCATCGGGGCCTATATCGCCCATATCCGTGAAGACCAGAATGGTTTGACCGCTTTCTACCCGGATCAGGAAACAGCTTATACCCATTCATCACCGGTTCAGGCGATACAGATTCTGGGACTGCCCTTTCCTTTCTCACTGAAAGACCTTGCAGGACTTATCTCCGGCTGTTATCCCAACCTGATACCAAAATCATACGATACCGCAGTTCCTGAAAACGGGGACCTGCGTTTTACCTTTAAGTACGGACCGGTCAGTGCCATAACATTGACTGGTCAGGGAATCCCGGTGGAAATATCGGGGCGTGGCGAAATTCCATGGCGCATGGAGCTGTCTTCATACGAAGATGACGGTTCGGGCAAACTGCTGCCGGAGAAAATTGCTGTTTATACCGAACTGGGTGACAAAGCCCTGCTTCGTATAAAATCGAGGACCTTCACCACAAAACCGTGGGAAAAAGATGCTTTGGAGCTGAAATTTCCTGAAGGAACTGACATCGTCCGCCTTGATCGCAAAGGGTATGTAATAATTGAATAAAATGTTTTATCTATTCATACGGAGGGAAGTATGAGCGGACAGGATTTTAATTCTAATGAAAAAAGTAGTGGACTTCTTGAAAATTTCAAACTAGGTATCGACGTCTGGCTGGCAGAGATGAAAGGAATAGTTTCCAGATTACTTGGAAATTTCGAAGTCTCACAGCTTGAAAAACGTCTCGAAAAAGAATACTCACTTCTCGGAAAGCTCACTTGCGGTGACGCTGAAGGTGACACCGAGCTTTGCAGAAAGCAGATTGAGTTTTTCAAAGATGAGATCAGCAGGCTTGAAAAAGAGCAGGCTGCCAAGCGCGATGTAAAATATCGCGACAATGAACGAAAAATGGATATTTAACCGTTCACGGTTTCATATAGAGTGGTGGGGTTCCCGAGTGGCCAAAGGGAACAGACTGTAAATCTGTCGGCAACGCCTTCGGAGGTTCGAATCCTCCCCCCACCACCACTTTGAATCCCCGGTTGATTCCATAAAACAAAAAGTACAGGGTGTTACAAACACAGTTGAGCACAGCCTGAAATCACAGTTCTGCGGGAATGGTTCTCGACAGAACTATTTTTTTGTTGTGCCTATGAATGTTCCAAGCATCCTGCGCGGGAGATCTGGATATGGCCGGTAAAGTTGTAATCGGTTCGGACCACGGGGGCTTCACCCTCAAGACATTTGCCATCAAACTGCTCACCGACATGGGCTATGATGTGGTAGACGCCGGACCTGAAGAAGCTGTCAGCTGCGACTATCCTGTTTACGCCGAAAAAGTAGCCGAAATGGTAACCGGAGAAGACATTCCCGGTATCCTCATTTGCGGAACCGGACTGGGTATGTCCATGGCCGCAAACAAAATCAAAGGCATCCGCGCCGCCATGTGTACCAATGAGTATATGGCAAAAATGGCTCGTGCGCACAACAATGCCAATATTCTCTGCCTCGGCGAAAGGGTCATCGGACCCGGTCTGGCCGAAGAAATCATCCGTGCCTTCATGACAAGTGAATTTGAAGGAGACCGGCACCTGCGCAGAATCAATCTTTTCGATAAATAGTTGAAATCCCGTCAGCATTACTAGCTGGCGGGATTCTTTAATTTATAACATCAGCCGGTATAGCTCAGGGAAGTGGGCAGGGAAGTAGGGCGGTTATCCGTCAAACATAAATACCGAACAAAATATTATTTTTTATAGGGGAACTCAAAATGAGTAACAACCAGTTGGACCAAAAGGCGGTCAACGTTGTCAAAGGCTTGATCATGGACTCCATCCGCAAAGCCAATTCCGGCCATCCCGGCGGCTCCATGTCATCCACCGACTTTGCATATGTTCTTTACAAGGACTTCCTTAAATTTGATCCCAGCAATCCCGAATGGGCAGACCGCGACCGTTTCGTAATGGCTGCAGGCCACGAATCCCCGCTCCTCTACTCCATCCTGCATCTCTGCGGCCTGCTTTCCATCGAAGACCTCAAACAGTTCCGCCAGCTCGATTCCATCACTCCCGGCCACCCCGAACACGACATGACTCCCGGTGTTGAAGCCACTTCCGGACCTCTGGGTCAGGGTTTCTGTGTCGGTGTAGGTATGGCTACCGCTGAGGCTTTCCTCAACGCCAACACCAACGACGATGTTGTTGACCACTACACCTACGTTCTTTCTTCAGACGGAGATTTTCAGGAGCCTGTAGCCCTCGGTGCTGCAACCCTCGCCGGTCTCTGGGGACTTGGCAAACTCATCGTTTTCTACGATTCCAACGACATCCAGCTCGCAGGTCCCACCAGCAAGTGCGACTGCACCGACTTCAAAAAAGTTTTCGAAGCAATGTGCTGGCACGTTGTGGAAATCGACGGTCACGACCACGAAGCTATCCGCGCAGCAGTGAAAGCAGGTCAGGCCGAGACTTCCAAGCCGACCCTGATCATCGGTAAAACCGTGATGGCTAAGGGTGCTGCAACCTGCGAAGGCAGCCACTCCACCCACGGTTCCCCGCTTTCCCACGAAGAAATCGAAGCAACCAAGAAATGCTTCGGTCTTCCCGAAAAAGAAACTTTCTACGTACCCGAAGATGTTGTTGAACATTTTCAGGCCCGTTTTCCCGATCTCAAAGCACTGGCCGCCCAGTGGAAAGAAAAATCCGACGCTGCTCTTGCCGCTGACGAAAAAATCGCCGCTTTCTGGGCAGATGCAAACAAAGATCGTAAAGACATCAAGCTCGAACTGCCTGAATTCGAAGCAGGTCAGTCCATCGCTACCCGTAAGGCTTGGGGCGCTTGCCTCGACGCCATCACCGACGCCCTGCCCACCCTCGTTGGAGGTTCCGCAGACCTCGACCCCTCCAACCAGACTGCGAACTTCCGCAAAAAGGTTGGCGACTTCGCCATTGACGGCAAGACCGCACGTAACCTCGCTTTCGGTGTTCGTGAGTTCCCCATGTCCGTCATCCTAAACGGTATGGCTCTGCACGGCGGCGTGATCCCCTTCGGCGCGACCTTCCTGACCTTCTCCGACTATTGCAGAAACGGCATGCGTATGTCCGCCCTGCAACACCTGCCGGTTATCTACATCTACACCCACGATTCATTCTACGTAGGTGAAGACGGACCGACCCACCAGCCCATCGAGCACGTCGCTTCCCTGCGTCTGATTCCGAACATGCTGGTGCTTCGTCCTGCAGATGCCCGCGAAACCGCAGCATGCCTCGAAATCGCAATGGCACAGGACAAACGTCCTTCCTCCCTCATGCTCACCCGTCAGGGACTGCCCGTTCTCGGCAAAGACGAGTACCCGCAGGTTGAAGAAGGCGTTAGACGCGGCGGTTACATCGTGAAGGACTGCGAAGGCACTCCCGACATGATCGCTATCGCAGCTGGTTCTGAAGTGTCCATGTCTATCGAAGCCGCTTCCATGATCGAAGGCAAAAAGATCCGCGTGGTCTCCATGCCCTCCGTGGAAATCTTCGAAGAGCAGGATCAGGAATACAAGGACTCCGTCCTTGATCCCAACGTCCGCACCCGCATTGCAGCAGAAGCAGGCCGCCCCGAAGGCTGGTACAAATACGTCGGTATCGACGGCGCAGTACTGGGCATCGACCACTTCGGCGCATCCGCACCCGCAGCACAGCTCGCAGAAAAATACGGCTTCACCGCCGCGAACCTCGCTGAACTGATGAAAAAGCAGTTCTAAGACGGTTTAAAATAGATTCTTAAAAAGTCCCCCCGGAGCTTATGTTCCGGGGGGACTTTTCTTATGCGGTCGATGTCAAGATAGTACGGGACCGCTTCAGCACCTACCATAAAGATAAAGGGAATATCCCATAAATATTTATAACAGGAGGTAGGATGCATGCTTAATTACGCAGACTATGAAATGAGGAAAAAAAGCCGGGACGAGCTTACAACCGGACTTGTACTTTATGGCGAGAATGAAACGCCTGAAATGCAGATTGAAAATCTGTGGAAAATCGTCAACCGCAAAACCGGAGCGGACCTTGCCGATCCCAAACCAGACTTTGCTGAATTCTCCAGAAGTGACATCATGTATCCTTCCATGATGAAACCGGATGTCAAACTCCGTTGGGAGCTGAAAAATACCGAATGGGAGGATTCTAAGGCCCGCCACGCAAACCTGAAACGCATAGTCCATGCTCAATTCATGGACGAGAATCCCGACCTTCCCTTAGTGCAGATTTTGAAAAAAACTGCCTACGGTTATGAAATTCAGGCTGAATTCAAAAAAATAATCAGCAACAGACAACCCAACCCCCGAATTGCCCAACCCGGTACAGGCCGGACCATCCGGGACGAACTGAAGCGCGATAAAATCGACATAAATGAAATCAACGATAAGATTGTACAATTTCAATCTCCCCGGTCAGGAAACGCCTTCGCAACCATGGAGGTGGACCGGGACGCGAATCTACGCATGAACAGGAAAGTTCTGACATCTGCAGAAAACACCCATACCTTTGAATATCAGTATGACGGCGAAGGGCGCTTATCTTTTGTCCTGTGCGATGGAAAAGCGGTTGAAACATACCGTTACAATCTCGCCGGGCAACGGACATTTTCCCAAGTCAGCGGTACTGAGAAGCAAGAATACCAATACAATAATCTCGGCCAACTTATCTGCGCAGGCCACACTATCTATACATATGATTCTGACGGTTACCCGTCAGAGAAAAAAGAGCCCGAAGGCGTAACCACCTATAGCTACCTGCAGACAGGTCAACTCTGCGAAGTTCACCTACCGGGGGGACTCCACGTCCGGTACCGATTTGATGAAGATGGATTCCGTACTGAAAAATTTATCAACAGCAAACTTATCCAGCGTTACCAATGGGCTGATCTGACCACCCTTTCTACTGTCGAGGATAATTCCGGGCTGACCAGATTTGTCTACAATGAAAATGATAGACTGACCGGAATAATCCGCAATGGCCAGAAGCTGCTGGCAGCAACCGATCAGCTGGGCAGTATCTTTGCTGTTGCTGATTTGTCAGGAAATAGTGTACAGGAAATCCTATATGACTCTTTCGGTAGAAGAATACAGACCAGTAATCCACAGCTAGCCCTAGCGCTCGGGTTTGCCGGAGGGCTGTACGATTCAGATACCGGACTGATCCATTTCGGCTACCGTGAATATGATCCGGCAACAGGCCGCTTCATTTCACCGGACCCGTTGGGTTACTCAGGGGGCGATGTTGATCTTTACGGCTATTGCCTTGATGATCCCATTAACTTTACTGATCGCACTGGTTTGTTTGCACACGGAGGTGGATTTGGTTCATTCGGCTCGGGAAATATCGGGGGAAGAGCAACGTCATCCCTTGGAGCCAGTAGAAGCAATGTTGGCGGAAATCCATCAGGCACAGGTTCGGGCAATCCTCGTGGACACGGTGGAGTTTTTGGTGCATTCGGGTCGGGCAATATAGGAGGAAAAGCACATTCGAGATTAGGATTTAATGATATAAATAAAAACCTTAAAAGTGCTGCTACTAAACCTTCAAAGTCCAATAAACCAACTGCACAAAATGCTCCCAGTGTGGATGAACTTGGTGGTTACGCTGGCTACACAGGATATTCAGGGCCAAGTTTTGCTGAATATCTTGGGAAAGATTTCGACTTGAAAGGTGTCGGGAAAAATTTCAGATTGGAAAATATCGGGACAAATAAAAAAAGCCGAAAGCACAGCACGAAAAAGAATAAAGCACGATATTCTGGCATACAACAAGCGCGAGACATGGAGGCAAAAGCGGAAAACTTGGGCTACAATACGGGGATCAACAATAGCCGGGGAGGAGGAGAATCCACACCTGCCAAATCCAGTGCTGAGCATGCGCGGGATATGGAACATACCTATAGAGCCATATCCCAAAAAATACAGGACGCAGAAAGAGCAAGGCTTGATAAACAGAAAGCTATACGGCACCGGATGACTGAGGAAGTCAAAAATCGTAAAGATAGACTACGACGTACGGCTCTTCGTAATAAGAAAAATACAAAAAACGATCTGTCACTTTGGGATTTGGGTGAAGGAGCACTAACAGGTGGAATTACAGGAGCCATTGGCTTTGGGACATACGGGAGCGTACTAGGCCCGGGAGGCACTGTTGCAGGAGCAATAACTGGTGCTTTTTATGGCTCTGCAATGGGAATGCTCAAAACATTAGGATACAAAGCTTTCTCGGACCAACTGGGTGTCGACAGAAAAGACTTAGAAACATTTTCAGGTATACTTGGAAGCGCTAAACCAACCACACACAAAAGAGACTTCAAATAATGAAATTTGCAATCATAGCTATTAGCCTTATCGTATACACTACCATCCTGCTTACATATATAGTTAGATCTAACAAAGAAATTATTTGCAAAAATTGCCAGCACAAATATACAGCAACACCAAAACGAATACTAGCCTATATATATTTATTACAATCAATAGGCTTAGCAATTGGAATTACAGCTCTTGATTTGAGTAAAGACTTCACATTCAGCATTATTCTCGCCACAGCAGGCATATACTACCTGTTAAAAAAAGAAGGATATAAGTGCTACAACTGCAAAACGATAAACCAACTTCCATAAACTACATTCCCCGGATTTAAATCCGGGGAAAATGGATTCTTTCATAACTTTGGAGTAATTTTTAATGCAGCAGGAGCAGCGATCAGAAGGCTGGTACAAATACGTCGGCATCGACGGCGCAGTACTGGGCATCGACCACTTCGGCGCATCCGCACCCGCAGCGCAGCTTGCAGAAAAATACGGTTTCACCGCCGCAAACCTCGCCGAACTGATGAAAAAACAGTTCTAAGACGGTTTAAGATAGTAATTTAGAAATCCCCGGCAGCCTTGTGGTTGCCGGGGATTTTTTTGACCAACTCCACCTGCCCACTACCTTTACACCCCCGTTCAAAACATCTAAATTCCCAGCTCATCATGAATACTAAACTCCAAAACTGAGCAATGCAGAAAAATATAAATAAAACCTTATTGATCCTCGCTGTTCTTTCCGTAGCAATCAGGATCATTCTTTTCTATGCAATGGGACCGGAGCAGCATCACCAGCACGATACCCCTTCCTACTTTGCCCCGGCACAGTCCCTGATTGAAAACTTCACCTTTGTGGGCTCGGAAGGTCCGCAGGATATTTTCAGAACTCCGGGCTACCCCGTATTTATCGCCATTCTGCAATTTCTTACCGGATCGGTTTACAGCGTGATCGCGGCCCAGAATGTTCTGGGACTGCTCATGGCCTACATGGCGTGGAGATACTTCAGACGTGACAGCGAAACAGCCGGGTATATCGCCTTCGGACTGGTGGCTTTCAACTTCCTGCTGATGTTCTTTGCCAACACATTCCTGACTGAAGTTCCGGCCTCGTTCCTCACCCTGTGCACATTCTTCCTGCTGCTCAAAGGCAGCAGGGATGAACAAACAGCCCTGAAATACGCTGCGGCTGCGGCGGTCATGGCCGGGATTACCGCTATTGTAAGGCCCATTGCCATATACCTCTGCCTGCCTGCGGTAATCTTCATCCTGCTCTGCTATCCGACTTGGAAAAAGAAACTCGTTATTTCAATGGTCTTTATAGCCGTATTTTCTCTTATTCCTCTTTCATGGTCGGCGCAGAACTACCAAAGAACCGGACAGTTCGCCTTCAGCAGCATCGAGAAAAACTTTTTCCTGAGCTACATGGCTACCGAAGTCCTTTCGGCAGAGGAAGGCAGGAGCCATCTGGATATGTCCATCCCCGCTGAAACCTATGCAAAACTGACCGCAGAAGCTGAAAAAAGATATGCCGAGCAGAACGGGCCTAATAAAAAAACCTTAAGCGAAGTTAAACGCAGCCTCGCCTTTGAAACCATGACAACCTATCCCGTGACTACGGTCATCTGCTTCCTGCGCAATACCGTGCTGACCTTTCTGGGTAACGGGACCACCCTGCTTGCCAAGCTGACCGGGCTGCCGAATAAGATTACAGCCGCCATCGGCTTTATCTATACCATTCCGGCACTGCTGCTTGCGCTGGGCGGACTGCTCTACTCATGGCGCAAAGATCCACAATATGCAGTGCTGGCCTTTTTGTTTACCGGATACTTTGTGGGCACGACTTCGCTGGTCGGTAATTTCGGTCCGCGTTTCAGGATGCCTGTAGAACCCATTCTGTGCATATTGATCAGCTACAGCATCTGCGCGATCCTCGAAAAACTTCATAAAAACAAAGCGGTGTAACGTATTTTCCCGGAAATCCCTACTAACGAAAAACAGCTTCGCCCTAGCGGGTAAATGCTCTGGAAGTTGGACATTCAGCCGGATTTTATTTATAAATCATAAATTATTTTTAAATCAAATTTTATATCAATAAATCAATAAGTTAAACATCGTGCATCAAGTTGCACACATGCAAAAGATAAATATATGAGCCAGACTACTTTAAGCATTGTAATCCCCTGTTACAACGAAGAATCCACCCTGCAGATCTGCGTCGACCGCGTTCTTGCTGTTGCCAATGACGATTTGGCATTGGAGATCATCATTGTTGATGACTGTTCTTCAGACAACAGCCTTGAAATCGCCAGAGAAATAGCTGCCGAAAATGAGCGGATTCAGGTTGCAGCCCACGAGGTCAATCAGGGTAAAGGCGCAGCACTGCGCACCGGATTCACCAAGGCTACCGGGGATATCGTTGCTGTTCAGGATGCCGACCTAGAATACAATCCCATGGAATTCAGGGAGCTGGTCAAGCCGATTATCGAAGACCGCGCTGACGTTGTCTTCGGTTCGCGCTACCTGAAGATCAATGACCGCAGGGTTCTCTATTTCTGGCACTCGCTCATGAACCACTGCCTTACTTTCTTTTCCAACATGTATACCGACCTTGGGCTGACCGACATGGAAACCTGCTACAAGGTATTCAAACGTGAGGTTATCCAGTCCATTGACATCAAGGAAAACCGCTTCGGTTTCGAGCCGGAAGTCACCGCGAAGATTGCCCAGAAACGTTGCCGCATCTATGAAATGGCAATCTCATACAACCCCAGAACCTACGAAGAAGGTAAAAAAATCGACTGGAAAGACGGCGTCAGAGCCCTTTACTGCATCCTGCACTATTCAGGACATACCGCTCCGGCACTGGTCCAGTTCTTCACCTACTTTTTCATCGGCGCGATCTCATGGCTGGTCAATATCGCCGCATTCTCCATCTGCCTTGCCTCTGACATGGGCATCGCTTCTTCCATCGCGGTGGCCTACGTTCCAGCTACTTTAGTCAACTATTTCTTATGCATATCTCTCTTATTCAAACATAAGGCCCAATGGAATGAGAAGGCGGAACTGCTTGTCTTCCTGACCATCACGGCATTGGCCTACCTGCTCGATACGGGTACGACCATTGCGCTTACCAAAATAGGTTTGGGTGCCATTGCCGCTAAGATGCTGGCCAGCATTATGACCATCACCTTCAACTTCCTCGGCAGGAAATACCTGACCTTCTACAAGTCACCGCTGCCGGGCTGGAAGAAGACAGAAAACCTCAAAAACAAATAACTGCCTGAACGACCATAAAAAGGATTAAAACATGCCCTTAATGAAACGAGTTTTGGTTACCGGCGGAGCAGGATTTCTTGGTTCACATCTGTGTGAGAGACTGCTGGCCGAGGGAAACGAAGTTATCTGTGTGGACAACTTCTATACCGGACAGAAAAAGAACATCATAACCCTGCTGGACAACCCTTATTTTGAGGTCCTCAGACATGATGTAACCTTTCCGCTCTACATTGAAGTGGATGAGATTTACAATCTGGCCTGTCCGGCATCCCCCATCCACTACCAGTTCGACCCGGTGCAAACCACCAAGACTTCAGTTCACGGCGCAATCAACATGCTCGGTCTCGCCAAAAGGGTTAAAGCCAAACTGTTTCAGGCTTCCACTTCCGAAGTTTACGGCGATCCAGAAATGCATCCGCAGAAGGAAAACTACTGGGGCAACGTTAACCCCATCGGTGTCCGCTCCTGCTATGACGAAGGCAAGAGATGCGCAGAAACCCTCTGTTTCGACTACTGGCGTCAGCACGGCCTTGAAATCAAGGTCGGCCGCATCTTCAACACCTACGGGCCACGCATGGACCTCAATGATGGCCGGGTTGTTTCCAACTTCATCGTACAGGCTCTCAAAGGCAAGCCCATCACCGTTTACGGTGACGGTTCGCAGACCAGGTCATTCTGCTATGTAGACGACCTGATTGAGGCGTTTATCCGCACCATGGCGACCGACAAATCTTTTACCGGTCCGGTTAACCTTGGGAACCCTTCTGAAATGTCGGTCCTCGAGCTTGCGGAAACCATTGTTGAACTAACCGGCTCCAAGTCTGAAATCGTCCGTAAACCGCTTCCCAGCGACGACCCGACCCGCAGACGGCCGGATATCACCCTCGCCAAGGAAATCCTCGGCTGGGAGCCGAAGATCAAGCCTCTCGACGGACTGAAGGAAACAATCAAGTACTTTGACAACATCCTCAGCGAATTCGATAAATAAAAGGAAAGCCGCCGGAACCGAAGTTCCGGCGGCTTTTATAATGCAGATTTACAATCTTAAGTTCTAGCCGATCAAGGCATCAGCCACGGCAACGCAGACCGCCAACGCGGAATGGTCACTGCGTCCGGAAAAATCTTTGCCGTCCATGCTGAGGGTTGCAACCCAGTCTGATTCAGTCAGGCAGCCCCGGCTCATGTCTTCCATTTTAAATCTCCAGCCCTCTTCTTCCATCTTTTCAGTGATCTTCAGGGCATCATGGATATCTTCCATAGCCCGTTCGGGCATGGCATCTCCAAGCTTTTCTTTGAGCAGCGCTTCAAGACTTTCGTATGTATATTCAGCCATTATAATTTCCTCCAAATTGTTCGGTTACTCCTTATATGCCTAAGAAGGGGAAAGGTGAAGGAAATCCTACGGCTCGCAAGCCCTGTTATATTGCCCGCAAACACCAGAAATGATGTATTTTGTCTCCGGCCTTGTATTCCATGGAACTTTCAAGTGCATGTCCGAGTTCTTCCAGTTCATTCGCAGGCGGTGCGGGATCGTTGGAAAGAATCACGATACGGCCTTGAGTAGCCAGCATGGGCTTTACGAACTCCAGCAGCTCTTTCCAAGGCATGAAAGCCTTGCTCAGAATCAAATCCGCCGGAAGCGTCTGCTGCGGAATTTTTTCCGCCCGGCCCTGAAAAACATGGGTACGCGGCAGCTTCATCACCCGCAACGCGGTCCGCATGAAAATCGACCGCTTCTGACGCGCTTCGACCAGATGGTAATCACCTGCCTGCCAAAGGGTACGCAAAGGTAGCCCGGGCAAGCCTGCCCCGGCTCCAAGGTCGAGGGAAACCGGATTATCGAGCAGCTCCAGTGAATCCAGAAAATCAGCCAGATGCAGGCTGTCGATAATTAGGGAATGGAAAACATCTTCCCAGCCCTGAGGACCCACAAGGTTCATGGACTTGTTCCATTTAACCAGCATGGTCATGTAGTAGGCCAGTACTCTTGCCTGATCCGTGGCCGCTTTAAAGCCGTCATCCTGCTTCGGGTTATCTTTAAGTTTGCGCCCGGCCTTGCTGGCAGCCCCCAGAATATCCGCAGCGCATATATTAATTTCTGACATCAGCTCTCCTTACTGTTCCCGGCAGATTGCACACAAAGTCCATTCTTGGCAACTCCCCGTCTTTTCAGCACTGAGCGGATGGAAACCAGCACCGCCACAGCACAAAGAACAGAAAGGCTGGACAGGGAGAAACGCATCACAGTGAGGTAATCAACAGCGGATTCCGGTGTAACCGGGGCCTTGCCCATGATTGTGGACAGGAAAATCGCGATGATAACCATGCTGAAAACCATGCCGATGGTCCGTAAGCCACCGGAAATTGCCGAAGCAAATCCGTAGCGGGAAGGAGGCACACTTCCCATGAGAATAATCATGTTCGGTGAGGAGAACAGCGCAAAGCCGATTCCAAGCACTACGAACATGGTATAGAGATATGACAGCTCGGTCTGAGCGGTAACCATTGCGCCCATGACCGTACCTGCGGTACAGGCCAGCATTCCCAGCAGCGCAAGAAAACGCGGGGAGAATTTGTCTGCCAGACGTCCGCATAGCGGCGAAAGCACGGCCTGCACAATCGGCTGGATGACCAGTACCAACCCGGCATCATGCGGGCTGAATCCCTTTACGCTCTGCATATACAGGCTGAATAGAAAAACTATGCCGAATGTCCCGGCGTAGTTGATGAACTGTACCAGTGCCGCATCTGAAAAATCACGTCGTTCTTTGAAAAGGGTCAACTCAACCAGCGGAAACTTTGTTCTATCCTGTAGGTAAATGAACAGGGCCACGCCGAGCAATCCTGCTACCAAAGCCACAGGTCCGAACCATCCGGCTCCCAGACTTGTTCCACCAAAAACAATCGCAGCCACCGAAAGACCGACAACGATACTTCCAAGCAGATCGAATTTCTCGTCGGAAGGCCTGAATTTACCGTTCAGATTACGCCGGGCCACATAATAGGAAATCCCCAAAGGAATCATGCCCAGAAAATACAAACTCCGCCAGCCCAGATGGGTGGTAACCAGTCCTCCAATATACGGACCGGCTGAAAGACCGACATAGACCGCTGCCACAGCCAGCCCCATAGCTTTACCACGCTCTTCTTTGGGGACAGAATTGGTCAGCAGTGCCATGTTGGTAGCAACCCCCAAACCTCCCGCAGCTCCCTGCAATATCCGCAGTACAATGACAGTTTCGATGTTATGAGCAAAGCCGATCAGCATGGTAAAGATTGCGTACAACAACACTCCCAACCGGAAAACAGGCTGCCGGCCGTGCATATCCGCCAGTCTGCCGAAAGGAAGCAACAGCGCGGCTACACTTCCGATATAGACTGATTCAACGAGACTGAGATCAAGCCCGCTGGCCCCGAACTCCCGGCCCATTACCGGCAGGGTAATGCCCACTGCCGAGAACATGAAGGGCATTGTGAACTGGGTTACCGATACTGTGAATATGACGGCTTTTTTCTTTGCGTCATCCATAATTATCTCCAAATCATTATAAAATATCCCAGACTTCCGGCAGACCAAGGCTTTCACGGCTGGTATCAATAACCTTAGTCATCAATTCGACCAGCTGCTTTGTTTCATCAGCAGTGAGTCCGGAAAGCATAGTCGAATTGGATTCCATAAGCACCTTATGCAAATCATCACGCATGGCAACGGCCTTATCTGTCGGGTAGACCAGCTTTTGCCGCTTGTTTTCGGGGTTTTCCTCGCGGTACAAAAAACCCTCTTTAACCAGCTTTGCCACAGCGCGGGCCGTAGCCCCTTTATCGACACTCAAAACCAGCGAAAGCTGATCCTGCGACCTTCCCGGATGCCGTAAAACCTGCATGATGAAACCTATCTGTCCATAGGTTATGCCTATGGCTTTAAGCCTTTCAGCCAGAATAGCTTTATGCAGCCTGCCCATCTGACTGTTCATGAATCCAAAAGAAACGTGTTTTTTTACCATCTTTATCCTCATTGTTGACAAGTCAACAGTTGACTTATCAACTATCCAAAAGAACACATGCGGTCAAATGAAAAAAGAAAAAGTGTTGATTCGCACTGAAACGTGTGCTCATATGCTTTTTAACTCAAACAAGTTATTAATACTATAGCACACACTAACCGACTGGAATATTGATGGCTAATGTCTTAATTATCGATGACGACCCTTTCATAGGGGAACTGCTGATCGCCATTGCAGAAGCTTTAAATCATGACGGAACAAAAGCCCTGACTCTGAAAGAGGGCATGGCTTTAGCACGCGAAGAACGCTTTGATGTAGTATTTCTTGATGTAATACTGCCGGATGGCAACGGACTGGATGCCCTCCCGGAACTGCAGCAACTCAACAACATACCCGAGGTTATCATCATTACCGGGAAAGGAGACTCGAAAGGTGCTGAATTAGCTATTAATTCAGGCGCTTGGGACTACATAGCGAAGCCTGCGAGTCAGGAAGAATATATGCTGCACATGAAAAGGGTATTCCAATACCGCAGCGAAAAACAATCTTCCTCTCCCAAACTCGGACACCACAATATCGTCGGTCGCTCCGATTCAATAGTCCGCTGCCTTGGGCAGGCTGCCAAAGCTGCAGAAAGCCACGTTGGCGTACTTCTTCTCGGTGAGACAGGCACGGGTAAGGAACTTTTCGCCCGCGCTGTCCACGATAACAGCACACGGCGTAATGAACCTTTTATCATTGTTGACTGTGCTTCAATTCCGGAAAATCTTGTTGAATCAATTCTTTTCGGACATGAACGGGGAGCTTTCACAAGCGCGGACAAAAGCCAGGAAGGCCTGATAGCCAAGGCAGACGGCGGAACACTTTTCCTCGATGAAGTTGGTGAACTTCCCATGAGCCTGCAGAAATCTTTTCTCAGGGTGCTTCAGGAACGTACCTATCGTCCAGTAGGCGGAAGCGAAGAGAAACGCAGTGATTTCAGACTGGTTGCCGCAACAAACCGTGACCTTGAAGCTTTAATCCAGAATGGCCGTTTCAGGCAGGATCTGCTTTACAGACTGCAGGCTTTTACCATTGAACTTCCTCCCTTACGCCAGAGGGGAGAAGATATTCACAGGCTTTCCAGATACTACCTCAATAAACTGGCTGCTGATTTTAACGCACCGCCCATAGCCATTTCCGATGAATTTCTGGATGCACTGATGTCCTATTCATGGCCCGGCAATGTGCGAGAACTCTTCAACGTGCTGGAACAGGTTTTTACCTCCAACCCTGAAGCTGGTGAGTTTCTACCTATCCATCTTCCGGTCCGGCTCCGTGTGTCTGCTGCTCAAGCCTCTGTTCTCCCTGAACATGGATCACGCAACACACTGACCTTGATTAAAGGACGGAAAAATCAGTTTCAGAATGTCGAACTGGCACTACCGGAAACGAACATACCTGATTCCCATAAATTACCTTTATTCAAAGATTACAAGGAAGAAGCAGTTAACAACGCTGAAAAAATATATCTGGAACAACTTATTCTGGTAAGTAAAGCCAACATGGCCGAAGCGGCCAGAATTTCCGGAACCTCAGTGTCCCGACTCTATGCCTTGCTCAAGAAGCACAAGATTAAAAAACAATATTCAATATACTAAAAAACGAATCCCCTGAGACAGAGAGCCTCAGGGGATTCGTTTTTCCGCAATTATTTAATATGTTAGTCCATTGAACTGATATTAAATGCCACGGAATAAAAGTGATGGGTGAAATCAACATATTCAACCGGAACATTCTTAGGCACTTCAATCCTTGCCTGTGCAAAGTTAACGATACCTTTAATACCACCATCTACCAGATAGTTCGCAGCTCGCTGCGCTCTTTCCGGGGGGGTAGTGATAATACCGATCTCAAGACCGAGCTCTTCAACTCTCGCCTTGAACTGACGGGTACACACAACTTCGAGTCCGGAGACAACTTCGCCGATTTTATACGGATCGCAGTCAAAAGCAGCCCTGATCGAAAATCCACGCAACGCGAATTCCTTATGACGCAACAAAGCGCGGCCGAGGTTGCCAACGCCTACAAGGGCGCAACCCCAGACACGGTCAACACCGAGGGACTGTTTTATGGATGAAATGAGTTCATGCACGTAGTAACCTACGCCACGCACTCCGAATTCACCGAAATACGCCAAATCCTTACGAATCTGAGAAGGATTAACAGAGCAGGCACGAGCCAGTTTTTCAGAGGAGATAACCTCCACTCCGTCCCGTTTAAGTCCTGTCAGAACCTGTATGTAGACAGCAAGCCGTTTAATGGTTGCTTTGGGGATATTCTGGGTTTTCACTTTAGTTTCCTATTTTCCATGGCTATACACTTGCCCGAAAAGTCTTGGCTGGCAGTTAAAGATTCAAAGGTCGGAAGCCCACTACCTTCCCTCGCAAGTTCGATCACACCCCTACTGGAGAGCTGGAACTAACGCAACCTTTTCCTCCGCCTTCCATTTTAATTAATGTACACTAAAACCCTTGGTTTCGGCTACCCCGTGAAACGCATATTATTAATTTATGCAGGGAATTAAAGCCTAAATGCCAGTAAAACCCCTATACCGGCATAAAGTATGTGAAAAAATTAACAATTATTTGAAGAAAAAAAGGAGGTCCGAAGACCTCCTTTAAATATCTCCAGATCCTTAGAACTAACCGATGAGGGGGTTAGCGAAGAGCAGGATCAGGTTAACAACGAGAGCGTAAATGGCCAGGGATTCTACGAATGCCAGACCAAGAATCAGAGTAACAGTGATTTTACCACCAGCTTCGGGGTTACGTGCAGTACCTTCACAAGCAGCTTTCAGACCGAGGCCCTGACCGATACCACAACCAGCAGCAGCGATAGCCATACCGAGAGCGGTAGCAGTAGCGGTAGCGGAAGCAACTTCGGGAGCTACGCCAGCAGCGAATGCTGCACCAGCAGCGAGAACCAGAGCCATGGTGTTCAGAACGATAAGCAGAGCTTTACGCATTGTAAAATCCTCCAAAATATAAGTTTATTTAACAGGTCGTTAGACCATTTCCCCTAAATTAAGTGCTTGAATCCTAGTGAGCTTCTTCCAGAGAACCCTTGAGATAAATCATGGTCAGCATGAAGAAGATGAAAGCCTGGATAACCTTTGCCAGCATGAACAGGAAGTACATGGGCAGGGTGGATACCAGAGGAGCAAGCATGAACAGAAGTACGAGAACGATTTCTTCACCGCGGATGTTACCGAACAGACGCAGAGTAAGCGAAAGCGGACGTGAGATGTGAGAAACCAGTTCGATGATCAACATCAAGGGAGACAGAGCCGGAATGGGGCCCATGAAATGCTTGATGTAACCGGCACCATGAAGTTTGATACCGATGTAGTTGTAGTAAAGAAAAGTACATACAGCCATTGCTGCGTTGGTGTTGACGTTCGCTGTAGGAGCGTCAAACCCGGGGACGAGACCCATGAGGTTCAGTACGAGGATGTATACAAAAAGAGTACACATGAAAGGAAATACTTTGCGTCCGCCCTCACCGACGTTAGAAACGACAAATTCTTCCAATCCCCCGATGATAATCTCGGCAAGGTTCTGCACCCCGCCGGGAACCAGACTGAGCCTTCTGGATACGATGAAACCCAGTACGAAAAGAACACTCATTCCGAACCATGTGTACCACACGTGGTTGGGGATGTGAGTTCCCAGAGCGTTGTTAAGCTCTGTCATGATCAATAATGGATGTGGTAAACCTCCAGCCATGATCCTTATGCCTCCTTCACTTTTTGCCGAAACCCGGCTACGCCCCAAAATATCGCATTCACAACTACCGTACTAAGACCGACCAGAAGAGCGTAAATTGAACACTGCCCCCAGACTATTAGCCCGTAGATGGCCAACCCGGATAAAATGAGTCGACCGTAGAAGCGAATTAACAAGGACACAACCGCGCCCTTGCGCATGTAAGCCAGATGCTGACCGAACTTGGCCAGCGACCAGAAATTGAACGTAATCAGAACCGCTCCTGCCGCCAGACCCAGTGCCCAGGGGGCAAACCCGATGGATACTACAGCAGCTATAAGACATGTTCCGACAGTAAGGTACAATTGATTCCGCACCAGACTGCGTACGTCCGGATGAGTGAAGCCCCGCCTGTGGAGGAATTGTTCAATCTTCTGATTAATTTTCATTGGTTCCAGGACCTTTCCCCTGATCCTTTTTCTGAATCCGCTGAACTTCGTCGAATACGTTCTTGAAGCCGGCAGCGATTCCGAAACACAAGAAAACAATTAGAAGCCAAGGCTTCGTTCCCAACCATTTATCGAGATACCACCCGATAGCCAACCCGACAAAGGTAGAGGCAACGAGATGAGTTCCGATCGTAGCGGCATTACCGAGCAGATCGAAGGTCTCTTTATTCCCATTTAAAAAGAACATGTTGCTTCCGGTCCTTTATTTTATCCGGGATGGAAATTTGGTGCGCAAAGCGGACTTTGCGCAAACCTTCACAAGTGAGTCCCGTCTAGCACAATCCCCAAATAAGAGTCAACGGATTCTTTATCCATAAGCTCTATTTTACTGAAATTTTATTTCAAATGATCAGCAGAGGAACCCACCTCGCAACAAAACACCAGAATTTCATATCCCTGAATACCAATATGCGCAACTGCAAAATCGATTTTGAACACCTGTTCAATCGTTTTTATCATTATTTTTTGTTCTAACAATCTAAAATTAAATACTTTTTTAATTTGTAAAAAATTTCACAATCAATTCAATTATTAATATTCGTAGATACTCCCTGACCAGTGACTTTTTTTTCATATACAAGTAATCTCACGATTCAAACCGGATACCGATTTAATACAGGAAGATTAAGAAAACATGACCATAAATGAATTATCCTTGGACAGACTCAGCTCCAGACAGGAGCCGGCTGAAATCAAGTACAGCACCAGCTCCGAAATACCGGAATCAAAATATGACTACGACCAGTTCCAGCCGAGGGCATTACAGGCCTTCCGCATGGCCCTTGCCATTAAAGGTACATGTCACAATTTATATCTTTCCGGGGACCCCAACTTAGGCAGAAGCTACTTCGCCCGTGAATATTTCCAGCTTCGGGCCACGAATCAGGCCACCCCGCCGGACCAACTTTACCTGCATAACTTCTCCCGGCAGGATCACCCCATCTCGGTGAGCCTGCCTGCCGGACAGGGTAAAAAGTTCAAAAATGCTTTGGCTGAGACAGTTACTCAAATCAAGGAACAGCTGCCCACATGGTTTGAACGTGAACCGCACGTCAAAGCTCTTGAACAGATATCCCGCAATTTTCAGGACGAGCGTGAAGACCTTTTCGCAGACATGGAATCTCTGGCCAAGGACAGAGGATTCAGCCTTGAAATAGACGATCACGGCGGACTGACTCTGATCCCTCTTGTTGAAGGACGCATTCTCAATGACGAAGAATTTGAACGCCTTGAACCGGACGTGCGCAAGACTCTGCGTAATGCCGCGGACGACCTGCTGGCCGAAGTAACCACCATTCTGCGCCGCATCAGCAAAACCGAAGAAGGATTCCGCAAGGACGAACGCAAGCTACATCAGGATTCTGCAAAAGAACTGCTCAAAGACCTTCTGGATCCGCTGCATGAAAATTTTGACAAATTCGAACGCATAAAAGACTACCTGGGCGGCCTCGAAGACGAACTTTTGGATAATATTGAATTATTCATGCCTAAGGAAGCGCAGCCGACTTCCCCTATTCTGGGACTGCAGCTGCCTGAAGCTTCTCCGGTGGAAGAACTTTTCGCACGCTTTGAAGTCAACCTGCTGGTTGACCACAGCAAGACCAAGGGCGCTCCTGTTGTCATGGCCGACCACCCGACCCTTTTCAACTTGCTCGGATCCATTGAGCGAGAATCCGAAATGGGTGCTCTTTACACTGACTTCACCCTCATCCGGGCCGGGGCCATCCACAAAGCCAACCACGGATATCTTATCGTTTATGCTGACGACATCCTGACCACCCCTTCCTCATGGGAAGGACTGCTGCGCGCTCTGCGTACCGGGCAGGCCAAGATTGAAGATCCGGGCGACGGAGATCAGGTCCGCACCAAAACCATTGAGCCGGAACCGATTCCCCTCGACCTGACCGTTATCCTGATCGGCTCCGAGGAAACATACGAAATTCTCCTCTATAACGATGAGAGATTTGGTAAATACTTCAAACTCAAAGCCCACATGCAGCTTTCCGCTAAACGTAATGAAGATAACGTGGAACGCTTTGTAAGAGTACTGGGCAAAATTATTGATGATTCAAAACTTCTTCCCTTTGACCGTGATTCGCTGGCCCGCATTGTAGATTTTTCCAGCCGCTTGGCCGAAGACCAGAAAAAACTCTCCCTGCGTATCCCGCTTTTGAAGGAAATGATGGTCGAAGCCTCGGCCCTTGCAAAGCTGGACGGCAAAGAAATAGTAGATCTGCCTACCATTGAAGAGGCTATCTCCATGAAAGACTTCCGCTCTAATCTTTATGAAGATGAATACATGAAAGAGTATGACCGCGAAGTTATCAAAGTGGAAACCTCCGGCGAAGGAGTAGGCCGGGCCAACGGACTTTCCGTTACTCTGTTCGGTAATTACGAATTCGGATTGCCGCACCAGATTTCCTGTACAGTTGGTGTCGGTCATGGTGGGATTCTCGACCTTGAACGCGAAGCGCGCATGGGCGGTCCCATCCACACCAAGGGAATGATGATCATCAAGAGCTACCTTGTGGGACTGTTCGCGCAGGACAAGCCCATCGTGCTGACCGGTAGCCTTTGCTTTGAGCAGAGTTATGCCGGAATCGAAGGAGATTCCGCATCCGGTGCCGAATTGGCTGCGCTGCTCTCATCCATTTCCGGTGTGCCCATCAAATTTGATTACGCCTTCACCGGTGCTGTCAGCCAGTCCGGAACAATCATGGCCGTAGGCGGAGTCAGCCGCAAAATTGAAGGATTCTTTGAAGTCTGTCGCCGCAGAGGTTTTAACGGCAGACAGGGAGTTCTCATTCCAGCAGATAATGTGCTAAACTTAATGCTTAAAAGTGAAGTGCTCAAAGCCGTGGATAAAGGAGATTTCCATATTTACCCGGTAAAGACCATTGAACAGGCCATCTACATCCTCACCGGAATGGAAGCCGGAGCCCGCGGTGAAGACGGCAAATTCCCTAAGAATACTGTTTACCGCAAAGCGGATGACAGGCTGGCTGAACTTGCAAAAATGGCCAGCCTTTACGAATGTAAAAAATAAACCTGACAGGAAATTCATATGTCCAATTCATGGATTAAGGGTAAAATACCTGAATTTGTCCGCGATACTTTCAGGGATTTCTGCCTCGCGGGCAGCGCGCTGGAAGAGCAGTTCGAAACTTTCGACCGCGAACGCAGCGTCAGCTTTGAAGCCCTTGACGATCTCATCGGAACAAAGATGAACAAAGGACTGCTCTGGCGATTGAAAGATACCGCGCATCTTCTCTTTCGTAATGAAGAAGGGGATCCGCTTGCCGGACGATTTCTTGATTGGGGCATGGGTTATATATTCCACGAAGCTTTCAAACTTCGCGAAGATGCCTATCAGAACCTCAATTACGCCCCCCTTTTTTCCAGCCTGCGCGGAAAAGACACCACTTTGCCGGAATCGGTAATCGGTCAGGACTTTGTTCAGGTCGTTGAGCAGACGGAAGAAAGTATGGAGCGCGAAATAAGCCGCATTAGATTTATTATCGCCAGATGCCGCAAACTTTTCCCCATTTACCTGAAAAAACACAAGGACAACCCCCTGTTGGGACGTTTACTTTTCTCTCAGAACCATCTGATTCATGAAGTTTTTCGCGAAGAATACGAGTTACTTATCGATACCATATACGAGGATGAACCTGAAATGCTTTATGTCCTTGCCGCCCGGAGCCTACGACTTGGGGGATGGATGGCAAAGGCAATTGAGGCTGCGGAACAGGCCCATAAATTAAACCCAAACAACCTCAAGGTATTGCAAGAAAAAGAAATTGTTGATAATTGGACGAAAACAGTTAAAGTATGACTAAGCAAGCGAACAAATTCTAAATAATCGCAGGAGGCCTTGAGAAATGAAAAAAATGATCTGGCTCGCAATCGCATTCAGCCTGATGTTTACATGGGGATGTGCTAAAAAGCAGGTTCCTCAGGAAGAAGTTGTGGTTGTAGAGGAAACTGAGGTTGTAGTTGTTGAGGAAGAACCCGCTGCTGAAGTTGTTCCTCCGACTCCCATGGAAATCTACGAAAGTGAGTACAAAACCCTGCCCACTTCCCACGTAGTAACCAAAGGCGAATGCCTCTGGTGGATCGCTGAATACCAGCAGATTTACAATGATCCTTTCATGTGGCCCCTTATTTACAAAGCTAACAGGGACCAGATCAAGAACCCTGACCTGATTTACCCCGGTCAGTCTCTTGAAGTTCCCCGCGCTGGCTTCGACCTTGACGAAGTTAAAACTGCACGCAAAGAAGCCGGTGCTTCATGGAAAGCTCTCCAGCCCGCTGAGAACGCAATGGTTCCCGGTGAAATGAAAGCAGCACTCGGTTACCTGTAGAAATACAAGTACACATAGATTTTAAAACCCGGTTTCCGCATCTGTGGAAACCGGGTTTTCTTTTGCTTGAATCCTAGCGTGATTACAGGGTATAAATTAATAATGAAATTTATAAACTGGCTACGTTCGGGATTTGGGAAACTGGTAATTGCCACGGCCCTGCTCCTCATTTTAAGCACGCTTGCTTTCTACTGGATCGAACTGAGTGAAGGCGAGGACGCGCGCATATCCCATGCCTTCTGGTGGGCCATCGTAACCCTGACCACAGTAGGATATGGAGACATGGTTCCGACCACTGTTCCGGGCCGTATCCTTGGCGGACTGGTCATGATCTCAGGCATTGGGCTGGTGACTTCGCTTACCGGTAATATGGCTTCCATGCTGGTGGAGCAAAAGGCCAAAAAACGCAAGGGACTGCTAACAGTGAAAATCAGCGACCACATCATTATACTTGGTTGGAACGACTATGCGTTCGGGCTCATAGACTCTCTGACAGATCAGACCACACCCAAAAAACTGCATCTGGTCATAGTCAGCAACCTTGAAAGCGAAATACGCGATGAAATTTCCTTCAAACTGGACATGGGCGATCGCCTCCATTTCGTTCACGGCAACATCAGCCAGACCAATGTCATATCAAGGGCCAACCCAAGTGTCGCCCGCAATGTTTATGTACTCTGCCAGAGTGGTCTTGAAGACAAGGACTCCGACCAACAGGCCATCTACGCTGTACTGGCCCTGCGCACACTGGCCCCCAAAGTTCCGGTTTATGCCGAGATCGCCCGCCACGAAAACAAGGAACACCTACTCCGTGCCGGAGCCAATGAAATCCTCGTCCGCGGTGAGATTTCCGGTCGCATGATGGGCATGATGGGAGCCAGTCCGTCCATATGGTCATTCTTCCGAAACCTTATAGGCCTCGGTGATTCGGGCAGGCTCTGTTTCCGGCCCTGCAATGCGGATGAAAAACAATTGAGCTGGGGTGAACTCAGCACCAGAATAAGGAACAATAACGGAGATCTTCCTGTGGCGGCCTGTAAGCTGGGCAAAAACCTGAGCCTGCAGGATGTACTGGATGAAGGTTCCGCCTTAGACCAGTTCATCATGGAATTGTTCAAAACTTCCGGTCAAGACACTTCACTGGGCATGCAGGGACCAAAAGTTCAAATGAATCCATCGGATAATGAACCCATGTCTGACTACGATGCTCTGCTGGTCATTAGTGCTCCCGGAGGGCAGGCTCATGGCTGATTACTGGCAGTCCATCCCCCTTTTCCAGAATCTTGATGATCAGGAATTACAGCAGGTCAAACCCATTTTCGCCAATATCGCGGTCCGCTCCGGCACAGATATCATTTCAGAAGGCGAAGGGGGCGACGAAATGTTCATTCTCGTGGATGGAAAAGTGCGCATAACCAAAGCCATGCTCATGAAAGGCATGACCCTGCCACTTAATGAGATAAAGAATACCAGCAAAGTACTGGCTAACCTTGATGCCGACAGTTACCCCATGTTTGGTGAAATAGCACTTATCGACCGTGACCACCGCTCTGCCACAGTTACTGTGGTGGAGGATTCCGAATTTCTGGTAACTGACCGCATGAAATTTTTTGAATTTGTGGAAAAACACCCGGTCACCGGAGGCAAACTGCTCATGACCATCAGTAAAAGGCTGGCCGCAACTGTCCGCCGCAACAATAACGAGCTTGTTAAACTGACCACCGCCCTCGCGCTGGCTCTTTCGCGCAATGTTAAGTAGATGTTGTCATAAATTTTAACAAAAAAACTCTCCTGCCGCTTCAACATATTGATCACATATGGACTTCATATTGGCAGACCGTTGCCTTCGATACAAAGTATTTCCCTAAAGAAAGCACTGTATAAGCACACGCTCCAGAATTCAGGATTAATTCCCTGCAATACCCTACAAAGCTGATATGAAATATAATCTTCTTTGTATACATGTACCAATGACTGCTGGACTTTAATCAATTCAATAACTATGGAATGGTTACCAACTGCGCCCAGCGCACGTAGGTTAATAAAGATTTTCCATCTGATGGAGGCCTATATGTCCAGATATGTACTGCTGCTTGCCTGCCTGTTGCTCTGCTTTTCCGCAGGCTGCTCAAAAAAAAGAATTTACTCAACTCCCCCGGTTTCCCACCACAAGGTAAAAAAACAGGATTCACCCAATGTGGTTAAGCCGGTCCTGAAAACCGACCCCTACACCGTGCATGGTCAAACATACGTGCCGCACCTCAGCTCCAAAGGCTATAAGGCACAGGGACTCGCTTCATGGTACGGAGACGATTTTCACGGCAAAACAACTGCCAACGGTGAAACATATAACATGTACGCCATGACATCTGCCCACCGCACCCTGCCCATGGGGACCATGCTTGAGGTCACCGACCGCGACAGTGGACGCAAAGTAATCGTCAGGGTTAATGACCGTGGCCCCTTTGCCGACCCGGATCTGCGAATCATCGACCTTTCATATGCAGCAGCATCAAAGCTCGGCATCATCAATAAAGGACTGACTCCAGTTGAACTCCGGGCCATTGAGGATGTCAATGTAGAGCCTGTTGAAGCTACTGAAATTGTGGCGGAAACTGCTGCCCCCGCAGAAGAAGCCGTGGTGGAAGAAACTGTACAGGCTGCACCGGAAGTTGAAGAAATCATCATCACCGAAGAAGCCACCGCGCAAGCCCACTACTATATTCAGGTGGGCGCGTTTACCGACCATGACCGTGCACAGGCTGTACTCGAAACCCTGAAAAACAGCGGATATAAAGAATCACGCATGGTTGAGGTAGACGTGAACGGCAAGAAATTTATGCGCGTTCAGGCTGGATATTTCTACAATATCCCCGCAGCAGAAGATGCCATGACCACCCTTGCAAATGAATACGGAAACGTGATTCTGGTTACTAAATAATTGTTGATGCGCTGCGCAGGCAGTCTTTTCATACGAGATAAAAAAAGCCGCCCTGTCTTTCGACTGGGCGGTTTTTTTGCGAACATCAATTCTAAAAAGACCACAAGTATCTGATAATTTGCAAAAAGTATGAAAGGGGAACTGGAAATCATCCAGCTCCCTTGTTTCACTGCAAAATATCAAAAAGAGGGAAAACCCCGGCCCGCATCATATGCGGACCCGGCTTATCCGTTCAGTTCAGCTCTGAACTTGCGGGAAAGCCTGAAGACAACAACCTTGCGCGCAGGCAGGGTGATTGCTTCATTGGTCTGGGGGTTACGTCCTTTACGAGCATTTTTGTCGTAAGCTTCAAATTTACCGAATCCGCTGATCAGCATGGCATGATCTTTTTTCACGGCCTGCTTCATGATGTCGAGGATGGATTCAACCAGTTCCTTGATCTCAGCTCTGTTCCGGTCAGTCTTTTCGTAGATGTAGTCAACAACGCTGGCTTTAGTGAGGGTGTTTCCGGTAGCCATTTCCTTTCCTCCGTTGTCCCCGGCCCTGAGGTCAGGGGCGGCGGGTTTAAAGTTATCCGCGAACAAACATAAGCATGCGCGCGGTGATTCAGGTAAAAGGCGTTATCGTGTGGGAAAAATTTACTGTTAATTTATCCCATTATCATCTTTTCTATCTTTTGGGCAAGAGCCATTGCTTCATCCATGCTTTCATATTCACTCTGTGCCCAGTGAACGAAACCGTCATCCTTAAATCTGGGAATGAGATGAAAGTGGGTATGAAAAACAAGCTGTCCTGCCGCTTCATTATTATTCATAATCAGATTCAGCCCGTCAGCACCGGTTGCTTTGACAATAGCATCCCCGGCCTTCTGAGCTGCTGTGATGATATCCTGTCCCAGTTCAGCTGGAAGATCCCAGATATTTTCACAGTGCTGCTTGGGAATCACAAGAGCATGCCCTTTATTGACCGGACCGATGTCCAGAAAGCTAAGCACTTTGTCAGTTTCATAAATCTTAAAGCAGGGAATTTCCCCGGCCACGATCTTACAAAAAATACAATCCTGATTACTCATAATAAGAACTACTGCTTTAGTTGCATGTTGCGACAAATAATCTTAAACCGATCTTGAAAGCCTCAAGAGACAGTTATATTTAAATAAATAACCGACCACGTTTTTTTAATCAAGCTAATTTATTAAACAAAGGCATGATTTGTCTTATTTTATTCTTCGGATAACCCTGAAAGATGCACACAACAATTTTCAAACATCCTGAGCCGGAACATTCTAAAACTCGTATCTGGCCGGTTTTCATGCCTTTTATGGGCTGCCCTACAAAATGTATCTACTGCTCACAGGACAGGCAGACAGGGGCAGGAACTAAGACATTAAGCGAAATATATCAAGCAATTGAGCAGGACATTCCTGCTTTTTTCGCAGAAAGGAAACGGACACCACTTGAACTTGCATTTTTCGGCGGCACTTTCACCGCGCTGCCTTTTGAATGGCAACAACGCTTCGTCAAGCTGGCTGGGGATTTTAAAAAGAAGGGCTACCTGACCAAAGTAAGATGCTCCACCCGCCCGGACTGCATTAAAGCGCAGCATCTCGCCCAGCTTCGTGAAGACGGACTGGATATGATTGAACTGGGAATTCAGAGCTTTTCAGCTAAAGTTCTGCGCCGCTCCGCGCGCAATTATTCCCCGGAAACAGCAATCAAAGCCTGCCGCGTTGTCCGTGAAAGTGGAATGTCTCTGGGTACTCAGCTTCTGCCCGGACTGCCGGGAACAGAACGCGGAGACTTCCAGCGTGACATCAGCCAAACCATTAAACTTCAGCCTGATGCCGTGCGCATCTACCCTTGCCTGACCGTTAAAGGAACCGGACTGGAAAAACTTTACCGGGCCGGAAAATATACTCCATGGTCCCTGCTGCGCACTGAAGAAGAACTTTCCCCGGCCCTGCTGCGTTTATGGATGCATAAAATCCACGTAATCCGAATCGGCGTAGCGCATGAGGACGGCTTTGAAAAAAGCATTTTAGCCGGGCCAGTGCATCCGGCACTGGGACAAAAAATCCGTTCCAAAGCTCTATACCTTTATCTGCGATCCCGGCTGGCATTGTCTGAAGGAGAGATCGATAGGATCATCGTGCCTCAAAAATATTCCGGGGAACTCTGGGGACACAAAGCAAGCCTCAAACCGCTTTACCATAGAATTAATATCATTCCGCTAAACACTTCCTTTTCAGCATCTCTCAATTTTAAAATTATCTTTAAATAACTGCACCTCCTATTGCTTTTAGTAATCCCTACTGTTAGTACTTTTGCAGCTATCGGAAAAGACCTTTTCCGAAGCTGTAAAATACGTCATATTAATGATAGCATTTGTAAAATATGATGATCAGTACCCGCAACCAATACGGGATCTACAAGGAGATAAATTATGAGCACACTGAGCGCTGAAGAAAAATACCGCAATTTCATCCCTGACGAGAGCCGCGAATATCTTGAAAAACTCTTTGCCGATTTCAAACGGACCGTAACTATTGAAGTGTACACTGCTGAAGGTGAACACCGCGAATACAATGAATTCACACTGAATATCTGCCGGGCATTCAATGTTATGAGCGATAAAATCAAATTGCATGAATACGCCATGGACAGCGAAATGGGGAAAAAGCGCGATATCATAGCCACTCCCACCGTGCTGATCTCCCCGGAAGAATACGATATCCGTTTTCTCGGCGCGCCTGCCGGTGAAGAGGGCCGTGCTCTGGTAGAGTCACTTAACCTTGCTTCCAAAGGGGCAGAAGGAATTTCCGATTCCACAAAAGAAATCCTCGAACCGCTTGAGGAAAACAGACTGATCAAAATTTTCGCCAGCCCGACCTGCCCCTACTGCCCCGGTCAGGCCATCAATGCATTCAAAGCCGCAATCGCCAGACCGGACAAAATTTCTGCATGGAATGTCTCCACCCTTGATAACGAGAATATGGCCCGTGAATACAACGTCGGCTCTGTCCCTCACACAGATATCAACGAGACAGTCACCTTCACCGGACTGGAACCTGAAGAAAAATTCATGCTGCAACTGCTTTTCCTCAAGCCTCTGGAGGATGTAATCGAAGAACAAAAGGCCGCTAAAAAAAATGAAGCAAAAGCCTCAGACACTGTTTACGAAGATGTCGATCTGGTCATCATCGGTGGCGGTCCTGCAGGCATGAGTGCCGGAATCTACGCCAAGCGCAGTGGACTGAGCTGTATTATTCTTGAAAAGCAGGGCGTCGGCGGACAGGTGGCCCTGACCCCAAAAGTTGAAAACTATCCCGGTTTTACCAATATCCAAGGCTTTGAACTGGTGGAAATCCTCGGCTCACATGCCCGCGAATACACTGAAATTCACCAGTTTGCAGAAGTCAGCGACGTAAAATACGGTCCGCGTATTGAAATCACCACCGAAGAAAAGGTCTACCGGGCCAAAGGCGTGCTGCTGGCCACCGGAGTTAACGTCCGCATGCTCGGCGTTCCCGGTGAAGACAAATTCTACGGACACGGAGTCAGCTATTGCGCAACCTGTGACGGCAACTTCTACAAAGGCGGCAAGGCCATCATTGTCGGAGGCGGTAACACAGCCCTGACCGATGCGCTGCACCTCAAGCATCTGGGAATTGAAACAACCATCGTACACCGTGGCGATAAATTCCGCGCAGAAAAAGTTCTGCAGGATTCCGTTAACCGGGAAGGTATCGAAATAATATGGAACAGTCAGGTCACCGAAATTATCGGAGAAGATCAGGTTGAATCAGCACGCATCATCAACAAAGACGGCACTGAAACCATCAAGGATACCGACGTAGTTTTCGTTGCGATTGGACATACCGCCAACACCGAACTGGCTGAGAAACTGGGCGTTGAACTGCGCAATGATGGTTTCATCCAAGTTGCTCCGACCCAGCGCACCAGCGTGGAAAGAGTCTACGCAGCCGGTGACGTGACCGGAGGCGTGCGCCAGATCATCACCGCAACTGGACAGGGAGCTGCTGCTGCACTGACCGCCTTCGATGATTTCACCAGACTCTTTGACGATAACGCTAAAACTGAAAAGAATATTTGGTAGTAATTTGCCTCCGGCGGCCCATCGGGGACCCCAAAACTTTTCGTTAAGCTTCGCAAAAAGCTTATTGAAACGGCTGTAAGAAGAAAAATAGCAATAACATATGAGTTATTGCTATTTTTCTTTTTACTTATTTTTAATACGAAGCGGCAAAGCCTAATATAACGTTTTGGGAGAGTCCAGAGAACCCTTTTGGAAAAGGGTTCTTTGGCCCCCGGAGGGACCCGCGGTAGCGCCGCCGGAGGCAATCTTAATGCACAAATAAATTCTGCTTTACTTTGAGAAAATTATTCACCGTACAGCCGAGTCCTACGGGATCTTGATACATAAGCCAGTGGGTTGCATTTTTATAGCGCACCAGCCAGCTCCCTTTGATCTCATTTGAAATTTGAACAGCCAGAGGTTCTGGCAGGATATCATCATCCAGACCGGTGATGATCAGCATCGGCTGATCGAGATTTGGTAAACGGTTGCAGCAACCGTCCCATTCAATCATAGCATCGGCTTGTGCCTTTATCACTGCCGGATCAGCCGGACCTGCCTGACGGGGCAGCCGGGCGAGAGCATCAGGATATTTTTCTACCCATCCCGGCGGGAATATATGAGTCATAAGTTCCTTTATATCCATCTTCAACAACCTGTGCGTTATCTCCGCTACAGGTCGTGCAGCACAGGAAGTCCCCAAAAGAACAAGCTTAGCTGCCCTGCCGGGATAATTCAGTGCCATCTCCTGCGCAATCAAACCACCCATGGACCAGCCGAAAACGCCAGCCTGATCATAACCTAGCACCCGCAACAGTCCTGCGCTATCCGCAGCCATGCGCTTGATGGTAATCTCTTCGGTCCCTTTGCCGGACCCGCCCATACCGCGGTTATCGAAAATGATCACCGTGTGTTCTTTGGAAAGCTCACGAATCAGAGCAGCATCCCATATATCCATGGTCCCGGCATAGCCCATAATCATAAGCAGAGGCGGACCTTCCCCGAAAATGCGGTAGGCAAGCTGAACATCATCAACCTGAACCGTTTGTCTGGGCAAAGGAGTCAGGTATTGAACCGTATCCGGCAGACTCTTTTGCCCGCACCCGGCCAGCAAAATGAACAGAATGAATAATGGGATAAAACGACGCATTGCGGCTCCTTGGTATTTATTCCGGCTCAGGATAACCCGCATCTTCTTTTTTGCCCAGCATGGCTTTGCCTTCTTCTACAGAATCTGCGGCGGTGTCTGCGGCAGCATCTTCATGGGGTTCCGGAAGCTCGACAACCTCAGCATCTTCAGCCAGTTCGTCATTAATATTTACCGCTTCCACCCTGTCAGCAAAGTGATCATCCATAACTTCATTTCTGATCGTGGTTACGCTGAAGAGATCACCTTTGCCGGCCTTTGCAGCTACACGCCGCAGGAAATCACGGATTGCTGCGCCATGATCGCGTTGATCGCCGGAGACAGCGGCGCAACGCTCGCCGATTTCACGCAAGCCATTGATCATCAACCTGATTTCAGGATGCTTCCTGAACATGAATAGTGCTGCCAGAGCGGAGGCATCGACCTCGCCTAATCCATCCACAACTGCGGCATAAATCTGATGTTCCTCAGTAATCTCGTCAGCAATAATCCCCTGCACGATGCTGATCAGCATTTCATCACTACCGCTTTCCCCCTTGCTTCCGGCAATAAGCAGCCATCGGGAACGCATTTCCGGTTCAAGACCTGAATCAAGGATATCTTCAGCTGTGAGCTGACCTTCCAGAAATCTCTTGAACAATTCACGGCAGAGGATGTTTATACGCTCAGCTTTGAAATTTAATTCTGCCCTTTCACGCAAAGTCCGGTCAGCTTCGACCATTTCCGCAAGTTCCCGGCGCATGTCATCATCACGCAGGTCGGCAAGTTCCGCCTGAAGCTGCTCGCCTTCCATGTAACGCAGGGAATGAAATTCCTGCTTCATGTGCTGATTGCGGGCCTGCGGCTCAAACAATTCATGCAGCCGTTCATAGTGCATGTTGCCGAGCTGTTCTTTCCAACTTTCAACCATGATCAAAGCACTCACCGGATCTTTAATGCCGATTGTTTCCAACGCCCCGGCATACATGGCCTGCTTGGCGGTGAGCAGTCTCAATTGCAGCAGTTCGGGATTGCTGCCACGATAAAGGCGCATGATCGCCCCTTCAAGCAGTTGCTCCCCATGCTTGAGTGAAGAAGCATCCGGGCTGATGGTTACAGCCTTAAGTACGGAATCGATAGTCTGCGCGGCAGTAGTTTCTTTCCAGTTCTGGTATTCCTGACTCTGATGTCTGGCCACTGCATCCACCGCTGTTTTGCGGCGTGATTCGAGGATATCCATGAACCGGACCCGGCACTCATCATCCGGCAATTCATCACGCAGCCTGCCGCCCTCCTCTGCGAAATAATCATTTACCACAAAGACACCTGCCTGCGCTTCCCCGGCGCGCAGTTCCATTACCCCGGTTTCGGGATCGCGCAGGATTTCCTGAAGACCGATTTCAAAACGGTTGTAGGCATCGAGTACGCGTAAATCGCGCTCTTCCTCTTCCCGGTCCCGGGCGCGCTGCAGCAAATCAGGATTGATTCCGTCACGGGCTGTCAGCAGTTCCAAGTCGGGACTCATACCCGGCTCTTTTGCTGGTCCCAAAAATTCGCCAGCCTCCAAGCCTTTTAAAAAATCTGCACCTTTTGAATTCACGATTTTCATTGTCACTTTCTCCTTTTAGTATCTGTTTTAATTCTAAAAAAATACACAGGACAAAAAATAACAACAGGGGCGGACCTGAGTCACCTGACTCAGGTCCGCCCCTTAAATAAATGCAAAACGAGCGACCTGTCTGTGGTTTAACAGGCCGCCCGTTTTTGGCAATCTTAAGAATCTCAGTATTCAATCCGGGTTCATCCACTACCCGGATGAATTTCAGAAGTTTTATCCCTTTTCAGGAAAAGGGCTTAAAACCGACAGCGGAAACTTCCTGAACCGCTGCCGATCTTTAGTGCTTATTAAGCGGTGTAATTAGATACCGCACTTTGCCATGTAGTCGATGAGATCGGCCAGACGGCAGGAGTAACCCCATTCGTTGTCGTACCATGCGTAAACCTTGGCAAGGTTGCCGCCCTGTACAACGGTGAAGTCTGCTTCGACGATACCGGAGCGCGGATCGGCGAGGAAGTCGGAGGAAACAAGGGGAGCTTCAGAGTAGCCCATAATGCCCTTGAGTTCGCCTTCGGAAGCAGCTTTCAGGGTAGCCTTGAGTTCTTCGGTGGTAGTGTCATTTTTGAGCACTGCAACGAAGTCAACAAGGGAAACGGTGGGTGTTGGAACACGCACAGAGTAACCTTCGAAACGGCCTGCCATTTCGGGGATTACGAGAGCAACAGCTTTAGCCGCACCTGTGGAGGTGGGGATCATGTTGCAAGCAGCAGCGCGGGCACGACGCAGGTCCTTATGAGGCTGGTCGAGAATACGCTGGTCGTTGGTGTATGCGTGAACAGTAGTCATCACACCTTTCTCAATACCGAACTTCTCGTGCATGGTCTTAACGATAGGCGCGAGGCAGTTGGTGGTGCAGGAAGCGTTGGAAATAATGGTGTGCTTTGCAGGATCGTAATCCTTGTGGTTAACACCCATTACAACAGTGATGTCTTCTTCCTTGGCAGGAGCGGAAATAACAACTTTCTTAGCTCCGCCTTCAAGATGCTGTGCAGCGGTAGGACCGGTTCTGAAAATACCGGTACACTCGATAACGATATCTACGCCGCATTCACCCCAGGGAATCTGGCGGGGATCGCGCTCAGCGAAGTTTTTGATCACGTAGTCGGAACCAACGTACATGGTGGTACCTTCCACTTTTACTTCAGCGGGAAACTTACCGTAGTTGGTATCGCGTGCGAAAAGGGCAGCGTTGGTGTTGATGTCGAAAAGGTCGTTGATTGCAACAACTTCAATAGTGTCACGATGCCTTTCCCAGATAGTCTTAAGAACCTGACGGCCGATACGGCCGAAACCGTTAATACCTACTTTTACTTTGCTCATTTCAAAATTCCTTATATTCAAGCGTCCTAAAGATCGTCGACGCGGTAGATGTAATCGTTTGCCAATTCACTTGCACGCTTAAGGGCGCTGTACATGCGGGCATTTTCAAGAGCGAGGCCGGAAAGATCGGCAACGCATTTGAGGAAGTCCAGTTCTTCTTCGGAGAACTCACGGAGTTCTGCAGAGTATACACGCAGAACGCCGATGACTTTTTCACCGCGTGCGGTGAGGGGAAGAACAACGAGAGAGCAAAGACCTTCTTTGGCTGCTTCTTCAGGATACTGGAAGCGGTCGTCCTTTCTTACATCGGAAATAGATACGATCTTACCTTCGAGAACTTCCTGATCCAAACGGCTCTTGGAAACCTCAACAGGTCCTTTCTTTTCATAACGTTCGCTCAGACCGTAAGATGCGTCTGCTTCGAGAACTTCACCCTTGCGATCAAGAAGTCTGATAAAACAACCTTTAAGTTCCATTTCAGTTGCCACTTTTTCGGCAATGCTGTTCAGAACTTTTTCCGGTTCCAAGCTGGAGTTAACAGCTCTGGTGATTTCGAAAATTGCTTTGTAGAGTCTGGTTACACCCATTTCTCATACCTGCCTTGTTTATGTTTAACCGAAAGGGCCGCTTGAAGGGCGGACCTGCGTATCAAGTTCTTGGTTAAATGCTTTCTAACAGATTTGAAAACATATTGCATGTAAAAAATGACCACTTTCTAACATTTTTATGTTTTTTGTTCCTAAATGATTTTCGTTTATGAAAATTTTGTTCGCCTCTGCTACGTATAACTAAACTACACTTATTTATGAACTAAATAAACTCAAAACCATCGAAACCATTGCAAATAAAGAAATTTGCTTTAGTGACAGCAGATAAATATATCCAAGAGAAAAACTGGCCGGGGGTAGAAGAAGATCAAGAAAAGCAAAAGTTCGATTATGAAATACGAACATGCCCCGAAGAAAAGACTGTTTCAATAATAACAGAATACACCCTGACAGCAACCACTAAAGTTACTAACAAGACATAATAAGAAGGAAAGAAGAGTTAACTAGGAAGTTGCTTTCCGCAAGGTATTCAGGAAACGGGAGCGTAAGGCATCGCTCATCAGCCCTTTCTTAACCGGGGATAGCTTAAGAAAACCGCCCATCAAGGAACGCATGAAATCTTCACTGCGGCTGTTGGGATTGTCAAAAATCAGGTTCTGCAGGGTTCCCCGCTCAAGGGATTGCAGGATGACCCGCTCAAAACTGTCTGCAGGATGAATGACACGCTGTTCGCGCTTATCCATCTGCAAGGCCCCGGTGGGACATTTAAGCGCGCAGACACCGCATCCAAGGCAGATATCTTTATTGATTTCAGCGTAGCGGCGCGGTTTGGATGATCCGGGAACTTCTTCCTTATGAAGGGTTATGGCATCAACAGGGCAGGCGCGTCCGCATTTTCCACAACCATTACAATCCGCAAGTTCAATTTCAGCAATGAAGGTGGAAGAAACAAGTATTCCCGGATAGCCGGAATATTTGATCCCGTTCATCAGATTGCAGCAACATCCGCAGCAGTGGCAAAAGAACCCGGCTCCCTCACGGACATTATCGGAAGTGAGCGTAAAGCCCAGCTCCCGTGATTGGGCCATGATATCATCCATTTCCGAACGGGAAATCTCACGCGCAAAATTATTACGGATCAGAAAATCAGCGGCCTCGCCCATGGAGGTGCATGTTTCAAGGTCGATACCGCATTTCTGTTCTCCGAGATGCATCTTCTCATGACGGCAGGAACAGAGACTGACCGCAAAACGGTCCTGCTGTTCGACCAGAAAGGAAGCCTTTTCGTAATCGAGCACTTCCACATGATCCACATTGCGGATGGTCCCTTCGTGTGGCAGGGCGCGCATGATGGAAATCTGTTCATTATTGCCGAAGTTGGCTTCAAAAAAGGACTTATCTCCGAACATGTAAGTGTTGAACAACTCGGCCCACTTTGCAGAATCAAGCTCGCCCTTGGTGCGCATCATGGTGAACTCAAAAAAACCGATCACAAAGGGACTGATCATATATAGATACTGATCCTGCTCCCAGAGATCGCAAACCAGACCTTTATGACACATGGATTCAAGCATGGGCCGCAGGGCGCGTTCGTCCATGCCGGTCAGCTTGGCAATACGCTCAAGGGAAGACGGACGGTAAGGCATGCGCACAATCAAATCCGCTTCCGCAGGGGAATACAGGGCTTTAAGCATTTCACGCATGGAATCGGACCACGGCATACGCACGGTGGTTCCGTCCACTTTGTCACCCAGTTGGCGGTAGATGTCTTTTCCGATGATGTGTCCCATGAGCAGGGTAATTACAATATTTCCCGCAAAATCCCAAGCCCCTTACGCAGCTCCACTATATCCTTGGGGCCGCTCAAGGAAAGCCTGATATTAGCCGGAACAGGGCCGCCGCCCACAGCGAATTTCTCAGCCCCGAAGATATTTAGCCCTGCCTCACGGGCGCGAGATTCGACCATGTAGCCCTTCCACGGCTCCGGCAAAGACAGCCAGAGGAAAAATCCGCTGGGATTAATACCTAATCCCATGCCGTCCAGCAGATCCTTAACCGCTTCATAACGGCGGCGTGCTGCCTGACGTTTCAACTTAACTGTTATATCGGCTGTGCCGTCCTGAATCCATTGCGAAATAAGCTCCACATTCAACGGCGGAGTCATCCAAACAGAATTAAGAATCGCATGGGCGAGTTGCTTAAACCGCTCTCCCTGGGCAACCATGAAAGCCACCCGCAATCCCACAGCTATAGACTTGGATACCCCGGCAATAAACACACTGCGTTCCGGAGCAAAAGACGTAACCGGAGGCAGGTCACTATCCACGGTCAACCCGTAAGCATCATCTTCTATAATGGTCAGATCATGGTTGCAGCAGATCATGGCAATCTGCTCGCGCCGTTCAAAGGGCATGCACACAGAAGTGGGATTCTGCACACCGGGCATGAGCGAAATACCGTTTATATTTTCCCGGCGGCAGATTCTGTCGAGCTGTTCGGGAATCATACCCTGATCATCCATGGGAACCGGGACCAGCCTGATTCCAAGCATATTGGCAAGGGTTTTCATGCCCGGATAGATCAAAGCATCGGTAGCGATACGGTCCCCGGCCCGGAACAGGCTGCTCAGGCAGCAGCTCAAGGCATGCTGCGCACCGGAACAGACCAGAACGTTCCCGGCTGTGGTTTCCAGACGATAACGTTTAGCCCATTCCGCCCCAACTTCACGATGTTCCGGTAAGCCCTGCGGATCGGTGTAGCGCAGGAAAGCATTCAAATTTCGGCGGCGGGTCAGCTTTTTCATGCCTTCCTGAATATCCGGGTCCAGGTCATAAAAAGTATTGACCATGCCCAGCTCAATCATGCCCCGCACGTGCGGTTCAAAGCTGACCATTGATGAAGACGTGATCGCATCTGAAGCTATGAAGGTTCCCCGGCCCACAGTGCCGCATACAAGCCCCCGTTTTTCAGCCTCGGCGTAGCCACGGGTGACCGTGCTCACGTTCATCTTCAGATCATCAGCAAGATCACGGTGGGTGGGCAGCTTATCTCCGGGCTGAAGTTTCCCGGCATAAACATCGCGTTCAATGGCATCAGCCAGACGCTTGAACTTGGGACGAACACTCTCTTCCAATTCAGGTAACCATTTTGTCATGCAGACAATGTTTCATTTGACTACATACAATGTCAAGCATATGAATACAATTAATCACGACGAAGCACACAATTTTGCTTTATAATTCCCAAGCCCACACCGTCCAGTGGGCAGAATTCCCTTGTAGGGCGTTGCTTACGGCAACGCCCCAAATCAAAAAACATCCCCTGATCTCCCACACAAAGGCGCGAAGCGAACTGAACGGTTTTGAAAGGGGCAGGGTCTGGGGAGGGGAAAACTTTTGCAACAGTTTTCCCCTCCCCAGCCGCCGGAGGCACACAATGCAAGAAAATTTCTGGGCTTTCCTTATCTTTGTCATCGTCATGACCGGGACCCCCGGTCCGGGCAACATCGCTTCCATGGCACTTGGGCAGGCGGTGGGCTTCAAACGCTCGATCCCCTTTCTGTCCGGCGTGGTCATCGGCGGCATGACCATGGATATCCTGACTGCCATCGGTCTTGCGGAACTTTTCATGAGCTACCCGCAGGTTTCGTCAGTGCTCAAAGTCGGCGGGATGATCTACATCCTCTACCTTGCATGGAAGGTTTTGAACATGCAGGCCAACTCATCGGGTAAGCCTAAAGCCTTCAAATTTGTGGAAGGGCTGGTCCTGCATCCGCTGAACCCTAAGCATTATGCCATGACGGTCTCAGCATTTGCACAATTTGTAGACCCAAGTGCAAATCAATTCACGGAAATTGCTATCTTCGTAAGCACGTTCACCTTCGGGGCGGCCTTCTTTCACTCCATGTGGTGCTTTGCGGGCGAATCGTTTATGAAGTTGTTGCGCTCCCCGGTGGTACGCCATACCGTGAATATTTCCATGGTCGTGCTTATGGTAGGAGCTACGGCTTACGCTTTATATAAATAAGATGCCTCCGGCGGCTTAAACCCTTTTGCAAAAGGGTTTAAGAATCCCAAAACCTTTTATTAGGCTTCGCCAGATTAAATAAGGATGAATAAATATGACTAAAAAAATCGGATGGATCGGAACCGGTGTAATGGGCAGCTCCATGTGCATGCATCTGCTTAAGGCAGACAATGAAGCTTTCGTATACAACCGCACTAAATCAAAAGCAGCCCAGCTTGTTGCCGAAGGTGCAACATGGTGCGATTCCCCGGCTGAAGTTGCCAAGAAAGCAGATATAATTTTTACCATTGTCGGCTATCCCACTGATGTGGAACAGACTATCCTCGGTGAAGACGGCGTGCTGGCCAATGTGGAAAGCGGTAAAATCATCGTTGATATGACCACTTCCGAACCTGCACTTGCTGAACGCATCGCAGAAGAAGCTGCAGCAAAAGGCGTAGGCGCACTGGATGCTCCCGTTTCCGGAGGAGACCTCGGTGCCCGCAATGCGACTCTGGCCATTATGGTCGGCGGGGAGCAGAAAACTTTTGATGAAGTTACTCCTCTCTTTGAAGTGATGGGCAGCAATATCAGGCTTATGGGTAAACCCGGTGCAGGCCAACACACCAAGATGTGCAACCAGATCCTCATTGCCGGAACCATGATCGGGGTGGTTGAATCCCTACTTTACTCATATAAAGCAGGCATGGATCTCAATGAAGTAATTGATGTGATCGGTTCCGGGGCTGCCGGATCATGGTCCATCAACAACCTTGGACGCCGCATTGCCGATGATGATTTCAACCCCGGTTTTTTCATCAAGCACTTTGTCAAAGACATGGGCATCGCCCTTGATGAAGCCAAGCGGATGAACCTCGCACTGCCCGGTCTGGCTCTGGTCAACCAGTTCTACATCTCCGCCATGGCAATGGGCTATGAAGAGCTGGGAACACAGGCTTTGTACAAGGTTCTGGAAAGGATGAATAAAAATTAGATACAAGATCTAATAGCTTGAAGTCGTTATGGATAAATAATTTTTAACTTAATTTTCAAATAATTGTTGACTTCGTTTTACGATCTGCGTAGAAACGATTTCTCCGGCGCCGAGGTAGCTCAGTCGGTAGAGCAGGGGACTGAAAATCCCCGTGTCGGCAGTTCAATTCTGTCCCTCGGCACCACCTGCCTAGAATAGCCGTTACAACTAAGTTGTAACGGCTTTTTCATTTTCTAAGGATAAACTAAATTCTCGTCCCCGATTCCATCCAGCACTTCAGCATAATATTTCGCAGCCTCTTCCTTTGCTCCGTGTAAATCCATAAGTGTGTAATTTCCGCACTCAACCGGAGAAGCACCGGGAACATCGCCCTCGAAACCTGCCGCAAACCTAAACAGCTCCTGAATCAATTCCACGACATCCTTTGAGTCGTAACGACCATTGAGCAACAGGTAGAATCCGGTCAGGCAGCCCATGGGACCAAAGTAAATAATCTTATCGCCATACTCTGCATGGTTACGCAGAAAGGTTGCCCCGAGATGCTCCAAAGTATGCGCAATCGCCGGATCAAGAGCGGATTCATTGTTAGGCTCTTTTACCCGTAGATCAAAAGTAGTCACATTTTCAGCGCCGATTTCATCACGACGGGAAACATAAACCCCGCGCTTAAGTTTTGTATGGTCTATCTTAAAGCTCTCAATTTTATTCATATCAATCTCCAAAAATTATAATTCCAACCGGCGAAGCCCTAATAAAAGTTTTAGGAGAGTCCAGAGAACCCTTTTACAAAAGGGTTCTTTGGTCCCGCTGAAGGCGACCCGCGGTAGCGCCGCCGGAGGCAAAATCTTCTCATCAATCCCAGCGAAGCCGGCTCATAACTCCTTCAGCATAGACAAAACCATGCGTACGGAATTGGCGGCGGCTTTTTCCATGCTGGCTTCGTAGACTGAACTGCTTCCGTCTTCGTGGACCTTATCGGATATGGAACGGATCAGGATGAAAGGCACATCGAACAGAAACCCGGTCTGCGCGATGGCCGCACCTTCCATCTCAACAGCCATTACGTCGGGAAATTTCTGCTCGATCTGGGAAATCTGCTGCGGGGTATGGATGAAAGAATCACCGGAAAGAACAGGCCCCTGATGCACACTGATGCAATCCTCATTGATCCATGCCTTCTGCGCCAATCCGAGCAGAAGCTTGTCAGCCTGATACGCGGCAGGCATCTGCGGAATCTGGCCCATTTCATAATCAAAAGCAGTTGCATCGGCATCGTAATAACGCACTTCCGACGAAATCACGATATCACCGACCTTGATGTTGCCGGGAAAAGCCCCGGCCACCCCGGTATTGATCAGGTAGTCAGGTTTGAATTTGTCCAGCAGGAGGGTTGCACCTACCGCGGCATTAACTTTCCCTATCCCGCAAAGAAACAAGGCAACTTCTACCCCGCTGATGCTCCCGGTATGATAAACGAACTGCCCGAAATTCTCGGTACTCGGCCCTTCCAGTTTATTGACCAGCAATGCAAGCTCTTCTTCCATCGCCGCGATGATTCCTATCTTCAAAACTACTTTCCTTTTATGTGTTCCGGCTAATGAACTGCCGTGTTCATGCTTGATAGGTAATCAAAATCCATGTAATTAGTAAAATTAATAGTTCTACTTTTTTACATTATTTAAACTTACTGAAGAGATGAAAAATGCTGCCCGACCTGAACAGACTGAAAGTGTTCTTCCACATATTCAATGAGCAAAGCAGCACCGGGGCCGCTAAAGTACTGCACATCACCCAATCCGGGGTCAGCCAGCATTTGAAAAAACTGGAAGAAGAGCTTCAGACCGAACTGTTCACAAGGGTCAACCGCAAACTGGTCCCTACAGCTGCGGGCAAACAATTGTATGAGATTGTACAGAGCTTCATCAATGAACTTGAGCAGGGAGTCCGGCATATCAATGACGGCCTTGAAACCCCCTCCGGCCCCTTACGCATCGGTGCACCTGCTGAATTCGGTAAAATATACCTGCCGCCTATCTTCGGATCATTCCGGCACAGATATCCGGGTGTAACCATGCATCTGGAACTGAAAGAGCCTAAGGTGCTTTTTGAAATGGTTGCAAGCGGGGATCTGGACTTTGCCTACATCGATATCCTGCCATTTTTCATGGACACACCGGGCGGAACAGCAGCCTACTCCATCGAACCTGTGGTCCGGGAAGAGTTTGTACTGGCCTGCTCAAAAGAATATTATCGAGCCAGAGTCAGCGGCAGCAACTATGAACAACTCAAACAACTTGACTTCATCGGCTACAAAAATGACATCGCGCTCTTTCAAAGCTGGTTCAAACTGCATTTCATGAAAGAACCGCAGCAACTAAACCTGACCTTCGTTGCCGATAACTCAGGGGCCATTGTATCAGCCATTAAAGCCGGACTGGGGGCGGGAATAACGGTCAGCCACCTGATGAACAGGGAAATTGATACCGGAGAGATCATCGCCATTCGTCCCGGCACTGGAAAATTGGAAAACACTATTTCCTGCGTGCAATTCAAGGACAAAAAGCCGAACATCACCGAAACGGCATTCCAAGAGCATTTTCTACTGGAACTGCGAAAGAATTATGCGAAGCTGGGAGTAGGATAAACAGAGCAGAAAGCCGGCGCAATTAGCTCTTGCACATCGGGCTAGGACAAAATATCAAGCAACCTACCAAACAATTAAAAAATGGAGAGCATAACCAATGTTCAAAATTATTATTACTTCCACTTTTTTAATCTGCCTGCAGCTCTTCAGCATGCTGGGCGTGACGGAAACAGCCTTCAGCGAAGACAGCATTGAAAACCAGATCATCGTCAGGTTTACCAAGGGAGTCGGTGAAAGCGATGCCCGTGCTATCGCCTTAAAACATGACATGCGCGTAGTCGATGTGATCGACAGCCCGAAGAACAAATACGGACAGTGCATTCTGATACTTGGCTCAACACGCAGCACAGGTGAAATGATTAATACACTTGAAGAACTCGAAGAAGTGGACTCGTGCGCCCCGAACTTCATAAACCAGAGCAAACTGGACACAGGAAGGGACTTAGGCGGGCAATGGCCTGTGCAGATTGCAGCAGCCTAATTCAGAAATGCAGCAGACATGAAAAAGCCCTCATGATTTCTCATGAGGGCTATTCTAGGCACTTAGTGGTGCCGAGGGACAGAATTGAACTGCCGACACGGGGATTTTCAGTCCCCTGCTCTACCGACTGAGCTACCTCGGCGCCGCTGAGGAGAGATTACTAACCAAACCGGAAGCAGTTGGCAAGTACTTTTTTTAATTTTCTTCAACTTTTTTTTAATCCGAGCTTCTCAAGAGCTTCATCAGAGACGAGTCCGCGAATTCTCCTCGCATACTCATTTTTTAATTTTTCCAAATATTCCGGGTCAGTTTTACCTTTCCAAGTTGTTATTTCATTATACCGCTTGGGAATGTTGATTTCCTCGGGATTATAGCCTGTTGCAAACCGTATTTTCCAGCGCATGGCCCGGACCCTTTCCCCGATGCTATCCATATTCTCGGCGATTTCTTCGTAACCTACCGACTTGAGACATTCCGCCAACAATTCATCTTTATAAACCCCACGGGCGAACAAACAGGAAACCATGGAGGTCAGAAAAGCCCTTCCGGTCTCATCACTGATCAGAAAATCACAGACCTCATGTTCATCTTTACGGTCGTTTTTCTGATCCCATGAATATCCGCCGGAATCGAGGTGGGAATGACGGAAACCAAGCCCTTCAGCAACGTAGAAGGCTTCCCCGGTAGCGTATCCGGCCATTTCCTGACCGAGTACACAGGCAAAGTCTTCGCCGCCGTACTTTGCAGCAGCCACAAGGGAGCCTTTGCTCAGCGCGGCATAGAATTCATTTTCCGCATTTCCGAGGTGCTGGACTGCCTTCTTGTAGTTCTCCGCATCACCGAAAGCCAGCGGGACAATTGTCTCGGCTTCACTGACCAGACCTTTTTCAAAAGCTTCAGTGGCCCACGCAAGGGCTACCCCGCCGGACATGACATCCAGCCCGGCCTTCTCTACCTCGTCCATGATGCCCAGAACCTGAAAAGCATCAGTTACCCCGAGCATGGACCCGGTAGCGAATATCGGTTCATAGTCATAGGCAACCTGACGGTAGAGGTACTGGTTCGCCTCCATGAACTTTTCGCGCACAAAGCCGATATGGATACAACCAACCGGACATCCGGCGCAGGCGGCATTACGCAGCAGGGTATCGTCGGCAAATTTCTTTCCGGTAATTCCGTCGATCTTTTCGTCTTTGGTGGCCTGAAGGTTGCGCCACGGCAGGGATTCCAATTCGTTCAATGCATCAAGGTTCGCAGCTGTTCCGAGGCTGTGGTACTTGCTCATCATGTCAGTGGCGGTCATCTTCTGATAAACACGCTGATAAATCTTGGAGTACTCTTTGCTTTCCGGCAGGGCGAACGAACCGTCCCCTTGGATGACGATTCCCTTAAGATTCTTGGCCCCCATGACCGCGCCTGACCCCAGCCTTCCGAAATGGCGGTAGGTATCGGCATTTATGCAGGCCATGCCCGAAAGATTCTCCCCGGCAGGACCGATACGCAAAATAGACCTGTGCCCGGAACCGGGAAACATGGAGCGCAGGATTTTTCCAGTACTGAACACATCCTTACCGGCCAGAAACTGGACGTCTTTCACTTCAAGATGCTTCATGCCCAGAGACAGGCAGGACAGGCGCGGAGCACGCCCGGTGATGACCAGAGCATCATAATCCGCAAACCTGATCGCCAGCGCAGAACGTCCTCCGGCATGACTTTCCGCGAACTGGTCATGGTAGGGAGACTTGAAAGAACAGACTGTTTTGCTCATCAGCGGAAAAAGCCCGGTCAAAGCACCGATGGAAAATATCAAAGGTTGTTCGGGATCATCCCAAGGGGAATCGGCCTTTCCGTATTTTTCAAAAAGCAATGCCCCCAGTCCGCTGCCCCCGGCAAATTCATTACGGCCTTCGACCTTAACCACCCGGCCTTTACCGCTACCCAGATCAACAACCAGAACCCTGAAATAATCACGTATCATTATGATTCCCCTCCCTTGCCGGATTCAACCATCTCAAGGCATTCGTGCGGGCAGAATTCAACGCAGCGACCGCAATGGATGCAAACGTAAGGACGATCCTTCAGATCAAGATAAATTGCGTCAACCGGACAGGCCTCGGCACATTTGCCGCAACGGATGCAAAGGTCTTTTTTGTGGATAACTCCACCGCCTTTCTTGCGCATCTTCATGGCCCCGGTAGGACAGGCTTCAGCACATGGAGCGGGGGAGCAGGCCAGACAGACTTTTGCGACAAATCCGGTAGAAAGTCCTCCGGACGAAGCAATACGGATACCCGCGGTATTCCACGAAAGCAGCTTGTGCACCAGCCGTGCGCAGGCAAAGGAACAGGAATGGCATCCTATACAGCGTTCCATACGCGAAGCAGTCAATGTTTTCATAAGGTCTCCGGGAAATATTTAATTTTATAAAATGGTAGCAGGAATTTTAACACAGCAATGTTAATTTAAAAACTCTATTCGGAAACAGGCATTATATTCTTTGAGACATAAAAGAATGGGCCGGCAGTATTACTGCCAGCCCACATGGAATGAAAAAATAAAAACAATACTATTTCAAAGCGTCAGCCTGCTCCAGATTGCCGATGCCTTTTCCTTCGTACTCTTTGCCCTTGAGGTTGGCGACCAGCAGTTTGGTCAGCACACCTTTGGGTCCGAGTTCGAGGAAATTACGTGTTCCGGCTGCGTACTGGTTGGTAACAATCTCAATCCAGCGCACGGAAGAAGTCATCTGAGAGCACATGATCTTTTTGATTGCTTCAGGATTGGATTCGGTTCCTGCAGTCACGTTGAAATAAACCGGGAAAACAGGAGCGTTCCAATTCAGCTTTTCAAGATAAGCGCTGAATTCATCTGCGGCTTCCTGAATAAGCGGGCTGTGGAATGCGCCACTTACAGGCAGGGGAATAGCACGGCCTTTCTTTTCTTTGATCACGGTTCCGGCGGCATCGATGGCTGCTTTTTCTCCGCTGATTACGTACTGGGCCGGGGAGTTGTAGTTGGCTACACGAAGTTCCTTACCTGTTTCAGAAGCACCGAATTCTACAGCTTCTTCAACTGCAGACTGATCCAGCTTGAGAATTGCTGCCATACCGTGGTTTTCATTGGCAACCTGGGACATAAGCTTCCCACGAAGGCAGACGGCCTTGATGGTGTCTTCGACGGAAAGAATACCGGATGCACCGAGGGAGGCAAATTCACCGAGGCTGTGTCCGGCTGTTGCCGCAGGTTTGAGAGTATCTTTAAGATAGGTCCAGATGGACAGGTTCACTACAGTAAGACCGGGCTGCAAGGCGTCTGTCTTAGCCATGTCAGCGGCATCGCCTTGCCAGTAGATTTCACGCAGAGGCAGGCCGGATTCGGCTTCGGCAAATTTCCACAGATCCATGGCAGTGGACCATTTTTCGGCAAGATCACGCCCCATGCCGGATTCCTGAGAACCCTGACCGGGAAAAAGTATAGATAAATCAGACATATTAAAAACTCCTTAAAGTAAGGCGAGAAAAATCCCGACTGTATATAACGGAAACATATAATGCACTTTCATATTTAAGACGTGTCTTTAGAAAGCAGATTTAGCATGCATATTCAAGCTCAAATTAAAATACATATACGTATCTTAATTTCAAAATACGGGAGTGAATACAAATTATGAATGAAGCAGAATCAATAAACTAAAGTTCCAGCACCCCGGCTACCTTGGCCTCAAGTTCTTCTTTATCAATGGGCTTTACACAATACTCATTAGCCCCGTGTTTCAGGGACTCGCGGGCGGTCTCAAGGGTCGGATACCCGGTAAGCATAATCACTTTCAGTTCCGGCAGGATTTTCTTCATCTCTTCCAAAACTTCAACTCCGGTCATCTTCTTGAGCTTAATATCAAGGATAGCCAGCTCAACACCGCTGCCATCCAAAAAGGCAAGAGCTTCTTCCTCCTCGGAAAAAACACTTACTTCATGCCCCTTGCGTTCCAAAATGCGCTTGAGAAGTATGCCTGCATCCACAACATCATCCAGAACAAGAATATGTGCCATAACGACTCCTTAAAATTAACTGACCGATCATAATATCTAGCTGAACTTTAGTCGAGACCTCTGTTTTGCCATAACTTTCCCCACCATGCAGGAAGCACATATTTTTAACTCTGATTTCAGCAAAATGGCTTTTACAAATATTTCTTCTAATGTAGCTCTTGTTTTCGAAACACGAAAAATATTTATACACAAATTTCATTTTGCTAATTTATACATTTTAGATATGCAAAATAACAAGCAGACTACACTATAAATTACGCATACTACCAAAACCAGCTGTCGAATTTGATGGACAATAATCGAAATGTATTCTATGCGGTATCCTCAATTGTGCGTTTAGCGCATTTTACATATATTTTTTGCTGAATCAGTAAAATGGTTGCTGTTTCAGCTGGTTTTTTCTTAAGGAGTTCAAACAACATGCAAAAAAGAGAAACTTGGGGTTCCCGGTCCGGCTTTATTCTTGCCGCGGTGGGCTCTGCAATCGGTTTGGGTAACATCTGGCGTTTTCCTTACATGGTATATGAAAACGGCGGTGGAGCATTCCTGATCCCTTACTTTGTAGCTATGCTTGCTGCGGGTATCCCCTTCATGATCCTCGAATTCGGTCTCGGCCAGAAATTCAAGGGTTCCGCGCCAAAAATTTTCTCATCCATTTCCAAAAAATGGGAATGGCTCGGCTGGTGGCAGGTAGTGGTATCATTCATCATTGCCTCTTATTATGTTGTAGTTATCGCATGGGCGATGAACTACGTAGGCCTTGCCTTCACCCAAGGATGGGGAGCAGCGCCCAAGGACTTCTTCTTCGGAAGCTTCCTCGGCCTGACCGACTCCCCCATGAACATGGGTAACGTGCAGGGTTCAATCTTCCTGGCAACAGCCGCTGCCTGGGCATTTACTTTCATTGCCCTTTTCACCGGTGTTAAGGCCGGTATTGAAAGGGTCAATAAGATTTTTATGCCCCTTCTCTTCCTGCTTGTGTTTATCTTCATCGGCAGGGGACTCATGCTCCCCGGAGCCATGGACGGCCTGAACTGGCTCTTCAAACCCGACTTCGCCGCCATCATGGATGGTAAAGTATGGGCTGACGCATTCGGCCAGATCTTCTTCAGCCTTTCCATCGGTTTCGGTATCATGCTGTCATACTCCAGCTACCTGCCGAAAGAATCCGACATCAACAACAACGCCTGCATGACTGTATTCATCAACTGCGGATTCAGCATAATCTCCGGTATCATGATCTTCAGCGTGCTCGGCTACATGGCCCAGCAGCAGGGTGTTCCCATCAGTGAAGTTGCCGGTGCAGGTGTAGGCCTTGCCTTCATCACCCTGCCCACCGCAATCAACCTGATGCCCGCTCCTGTCTTCTTCGGCGTGCTGTTCTTTACTGCACTGGTTGTTGCCGGTCTTTCTTCCATGATTTCCATCAACGAAGTTATTACTTCTTCTGTTATCGATAAATTCGGTGTTTCCCGTAAAAAAGCCGTAGCAATCTGCTGTTCTCTCGGCTTCATGGTCAGCATCGTTTTCACCACCGGCGGCGGCCTGCTGCTGCTCGACATTGTTGACCACTTCGTCAACAACTTCGGCATTCTCATCGGCGGTTTCATTGAAATCATATTCGTCGCATGGTTCTGTAACCTCGATGAAATGCGCGTTCATGTTAACAAGACCTCTGAAATCTCCGTTGGCTCTCTGTGGCTGAACAGCCTGCGTTTCGTAGTTCCGGCCATGCTTGGCTTCATGATCGTTACCAACTTCGTCGGTGACATCTCCAAAAACTACGGCGGATACTCCAACACTGCTATCATCGCTTTCGGCTGGGCAACTCTTGCTCTCTGCCTTGCTGTGGGTTTTGCCCTTTCCAGCAAAGAAAGCGCTTTTGCAAATGTTTCCTCCACCAACAGTGACTTCCTCAAAAGGAGATAGAACATGACTACCAGCGCAATCATCATGATGCTCTTCGGCCTCGGCATTACCTGGGGCGGAGCTATCGTCTGCTTCCGCATCGCTTTTAAAAACAAATAGCGGTCGGTCTGCAATAGAATAAAAAAAGGGTGCGTTCCTTACGGGGAACGCACCCTTTTTTCAGGAAAGGATAGCGGTGCCGAACTGTTTAGCGAGGGAGGAGAACGACACCGCCAAGGGGTTGGACTGCAAAATAACCAAATACATTTCAGACCAAATCAGGGGTGTGATTCTTTATAGAATATAATAATGAGAATTTAAATCAAGCACTATTTAGAATTAATCCTGTCAGTGCATAAATTTTAACCTGAAAACCACTTCCGCCCGCCGCAACAGACAAAACAACACCATTCATTCAGACAAAAAGATGATCCGCATTTCCGGGCCGTTGTGCTATAAAAAATCAATCACGAATTCATTTTTTAACGGAGAGAATAAGAATGGACGTATTTGAAGCTATTTATTCCCGCAGAAGTGTACGCAAATTTCAAGATAAGCTTGTTTCCGAAGAAGACATCAAAGACCTCCTCGGCGCAGCAATGATGGCCCCCAGTGCAGGAAACCAGCAGCCCTGGCAGTTCATTGTTGTAGATGACAAAGAGAAGCAGACAGCCATAACCAAGCTCAATGAACATGCTCCCATGGCTGATAAAGCCCCTGTCGGCATTCTGGTCTGCGGCGACACCAGCCTCGAAAAATACGCCGGTTTCTGGGTGCAGGATTGTTCTGCAGCGATTCAGAACCTGCTGCTGGCCACCCACGCAAAAGGACTCGGAGCTGTCTGGACCGGAATCTACCCCCTAGAAGACCGGGTCGAAAATTTTCAGAAACTCTTCAATCTGCCCGGAAATGTTATCCCGCTGGGCTACATGGTCATCGGTCATCCCGGCCATGCTTCCAAGAAGCTTGACCGCTACAAGGAAGAAAGAGTCCGCCGCAACAGCTGGTAGGATTATTTTTTGAACTATGTTCTCATGATACCCCGGTGCATGCCGGGGTTTTTATTTTTCCATCCAAGCCAGCACCCGAGCCCACATATCTTCAGCAAGCTGCGCATCAAAGCCATCATCTTTCGGATTGGCGAACCCATGCCGGGCATTATCCAGCTGAATCAATTCATATTCAACTTCTGCAGCATGCATTTCCGCTTCGAACATCCGCGCATGCTCCTCTGGAACAACGGGATCATTATTCACGTGAATTGCCAGCAAAGGACATTTTATATCTCCGCCGGTAACGGGATGACTTGTATCAAGATACCCATAGACCGAAACCGCCCCCTGCAACTCCGACCCGGTGCGGGCCAGTTCCAGAGCTGCTCCGCCGCCGAATGAGAAGCCAAGCGCATGAATACGGGATAGATCAATCTGTGGCTGTGCTCTAAGCACATCAAAGCAGACAATGGCCCGTTCCCGCATAAGCAAACGGTCATTGCGATAGATACGGTGAGTGGTCCGGGCTTCATCTATTGTGGAAGGACGGTTGTGTAACCCATAAAAATCAGCGGCCAGAACTACATATCCCTTAGCTGCCAGACGTTGCGCATGCCCGATGATGACCTCATTAAGTCCGGTGTATTCATGAATAAGCAACACCGCCGGAAACGGTCCCGGCCCTTCGGGCAACAGCAAAACGCTTTCAAGTTCCGTATCAAGGTGAATGTGATCAATTATACGTTGGTCAACCATTACAGCTAACCTTTATCCCCGAATTTTTCATTAAGCCTGATCATGGAACCGCAAAGTCCTCCGGTCTCTTCACAGTCATATGAAGCAACATCCTCTTTCGGTTCTACATGAATGGTTACATGGCAGTTGTTCAAATCAGACTTGATACAGTCTTCAATCTCCATACATAAATCGTGGGATTCAGTGATGGTCGATGCGCCGGGAAGCAGGAGATGAAAATCAACAAAACGCTGTGATCCGGCCCTGCGGGTGCGCAACCCGTGATAGAGCACATCGACCCCGCCACAACTGCGGATGGCGGAATCAATAGCCATTAACTCTTCACGCGGAAGAGTGTTGTCCATCAGCCCGGAATAGGATTTTTTGATCAGGGAGAACCCGGTAAAGACAATATTCGCGGCCATGACCATTGCGATAAGTGGATCAATGAACGCCCATGACGGAGGAGTGAAAAGCATAATGCCCAACCCGGCCACCAGCCCCACTGAAGTCCATACATCGGTCAAAAGATGTTTTGCATCCGCTTCAAGAATAATGGAGTCATGGATCTTGGCCCCCTTAAGCATGACCTTGGCAGTCACATAGTTAACGACAGATGAAAGCAGGGCTATTCCCAGACCAATGCCCAGATTCTGGGGCACAGAAGGGCTCATGAATCGCTCGACCGAGGCATAAACAATACCCACCGCCGCAATAAGAATAAGCATTCCTTCCGCACCGCTGGAAAAGTACTCCGCCTTACCATGTCCGTATGCATGCTGCTCATCAGCGGGCCTAAGAGCCAAAGTCAATGTCGCCAATGCGAACAGAGCAGCCGATAAATTGACCAAAGTCTCCAATGCATCAGAAAGCAACCCAACTGAATCTGTTACGTACCATGCCCATGATTTAAGGATCATAGTGAGAATCGAGGCTGCAATTGAGTAGTAAATATACTTCCGTGGTGATTCCGACATGCTTTTTACCTGCTTTATATTAATATTTAAAACTTTTTTCAGATTATATATGCTCGTACAACGAATCTACTATTTTTACGTTTTCATTAAAATTATAGGCACTTTTTTACCAAAAACGAAAACTATGCCCCATTATTTTTCGACAATAATTTACATTGCCTCAATGTATTGTTTGGTTGTTCATTCAGTTTTGCAATTGAAATCTGTAACCATACAATAATAACTCAATGTTGTACAACTCTCTATGCTTGCGTTTTGCTTATTGTTTTTTTACTGAATGCAAAAAAAACATATGCCAAAATTAACTTATGCCCTATTTGCCACAAATTTGTTGACAATATTCACAACATCTCCCTATGACGAAGCCGTCTAGCATAATTTTTTTTTTAAACACGGGGGATGAATATGACTGAAAGTTCCAACATCTTTAAACGTATCGTATCCGGCAGTCTGGTTGTACAGATCATGGTCGGTATTGCGGCAGGTATAGCTCTGGCAACCGTTGCTCCTGAAGCAGCAAAATCTGTCAGCCTGCTTGGCTCCCTTTTTGTTAAGGGCCTGAAAGCGGTTGCACCCATTCTGGTTTTCGTAATTGTTGCGGCGTCCATCGCCAACCAGAAAAAAGGCGCACACACCAACATGCGCTCCATTATTTCTCTATACCTGATCGGTACCTTCATGTCAGCACTCGTTGCTGTTACTATGAGCTTCCTCATGCCGACCACCCTTACCCTGGTTGCGACTGACACCAGCGCAACACCTCCCGGCGGTATTGCAGAAGTTCTGAACACCCTGCTCTTCAAGATCGTGGATAACCCGGTCAACGCTCTCTACACCGGTAACTTCATCGGTATTCTCGCCTGGGCACTTGCTCTCGGTTTCTTTTTCCAGCATGCAAGCGACAGCACCAAACAGGCTCTGGAAGATCTCTCCCAAGGCGTATCCGGCGTAGTTAAAATGGTAATCCGCTTTGCACCTCTGGGTATCTTCGGTCTGGTTTCCAACACTATCGCCACCACCGGTTTTTCCGCTCTGGCGGGCTACAGCCACCTGATCATGGTTCTGCTCATCTCCATGGGTACCATCGCCCTGATCATCAACCCGGCTATCGTATGGTTCAAAACCAGACGCAACCCTTACCCGCTAGTATTTACCTGCCTGCGTGAAAGTGGCATCACCGCATTCTTTACCCGCAGTTCCGCAGCAAACATTCCGGTTAACATGGAACTTTGTAAGAAACTCGACCTGCACGAAGATACTTACTCCGTATCCATCCCCCTTGGTGCAACCGTAAACATGGGCGGCGCGGCGATCACCATCACCGTTATGACCCTTGCTGCTGTACACACTCTCGGAATTCAGGTTGATATCGCTACCGCACTGCTGCTCAGCCTTATCGCTTCCGTATCCGCATGCGGTGCTTCCGGTGTTGCCGGCGGTTCCCTGCTGCTGATCCCCCTCGCATGTTCCCTGTTCGGCGTTCCCAACGAAATCTCCATGCAGGTTGTTGCTGCCGGTTTCATCGTTGGTGTAATTCAGGACTCCGCTGAAACAGCACTGAACAGCTCCACCGACGTTATCTTCACTGCTGCTGCCGATATCGCAGCTAAACGTGGCGAAGTCGCAGGTGAAACTGTAAAAGCTTAAAGCAATGCCTCCGGCGGCTTAAACCCTTTTGCAAAAGGGTTTAAAAATCCCAAAACCTTTTATTTGGGCTTCGCCACTTTGCATATCAAAAGGGCCGTGTGTTTCGACGCACGGCCCTTTTTTCTTGACGAATTGTGAATCCATGATGACTCTGTTCACCTGCCACCAACAGTAAAAATTATCCCTTTTTAACTGATAGGGATTCCAAAGGGGCTTAGCTCCTTTGGCCGCCGGAGGCGAAATGCCATCGACAAAAGCGCGAAGCGCATCAAATCACAGCCCCCGGCAGGGCCGTCGGAGACATCAAATTGCACAATCACGATAGAATAAAAGAATATATAGAATCCCTGCTGGCTTCCCCGACCATGGGTGATCAGGTCGTTCATCACCGGGCGATGGACGGGACTGATCCAAGCTTCGGAGAACCGCGCCGTCCTTTTTCCCCTTCGGTGAATTCCGTACTCGGCTTCAGGAATATCGAACACCTCTATTCCCATCAGGCTGAGGCTACCGACTACGCACGCGCCGGACGCAATGTGGTTGTTGCCACTCCCACCGCCAGCGGCAAAACCCTGACCTACAACCTACCCGTGCTTGAGCAATGTCTGCGCGATCCTGATTCACACGCGCTCTACCTTTTCCCACTTAAGGCTCTGGCGCAGGACCAGCTGAAGACATTTAATGAAATGGCTGCCCTGATCCCTGAACATGCTCGCCCTGAAGCAGCTATCTACGACGGTGACACTTCGCCCTATAGACGTAAGAAAATCCGCGACACCCCGCCCGCAGTGATCCTGACCAACCCGGAAATGCTGCACCTCTCAATGCTGCCCTACCATGAAAAATGGGCCCCTTTTCTTGCCGGATTGACCCACATCGTTGTCGATGAAGTACATACCTACCGTGGGGTGATGGGTTCGCACATGGCCATGGTTTTCCGGCGTCTGCTGCGCATCTGCCGCTATTACGGGGCCGATCCATCATTTATCTTTTCTTCTGCCACTGTGGGCAATCCGGCTGAACTCTGCCACGACCTGACCGGACTGGAAGTAAACGCAATCACCAATTCCGGTGCAGCCAGCGGCAAACGCAATTACATTTTCTTCAATCCGGTTGTTTCGCCCTACAGCGCGGCAATCCAATTACTCAAAGCCGGACTTGCACGTGGCTTGCGAACAATTGTCTATACCCAATCACGCAAGATGACCGAGCTGATCGCCATGTGGGTCAACGAAAAGGCCGGGGAATACAAAGACCGCATCAGTGCCTACCGGGCCGGATTTCTCCCGGAAGAACGGCGTGAAATCGAGCAGAAGATGTCTTCCGGAGAACTGCTGGCGGTAATATCAACCAGTGCCCTTGAACTGGGCATCGACATAGGTGGACTCGATCTCTGCATTCTGGTGGGCTACCCCGGGTCAGTTATGGCTACCCTGCAGCGAGGAGGGCGAGTAGGACGCAGCCAGCGCGAATCAGCGGTTATTCTCATCGGACAGGAAGACGCTCTTGATCAATATTTTATGCGCAACCCGGACGATTTCTTTTCCCGTCCGGCGGAAAATGCCGTGCTTAATCCTTACAACCCGGTAATCATGCAGCGTCATCTTGTCTGCGCCGCAGCGGAACTTACCCTGCGCGACAACGACTATCTGCTGCGCGATGAAGAAATCAAAAAACGGGTTACCGAGCTTGAACAGGAAGGCATCCTGCTGCGCAACAAACGTGGCGATGAGATTTATTCCACCCGCAAACGCCCGCACCGAGAGGTTTCCCTGCGCGGAGCCGGGGCGACCATGCATATCGAGGACTCTGCAAGCGGCGCGACCATCGGCACCATTGATGAAGTCCGGGCTTACTCCGAAGCCCACGAAGGAGCAGTCTATATCCACCGAGGCTCTACTTACTGCATTAAGGAACTGGACCTCGGAACCAAGAAAATCAAGGCCGTAAAAGAGCGGGTCGGCTACTACACCAAAGCCCGCAAAAACAAGTCCACCGAAATCCTCGATGTCTATGCCCAGAAAAAAGTCTTCGGCATTGTCATGCGCTTCGGCAAACTGCGGGTCACCGAACAGGTAACCGGATATGAAAAACGTGCGGTCAGGGGCGGTAAGCTGCTCGGGATAGTACCGCTGGATATGCCCCCGGTTGTATTTGAAACACAGGGACTGTGGATGGAGATTTCCCCGCAGATAAAACGCCGTGCCGAAGAGGACTTTATCCATTTCATGGGCGGCATACACGCTGTGGAACACGCTGCCATCGGCATCCTCCCGCTTATGGTGCTCACCGACCGCAACGACCTTGGTGGAATCTCAACCCCCATGCATGAACAGGTCGACGGTCCGGCAGTGTTCATCTATGACGGCATCCCCGGCGGAGCCGGGTTGACCATGCAGGCTTTTGAACAAGCCGAAGAACTCCTTGAACGCACTTTACAGATCATTGTAGACTGTGAATGTGAACTGGGCTGCCCGACCTGTGTCCATTCCCCTAAATGCGGATCAGGTAACAGGCCCATCGACAAAGCTGCGGCAATCTATGTACTGGAAAATATGGTTAACGGACAACCACCGGAAAAAATTGAGGATTTATCTATGGTACTGGTCCCCTACGGCGAAGAAGTGAAGAAAGAGAAAAATTCCAAAGAACCCAAAAATTTCGGCGTTCTGGACGTGGAAACCCGCCGCTCAGCTCAAGATGTTGGTGGCTGGAACAAAGCCGAACGCATGGGTATCTCCATTGCAGTGCTTTATGATTCCACTGAAGACAAATTCTTTGAATATGAGGAAGAACAAATCCCGGAAATGATGGAGCGTGTCCAAAAGCTTGATCTGATCATCGGGTTCAACATTGAACGATTCGATTACAAAGTGCTCTCCGGCATCCATGCTTTTAACTATAACGGACTGCCCACACTGGATCTTCTGCTCAAGGTACATGAACGGCTTGGATACCGCCTTAAGCTGGACAACATTGCTCAGGCTACTCTTGATGCCGCTAAAAGCGCGGACGGCTTGCAGGCTCTTGAATGGTGGAAAGAAGGACGTCTGGACCTGATCACCGAATATTGCAAGCAGGACGTGGCCGTAACCCGCGATGTCTACCTGTTTGGCAAAGAGAACGGATACGTGCTATTTACTAATAAAGAGAAGAAGAAAGTAAGGTTACCAGTCGATTGGTAACAGGAGAGTATACACAGAAAGCCTCTTGAAACTCTCCGCAGATACGGAGGTTCTTATGCCCGTAAAGTTGCACTTGTTGATTATGGCCCTTTTTTTGGTCCTGCTCTCTGCCTGTGGACAGCAGGAAGCGACTTTCTACGAACTCACCTTTGAGCAGGATAAAATCCTGCTTATCGACAGCAACAGACCTTTCAGCGGGATTTACACCGAATATTACGACGCCGGACAGCAAGTCCCCAAGAGCCGGATTTTCATAAAAAATGGAGTCATGGACGGTGGATTCTACCACTATTACCCTGACGGAAAGCTGCGCGAAAAAGGCACCAACCGCGAAGGCAAGATATACGGATACCATTCCCTTTACTGGCCTAACGGCAAGATAAAACAGAAGTTCTTTGTCTGTCGAGACAAATCCGGATATAATTACGAATACTTTGATAACGGCAAAATCAGGGAAATGCGCCATTACAATGCGCAAGCCCAGTTGGATGGAAAGTCCTTCACCTTCCACCGTAACGGAAATATCAAGGATGAAATGAACTACAAGAACGGCAAACGCGAAGGGTTGTTTATAACCAAGGATAAGGCCGGATTTCTGGTCAATGTATTTGAATACCGCAATGACATCCTGCAGGAGCACGCCCGGGATCATGATCTTTCCGACCACACCCAGTATTCAGCCGAAAACACTATGTTTTATTATTTTTAAATTTTGTTTCGCTGCACAATCCTAAAATATAAAACCCGCCGCAGACAAAAAATGCGACGGGTTTCTTACGTTTCGATAACTATTGTTTATGCCTTGAGTTTCTCAGTCATACTGTTCAAAACCCTAACCTGATCAGATAGTTCCATGACAACAGACCTTGATAAATCCATGGCATTCGATGTTTCACCGGAAATTTCGCTCATACCGGTGATGCTGCTGTTGATCTCTTCACTGGCTGAACTGTGTTCATCGGCAGCAGTGGCGATGGATTGAACCTGTCCAGTGGCATCATTAACAAGCGTTACAATCTGGCGCAGTGATTCGCCGGACGCATTGGCAAGTTCAGTGACTCTGGAAATCGTATCTACAGACTTGACGGTGTTATCAATATTCCTGCGGGCTTCTTCCTGAATTCCTTTAACAGCCACACCGACATCATTTGTGGCACTCATTGTTTTTTCAGCCAATTTGCGCACTTCGTCAGCAACCACAGCGAATCCTCGCCCGGCTTCTCCTGCCCTTGCGGCCTCAATGGCAGCATTAAGGGCTAGCAGGTTAGTCTGATCGGCGATGTCAGTAATAACCCCAATGACCTGACCGATGCTTTCGGCCTGCTCACCAAGTGTTTCCATGTCATCCATCAAGGTCTGCGCCTGAGTAGACACCTCACCAATTCCGTTTACAGCACGGTAAACAACATCCGCTCCCTCTTCCGCCATGGCACGCGCTTTATCCACAGCCTCTGCCGCGCTGGATGCATTGTGCGCAACCTCCAGTACCGCGGAATTCATCTGATCCATAGCGCCCGCTGTTTCTTCTGCCCTTCTTGCCTGCTCTGAAGCCCCGGCACTGGATTGCTCAATCTGAACCATAAGATTCTCAGATGCAGATGATACAGAAGATACCACCTGTTCTATGCGGGAAGCCGCTTCATACATATCGGAAGCTCTGGATTCAGCAAGTTCATTGGCAGAACGCGCTTTTTCACTGGCCAGAACAGCCTCTTTTGCTTTGCGAGCCGCTTCCTGTTCTTTTCCGGTAATTTCAGCAATATTGTTTTGCAAGGCAACAGCCATATCCGTAATGGCTTCCTGCAGCTGACCTATCTCATCATTACTTTCAGATGAAAGCGCTGTATTAAAATCTCCGGAAGCAATTTTAGCGGCAACTTCCTTAGTTTCCACAATGGGTCTGATGATTCCACGTGAAACAACAAAAACTAAAGGTAACAATACCAACATGAAAAGTGCTGCTGATACACCGATTTGAAATAATACACTTTTCACAGCCAAATCATCCATAGCACTTTTAATAGCTGCAGCTTCGGACTCAACATTATCGATATATACCCCGGTTCCCACCCAGAAAGGGGTTCCAGGAATCATGGCCGCATAACCAAGCTTAGGCATAGGCTCGTTTTTGCCGGGTTTATCCCATGAAAAATATACAAAATCGCCACCTGAACGAGCAGCTTGGTCAAGCTCACGAACAGAATAAATTCCGTCTTTACCTCGTAGATTATTGAGGTCTTTACCGTGCAGGGCCGGTTTCACCGGATGGGCAACATTCACTGTTCCACGGTAAATAAAATAATAACCTGACGAATCATTTTCAAAAAATGCATTTTTGATCATTTTCCTGAACAATTCGATCTTGTCATTATCATTACTAAGCCCGGCAGAGGCATCGGCCAAAGCCTGAGCCATGGATGAGACAGCAACCTTGATTTTATTCTTCTGTCCATCAAGCATTATGTGCTGAACTTTTTCAGCTTCGGCCTGATTAAGCTTGAAGGAAGAATATATGCTGACGCAGATTGTTATTAACGAAGCCAAAAAGGCAATTACAAACAGCAACACCAATTTATTACGAATTGAGAGCTTATTCAAAAAACTTCTCCTAAGGAGTAACTATAGTATGATTTATTCTAAATGTGCGGGAAGAAATGGACCTAGGAAAAGCACCCGAAAACTACGGATGCTTATCTGGTTTAAATACTCATGAACTGGGGGGCGGGGAATTATTTATTTTCCGGTAATCTTATATTTCTTCAATTTATACTGCAAAAGACTCTTGGAAATACCGAGCATTTCAGCGGCATCAACCTTGACGAAATTGCTGGCGACAAGTGCACGGCGCACCAGAGTGGCCTCAATTTTATCCAAGGTGTCAGCAAGATTGAGCTTGGCGGGCAACAGGTCAACCGCACTTTTGAACTGTGCTTCTTCATCCTTGATTTCAGCGGGCAGATCCTCGGTCTCGATAACTATACCTGACGAAAGCACAACACAACGTTCTACAACGTTCTGCAACTGGCGCACGTTTCCTGGCCATTCATAGGCGGTCATGTAATCCATTGCAGCCGGGGCAAAACCTTCAAATTCCTTGTTATTGTCAGCGGAATAGGTAGCCAGAAAATGGTCTACTAAAAACGGAATATCCTCACGCCTTTCCCGAAGCGGCGGCATTTCAATGCTCACAACATTGAGGCGATAATAGAGGTCTTCACGGAATTCCCCTTTTTCCACAGCTTCTTTCAAGTTCTTGTTGGTCGCGGCAACAATGCGGATATCAACCTTGATAGGTTCGCCGCCTCCAACCCGCTCGATGGTCTTCTCCTGCAACACGCGCAAGAGTTTTACCTGCATGTCGTGGGAAATTTCGCCAATTTCATCGAGAAAAAGTGTACCCTGATCAGCAGCCTCAAAGCGTCCTCTTTTAAGGGCTACTGCTCCGGTAAAAGAACCTTTTTCATGTCCGAAAAGTTCGCTCTCCAGAACCCCGGAGTTGAATGCCATGCAGTTCACGGAAACAAAAGGCTTGTCACAGCGCGGCGAAGCCTGATGAACAGCCTGCGCCACCAGTTCCTTACCTGTCCCTGATTCCCCGGTGATCAGCACTGTGGAGCTACCCGGAGCGGCCTTGCTGATCATGTCGAAAACATGAAGCATAGGCTTTGAACGGCCGATGATGTTGCTTGGTGAATAGCGGTCTTTGATCTGCTCACGCAGTTGCCTGTTTTCCTGCTGCGCTTTAGCGAACTGGGCCGCCTTGGTAACGGAAAGAAGCAGTTCTTCGTTGGCAAAGGGCTTGGTTATGTAATCAAAGGCCCCGATTTTCATTGCTTCAACTGCTGATTCAATAGACCCGAATGCGGTCATAATGATTACCGGAATATATGGAAAATTCTTTTTAACATGCTCCAGCACATCCTGCCCGGTAAGTTTGGGCATTTTCATATCAGTAATGACCAGATCGACCTCTGATTCATCAAGATAGGCCAGCCCTGTTTCCGGGTCGGAAAGGGCTGTGATGGTATAACCTTCATCTGAAAGCATGGCCTCCAGAATGAGCAGGTAGTTCTGTTCGTCGTCAAGTATGAGAATATTTGCAGGCATTTTCTAACAGTCTTTTCTTTCAGGTAAAAATATTTCCAAACGTGCTCCGCCCTCGGGATTATTCCCGATACGCAGCTTTCCGTTATGGCTTTCCACAATATTGGTCACAATGGCAAGCCCAAGGCCGGTTCCATTATCTTTGGTGGTAAAAAACGGGTCTTTAACTTTTTCAACAATTTCATCAGGGAAACCCGTACCGGAATCGGAAACCACAACATTAATCCCGCCTTCAATCTCAGCAATGGACACTTTGATAGTTCCGTCCTTTTCCACTGCCTGCATGGCATTGCCGATAATATTGTAAAATGCGCGGTAAAGCAGGTCTTCATCTGCACAGACCATATGCCCCGGCAGGTAATCCCTTTGCAGTTCAATATTGCTTTCCCGGCACTTCGACTCAAGGAACATGTATATTTTATCCAACAGTTCAGAAGGATCAAGAGCATTCATAGTGATTTTGCGCGGTCTGGCGTAATCAAGAAAATCGCTGACCGTGCGGCTCAGCCGTTTTGTTTCTTCATGAATGGCCCCCAAAATCTTCACATTAACAGGGTCGCTGTCCTTCAGTCTTTTCAGCAACAATTCAGAGCTGGAACGGATGATACCCAGCGGATTGCGAATTTCATGGGCCACACCGGAAACCATGCGCCCGATACTGGCCAGCTTTTCACTCTGGTTCAGTTCCTTTTCAAACTGCTGCCGTTCCTTCATGCGCTGTTCATTTACAATGTCAGCACGGCGGATAATAGCCATGATGGTAGCAAAAAGTATGAGTGCCGAAAAACAGGAAGTGAACAGTATTAAGCGTTCAAAATTGATAACCGACTGGTAATCTTCGGTAATATCCTGTGTAATTTCCATGACCCCCATGATCACGTTTTCCTCAACATTCAGACTTTTTTCCGAACGAAGAGGATAAACGATCTTGAGCTGCATGGTTCCAGGGCGCATATTAAAATCGAAAATGAGAGCCGTTGTGGATTTCTTGCTTATAAATTCATATTTCGGGTTACCGCTTTGCAGAACCTCTTTAATGAATTCCCCGGCTAGATCAGTCTTACCTATTTTGTCAGTATCCGTTGAATACGAAACCGTCAGCTCCGGATCATAAATGCGTACTTCGTTAACTTTAAAGCTATGCACAGTGGAACGGACTACCTGATCTAAACGGTCCATCTGCTCTTTATGCTTCAAACCGATCCGACCGAAACCAATGAGGGTAGGAAGGATGAAACGGCGATAAATCTGGTGGTTCAGGTTCTCTGCCTGCAATAAAGCAAATTCTTTCTGCTTCTCCAGCAATGTCTCGTCCGCATGCTTAGCAAGAAACAAGGAAAGACCAAGGCTGCTGGCAATAATAACCATCAGCAATGTCCAAGAAAGAAGCTTTACAAGCTGGAATGATTTAACCTGCAAATCCTGTTGTTCTGATTCCAAAGAATGCCTCCGGCTTTTTGCCTCCGGTGGCCCCAGCGGGGAGTCTTCCTAAAGTCCCTCCGGGGGCGCTTTCAGCGGGACCAGAGAACCCTTTTGAAAAAGGTTTATCTGGACTCTCCTAAAACTTTTAATAGGTATGATTAAGTACTAGCCTGCTCATTCGTGCCTTAAAGATAGCTACTAGTAAAGAAAAAGGGGAAACTTAAGCTCTATCCTAAGTTTCCCCATACAAAACAACTAGAGAGTGCAGAGGGGATTATCCCCTTTGCCCGCCGGAAGCGAAATACTATCGACAAAAAGCGCGATAGCGCATCAAATCCTTAAAATTCCTGTTCCAGACGTTCGGTATTCAGAAAAGAATCAAGGCTGTCTTTTTCTTTTTGCAGACCATCTGCACCTAGACGTGCTTTTGCGAGCAACTTGCCCATTTCAACTGCGGGCTGGTCAATGGGATTAATTTCTATCAGCCAGCCGGTAAAAATGGTCGCTGCCATAAGCAATCCCATCAAGCGTCCAGCGGCTTCTTCACAATCTTCGCCCATCTGCATTTCCACCAGCGGAACTTTGTTAGCAGCCAGAGCCATTTTAGTTCCCAGTCCTTCAGCATGGATCAGCTCACCGAACTTCTTGCCCTTAAGATAGGCGAAATTGTCCGGGATATCTTCCGGAAAGGCAGCACCTTCTGGAAGCGAGGGGCAGGTCAGGAACAGGCAGCCCTTGTTGCGTGGTCCGTCCAAAAACATCTGGTTAACCGAATGCTGATCAGTGGCTCCGACGGCTGGAAGCGGCTGACTACCCTTGCCGTCCTTACCGAGACTTTCAGCCCAGAGCTGCGCAAACCAATGCCCGAAGCAGGCCCATTGCGGAATATATGAAAAGAAAATCAGTTCATTGTAACCTTCACTCATCAGGCCGGAAGCCCAGCAGGCAAGCTTAAATGCCGGATGCCCACTCAGGCTGTCACCATTGAGTTCTGGTGAAGCCAAAGGGGACAGCACAGCAGAAGCTCCTTCGACCATGGAGCGGTAATCAATACCCATAAACATGGCCGGAAGCAGACCGACAGCGGAAAGTACGGAATACCTGCCGCCGAGACTGTCGGGAACTTCAAGGGTGCGTACGGAAAATTCATCTGCCTGCTCGCGCAGGAATCCCTTTTCCTTATCGGTTACGAACAGGAGATTACGGCTCCAATTGTCACCGAGATCCTGTTTGAGTTTATCGCGGACAAGGAAATACTGGCTGATGGTTTCAATGGTCCCGCCGGACTTGGAAACAACAGCGACCAATGTTTTTTCAAGGGGAAGTTTTTCAAGATAAGCGTCGAGGGTCTTGGCGCAGACATTATCTGCGATCCAGAGCCACGGACCGTTGTGCCCGGGCTGATCCTGTTGCGGAAAGAAAGCTTTCTGTAAGGCGCGGGCACCAAGCGCGGAACCGCCGATCCCCAGCAGAAGCATGTGGTCGAAACTTTTTACGTAATCTTCAAGCCCCTCCAGATCATGGAGCAGGGAAGCCATAAAAGGCATGGAGCAGAAAGGCAGCTTTCCGTCGGCAACTTCACCGCTGAACCTGGCGGCGATGGATGCGGCGGAATCACAATGAGACTCGGAATCAAGTCTTTCGTACCAGCTGTCGGTCCAATCAAGAATATTGGCAGCCATATTCGATCTCCTGGTATAGGTTGCAGCCTGCCGAGAAAACACCATCTGCGTTGTTGCTGCGAAAAAGCCTGAAACTCACGTATGCTTAAATACGCTTCGTTCCAGTCTTTTTCTTGCGCCTAGCATCTGGCACTTTCTCGACAGGCTGATTATTTATTTTTAATCAAATATGACTATCTTTACTTGCTTTTTATTTTCCCATCAACACTTTGCCGATTTTTTCCAGTGAATTTTTGAGGACTTCGTCATCAACGGCATAGGAAAAACGGATGCAGCGGTCATCACCGAAAGCGGAACCGGGCACGAGAGCTACTCCGGCTTCTTCCAGAATCTTGGTGCACATGGAGGCGGAATCAGGGGTTTCTTCAGTAAAGAAAGCATCCAGAACCGGGAAGAGGTAGAACGCTCCGTCAGGTTTGGGGCAGATTGCGCCGGGCCATGAAGTAATGATGTCATAAGCGAGGTCACGGCGACGCTGGAACTTGACCTTCATTTCATCAATGAGATCCCAGGGTCCTTCGAAAGCGGCCAGAGCTGCTTTCTGGGCCATGGTGTTCACGTTGGAAGTGGACTGTCCCTGAATTTTGATCATGGCTTTAACCAGATCAGCATGGGCCAGAGCAGTCCCTACACGCCAGCCGGTCATAGCGAAGCTCTTGGAGAGTGCGCCAACAATGGCTACATCTTCAGGGTTCTTTTCCCAGAAGTTTGCAAGGGTGGAATATTCTGCGGGTGCATAGACCAGACGGTCATAGACTTCATCAGAAACAATAAAGATACCCTTTGATTTTGCCCAGTTTGCAATTTCGGTCAGCTGTGCCTGCGGGTAATGACCGCCGGTGGGGTTGGACGGGGTGTTCAGGATGAGCAGTCTGGTTTTATCGGTGCAGGCTGCTTCAAGGTCCTTGATCTCGGCCAGAAAGCCGGATTCAGCGGTTGTGGGAACAATGACCGGCTTACCTTCCGCCAGCTCGACCATTGCCGGATAGCTGACCCAGTAAGGTGCGGGGATAAGCACTTCATCGCCCGGATCAATAAGGGCCATGAACAGGTTATAAAGCGACTGCTTACCGCCGTTGCTGATGATGGTATTTTCTGCTTCGGCCTTAGCACCATAAAATCTACCGTAATAATTAGCTACGGATGTTCGCAGTTCAGGAAGTCCGGGTACTGCGGTATAACGGTGAAAACCGTCGTCGACAGCTTTCTTCATTGCTTCACAGACATGTGCCGGTGTAGGGCAATCAGGTTCGCCAACTGCTAGGCTGACGATTTCCTTGCCCTGTGCACGCAGTTCCTGTGCTTTAGCGTTTACAGCCAGAGTTGCCGACGGCTTAGCTCTCATAAGTCTTTCAGAAATTTTCATATCCCTTTCCTGCTGCTTGAGTTATATGTTTATCCATAGGCCATTGACGGTAGTTAAACATGAATTATAACAATAAATTCAAATATTTAAATACTTGAATCTGAAGTTTCTCCCTTAAGGAGCACAATTATCAGGATTGTTGTTAAGGTCCATGCTCTATTGGGGAACTTAATTGAAAACAGCAAAAACGTAAATCTTTCTGTGTAACATATCCCACTTTCCAGCTCTGTTTTTCGACCGTTTACCAAAATGAGAGTCCGCCAGACTGATTAACATAATGTTTTTTGCAAAACCGGACCAGCCCTGCTACAACCCATACCGAGGAGTTTAATAATATGATTTACAGATTTCTGATACTGACAATCCTGCTGTTGAGCCTTGCTTCCTGTGCCCCTGTCATGATGAATGGTGAAGTAACTTCCGATCAGGGGACCGAACTTGGTCAAGTTGAAATGTCTGCCAGCAACCGCCCTGAATTTAAAGCATACACTGTCAAAGCTTTTCTTCCTGACGAAACTGAATTCAAAGGTGAAATCAAATACTACGAAAAATCAGTCACCCTTTATAGTAATGATGGCGTCAGCATGAAATGCGACTTTATCCTTAACGATCCGAAACAAAAATTCGAAGGTGGAGGAACCGGTTCCTGCACAACTTCCGACGGCCAGAAACTGAAGGTTAAATTTTAGTTCTGAAATATGGGGAATTTAATGATCCGGATTAACCGGCTTTCATACAATTTCGGCGCAAACTGGGCTTTAAAAGATATTTCCCTGCACATCCAAAAGGGAGAATTCATATTCCTGACCGGACATTCCGGTGCCGGGAAGACAACTCTCATGCGCCTTCTTTACGGAGCACTGCCGCTCACCCGAGGTCAGGCATCTGTTGCCGGGTATAACCTGCACAATATCAAACGCGGACAGATTCCCATGCTGCGCCGTGAACTCGGCGTTGTTTTTCAGGATTTCAAAATCCTGCCCAACCGCTCTGTTTACGAAAATGTATCTCTGGCTCTGACCGTACGCAGCATGCCTAAATCAGTTGTAGATAAAAGGGTCCGGGCTATAATCCGCGCCCTTGGACTTGAGAAGAAAAGTTATTCCAAATGCGGCAGCCTTTCCGGCGGCGAACAGCAACGCGTGGCAATCGCCCGGGCCATGGTGGTCAACCCCAAACTGATCATCGCTGACGAACCCACCGGAAACCTCGACTTCGAACTGTCCATGCACCTGATGGACGTTTTTAAACAATTCCACACCCATGGAACCACGGTGGTCATGGCAACACACAGCCGAGAAATCCTGCGCTGTGTGCCGGATGCCAGAATTATTCATCTTGAAGACGGCCAGCTCAGCGAACCGCCGGAGTATCTTACCTCGGAGCTTTGCCCATGTTAGCACTTTTCTTCAGGCTTATCGGACGTGGTATCCGTGATATGGGTTTACACCCTTGGGCCAATATTTTCACTTTGGTTGCTGTTACCATGGTTTCCGTTATGGCCGGTTTATTCATGATTACAATGCACAACGTCAATCAGGAATTGCTCAAGAGTAAAGGTCAGGTAGAAATACAGGTCTTCTGGTCAGCCAATACCCCTGCTGAAAATTATGAAAAACAGTGGGCCGACCTGCAAAATATTGAAGGTTTAAAAGATATACGCACCTTCACACCCGAAAATGCTCTCAAGCAGCTTTCCGCTGCCCTGAGTGATACGGACGATTTTTCATGGCTTGGTAAAGAACGCAATCCCCTGCCGCCCACCGCCCTGCTCTCTTTTTCAGTAGAACCGGGCATGAAAAATGAACGTTGGGCCGCAGATTTGCTGCATGACCTTAAAGCACTTCCCTTTGTGGACAAGGTGCATTACAATCCCCTGCAGATTGACCTTGCCAGGGGCTGGATCAGCCTCACAAAATCCATAGTCTGGCCCATCATAGGCTTTCTCGGACTGGTAGTCGCACTGGTTGTCGGTAACACCATGCGCCTTTCGCTCATGACCCGTAAGGATGAAATCGAAATCCTCTACCTCGTGGGTGCCAAGCAATGGTTTATCCGCCTTCCGCTCTTAACCGGAGGGGCACTGCTCGGACTTGCCGGAAGTTCTATCGCCCTTGGTATCCTTTACGCTGCCCAGCAATTTTTCGCAGATATCCTGAACTTTCCGCCGCTATTCATGAAACTGACCTTCCTGCCCACGGAACAATGCCTGATACTAGCAGGAACCGTCACCCTGATCGGAATGCTGAGCAGTTTTGTGGCTGTTAAGAATTAAATTTTATTTTGCCTCCGGAAGCCCTTCGGGGACCAGAGAAACTTTTTGGAAAAAGTTTCTCTGGACTCTTCAAAAACTTTTATCAGGGCTTCGCTGTCTATTGGCATAATCCTGCATTTTAATCCCCAAAAGGCCATTCCTGAATAAAAGGAAATTTTTCATACTAACCAGCTGTCTAAAAGACACATAGCGACAGCTTAATAAAAAGTTTTGGGATTCTTAAACCCTTTTCCAAAAGGGTTTAAGGCCCCCGGCAGGGTCCTCGAAGAGCCGCCGGAGGCATCCCAGTCAGGAGAGAACCACTATGAGAAGTAAAAAAATGACCGGAGGGCTGGAAAAGGCCCCGCATCGTTCCCTGCTTTACGCACTGGGCATGTCCAAGGACGAGATCAACCGTCCGCTGATCGGTATCTGTAACGCAGCCAATGAGATTATTCCCGGTCACGTGCACCTGCACAACATCACCCGTGCGGTTAAAGACGGCGTCCGTCTTGCCGGGGGTGTGCCCATGGAATTTCCGGCCATCGGTGTCTGTGACGGTCTGGCCATGAACCACGCCGGCATGCGCTACTCCCTGCCCAGCCGTGAAATCATTGCCGATTCCATCGAGATCATGGCTACCGCCCATCCTTTTGACGCTCTGGTGCTGGTTCCCAACTGTGACAAAATCGTACCCGGTATGCTCATGGCTGCCCTTCGCCTGAACATCCCTACCATCGTTATCAGCGGCGGTCCCATGCTCGCAGGACGCAAGGATGGTAAAAAGGTCGACCTGATCACCGTATTCGAAGGTGTTGGTCAGGTTAAGACCGGTAACATGAATGAAGACGAACTTTCCGTACTTGAACAGAGCGCATGCCCCACCTGCGGTTCCTGCTCCGGCATGTTTACCGCTAACTCCATGAACTGTCTTTCCGAAACAATCGGTCTGGCACTGCCCGGCAACGGTACCATCCCCGCTGTTCTCGCCGACCGGACCCGCCTTGCCAAAGCTGCCGGACAACAGATCATGACCCTGCTTGAAAAGGACATTAAACCGCGCGACATCGTTACCGAAAAAAGCCTCAAGAACGCGGTAACCATGGACATGGCACTCGGTTGCTCCACCAACACCGTGCTGCACCTGCCCGCTATCTTCAACGAAGCAGGTCTGAATCTTGATCTGACCGTATTCGACAAAATCAGCCGCAACACTCCAAATCTCTGCAAACTTTCCCCGGCCGGTCCCGATCACATTGAAGACCTGAACACTGCGGGCGGTATTCAGGGCGTTATGGCTGAACTTTCCAAGTCCGGTCGTATTGAACTTGATCCGCTGACCGTTACCGGAAAAACCGTTGGTGAAAACCTCAAGGAACTGAATGCCGGAATCACCGACCACAACATAGTGCGTCCGATTGATAATCCCTACTCCAACGAAGGCGGAATCGCTGTCCTTTTCGGTAACATTGCTGAAGACGGCTGCGTAGTTAAGCAGTCCGCTGTGGCACCTGAAATGATGAAACGCACCTGCAACGCCAAAGTTTTCAACTCTGAAGAAGAAGCTGTTGAAGCAATCCTCGGCAAACAGATTGTAAAAGGTGACGCCGTGGTTATTCTTTATGAAGGCCCCAAAGGCGGTCCCGGCATGCGTGAAATGCTGACCCCCACCTCGGCCATTGCAGGTATGGGACTCGGCGCAGACGTAGCTCTAATCACCGACGGACGTTTCTCCGGCGGAACCCGTGGTGCTGCTATCGGACATGTTTCACCGGAAGCCGCTTCCGGCGGTGCTATCGGACTGGTTCAGACCGGCGATGTTATTGAAATTGACATCCCCGGCCGCTCTATCAATGTTAAACTTGATGAAGCAGAGTTCGAAAAACGGCGTGCTGAATTCAAGCCCATTGAAAAAGAAATGCCTTCCGCGTTCCTCAAGCGCTACAGCCAGAACGTAACTTCAGCATCTACCGGTGCTATTTATAAGAAATAAATTGCCTCCGGCGGCTGGGGAAGGGAAAACTTTTGCAAAAGTTTTCCCTTCCCCAGACCCCATCCCTTTCAAAACCTTTCAATTCGCTTCGCGCTTAGATTTACTGAGCAATCAGCAACACTGACACCGCATTATCTTAATTAGATATTGCGGTTTTTGTTTTTCCCTGCCGCCCCCCTCAGGCATAAATAAAATAGACAATCCTCAAAGCAGGCTATAACTTAAGCCCGCAAAAGCCAGTCAGGGAAGTGCTTTTCACATCCGTTCGCATAAAAAAGGGGAAGTAGAATGTCTAAAGTATATTTCTGGAATCTGCGTACCACACGCAAATCTCCGCATGCCTTGAAAATGAAAAAACTGCTCAAGCAGTCCGGCCTAAATGCTATCATTGATCCCGGTAACCTCGTGGCCCTCAAAGTCCATTTCGGCGAAAGCGGAAATACCGGCTATCTCAACGCGCTAAACCTGCGTCCCATTGTTGATTTCCTGAAAAAAGCAGGCGCTAAACCTTTTTTCACCGATACCAGTACTCTTTACGTAGGTGATCGCGGTGAATCTGTTTCCCACGGGCTGCTGGCTGCGCGCCATGGATATGATCCCAACATAGTTGGTGCTCCGGTAATGTTTGCGGATGGCCTGCGGGGGGAATACGAAACAACCATCCCATATAACGGTAAATATATTTCTGAGGCCTACGTTGGTGGCATGTTCATGGAAACCGACATGATGGTTACTCTTAACCATGTTAAAGGTCATGGATTGGCTGGATACGGTGGAGCAATTAAAAATATCGGCATGGGCTGCGCTTCCAAAAGAGGTAAAATGCACGTGCATGTATCAACTGCTCCGCACCTGCATCCTGAAAAATGTACCGGATGTGGAGTCTGTATCACCGAGTGCGCGGCAAAGGCACTCGACATCGACGATGAAGGTAAAATTTTGATGGCTGGAAAATGCAGCGGATGTGGTCGCTGTTTTCTATCCTGTCGATACGGAGCGATTTCCATCGATTGGAAAAGCGATGTTGATATATTCACCAAACGTCTCATTGAATACAATAAGGCAATTCTTGACCGTTTGAAACGCCCGGCTATGCACATAAACTTTCTTATGAACATCACCCCGGACTGTGATTGCCACGGTTACAGTGATGCACCCATCTGTCCCGATCTAGGCGTCATGATTTCTTCCGATCCGGTAGCTGTAGACCAGGCTTCCCTTGATATGATCAATTCAGCTCCGCCGCTCTACCCCAGCCGCCTGCCTGATGGACTCAGTAAGGGTGATGACAAATTCAAAGCTCTCACACCTGACACTCCTGATTCCTTCGGCCTCAAATTTGCCGAAGAAATCGGACTCGGTTCCCGGAACTACAAGCTGGTTACTATTTAAAAATATCCAGCTCAAATATTGTTCATAACAAAGGCCGTAGTATCTTTATGATATTGCGGCCTTTTCTGTTTTGAACAATATACACCTACTATTTGTTCAAAATTAGTACTTTATTTTAATATACTTAAGCTAATTAGGCACAAAAGATACCTAGTAATTCATTCCCTTTTTTCGAGCTGTATTTAACCGCACTTCTCCATAAATTTTAATGAACCAACAAAAAATGGCGGTATATCTTCATGCAGATATACCGCCAGCGTATTTTTGAACAATTATGGGCTACTATTTGTTCGTAATTAAACCTTCTTTTTCAAGCATTTGCATCAGTTCCGCACAATTAGCAGCAACAAAGTCAGGGTCTGCTTCCTTGAGTTCTTCAACAGACATCCGGCCTGTAGCAACTCCTGCTGTCATGGACCCTGCCCGCTTGCCGGTTTCAATATCCATAGGATGGTCACCGACCATAAGTGTGTTCGCCGGATCAACGCCGATAACATCAAGGGCTTTAAACAGATGCTCCGGGTGCGGCTTTACATTTTGAACATCTTCGCGGGAAAGAAAACAGCCGGAAATATTCTCAATCTCAGGGACCAGCTCACGCACTGCCGAGGCTGTGTTACGGGTGATGATTCCGGTCTTGATGCCCGAGTTGCGCAAGCTGGATAAAATTTCACAGGTGAACGGAAAAAGCTTGCCTTGGCGGGCTGCTTCCACTTCCATAGTAATAATCAAAAAACGACAACGGGTATGGAATTCCTTACCCAGATCAGGGTCATCTTCAGCGAGACAATTGGAAATGAAATCAACCCACTCGAGGGCCGGGATATCATTCTTCTCCGGCAATGGATCTAAAAATGCCCTGCCTAAAGCCTTCAGCCTTTTTTTCATTTCATCGAAATCAATAGTCAACTCTGCTAAAGTTCCGTCAAAATCAAATACAATTGCTTCTATTTTTTTCATATTCCGCTAAGTTTTGTACGGTCTTGCTTGCCCAAGTGCTAATCTGAGGATATAAATTCACAACTTAATCAAGCAGATATTCCGGTTGAGAACAGTTTTTCAGGAGTCAATGTGTCCGGTAAATTTGATGTAATTATTGCAGGTGCGGGTCCTACAGGATCAACAGCCGCCTGCATCCTCGCTGGTAAAGGTTTCAAGGTAGCCCTGATAGATAAATCCGAGTTTCCGAGAAAGAAACTCTGCGGTGGTCTCTTGACCTACAAGGCTACAGAAGTATTGAACAAAATATTCGATTGTGATGTTGATTGCCTCAAAGAAAAAGGTATCATCAATTTTGAATCACCCGAATACTCCATCAACTACCGCGACTACAATATCCGCGATGCTCAATCCACAATACCTTTCCGTTTCGTGGACCGGGTGGATTTTGATTACTTCCTTCTGCAAAAAGCCGCAAATGCCGGAGCCCACATTTTCACTGGTGAAAAAATCACGCACTGCAACTATCAGGATGCTGAAATTAAAACCGCATCTAACCGCATTTTCAAAGGAAAATACCTGATAGGTGCAGACGGTGTTCATTCCACAATCCGCGGATCTGTACCCTACGATAAAAGCAAATGGCGTGGGGATATGGCCGCAACCATTGAAATCATTTTCGATGAAAAGGATTTCCCGCGCAAAGTCACCAAACCCGAACTCTACATCGGCCATCTCAGAGCCGGATATATCTGGGTTTTCCCGGCCAATGGAAAAGTAGTTACCGGAATAGGTGCACTTAAACGCTGCACCAAAGACTTCAAGAAAACCTACATGAATTTCTTGCGCAATCAGGGCATCGCAGATCCCGAATCCCTTCATCTACAAGGCTATCCTCTGCCTTATGGAAACTTCATGGAGAATCCCTGTTTCGGGCGCACTCTGCTCGCCGGGGATGCTGCCGGACTGGTGGAACCGCTCTTCGGTGAGGGAATCTTCTACGCCCTGCAGACCGGACGTTATGCAGCTGAATCAATCGCCAAGGGAATAACCGAAAACAAATCCCCGAATAAACTCTACCTCGAACGGTTGAACAAATACGTTTTCCCCGAATTTCGTTATTCCAACTACCTGCGCTGGACACTGTTCTATTCCCAGCCGCTCTTAAAGCACATGTCATTCAAAATGATGTTCAAATCCATGCCCAGAATTCTGGCCGACATGGTGCACGGGATCAGGTCATACAAGTTTTTATTGAAGAAAGAATGGGATTAATACTGCCTTCGGCGACCCTGCCGGGGGCTTTAAACCCTTTGAAAAGGGTTTGTTGCACTGTCGTTATCCCTAAGACTCGCGTAAGCCCGCTCGCCTAAGGGCTAATGCAAAAATCCCAAACTTTTTTTATATGGCTTCGCCGGTTAGATTTAAAGATATTACAAACACAAACCCCCGCAATATTTTCAAGATATTGCGGGGGTAATTTTATGCTCAAATTCTAAAAGATACATGCGAAGCATAACTAAAACGTCTTTTGGGAAGAGGGGATGGGGTCTGGGGAAGGGGAGAAACCCTTTTGGGCGTTAGCAAAAGGGTTTCTCCCCTTCCCCAGCCGCCGGAGGCAATCAAGACTTTATCTGCGACAACAACATACCGCAAAGCATCAATCCACAACCTATCAATCCTTGGGTTGTAAGGATTTCTCCGAGCAGCAACCACCCGGCAAATGCAGCAAACACAGACTCAAGACTGAGGATAATTGCGGCATGGGCAGGCTTTGCTTCCTGCTGCGCAACGACTTGTAAAGTATAGGCAACCCCGACAGACATAAGCCCGCCGTAAAGAATGGGCACAATTCCATCCCATATTCCTGAGAAAGTCATGGTCTCAAAAGCAAAAGCCCCGATAAAGCTGAATGTGGAACAGGCCACAAACTGGCCGGCCGCAAACTTGACCGGATCAACCTTACTGGCCAGCAACGAAATAACAACAACATGCCCGGCAAAGAATACCGCACAAATCAGGACCAACATGTCTCCCATCTCGATATGAAAACCTTCGTTAACCGAAAGCAAATACATACCGATTACGGCCAGAACCGCCCCTATCCATGTAGGAAGACCGGTCTTCTGCTTGAAAAAGAGACCCATGATAGGAACAAAAACCACATACAACCCGGTGATAAATCCTGCGTTTCCAGCAGTAGTATAAACTAATCCCCACTGCTGAAAAGTTGCCCCCATGAAAAGCGCCCCGCCTGCGATCAGACTGCCCTTAATAAAACTTTTCTTATCAACTTCCTGATAAGTACCGTCTTTCTTCTTTTCACGGTCAATGCGGTGAATAAGCGGGATCAGTGCGGCAGCACCGAGAGCAAAACGAACCGCGTTGAAAGTGAGCGGTCCCATAAAATCCATACCCACCCTCTGGGCTACAAATGCAGCACCCCAGATAATTGCGGTGATGAGCAGTAAAATATCAGCTTTCAGACTCTTGGTGTTCATAAGATCCCTTTTCAAAAAAATCCGGCAGAAAATTAATTCTGCCGGATTAATAAGACTCAGTTATTTAAAACTTTTATTCAGATTCAATCTCTTCTACAGGTTCGGTCAGCAGGAAATCACCCTTCTGGATCCAATCCTTGAGCTTATCAGCAATTTCCAGAGATATGGAATGGCTTGTCAACGGAACGGTGGGGATATCCTTACCATTCAGGTTGATAGAACCGGACTTAAGCTCTTCAAGGGTAACATGGGCGAGGATATTTCCGACTCCGTTGGGGTAATCATACCCGTAATCTTTAACCGGCATCTGAATATCGGCATCTGAGACGCCGGTAAACCATGCTATTTCCTCGTTGAGGATAGGAATGGGTATGCCGACACCAATTGATGCCGTGCAGCCGTATCCGGGGAAACTAAGACCTCGGAAGTAGCGGGAATCCATTTCCTCAACATTGCTGGATTTGAGCATGAGTGTTCCGGACGGGGTAAGCGGAATACCGCGTTCGTTACGCTGCGGGCTCTTAACATGCTGTGTTCCCGCGCCGATGACATATCCTTTGGCCCCGGCAAGGAATATACGTGTACCCATACCGATAGTCCGCAGGTAGGGATCATTGAACAAAGGAGAAAGCTGCCCGGCAGTGGCAAAGTTAACATTGCGCTGGTTGGGTTTGAGCGGTCCCATGTAGGTGTAAACGGTCCTGCTGGTCATGTTCACAGCGGCATTGTAGTTCTGATAACAGTTGCGCGGGTTCAGAATGGTTACGTCTTTAAGATCCTTGAGGGAAACATCTTTTTCGATTTCACGGCGCGGGTAACAGTCTGTTCCGTAAGCTTTGGCTTTCAGTCGTACAGTTTTTCCGGCAATGAGATCTTCGATTACATGTCCGCCGCCATAAGTGAAACGCCCCGGATGGACTTTGTTCAAGGGATCGTCCGCGGAAGGCTCGGTTACACCGATGTAGGAATCAACGGCAGCAACACCAGCATAAGCGGGAACATTGTTCAGCCAGACCTGAGAAGTCTTAATTAGCGGCGGAACCTGCCCGATATTGAAAAACATTCCAGAAGAGCACATGGGAGAGAAAGTCCCGGTGGTGACTACATCTATCTCTTTGGCTGCTTCAACTTTGCCTTTGGAACGGACAATATCGACCATTTCTTCAGCATTGACGACAACAGCCTTACCTTTCTTGATACGTTCGTTGATTTCACTGATTGTCTTGGTGACTTCAAAGGTAGTGGCCATTTGAAAAGACTCCGGTTGGAATTTGATGAGATGTCTGACCAAAGTTTCCACAATACGTTCAAAACTAATATTCCGGGCTGAACAGCCCATGGCAATTTTGATGATAATGTCAGACGAGCAAAGATTGTGGCTTAAATAGCCTCTGATTGCAATTTTATTTTTTTAAAGGGGTAGATATTATTTCAAAGTTTAAAAACGTTTTAAGGGCGAATATGCCTTGGCTTAAGCTATATAATAATGTATAAGAACGTGTGGTTGTAGGGGTTGAGGATTTATCATTTTTTTTAGTTTTTTTTCCCTTTTATTTTAATAACTTAAAACACCCCAAAAAAATATATTATTCACGTGAAAGAAGCACTTAGAAACCATCTTTTAAATTCATGCTCCGATTCCGAGCTGGCCCGCTGGTTTGACCCCATTAACATCGACATTTCCGAAGAGAACGGGGAAGTTGTAGTTACTTTCCCGCACGCTTTTTTTGGACAATGGTTCAGATCCAGTATCCAGGACCGTTTTGAAGAGCAGCTTGGCCAGTTTCTGGGCAGCGGGTTCTCCGTATCCTACTCCAACAACGGTTCGAGCAGCACGACTGTGCAGGAACAACCTGTCAGTGTTAAAAAAATTGATTTCCCTTTCGGGCACAACTTCACCTTTGAAAACTTCCTGATCAGCAAGAAGAACTACTTTCCACTTGCTTCAGCCAAGGAAGTCGCCCGTGTCGATAACGTTTCCTTCAACCCTTTTGTTATCTGCGGCAAGAGCGGTTCAGGTAAATCCCACCTCTTAAAAGCCATTGCCAACGAAGTCTGCAAAAAAGTTGACCGGGAGAAGATATTCCTCGGCAACGTTGATGACGTGCAGAATATCTACTCTGTTCGTTTTGGCGGTGATGTTATGCGTGCGAGGAATTATTTCTTTGAATTCGAATACTTCTTCCTCGACGACCTCAAGCAGATCAAAAAATACGAACACCTGCAGCAGGAACTCATCTCTATTTTCAACAACTTTTATGAACATGGAAAACAGATGGTGTTCAGCTGCTCCGATAAATTGGCTTCCTACGACTTTTTGAACAAGAACCTGAAGTCCAGACTGGAATGGGGGCTGATCGTCACCCTGAAGCGTCCTGACCTCGAAATCAGGGCCAAGTATATCCAGAAACAGTGCAAGCTCAAAAAACTGCCCTTGAGCAAAGATCAGATCCTAACGCTATCCCAGCGTTTTCAGGACTTCAGGTATCTGCAGGGCATCATCATCAAACTTTCTGCATTCCGTGAACTTGTGCGCAAGAACATGGATGACCGGGATTTTGAACATATCCTGAGCAACACGGAAGAAAAGGCAGATGAGACTCTGACACCGGAATACGTGATTGAGTCCGTTGCCTCCCACTTCAATCTCAAACCTTCCGACCTTACAGGCAGCAAAAGGCACAAGATAATTGCCCACGCAAGGCAGGTTGCCATGTTCCTTTGCCGGGAACTTTTAGGCATATCCTACCCCGCCCTCGGTCGGACTTTTGGAGGTAAAGACCACTCGACTGTTCTGTATTCTGTAAAAAAAATACAAGAATTACAGAGGGATGATAAAGTTTTGAAAAGACTGTTGATAGACTTGAAGAATAAATGTCTTTTGCGTGTCTCAAACTGACAAAGTTCCAAACGAGTGTAGGTTTGTTACTCAAATGCTACAGGAATTGTTTGTAAAAAAATATTTAATTTTAAGTACTTAGTTAAGAAAGAAACATAAGAACCGACCTTATTAAAAAAACAAGGAGAATATATATGTTTTTAAAGGTGAATAGGGATGAAGTGATCGAAGGATTGCAGAAGTCTGCCAGCATCATTCCCGCCAAAACAGGAGCCGCTTATCTGCGCACCATCTGGCTGAAAAGCGAAGCCGGAAATCTGCGCATCATGTCCACTGATTCCAATCTGGAATTCTGCGGTACATATCCTGCCGAGATTGTGGAAGAGGGACTGGCCGGTGTTCAGGGACGTGCCTTTTATGATCTGGTCCGCAAACTTCCTTCCGGAGAACTGACCATCAAAAATGACGCTGACGGTTCTTCCATCCTTGTTGAACAAGGATCAAGGAAGTACAAGCTGCCTGTGAATGATCCTACCTGGTTTCAGAAGTTCTCCGATTTTCCTTCTGAAGGAGCAGTTTTCTGGTCTGGTGATTTCCTGCTGGAGATGATTGAAAGAATTGCTTTCTGCATCAGTGATGAAGACAGCATGGAAGCCATTGCCTGCATGAACATGATTCCCGCATCTGATGAGAATGGTAAATATGTCGAAGTGTGCGGACTGAACGGACACCAATTTGCAAGAATGAAGTTCATCAATGACGACATTCATTCAATTCTTCCTGAAGAAGGAATCCTGATTCAGAAGAAATATCTTGCTGAACTCAAGAAATGGCTCACCGATGATGAGATTGAACTGAGCCTCAGTGAAAAACGTCTTTTTTTCAAAACCGCAGACGGCAAAGAAACTTTCAGCCTGCCGCTGAGCTACTACCAGTATCCGAATTACAAGAATTTTCTGTCCAAACTCAATGATGACGATGTTTCCCATATGAAAGTGGAAAAATCCGAGCTTTCCATGGCTCTGGACCGTATCTCCATTTTCAACACTGATTCCAACCGTTGTGCATCTTTCCTGTTCAATCCCGGTGAGCTGGTTCTTTTTTCACAGGGGCAGGAAGTCGGTACTGCGACCGAATCCATGGAAATTCAATTCTCCGGTGAAATGGAACGCATCGCTTTCCCCACCAAGAACCTTATTGAGATTCTCGGGCATTTCCAGTCTGACAACATCAATTTCACTCTGACCGGAGCTGAGGCGCCTTGCGGCGTTACCGGCGATGATGACAACGAATATCTCGTAATCGTCATGCCCATGAAGGTTCAGGAAGAGACTTACTACAGCGAGGAAGACGTTTAATGGCTCCCAATCAAGATTACAGCGCGGAATCGATTACGGTCCTTGAGGGCCTTGCCGCGGTTAGAAAAAGACCTGCCATGTATATCGGCTCCACCGATATCAGGGGTTTGCACCACCTTGTTTACGAGGTAGTCGACAACTCCATCGATGAAGCCATGGGCGGTTACTGCTCTAAATTCAAAGTTACCCTGCACATGGACAACAGCGTTACCGTATCCGATAACGGCCGCGGAATCCCTGTTGATATCCACCCTAAAAAGAAAAAACCGGCTCTTGAGATCGTTATGACCGTGCTTCATGCCGGTGGTAAATTTGATAACGATGCCTATAAAGTTTCTGGTGGTCTGCACGGAGTTGGTGTTTCGTGCGTAAACGCCCTCTCTGAGCATCTTGAGGCTACAGTTCGACGCGGGGGTAAGATCTACCGTCAAAGTTACGAGAGAGGGGTTCCTACGGGTCCTCTGGAGTGCATTGGTGATGCAGTGACCACCGGTACAACTGTCCGTTTCCGTCCTGATGAGGAAATTTTTGAGACCAACCAGTTTGATTTCAACACTCTCAGAAAGCGTTTTCGTGAACTGGCCTACCTGAACAAGGGCCTTGAAATTGAATTCGTTGATGAAAGAACAAATGAGAGCGCCAGCTTCAAAGCTGATGGCGGTATCGTTTCATTCGTTGAAGATTTGAACAAAGGGCAGACCACTGTAAGTGACATCATTTACGCCGAGTCTGAAACCGACAACGTGATCACTGAACTGGCCATCCAGTACAATACTGCCTTTAAAGAAAACACCCATACTTTTGCCAACAACATCCGTACTGTCGAAGGCGGAACGCATTTGGCCGGTTTTAAGGGGGCGCTTACCCGTGCCATCAACACATATATCCAGAATTCGGATCTGCCCAAGAAGCTTAAAATAAAGCTTTCAGGTGATGATGTCCGTGAAGGTCTTACCGCTGTCATCAGTGTTAAGCTTCCCGAGCCGCAGTTTGAAGGGCAGACCAAGACCAAGCTGGGTAACTCCGAGATGGTCGGCATTGTGTCCGGTATGGTTTACGACAAGCTGTCTTCCTATTTTCAGGAGAACCCCAAAGACGCCAAATCCGTTATCGAAAAAGTTGTTGATGCAGCCCGCGCAAGGGATGCGGCCCGTAAAGCCCGTGATCTCGTGCGCCGCAAAGGAGCACTTTCCGACCATTCCCTGCCCGGTAAACTTGCCGACTGCCAGTCCAAAGACCCCAGCGAAAGTGAACTCTTCATCGTTGAGGGTGACTCTGCGGGCGGTTCTGCAAAACAGGGCCGTAACCCCAAGCATCAGGCTATTCTGCCTTTGCGCGGTAAGATTCTGAACGTTGAGAAGACCCGTTTCGACAAGATGCTCGGTAACAAGGAAATTCGCGCGTTGATCACCGCAATGGGTATCGGCATCGGCCAGGAAGAAGGGGAGAAGGATTTCGATAAACTGCGTTACCACAAGGTCGTTATCATGACTGACGCGGATGTCGACGGCTCTCACATTCGTACCCTGCTTCTGACTTTCTTCTTCCGTCAGTATGAAGAACTCATCGAACGCGGCCATCTCTACATCGCACAGCCTCCGCTGTACCGTATCGCCAAGGGTAAATACGAAAAATTCATCAAGGATGATTCCGAGCTTTATACTTTGCTTATCCAGCGGGTGTCGAAGGATATCGCAATTAAGACCGAATGCGGTCAGGAATACCATCAGGAATCTCTGATTGAGTTGCTCGATGACATTCGTTTCATCAAGGGCAAGATCGGTGAGGCCGCGAACATGGGTATTTCCGATTCCCTGTTTGCAAATCTGGTCAGCCTTGACGAGAAGATGACCCCGGAAATGTTTGCTGACAGCGATCCGCAGTTCTTCATCTCCAAGATGGAAGATTCCGGCTACAAGGTCATCATTGAGCGTGAAGAAACCGAAGGTGAAGCCCGCGTTTACGTTGTTTTTGAAAACGAAAACGGACACCGCACCAGACTGGCAGTGGAATTCTTCAACTCCAAGCTGTTCCGCAACACCTATGACCGTAACCGCAAGATCGTCGACGAGTGCGAAGGTATCGATTTCATAATTACCCGCGGTGAGAATAAAACCGAAGTCAGGGGAATTTTCAAGCTGCTCGATGGTGTTATGGAAGAGGCCTATAAAGGCATCAACCTCCAGCGCTACAAAGGTCTTGGTGAAATGAACCCCGAACAGCTCTGGGAAACCACCATGGATCCCGATAAGAGAACCATGCTGCAGGTGACCATCGAAGATGCTACCGCCGCCAACGAAATCTTTGAAGATCTCATGGGTGATAATGTGGAACCGCGCCGGGAATTTATTGAGAAAAATGCCCTCGCAGTTCAAGAGCTAGATATTTAGGATGCCTCCGGCGGCTGTGGAAGGTAAACTTTTGTAAGAGTTTATCTTCCACAGACCCCATCCCTTCAACACTTTTTAACAGGGCTTCGCTCAGCGTGGCTCGGAATTGTGTGAATAGTATAAATTTTGCGCACGTTTTAAAAAGTACAAAGGACGGCTTTTAAATTAGTAACTGACTAAAACTAATAAAAGTTTTTGGGATTCTTAAACCTTTTTTCCAAAAAGGGTTTAAGCCCTCGGAGAGGCCCCCGGCAGGGTCGCCGAAGGCAAATCTTGGAGAATAAAACATGCCTCAAATCACAATTGAAGAAGAGCTTAAGAAATCGTACCTTGAGTACTCCTTGAGCGTTATTATAGGCCGTGCGATCCCTGATGTCAGGGACGGGCTGAAGCCTGTACACAGGCGTATTCTGTACGCCATGCACGAGCTTGGAAACACCTACAACCGGTCATACAAGAAATCAGCCCGTGTTGTCGGTGACGTAATCGGTAAATATCACCCGCATGGTGATTCTGCCGTTTACGATGCTTTGGTTCGTATGGCGCAGGAATTTTCCATGCGCGATCCGCTTGTGGACGGTCAGGGTAACTTCGGTTCCATTGACGGCGATGCCGCAGCGGCAATGCGTTACACAGAAGCAAGGATGTCCAAACTCAGTTCCGAGTTTCTGGCCGACCTAGAGAAAAAGACTGTCGATTTTCGCGACAACTACGATAACTCACTGCAGGAACCTTCTGTCCTGCCCACCAAGGTTCCCAACCTGCTGCTGAACGGTACTTCCGGTATTGCAGTTGGTATGGCTACCAACATTCCTCCCCACAACCTCGGTGAGCTGATCAACGGTACTGTTCATCTGCTCGATAATCCTGAGTGTGAGATCGAAGACCTTATGGGCCACATCAAAGGGCCTGACTTCCCCACCGGCGCGCTTTGCTTCGGCGGTAAGGGGCTTCGTGAAGCTTACATGACCGGGCGTGGTTCCATTAAAATCCGCGGTGTTGTGAACATCGAGGAAAAAAAGAACGGCCGTCAGTCCATCGTCATCACAGAGATCCCTTATGCACTGAACAAATCAAGCATGGTCGAAAAGATCGCGCAGCTGGTTGGTGAAGGCAAAATCGAAGGTGTTTCCGACCTGCGTGACGAATCCGACCGTAAGGGTATCCGCGTAGTTGTTGATCTCAAGAAAGGCGCAATCGCGGACATCATCATAAATTCCCTGTACAAGTTCACCCAGCTTGAGCAGAGCTTCGGCATCAACATGATGGCTGTTTCGGGCAACCGTCCGCAGCTTATGAACCTGAAACAGGTTTTGGCTGCATTTCTGGAACACCGCCGTGAAGTCATCATCCGCCGTACCCGCTTTGATCTCGATAAATGCGAAAAAAGGGCCCACATTCTCGAAGGTCTGCGTATCGCACTTGATAACATCGATGAAGTGGTCAAAATTATCCGCGCTTCCAAGAACGGTGATGAAGCACGTGTCGGTCTGATGGACCGTTTCGAGCTTTCCAAAGTACAGGCTCAGGCTATTCTGGATATGAGACTTCAGAGACTGACCAACCTTGAGCACGAAAAGCTGCTTGAAGAATACGCAGAAATTCTCAAGAAGATTGAATACTTCAAGTCTATCCTCGATAACGAAGAAGTTCTGAAAGGCGTTATCCGCGACGAGTTGGTTGATATCAAAGATAACTACGCCACCGAGCGTAAAACCGTACTCATGGATCACAATCCCGATGATATCGATATCGAAGACCTGATCCCCGATGACGATGCGGTTATCACTCTTTCCAGACGTGGTTACATCAAGCGCACCCCGCTTTCCAACTACCAGAAGCAGAAGCGCGGCGGTAAAGGTATCGCGGGTGTTCAGACCAAGGACGGTGACTTTATTCATACCTTCCTGACCACCTCGAACCACCAGTACCTGCTGCTGTTCACTTCCAAGGGTAAGATGTTCAAAATCAAGGTTCATCAGGTTCCCGAAGCAAGCCGCATCGCCCGTGGCGCGCATATCGCCAACCTGCTGCCTCTTGAGAAGGACGAGACCATTGCTACCGCAATGACCATGCGCGAATTCGAAGAAGAGTGTTTCTTCCTGTTCGTAACCAAGAACGGTATGGTTAAACGTTCCTCTATCGCCTTGTATCGCAATTGCCGCCAGTCCGGTATCCGCGCAGTAGCTCTTAAGGACGGCGATGAACTGATTACGGTTAAAGAAGTAAGCGCCAGCTCCGAGGCTGTTCTGGTCACCAGAAATGGTACTTCCATCCGCTTCAGCTGTCAGGATGCAAGGGCTATGGGCCGTGTCGCCAGCGGTGTTAAGGGTATCGCCCTGCGCCCGGGTGATGCGGTTGTTTCCGGTGTTGTTACCGGGGATGAAGACCGTGTCCAGCTGCTGACTATCTCCGAAGGCGGTTACGGTAAGCGGACCGACATCGAACAGCATCGTCTGCAGACCCGTGGCGGAAAAGGTATCATCAGTATGAGGGTGACCACCAAGACCGGAAAAGTACTCGGTTCCATCATGGTTTCCCCTGAAGATGAAGTGGTACTGCTCACTTCCGGCAACAAGATTATCCGTATGGGCGTTAAAGACGTTTCTCTCGTCGGTCGCGCTACTCAGGGTGTAAGACTTGTTCGCATGGATGATGGTGACCACGTGGTCGGTTTTGACCTCGTTCAGGAAGCAACTGAAGAACTTGCATCCGAGCCTGAAGGCGACGAATCTGCATAATGAAAAGATTCCTGATTATAATAATCGCATCCCTGCTGCTTATGGCGCAGGGGTGCGATAAAACGAAAAATAATACATCAGAAGTTATCGATAAGGCTCGCTCTAATTTTATAAGCGGCTTCTACGTCGATTCTGAAAAAGGGTTCGAAAGATACCTTCAGGATAACCCGCAAGGCGAGTATCGTCTTGAAGCATGGGATTATCTGGTCAAGATTGCGGCAGAGGTGCGCCATGACAGTGCGCGCGGAGCTGCAATCCTTGAAGCCATGTATCTTGAGTTCGGACACAAGCCGGAGCTTGCTGCCAAGCTCAAGCGCGAGCTGGCAGAAATGTATATCCGGACCGGGCAGTATAAAACTGCTGTGGAAGCCCTTGAGAAAAGTTTGGAATTCCAGAATCAGCCACAGGAACAACTTGATTCCACACGTGTCCTGCTGGCTGAAACATTCCGTAAGCTGAGAAATTATGATCTCGCTATCTACACCTATAACGACATAGCTAAATCAACAGAAAACAAGACCACAGAAGCCCGCGCGCTTTTCGAAATGGCTCATACCCTGACCCTGATTCAGGCATGGGAAAGGGCAGAATCCGAGCTGGATAAATTGATCAAAATGGCTGGAGTTCCAGAAGAAATACAGGCTGAAGCAGCCTTTATGCTCGCCGATATTTACGAACACCGCCACGAGTATAAGAAAGCCGCCGCGCTGCTTGAAACAATTGTCGATACCTACCCGAATCCATACGCAGTTCGTTATAAGCTGGATTATTTGAATAAGAGATTTTGATGAATAATGAGTGATGAAAATTTATGAGTGATATATTACCAGCTCCTAATTCCGGTATTGATATTTTTAACTCAGCAGATGGGCGCATCAGAGTTGAGGTTCATTTTGGCGATGAGACAGTTTGGATGAGCCAGAAGGCGATGGCTGAACTCTTTGGTGTGACTGTCTCAAGTATTAATCAACATCTCAAAAACATTTTTGATGAAGAAGAGCTGATTGCTGAATCAGTTATTAAGAAATTCTTAATAACTGCAAGTGACCGGAAAAAATATGAAACTAATCATTATAACTTGGATGTAGTTATTTCTATTGGCTACCGGGTTCGTTCAAATATTGGAATCCAATTTCGACGCTGGGCAACCGAGAGACTTCGTGAATACATGATTAAAGGATTCACGATGGATGATGAGCGTCTCAAGAATCCGGGAGGTTTTGATTATTTTGATGAACTGATTGAGCGGATTCGTGAGATCAGGGCATCTGAAAAAAGATTTTATCAAAAAGTGAAAGATATCTTTTCACAGACAAGTTCCGATTACGATGGTCGTTCAAAAACAGCGCGCGTATTTTTCCAATCGATCCAAAACAAGATGCTTTTTGCAACCACTGGAAAAACTGCTGCTGAGCTTGTTAAATCCAGAGCAGATTCCGCTTTACCTAACATGGGATTGACAAGTTTTGCGGGCAGTGTTGTCAGGAAAAAAGATATTATCACTTCCAAGAACTATCTTACTGAAGAAGAACTTAAGGCATTGGATCGTCTTGTTGTTATGTTTTTAGATTTTGCGGAAGATCGAGCGCAAAGGCGCAAATCTTTGAATATGCAGGATTGGATTAAGCAGACTGATCTATTCTTGGATTTCAATGAAAGGGAGGTTTTGTCCGATTCTGGAAAAGTATCTCATAAACAGGCAGAGATACACGCTAGTAGTGAGTATGATAAATACGTCATGCAGCGTAGAGCTAAAGAACTGGAGATATCAGAAGCCGAGGCTGAACAGGATTTCGAAGAACTTGTTAAATCCATCAGATCGTAATCCCCAACCCCTTCGCAATAAACCCACCGAATACCGACACTAATTCAGACCGTTGCCCGGGCTGGAATCTCAGGTCAATATAAACTGATTTTATGTCCGGCAGTCCGTCAGAAGGGCGGGCGTGGCGGCATCCTTTTGCTGTTGTATCTTTGGTAACAGCAGCTATCGCCAATCCGCCCTGAACGGCGGCCAGAAGTCCTGCAAGACTGGGGCTGCCGTATGCAATGCGATATTTGCGTCCTACTTTATCGAGTGCTTTCAAGCCATTTTCTCGGTAGCAGCAGACCGGATGAAAGAGAGCTAGTGGTAGAACGTCATATTGCGCAGGCTCCATCCTTTCCGGCAGAATCCATGTCAGCTCCATAGGTGCCGAATATTCTGTTTCCACATTATCAGTTGCAATAGCCAGATCCAGTTGCCCACTATTCAGCATCTTAGTCAGTCTTGGCGTGTCATCACAAAAAACGTCTACCTGTACTTTCGGGTGGTTAACCGCAAATTCTCTCAGTATTCCGGGTAGGTGTTTCATGGCGTAATCATCAGGAGCGCCAAGGCGCACAACGCCATTCAATTTAGGACCGGACATGGCTACGAGCGCTTCATCGTGAAGGTCCAGGATTTTGGAGGAGTAGCGGTATAGTGTTTCCCCTTCAGATGTAAGGGTTACACCTCTTCCTTCGCGCTGAAAAAGAACGCATTTAAGGTCTTGCTCAAGTTTTTTGATCTGCATGCTGACCGCGGCCTGAGTGCGGTGGATAAGTGCCGCTGCTCTGGTAAAACTACCAGTATCTGCTGCAGTTATGAAAGTTTTCAACAGGTCCGGGGTCAGTTGAGCTGAGTTTAATATATCAAACATTCTTATATCTTAGATAAAATATATTAGTTTGTCTAATGATCGTGGTTTAGTCATTGTGTCCAAAAGCACGGTGCTAAATTCACAAACAAGGAGATATTAAAATGGCTGAAAAAATGCTTGAACTTAAGAATAATATTGGTGAAAACTGGGGAACATACAAAAATCTGATGCCTGAAGTTGGTGATCTTTACGATCAGTTCCATGGAGAAATATACAAGGACGGAACCGTTAAAGCGAAAGAAAAAAGGCTGATGGCTGTGGTCGGCGCACTGGTAAGCGGATGCCGGGCCTGCATGCTTTACCAGACCGAAGAAGCACTCAATCTTGGTGCTACTGTTGATGAGATTCTTGAAACCTGTGCGGTGGCAATATCTTTAGGTGGAACAATGGCAGCCGGTGAAGCTACCCACATCATGGGATTCCTAAAAGAGTTAGGCAAGATTAATTAATTGTATTGCCTCCGGCAGTCTTGCGGGATGCCCTGCCGGGGGCATTAAAACATCTGCTTACTCTTCGAAGTCATAAACTGTGTAGCTGGTCATCAGTTCCAGCATAACGTAGGTGCTGATGTTTTCCCTGATGCAGGTGGCAGCATCAATGATCATTTTTTGCTTTATTTTGAATTCATCCAGCGTGGATTTCTTGCGTGCATAGATTATGCGGCGAGCATATTCTGGGTTCATATTTGATGAACTTATCGATAACCCTTTTGTTAAAAAATGATTATTAGATGGCTTAATGAGTTTATCAATTTTATCAATCCCTAATTCTTCATACATGAGTTTCACTTTATAAAGGCTCATGGCGATATCTTCCGGAGGAAGCTCGTCTTTAACTGCGGGGATGAGTAGCAGCGGGCCGTTTTTGATGAGCCGATCCTTCATATCGTTATTGGGAAAGTAGTCGCCCAGTTTAGTTGCAAGGTCTCGTTCATTCGTTTTGGAAATCAAGCTCAACAAGAAAGTTTCAATCAGATTCAGGCGCAGTTCATATTCACTCAACGCAGCCGCCCTTAATTCTTCTGCTTTATCTGCAAATTCATTTTTATGAAGATCATCAATTGCGTGGGCGAATATTCTGGCGCTGAATTCATCGTCCAGCCTTTCCAGAACTAGATTTTCGGCCTGAACCCTTTTGCCGAAAAGTGATTTGATGTTTTTTGCGGCCAGATTCCACCATGATATTAGGTCATGCAGGTCATTGTGATGAAAATTGAAACGGGGCAGATTGTCTGAGAAATTTGTCAACTCATGAGTGTTATTCAAAAATGATTCATCAAGGCTTATTTCAGGTATCTGAATTTTGCCGGCTTCTTTCAAATCCTGCACTCTATCCATCAAATTCTCGCAGCTTTTTTCAAAACGTGCGAAAGGAATATCAAGTGTTTCTTTGCAAAACTTATCGATAATTACTTTTATTTTTTGTGCTCTAATTATATTGATATTTTGCAGTACTTTTGTCTGTGTTTCTCCAGATAGAAGAATGATTATTTTCGCAGCTGATGCATTGCTGACTTCGCGATTAAATATTTCCTGCAGACAAAAATCAGGCAGCAGTCCAAGAGAATCAAGTTTGTACTGTTGATTGAGAATTGAAATTTCAGACATAGGATATTCACCAAAAAAAAGCCGCGAAGCAAATTAAAAGTTCTAGAAGAGTCCAGAGAATCCTTTTTCACAAATACGCAGAAAAGCTGATTTGCCCGATTGGCAAAAGTACCGCCTTGAAGGGGGTAACATCAGGAAAGGGCGTAATAAAAAGGGTTCTTTGGTCCCGCTGAAAGTGCCCCCGAAGGGACCTTCGGTAGACATCTAAAGGGCTACCAGAGGCAAAAAAGAACCCCGACCCTAGTAGGGCGGGGTTCTTAATATTTCCTAGAGTACAGGCAGATAGGTTGAGATTTCGTATTCAGTGACCTGAGTCCGGTATCTGTCCCATTCCTTAATTTTGTTTCTGTAGAGATTGGAATGAATGTGATCGCCGAGGCATTCTTTGATAACTTCACTATTTTTCATTGCTACAGCTGCTTCATACAGGTTGCCGGGCAGTGCGGTGATGCCGTGCTCTGCGAGTGTCGGTGCGTCCATGGCGAAGATGTTTTCTTCGATAGGAGTGGGTAGCTCGTAAGCCTCGTCGATTCCCTTGAGGCCGGCCTGCAGCATTACTGCAAAGCAGAGGTAGGGGTTTGCAGCCGGGTCCGGGCAGCGCAGTTCCATTCTGGTAGCGTTTTCCTTACCCGGTTTATACATGGGTACACGTACTAGTGTTGAACGGTTTTTACGGGCCCATGATACATATACCGGTGCTTCATAACCAGGAACCAGACGTTTGTAGGAATTTACCCACTGGTTGGTGATGCAGGTCATTTCCGGTGCATGCTTGAGAATACCAGCTATGTAGCTTTTTCCTTCCGGACTGAGGTGGTATTCGTCGTTGGCATCAAAGAAGACATTGCGGCCGTTTTTAAACAGGGACTGATGCACATGCATGCCGGAGCCGTTCTCACCAAAGATCGGCTTGGGCATGAAGGTAGCGTAGATACCGTGTTTGCGGGCCATTTCCTTTACGATAACGCGGTAGGTCATGGCGGTGTCTGCCATACGCATGCCTTCAGCATAACGCAGGTCGATTTCATGCTGGCTGGGTGCTACTTCATGGTGGCTGTATTCTACATCATAACCCATCTGCTCGAGAGCAAATATGATATCACGACGCACATCGTTACCGAGATCAAGGGGGGGAGCATCAAAATAGCCGCCGCGGTCGATAATCTTGGTACCTTTTTCGTCCTGAAAGAGGAAGAATTCAAGCTCGGGACCGACGTAGTAGGTGTAACCGCGCTCGGCAGCTTTATCGAGAGTCTTTTTAAGAACCCAGCGGCTATCGCCTTCATACGGGGTTCCGTCTGGATTCTGAATGTCGCAGAACATGCGGGCTACTGGACGGTCGGTGGGGCGCCAGGAGCAGAGCTGAAAAGTGGTGGGGTCGGGGATGGCGATCATGTCCGATTCTTCGATTCTGGTAAAACCGAGAATTGATGAACCGTCAAAGCCCATACCTTCTTCAAAGGATGCTTCCAGTTCCTTGGGGGTAATCTGGAAACTTTTAAGTGTTCCGAGGATATCCACAAACCAGAATTGTACGAAGCTGATGTTGTAATCTCGTACAGCTTTCAAGACATCATCAGCGTTTTTGCAGTTAAATATTGGCGCAGCCACAGGTAATTTCCTCCTCGAATAAGAAGTTCGTCCCAGACCGGAGCAATTAATTACGCGCCGGTAACGGGCATGGTGTACATGTCAAAATTAAAGACATAACTGTCTAAAATTAAATGCTTGGTATAATTAGACTCTGTGTTGGTGAATTATTGAATGTCAAACCGATAATACCTGAATATGGATTCTTTATGCAAACGGTATCAGCATAATTTTAAAATCAGCTAGATGGAGTCAATTAAATCCCGCACTTCCCTGAAAAATGAAAGAATATCAGTATGAGACTGGGATACGGAATTTATATCCAAGCGTTTGAAAAATGATACAATATTTCCTTTAGGGGTATGCGTTCTGCTGAAGTAAAGCTCATGAAGCGGTCCTTCGGGTGATTTAACAGCCAGAACCCAGTCTCTACCTTGTTTGTGCCATACTTTCGAAGAGTTCTCTTCTTTGTGAACAATGACCATGTTAACCAATTCTTCGAGTGTGAAGGGCTGGCCGGGACGTCCGGGCATACCGAGAAACTCGCCGTTTTCGGAGTGGATAACTACTGGAAGTTCAAGAAAATCTTCTTCAGGTTCAATAGTAGAACTGTCCGCATCAAGAGAATATGATTCAGTTTCACCGTCATCTTTTCTGATGGTGACAACTTTCTTTGCTGTAACTCTTTCCGGTTGTTGCAGGCCACCGGAGTTGTCCAGAATCGCTTTGATTTCCTGTAAAAGATCGATTGTTCCGGACGGTGTATCAGACTGTGACTGAATCATTTCCTTCAGTGATTTTTCTATACGAGCAAGACGCTGTTCTGCTTTCGCCTGAGCTGTAACCAGCGCGGCAAGACCATTCATCATCTGGGCGGTAGTTTTAGCCAGTTTTTCAAAATCTTCGCTATTAACATGAGTATTTTCTGTCTTTTCCGATAGCTGACGATCTTTTTTAACTGATTCAAATTCTGTGAGAAGTTTATCTCTAATCTGCTTTACCGATAGATTTTTATTGAAGAGATCCCTGATGCGCAGGCAAAGTTTATCCGCTCCCTTGCGAAAGCGCAGCGGTTTTCCGTGACCGACAATAAAGAAGAATTCAGGAAACTTTTTGCGGTAACTTTTGATGGTGGTAACGGATACTTCGGTTATGGAGGAAAGGTCGCGGTGAGTGAATGTTTCGGCAGTCATTTTTTTGCTTCCTGAATATTTTAAATCAGGTGATAATAAGTTGACCTGATTCATGATTACTCGATTAAAAAATAAATATTTTAAATGCATAACAAACATTTTTAGTTATCGATAACCATAATCGTCAGGTAGGTCAACAGGGAATAGAAATGATGTTGTGGAGAGGGGGGATTACTGCGTTAAAATAGATTTTTGTTACAAAGTATTAATTCTGTTTTTTAGAGGTGTGTTAACGAGTGCCGGATTAGGTAAGGAGATTGACTCTAGTCGGCAATCTTGAATTAATGATAATTATTGTTAATTTATAAGTATTTGTAATTTTTATAAATATTTGATTTTATATTATCGATAAATTTTAATTATAATGTCAATTTTGAAATCTAGTTAATAAAGAAATGATGAAAAGGACCAGCAGGGCGGCCATGAGGATCGTATTGATATTAACCCCGCCTTTGACTTTTTGACGTTTGCGGTATCCGAATATCAGGATCAGGATTGCTATGAATAGAAGAAGCTTGAACATGGTAAGGTTATTTAAATCGTCTTCTGGAAAAAAGCAAAGGGGTTTAACCTTCGGGATCATATTCAATTTAGTAGTCTGCTACCGATGCAGTGTTGGTTTTAATCCTGCCAAACTTTCTTAAAAGAACGGGCTGCATGGTTAAACCATGCAGCCCGTTTTCTTATCTCATTACCGCTGAGAGTTAGACTAGATAACTTTGTTCAGCGGGTATTCGATGATGCCTTCCGCGCCCATGTCAATGAGTTCGGGGATTAGTTCGCGAACAACCACTTCTTCGACCATGATTTCAACGGATACCCAGTCGGGATCGGAAAGGTCGGAAACTGTGGGTGAGTTCAGGCTGGGCATAACTTCCATGGCTCTTTCAAGCGAAGCCTTGGGCATGTTCATTTTCAGGCCGACCATTTTCTCTGCACGGAGCGCACCCTGAAGCAGCAGGTTGATATTTTCAATCTTTTTGCGCTTCCACGGATCATTCCATGCATCTTTATTAACGATGAATACAGTGTTGGTAGACATGACTTCGTCGATAACGCGCAGGCCGTGAGCCTTGATGGTGGTTCCGGTTTCAGTAACTTCGACGATAGCATCGCAAAGACCTTCGACAACCTTTGCTTCGGTTGCACCCCAGGAGTAGAAAACGTCTACAGGGATATTTTTGGATTCGAAGTATTCTTTGGTTGCGCCAAGAAGCTCGGTGGCAATTTTTTTACCAGCCAGATCTTCGGGCTTTTTGTAGGGGGAGTCGCCGGCTACAGCGAGAATCCAGCGGGCCGGGCGGTTGCTGACTTTGGAGTATACGAGGCTGGAAATTTCAATAACATCGGATTTGTTTTCAAGAACCCAGTCCCTTCCGGCCAGACCGCAGTCCAGGATTCCGTCCTCGATGTAGCGGGAGATTTCCTGTACCCGGCACATGGAGATGTTCAGTTCATCATCGTTAACATCGGGAAAGTAGTTTCTGTGGTGCAGGTTGATTTTCCAGCCGGACTTGGCGAAAAGTTTGATAGTTGCATCCTGCAGGGAACCTTTTGGCAAACCGATTTTCAGTTGATTGGACATTATTTGTATACCTCCTTGGGGTCAAAAACCATGGGCGAACATTCGATTACTTCGCCATCCTTAAGTTCACGGTAAAAACAGCTTCTGTATCCTTTATGGCAGGCAGCCCCGCCGATTTGATCGATGAGCAGAACAAGCGTGTCATCATCGCAATCAATTTTTATTGATTTTATTTTCTGCACATGACCTGAAGTCCCGCCTTTATGCCAGAGGGTATTACGGCTTCTGCTCCAGTAATGGGCATCACCGGTTTCAAGCGTCTTGTTCCATGCTTCTTCATTCATGTAGGCCATCATCAGCACTTCGCCGGTTTCGGCATCCTGTGCAATGGCGGGTATCATTCCACCCATCTTTTTAAAATCAGGCTTGATCATACAATCCTCTGCTTAGCGGGCCTTGCTAGGTTTTTGTTTGAGTTTATGGACATTGGGAAAAAATCCCGTCATCTACCGATATGAAAATTTATGAAGGCAAAAAAAAACGCCGACTGTTCTCAGGCGGCGCTTGTGTTTGTGTGTGTAAGGAAATTATGCGTTATTTATCGCCTTTTTCCTGGCACTCCTTGCAGACGCCGAAAAGATACATCTCATGATGGGTAAGTTCGAAGCCGTATTTCTTGGCCAGTTCTTCCTGTAGATGTTCAATCTCGTTATCCACAGCTTCAATAGTCTTACCGCAACGCTCGCAAACAAGATGGTCATGATGCTCATGGCCATACTTATGCTCATAGCGGATTACGCCGTCATTGAAGTCAACGGATTTTGCAATGCCGGAATCAGCAAGAAGTTTGAGGGTACGGTAAACAGTTGCCTGGCCGATAGAGGAATCCTCTGTACGGACAAGATTGTACAGTTCTTCAGAAGAGATGTGGCCTTCCTCAGCAAGGAACACTTCCAGAATTGTCCTGCGCTGAGGGGTCATTTTGAGTCTCTGCCGAGTCAGATATTCGGTGAATATATCCTGTGCTGATTTCATTAAACTGTATCCAAAATTTATGATTACCTTTAGGAATACAGTTCACTTACATTGAATTGAATACCGATGTCAATTGATCATTGCCCATATTTGGACATAGGAGTATGAATAACGCAAAAAAGTGACAAAATTATGTCTTGATAATTAATTTAGAATGTTTTCAGGGCTGATTTTATCTACCCGCTCCGGGATCAAAAATTCAATCAAGGAGTTTTCATAATGGAACTGGATAAATTTATTTCCGAATGGACCGATGACCCTGCTGGTGTGAAAGATGTATTTGTTGAATTCAAGCAGCTTCTTGAATCTCTTGATGATACTGATATCGTATTCAACGCCCGCCCCGGTGTGAGCTATTCCATGCGCGGAGTAAAAAAAGGGCAGGATAAATGGCCGCTCTTTGTTATGGTTGATGTTATTGATGATGATCCTGCTAATCGTTGGCTGTCCGTTTGTTTTTATGGTGATTGTATTACCGACCCGGATGATCTTGGTGATTTTGTTCCTGAAGGACTTCTCGGTCAGGACGGTCATTGCTTCGATGCTGATGATGCCGAACCTAAAGAATATATTGCTGCAAGGATCAAAGAATCCCATTCCAACCAGTAATATTAACAGCAATTCAAATATGAACCGGGTTCTTTTTTTTAATGGAACCCGGTTTTATATTTTCCAGAATAACATGGGGCTGTTATAATATTCTTTTATGATTTTCCATAATCATACATCTTTGTTATGATCGCTTGCAACATAAGGGATATGTAATACTAATTCTGTATAAGCAGTTGTTAAATATGTGCGCAGGGAGTTGTTATGGGTAAAGCAGAAGTAGTGACCAAACGGAGTGAACCAAAAATCGATAAGATGATGCAACCATTCTATGAGTTTGTGAAGGTTGAGTCATCAGGGGGGCTGGTTTTAATTCTGGCTACTATCATTGCTTTGATCTGGGCAAACTCTCCATGGGGGCACCTCTACGAAGCTTTTAAGAATGTCCCATTGACGGTTGGAGCCGGTGATTTCGTCCTATCTAAACCTGCCATTCTATGGATTAATGACGGCTTGATGGCTGTGTTCTTTTTTCTGGTAGGCCTTGAGATCAAAAGGGAAGTCATGGTCGGGGAGTTGAATTCTTTCAGGCAGGCATCGCTTCCTATTTTTGCTGCTGTTGGCGGGATGGTTGTTCCTGCTCTGGTATACGCTCTCATCAACATCGGGACTCCTTCTGCTGATGGCTGGGGAATTCCCATGGCAACTGATATTGCTTTCTCCCTTGGCGTTCTTTCCATGCTCGGTGACCGGGTTCCGCTAAGCCTTAAGATATTTCTCACTGCGGTGGCCATCGTCGATGATATCGGGGCCATTCTTGTTATTGCTATATTTTATTCCTCAGGAATATCCCTTTGGATTATCGGCTTGGGAATGTTCTTTTTTGTTTGTATGATTGTTTTGAACAGGCTTGGTGTGCGCCATCCATTGCCTTATTTACTATTCGGTTGTCTTATGTGGCTTGCATTTCTTAAAAGCGGCGTCCACGCCACTGTCGCAGGTGTTCTTGCGGCGATGACTATTCCTTCTTCGACAAGAATTTGTTGTGCTGATTTTCTTGATTCCATGCGCGGTCACCTGACTGAATATGAAATGGGCGGGGACAAGAACGCTGTTACCCTTTCCAATAAACAGATGCTTTCCGCTCTCGGTGATATGAACAGGGATGTGCTTATGGCCAGTCCACCGTTGAAAAGGATTGAGCACAACCTTCACTATTATGTGGCCTTCGGAATCATGCCTATTTTTGCGCTTGCCAATGCAGGGATTAATTTTAGTGGCGAGGGTGGTGGAATAGATGTGTTTCATCCGGTAAGCCTTGGTATTTTTGGCGGTTTGATTGTGGGTAAGGTTATCGGAATATGTCTTGCCAGCTGGATAGCAGTGAAAAGCGGTATCGCAGATATGCCCAGAACCCTTGTACCCGGTCACTTTCTTGGAGCTTCACTGCTTGCGGGGATCGGGTTTACCATGTCAATTTTTATTACTACCCTTGCCTGGGATGCTAATTCTCCGTTTATGGTTGATGCAAAGTTCAGTATTCTGGCGGCATCTGCGGTTGCCGGTATTTTAGGGTACATTGTACTGCGAAGTTGTTCGCCTGCTGAGGACAGCGCTAAGTGACAATATGTTGATTTGAAATGATGCGAGATACTAAGTATACAATATTTAAATATATTTCATTTGCTGTTTTCTTTTTTCTTATGCTGGATATCTTCATCCAGTATCAACTTTATCAGCGTTACAGAAATGACCAGCTCCTGAATGTTTATCATCAGGCATCGGCATTGCGTGCGCGGATAGAGAAAGAAGTGAACAGCAATCTCCTGTTGGTCAAAGGTCTTGCTGATTATGTTTCGTTTCATCCGGAACTGAACAGGATGGATCTGGATAGTTATTGCGAAGGAATGCTTTTCAGGTCGAAGTTGATCAGGAGCATCGCTATAGCGCCCGACTATGTTGTCAGTTACGTTTTTCCGCTCAAGGGTAACGAATCGTTTATCGGTCTTGATTATAGATTGTCCCCCGAGCAGTGGAGTCTGGCTAAACGGGTGCACGATACAGGCAAGCTTGTTGTCGCCGGACCAGTCGATCTCATTCAGGGCGGTAAAGGACTGATTGGGCGCGCTCCGGTTTATGTCAGGTCAAATGAATATTTCTGGGGAATTGCTTCGGCTGTAATTGACGTAGATATGCTGCTTGAAAAAGCAGGGCTTAATCAGATTACAACCCTTGATATAGCCATCAGGGGAAAAGATGGAAAAGGAGCCGATGGAGCCGTCTTTTACGGCAGCCAAGAGCTGTTCGTTGCTGATAATGAAGCTGTAACCATGCAGGTTTCCCTGTCTTCCGGTTCATGGGAGATAGCCGCAATACCTGTTGGTGGATGGGGAATTATTCCACCTGATTCATTTTTCCTGCATGGGATTATGTTTCTCCTGATTATCAGTATTTCTTTTTCAATTTATAAAATAGTCAACAATAATGTCGAGGTGGATACGATCAGGTCTAATCTCAGTGAAGCGCAGTCCATTGCCAGACTTGGGAACTGGTCTATGGATCTTATCAGCGGTGAGATATGGTGGTCTGATGAGACTTACCGCATATTTGGGATCAAGAAGGAAGGATACAAGCCTTCACGTAAAAAGTTTTTTGATCTTGTCTACCCTGCGGACAGTAAAATTGTAAGCGATGCTTATGTTGAAGCAATGGAAACTGGGGAGTCTTACGCTCTCGATCATAGAATAATAAGGCCGGACGGAAGGGTCCGCTATGTTTCAGAACAAGGCCGCTTTGCCTATGATGAAGAAGGAAATCCCGTGCGTTCTTTTGGGACGGTTCATGATATAACAGACCGCAAGATGATGGAGGAAGAACTCCGGGAAAGTAAAATTCGCTTTGATCACGTAACCAATAAACTCAGTCATCAGTTTATTTTTTTCTCACATACCATAGACGGTGAGTTTATTCGTTTAAGCGAGGGGTTCGCCCATCTCGGTCACGGTTCTCCTGATGTCGGCATCGGCCGCAAATGGACAGATTTGTTCGAGTTTAGCCCAGAGGCATTAGCTTACGCTGCGGAGAAGAATGATCTAGTCATTTCCGGTGAAGTTGAGTCCATAGAATATGAAATGGAATTTAAAACACCGGACGGTCAGGAACGGTGCATGTCTATCTATGCCTATCTTGCCCGTGACTTTGAGCGTGATGAGGATGTCTTTGAAGGGGTTGCCCTTGATATCTCCGAGCGGAAAGCCCGTGAAGAACGTTTGAAAATTCTTACTCGGGCAATTGAGAATGCTCCTGTCTCCGTTGTAATTACGGATACAGACGGTGTAATTACCTATGTGAATCCTTATTTCTGTAAAGAAACCGGATACTCAAAGCAAGAGGCTGTAGGCAATAACCCCAGTGTCCTTAAATCGGGTGAACATGACGTCCAGTTTTATAAAGGGATGTGGGATACCCTCATCAAGGGTGAAACATGGCGCGGCGAAATTATTAATAAAAAGAAGGATGGATCATATTATTGGGAATCAGCTTCAATTTCCCCTGTGTACAATCCTAAAGGGGAAGTAGTCAGTTATGTTGCTGTTAAGGAAGATATCAGCGATCAGAAAGAACTTGAGCAGCTGAAGTCTGATGTGGATCTGATTATGCGTCATGATCTTAAGACTCCTTTGAATGGAATAATCGGTCTTCCCGCGTTGCTGCGTATGGATGAGAACCTGAACGAGCAGCAGCACGAATTGCTCAAGACTATTGAGAATTCTGGCAAGAACATGCTTCATATGATTGATATGTCGTTAGATATGTTCAAGATGGAAACAGGAAAATATGAATACTATCCTTTGCAGATCGATGTGGTAGGTATTGCAAGGCAGGTTATAGATAATTCCAGATCTAAAATTTCGGCCCAAAAAGTCAGGGTTGATCTTTTAGTCGATGGACAGCATGATTTTGCTGAAAAGTTACTTCTCTGGGGCGAGGAACGACTTATTTATTCTTTGTTGTCCGGGGTAGTGGCAAATGCAATTGAAGCATCTCCTGCTGGTGAAATGGTTGTTGTCGATTTCTCACAAGGCGAAAACACAGTGGTTTCAGTCAGCAACAAAGGAGTTGTTCCGAAACCTATCAGGGAAAGGTTTTTTCACAAGTACGTTACCCACGGCAAAGATAATGGAACAGGTTTGGGAACATATTCAGCTAAATTGATGGCTGATGCTATGTTCTACGGTATTGAAATGCAGACATCCGATGAATTGCATGAGACAAAAATTGTAATTACAATTCCTCATGAGCGACCAGATAGACAGGATGGTTTATAATGGAACGCAAAAGAAAAATTCTTGTTGTTGACGATGAGCCGCATAACATTGTCTTACTTGAAGGCATTTTGAGCAAGCTTGGGCATGATGTTGTGGGTGCGGAAAACGCGGTGGTGGCACTTGAGGTGTTGGATCGCAGTTTTGATCTTGTTTTAAGTGATGTAATGATGCCGGTTATGAACGGTTTTGAATTTGTAACCAAGATCAGGGAAAATGAAGAAACACAGGATATCCCTGTAATTATGGTCACAACTCTTTCCCAGCGTGATGACCGTCTTAAAGCTGTTGAAGTTGGTGCTAACGATTTTATCACCAAACCAATCGATATTGTTGAGCTGAAGATCCGAACAAATTCAATGTTGAAGCAGAAGGCGCAACATGACGAGATCAAGTCATTTCAGGTCGACCTGCACGAAATGGTGGAGAACCGGACCTTGGAGCTTAGGGAAGCTCTTGCCAGACTTGATGAAGCCCATGTGGAAACTATTCACCATCTATGCGCTGCTGCTGAATATAAGGATGAGGAAACAGCTAACCATTTGGTGCGAATGGCTGAGTACAGCCGCATTCTTGCTGAAAACATCGGATTGGACCAAAAAACGGTGGAGCTGATTCATACCAGTGCTCCCATGCATGATATCGGTAAAATCGGAATCCCGGACAGTATTCTGCTCAAGCCCGGAACACTAACCGCTGAAGAATGGGATGTGATGAAGAGTCATGCCATCATCGGTGGGAATATTCTTTCCATGGGCAGCTCGGACTACATTAATATGGGAGCGGTTATCGCTTTGAGCCATCATGAAAAATGGGACGGGTCCGGTTATCCTAATGGTTTTTCCGGTGATGAAATTCCGCTTCCGGGCAGAATCTGCGCTGTAGCGGATGTCTTTGATGCCTTGACCAGCAAGCGTCCTTACAAAGAACCATTTAGTATTGAAAAGTCGTTGGAGATCATGAAAGAGGGGCGTGGTAATCACTTCGATCCGCAATTGATTGATATATTTTTCGACAATATCGATGAGATTCTTGAAATACAAGAGAAGCGCGGGGATTAGTTTTGCGGAAATAACTATCCTGAGAATATAAATTTTGAAGTCGGCCATGTATTTGATTAAAAATGCATGGCCGACTTTTTATTTGCTGTATAGTGGGATGGGTAAAAATAGGCTGTTCAGCTTGTCGGATATAATTTGAGTTCTCAGTGTTTGTCAGTTCTTGGTTATGCTGGTAATAAGGCGGTACGCTGGGTCAGTTGTTTTCAAGAATTTTTTAAGGGGTTTTTAATGGTAAATATGAAAGAACTGTTAAAAATAACGGTTTGCAGTCTACTTGCTATGCATATGGTTTGTTTTTGGGGGACGCAGTATTCTCATGCCTCCTCTTCCGAAACTTTCAAAGCATCGCAGGCTTCAAGGGTGATCACCTTAATTGGTTTTACCCGCCCAAGGGTGGCTATGACTCTGGTCAGCGAAGAGTCCGCAGTCTGCACCAGAGTTTATGCTGATGTCGGTGATACCCTCGGTAGCAGCGGACGCTTTGCAGAACTGGACCCTACGTTCATCAAGCTGGAAATAGCCCAGTTGCAGGCTGATCTTAAACGGCTGCGTTCTGACCTGACTTATTATGATAAGGAAGCCAAGCGTTACACCAAGCTGGTGAAGCGCAATACAGCAGCCCAGTCTGAACTGGATCTGCATATCCGCAATTTTGAATCAGCTGAAGCATTGCTGCGTTCCACCCAGCTTAAACTGAATGTGGACCGGGAACATCTACGCCGTTACACCTTGCGCGGCCCTGAAGGCTGGCGGGTAATAAAGCGTTACATCGAGCCGGGGGAGTGGGTTAACAACGGTGAGAAAGTCGCCGAGCTTGGTAACTTCAAGACTCTGCTGGTTCCGTACGCCTTAACTATCCCGGAACTCAAGAAGGTTCGAAAATCTAAGAACATAAGACTCAATCTGCCAGACCTCGATATCAGTGTCCCTGCGAATCTCGAACGTATTTCACCTGATTTCGATCCGGAGACACGAAAGGTGGAGGTGGATTTTGAAATCAGCACAGGCGATTTTGAATTCCGGGGCGGTTTGCGGACCGAGCTGAATATCAAGATGCCCGATCCCGGTGGGGCGGTTGTAGTCCCCAAGTCTGCTTTGCTCAAAGCCTATGACGATACCTTTATCGTCCGCCCGGACGGCGTGCGGGTTAAGGTGCTTGTGCTCGGAGATACCGAAGACGGCAAAGCCAGAGTTTCCTCAAGAGCAATTAAAGCAGGCGAAGAATTTTTAACGAAGCCTTAATTTTGGGACCCTCCGGGGGCCAGAGGAGAAGGGAAAACCCTTTTGCTACCGCCAAAAAGTGTTTTCCCCTCTCCTCTGGACTCCTCTCCCCTTTCCCAAAACGCGTTAGTTGGGGATATTTAAGTTTTAATCAGAGAACTAAACGGCGAAGCCTTAGTAAAAGTTTTTGGGATTCTTAAACCCTTTTTTCAAAAAGGGTTTAAGCCCCCGGAGGGACTCCCGGTAGGGTCCCTGAAGGGCCGCCGGAGGCATCATCCATATGAAAAAATTAATGCGTTTTACTTTGAAGCAGACGGTCTTCATCAACATTATTTTTATTCTGTTGATGATTGTTGGAGTCTTCAGCATGGCAGACCTGCCTGTTGAGCGTTATCCCAACGTTCATATGGGCAAGGTGGTTATCTCCGGCTTCTTACCCGGAGCTTCACCGTCGGATGTGGAAGCACTGGTAACCAAGAAGATTGAGGACGCGTTGGATGACCTTGAAAACGTGGAATATATCCGTTCAAGGTCATTCAGGGAGCGGACCAGTATCATGGTTAAATTCCTTGATGATACTGATTACGCCAAGGGTTATGACGAACTGCGTTTCCGGGTTTTGTCTATTCAGAATGACCTGCCGCGTGAGATGGACCCGCCCACTTTTACGGAGATTAATGTCAGCGAATGGCTTCCGGTAGTGAGGGTCTGCCTTGTAGGTGACCGCGCCAACCGCGCCTTGTCTATGATGGCTGAAGAAATGAAGGTTCAGCTGCGCAAGATTACGGGCGTGAATGAGGTGGAAATCGAAGGGGAGTACACCCGCGAATTCCATGTGAACCTTGATCCGCGTAAACTGGTGCGCTTCAAACTTACTTTTGATGATGTGGCCCGCGCTCTGGCCGATGCCAATATTTCCATCCCGGCAGGGGATTTTTCAGCGGTTGGCGGCGAATATGTGATCGTTGTGGATGAGCGGTTCCGTACCCGTGAAGAAATTGCTGAAACCATAGTACGCATGGACGGCGACGGCTCCTTCGTCACCGTGGGCGATGTGCTTAGCGATGCGCGGATTTCCTACCGTGATCCGCAGGTGATCACTTCTATTAACGGTCGTAACGCGGTTACGCTTAAGATTGTGAAATCCTTGGATGGCAATGCGGTGACTATTGCCGAGGACGTTGAAAAAGTAGCCGATTCATTTCGTACGCAGCTGGAGAAGGAAGGTGTTGAACTTCTCCTGACCAGTGACCAGCGGCTGCATATTGAAGATGCCATTAATACACTGGGTATGAACCTGCTGGTGGGGATTGTGCTTGTCTTTGTGGTTATCTATCTGGTTATGGGTTTCAGGAACGCTATGCTGACTACTATCGGGGTTCCTTTCGCCTTTTTGGTAACCATGATTATCATGAAGTTGACCGGCAACTCTTTGAACCAGATTACGCTTTTCTCCTTTGTGCTGGTCAGTGGTATCATTGTGGATGACGCTATTGTGGTGGTCGAGAATATTTTCCGTCATGTGCAGGAGGGCAAACCGCTTGAAGAGGCGGTAATTGACGGAACTTCAGAAGTTTTTCTGCCTGTTGTTTCGGCTACAGCCACAACGGTAGCGGCTTTCCTGCCCATGCTGATCATGACCGGTTCTACCGGGGAATTTTTCGCACAGGTTCCCAAGGCGGTAACTTTCGCGCTTATTGCTTCATTGATTGAGTGTCTGTTGATCCTGCCACCCCATTTTCTGGACTGGCCCGGAGCCAAAGGGCTGATGAAGAACCGGGAAAAGCATACCCGCGAACCTGCTTTCATGCGCCCGCTGCGCCGCTGGACAGACAAGTTTCTTTCTGTGGTTATCCGCTTCAGGGTTATTTCCCTGACCGTGGTCTTCGGGGCTTTTGTTTCGGCTTTGCTTATTCTGGGTGTATCCATCTCAGGAAAGTTGCCGTTAATTAAAATTAAATTTTTCCCGGACGACTACTCCCTTTATTACATTGAATTGGAAGGCCCGGAATCCACTTCGATTGAGCGGACCTCAGATAAGCTGAAGCGTATTTCCGTGTTTGTGGAAAAGATGGGACCGGGTATGGCTAAATCAGCTTCTGCCTTTGCCGGATTCTATTTTAATGAAGACTACGAGATGGTCCACGGTTCCAATCTCGGTAATATCGTGGTGGAGCTTCCGGCCAAGGATAAACAGTCTTTTGCTGACGCACCGGAAAATGATCCGGGCGCGCATCTGGAATTTATCCGCAAAGAGCTTGATAAATTCGCCGAATCTGGCTGGACTTTCCGGGTCCGTCCTGAAAAAGACGGCCCCCCTGCTGGTAAGGATATCAATATCCGGGTGCTTGGGGCTGACCATGAAGCAGTCAAAGGTCTGGCTGCTGAAATCATGACGTATATTAAAGAAAATGATGAGTTGGGTCCGCATCTGGTCAACCTTGCTACCGATGATGGAACTCCCAACCGTATTTTCAGGTTCGAGCCGATTAATGAACGGGTGGCTGAATACGGATTGACACCGAAACAGGTAGCCGGGCTATCCGGTTCAGTGCTCGATGGACGTTTTGTGGGCGAGTTCCGTCTTTCAGATGAAGATGTCGACCTGCGTTTGAAGATCGACCCCCGTTATTTGAATACTCCGGAGGACGCCCTTTCCGTTCCCGTGCTGGAGCATAATGAAAGTCCGGTGCGTATCGGGGATATCTGTGATGTTTCCATTTATATGGAACCGGGTCAGTTCAACCGTTTCATGAGCCAGCGTGCAGTGACCATCACCGCAAACATCAAGCCCGGATCACGGCTTTCATCCCCGGCTGCGGTGAACATGGTCAGCAAATTCTATGATACGGTGCGTACTGAATATCCCGGTGCAACCATTAACTTCTCCGGTGAATTTGAATCCACCAGAAAGTCATATACCTCGCTCGTTTATGCCTTTATGACCGCTATCCTGATCATCTACCTGATTCTGGCCACCCAGTTTCAGTCCTATGCCCAGCCCGTGATCATCCTATCAGCCGTGGTCTTTTCCCTGACCGGGGTGATTCTGGGGACTTTCTTTTCCCAGACCATTTTTACGGTGAACAGCTTTATCGCCACCGTAGGGGTAACCGGGGTTGTGGTTAACGATTCCCTTGTGCTGCTGGATTTTATGAACAAGCTTTACAAATCGGGCATGGACCGCAAGGCCGCCATGCGCGAAGGGGTGCGTATCCGTCTGCGGCCTATCCTGTTGACCACTCTGACCACAACGCTTGGACTGCTGCCTATGGCGGTGGGTTTCCCCTCCTATTCGCTGGTCTGGGGAGCCATGGCTTCAACATTCGTAACCGGGCTGTGTACGGCCACTTTCCTGACCCTGTTCATCATTCCGGTTGAATGGGACCTGCTCATGGGATTCATGGAGTGGCGGGAAAAGCGTAAAAAAATAAGTTAATTTAAGCCTTCGGCGACCAAAGAAACTTTTATCAGGGCTTCTCCGCCGAGCATTTAAATCTGTACAAACATAGCCCCCGCAATACTTTTCAAGATATTGCGGGGGCTATGTTATGCTCAAATTATAAAAGTTACATGCGAAGCTTATTGAAAAAGTTTGGGATTTTTAAACCCTTTTCAAAGGTTTTAAAGCCCCCGGCAGGGGTCGCCGAAGGCATTAAAATGAAAAGGGTGGCCCTGCTGAAAACAGAGCCACCCTTTTGTTATTTTCTTTTGTTGTTCTTTTGCGATCTTCGAATCAGTTTGGAAAGGGCCTTTTCTTGGGCTTTCCTCTGCTGACGTTTTTTATCGTTCACTTTGCTTTCAATAAATGAAAGCTCGGCACGCATATCAGAATAATTCTCATAGCGTTCAACTTCCAATGAACCGTCCATCAGGAGTTCGCGGACTGCGCAACCGGGTTCGTTCTGGTGAGTGCAATCCCTGAAACGGCATCGCTTGGCTGCTTCATGGATTTCACTGTATGTTTTATCCAGACTTGCCCTGCTTCCCCATAACTGCAGTTCACGCATACCGGGGGTATCGATAACCATGGCCCCACTGGCAAGGAAGAACAATTCTTTATGGGTTGTTGTATGTCTTCCGCGCAGGTCACTTTCGCGCAGTCCTCTGGTTTTCAGGGTTTCCCTGCCCAACAGACAATTGATCAGGGAGGATTTTCCCACACCGGACTGACCGCTGAAGGCCAGTGTAGAACCTTTTTCAAAACTTATTGAAAATTCGTCCACACCTTCTCCGGTTACTGCGCTGACCATGTGGATGGGGATGTCTTCCGCAACGCTTCCGGCCTGCAACATGGCTAATTCCCTGTCACTGCAAAGGTCGGCCTTGTTCAGTACGATAACCGGTCTGGCTCCGCCTTCCACTGCCATGGCAATGAATCGTTCAATGGAACGCAGGTTGAAGTTCCTGCCTCCGTCCAGTCCGCAGATGATACACAGGTAATCAATGTTGGCCACAACCACTTGTTCCTGCATTTCTTTCCCGGAACTGTTGCGGGAAAACGCACTCGTCCGGGGCAGAACCTGTTCTATCTGGGCGTAGTCTCCACATCGTCTGAAAACAACCCAGTCCCCCACTGTGGGGTAGTCCGAGCGGTCAACGGCTGTAAAATGGAAATGTCCGGAAACATCCCCGCTGAGAAGACCTTCTTCCGTGTACAGGGAGTATTGCTGGCGCACTTCTTTAAGAACGCGTCCGACACTCAGTCCCTGTTCTTTGTAAGGCTTGAATTGATCATTAAAAGATTCGTTCCAGCCCAGTTTATTTAGGTTAATCATAATTCACCACCCAGCTGCTGACGTTCAATTTTTTCCAGAGCGATATTCGCCGGGAAGGGCAATTGAGTGATGAGGCGTGCTGCTAGTGTAAACAGCACTACTTCACTGTCGTCGCCGGCAATACGGTTGGTGCGGATAAAGCCGCACTTCCGGCAGCGGTGAATAACTGCGCATTCTTTGTTTTCTTTAATCCATAAGCCGATCGGCTCCATGATACCACGGCAACCGGAACGTCTGTCACCGATTTTCATGTCCATATGCTTGCTGTGCAGGCAATGGGGGCAGTGGTTTCGGTTCTGGGTTCCGCTAAGCGGAGAGGGCACTGTAAGGCCGCAATTCTCGCAAATAAACGGGTTGGTATCGATATGGACGGTTTTCCGTTGTCTAGACATGACTCTACTCCTGCAAACACTTAAAAGCATTTACCGTGTTAATGCGCTGTCTGTATGACTTAGTCCGGCCGGAATTCATGCGAAAGACAATAGAATAACGTTGTCGTGCGTGAACACAAACCAGATAAGTCAGCCAAATCAGCTGCAAATTTAACTAATCCGGGTAATTACGATCAGGTGCCGGGATGCCCCTGTTCTGCTGGAGTCGGAATGACAAAAAAGACGTGTAGAATTAAGCTCTAAGCTTTTAATAGAAACATTCTAAATAATTTAATGTCCTTAAAGTGCACTCCTAGAACAGGAACACCCTTCTCACATTGGTAAACATAAAATCTCCTTTAAAGTTAATGACTCCGCCAAATATGCTCATTTGGTTTTATTTGTCAATGGTAAAATTATCATTACTCGTGCTTGAGGATGTGAAAGGAAAAGTTGTGATCATGGTATGAGCGTATTTTTTATTTTTTAAATACTAAATTCTCTTTTTTTGCAAAAACGTGAAAATAATTCTGGACAGAACCCTATTATCCGCGCAAAAAAACTCTGTTTGTGCCTGCTCATGAATATAGTCTGCCTGTGGTATTAATGTATCTCCAGCAGGGATAAGGTGGATTATGCTTCATGGACTTTTTTTTATGGATGGGTTGCTTTCCATTTTATTCAGTCCCGATGCAGGACTGCGTATTGAATAACGGAAAGCTTAAATGGAAGATTGTGTAAAAAGGGGTGATTGTTAGATATGGATAATTTACAGAAAAAATACGGTTTTTGGACAGCGACCGCTATGGTCGTAGGTATTGTTATCGGTTCCGGGGTTTTCTTTAAGGCTGATGACGTACTTAAGGCTGCAGGCGGTGACCTGCCTACCGCATTGCTGGCATGGCTGATCGGTGGTGCGATCATGGTTGTTACCGCATATGTTTTTTCAAAGATCGCAACCCGCATCGAAAAAGTTAACGGTCTGGTTGACTATTTTGAAGAGGCTTACGGTGAAAAAGCCGGTTACATGGTCGGCTGGTTCATGACTTTCATTTACTATCCGACTCTGGTTGCGGTTCTGGCCTGGGTTTCCGCCAACTATACTGTTGGTCTCATCGGCATGAAAGACATGCTCTGGCCTCTTTCCTTTGTTTACCTGACAGCATTTTTCCTTCTCAATTACTATTCTCCGGTTCTGGCCGGTAAATGGCAGGTTTCCTCTACTGTAATCAAGCTCATTCCGCTTGGTCTGGTAGCTATCGTCGGTGGTATCGCAGGTATTACCAGTGGCCAGACTTTCCAGAACTTTGCCCAGACTGCACAGGAAATCGCAGGCAGCGGCGGTGGTCTTGCCGTGGCAACCCTGTCCACAGCATTTGCTTACGAAGGCTGGATTATCGCTACCGTTATTAATGCCGAGCTTAAAGACGCCAAGCGCACCCTGCCCAAGGCTCTGGTTGTCGGTACCATCGCGGTTATGACTATCTACATGCTCTACTATCTGGGTATTTCCGGCGTTCTGACCAACGATCAGGTCCTCGCTGAAGGCGATGCTGCACCTGTTCGTGTTATTGAAATGATCTTCGGCAACGTGGGCGGAACTCTGCTGACCGTGTTTGTTATCATTTCCTGCCTCGGTACCCTGAACGGTCTGATCATGGGTTCCGCACGTGGCATGTTCTCCATTGCTTCCCGTAACCTCGGCCCCAAAGCCGACCTCTTTAAGAAGGTTAACCCGGTTACCAACAGCACCAGCTGGTCCGCTATTATCGGTTACTTCCTGTCCTGCTTCTGGCTGGTAGTATGGTACGGTAACTTTCACGGCTGGTGGGGTCAGTTCATGGACGTTTCCGAACTGCCCATCGCTTTCCTCTACGTGATCTACATTTCCATCTACATCTGGGTGATGAAGACTTTTACCGACCTCGGACCGCTGAGCCGTTACCTCTGCCCGCTGCTGGCAGGATGCGGTTCCGTATACATCATCTGGGGCGCAATCCAGAAAGACATGTTCATCCACTTCCTGATCCTCTTCCTGCTCATTCAGGCAGCAGGAGCCATGCTGATGAACAGCTCTAGAAAATAAAGACAAAAGCCCGCTTCACGCGGGCTTTTTTATTGGTGCCTCCGGCGGCTGGGGAAGGGGAACTTTTGGGAAAAGTTCCCCTTCCCCAGACCCCATCCCCTCAAAACTTTTTAATAAGCTTCGCTCTTTTTAATTTTAAAACTTGAATAAATTTCAAAAATATAACTAAATTTTAAAAACGTGAGCGGCGAAGCCCTAATAAAAGCTTAAGGCCTCGGCAGGGACCTCGGAGAGCCGTCGGAGACAAAAAATGCCAACACTTGACGAAAAGCTGGCAGAGCTTAATAGAAAGTATGCTGCTGCGCTTGGTGGACGTATTGATGAGCTTGCGGGTTATTTGCAGGCGTACGAAAGCAATGGATCACATGATGATTTGGAAAAGCTGTATAAAAATGCCCATGCGGTGGCCGGGTCTGCCCGTACTTTTGGTTTGCCTGAAGTAACGGACAGGGCCAAGGAGCTGGAGTTGGCAGCGCGGGACGGTGCTGGCACAGAAATTTTACATAAAAAATTATCAGCGTTGAAGAAGTGTATTTCTTCCTGATTTTTTGGTCGTTTAAAAATAATTTTTAGGTAACTGATATACCGTCTGCATTGGCTGTAAAGCTGTGGATGGACCGTTTTTAGGGTTGCATAGTGTCAACTAGATGGTTATAGGCTGCAAACTATGAGCAAAGATTTGATTGTTGTTGAGTCCCCGGCAAAGGTGAAGACTATTAGTAAGTTTCTTGGCAGGAACTATCAGGTTGCTGCGTCCGTAGGTCACGTTCGCGATCTGCCCAAGAACAAGCTTGGTGTCGAAGAAGATGGTGATTTTACCCCTCAGTATCAGGTCATTCCCGGTAAGGAAGACGTGGTCAACAAGCTGAAGAAGGCAGCGGCAAAAGCCGATCATGTCTTCCTCGCACCTGACCCCGACCGCGAAGGGGAGGCTATTGGATGGCACGTTGCGGCCATTATCAAGGAAGTGAACGAGAACGTCAGCCGTATCCAGTTCAACGAAATTACCGCAAGGGCTGTTAAAGAAGCCCTTGAGCACCCTAAGCCGCTCAACGAGCAGCTCTTTGATTCGCAGCAGGCTCGCCGTATTCTGGACCGTTTGGTGGGTTACAAAATTTCTCCCATCCTTTGGAAAAAGGTAAAAAGGGGTATATCTGCAGGGCGTGTACAGTCAGTTGCGCTCAAGCTTGTAGTTGAACGCGAGAAAGCCCGCCGGGCATTTATTCCCGAAGAATACTGGCTTTTTAAGGCCCATGTAGAAGGTAAAAATCCACCTCCCTTCGTGGCTGATCTCTGGAAAGTGGATGGTAAGAAAGCTGAAATCGGATCTGCTGATGAAGCTGAAGCGATGCAGAATAATGTAAAAGGTGTGTCTTTCGAGATTACTGATCTCACCGAAAAGGAACGCAAGCGCAATCCTCTGCCGCCTTACATCACTTCCACCCTGCAGCAGGATGCCAACCGCAGACTCGGTTATTCTGCCAAGCGGACCATGACTCTGGCCCAGCGTCTTTACGAAGGGGTTGAGCTTGGCGACAGGGGCACGACCGCGCTGATTACCTATATGCGTACCGACTCTGTCCGTATTGCAAACGAAGCGCGTGATACCGCCAAAAAGGTTATCCTCGAAAAATACGGGGATGAATTCTATCCGGCCAAACCGCGTGTTTATAAGTCCAAAGGCGGAGCACAGGACGCTCACGAAGCCATCCGCCCGGTCGATGCTACAATCATGCCTGAAGACGTGAAGCCTTTCCTGCCTGCGGACCAGTTCAAGGTCTACAAGCTGATCTGGAACCGTTTCATCGCTTCCCAGATGGCTCCGGCCCGTTTCTGGGATACTGTGGTTACCATTCAGGCCAAGAACACCATCTGGCGTTCCAAGGGTGAAAGACTGCTCTTCCCCGGTTTCATGCGCGTTACAGGTAAGACCGGCGACGAAAAGCTCATTGAGTTGCCCAAGCTTGAAAAGGGAGAAGTGCTCAAGGTTGAAAAGATCGACAGTGAGCAGAAATTTACCCAGCCCCCGGCACGTTACTCTGAAGCTTCCCTCGTTCGCGAATTGGAGGAGAAGGGTATTGGCCGTCCATCCACATATGCATCCATTATTTCAACCATTCAGGATCGCGGTTACGTAAATCTTGAAGAAAAGAAATTTATCCCTACAGAACTCGGCTTTGTGGTCAGTGACCAGCTTTCCGAGCATTTCAAGGAACTTATGGATGTAGGGTTCACCGCTGCCATGGAAAAGCAGCTTGATGATGTTGCCGACGGTAAGATCGAGTGGACCTCGCTGATGAAAAATTTTGTGGACGGTTTTTACCCGACCCTTGAAACCGCAGCTAAAGAAATGAAGCGCGGTGGCGAGGATACTGGAATTACCTGTGATAAATGCGATTCACCAATGGTTATCAAGTTCGGACGTACCGGGGAGTTCCTTGGCTGTTCCAATTATCCGGACTGCAAAAATATCGTCAACTTTACCCGTGATGAAAAAGGTAAGATCGTTGTTCTCGAAGAGGAACCGCCAGAAGAGACCGGTGTCACCTGTGAAAAATGCGGAAGCGCCATGGCTATCAAGCGTTCCAGCCGTGGTGAATTCCTCGGTTGTACCGGCTACCCGGATTGTCGCAATATCAAGAACTTCGAGCGTGACGATGAGGGCAAAATCAAGGTAGTTGAAACACCGACCGCCCAGATTGTTGGTAAATGTCCCGACTGTGATGACGGTGATCTTATTATCAAGCATGCTCGCACAGGAAGTCGTTTTATAGCTTGCTCCAACTACCCGGACTGCAAGCACGCCAAACCTTTCTCCACCGGGGTCAAATGTCCCCGCGAAGGCTGCAAAGGTGAGTTGGTGGAAAAAAGTTCCCGCCGCGGCAAGCTATTCTACTCCTGTGACCAGTACCCTGATTGCGATTACGCGGTCTGGTATCCGCCCATTGACGGCCCCTGTCCGAAGTGCGGCCATCCAGTGCTGGTTAAAAAGACAACCCGCGCCAAAGGCGAGCACATTGCCTGCCCTGAAAAGGGATGTGGCTATGTTCAGGGTGAAGAGGAAGGCTAACTATCCGGTTTCACGTGAAACTAGAAATATACTAGACAATCTCTAGTTGAGTAATAGATCAAAATAACCCTTCCCGACCAGAAAGCGGGAGGGGTTTTTCCAATTGGCGTGTCTTTGTTTTTTGGTGTACTTTGACCCCCAAAGACTGAATAAACAATTTTTTTTGAGGTAAAAAATGTCTGAATATAAATTTGGCTGGGTAGCTTTAATCGGCCCGCCCAACGCTGGTAAATCCACTCTTATGAACCACTACCTGGGTCAGAAGGTGGCTATTGTTTCTCCTAAGCCCCAGACCACCCGTAACCGCATCAGCGGTATCCTGAGCGATGAAAATTCTCAGGTCGTATTTCTTGATACTCCCGGCATCCACCGTATGCGTGGCAAGATGAACCGTTTCCTGCTTGACTCTGCATGGGAAGCACTGGGTAATGCTGATGCTATTGTGGTACTTTTTGATGCCGCTCTTTACGCAGCCAAGCCCCACCTTATGGAGAAGGAACTGGCTCCGGTCGTGAAGCCTGTCAACCAGTCCCGCAAGAAGCTGTTCGTAGCTGTGAACAAGGTTGATAAGGTCAAAGATAAAGCCAAGCTGCTTCCGGTTATGGAAAAGGCTCAGGAGCTTTGGCCTGAAGCTGAATTCATTCCTGTTTCAGCACTGCGTGGCGAAGGTGCAGACGTGCTGCTGGAAAAGCTTATTGATACCCTGCCTGAAGGCCCGCCCATGTTCCCTGAAGATCAGGTTTCCACTGTGCCCATGCGTTTCATGGCAGCCGAGACCATCCGTGAAAAGCTTTTCATGAGTCTGCAGCAGGAACTTCCTTACTCTACTGCGGTTGAAATTGAATTCTGGACCGAAGAACCGGAGCGCAATCTGGTCAATATCGGAGCCATTATTTACACCACCAAGAAGAACCACAAAGGTATGATCATCGGTAAGGGTGGTCAGAATCTCAAGAAAATCGGTACTCAGGCCAGAAAAGAGTTGGAAGACATGCTAGAGATGAAGGTTATGCTTGAACTTTGGGTTAAAGTCCGTGAGGGCTGGACAGAGGATGTGGGTTTCCTGCGTTCTTTGGGACTCGGCGAGTAGTCAATTCTGTGATATCTTGTCCTTTTGTTTTCTTTTTATTAAAGAAATTTATATAATCAACCGAATTTTACTGTATGCCGCTTACTGAAAACGGCAGTTTGAAGATGAGTAACAGGGAAAAAGAATTAATTGAAAATCTCTCAGAGGTTAAGGAAGAAGTAGCCCAGGCCTGCTTGCGGGCCGGGCGCAAACCTGATGAAGTAACCGTTATGGCGGTATCCAAGCTTCATCAGGCCTCTGATATTGAACATTTGTATAATGCCGGACACCGCTGCTTCGGGGAATCCTATGTACAGGAAGCCCTGGCCAAGCAGGAGGAGCTGGCCGGACTGGATATTGACTGGCATTTTATCGGCGGTCTGCAATCCAAGAAAGCCAAACAGGTAGCCGGTAAATTCTCGGCTGTGCACAGTGTGGACAGTTCGAAGCTTGCGAGTCTGCTGAACAAGAAAGCAGAAGCGCTGGATGTGGTCCAGAACATTCTTATTCAGGTGAATACCGCCTGCGAGGATCAGAAGTGCGGGGTTACTGAGGAAACTCTGCCTGCTCTGGTGGAAGAAGTTCAGGCATACAGCCACTTGAAGCTGATCGGGCTGATGTGCCTGCCTCCTTTTTTCGGTGATCCCGAAGGGGCAAGGCCATATTTTGCACGGTTGCGTATGCTTTCCGAGGGTATGGAAAATCTTTTCGGAATCAAGATGCCGGAACTTTCCATGGGCATGACCGGGGATTACCGGGTAGCTATTGAGGAAGGGTCGACCATGATTAGGGTCGGAACTAGGATTTTCGGCACAAGACCGGGTTATTAACTCTTAAAACAACCCACAGGCGGACTTCATGGATCTGGGTACAGTTATAGGGATAGTGCTTTCTTTCGGGCTTGTTCTTGCGGCTATTCTGGTCGGAAGTCCGCTGGGTATTTTTATTTCCGTTCCGTCCGTGCTGATCGTTATCGGGGGAACCATCGGTGCTTCATTGGTAAACTATCCTATGGGGCATGTGCTGGGGGTTGTCGGGATTATAAAGAAGACCTTCTTTTCAAATCTCGAGTCCCCGTCAGATATCATCGATAAATTCATGGATTTTGCCAACCGCGCCCGCCGGGAAGGTATCCTTTCGCTTGAACCGGCTCTGAAATCAATTGAAGATGATTTTCTGCGCAAGGGATTGCAGCTGACTGTTGACGGCCTTGAGCCGCAGGTTATTCAGGAAATTCTTGAGACTGAGATCCAGTACCTTGAAAACAGGCATGAAACCGGAGCTGAAATACTTAAAGTTTTTGCGGACTTTGCTCCGGCGATGGGCATGATCGGTACTGTTATCGGTTTGGTGCAGATGCTCCAGACCATGAGTGACCCAAGTACAATTGGTCCTGCGATGGCTGTTGCGCTTTTGACCACTCTTTACGGGGCGATCTTCGCTAACCTTGTTTTTACGCCCATGTCCGGTAAGCTTAAAACCCGCAGCAAGGAGGAAATACTGCTCCGGGAGATGGTCATGGAAGGGATCATCTCAATTTCAAAAGGTGAGAACCCGAAAATTATCGAAGAGAAGCTGAACAGCTTCCTGCCGCCTAAGATTCGTAAAATTACTGATTAGACGTCATAACCGCCATCAAGAATTACCGGGGGATGAATGGGTAGGAAGAAGAAGCCGCCTGAAGCTGAAGGACAGCCTTTATGGCTGATTACTTTCAGTGACCTCATGACCCTGATGCTCACTTTTTTTGTTTTGTTGGTGAGTATGTCCGTTGTGGATGAGCGCCGTAAGCTGGTTGTACTCGGCTCCATCATCGGTACTTTCGGTTTCGGATCTCAGGGGTATGATGTGCTTTCCGACGGTTCGTCCCGCAGGACTGTGCAGGTCGGACCCATGGAAATTCAAGGTGATCTTGAACCCATCAAGCCGTTGCTCTGGGAATTCGCAGAAGAAGACTTACGTTTTGAATCCAACAGGTTTGTCCAGATTCTTTCCATCGGGGCAGATGTCCTTTTCACCCCGGACAGCACTAGCATTTCCCTCGAAGGAACCCGTATTCTCGATACAGTTCTTCCGGTACTCAAGCGGGTCAAGCACCCGGTTCTTGTAGCCGGGCACACATCTATCCTGCGCGATGAATTGGGTGAAGATTACCGGGTCGAAGACCGGAATTTAACCCCAGATATTTCATGGAAAATTTCATTGAGCCGGTCCCTTGCGGTCTATAATTATCTGATCCGTAACGGCATGAATCCGGATATGCTCAAGATGGAAGCGTTCGGTAAATTCAGGCCTCGCCATCCCAATGCTACCCCTGAAGGACGTAAAATGAATCGCCGGGTAGACCTCGTTCTTGACACGCGCAGTGTTGAAATTTCCAAGGAATTAAAAGAATATCAAGCTCCTAAGAAGAAGGACGATAAATTTAAGTTTGATGATTTTGTTTTTCCTATCGGTGAAGCCGAGAAACCACGCAACGCACAGTGATGGTGAGTTATGGGGCGCGATAAAGTAAAGAAGCCGCCGGATCCGGGCGGGGCTTGGCTGGTCACATTTTCTGATCTAGTCACCCTGCTTTTGACTTTTTTTGTGCTCTTGCTAAGTATGGCTTCAATGGACCAGAGTTTTATTACCCGGGTAACCATTATGCCGGCGGAATTGGGGTTTCTTGATAAACGGGGTGCGGGAAGGGTTACCGCAAAGGTAAAACTGGTCAGTGAGTTTCTCGAGCGGCCCTGGGAGGTGTTGGAAAAGCAGGATAAGATCAAGGATCTACTATTTCCTGATGATATTTTACCCCCGGATATGGATAGGGCAACGCTTGATGAAAACCTGAAAGTGTTGGCCAAGCCGGAAGGGGTTGCCCTTGTGCTCACAGACAAGCTATTGTTCCCTTTGGGTAAGTCGCAGCTTGACGAGAGCGCAAAAATATTGCTTTACCAGTTTGTTCCAGTACTTGACTACCTTGGGACTGCGGATGTGAATGTTGCCGGATACACAGACAATGTGGGTGGCATGAGCCAGTCCAATTTTCAATTGTCAGGTCAACGGGCCATGTCCGTGCTGACTTTTTTTGTTGAGCAGGGCATACAAAACAGCCGACTTACTGTTTCAGCCTGCGGTCCTACCTTTCCGATGTTCAGTAATACAACTCCGGAAGGGCGCGCGCAGAATAGAAGAGTGGAAATTTTGATTAAAACGACTCCCCACATGGGGGGGTATTGATGTTGCTTCGTAACATTGAGTTCTAAATATAAAGCTAAAAAGGATACATCATGGCCGAAGATAGTGGGCAGGAACCGAAAAAGAAAGGCGGATTGATTAAGTGGATTATCCTTATTCTGCTTCTCGCTGCGCTTGGTGGCGGTGGTTTTTTTGCTTATCAGAAATTTTTTGCCGCTCAGCCTGAGGATGCTGCCGAACAATCGCAGGACGAGCAGTCTGCTGAAGGTGAAGATCCCGGCACTCTGCCCGGTGATGGTTTTACTGTCACCCTGCCTACTTTTGTGGTCAACCTCGCCGACCCCTTGGGTCGCAGGTATCTTAAGCTCGGTATAGATGTAGAAGTGGTCACTGAAGAGGCTGTGGCTGAACTTTCCAAGAAAGAACCCATGGTTAAAGACACTCTCATCCTGTTGCTTTCCAGTAAAACCTATCAGGAACTTTCCTCCATGGAGAGTAAGATTCTCCTGAAGAAGGAAATTGTAGACCGCTTGAACCAGATTCTAGGTGGATCTAAGGTTTTACAAGTATATTTCACGGATATGGTTATCCAGTAGCACGGTTTTTGCTTAACCCATAGGTTGTGTGTCGAATTTATGTCACCGCAATTGTTAGTGGATGGCCAATTTACCGGAGGTAGGCTGTAATGATGTCAGATGATCTTGATCAGGATAAACTCGCGCAGGAATGGGCGGATGCCCTTACTGATGACTCCGATGGCGGCGACCCTCTGGGCGGCGATCCCGGTACCGGAAATGATGAAGCTTTAGCTGATGAGTGGGCTGCTGCACTGGCTGAGCAGGATGATGATGTCGGTACAGACGATGACGCCCTGGCCAACGAGTGGGCTGCTGCCCTTGGTGAACAAGGTGACGAAGGTGGGGGCGGACTTGACCTCGACGGAGGTGGAGACGGTGGCGGAGATGATGCTCTGGCTGACGAATGGGCAGCCGCACTTGCGGAAGACACCGGTGATGACATCCGTAAGGAGAAAGAGCAGGAATTTCTGCGTACCCAGACCCGTGATGCCGATTTCAAGGACTTGACCAACGAAGCCAAGAACCCACGCCATGACGGTTCCAGACGTGACCTTGATTTTATTCTCGATATTCCTCTGGACGTGTCCGCTGAGCTGGGCAGGGCCAAGATGCTCATCAACGAACTCCTGCAACTGGGAACTGGTTCAGTTGTAGAGCTGACCAAACTGGCTGGTGAACCCCTTGAAATTTACGTTAACGGCAAGCTGGTCGCACGTGGTGAAGCTGTTGTAATTAACGAGAAGTTCGGAATCAGGCTGACTGACATTATCAGCCCCATCGAACGGGTGAAACACCTTGCCTAATGCAACTGCCACTGCGCTCATGGTACCGGATTCCGGTGTCGGGTCCGTACTCAAGATGTCGGCAGCACTTTTTTTCATTCTGGCAATGTTGCTGCTGGCTTACTATTTCATGCGCCGTCTGAACATCGGCGGGGCTTTTACCGGTGCACGGAGAGGTGCGCTGGAGATTGTTGACCGCCTTCCGCTCGGTCCGCGCCAGAATATTACGGTGGTTAAGTATCGCGACAAGGAATTGGTGGTCGGCGTTACCCATGATAAAATTACACTGCTTCATGCAGGGGATGAAGGACATGCAAAGACTGACTCCGACTTTGCCGGATACCTTGAAAAAGAGAATTCCGGCACTTCTGACTCTTAGCGCAATCCTTCTGCTGGTCATCCCGGCAGCAGCCTTTGCACAGGATACCATTCCGACTCTGACCCTCAATCTTGCTGCAGGGCAGGAAGAACCGGAACAGGTTGCCAAGCTGCTGGAAATTCTTTTCCTGCTGACCATTCTGGGTATGGCTCCGTCCATCTTGCTGACAATGACATCCTTCACAAGGATCATCATTGTTTTTCATTTCCTGCGTCAGGCTATGGGAACGCAGCAGATGCCTCCCAACCAGATTCTTGCTTCCCTTGCTATCTTCATGACCGTTGTAATCATGATGCCTACCGGGAAAGCCATCAATGACGAAGCCTTGCAACCCTACCTGAATGAGGAAATAGGCTTTGAGCAAGCCATAGGCCGGGCGGAGATTCCCATCAGGACTTTCCTTTTCAAGCATACCCGTGAGAAAGACCTTTCGATTTTTTATTCCATAACCGGGGAAAAGCGGCCGGAAACCAAAGAAGATGTAAACACCATGCTCCTCATTGCCGCTTACACAATCAGTGAGTTGAAAACAGGTTTTACCATCGGATTCCTGATCTATGTTCCATTCCTGATCCTCGATATGGTTATCGCCAGTATCCTGCTGGCAATGGGTATGATGATGCTGCCCCCGGCAATGGTTTCGTTGCCGTTTAAGATTTTACTGTTTATCATGGTTGACGGCTGGTCGCTATTGACGGGTTCCATCGTTAATACTTTTCAGTGACCGCAGGGGTAGTGCGTTTAATTAACGGAGGCAAAAATGACCCCGGAATTTGTAATTGGATTTGCCAAGCAGTCTATTGAGCTGGCTTTGACTCTGGCCCTGCCCATGCTGGCAGTGGGTCTTGTTGTCGGTATTTTTGTATCCGTTATTCAGGCTGCTACCCAGATTCAGGAAATGACCCTGACCTTTGTTCCAAAGATTGTTTCCATGTTTTTGGCCCTGCTTTTTGCTTTTCCTTGGATAATGGACAAAATGATTGATTTTACACGTAATATTTTCTTGAATCTGCCTAACTATATTAAGTAGAAATTTTTTATACTATTTCTAAAAAACAAGTCCCCTGAAGATAAAACATCTTCAGGGGACTTGTTTTATGTCCTGTGGTGTAACTTTTTGGGCTAACTAGCCCAGACGGCGCGCAAATTCGCTGATCAGCATCGCTCCGGCCTGTGCGACGTTCAGAGAATCAAACTCGCGTCGGAAGGGGATATGGATCAGTTTCTGGCAGCGCTTTTCAACATTGAAGCGGATACCTTTTTCTTCATTACCAAGAACGAGAATGGCCGGGGTCTGGATATCAGCGGTGTATGCTGATGATGAGTCTACATCCAATCCGGCTCCGTAGATGTTAATACCCATATCAATTGCTTTATCAAGGGCCTGTGAAATGTTGTTTACCCTTGCCACCGGGAGCTTATTCAATGCTCCCGCACTGGCTTTGATTGCACCGGCTCCAAGGAAAGCACCCCCGTGCTTGGCGGTAACAATACCCGCCCCGCCAAGGGCATAGAGTGAACGGGCCAGCACGCCGACATTGCCGGGGTCCTGAACCTGGTCGAGCACTATAAGCAGCGGCAAAGGTGATTCGGCTAGATTTTCGATCATTTCATCATAATCAGCAAAGGCCAGGGCTGCCACACGGGCGATTATTCCCTGATGGTTACCGGAGTAAACTCTTCCCAGCTCTGCTTTGTCTGCTATTTTGTATTTGATGCCATGTTTTTTGCAGCGTTGGATGGTGCGTTCGAAATTTTTGTCCTGACGTCCTTTTTGCAGGTAGAGCAGGTCAATCCTTCCCGGGGAGTCTAAAAGCAGTTCCTGAACCGGTTTGCGGCCGGCTATGATGGTGTTGTCGTCTTCGTTGGTTCTCTTTTTCATTCAAATTTACCTTTATTTGAAAAATGGAAAAATGTACGTCAGCGCATTTTTCGCATGCATATTCTGGTGTTAAATTTTTTCGGGTAAAAATGCCCCGTATTTGATTTCGGAATTGGCTAATAAAAATAATTTGTTACGGTGAAAACGGTTTTCAGTGACCCGTTTTTGACTTGCTCCGTAATTGCCTCGTATAGCCCAAAAACCCTTGTGCCTGAACGGTTGGGGCAATCTATACCTTTCGTTTTACTATTGCAAACCTTCTCGCTTTAGTATAGCTCTACATATGTTTGAATAACTCGATAATTTCCACCTAAAAATTGTTTGTTTTTAACATCTTGAACACTGGAAACAGTTTCTAAACAAGTAATATTTATAGTTTTTCTAGATAAAATATGGATAAAATCAATATTATTTCCGTCCACAGTGACAAGGGGTCGAAGATGCTGAAATCCCTCCGGTTAATAACTTTACTGGCTTTGTTTGCGTTTATCGCAGGCTGTTCCGCCAAAACTGCTCCGGTAGCAGAAAAAGAGGTTTGCAACCCGGTTGCACAGACCGTTGAAAAAGATGTTGCAGTCGACAATGAAGTCGCAGACTCAGGGGTCGAACCACTTGATCCTGAGCTGGAAGAAACTCCTTCAGATACCGGTGTACTAACTCCCGAAGAAGAAAATGCCCTGCGTACCAGCAACGGTATTTATTTTAACCTTGATGAACACGATACCAAAGAAGTACAGCAGTACTTCGGCTTCTTTACCCATAAAGCCCGGAAGACTTTCGACCGTTGGTTGAAACGTTCCGAGCCATTCCTGCCTTATGTCCGTCAGGTTCTCTCCGAGAACAACATGCCACAGGATCTCGCCATGCTGCCTTTCGCAGAGAGTGGGTATAACGCTTGGGCTTATTCCCGTGCGGGTGCTGCCGGTATGTGGCAGTTCATGCCCTACACTGGACGCAAATTCGGCCTGCGCGTGGACTGGTGGGTTGATGAACGCCGTGATCCGTACAAATCCACCAAAGCAGCTGTAGAGTACCTCAAAGTGCTGCATGATATGTTTGGTGACTGGTATCTGGCTCTTGCAGCTTACAATGCCGGTGAAGGTAAAATCGGCAGAGCCTTGAAGAAGACCGGCTGTACAGACTTTTTCGAACTTACCAAAAACAATCACAAGCTCAGCAGAAGGGCTAGACTCCGCGCTGAGACCAAGAATTACGTTCCCAAGTTTATCGCAATTTCCAAGATTTTCAAAAACCTTGATGAACTCAGTTTTACCAATATCGACTGGAATAACGGTATTCAGGTTGAAACAGTCAAGGTTCCCGGTGGAACCGACCTGCTGGCCCTTGCCAAAGCATGCGGCATGAAATGGAGTGAGTTCCATAAACTGAACCCGCATTTCCGCAGACAGGTTAGCCCGCCCAACGCGATTATCAATGCCTACCTGCCTGAGCGGGTCATGGCCAGTGCAGCTGACTACCTTGAGTCCCCCAACTCCCGTCCTTTCGCCGGGTATAAGCGTTACAAAATCCGCAAGGGTGACTCATGGTATCGCATTGCTAACCGCTACGGTGTTCCTGTGGCAGTACTTAAGTCCGTTAACAACCGTAAATCAAACATGATCCGTCCCGGTCAGTATATCATGATTCCGGGCAAAGGTTCTTCCAAGTCTTTATACGCTTCCAAGACCAGCAAGACCCGCCGTACTGCTCAGAGCCGTGCTAACTACCGGGTACGTAAAGGGGACTCCCTCTGGTCTATCGCCAGCCGTTACAAGGTCAGCGTGACTACTCTGAAACGGTCTAATGGACTTTATTCCTCCAAGCTGAAGATTGGTCAGAAGCTGTACATCCCTGACAATAACGCCCGCAGCTCTGCCCGCTCTGTTGCCAAAGCGGAAAACGTGAAGCAGCAGCTGGTTAAATACAAAGTACGTCGGGGTGATAATCTTTGGAAAATTGCCCGTCGTTTCGGAGTGAAAGTTTCTTCTCTCATGAAATGGAACAGTCTGAATTCCAAGTCGATCCTGCGCCCCGGTGACCGGATCAAGGTTTACGTACAGTAAAACTCTTTTTGTTAGATGAAAAATAAAGGCGGTTGCGAAGGTGCAACCGCCTTTTTCTTTTTTGTCTTTCTTGATAAGAAGCCTTTCCACGCAGTGAATATTTTCAAGGTTCACTCTATACTAATCTAGTAAAAACAAGGTATTGCCCAGATGGCTATCCAAAGTACCAACCCCATGAACGGGCGGGTTGAAAAAAAAATTGATGAATTTATTTCCGCGCAGACTTTTTCTGCAATTTCTGCTGTAGGCAAAGCATTTAGCTCATGGCAGTACAGTAAAATTGAGCAGCGTTCAGAATGTTTGAGAAATCTGGCTGATCTTTTAAGGGAACGGGCAGATGGGTTTGCGCATCTCATGGCTGCTGAAATGGGTAAACCTCTCAAATCCGGCAGGGCTGAAGTTCTCAAGTCCGCAACAGTCTGTGATTTTTATGCTGATAACGGTCCGGCTATGCTTGCCAGCACCCCACTTACCGTTGATGGTATGCAGTGTCATGTAGACTTTGCGCCTATGGGAACTGTGTTGGCCGTTATGCCTTGGAATTACCCCGTATGGCAGGTTTTGCGTATTGCGATACCCACGCTTATGGCCGGTAATACCATGCTCTTAAAACATGCTTCCAACGTTCCTCAATGTGCGTTGGCTCTCGAGGAACTTTTTCGCGATTCTATTTTTCCTGACAATGTTTTTCGTACCCTGCTAATCGGGGCTGGTCAGGTAGAGCAGGTTTTGGCACATGACTCCGTAGTCGGTGTCTGTCTGACGGGAAGCGAAGCAGCCGGACGAAAGGTTGCAGCCGCTGCCGGGGCCCAACTCAAGAAAAGTGTTATGGAGCTGGGAGGAAGTGATGCATTTGTGGTTCTTGCGGATGCCGACCTCGATAAAGCAGCAGCAATCGGCGCAGAGTCGCGTTGTTCCAATGCCGGGCAAGCCTGCATTGCTGCTAAGCGGTTCATAGTCATGGACAGCGTGTATGATGATTTTATCGCCAAGCTTAAAGAACGCATGGAATCTGTGGTCATGGGGGATCCTTTGGACGAGGATACCGTGATGGGACCTATGGCGTCGCATGCTTTTCGTGATGACTTGCAGAAGCAGGTCGATTCCTGCCTTAAAGCAGGCGGTAAAATATTTCTCGGCGGTTCTATCCCTGAAGGGGAAGGGGCTTTTTACCCCCCGACAATTATTACCGATGTTCCTTTTAAGAGCGATGCAGCCCGTGATGAAATTTTTGGACCTGTGGCACTTGTTTTCAAGGCTGACAGTGAAGAACAGGCCATGGTTATGGCCAATGACAGTTGTTTCGGGCTGGGCGGTTCTGTCTGGACCAGTGATGAAGAAAAAGGGTTACAGCTTGCCCGTCGGATCGAGGCCGGGTTGGTCTATGTGAATGGACGGGTCAGCAGCCGTCCTCCGCTGCCTTTCGGAGGGGTTAAAAATTCAGGATACGGTCGGGAATTATCAACCTACGGTATCCGAGAATTCGTAAACGTAAAATCTGTCTGTATTGGATAGCCTTCGGCGACCCTGCCGGGGGCCTTAAACCCTTTGAAAAGGGTTTAAGAATCCCAAACTTTGTTAATAAGCTTCCCATATAGCTATATAAAATTGTCATCAAAACCAAAGCCGCACTAAGTCGAAATTTAGTGCGGCTTTCATTTTAATTTCTAATTTTAAATTACAGCTGGACTAGCAATAATTCTCGTGCCTTATCCTCATCCAGCCTTTTTCCTGTCCATAATCTGAATTGTTCCAGGCCCTGATGGATGAACATTTCTATGCCGTGGATTACGGTACATCCTTTTGTCTTGGCTTCTTTGATGAAAATTGTCTCCATCGGGTTGTAGACCAGATCGTAGACAATGGTGTTCGTGTCTTGATTATCCATGATCATGGGGTTGATTTCCTGAAATTTACCGGACATGCCCAGTGAGGTGGAATTCACGATAAGATCAAAGTGTTGATCTCCGCGAGCTTCCCAATCAAGGGCTGATATTTTGAACTCTTCTGCCAGATCCTCTGCTTTGGAAGCTGTGCGGTTTGTAATATGTATTTCCTCGATGCCCAGTGTCTGAAGTCCTGTGATCGCAGCGCGAGCAGCTCCGCCTGCTCCGATCAGAAGGGCTTTTTTTACGTGATCACAATATGGACGCAGAGGTTCGGATACTCCTGCGGCATCTGTGTTGTCACCCATTATTTTATCACCTTTCCAATAGAGAGTGTTAACCGCTCCGACCGACTTTGCGCGCTCTGTCAGTTGATCAATGTAGTCCATTACAGAAAGTTTGTGCGGAATAGTAACACTTGCCCCGGAAATGGGCAGATTTCTGAAAGTCTGCATAAAACTTTCAACTTTTCCCGGCTCGGTGGGCCATGCCATGTAAACTGCCGGAATTTTGTGTTCCGAAAAACCCCAGTTGTGGAGAAGGGGACTCATGGTGTGTCCAAGAGGGTGTCCAATTATTCCAAAAAGCTTTTCAGGCTTGAATACGTTCATATTTAGCTCCTGAAGACGTTTGTGGTCTTTTGTAAAGTTTAGATCGTTTTTTCGAAATAAAACGCTTAAATGTAATGATAAATATGGGGTCAGTATTTAAAGGCGAGCTGTTGTGTTAAAACTGTCTTTAAAAAATTATACACAATGCACGGATTGCGCAAATTTTATAATTCAACTTTGCGAAGCTTAATTAAAGCGCGTTTGGGAAAGGGGAGAGGAGTCCAGAGGAAAGGGGAAAACCCTTTTGGCGCGAGCAAAGGGTTCTTCCCTTTCCTCTGGTCCCCGAAGGGCCGCCGGAGGCAAAATAAAAAGTCCCGTGTGAACACAGTTCGCACGGGACTTTTCATTATTTACATTAGATGGCAGCCGCGCCTTCTTTGAGGGCTTCTGCGTTTTTGGGGATGAGGTGGTGGTAGTGAGCGGAGATCACGTTTTCAAGGGAGTCTATGACTGCCTGCAGGTCCATAATTCCGGTAGCTTTGATGAAAGCACCGAGTGCTACCATGTTTGCCATGCGGGTATTGCCGAGTTTGTCGGCTATATCGTTGCAGGGAACCATGTATGATTTAATGCGCTCTGTATCTACCAGCTCTGCGTCAACGAGAGAGGAGTTGACGATCTGGATACCGTCATCCATGAGCATGGACTGGAATTTATCCAGAGAAGGACGGTTCATGATAATCAGGCTGTGCGGGCTGCGGATAATCGGGGAACCGATCTCGTCGTCGGAAAGTACGACTGTGCAGTTCGCGGTACCACCGCGCATTTCGGGGCCGTATACTGGAATGTAGGTTACATTCAGTCCGGCATTCATGCCTGAATAGGCCAGCAGGTTACCGATGAGCATAACGCCCTGTCCGCCGAAACCGGCTATGATGCTGTCGAGGTATTTGCTCATCTTAGTCCTCCGCAGTTACGTCTTTATATACACCCAGCGGGAAGTAGGGGATCATTTCAGATTCAACCCTTTCGTTCGCCTGAATGGGAGTCATTCTCCAGTTGGTGGGGCAGGTGGCCAGCAGTTCGATGAACCCGAAACCAAGGCCTTTCTGCTGCACTTCGAAAGCCTTTTTCATAGCTTTTTTGGCCTTGCGAATGTTTTTCACATTATTCAGGGCCACGCGTGCTGCGTATGCGGTACCACCGAGGGAAGCGATGATCTCAGCCATTTTAATGGCCTGACCTTCTTTCAAGGGGTTACGTCCCTCAGGTGAAGTGGTGGTCTTCTGGCCTTCCATGGTGGTGGGAGCCATCTGTCCGCCGGTCATACCGTAAACGGTGTTGTTTACGAAGATGATAGACACTTTTTCACCGCGGTTGGCGATATGCATGATCTCAGCCATACCGATGGATGCAAGGTCGCCGTCACCCTGATAAGAGAGTACGAATTTGTCGCCGCGAGCACGTTTAACACCCGTCGCAACTGCTGGGGCACGTCCGTGCGGTGCTTCTACACTATCTACTTTAAGGTAGTTATAGAGAAATACGGAACAGCCGATGGAGGTGACCAGAAGAGTATTCTCGGTCAGCCCCATTTCGCTGAGCAGTTCACCCGCAAGCCTGTGGGCGACACCGTGCTGGCAGCCGGGGCAGTAGTGGGTGGGAACATCTACAATTGCGTCAGCCTTATCAAAAGCGAGAATTTCTTGTTCGCTCATATCTATTTCCCTCCAAGGCTTTTGAGGATGGGCTCCTCGAAGTCGTCGGGGGTGGGCAGGTTTCCGGGCATGAAGCCGAAGAAATCACTGTCGGTAATGGTGCGGATGGAAAGACGTACGTCTTCAACCATCTGACCGAGGTTATGTTCAATAGTCAGGAATTTCTTACCCTGCTTTGCAAGCTTGTTCAGCTCTTCGGAAGGGAAGGGGTAAAGGGTGATAGGACGGAACAGGCCGACCTTGTGACCCTGTGCGCGCAGTTTGCGGACGGTGCTTTTTACGATACGTCCGATGGAACCGTAGGCAACCACGATGAGTTCTGCATCTTCAGTTTCAAAAAGTTCCTGCTTGGTGTTCTTGGCCATTTCGTCATACTTGGCCTGCAGTGCCTGGTTGTGGCCTGCGAGGGAACCTTCGGTGAGGAACAGGGATTTAATGATGCGGTGATCACGGTCCTTGGCACCTTCAATGCGCCAGTCTTTTCCTTCTGCAGCATCGTGTTCTTTGACTTCACGTGTGACAACAGGCTCTTTCATCTGCCCAACGATGGCATCACCGAGGATCATAACCGGGTTGCGGTATTTGAAAGCGAGGTCGAAAGCTTCGATTACGAGATCGTAGCATTCCTGGCAGGTTCCGGGAGCGAGAACGAGGGTGCGGTAGTCACCGTGTCCGCCGCCTTTGGTTGCCTGAAAGTAGTCACCCTGACTGGGGCCGATGTCACCGAGACCCGGTCCGCCACGGTTCATGTTGACGATAACCGCGGGAAGCTGGCTACCTGCGAGGTAGGAGATAGCTTCCTGTTTAAGTGATACACCCGGGCTGGAGGAAGAAGTCATGCAACGTGAACCGGCAGCAGCAGCGCCGATGAGCATGTTTGCTGCGGCAACTTCACTTTCAGCCTGAACGAACTCACCGCCTACTTTCGGCAGTTCTGCGGACATGTATTCCGGGATGTCGTTCTGGGGGGTGATGGGGTAACCGAAGTAGCATTTGAGCCCGGCTGCAATCGCGCCGCGGGAGATAGCCTCGTTGCCTTTGATGAAAAGCTTTTCGCCGTTCTTAGCCATACTATTCTCCTTTGGCCTTTTTGGTTCTGTAAACCCGGATTGCAATGTCCGGACAGATCAGCGCACAGGAAGTACATCCGGTACACTTTTCCATATCCTCAGCCGCGACTTCAGCAACTTTGTAACCGTGCTGGTTGAATCGGTCGGATTGCCTTATGATTTCCTTTGGACAGACGGTAGTACAGAGCAGACAGCCCTTGCACCGTTCATCCAAAAATTCTACTCGTGACATCCTATTCTCCTGTTACTGTGACAGAAAAGCCCGTTATATTAACGGGCTGGGACCATTAGAGTCTTATTGTCTTGTGAACCACACAGTGTAATTGTGTGACTGTTGAGAAACAAGGTATAATTATTTGCGTTGAGGTGCAAATTTTTCCGTAAAAACTACGCCTAAGCGTTATTTCTACTTTATTTTATATACATAGAATCGCCATAGGAGAAGAATCTGAAGTCGTTTTCTACTGCATCGGTATAAGCTTTCAAAACATTTTCCCTGCCGGCGAGAGCGGAAATCATAATTACAAGTGATGATTCAGGCAAATGAAAATTAGTAATCATGCGGTCGACTACTTTAAATTCGAAGCCGGGGTATATAAATATATTAGTTTCCCCCTTGAATTCACATATTTTTCCAGCCTGCTGAAATGCCCCTTCAAGTGTACGGGCTGAAGTGGTACCGACGGCTATGACCGGTCTGCCTTCCTCTTTGGCCTTGATTACAGCTTTAGCTGTTTCTTCTGGAATTTCAATGTATTCGTTGTGCATTTCATGGTCGCGAATGTCTTCAGCGCGTACCGGGCTGAATGTTCCATAGCCTACATATAATGTTACCTCGGCTCGCTGAATATTTTTGGCCTTGAGTTTTTCATTAATTTCTTCGGAAAAATGAAGTCCTGCAGTGGGGGCAGCCACGGACCCGGCTTTATCATCACAGGCGTAGAGGGTCTGGTAGCGCTCATTGTCGCTTTCATCTGCTGCACGGCGGATGTAGGGGGGGAGGGGGATTTTACCGCATTCCTCAAAAATCTTTTTCAGGTCTCCGGACCATTCCAGCTCGACTTCGGAAAGACCGAATTTACCTTTGCCGAGAACAGTAAGTTTCAGTCCGCCGTCAAAAGTTATGATGTTACCCGGCTTGGGCCCTTTGGATGCCCGAAGCAGACCACGGGCTTTTGCCTTGAATCCACCGGGGATTTCCTCGCCTTCAATGAGAGGCAGGGGGGTAAGCAGCAGAAATTCCACCCGTCCACCGGTAGGTTTTTGTCCGAAGATACGTGCCGGGACGACTTTAGAGTTGTTGGCAACCAGCAATGCTCCTTCCGGAAGCAGGTCTACTATATCGGTGAAGTTCATGATTTTAGTTTCACCGCTTTTCTGATCAAGTACCATGAGCTTGGAGCCGTGGCGCATTACCGCCGGACATTGGGCTATTTGTTGCTCAGGCAGTTCAAAGTTGTAGCTTTTAAGGAAAAAGTCTTCTGTGTTTATGTTCATTTTTTCGGTTTTCATTCTTGATGATAATCTGGTAAGAATCTTTACAGCAGACACCTTTAGGGTCTATGAATACTGTGTTTGCTCTTTGATTGTCCGGTCAAACAACACTGTTTGATTGTCACGTTGATCACCAAATTCGGATTAGATTATGAAATGGTTGTCAGTAGCTGAAATATCCAAAATTACGATGATCCCTGCTCCTACAGCAAGACGTTATGCCTCGCTGTTCAAGGATTTTTTGTCCAGTAAAAAAATGGGCCGGGTAACCAAGTACCCGGAATCCGCAGTGGAAATTTTTAAACGCATCGTTACATTATATAATGATGGCATGGTTACCACTGAGATTGAGCAGCAGCTCCGTTCCGAATTCCCCCGCACAATTGAGATCAGTCCCTCCGAGCGGGCAGTTCCTGCCCAACCGGCCATGAATGTTCAGGCTGAGCTGAGCGGAGCTTTTGCCGAGATGATGGACAAGATGAGCAAGTCACTTGAAGTGATTGCCGACCAGAAGTCAATCATAGAAGAACAGCGGGAGGATATTTATAAGCTTAAAAAAGCTTTTGTTCTTCTTGCCCGCAGTCAAAAAAAAATCAAGGCCTTGCCGCAGCTTGATATTAAATCCATGACCGATGAATTTGGCGAGCGGACTAATGCCCTTGAGCAGAAAGACGTGGAACTTGAAGAAGCGACCACTGAATTAGCGCACGAAAACAGTAATTTGAAGCATAAACTTGAAATTATGGAAGCCGAGCTTATCCGCTTGCGTAAAGACCGCCGCGAAATGGAGAATTATTTTCTCGATAAGATTAAGCGCATGAACGGTTGATTTTCCTGCCTTCGGATTTGATTTTTTGCGCTCATGGCTGTAGAAAAAGTCTAGAAGACACTTCAACCATACCTGGTCAGGTTTAGAATCCACTCATAAGTGATAGGGAATGTACAGCATAACCTGGCTGGATTTCAAAATGCATGGACATTAAATCGGAGGATTGAATATGCGTACTTTTATTAAAATGGCTTTGGTTTCCATGGTTTTCGTGGGCCTTACCGGTTGTCTGGCCGGGACTAATAAAAATTCCGAAGAGCCTGTTGTTGCCACAAGCGGTGCAACTGAAAGCTATGAAGAATTCGTTCCTTACACCGAATTCGACGATATTGCTGTACCTAATGAACTCAGCCGCGAGCCTGATCAGTCTTTTGTTGCCGATCGCCGTAATTTTAAATATGGAAAGATCGTTCTGAAAGGCCGTGTTGAAAACACCAGCCTGATCGACTTCTTTAAGAACCAGATGGCAAAAGACAACTGGACTCTCGACAGCGCTTTGACATCGACTTTTTCCCAGCTGACTTTTGTTAAGCCTTACAAGAGCTGCACCATCAGAATTATTGACGGTTCTTACAATACTGAAGTTGAAATTTATGCAGTTGAACTCAAATCTGACGCCATGCCCGAAAGCGGCGGACTTCAGGAAAACAACATACAATAATGAACGAACATTTAAATTTTGACTGCTTTTTAGGAAAACGCATCCACCTCGGAGTCAGCGGTTCAATCGCAGCTTATAAGTCTCTGGACTTACTGCGCATGTTTCGCAAGACCGGGATCGAAGTCAGCGTTACGCTTACTTCAGGTGCGCAGGAATTTATCAGGGGCCTCAGTTATGAGGCCCTTGGTGCTTTCAAGGTCTGGGAAAAAATGTACCCGACCATGGATGATACCTTCGGCCATCTGGAGCCGGGACAGGCTGCCGATGCAATGTTGATTGCTCCGGCTACAGCTTCCGTGCTTGCTCGCATGGCTCACGGTCTGGCGGACGATATGCTTTCCTGTCAGGCGTTGGCTTTCAACGGACCAAAGCTCGTGGCTCCGGCTATGAATCCGGCCATGTGGGATGCTCCGGCTACCCGTGATAACAGCCGTATTCTCGCTGATAGGGGAGTGGAGTTTATCGGTCCTGATTGCGGCGATGTTGCTTGCGGTGATCATGGCAGAGGTCGTCTTGCACCTCTGGAATCCATTTATGCCCACGGCTTACGTGCTGTTGCCCCTGATGATATGAGCGGTAAACACGTACTGATCACTCTTGGCCCAACCCGTGAGAAGTGGGATGCTGTTCGCTTCTGGTCAAACCCCTCTTCGGGGCTGATGGGAGCTTGCATTGCCATGGCTGCATGGCTTCGCGGGGCAAAGGTCACAGTGGTTTCCGGTCCGGTGAACTGGTGGTTTCCCGCTGATATGAATGTGATCAAGGTTGATTCCGCACAGCAGATGTATGAAGCTGCAACCGATGTCTGGCCTTCCTGCACCACCGGTTGTTTCACCGCAGCTGTCGCAGATTTCAAACCGATTCCTCATGGCGAGGGTAAGTTCAAAAAAGCCGGTAACGATGCTTTGCGGGTTGATTTTGACACCAACCCGGATATCCTCAAGACTATCGGTTCCATGAAAAAGGACGACCAGCAGTTGATCGGTTTTGCTGCTGAGACTTCCAGTATTCAGGAAGCGGCCAAGGGCAAGCTTGAGCGCAAGAATCTTGATCTGATCGTTGCGAACCCGATCAACAAACCCGGATCCGGATTTGAGTCTTCAACCAATTCGGTTTATGTTCTGGATAGGGCAGGGCGTTCAGAGGAATGGCCGGATCTCCCTAAAACTGAAGTAGCGTGGCGTATATGGGATCTCCTTCTGCAGAATTAAATGTACTTGAAAGCGTCAGGCCGTGGTATCAAAACGGCCTTCAATATGTTTTCAAGGATGCACTGCCCGGTATCGAGGAACTCGAAAAACCGGCGCGGCAGCGTCCCGCTGCGCCTGCACATCAGCAGATGCAGAATAGACAGCCCGCTCAGTCCCGGCAGCAGTTCCACAATCAGCAGCCTGCAGCGCAGCAGAACCAGCAGATGCAGCAGGCTCCGGCACAACAGGTTAATCAACAGTCAGCACCCGGTCAGCAACAGTCGAGACCGTCCTTTGACCGGACCCCTCCGGCTAAGCCTTCACGCAGGCCCCAGCCCCAAGCTGCTCCTTCTCAGCAGAATATTTGTTTGCCTGATCCTAATTCGTGGCCTGCTCCGTGGTCGACCCTTGCTTCAAGGATATCTCCCCGGTTGCAGATTTTCTGGACCTATTCCCAGCTTGGACAGGATTTATCAGGTCAGGCCGACACTGAGCGACGCAAACTGTTCCAGTCTTTGATCGGTTACATGGGACTTCCCAAAGGGGCCATTTCTTTTTGGCCCTGCACAACTTGGAACGGTAATGACTACGAAAACAAGGCAGACATTTTTTGGAAGGGAGTAGAGTCTTACGGAGTTAAATTCGTGGCCTGCTTCGGAGATCAGACACGTTCATTAATTGCTCCCGATGCACCTCCTTCTTCGGCATCTGTGCATATCAACGGGGTGCAGATGCTAATGCTGCAGGACCCGGATTTCTTGAAGAACCTTCCGGTAGACGAGCAGCAGTTGCTTTGTATTTCGCTTTTACGTTTACCCCTGTTCTAGACCTATCCTCTTTTGAATTCATGACCCCGTCTTGCCAAGGCGGGGTTTTCTTTTTCATTTGTTTATTTATTCCCTGCGATTTGGCATTATGGAGTCAAAAGCTATTTCACGGGAGTCGCCATGCATGCATTCGCAAAGCGTTCACGCATCTTTTATTGTTTGATCATCATTACAGTGGTCATATCCATGAGCTTAAAAAGCCGGATCGTGACAGCCGATGATGTCAGTGTATTACTGCTGGAATTGCAGGGTGGAATAAGTCCGGCACAGGTCCATCTTCTTGAAGACGGTGTGACGCAAGCCGGTGATGACGATCATGATCTTGTTCTTTTGCGCCTCGACACTCCGGGCGGTTCTGTCTCTTCCATGCGTGATATGGTCAAGATCATCATGAACAGCAAAATCCCGGTTTGCGTCTGGGTCGGACCTGAGGGAGCACACGCGGCATCTGCCGGAACTTTCATTACTGCTTCCGCTCAGGTCGCGGGCATGGCACCGGGAACTTCAATCGGTGCGGCCAGCCCGGTTTCATCATCCGGCGAAGAGCTTTCAGAAACCATGGGCAAGAAGGTTACCGGTGATATGGTCAGCCTCATTAAAGGCATCGCCCGTAAGAGAGGTCGCAACATCGAGTGGTATGCCCAGTCAGTTAAAGATGGGGTCAGCGTTGATGCTCAAGATGCAGTGACCTTGAATGTGGTGGATTTTATCGCCCTTAACTTTGATGATTTTCTTGAACAGCTCGGCGCTAGGGGAGTGGTTCTTGGAGACGAGAAGATCAAATTTTCTAGGGATGAAATTGAGGTAACAGAATTCGACCCCGGATTCAGGTACGATGTGCTTTCTTGGTTGCTCGATCCACAGGTAGCTTATTTTCTGCTCCTCGGTGGAATGCTGGGACTGTTTTTTGAGCTTTCTCACCCCGGTGTAGTTTTGCCGGGTGTTATCGGTGCTTTTTGTCTGGTGACTGGTCTTTATGCCATGTCAATTTTACCAACTAATGCAGCCGGTCTTCTTTTACTTCTGCTTGGTACGGTTCTCTTTGTGCTCGAAATTTTCATCGTCAGCTACGGTCTGCTTAGTCTGGGGGCGGTAATAAGTCTGTTTATCGGTTCTCTAGTGCTTTTTCGTGAAGGCACTCCGGGGATTCCGTTGGGAACTGTTCTCGGAACTGTCTTGACCTTTTCGGCATTCATCGGATTCGTCATTTATTTAGTCACCAAAGCCCAGATACCAAGATCAGGTGTCGGCATGGAAAGCATGGTCGGTCTTGAAGGGGAGGTTATAGAAATACGTGGAGAGCGGATGAAGGTCCGTGTGCGCGGTGAAATCTGGAATGCCGAGACAGAGGACAAAATTATTTTTGATCCCTCAACATCGATTCGGGTTGTTGCAGCCCGTGGTTTGACTCTAATCATCGTAAAAAAGAATTGATCAAGTTAATTTACTAGGAGGTTTCATGACATTTTTTATTCCTGTAGTCCTATTGGTCGTTTTTTTTCTGATCACAGCTCTGAAAGTCTTGAACGAGTATGAGCGTGGTGTGATTTTTAGATTAGGTAGGGTCATTAAAGCTAAAGGTCCCGGGTTGATAATCCTGATCCCGATAGTTGATCGAATGGTTCGTGTATCCTTGCGAATCATGACTCTTGATGTTCCTAATCAGGATGTTATCACCCGTGATAACGTGAGTATCAAGGTTAACGCTGTCGTCTACTTCAGAGTAACCGAACCAACCAAGGCTATTCTTGAGGTTGAGGATTTTATGTTTGCCACTTCTCAGCTTGCACAAACCACCTTGCGTAGCGTATGTGGAGGCGTTGAACTTGACGAGATACTTTCCCAGCGCGAGAAGGTTAACAATGAGATTCAGGAAATTCTTGATACTCACACTGATCCGTGGGGCATCAAAGTAAGCACCGTTGAGCTTAAGTACATTGATCTTCCGCAGGAAATGCAAAGAGCAATGGCCAAACAGGCCGAGGCCGAGCGTGAGCGCCGCGCCAAGGTGATCAATGCTCAGGGTGAATTCCAGGCTGCTGACAAGCTTTCCGAGGCCGCTGAAATCATTTCAGCACACCCTGAAGCGTTACAGTTAAGATATTTGCAGACCTTGCGAGAAATGTCTGCTGAAGGAAAATCTTCCACCATCATTCCTCTTCCTCTTGATTTATTTAAGATGTTTGCGCCGGTTGCCGGCAGGGGAGGGGCAATGGATAAAAAAGACCAAGAGAGCGATTAATAATGAAAGTCCTTGTTACAGGAGCAGCCGGTTTTATCGGCTTTCACCTTTCCAAACGTCTTCTTGCTGAAGGCCATGAAGTTGTAGGTCTTGATATTCTTAATGATTACTACGATGTAAATGTTAAGAAGAACCGCCTCAAGCAGATTGAGGATAATGAAAAATTCACCTTTGCCTACATGGATATGGCTGACCGTGAAGCCATGGAAAAATTGTTTGCTAAAGAGAAGTTCACCCATGTGGTCAACCTCGCTGCACAGGCAGGTGTTCGTTACTCCCTGATCAACCCTCAGGCTTACATTGACTCCAACGTTGTCGGCTTCATGAACATTCTTGAAGGTTGCCGTCACAATGGCGTTAAGCACCTTGTCTACGCTTCTTCCAGCTCTGTTTATGGGCTGAATACCAATATGCCATTCAGCATCCACGACAACGTGGACCATCCCATCAGCATGTATGCAGCAACCAAGAAGTCTAATGAACTTATGGCACATTCATACAGCCACCTGTTCAACATCCCCACTACCGGGCTGCGCTTCTTCACTGTATACGGCCCCTGGGGCAGACCTGATATGGCGCTTTTCCTCTTTACCAAGGCAATCTTTGAAGACAAGCCCATCAATGTATTCAACCACGGTAAAATGCTCCGTGACTTCACCTTCATTGATGATATTGTTGAAGGCGTTGTCAGAGTAATGAAGAACACCGCCACTTCAAACGTTGATTGGTCCGGTGATGCTCCTGATCCGGGAACCAGCCCTGCGCCTTTCCGCATCTACAATATCGGCAACAACCAGCCGACTGAATTGATGCGCTATATCGAAGTCCTCGAAGAGTGCATTGGTAAGAAGGCAGAAAAGAACATGATGCCTTTGCAGGCAGGTGATGTTCCCTCCACTTACGCAAATGTGGATGACCTTGTTCGCGACGTTGATTTCAAACCTGAAACAACTGTTGAAGAAGGTATTGCCAAGTTCGTTGAGTGGTATCGCGGGTACTACAACGTATAGTTTCCGATACATATCTACTTTAAAAGGCCGCTCTTAAGCGGCCTTTTTTTATGATGATCAGTTAATTTTGCAATTTAATTAGTTTCCCGGAATATTTTATTAATTTTAGTTTTGACGGTGAATATCCGGTGATATGATGATTCTAACGACTCTTTTTGTGGGTCACTTTTCTTGATTTAAACTTTTTTTCAGACTAGCTTTGGTTCTGTTGTTTTTACGTCAACTTGATTGAGATGTTTCACGTGAAACATGAAAATTGAAATCTCATGAACAAGGTGGTTTCAAGTGGCAAAAAGAATTGTAGTAGCCAACCAGAAGGGTGGAGTAGGCAAGACCACTACTTCTATCAACCTTTCCGCTTCCCTTGCTGTGATGGAAAAAAAGGTCCTGCTCGTGGATTGCGACCCTCAGGGTAACGGTTCCAGCGGACTCGGATTCTATCCCGGTGATTCCAGAGAAAATGTTTACTCCGTGCTTTTTGAGCCGGAGAGGGCAAAGGATGCCATATACCAGACTGATATTCCCTATCTTTCACTCATGCCAGCCAGTCAGGATCTTGTAGGTGCTGAGATTGAATTGATCGATAAGATGGGGCGTGAGTACTATCTCAAAGATCTCGTTGAAACAGTTGATGATGAGTATGATTACATCATTTTCGATTGTCCGCCTTCTCTTGGATTGCTGACCGTCAACGCTCTTTGCGCAGCGAAAGAATTGCTCGTACCGCTGCAAACTGAATATTATGCTCTTGAAGGTGTGGCCCAGCTGCTTATGACATTTGAGCTGGTAAAGAAAAGGCTGAACCCGGATATGTCTGTTCTGGGTGTGGTGCTGACTATGTACGACAAGCGTAATCGACTTGCCCGGCAGGTCAAAAATGAAGTGCGTAAAGCATTTCCTGACAGTCTTTTCGAAACTATTATTCCGCGGAATGTTCGTCTTTCCGAAGCCCCAAGTTTTGGAAAACCTGCGATTTCTTATGATGCAAAATCGAATGGTGCGATGGCTTACCTGAGTCTGGCTCAGGAAGTGGTCAAAAGGCACGGTGCGGAAAAGAAAGAAAAATAAAAAAAAAGGCCGACATTCGTGCCGGCCTTTTTAAATTTCTTTGAGGAAAAACTAATATCGTGCTTCGAAGTTTGTGTCTTTCTTCTCAACGTAGGCTGTGCACTCAACAGTAATTTCATCTTTGAAATGTTTTTTTACGATACGGGCTTTGCACTTGGTACAGTTAAATGAAACCAATCCGCCGAGGTTGCAGGATGCGAGTCTGAATTTGCGGGGATCATCTTTTTCCCAGTCCTCGGTTTTATTGCCGCAAAGTTCACAGTGAACGTCAGTATCTACCGGGTAGGGGAAATCCCAGTACTCTTTGAGGGTTTCCCATTCTCCAATGGGTTCCGGGCGTTCCGGAGGTGCTTCCGCAGGGAGCAGGTCTTTGATCATAGGTTTCACCTTGGACCAAAGATCGGCTGTAAGCAGGGCTCCGATCAGGTTGCCATTTTTATCGAAAAGTTCAGTAAGATTATCATCGTGTTTAGACATGCAGCCTCCGACGTCATTGTTATTGATGGGTTCGGAATACAATAATCACGGTTGCGATCAAGTCAAAGGAAATATTATCAGGCCCGCTTCGGCGGAGCCGAAAAAATAAGGAGAAAGTCCATGGCAGGTGTCACTGGCGGTTTGGGAAGGGGACTTGATGCCCTTCTGGGAGGCGGAAAAGGAGCAGGTGAAAAGTCATTATCCGAAGCTTCAATTGATGCCCGGAAGATTGATATTGATATGATTGTTGCCAACCCCAATCAGCCGCGCAAGGAATTTTCTCCCGAGGCTTTAAAGGATTTGTCCGAGTCCATTAGAGCAAAAGGGGTATTACAGCCTATTCTGGTTCGTCCTGTTGCAGGCCGTAGAGATCGTTTTGAGCTGGTGGCCGGTGAGCGTCGGCTGAGAGCTTCCAAGCTTGCCGGACTAGGGGAGATTCCCGCGCTGGTTAAGGAAATGACCGATCTTGAAAGCATGGCGATTGCGCTGATTGAGAACTTGCAGCGTGAAGATCTTAACCCCATCGAAGAGGCCAAAGGCTATCAGGAACTGATCACAAAATTCGGTCTCAGTCAGGAGCAGCTTTCCGGTCAGGTAGGTAAAAGCCGTTCAGCTCTTTCCAACTCCATGCGTCTTTTGACTCTCTCTGAACCGATGCAGGACGCCATCGGGAACGGGAAAATATCTGCAGGTCATGGCCGCGCGCTTATGGCGGTGAATGAAGATGACGCCCGTGATGAACTGTTTGACCGGCTTATGAACAGCGGCATGTCTGTACGGCAGTGTGAAGGTGCGGCAATATATTTTAAAGAACATGGGGAGCTTCCAGAAGGGGAGTTCGTTGCGCCAAAGAAATCTTCCAAAAATAAAAAGAAAGAACCTAAAAAAGTAGATGAGAATTTGGAGCGCATCAAAGACCGTCTGGAGTCTGCACTCGAAACCAAAGTCTATTTCAGCGGTTCGCAGAAGAAGGGTAAGCTCAGCATCAGTTATGCCAACGAAGAAGAGCTTGAGCGTCTGGTGGCGATTCTTGAGCTTCGTTCATAATTACCTGCAGATCATCATCTCCGGAACAAACCACAATTGATTTGCTGTTCGTGCAGCTAAACAAGATTGCATGTTAAAGGAATTGATTTAATGGATAATATAATTTTAAGCGTTCTCCCGAAACTCAAGGACCGCAAGGTGTTGATCATCGGGGATGTGATGCTGGATCATTACGTGATCGGTTCTGTTGAGCGGATTTCCCCGGAAGCCCCGGTTCCTGTTGTGCAGGTGACTGAGGAAAAATATCTGCTCGGTGGAGCCGGGAACGTTGCCCGCAACATTTCCGCTCTGGGCGGAGAGCCGCATCTGACCGGATTTGTCGGTCATGACGGCGAAGGGCAGGTTTTTGAGAAGCTTTGTACTGAATCCGGTATCCCCTGTTCCCTCTATGAGTCAGATGATCGCCCGACAACCAAGAAAACCCGTGTCATGGCTCATAATCAGCAGATGGTCAGGGTTGATAGGGAAAAGACCGTAGATTTTGCTGATTCGCTCATGGATCAGCTCTTCGAATTTTTGGAGCGTGAGATCTGTGACTATAGCGTGGTCATCCTTTCCGACTATGGCAAAGGGCTGCTGTCACAATCATTTTTCGAACGTTTCTGGAATCTTTTGGAAGAGAAGAACCACAAACCGCACATTCTGGTCGATCCAAAAACAGTTAATTACGATCGTTACAAGTCGGTAAGCATGCTTACCCCCAACTCCAAAGAAGCGGGAGAGGGTGCGAATATGCAGGTCAAAACCCGCGAGGATGTTCTGGAAGCAGGTCGCAGGCTTTTTGACCGCATTAATCCAACACATCTTTTGATTACTTTAGGCGGTGACGGGATGGCTCTTTTTGAATCTCGTGATGTGGTTAAGCATGTGCCCACGTTCGCCCGTAAGGTTTTTGATGTGACCGGGGCAGGGGATACGGTTATCGCCACTCTCGGACTCGGCCTTGCGGCGGGTCTTGATCCGCTGACTTCCGCTGTACTGGCAAACTATGCCGCCGGTATCGTGGTCGGGCAGGTTGGTGCCGCCACTGCATCTGTTGATGAACTTGCTGAGGCAGTTCGCAACTGGCCCAAGCCGGAAGTGAATGTCTGGAGCAAATGATCAGTGTATAATTTCAAATCATAATGAAATGGTGTAATCTCTTTCGCCAGTATTAAAATATCAGCACTTTGATTCGGGAGGAGTTTTGAACACGCAGGCTAACAGGTTGAAGAAATTGATTCAGGCCAATCAGGTCCTGGCAAATATTGAATCTTTGGTTGATCTGCTGCCTCAATTACTGAGGCTTGCACAGGATGTTACCGGTGCCGAGGCTTCATCAATCCTTCTCTATAATGAACCGAAGAATGTGCTGGAGTTCGCCTGGGCAATGAATGATGTGCTTGGTGATAAGGCGATGAAGAACCTGAAGACCGGATTTGAGCTGCCCATGGGGCAAGGGATTGCCGGGTGGGTGGCTGAGAAACGTCAGGCACTTAACGTAACCGATGCCCAGAATGATGATCGCTTTTCAAAAGTTGCTGATAAGAAGTCAGGGTTCAGGACCAGATGCATTCTCTGCACACCGATCATCCATCAGGATAAATTGTTGGGGGTTGTTCAGGTCTTGAACTCGGTTGATGAAGACTGCTTTGGTCAGGAGGACGAAGAACTTCTCGAAAGTTTCGGACATCTGGCCGGGGTAGCCCTTGTTCGGTCCGAGCTGATGATACAGCGTCTTAATCAGCAGAAATTCGAAACCCAGCTTGAAGCAGCCGCTCGTATACAGAAGCAGTTCAATCCCCGCCAGCCGGAATTGGAAGGCGGCAATCTTATCTGGGGCAGTTCTGTTCCGGCTCAATTCGTTGGCGGAGATTTGTATGATTTTATACCCAATTCAGACGGAAGCTGGTATATTTATGTGGCAGATGTATCCGGTAAAGGGTTGCCTGCCGCTTTGATTATGTCGGCGTTGTGGACCAGAATCAGGGCCGAGGCCTTAAATGAAAGGGAACCGGGGGCAATGCTCAAGGCCGTCAATGCCGGGGCATATGAATTTATGAACGGTGAAGTATTCGCCACTATGGCTTTGCTGCGCTATGTGCCTGAAACTGGAAAATGTGAATATGCCATGGCGGGACATCCTCCGCCGTTGTTAATAAGTGAAGGTAAGGCTGATCCCATCGAAAAAACATTTGGACTACCCGTGGGTATCCTTGATGACGGTGAGTTTGAAACCAGCGAGATAACACTTGAGAAAGGGCAATCACTGATCATCGTCAGTGACGGGGTTGATGAAGCAAGAGACGCCGAAGGAAAATTCTTCGGGGAAGAGCGCATGGAAGAGACTCTCCGCCGGAGCGGTGTGCCGCAGGCCGGCGAGACTCTGCTAAAAGCCGTTGCAGATTGGAGAGGGGATACCCCTCCCAATGATGACACAACTGTGGTTGAAATATTCAGGGCCTGAGACCGGTCTTTGAAGATATAGTTCAAGGAGATTTTTATGGGTAAAGGTTGGAAGATGGAGTCTTCTCAGGAAGATTCTCTGATAAAAATTATCGGTGAAGTTGATTTTACCGGAACACCTGAGCTGCGCGATGAAATGCATAATTTTGTGAAGCAGACCTCGGGAGAAGTGAGTGTAGACCTTTCCGAGCTTGAATATCTTGACAGCTCCGGCCTTGCTTCACTTATCGAATTACGACGGATGCTGGTCAAAGACAGCCGGACGGTAAAAATTATTGCGGTTACCGATCAGGTCGACCGGCTTTTGAATCTCACACAGGTCAAGTCGCTGTTCGGTTTAGCCTAGATATTTTTCAGGCCGGTCTGGAAAGGAGTTATCAGGAATGAATGGATTGCAGGTACTTGCATGGATGGTTTCCAGACTCCTCGGCTGCCTGCGTTTCAAGCCCGGAAAGAAAAAATCATTCTACCGCAAAAGGCTTCTGCGCGACCTTGCGTCCGTGGGAGCTGATTCCATTCCCATCGTCAGCGTCATTTCTGCTTGTACGGGAATCATTCTGGCCCTCCAGTCCGCTCAGCAACTGGAAAAAGTCGGGGCCATCAGCTATGTCGCCAACCTCGTCGGCGTGACCATCATCCGTGAGCTTGGACCTTTGCTCACCGCCATAATCGTTACCGGCCGTTCCGGTGCTGCCTTCACCGCCGAAATCGCAACCATGCAGATATCCGAGGAGATTGATGCCCTCGAAGTCATGGGTATCGAACCGGTCCGTTTCCTTGTAGTTCCCAAAATGATTGCCATGTTGATCATGGTTCCCTGTCTGACAGTCTGGGCAGATTTTGTGGGTATCTTTTCCGGCGGGGCCTTTTCCGCCATTGCCCTGGGGATTAATGAAACTACATATTTCAATAATTCAGTTGAATTTCTCAAACTGCATGACGTTCTGGCCGGCTTGGTTAAGGCCGGGGGCTTTGCTGTAGCCATCACGATTATTGGTTGCTGGCAGGGTTTTCTGGCCCGCGAAGGTGCAGCGGATGTTGGACGCAAGACTACAAATTCTGTTGTCATTTCCATATTCATGATAATCTTGTTGGACCTTTTTTTTACGGCTCTCAACTTCCTTTTCCGGTAACGCTCATGAAATTATCAAGGTATGCACAGGACATAACATTGCAGAAGCTTAGCCTCGGATATCCGGGCAAGGTGCTTATGAGGGATTTGAATGCTGTGCTTCCAGCCGGAAAGATCAGCGTGATCCTTGGCGGCTCCGGGTGTGGTAAATCCACTCTGCTGCGTCATATTCTGGGCTTGAATGTCCCGGTCTCCGGGGAAATATTTTTGGGTGATACCAATCTGACCGCATTGAAGGATGAGCAGGAATACAAGCTGATCAGAACCCGCATGGGGGTTCTGTTTCAGGACGGGGCCATGCTTGGATCACTGACTTTAGGTGAGAACGTTGCCCTGCCCATGCAGGAGCATACCGAGCTTCCCGATTCGATCATCGAGGAAGTTGTGCTCATGAAGTTGCGCATGGTCGGGCTGGGTGATTTTATGCACTATTTCCCCAACCAGCTTTCCGGGGGGATGCGTAAAAGGGCAGGGCTTGCCCGGGCTATGGTTATGGACCCCACGACCCTGCTTTGTGATGAGCCTTCTTCCGGTCTGGACCCGATCACCGCTGCCGACCTTGACCAGTTGATTCTCAAGCTCAAGGAAACTTTCAATGTGACCATCGTGGTGGTCACTCATGATCTGGATAGTTTGTTCAACATTGCCGACCATGTGGTTGTCCTGCATCAGGGGCGTTGTCTTTATCAGGGCGATCTTGAAGGGCTTAAGCATTCCGAAGATGAATACATAATCGACTTTCTTGAGCGTAGGCCTACAGAAATTGATCCCGGTATGGAACGGGCCGTGAAGTTCCGCAGCCGGGCCTGATTACAGGAGATATGTAATGGTACTCAATCCGCGCAGCTCTGCTGCAGATATGATCAAGGCCGCTTTGGCCGTGCTGGCGGGGCTTGCTGTGCTCGGCATGTTTATTGTTTTTCTGGGAGGGCATGATTTCTTTTCCGATTACTCGCAGTACAAAATACTGTTCCGCAATGTAAAAGACCTGACTCCGGGACGACCGGTCAAATATGCAGGCCTGAGTGTGGGGAAGGTTGATTCCATAACTGTGGACACTGATAATCCCGGCCGGATTTCTGTGATCATCAATGTGGACCGGGATTTTCCCCTTTACCGGGGGACGGTCGCCATGGTCACTCAGAAAGGTCTGGTGGGGGATAATTACATCCTGTTGGAATTGCGCAGTGAGGCCGGTCCAAAATTGGCTGATGGCGATTCCATGCCCTCGGCAGTTATCATGAGCATGAACGAAGTTGCCGCCCAGATGGGTCGAAGTGTGGCCGCATTGACTCCTCAGCTGGAAAGGGCCGTAAATGCCTTTGAGAGGCTCTTTTCCCCTGAGAACATGTCCAACATCGGAAAAAGTTTAAAAATGGCTCCTGATGTGCTTGCTGAAACGAACGCAACACTGGTTACTTTCAGGAATGAGTGGACTAATCTGGCCCGCTCCGGTGCAGGTGCCATGAACACCGGCTCAAAGAATATTACAGCCCTGACTATGGAGCTTACTGACACTTTGCAGAAAGTGGAAACAGCCATAGCTGCTTTGCAGGGAGACATGAGTGTTACCCTGAGCGGTGTGGGTGCGGATGTGTCGCGGGCAGTAGATGGAATCGAAGGTTTGACCGCCGACCTGCGCCGCAATGTTGAGTACGATCAGGAAGAGTTGGAGCTCATACTTATCAATATAAATCGTCTTTCCCGAGAAATGAATCGTCTGGCCCGCTCATTGCGTGAACGTCCGTGGCAGGTATTAAATCCGCCGCAGGGAGCTGAAAATGATTAATAGAATTATTTCCGTTACCGTTCTGGTTTTGCTGTTAGCCTCTGCCGGGTGTATCGGCGGAAAGTCGGTGCAGTCTTCCTATCTGCGGGTAGGTGGCGAGAGTTACAAAAACGGTTGCGACAAGGTAGACCCCGATATGCAGCGTCTGGCCCTGAAACGTTTCATCAGCCTTCCGGCTTTGGACCGTGAGACTGTAATTATTGCGAAAGGGCAGGTGTTGAAGCCCGACTTCCGCTGGAGCTGGGAAGGAACCCCGGCTGAAGTTCTGGATCTGATTGCCGGCCCTGCTTTGAACTGTATGGAAAGCCATGAAGTCGTCACCCCGTACCGTCCCGGTATTGAGAGGGATCTAGTGCTTTCGGGTGTAATTACTTCCTTTGAGCTTCAGCGTAGCGGAGACGATAGGTTTATGGTCGCTGTTCATTATTCTCTTTGGGACAGCAGCGGTAAGGAATTACTTGCCCGCAGGCTTATAGAATATGAAGCACCTGTTAAATCCGTAAGCGGGGAAGGCATCGCAGCGGCAGCGCAGCATGCTGTCGAAGGTATGATGCAGAAAACCGCCGCATGGATAGACGGTTTCAGTGTGGACAGAGATTCCGCAAGGGTGGCTGAATAGTGTATTTTATTGCTGCCATAGCTGAATCACGAATTCAGGAAGCCGAGCGCAAGGGAGATTTCAAGGATCTTCCCGGAAAAGGAAAGCCGCTTGAACTTGAAGATGACTCCATGATTCCGGCTGAATTGCGCATGGCCTACAAGGCCTTAAAGAACGGCGGATATCTGCCTCCGGAAGTCCAGCTTAGAAAAGATATTCATTCTGCCCTTGATTTGCTTGAATATATGGAAGATGAAAAGGAACGTTACAAGCAGATGCAGAAGGTTAATCTGCTTTTTGAGCGCATAAAAAATACGCGCGGCAAAGAAATAGCCATTGGTGAGGAAGATGAATACTATAAAAGTATAGTTGAGCGTATCTCCTTGCAGAGCAGGAAAATTAAGGGAAACGAGGGATGATTTTTAAACATTACAAGGCCGGGTTTGCTGCTCTGGCCTTATTGGTTTTTACCGTCGGTAATCCGGGGGATGGTGAAGCTGCATCCCGTGAAAGAGTGGGGCAGGCTTATATCGGTGTCCCCGCTCAGCTGGAAAAGGGAACGACCAAATCGTTAAAGGGTTATGTCTCCAAGCTGCTGAAAAAAAAGTATGTAAGTACCAGCAAACTGTATGAACCTCCTTTATCAGGTCTGGAAGACAAGGTTTATGTCTCCGTAGTAAGAGAAAAAGCCCTGCCGATTATAGCCGGTGGAGTTTCTTCTTATGCCGGAAATGAAGAAGGGCTTGCCGCAGCTCTTTATGACGGAACCATCAGGGTCTGGAGCAGTCACAGGTGTCGCAAACTCCGTTTGCCCGGAGGTGGCGGAGCATTGCAGACCGGGTATGGTCCCGGAAGTCCTACAATTGCTGCGACTGGTAAAGACGGTAATAATATTTATGTTTTTGACCTCAGGCAGTGTGAACGAATTCCCGGAGAGCTGCCGTTGGAACATGGCCCGGTGAGAATGATGGCCCTCTCCCGCTCAGGTGACTGGATAGGCCTGATTGATAGTTTTAATGCCTTGCTCTGCGGTCCTGTTTCCGGTCCGCTTCATGAAGTTTCAATCATGGAAGGGACACCTCTTTTTCTCGGCTATACTCCGGGGCAGGGGGTGTTGATTGCCGTTGAAGCTTCAGGAAAAATTATCAAGCAGGGCATGAAGAACCAGACGAGTCTGTCTTCGGATCAAGTGCCCGGCGGTCCTTTTGCAAATGCCAGAATGGCCGGGTACGTGGTTTGTCTGACCCGTGATAACGGCAGCGAGGTTTACTGGGATCTGCGAAAAAGGGGAACGGTAAAGAAATCTGAAGCCCTTGAGCAGGAGCCTTCATGGATATATAAACATAACGGCGGATTGGTGTATTCTACCGGGGTGGATCGCTGGAAAATTACCGAGCATCTGGGCATGCCTATGTTTATTGTTTCCTATTCAGAATCAAAAAAGTTGCTTCGGGTGCGTGATCTTGACCGGGAAACCCGTTACTATAGTGTTCTGGACGGTAAAGAAATAAGTGGTGCTGAAGCTGATGACTGGAAATTAATTTCAGCCCGCAAGGGTGTTTATAAAGCAGGCAAGAAGAATTTCCGCCTTTATGACCTCATCTGCCAGCGAGGAACCATGCTCCTTTACGGCAGGCATATCGAGGACAAGGGCTTTTATCTCTGGTGGGAAAATTCCGGAAGAAATGGCCGTCAGGACCCCCATCCGTTGGAATTGCCCATACGTAAATCCGTTCTGGCGGACAGCCCTGCAGAATGGGTCCCGCTGACAGAAGATGAAGTAAAATAACTGCTATTTACGACTGGTGGAGCCCGTGTGTTCCGCAGGAGGTTTCAAATGGTTAAAAAGGCAGACAAGACTCAGCAGATCAATACTGAAATTCCGGTTCTGGGCAAGGCAAAAATACCTTCCCCTCTCAAACGTTGCGTATTTATTGAGGATAAGGAAAGGACTCTGGTCAACCTTGCTGAGGAGGAGATGGATTCCTCTTCTGATAACGATGTTTATCAGGAATTCGAAAAGGCCGGCCCGAGGGCTTTTACATATTTTGATCCTTCCAAAACCAAATGCGCGGTTGTGACTTGCGGCGGTTTGTGTCCCGGCCTGAATGATGTCATCAGGTCAATTGTGCTTGAGGCTCACTATCTTTATAAAGTTCCATCGGTTATCGGCATCAAATTCGGGCTTCAGGGGTTCATTCCCAAGTACGGGCATGATGTTGTTGAACTGACAGCTGATAAAGTTGCCAATATTCATCAGTTCGGCGGAACCATTCTCGGATCTTCACGTGGACCGCAGGACCCTGAAGAAGTTGTTGATGCTCTTGAGCGGATGAATATTTCCGTGCTGTTTATGATCGGCGGTGACGGGACCATGCGTGCGGCCCAGAAAATTGTGGAAGAGGTTGAAAAACGCCGCATCAGGATTTCAATTATCGGGGTTCCCAAGACCATTGATAACGACATCAGCTTTGTTACCAAGTCTTTTGGTTTTGATACCGCAGTAGACAAGGCCACCGAGGCTATCATGTCCGCCCATGTTGAATCCGTGGGTGTGGTTAACGGTATCGGTCTGGTTAAGCTTATGGGGCGTGAATCCGGTTTTATCGCCGCACAGGCCACTTTGGCGCTTAAAGACGTTAACTTCGTTCTTGTGCCGGAGCATCCTTTTGAGTTTGACGGGGAATACGGTTTGCTGCGTTCCCTCGAAAAACGTCTGGAAGAACGGCAGCATGCAGTTATTGTCTGCGCAGAGGGAGCAGGGCAGGAGCAGTGCGAATATACCGGGGAAAAGGACGCTTCCGGGAACCCGGTTCTCTGTGATGTCTGTACCCTGATCATTCGCCGCATCAAGGAATATTTTAATGAGGTCGGTAAAGATATTACCCTCAAATTCATCGACCCCAGTTATATTATCCGTTCGGTTCCTGCCAATGCCAATGACTGCGTTTATTGTGGTTTCTTAGGCCAGCATGCAGTCCACGCAGCCATGGCCGGAAAGACCGGAATGGTCGTCAGCCGCTTGCAGGCCCGGTACGTACATCTGCCTTTGAATCTGGTAACCATCAAGCGCAAGAAGCTGAACATTCGTTCCGATTACTGGCGTGCGGTTCTCGAATCCACCGGGCAGGGCCACCTGCGTAATGATATGGAAAGAGATATTTGTGAATTTTAGTGAAGTTTGAAATGCAATAGAAAGCGCCCTGTCGACTGGATCGGCAGGGCGCTTTTTTGGTGGTATAGTTTAGAGTTAATCAGTGTACGGAAATGTCCCCGGAAACAACATCATCACCACTGTCGATGGTGCTGATCAGAGTAGCGCCTCCGGCGTCATCTCCATTGGAATCGTACCAGAGTTGGTTGGCGTGATCGTCGTACACAAATGTCGGGTTGCTATTGCCGATTCCGGCATTTGTGCCATCGTATACGTCCCCGGCAGCGTCAGTATTGAAGGATTTGAATCCGGCTGTGTCGGAAAAGCCCCCTGAGGATGCAAAGTTGAAGTTGTCGGTTCCAGAATCGAAATTAGTGATGTGGTCGCCACCTTCGTTGGTTGCGTTGTAATATAACTTGCTGGTGCTTAAGTTGTTCAGATTAATTGTGTCCGCACCTTGCCCACCGGTGATCGATTCAGTGCCGGAATTGTTTGCGGTAATGTTATCATCCTGATTTGAACCGATAATGGATTCGATATGACTGATGGTATCCGTTCCCCATCCGGTCGCATTACCGGTCTCAAGATTTATAGTGATACTCCCTGTGGCATTGATATAGCTCAATGTGTCTGTGTCACTGCCGCCGTCGATATTATCGTTTCCGCTTCCGGCAAAAATAAAGTCATTGCCCTGACCTCCGTCTATGGAGTCATTACCATCGTCACCGTAAAGAGTATCGTTCCCTTTTTTGCCGTCAATGGTATCATCGTCTGCACCGCCCCAGATGTAGTCACTAACACCACCTCCATATAAGGTGTCTTCTCCAGCGCCACCTTCAATTGTTGCGTTGGCGGCGGCAAATGGACCTGTGGCATCAGCCAGGATTACCTTGTCATCGCCTGCTCCCGCATACACATATGCTTTGTCCCAGTACACGTAAATTTTATCATTACCCTCTCCGCCGAAAGCAGTATCAACACCGAGGTTAATAGAAATAATATCGTCTCCTGATCCACCGCTGATGTAGTCGTTGTTGCTGCCGTCAGTAAGGTAATCGTTGCCTTCTTCGCCATAAATGGTGTTCGTACCGGCTCTACCATAAATGGTGTCATTACCGGCTCCTCCGTACAATAGGTCACTGCCGTAGTTACTATAGATGGAATCGTCCCCATCTCCGCCCTTAATGGTGTTGGAGCCTGTTGTCCCCCTGATATAATCGTCTCCTGATCCACCAATAGCATTTTCAATGCTTTCCAGACTAACGGTGTATGCTACCGCTCCAGTTCCATCTTCGATCGTTGCAGTACTGGAAGAACTGCTGAGGGTGATGTTTATATCATTGGTGATACCGGTGAAAGATACAGTGTCAGATCCGTCTCCTCCATCCACCACATCATTGTTGTTGAGTCCGGGGATTATCAGGTCGTCGCCTTCGTCGCCATAAAGGGTATCGATAGAACTTTTTCCGGTAATCGTATCGTTCCCGGCTTTACCGTAAATAGTGGTGGAGTGATCATAACCGTTAAGCGTGTCAGGACCGTCTGTACCGTTTATTACAGTGATTTTTTCCGGTTCCGGTTCCGGTTCCGGTGTCGGTGTAGGAGTTGGTGTAGGCTCCGGTGTCGGTTCCGGCTCAGGTATGGGAGTCGGGGTCGGCTTTGGAATAGGTTGCGGCTCCGGTTTCGGGGTCGGTTTTTCCGGCTCAGGAATAGGATCAGTGGGAGTTTCAATTTTTACAGGCTCGGAAATCTTAACTTCTGCTATCGGCTGTTTCACAACACCGATGCGATCATTAAACTGAACGAGCGGCTGCACAGTAGGAATCAGAGGAGTTATGAATGTTGATTCAGATTCGGAATTGGAATTTTCCCCACTTGTTTGCTCAACGTTGTCAGAACTGATCTCATTTTCATTGTCAGCTCTGGTAACTTCCGGTTCTGCTTCAGATTTGGTGTCCGGCTGCGGGGGAGTGTCTAGAAATTTCGGTTCAAACTGCTGGATGTCAGCAAGGCTTTGTTCCCCGGGGTTGAGAATACCGAGGGCAGGACTGAGGATACCGCCGTAGCGGGAACCATGATCATTGAAGTCATTTCCATTGTGAATGGTAGGACCGGAAGAAATTCCGGGATTCGATCCGCCGGGAGTATTTGTGGAGCTTTCGGTGAAATTGGGGCTCAGGGCATCGGCTCCACCTAATGGTTGGTTGAATTCGTGCGCAAGCGGATTGCCGAGTGTTTCAATGTTGTGTGGTAGATTCTCATGGCCAGAGTTAAATTGTGTCAGGTTCTCATTATTTGATGTTGATATTTCATCAATGAAACTGGAATCTGTTTGCTGTTCCTGACTAGGCACTGCGGAAATATCGTTATCTGAATTAATGTTGTTCTGGCTCATATATTAAAAACACCTCTGTTGTTTACAAGTCAGCTACGATTATATTCTTTGTGTTGCTATTTGTAACAAACAATATCTTAGGTGTTGCATAAGTCAATAAGAATTTTGTGCAGTGGGTTGATGGGTTATAGAGATTAATGTTCTTAGTATATTTTCTGTTGCAGGTATGTACGTAAAAAAGCCTCTGAAACGTATGGTTCCAGAGGCTTTTCTTGTTGATATTATAGCTGGTGTTAAGCTTTCTTGGCCTGCTCAATCACATATTCAATGGCTTCTTCCATGTTGGTTACATCGCCTGAAATCTGCGCTTTAAGCAGGGATTCGCGGATGATACCGACGCCGGGACCGGGCTTGAGTCCGGTGTGCTGCATGATCTCGTTACCGTTGAGGAATGGATCAAGAGCTTCTTCAGGAATATCTGCGCGTTCAAGCATTTTCATATTATGGTTGAACTCTTTATAGGTGGTGTCGCGGGCTTTGATGTCCGCACGTACCATCTCGATAAGACGGGGATATTCATCCAATGCCTTGAATTTACGGATACCTTTATCTGTAAGCATGAACTGGAAGCGCATGTGGTTACGTACCAGATCGCAGATGAGATCCACGTCTTCCTGCGGGAAGTTGAGGCGGGTCAGGATTTTTCTGGTCACTTTTGCGCCTACACGGTGGTGCTGCAGGAACTGCCAGCGTCCGTCAACTTCTTCAGCAGTGTAGAGTTTACCTACATCGTGGAACATGCATGCTACTACGCCGAACCAGTCGTAAGGCAGTTCTTCGGGGTAGAGGCGCATAACATCGAGAGTGTGGGTAAAAACATCCTCGGTTTCGCCGGTCTTGCTGTTCTTAATCTGAGTGAGTCTGGAAAGAGCTGCAAGTTCGGGGATCAGACCGTGCAGGAGCATGGTTTCGAAAAGCAGGGAAACGAAAACGTACATGTTTTCGGATTCAACCTTGCGCCATTCGTCCATGATTTCAGGCACGGGAACGTAATCGAGAATACGCTTGCAGGAGCGGATAATCGCGATTTTAGTGTTTGTTTCAATGGGCAGGTTATAGTTGGCTGCAAAGCGCAAAGCCCTGATGCCCATCAGATAGTTGCTTTTGAGTGCCTGATCCGGGATACCAAGCAAACGAACTTCACCGCTGCTGAGTTCAGCAAATCCTTCATAAGGATCCTGAGCCTTTGGGATGTACGGGCAGGCCAGAGACATGGGAATCTGGTGCTTTTTCTCAAGGGCTTTGAGCAGTCTCGGGGTCATGCGGGATACGCATTCTTCCGGGTGAGATGAATTACTGGTTTCAGAGGGGTAAAAATAAAAAGTGTTCCCGCCTTCATTCAAAATAGCGGTAATGTCCTTCTGATTGGAGGGCTGGATGTTTGGGAACAGTTTGGCCAGCTTTTTGAAATCAAGCTCGGTGGAAATATCCAGTTCGACTTCTTCACCTTTATCGTCAATGGTCAGCTTCTGAAGCCTTTCGTTAATAATGTAAGCATCATAGCCGTTACGCATGATGGTTTTACAAATTCCCACCGCGTCCTTGAAAGGTTCGCTCATTAATATCTCCTTATCAAAAATAAACAACCTGCAGCCTAAGCAGCAGCTGATCAACTATATAAAATTATTAGTTTTAACCTTTGTTAAACAGACTTATGTGCGGTCTGTTAAAAGAGGTCATACTATTTTTTTGCCACTAAGGAAATGGCTTATGACCCGTCCTTTCAAGGTTTGTCCGCGGAAAGGAGTGTTTTTTCCCTTGGAGTGCATGCTTGATGCATCCAGCACCCATTCTTCACTGGGATCAAAAAGGAAGAAATCTGCAGGATCACCTTTCTTGAAGCTGTTCAGGGGCAGATTGAAAGTTTCGCAAGGGGCGGTGGTCCACATGCGGATGAAATTGTCGAAGGAGAGTTTGCCGTTCGCCACCAGTGACCATGTCAGGGATAGCGCTGAATCAAGGCCGGAAATGCCGCAGGGTGCGTGCATGAATTCCACTTCTTTTTCATGGGCGGCATGAGGCGCATGATCGGTGGCGAACATGTCGATGGTCCCGTCCTTGATTGCGGCGAGCAATGCTTTGACATCATCAGCAGTGCGTAGCGGCGGGTTGACCTTGGTGTCGGAATTGTAACCATGCAGGGCTTCTTCTGTGAGCAGCAGGTAGTGCGGGCATGTTTCAGCGGTGACTTTGACCCCGCGCTTTTTGGCCCACGCAATCAGGTCAACTGATTTGCGGCAGGAGATATGGGCCAGATGGATATGCAGGTCCAGATATTCGGCCATGAGCAGATCGCGGGCGACCTGTGCGGCTTCTGCAACATCTGGCTGTGCGGCAAGGCCGAGTACTGAGGAAACTTCACCTTCATTCACCCCGGCAGCCGGAGCAAGATAAGGGTCTTCACAATGGTCGATGACCGGTTTCCCGGTATCGGAGCAGTATTCCATGGCCCGACGGAAAAGTTCGCTGTTTTTGACCGGGAGGCCGTCGTTGGAGAAAGCGGCACATCCGGCATCAGCCATTTCATGCATTGGAGCCAGCTCTTCGCCTTTCAATCCCTTGGTCAGTGCGCCGATGGGGAAAAGTCTGGGGCCACCTTCAGGGAATGCGGCTCTGGCTTTACGCAGCATTTCATCCGTAACAACGGAATTGTCGTTAACCGGATCGGTGTTGGCCATGCACATAATGTTGGAAAAACCGCCGTGTACGGCAGCTTTCAGGCCGGATGCGATGTCTTCCTTGTACTCAAAGCCCGGCTCGCGCAGATGGGTGTGCACGTCAGTCAGCGAAGGCATAACCATCAAGCCTTTGGCTGCTACGATTTCAGCACCTTCATACATCTCATCAGATGAAGGTTTTACTTCTAAAATTTTACCGTCAGCAACAAGGAGATCGACTTCTTCGCCTTTCCATACTGCCTTGCGGATAACAAGTTCAGGATGAGTCATGTTTGTTCTCCTTATTTTTTACGGGTGAGGTAGAGGTACAGTAACGCCATGCGGGTAGCGACACCGGAAGCTACCTGATCGAGCACGAGGCTGGCTTCGCAGTCGGCAAGCTCGGAGTTGATTTCAACACCGCGGTTCATGGGGCCGGGGTGCATGATCTTTACATCCGGGTTGGCCTGTTCAATCTGCTTATGTCCGAGGCCGAAGTAGTTGGAATATTCGCGCAGATCGGGAAGCAGACCGTCTTGCTGGCGTTCCAGCTGCAAGCGCAGACACATGATGGCGTCAACGCCTTTGCAGGCTTCGTTGATGTCGGTGTAGACCTCTGCAGGCCATTTTCTGATGTACGGCGGCAGCAGGGTGCGTGGGCCGCAGAAGCGGACTTTTGCCCCCATCTTGTTGAGCAGGGTCAGGTTGGAGCGTGCTACGCGGCTGTGGGCGATGTCTCCGAGAATGAGGACGGTTTTGCCTTCAAGGGAACCCCATTGCTGATAGAGGGTAAAACCATCAAGCAGGGCTTGAGTGGGGTGCGCGTGGCGTCCATCTCCGGCATTGATGATGCTGCAGTCGAGGCGCTCAGCAAGAAACTGCGCTGCGCCGCTGGCCCAGTGGCGGATGACAATGCCGTCCGGGTTCATGGCCTGCAGGGTCAGGGCAGTATCCTTGAGGGTTTCGCCCTTGGTCAGGCTGCTGGAGCTTTTGGCAAGGGAGAAGGTGTCGCAGGAAAGCCGTTTTCCGGCCATGTCGAATGAGGTTTTTGTGCGGGTGCTCGGTTCGGCAAAAAAAAGGACCACACTATGGCCTTTTAAAGTCGGTACCTTCTTTACCGGACGGGAGTTGATTTCCTGAAAGTAAGTTGCAGTTTCGAAAACGTGCTGCACTTCCTCTTTGCTGAGCTGGTTTACATCCAGCAGATCCTTATGTCGCCATTCCATGAGTGTTCCTCTTAGGTTGCGGTGCGAAAAGTATTAAAACAAAAGATCTTCAAGACGGGCGGGAACGGTCGTATAAACCGCACGTTTGCCCTTTTCCAGAGATCCGTAAGATTCGTCTATTCTCAGGGCTCTTGCGCTGTTGGTGGTCACCAGAGCAAGGGCTTCAGCCGAAGATAATGAAATTTTGATGTTTTTAAGCAGGTATTCAAGCTCATTCCACATGGAAAGATCATGGTTTGAAGCTATACTGTCTGTACCCAGACAGGTGTTTATACCTGATTTCAGGATTAATTCCCACGGGGCGCGACCTTCGCCGATGTATGTATTGGAGCGGGGGCAAAGGCAGACATTCACCTTGCGTTCGAGAAGGGTGCTGATATCTTCTTCCGCAACACGAACGCAATGGACAGCAAGAGTGTATTCATCAAGCAATCCGAGCTTTTCAGCGTATTCTACGGGGCGTAAACCTTTGTTGCCGCAATCTGCCAGCAGTCCGGCTCCCTTGAGCATTCCGGCGAATTCCCCGGTCCCGTGGGCAACAATTTCATCCTCTTCCGCATTTTCGGCGAGGTGGATCGGGAAGGGCAGTCCTGCTGCATCGTTGGCCTTTTTTACTCTCTGCAAAAGTCCGGCTCCGGTGGAGTAGAGGGAATGACCGGACCCGGCTGCGCGCCCGTACTCAAATTCTTTTTGCGGAAAGAATTTGGCCTTTTCTTTGGGGGTCTGCACTCCTATAGCCTCGCAACAGGCATAGAAGCCCATGCCCAGTTCATCAAGGACCGATGCTACTTGAGCACAATTGCGGGTGGATATGTCTACGCAAAAAGCAGTTCCGGAGTCGCGCATCTCCTGCACTGCGTTACGGACAGCTTCGGTGTCGAGATCATAAAGGGGGTTGGAAAGCAGGGACTTGATCCAGCCGGTAAATCCCTTTTCCTGCACGGTTTTGCCGCGCAAATGGGAAAGCTCTAGATGGACATGGGCATTGATCAGGCCGGGAACCAAGGTCACTTCGCCGAGGTCTTCCACTTCTCCTGAAAAAGCGTTTTTCAGTTCGGACCATGTTCCTGTTTCAAGGATACATCTACCGTCATGGATCAGGGCAAAATCCTCGATTAGAGAATTATCCCTGTTCGTCATTGTTAGGGCACGCGCCGCTCTTATGCATTTTGTCATGGCAAAAAAATGCCGGACCATTATGGTCCGGCAGGAATAGTTATTTTTTAGCTTTGGGATCTTCAAAGAATACGTAATTGCAGGCGTAGTCGCTGAATTCAAAGTAGACCTTGTTTTCACCGGGGTCCGCTTTACCGTTCAGGTTGGCATCAAGGATACCGTAACCGAATCGGTAGGGGCGTTGAGTGCGTTCTTTGGTTCCGGAAGCAGTGGAAAGCTTGTCGATTTTTATGAATCGTTTGATCAGTTTGCCACCGGAATAAATTTCAAGAACTCCGTCTACGCCGGTCCAGTTCTGAATGGAACGTCCTATACGGTTCTGGGTTTCCTGTGTGCATGCGCTGAAAACAGCGAGGGAAAAAAGCAGGATGAATACCTTGATCAGTCTGTTTTTTTTCATTCGGTTCTCCGGTTAAGGGTTGCTGTCATCAGGTCAAACGGGCAGTTCATACATGTTTTTTGCCGGAAAGCAAAGCAGTGAAACTATCATTATTCCGCAGCGGGGAGCCAGAGGTAATGAAAGCCAGCCTTGGGCGGCATGAGGTTCCCGGCATCAATATTGATCAGTGCAGGGGCTGCTGCTTGTGATGATGCGGAGTTGTAGAGCGTATCGTTGGGGTAGCTCTTGCGTTTATAGGTGATGACTTTAGAGTCTTGCGCAATCCCGGCCAGCCTGCACGCTTGTTCAATGGCATCCGGCAGGTAGCCGAGGCTGTCAACAAGACCCGCTTTCTTAGCACCTTCGGCACTGAAGACCTGAGCGGTAAATATGGTTTTCAATTGGTTTTCAGGTATTGAGCGGTGCTTTTTTACCAGCCCCTGAAAGCGTTCAGCATAATCATTGATGATACCGTCAATGATCTTTTTCTGTTCCGGTGTATCGGGCTTGAAGGGAAAACCCATGTCCTTATTGCGACCGGACTTGGATACTTCCACGGAAACACCGATTTTATCCATCAACCCTTCAATTTTGGGGCGGATGAAGATTACCCCGATGGAACCGGTCAGGGTAGTGGGGTGGGCCATGATGTGATCGGCGGGCAGGCTGACATAGTAGCCGCCGGAAGCAGCCACATCCATCATGGATACCACTACTTTGGCTCCGGTCTTTTCTTTGAATCGCACGATTTCATTATATAAAATGTCGCTTGCGGTAACCCCGCCGCCGGGGGAGTTCACTTTAAGAACCAGAGCTTTGATGTCCTCGTCTTCGGCTGCTTTTTTCAAGCGGGAGGAAACTTCCTGCACAAGGCTGGGAGAACTGCCCAGCAGGCCGCGCTTGCCCTCGGCGGAGATGGTTCCATCAACAGAAATAACGAGTACCTTGTTGTCGCCTTCACCCTGCTGGACTTTTTCAAGCAGAGGGTCGGTTCCGTCCGGGAAGAAATTAACCCTCGGCTGGCAGCCGCAGAGTATTAATGATGCGAGTACGAATATGGTCAGTAATATTTTTTTCATGATTATGCTCCTTGGTAATGGGAAAGTAGCAGATGGGGTGGGGGCGGGCAACCGGTCTTGTTGTTGGGGCTAATAAAAAGCGTCCGACGTTAACTAACGGCGGACGCAGAAATTAGTGTTATTTGAGTGTGTTTCCTATCGTTCATACATAGCCAATTTAATCCCGAAAGCCACGAATACCGACCCCAGCGCGCGGTCCAGCCAGACCTGCAATCTTTCGCTGTTGCGCAATTTTCCGGTGATGCGGTCTCCTGCATAGATCAGCGGCGGTTCCACAAAGGCTGCGGTGACGATGATCAGGGTTCCGTGCAGCATGAGCTGGGCCCAGACCGGACCCGCTCCCGGCACTACGAATTGCGGCAGGAAAGCGATAAAGAAGGTAGCAACCTTGGGGTTGAGCAAATGGATGAACATGCCCTGCTTGAAGATGGCTGCAGTGTCCAGCGAATTAGAATTTTTCCTGATGTCCAAGGCACTTCCTTTTGAGCGAAAGGCATCAATGGCCAGCCAGAACAAATAAATTACCCCGACCCATTTGACGATGTTGAAGGCTGTTGCTGATGCCGCCACAACCGCCGCAAGGCCGAGGGCTGTCAGGATTACATAGAGAAATGCCCCGGACCAGATTCCGAACATGGCGGCAAATCCGGCTTTGCGTCCTCCGGTAACGGTATGGCTGAGTATGTAGGCCATATCCGGTCCCGGTGCGATGTTGAGCAGCAGGGCGGCGAGAAGGAAGGTTGTCCAATGGGCAAGATCGTATTCAAACATGGTTGAACCTCGGAAAGTTAGAAATGCACAAGACCACGACACATGAATGTGGCGTGTGACTTTAGACAAGGTTCTGTTTTTGGCGCGGGAAACAGGACAGCTGCTTCAGGCAAAGCAGCAGAAAGGCAGGCAAAGAATATTCAAATTGCCTGAGAAAAGAAACCACGGAAATGGATTCTCATTTGAAATATACCCGGCCCACTCGCAACTGATCACAAGGGACCGGGTTTTTAAAGATTTACCGGCTTACCATGTAAAGCGGCAAAAGATGTATTTTCCGAAAGCTGACAGTACAAAATAAACTTATGTCTATTCTGTAACTCAAATTTATACCGGTAAATTTGAGTGCGTTGCCCTAGCGGGACATGCGCGCGAGCTGTCTGCGGTATTCGGGGGAGATTTCAAGACGCTCAATGTGGCGCAGGTCCACAAGAGAACTTCTCATCTGTGCGCTTTTGGTTTCGCGGATTGCGGCTACGGTCCATACAGGAAGCCAGAGACCGAGGGTCGCGATGGTCAGCACAGCGTGCATGCTGTGGTTTACTTCGCCGCCGTTGCGTGCTGCGCGGGTAGCAGCCCAAGCCTTGATGGTTCCGATTGCGTACATATTATATTCCTCCAAAAAAATTTGGTTCAATTTGCGTTGTTCACAATTCCCACCTATGCCCGAGTCCAATGCAAGTCAACAGCTGTTAATGTAAAACTTAAAAATACATGGCAAATAATATTCATAGTGTTTTACTTCAATATTATCATATAAAATCAATATCTTGTATTTATTTATAATAGCTCTAGAGAGTGCTGTGTCAGGATTCAGACAGCGTTGATTTTAAAATCAATACGTTGGTGAAAAATTTCTCAAGCATGTCTGGTGTACACACCCTTTTACAATATTGGAACAAAGGTTGAATTGATATATAGTTGATATACTTATGGTAATTTTTAAAATAACCAAAAAAATGTCATTTTTGTAAAATCGCGGACAAGCAGACGAATGACCCGGAAAAGTAGGAATCGATTATCCAGCACTGTGTAATTTTTGCTAAATATGTTTGTGTTAATGCAGTGTTGATGTGTTGCTGATGTTGTATCAGAGTTTACAACATTGATATTTTTAAAACTGCATTGGATATACATAAAAGCTGCTTTTGCTAGAATATAAAACAAATTCATACGAACGAAATTTGTGTTATTGCGAAAATGGCCGACTTTTAGAGTGTAAAAAAATAAATATGCAGAACAAAATTCATGTGTTTCTGTGATGAAAGTTTTAACGACTTGAAAACAGTCCTGCCGACCGACGTAAGGGGTCAGCTTTTGAGCATGGTGGCGACTCCGCCAAGTTTGGCGAGGCTGGTAATCTTCTCATCAATCACGAAGCGTGGTTCGAATGGAACATTGCGCTTCAGGGCGGTTTTCCAGTTGTTTGCACCTTTTGCAAGGGCGATGTTCTCCGCGCCGATGGGGTCGAAATTTGTAGCAACGCCATCCTTGGGGGAGTTGAGCATGTCCACCACCACCCGATATGAATAATCAACAATTGAATGCAGGTAATTTTGCTGAAAAGCCGGGACGACTTTTTGGGATACTTTCAGGGATTTGCTGATCGCCTTATATTCCAGCAGGGCTATGGTCTGGTGAAATACTTTTTTCTTGAACAGAAAGCTGAATTTCTTTGCGTCCATGTGTTTGCGGAGAGTGAAGTCGGCATCCTGGTTGGCTTTGCGGAAAAGGCGGGCGGCCTCCTGCGCTGACCAGTTCACCTGATCATCCGCCAGCATTTCAATGTACACATGGCTGAGCCTGCTGCCGGAGCGGGCTTGCTGCATCAGGTTCGGTACATAATAATTATGGGCAATAATGTCCGCTGCCAGATGGGAAAGGTAGCCCAGTGCGTATGCTTTCAGGTGTTCATCATCAGATTCGTCCAGCAGGTTGAATCCGGTTTCCCAGTTGTGGCTGTGCAGTCTTTTGGCTTTACTGCCTTTGCCTATGAAAATATCTGCGCTCAAGCAGCCGTATAGAAATATTGCCGAGTTGGAGAGCAGCAGTCTGGCGACTCCGTCGGCCAGTACGGTCGTGTTGGAGAGGACGGCATTGCCGATAGCCATGTGGACACCCGGACCCCATGCGAAAGATGCCGCAGCACTACCGAGCAGCATGATTGCGGAAGAAATCAAAATCAGAAGCAGTTTTCTCATATCTATAAAATATCCCCGGCTTGGTCAGGTCTAAAAATTCCGCTTAGAGCAGAGGGGCCACCAGTCTTGCCGCACCTTCAATTGTGTCGCGTACCGGGCCGACAGGAACCGTGCCTTCAGTACTTGCGTCAATGAGTCCTTGTACCCAGTCGCTAACAGGTCTGACGTCTTGTTCGGAGTATGAGAAAAGGACGATTTCATAATTCAGGAACAGGCTGCGCATATCCATATTCGCTGATCCGACAACCGCTAGACGGTCATCAACAACAATGACTTTGGCATGGACCATGTGCGGGTACTTGACGACCCGTCCTCCGCATTCCTCCAGATCGCGCAGGTGCGTACCGCGCGCAAGGTCCGCCAATGAATGGTTTGACTTTGCCGGGACCACTACCCGCAGGTCAACACCACGTAAGGCTGCGAGACGCAGGGCCTGGGCCAGAGCCTCATCCGGAACGTAGTAGGGGGTAACGATCCAAAGCCTTTTTTCGGCTGTGAAAGCGGCAGTCAGCAGGGCATCGTGCACCGGATCACGGGGTACGTCAGGGCCGGAAGGAACAACCTGCATGACTCCGTCACCGCTGACCGCAGAACCTTTGGTGCAGGGGGGGATAATATTGACCTTTTCACCGGATGCAAAGAGCCAGTCGGATTGAAATACTTCAATGTAATGTCGTACCGCAGGGCCCTGCAGTACAAAGGAAAGATCGGTCCAGCGGTCCTCGCATGGCTCCGGGCCGATGTATTCATTGGCGATGTTGGTTCCACCGGCCAGCACATAGGTCTGGTCGGCGATTGCGATCTTGCGGTGATTGCGCAGATTGCTGTTTCCGTGAAAGGGGGCCCGGAAAAGAGGCATGAAGTAAGCCACTTTTCCGCCGTTATCGATAAGTTCTTTAAGGAAACGCCGGGTGGTGAACAGGGAGCCTATGTCGTCCAGCAGCAGACGGACAGTTACACCTGATGCTGCCTTGCGGGCCAGCCTATCTACAATGTCTTTACCTACATCATCCCGTGAAAGAATGAAGGTGGTGATCAGAATCTGGTGTTCTGCATTCTCAATCAGTTTGATCAACTCATTGTATATATCAATACCGGTAGGGCAGAGCCGCAGGCAGTTGCCGCTGGTCGCACCGGGGATTCCGTATTCACGGAGCATTATATCGATGGGGTCGGCGTCATCCGCTGGGATGGTTTCCTGAACTTCAAGATGAATGTCTGCCTTGGTGTGGGCGTCCCGTTTTAGCTTGCGGCCTCCGAATATCAGATAAAAGGGTACACCCACATAGGGAACAAAGAAGATTGCCAGCAACCAGGCAAATGCGGCCGAAGAAGTGCGCTGCTTACGCAGGATGGACATTACCAGTATCGCAGCCAGCAAAAAACCGCCTACAACAGCGAGGTGTCCGAATAAGAGATTCCATTCCATAATCAGTTCCTGAAGTCCGGTTAGTGTATTCGCGGATCGGGTCATGTACGCCTTGTCCAGTCTAGCAGGATTTAGTTCAAGTGGTAAGGTCTTTAATGCTTGGTAAAATCCTTTGGATTGAGTCCTCTGTCCCGTAAATAGAAAAGGTGCAACGGATGATAGATTTGTGTTATACTTGAACGCAAATCTCCGGTGTATTGTTCTTTATTGTGAACTAATATATGTTATTAACCGCAGGTGTTGATTTTGCCGTAGCGCAACACGTTGATTTGTCGGATATTTAGGTGTCAGTTGTTTTCGGGAGTTCGTATTTCTTGCCTGTTTCAGGGCAATACCGAGGGAGTCGTTAATGGGGGCCAGCAGTCCTAACATCAAGTCCTTTTACAAAGGGCAGGAAATTTTCAAGGAAGGACAGGAGAGTTCCGTAGCCTACATGATCAAGAAGGGTGCGGTTAACATCTACAAGATCCAGAACAACGAGAAGATTATCCTTGCCCGGCTCGGAGAAGGCGAAATTTTCGGCGAAATGGGCATCATTTCCAAGGGCGCTCGTTCCGCCAATGCCGAAGCAGCCGAGTACTGTGATCTGGTTATTCTAACCGACCAGATCATCCTCAAGCTGCTGGACCAGTGCCCAAGGACAATCCAGTACATGACCCGTTTGCTGGTCAAACGTCTGGCCCGTACCGGTGAAATGATTTCCTCCAAGGGACACCGCAGTAACTTTACCAGCATCTGCAATATATTAGACCTTGCCTATCGTACCCACATCAGCATGGACCGGGAACAGGCCCGCAAGGAACGTAACCATGACCTCGGTCTTGATTACACCAAACTCTGCAAGACCATCCGTAACATAATCCTTGTTTCTCAGGCTGAGATCGACGCAGTAATTAATAAGCTTAAAAGTCTCAAGATTCTCAATGCTATCGACCTGCGCACCGGCAAGGCGTTTCCGGACCGCTTTATCCAGATCGCCGATCCGGACAGCTTTCTTGAAGTAGCCAACAATCTTTTTAAGGAATTGCAGCAGACTGCTTATACTCCCACATCCGAGCTGCAGATTGTCGATATTTATGAAATCGCCAAGATGTTGGATAGTGATCCTAAAATTATCTACAAGAAAATCGGGCAGGAAGATTTTCCGGAGACCATGTTCATGTTCGACCGTAATAAGGTTAATGACTGGGCTTCCGAGAAAGAGCCGGACTATTTCAGCAAGGTTAAGAAAAAGAAGAAGTCCATTGATGAGCTGGAGGATATTGAGGACATCGTTTTTGTGGACAATGCAACCCTCAAGGAAGTTTTCACCCGCTTGGGTTACCATAAGCTTGGTGTGCTGATGAGCATTGCCGAGAATGACGCGCGCAAGAAAATTCTGGCCAACCTTGCCAAGAAGATTGCCAAAATCGTTCAGGATGAAGTGCGCGACAATGTGGATGAAACCGAGGCGGAAGATGTCCTTACCGAGCTTTTCGAGATGGTCCGGGAGATAAAAGGGGGGGATAAGAAGTGAATATAGCCACCATAATCGGTATATTTTGCGGTATCGCCATTCTCATGGTCGCTACCTACACCTCCACTGATTCGGTCGGGGTATTTATCAACCTGCCCGGTATCGCTATCGTTGGCGGTGGTACGATTGCTTCCACATTTATCTGTTACCCCCTGCGTGAGGTTATGCGCGTGCTTGGTGTCTTCATGATGGCCATGGGCGCGGATGAACTGCCCCTCGAAAACTACATCAACGTTATCGTCAACCTTTCCAAGGATGTTTCCTCCAAAGGTGAAGAACATCTTGAGGGTAGCCTGAAAAATATTGAAAACGATTTTTTGCGTGAAGGTTTGCAGATGCTTGTGGACGGTTATTCCAAAGAGGAAATCAAAGAGATTCTCGATAACCGCATTCAGCAGTACCATGAGCAGGAATACAGTGCCGCCGGAATTTATCGGACCATGTCCACCCTGTCTCCTGCATTCGGTATTATCGGGACCCTGATCGGTCTTATTGCCATGATGCAGGGAATGGGCAGCGATATTGCCGCTATCGGTCCGGCCATGGCAACTGCTCTGACCACAACCCTTTACGGTGCGCTTTTCGCCAACATGCTTTTCATGCCCATCGCTATTAAGGTGGAGAAGAGAATTGACGAGATTACCCTGCTGATGCGGGTTATCCGGGACGGTATTCTGTTCATCAAAGACAAGACTCCTTCTGCCATTGTAATGGACAAGCTTAAGGGCTATCTGCCCCCGCGTAAGTGGGCTACTGTCAAGGCTAAAAAGTAGGCGGAGTAAACTATGTCGGATGAATTCAGTTTAAAAAAGCCTCAGCAGGGCGGAGAAGAGGGCGGCTGGGCCCTTACTCTGGCAGATATGATGACTCTGTTGCTCTGTTTTTTTGTGCTTTTACTGGCTATTGCCGACGTGGATCAGAATAAATATAAGGATGTTTCTGATTCCCTTGCTTCAGCCATGGGTGTGCCCGTGCCGCCTAAGGGAGAGGCTGATACCTTTGAAGGTGCTCCGGTGGCCCGCAGGGTTATCAGTGAGAAACAACGTAATATTTTTGAAATGCAACTGGAAATGGCCCGGTTGGTGGGGCGTGAATCCAAGGCCCTGAAAATTAAGATGCGTCCGGATTCTGTCGCTATTGTGCTCAAGGGCGGTTTTTTCTTCCCCAGCGGTAAGGCGGACCTGACCCAAGGCGCGAAAAGGGTGCTGGGCAAGATTGCCCCGACACTCGCCAAGTCGCCGTATGACGTTGTTGTAGAAGGGCACTCGGATAACATCCCCATGCGCTCAAGACAGTTTCCGTCCAACTGGGAGCTTTCCTCAGCCCGCGCCAGTGCGGTTGCCCGCTACCTGCTTGATAACGGGTTCAGCAAGTCTCGCATTAAAGTTTTAGGCATGGCCGACACTGCTCCTGCATATCCCAATATTGATGAGAACGGCAAATCCCTTCCCGAGAATCAGAAACGTAACCGCAGGGTTGTATTGCTGGTTTATCCGGCGAAGAATAAATAGGCTTGTCTTATCTGCTACCTCTGAATCACCCCTCAAGGTATCCCTTAAATTACCTCAGGATGGGATGTTGGTGGTGGTTTATAGTTTTAAATATGTTTCAAACAAAAAAACCGGGGCAGTTGAATATTCAACTGCCCCGGTTTTTTATTGCAAGTTTTAAGAAAGTCAGCGGAAGGCTTACTTTACTCTTTCTCTACAACTTCCCGTATCTGGTAGGTCTTGGTTCCCATGACGGCGTCATAGGTGTTGGCCAGTGATTCGAGGATGAACCCGGTGGACATGAAACCCAGTGAACTCAGATAGAGCAGGATGCAGCCCATGAAAGGGGGGCGGGTTCCCATGTGGACCCCGAAAAAGACTTTTTCGTAAAGCAGCCAGACCATGACCAGTGATGCGAGCATGAACATGGCCAGACTGATGCGTCCAAACAGATAGATGGGACGCTGCTTGAAAGAGGACTGGAACCAGAGCATGACAATGTCGAAAAGCACGTCAATGGAGCGGGCCAGGCCGTAGTGGCTTTCCCCGGCAAAACGCGGGGGCGCGGAAATGGGTACTTCGGAAGTGGAACCGCCCATGCCGTAAACCAGCGCGGGAATGAGTCTGTGCTGACCTTCGCGCAGGGTCATGGAGCGGGCCAGTTTACCCTTGAGTACGGAAAGACCGCCCATGTCGCGTACCTGACAGCCGCTGGTTGCGCGCATCAGGTAGTTGGCTATCTTACTGGGCAGCTTGCGTTTGATCATGGATTCGCCACGGTTGGTGCGGCAGCCGGAAACAAGGTCGTATCCCTTGCGTATTTCTTCAATTAAGGAAGGAACTTCTTCAGGTTTGTGCTGCAGGTCTCCGTCCATGATAACTACATAACATCCTTTGCTTTCCTGAATCCCGGCGTAGATTGCGGTACATTGTCCACGGTTGCGGGCGAGCATGATTCCCTTGATGTTGGTGTCTTCGGCGGCAAGCTCGCGGATGATGGATTCCGTGCTGTCTGTGGAGCCGTCATTTACCAGCAGAATTTCGTAAGTTGTGCTCATCCCCTGCAAGGCGGCGGTAATACGTTTGTGGAATTCACGTACGCAACCTTCTTCGTTGTGCATGGGGGTGACAATGCTGATCTCAATCTCGCGTTCACATTTTTCAGCTTTTATCATTATTTGATTTCTCCGCTACGGGGATCAATCTGCCCGTAGTTGATGGGGGTAGCCCCCAGTTCATTAAATATTGCCAGCCATTCCTTGTGCAGCAGGGATTCGGATTCCTCTCTCCACTGCGTTTCAACCCGCATGGGACCGAACTCAGAGGGTAACGGCTCGTCACCATGTTCAGGGAGACCGGGATGGCAGACGATTTCAACTATTTCAGGTCGATATGTTTCGACGTACTTTTTAAAAAGTTGCGGGTCCAGATTCTCTTTCTGGTCGCCTATTCCCCAGACGCAATCAGCCGTGCGCGGCTCCTTGCCGGGAAAGCTTGCACCGAGGCAGAGCTGTAAAAAACGGGCGCGCAGCATGCCTTTGTCAAAACGGTTCATGGGAGTGTGCTCGAACGGGCGGCGTATCCATTTAATGCCGTACTTACTGGCGATTTTTCCGGCTAGATTGTAGAGTCCGGGCCATGCATGGATGTGTTTTTCACTGTCAAAGTGGGTTAGGCGGACTTTGTGGTCGAGCAGGTATTCCACCTGCGCGGACCATTCCTTCTCCACTTCAGAAAGCTTGATGCGTCCGGTTATGTAGCGCAGCAGCAGAGATGTGTAGTTGCCGAAAAGCAGACCGTCATCATCCACAAGGCTGGGGATGTGGTCCGGGTTGGAGATGGGTTTGCCGCGCAGCAGGTTAAGGTGCGCCCCAAGCCCCAAGCCTTCATGCTTGTCTTGCAAAAGCACGGATTCGGATAAATCCGGTCCATTGGCAAGGACTGTGGAAGAGGTTACAATCCCGCGTCCATCACCACATCTGGCAAGTCGATCCACAGCACGGCGAACAGCCGGATGCAGTCCAAGGTCATCCACATTTATTACAACTAACATCATACCTCCGGTTACAAACGCCGGAAGTTTAAATGCATGTGGCGTGAAGGTAAAGTAAAATGGTGTGGGACAGCCTTAAATCAGTTAAAACCGCTGATTTTGGCTTCGGAGCGGACCAGATTGATGGCAATTTCCCCGATGGCAGGGCGATAGGTTCCGGCCCGAATCTGGTCGCGGAGTTTGGAAAGTCTTTCTTGCCGTTCAGCGGAATCTTCCTCATTGAATGAGTATTCCTGTTCTTCTGGCGAGAGTGTGCAGGACAGCAGCATGCTGTCGTTATCAGTCCTGTCGAAAGTCATCTCCCCTCCCGGAGTGGTTTTTCAACTTCTACTGGTTATGGTTTTGTGTGTGGTTAATAATCATATCGTCCACAATCGGGAGATATTTAGTGTTGGTTAAAAGAAAAGAGCGATTTCATAAATGTATGAAATCGCTCTTTTTATTGATCTATAAGATTAGTTCAAAACAGATAACGGTTCAAAACTATTAAAAGTTTTTGAAGAGTCCAGAGAAACTTTTTTCAAAAAGTTTCTTTGGCCCCCGGAGGGCCGCCGGAGGCATTTTACAAAACATCCACGAGATCCAGATCAAGACCGGATTCTTCCATGGCTTTTTTGCTGCCGAGAACAACTACATCGCCGTTGTCAGCCACGGACTGTGCCGCCTTAGCGAAATTGCGGAAATCCTGCTCACTGCAAGCGAGAACCTGTTCGCGGATTGCCTGCCGGAAAGCAGCATCTTCGCCGCTCAAGTGGCGTACCATGGAGGTGAAACCTTTGGCATCGGGCAGCATGTAGCTGTCGATCTCACCGATACCGCCGAGCACCGCTTTTTCCAGCTCGTCGCTGTTAACTTCGAGATTGTTAAGGTAATCGGCTACACCGTCGTAGGTATCAAGGGTGCGGGTCAGGTTGGGGTCGCGGTAGGATACAAAGCTCAAACTGCCGGAAGAGCGGTCGAACATGGAGAAGGAACCGTAAGCTCCACCCTGCACGCGGACCTTATCCCAGAGGTATCCGGTACGCAGGTAGCGGCTGATCACATGGGCAGCGCCGGAATATTCGTAACCATGTTCGTAAACATTTGCCCCCTTGGCAACGTAGTTGACCTGTGCGGGGATGCACAGACCTTCGGCCTTGGAAAAAGCCTGTCTGTTACGGGTTGCGGAAGCTGTGCTGCCTGCGGGCAGATTACCGACCATATCGGCAATAGTGCTCTCGACAGAAGCAAAGTTCTTGGCATCAAGGGTTACGTTGGTCAGCAGGTTGGCCTGATTGAGGATTGCAGCCCTGATTGCTTCAAGGTCGGCAACCACGGAATCGAAATCGCTTTCAACCCGTCCGGCAAGTTCGCGCAGGAACTCAAGGCCGGAAATACCGTTCATGAGTTCGTTGATGTATCCGGCTTCGTTGAAGCGTGCTTTCATGCGGGTGGCAGCCATGATGTGGCCGGAAGGAACAAGGGCCTGCTCCTTGCGGGCTTTGGATTCCAGTACCAGCTGGCGGATGCGTTCCTTGTTGTCCAGGGAAGCTTCGCGGAGCAGCTCGCCCATGATGGAGCAAAGGTCTGAGCTGCGCTCGGCTGTGGCTTTACCGCGCAGTATGAAACGGGTGTAGCTCTCGTCCACGCCATGCTTGGAGTTCACGAGAGAAGAGGGGGAAATTCCACCGGTCTTGGCAGCCATGCGTCTGGTCATGGTCACGAAATCTGTGGATTTGGTCCCGGTCTGAACCAGTGCCCGTCCAAAAAGGGGCAGGTAGGGGATCAGCCTGTCTTCCAGTCCCGCAAAGTCAAAGGCCATATCAAGGTAGACAATGCCGTTGGTATCCAGATCGTGATAGAGCATTTCGCCTTTTTCTTCGCAGACGATCTCCTTACCTTTCTTGTCCAGATCGGAAACTTTGAGGCGGGGAATGGTAGCCAGTGCTTCAGGATCGTCATGCGCCTCCTGCTCTTTCTGGAGTTCTTCAGCTTTGGCGACCACGGCTTTATATTCGGCTTCATCCATGCTTTTCCGTGCAGCGGCAAGCTCGGCTTTTTCCCTTTCTTCGCGCTCAGGTCCGACATTGCTGTCCGGCAGGAGCAGCACAGAGGAGCGGTAGGTGTTGTTCAGGAAAATTTCCTCAATGAGCGGTTCGAAAATCTTCTCGCCCTTTTCAATGCGCGCTTTGAGATCTGCCAGAGGTTGTTCGTAACGCACGTATTCAAGTGGATGCTCGTCATATAACCATGAAGTCATGGCGGTGATCATCACTGAAAGACCGCGCGGATAGGAACCTGTGTTATTTTCACGCATATGAAATTCAATGGTGTTCAGGGCCGCATCAATATCCTCACGTGCAATGCCGGTTGCGGTGAGTTCTTTGAGAGTGGAGAAAACCAGTTCTTCAACTTTGGGTCCGTCTTCGGCTTCGATTCCTTTCAGTCCGGTGGAGAAGTAGAGCTGACGCAGTTCATTTTCCAGCCCGACCCCGGCCATATCTTCACCCAGTCCGGAATCATTGAGTGCTTTGCGCAGAGGAGAGGAGGGCAGACCGATGAGAATCTGTTCCAGAACGCTCAGTTCAAGATCGGACATGGAATCACGGTCCCGGCCGATGCCGAAGTTGACGGTGAACATGGCTTTCTGGTTTCCGTCATCGGATGCGGCGTACTTCTTTTCAACCGCAACAGGGGCGGTGAAGGGGGCCTGAATTCCTATTTCGGATTTGGGGTCGATCTTATCATACTGGGAAAAATATTCGTCGAGCATAACCAGACGGTGCTCAGGGTCATCATCCCCGTAGAAAAATGCATAGGCATTGGAGGGATGGTAGTATTTACCGTGAAAGTCCATGAACTCATCAAAGGTCAACTCGGGAATTACTTCCGGGTCACCCCCTGAATCAAGGCCGTAGGTGATGTCCGGGAACAGTGAGTGCTGAGTGGCTTCGTAAAGCAGGCTGTCCGGGGAAGAGTAGGCCCCTTTCATTTCATTGAAGACAACGCCCTTGTAGCTCAGGGTTCCGTCTTCTTCAGGAACATAGTGCCAGCCTTCCTGCATGAGGGTGTTGGGAGTCAGGTTGGGGAAGAATACCGCATCAAGGTATACACCGACAAGGTTGCGGAAATCCTGCTCGTTGGGGCTGGCTACCGGGTAAACGGTTTTGTCCGGGTAGGTCATTGCGTTGAGAAATGTTTGCAACGAGCATTTTAGAAGTTCAACAAAAGGTTCTTTGACCGGATATTTTTTGGAGCCGCAAAGTACCGAATGTTCGAGGATGTGCGGCAGCCCGGTGCTGTTTTCCGGGGGAGTGCGGAAGCTGATGCCGAAGGTTTTGTTTTCATCATTATTAATTACGGACAGAACCCGCCCGCCGGTCTTTTCATGTTCATAGATAACGGCCTCGCCGTTAAGCTCGCTGAGATGTTCACGTGATATTTCTTTAAAGCCGTGCATATTGGTCATTTATATCTCCATAAGGTTGATGATCACCTGAAATTACCTAAAATATTTTCTCAATGCAATGAACTAAACACTATTTCATCTATGTCCAGTTTACATAAAATCAGTAGCTTAGAGGTTAATTAATAAAAATTACGATTACTGTTGACACATAAAAAAGAATTTCATACTCTGCTTTCAACAGACAGGAAAAAAATGTTATTACCATATTGATTCTGAATTTAAATTCTCAAAGGAGATAGAAAAATGAGCTGCACAGAAGTTTACGAAGAAGTTCTTTCCTCAGCATCCATCGGTGAAACCATTCCAGATTTCGTCATGGAAGCTTATGACCCCGAAGATTGCGGGTTCACAGAAGTTAAGTTTGAAGAAATACGCAAAGCGGGAAAGTGGCTGGTTCTGTTTTTCTACCCGGCGGATTTTACATTCGTCTGCCCCACAGAGCTTGCCGACCTCGCGGATAAGCAAGCTGAACTGGAAAAACTCGGTTGTGAAGTGGTTTCCGTTTCCACCGATACCAAGTTCACACATCTGGCATGGAAAAATGACGAAAGACTGCTCCAGAATGTGAAGTACAAAATGGCAGCAGACCCTACCGGCGAAGTTTCCGACTTCTTCGGTGTCTATGACCACAACACCGGTCTGGCACTGCGTGGAACATTCGTTATCAACCCTGACGGAATGCTGGTTTCATCTGAAGTCAACTTCTACAACGTGGGCCGTAACGCTGCAGAGCTGCTGCGAAAGATCGAAGCCAACGTTTACCTCAAGGATCATCCGGAAGAAGCCTGTCCCGCACGCTGGACTCCCGGTGAAAAGACCCTGACTCCCAGTGAAAAGCTGGTTGGTAAGGTCTACGAAGAACTCAACGGAGAGTAGGCAGCTGGAACTTTTAAGCTGCCTGAATATATTAAGGATTTAGTTAACCAATTACAGTCTACCCCTCAGGTTAACACAAAACAGTCATTGCACCTCGTCTCCTCTAACAGCGCAGTACGCCCGGAATCCCCCATGTTCCGGGCGTACTTTTTTGCTTTGACCGGATCATACTTGGCGTTTATCCTTAAACACTGGGTGGAATTGTTCGATAAACTTTGAGGTAAGTATGATCTGGGACGGCTTTGACGCTGAAAAATTTGAAGCATGGTTTAAGACTCCTGCAGGGAAATTTGCCCTTGAGCAGGAGGTCGGTCTTATGGACCATCTTATTTCCAGTTGGCCTCGCCGCAAAAGGAAGCTGCTTGAAGTCGGCTGCGGAACAGGTCTTTTTTTGGACCATCTTTATCGTGCCGGCTTTGATGTCAGCGGAGTTGACCATTCCCCGGTTATGCTGGAAGCAGCACATAAGCGATTGGGCAACCGTGCTTCCCTTTATCTTTGTAACGGCGAGCATCTGCCGTTTTCAGATAATGAGTTTGATTTTACAGTGCTCTGGACCGTGCTGGAATTCTGCGCCGAACCGGAAGATATGCTGAGCGAGGCCGTGCGGGTTTCCGCAGGCGGTGTCCTGATCGGTTTTCTCAACCGCCATTCAATTTATTTTTTCACCCACGGAAGGATGTGGCCTTGGGCTTCCAGCTCAACTCTGCGTAATGCGAATTGGTTTTCGCCTTCGGAAATGCGCAGGGCGGTAAAAAAGGTGAGCGGATACGGTCCCGCCATGACCCGTTCCGTTTTACCCGGTCCCATGTGGAGCTGGCAGGAGAGGACACCGTTCAAGCAGCTGAATGGTTTGATTTATCCCCCATATTTTGGTGCCTTTACCGGTAGTCGCATAGATTTCACCAACCGTAGGCCCATGAACCCGTTGCACGCATGGAAAAATATGCCTTCAGCAGTAACTTCTGCTAAAAGAAAAGCTCTTAAACCGGAGTGCTTCCGGGATTCAAAGTAAATTTTCAAGGAGATTTGAGATGAAAAAAATTGTTCCCTTTCTGATCATCTGTTTTTTGTTTGTAGCCTCAGGTTGCGCCAATAAAGCCCAGTCCGGGGCCGGGATAGGTGCTCTGGCCGGGGCGACCATCGGTGCGCTGACCTTCAAGAACAAAGCCTCCGGTGCAGCCATCGGTGCAGGTATCGGGGCTCTTATGGGGTATGTGGTCGGTAATGAATGGGATAAGTACGACGAGAAACAGGTTGCCAAGACATTAGAGGACAATCCTTCCGGTCAGGTTTCAACCTGGACCAATCCCGATACCGGAAAATCCTATAGCGCAACTCCGGCTCCGGCTTACATGAATCAGGGCAAGGTATGTCGTGATGTCGTTATAACCGAAGACGGCGGCGAAAAGATTATGGCCAAGGCCTGTCGTGGAGAGGATGGTGTTTGGAGATTGAAGCAGTAGTTAATTATTTGATACCTATATAAAAACGCGGCTCCGTTCGGGGCCGCGTTTTTTATGGATTGCAGAAGCTCTAAGAAACCATTGCCTGAATCAGTTGATCCAGTTCCTTGGTCATCTCTGCGATCTCTTCTAGTGAGTTAGCGGCTTCGTGCATAGATCTGCTCGTTTCCTGAGATATGCGGTCAACTTCTTCGCTTGACCGTGTTATCTGTTCCGCAGATGCGGATTGTTCTTCTGATGCAGTTGCTATTGAATGTACCCGTTCAGATGAGTCGTCTGAATAGTTGACTATTTCTTCAAGTACGTTTCCGGCCTGTGCTGCCAATTCGGTGCTGGTTTCAACTGCTTTGACCGCTGCTTTGGAGGATTGGATGTTAGTGCGGCTGGAGTTCTGGATGGCGGTGATCGCTTCATTGACTTCCGTGGTCGCAGTCATTGTTTTTTCAGCAAGCTTACGCACTTCATCGGCAACAACAGCGAATCCTCTGCCGGCTTCTCCGGCCCGGGCTGCTTCAATGGCTGCGTTCAGAGCTAACAGGTTGGTCTGGTCTGCGATATCGCTGATTACTTCAATAATGCTGCTGATCCCTTCTGCCTGTCGACCCATTTCGACGGTATCAATGCGCAGAGTCTGAGCCTGTTTTTGAATATCTTCAATTGCATTAACCACCTTACCGACCACATCTGCACCTGTAGAGGCCTTGTCCCGGGTCAGTTCTGTGTTTTCTGCTGCTTCTCCGGCATTGCGGGCCACCTCTACAACTGTTGCGTTCATTTCTTCCATTGCAGTGGCTGTTTCGGCAGTCCGTTCACTCTGGGTCGCAGCACCGCGGCTTGCTTCATCTACCTGTCTGCTAAGTGACTCGGCTGAGGAGTTGAGTCTTTGGGATATAGAAGAAGCTTGCTCTGCCAGTCTTGCAACTTTGCGTTGCATGCCGATAACTTCGGTTTGATCAACGATTATTTCAAAAACACCGGTCAATTGCTGTGCATTATCGGTTATGGGGATACCGGTATAAGTTATAGTTGTGTCTGGGTTTGCATCTGCTTCAAGTTTAAGCCCCTTAGCATCAAAGATTTCTTCAAAATGTCCGTTTGCCTTGCCATTGCTTAGCTGAGCAATGCATTTTTGTCTGTTATCAGCAGAAGGGGTCAGGTTCGTAGAGCTTGCTGTTTTGTTTTGGAATATAGTGGTTTGATCTGTTGTTATGCAGATTATGGGGTTTGCGATGCTGTCGAGATAGTCCACTAGAGAATCCGCAAGATTGTTAGCATTCTTCATGATTCCGGCAAAGAAACCGGAAAGTTTTTGTGCATCAGCCCGGAAGCGCAGATCGCCGAACCTGATTTTTTCAACTGTCCCTTCAAGTTCAGTTGAAATAGCGGTCAGGCTGTCATTGATTTCCAACATGGCCAGACTTACCCCTTTAGCTTTTGCCCGGTTTATTTCGCTTGCAGCAGTTAGGTCACCGGAAGAAATACGACTGGCAATGTGTTGTATTGTTCTCGGTTCTCCTCCTAACTGGTTCATTATGGAGTGGCCGATCACTATAGTAATCAATATGGAAACAAGGGTTGCGGCGCAGATGATCAAGATCATCTGCGTACGGCCGGCTGCATAATCGGATTCAGCATGCCGGTATACCTTTTCGGCTACCACAAGCTGAACGTCGATTAGTTTTGATATTACTTCGGTGGCCGGGTCAATTACCTGATAAAGATCATCCCGTATGTAGTTGATAAGTTTTTGCTCGTCCTGGTTCTGGAGTATGGCCCTTAAGTTGGCAATGGATCTGTCCGCCCGTTCAAGTTTGGGCTTTAGTTCTTGGATCAATTTTTGTTCTTCAGGGACAAGTTCTGTTTCCAAAAAGGCATCAAGTTCCGTTTTGATGTGCCTCTGGGCGGTATCAATATTTGTAATGCCCTGATTCCAGTTTAGTGCATTACTCTGTACTTTGTGCGATGTGTCCACAATATTGACCGCATATTCGTCAGATATGATTTTCAATTGTTTCAGAGGCACAATACGATCAAGGTAGACAGTCTTTAAACCCAGATTCGATTTCTGGGTTAGATTAAGCCCCAGTATTACAGATGTAACCATCATTAACAGTAGAAATGCTGCCAGGAATCCAATACGAATGCTGACTTTCATGTTGCCAAGATAATTCATAACTACCCCTAAATGCGGTATAAAGTTATTTACGCAGCAAAAATATAAAAGTGTCTGGAGTGGAATATTTGGCAGTATACACCAAAATTTTCCTGAAACACATATTTATAAATAATTATGTGTTTGGGAGGAGAGAATTGTAGCGTTGATCAGCTGCTTGGTAAGTGAGTGCTGATTATAATAGATAGAATAGGTTGCGCTCAGATTAAATGAAAGCTAAAGGAAGTGCTTGCTCCTAGTTGGAAAGAAGACCACTACCTGGGGAAGTGGAAGAATGGCAGTGGCCCTCTTTTCAGCGGAAAATCCCACCAATTACTTAACGATTAGCAATTGGACGTCGCAAACGTTAGTGTTGGTGGGGCCTGTTTTAAACAAGGCTCCTACCGTTTGAAGGAAGTGGTAGGAGTCATTGTTTTTTAAATATTCGGCAATGGAAATTCCCATCTCGCGGGATCTTTCCAGAACAGCCTGATCGGCAAATCCTCCGGCCGCGTCTGTGGGGCCGTCATTGCCATCGGTAGATGCGGCGAGAAAGTGGATGGATTCGCCGTTCCGCTCATCCTGTCCCAGCCGCATAAGAAATTGCAGGGCCATTTCCTGATTACGGCCGCCCTTGCCGTCTCCTTTCAGAGTCACCACTGTTTCACCGCCTACGATTATGCAGGCAGGTTTCTTTTCCAGCAGTTCCCATTCCCGCTCATCCTGAGCCACAGCCCAGAGCATATCAGCGGCATCAGCAGCTTCACCCTGTAAACGGGAAGTAAGCATCCTTGCATTGTATCCCAGTTCTTCAGCTTTATCGCGAGCTCCAAGCAGGGCTATGCGGTTGGTTCCAATGAGGATGTTCTCAGCCCTAATTTCACTGAACTCTTCTTTCTTAAGAGTTTCCAGGAGTTTACCGGTGTTACCCAGCTCCAGAACCCGGACAACGTGAGCTGGAATTTTGTCCCGCAACTCGTAATTGTCGATGATGGACATAGCATCACAATATGTGGAGCGGTCATAGCTGGTCAGCCCGGAGGCGATGGTATCAAGGTTGTCGCCGACAACGTCAGAAAGAATGAAGTTCAGGCTACGGGCCGGGCGCAGGCAGCGCAGCAGCCTTCCACCCTTGAGAGATGAAAGATGTTTGCGGATACAGTTGATCTCGCTGATATCAGCACCGCAGGCCAGCAGGGCTTTGGTGGTGTTCTGTTTGTCTTCAAGGGTTACTTCGATCTTTTCCCCGTCCACATCGGCAAGCATCGGGCTGGAGAGCAGGGCAGAGCCACCGCCGGAAATGAGGTTGATGACCAGAGTTTTATCGGTAGTGGAGCAGGCCAGTTCTTCTATTTCACGGGCTGCACGAACGCTGTTATCGTCCGGGACCGGATGGGCAGCTTCAATGGTGCGGATGTATTCCAGTTCTTCGGTGTGTCCGTATTTTACCGAGATCAGACCTGATTCAATGCGTGATCCCAAAATTTCTTCGATGGCGAGTGCCATTTTCGCGGTAGCTTTTCCTGCACCGATAACGACAATACGTTCGAACTCCTGAAGATCAACCACCACATCACCCTCATCCATGGCAACAGTAAGGATGTCGCCTTCGAGGGTTACCCTGTTGGTGATGATTTTATATGGATCAACGCGGTCCAATGCTTCGGCAAAAATCTGCCGGAGATGTTCCTGCTCGTTGGTCATCATATTGTTGTTCTCCAGAGTTGTATTAACGATGCGGCAATGCGTGTCCCCGCCTAATAAACAACCGTACCGCATGTACGCTTGCCACACCTTCCGGCGGGGAATGCCCGCTAAGCGCGCATTGCCTATTTATTCAAGCCGGCATCGCCCAGTGCTTTAAAAGCCTCTCTCAAGTGGGAGGCCATGAGCCGGGCGGCCAGTTCGCCATCTTTATTCTTGATCGCAGCCAGAATTTCTTCGTGTTCTTTAAGGCTCTTGTTGGGCTGTCCCGGAATCTTCAAGGGGGCTTTCCAACCTTCGATCATCGATTTGTAAAGTGCATCCATTATGGAAGAGAGAACCTTGTTCCCTGTGGCTTTGCCGATAAGGCGGTGAAATTCCGCATCGACCATGATTGACCGGGGCAGGTCTTCTTCCTCTACGGTTTTCCTGAATTCTTCGTGAGTTTTTAAAAGTTCCTCAAAGTCTTCGTCGGAAATCCGCTCGGAAGCCATGCGTGCCGTGCTGGGTTCCAGCAGGGAGCGTACTTCGAAAAAGTGGCGCAGAGCTTCGTAATTGTCAGTCAGCCAGGTGGAGAGGGGGCTGAAAATATCCCCTTCATAGCTTTTTACAAAAGCTCCGATACCGGGCTGGGTTTCAATAAAGCCCTTAATCTCGAGGATTCGCAGTGCTTCACGGATAGACCCTCTTCCAACCTGCAACTCTTTCATGAGCTGGCGTTCGGAAGGAAGCGGTTCGCCTTCAACAAAAGTCTTGTTCTGTATCAGCTCTTCCAATTGTTTGGCTGCTGTTTCAGATACTCTGACTTTCTTGATGGGTTTAAACATTTTTGCGCACATATAACAATTTTGGGGTGTTACCTATTGTCCGACCCCGGAATCCTCTTTTGTTGGTCTGACATCTTACAGTCTGCTGGTCCTACCAGTATAACTGAGAGCAAAAATAGTCAAGCGAAGTCGCACTTGAAGCGGCGGATTCTGTACATAAAGGGGATTTTATTGTTCCTTTAGAAGATTGTCTGTGTTACTTTATGTGAATATGATGTGGGTGCCAGATCTGGCATTGTATTTTATGGGGAATTTTCACGGGAGAGTGATATGAGTTGGAAGGATTTGAGGCTGGCCTATAAGTTTACTGTAGGTTTTGGGTCAGTCTTGTTGTTATTGGTATTATTAGGAGGGTGGTCCATAAAGGGAATAGGGACTATAGTGTTTGATGCTGATGAAGTCATTGTAGGGAATAAGCTACGCGGTGATTTTGTGCAAAAGATTGTAGACCATTTGAATTGGGCCAACGAAGTCAATAAATTGCTGACGGATAAGGATGTACATGAAATTGATGTGCAAACTGATCCACATAAATGCGGTTTCGGTAAGTGGTACTATAGTGAAGAACGCAAAGAAGCAGAGCTTCTTGTTCCGGAAATCAAACCCCTGCTTGCAAAGATTGAGTCCCACCACAATAAGCTGCATAAGTCCGCTATTGCGATTCAAGAAAAGTACGAAAATGTGGATCCCGGCTTGGGCAGCTTCTTACGCGAGAAGAAGGCTGATCATCTGAACTGGATGATTGCCGTGTTGAAGCAGCTTATGGATCCTAAAACTACAAAAATATCTGTTCAGGCTGATCCTCATAAGTGTGGACTTGGCAAATGGCTGTACTCTGCAAAGATAAAAGCCATGGCCCGCCAGCACGAAGAGTTTGGTGCGCTGCTTGACAAAATCTATGCACCCCACACCAGACTTCACGAAACAGTTCAAGCCTTAGATGCATATCTTGGGCGTGGGGACCGTGCCGGGGCGCAGCAATACTTTTCTGATCACGTTGAAAAGTATGCTTTGGAGACTTTGGGCCATATCGATTCGCTGATTAATTGGCATGAAGAGGAGTTGAAGATACTTGCAGAAGCCACAAATATTTATGCCACTGTAACCGTCCCGGCCCTTACCGCCGTTCAGGGACTTCTTACTGAAGTTCGACAGACCGTTGCGGATAACATCATGACTGATCAGGAAATGCTTGATGCTGCATCTAAGACCAGACAGGTGATCATTATCGTAAGTGTGGTTGCCTTGCTCATTGGTATACTTATGGCTTGGGTTATAGCTCAGGGCATTCTCGGTCCCTTGAATAAGGGGCTGGAATTCGTATCAAAGGTCAGCGACGGTGATCTTTCTGCCGATGTGGAGCTGGAGCGTAAAGATGAGCTGGGTAAGCTGGCTGGCGGTATGAGGAGTATGGTGCACAGGCTGCGCAATGTAGTCGGTGATGTGAATAATGCCTCTGATAGTGTAGCCAGCGGTAGTGAGGAGCTTTCTGCTTCAGCTGAGAGTTTGTCACAAGGGGCTACTGAGCAGGCCGCGTCCATTGAAGAGGTTTCTTCTTCTATGGAAGAGATGGCGGCCAACATTAAGCAGAATGCTGAAAACGCCGTACAGACCGAAGGAGTGGCAGAAAAGTCTCAGCAACAGGCATCCCAGAGTGCTGAAGCAGTAGGTGAGGCAGTTCTGGCCATGAAGAGTATTGCTGAAAAGATTATGATTATCGAAGAAATTGCCCGGCAAACCAACCTGCTGGCTCTTAACGCTGCAATCGAGGCTGCCAGGGCAGGAGAGCACGGCAAGGGATTTGCCGTTGTTGCTGCCGAGGTTCGGAAGCTTGCAGAGCGTAGTGGGATTGCTGCTGCCGAGATCAGTGAGTTGTCTTCTTCCTCTGTGGTTGTTGCGGAGAAGGCCGGAGATATGCTTCAGGACTTGGTTCCCAGCATTAGTAGAACCGCAGAACTGGTTCAGGAGATTGCAGCGGCAAGTAATGAGCAGAATACCGGGGTTGGTCAGATTAACAAGGCCATTCAGCAGCTCGACACTGTTATCCAGCAGAATGCTTCCGCATCCGAAGAAATGGCATCCACCTCTGAAGAGCTTTCCCGTCAGGGTCAGCTCCTGCAGCAGGCCATGTCTTTCTTTAAGCTGAGCAGACACGAATCCACACCGATGCTGCCTGCGGGCGGTTCCTCTCCAGAGGATGACGGATTTGATAGATTCTAGGTGTTGGTGCTTTATCTTAAATAGCGAACCCCGCAATCTGGGACAGATTGCGGGGTTTTTGTTTGGAGTCCAGATAATGTTAGCAGGTGTCTGGTTGTCCTTAGAAAATTATGCTCATAGACCATCTCGCCATGAAAAGGTGAATTATTGAATCAAGTTATCGTTCTAAAATAGAAAAAGGGCATTTCATCTGAAGATGAAATGCCCTAATCTTTTAAAATGGTGGGTCGTGCTGGGCTCGAACCAGCGACTCTCTGCTTAAAAGGCAGATACTCTACCAACTGAGTTAACGACCCATATATTTCAAAGCGCGTCTGGCAAGAATATCTGTTTACTTGATTAGTGTCAAGCTTTTTTGTGATAAACTTTTGACCGCCATTTTGAAAAATAGGACCTGCTGTGCAGGCTTTTTTTCGGAGTGTTTGCTGGTGGGTCGTGCTGGGCTCGAACCAGCGACTCTCTGCTTAAAAGGCAGATACTCTACCAACTGAGTTAACGACCCTCTCCGTGCGAACGAAGAAGCTTTTATCCAGACAGCACTTTCCTGTCAACAAAAAAAATAAAAAAGTTTGAATTTTCTTTGTTTGGCATTAGAATTCGAGGTGTATAATATAGCGCGAGTTCTTGGTATGTTTAAAAATTGCTAGTTTAATATCTCGTAATTATTGTACAAAATGTAAAAAAGTTGACAAATTCGTTCTGTTTTCATATATTGACCACGCTAAATGAAGTGCAGACGCACATTTGGCAATAAATTATGGAGGAAACTTATAAATGACTCGTAAAGACCGTACCGAAGGCATCTACAGCCGTCGCGAAGTTCTTGATGAAGGCGAAAGACGCCAATACTGCGCCCTGCAGCTCAAGGAACTTCTGACCTATGCCTACCGTTATTCTGAAGACGTCAAAAAACGTTTCGACAGAGCTCAGTTTCAGGTTGATAAGTTCAACGAACTCTCCGACCTTAAACATATACCTATTTTGAAGAAGAAAGAGCTGATCTTTCTTCAGTCCATGGGCCCCCGTCTCGGTGGTCTGCTGACCAAAGACCTCGGCGAGCTGCGCCGTATCTTTCTTTCACCCGGTCCCATCTTCGATCCCGAAGACCGTGCAGAGGACTACTGGGGGTGGACTGAAGGTTTTTACGCTGCCGGTTTCCGTTCCGGTGATGTTGCACAGGTAACTTTCAACTACCATCTGGCTCCCGCCGGACTTATGTTCGAAGAACCCCTGCGTAACCTGAACTGCGCGGTTGTCCCTGCAGGTCCCGGTTCCACCAACAGCCAGCTCGAAATCATGCAGAAGCTGCGTGTTACCGGTTATGTCGGTACTCCCAGCTATCTCATGCACCTTGCACAGAAAGCTGAAGAAGCCGGTTTGAACCTGCGCAAAGACCTTTATCTTGAAGTTGCATTTGTTACCGGTGAAAAATTCTCCGAAAAAATGCGTTCCGATCTGGAGAAGAAATTCGACCTGATCATGCGTCAGGGTTACGGTACCGCAGACGTAGGTTGTATCGGTTATGAGTGCTACCACAAGAACGGCCTGCACATCACCAACCGTGCTTTTGTTGAAATCTGCCATCCCGACACCGGTATCCCGCTTAAGGACGGTGAAGTTGGTGAAATCGTAATTACCGCTTTCAACAAAACCTATCCGCTGATCAGGCTTGCTACCGGCGACCTGAGCTACATCGACCGCACACCTTGTCCTTGCGGACGTTCCACACCGCGTCTCGGCAACATCGTAGGCCGCGTGGATACCACCGCCCGCATCAAGGGTATGTTCGTATACCCCCATCAGGTCGAGCAGGTCATGGCACACTTCGAAGAAGTCAAACGCTGGCAGATCGAAGTTACCAACCCCGGCGGCATTGATGAAATGATCCTCAACATCGAGGTCTCCAACTTCAAGCGCGAAGATGAGCTGCTGCACATGTTCCGTGAGAAGATCAAGCTGCGCCCGATCCTCAAGGTTCTGACTCCCGGCTCACTGCCGCCGCAGATCAGACCCATTGAAGATAAGCGTAACTGGGATTAGCCCGGTATGGCTTTTAATACCACTGACAAGTGCGCAAGGACCGTTCTGGTCCTTTGCGCACTTTTTTTTGTCCTTGGCGGTTGCGTGAAGAAAACAGTAGCACCTGAAATGGCAGTCTCTTTCCTGCCCTGTTCCGGAGATTATATCGGTCAGACAGGAGATCCTCTGTCGTTCGATAAGCTTATGGAGCAGGCTGCTGAAGCCGACTATGTTCTTATCGGTGAGGGGCATAACAGTGTCTGTGACCACAAGGCTCAATTTGAAGTTATTGAAGGGCTGACCCGTGGGCACAATAAAGTTGCCATCGGTCTTGAAATGGTCACTGCCAGTAAGCAGGATATTCTTAACCGTTTCAATCTCGGTCAGATTCCGGTTTCGGAGATTGCCAAGGAGTTGGATTGGAAAAACGGCTGGCGTTACGATTTCAACATGTTCAAACCCATCTTCGAATTGGCTGAAAAGCGCAGGCTGACCGTAGCCGGATTAAATTTTCCTTTCCGTCTGGTTAAAGAAGTTCGCAAAAAGGGCCTTGACGGGCTTTCCCCTGAAGACCGGGCCATGTTGCCGCAGGATGTAATTTCGCCCGCACAGGAACAGGAGCAGGGACTCAAGGAAGTTCTTGCCATGCATCAGGGCCGCGATGCTTCTGATCCCAAGCAGATCGAACGTTTTTTTCTTGTCCAGTCTCTCTGGGATACAGGAATGGCTGAGAAGGCCGTGGAGTTGCGCCAACGTTCCGGCCATCCGGTGGTTATTCTTGCCGGAGGAGGTCATGTTGAGCATGGCTGGGGAATTCCGCGCAGGCTGAAAGTGCTTGACCCGGAGGCCAAAGTTATGACCATCATGCCTTGGCGTGGTGATGAATTTTATCCTACTGCAGCGGATTCTTTCTTTTATTGTCCGGCTTCCTATGAGAGCCGTATGGGCATGACCATTGAAATGCGTCAGGGCAGGGCGGTGATCACCGCAGTGAAGCGGGATCGCAAAGGGTACATGCAGGGTCTGCGTCCCGGTGATATTATTGCCAAAGCGCAGGGTATCCCTGTAACCAGCCTGTCAGCCCTGCACATGGCCGGGGCAAAAGCCCACAAAGAAGATAAGCCGCTGGTATTTACCATTGACCGCCGTGGGAATCGATTTGACCTTGATATGGGCAGACTGACTCGTATGAAAAAAGATAAATAAGATATTTCAGGAAGATAAAATGCCAGAATTGCCGGAAGTAGAAGTAATAGCGCGTGGTCTTGCCGACTCTCTTGAAGGCAAGACAATTGAATCTGTGAAAATTCTTAACCATAGCTCTGTTAAAATGCCGTGGTACCTGTTTTCCTCCCGCGTTGCCGGGGAGAAGATTACCCGGGTTCACCGCCGGGCCAAGCTTTTGATCATGGATCTCGGTGATGACCTGCATATCACTTTTCATCTCAAGATGACCGGACGCGTGCTGGCTCATGACGGTCCCACCAACCCGGAACCGCATACCCGTATTGTTTTTGGTCTGACCGACGGCGGTTCAATCGAATTTCACGATACCCGCAAGTTCGGAGAAGTGCGTGCGCTGAATAATGAAGAGTTGCAGGAATGGGATTTTTACAAGAATCTCGGCCCTGAACCTCTGGAAGTCAGCGCAGAATCCCTCGCCGAGCGTATTGCCGGACGTAAGGCCCAGATTAAAGGTCTGCTGCTCAATCAGTCCGTTGTGGCCGGATGTGGAAATATCTATGCTGATGAATCCTTGTTCCGTTCAGGAATTCACCCCAAAGCCAAGGCTTCCGATCTTTCCAAAGAGTCGCTGGTCAAGCTGTTCAGCGAACTTCAGGCTGTGCTTAAGCAGGCTATTCAGGAAAACGGCAGTTCCATCCGTGACTACGTTGACGCAGGTGGAGATGCCGGTGGATTCCAGAATTCCTTCAAAGTCTACGGTAAGAAAGGCGAAAAGTGCCCCGATTGCGGCAAGATTTTCGAAGGTGCAACCGTAGCCGGACGTTCGTCTACATTTTGTACTGATTGCCAGAAGATGTCTGATTAATTAGGTTGCCGCCGGAGGCATTCTTTGACTGCTGAATCAAGTAAAATAGTTCGCAATGCTTCTGTTGTTGCAGGAGCAACATTGCTTTCAAGGGTCCTTGGCTTTGCCAGGGACCTTATTGTTGCGTTTGCCCTCGGTGCAGGTTTACCTGCCGATGCTTTTTTTGTGGCTTTTAGGATACCGAACCTGTTGCGCAGGTTGTTCGGGGAAGGGTCCCTGACCATGGCCTTTGTCCCGGTATTCAGCCGGGTGCGTAAAGAAAAAGGCGAGGGGGCGGCTTTTGAAATGGCCCGTTCCGCCATGCTCTGGCTGTTGATTATCCTCGGCGTGCTGACCGTACTGGCAATTGTGGGTGCTAAATATCTGGTCCTGCTTATTGCTCCGGGGTTCGGTTCCAACCCGGAATTGATGACCCTTACGGTTGATCTGGTAAGAGTTTGTTTTCCTTATGTTATTTTTATTTGCGGAGTTGCACTTTGCATGGGCATCCTGAACAGCATGGGCCATTTTCTGGCTCCGGCATTGGCCCCGTGCATGTTGAATATAGCCTTGATCGGAGCTGCTCTGATCGCTTATTTTACCGGGAATAGCGTGGCTCTGTTCATGGCCTGGGGCGTGCTCCTTGGCGGTTTGCTGCAATGGATGCTGCAGCAACCATATCTCAAGCGTATGGGGTTGCAATGGCGTGGCAAGGCCGAGCTTAATAACCCCGGTGTAAAGCGCATGGGTAAGCTCATGCTGCCCACTGTTCTCGGGGCGGCGGTTTACCAGATCAACGTAGTGCTTGGAACTCTGTTGGCTTCATTCCTGCCCGTTGGGTCTGTTTCCTATCTTTATTATGCCGACCGTCTGGTACAGTTTCCGCTGGGTGTGTTCGGGATTGCCGTCGGCACAGCCGCTCTGCCCAGTCTTTCCAAGCTTTACGTGGAAGGGCATTATGATGAGTTTTCCCTGACCCTGAAGCAGAGTGTCGGGCTGATCCTGTTTATTTCCCTGCCTGCCATGGCCGGGCTGGTTTCCCTTGCCGAACCGCTTATAGGTTTGCTCTTCGAGCGTGGTGCTTTCGATGCACAGGCGGTAACAGCCACAGCTCAGGCTCTGATGGCCTACGGAATTGGTTTGCCTTTCATCGCTATGTCCCGTCCGTTGGTGTCTGCATTTTATGCACAGGAAGATACCCGGACTCCGGTTAAAATTGCGATTATCTGTTTGATCATCAATGTGGGCGTCGGCTATCTGCTGATGCAGCATATCGGGCACGTGGGGCTTGCTTTGGCGGTCTCTCTGTCCTCCATGTTCAACTGCCTGCTGCTCGCGGTGATAATGGGGCACAGGACCGGATTGTTCCCGTTCCCGGCTGTAAGCGTGGCTAAAAGTGCATTACTCAGTGTGCTGGTGGGTGTCGGGGCTTGGTATTCAACCCGCTATGAAATCCTTTGGTTTGCACTTATTCCGGTTTGGATCGCGATTTACGCTGGCGGGTCATTGCTTCTTAAGTCCGAAGATGCCCGGATGTTGATTGGCGCATTGAGAAGAAAAATTTGACGTAATATTTTTATTAATCTTATTCGTTGTATGTTTGAAAAGCAGAGAAATTATTTTCCCCGTGGACTTGTTCAGCCTGAGTCCGGTTTTAGATTTTCTACTGATTCTCTTTTGATCAGCAGTTTTGTTTCTGTTCCCAGCGGAGCAAGAGTGCTTGATCTCGGAACCGGGAGCGGAGTTATCCCGCTTGGGATTATGCTGCGTCACCCGGAGAAAGGGCTTACTGTTACCGGGCTGGAGATCAACCCGGATATGGTCGCTGCTGCACAGGAGAATGTGCAGAAGCTGGGCTTTGCCGATGAGATTAACATCGTAGATGGCAATGTTTGCCAGCCGGATTTCGCTCCTGCCGGGAGCTATGACCTGATTGTTTCCAATCCTCCATACCGTAACGAGGGTAAGGGCAAAGCCTGCCCGGATGAATCCCGCAACAAGGCCCGCTTCGAGGTTGATTGCGATCTCGATGCATTTGTTGCCACTGCTTCACGCATGGTGCGTAACCGAGGCAGGGTCTGTTTTGTTTTTCTTGCCGAACGGCTGACCGAGTTGATCAATTCTTTCACCAAGCATAAGTTGGAACCAAAGCGTATGAAGTTTATTCATGGGCGCATAGGTTTACCATCCAAAGTAGTCATGCTCGAAGCAGTCAAAGGCGGGAAATCGGGGCTGATTCTTGAACCGCCAGTAATTATTTTTGAGCAGGGCAATTCGCTCACTGAAGCTGCTGTTGAATACTGTCCGTTTATAGAAAAATGATATTGATTGAATCAAGTTGTAAAAATGAACTGCACAAATTTTTGATAGTTTTTTGTCTCTCTGCGAGGTAATGCGTAAGCTATAAATTAAATTATTTTGTCCCCCAACTAACGCGTTTTGGGAAAGGGGAGAGGAGTCCAGAGGAGAGGGGAAAACACTTTTTGGCGGTAGCAAAAGGGTTTTCCCCTCACCTCTGGTCCCCGAAGGGTCGCCGAAGGCATCATGATCAAAAAAATTATTCTTAAAGATTTCCTAGCCCATGCTGAGACTGAGATAGAGCTTGGTCCGGGCATGACGGTGCTGACCGGTCCCAATAACAGCGGCAAAAGTTCTGTTGTTGAGGCTTTGCGATGCATTGCGACCAACCCCTTGCCTAAGCCTTTCATACGCCACGGGGCCAAGAAAGCCCGTGTGGAGCTGGAGATGGACGACGGTGTGCGTGTGGCTTGGGTCCGCAAGAAAGCCACAGCATGGTACGAAGTGCTGCGTCCCGGCGAAGAAGAGTGGGAAGTATACGCCAAATTCGGACGCAATACCCCGGAAGATATCTTGAATATTCTGCGTCTCAATCAGGTCCCCCTGGAAGGTGGTAAATCGCTGGATGTGCATATCGGCAACCAGCGCAATCCTATTTTCCTGCTCGACCAGCCGTCATCAGTCGCGGCTCAATTCTTTGCCTCCTCGTCTGAAGCATCCCATTTGCTGGCCATGCAGACCGAACTAAAAAGCCGGGTCCGGGCCGCCAAGCGTGAGAAGAAATTTCAGCAGCAGAAAATGGATGAGATCTGTGCCGAGCTGGATGGTTTGCAGGCAATGCCGGATGTCAATCTGGAGCTGGAAGCCGCACGGGAATTGAAAGGTCTGATGGAAAAGTTCGAAAGCGAAATCCCGGTAGTTGAAAGCTATCTCAAGCGTAAATCCGAGCTGGAAAAACACAAAACCGACCTCGGAGCACGGGGTAAAGAGCTGGTCTATTTGCAGGAAGTGCCGGAATTGTTCCCGGACGCACCTTTGGATCGTCTGGTTGCCGGGCTGGAGAACCTGCGCGATCATGGGCAGAAATTAAAGCTGAGATCGGATTCTCTGAGTGGATTGGAAATCGCACCGGAACTTTTTCCGGTTCAGCGGCTGGAAGCCGACCTTGCACGGCAAAATCAACTGTCTTTTGCAGAAGGACAGCAGTCCGCACGGCGTAAGGCTCTGGAACAGTTGACATCTCCTCCGCAGATTGAAGATCTTTCCGCGCTTTCCACAACTCTCAGCAACGTAGATCGCGGCTGCGTCTTACGAGATAATATTTTACACCGGGCCGAGGTATTGACTTCTCTGGTCGAGCCGCCTGAACTTCATGATTTTTCGCCGCTTATGCAGGTTATGAACAGCTTGTCTTCCATGCGAAAAGCGCAGGCGGATGCGCAGGACAGGCTGAGTGAACTTGAAAAGTCCGAAGTGGAGCTGAAGCAGCAGATTGAGAACCGTCTGGCTGAGATCGGCAACTGCCCGCTTTGCGGCAGCGATCTGGATGCACAGAAGATGATCGGGGAGAGCCATGAGTCTTGATAAAGTAACAGGCAACGGGCTTTTGCTGATCGGGGACCCACACATTGCGTCCACCCCTCCGGGGCAGCGCATGGGCGATTTTGCCGCAGATGTGCTGGCTAAGCTGGAAGCCTGCTTCGTGCGGGCGCAGGAGTTGGACATGGTCCCGCTCATTCTTGGCGATCTGTTCCATTGGCCGCGCGATAATGGTAACTCACTGCTGGTGGATATGATCAGTCTGTTCGGGCAGTACAAGCCTTTTGTTCTGGTGGGCAACCATGATAAATATCAGGCCCGTTTTACCCCGGATGTTTCTATGGCCGTGCTTGATGCCGCCGGGGTTGTCCGGCTGATAAGCGAGCAGGGACCTGCCTTTGAACTTGAAACACCACAGGGGCTGGTGCTGGTTGGAGCTTCTCCGGACAGCACGCCCATTCCCAAAGAGTTTGAGCGCGAAGACGGCAGGTATATCAAGGTTGTCTGGATGACCCATCACAACATTTCTTTCCCTGATTGCGAGAAAAAGCAGCATGCCATCAAGGAAAAACCGGGCATCGACTGGATCATAAACGGTCATATCCACGGCCCGCGTGATTCCATAACCAAAGGCATGACCACATGGGCCAACCCCGGTAACATCACCCGGCTGGTTTTCTCCCGCTATGCCCTTGAGCGCAAAATGCAGGCTTCAATCTGGACCCCTGATTGCGTGGATCTTGAAAAATGGGAAATCCCGCACCGTGATTTTTACGAAGTCTTCCCGGATCAGGAATTCCTACCAGAAACAGAAGACGCCGCAGCAGCGGAATCAAAATTTTTACAGGGCCTTGAGCGTCTGGCATGGAAAAGAACCCATGAAGGCGAGGGCTTGAAGCAGTTTTTAACAGATAATATCGACCCGGAAGAGCCGGAAAGCAGGCTCATCTGGGAATTGTATACGGAGGTTACCGATGGCAATGGGTAATGGAGCAAACAACGGCATGAAGCAGCCTTTGAATGGCCTGGAACAGGAACTCAATCTGCTTAAAGAACAGTATAAATGGCTGCACGACAAGAAAATCCGTACCGAGCAGGAACTCGCCAGCACCACTGGCCAGCTGGCTGCTTTGGAAGAAGAAGCCAAAGCACAGTACGGGACCAGCGATCCACAGGAACTGACCAAGCTGCTCGAAGAAAAGAAATCTGAAAACGCACGGCTGGTGACTGAATACCGCAAGCATATCATGTCCATCAAAGAAGGACTTGATAATTTGGAGCAGGGGTAATTTGCCTCCGGCGGCTGGGGAAGGGGAGAAACCCTTTTGCTAACGCCCAAAAGGGTTTCTCCCCTTCCCCAGACCCCATCCCCTTATCCCAAAAGACGTTTTAGTTATGCTGGAGCAAATAGCTTTCTAAGACGTCATTTGATGTTTATATCAGCGAAGCTTAAGAAAAGGTTTTGGGATTCTTAAACCCTTTTGCAAAAGGGTTTAAGCCGCCGGCGGCGAAATCTTTTATTAAAAAGCGCGATAGCGCATCAAAATGGCTCCCGGCAGGGTCGCCGAAGGCATACTATGATGACAAATCAATCAGATATTACACTTGAATCTTTGGAACGCAGGGCGGACCGTTTGAGCGCGAAGGCCTCCTCCCGCATGGACGATTGGCTGTCTTTGCGTGAAGAGGGCCGCAGGGTGGATGAATTTCTGGAAATTGCGCCTGTTGCGGCAGAGCGGCTGGAAGAGCTTTCCACGGCTTTGTTCGGGGAGCTGCTGAGCGAACTGGAAACCAACCTGACCCATGCCATCCGGGAAATTCTGGGGCAGGACCGGGAGGTCAAAGCTGTTGCATCCATCCGTGACAAGAAATTGCAGGTGGATTTCCAGATTCTGAATCAGGGCGGCGAAGAAGATATAATGGTCGGTCAGGGCGGTTCGGTTTGCAATATTTTATCCGTGGGCCTGCGTTTGATTGCTTTGTCTCGCCTTAATCCTGAAGCGCACAGGCCTTTTCTGGTGCTTGATGAGCAGGATTGCTGGCTGCGCCCTGATCTTGTACCCAGATTTATGGAGCTGATCGGAACCATTGCCGAGCGGCTTGGCTTTCAGGTGTTGGTTATCAGCCACCATCCCCTGGATTTATTTTCCGAAAGTGCGGATGCTATTCTGGCCCTGCAACCGCAAAAAGAGGGTGGGCCGACTGTAGAGCAGGTTAAGTAAGGGCTTGAAATTAAAGAGCAGGTCTTTTGCTGGTTGTTTGCTGTTTTTTGCTGTATCCTGCCTGCAGTTAACCAAGATTATTAGTGGAGTTTATATAAATGGCTGAGCAAAGTCTGAAACGCATTCTGGATATCCCCCTCGAAGTTAAAGTCGAAATGGGACGGACCAAGCTTCTGGTCAACGAAATCATCCAGTTCGGTCAGGGTACGGTTATCGAGCTGCATAAGCTGGCCGGAGAACCGCTGGACATGTACGTGGAAGGGAGACTGGTTGCGCGCGGAGAACTTGTTGTTATCAATGAGAACTTTGGGTTCAGGGTAACCGAGATTATCAAGCCTGAGGACAGGATTAAAAAATTGGGTCTCTAACCGGGACGGGAAAAGCGCCGCAAAGAACATCTCGAAATTACCGCCCCCTGTTAACGGGGGCTTTGTTTTGGCTTGATCTGCCACAAAAGCGGGCTGTTGTCATCTCATGCAGCCTCGGATAAGAGTTTCCTCGCAAGGAGGTCACATTAAGTGTCATCGTTAAATGATTCGTTTGAAAAACAGCCTGTTATCTGGGCTGTAACCATAATTCTTATAAGTACGTTTGCAAGGCTCTGGTTTCTGGGAACCGGGCAGCTTAACCTTGTGCAGGATGAGGCCCAGTACTGGGACTGGACCCGGCACATGCAGCTTACCTACTACTCCAAAGGCCCGCTCATTGCGTGGATTATCGGGCTTTGGACTTCCGTTTTCGGCAATACCGAGTTCGGGGTCCGCTTTGGATCGGTGGTCGGACTCTTTTTGACCCAGATTGTGCTTTATCTGGGCATGGCAAAGATATGGAAACGGCCCGTTGCCGCTATCTGGACGTTGTTCATCTTCAATGCCATGCCTGTATATCTGGCTTTGGGAATCCTGATGACTACGGATAATCCCTTTATTCTCTGCTGGAGTTGTGCGTTTTTTGCACTCTACAAAGCCTCGCTTCCGCATCCGCCCGGCTTGGAACGTGACTCCAATGAATCGCGTACAAAGCCTTTCTGGGCAATCGCTTTCTTCTTCGGTCTGGGCATCCTTGCCAAGTATACCATGCTTGGATTTGCCGGACTTTCTGTCATGTACGGGCTGCTGCTTATGCGCAGGGAAAGACTGCCGCGCGGATTCTGGCACAAGTTGCTACTTGCTTTGGGAGGGGGGATATTCCTCGGCTTCCTGCCTACTTTGATCTGGAATATGCAGAACAATTTTGTAGGCTACAAGCACGTGCTGCATCTGATCGGTGCTTCCGGTGATAAGGCTTCACATTTGTTGCGCTTTGACCGCTTCCTGCCGTTCTTTGGTGAGCAGGTTGGCATGGCTACCCCGTGGTGGCTGACCTTTATGTTTATCGGAGGCTTCACAGCCCTGTTCTTTGTACTCAAAGGCAAAGGGCGCAATCTGATGAACTTGAGCTACCGCCAGAGTGCACTGCTTTCCGTGTTCTTTCTCCCGGTCTGGATTTTCTTTTTCCTGTGGAGTTTCCACGCCAAGGTACTCGGTAACTGGGCGGTTATCTCCTATGTCAGCGGGGTAATGATTGCCGGGTTCGCTTTTGAGAGCTTCTGGGCCCGCCGTGGCCGGATGCGTACCTTGTGGGTTACTTTGAGTCTGGTAATCTTCGTAGTTCTCCATTTCCAGAACCTCGTGCCCCTTCCGGACCATCTCAATCCCACCCACCGCTTGAAAGGCTGGACCGACCTCGGTCAGCAGGTGGTGGAGCTTGAAAAGAGCCAGTTCAAAGATCCGTCCAAGGTCTTTGTAATGAGCGATGAATACGACATGACCGCAGCACTTGCGTTCTATGTGCCGGGACAGCCGCGCACCTATTGTGCATGGATCGACCGCCGCATGAACCAGTACGATATGTGGCCCGGTCCGGAAGGAAAGGTCGGCTGGGATTGCATCTACGTAATCAAGAAGTTCCATGATGAAATCAATCAGGAGCTGCCGAAAATGTTTGAACGGGTCAGCTCTCCGATTCATATTCAGACCACTTTCCGTGGCAAGCCTTCCCGCAAATTCACGGTTTATCTCTGCTACGATTACAACGGCTACTGGCCGCGTGATCCTCGTTTGAGATTTTAGATTACCAGGTTTAGACGCTAAGAAAATCCCCTTTGGCCACGGTCAAAGGGGATTTTTTGCGTGTTTTGAAGAAAAAAGGGGAAATTATTTTTGAAGATTCATTGTGGTCTATTCCTGAAAACAGGAGTGGTGTTTGTTATTTCTTGTGTAATTTCAGTCAATTTAATGATTGTTGGAGTGTTGTTGCAGAAAAGAAGAGGCATCTGTGCATTTCTTTGACAATTTTTGACAAATAGTGTCATAAGAACTACATCGTAGTGTAATTTTGAAAAATCAGGAAAAGTCTTTGACTCCCTCGCCTACGCTATACACGGTACGTGAGATTGCCGACACGCTGAGAATCCATCCCCGGACGGCCTACAGGCTTGTTCAGGAGGGTAAGATTCGGGGTATTAAGGTGGGCAGTCAGTGGCGTGTGCCGGAAAGTTCCCTGCTGGAATATATTGAATCCGGTTTGAAGGCAGCGCCAAAGAAGGAGAAGGGGGCAAAGGATGGACCTGAGCAACTGAAACTGCCCATTTGACAAACATCGGTGGACAAGGATCATGAAAAAGTCAGCTGCCCTGAAACGGGTGACTCTGGAAAATGATTTTGGCGGCCAGATTTCCTTTATCGGAAAGCTTGAAAGTGAATCTCTCAATTACAACGAGAACAGCGGGGAGCTGGTATCTGAGAAGATTTTCAGTACCGAGAAGGGGCGCACAGGCTACTCCATTGCAACCAGAAACGGTGAGGAGCGTGACAGAAGGGCATATTTGATGGAAGATCAGGGTGATACCTGTATCGTTTCCAACGGGTCCATTCTACTGGGATTGGATACGGATGTGATGCTTACTTTCTGCGCGCAGGCTCTGGCTGAAATGGCTGAAAGCAGCTCTGAAGATGAATTGGAATTTGTAAAAAAACAATTGCAGGTGGTTAACGGATAACCCGTTTTCGCTGCAGCTGATTAACAAGCACGAAAAAAGTCCCCGGAACATTTGATGTTCCGGGGACTTTTTCGTGCCTTCGGGAATGTTAATTCTTCTTCAGTTCTTTGATAAACGCATCAGCTTCGTCAATTGAACGTTGCATTTCTTTGATCAGTCTGCCGATGTCGGCTTCAAGGGTGTTCAGTTCAGACTTGAGGGAAGCTATGGCCTGAGCGTTCAGGTTATGCTTCAGGTACAGAACCTGATCCTTGAATACGCTGAGCACCGGATCGATTTTCTTTTCTGCCTTGCGCATGGCAGAGAGCAGACGTTTGAATTTGCTTTTGGTCTTGGAAAGCTTTACCCGGCTGTCGTTGCGCAGTTTGGTGCTGGAGTACTGGGAAAGTTCGTTTTTCCATTCTTCGAAGAGATCGTTACCGACTTCTTCAACAGAATCGATCCTTTTGCGGACTTCGAGTGCTGCGGCTTCGCTGTGTTCATATTCATCGTTAAGGCGTTCGTATATTTCCTGAAGATCGCCGCCATGGAATCCGGTTAATGCGCTGAATTTTTCCAGTGCGCTTTTGAATTGTTCGCTGGCTTCTTCTTGAGATTCCTGCGCTTTTTCTACGTTTGAAACAAGAATGTCCCGTTTGTGGTATCCAAAGCCTTCCATTGTTTTGTAATATGCGGACTGGCATCCGGCCAGTCCCAGCGTCAGGGCGATGATAACGCCAAAGGCGATTCTATTCTTAAGGTGCATGAAATTTCCTCCGGGGATAATTTTAGTAGCTTGGGACCTACATAAAAGTTCGGGTGTTGCTTGTCAAAAAAAAGTCCCCAGCCACTTTGTGGTCGGGGACGTGAAGTCAAATTTGAAGTTGCTTACTGCTTAAGCTCTTCTGCCTTGATGATAGTAATGGGTTTTACCGGTACATCATCAAAACGACCTTTGCGGTAAGTCACGGTTTTAGCGATCTTGTCGACTACTTTTTTACCGCCGATGACTTTACCGAAAACAGCGTATCCCCAACCGGAGCCGGATTCGGACTTGAAGTTCAAGAATGCGTTGTCTTTTACGTTGATAAAAAACTGGTCAGTGGCGGAGTGCGGATCATTGGTCCGGGCCATGGCGATGGTGTACTTGTCGTTGTAAAGGCCATTGCGGGCTTCGTTTTTAACCGGTGCGTGAGTGGGGCGGGGCTGCATGTTTACATCGAAGTTACCACCCTGAATCATGAATCCGTCGATAACGCGGTGAAAGATTGTGCCGCTGTAGTGCCCTTCTTTGACATAGCGCAGAAAGTTGGCAACGGTTTCAGGGGCCTTGTCTTTATCCAGTTCGATTACGATGTTGCCAACGCTGGTCTGGAGCTTAACGAAAACTTTGTCTTCTGCTGCATTGGCGGTTCCGGCAAAAAGGGCAGCGCAGAAAAGGGCGCTGACCAGCATTATTTTGAAGAGTTTCATGTTGTGTTTTCCTCCTTGGAAGGGTTTCTAGCGGTTTATCAGAAACCTTCACCACGGGCAAATACAGGATGATGAAAATATTAATTTTATAAAGTGGACATTGCCTTAAAATGGAGAACTTGTGTCCTATATGGAAGATAGATAATATGTTTGAGACTAAAAAGGAGCAGCTATGCCGATTCTGAAATGGGATGAAAGTTACTCTGTAGGGGTAAAAGTTATTGATGACGAGCACAGGCAGCTTATTGCCATGATTAACAAGGCGTATGACTCAGTAACCAATATGGAAGAGGATAAGGTACTTGGAGAACTTGTTAAGGACATGTGCGCCTATGCTAAGAGCCATTTTGCCACTGAAGACAGCTTGATGAATAACTATGGATATCCGGCTGCGGAGAGGCATATAAAAATGCATGAAAATTTTGCTGTGAAGGCTGAAGCTCTCAATAATCTGGTTAGTTCAGGCGATAAAGTGGAGCCGGTGAAGGTATTCAAATTTTTAGCCGACTGGCTGCGTGATCATATTTTGAAGACAGATAAAGAGCTCGGGAAATTTTTGAATGAACAGGGCTTAAAGTAGTTTTTCATACCTATTCATGAAAAGCGAAAAAGGCTCCCCGTGGCAGAGGGAGCCTTTTTTCTTGGGGTGTGAAGGAGTGAGGGTTTTTATTTGCTTGTAATCTGTATTTTTCGGGGCTGAACTTCCGGCTGTTTGGGCAGGAACAGTTCCAGCACACCGTTTTTAAGGTTTGCTTTGATGTTTTCGCGGTCTACGACGTCTGCGATGGTAAATCTGCGGGTGTATTGACCTTCGCAGAATTCCTGATCAATGAATTTTTCCCCTTCGGCGAGGGCTGCAGCTGCTTTACCGGAAACAACAAGGGTGTTTTCATCGAGATCAATTTCAAGGGCTTCCCTGCTAACACCGGGCAGGTCCACGTACATGTAAAATCCCTGTTCGCTTTCAACGATGTCGGTTGCAGGGCTGAATTTTTCAATTTTTCTTTCTTCGCTCATAGTGAACCCTCCGTTATTCTACAGCAATATCAACTTTTCTGGGTGTTGATGCTTCTGTTTTGGGGAGAACTATATTCAGTATGCCGTCTTTTACTGATGCAGAAACATTATCTACATCAACAGTAGTGTTGATTGAGATGATTCTTTGGAATGTTCCTGACGGTCTTTCCTGCCTGAAGTATCTGCCTTCCGGCAATTTGCGTTCTCCCTTGAGTACAAGGTTCTTTGCTGTGATGGTGATTTCCATGTCATCAATGGAAATTCCAGGTACTTCCGCACGAATATATATGTTGTTTTCATCTTCACAGATGTTCAACGGAGGATATGACGCTTTTCGCCTGTTGTGATGATGAGGGTTGAATGCATCATTGAAGATTTTATCAAATTCATACGGAAAGTTATAGAATGAACTAAAGTCGATAACCATAAATAACCTCCTGTTATCTTCGTCTGGAATACAAATATGCATTCAAAAAGAGTTGTCAACATTGCTGGATATAATTTTTACATGCTAAAAGTTTTTTTGTCGGTTAATGTGTTGATATAAAACAAAAAATCCCCACGTTAAAAACACGCGGGGATTTTAAATTTCTGCACGGGCTTCATGCGCCCGTTTAAAACTAGGACAGGATTTCGAGCAGTTCGATCTCGAAGATCATGGTCTGTCCAGCGAGGGGGTGGTTGCCGTCGAGGACAACGTTCTCGTCGGAAACGGATTTGATGGTAACATTGGTAACACCCTGATCAGTGTTAACCTGAAGCATCATGCCCACTTCGGGATTGATTTCCGGCGGAATCTGGTTGCGGTCCACTTCAAAGGTGTGTTCTTCGTGGTAGGGGCCGTAGCCTTCTTCAGGGCTGATGGTTGCTTTAACCTTTTCGCCGGCGGAAAGGCCTTTGACAGCGTCTTCAAAACCCTTGATCAGCATGCCCTGACCGAGAACGATCTCAAGAGGTTCGCCTCTTTTGTAGGAGGAATCAAATTCAGTACCGTCTTCGAGGGAACCGGCATAGTGGACGCGGATTTTGTCGCCATCTTTGGCTTGGGACATGGAAACTCCTTGTTGTTCGCGGCTAGCCATGGGGCTTTCATCCGCATTGTTTATATTTTGAATTATTTCTTTTCCCACTGGTCTGCGGGAACAGCTTCATCAACGAGCATGATCGGGATTTCATCTTTGACCGGGTAGACTACTTTGCAGCTTTCACATTTAAGTCCGGATTCCCCGTCAAGAAGTTCCAGCTTGTCTTTGCATTTGGGACAGACGAGAATATCGATCAGTTCTTTATTCAGAGTCATAAAGGTACTCCTTGCACATTGTTTGATCCCTACCCTATAACTATAGAAAACAAATTCCTCAACCCCGCATTTTCCAGTGCTGCTACCGGAGATTACTATGTCTGCCATTGATCTGCATACTCATTCCACTGCATCTGACGGAACCCTCAGCCCCGTTGAGCTTGTCAGGGCTGCGAAAGAAGCAGGGCTAACCGCCATAGCTTTAACAGACCATGATACCATGGACGGTCTTCCTGATGCCCTTGAGACCGGGGTCAAAACCGGAGTAGAGGTCGTGCCGGGTTGTGAACTAAGTGTCCACAGTGATGTGGGGGTGCTGCATGTAGTCGGCCTTTGGGTAGATCCCTATTCCGAGCGGTTGAAGCGGGTTTTTAATGATGTGCGCAATATGCGCACCCAGCGCAATGTGGCTGTGGTGGAAAAACTGCAGCAGCTCGGCTTTGACATATCCATGGAAGAGGTGCAGGGTCAGGCCGCCGGAACCATCGGCAGGCCGCACATGGCCAGAATCATGCTCCAGAAAGGGTATGTTAAAAGCTATGATGAGGCTTTTAACGACTATCTCGGGAAAAAGGGCAAAGCCTATTTTCCCAAGAATAATATTTCAGCTGAAGAAGCCTTTGAACTGCTGCACTCTACAGAAGCAACTCCTATTTTAGCCCATCCCTTCCTGCTAAGTAAAAATGAAGAGGTATTGGACCGGGAAGTAGGGAGGTTAAAAGAGATGGGATTGCAGGGGATTGAAGTCTATTACAGTTCCCACACCATTGAAATGACCGATCGCATCAAGCGTCTGGCCCGCAAATATGATTTGCAGCCCAGCGGTGGATCGGATTTTCACGGCTCTGTGAAACCGGATATCCAGCTGGGTAAAGGGGCCGGAAAGTTGTTTGTGCACCACAGTGTGCTTGACGGGCTTAAGTCCTTCAGGCAGTCCAAGGGACTCAGAATTTAACCACTACTATTTAAATATACCGCTATGACCTACACAGAAGAAAAACCTGATAAACCGGAAATTGCCCGTCCCATCCTTGAAGAAATGCCGGAGCTGCTTTGCCCGGCCGGGAACATGGAAAAACTCGAAACCGCTGTCGCTTACGGTGCAGATGCCGTTTATCTTGGTGCAGGGGACCTGAACCTGCGTTCTGCAGGAGCCGGGTTCAAGTGGGAGGAATTGCCTGCAGCCTTTGAACTCTGTCGCAATAATAATGTTCAGGCATATTTTTGCGTCAATGCTTATCCCAAGGAAAAAGATCTCTCCAAGGTCCGCGCTGATCTTGAAAAACTTGCTAAGTGTCCGCCGGACGGGTTGATCATCGCTGATCCCGGTGTCCTCATGCTGGCATCTGAAATCCTGCCCGATATTTCAGTGCATATCAGCACACAAGCCAATACCGGTAACAGCGAAGCCGTGAAGTTCTGGAAGAAATTCGGAGCCACCAGAGTCAACCTTGCCCGAGAATTATCCGCTTCCGATGTGACTGACATTGCCGGAAAGGCCGAGGGCATGGAGCTGGAGATGTTTGTCCACGGGGCCATGTGCATGGCTATTTCCGGTCGCTGTTTCCTCAGTGCATGGCTGAATGACCGATCCGCGAATATGGGCCGCTGTACCCACCCCTGCCGTTTTGAATATAAAGCCACTGGCTTGCGGGTGGAAGAGAAAACCCGGCCCGGTCAGGATGTCTGGGAAGCGGTGGAGCATGAAGGATACACAGAATTCTTCGCAGCCGAAGACCTCTGCCTTGTGCATTACGTGCGCATGCTGGCGAGGCTGGGTGTTGCTTCCCTGAAGATTGAAGGGCGTACCAAGAGTTCTTCTTATCTCGCGCAGGTGGTGGATGTTTACCGCACGGTAATTGATAGAGCCAAAGAGGGCGGCCCGTTGCCCGGAAATGCCATGGAAGAGTTGGTAAACGCGGCTACCCGTCCGTTGACCACCGCATTCTTCAAGTCATCAGGTCCCAGCACAATAGCCCAGCCCCCGTCCAAGGAAGAGCGCAAGCCGGTAGTGGCCCGCGTTCTGGAACAGCGCGAAGACGGCAGCTGGCTGCTTTCCGTAAAGGCCCGCTGGGAGGATGATTGTGATGTAAGTATTTTGATTCCCGGCCTGAAAAGACCGTTAGTTGCTTCCGGTGATTATTCCTTTGCCGCAACCAATGGCGAGCCGAAAGATGTGATCCATTCCGGAACACAGGCTGTGCTGCGTTGCGACCACCCCGATATTGCGCCGGGTCTTTTTATCCGCAAAGAAACACCTAAGAATTAAATTCTGCTGCAAGAATGTTGGTTTTGCGCATTTTAAGTTTATGAAGATTGACCGCAGACCTTTGTTTATATAATCATATAAGTAGGAAAATGGAGAAGTTTAGCATCAGACGTAATGTTTTTTGCGGAATATAGCTGCATTGTTAACGCTGATCATCTTATAGAAACATCACAGGCCGACGGCCATAAGGAGGTTCCACATGCTGGTTAAAAACTGGATGTCCAAGGACGTAATCACCCTGACCCACGACCGTTCCATGATGAAAGCTGCAAAGCTGCTGAAGGATAATGACATCAGCAGGCTGCCGATCGTTGATGAAGACGGCGTTCTGGTCGGTATTGTTTCGGACAGGGACATCAAGGAAGCATCTCCCTCCAAAGCGACCACTCTCGATATGCATGAGCTTTACTACCTGCTCTCCGAAATCAAGATCAAGGACATCATGTCCCGCAAGGTTCTCACCGTATCCGTCGAAGATACCGTGGAAAAAGCAGCTGTGGTCATGGAAGAAAATAAGATCGGCGGTATCCCGGTTGTGGATGCGGAGAACAAGTGCGTCGGTATCATCACCAATACCGATGTATTCAAGGTTCTGATCAGTATTACCGGTGTTCTCGACGGCGGTGTGCAGGTTGGCCTTGCTCTTTCCAACAAGCCGGGATCTCTCAACGGAGTTCTTGACTATCTCAAGGACAACGGCGGACGGGTAATGTCCATCCTTACTTCCTATGAGCCGGAGCAGGAAAATATGCGTCATGTCTTTATACGAATTCATGACATGGACAAGGCTACCCTGAACAAGATCAGGGAAGGTCTGACCGAGAAGTTTAACCTGCTTTACTGGGTCCGTGATTCCGTTCACGGACTGACTTCATAAATTAGAAATAAGATTTGAAAAAACAAAACCCCCGTTCCTAGGAACGGGGGTTTTGTTTTAGGTCGTTTATTCGTGATCGTCGTCTTCTTCGCGGTCCCGGGTGTAATTAACCGATTCAACCTTAGGCCATTGATTAACAACTTCGCTTTTCATGACTCCAAAGGAGTCCTCCTGCTCCCTCATATTGATCAGTTGATATCCTTTCTGAGAGAGTTCATCCTGAACGTAGCTGACATACGAACCTTTGAGTCTGTTTTTTCCTGCGAGATCTTTAAAGTCATCAACATCAAGTGAGTATCGACGTTTTTGGTCATCGTATATTTCTATGAGTTGATGAGCCATTTCCTCTGGTGATAAAGCCATCTATCGCTCCTTTTAGGTTTAATATATGTGTGAATATTGAAAATGTTGTTTGCTTATAGGCTATGCGTATTGGTTTATGCAAGTAAGAATTCAATTAATTTGTATTAGTTATGAACTAGTCTATATTTATAAATAATAGCATGTGATAATTGCTTGGTGTTTTGGGAGTCATATTTGCTGTATGGATGTTGGTAATGTGACTTCGTTTTAGGGATAGAAAAAACAAAGCCCCCCGTTCCAAGGAACGGGGGGCTTTCTAATATTCAGACTTGCGGAAGGTTGCGGTTAGCCGCAGCACTTCTTGTATTTCTTGCCGCTGCCGCAGGGGCAGGGTTCGTTACGTCCTACTTTCTTGTCTTTCTTGATTGGCTGCTGGGGAACAAAGTCACCTTCGATGTAGAACCATTTGCCGTCATTTTTCTCGAAATGGCTGGCTTCGTGGTGAGTCTGGATAGCTCCCTGCTGCCTGAATTTGGCGATGAATTCCACCTCACCGGTTTCGTCATCTTCCATACCCTTGGAGGTAGAAACAATTTCAAGGCCGAGCCATGTGGATGTTTCCGCCCATACTTTGACCTGTGCCTCGTCGTAGTCATGTTTGCTTTCCGGGGCGAGGGTATCGCCGAGGTAATCAACCCGTTTTACAGCGAACGCTGTGTAACGGGAACGCATGAGTGCTTCGGCGGTAGGTGCTGGCTCTTTTCCTGTAATGTAGGGCTCACAGCAGCTTTCGTAAGCTTTGCCGGAACCGCAAGGACATTCATTCATGTTTCTATCTCCAAGTAATAATTGATTTCTAGTGCTGGCCCATCAAATCAATCCGATGGGTTTGGTACTAGTGGTTACCGCAGGAACCGTGGTCGTCGCAGACAGTTGCGGAATCAGTAATGTTGCCTGCAGCCCACTGTGCAACCGCTTCCTTGAGTTCACCACCACATCCGCGGATAACCTGAATACCGCTGTTCTGCAAGAGGTTAACTGCACCCTGGCCCATGTTACCTGCGAGCAGGATTTTGACGCCCATTTCAGCAAGAGTGGGGACGATGTTGGATTTGCAGCCGCATCCCGGGGGAGGGGTGAGTTTTTCTTCTTCGATGATATTTTTGGATTCGTCGAGAGTGAAAATGGTGAAAGCTTCACAGTGGCCGAAGTGACCGTCAACCATTCCGTCTCTGGAAGGAAGTGCGATTTTCATAATAAATCTCCTTGAAAAAAAGTAAGAACGATGCAAGACCCAAGCGTCGTACTTAAAAAAGGGTGCGCCGCCATTTGCGCAACAAAAAACAAAACATCCAGCCGAAAGCAATGATAAGTATCACTTCCACATTGTCCATACCCGATAATGAAATTAGTTTCTACGCCAGCCGCAGCTCCGGGCCGGGTGGACAGCATGTAAATAAAACATCTTCAAAAGTCACTCTTGTTTTCAATGTACAGGATTCTCCTTCCTTAAGTGAACACCGGAAATTGCTGATTATCAGCAGGCTTGGCGGGCGTATGAATTCTAAAGGTGAATTGCAGATTTCCTGTGAAGAACACCGTAGCCAGTTCCGCAACAAGGAGGAGGCAATTGCCCGTTTTGCCAAAATGCTGGCCGATGCCCTGAAGCCGGTGCGTAAGAGGCGCAATACCAAGGTTCCGAACTCCGCTAAACGCAAGCGTCTTGATAACAAAAAGAAACGTTCCGAAGTTAAGCGGGGCCGCTCAAAACCGGATTATTAGACCTTGGCGCAAACGGAAATCCTTGCTCCAAAGTCGGGGAGAGGGTATTTTGATGTTATTCCAGAAACCACGGCCCGGAGGTCCTTATGAAAAAATTGGCATTCATGTTCATCTTTGTGTTCTGCTGCGCGTCTGTTTCTTTTGCCGGGCAGGACGGTTTTGCCTCCAATTCAGATGACATCCTGCGCATGATAACCGATCCCGGTGGCCGGGCTTTCCTTAAGATCGAATTCAAGGTCAACTCATCTAAAATCAGCGAAAAAGCATATCCGGTGGTGAATTCGCTGGGAGAAGCACTTACTTCCAGCACCGGAAAGGGCATGCAGGTCAAGCTTGTCGGCCATACAGATTCCGCTGGAGACAAGGGTTACAACCAGACCTTGAGTCTGAAACGTGCTGAAGCTGTTAAAAATTATCTCGCCGTTCATTTCAATATCGATCCCGAGCGCATCGAAATTCAGGGTATGGGTGAAGAGCAACCCATCGCACCCAATGACAGCTCTCTGGGCCGCGCACAGAACCGCAGGGTGGAAGTCATTAATATAACGAAGAAATCATCCCTGCCAGACATGCCGGAAACAGTTAAGGAACTGGATACCAAGAACCTCTGGTAGAAATATATCCACTGAAATTATTAATCAGGTGATTGACAATTGTTAATCGCTTGATTAATTGGGTCCTATGACAAAACGCGAAAAGATTCTCCAAGCCGGGGCCAAACTCTTTGCCGAACGTTCCTTCAACACTGTCGGGATCAGGGATATCGCCCGTGAAGCTGACGTTAATAGTGCCATGATCTCTTACTATTTCGGTGGTAAGGCTGGATTGTTGCGTGAAATTTTCAGCGCGTTCAGTGAGCGGATGGTTGCCGTAATCCGGCAGTCCATGAATGAGGCCGGTGATCATGCTGAACTGGTGGAGTTGAATGTGGCCCGGTTTTTGGCGGATGCCCGCCAAAATCGAGATCTTTATCTCGTTGGTTTAAGCGAACTTAATCATGACAGTGAAGAGTTGCAGGATCTTAGGGACGGGCTTTATTCCACTGGCTGGGAAATGTTCAATGAATTTCTTACCCGAACCGGATCCAAAGCTAACCTCGCTGAAAATGTTAAAGACATCTGTTTTACCGCAGTGATCGGTACTATTTTTTCTGACTATCTGCTTGGTGGCGGTCATTACATAGACGATGACCAGAAGGTTGAAGAATACAGAAAAGTAGTGACTCTTCTTCTCAAGGCAGGCAGTCCGGCCCTCTGGGCATAATTTTTTTTGTCTTTCAATTAATCAACTGATTGATTGATGTTTTCATAAACATAAGCAAGGGGGGAAACCATGCGTAACAAACTAATATTTCTTATTTTAACAATGATGCTTTTACCGGGGTGCAAAGAGGAAGTTCTTGTTGAACAGCCCGTGCGCCCGGTTCGGGTTATGAAAATATCAGACCGGAATGCACCTGAACTGCGGAAATTTCCCGGTAAGGTAAAAGCAACACGTGAGGCGACTCTGGCTTTCCGTGTGTCCGGGCAGATTGAGCGGTTCAACGTCAAGGAAGGGGATTTTGTCAAAAAAGGACAGGTCATCGCCGTATTGGACCAGCGTGATTTTCAAGCCTCCATTGCGAACCTTGAAGCAAAGCTGATCGGAGCCCGTTCGGTGATGAATGAGGCCAAGCTGAATTATGACCGCAATGCGGAGCTGCTGGCCTCTGATACCGTAGCCCAGTCCGCTTATGACTCCGCCCAGAGTACTTTTGAAAGTAGCCGGGCAACGGTGAATTCCCTGATTCAGGAATTACGCCGGGCCAAGCTGAACCTGCAGTACACCCGTCTTGAAGCACCTTTTAGCGGGACTATCGCGGTTAAATCTGTTGAAAACCATGAGTTCGTTCAGGCCAAGGAACCTATTGTCCAGCTCGAAGACACTTCAGCCCTTGATGTGGTTGTTGATGTGCCGGAAAACATCTGGGTGCGTGGAATTATCAAGAAAGACAGCCAGAATTTCAAAGCCCGCGCAAAGTTCGAGACCTATCCCGGTCAGGAATTCAAACTGGATATCAAGGAATTTCAGACCAAGGCCAATGTAGAGACACAGACTTACGAAGTAACCCTGAAAATGGAAAACCCCGACGGTTTGTCCATCCATCCGGGTATGACTGCCGAAGTTGTGGCCAGCATGCCGGAACAAAAAGGTGTGAACTTTGTTTCTGTGCCCATTTCTGCTGTAGTCGGTTACCCGGATCAGGATAAGTTCGTCTGGATTTATGATAATGGTGCGGTGAAAAAGCGTACCGTTCAGGTGGGCCGGATTGTGAATGCCAATTTTGAGGTCCGTGAAGGCATCCGGTCCGGTGAGCAGGTGGTCGTCTCCGGTGCCCACTATTTACGTGAGGGGCAGGAAGTTAAAATTCTCAAGGGTAGAATCGGGAGTCGCGGATGAGTCTTGCACGGCTGACCATTGAAAAGAAAACTGTTTCATTGGTCCTGACAATTGTATTCTTCCTCGGCGGGGTGAAAGCCTTTCTGGATATGCCCCGTCTTGAGGATCCTGAATTTACCATCAAGGAAGCATTGGTCGTTACTAACTACCCCGGTGCAACGCCTGCTGAAATGGCCGATGAGGTCACTGACGTTATCGAAGGGGCGGCCCAGCAACTCAAACAGCTCAAGAAAGTAACTTCTATTTCCAACCGGGGACAGTCCATTGTCACTGTAGAAGTTCAGGACCAATATGATAAGGAAACCCTGCCCCAGGTCTGGGATGAACTCCGCCGCAAAGTCGGTGATGCCCAGTCCTCTCTTCCCCCCGGGGCAGGGCCTTCCCTTGTTATCGACGATTTTAGTGATGTTTACGGTATCCTGCTCTCGATAACCGGTGACGGTTACTCGCAGCAGGATTTACAGGACTATGTGACTTTCCTGCGTAAACAGCTTCTGCTGGTTGATAACGTTGCCAAGATTACGGTCTGGGGGGAGCAGCAGGAAACGGTATTTGTGGAGATTTCACGGGCGAGGATGTCCCAGCTGGGCGTGTCCCTTGATTCTGTCTACAAAACCCTCTCCAACCGCAACCTCGTGGTCAAATCCGGTAATGTCAAAGTAGGTCGTGAATATATCGAGATATCTCCGTCCGGCGGGGTGGAGTCAGTTGAAGACCTTGGTGACCTGTTTATTCGTGACGGTTCAGGCAGGCTTGTTCCTCTGCGCGATGTGGCTGAAATTCATCGCGGTTACCAGAGCCCGCCGTCACAGATTATGTCCTTTAACGGAAAGAACGCCGTAGCCATCGGCATTGCCGGGAACCCGGCGGCCAACGTTGTGGAACTGGGTGATGCCATCAATGCTAAATTGCAGCAATTGCAGGGCCAGACCCCAGTTGGCATTAATGTGGAGGAAGTCTACTTCCAGCCCAGCAGGGTTGATAACGCGGTTAATTCCTTTGTCATAAACCTCGCTGAGGCCGTGGCTATCGTTATCATTGTTTTGTTGCTTTTTATGGGTATGCAGTCCGGCCTGCTGATCGGGGCCATTCTGCTGATCACAATCTGCGGCTCATTTATCTTTATCCAGATGGCCGGGGTTGCCCTGGAGCGTATTTCGCTCGGTGCTTTGATCATTGCGCTGGGTATGCTGGTGGATAACGCCATTGTGGTTATCGAGGGGGTACTGATCCGTTACCAGAAGGGTATGGACCGTATTCAGGCCGCAGTGGATGTTGTTGAGCAGAGTAAATGGCCCCTGCTTGGCGGTACAATTATCGCCATCATGGCTTTTGCCGGAATCGGGCTAAGTCCTGACAAAGTCGGTGAGTTCTGCCGCTCCCTGTTTATTGTTCTGTTTATTTCATTGATGATGAGCTGGGTTACTGCTGTTACAGTCACCCCTTTGCTCTGTGAAATGTTCCTGCATCCGAAGGTCAGCGCAGAGGCTGATCCTTATGGCGGCGTCCTGTTTCGTGTGTATCGCTCAATTCTTGAGTACTGCCTGAAGCACAGGGTGCTGACCATGGTGACTCTGGTGGTCATGCTGGCCGGGTCAATCTATGGATTCGGGTTTGTTAAGCAGAGTTTCTTTCCGGATTCCACCCAGCCGCGTTTCTACATCCATTACTGGCTGCCTCAAGGCACTGATATACGGGCCACGGCAGAGGATGTGAACGAACTTGCCGGGGTTATCCTCAAGGATGAACAGGTCAAGAACGTGTCTACTTTCACCGGACAGGGTGCGCCCCGTTTCATCCTGACTTATTCCCCGGAAAAGACAGCTTCTTCATATGGCCTTCTGCTGGTGGAAGTTAAGGATTACGAGACCACCGGTGAAGTCATGGCCCGCTATAAGAAGTATGTGAATGAATATTATCCGCAGGCTGAAGCCAAGGTGAAGAAGTTCAAGCTCGGCCCCGGCCGTGCCGCTTCCATCGAGGTACGTTTCAGCGGTCCCGATACCAAGGTTCTGCGCGAGCTTTCCCGTGAAGCACAACAGATCATGCTTACCACCGGACATGCTGAATCCATCCGCGATGATTGGCGGCAGGACGTAAAAGTTCTCAGCCCGGTAATCATGGAAGCGCAGGCCAAAATTGCAGGTATTACCCGTCCCGACCTTGCCAAGGCTATGAATATGTTCTTTACCGGAACCAATATAGGTGTTTACCGGGAAGGGGATAAGCTGTTGCCCATCGTGGCCCGTCCCCCGGCACGGGAACGGCTTGATGTTTCCCAGATCGGTGATGTGCAGTTGTTCAGCCCTGTTGCCGGGCGCATGATTCCGGTTGAAGAAGTGGTTTCCGGCTTTGATACCCACATTGAGCCGGGCAAGTTACAGACCCGTAACCGTATGCTGACCATTACCGCGTCCTGCGAGCCGATTGCCGGACTGCCTTCCGTACTCTTTAAAGAGCTTCGTCCGCAGATTGAGGGCATGAAAATTCCGGCAGGATACACTATGGAGTGGGGCGGGGAATTCGAGGATTCAAGGGATGCCCAGACCAGCCTCGCTGCCAGCCTTGGAGGTCCGTTCCTGATTATGATCATTGCTACTGTAATGCTCTTCAATAATCTGCGAATTCCGGCCATCATCTGGCTGACCGTGCCGTTGTCCATCATCGGGGTCAGCTGCGGTCTGCTGGCAACCGGGGAACCCTTCGGCTTTATGGCTCTGCTCGGTTTCCTTTCCCTTTCGGGGATGCTGATCAAGAACGCCATAGTACTGCTTGATCAGATCAACATTGAGCTGGCAGAAGGCAAGGAACCGTACCGCGCGGTTGTCGATTCGGCCCTGAGCCGTATTCGACCTGTAGCAATGGCTGCCGGGACAACCATTCTCGGTATGCTCCCGTTGGTTACCGATGCCTTCTTTTCAGCAATGGCTGTAACCATCATGGCCGGTCTGGCCTTTGCCACCGTGTTGACCCTGCTGGTAGTTCCGGTGCTTTATACTATGTTCTACAAAGTTAAGAATCCGGCTTAAATCACAGCACACCTAATAACAAAGCGGGCCTCGGTCATTATGACTTAGGCCCGCTTTGTTTTAAATCTTCTGTTCTACCTTGGCGAAGCAGGGCAGGCAGAGCGTCCGTCCCCCGAATCTTCGGGAGCGGGATTCCATATGCATTTCCCCGCAATCCTCACAGGTCAGTGATTGCAATATGGCCGCCGGGCGGGGCATGCGGATTTGCGGTTCTTCCACCATAAACATGTCTTCAAGTCTGGCTTCGTAATACTCTTTTTCGCATTCAGCGCGGACCTTGGTGCATTGTTGCTTTTCTTCAGCAGTCGGATCGGAGAGGCCCATGAGTCTGCCCATTTCAGCGCGCAGTTCGTTGATAAAGCCGGGATTCAGCATGGCCCGCAGTCCTTTTCCGTCATTGTGGCGATAAAAAGTAAAGGCCATCTTACCGTGATCCTTAAGGATCAGGTTGCCTTTACCCACGGAACATCCGGTCAGAAATTGGATGGCGTCTACGCCGCACATGTCGGTTTCGCAAATGGCGACAATGGATGAGTCGTTGTTATGCCCCAGTTCGCGTAAGCAGAGTTCCGCCGCCCGGATGCCGATTGCCAGCCCCGGACACTGGTGTCCATGAAATTCAATTGTTTGGTTGATTTGGTCTTCTGAAAAATATGTGGTCATTTACTGCCTCACTTCATGAATATGCCCATGAGAATGTTCGTGTTCGTAATCCAGTGCTTCTAGATCTTCAACGGGATGGATAACCGGGCAGCCTTTACGCATTTCGATTTCCACTTCAACGCCGTAGACTTGTTCAATTATTTCCGGGCTGACGCAGGTTTTTCCTCCGCAGCCGCAGACGGTTCCGTTTTTAAGGAAAATGAATTTGTCCGCGTAACGCAGGGCGGTGTTCAGGTCATGCATGGTCATAATTGCCGATACCTTGTGTCCTTTGACAACCGCCCGGACCGTTCGCAGGATTTCCAGCTGGTTTTTGAGATCAAGAGAACTGGTCGGCTCATCAAGCAGCAGCACGTCCGGCTCCTGCACCAGCGCGCGGGCAATGCTGACTTTTTGCAATTCACCGCCGCTGAGCAGGTCGATGTAGCGCAGGGAAAGATGGTTAAGGGAAAGCCGTTTAAGCGCGGCGTCTACTATACGGATATCGTGATCGCGGACCCGCCATTTGATGTGCGGTTTGCGGCCCATGAGTACGGCATCGAAGACGGTTAACCGGGCAGGCTCCACCCGTTGCGGAACATAGCCGATCAGCCGGGCTATATCGTCCGAAGCGAGCTTGAAAACGTCTTTGTCCTTGACCAGAACTGAACCTCTGGCGGGTCTGTGGATTGCATTCATGCATTTGAGCAGGGTCGTCTTGCCCGCACCGTTGGGACCGAGGATAGCCAGCAGTTCCCCCTGATCCACAGAGAAATCGACAGATTCAAGAACCGGGGTTCCGTGGTAGCTGAAATTTATGCCGTTTACCTTGATGTTCATTTATTCCCCCTGATGATCAGCCAGATGAAAACCGGAGCGCCGAGAAAGGCGGTCAGCACCGAGACGGGCAGTACGTTGGGAGCCAGCATGAGCCGGGCCGCAGTGTCAGCCGCCAGCAGCAGTACCGCACCGACAATGCAGGAAGCCGGAAGCAGGAAACGGTAATCATCACCGATCATGCGCCGGACCATATGCGGACAGACCAGCCCCACAAAGCCGATGATGCCGAGGAAAGATACAATGACCGCCGTAACCAGTGAGGCGAGCAGCATTCCGGTCATGCGGACCTGCTCCACCTTGACGCCTAAACCCTTGGCGGTCTCATCCCCGGCCTCAATGGCATTGAAATTCCAGCGATTTGCCGTGAACCAGATGTAAGCGACTACAGTCACCGCTGTGATGATAGCCAGTTCGGTCCATGTGGCCCGGGCAACGTCCCCGAAAGTCCAGAAGACCATTGCTGCCAGCTGCACGTCATCAGCGAAATATTGCAGGAACATGGTTCCGGCAGTGAAGAGTGCGCCCAGTGCCACCCCGGTCAGGACCATCACTTCAGGGGTGGCTCTACGAGTGCGTGAAATAGCGATGATTGCAAAAGTGGCGATCAGGCTGAACCCGAAAGCTACCATGGTGGTCAGGTAGGGGGAGTTGATGGTTACCGCCCCCACATTGGAACTGGCCATGGTTCCAAGATCAAGCAGCATGACTGATACGGCGGCACCGAAAGCTGCAGCATGGGAGATTCCCAGAGTGAAAGGGGAACCGAGCGGATTGCGCAGGATAGCCTGCATGACAGCTCCGGCCACAGAGAGACCAGCCCCTGCGGCCAGAGCGGTCAGGGCTTGCGGAAGTCTTATGTTCCAGATGATCAGGTCATATCTTTTGGAGACCGTGTCGCCCAGCAGGGTCAGCAGGGTTTCCAGTCCCGAAATAGATACCGGCCCCATGCCGATGGAGGTTATCAGCATAATCCCGGCTGCAAACAAACCTGCTACGATAAATAAAAACTTCCGCCTGATGTGGAGGGAGTATTCTGCGGGAATCTGACCGTCATCAAAATGCATAGGCTAGTTCAGCTCCATTTTATGAAAACCTTTGACACTGAATGCTTTTTCCATGGTTTGCAGCACAGGTTCGCCGACCATGAAGGTGTAAATTTCATCAGCCTTTGCTTCGGGGTCTATGTCCTGAAATTTAGAAGGATAGAGCACTTTGCCTACGTAGTATGCGTCCGCGATGATGGAACCGTAGTTCCGGGAATACCAGTTGTATGGCAGCACGGTATATACCTCTCCGGAGGAGACAGCGTCCAGTGACTGGTATGCGGGATCGGTCTTGATTTCGTAGATGGCCCCGGCATTTTCGCCCAGCTGAGAGGTCGAGATATCTACAAATAGAATCTCCGGGTTCCAGGCCACGATCTGTTCCTTGGAAACATTGGCATGCTGCAGGGGCTTTCCTTTGCTTTTGGGCGGGCAGGCTACGTTCATGGCATTAACAAAACGGAACGGGGGGTAAGCCGGTTCGGTTGACTGGAATCCGTGCGGGCCTTTTTTGGCAATGCCGCCTACGTAGCAGGTCTTACGCTGTTCTTTGGGGATATTTGCGGTTCTATTCTGTAAGTCGGTGATTTCTTTTTCCATAAAATCGAAGACTTCCTTGGCTCTTTTCTCCTTGCCGATAACTTCACCCATGAGTTGCAGTGATTTGTAGATAACATCCCGTTTCGCGGCGAGGCTGGCGTAGGATAGGCAGATGACCGGAATCCCGGTTTTGGCCTGAAGTTCGTCCGGGTCGTAGCCCATATCCTTGTATGTCTTGAAGATAACCTGCGGCTGCGGTTCCAGGCCGAGGATCAGTTCCGGGTTGTCGTGACCACGGAATTCACCGATCAACGGCATATTTTTGAATTGCGGATTCGCGATGGCGTAGGGCCGGGCATCGAATCTGGTTTTGCGGTGTTCAATGGAATCAACGCCGACAATCATGTCCTGCCCTTGCAGGTAGGTCAGGTATCTGAGGCAGCCCGGACCGGAACAGATAACTCTTTCCACTTTTGCCGGGATTTCCACCGTGCGTCCGGCCATATCAGTAATGGTCCGCGTTCCCGCCGTTGCGGGCAGGGAAATGCAAATGGTGATGAGCAAGGTTAGTAGAGCAGAAAGGGGTTTGTTCATGATTACCTCAGAATTAGATTTTGAGTGGTGTTCATTAGGATGTTATCAAAAATCAATATGCATTTGATGTATACAGATTAAAAAAACGTGTCAACGAGTGTCCATAAAAAAGCCCGTCTTTAAGGCGGGCTTTTTGTTTTTATTAAGGGCGGGGTCAGGAATTTTTATTTGCAAGATAGGTGGTGCAGACCACACGGAGCAGTGACGCAAAGTTGGATATCTCACCGTTCATGCTGTACGCTTCGGTATGAAGCGTGGAAATGAATTTACCGGTGCTGGTTTGCTCTTCGGCTGCCAGTTCATCCAGAATATTCCAAAACCTTCGCTCAATGCGAATGCTGGTCACAGCTCCGTTTATCCTGATGGAGCGGTTGACCTGTTCATATTCCTGCGGCGGGGTGGAAGCATATATTTCACACATGGATAGCCTCGTGGATTTGCCTCCCGCCGATCAGTGTTCCCGGTTGTCCGGATTATCCGATCTGCTCAACCAGCAGGCGCAACCATTTGGGATGAGCGGGCCATGCGGGAGCGGTTATGAGATTGCCGTCACAAATTGCATCATCAAGGTCTATTTCAACGTATTCACCGCCGGCAAGCTTAACTTCAGGGCTGCATGCCGGGTAGGCTGATACTTTCTTGTCTTCAAGTACTCCTGCTGCGGCGAGGAGCTGAGGTCCGTGGCAGATTGCGGCGATGGGGCGGTCAGAGAAGTCACGGACAATACCGAGAACATCTTCATTAAGGCGCAGATATTCGGGAGCCCTGCCTCCGGGAACCACCAGAGCAGCATAATCTCCGGTTTTAACGCTGTCAAAGTCGGCGTTGAGGGTAAAATTGTGTCCGGGACGTTCCAGATAGGTCTGGTGCGCTTCAAAGTCGTGCACAGCGGTGGCTACCTGTTCGCCTGCTTTCTTGTCCGGGCAGATTGCATCCACTTCAAAGCCCATGGCCTGCAAAGCCTGAAAAGGAACCATTACTTCGTAGTCTTCCACAAAGTCACCGACGATCATAAGAATTTTTTTAGCCATTGTTTTTCTCCTGTTTGTTGCGTTGTCCCATGAAATTATCAGAGTGGAACGAGGCAGTGGTAGCATTCCTGTACTACAGGGAAAGTGGAGGATATATCCATACGTAAATTTTTGGCTGTCGGTCTCCTTCGATTGAGTTTGTAGATGCTTAACCAATATTAATTTGCATAATTATGGGAATGATAATTGCTTAACTTTTCTTAGTGCGTTTCTAGCGGGCAATAACTTCCATTCTTCCCGTGCTAATAAACTAGGAGTATTAGGATGAGCCTTTCAGGAATTGATAGCCCTGAACTGTCGCAGGTTAATGCGGATTTTGCTCCTGATGAATCAGGAATTCTAGAGAAACAGCAGCAAAGCGATTTTCTAGATACGTTAATGATTTCGAAGGATAAGGATAGTAATGGCATCCTTAGTCTTGAAGAGTTTGGGCTGAGCAAAGAAGAGTTTTCAAAGTTTGATGCCGACGGCAATAACATGGTCACACCTGCAGAAATGCAGGCTGTGCTGGAGAAATTGCATAAGGAAAAAGGGGAATTCGGCAAGCTTGTTGTTGAGATGCAGCAGGCGGCAGAATCTTCCGCGGAAAGTCCAAATGCGGATTCCAAAAATATGGTCGGGTTCGAGACTGGCGGGTTGGATGAAGTTGCATCCAACATGCTCGATTCCGATGAAGACGATAAGGTTTCGAACGATGCGGCTGATCTTCTGAAGACCGAAGATCAGGGTGAAGGCGGAAATGGCGTTTTCTCTGAGGCTTTGTCCGAGTTTCAAAAGAATTTCTTCCGCAAGGAAGAGGATGAAGAAGAAAAGGACTTAGATAAAGACGGTGTAGTTTCTCCGGAAGAAGAGGAACAGGCGCAGCAGAAGGCAGCGCAGATTACCGGTGTGAACACCAAAGAAAACGAGAATAACGCCAGGGATTCAGAACCTCAAGGCAGGAGTTTCTCAGCGAGGCAGATGGCCGGAGTCCGGGCCTACCAGAGTCAGGCTTCAGAAATTTTTGCAACTGCCGCGCAGGCTACAGTTAATTTTCAGTACTAAAGACTGGCTTAAATATATTTAGTCTCTCTCAAAAAACAAAGCCCCCGGTACATCTGTACCGGGGGGCTTATTTTCGTCTTGCGTAAGGCGGGAACTATTCAGCGGGTGCGTTGAATACGCGGGTGCTCAGTTCCTTGTCGAGGATGAACATGCCGTTGCCTTCACCGTTGAGCAGGCGGAGCTTGTTCAGTACTGCGTTTACGCTGTCTTCTTCCTCAACCTGCTCGGTTACGAACCACTGCAGGAAGATGTTGGTTGCATGGTCTCTCTCCTGAATTGCGAGGTCAACGAGGTTGTTAACCAGAGAAGTTACATGCTGTTCGTGTTCAAGCACTGCTTCAATGCAGGCCAGCGGGGATTCCCATTCGGTTTTGGGGCCTTCGATGGCGGTAAGGAGAACACGGCCGCCGCGTTCATTGATGTAATCATAGAACTTCATTGCATGGAACTGTTCTTCCTTGGCCTGTACACGCATCCAGTTGGCGAAGCCGTCCAGTCCGATGTCGCTGAAGTAAGCGGACATGGAAAGGTAGAGGTATGCAGAGTACATTTCAGCATTGAGCTGTTCATTGAGTGCTTTTTCAAGAACTTTGTTAGACATTTGGGTTGTTCTCCATAATTGGGATCTTGTGTTTAGTAGCCCAGATCTTCGTCGGTGATCTTGGTTCCGAATACCTTATGCATCCAGACCTGGTAACCGATGACGATGGGGACCATGATCAATGCAACAGTCAGCATGATTTTCAGGGTCAGCTGGCTTGAAGCAGCATTGTGGATGGTGATGGAGTATGCCGGATTGATGCTGGAAGGCAGCAGTGCCGGGAACAGTCCGATCACGCCGAACATGGTAGTGGAAACGATGAGAACTGCGGAGCAGGCCCATGCTTTCCACCACTTGCGTGCTGCGATAAGGGTACGGACCTTGACGATTGCAAAGATCGGGATCAACAGGATCAGCATCAGGGCCGGGTAGGCCAGGAAGTTGCTGAGCAGCTGAGTGTATACCCCGGTAAGGGCCAGAAATGCAACATAAACCGCAGCAAGAACCGGCCAGATGGTTGCTGCAAGGTTGCCGGCCCGGGCATTAAGCTCTCCTTCGGTGCGTACGGCAAGCCAGAGGCAGCCATGCTGGGCGAAAAGCAGTACAAAAAGGATACCGCCGCCGAGACCGTAGGGGTTGAGCAGGGTGAACAGGTTACCCTGAAAAATGCCGTTTTCATCAATGGGGATGCCCATGAAGTTGTTTGCAAAGGCAACGCCGAGCAGCAGTCCGGGCAGGAGGCTGCCGACAACCATTGCTTTATCCCACAATTTGCGAGCCCATTCGCTTTCAACCAGTCCCCTGAATTCAAAGGCAACACCGCGAATGATAAGTGCGATGAGCAGCAGCATGAGCGCAGTGTAGAGACCGCTGAACATTACTGCGTAGGCCTTGGGGAATGCGGCGAAGGTTACACCACCAGCGGTGATGAGCCATACTTCGTTGCCGTCCCAGAAGGGGCCGATAGATTTGTATATTGCTTTTCTGTCTTTTTCATCTTTAGCCAGAAAGGGCATCACGGAACCCAGACCCAGATCATACCCGTCGAGCATGAAGTAGATGGCCCAGAGTAAGCCCCACAACAAGAACCATATGGTTTCTAACATAATATTCTCCTTGTTTTACAGCTTATTAAGCCTTTTCAGGTTCAGGGCCTCTACGGGCGAATCTCGCCAGCAGGTAAATTTCACACGCACCGAGGATGGTGTACAATGTGGTCAGGGCAATGAATGAGAACGCAACCTGACTTGTGGCAATGTGAGAGACTGCATCGGATGTCTTCATGATGCCGTATACGATCCACGGCTGGCGTCCAACCTCGGCAACAGCCCAGCCAGCCCAGATGGCTATGTAGGGAAGGGGAATAGCGAACAGCATGATGCGCAGGTAGAGCTTGTTTTCCATGAGTTCTTTGCGCTTTATCCAACCCCAGATGCACAGGAGCGGGAATACGGTTCCCAGTCCGACCATGATACGGAAAGCAAGGAAGGTAATGGTTACCGGAGGACGGTCTTCCTTGGGCCATTCCTTGAGACCTTTCACAGGAGCGTTAAAATCGTTGAAGGCGAGGAAGCTGAGTGCGCCGGGGATACCGAAAAGTTCAATGGAGTTTCTCTCGTTCTTTTCATCCGGCACGGCCAGCAGGTACATGGGGGCTCCGTCGGGTGCTGTCTCCCAGAGAGCTTCCATGGCGGCCAGTTTTTCAGGCTGCATCTTGGCAACGGTCTGGGCATGGTGATGTCCCTGAGCGGCAACAAGAATGGAGAAGATGAAAGCCACGATCAGGCCCATTTTAAAAGACTTGCTGAAGAATTCAACTTCGTTCTTGCGCAGCAGATGGTAGGCACTGATGCCCATGACGAAGAAGCTGGCGACCATGAATGCGGCAAAGCCGTTATGCAGGAACTGGCCCCATGCGAAGGGGTTGGTGATAACTTCTGTGAAATTATCCAGTTCTGCGCGACCGTTTCTGATTACATAACCAACCGGGTTCTGCATCCAGCCGTTGGCAAGGATGATCCATACTGCAGAAATATTAGAGGCGATAGCCACAATCCAGATACAGGCTGCGTGCATTTTGGGGGAAAGTTTTTTCCAGCCGAAAATCCATGCAGCGAGAAATGTCGATTCCATGAAAAAGGCGACAGTGGCTTCAATGGCCAGCAGCGACCCGAAAATGTCACCTACATATTCGGAATAGCGGGACCAGTTGGTTCCGAACTGGAATTCAAGAGTGATTCCGGTCACGATTCCGAGAACAAAGTTAATGACGAACAGCTTTCCCCAGAATTTAGTCATGCGCAGGTAAATGTCTTTTTTAGTGCGCACGTACATGGTTTCCATGATGGCGACCATGATGGAAAGCCCCAGTGTGAGCGGTACGAAAATGAAGTGGAACATTGTTGCCATGGCAAATTGCAGCCTTGACAGCATCAGAACATCCATCATTCCTCTCCTTGTTCAAGTTGTTGAGTTAGTTCCCTGAAATTTTTTCCAGAGCTTCCTGAGCCAGCCTTCCCACCGTTACAGACTGCAATGAAGAGTCCTTGTAAATATCTATAACAGTATCATTATCCGCCAAAGCTTCAAGCTTTTTAACGGACTCGGCAGCTTTCAGTCCTCCCAAAGCCCAGCAGGCCGTTCCCTGTATCACCGGGTCGGGGAAGGAAAGAAAACGGATCATATCTTCTGTGGCCTGAGCCGCTATTTGCGGGCGGTCCTGCGCCAGCCGGGCAACTCCCCAGACCGCTCCCCTGAGCAGGGTCGGGAATTCAAGATAGTTTTCCGGGCCTTTTTCGTCCTCATGGCTGTAGCTGAGCAGGATTTTTCCATATTCAGCCCCCATTGTTTCGTTTACCGCAGAAATTTCACCCATGGCTTCAGGTACGCCCCAGGCGCACCCGCCGGATTCTTCATTAAGCATCCACATGATCCTGCGCATGACGATTCGTGCCTTCGGTGCGTCTTCTTCCACCATTCGGGAAATCACCTTGCCGAAGCAGGTTATTCCGTGCCAGCGGACAATTACCGTGGGCGCACAAAGTGACGAGAAAAGTGGAGAAACAAGGCTCTGCATGGAATACTTTTCCATCAGGGTTTCAAACCCTGTTTCCCAGTTTTCACTTGCCAGAGTCTCCATGACTTCTTTTTTTATTCTGCGTCCGACAGCCATTGCGAACCTCCATTTGAAGATTATCGCTAAAAAAAACTATTATCGATACTAGTGTAACGGGTTCCTATTTTTACATTTTCAATATCTTGATAACATAAAAGGAAAGGCTTTGTGAATTAGTTTTTATTAAAAGGCAAAACTCCCGGGCAGAACAAATCTGCCCGGGAGAAGGTCTTATTTACCGGTTTTTTCCTTGATGGCAGCAGCAATGGCTACACCAAGCTGAAAGCATTCTTTCAGGGCGTCGTGGTCAGGACGGTTCTTGGCTTTGATTTTAGGATCGATAATGTCGCAACCCATTTTTTCAAGCCATTCGTTGAGAATGTTAACGCATTCGCCGGACCAACCGAAGGAACCGACACATGCACCGATTTTATCTTTGGGACGCAGACCTTTTACGTAGGTCAGTGCATCAGCCATACCGGGCAGAATGCCGTTGTTGTGGGTCGGGGAACCGATAACAATGGCAGCGGAGTCAAAAACTTCGCTCATGATATCACTGTGGTGGTTTGCCTTAACGGACATGACCTTAACGGAGATGCCTTCAGAAACCAGACCGGAAGCAACAGCGTTGATCATGCGCTCGGTGGAGCTCCACATGGTATCGTAGAAAAGGGTGGCCTTGTTTTTAGGAGTCTGATTTGCGTACTCCATGTATTTTTCAAGGGCGAAAGCACAATCATCACCGCGGTACATGAGGCCGTGGTCAGGGCAGATCATGTCTACGTCAAGGTTGAGGCCGGCGAAAGTTTCAAGGGTTTTAATTACCTTGGAGGAATAAGGGGTGATGATGTTGGCGAAGTACTGCTGCATGTGGTCTTCGACCATTTCTTTGCTCATTTCATCAACCCAGCGTTCACTGGCTGCGATGTTCTGGCCGAAAGCGTCACTGGTGAAGAGCAGTTTGTCTTCGGGGACGAAGGTGAACATATTGTCAGGCCAGTGCAGCATGCGGGTTTCGTAGAAACGCAGGGTGCGTTTACCGATGGAGACTTCTTCACCGGGCTTAACAACGTGAACAGGCCAGTCTTCGCAGTCGAAGAAAGTTTTCAGTGCTTTGCCGCCCATTACGGAAACAAAGATTTTTTCAGGCTTGCAAAGTTCAACCATTTTAGCGAGGCAGCCTGCGTGGTCGGGTTCGAGGTGGTTGACCACGATGTAGTCGATTTCTTCTGGCTTGGTCAGGTGGGAGAGGGAGCATATGAACTGGCTTTCAGATCCTTTGGATACTGTATCCACTAGAACTTTTTTTTCGTCTTCAATGTAAAAAGCATTGTAGGTGGTGCCGTTAGCGGAGCGTGCATAGCCGTGAAAATTACGGCAGTTCCAGTCTACCACTCCGATCCAGTGTACGCCTTCTTTGATTTCAACAGGTCTCACTTTGTTATTCCTAATATATTTTCTGGTTGGTGTTTGATGCGCAGAAAGCCGGGGCAGGCCCGGCTTTCTGTGTGTTTTTTTTATTCATATCCGGGAGATCCCGGAATAATTAATCTTCAGGCTCGAAATCGTCCTTGCCTGCGCCGCAGACAGGGCATTCCCAATCATCGGGAATGTCTTCGAATTTGGTACCGGGTGCAATTCCGCCATCAGGATCGCCTTCAGCCGGGTCGTAAACCCAGCCGCAAATTGTACATACGTATTTCATTTCTATATCTCCGTATTAAAGTTATTTAGCCCAACGGTTTGAAAGCTTTTTTACTTGCGCCGCATACAGGGCATTTCCAGTCTTCAGGCAGGTCGGCAAACGAAGTCCCTTTGGGAGTCTTGCTTTTGCGGTCGCCTTTGTCAGGGTTGTAGATGTAACCGCAGTTACTCATCTGACACTGGTACATATCTTTAGGTTCAGCCATATTCTTGTTCCTGTCTTATGCCTTCCAGAGGCCGTGCAGGTTACAGTATGCGCGTGCAGTTACCGGGCCTTCTGATTTTACGCAGAATTCAGCTTCGGGTTCTTCACCGGCATTAAGCTGCTTGAAAAAACGCTCATTTCCACAAACAAGCTCAATCCATTCGATCCAGTGCTTTTCGATCATGGGGTGGGCAACGTCGCCGACTTTTACCTTGTAGCCGCCTTCGATTTTTTCGATAACGGGAACGTGCTTTTCTTTAGCTGCGTCAACGGTGTTTTCAGCCATGAGGATCATATCAGAACCACAGCAGGCGAGGTTACCGGGACCGGCATGAAGAACCATAGTAATATTACCGCAACCTTCACATTTATAAACTTCGTACAGTTCAGCCATCTCTAAATCTCCACTTGGTTAAGGTTATCGACTACCAGTTTTCACAAACTACCTGAAAATGTGCCTGAGGATGGTCACATGCAGGGCATTTATGCGGTGCAGAATCACCTTCATGGGTGTATCCACAGTTCTGACACTGCCAGATGATGGAGGTGTCTTTCTTAAATACTTTATCGTCTTCAATGTTCTTGGCAAGAGCAAGATATCTTTTTTCGTGAAATTCTTCTGCTATGGCAATTGCACGGAAAACGGCTGCAATGGATTTGAAGCCTTCTTCTTCTGCAATCTTAGCGAATTCGGGGTACATTTCTTCCCATTCATGTCTTTCGCCGCCGGCAGCTTCCTTGAGGTTTTCGATGGTGGAACCGATAACGCCGGCCGGGAATGCAGCGGTAACTTCCACTTCGCCGCCTTCAAGAAGTTTGAACAGTCTTTTAGCGTGTTCTTTTTCCTGATTTGCAGTTTCTTCGAAAACTTTGGAAATCTGTACGTATCCTTCTTTTTTCGCTTTGGAAGCGAAGTAAGTGTAGCGGTTACGGGCCTGAGACTCGCCTGCAAATGCGGTCAGGATATTTTTTTCAGTTCTGGAACCTTTAAGTTGGGACATGAGTTTCTCCTTCTCACGCTGATGCGTGTATTCGGTAGTAATCGAAATTGGTAGTGCAATATTTAGCAGTTAATAACGCCGCTGTCAGGTTATTTAGGCAAAAAATAACATCTCCATATTTAAGCATTAGTATTATATGAAGATGCTATTTAAATATTAATGTACTTTATTTAAGCACTCCGGGCATAATCCGAAGTACTCAATTGAGCATCCTTTTACGTCATAACCACGCGCCGCAGTTTCGCCTATCGCGGGGGCTATTACTTCTTCCATGACATCGTCCACTTTTCCGCACTGCATGCACCGAATGTGGGGGTGCGGCTCTGCGTGGCCGTCAAATCTGTTTTTTCCACCAGTCTCGAGCTTAAGAATGATACCGTTTTCTGCAAGTAATTCGAGGTTACGGTATACGGTACCAAGACTGATGTTGGGTAATCTTTTACGAACCCGCTCATATAGTTCATCCGCAGTGGGATGGCAGGTCAATCCTTTGAGCTCCTCAAGTATGAGTTCTCTCTGTTTTGATCTTCTTTGTCCTATTTTCATGTGCACCTCTTGCTCATAAAACTAGTAATAGTTCTCGTTTAAGTCAAGAGTCTTTTTGCTATGTGTATAAAAAATTTTAAATTCAGCTGGTTGAGTACCATACTTAAATAGTGTGATAAAGGATAAGTTATTGAAAGGGAATAGAGGGTTGCAGTTGGAAGGGATTCAAGCTATCCCTAGAATAATTGAATTAATGTAGATTCTGGAGTGGTCGTGCCAAGTCTTAAAAGCTTAATCCTTCATTCGGACGCCGAGGTCCGTGCTGCAATCCGAAAAGCTCTGCGCGGGGTCGATCTGGTGCGTGTTCTTGGCGAAACAGTAAACGCAGATGAAGCGTTGGAACTGCATAAGAGTGTGGGGTACGGGATTATTTTTCTGGGTTTTGACTTTGAGGAAGGAATAAGCGGGGCTGAGCTGGCACAGGCTCTCGGCGGAAGTAAGCATAAACCGGGGCTGATCTTTATAGCGGGTGATGAAACAAGGGCTTACGAAGCTTTTGAGCTGGGTGCTCTTGATTATTTGATCTGGCCGCCTGAAGAAGAGCGTATGGAGAAGACCCTTGAGCGTATCTCACGCTTCAAAAGTCATTTCCGGGAAATTCCCGAACCTTCCGATTGGAAAGAGTCAGGAACCGGGGTGGAGACCGGCGAGGAAACCCTGCAGCTTTCCCTTGGTGAAGATGAGCAGGACAAATTTCTTTCCGCCCTCAAAAATGCATGGGATTTTTCGCAGACCCGACAACCGGAGATAGAAAAGCTTCCGGTCAACCAGGATGGGCGCATGATACTCATCCCTTACACTCAGATCATTTTTGTTGAGGCTTACGAAGACTACTCTTACGTGCACACTGCCAACCAGAAATTTCTCACCTCCCACCGCTTAAAGAATCTTGAAGAACGTCTCGGGCCGCACCGTTTTTTCAGAGTACACCGCAAATATTTGGTTAATTTGGAAATGGTTACTGAGATAGCCTCACTGCCGGGTAGTAACTTTATGTTGCGCACTGCCGGGCGAACAAGGATCGAGCTGCCCATCAGCCGCAGACGGATCAGCAAACTCAAGCAGATTCTGGGGATGTGATGATGAGCATACCGTTTACCGATACTCATGTGCCGTTTGCCGAATATGGGATGAATTGCCTCTTACCGGTGTGTATCCCTAGAATAGGAAGACCCGTTTTAGGGAAGAAGCATGTTTTAAATATCGAGGTGTGTTTGGCGGTTTTAAATAAAGGAGGTCTCTGTGGATCATAAAGAAACACTGGACAGCCTGTTGCACGAAGAGAGGGTTTTCCGGCCTTTGCCTCAGATGCTTATCGAGGCCGGAGTCAATCCGCAGGATCTGCGCGCTGCGCGGGAACTGGCGGATGTGGATCTCTGTTCTTATTGGGAAGAAGCCGCTGAAGAACTGGATTGGTTTACCAAATGGGAGCAGGTCTGTGATATTTCCGATGCGCCTAATTACCGCTGGTTCAGGGGCGCGCGCTGCAACATTGTTTATAATGCCCTTGACCGCCATATAGAGACCGTCAACAAGAACCGTCTGGCATTGATCTGGGAAGGTGAGCCGGGCGATTCCCGCCAGTTTACATATTTCGAGCTTTACCGGGCCGTTAACCGTTTTGCCAACGGTCTTAAGGGCTTGGGAGTAGGCAAGGGAGATCGGGTTGTACTCTACATGCCGCAGCTTCCCGAAACCGTAATCGCCATGCTGGCCTGTGCCCGTATCGGTGCGGTGCATTCGCTGGTCTTTTCCGGTTTTTCCGCCCGTTTGCTGCGTGAACGTGTCCGTGAAGTAAATCCCCGTGTTGTGGTCACCGTGGATGGCTTTTACCGCAACGGACAGGTCATCCGTTTGAAGGAAGAGGTGGACCGCGCGCTGCTAGATGATCCGGCAGAAGCACTTGAGTCTGTTGTGGTCGTGCATCGGGCCAACGTGGACGTGAACATGGATTCCGCCCGTGACTGCTGGTACGAGGATCTGGTCCGCCATGAGCGTCCCCATGCTCCGGCGGAGATAATGGCCGCCGACGATCCCCTGTTCATACTGCATACTTCCGGGACTACCGGTAAATCCAAGGGGCTGGTCCATTCCCACGGCGGATACATGGTCGGTGTGCAGCGCACATTCAAATGGGTATTCGACCTCAAGCCCACTGATATTTTTTGGTGTTCCGCTGATCCTGGCTGGATTACCGGGCACAGTTATCTTGTCTACGGCCCGCTTCTGGCCGGAACGACTACTGTAATGTATGAGGGGCATTCCCTCTACCCGCAGGCCGACCGCGTCTGGAATATTGTTTCAAAATACGGGGTTACAATTTTCTACACCTCGCCGACCCAGGTCAGGACCCTGATGCGTTTCGGGCCTCGTTATCCGGAGCAGCATGACCTTTCTTCCCTGCGTATTCTCGGTGCTGTGGGTGAGCCTTTCAATCCTGAAGCATGGCTTTGGATGTATGAGAACATCGGCAAAGGCCAATGTCCTGTGTTGGATACATGGTGGCAGACCGAGACCGGAATGATCATGATCAGCCCCATGCCTGTATCGGTGCTCAAGCCCGGTTCGGTAACCCGTCCTCTACCCGGTATTGATGCCGATGTGGTGGACGCAGACGGCAATCCTGTGCCTGACGGCAAGGGTGGCTTTCTGGTTATCAAGAAGCCGTGGCCGGCAATGTTCGTTGATGTGATCGGCGACCGTCAGGAGGTCATGGACCACTATTGGAAGCGCATACCGGGCATGTTCTATGCCGGGGATGTGGCCCGCAAGGATGAAGACGGTTACTTCTGGATTCAGGGACGGGCCGATGACGTGCTTAATATTTCAGGACATCGTATCGGAACCGCAGAGGTTGAATGCGCTTTGACCCGCCATGCACAGGTTGCGGAAGCGGTTGTGGTTGGCGTTGCGGACAAGATCAAAGGGCAGGTTGCCAAGGCTTATGTGACCCTCAATCATGGGGTGGTTGAGTCTGACGATCTGCACCGCGAACTGAAAGAGCAGGTCCGTCGCGAACTTGGCCCTATCGTCATTGTGCGCAGCATTGAATTCCGCGATGAGCTGCCTAAGACCTCAAGTGGGAAGATCAAGCGCACTGAGCTGTGTTAGCCTTTTAAATTTTCCAATCCCATCTCACTGCTGATGAATTCAGCAAATGAAGATACTACCTTGGAGCAGCGACCGGGAGGATAGTGCAGAGTGAGGTGGACTGGTGCAATGGCAGGCAGTCCATCCATTGGTAAGGCATGGCGGCATCCTTCGACCTGTGTATCTTTAGTTACCGGTGCAATGGCGATTCCTGCTTTGACTGCAGCTGTTACCCCGGCAAGGCTCGGGCTACGGTATACAACTTTATTTTTTTGAGAATTTCCTTCCAGAGCCTGCAAAGCATGGTGGCAATAACAGCAGCTCTGGTGATACATGGCCAGCGGCAATACGTCATGATTCGAGGGAGTGAAATATTCAGACATGATCCATACCAGCTCAAGGGGAATTGAATTGTCCGAGCTTTTCCCTTCGGCTTTTATCAGCAGGTCCAGTGAACCGTCGGTAAGCATGGGATTAAGATTATGGGTGTCATCGCAGAGTACTTCAACTTGAACCATGGGATGTGAACTGGCAAATCGCTTCAGTGCTTCCGGCAGATGCTGGGCGGCATAGTCATCCGGTGCTCCTATGCGCACTACCCCGCTCAGCTCCGGTTGAACGGTGGACGCTACTGCTTCATCATATAAATCAAGTATCTTTCGGGCATAGCCATATAGAATTTCCCCTTTCGGGGTCAGTGTGGCCTTTCTACCTTCACGTATAAAGAGATCATAACCAAGTTCTGCTTCCAACCGTTTGATTTGCAGACTGACTGCAGCCTGAGTGCGAAATACAAGTTTGGCAGCCTGGGTGAAGCTGCCGGTATCTGCAACGAGTATAAAGGAGCGCAAGACGTCCGGGGGGAGTTGCCCCAATCTATTTCGATTAGCCATTTTTATAGATTATATAAAAACGATTAATTTGTCTAATTTTAAATAGTAGGTCATATTTTTCACAGGAATAATTATGTTGACGAATTAGTGAGTTAAAGTTGAAACAACCGGTGAAAATAAGACTGCTTCAGATTGTTAATGAAAAAGGACGTATTGCCTCGGATGATCTTTTTGAGCTTTTAGTTCAAGAGTATGAAGGGGAGTCTTTTTTTACTCCAGAACTTTTAAATGAATATTTATATGCATTTACCCTAAAGGGGCTGCTTGAGTCCCGGCAGACAAATATTACAACAGCAGATGGAATAGATCAAAAAATCTGTAGTGTAACGGATGTGGGTAAGCGGAGCCTGCAGGCTCTGTTGTGATTTATAATGAATAAGGAAATGAGATAGTATGACCGCTTATGTTAATCTTATCATAGCAATTGTATTTGAAGTTGTGGCGACCAGTGCTTTAAAAGCTTCAGAAGGCTTTACCAAGTTGATCCCCAGCCTGATTGTGATTGTCGGGTATGTGGCAACTTTTTATTTCTTTTCACTGGTTCTTAAAACTATGCCGGTAGGCGTTGCTTATGCCATTTGGTGTGGGCTGGGAATTGTTCTGGTAACACTTATGGGTATTTTCCTGTACGGACAGACTCCAGACCTGCCCGCTGTTCTGGGTATGGGCCTGATTCTGTCCGGAGTCTGTGTCATTAATTATTTTTCTAAAACTATTGTTCATTAAGTAATCTTCCTCCCTTATAGCAAAGCCCCTCCTGCAAACCGGTGTTCGCAGGAGGGGCTTTGTTTTTATTCTATGTCGGCTTGTTATTTATCGTGCGATCATAGCGCGGAGCATGTCAGCGCATGTTTCAGCCTGATGTGCCATTTCGTTCAGGCAGTCAACGAAGTGCATGAGCTGGTAGATGTCTTTGAAGTCCATGTCGGAATTGTAAATGCGCTTGGAGAGTTCTCTGCGCAGTTCCATGGAGCGTGCGTAGTGTTTACGCACTTTGCGGAACTTGTTCTTGGTTCCTTCGCGGTCGATGGATTTACCTTCATTCAGGGCGATGGTTGCCTTGAGTGCGGGGCCGAGGCTGGTTGTGGTGTCGTTAACCTCGGAGAGCAGCAGGATCAGGTCCTTCTGGTATTCTGCGGGGATGGATACCTTGCGCATAGCCAGCCAGTGCAGGGCTTCCTGAGCGTTGTCCAGAATGTTGTCCTGACTGCGGGTGTAGTTAAAGAACAGAACCTTATCCACGGCCATGAACATGGAGTGGGGCAGATGGTTGCGGATGGAACGCTTGATTTTGTCTGCCTGTCCTTCAACTGTGTCGATCTGTTCGATCAGTTCGGTGAATTCGCGGCAGGTGTCGTTTCCGGCAACATAACACTCAACGGAATCATTGATGATGTGAATACACTCAGCGATTTTGTTGTAGTGTTTGACCAGCCCGTCCATAGGGTTCTTGTTGACTATAAGACCTAAGAAAGGAAGACGAAAGTGCATAGTGTTCTCCTTGTGTTATCTAAATGAAAGCCCATTTAAGCAGGCTGAAAATTGTTATACTTGTGATCGCGGCAATGGGTACTGTCAGTACCCAGTAGAGCACGATTCTTCCGAGAATTTTAAAGTTGACGGCTGAGAAGCCTCTTGCGAGACCAACACCAACAACTGCGCCGACTGCGGCGTGGGTGGAAGATACTGGCAGGCCGAGGTTGGAGGCTGTGAGTACGGTCGAAGCGGCACCGAAGTCGACAGCAAACCCGCGTGTGTTGGTCAGGACTGTGATTTTTTCACCAACAGTACCCATGACCTTGTGGCCCATAAGCGAAATACCAATCGCAATACCGAGTCCACCCATTACCAAGAGTCCCATAGGAACATCCGCTTTGGCAAGCAGAACATGTTCCTTGGAGATTAGGTAAATAGCAGCTACCGGGCCGATGGCGTTGGCAACGTCGTTTGCACCCTGAGAGAGGGCTACGTAACAGGATGTGCCGACCTGAAGCTTACGGAAAGTTGCTTCAACTGCTTCTGCGCCATCTTCCGGATCGCCTACAAGCTTATTAATCGCCAGACGTCCGGCAAACCAGACCAGTGCGGCAATACCGAAGCCGAGAGCCAGTGAACCCAAGAAGGGCAGCTTTAAATCCTTACCCATGGGGGTCTTATATAAGAAAGAAAGGGAAATCAGCAAAACTGTCAAGCCCATCCAGATGGGAGCCCATTTTTTGGCCTGATTGATAAAATCCTTTTTAAACAGGATTGTTTTCCTGATGTGGGTGAAGATGGCAAAGGCGATGGTGGCTGCAAAGAACGGTGAAATAATCCATGACATCACAATGCCGACCATTTTCAGCCAGTTGACAACATCAGGTCCGCCTGCAACCAGACCGAAGCCGAGAATAGCACCGACAATGGAGTGGGTCGAAGATACCGGCAGGGCGGTAAACGTTGATATCAGTACCCATAATCCCGCTGCCAGCAATGCCGAGAACATGCCGATCATGATGATTTTGGGATCGGCAATCGCTGCCGGGTTGATGATTCCCTTACTTACTGTTGCTGTTACGTGCGAGCCGAGGAAGACCGCACCTGCAAAGTTCAGTGTCCCTGCGATCAGTACTGCCTGCCGGATTGTGATGGCCTTAGCGCCTACAGCAGAGGCCATGGAGTTGGCTACGTCGTTTGCGCCGAGGTTGAAAGCCATCATGAACCCTGCAAACAGGGACATGTAGAAAAACAGATCGTAAATATCCATTAGAGATAATCCCCTTATTGTGAATCCTGAACGGACTCAGAAGCTTGTTCAGCTGTTACCGGGAGTTTCACACAAAATGAAGATCCGGTTCCTGTTGCTGCGTCAACCGGGCTTTCCACCCAGATGTCGCCGTTGAAGTTTCGTGCAAGGCTGCGGCACAGGGCCAGTCCCAGACCGGAACTGCCATGTCCCACAGCGTTCTCATCCAATTTGAAAAATCTTTCGAAAATACGTTCTTTGTCAGCGGGAGCAATGCCCGGACCTTCATCTACAACCCTAATTACTGCGCAGCCATCGACAATTTCGCCTTGAATGTTCACTTCGGTATTATCCGGAGCGTATTTAATGGCATTTTCAATAAGATTGTCGAAAATCTGGACCAGTCCTTCGTTGGTTCCGGTGACGTTAACCTGCGGCAGCTTTCCACGGTTTAAATTAATACCTTTACTTTCAGCAGTTGAGATCAGGTTGGCTATGCTCAGGGTTATGCACTTGTGCAGGTCCGTAGGTCTGGTGCGTAATTTTTTCCCTGAATATTCACTGCGGGCAAGTGCGAACATGCCGGTGATAACCTTGGACATATGGTCGGCGTTATCACGAATAGTTCCGAGAAAATTTGTCAGTATTTTTTGATCATCAGGCGGGTTGTCTATAAGTGTTTCAGAATAACCCTTGATGCTGGTCAGCGGGGTGCGCAACTGGTGGGATGCATTGGAAACAAAATCCCGGAGGACTTTTTCCACCCGCCTGACTTCGCTTATATCATGGAATACAAGGATCAGCTTTCTGCGTTCTTTATAGTCTTTGTAAGAACAGATTGTTACGCTCATGGAGCGGCCGTCTGTAAGATCCACGATGAGTGAAACGGAATCTTTGTCGCTGTCATGTTTTATTATCTTGTCTACCGCGTCTTGTATTTCATGCTTAGTCAGAACTTCAAGAGGTGCTCTGCCGACAAATTCCTGTGTATCCGGGACCAATGCGGTCATGGATTTGTTGACCGATTCAATTTTCCCCCTCGGGTCGAGGACCATGATTCCTTCGGTCATGTTCTCGAACATGGCGTCCAGTTGGTTGCGCTGGTCTTCTATTATGCGAATGTGGCCCTGAATCTTTTTGGCCATGGTGTTGATGGATTCAGCCATCAATTTATATTCCCCACCCGGAATGATGCGGATACGCTTACTGTAATCGCCATCCCCGATAGCCTGTGCAGTGGCAGAAACTTCTTTGACTGCGGCGGTAGTCTGACGGCCGACAAAAATGAGGATTATGGCAGCACCGAAAGTGAGCAGGGCAAGCGTGACTGTGAGGTGGAGCATTACCCGGTCGAGTCTTTCTCCGATGACCGAATACGGCATTGCCATACGTAGAAATTCCCCATGAGCGTCCATTCCCTGTGCTACGTAGAGCATGCGGGTTTGTAAGGTGGTGCTGTAGCGGATGTTTTGTCCGGTTCCGGAGGCTTCGGCGGCAATCACTTCAGGTCGGTTGGAGTGATCGTCCAGTTCCGGCAGTCGTTCTGATTTTACGCCGGAATCGGCGAGAACCTTACCGCTCTTAATATATGTAATGCGAATATTGAGATGTGAACCCAGCTCTTTGATTTCATTTTGAAATTGGGGGGTTCCGGGTTTGACAGGACTATGGCTTATTTTCCAACGTACATAGTTCAGCAAGCGGGAGGTATTCTGATTACTGGAGCTGGTGAGTTCTTCTGTTACTGTTCCATAATAGAACCAGAAACTCAGCAACAGGGTGCAGAGCATGATGGCCCAGCCCCAGAGTAGAATTTTCATATGCAAAGATTTGTTAGGCAAAAAAGTCCTCCCTGAGGATTACCTTGAACAAAATATAACTACCTTTTTGTAACAGAGGAGTAACAAGCACGTTAATATACTTAGGTCAAGTTTTGTTACAAATGGCTGTTTTTGGTTTAAGCTTTTGAAATATTGCATAATGTTAAGGTGAGCTAGTGCCGGACGGCCAAAAGTGACTGTTACAATACTGTGACAATTGGCTTTTGTCAGCAAAGAGTTTCTGTAATGGGTGGAATTGAGGCTAAAAAAAAGATCATTGCGAAGGGATATTGAAGGGTGAATCATTTTAGTTTATTAAATGTCTTAGGAACTCGAAATGAACAATGATAGGGCAAATATAAATGTCAGAAAAAGTAGAAAAAGCGATTCAGGAGTTGGTCCTGAACGGACCTGTTTCAATTGAGGAATTGGCTGAGAAGTTGGGTAAGTCACCCAAAACCCTTGCGCGTGAAGTTAATCCGGAAGACAAGAAAGCCAAGCTTGGCGCAGAAACCCTTGTTGAAATCATGCGCATCACGGGCGGGGTTGAGCCGTTGCGCCTGATGGCTGAAGAATTGGACCTTACTATAGAATCTCTTGATTAATCCCTGCCGGTGCTTTCCAGAAACGGCAGCAGCCAGATATTGCTGCTGTAGTTGAAATTGATCCACAGACCTGAGTAATTGTCATAACCACTTGAAATGTAGTGGCTCTCGTTTAAGAAGTTAGTGCTCATACTCTGAACTGCTTCTTCTTTAGTTGCGCCTGATTCATTTTTGGAAGCTTTGTTCTTGAGCGAGGCGAAGAAACCTTTACCTTTAAGACTTTCCAGTGCCGCCTCTTTTTCTTCCTCGGAAAGGGAAGATATTGCTTTACCCAACTCAACGGCCTCAGGGATTTTCGGGGAGCTGTCCAAAGCTTCATCATAGATGTCGTCAGCTTCATCCGTCATGCCGAGGGCAAGTGTCACACAGGCCAGATTGTTCAACAGTCTGCCGTCTCCCTTTTCATTTGAATCCAGTACCAGAGTATAGAGTGATCTGGCTCTTTCAAGTGTTTCAGTAGAATTATTGTACATTCCGGCAACAGCCAAAGCGTCGGCTTTCAGGATAACTGCTTGTTCTCTGTTTATTGCATCGGAAAAGCTGGACCTTCCGGCCTGTTCCAGAGCTTTAGCCATGTCAGCGGAAGGTGCAAGGACCATTTCGCGGATCAACAGGTTGAGCTGCAGAAATCGCGGTTTTATGCTTGTTTTTACAGACAGGGGTTTGAAGAGCAGTTCTTCGGCTTCATCCTTTTCTGAAGCACTGCTTGAAAAGTAGAGGTTGGCCGCCATAATTTCCGGCTGTTCTTCCATTTCCTTTGCAAGGTCCTGAGTTCTCCTGAACATATTTTCATAGGCTTCTTCCGTGGTCATGGCAGGGTATGCCAGCCATTCTCCGAGGACATCTATACCGGCGTTAATAAGTTTTGCCTGCGGACGGTTGTATGCTTCATACCCGGTCGCATAGCCCCGGGCCTTGGGTAAAAGAAATCTGGTGGCTGATGCTTCTTCTGAATCTCGCCCGTGCAGTTTAATGTTCGGCAGGGCTTCCGCTGTGATGCGCTCCAGTTTGTAGGCCAGTGCCAGTTCGTAAAAAAAACGGTCCTTGTTGCGCAGGTGTTCGGCCCTTTCAATATATGGACGAACCGAAAGCAGGGTTCCGGTTCTTTGGAAGGCAAGGCGTCCGAATCCGGTGAGGGGTCTGGCATCATCTGGTTTTATGCCGTGCAGTCTATGGAATAAGGGTTCGGCAAGGTCAGGTCTGTCCAGTAGGATGAGTGCGTCACCTTTATCCAGCAACCGTTCAAAGCTATCGTTTTCGGATATGGATATGGCTGTTTCACAAAGGGCTGCCAGTCGGGGCAGGGCTTGGATTTCCCTGCGCAGTTCACTGTCCAGCTCAGGGTCGGCGAGCAGAGGCTTGAGCTCTGAGGATGCGGCCCCGCCTGCTTTACCGTCCAGATTGCTGTACTGCGCTTTAGCGGTGGTCAGCAGCATTTCAGGGGAAACAGGCAGGGATGAGATGGAAACTGCACCATTCAGCAAGGGGGCGGCACGGGTAATGTCTTCGGCTTTAAGGGCTTGTTCTCCGAGTGAAAAGAGTATCCACGGAACAACCGGTGAATGGGTCCTGCCATGGAAGATTCGGGAAGCCAGCACCTGCTGTGCTTCACGCGCCGTGTTGTGAGCTTGAGTCAGAAACTCGATCCGTTGCAGGTTTTTTTCCAATGTTTCAGGGTTTTGCTCACTGAGAACCATGGATTGCTGAAGTTTCTCAGTGATCGCACGGGTGGTCTTTGAATCCAGCATGGAGCACATTTTGAGCAGAATGATGCACATGTCCCGGCAGGAAGTATCATAGGTGGCAATACTGTTTCTGATTTCACCGGCGATCATAACCAACTCTTCAACATCTTCAACATTGAAATCAGTATCGCTGTGTCTTAACCGTGTGAGGATGCTTTCGGCACGGTAGGCAAGGTATCCTGTAGAGGCATTGGTGTTTTGCTTCGGTAGAGCAGCAGTGGTAACCGGAAATTCCGGCAGGGTGGTTTCAGGCGGTCCCAGAATATTATCAAGCATGGCTTTTCCCGGTCCGGGAATTGATGCCGGAATGATTGAATCCCGCTCGGTAACTGAAATTTTGACTTTGCGTCCTTGTGGTCCGGGGGTCAAATAAATACGGGCCTTTTCAAAAAGGCCGCAATTTTCAAGAATGATCCTTCCTGCAATGATCTTTTGTGGAGTTGCTTGTTCTCCGGGCAGGATCTGGGCCAGTGCCATGACTGCATTGGGTGTTAAACGGGAATATCCGGTTACTTCAATGGAGGCTACGGACTGGTTGGAAATGAGTTCAGCGGTGGATTCTGCAAGTTCTGTTGCGGCAGGTTCCGAAGTGCTGCCGCCGACCTGTTTTCCTTTGAGAAATACATCCGGTTCCAGATGAAAGTTATCGGTCAGCAGGGCGGAAAAAGAAGTGCCTTTTCCGTCTTTAAGCATCAGTCCGGAAAGGGTGTATCTGGTTTGAGCTGATTCAGCGGTGCAATTCGCGCAACTCAGTCCGGAATCTACCAGTTTATCGGTTACATACCCTTTAAATTCAACAGAAGGCATGCCGGAGGGGCTCAGAAAGTCACCGATGGAGATAAGCGTGGGGGATGCGTTGGCTGCGGCTGGCAGTATAAAAATAGTAACTGCAAAAATAAGAACTCTTATGGAAAATGAAAAACGCATCTAGTCCTCGTAGTAGATATGGTATGATCTTTTTTAATCATTACCCTATCGCGCCCATTTAATCCAGCCCCGCATGTTTCGACTTGCTGTGCGAACTCTGGTAGAGCTACACCACAAAGTGAAAATGTGTTTTCTAAAATAGATTATGAACCGGAATTAACAAATGGATAAGAAACCAGAATCAGGACTTAATGAATTTTGCCGCAAAAACTGGCCCCTGCTGCTCGGTTTGCTGCTTTTGTTTTCTGCCGTTGTTTCTTTTTACGGAACATGGCTGAATTATTTCTACGATATTGATGAGCCGAAATATGCCCGTGCGGTTTATGAGATGATCCATAGCGGTAATCCGCTGGCTCCCATGTTCGACGGCATGCCGCGTATGGAAAAGCCGCCGCTGGTTTACTGGGTCATGTATCCCTTTGCATGGCTGGCATCCCTTGGTGATTTTCAAGGAAATGTGCTGACTCTTCTGCGTCTGCCCACAGTCATCTGTTCCGTGCTCATGGTGCTTGGCACAGCCCTGACCGGGCGTAGGCTTTTCGGTCCGGCGACCGGACTTTTGGCGGGTATGATCCTGCAAAGCTCATTACTGTTCAAATTCATGGCAGTAATGATGAAGGTCGATGTGGTCTTTGCATGCTGCGTTACCTGGGCCACATATTTCTACCTGTTGCGCTATCTCGGCGATAAAAGTTCTCGCGTGGCAGCCGGAGGTGCAATCCTGACAGCGCTGGGCGTGTTGGCTAAAGGGCCTTTCGCTTTCCTGCCCATGGCCGGGTATGCACTGGCAGTAGGTGTCCGCCACAACGTCAGCAAAAAGCACGCAGTTGATGAATCTGCTACTTTCATGTCCGCGTTTAACATCAAAGGTTTGGTTGCGGCCAAGTGGGCGGACCGCAATATCCTGCTGTTCTGGTTCATTGCCGGATGTGTGCCTTTTTTCCTCTGGCTTTATTTTGCGTGGCTGAGCAGTGGTTTCAACTACACAGAGGGGCTTCTGGGGCAGTTTTTCCATAACACCGCCTCCTCAAGTTCCAAAGTTGTGGATAAATTGAGTGGTCTCGATCCCTATTTTGATACCCTGACGGTCATATTTTTCCCTTGGGGCGGTTATGTGTTCGGAGCCTTTTATGGGATATACCGGACTGTTCGTGAGAAATTTAATGAGAAGTATGTGTTCATGGCCTGCGTTTTTCTGGTTTACCTGCTGGTCTTCACCCTGCTTTTCAAGCTGAAATCCAACCGTTATATGCTCCCGGTGCTTCCGCTGCTGGCTATTGCGGTCTGCGATTGGCTGCTTAATGCCAAGCGGGATAAAACATACAGCACCCTCTTTGAGATGGGCTTTGTCTGGATTTTATCAATGGCCGGCATGCTCGGATACCGTTCCGTGAAATCTGCCAGTGTATCGGTCAATCTTGCTGACCGTGTCCCGGTGGGCCAGTATATGGAGTTGATGTTTCCATTTTTTATCGCTCTCGGTGCTTTTTTTCTGGTCATGCTTGTGGTCAGCATTAAGCAGTATAAACGTCCGGCCCTGCATATAGTGGTCGTTTCGCTGGCGATTACATGTGTGATGCCTTTTTATTACAATGCACTACCATCTTATACTTCACTGACTGAAAATCGGCCCATGCCCATTCTGGGACAAGCCCTGACTGACAGGATTGCTGAATTTTCAGATGGTAACACCCTCGTTCTGCACCGTCCGTTCTTCATTAAAACCTTCCCGGACGTGGTTTACTACCTTAAAAAGCTTGATAAGGGCGGGAACTGCGTGTACTCGCTCGGTTCCAACGCACGGTCCGGTGATCTGGTGCAGGCTTTGGCTACCCCGAATATTGCTGCGGACCTGTTTAAGAGGGAACATCCCGATGCGGAGAAATATCCGCTCTACCAGTTCCTGAAGAATACAAAATTTAAAAATGCAGTATTAGTGCTTTCACCTGCAGATTATCAGAATGTGAAACTTTTCATCGACTCTCTTCCGTCTATGTTTAAAAAGTTCATTGAAGTCGAGGAAAGGGATATGCTGACTATTAAATGGATTAAGGACAAAGTTTTCATTGTCCGTTTCAATCCGGGTAAAATTAAATAATGATAGATATACTTGATTTGGAATACAGCGAGCTGGAATCATTTGTCTCGCAGGAGCTTAAAGCCCCTCGTTTCCGTACTGACCAGATCTGGCAGTGGCTTTGGCAGAAGGGTGTCGCGGATTTTGATTCCATGACCAACCTTGCCAAGAATCTGCGTGAGGAAATGAAAAAAAAAGCAGTCATCAACCATCCTCAGGTTGATGTGGTCCAGACCAGCAAGGACGGTACCATTAAGCTGTTGCTGCGTCTTAATGACGGTGCGCTGGTGGAAACAGTGCTCATCCCCATGGAAGGGCGCTACACTCAGTGTCTGTCCACTCAGGTGGGCTGCGCTATGGCTTGCACCTTCTGCAATACCGGGCTGATGGGATTTGAACGCAACATGTCCATGTCCGAAATGCTGGGGCAGGTTCTGGCCGGACGCAAATATCTGCGTGAAAACAACCTTGATCCGCTCAAGAATCTTGTTTTCATGGGTATGGGCGAGCCGCTGCTAAACCTTGAGAACCTGATCCGTACCCTGCGTAATCTCAATAATCAGGACGGTCTTTCCTTTGTGCCCCGGCGTATAACCGTTTCTTCTGTTGGCTTCGTCAAGCAGTTGGAAGAGTTGGGTAAAACCGGTTTGACACTTCCGGCCATTTCCTTGCATGCCCCCACTCAGGAATTGCGTGAGAAGATCATGCCCAAGGCTGCCAAGACCCATATCAAAGACCTGCTTGCAGCAATGGACCGTTTCCCGCTTAAGCCGCGTGAAAAAGTAACCTATGAATATCTGCTGCTGGGCGGTGTCAACGATTCCATTGAGCACGCCAAGCAATTGGTCAAGCTGCTCGGCCATCGCCGCTGCAAGGTCAACCTCATCGCCTACAACCCCGGTGATGAGCCGCTGTACAAGGCTCCCACAAGGGAAAAGGTGTTGGCTTTTGAAAAGTATCTCTGGGATAAAAAGATAACCGCAACCATCCGCAGATCCATGGGACAGGATATCAAAGCGGCTTGCGGACAGCTTAAAGCTGATCAGATGAAGTAAATAGAAAAGGGGTAGTTAAAACTACCCCTTTTTTTTTATTTTACAGCTCACTCACAACCATTGATTCTGCCTGATCCTGCCGGAGGTGCAGGCGCAGACCTTCTTTGGTCATGATGATTATTCTAGCGCCGGGATTCATGCCGATGGACCGGGCAGGTTCAACCGTTTCAAGGGTGATTTTTGCTCCGGGCTTGATACCTATAGAGCTGATCGATTCAGCAGCCCTTGGACCTCCGAGAATACTTTCTACTTCGAAAGGACGTCTCTTGCCGCAGGTTGCCAGCTGGCAGGGAACATTGTCGCAATTGCCCCAGAGCTTGGCGGCCATGCCTTCTGTGAGGCTGGTCCTTTTGCCGTCGACTACGGTTTTATATTCCATGGGTGGCAGACAGCGGATTAGCTCGATGTTGTCCCCCTCGGAAATACCTAGAATTTTAAGGCTTTTCTCCAGATGAGAACCGGCAATCAGACCTTCGATGTGGCCTTTTTCTCCGGGATTCATTTCAAACACCGGAGTCTTGTGTCCGTCATCATGGTGGACAATCACCTTGGAGGCCATTCCTGCTGCCAGCAGCACTTCACCCTGCGGGCCTTTGATGCGTACCGGATGCTGGACCGAATCTTCGGACATGATTTCCAGTTCCGATCCTATATGAAGCCCCATGCGTTCAAATCTGGTTTTAAGTGATTCAATCCCAACCTCTCTGAGCATCAGGGGCTTTTCTACGGGGGCTTTATCAAGTGTCAGGGACATTAGTCGATCTCCTTTGCAGCCTGTGGTGTTGATTGCCCAGGGGAAGATGTTTTCATTGCTGCGTAGCCAAGTATACCCACGGTGCTTAAGTTGTGGGTCATGGCTGCGGCGAGGGTGGATATCTTACCCATCCCGGCAAGCAGCAGGGTGGCGGAGTTGATGACTACAGCAGACCACAGGCAGTTGTTCAGTGTGTCGCGGTTGGTAAGGGCAATGCGGTGGGCTTCCACAAGGGTACGCATATCTTCGTTAAGCATGACCACCTGTGCGGATTCACGGGCGAGGTCGGCCCCGGAAGGCATGCAGATTCCGACATCGGCGCAGACAAGGGCCGGGGTATCATTCACCCCGTCTCCGGCAAAAGCCACTCTGGCCCCGCCTTCCTTGAGTTCCTTGACAATGTTGGCTTTATCCTCAGGCTTGAGTTCCCAGTGGACAGCATCTACCGGGGACAGCTGTGCCGCGAGGGCCAGTGCTGTTGATTTATGGTCTCCGGTGAGGATTTCAATACGCTTGATTCCGGCAGCCTTGAAAGCTTCGAGTGCTTCGAGTGCTTCCGGGCGCAGTTCGTCGCGCATGGCAATAATGCCGATCAGCTCTTCATCCATAGCAACGAAGAGCAGGTTCTTACCTGCATTACGCAGCTGGCGGGCTTTCTTTTCCATGTAAGAGCAATCAACATGCTCATCTTCTTCTACAAAATGCTGGCTGCCGACCAGAACTCGTTTACCATCAACATAGGCAGAAACACCGTGGGCCACGATGAAGTCGACCCCGCTGACATCAGGAAGTTCTATCCCCTGCTTTTTGGCCTCGTTGACCACAGCCTTGGCTACAGGATGTCCGTAGTGCTCCTCTGCTCCGGCAGCGATGGAAAGCAGTTCTTCCTCTTCGTAAAGAGGCATGGGTACGATATCGGTGACAATGAGTTCCCCTTTGGTCAGGGTTCCGGTCTTGTCAAAAACGATGGTGTCGATTGCTGCGAGGTTGTCGAGAGCCTGACCGCCCTTGAGCAGCACGCCGCTTTGGCTGGCGGTGTACATGGAAGTACGGGTGGCAACCGGAGTGGATAGCTTGATGGCGCAGGAATAATCAACTGTCAGTACTGATGCCGCGCGGGCTGCATCTCCGGTCAAGGCGTATACCCCCAGTCCGGCCCCGAAAGTCAGGGGAACCAGCTTATCGGCCAGTTCGGCGGATTTGATCTGGTTCTTGGATTGTGAGCGCAGTGAGCTTTCAAGATAGCGGTTGATACGGGCCATTCCGGTTTCAGCGCCGACTTTATCGGCCCTGATTTTCAGAGTGCCTTCTTCGACAACCGCGCCGGAAAGGGTAGAGTCTCCGGGCTGCAGGTGTACGGGAACAGATTCACCGGTGATGGAACTTTGGTTTATTGAACCGTCGCCTTCAATAATTGTCCCTTCGATGGGAATAAGTTCGCCAGCACCGCAGACCACAATGTCGCCTACTTGCAGATCATTGAAGTTTATTTCAAGTTCACGGCCTTCTTTTTCAATCCATATTTTTTCCACCTGCGGTCTGAGCAGGGTTTTAAGCAGGTCGGTTGATTTCTGTTCGGACTGGTCTTCGAGATATGCACCAAGACTGAGCAGGGCGCCCACTGAGTTGGAGGTGAAGTAGTCGCCGCGCAGCAGGGAAAGAGCTTTAACTGTACCATCCAGTACTTCGATTTTAACCCCGCGGGTGAACAGGGTTTCCAGCCCATCCATGATGCCGGGGATGCCCAGCATCCAACTTGTTGCAGTCTGAACTGGCAGGGGCAAAAACGGGGTAGCTGCAGCCGCTGCGGTCCGTGCTCCTACTTCAAGCATGTCCACGCCGTGTTCCCTCTCCGCCCCTTTGAGGAAAGCTTCTTTTGGAATGGTATCCAGAGCTGCTAAAATAGCCGTGCGAACTGCATGGCTGCCGTCATACTCCACGGCAATAGAGAAGGCCGGGCCGTTGATACGCACCGAGGTTACCCCGGTAAGGGATTCAACGCTGGCTTGCAGATAGTTGTGGTCCAGATCAGGTGCGAGCAGAATCAGCGATTTAAGTCTGATCCTTTTCGGCAGCTCATGGACTATCTCAAAACGTTTTTTTCTACTGGGAGTTCCGATCATCTGGTGGTCCTTTGCGGTCTTGTGGAAACCGCCCAATGCAAAGCAGTGAATCCGATAAAAGCTACCGAAGCCCAAAGGTGAAGCGGTTTAGCTCCCTTGAATTTCAATAACCCGGAAGCCGCTGAGGCCCCGAGTGTGGCAACCATTCCGACTTTGGCGGCAGTCTTGCTCTTACTGGGTGTAAGAGGACAGTCCCTGCACTGGCGAAACGGTTTCTTCCTGCTTTTGGTCAAGTCGGTCTTTTCAGGTAAAGCGTTCATGTTAAGCTCCCTTCTGATTTGCCTCCGGCGGCTGGGGAAGGGGAGCCTTTGGGAAAAGTTCCCCTTCCCCAGACCCCATCCCCTCAAAACTTTTTAGTATGCTTCGTATCTAGCGCGCTAAAACGGCCTTTGATTAACAAACATGCGAAGCCTTAATAAAAGGTTTTGGGATTCTTAAACCCTTTTGCAAAAGGGTTTAAGGCCCCCGGCAGGGTCCCCGAAGGGATAATTATTCAGATTGTGCTTCTGCTTTGATGTCGTGGATTTTTTCTTTGGCTTCTTCGATGCCGCCTTGGACAGCGGACCATGTTTTCACGGCTCCTGATACTACTGCTTTCTGCACCTTGGGATTGGAGGCTACGAGAGCCACTCCGGCCCCGACGAGGAAACCTTTCAGGTAGCGTGAATCGGTGAAATTAACCCAGCTTTTTGCTGTGTTGTCCTGCTGGACAGGTTCAACCTGCTGCAGGGTGTCAACGCGCTGTTGTTCAGTCAGCTGCGGGTCCTGATAATTATATACGTAGTCGTTGTTGTAATCCTGACTCATTGTCTACTCCTTTTCCGCTGCTGCTTTTGCAGCCTGTGCGGCCATGTATTCTTGTTCGGCTTTGAGGTCTTCCATTCTTTCCATTTCTTCTGCGGACATTTCTTCTTTGCCGCCGGAAGTGAAGATGGATCTTACTGTTTTGCTGGTGCAGACAAAGGTAATGCCTGCGCCGACGAGGAGTCCTTTCCAGAAACCGTCGTCAATGCCATTGAAAAAGCTTAAGAAACTTGCGGGGTCCGCTTTGCCTTCAGCAGTATCTTTAACGAGGTCGACGAATTGCTTAACCTGTTCTTCGGATGTGTTGGGAGCTGCTTCCGGGGCCTGCTGGACGGGCTGCTGCAGAGGTTGTTGGTAGACCGGCTGCTGAACGGGTTGCTGAATCGGCTGCTGGTATACTGGTTGCTGCACCGGCTGCTGGTAAACCGGCTGCCCGTACACCGGCTGAGCGTAATAAGCCGGCTGTTGTATCGGCTGCTGGTAAACCGGCTGCTGCATGGGTTGCTGAGCGGGCTGCTGGTAGACAGGCTGCTGCACGGGCTGTTGCACGGGTTGCTGGTAAACGGGCTGAACAGCCTGCATATTCCCGGCAACCGGTGCGCCCTGATAGGGATCACCGGGAGTTGTGTATGAAAAATGGGGCTGACCCTGGTCCGGGCCCATGACAGGCTGGGATGTGTTGGGCTGCTGCGGTGCTGCTGTTTCGGTATGGCTGGTTTCTGTGCTCATCTCTGGCTCCTGTTTTGTTTTCAGGGGGTTGTTTTTATGATGCGTTCTTCATCAGCCGTCCGTAGAGGTCGCTGACTATTTCCGCTTTTTTTGCCTGATCCTTTCCTTGAATGAGTTCTTCAATCAATTCAGGGCTTATCTCTTCAGGATCGTACTCAATCACCACCGAGCGGGCGGACATATTGACCCGTGCATCCTTGATAGCTTCAGGGAGTTCCGCGTGTTCTTTCATGGCCGCTAAAGCCACCGGGCGGGTGAGAATGAGCGGGCTGAATTTTATCCTGATCCGGCCCGGTATGTGGTGGGCCACATCAAGGTATTTTTCCAGTTCAACTATTTTGTGGAAGTTCATAAATTTTGCCTTGTCTGGTTTCAATTGATTCAGGGGAATGCAGGAGTAATCTTGATGAGTTGGCTATTACTCCCATGGTATGAAGAATGTGCAGGAATCCGGCCATTACCGGGGAGAGATACCCGGCAGCACCCATGATGACTCCCGCAATATTTGAACCTGTCGCCAGCCAGAAGTTCTGGTAGGCGATTCTGGTTGTATCCTGACTGAGCTGCTGCACGTACATCAGCCCTCTGAGGTCGTCGTCCACCAGCGCGATGTCTGCGGCTTCTACCGCAACTTCCGCACCCCCGGTTCCCATGGCGACACCTACATCGGACTGCGCAAGCGCGAGGGCATCGTTGATGCCGTCACCGACCATCATGACTTTGCCGCCTTCTGCCTGAAGGTTGCGGACCAGTGTCGCTTTTTCTTCGGGCATGGCCGAAGCGTGTATTTCCGGGATGTTCAGGGTCCGGGCGAGGTCGTTTGCAGTCGCAGGTTCATCCCCGGTCACTAGAACGGTTCGGCTCACACCGCCTGCTTCCAGCGAAGCAAGGGTCATGGCAGATTCTTCGCGGATGGTATTGGCAAAAGCCAGCAGCCCGATGGGTTCCTTGTCCTTAACCACATAAAGGACGGTCAGTCCTTTGCGTTTGAGGTTGGAAACCTGTCTGCTGACCGAGCCGATGCGCACATCAAATTGTTCTGCGAGCTTTTTGTTACCGACGAGGATTTCCATGGAATGGTTTTCATTATCAGGTAGTTCTGCGCGCATACCCTTGCCTAAGAAATATTCACACACAGTGTGGGGTAGGGGGGAAAGCTGTCGAAGCTCGGCTTCGTGCTTAATAGCCTGAGCCAGCGGATGGTGGTTGTGGGTTTCCACAGAGAAAGCATAACTCAGCAGATCGTTTTCGGTAATGCCTTCAATCACGTGGATATGCTCAAGTCTTGGTTCACTTCCGGTAAGAGTCCCGGTTTTATCAAAGCAGGCCACATCACAACGCCCGACTTCTTCAAGATACCTGCCGCCCTTGATGAGAATATTGTTTTTAGCTGCGGTGCTGATGGCTGCGCTGATGGGAGTTGAGGCAGAAAGCACGGTGGCACAGGGGCAGGCCATGACCAGCAGGACGGTGAATGCCCGCCAGGGATCAAGGGTCAGGGCAAGTGTTCCCACTGTACAGGCAAAGCCGATTTTAACCAGCCTTACGGAAAGTTTATCTGCCGTGGTTTCAATGTCGGTCTTGTTTTCGAGGGAATCCTCAACCTTGTGGAGAATGCGGGCCAGATATGTTTTATCGCCGACTTCATCCGCTTTGACATAGATGACACCTTCGCGGACAAAAGTTCCGGCAAAAACCTGATCATCCTGTTGTTTGTGGATGAAATCGGCCCGTCCGGTGATGGGTGCTTCGTTAATCAAGCCCTGACCGTCCACGATAGTCCCGTCTACGCAGATTTTCTCACCGGTATGGAGAACAACAACATCACCCTTTTGGAGATTGTTGATTTCAACCTCAACTTCCACTCCGTCCTTAAGGACAAATGTATGGTGGGTGGTGTTATCCAGAATGCTGGAAATCGCCCGGCGGGAACGTTCGGTTATCCATGCGGTAAGCAGTTCCGCGCCCGCATTGATCCAGAGAATCTCAAAGGCGGTCATGGCTTCCCCGGCTACGACGGCAGCAATTATCCCCCCGGCCAGAATTCCTTCAAGCCCGAATTTCTTCTCGCGCAATTTTTGGACCGCTTCCTTAACCAGCGGTACTGCAGCAAGCACCGTCAGGAAGCCAAGCGGACTAAGCAGAGTCTGGGCTACAGTGATTCCTAGAAGGGATTCGCTGATCAGCACCGCACCGCCTACAGCGGAAACAAAAGAGAAATATCCGAGAGCACTCTTAACCTGCGGACAGCCGCATTCACTTTTGTCCTTGATGGGGCAGATTTCAGTGCTGTGTACGACCACAAGTTCCCTGACAGTTTCATAGATAGCTTCAGGGGATATGCTAAGCGGGTTGTAGCGGATAACCAGTGCTGCACATTTGTAGTTAGTTCGTGTCCGGCTGACTCCGACCACTCGTTGCATGTTGCGTTCAATGGTACTGCAAAGGAGCTTGTCCTTTTTCAGTTTAGGAACCTTGAACCGCATCCGCCCGGGAATAGAGTGTTTTACGGTTGCGTATGTTTGTTCTGTTTTCACTTGAAAGTCCTGTTTGGTTGCTGGATTATCAGACGGACATCCTGTGAGATTGAAATTGAATATCAACGCCACGGAATTGGAAATACAAATGTGTACTCTGTTTGTCAACGGAAATATGATTTTAGTTTTCAATCTCGTTTAGTGCTGAGACAGCCCCATATTCGCTAGGAAAAGGGGGCTGTCATAAATTTTTCAGACTTTATCGAACTAGGACGTTTCTGGCAGTTTTTTACTGCATTTCCTGTCGAGAGGAGTAGGGACCGCTTTATCCCAGAGCATTTTAGCCCCGGTAGCGGCAATGGTGAATCCCAGCAGTCCTGTCAGTCCTCCCAGCCCGAACATTGCGGTAGCAGCGACCCCGGCAGCAGTAGCGAGGCCGGTTCCGGCTGATTCTTGTGCAACTGTTTTTACAGCTTCTCCACTTGTGATGCGTCCTTCGTTAACTGCGATAGTAGAGCGGACTGCCGCTACGGTTCCGCCCACCAAGGCTCCGGTGGCGGCAGCGGAAGCAGATATAACCGGAAGAACCCGAGTTGTTGTGGTTGTGGTCATAATATCCTCCTTAATTTTGACGGCAGTTCCGTCACTTGTGTTTGGGGTATGTGTATAATTACTTTGCTTTGAAGTTTTAGAAAGCAGCACGATTGAGTTTCAATTGCAGATTTTCAATAGTATACTATGATCTTGACAATTGTTATCATCTTCGGCAGGTTTGAACTTCTTTCTTCCCCAGCCAAGAATGCGTTTTAAACTTGAGAAATGTGAGTTTCTGCTTTTTCAGGTTTCATTATTTATGGAAATTGAGGATTTGCGAGTGAGTGCTTAGTGGTTGACAAGCGTTCTCACTTGAGAATAGTCGTCAGTTTCATTTTCACAAAATCCACAACGGAGGAAAGGATGTCAAGTCCGCAAACCACATTTCTGGAGTATCTTTCCAAAAACAATATGGCAGCCACAGAGCAGCGTCGTATAGTCCTTGAAGTTTTTCTCGGGACTGAGGGCCATCACTCATGCGAAGAGCTTTATGTGCATGTCAGCAAACGGGATTCGTCAATCAGCCCGGCGACTGTTTACCGGACCATCAAGCTGCTTGCCGAGAGCGGTATAGCTGAGTCCCTTGATTTCGGTGACGGAGTGACCCGCTTTGAATGCCGGCATAACAAACATCACCATGACCATCTTGTCTGCATCCGCTGCAATCGCCGGATTGAGGTGATCGAGGATCGAATTGAAGAACTTCAAGATAAGCTGGCCCGCAAACATAGCTTTGCTGTTAAGAGGCATAAAATGGTGCTTTACGGAATTTGCCCGGATTGTCGTACCCAATAGTGTGCATAAGCAATTCGTTTTCAATTGCAGTCGTTGGCGATAGCGGTCAGGAGTTGTAACTGCAGATCTGCACAACTTATGCGTAAACTAACATCAAGGAGAATCTGCTATGAGTTTGAATCTTGGAAGAGTGTTGCTTGTTTCTGCTGCGGCAACAGTAGCCGGAGCAGCTGTGTACGCAGTTTATAAAGCAGGCGGGGTAAAGCCTGCGGTTACCAAGGCTGTCAAGGGGGGAGTAAGGGCCGGCAGCTGGGCCACCAAACAATACTCCTCTGCAAAAGACGAAGTGGCTCGTCTTGTGGATGAAGCAAAGGCGGATATGGCTGGGTAGCAGCTTAGTTTTGCGGCGATATTTCTCTGTATCGAGCGGGACTGATAACTTTATCCCTTCCGGTCTGTTTAGCGAAATATAGAGCTTTGTCTGCGGTGGCGATGAGTGAGTCCGCTTCAGTTTCAGGGTCGTTCGCATGGCAGCAGAGCTTTGAAATGCCGATGCTCAGACTGGCTCTGCCGATTTTCATATCCGCGAATCTGATTCGAATTCTTTCAGCAATTTGTTCGCAGCGGGTTGAATCCACTCCGACAAGGATTGCACCGAATTCATCTCCGCCGAAACGGAAGGGGAAGTCTGTGCCGTTACGCACGGATGATTCAATGATCTGCCCTAGTTTTGCAAGGAGACGGTCTCCTTCCTGATGCCCGAATTTGTCATTTACTTCTTTGAAGTGATCGCAGTCAATGAGCATCAGGTGGAGCGGAGTGTTGCAGGAGATGCAGCGGGAACAAGTCTCAACAAGTTTTAGTTCGAAAAAGCGTTTATTGAACAGTCCGGTAAGATGGTCGGTGTAGGAGAGCAGGTTGAGCCTGTCTTTATCCCGGCGTGTTTTCACTAAGGACTGGGTCAGCCTCTGTTCGCGTTTGGCAACAGAGTGTGCCAGCCAGTTGAGGTTGTGCTGCAGACGTATCATTTCGTCGGTGTCAGTACCTACTTTACGTTGGTAAAGCTCTAGGCGCTGGTCAAGTTTTCCTTGCTTTAGTTTAACGCAGAAACTGTTCATCCGGCGCAGTTCCATGTTGATCAGAAGTTCCTCAAGCCATCCGGCTATGGGGACGCATAAAGCAACGCAAAGGCTGAAATGCAGGCATAGGAGCATGGCCAGATTGGATTGTTTTGTGAATTCTACAGCAATAAGCATGGCCCCGGAAGGCAGGACAACCAGAAGCAGGACGGCAAAGAACGCTCGGGTTTTAAGGCGGCTGCGGATATAATTATTTTTGGTACGTCTGCTGAGCGTTCGGAGTTTATCTTTATAGTTAGTCATTAATTTTTTACCTCCCCGGTATGAATTAATTTCAGAATATTGATGCTGTGTACTGCTTTTATGATAATTGTTTGCGCAGGGCAGAGTTGCTCATTGCGCTTCAGGTCTCTTTCGATTAATGAAATCGAAAATCAAATTCAAGTAAAAAAGAGACTCAATAAGGGTTAAGTATTAACCTGATTTTTCCAGACTGCGTAAGGAGGTGATTAAAAAGGATAAATTTTAATGTCTTTCCAAAAATATTTTTGGGTCTGTTTCATGATTTGAAGGCGGCAGATATTTTGTCAGCAAGGACCATTATTTCTGGTTGACAACAAAAACATGGCTATATAGTAATTGATTTCGAATTTCATTATCACAATGATTAAGAACTGAGAGGCAGTGTAAATGTTTAACAAATTTAATTTCTTTAACCGCGAAGTGTTCTCCGGACGGCGGAGGAGCGGTTTTGGCGGAAGAAAGCAAGGTAGAGCCTGCCCCATGCGCGGAAAGAGTCTGCTGGATATCCCGGTTGGGGAGAGTGCTGTTATTAAGAGGCATTTCTCCGGCGGGGCAGTCAGGCAGAGACTGCTAGATCTGGGTTTTGTTCCCGGAAGAAAAATCGAGGTTGTACGGGTTGCGACTCTCGGCTGCCCTCTTGAGTTGCGTGTTGCAGGGTACTGCGTGACCCTTCGCCGTACAGAGGCTTTTCAAATTGAGGTGGAAGATGAGCGCTGATGGTAAACGCATGATGAAGGATAATTTCCTCATCGCCCTTGCCGGGCAGCAGAACGCCGGAAAATCGACTACATACAACATGCTTACCGGAGCCAACCAGCATGTGGCTAACTATCCGGGTGTAACTGTTGATAAAAAAGTAGGTAGTTATCGTGAGGGCAAGGTCCGCTATGAAGTTGTGGATCTTCCCGGTACGTACAGCCTGACTTCATTCTCTCTTGAAGAAAGGGTTTCCCGCGAATTCCTGCTGGAAGAAAAGCCTGATGTCGTCGTTAACGTTATGGACGCGACCTGCCTGCGCCGCAGCCTGTATTTTACTTTTCAGGTCATGGAAATGAATTTTCCTGTTACTGTGGCCCTCAATATGATGGATGTCGCTGAAAGTCAGGGTATTTCAATTAATTTGAAGGAACTTACATCCAGACTGGGAGTTGATGTCGTCGCCACGGTCGGCCGAAAAGGGAAGGGTAAGCAGGCCCTTAAAGCTGCAATACGCAAGTCTGTTAAGCAGGAAGCCTATTCTCGTCCGGTGGCTATTGATTACAGTGAGCTGGAAGTACACATTAAAGCCCTTGAGGACATGTTGGCTGCAGATGCCAGTCTCGGTGTGCTTTATCCGCTGCGCTGGCTGGCAATCAAACTTTTGGAGAATGATGCTGAAGTCAGGCGTATTGTTGAATCCAAACATGCTGAAGGCAAGCAGATCGTTGAAGAAGCACTGACCCGCAGGTTGGATTTCGAAAATGAGTCCGATGTGGATACCGGAGACTTCATTGTTGCCTGCCGTGACCGTTTGGCTGGAGAGATCGTGGATGCCTGCGTCAGTAAAGAAGATGAAAGCAAGCAGCCTGTTTCCGAAAGGATTGACCGCTGGGTCCTGAACCGCGCACTTGCTCCATTCTTTTTGTTGGCGACAGTTTACATCATCTATGAGCTTTCCATTGTTCAGGGCTATGAGCTGACCAAATATACGTGGCCAATCCTTGCCAAGTTCAGAGATATTGTAGCAAATGTGCTGCCTGCCGCCGGATTGATTGAAGATTCTCTCTTGCGCTCCATGGCTTTGTGGATGGTGGACAGCGCCAACACATTGCTCAACTATGTACCCATTTTCTTCATTCTCTTTGCCCTGATCGCCATTTTAGAAGATTCAGGTTACATGGCCCGAATTGCCTTTATTCTGGACCGCATCTTTCACAGTTTTGGTCTGCACGGGCAATCCACGCTGCCATTTATTCTGGGCGGTGTTTTTGCCGGAGGCTGCGCTGTGCCCGGAATTATGTCTACCAAAGGCATACCGGACGAGCGATCCAGACTGGCGACCATCTTGACCGTGCCGTTCATGAACTGCCTGGCCAAGATTCCGCTCTATACATTGCTGGTGAACATTTATTTTGCGGAACACAAGTCATGGGCCATGTTCTTTATCTCGACCATTACCATCATAATGGCCCTGATTATTGCCAAGATCCTGACTACCACTGTCCTTAAAAGCCGCGAAACAGCACCGTTCATCATGGAAATGCCTAACTATCACGCGCCGACTCTTTTTGGTGTGGCCCAGCGGTCCATTGAACGGACCTGGGAATATATCAAAAAAGTAGGTTCCATTGTTGTTGCTGTATCCCTTTGTGTCTTTTCGCTCCTGCAGTTCCCCGGATTGAGCGATGAACGCATGGATTATTACGAAACCGAAATGAGTAAGGCTGTCGCTGTCTATGATTCCAAGATTGCAGCCAATCCTTATGCTGAAGTTGCCGGCGGTAACAACATGTTGCCTCTGTTGAATCTTTACGAAAATTATAAGCGTGCCCGTATGAACACTTCCGGTAAGGAAGGGGCCGCACGGGTGGACAGCTCCTTTAAGGAAGCCAATCCCGGATTGTTTGTCCTGCTCAAACCCCGTGGTGATAAAGAAGCCAAGACCGTGAACCGTGCCCTGCGCAAGCTTTCTTCAGAAAGAAAATCCCTGCGCCGGAAGATTAAGGAAGAGAAGATTAAAACATCCTTTTTCGGCATGATCGGCCGTTCTCTTGAGCCTGTTACCAAGTACGCAGGGTTCGACTGGAAAGTGAACATCGCTCTGATCAGCTCTTTTGCAGCCCGGGAATCATCTGTTGCTACAATGGGTGTTCTTTACCAGCAGGGTGCTGACGACAACCAGACTCTAGAACAGAGAATGGACAACGAGAGCCACAGCAGCGGCATGAACTCCCTGCATGCACTCGCTGTCATACTGTTCTTTGCCCTTTATCCTCCATGCCTTGCAGCGACCATCATGGTTAAAGTGCAGACCGGATCGTGGAAATGGATGGTTTTTGCCATCGTTTTCCCCACAGCTGTGGGTTTCGGAGTTGCTTCAGCTGTATTCACATTAGGTAATGCCATTGGAGCAAGTGGTATAACCATGATGAAGGGTTTTTACTTTGTGGCTTTTGCCGTGGCGCTGCTGATAGCCCTTGTCCATAAATTCGCTTCGGACAAAGTAGCAGAGTCATACGTATATCAACCTGAGTAAACCAATATATCTAAGGAGACAGATATGAAAAAAATATTCTCAAAAATCGTTGTTTCAGCAGGACTGATCGCTCTTTCCGCTACTGCCGCTCTGGCGCATTCACCTCTTTGCAGCTGCTTTGATAACGGTGACGGCACTGTTCTTTGCGAAGGAGGATTCTCTGACGGTTCTTCCGCATCCGGGGTTAAAATATTCGTTCGCGACGATTCCGGTGCAGTTGTTCTGAAAGGGGTGATGAACGAAAACAGCGAGTACGAATTCAAGAAGCCCGCAGGCCACTACACTGTTACTTTTTCCGGCGGCGAAGGGCATTCTATTGAGATCGACGGGTCCGATATTGTTGAATAGTTTATGTGCGGTTTGTGCTGCCCATAATTTATAATGCTGATCCAGCTTTTCTTTAGTTGATAAGAAGGATCAAAATCATAATCAGGAGAAATAAGATGAAGATGAAGGTAGTATTTCTTAATTTGTTGCTGGCTCTGGCCATGGCTGTCCCTGCTTCCGCGCATTTCCAGATGGTTTACACCCCTGAGATTGCCAAGAATAAGGGTGCTGAAACCCAGTTCAAGCTGGTATTCACCCATCCTTACGAAGCCGGACACACAATGGGTATGGGCATGCCTGAAGAGTTCTACATGCTGCACCAGAAAGGTGAAGAAGGTAAAACAAAGAAGTATGATCTCAAAAAACTGCTCAAACCCATCACCTGGACCAGCCTGACCAATTCGGGCGAAGCTTACGAAGCAACCCTGCCCAAGAAGATCGTCCGTTCCATGGGCGATTATACCATGGTTCTGGTGCCTGCTCCCTACTATGAAGGTGAAGAAGATATCTACATCCAGCAGATTACCAAGACTTACATGAACGTGGGTGGCCTGCCCGGCAACTGGGCTGCTCCTGCAGGTCTGAAAACCGAATGGGTTCCCCTTGTTAAGCCTTACGCAATGTGGACCGGTATGACCTTCAAAGCTCAGCTGTTTTCCGGCGGTAAGCCCGTTCCCAATGCTGATGTAGAGGTTGAATACATGAACCACGAACCTGACATGAAAAACAATGCTTTCAAAAAAGAAGAAAAGTCCCACGCTCCCCACGATGCTTTCGTGACCATGGGTGTTAAGACCGATGCACAGGGGTACGTAACTTTCACTGTCCCCAAAGCCGGTTGGTGGGGATTCTGCGCACTGGGTTCCGGTCCTGATAAAGAGTTCAAAGGCAAAGAACTCTCTCAGGATGCTGTAATCTGGGTTAAGGCCGTAGATATGTAGTTTGATTATTGACTAGAGTATGGAATAGCCCCCGGAGAGTAGTGGATTTTCCGGGGGCTTTTTTTTGGGTAAATATAAAGAGCTAAGCGGCGAAGACCTGATAAATATTTCTCTGGCCCCCGTAGGGTAGCCGAAGGCATTTTTAATCAGTATCTCTATCGCGTAACCCAATAAGGTAAAGGATGGAATCCAGTCCGAAATGGGAGATGGACTGGCGGGCATCCTGCTTGACTTTGGGCTTGGCGTGAAATGCAATTCCCAGTCCGGCAATGGAGAGCATGGGCAGGTCGTTCGCACCGTCGCCGACTGCAATGGACTGCTGCAGACTGATCTGTTCTTTCTCGGCGATTTTGCGTAGCAGTTCCGCTTTTTTGGCACCGTCAACAATATCGCCGATAACGCCGCCGGTCAGCTTGCCGTCTTCGATTTCCAGACGGTTGGCGTAGACATAGTCAACACCCAGCTTCTCCTGCAGCTTTTCACCGAAATAGGTGAACCCACCGGAAATGATTGCGGTCTTGTAGCCGAACTTTTTGAGGTTGGCGATGAGCCTTTCAGCACCTTCGGTGATGGGCAGTTCGCGGGCGATACCTTCCATTACGGATTCATCCAACCCTTTGAGTGTTGCAAGACGCTGGCGCAGGCTCTCTTTGAAGTCGATCTCGCCGCGCATTGCGGATTCGGTTATCTGACTAACTATTTCACCGGAGCCTGCCGCTTTGGCAAGTTCGTCGATGACTTCGGCCTGAATGAGGGTGGAGTCCATGTCAAAGGCTACCAGTCGGCGGTTGCGGCGGAAAACGTTGTCTTCCTGCAGTGCTATGTCCACCCCGTCTTCGGCTGCCATGTCAAGAAAATTGGAGCGCATGCGGTCAAGATCTTCAGGGATTCCACGGATAGAGAATTCTACGCAGGCATGGCGCGGGGCAGGTTCCCCGTTCATGGGAATCCGGCCTGACAGACGGTGGATCATGTCGATGTTCAGGCCGTTGTCGGCGATGATCTGGGAGATGCGGGAGATATGGGACCCGGTCACTTTGTCACCTACGAGAGTGACAATGTGTCGCGGTTTACCCTGTGCATTAACCCAGTCCATGTACTTGTCTGCTTCAATGGGCCGGAACTTGACGTTGACTCCCAGTTCGTACCCTTTGAACATGATGTCCTTAAGAACGGGGGCGGATTCAGCTTCGCGGGGAATTCGGATCAGGACCCCCAGCACAAGCTGGTTGTGGATTACTGATTGGCCGATATCAAGAATATCGATGCCGTAGCCCGCCAGAACTCCTGTAAGAGCAGAAGTCAGGCCGGGTTTGTCCTCGCCGGATATTTGGATGAGAATTATTTCGGGCATGGTATTTTCCCTGAATAGGTTTGGTGGTGCGGACTTTCTCATAAAATACGTTCACAGTAAATAAGTGCCGGAGAGTAAAAAATAATCTTCCTGCTTGCTCCTTTGCTGCTGGGGCCGTATGATGCATAGGAGAACCGTCTTATATTGAACCCCGGATAGATGTATGAGCAGTGAAAAGAAAAGTGCAGATGTGTCTTCATATGAGCCGGAAGGGCCGTTGGGAGAGGGCTTTCAGCTTTCTGCAGGTCCCGGTCCGGACAAAATGTTGCATATTCAGCGGCGTATTCATGAGAAAATGGAAGACTATAAGGATTACAGCTTTTCCGCAACGGAAAAGCGGGCGCTGATGATTTTCTTTGATCTCGCACAAGAGTTTGATTCTCTTGAAGATTTTTTCGCTGTCTGTTCCGCAGTCCCCAGATCTCTGTTCGATCTTGATTGCAGGCTTTACCTCGCAGTGGGGCCGGATGAATTCGTTACCGTAGGGAGGACTGAAAGTCGTGCCCCGGTATGCAGTGCGGTTCCTCTGGAAAAAGTCTTCAATGCCGGACATCTCTTTATTCCTATCCGTGGCAATCTTGAGTTGGTTGACCAGCTGCCTTTCAAACCTGCCGGGGACGTTATCGGCTGTTTTGAATTTTATAAAATGGATGAACTTTCCGATCACCAGTCTTTGTTTTTTGAAAAATTCGTTAATCGGGTCGGCTTTCAGCTGCACAGCAAGCTCTTGCGTCGCAAGGGGCAGGAACATCTGGATTTCGTGCGCAATCTTGTTAAGGATGTCGGGCATAATGTTATTGTCCCTAATATGTATTTCAAGCTTTTTTACAATCGTTTACGTGACCGCATTGAAAATATCCGCCAGTTGCGCGGGGAAGTATACAGGAAATCCGTGGACGAGGTCAGCCATGATCTTGACCTTCTTTACAATGGACTGGTGCAGCAGTTCAATGAGATTCACAGCCACTATGAACAGACAAGCCTGTTTCTGGAAACTCTTCTGCGCCGACAGCATTTTGAAGAAGGGCGCTATATTGTGGAGAAGCGGCCCTGCAATCTACTCAAGCAGATAATTGAACCGCAGCTGGAGCGTTATCGTTCGCGGTTTGAGGACCGCGGAATCCGGCTTGATATAAGTATGGGCGGTGTTCCTGATCAGGAAGTCCGCATTGTGGCTGATGTCGGCCTTATTTCACAGGTTTACGCAAATCTCTTTTCCAACGCTGTTAAGTATACCCGCGACGAGACTATGTGTGACGGAAGGCGCGACAAGTTTGCCGCTTACGGCTGGGAAGTCGTAGATGATTATTTCAGGAACGGCTGGGACGGACTGAAGCTTAATGTTTTTACCACTGGACCGCATCTTTCAGCTGAAGACCGGGATAAACTCTTCCAGCCTGGTTTTCGCAGCGACAATGTAGGTGACGAATACGGTTCTGGACATGGACTGTTTTTTGTCCGGCAGGTGGTCGAGTTACATGGTGGTCAGGTCGGGTACGAGCCGCAGGACGGTGGTAATAATTTTTATTTTATTCTCCCATTAGGCGTAAATTGATATTCTGTTAATCTATATTTAATAGATAGGTAGTTTTTTAGGTGGTGGCTATTTGCATATAATCAGGTCGACTCTTGCAGTATTCTATATAATAGTGCTGCAATACTGCGTTGTTCAATATAGGATGTAGTTGTATTTGTTTATGTGTGATGAAGAATGATTTAGAATTTATGTTTTACAGTCTACTATGTCTGCATCTTTTAGTGTATTTTTAATCTTTTGCTTGTTTATAAATTTCATGGTAGCGATGTTCTAAAGTTGCTATTGACAATCCGAATCTATGCAGAAAAACGATCTGCTATATAGGGTTATTGTATTTTGCGTGTAACGTAGGTGCTTTTATTTTTGTCTTGATAGGAGGTAAGCGTGTCAAAGTGGTTTGATGAAAGCTTGGAGAGAATCAAAAAGGCAACTGGGACAAGAACACAGGTCCAGCTCGCCGAGATTTTGAATATTCGCCAGTCCAGCATTTCTGACGCTAAGAGAAGAAGTTCTATCCCTGCTGAGTGGTTCATCAAGCTGTACAGAACACACGGCCTGAACCCGGAATGGCTTTCCGATGGTATTGAACCAGTATATCTCAAGCCGGGTAAGGGTAAAATTGCCGCTGATCAGATCCTTAGCGAAACAACTGCCCAGTATGGTCAGGTGCAGTCCCGCGGAAGAATTGTTCCTGTGTCTTCCATGGCCGGTGAAGATGCCGGAGCAGACATCTGGAAATCGCAGCAGGTTTCAGAGTTGAATATCCCCGAAACATACTACCGTTCATCTCTGGTAGTACTGAAGGCGGAAGGCTCCTCTATGGAACCCTCTGTCCGCAGGGATGCTTTTGTGGGTATTGATGATTCCCAGAAAAGGCTCATGGCTGGCGACATTTACGCAATCCATGTCCCGCATCAAGGTGTGGTTATCCGCCGGGTTTTCTTTGATCCTGAAAACTCCCGTTTCATTCTCCGCCCTGATGATCCGCAGCACCCTGAACAATATATCCCGGTTGAAAATCACGAGAGGCATGTGGTTGGACGGGTAGTCTGGGTAATGCAAGAGTTCTAAGAATATATATTTCAGACTTCTAAAGAGGTTCGGCATTTGTCGGACCTCTTTTTTTATATAATGATACATTTTTCACTAGACTTGATTTAGTTTAATCCTACCCATATCAAGTATCTGCACTGCAAGAACTTCCTTAATCAGTCTAATTCTAAATCTGTGAGGAAAGAATGAAAAAAATTACAGCCCCGGACATTACAGCTTTTAAGGGCCAGCGCAAAATATCCATGGTTACCGCTTATGACTACCCTTCCGGGCAGATTGTGGATGCTGCGGAAGTGGATATGATTCTCGTTGGCGATTCGCTGGGTATGGTTGTGCTCGGCTATGAAGATACCCTTTCCGTGACCATGGATGATATGCTGCACCATGCTGCAGCTGTTTCCCGTGGCGCCAAGCGGGCATTGATCGTCGGCGATTTGCCATTTATGTCCTACCAGCCTTCTGTGCAGATGGCGGTAGAGAACGCCGGTAAATTTCTTAGCCGTACCGGGGCAAGGGCAGTAAAGCTTGAAGGCGGATTTCCTTTTCTGGAACATGTACGGGCCATTATTGATTCCGGTGTTCCGGTGCAGGGACACATTGGCCTGACCCCGCAGCATGTGGCACGTTTTGGAGGCTTCAAAGCTCAAGGCAAAAATGCCCGCTCTGCGGCAGCCCTGGTTGACGAAGCGCTGGCTCTTGAAGCGGCAGGCTGTTTCTCTATTGTTCTTGAAGCAGTTCCCCATGAAGTTGCGCAGGAGATTACCGCCAGACTTTCCATTCCTACCATCGGTATCGGAGCCGGACCGGACACAGACGGGCAGGTGCTGGTTTACCATGACATCCTCGGCCTGTTTGACCGTTTTGTTCCTATGTTTGTTAAGAAATTTGCCCAGTTGCGCGGCGACAGCATTGATGCGGTCAAGCGTTATATCGCAGAAGTCGGCGATGGTTCATTTCCTGCGGAAGGTAATTTCAGCCGCATGGATCCTGAAGAATTTAAGCAGTTCAAGAAGCTGCTTAAATGTAAATAGAAATTCCCAAGTATAAATGAAGTTGGAGAAAGTTTTTTTCTCTGGCTCTTAAAGCCGTTCGAGTATACTTTTATTGTATCACTAACCTATTATGGAGGAAGCGATGGCTGTATCTATTTTTGACCTTGGGCTTTCCGTTGAAGCGAATTCTCTTTTCCTGTTGATCGAAGGCATGCTGGGCAGCAAGATTGATCCTGTGAAGAACTGTAAAGCTGTTGCCACAGATATTACTTATGCCGCCTGTCTTGAAAAATGGAGTGGAGAGGAAAATGATTTTCTAGTAGCGATGAAAGAACTCATTGATGCCGGGGTCCTTGCTGAAGAAGATTCCTTTTTTAAAGTTCTTGCTACTGATAATTGGAAGAAAAAGTAGGTCTGATTGTCTTTTGATATTCTCTGGAGCGGTCTTTTCTGGCCGCTGTCCCGGCTGTTGCTGTTCATCAGTCTTGGATTACTGGTCGGTAATATTGTTGAAGGTTTGCGATGGACCCGGGCGATGGGCCGGGTTGCGACTCCTTTGATTCGTGCCGGACGGCTGAAAGATATAAGCGGGGCCAGTTTTGCGCTGGCCTTTTTTTCCGGTGTTGCTGCCAACTCCATGCTTTCTGAAGCTTATGAGAAGGGCGAGATCAACGACCGGGAGTTGATCATATCTAACCTTTTTAACAGTCTGCCCACATACTTTCTGCACATGCCCACGGTATTTTTCATTGCTGCCCCGTTTATCGGTAAGGTGGCTTTTACCTATGTGGGGCTGACTCTCATTGCGGCGTTTATCCGTACCGGAGCGATTGTGCTCTGGGGACGATTCTCGTTGCCAACAGATGGAAGTTGCGGAGATGTTTCCGGGCGTCTAAAAGATCAGGAAGTAAAGTCCTTTCGGGAAGTTCTGGATAAGGCGTTTAAGCGTCTCAAACGCAGATTACCTAAGGTTTTCTACCTGACGATCCCTATTTATACCGTTTTTTTCCTGCTTCGCCATTATGGTATTTTTACCGCTTTTGAGACCTACCTCAGTGAGCACCTGACTTTTCTTGCCTGGCTTGATCCGCAGGTTTTCGGAATTATTGCTTTCAGTCTGGCCGCAGAATTTACTGCTGGTCTTGCTGCTGCCGGATCGTTGCTTGGTTCCGGGGCAATTGATCCGCGCGGAATCGTACTGGCGCTTATAATCGGTAATCTGCTTTCCACACCGGTACGTGCTTTACGGCATCAGCTTCCCTACTATGCCGGGATTTTTCGCGGTAAAATGGCTTTGAAGCTGATTGTATACAATCAGGGGTTGCGTGCTGTCAGCCTCGTGCTTGTCGGTACAGTTTATTTTCTGCTGACCATGTAGCACTGAAAATGCCGACCTACTTGATACCATTGAGTAATGGCTTAGGTATCGTTACAGGGCTTTGTTAAATATGAGAGCATAAAAAAGGGTGAAGCACAGACTTATGCTTCACCCTTTTATCTTTATTACTTAAAAACTACTGTTTAAATGTGCAGCGTGATTTGTCGCAGGAAATTGTTCCCAGTGTTTTTCCGACGGAATCCTTGAGTACGCATTTTTTATATGCATAGCCGCTGACCGCATAGTAGTCGGTCAGTAAGCGAAAAAGTTTGTGGTTTGCGGAATCTGATTTCCCGTCGAGCGCCTGCTTGCTGATTGTTGCGTAAAGTGTGGCTCCGCGATTGCTGCTTCTGCTGATCAGCTTATCGCCGGAGGCAGTTCTCAAATTGAGAAAACGCTGCAGGCCTATTTCTTTTTCTTCGTAGATATCCAGCTTTTTTGTGTACAAAGTGGAGCTGGGGTTCAGCTTTTTAAGGGCAGTGTAGCCATTGATGTTCTGCTGCACTTTGTAACCCGGCAGGGATTGTACGTGCCGCATTAGCAGTTCTTCTTCGTTGGAGTGCAGCATCTGCTGATATTCAGCAGGACAGCTGGTCTGTCTGCTGTTCAGGTCCGCATTATAGGCAATGACGCACATTTTTTTATCCGGGCGGGGGATTTCTTTAGCAACCCTGTCCATAAATTTCTGGGCGGTCTTCAGCGGAGTATTTCCAGCGACTACAAATAGATAAAAGTCTCTTTTGACCTTGAGATTCAGAATTTTTTTATCTTTGGGAAATTCTTTTACGCAGCGGGCAATGTATTCGGCCCTTGTTTTTACCAGCTCGGACCTATTGGTGTAATGTTCTACGCGAGCTTTGTAGTATTTATCTTTCGGAGCCAGCTCTGAAAGTTTCTGGTAGCCTTTCAGGTTTTCTTCGACCTGAACCGGGCTGAGCTTGTATACGTAGTCATAAAGAAGTCTGGTGATTTCATTTTTGGACAGAGCGTTTGAAGATACACTTTTGATCTGGTCAAAATTATCGTCCATGACCACCACAGCAGTACCTGAAAAGTCACACTGGCCATTTCCGCTTTTACGCAGCTTATTAATTTTAGAAACAATACTTACTGCTTTCTTGCGATTGGAATTATCCAGTATGGCAAGAAAGCCGCTTTTGTTCCGGATCACGGATTCAACGCCGGAAAGGTTTTCCAGTTCGGCTTTGAACAGCTCAGAGCAATCTTCTTGAGCAAAGGCCGGAAGAGCAGATAGTATCATGATGAACAGGGCGAAGAGAAAAAATCTGACTTTCATGGTGATCCCAAAAACGGTTAAAGGACTCCGAGGTCCTGAAATTTTAGGTAAATTTCACGGCTTACCCATGCGTCGGTTGCTGCATAAGTAATCTGCTGCGGAGTCAGTTCCTTGCGGCCCCAGTTGGAGCACTGGACGCCCTTTGAAATGCGGAATCCGAGCAGGTTTGCGGCCAGATTGCGCAGACCGTTGGTCTGCATTTCCAGTGATCTTGCCAGATCACCTAGATCTACAAAACCCCTTCCTTCGAAGGGGGAAACATCGCGCAATTCCTTAACATCATTGATAACCGCGACTCCGGTTTTGATTATATCGGCAGAAGACAGAACTTCCTTAATATAATCGGACAGGGAAATGTGATTAAGGTGCAGCAGGTAAACGCACTCTTCTGTCGCGAGCTGGATCAGGGAAGGGGGGTATGATACTCCTTTACGAAAAACAGGACGGGTCTCGGTATCAAAACCGAGAAGCTTGCAGCTGATCAGTTCATCAACGGCTGCCGGAACGTCTTCTTCCCGGTCAATGAGTTTAATCGGCCCTTCGTATTGCCTGAGGGGCATTTCGTTAATTTCGTCTTTTGTAAATTTTCTCTTATATTGTTCAGGTACTTGCATAGAATATTAAGCCCGGTAGTAATTACATTTCCTTACATGGAAACAACGAATTCCTACCGGCCCGTGATGCTTCAGGAGGGTTATGTCCTGAAAAACCACGGGCGAGCAGGATAAAAATTGTCACATCTGAATATTAGGCAAACAAGCCTTCGTCAACCCCAGACAGCTTATAAAGCACCATCTGCTTCGTTCTGCGTCCAAACTCTGAAACTTGTGTATGTCTGGATACACGTCGTTCCAGCGTTTGGCCTTGAGCCTTGCAGCTGGCACTTTCTAAGCTGTCTGTAAAATTCTGCGTCCAAACTCTGAAACTCGTGTATGTCTGGATACACGTCGTTCCAGCGTTTGGCCTTGAGCCTTGCAGCTGGCACTTTCTAAGCTGTCTGTAAAATTCTGCGTCCAAACTCTGAAACTCGTGTATGTCTGGATACACGTCGTTCCAGCGTTTGGCCTTGAGCCTTGCAGCTGGCACTTTCTAAGCTGTCTGTAAAATTCTGCGTCCAAACTCTGAAACTTGTGTACGTCTGGATACGCAAGTGGGCGAAAGCTTACTAGGGATTCCAAAGGGGCTTAGTCCCTTTGGTCTCCCTGAAAGGGCCCTCGGAGAGTCGCCGAAGGCATCTTAAATTCTTAAAAGCGCAAAGCGCATCAAATTAATTCTATTGATGTTCGCGGGTCTTGTTGAAATTGATCTTGGGCCATTCCTCTTCAGCCTGCTGAAGACGCCACTGGCTGGGTGCGAGGAAAGTCAGGTTATCATCGCCGTCAAGGGCTACGAAGCGGGGGTAGCGCTTCTTGATTCCGTCGATCTCTTTCTGATCATCACTGCTGATCCAGCGGGCGGTATGGTATTCCACTGGTTCGTAGAGAGCGGCAACACTGTACTCGTCCTTAAGGCGGGACATGATTACATCAAACTGGAGCAGTCCGACCGCACCGAGAATCTTGTCATTGTTCCCAAGCGGCTTGAAGAGCTGTACTGCGCCTTCTTCGGCCAGCTGATGCAGGCCTTTGTCGAGCTGTTTGCTTTTAAGCGGATCCTTGAGGATTACGCGGCGGAAATGTTCGGGAGCAAAGTTGGGAATCCCGGTGAATTTAAGTTCTTCTTTGGTTCCGGTGAAGGTATCACCGATTTTGATGGTCCCGTGGTTGTGAACGCCGATGATGTCTCCGGGATATGCTTCTTCGACCCCTGTACGGTCCTGAGCCATGAAGATGGTCGCGTTGGCAATCTGTACTTCCTTGCCGATGCGGTGGTGGCGGACCTTCATGCCGCGCTGGAATTTACCGGAACAGATACGCATAAAAGCGATGCGGTCACGGTGTGCGGGGTCCATGTTGGCCTGAATCTTAAAGGCCACAGCGGAAAAATCTGGTTCAAAGGGAGACACTTCGCGGGTGGTGGTCGCACGCGGCTTGGGATGCGGGGCCAGCTCTACAAAGGAGTCGAGCATTTCCTGTACCCCGAAGTTGTTGATGGCGCTGCCGAAAAAGACCGGGGTCTGCTTACCAGCAAGGTAGCGTTCCTTGTCAAAAGGATAGCCCGCACCTTCGAGCAGTTCCAGTTCTTCGCGCAGCTGGTCGGCCTGATCGCCGAGCAGTTCATCAAGGCGGGAATCGGAAAGATCTTTGATAACCTCACCTTTCTGGATACCACCACCGTGGATGGCGGAGAAAAGGTGAAGTTCGCCTTTGTGGATGTTGTAGGTTCCCTTGAAATCGGAACCCATACCTACGGGCCAGCTCAAGGGGGCACATTCGATTTGCAGGGTATCTTCAATATCCTGCAGGAGGTCGAAAGGATCGATACCTTCGCGGTCCATTTTGTTGATGAAAGTGATGATAGGAGTATCGCGCATGCGGCAGACTTCCATCAGCTTCTTGGTCTGAACCTCAACACCCTTGGCACAGTCGATAACCATGAGTGCAGAGTCTACTGCGGTGAGTACGCGGTAGGTATCTTCGGAAAAGTCTTGGTGACCGGGGGTGTCCAGAAGGTTGACCTCGTAATCGTGGTAGTTGAATTTCATAACCGATGTGGTTACGGAGATGCCACGTTCCTGTTCCATTGCCATCCAGTCGGAAGTGGCATGGCGGTTGGCTTTGCGGGATTTAACCGTTCCGGCCATCTGGATAGCTCCACCGTAGAGGAGCAGTTTTTCGGTCAGGGTGGTTTTACCGGCATCAGGGTGACTGATGATGCCGAAAGTCCTGCGGCGTTCAACTTCCTTTTTAATCTTGGAATCTACATTCTGGGACATGATATATTACCTGCGTGTTGCTATTTTGATCGTGGCGGTGAACTCTGGTAAAGGGGGTTTGCCCATTATTATAAGATGCGTTCACCGTAAGTGCTGGGTTGTCCGTATCAGGATTAGCGCAAAGGTCAAGTAATACATTCATGACTCCGGCTGCAATTGAGTGGTCATAGGCTGCAAAAAGCGTTATATTTGAATCCGGTCAGCAGTATAAAAAAAGGCAGGTGTGGATAGTGATTAAAAAAGCAAGTTTGCGTTTATTGCATCGTCCGGCAATGGAAGACACTATTTTAGCGGAAAAAAATTATCGCCGAACTTCTCTGATTGAAGACCTTGCGGAAGCAGGGAATCCTGCGGTGCAGCTGGACGGTCCGTTGTTGCTGAATATATTGGTCAAATATTTCTATACTTATGTTTATCCGGGATCACATGAACAGATTTTGGAATTAAAAGAAGTTTCCCTGCTCTTTGATCAGTTTGTACATCGCAGACTGGGCAGTGATGTGCTGGAAAATTGTCTGGAACTGCGCAAAAAGCTGCTTTCATATGGATTTGCATTGTGCATGCTGGCCGATCTGCCTAAAACAATACATATTTTTAAAGCCATTGCTGAATCAAAACCAAAGCTTCATGGAGAACCCTTCACCGGTCTGGATATCGGTTCGGGAACAGGTGTCCTGATGCTGGCGATGGACGTCCAAGCCCGGCGCAATGGATTTGGAATTTCCGCATTGGTCGGTATTGAGCGCAATCAGATAGTTGCTGAAAGAACCAACGAAGTCTTGGGGCATCTAGGCTTGGGTAATGTCTTGGTTGCCGATGCCAAAAAAGTGGATAGCTACGGCTTTCTGGAAGGACGCAAGCTGCATTTCATCTGCAATGAAACCCTGCCAAGCAGCGGCCGAAGCCTCTGGAAAGAAGATTTTATTTTTATATGTAAGACTTTGTTTGACGGTTTACAGGAGCAGACAATAGAAGCCGGTTTCTTTCCCGAAGCTGTGCAGGTGGGACGTACACCGGATGAGATGTTGACAGTGCTGGATAGTTCTACCGGATTTCAGTTGGAGAACGAACAATATCCTTTAAGGCTCATGAAGCCTTTCGCTATCAGCCTTTCCGGTGTAATGACCGGGCTGGCCCAGATCGGGAAGGATTATGAGCGATTGATACAGCCCAGCTGGCGGAATGTCCTGACCAGCAGGTGGTAATCGTTGCTTATTTCCGGATCCTGCAGAAAACAGCCTAGTTTTCCTGTTTCAGGAATTCTTCCAGGGTGCGTAGCAGTTTCTTCTTTTTAACCGGTTTGGCCATATGTGCGGTGCATCCGGAAGCCAGTGCCCTTTGTTCATCATCCTGAAAGGCATTTGCGGTCAGGGCCATGATCGGTGTCGGGGGAAGCTCATTCTCAGCTTCAAATTCCCTGATGGCTTTTGTGGCTTCATACCCGTCCATGATTGGCATCTGGATATCCATAAGCACAATTCCGAATTTTCCTTCTTTGAATTTTTCGTATCCTTCCTGACCATTCTCAGCGTATGAAATTTGATATGGTGTATCTTTCAGGAACAGGCCGATAACCATGCGGTTATCTTCGGAGTCTTCTACCAGTAAAATATTGTACTGCTCTAAGGGAGCAGAATTCTGATGGCTAGGGTCTTCGATCTGGCTACTATCTGGTTCAGCAGTTGTCTCATGGACGTTTGAACTGTTCTCAGGTGTATTTTCGTAAATACATGCATAACGCAGATCCTCCACAATGGCTTGTGGATGGACCGGACGGTGCACATATGTCGCTCCAAGTTGCTTCGCCCGGGCGGTGGCTCTGGGCTGTGGTTTGGCTTCCATTATCATCATTAATTTCCAGTTGAGACATGGACCGTGTTTCAGTTTTTTCAGTACTTCAAAACGGTCGTCATCTCCGGCAGGTCGACCCACCAGAAGAATACTCTGCTCATAAGAAGAAAGTGAAATTTCAGCAGCAAAAGCTGATGAATCACTGAGGTTTTCAGCTTTGAAGACTGTTGCTCCCAAGTCTTCCAGACTGCGACTCAGGAAGTCCCGGCAGATAGAGTCCCGGTCTATCAGCAAAAAGGCTATGTTCTTCAGCGGTGGGGAGAACTCCGGCTGCATGGGATATGTCGCGCTGATGGTAAAGGCAAATGTTGACCCTTCGCCTTTGGTGCTGGAAACAAAGATTCCACCCTGCATACTCACTACCATGCGGGTACAGATTGAAAGGCCCAAGCCGGTTCCGCCGAAGTTTCTGGTGGTGGATGAGTCGGCCTGTGAAAAGGTGTCGAATATTGAATTCATCTTTTCTTCCGGTATGCCGACTCCGGTGTCTTTAATCAGAATGCGCAGATAGCCTTTCTCGGTTATGCCCGCTTCAAAAGTGATTACTCCGTTTTCGGTGAATTTCAGGGCGTTGCCTACCAGATTGACAATAATCTGCCGTATGCGGGTTGGGTCGCCGGTGATGATCCGGGGAACATCCGGCGCGATGTACCAGCAGAAAGCAATGCTCTTAATCTGGGCTCTGAGTGCGAAGATAGAGCCGATTTCTTCAAAGAGCTCCTCAAGGTTGAAATCTATCTCCTCAAGAGTGATCTGTCCGGCTTCGATTTTCGAGAGATCAAGGATGTCGTTAATGAGTAGAAGCAGATTCTCACCTGCATTTCTGAAAATTTTTACATAGTTACGTTGGATCTTGCTCAGGCGGGATTCCCAAAGTAAGTCTGCCATGCCCAGAATTGCATTCATGGGGGTCCTGATTTCATGGGACATGCTGGCCAGAAAATTACTCTTGGCAGCATTCGCTGCGTCAGCAGCCACTTTCGCTTTTTCAAATTCCTGAGCCTGTCTTTTTTCCGTTATATCCTCAAGCACGCCTTCAAGGCAGTTCTGTTTGCTGCTGTCCATTTCAATGGAAGCTGTCATGTTTACCCAGATGGGGGTTCCGTCTTTGCGGCGCATCTGTATTTCACGGTCACGGACAATGCCGCCTTCGAACAGTTCCTTGGCAATTGTCTGGTGGAGTTCCGGCTTAACATAGAGGCTTCTGATTTGTGTTTTCCTGATTTCATTCCAGTTTCGGTATCCGAACATTTCAGCCAGTGCACGGTTAGCCTTTAGCAGCATCCCGTCCACATCGACTTCTGCCCTGAATACCCCGACGTTGATGCTTTCAAGCAGGGTTCGGTGTTGTGTTTCAGAATCACGCAGGTCAGAATAGAGCCGCGCATTCTGGATTGAAATTGCAGCCTGTGAACAGAGCAGATTCAGGACTTCTAGACGGTCATCGGTGAAAACCCCCGGACTGAGGTTGTTCTCAAGGTACAGAACACCGCGCATTATCTGCTGGTTGATGACCGGCATAGCCAGAATTGATTTGGGCTTGGTTCTGATTATGTAACTGTCGATGGAGAACGGCCCCTGCGCCCCGGCATCGCGCAGCACAATGTTGTCCTTCGAACGGAGAACGTAGTTAACAATGCTGCGGCAATATAATTCCTGATTCGGGTCCGGGTTTGGCTGGGTGGTGATGCCGTGTTCTGATACAAAGGCATGGGCGGTCAGTTCCAGTTTATTCTTGTTATTCAGGAGCAGGGTAGCCTTTTGCGCTCCAGCGTTTTCAATGACGATACGCATGAGCTTATCCAGCAGTCTGTTCAGAACTATTTCTCCTGAAATAGCCTGTGAAGCCTTGATTACCGCCGAGATATCAAGGGGGCTGTTGTCTTTATCTCCTGCATGGTCATTATAGTTGAAATTGCCGGAACTGTCGCATAATTGCGGATATTCATTGAGGAGTCGTTGTACTTTGGCAGATGCCCCCCATTCCCGGTAGTAGTGGCAGGCCTCGGATAATAGGGCAATAGCCGAATGGGGACCGCCGATGGAGGAATGAAATCTACCGGCCAGCTCACAGGCCAGTCCGCTGAAATTATTGTGTCCGGCTGTGGAGCAGAGTTCAATGGCCTTTTCATAAAGAGCCATGGCAGAGCTGTTTTTCTTTTTTATCCGGGCATACTCGGCACTTCCAATCAGGTAAAGATGACTGAAATTATCAGGACAGTTTTTCTCCCATTTTTTAAGGCGAGAAAGGGAATGTCTGATGCGTCTAAGATATAAATTTTGGGTTTTTGTATTTGACGAATCAAAGAGGGCAGTCATGTTTATTATGCTAAAAAAATGGAATATTGCAATGTAGTACATGCCGAAAAGAGCATCCTCAATCTTATCGTAGAGCATGTTGATATGTTTAATGGCCTTGGAGTGGTAACCGAAGAATGAAAGTGCGATCAGTTTGGAAAGCGAAGTCCAGTGTTCAAGTACTTCGGAGCCGCTGCTTTTGGCACTGCTGAGCAGTGTTTTTTCCCTGAATCCGGAATCGTCCAGATGGCCGGGGGTGTAGGTTTTGCCCTGCATGCTTTTACATAGCTGCAAGGTCAGGTTGATGGCCCCGGAACTCATGGTATTCTGGTTTTTATGGATAAAGTTCAAATATCGGTCCGCAAGGCTGTATACTTCTGAGAGGTGCTGTCCCTGCAGGAATTTCAGTTGAACTGCAATATATCCGGCATAACGGGCGTAGGTGTTATCACCGTTCATCAGTCCGCAATTGAAAGCTTTGTCGAGGGTGCTGATGTTTTCCTGAAGCGGCACATGCCAGTGGTCGTGCATTCCCCCACGGAGCATGTTTATTTTAGCTTCCAGTTCCGGGGTTCCGAATCTTTTGTTCAAATCCACAGCAAGTTTGGTGAATTTTTTTGAGTTTTTGAAATCAAAATTTCGTGAAGCCAGAAGTACGGCATAAAACATATAGCAGAATGGCGAGAATGCTGCGTTGCCGTGCTTGATCGAAAAACGAATCATCCTGAGGATGATGTAGACCGCCAGCTTTTTGTTATACATGTATGCCGGAGCAATGATCTGCATCAGCAGATGGATTATTTCCAGATGTTCTTCGGACTTCATCTCAGGGAGGTGGTACAGGGTGCTGATATCCCGTGTGCCGAGGGCGGCTTTTGTCTTCAGTATTTCAGAACCGAGGGCAATTTTACCGGGATGTTCAGGCAGTTGTACATTGTATTGCGTCAAGGTTTGCAGACCGATTCTTACAGCCTCATGGTATCTGCTCTGGTCAGAGTACAATTGAATTCTGGATAGCTGGGCTTTAGTGGTGTCTTTGCGTTCTTTTGAATGCTCCAGCAGTTTTTGGAAAACATTTTCAGACTGCTTGATTGATTTGCTCAGAAATTCACATTCGTACCAGTCCAGATGTAGATCAAAACATTCCCTGTAACGTGAATTCCAGCCTTCCGGTCCCAGCAATCTTGCAGCTGTGGAGAAGTAGCCTGCGGCCATTTCAAAGGCTGAGCTTCTTTTGGCTTTGCTGCCTGCTTTAATGAAAAATGACGAGATTTCTTTTTTCTCGTGTGGATCTTTAATAGCACTGATGCACATGCCGTACTGGGCGGCAATCTCAAATGTCGCTTCTTCCAGTTCCATGGGAGAGCATATATCGCGAATGGCCTGACCTATTGACATATGCAGATTTGTTTTTTCCTCTGCATTAAGCATGGAATAGGCCGCCTTCTGCACCCGATCATGCATGAAAGAAAGATAGTGCGGCCCGGATTGTGACTCGGGGTCTATGTTCAGGGCTGTGGAGCCTTCATCGGAAACAATTAATCCTTCCTGCAGGGCCAGTCCCAGATAATCTATAACGATCTCGTGCGGCAGATCCTGAATTTCCAGCAGAATGCGCAGGTCAAATTTACATCCTATTCCTGAGGCTGTTTTTAGAACATCCTGCCCTTCACGGGGCTGGGTAAGGATTTTTTCAGCCATCAGCTCAACCAGATTGCCGTCCATGGAAATATCCCGGATGGCCTGCAGATCCCATTCCCAGCGGGCTTTGGAGCTGTTGAATTTGATCAGGTCCGCCCGGTACATATTGAGCAGGTATTCGCGGACAAAGAGGGGGTTACCGCCTGTGCGGTTGTAGATCATTCGCGCCAGTTCTTCAGTGCGCTTGCGTTCGCTGCGCAGGGTCCTGCTTATAAATCCATGCACATGGTGCATTTTCAATCTGTCCAGAGTGATGGTGTGCGCCCGAGGATTGAGTTCCACAATCTCGTTGATGCGTTCTTGTATGGCGTCATTCATCGGCTGGTTGGTTCTGAAAGCGCAGATGAGCATCAGATGGGAGGTTTCCTGATCTTCCAGCAGACGCTTAAGCAGTTGTATGGTGGATAGATCTCCCCATTGCAAATCGTCCAGAAAGAGAACCAGCGGCTTATCGATGCTCGGGAAAACCTTGATGAAGTTTTTGAAAGCAAGGTTGAATCTGTTTCTGGATTCCGTGGAATTCAGTTCTGCCGGAGGTTCCTGTTCTCCTATGAGCAGTTCCAGTTCCGGCAGCACTTCAGTTATCAGGCTGGCATTTTGTTCCAGTACACTGGTGATTCTTTTCTTCCATGCATTGATTACCGGGGCCGGGCTGGACAGGCGTTTGCGTAGAAGGTCCTGAAAAGCCTGAATCAGAGCGCTGTATGGGCGATTGCGCCTGAACTGGTCGAATTTTCCGGAGATAAATTCCCCGTTCTCTTTGTAGACATGCTTGCTGAAGGACTGCACCAGTGTGCTTTTGCCGTTCCCGGTCTCTCCACGGATAAAGACAACTTCACAGCTGCCCAGCATTACCTTGCTGAAGGTATCCTTAAGTATCTGTTTTTCCGCTTTTCTGCCGAACTGTTTTTGGGACAGGGTGAAAATCTCTGAAATATCCTGATATCCGGGCGTGAAATCATTGATGGAACTACCTTCGTTGATGATTTGTAGACACGATTTAAGATCGTGCTTGATACCGTGTGCGGACTGGTATCTGTCTCCCGGGTTCTTTGAGAGCAGTTTTATGATCACCTCAGACAACGGGGTCGGAATTTCAGGATTAAGGCTTTGCGGGGTCGGGGGTTCTTTGGCCAGATGGCAGTGAATCAGCTCAAGGTCGTCTTCTGCAGTAAAGGGTTTGCGTCCGGTGAAAAGTTCAAACAATGTCACACCCATTGAGTAGAAATCAGAGCGGCGGTCCAGTTTTGCGCTCACTCTGCCGCTTTGTTCCGGGGAAATGTAGGAAATATTGTCTGTGGAAATCAGCTCCGCCGAGTTCTGGGTGAAGGAGTCGGTTATCCGGGAACTGTTTTGCAGGTTGGTCAGTAGTGCTTCCCTAAGATCCGGTGTTACGGCAACACTGTCCGGGCGGATATTCCGGTGCAGGAAACCCTTGGTATGGATATGGTTGATAGAGCTGATAAGGTGAATAGCGATCTGCAGTTTCTGGCGCAGATCCATATCGGACTGGGAGATCATGGAGCTGAGCAGGTTGTATCCTTTATCTTCCATGATCAGGGCTAGAGAATTGTTGGTGCGTTGCAGGGTCACAGCCTGAATTATGGCTGTGTTACCGATTTCCTGCGTGGTGGCATATTCATTTTTTAAACCTGCCAGCAGTCGTGGAGCAGGCGGTTCTGAGGTGGGGAACTTAATGAGCACGGGAAAGTCGTCATATCCCCTGACCGCCCTGCACAGGGTTGTGTCATTCCCTTTGAAAAGGGTGGAAATATTATCATATCCGGCAAGAGTGATCATCGTTTGAGGGTCTCCCGAGGCGATAATTTAAGCTCCCGGCAGGCGGGCTGTTTCAACTTGGGTTATTCTGGGTCTATAGTTTGAGTGTCCTATGGTCTGTTCGATGTAGGAGGCTGACCTATCTTATAGCATTGTTGATGGAACCTGTCATCGCCGGATTTAATAAAGTGGGGAAGTCTGTTGAAGTTGTTCTAAGAAAGATGGGCGGAAAGCATGAGCAGCCCGAAGCCTGTAATGACTGTTGCCCCAAGCAAGGAAAGTATGGAGTAAACAATTCTGACACTGCGGCTGAAGTTACTGCGGTCCATGGCATTGCGGGCTTTTGCGGCTACGAATGCAAAGCCGGAAGTGGTTACAGCCATTCCGGTAGCCAGAAAGACCATTGCACAAAGCCCTGCGCTAAGGATTCCGGTGGAAAGGGTGTAGACCAGAATGATGGCTGCGCCCGGACAGGGAACAATTCCGGTTACGAAAGCAACAGTGGTGATTTCCTTGAGTGATCCCCGGCCTTTTGTTTCGCATTCTTCCCGGTCGTCTTTGTAGAAAGAACGCACGGCTTCAGTAAACAACCATAGCCCGATCAGTGCGACCAGACCGTAGCTTGCAGTTTGTAAATGGCGGTTAAAGGCTTCAAAGCCGGACATGCCGTTTTTCAGGAACAAATAAGCAGCGCAGACAGCGATGGTCGCTGATCCGACATGTACCAGCGTGATTACCCAGGACATGAATGCTGCTGCCGCCATAGAGCCGCCCCGTGTTATGAAATAGGCGCAGACAACGGACTTTCCGTGTCCCGGGCCGACAGCATGGACAACCCCGTACATGAAGGCAAAGGCAAGGAACATCCAGAATGATTTTCCGTAAGGTTCTTTTTTTATTTCCCGTGCAAAACCGGTCAGTTTGGCCCGTATCTGCTTTTGCAGGAGGGTGATTTTGACCATGGCTTTAGTGTAAATTCCCCCGCTCCAGTCTTTTTGAACGGTTTTTGCCTGCGGTTGGGCAGAGCTGAAAGGGGAAGAGGGTGCGGCAGTGAAAGGAGAAGGAGTGCTTTGCTGTTTGCTTTCCTGCTTTTGCGGTGCAAGGAAAGGGTTGGTCTGCTGCGCTTGGGCGCCTATTGCACAGAAAGAGAAAGTAATAGTCAATATCAGAGTAAGCAGGATGTTTGTGTTTTTCATGTCTTTTATTTGCCTTGCATGGTCAGTACCGCTGCTTCGGGCACGATCTGGTCAAAGAAGTAGGCCATTTCGGAAACCGGTTCCAATTCAAGACTGGTCTGGAACTTGCCGCTTAAGCCGAGAACCTTGTTCCGGGGGTCCATCTGGACCGCAGTATAAAAGCTTTCATCATATATGGCGACCATAACAACATGCTTGGCGCCATCGGATATATTCAGGGGCACGAAAAAATTGTAGACAAGGGTTCCTTCCTCAATGGAGGGCTTAAACTGAACAGCTTCCACCGGGGTGTGTTCCTTACCGTCGACAAGGATGCGTGTGAAGTAGTTGAAGTTCTTGAGGTTGACGAAGGCTCCTTGTTCCAGGGCAGTGGCTTCATCCGGGCTAAGCTTGCTATCATGATTTTTATCGAAATCGCCGAGGATCATGGCCGAGAACATTTCATCAAGCCACCACTTTTGGCGGACCCCGGCAAGGCCTTTATCATTGAATTCAAATGTCAGTGAACAGTCCACAAATACGTGCGGATGGGCGGATGCTTTAACCGGACTGAGCAGACAGAAAAGAGTCGCCCCGATCAACATAAGTAAGGATAAAGCCGTCTTGCTGTTTTTACTGCTGTATTCGAAATGGTTTTGCATGCAGGCAAGATGGGGGATGAACGCAAATCTGTCAAGTTTCCTGCAAGCTAAAAAAGCCGTGCACTCATTGGAGTGCACGGCTTTTTTAGGGATATGAAATATCGGTAGAATTAATCTCTGGCTTTTATGCTGCGGACCACAAAATCCGTAGTTTCTTCGTAGAGATTGGGCAGATCATAGGGGGAGAGGAATCTGGTCCTGACCGTACCGACGATGTTTGAATAGACGATGGTCGTGGTGTCATCGACAGAAAGATCGCGGATTGAACCGTCTTCGATGCCGCGTTCCACAGATTCGCGGATGACGTTCAGAAGCTGCTGGAACTTAACGGCAATACGGGTTCTGTCCAGCTCGATCTGCACATCGGAAAAAGGAGAACAGCGCAGTAGCACCGGAAAGGTGTTGCGGTGCTGCAGGGTGTAGCCCAGATAGCTGCGCATGAAGGTCTGGATGCCTTCCAGCCCGTTGGTGGCTTTGCGGGTTTCCGCACTTAAATATTCAGTGAGGTCTTCAACAATTGCTACCCCTGCAGTGATGAAGAGTTCCTCTTTTGACCCAAAATAGTGGGAGACCAGCCCGAATGCCACACCTGCCCGTTCGGAGATCATTTTTACAGTTGTTCCGGCATAGCCGTAGCGTCCGAAAATCTCCTGAGCCGCATATAGGATTGCGTCTTTTTTATTTTTACCTTTCATGGCCCCTCGCTGGCACGTTAAAGGTTTACGGTCAGGCTTTATTTTGGAATGGACCGAATAAAGTCAGCCGTCATCTGTTTGCTCGCTTGCGGGTTTTATAGGCCGGATTGATTGCGCGGTCAAATAGGGTGAAGTTTTTTATGGCGGACCTGAGTCGGGTAACTCGGGTCCGCCATGTTTTGTATCCGGTTGTTTTGGATAGGGAATCGGCTGTCTGGGAAATGGTTTCCTGCGGCTTTTATTTTCAACTAAAACAAAAGGATAACTTTATGAGTTCACGAAATGATTTTACCCTGCGCCCTAAACGAAGAGAAGATTTGAGCCTCGCCCTGCGCATGTACGGCGAAAATGAATCCCCTGAAGTGCAGGTCGAACACATGTGGGAGGTTTACTCCCCGTCCTCGGCCACGGTTCTGCATGAGCCGAAACCTGATTTGTCCGGATTCTCCCGTGGTGAGCGCATGTATCCGTCCATGATGGACCCTGAAACCAAAGCCCGCTGGGAACAGAAACAGAAGGAATGGGAAATTGCCAAGGAACGCTACGAATGGCGCAAGCGTTTGGCGCACTTCCGCTTCATGCGTGATAACCCGGACTTCAAACTGGCACAGGATCTGGCGCAAACCGGGTACGGCAAAAAGCTCATTGAGGAATTTACCCCCAAGCAACCGCAACAACCGCAACCCGGAATAGGGCAGAATCTGCATGATGAATTCGAGCGTGACGGTGTGGAGTTAGACCCCGAAGCTGCGCTGCGGATAACCCCTTTCATGGCTCCCGGCAGTGAAAAGCCTTTTTCCGTGCTGGCTACAGAAAGGAATGAAGATGGTCGCATTGCGGAGAAGCTTTGTTCACTCGAACCCAAAGATCACCATCTGCATTACGAATATGATGCCGGAGGCAGGCTGCACAAGGTCTGGAAGGATGAGCGGCTCATCGAGGAATATCTCTACGGCAAATCCGGGGAACGCTATTTCAGTGCCACCCCCCAGACCGGACAGCGTCGTTTTACCTACGGTCCGGGCTTGCGTCTGGAGCAGGCCGGGACAGCGAAATATTCCTATGACGATCAGGGACGCTTGGTCAGGAAGCAGGATGGTGCTGATGTTACGAGTTACGAATATCATCATTCCGGTCAGTTGCAGCAGGTAAGTCTGCCCGATGGGAACAGGGTTTCCTACATCATAGACCCGCACGGCTTGCGCATGGCCAAGCAGCTGAACGGTAAAACCGTTGAAAGTTACAGCTGGGATGATTTCACCCGGCTTTCTATTGTGGCAGATGGAGAAGGCAGCAACCGCATGGAATTCGCCTACAATGATGAAGGCGATCCTGTTTCCATGCATTACAACGGTGAGGTCTATTTCTTTGCTTCAGATCAGGTCGGAACAATCTACATGGTTGCTGATGGCGGCGGAAGTGAGGTAAAGCGGATAATCCGTGATTCGTTTGGAAACAGCATTGTCGATACCAATGAACGCATCAGACTCCCGCTGGGGTTCGCAGCAGGAATCCACGACCCGGATACCGGGCTGGTCCATTTCGGACATCGTGAATACGCCCCAGCCATTGGCCGTTTTATCCAGCCTGATCCCATCGGCTTTGCAGGCGGCGATGTGGATGTTTACGGGTATTGCCATGATGATCCGGTTTCAGCAGCACCAAATCTGAAGGTTCCGGTAACAGGTCCAGTCCAACGGTAAACAGCAAAAACACCAGCCGTACTGCAGGCAAAGAAGCTGGTTCCGCTCAAAAGGATTCCCCGTCCAAGAAAAACGGTAAGGGACAATCCGTTTCCGCTCATCACGTTGGCGGCAATGTGTCCGGTGTTGCCGGAGTAAATAGCTGGAGCAGACACGCCATAAACAGTTCCTATTCCGGGGGGGAAACCTTCCGGCAGGACAAGTGTTGAGCAGGAGGAGGCCGTTGATAAGAATGATCAGGAAGAGCGGAAAAGCGCACCTCAAAATCCCAATTTAGGGAGGATCGATCCCTTATCGGGGAAGCCTATGGGAGGAGGTTTTGATTTATTTGAACTGGCTGATGAAGTTTCTGATGGTGTTGTCAAGGCTGCGGGTAAAGGTTGGAAAGCAACAGGGGAGGCTTTCAAGGAAGGGTTAAAAGCGGCTGGTCAGGCTTCGAAGGAAGTTGTAAGCCAATACAGAAGTAACGAGGGTTTTCGCAATGCCTTTAATACGGCTATAGCTGCGGGCATGGCTCCGAAGGCTGCGGCTGCATATGCTGTTGTTGGTGGACCTGCTATGGCAAATGCCTACCGGACAGCTATGCAGAGGGGGGCAGCTAAAGCAGCTACCATTCCAGGGGCGAAAAAAACGATAAAATCTGTGTATGATTTTGCAACAGCACAAGACCCGACAAGTATTCCTAATTATACAAGATCTGGGGCTGCAGGAGCAATATATAGCGGTAAAGACCAAATTATTAGTAATGCAAAGGACATTTACCATGGGGCGAAAGATTACCTCAGAAAATAAAACTAAATTTGAAAGTTTTATTGATGCCGTTTTGTCGGCTGTTTTTGAAAATAAATATATTAGGCCGGAGAGACTGGCGTCTCTAGTGGTTGGTCTTTGCATCATTCTCTATGCAAGACCTTGGAATCCAGACGCAACGGTATTTTATCGTGGAGTTCGGTCAAGTCTGTCTGGCCGGTGGTTCGATGCAGGGCTTGGTTTTTGCGTAATACTGGGGGGGCTACTGTATAAGTTCCCGGAAAAATATCACGCACAAGGTACAATCTGTCCGAAGTGCCGGGCTCCATTCGGAGTTGAACATGGCAGGGCACCTAAAGGCGGTAAATGTCCAGATTGCAATGTAGATCTTGAACCTATTGACGGTTTTTATGACCGCCATCCAGAATTGAAAGATAAGAAGGATGAGTTTCCTGAAGATTTAATGGACGATTTGAAGTGATTTGTATGCCCCCGGACTTCGGTCCGGGGATTCTTGTCTTCTCAGTACAGATTGATAGATTCCGTTTCCCTTACTTGCTCATGAAAAACACAACTGCTAGTCTTCATGAAAATTAAATCACAGGAGTCACTATGGACCCATCCACAATGAATACCATCCTGATGCTGGTCATCGTTATCGGCGCGACAGTGCTGCCGTTTATTCTGGGCACCCGTCTTCGCCGCAGCAAGCCGAATGTGCTTTGGATCGGCCTGCTGCTTTGTTTTATTTTCGGGCCTGCGGGGCAGGTTTATGTCGCAGGCTGGATTCCTTGGTTCCTGATTGTGCTCGGCGTCTGCATCGGGGCGCAGCAGCTGCTTTCACCGCAGATTGCCATGTTGTGCATGGTTGTGGTTTCCCCGCTGGTCATGTTCTTCAGGATGCGCAGGTAACCGGACTCTTGCCGTTATTCATCCGTCGGTCCGGGATAGGGGCAGAGCAGACCGCGCAACATGTTACCCATGGCCTCTTCCATGCGGTCCCAGCCCACTTCATCCTGTAGGCTGACCCCGCCGAAGTGCTTGGTGTTCAGGGAGCGGATGGAAAGATAGGAGATGGCCCCGCCCAGAATCGCCACCGCAGCTGCCAAATCAACATCATCGGGCACGTCCGGGGTCATGTGTTCGAAAAATTCCAGTGCGGTCCGCACGCGCACATCTTCAAGCAGCTCCGAAATCGGGGTTCGCTCCAGCATTTCCCAAGCCAGCAGACGCAGGGTGTCCGGTCTTGTCTCAAGTGTCCGGCGCAGGGCAGTGAAGAAGGCCGCGACCTGTTTCTCCGGTTCAATCTCTGGAAACTCCGAAGGGGCATTAGCCAGCAGTTCTTCTGTGGTCGGCCAGTAAATACCGGATACCGCCAATTCGCTGATCAGGTTTTCCAACCCGTTAAAGTAGCTGTAGAGCGTCTTGCGGGTCACCCCGGCCTTGAGCACTATTTCATCCACATCGAGATTATTGAATCCTTTTTTTGCGGCACATTTATAGGCTGCATGCAGAATCTTTCTGCGTGTTGCGGTCAGGGTGTTGATGGGTACTACTTTTAAAGTCATGGCGGCTCCCTTTGACGGGGAATAGTGTTTTGTGGATGCTTGCGGAGATGAGATTTATTCTCTGTATTTATACTTATAGCGTATTTCAAAAAATAAATCTGACTTGATTTTAGTCAAGGAGTCCGGGAGCGTAGCTTGTTACTTTTGTTTTTCCACGTTTTAGCACATAATGTGGAAACTCAAACTTGCAGCAAACTTACGGAGATAATTAATGGGTTCGAGAATTCTTGTAATCAATCCCGGATCAACATCAACAAAAGTGGCTGTCTTCAACGACGAGAAAGTGTGTTTCGATGCTGAAGTAAGCCATCCCCGTGAAAGTATAGATAAATTTTCCAATGTATTAGAGCAGAAAGAGTTTAGAAGTACTGCTATTATGGAGCTTATTAAAGACGAAGTTGCAAAAGGAACACCGGATATGGTTGTCGGGCGCGGCGGATTGCTTAAACCCATTCCCGGTGGACCGTATTCCATTAATGATGCCATGCTTTCCGATCTGGAAAGCGAGCGTTACGGCGCGCATCCCTGCAATCTGGGAGCGATGATTGCCCGTGAGCTGGCTGAAAAATGGGGTGTGCCTTCCATGATCATGGACCCGGTAGTAACCGATGAAATGGAGCCGTTGACCAAGATTACCGGTCTGCCCGAAATCAAGCGGCGCAGTGTTTTTCATGCCCTGAGCCAGCGCGGTGCGGCGCGCAGTGTTGCCGCTAAAATGGGGCTTGTTTACGAGGACTCAAAGTTCATAGTCACTCATATGGGCGGGGGTATTTCCATCGGTGCGCACCGCTTCGGTAAAATCGTAGACGTGGTTAACGGCCTGGATGGCGAAGGGCCTTTTACCCCGGAACGTTCCGGCACGCTCCCGGTACTCCCGGTTATCGAGCTTCTGGAGTCAGGCAAATACACTTTTGCGGAACTCAAGAAAGCCGTTACCTCCGGTTGCGGCCTGCTGGGACTGACCGGGACCAATGACCTGCGCAGAATTGAACCGCGCATGGACGAAGGTGACGATGAAACCAAGCTCATTTTTGATGCGCTAATCTATAATATTGCCAAGCACATCTGTTCCCATATCCCGGCTCTCATGCGTGGTGATGCTGCAAGAAAGCCAGTGGACGCAGTAATACTCACCGGAGGAATGGCCCGCAGTAAACGGCTGGTGGCCGAGGTTGAGGAACTGGTCGGTTTCATTGCTCCGGTACAGGTGGTCACCGGGCTGGAAGAAATGGAAGTCATGGGGCGGGGCGGTCTTGCTGTGTTGCGTGGCGAGATGCAGCCTCAGGAATATAAGGCGTGATTTGATGCACTGGCGCGTGTTATTGGGAATATTTTGACTCCGGCGGGCCTGCCGGGACTTAGGTCCAAAACTTTTATTAAGGCTTCGCCATTTAATTTATAAGCCTTACCTGACTTATAAAATGGGGGAATTCCGGTTCCCCCTCTTGTCATTTAAAGAATACAACCTAATATCTACGGTGAAGGTATAAAAAACTTGCTAAGCATGGGGCTTAAGCGTAAAATAAATCATACCAAAATGGTATGAAATTTTGTTGAAAGTAAAAGGCAGACCCTTGGACTTCCGTAATCTGGCGGAAGAGGGTATGCTTAAGATATTTTTTATAAACCTGATTCACGTGACCGCGGATGCGGAGTACCAGCGGAGGATACTATGTGGGAATATACTAATAAGGTTCAAGAACATTTTCTCAATCCCAAAAACGTCGGGGTAATTGAAGATGCGGACGCCGTCGGCGAAGTCGGCTCTTTATCCTGTGGCGATGCCTTGAGGCTTTTTCTTAAGATTGATGATGACGAGCGCATCGTTGATGCAAAGTTCCAGACTTTCGGTTGTGCCAGCGCAATCGCATCCAGCTCCGTGCTTACCGAACTTATCAAGGGCATGACTCTTGATGAAGCCTCGCAGGTAACCAACAAGGAAATCGCTGAAGCTCTCGGCGGCCTGCCCAAGGAAAAGATGCACTGTTCCGTAATGGGTCAGGAAGCACTTGAAGATGCAATCCGCAAGTATCGCGGCCTTGAGGCTGCTCCGGCTCCTGAAGGGGAGATTGTCTGTAAGTGCTTCGGCGTGACTGATGTTCAGATCAGACGCGCTGTGCAGGAAAACAAGCTGACCACCCTTGAAGAAGTGACGAACTTCACCAAGGCCGGTGGCGGCTGTGAAGACTGTCACGGACGTATTCAGGAGATTATTACCGAGACCATCACCGGTGAAGCCGCCAAGCCTGCACCTGAGCCGGAAAAGCCCGCCAAGCTGACCAATATCAAGCGTATCCAGCTGGTAACCAAGGTTATTGAGGAAGAAATCCGTCCTGCCTTGAACAAGGACGGCGGAGATATTGAGCTGGTTGATATCGACGGTCATGAGGTTATCGTATCACTGCGCGGAGCCTGTGTTGGTTGTCCCTCCAGCGGAAATACCCTCAAGGGTTTTGTTGAGCGCCGTCTCAAGGATACCGTGGAACCTGAAATCACAGTACGGGAGGGTTAAGCAATGTCAATCTATCTCGATAACAACGCTACTACCCAGGTCGCACCCGAAGTGCGTGAAGCCATTCTTCCCCTGCTCGGTGATGAGTACGGCAACCCTTCTTCCATGCACCGTCTGGGCGGTCAGTCCGGTATGCTTATGGAGCAGGCCCGTCAGAAAATCGCGGCCGGGCTTAATTGCGACCCGGATGAAATTATTTTTACCTCCTGTGGAACCGAGGGCGACAACACCGCAATCTTCTCCGCCCTCGAAGCGCAGCCGGAAAAACGGCATCTGATTACCACCCGTGTGGAGCATCCTGCTGTTCTCAATGTTGCCAAGCATTACGAGCGCAAGGGCTATGAGGTTACTTACCTGTCTGTGGATTCCAAAGGTCTGTTCGATCTCGACCAGTACCGCGAAGCAATCCGTCCGGACACCGCCCTTGTTTCGGTCATGTATGCCAACAACGAATCCGGCGTAATTTCTCCTATTCAGGAAATGGCTGAAATAGCGAAGAAACACGGTGTTCTTTTTCACACCGACGCTGTTCAGGCCGTGGGCAAACTGCCTATCGACCTGAAGACCCTTCCTGTGGATTATCTGGTCCTTTCCGGCCATAAAATCCACGCCCCCAAGGGCGTCGGGGCCATGTTTGTGCGTAAGAATGCTCCCTTCCGTCCTTTCATGCTTGGTGGTCATCAGGAACACGGCAGACGCGGCGGAACTGAGAACCTGCCCGGTATTGTAGGTCTGGGAGTTGCCATGGAGCTGGCTGTTAAGCACATTGATGATGAAAACACCCGCGTGCGGGCCATGCGCGACCGCCTTGAAAAAGGACTTATGGCTGCAATTCCCGATGCGATCATCAACGGCGACCCGGAAATGAGACTGCCCAACACCCTGTCCATCGCCTTCAAGTACATTGAAGGTGAGGCCATGCTGCTCATGCTCGACCAGTTCGGCATAGCCGCCAGTTCCGGCTCGGCCTGTACTTCCGGTTCTCTTGAACCGTCTCACGTGCTTCGGGCAATGGGTGTACCTTTTACCTTTGCGCACGGCTCCCTGCGCTTCTCTCTGTCCACCTACAATACCGATGAGGATATTGATCTGGTGCTCAAGGAGCTGCCGCCCATCATCAGCCGTCTGCGCGAGATGTCTCCCTTCCGTCGCGGCGATGAAGGCCTTGACTGGGTAGACGATCACGATCATTAAAAAACTGCAGGCGATATTTTTTGATGAGAAAATTATCGCCTGTCTTTTTGCTTTTTGCGTTAAAATAGGGCAGGGAAATAGGAAAAATTATCAAGTGAGTTTGAAATGAACATACATGATTCCATGATTTCGCTGGTCGGAAACACTCCGTTAGTACGTTTGAATAAGGTAACAGAAGGCTGCGTTGCAAATGTTGTAGCCAAGCTGGAGTTCTTTAACCCCTGCTCTTCGGTGAAAGACCGTATCGGCGCCTCCATGATTGAGGAAGCGGAAAAGCGGGGCGACCTGAAGCCGGGGGCAACTGTTGTGGAGCCTACCAGCGGTAATACTGGAATCGGGCTGGCTTTTGTCTGCGCGGTAAAGGGCTACAAGCTGGTTTTGACTATGCCGGAATCCATGAGTCAGGAACGTAAGGATCTGCTCAAGGGCTTCGGTGCCGAGCTGGTGCTGACCCCAGCGGCTAAAGGCATGACCGGGGCGGTCAATAAAGCAAAGGAAATTGCCGAAGCTGATCCTGACGCATTTTTGCCCTTGCAGTTTGCCAACGAAGACAATCCGCTGGCCCACCGCAATAAAACCGTCAATGAAATCTGGGATGATACTGACGGCAAAATTGATATTTTTGTGTCCGGAGTAGGTACCGGAGGTACTCTCACCGGAGTCGGTTCCGAGCTTAAGAAACGCAACCCTGAAATTAAGGTTGTTGCGGTTGAGCCGGAAAAATCCCCGGTATTGTCCGGCGGTTCCGGCGGACCTCATGGAATTCAGGGCATCGGTGCCGGGTTTGTCCCGGATGTTCTGCAGACCGGGCTGATCGATGAGATCGCCAAGGTTGCGGATGAAGATGCTGTGGCCATGGCCCGCAGGCTCATGCAGGAAGAAGGGATTTTGTGCGGTATCTCTGCCGGGGCAGCAGCCCATGCGGCAGTTGAAATCGCTAAACGAGAAGAAAATAAGGACAAGCTTGTGGTCTTTGTTGTTCCTGATACCGGGGAACGCTACCTGAGCACTGCTTTGTTCAAGGATTAAGGTTTAGAAAATGGTTAGTAAAATCGGTAGCTCCGTGCTGACGAAGGTTGTGGACGCCTTGTGCGAGGAAGAATCATATCAGACTGTGTATCACATGCCTGAGCATGATCGTCCCATGCCTTCCATCATTGCACTGGGCGAGTTTGTAGAAAGGCTGCGCGCGGTTCTTTTTCCCGGCTATTTCGGTGATTCCGAAATCCGGCCCGAAACCATGCGTTATCATATCGGGGGCAACCTTGATGCTGCTTACAGGATTCTGGAAGAACAGATCATGCGCGGACACTGTTTTTTCTGCAAGGCCGATGAATTTAACTGTACCAACTGTGAAGACGATGCCCAGCGCATTGCTTCACAGTTCATGGAAAAGCTGCCGGAAATCCGTCGTCTGCTTGCTACTGATGTACAGGCAGCGTATGTTGGCGACCCGGCTTCCAAAAGCCCCGGCGAGACCATTTTCTGCTACCCCAGCATCATCGCCATGACCCATCACCGCATCGCGCATGAGCTGTACAAGCTTGATGTGGATCTCATCCCGCGCATTATCGGTGAAATGGCCCATTCCAAAACAGGAATCGACATCCACCCCGGAGCGCAGGTCGGCGAGCATTTCTTCATCGACCACGGAACCGGGACCGTTATCGGTGAAACCTGTATCATCGGACGCAACGTGCGCCTCTATCAGGGCGTGACTTTGGGCGCGAAGAGCTTCCCTTCTGATGATTCCGGTCAATTGATCAAGGGCATTGCCCGCCATCCCATCGTGGAAGACGACGTCATCGTCTACTCGGGGGCAACCATTCTCGGCCGGGTGACCATCGGCAAAGGCTCGGTCATCGGCGGTAACGTCTGGGTGACCCGCTCTGTTGATGCCGGAGAGCGGTTGCTGCAACGCTAGGTTGTCTTAATAAAGAATAAAAAAAGGGAGAATCGAAATTCGATTCTCCCTTTTTCGTTTGTAATGGTTTGATCTAATTCAACAGCATATCCATAACCTGTTCGTCCTTGTTCTTTTTGGGTTTAGGCGGCGGGGGAGGAGTGTATTGCTGCTGGTTGCTGGAAGATTGGCTTGAGCTTTGCGAAGCGGAAGACGATCCGGAAGAAGAACCGGATGAACCCTTTCCGGCAAAGTAGAATTCACCCACCAGCGATGAAGATTCCCACGGAACCTGCTTTTTCTCAGTATCTTTCATAACGCCGCGCCGGACCTGCTTGAAGAATTTTTCAATGGTCATGTCTTTGCGGGTCATGTTGTTGATCATGTGGGTTACGTAGGGGCTGTTGCGTCCTTTTCCGTCGTAAGCAACACGGCCGGGGGAGGTGGCAAAGGCAATGAAGGAACCGGTGGGTGCGTCCATCTGGGCCAGACCGTTACGACCGGAGCGGAAGCTGCGTTTGAAGGGATTGTTGCGGCAGGCATCAAGAATGACTACGTTCATGCGGTTCCCGGCGTCTTCCATTTTAGCTAGCACCTTTCCGGCATCAATCGCCTCATAGGGCACGTCGGACTGTCCCTGAATGTTCATGCCCAGCGGACAGAGGTAGTTGATGCCGTCCACTTGCAGCCCGTGACCTGAAAAGTAAAACAGTCCCACATCATAGCTTTTGAGTTTGCTGCCGAACTTATCAATAGCTCGGCCGATGGTTGCCCGGTCCGCGTTTTTCAGCACCATGACGTCAAATCCTGATCTGCTGAGGGCGGTATCCATAGCCGCCACGTCGTTGACCGGGTTTTTCAGCGGCCCGTTTTTATAAGCCGAGTTGCCGATGAGCAGGGCCAGCCGTTTCTGGGCCAGACAGTCTCCGGCGGAAAGCAGCAGAATTGAGATGAACGCTGCGAAAAAAGTGCAAAGCAGCCTGGATGGGAATATTTGTTTCATCACTAACCCCCCTTTGAAAATATGAGTGTCTACTCCTTTTATACCACAACTTGGTGGAAAGAAAAGATGAAAGCACTTCCGAAGAAAAGGGACATGAAGAAAATCCAGATTGGTTGCAGGAAGAAGCAGATCAGACCGACGATTTTAACCCAGCCGTGCACGCCACCGGTGTCACGCATCATAATTGAGGCCCCGCCGATGGGAGCATGGGATTTGATGGCGCCGATCTTTGCAGTACTGTCTCGGTAATATAAGAAATACGCGCTCATACCGTATCCGATCTGGGCAATGAAGTTTCCGAAGGGCAAAAAGCCGATCAGGAATGTTACAGCAGCCCAGAAGTACATTTTGCGGTACAGGAACCACCAGAATCCAAACAGGAACGCGGGCCAGTGCCAGGTTACAGTGAAGCCGTCATGCAGCTGCTGGAACTTGGCAAAGTTGAAAAGATATTTACCCGCATTGGGGCCGATATATTCTTCGTAATCCTGTGAAGTGATCATTTCCATAATGTGTTATCTCCTATACCTCATTAATGCCGCAGCTGAGATTAATTGGCAACCGGACAGCCCGGAAAGCAGCTTGTATGCTTTTCATCAATTGTCTGTCGCACTTTTTGACATTCATATGATAATAGACTAACGAAATTTGGTTCCACACTCCGTGCCGGGAGCGGACCACTAATATCATTATTACCCGGAAATTCGCAAAGAGAAGAAAAATGGCAAAAATACAAAAAATCAAAGGCGTTGCAGATCTCTTTCCAGAAGATAGTGCAAGATATGCGTTCATGGAGAAGACCGCAAGAGATGTTTTCACCTCTTACGGTTTCGGCGAACTGAGGACTCCTATCCTCGAAAAGACCGAACTTTTCTGTCGCTCCATCGGTGAAGAAACCGATGTTGTGCAGAAAGAAATGTATACCTTCCCCGACCGCAAGGGCCGCTCTCTGACTATGCGCCCCGAAGCAACTGCCGGGGTTGTCCGCGCTTATGTAGAAAACAAGGTCTACCAGCCGGGCAAGGTCAGCAAATTTTTCACCTTCGGTCCCATGTTTCGCTATGAAAGGCCGCAGGCCGGACGTATGCGCCAGTTTCACCAGATCAACGCCGAAGTTTTCGGTGCATCCGAGCCGCAGGCTGATGCCGAAGTTCTGCTCATGCTTTCCGGTTTCCTTAAAGGAATCGGACTGGAGAAACTTTCTTTTGAGTTGAACTCCCTCGGTTGCCCTGAATGTCGTCCCAAGTACAATCAGGCCCTGAAGGATTTCTTTGATTCCCTCGACAAGAGCGAACTTTGCGATGATTGCCAGCGCCGTGTTGATACCAACCCCCTGCGTGTGCTCGACTGCAAGGTCAAGAAATGTAAGGAGCTGACCAAAGATGCTCCCTCCATTCCCGACCACCTCTGTGCCGAGTGCCGTGATCATTTCGACGTGGTCATCAGCCTTATTGATGAAGCCGGTCTGGAATACACTCTTAATCCCCGCCTTGTGCGCGGACTGGACTACTACCAGCGGACCACTTTCGAAGTAACCTCCGGTGATATCGGCGCCCAGACTGCTGTTGCGGGCGGTGGTCGTTATGACGGACTGGTTGAATCGCTGGGCGGCCCCAAGAAGGTTCCGGGTATCGGTTTTGCCTGCGGTATGGAACGTCTGGCCATGCTGCTGGAAGGTGAATACGAAGCAGCCACTGATTTTTATGTAGCTCTCGTGGACGCAAGAGCTGCCAAGGACGCACTCATCTTCGGTGAGAAACTGCGTCGCTCCGGTCTTAAAGGTGAAGTCGGCTTTGCTGCCAAGAGCATGAAAGCCCAGCTTCGCCATGCCAATAAAATAAATGCACAGAAGTGTTTCATCTTCGGTGCTGATGAATTTGAGAACGGAACGGTCTCCATTAAGGATATGACCGAAGGCGGGGAGCAGGAAACTGTTAGCCGCAGCGAATATTTTAAGTAGAAAATTTCAAATATTATCGGGAGAGACAAAATGTCTGAACAAATTGAAGAACGCGATTACGACGAATACCGTGTCATTGAATCCCTCGGCGATTGGGAACGTACCCACAGCTGCAACGAGATCACCGCAGCCAACATGGGCGAAAAAGTCCTGATCATGGGTTGGGTTCAGTTCCGCCGTGACCATGGCGGCCTGATCTTCATCGACCTGCGTGACCGTGAAGGTCTTACTCAGGTTGTATTCAGCCCTGAGCATAATGCAGACGCTCACGAGCGCGCGCATGCTATCCGCTCCGAATACGTAGTGGCTATCAAAGGTGAAGTTCGCGAACGTCCCGACGGCATGCGCAACACCAACCTGACCACCGGTGAGATCGAAATCGTTGTTGACGAGTGGAAGCTTCTTAATACTTCCGAAACTCCCCCGTTCGCCATTGAAGACCGTTCCGACGCGTCTGAAATGTTGCGCCTGAAATACCGTTTTCTGGACCTGCGCCGCCCCACACTTGCCAAGAACTTTATCCTGCGCAACAAGGCAGCACAGTCCGTTCGCCGTTACCTCGACAACCTCGGCTTCCTCGAGATCGAGACTCCGGTTCTGACCAAGTCCACTCCCGAAGGCGCACGTGACTTCCTCGTGCCCAGCCGCATGAACAACGGCGATTTCTACGCCCTGCCGCAGTCACCGCAGCTCTTCAAACAGATGCTCATGGTTTCCGGCATGGACCGTTACTTCCAGATTGTTAAATGTTTCCGCGATGAAGATCTCCGTGCCGATCGTCAGCCCGAGTTCACCCAGATTGATATCGAGATGAGCTTTGTGAATGAAGAGAAGGTCATGGGCATGGCTGAAGAAATGGTTCGCACTGTCTTCAAAGAGACCATCGAGACCGAACTTCCCGCTTCCTTCCCCCGCATGACCTACGCTGACGCTATGCGCGATTACGGTTGCGATAAGCCTGACGTACGTTTCGATCTCAAACTTCAGGAAGCTACCGATATCTTTAAGGGTTCCGATTTCAAGGTCTTCGCCAGCTCCGAGCTGATCAAGATCCTGCGTGTTCCTAATGGTGCAGAGCTTTCCCGTAAGGAAATCGACGAATACACCAAGTTTGTTGAAATCTACGGTTCCAAAGGTCTGGCTTGGATCAAAGTTAAGGAAGACGGCGAATGGCAGTCTCCCATCGTTAAATTCTTCTCCGAAGAAGAATGCACCAAGCTGCGTGAACTCACCAACTGCCAGCCCGGTGATATCCTCTTTTTCCAGGCCGGAGCAGCTGATATCGTTAACGCTGCTCTCGCAGCATTGCGTATCAAGCTCGGTGAACGTTTTGAACTCATCGACGAATCCAAGTTCGCACCCCTCTGGGTTACCGACTTCCCGCTCCTCGAGTACAACGCGGACGAAAAACGTTACGTTGCCCGTCACCATCCCTTTACCTCTCCGCAGGAAGGTCAGATCGACGAACTGGGCGAGAAACCCGCAGAGGCGCTTGCCCGTGCATATGACCTCGTAATGAACGGTTACGAAGTAGGTGGCGGTTCCATCCGTATCCACACTCCTGAAATGCAGGAAAAAATGTTCGCTGCTCTGGGTATCGACGAAGAAGAAGCCCGCGCCAAGTTCGGCTTCCTCATGGACGCTCTCCAGTTCGGCGCACCGCCGCACGGTGGTATTGCTTTTGGTCTGGATAGACTTATTATGATTCTGTGCGGCGCAAAATCCATCAGGGACGTTATCGCTTTCCCCAAAACCCAGAAAGCGACCTGCCTGATGACCGAAGCTCCCGCAGGCGTGTCCAGCACCCAGCTTCGTGAACTGGGTGTTAGACTGAGAGAAAAGAAAGAAGCATAGTTTTTAATAGCCTCCGGCGGCCCTTCGGGGACCCTGCCGGTCTCACGTATCCGTAAGACTCGAAGCATAGCTTCTCGTCAACGGCTGCGAGGCCCGCCGGGGGCCTTAAACCCTTTTGATTCGCCACCTCCTGTGGCTCACCCCTTCGGGGCGTTGTCTTGCAGGAAACGTCCAAATCCGCTGTCCTGCGGATTTGTGTCAAACGGGTTTAAGAATCCCAAAACCTTTTGATAGTTTGGTTTTGGAATAGATTTAAAGATTATGCGGTTTTGATATAAAAACAGTTTTACGCTAACGATGGCGAAGCCCCGATAAAAAGTTTTTTTGGAGAGTCCAGAGAACCTTTTTTTTCCAAAAAAAGGTTCTCTGGTCCCCGAAGGGCCGCCGGAGGCATTAAAAAATGAAAATGGAAATTTTAGCTTATCCTGAAGCTTCTTTGAGCGAGGTATGTTCCAAGGTTGAGGAGATTACTCCTGAACTGAAAGAGCAGGTCGAGAACATGATCGAGACCATGTACGAGGATGACGGAGTGGGTCTTGCTGCCCCACAGGTCGGCATTCAGAAGCGTCTGATCGTGATTGATCCTTCCGGCCCCAAAGAGCGCACTGATCTGCAGGTTATTGTTAACCCCGAGATCGTTGAGAAGAGTGCGGAAAAGGTTGATTCCGAGGAAGCATGTCTTTCCTGTCCCGCTTTCAAGTGCACCATCAAGCGTTATGCTGAGGTCACTGTTACCGGCACTGACCTTGAAGGCAACGAACTGCGCATCGAGGCCGATGATTTTCTGGCCATTGTGCTGCAGCATGAAATTGATCATCTGGATGGAACTCTTATTGTCGACCGTGTAGGCCGCCTGAAACGTGCAATGTACGATAAGAAGGTAAAAAAATGGCTGAAAAGCGCTGGAAAATAGTTTTCATGGGAACACCGGACTTTGCGTCCACTATTCTCGAATACCTCGTAGAATGGGACGGATGTGAAGTTATCGGAGCCTATACCCAGCCGGACCGCAAATGCGGACGCGGGCAGAAGGTGCATTGTTCCGCTGTTAAAAATGTCGCGCTCAAAAATGACATCCCGGTTTACCAGCCCTTGAATTTCAAGGACGAAAAGGATGTTGAAGAGCTGCGCGCTTTGGAACCCGACTTTCTGGTGGTTGCCGCTTACGGGCTGATCCTGCCCCAGTCTGTGCTGGATATCCCTGTGGTTATGCCCATCAACGTCCATGCTTCCCTGCTGCCGAAGTACCGTGGTGCGGCGCCCATTCACCGGGCTGTTGCCAACGGCGATCACGCAACCGGGATTACCATCATGAAGATGGAAGCAGGACTTGATACCGGACCGATGCTTGTGCAGCAGGCCCTCGGTATTGCCTGGGATGACTACACCGGCAAAGTTCATGATGAACTGGCTGACATGGGCGGCCCTCTGGTTATGGAAACCCTGTTGCGTTATCGTGATGGCCGTCTGACTGTTATGGAACAGGACGATTCCATTGCCACCTATGCTGAAAAGTTGAGCAAGGAAGAAGGGCTGATCGACTGGGATCTTCCGGTCAAGGAAGTACATAACAAGATTCGGGGCATGTATCCTTGGCCCGGAGCTTATTACTTCTGGACTCCCGAAGGCAAAGATCCCATACGCCTCGTACTTACCCCCGGTAAACCCGGTGAGGAAGAAGCAGGTGATCTTGCGCCCGGAACTATTGTCGGCGAATATGACGGCATGCTCGGCATTGCCTGCAAAGATAAAATCTACCTCGCATCCAAGGTTAAACCTGCCGGAAAGAAAGAAATGGACGGCAAGGCCTTTATGTGCGGATACATGAATAAGTGTTAATTGAGCGCAATCATATTGGGTTTAATAAATGAGTGTAGAAAAAGATAATAAAAAGCGTCTGTTCATCGGTCTGATTACCGGAACCTGTCTGCTGCTTTGTGCGTTTCTGGGCCTGCTTTGGTACGTACCTTATGCCGGACTGGATTCTTTTGGTGCTTGGGCCACGTGGAGCTGGGGGCTGTTCATTTTTGCACTCATTGTGCTGGTCGCCTGGGGCTATGCCGGGCTGCTTGTTAGTGTCGTGCTGCACCGGACATTCCCATTTTTCCAGAAGGCAAGGGGCTTAAGTGTAAAACTTTTTCTGCCCCTGATGACCATTCTGGGTCGCATCTTCGGTCTTTCCAAGAGCAAGATCCGCGGCTCTTTTATCAAGGTGAACAACGAGCTGGTTCTTTCTGAAGTAGGGCGTTTTGATCCTGAAAAGATTATGATCCTGACTCCGCATTGTTTGCAGGCCAGCCGCTGTGACATGCGCCTGACTTACGATATCGACAACTGCAAGCGTTGCGGACTCTGTACCATCAAGGGGTTGCTTGATCTGCGTGACAAATACGGTGTGCATTTTCATGTTGCCACCGGAGGAACCATTGCCCGACGTCTGGTTGTGCAGAATCGTCCGCGCATGATCATTGCCATTGCCTGCGAACGTGATCTTGCCAGCGGTATTCAGGATACCTATCCGCTTCCGGTCTACGGTGTGCTCAATGAGCGCCCCAATGGGCCATGTCTTGATACACAGGTTTCACTTATTGCAGTTGAGGACGCATTGCGCCGTTTTCTGAAGGAAGACAAGCTTCCTGAAGATGTGGATAAAAATGTCGGCCTCACTCCTCTTACCGGGCTTTAGGCCGGGATATTTGATGAAAAAGAATTCTTTGCCCGGTCCCCGGGGAGTTGCCTTTGAATGTGTCACCCGCGCCCTTGATGGCGGGGCTGACGCGCAGGCTGTTCTGGATAATGCCCTCACAGCGGCAAAACTCGACGGTCGCGACCGGGGTTTTGTTACTGAGATTCTTTACGGCTACCTGCGCATGCGTATTCGCCTGCAGGCGGTCCTGAATTGTTTTCTTTCCCGTCCCGACGGATTGCCCCAGCCCGTTTTGCGGGTCTTGGGCATGGCTGCTTATGAAATCCTGCATATGGATGTTCCGGCCTACGCTTCCGTGGACTGGGGTGTTGATTCTGCAAAACGCCTTTCCCGCGGCAAGCTTGGCGGTCTGGCAAATGCCGTGCTGCGCAAGGTGGCCCGCTTGGCTGAAGACGGTGCAGATGAAGATTTTTTCCGCCGCAATGCTGATACAGAAGTTGAATTTCTATCGGTTTATTATTCTTGCCCGGAATGGATTGTTGAGCTTTGGCTGGACAGCTATGGCCGGGACAGGGCGGAGCAATATCTGGAAGCCCAGATTTGTCCTCCTGCAGCCGGATTCGTGCTTGATACCACAAACAGCTTAGCGCAGGCAGCAGCTGAGCAGTTGCTGAAAGAGGAAGATTTCATCGCTTCAGATGGACAGGCTTTCGCCTTTTACTCCGGTTACTGGCCGCAGGTATTCAAGGGTTTGAAAGAATTTGTAAGCCGCCAGAGCTACGCCGCTCGTGAAGCTCTTTCCGTGCTCGAACCTCAGGATTGGCCTACTCCGGTCTGGGACGGTTGTTCCGGGCGCGGCGGCAAGTCCAGATTCCTGCACTCGAAGAATATTTCACCGATCATTGCCAGTGATCCTCATGCCAGAAGGCTTGCGGCGTTGAAGCGTGAGGTTCCTTCTGTGGCCTCCTTCCGTGCTTCGGCAATTAATCCGCCGCTGGCTAAAGAATCCATCGGTACTGCTTTGCTTGATGTGCCTTGTTCCGGGCTGGGAGTTCTTTCCCGCAGGCCGGATACCAAGTTCAAGCGTACTCCCGAAGATGTGGATTCGCTTGTCCGTCTGCAGTCACGCATTCTGGATAACAGCTGGGAAACTATTCGCAAGGGCGGACGTCTGGCTTACATCACATGCACCCTGAACCCGGATGAGAACGAACGCCAGATAGGCGCATTTCTCAAACGGCATAAGGATGCTGCCCCGCTCAAGGAGTGGACGACCCCGCCTGATTCCGAATTACACGAATTCTTTTATTCAGCTTTGATTGAGAAAAAATAAATAGAAAAGGCCCGTTTCAGCTTAGCTGGAACGGGCCTTAAAATTTGGGCAGTATTTAAGCCTGTACTTGTTCCGGATGATTCTTCTTCAGGAATTCGAGAAATTTAGCAGCTTCAGTATGGTTTTTGTTCAATTCAAGGGCTTTTTTAAGGTGGGCGGAACATTTGTCCAATACACCTTTTTCAAAGTATGCACGGGCAATGTTGTAGTGCAGGTTCTCGTCATTGCTGGTCATTTCCAATGCCCGGTCATAATAATCAATGGCCTGATCCTGCATTCCTGTTTTGCGCAGGTTAATGCCGAATTCATTGAACAGGTGCTTGTGTTCAGTCTGGAAGGCGGCATCAAGTTTAACAAGCCTATTGAAAATATCGTTGGCCTTGTTTGATTCCCCCCGTTCCATGTAGGTCAGCCCGAGCCCGAAGTTCGCTTTGACATTTTCTTCGTCAACGCCAAGCGCGTTCTGGAATTCAAACTCGGCACTGTACGTAGCCCCGGCCTGTCTGGCTTTTTCTCCACGAGAGATAGTGGAGTTGAGTTCCTGAATCTTGGGATAGACGGTTGATACATAGAATTCCGGTTCAGGAGAGTATTTGGACAGGAATTCTTCCATGGGAACGGTGGACTTGGGCCCAGCTGGAATATAGCTGGTGTTTAAGGCCTGAACTTCAACATTTTCAGGGTTAAGCTCTTCGGCCATCCAGTACATCTTGCTGATCGTCCGTCTAACAGTTGTCCCGGTTCCGATCTTTTGTACATTCTGGCTGGAGAATACACCCTTGATTTTCTGTTTGTCTTGATCCACTGAAGCCATTTGACGTTCCTTGTCTGCTGTCCTTAAATTTTTGCAAACTATAGATAAATTTCAGTAAAAATGCCACTGACAAAAGAACGAAAAAAACAGCAAAATAATTTTGCTCCCTTAGGAAGGTAAAAAATCGATTAGTTGCTAATTTTGTTCTTCATTTTTCTTTAATGAAGCTTTAGAATGTCGGCTGTTTTTAAGATTGTTAAAAAAGGTCGCATTTCAGTCGGAAAAGATGACAAACGTCAACCATTGATGTAAGTACTCATTTTTTGACATTTTTATTGTATTTATCAAAAGCCTTGAAAGAGGGTTTAGACAAGTAGAGGGGATTATGAGCAAAGCAAAAGTAGGACAGCGTATTAAAAAATTCAGGGAAAAGCAGGCTCTTAGCCTTGAAGAATTTTCAAATCGAACCGGACTTGGAATAGACTTCCTTGAATCAGTAGAAGAAAAAGAAAAATACCCCTCGCTAGGTCCTCTACTTAAAATTGCCAGAGCTCTCGGAGTAAGGCTTGGAACTTTCCTTGACGATCAGGTCAGCAAAGACCCGCTCATTGTTAAACTCGGTGACCGTCAGGAAGAGTTTTCCATGCATTCCGACAAGGAAAAGACAGCTTCCATGAAGTACTTTTCACTTGCCAAAGGTAAGAGCGACCGCCACATGGAACCTTTTTTCATTGAAATTCAGCCTGAGGATGGCGAGCCTAAGATGACTTCTCACGAGGGAGAAGAGTTCATCATCGTTGTTTCCGGTAAACTCAAGGTTGTTTACGGTAAGGAAGAAAGTGTTCTGGAAGCTGGCGACAGTGTATATTTCAATTCCGTGGTACCGCACTATGTTGCTGCTGATGGCAACGAAAAGTGTGATATCTATGCGGTTCTTTATTTCCCGGAATAAGAGAGGAGTTACATGGAACAATCACATCTCAGGGAAATTACTCTCGGTGGGCTGCTGGACGAGGCTGTTGAAAAATGGCCGGAGCAGGAAGCCGTTGTTTATGTGGACCGCGATTTCCGCCTGACCTACCGTGAATTCGGTGAGTTGGTGGATGATCTGGCTATGGGCCTCATGGCGCTGGGCATCAAGAAAGGTGAGAAGGTTGCCGTCTGGGCAACCAACGTACCTTACTGGGTTGCCTTGCAGTTCGCTACCGCGAAAATCGGTGCCATCCTGCTCACAGTTAACACTTTTTACCGCACTACTGAGCTGGAATATCTGCTCAAGCAGTCCGAGTGCGAGAACCTGGTCATCATCGACGGTTTCAGGGAGATCGATTATCTCCAGACCGCCTACGACCTGATTCCCGAACTCAAGACTCAGGAACGCGGTTACCTCAAGAGCGAAAAATTCCCCGATCTCAAAAGGGTGTTTTTTCTCGGTCAGGAAAAGCACCGCGGCATGTATTCCATGGCCGAGGTCATCAACCTTTCCGCAGTGACTACAGAGGAAGATTACGAAGCACGTCAGGCTACTCTTGATCCGTATGACGTGGTTAATATGCAGTATACCTCCGGAACTACAGGTTTCCCCAAAGGCGTACAGCTGACTCACTACAACATCGGTAACAACGGATTCTGGATCGGTGAAAACCAGGGCTTCAAGCCCGGTGACCGCCTCTGTCTGCCCGTACCCCTGTTCCATTGTTTCGGCTGTGTTCTGGGTGTTCTGGCAGCGGTTAACCACGGCACAACCATGGTTATCCTTGAAGGGTTCGATCCGCTGCTGGTAATGGCTTCCGTGGATCAGGAGAAGTGTACCGCCCTTTACGGTGTTCCGACCATGTTCATCGCCATCCTCGAACACAAGTTGTTTGATAAATTTGATTATTCTTCACTGCGTACCGGTATCATGGCCGGATCGCCCTGTCCCATCGAGGTCATGAAGAAGGTCATGGATAAGATGAACATGACTGATATCACCATCTGCTACGGTCTGACCGAAGCATCTCCGGTTATGACCCAGACCCGCATGACTGATAGCGTGCAGCGCCGTACCGAAACTGTCGGTCAGGCTATGCCTGAAATCGAAGTCGCAATCATCAATCCTGAAACAGGTGAGATGTGTGATTCCGGTGAAACAGGCGAAATCTGCTGCCGTGGCTACAACGTCATGGAGGGCTACTACAACAATCCAGAAGCCACCAATTCCACCATTGATATGGACGGCTGGCTCCATTCCGGTGACCTTGGAACCATGGATGAAGAAGGGTACGTTGATGTAACCGGACGCCTCAAGGATATGATTATCCGTGGAGGCGAGAACATCTATCCCCGTGAAATCGAAGAATTCCTCTACACAATGGATGGCATTCTCGATGTTCAGGTGGCAGGTGTTCCCAGTGAAAAGTACGGGGAACAGGTCGGCGCATTCATCATCCTCAAGGATGGTGTGGAAATGACCAAGCAGGATGTAATTGATTACTGCCGTGGTCAGATTTCCCGCTACAAGATCCCAAAGTTTATCACTTTCCTTGACGCTTATCCCATGACCGCAAGCGGCAAGATCCAGAAATACAAACTCCGGGATATGGCTGCAGAGCTGTACCCTGACGCATAATCTTTAGGCCTCCGGCGGCGCTTTCAGCGGGACCAAAGAACCCTTTTGCAAAAGGGTTCTCTGGACTCTCCCAAAACCTTTTATCAGGGCTTCGCCATTTGTTTTTCGAAGGTGTTTTTTTGAGCTATGTGCGAAGCATAACCAAAACGTCTTTGAAAGAGAGGGGATGGGGTCTGGGGAAGGGGAGAGAAAATCTTTGGGCGTTAGCAAAGTTTTCTCTCCCCTTCCCCAGCCGCCGGAGGCACCCCACCACAGGAGATATCATGAGTAATGATCAGGCTTACAAGGAAATTGCACCGAGGCTTGCGGGCCTTCGCGATGCAATGGACATGAGTGTGGAAGAGCTTGCCGAGAAAGCAGGCGTAACCCCGGAACGTGCCGCGCAGTATGAATCCGGCACAGTTGAGATCCCGGTCAGTTACCTGATGGATGTGGCTCATCTTTGCGGAGTCAGCCTTACTGTGCTGATCTCCGGCAGCGAAGCCCATCTGACTAACTATGCGCTGGTGCGTAGCGGCAAGGGACTAAATGTCGACCGCCGCAAGGACTATGATTACAAGAACCTCGCTTCTACTTTCGTAGGCCGCCGCATGGAACCTTTTATGGTTGAAGTTCCTTCCAAAGAGGTTGTGGACATGAATTTTACCACCCACCGCGGGCAGGAATTTATTTACGTACTTGCAGGACGTCTGGAACTCAGGCTCGACGATTCCGTTCTGGAGCTTGAAGAGGGCGATTCCCTGTACTTTGATTCCAACACTCCCCACGCCCTGCGCGGTCTTGATGGCAAATCTGCACGCATGCTGGACGTCATTCTCTAGCAGGTCGCCAATTGAAGTGTGCGTGTCGTTGTTATGCGTACACCAGCGGCCTGCGGTAAAAACTCGGTTTTACATTTGAGGATTTAACGTCAACCAAAAGCAATGGGATGCAGTGCATCCTCCGTGGAGATATAAGAAAATGGAAAAGCAGAAATACGGTTCTAACGATGAGTTCTGTGCCGAATATAAGACTGAAGTACCCGAGAATTACAACTTTGCCTTTGATTGCGTAGACGAGATTGCCGCATCCGATCCCAAGCGTCTGGCAATGATTCACATCGGCCCCGACGGAACCCGCACTGAAAAAGATTTCGACTTTTTTTCTAAAAAGTCATCCCGTCTGGCCAACGCATTGAGTAAATCCGGAGTTGAAAAAGGCGACCGGATCATGATCATCCTTTACCGGCGTATCGACTGGTGGGTGTCCATGCTGGCCTGCCACAAGATCGGCGCGGTTCCTGTTCCTTCCCCGAACCTGCTTACAGTGAAAGACATTGAGTTCCGCGTGAATTTCGCCAAGATCAAAGGCATCATCGCCGAAGATTCTGTGGCTGACCGCGTTGATGAAGCGCAGAAGAAATGTCCTTCCCTTGAAGTTGTGGTTCAGGCTGGCGAAAGCGGCCTGCACGATGGCTGGCTTGATTTTGAAGCCATTTGTGATGAAGCTTCCGATTCTTTCCCCCGTCCTTCAGATTGCGCGGGCGGAGATGATTCCCTGCTGATTTTCTTTTCTTCCGGCACCACCGGGCAGCCGAAGATGGTTGAGCACACCCACAATTACCCGCTGGGCCACTATGTGACCGGTGCTTACTGGCATGATCTTAAGCCGGGTGATGTGCACCTGACTCTCGCCGATACCGGTTGGGGCAAGGCTGTCTGGGGTAAATATTACGGTCAGTGGATGGCCGGTGCGGTTGTTTTTGTCTGGGATTTTCGTGGTAAATTCGAACCAGCCGAACTGCTGCGCGTACTTGCAGACAACAAGGTTACTTCTTTCTGCGCACCGCCCACAGTATACCGTTTCATGATCCGCGAAGATCTTTCGAAGTACGATCTTTCCGCACTCACTCACTGCACCACTGCTGGTGAGCTGCTTAATGCTTCCGTATTTGAAGCATGGAAGGAAGCAACCGGGCTGCCCCTCTATGAAGGTTACGGTCAGACCGAGTCCGTGCTCCAGATCGCAACTTTCCCCAACATGAAGCCCAAACCGGGTTCCATCGGCAAGCCCTGTCCGGGCTGGGATATTGCTCTTATCGACACCGAAGGGAACCTCTGCGCTCCCGGTGAAGAAGGGCAGATCTGCGTCAAGCTCGATCCCCGCCCCGTAGGGCTGTTTACCGGATACCTTGATGAGCCTCAGAAGACCGAAAATGTCATGGTCGACGGTTACTATCAGACCGGTGACAAGGCATGGATGGACGAAGACGGTTATTACTGGTTCCTCGGCCGTACCGATGACTTGATCAAGAGTTCCGGTTACCGCATCGGGCCCTTCGAAGTTGAGTCTGCACTGATCACCCATGACGCCATCGTTGAAGCCGCTGTAACAGGCGTGCCCTGCGATGTTCGCGGTCAGGCCGTTAAAGCTACCGTTGTTCTCGCTCCCGGTTACGAAGGTGGCGAAGAGTTGACCAAGGAGCTGCAGAACCACGTCAAGAAGGTCACCGCGCCTTACAAATACCCGCGTATCATCGATTACGTTGAAGAACTGCCCAAGACCATCAGCGGCAAGATCAAACGTGCCGAGATCCGCGCTAAAGACGAAGCTGACGCAAAGGCTTAATGCCTATCGGCGATCCCTGCCGGGGGCCTCAAACCCTTTGAAAAGGGTTTAAGAATCCCAAACTTTTTTAATAGGCTTCGCCGTGTAGCTTTTCTAAATCTGTCTAGCAATGAAGACCGCAATATCTTTTGAAGATATTGCGGTCTTTTTGTGTTGACCTGTCTACAACTTCACAGTTCATGTTAGGTTCATCACATAGCTATGGAGATTTGGATATGGTTAAGACATCATCGGGTATGACAGTGGGGCGGCTGGCGAAGAAATACGGCCTCTCACGCAGCACTTTGCTCTATTACGATTCCATTGGGCTGTTGTCACCTGCGAAGCACATGAAAGGTGAATACCGTTCATATGGTGCGCAGGATGAAAAGCGGCTGGCCCTGATTTGCCATTACCGCAAGGCGGGGATTCCTTTGAAGGAGATTAAGGTTATTCTTGATTCTCCGGTCAGTGGCATAACCGGGGTGCTGGAAGAGCGGCTCAAGGAGCTGAATGCGGAGATTGCCTCGCTGCATGAACAGCGGGAGTTTATTTCCGGGATATTGAAGAGTTCCCCGGACGTGAAGTCTGCACAGCTGGACAAGGCTGCGTGGGTCGAAGTGTTGCGCTCGTCAGGATTCAGCGAAAAGGACATGGAAGACTGGCACAAGGCTTTTGAGCGTACCCACCCGGATAAACACCAGCAGTTCTTGGAATATTTGCATATTCCTGATGATGAAATCAGGCTGATCCGCAAATGGTCGGCAGGACCACAACGGATACAGAAAATACAAAAAGCGAGCGAAAGATATATGGAAATTTTTTATGACTTCTTCTCGACACTACCCAGACTCGGACCGGGCAGCAACGAAACAACCAAACGGGCCTTGGCGCAGGTAAGCGGGTTGCCGCAAAAAGCGCAGGTGCTTGATGTTGGTTGCGGAACTGGATTGCAGACAGTTGCCCTTTGCGAGGAAACTGATTTTCAGGTCATTGCTGTGGATAACTGGCAGGTTGCCTTGGATAAGATGTTGTTGAATGTGGAAAAGGCGGGACTTACCGAACGCATCACAGTGCAGCAGGGCGACATGAATGAGTTGGGTTATGAACCCGGTTCGTTCGATCTTATCTGGAGCGAAGGTGCAATCTATTTGATGGGTTTTGAGAACGGCATTTCCAAGTGGAAGGAATTTCTCAAGCCGGGTGGCTGGATCGCGCTTAGCGAAATGACTTGGACAGCGGACGAGCGTCCGGCAGAGGCCGCTGCGTTCTGGAATGAAGGTTACCCGGAAATGAAATCCACAGTCGAAAATATTGCCATTCTGGAACGTCAGGGCTTTGAAGTTGTAAAGCATTTCCTAATCCCGCAGTCCGATTGGTGGGACGTGTTCTACAAGCAACTGCAGGATTCAATTCCGGCATTCATGGAAAAGCACAACCGTTCCGCCGAAGCGCAGACCGTTGTGGATTGCAATGAAAAGGAAATGGAGATCATGCGCAAATATCATGATTCTCTGGGATATGTGTTTTACATCGCCCGCATGAAATAAACGTTGAAATCTGCAGATTAATATAAAACGCTACCATGTAGGCCACATGGTTGCAGAACATGATCAGGAGCAGGCAGATGGACAAGGAAAAATGGACAAAAGTGTTTCGTGAGGCAGGATTCAGCGACGCAGATATGCATAACTGGCACAAGGCTTTTGAAAAGCTTTACCCTGAAAAACATCAGGCTTTTCTGGAACACATAAATGTGGATCAGCAGGAAATTGAAAGGATCAGGGAATGGTCTAAGTAGATTTGGTTTCTGGGTTATTAGGCCCCGGTGCGTTAGCGTGCCGGGGTTTTGTTATCTAGTTAACAAAGGACTTGAAGTTTTATCAGGATAAGGGGAAAAAGAGATTAAGCAGATGTCGTCCATGCGTTTTCGCAGACAATTGCAGAGATTTAATAATCAGGAGTAAAAATGAGAACTCTCGGAAACATATTATGGTATTTCCCGTTTTTCGGATTCATCAACGCAATCATGTTTTTCCTGCTCGGTTCATTGCTGACATTGACCGTAGTAGCTTCCCCGCTGGGTTTGGGCTTGATTCAGTATAGCAAATTCCTCTTCGCGCCATTCAGCTGGTCCATGGTTTCCAAGGATGACCTCAATGTAGAGGGCAACCTTGCGTGGGAGGCCTATTCCACAATCATCATGATTCTATGGATTCCCTTCGGCATCATCTTCGCGCTGATAACGATCTGTCAGATCGTAGGTCTGGCAATCTCAATTGTCGGTATCCCGGTAGCCTTGGTGCTCGCCAAGTCCCTGCGTACCATCTTCAACCCGGTAGGCATGGTTTGCGTTCCCGCCGTTGTCGCCCATGAAGTGCAGCGTCGCAAGGATGAGGATGCTATTAATCGGCATATTCGTTAGGTTGTTGAAAATAGTAGCTGTTGCCTTTTTGTATTTCAGGGATTATTATTTTTTTATGATTAAAACATCAAAATACACTATCGCCACAGCCAAACGGCCTAAAGACAAAAAGGATATTTTACGCCGTCGCCTTACGCACGCAAAAGCTTCCTTAGCTATTGAAGGATTGCATTTGTCCGCGGAAGAAATGGCTGTCTTTGAAGAATGCATTCAAAGGGGGTGCTCTTTAGAGGAGCGTACTAATCTTTTGAAAGAACGGTTCCCTGAACATGCCCATGCGATACGCGCATAGAGACGCATATACATATGAAGAATCGTCCGTCCTTAGGAACAAAGGCGGACATAGAAACCAAGAGGCGCTTGATCAATTCGAGCGCCTTTCTGTTGCCAACCGGATGTTGGAAGATATGCCGGAAGGAGCGTTTGATTATCTGCACTTAAAAAACATTCACCAACACATATTTCAGGATGTTTATGATTGGGCGGGGCAAGAAAGAGATGTTTCAATAAGTAAGGGAGCAACTCTCTTTGCGAATCCGCGTCATATTGAATCCGTAATGTCTGCTCTGTTGTCTGAGCTGAAAGATGAAAATTACCTTCAGGATTGTGAGCTGGATGTTTTTGTGGATCGGGCAGCTTACTACATGGTTGAGATGAATATGGCACATCCGTTTCGAGAAGGTAACGGGCGTGCGCTTCGTGAGTTTTTGTTTCTATTGGCAGATAATTCGGGATACGGGATTGATACCGATAAACTGAAGAACGGTTGGCTTGATGCTTGTATCGCTGGTGTCAGCGGAAGTGAGGAGCCTATGTGTGCTGTTATTGCCGGGGCTTTGATTGTCTACGAGGATTAAATTTATTTCGGTTTATTGAATATTGGAAAGCCCCGGTGCGGATGCGTGCCGGGGCTTTTTGTTTTGCAGATTGACCGTCATATGCGAAGTAATTACTTTGTGCTAAAGGAGTTACTATGCCTACTGATTACCCTAGATCCAAATCTCTGACAGCGTTATTGAGCGAAATTGATGAGCGTAAAGCTCAGCTTGATGCATGCCGCGATTCCGTCAGTTCGCAGATCATTGATGCCCTGAATATCGAATATACCTATGACAGTAACCGCATAGAAGGTAACACCCTGACCCTGCGCGAAACAGACCTTGTCATCAACAAGGGGCTGACCATCGGCGGCAAGTCCATGCAGGAACATCTGGAGGCTGTAAATCATTACGAAGCCATCCAGTACATCCGCGAGATTTCTTTTTCGAAGACAGAGATATCAGATAAAATAATCAAGGATATCCATGCGATCATTTTGCAAGGCATTGATCGTCAGAATGCAGGCATATACCGCAATGTCCCGGTGGCTATTTCCGGTAGCCGCCACATCCCCCCTCAGCCGTGGCAGGTCCCTGTTTTGATGGAGCAGTTGCTGGCGTGGTATACCGAGCAAGAGCCGATCCTGCACCCAGTTGTGCTTGCAGCTGAAATGCACGAGCGCATAGCTACAATCCATCCCTTCATAGACGGAAACGGCCGTACTGCCCGTTTGGTAATGAATTTAATTCTGATGCAGCGCGGCTATCTTGTCGTCAACATTGCCGGGGATACTGAGAGTCGACTTGCTTATTACAATGCATTGGAAAAGTGCAATCTTGAGAATGAGAAGGGCGATTTTATTGAATTGATTGCCGGGTATGTTTTGAAGAGTTTGCGTGGGGTTTTGGATATGGTGGGGTAGACTAATTGAAATGCTACAAAAAAAGCCGGGACTCCCAAACGGAGACCCGGCTTTCCAATTCCATATTAATCCCAAAACCTAAAAGCTATTCAGCCTTTTCCTCATCGGAAGATTCAGCTTTCTTTTCTTCGACAGCTTCGGTTGCTTCGGGAACGTCTTTTTTAGCGTGAATCATGTCTTTTCTATCAACATGATATTTATCCGCTGCGGGCTTGCCGCGGTTTTCGCGCTTTTTCTTGGGCGGCTCAATGCTCATTTCGCATCCGGCCATGTTGCGGGCGAAGACGAGGTATCCGGTATGGCCTACCATGCGGTCTTCGGGGCGCAGTCGTTCTGCGATGGGCTTGTAACGGCGTACCAGGATTTCGCAGACTTCCTGTTCTTCGAAAGGCGCGCTTTCCATTGCTTTGAGCAGCTCGCTGACCTGATTGGTGGTCGGCAGCAGGAAGCCGCACATTGCGCCGGGGATTACTGCTTTCGGGATATGGTGCAGGTAGTCCCAAGGGTTGGGTACGTCGAGGAAGAGGGCGTCGCAATCGCTGGCGAGGAAGCCGTCTTCGATGTTCAGGTTGAACTGCTCAACGCGGTGCGCAAGACCGGCCCATTCGAGGTTTTTGCGGACCAGCTTGTAAAATTCGGGACGTTTTTCGTGGGTGTATACCTTACCGGTATCACCGACGTAGTAGGCCAGTGCGGTGGTCAGACCGCCGGAGCCTGAGCCGGATTCAACAACGCGGGTTCCGGGACCGATACCCAGTTTGAGCAGCAGGTAGCTGATCTCTTTGGGGTACATGATTTGGGTCTGGCGTTTGAGACCCTTGATGATGTCATAGATTGTGGGTTTAAGGAGCTGGTATTTGTGGCCCAGATGGGTCTCTACAGTCTTCCCGTACCCGGCGGCGAGGATGTTATCGGTATACATCATGCCGTCATGTGTATGTATTTCTTCCCCGGCATTGAGTGTGCGCAGGTAGCGCTTGCCTTTGGGGTTAACGAGCAAAATTAGTTGTCCAGCTTCAAGCATTAGACTTCCTCCTGAAATGATCTATGGCCCGATTACGGACGAAAGCGCATAAAGTCAAGGACTCATATAAAGCACCGTCTGCGGCGTAATTTGAATTGTTAGCAAATCTGAAAGCTTACAAGATCTTACGCCTGTGGTGTGCTGCGAAAAACAATGAAGCGCACCTATATTTGGATACGCATCGCTCCAGTGTGTATTTTGTGCCTTGCATCTAGCTCTTTCTATGAGTCCTTAACATAAACATACAGCTTGAGTTTTTTGACATTTAAGAATAAGTGCTTAACTACCGCATTGAATGAAATTTCTCTTCGCGCAGCTATTTTTACACATCTCCCGCAAAAATCACAGTTGGAATTCCGGCTGGGCCACTCTTTGGTTCAAGCCCAGATTTAACTATTAGGGATTCCAAAGGGGATTATCCTCTTTGGCCGCCGGAGGCGATATCTTTTTGATAAAAGCGCGAAGCGTATCAAAATTAATTACTTTTTTTGCTTCTTGATGAGGCCGTTATGGGTTATAGCTATGTCTTCGGGCCGGTTTTTTCCGGCAGGATAGGGCGTTCATTGGGGCTGGACCTGCTTGGGAGCAGGGTTTGTTCCATGGATTGTGTATATTGCGAAGTGGGCAAGACTGACCTGCTGACTGCAAAGCGCGATGTTTATGTTCCCGCGGCAGATATCCTTGATGAGTTGGATAAATGGAAGCAGGAGGGGCATGAACTGCCCGAAGTGATTACCCTGGGGGGGCTGGGAGAGCCTACTCTCAACGTGGAAATGCCCGAAATAATTCGCGGTATAAAGAAACTTTTCCCGTCTATGCCTGTGGCCGTGCTGACAAACGCGACCGCCATGACGGACCCCGAAGTGAGAAAGGAATTGTTGGAAGCCGATGTTGTGCTTCCTTCTATGGATTCCCTTGTTGCTTCGGAATTCAGGGCCATAAACAGACCGTGCAAGGGTACTGACCCCACGGAGATTGCCAAAGCCCTGATCGAATTCCGCAAGGAGTTCAGTGGTAAGATTTTTCTGGAAGTGCTCCTTTCACGGGGATACAATGATTCGGATGAAAATCTCTCTCTGATGAAAGATTTTTGTTCCGATCTGGCCCCGGACCGCATTGATGTGGTTACTCTTTCGCGTCCAGGTACTCTGGATAAGGCCGGTCCGGTTGATACTGAGACCATAGGCCGCTGGAAAAAGGTTCTTGATGCCGCGCCCTGCAAAGACAGGGATTGCGGACCGGATACCGGCGCAAAGAGAAGGAGCGGTGCGGATGTTACAGCCCATGTGCAGGGCGAATATTCCCACGCATTTGACCGGATTCAGGCTTCTATCATGCGCAGACCGCAGACAGCGCAACAGCTCGCCGGAGCATTGGCGATTCCCTTGGAGAGGGTGGAGCAGGTGCTTGAGGAGCTGGAAAAAAGCGGTAAACTGCACGTCAGGCAAACTGGAAATGATATATATTACGATTGCAGGCTTGACGGAGAATCATGAATTAAGCTTCTGGGTCCGGGGAAAATTTAATAACTTTTCTTTGGACTAAAAAATGACAGGTAAAAAACAGAAGAAAAAAGAGAAAATGTTTATCAGCGTACTGCCCGGCGAACAGGTCGAAGTCGCGCTGACTCAGGAAGGTCAGGTCATTGAGTATTATGTTGAAATGCTCCATCAGGCCAAGACCAAAGGTAACATTTACAAAGGTTACATCCATAACATTGATGCCGCTCTTCAGGCGGCTTTCATCAACTACGGGGCCGAACGAAACGGCTTTTTGCAGGTTGATGAAGTGCACCCCGAGTACTATCAGGGGGCATATAAATTAAAGAAAGGACACCGTTACCCCCTGCTGCAGAAAGTTCTGAAGCCGGGACAGGAAATTTTTGTGCAGGTGGTTAAAGAGCCGACCGGCAAAAAAGGTGCTTTCCTTTCATCCTATCTATCCATTCCGGGTCGTTATTTCGTGCTTACTCCCGGACGTGAGCAGATTGGTATTTCCCGTAAGATTGAAGATGAAAAAGAACGCGATAGACTCAAAGAGTTGATCGATGAAGTCAATCCCGGTGACGGTGTTGGTGTTATCGTGCGTACCGCGAGCAAGGGCCAGAGTAAATCCGCCCTGCGTCGTGATTTTAAATTTCTGACCCGCCTCTGGAACGATATCCGCGAAAAAGGGCAGGACGCCAAGCCTCCGTCCCTCGTTTATGAGGAAATGGGACTGGCTGCCCGTGCTGTTCGCGACTACTTGTCTTCCGACGTAGTGGAAATCTGGGTAGATGATCAGGAAACCCTTGAGCAGGTCAAGAAGCTGGCCACACTCTCTTTTCCGCGCCGTTCCAACTTGGTCAAGCTGCACTCCGATACCGACAAATCCCTTTGGGAGCGGTTCAATCTGGTTAAACAGATCGAGCAGATTTATGGTCGTGAGGTAAACCTGCCTTCCGGTGGACGTCTTGTTTTCGATCAGACCGAAGCATTGACCGCAATCGACATCAACTCCGGTAAAATCGGCGGTGAGCGCAACTTCAAGGAAATGGCGCTTAAGACCAACAAGGAAAGTGCTGAAATGATCGCCCGCCAGCTCAAGCTGCGCGACCTCGGCGGTCAGGTGGTGATTGACTTCATTGAAATGAAGGACCCCAAGCATTGCCGTGAAGTGGAAAAGACCATGCGCGCTGCGCTGAAAGGGGACCGTGCCCGTACCGATGTCGGACGGATCTCTCGTTTCGGACTGATGGAGTTGGTCCGGCAGCGTCTGGGATCATCCGCTATCGCTGTTTCCACCGAATCCTGCCCCTGTTGTGATGGGACCGGTATCCGTCGTAATATGGAATGGCAGGCTATGCAGGCTATCAAAGATATTTACCGCATGCTGCGTAGACCTAATGCGGAATCCCCGTTGGTCTACGAGGCCGAAGAAGAACTGGCACTTTACCTGCTCAACCATAAGCGGGATGCGATTCTCCAGTATGAAAAGATGTTTGATACAAAGATTAACATCGAAATTCAGTGGGGAGAATAGTTTTTTGCCTCCGGCGGCTGGGGAAGGAAAACTTTTGCAAAAGTTTTCCTTCCCCAGACCCCATCCTTTCAAAACCTTTCAGTAAGCTTCGCTCTTAGCGCGTTAAGGCGTCACTGACATGTCTTCCAAACGAATTTTACTCCATGCCTGTTGTGGTCCTTGTTCTATCACCACTATTGATGCTTTGCGTGATCAGGGCTTTGAGGTTTCTGCTTTTTTTTACAATCCGAATATCCACCCTTTGCAGGAATACCTGCGTCGGCGGGAAGGTTTCCTTGAGGTCTGTGAGAAGATGAATGTGAAGGTCATCGGCAGGCTGGATGAATATGACTCCAAGAAATGGTTCCGCAATGCTGCCTTTCGAGAAGCCAACCGCTGTTTTCATTGTTATGCCGACCGTCTGGAACGGACCCTTTCTCTGGCTAAGCGGGGCGGGTTTGATTTTTATACCACGACCCTGCTGTACAGCAAATTCCAGCAGCATGAGCGCATTGCCGGGTTGGGAAAAGACATGGCCGGGAAAAGCAAGTGTGAATTTTACTACTACGATTTCCGCGAAGGCTGGAAAGAAGGCATTGAACGCTCCAAGGAAATGGGCATTTACCGTCAGCAGTACTGCGGTTGCCTGTTCAGTGAAAATGAGCGCTATGAAAAAGAGTTGGAAAAATCTTAGCTTGTTAAATTTTTTTGCAATGGTTATCTTATACTAAGGTTCTGTAATTAAAAGTAGCATAGCTGCTTTTTTCTATACTTTGACATCAACAGGATAAGGTGAACATGGAAAAGCATCTTCTGGTTTGTGTGCGTGCAGATAGCACGGCTTCATATGCGGTCAGATTTATAAAGAATTTTTTCAGCTCTCCCTGTGATGTACGTTTGACTCTCTTCAACGTTGCCCCGCCGAAAAGCTCATGGAGCAAGGGGGCTCTTTCCAGGGGACGCCAGTTACTTGAAGATACCCGGAAGTGGTTTATCGATCACAGTTTCTGCGAAGAAAGCAAGATTGATATTAAGAGTATGCATTCCCGGGGTAATACTGCGCGTGAGATTGTGCAGGAAGGGCACAAGGGTATGTACGACGCGGTAATTCTGGGGCGTCAGTCCCAGTCCGTTGTTGAAGAATTTTTCGATTACAGCGTGGGCAGCAAGGTCATCTGGGAAGAGATTGACTTTCCGCTTTGGTTTTGCAAATGCCCGGAAGAGATTCCGCGTAAGGATGTCCTGCTTTGTGTGGACGAGGATGCGCCATCGCAAAGGATTACGGATCATGTCGGCTTCATGCTCAACGACAATCCCGATCATGAGATAGCCATGCTTCATGTGCATGATTCCAAAGAGAAGGGTGCGGCCACAGCGGAAGACATTTTTGAAATTACCCGTGAGCATCTTCTTGCAAATGGCATTGCCCCTGAGCGCATCAAGGAAATTATCGTCGATAGTGATGATGTTGTGAAAGCCATTTTGCAGCAGGTCGCCAAGAAGCCTTATGCTGCTGTTGCTGCAGGACGAGGCGTGCATGACAAGACCGCAATTGAAAAGCTCTTTCCCCGCTCGCTCAGCGTAAAGCTCCTCCAGCAGTTGGAAGGTGCGGCTCTCTGGGTCAGCAGGTAGCTTTAAAGTTTTTCAACTAATAGGGATTCCAAAGGGGCTTAGCTCCTTTGGCCGCCGGAGGCGAAATCTTTTCGTCAAATAGCGCGTAGCGCATCCCAATTCAAAGGATTTCTATTAATGGGAATGCCCTCAGCATTTTTCAATGCCCCGCTGCTGCGCGGAGATGGCAGTGAGGCCAGAAATCTCCTGCTCTACATTCACGTGCCTTTCTGCAAGCGCAAATGCCACTATTGCGCTTTTCATTCCCAGCCTTTCGAGCAGGTCAATTTTGCATGGTATATGAAAACCCTGCTTGCCGAGATTGAGCTTTGGGGCAATCGGCTCAAGAATCCCAGAATAGGAACGGTCTATTTCGGCGGCGGTACACCAAGCCTGATTCCACCGTTTCAGCTTGAGCTGATCATGGACGCCCTGCGCAAGCATTTCACGTTCACCAAGGGCATGGAAATCACCCTTGAGGCCAATCCCGATTCCGCCAACGACCTTTCATATTTCAAAGCCCTTTACGATATGGGTATCAACCGTCTCAGTCTCGGTTTCCAGTCTTTGGATGATCGCAACCTTGAGACTCTTGGCCGTCCGCATTCCGCAAGGCAGGCTGCTGAATCCTACTATATGGCCCGTAAGGCCGGATTCGGGAATATCAGTATCGACCTGATCTGGGGATTACCGCGCCAGAAGGTTAAGGACTGGAACAATGAATTGAAAGCTGTGGTTCAGCTCAAGCCGGAACATATGTCCTGCTACGGGCTTTCCATCGAGCCGGGTACTGTTTTTGGACAGCGGGCCGAAGATTTGGAAATGGAACTGCCGCCTGAGGGCGAGCAGGCCCGCATGTTCATCTACGGGGCAGAATATCTCGAGTCTATGGGCTTTATTCAGTATGAAATTTCAAACTTCGCGCGCATGGGGTTTATCTCCCGCCATAATCAGGGTTACTGGGACCGTTTCGATTATCTCGGTTTAGGTCCTTCCGCAGTGTCCACAATCGGCAACCGCAGATTTACCAACCCGCGTTACATGGACGAGTATGACGCCGCAGTGCGCGGTGGTTTTGCCGGGGAAGATTTTGAGGAACTTACCGATGAAATCAAGGCGCAGGAACTTATCATGCTTTGCCTGCGGACCACAAAGGGACTCAAACTTTCCGATTACAAAGATCTCACCGGACGCGACCTGACCAAAGAAAAAGGGCAGGTCATCAGTGCCTTACATAAAAACGGGTTGTTGCGTATGAGTGCCGGGTATCTGCGTTTGACCAAGAACGGCATGTTGGTTTCCAATTCTATTTTGGAGTCTTTGGCATTTTGATGCCCCGACCGTCTTTAAAAATTCAAACAAAAGGTCCAATCAGCATGCCGCTGATTGGACTTTTTGTTGTTGGGCGGTGTATCTGGCCCATGCCGCCGCAGTTTTCTGCCTCTGCTGATCAATAATCTGTTTCGAGACGAAAATGGTACTCACTTTGTCTTGGGGCCGGATTATCTTTGTCCAGCTGGCCGAATGTGTAGAGCGTATCATCGAGCAGCTGCCCTTCCAGTTTCGAAATTCTCTTTGATGCAGCATGAAGATCTGTGTCAGCCTCTTCAATCCTGCCATCAATCTTTTTGTTGATCTCTGTGGACTGGAAACCTATCTTCTGCACCCCATGCACACTGGTTGTAATGTCATCCGGGCCATTGTGATTCAAGTTTGCGCTCTCGCTGATATTTGTGACCGCAGAATTTTTCTCCCGGCCGTTTTCATAGCTGGTGTCGGAGTGTGAGGAGCTTTTGATGGTTGCCGGTACATCCGATTCAGTAAGACCGCGACCAGTCCAGAATTCGAGGCCATGCATCAGAGGGTTCTTGCGGGCTTTCTCAGTATCATGCTGTTTGGCAACAATTTTGCCGTCTCTATAAGTTGCGCTGGACCATTGTAAATCATAAGGCCTGTCCGCCACATTGTCTTTCTCAACCATGGAAGCAGTATTGTAATGACCCTTTGCCGCATGATTTTTAACGTTATCAACAAAAAATGCAGAACGGGCGGAACTGTCCATTAAAGGAGCAGCCATAATCTGTGATGCCGACTTCGGGGTTTTTCCGCGGGTGTAATCCCCTTCAGTAATGCCGAGAACCTCAAGCATATTGGGCCTCTTCGGAAGCTTAGATGCTTTTGTCTCCTCAACTTTTGCTGAGCTGTGCTCTTCCTTAACCAGCTCACCGTCGTTATACCAGGAGACGTCCATACCCTGCTTTAAAATACCCCCTGTGGAGTCAACTGAATCGGAAAAAGATTCATCCCAATGGGCCTGCCGCAGAACCTTTCCATCAAGACCGTAGTTTGTAGTGTCTATTTTCAGGGAACTATGCTGGCCTATTTCGATGGTCGTCTTGCCGTCCATGCCGTTTTTTTTCACGAAATCTTTGTTGGTATGGTTAACAAAGTCTCCACCCTGTTTGATGTGGACTTCTTTTGATTTCTTTCCGTTGTTGTATTCAACAATGGCGGCTTTGTAGTTGGTGCGGTGCGAATCCTGAGTCTGTTTTGCTACTAGTGATTCAAAATCGTCTGAAATTTTTTTGGTCCCATAGGAAATGACCGAGTCCAGACTTCTGTAGCTTGATTTGAGAAGCATGGAATCTTCCATGGTGCGTTTTACCTGACCGTCCTCAAACCACTGTACAGACCTCGAAACTTTGGCCGAGCTTTTCTTTCCGGTTGTAAGGCCTTCAAATTGTGTGTTTATTTCTTGAATGACTTCATTGTTCTTGTTGAATATCTGGGTGTTCAGAACAGCCCCTTCGCTGGTCAGGCTGCCTTCTACTTTTCTGACGAGTTTATTGTTCTCGTCATATTCTTCGATTTTCAGTTCGGAATTTTCTATGGAGACAATCTGGCGGTTGCCGTTATCCAGTTTGAACTGTCCATCCGAGAAACCGAAAGTTGCCCATGAGTGGTCTTCCTTTGTCGGTTTTCTTGTATCATCTTTAGCAAGGAGCTGCGCTTCATCTGAGACATCGACAATGTCGTTCTTTTTCTGAAAGTGGGTATATTGGCCCTGCTTAAGAGGGCGTAAAGGATCAACCGGATCTTGCGAAATATGAATGTTTTTGAAGCCCCAAGGGGATATCGCGTCAGTCATCTTATTCTCCAGCAGCATAATTATAGCGGTCGAGTTATAGTTGATATCGTCATATTATTAATATAACTTTATGCTGTGTATAGAAAAAGACCGGAAATTCCCTGGAAATGCTGTAAAAATTCTCGTAATTTATTGATTTAATGATCAGAAATAGTGCTGTCTCATTTGAGAGTGGGGCTCAGCTTAATTCCCGGTCACAGAATTCAAGGGCGGTAAGCACCGCCTTATCCATGTCATAGTATTTGTATTGTCCCAGCCTGCCCAGAAAATGGGTGCTATCAAGTTTTTCTGCTTCCTTGCGGTATAGTTCCAGTCTCTTGCGGTCTTCTTCGGTGTTGACCGGGTAGTATGGTTCTTCACCCTGTGTCCATTTCATGGAAAATTCGCGCGCAGTGACGGTTCTGCCGCTTTTGTTTTCCCTTTCCGGGTGCAGGTGTTGATATTCGTGGATGCGGGTGTAGGGCACGTCGATATCGGCATAATTCATGACCGAGGTTCCCTGATAGTCTGGCACATCTTCCACCCGGTATTCAAAGCGCAGGGAACGCCATGTCAGCTCCCCATGGCGGTAATCGAAATAACGGTCCAGCGGTCCGCTGTAGTAGACTTTGCAGTCCTGCGGGAGTTCGTCTTTCAGCTCGAAGAAATCGGTGTTCAACCTTGTTTCGATCAGACCGTGGTTCAGCATGTGTTCGAAAAGTTTCGCGTATCCTTTCCACGGCAGTCCCTGATAGCGGTCGGTGAAGTAGTCACATTCATAAGTGTGGCGGAAGGGTAGCCGGGTGATGATGGATGCGTCCAGTTCTCTGGGATCGCATTCCCATTGCTTGAGGGTGTAGCCCTTCACAAAAGCTTCGTACAACTCGCGTCCGATCAGGCTGATGGCCTTTTCCTCGAGGTTTTGCGGATCGGAGATGTTTTCCAGTTCACTTTTACTCTTGATGAAATCTTCGACCTCATGCGGCTTAAGGCTGATCCCGAAGAAAGAATTAATGGTCTGCAGGTTGACCGGCATGTGAAAGGTGCGGTCCTGATAAGTTGTTACTACTTTATGACGGTAGCTGTTGAATTCTGTGAAGCGGTTCAGGAAATCCCAAACGCGCTTTTCTTTGGTGTGGAAAATATGGGTCCCGTAACTGTGGATTTCAATGCCTGTTTCAGCATTGAGGTGGCTGTGGCAGTTTCCGCCGATATGGTCGCGTTTGTCGATGACCAGAACTTTCTCGCCCAAGTCTTCAGCAATGCGTCTGGCAATGGTACAGCCGGTAATTCCGGCCCCGACAATGAGGTGTGTGTATTTCATCTGATATGCCTCCGGCGGCCCTTCGGGGCGGTGCTTTCAGGTATCGGTCAAAGCCGCTTTCCTGCGGATTTGTGTAAAAAGTTTCTCTGGATTCTTCAAAAAAGTTTAATAAGCTTCGCAACTTGTTTTCTGCAGTCCAGAAAAAATAAAGCCCGTAGTATCATGAAAGATACTACGGGCTTATTTAGCTCGTGTCGAGTTTCTATCTCAACTACTTCATATACTTCAAGAACGGGTTGTCCTGAGAGAGGATCAACTTTGTGTTCTCTTTGAGTCCTGCCTCATATGCTTCGAGGGACTTTTTGAATTCATAGAATCTTGGGTCCTTGCCGAAGCTTTCAGCATAGATTTTGGTTGCTATACCTTCACCTTCACCGCGCAGGATTTCAGCTTTGAGATTTGCATCCGCGAGGGTGATAGCTCTTTCTTTGTCAGCCTGTGCAGTAATGCGGGCGGCTGCTTCACTACCCTGTGAACGGTACTGCTTAGCCATACGTTCACGTTCTGCACGCATACGTCCGTAAATAGCACGGGCGTTTTCAGGCGGCAGGTCAGTACGTTTGATGCGAACATCAAGAACTTCAATGCCGTAAGGCTTGAGCAGGGTATTGGATGTCTGGCTCACTTCTTCCATGATGGAAGTACGGTCACTGGAGATGATTTCGATCAGGGTGTAGCGACCAAGGGCAACACGGAGTTCCGCGTAGATGATATCATCCAACCGAGCCTGCGCTCGGGGAATGGAACGCACGGTGCGGTAAAACAACAAGGGGTCTGCAATACGCCACTTTGAGTAGTTATCCACGACCATGTTTTTCTTGTCTTTGGTCAGAATCTCAGCCGGGCGGGCATCGTATTCCAGAAGGCGTGAATCAAAGTAGATCACGTTCTGGACAAAGGGCAGCTTGAAGTGCAGCCCCGGTCCCATTGGCCCGGATTTGGGTTTACCGAGCTGGAGCACGATGGCTTGCTCGGTCTGCTTTACAATGTATGCACTCTGCGCAATCCCCAGTACGGCAACAATAATTAGAATTGCCAGGGGAGCGGAACTTTTCTTGAGTAAACTCATGTGTTTATCCCCTATTTTTTACCGGTTTGTATGGGCAGTCCCTGTCCGTCAAGAGAGAGGAAGGGGAGTGCTTTCTTTGCAGCGTCGTCAGAGAGGATAACCTTTTTGACATCAGGACTAGCGAGAATGTTCTGCATTGTTTCCAGATACAGACGCTTCACTGTGATGTCCTTGGCCTTCAGGTATTCCTTGTAAACTGCCATGAAGCGCTTGGCCTGACCTTCAGCTTCGCGGATCTTGGTTTCCTTGTAGGCTTCAGCCTTGTTCAGGATAACCGCAGCCTGACCTCGTGCTTTGGGCAGGATATCGTTGCGGTATGCTTCCGCTTCGTTGATGTAACGGCTTTTATCTTCACGTGCGGATGCAACGTCTTTAAAAGCGTCAACAACTTCGTTCGGCGGATGTACGTTCTGCAGCTGCACTGCCAGTACGTTCACGCCGAGTTTGTAGCGATCCACAATATCCTGCAGCAGGTCTCTGGTCTCAGTCTGAATCTGGAGCTTACCTGTGGTCAGGGCCAGTTCGATCTTGGTCTTACCGATGATCTCACGCATGGCCGCTTCAGCAGCATCCTGAATGGTTTTAGGCTGGTTGCTGACTTCAAACAGGTAGTTAACCGGATCTTTGATCTGGTATTGTACGATGAACTGAACATCAACGATGTTCTCGTCACCGGTCAGCATGAGGGATTCCTCAGGCACGTTGCGCGACTGACCTTGAGTAAAGGAGCGCGAAGAGCCATAGGAACGAAAACCCACTTCCACACGTCTGATCTGTGTAACCTTAGGCTTCATGACCGATTCAATGGGAATCGGAAGGTGGTAATGAGGTCCGGGTGTAGTGGTGTCCACATACTTACCGAATCTGGTTACCACGCCGACTTCATCCGGTTCTACAATGTATACTCCGGAAAGAAACCAGAGCAGGATGATGCCGATGATTATAAATTTTCCGCCCGGCAAGCCGGTTCCGCGGAGTTTTTTGATCGTGGAGTTAATATCATCCACATTCGGCGGTTTCGGAGCTCCACCCCCACCGCCTTTATTCCTCTGCCGTTGTTCGGATAATTTGTCCCAGTCCCAGTTCATGTAAATTTGATAGGTGAGATGGACCGACATATCAAGGAAAATCGGATACGCGGGCCGGTGTGTTAATGAAATAATAACTTCCGCAGGGGTATTCAGCAATCTAGCGAGTGGGAGTTATTCGTTTACCTGTGACGCATTAATAAATATGTACAGATTATATCAATTCTCGCTAAAGATAAAACCCTAAAAGCTGTTAGGGCAAAATTATGTACTTTTGGCCCTAAGTTTTGACACATGTTAAATTACCTTTTATCTGCTTTTTAAATCAAAATTTATGCTGCCGGAGAGGTCATATGAAAGAAATCAGGAAGGAAATATTCAGGGCTTACGATATTCGTGGAATTGTAGATCAGGATTTTGATGAAGAATGGGTAGAGCGTCTGGGCCGGGCCTGTGGAACATGGTTTCGTTCAAAGGGCTGGGACCGGGCCGTGGTAGGTCACGACTGTCGCCATAGTTCTCCAGCTTATCAGCAGGCCATGGGCAGGGGTTTGAATTCCAGTGGTGTGGATGTTCTTTTCCTGAATCTGGTTCCTTCTCCCGCTTTTTATTTTGCAGCCAAAAAGCTCAACTACAAAGCCGGGGTAATGATCACTGCCAGTCACAATCCACCGGATTTCAACGGTTTCAAAGTCTGGGGTGGCGAGACCACCATCCATACCGATGATATCCAGCAGATCTACAACATAATGGAGTCCGGTGATTTCGCACAAGGAAACGGCGTAGCTTCCTACCATGACATTGTTCCGTATTACATTGAGGACCTGCTTTCCGGCATAAAGCTCAAGCGTCCGGTCAAAGTTGTTCTGGACGGCGGCAATGGAGCAGGGGGGCATATTGCTCTTGAACTGCTGCAGCAGGCCGGGGCTGAGGTTATCCCCCAGTATTGCGAACCGGACGGCGATTTTCCCAACCACCACCCTGATCCGGTAGTGGCCGAATACATGGGAGATTTGTTCAAAGCCGTAGTCGAACATGAGGCGGAAGTCGGTATCGGTCTTGACGGTGACGCCGACCGCATCGGGGCTGTGGATGAGAAGGGCAATCTCGTGCCCGGTGACCGTTTACTTGCGGTTTATGCCCGTGAAATGCTGGGCCGCAAGCCCGGTGAGACTGTGGTTGCCGATGTAAAATGCAGCCACCTTTTCTTTGAAGATGTTGCCAAGCATGGCGGCAAGCCGCTCATGGCTCGTACCGGACATTCGGTAATGAAGGCTAAAATGATTGAGACGGGGGCCGGATTGGGCGGCGAGATGAGCGGGCATATCTTTTTTGCCGACCGCTTCTATGGATTTGATGACGGTTTATATTCCGCTTTGCGGTTGTTGGAGATCCTTTCCCAGACTGATATCCCGGTATCCGAAATGTGGTCCGAATGGCCTCAGACTTACTACACCCCGGAACTGCGAGTTGAATACCCGGAAGAAATCAAATTCGAGTTGGTGGAAAGGGCTGCCGAAGAGTTGGCTAAGGAGTATGAAGTGCTGGACATTGACGGTGTCCGTGTTGTTTTCGAAGGCGGCTGGGCACTGGTGCGTGCTTCTAACACTCAGGCAGCGTTGACTCTGCGTTTCGAGGCTTCATCGCCTGAACAGCTGGCCGAAGTGAAGGAACACGTAGAATCCCTGCTTGAGCGTCTTGCTGCGGAGCTTAGCGGCTAGCATTTCGTATGGCAGATTTGCTTGGGTAGCGCACATCTACTATTTTTACATGAAAGCAAATACTTGCTACCATCCGTACTTGAGAGTACTCCTTCGAATCTGAATTTATATCATCAAGCACAAGGTATGATCCATGGCGTTGTTTATTAAACCACAAGGTAAGACCGGTACGGAAAGATTTTTAAGAATGATCGGGATGGTAGTGGTTCTCGGTCTGGTAGTTTATGCTTTCTGGATAAATAATCAGTCTACACTGCAAAAAATTCAGGCCCGTAATGCCCTTTGGGACCAGACTAAGGTTCTCGACCGTTCCGAGCGGGATTACGTTCAGGGGTTTATCAGGAGCATGCGCAACGAATTCGGTGTGAATGTCCGGGTCCAGATCATCCTTGATCCAATCATGGAGCAGGAAGTTGATCCCAAGGATATGCTGATCATCCTTTCTCCTCCTACACAGGACGTGGGCATGTCTTTTCCCGGTCTGGTGCGCCATGCCTTGGGTAATAATTTTATTTCGGAACTTGAAAACAAGCATTTCGCAAACCATTTTTCCGATGATGAATGGCCCACATCACTCATGACCTGTTTATCCATGATCTGGGAGAGGCTGGTTAATGTGGAAGCCGATCAACCTGTGCCTGAAATAAGCATAGAAGGAAAAGACAGTTTGCCCGATCCGGAATCATCTGCGCATAAGGAATAAAGAATTTAATGTCTAAGAAGAAACTTACTATTTATACTGACGGTTCCTGCCTCGGGAACCCCGGCAAAGGCGGCTACGGGGCTGTGCTTCTGTTCAACGAACACCGCAAGGAACTTTCACAGGGTTATAAAAGAACCACCAACAACCGCATGGAAATGCGTGCGGTAATCGCAGCCCTGACAGAACTCAAAGAACCCTGCGAGGTTACCCTTTACACTGACTCCCAGTACGTCAAGAATGCCTTCACCAAAAAGTGGATCGATAACTGGCAGCGGAACGGCTGGAAGACAGCAGCCAAGAAGCCGGTTAAGAACAAAGATCTCTGGTTACAGTTCATCCCGCTGCTGGAAAAGCATGATGTGACTTTCCGCTGGGTCAAAGGCCATTCCGGGGACCCGGAAAATGAACGCTGTGACGATTTGGCCCGCAATGCTGCATCATCCGGAGATTTAATTGAAGACGAAGAAGTTTAGCAAAGTAAAAAGGGTGGAAGATATATCTTCCACCCTTTTTTTATTTTAATATTCCGCCAGCCAGTTGCTTGGGATTGACCAGCAGCCGTCCTGTTGTGCTGAATCAACAAGCGAATCCAGTAAACGGGCGACCCCGTATTCTCCGCAGGAAGGGATGTGCAGATCCGCTGCGGGCAGTGCTTCGGGCGCACCGTTGGCAACCACTGCGCTTATTCCCACATGGCCGAACATGGTCAGGTCGTTTTCGCTGTCTCCGATGGCGATGGAGTTCAGGTCGGACCATCCGGCTTCTTTCATGATCTGCATTACAGCGGAATGCTTGCCGTGTCCTGCGGGACCGATCTCAAGAAAATCTTCAGCGGTGCGTACGCAGCTCATGCCGTGCTTTTCGGCCAGTTCGCGCACAAATTCGCATTGTTCAGTCTGCTCCCTGTGGGAGAAGGTCAGGATTTTGATCGCCCCCTTTTCTTCAGGGGTCGGTCCGTTCCGGGGCAGTGTTTCGCCCACACGTACGAAATCATTAATCTCTTTGTCTGTCAGCTCGGCACGGGTCCAGATGCCATCGCTTACATAGGTGGCGTAATTTACGCCCCATTCCAGCAGCGCGTCTTCAATGGCTTTGAACGGTCCCACAGTTTTGCCGAAGACTTCCAACTCACCGTTACGGATGATAACCGAACCGTTTACCCCCGCATGAGGAGTGTATTGACCTACACTGCTGATCAGTTGCGGTACGCTGATCATGTGCTTGCCTGTGACCAGCGAGAAGTGTCCACCGGCGGTGGTGTAGCGGTTGATGGCATTGAGGGTGCGGCGGTCGATGCGCTCACCGGGTTCAATCAGAGTGTTGTCGATGTCGCAGAATATCCAGGGTAGAGTCTTATTCTGACCACGGGTGATATTCGCGGCGTAATCCTGCTGGTTGGTGCGGGAGTACGGTAGTGTTTTGCGAGCGATGGAAGGGGGCACGGAATCCATGCCGAATCTTCCTTCCAGCTCTACAATGCGTTGTCCGAATGAATAGGACTCGCCAAGGGGCGAAGTCCTGAAATCGCAGTAAGCAACAGCTTTATGAATCGGGCAGTCATAGCGCGGGCCGGGGAAATTATCATAAATTTCTTTAATCTCAGGCAGGCTTTCGATTTCCACCGGGGTACTGGAATGCCAGAGCACAGCGGAAATCAAGTCTTCAGGTGCGCCGCAATGGGCGAGGTAGGCCGCACCGTCAAGTGGATGGAATCCGGTTTTTTTCAGCTTCTCGGAATAACCCACATCATGGAAAAGGGCGGCAGTGACAATCTTTGTTGAAGTATCAGCGTCATAATCCATCTGGCAGACAAGACGCTTGGCAGTGTTACAGGCCTGACGCATGTGTGCCAGCCGGGTGGAGTCCGCAGGAAAAAAGGATGCGGCCAGTTCGTCTGTAAGTTCATTTGAAACCGGACCAAGCGGTTCAGGAAATATTTTTTTCAGAATAGAAGATATGTTCATAGTGTATGCCTCCGGCGGCCCTTCGGGAAGTCTACCGACGGTCCCTGCGGGGCTATTTTGATGCGCTATCGCGCTTTTTGATAAAAAGATTTTGCCTTCGGCGACCCTGCCGGGGGGCTTAAACCCTTTTGTAAAAGGGTTTAAGAATCCCAAAACCTTTTAGTATGGCTTCGCCGTTTGGAATTAAAAATATTGCGTAATTTTAAAAAGACAATCCCGGAACCATTGGTGACGGGGATTAATTTTTATTGATAGTGCACAATGCATGGTCTCCAGAGTCGAAGACTCGCTGGGGAGTCCAGAGGGCCTTCGGCCCTTTGGTCCCGCTGAAGGCGGCCCCCGGAGGGATTCGTAATTATTGGCAGTGTAAAGTCAAGCGACAATTGGGTCGCTATAAATGCAAAAGCCGCCCGGATTTTGTCCAAGCGGCTTGAAATAAACGTAATTCTGTTTTCGTTTTTAATTAACTTTTTTTTCGGTTTCGAACACCAGCTTGTCGAAGACTCCGTTGATATCGAGTTTTGTGGTATCGACTATGATGGAATCCTCGGCGGGTTTGAGCGGTGCGACCTTGCGGTTGCGGTCCTGATCGTCTCGCGCCCGGATCTGTTCGATTAGTTCGTCCATTTCGGCAGGCTTGCCCATTTCCTGCAACTGCATGAAACGGCGGCGTGCGCGTTCTTCAAGATCGGCATCAAGGAAGAATTTGCAGGGAGCCTGCGGAAATATGACCGTACCCATGTCGCGGCCTTCGGCGATGAGCGATGTTGTATCGCCGATGGAACGCTGTGCGATCTTCTGGTATTCGCGCACTGCGGGAATTTTAGCCATGTTGGAGGCCCACATGCCTACGGTCTCGGTACGGATTTCATCGGTCAGGGGAGTCCCGTTCAGGCTTAGGCAGGAATCGGAGCCACTGCCGGAAAGGGTGAATTCGAGTCCCTGTAATGCTTCAGCGAGCCTGTCCGCTTCCCAGTCCCATGAACCTTCGCCCAGCTTCCACGCTGTGCCCCGGAACATGGCTCCGGTGTCGAGATAGGCGATCTTGAAGCGGTCAGCCAGACGCTTGGCAAGGGTGGATTTGCCGACCCCGGCAGGGCCGTCGAGGGTAATGATAAAAGGCGCGCCCATTAAAGGATCTCCTTGAGGGTTTTCAGGAAAGTTTTGTTCTCGCTGTCTGTTCCCATGTTGACCCGGATATATTCACCGAGGCCGAAGCTTTTGAGCGGACGGACAATGATTCCGCGTTTGAGCAGGTCCTCGAATACTTCCATAGCATCACGGGTAGGCTTGAACATTATGAAGTTGGCTTGGGATTCAAGCACTTCACAGCCCATTGCCCTGATTTCTTCGGTGTAAAGCTCGCGTCCGCGCAGGACCACATCCATGGTGGTATTGAAAAATGCTTCATCCTTGAGTACTGCAATTGCCGCTTCCTCGGCGAGCAGGTTCACGGTGAAGGGAGCACGCGCGCTGTTGATGTATCCGGCAAGTTGCGGACTCATGATGCCGTATCCGATACGCAGTCCGGCTAGACCGTATGCCTTGGAAAAGGTACGGGTCAGCACCATGTTGGGAAATTCATTCAGCAAACCGCGCATGTCGTATTCTTCAGCAGGGCGGGCGAATTCGATGTACGCTTCGTCAATAACCAGCAGGGTCTGTTCCGGAATTGCGGAAGCAAGTTCACGAACTTCATCAACAGTTACAGCCAGTCCGGTCGGGTTGTCCGGGGAGGTCATGAAAACGATGGCTGTTTTTTCGGATACCGCTTCGGCAAGGGCTTTCAGGGGCTGTCTGTGTCCTTCCGCACGGGGAACCTGACGGAAATTTACAGCACAGAGCCGGGACATCAGGCGGTACATGCTGAAACAGGATTCATAGGTCAGCACTTCATCTTGTCCGGGATTGGCTTTGATGCGCACCAGCAGGTCCAGAATTTCGTCCGATCCGTTACCGCTGATAATCTGTTCTTCGGATACGCCGGTGCGTTTGGCAATGGCCTTGTTGAGGCGCGGGTTGCCGTTATGCGGATAGCGGAAAACAGAAGAGGCGTGGCGGTTGATGGCCTTTTGCGCCATGGGTGAAGCTCCCAGCGGGTTTTCGTTGCTGGCGAGTTTAATGACGGTATCAAGGTCGAATTTTTCTTTGATTTCCTCGATGGTCAGGCCCGGAGCATAGGGCTTGGAATCCATCATATCGGTGCGGACTTTTATGGCGGGCATGATGATATCCTTATGTAGAATGAAATAATTCTGAGTAGAAGTAGGTTTTACTAGTCGCTAATGCCCGCTTTGTCAAAACTGCCGTGCAGGAAACCGTGCAGCAAGCTGCATAAGCCCAAAACTCACAAGTTGTATTTTTTATACAAACAGCATAATAAATCCATTCTACGCTAATGACATTTTGCCAAGCAAAGCGGCGAAGGCAAATACAGGAGAAAACATGAGCTCTCAGGATAATAATATTTCATCATGGATCGCAGACAATAAACTGGTCCTGCTGCTGGCGGTTTGTTCTTTTGCCATGGCTTTCGGGCTGCGGGCTATGGAATACAGCAGCTGGAGCAATCCTGCCTATTCCGTTGACGGCGAGTACATCATGGGCACTCATGATGCCTATTACTGGCTTTCCGGGGCAAAAGGGGTCGGCGGTGCTGCGGCCAATCCCATGTCCGGGCTGCTGCGGTTTCTGAATTCCGTTACCGGAGCGTCTTATGCAAACATCGCTTTTTGGCTGCCTGCCGTTTTTGCCGGATTGTGCGCCCTTGCCGCTTTCGGCTGGGGAGTGCTGCTCGGCGGACCTTGGGCCGGGCTTACCGGAGCGGTCTACGCTACTTCCATCCCGGCATTCTATTTCCGTACCCGGCTCAGCTACTATGATACTGACCTGATCACTTTGGTTTTCCCCCTCTTTATTTCTTTTTTGCTGGGCGCATACCTATTGCCCGGTCTGCGTAGAAACTGGCTGGCTTATGATGAATCCGAAGAACCGTATAGGCCGCGCACCATACATTATATATGTGCACTGCTTGGCGGGGCATTTACTGCTTACGGTGATAAATGGCACGGGGATGTGTCCACCTTCGGAATGATCGTTTTTTTCATCGCCATCGGTCTGGCTCTGGTCTGTGCCCGCAGGGATTCCCGAGCCGCATTGCTGCGCGGTTTGCTTATCTATTCCTGTGCCGCTTTCTGGGGGCTGCCCGGTCTGGCTGTCTCTGTGCTGCTTGTTGCCGCTATTCATAAAGATATGCTGCAAAGCCACAAGCTCTACGATAATTCACTGGTTTATCTTGCGCTGCTGGCTCTGCCGATGGTCTTCAGCGGTGCTGCTATCTCCGTATTCTCCGGTGTGTTCGCCAAGATCAGCAACTATCTTAAGCCCGTTGCTGCAGTTACTTCAGCCGGTCCCGGTCCGCAATATCCGGGCATTGCCCAGTCTATTATTGAAGCGCAGAATATCGCGCTGAACGAACTTTTCTTCAATATGAGCGGTAACGCGACTCTGGGGCTTGCCGGGTTCGCTGGATATTTTATTTCCATAGCATTTTATCCGCTGTTGCTTCTGCTGCTGCCTTTTGCCGCTTCCACATTGGCTGCCATGTATCTGGGAGCGCGTTTCACCATGTTCGGCGGTATTGTGACCGGGCTTGGCCTTTTTCTGTGTCTGGCAGTGCTGTCCAAAATTTTTCCACGCCTGAGAGAGTATAAAGGTTTGATTAAAGGTGTGCAGGCCATTGTCCTCATCGTCCTGCTTGTGGTGAACCTGCTGCCGCATCTGGCAACAATGGCTCCCACGCCGATCATGGGTGCTCCGCACGCCAAGGCATTGATTGAGACAGGAAAGAAAATGGAGAAGGACAGCACCATCTGGACTTGGTGGGATTGGGGCTATGCTTCCATGTATTACGCCGGGGTGAACAGCTTTGCCAACGGCGGTAACCACGCCGGGCCTGTTCTTTATCCTCTGGCTCTGGCCCTATCGACTCCTTCTCCTGTACAGGCTTCGCAGTTTATCAAATATAGCGCAGCGCACGGCAACAATCCGGCCAATGTCTGGAAAGACATGCCGGGTGCAGAGGTGGCTAAGCTGCTCCGCTCCATGGCTCGTCCCGGAATTATATTCCCGGAGATCCCGGACCAATATATTACTGTCTGCTGGGATAATATTCGCCTTGCGCACTGGATTGTGTATTACGGTGATTTTGATCTGGCTGACGGTCGAGGCATTCATCCCGAGATGGCACGGATCAATGAATCATTCGATATGGACCTCAAGATCGGACGCTTCGCTATTAAAGGTCACGGACCTATTCCTTTGAGCTCCTACGATATCCTGCGCAGGGTAGGGGCGCGGCATAAAGTTTTCCCCGGAATTAAAGACCGTCATATGCTTTTCAATGCCAAAAACGAGCAGGCATTCATGGTCGATGACCGTATTTACCGCTCCATGATGTTGCAGTTATTGATAGCTGATCCTAGTAATAAGATAATAAAGGACAATTTCGAGTTGGTTTATGATGGCTACCCGATGGTGAGAATTTATAAAGTTTTGTAAAGAGCCGTAATTCTGGGTGTTAATTTTATAGCTAATAAAAATAACGCATTGGAGTGTTTTGAACAGCCGCAAAGGCTTGTATGATCGGTTTTGTCTCTCGTAATCAAGTTACTTTTGAAACAACAGAAGCTTATAAATGTTAAGTTTTTTTCTCAAAAGAGGTTGACACGGACGGGGCGTGAAAGTAAAAGTCTGTGATAGTAATTAGGGTAATCCTTGAGACGTACGGGTTATTCTGCGTCTTAAGGAATTTATTAAAATAAAAATTAGGAGATTTATTCATGAAGATGAGTAAAAAAATGAAACAGGCCATTACAGTAGCTGCTATCGCAGGTACCATGGCTCTGGCCGGCACCGCATTTGCCGGTGACGCTGGTTGGACTACCCAGACTCTGGGTGCTTCCAAAGTTACCATGAACGAAATGGCAGTTACCGCTGGCGGTAAAGCTGCTGTTGTTGGCGAAAGCGGTAAAATCTACTACGCAACCGTTGACGGAACCACCACTCAGGCTCAGACCTGGGCTGAAGCTTCCGTACCCGTAACTACCGGTATCAACGGTGTTGCAGTTGCTGGCGGCTCTTTCGTAGCTGTTGGTGATGCTGGCGTTGTTCTCCGCGACGGTACCACTGGTAACACCTGGGAAAAAGTTGCTTTCACCGAAACCGGCATCAACCTGCTGGACATCGTTGCAACCTCCGCTTCCAACGCAATCGCTCTGGGTTCTGATGGCAAGCTCTACGCTACCACCAACCTGAACGCTGCAGCTGCTTCCGCAGTTACTTGGACTGCTTACAGCCTGACCACCGACATGACCGCTACCGGTACTGCTCTGGACGTTGCTTCCTCTGCTAAAGGTATCGTTTCTGAAACCGGCGGTTACGTTGTTTTCGGCGGTGCTTCCAAGCTCGCTTTCGTAAACACTGCACTGACTGCAGCTTACAATATCACTGGTCTTGCTGACCTCGCTGTTGATTCCACCGCAACTACTCCCGTAAAATTCGGTAGTGTTGAGATCGCTGGTATCACTGCTGCTGGTGCTAACAGATACATCTTCGGTGCTGGCGGCAAGCTCGCTTACACCACTGCTCTGACTGCTGCAACTGTTTCTCCTGTTGTTGCTAACAGAGGTGTTGTTGCTGTTTCCGGTCTTACCGCAGACATCAAATCCCTCTCTTGGACTGCTGCAATTCACGGCTTCTTCACCACTTCTACTGGTGCAGTTTACACCGTTGGTGGCGCAGACGTAAACGGCGTTCCCGTTTGGTCTCTCGCTTCCGCAGCTTCCAGCTCCTCCCTTAACACCGTAATCACCGAAGCTGCTGCTAACCCGAAATACCGTGGTTTCGCTGCTGGCGACAAAGGTGTTATGGTTTGGGGTAAAGCTATCGAATGGAAAGAAGCTACTCAGACTGTAACCGCAGGTACTGCTGCTGACGTTATCGTTAACAGTGTAGGCACCACCGACACAATCTGGTACATCACCAACCAGGCTACCGCTGCTTCTGTTCAGAGAACTACTGACCTGACTGCTGGTGGTACTGCTACTAACTCCGGTCCTGCTGCAATGGCTGCTGGTAACGGCGCTGCTGTTGACGCTGGCGACGGCATGATCTTCATTTGTGATGCTAACGCTGCTAACCTTGGTGACGCTGCAATCATCAAAGCTGACGGTACCAACAAGGCTATCACCCAGCTTGCTGGTGGTGGTTCCGGTGCTGACAACGGTAAAGCTCTTTACGCTGGTAAAGACACCGCTAACGGCGACAAAACTTACCTGAAGACTATCTCCGCAAACACCGCTATTGCTCTTAAATACGATGTTTCCGGTGACACCCTTGCAGCTTCTGTTACTAACGTTGCTAACACCGGTAAAGTTTACACTTTCCAGTACAATGTTAACACCGCAGCTGAAGACATCGGCTTCTCCGCTTCTAAAGCATGGGCAGTCGACCTGACTAACAACAAAATCTTCAACAAAGACAGAACTGCTTTTGTTGACACTGCTTACGTAACCGGTACTGCTGGCGGCGTAACTTTCGTTTGCGACACAAGCGTTCTTGATGTTGACGGCGCAGCAGCTGGCAAAATCGACAATCTTGTTGATGCATACATCCCCGGTGTTGCTTCCAGCAACGTTTACGCTATCCTCGGTGACGGTGGTGCAGCAGGTGCTAAACTCTACACCCTGACTGACTCCTCTTCTGCTATCACTGAAGACAACCTGCCTACCGCAACTGCTACTATCCCCTTTACTTGGGTAGCTGGTACTGACTTCTTCTTCGGCGAAGGCAGCAACCTGTTCATCGTAGACGTATCTGCTGACAACGTATACAAACTCGTTGACACTCAGTTCATCCTCCAGGGTGCACCTAAGACTGATACTGCAGACAAAACTTACTCCGCTGGTGCTAACTACTCCACCGGTGGTGCAGTTCTTGCCTACACTGAAGACCAGCTGACTTACACCACTGGTGCTGACTGGAAAGAAAAAGCATTCGACCTCGAAAGCTCCACTAACTTCAACAGCATCTACAACGCTACCGCAGGCTTCTACGCTGCTGGTGACAACTCCATGCTTTACAAGTCCACCGACGGTAAAACCTGGACTGAAGTTACCTCCATCGTTGAAACCCTCGCAGGTAACAACATCAACAGAATCGACGGTATCGGTTCCGCTCTGTACGTTTACGACAGCGCGAACAAGATGTACAAGTTTGATGGTTCTACTTGGGCTCAGTTCCCCAACACCACCACCGCTCTTGCTGGTATCGTTGACACCGTGATCACTGCTGAAGATAAAGGTTACGCTCTGCTCGCAGGTTCCATCGTGGACTTCGCAGACCTGACCACTTCCAAAGCAACCATCTCCGGTACTGCTACCGCAATGGCTCAGATCGCTACCGATTCCTACCTCGTAGTAGGTACTTCCGGTAAGGCTTGGACCTTCGACGGTACTACCCTGACCGCAGTAACCAGCGACACCACTAACACCAAGACCCTGAGAGCAATCTTCAAGCTTGGTGAAAAAGTATACGTATCCGGTGATTCCGGTTACCTCGCTACTTACGCTGCTGGTAAACTGACTCAGGTTACCACCGGTCTGACCGCAGACCTCGACATGATGTGGGGTTACGACAACTTCCTCTTCATGGCTTCTGCTGAAGGTAAAACTTACAAGTACGACGGTAAGAACTTCTTCAACGAGCAGGCTGCTTCCGCAACCCTGAATGACCTCACCGGTTCTATCAAGAACGGCGGTCTCGTTGCAGTTGGTAACTCCGGTAAAATCCTGCTGCGTGAACTCGGCAACTCCGGTCTCGTAATGCTGCCCGGTCAGAAGGATAACTTCACCTACACCAGCCGTTCCGTAGCTGCTACCACACCTAACACCCTGAACTCCACTTACGGCGTAGACAACTCTACCCTTAAGCTTCTGGGTGACCAGATGTCCTTCACCGCAACCATCGATGCTGGTAAGACTGCAACCGTAGGTTTCTCCTTCCAGGCTGCTGCTAACGCATCCAAGACCAGCGACATCGGCCTGATCAAACTGATCGGCGGCGCAGGTACTGCTCTGAAGCACTTCTACTTCAACCAGTCTGCTGAAATCACCACTGATGCTGGTAAGTACTACATCACCTCTACCACTCCTGAGACTGATGGTACCTACAAAGCACTCGCCGGTGACCTCACCGTAGGTAAAGACTACTACGTATGGTTCAACATCAAAGATGACGGCAATGGCGACCTTAACAAGACCGCTGGCCAGATCACTGACCCGATCGTTGCAACCACCTCCGGTGCTGCAAGCCCCGCCACCAGCTCCTCCAGCTCCTCCGGTTGTGTATTCAACCCCGCTGCTGGTTTCGGTCTGGAATGGCTGATGCTGATGGCTGCACCCATGGTCGCAGTAATCCGCAACCGCTTCAAAAAATAAGAATAGTGAATAGAGGAATTCGTTTCTCTTGAAACTTCGGCCCCCCCTTCGCTTGCGAAGGGGGGGCTTTTCTTTGATCATGTGACTTTTTAAGATGTGTTGAGCGTGAACTGTTAATGGTAATAAGCCGGCGCAGATATCTTCAGCTGGGCCAGAGAAATGAGCAAGCCCCCTGTCTATGGCTGACAGAGGGCTTTTTGGGGTGTTTGAGATAAAAGTTCCCAGGACTGGGGTGAAAAGTCCGGGAGAACAGCTATGAGGTTATTCCTAGGAGGGTCTGACAGTAAGTACAGGACTCTTAGCGGACTTGACGACCTTTTCTGCAACCGAACCAAAGAGAATGCGGTCGATGCCGGCCCGACCATGGGTTCCCATGACGATCATGTCGGCGTTTTCGCTTTCAGCGATGGCCAGAATTTCTTCAGCTGCATATCCAGTAACAACCTTGCCGTTGGCAGTTACATCGGTGAAGTTTTCAGCAATGAAAGTTTCCATGGTAGAGTCAGCACCAGTGACAATCTCACCAACGAAGTTTTCTATAGAGCTGGGCGGCACATGAAAACCAACGTACTGGTCCAGCGAAGGTGCTACATAAAGGCAGATAATTTCTGCTCCAAGAGTCTTTGCTAACGTTGTTGCATAATCAGCTACGACCGGGCTGTGATCAGAAAAATCCACTGCACAGAGTATCTTCTTGATTTCACGCATATCCAAACCTCCGATTTCATAGTTTGTGCAAGGAAAAAAAGTGCTTATAAAAAATATTAATTAAATATTACCTGAATAAGCGCATCATGGACAAGCTTTTTCTTATACTTTATCCTAGAAGCGGAAAAATAGTCGCACCAGCTATGTGCACTTCGAAGATGTGGCAGTATTTGCCCAGTGTTTAAAATTAATTAAGTATGTTAAATCAGCCTTTTATGCAAAAGTCTAGACTTTGGCAAGCTCCTTGCATTAGTACGAGTGAAACCAAAGGCTGAGGAGTAAAATATGAAGATAAGTCCTGAACAGATTGAAGCTTTAAAGCTGCAACAACAGCAGCAGAATAAGGCAAAGCAGGTTGACGGGGCAGCGTTCGGCGAATTCCTTAATCAGGAAGTACAGCAGGGTGCAGCGCAGCAGAGTGCAGCAACCAACGCACCGCCAGTGCCGGGTCTTCAGGCCATGAATCCCCTGTTACAGGTTCAGCAGGCAGCTCAGGTTCAGCAGACCGCGCAGGTCAATGAAAATGAGTTTGTAGGCAAGGTGGAAGACCTTTTCGGTAAGCTTGAAAATTATGCACAGCAGCTTGGTTCCGCAGATAAAGGCGGGCTGAAGCAGGCCTATTCGACACTTGAAGGCATTCAAGGTGGAGTTGAATCCCTCAAGAAGGATTGGCCCGGAGTGCAAAGCGAAAATCCCGAACTCGGTTCTATTGTTTCTGAACTTGAAACTGTGGCCGTGACCGAACAAATCAAATTTAACCGGGGAGATTACGTATAGTCGCTCATATGTAGCTCTCCCCGCGTAAGATCCTTTCTTACGCGAGAAAGCCGCGCATCTTGTTATAGATGCGCGGCTTTTCATGTTTATGATGCCTTTGGCGGTCCTTCAGGGACCAGAGGAAAGGCAACCCCATATGCTGATAAAACCCACAGTATCCGTCTCTATCTTTCCAAGAATCCAAAAAGAGATGTGCATAATTATAAGGAAAGTAGGCAGCAAAACAAATAAAAGTTTTTGAAGAATCAAGACAAACTTTTTACAAAAAGTAAACTTGGTCTTGCTGAAGGCGACACGCGGTAGCCCGCCTGAGCAAAAAAAGAAGCCCCCTGCTTCAAAAGAAGCAGGGGGCTTTCAGTCTCAAAATCGGAGTTGACTAGTCTTCAGTAGTCAGCTGTCCGAGGTCGCGCTTAACATCTGTGGCAATCTTGTAAAGGAAAGTCAGAGTCAGAGCGCCGAGTGCGTAAACCATGAAGGAAATCATAAGCTCTTTACCGGTAGGCCAGTAAACAGTGACTTCATTGAAGGGGTTCGGAGTGAAACCACCAATCAGCAGGCCAAGACCCTTATCGATCCATGTCGCGATAACAAGGATAGCGAGGGACCAGGGCAGCAGCTTCTGGTTGTAACGCAGTTTGGGCGGAATAAGCAGCGCAAGGCTAAGAATAGCGAAGGTTGCTGCAGTCCACATCCAGGGTACAAGCTCAGTGTGGCCGTGTTCACCTGCGAACAGGTAGACCAGTGAGTGCATGTGACCGGGCATATTGGAGTAGAATGCGGTGAATACTTCAAGCAGGAAGAAGAAGACGTTCACGCACATTGCGTAAGTGATAATTGTTGTGAGTGTCCCGATAGCACTTTTGCCCGGATCGTATTTGGTAATCTTGCGCACGATGAAAACAACGAGCAGCAGGATAGCAGGACCGGAACAGAATGCAGATGCCAGAAAGCGGGCAGCCAGAATGGCGGTGAGCCAGTAGTGGCGGCCGGGCAGACCGGCATACAGGAACGCGGTAACGGTGTGAATGGAGAATGCCCAAACAATAGAGGTGTATACCAGAGGCTTAACCCATTTAGGATGGGATACGCGCTGGCGGTCACACTCAAGGCAGGTCCAACCGATAACAACGTTCAGGATCAGGTATCCGTTCAGAACGATCATATCCCAGAAAAGGATCGAGTTCGGAGTCGGATGGAAGATGATGTTCAGCATACGCTGGGGCTGTCCGATATCAACGATAATAAAACCGAGACACATGACAACAGCAGCGATAGCCATGAATTCACCCATGATTACCATACCTTTGAACTTCTTGTAATGATGGAAGTAGTAAGGCAGTACGATCATAACACCGGATGCGGCAAGACCGACAAGGTAGGTGAACTGTGCAATATAAAAACCCCAGGAAACATCACGGTTAAGACCGGTGATGGTCATCCCTTCCTGAAGCTGGGTCAGGTATGTGCAGAAACCGGCACCAATAATGAGCAGCAGGAAACCAATCCAGGCCCAGTATTTAGGTCCGCCTCTAAAAGCTTTTTCGAGCATATCAGGCTTCCCCCCTAGATGATGTAGTAAACGCCGGGCTCGGTGCCTGCGGTCGGTTTTCTACGGATGGTGAAGTTCTCACGCAGGGCCTTTCTCACATTGGAGTTGGGGTCCTGCAGATCGCCGAAGATGATCGCGCCAGCGGATTTTTCCACACATGCAGGCATGTCTCCTACAGCGAGACGCTCAACACAGAAGTTGCATTTCTCAACTACGCCACGCATGCGAGTGGGGAACTTCATGTTGATCTTGTCCATATCCAGATGGAGTCTGGGATCACTGAAGTTAAAACTACGTGCGCCGTAAGGGCAGCCAGTCATACAATAACGGCAGCCGATGCAGCGGTGATAGTCCATGGCAACGATGCCGTCAGGGCGCTTGAAGGTCGCCTTGGTGGGGCAAACGCGTACACATGAAGGAGACTCGCAATGGTTGCAGAGTAAGGGGAATCTGTGTGTTTCTTGAGCTTCAGAAGGAAAGTTATTCACCTGTTCAGGGAATACTTCACCGTAAGTGCCGGACCATAACCACTTGATTTCCTCATCAGAGTTGATTGTGGGAACGTTGTGGAAGTGGTGGCATGCTTCAGCCAGAGTTTCAATTGCTTCTTCAGTATTAAGTTTGCGGGTGTCGATTACCATCGCCCAGCGCTTAGCGTGCAGGGAGTTGGAGTTGACAGCTGCGTGTGCTCCGCCAGCAGGGCCACCGGATGCCAGGGCAGCGGTGGGTGCGATGCAGAGTCCGGCAGCGGAAAGTCCAGCGAACTTAAGGAAGTTTCTTCTACTCTGTTTCATTATTTAGCCTCCTTGGGAGGTACGTGGCAATCCCAGCAGTAGGGAGTAACACTAGCATCAACGTGACACTTGTCGCAGAACTGTTCCTTGCTGGTGTGGCACTGCATACAGGTGTTCTGAAGGCTGATGGTGTATTTATCGCCTTTGGCACTGATGTAGGTCCTTTTGCCTTCGCGAAGAGCCATATCTCTCCACTCGTCAAGAAGCTTCATGTGGTTCTCACGCATGTTCTGGGTGGGAGCAACACAGATTTTAGCGTTCTTGGGCAGTTCTACCTTAGGTTCTTCATAGCTACCGCCGATGTTGAACCAGAAGGGCATGGACACCAGACCAAGGAAGATAACCAGTCCGGTTATAATTTTTCCACCGTAGTGCATTATTTAACCCTCCTTCCCGGGCAGAGGATTGAAGCGAAGGTCGGTTTCCCTTTCTTTTTCGCCGTCAAGAATGAGGGCGTTACCAACCAGCTCGTGAACACCGCAGACGTCAACGCCGGGAGCCCAGTAGTTAGCCAGAGGGATAAGGGTCGCACGGTCAATCGCGCAGATGCAGGAAAGCATGTTAACATCGTACTGTTCCTGAACTGATTTTAGTGCGTTACCGCGGGGAAGACCGCCACGCATACGGATTTCCATGATTTCGTCAGTGTTGAGGCCGGAACCGCCAGCGCAGCAGAAAGTCTGCTCGCGGATGGTCTGTTCGGGCATCTCAAAGAAGTTTTTAACAACGTTCTTGATGACGTAACGAGGCTCGTCCATGAGGCCCATGGCACGGGCAGGGTTACAGGAATCATGGAATGTGGTGCGGATATGATCGTTTCTGCTGGGATCAAGCTTCAGCTTATTGTGCTTCATCAGGTCAGCAGTAAACTCAGTGATGTGAACCATTTTGGTCTGACGTGCGTTTTCAAACACGGTACCGGTGATGGGGCTGACGGGAACTTCAAGATTGTTCGCCGGGCCGTTCATGGTGTCCATGTACTGGTTGATAACACGCCACATGTGTCCACACTCACCGCCCAGAATCCATTTAGCACCGAGGCGGTCTGCTTCGGCGTACATCTTGGCGTTCAGTTTCTTCATCATATCTGCAGATGTGAAGAGACCAAAGTTACCGCCTTCAGATGCGTATGTGGAGAGGGTGTAGTCAAGGCCTATGTGATCAAACAGCATCAGGTAACCCATGAAGGTGTAAATGCCGGGATCAGCAAAAACGTCACCGGAAGGAGTGATGAAGATAACTTCATGACCCTTTTCGTTGATGGGTACGTTCAGGCGCTTGCCGGTGATTTCTTCGATGTCGTCAACCATGAAGTCGACGATATCTTTGAAAGCGTGGGGCTGGATACCGAGGTGGTTACCGGTACGGTTACAGTTGGAAACCGGTTCGAGAATCCAGTTGATGTTCACACCACACAAGTGCAGCAGTTCACGTGCCATCATGGTGATTTCCGCTGTATCGATGCCGTAGGGGCAGTACAGGGAACAACGGCGGCACTCTGTGCACTGGTAGAAGTAAATGAACCATTCTTTGAGTACATCTTCGGTCATAACCCTGGACCCGGTGAGGGTGGACAGGATTTTACCGGCCATGGTGAAGTCCTTGCGGTAGATGGAACGCATAAGTTCCGCACGCAGGACAGGCATGTTCTTGGGATCACCGGAACCGATGAAAAAGTGGCATTTGTCTGCACAAGCACCACAGCGAACACAGATGTCCATGAATACTTTCAGTGAACGGTATTTATCGAGTCTTTCCTTGAAACCTTCGTGGACGATGTCCTGCCAGTTTTCGGGAAGCTTCCAGTCAACATCCGCTGGATTCCACTCGCGGGGGTTGGGGAAGCCCAAGTACTCGAGTTTTTCCGCTTTCGCGGGATAACACCAGTTACCCGGAGAAGTATCTACCGGGGTATCCATCCAGCCTGTGGACGGCGGTGTGTAATTAATGCTTTTAAAAAGCTCATCAGCTTTTGGGAGGTCAGCCATGTCAACTCCTCATCAAAAGATATTTAAGGTCTGTCCGGCATAGGTCTTATAAGACTCTCTATGCCTTTTTTTCCACCGGGAGACCCGCTTCAATCATTGCTTCACGGAACTCATCCTCATAAGCCTCATAGCTGTGGGGCTTGATGTTGGGATCGTTCCAGGGGTTTTCGTGATGGTTGATACGGGTATCGTTAGGCATGTTCCTTGTGGGAGACAGGAATACGCCGCCCGCGTGCATCAGCTTGCTGTAGGGGAAGTAGACCAGCAGCACACATACGAGGAAGAGGTGGATGTAGAACACCACACTGATTCCTGCGGGAATGACGGGGCTGAAGGTTACAAGACCCATGGTCAGCTTCTTGATGGCCATAATGTCTACGTGCGCGAAGTAGCGCATGTAGATGCCGGAAAGGGCGATGCCGATGATGAGAAGCAGCGGGAAGTAATCGGTAACCAGAGAGATGTAACGCAGTTTGGGATCCTTGAGTCTGCGGCCAAGCAGGAAGCCGAGGCCAGCGAGAATCAGGAGGTCTGACATGTACAGTCTGGGTACACCGAGCTGCATGATACCGTCGATCATTTCCACGAAAGCGATGCATTCGGGGACCGGTTCGAAGAAGAGTCTCATGTGCCTGATCACGATGAGCAGGAATGAGTAGTGGAAGAGCAGGGAAAACAGCCACAAGTATTTAGATGAGGCGTAAGTTACTCTTCCATCCCTGAGTTCTACTTTAGTGTTCCTGAAGAGGGAACGAAAGCAACAGATCTCAAGGATCATACGGATAAAAGTTTGACCCGGGGTCACGGGGTTATCAAAGCGGTCATGCTGGATAAAATCCAGAGACTTCTGCTGTCCGCCCGTGGTCGGGATACGGAAAGGAACCGGGCTTTTTGCCCAGTTGATCATCCGGCGGGCAAAGCCTACCAGAAATACGGCAACTGCTACATACGGTAACAATGTGCCGAACAGTCCTGCCATGTGCGCGGAACCCACTCCGAAGAGTGCGATGAGCACGAGGGCAAAAACTAAAACGAGTGAGTACAAAGCGTTCATCTACCTTCACCTCGCTTATAACGTTTGGCTTCCTGGGGAAGCCGGCCACTACACCTGTCCGGCCCCTCTGGCCGAAGCGTCCTCGATTTTGTTGACCCGCCGAAGGAGCATATGATGCGATCTTTTGACCTCATCAATCCTCATTTGCGCAATCAAATCCCTATTCTTGGTATAGATGTCGAACGCGATAAGTCCCAGATTGTCGATCCGGGCCTCAAACGCGAGCAACTCATCAAGTTTGCCTTCGCTTTTCAGTTCCTCCATGAACTCGTCTCTCAGGAGTTTCTTAAAAATGAAGACAAAGCTTAAAGCTTTGGATGGTGCAAAGTCCTGAACTGTTCTGATTTTAATCAGTTCGTCGAGCGACTTTGCAAGATCGTCGGCACTTTTCCATTCAAGGATCAGGTCAAAAAGCTCGCCAGCAACCTTCTTGATGGTAACTCCGACAGGGTTGGTGAACTGGTCTTTATTAGATTTCCAAACTTCCTGTGTTTCTTTGGGATAGGAAGAAAGAATCAGGTCGTACCATTTCTCTGTCAGGTCTTCTTTTCTTTCCGACAATTTTTGTACAAGACTCATTTTGATTACCTGTAGTTGATAAACAATAATAAATTTCAGGCCGCTGCAAATATTTTATGCAGGGTCCGGAAATTAGGGGAGGCTTTTGGATAAAAGCCAAAAATGTGAATTCTGTCACACTGTGACTAACAGGACGATATTCCAGATACCTAGTGATTCGTCAAGGAGTTTTAGCCTTTAGTTGGGCTATCAGATAGTCTGAAAATCATTGTCAATCAAAGGTTTTTGCAAGCATATAAGACTAAAGAGCACATAGTTGTGGAGAGGGATGACCTTATCGGGTAATAGTCAAGCTGCTTTGATTATTGCCTTTGTTTGCAAAGTGCGTTTGCGGCGTCCCATTCCGCTGTAGCTATAGTCACATACTGGGAGGAATGTAAAATGTCAGAACCGTTAATTATTTATCCTCCGGGATGCCGCCGGGCGATATTTGTACGGAGATATAAGCGATTTACAGTGGAAGCAGTGTTGGATGGTGAAGTGGTCGGCGTGCATACTAATAATACTGGCTCAATGCTCGGCCTGCTGCGCGAAGGGCAGGAAATATATATTTCCCCGGCTCAGAATCCCAAACGCAAGCTGAAGTGGACTCTGGAAGCGGTCATGCCTCTGGGTGAGATGGTTGGAGTTAATACATCAATTCCCAACAAGATATTGCAGTTTGCATTTGAGGCAGGACAGCTGCCCGAAGCCGAGGGTTACACAAGTCTTAAGCGTGAAGCCAAAGTCGGCAACAGCCGTTTGGACGGTCTATTTACAGATGATTCAGGTAAGCTTCCTGATCTTTGGGTGGAGTGCAAAAATGTTACCCTTGTAGAAGATGATGTGGCCTATTTTCCCGATGCTCAGACCGAGCGCGGAAGAAAGCATCTTATGGAACTCATGGATCTGGCTTCAAAGGGCGATCGGGTAGCGCTTTTCTTTTTCGTTCAGCGTAACGACGGATATTGTTTTGGTCCGGCTAATTTTATCGATCCGGAGTATGCAGTACTGTTTTATAAAGCTCTCGAAGCCGGTGTTGAGTGTTGGGCATACGAAGCTTCATTAACTCATAAAGGTATTGGTATAGGCCGAAAATTACCCCTTGCTGCTTGTCGATAGGTTTTAATTGAAAGTCAAAGGGCAAACTGTGTAGATGATTGATCTCTACATTGAAGTATATTTGAGTTTTATTAAAATGTGGAAAGCCCCGGTATGCGAATGTTCGCATACCGGGGCTTTCCGGCCTTGATGGTGTTGAAAAGCGCGGCGCCCGGCCTGGATCGGGTTTATCCCGACCGGGCGCCCTAGGAGCAGGATGCCGAAATGTTTAGCCGGGAGGGTGGAGCTCCCGGCCAGAAACCAGACTCGGAGTAGCTTGCAATCTGCTGGCAGGTGCAATCCAGTACACATTCGGCTGACTTCGGACGTAATGCGTACTATTCGAGCTGTGTATGATGAGATTTAATCTCTGCTCCTATTTTGCAGGTGTTCGCGCAGCGGACGCGGTTTCCCTTATCCTTTCTTCTTTACGAACGGCCCTGCGTTCAAGTGCTTCCCTATTTCTTCTGTGGTCCACACCGGTCTCAAGGATCAGTGCCGGGACCGGGGAAGGCTTTCCATTTTCACCCATGGCCACGAAGGTGAGGTAGGCTGAATTTGTATGCCTGATCTCGCCTGTCAAAAGATTCTCTGCTTCAACCCGGACTCCGATTTCCATGGAAGTCCTGCCGACCATGTTTACATTGGCGTGCAGGTTGATGAGTTCGCCTACATATGCAGGCCGCAGGAAATTCATGCGGTCGATTGATGCAGTCACCACAGGCTTGCGTGCATGGCGCATGGCACATGTGGCGGCGACCAGATCCAGTTGCTTGAGCAGTACGCCCCCGTGCAGGTTACCGGCAGGGTTGGTGTCCTGCGGTAAGACGCGGTAAGTCATTAATGTTCTGCTTTCGCTTATTTTTTTTGGTTTCATGATGGCAACCCTGATCTTGAGTTATGTTTCGATGTCGTTTTGTACTACGATATGTTTACATTTGTATTACAAAACTAAGATCTACTTAATTTTACCATACTCGACTCTGGCTTCCCATATCATTTTGGCAATTCTCTTTCCCAAGTCCAACTGCCTTGTCTTGATCAGAGCTTCCGCTGCTTCGCGGTTGCCGTCCTGCTTCAACAATGTGGCAGATTCCAGATCTCGCAGGTAGTTCTCGAACTCCCGGATCAGTTTGGAAAGATTGAGAGTTTCAAGTTCTATTGGAACTCTTACGGATTTTACTTTTCTGCTCATTGTGTCTGCTTAACCTGCTTTGTTTGAGCTGATCTTACCGGCTACGACACAAATGTCAATACATTTGTATTACAAGATGATATTAAATTAATCCTATATAAGTAATTGAAAACTAGACATCCTAGCTTTTAATTTGTGCTCAAAAGAAATTAAAATGTAATACAAAAGTAATACATAATGAAATCAGAAAAGCTACAAATTGTAGCTTAATCTTTATTAGCCGGTCAGGAGAGAGGATTAAAGAATTTGTTGATACTACTCAAACCTGAAGGATTGGACTTCAGGAGCAGTGGCGGCGATAAATGCCGGGAAAAGGATCAGCGCGGTGGCTGGTGAAAAGAAGAGCGGGCAAAGAAAGCCGGTGACGGTCACGGCAGTAATCAAACCACCCATCATATCTGAAGGGTAGCGCCTGTAGAGAGCAGCGAACACAACAGCCACAAAGCATGGTCCGGCCAGCCCCCATGCCGCAAGCATATGCAGCCAGAAGGGTTGCACATGAAATAGGAAGATCCCAGATCCGGTCCAAACGTGCTGCTGTCCATGCCAGATTGTCCACAAAGAAGGGGGGACATCCAGAGGCAGGGGGGAAGTCAGGGGAAATCCGGTTAATAAAATATGATTCAGACTATTGCCGAGTGTATCAAGAAGGGTGAACCAGAGCCAGTAAGACGGCAGGTCCTGACGGTTCATGAAAGTCATTTCCTGTACCTGCAGGGATAGGTAGGCAAAGAAAAGCATACAGATGACCAGCATGAATTTGTTCAGTCCGCCTTTAGGGCCGAATAAAAGGCGGGTAAGTACTGCGCCGATCATGGCGTCCCGTCCTAGGGAGCAGAATATGCCTGCTAAAATAATCATCCGGGCAAGCCTGTTTTTTTCATGATTATGCAGAGTGGCGCAATATCCTGCCAAAAGGATCGGCCCGGTGATGCTCTGTATCCCGAAAAGACCGGGTGTCTCTGGTTGGTGCAGGACAAAGAAGCGCCATGTGAATTCGATACATATCAGCAGGCTGAGCCACCCTGACCAAAAGGAAATCTGATTGGGCGTAGGGGGAGGGAATATAGTCAGCCATAGAACCGTGACCAGCAGAAATATCAGGAGTCTACTTTCCATCAATAGCGGTAGAAGGTTCAGCAGGGGGCGGGTCAGATGTGCTAAGCTGTTGAATGATATCCAGCAGATGAACAGAGCAGGGATTCCTGCTGTAAGCCAAAGTGGCCATGCTGTTTTTTTCTCGCTGCGCATTGATTCCAGGAGTAGGCCGAGGATGGCCATCCCGGTGGCAAGTATTTCAGCAAGATTTGCGGGTGCAGTGCCTCCGCTCAGCGAGAAAGCTGCATAAGTCAGAGGTAGTCCGAGACTGAACAGGGCCAGCGGAAACTCTGAGGCTGTTATGGCTGTATTTTCTGAACTCATTGGCAATTGTGTTACATGTATCTGTTCAGGATTAGAAGCCCCGGAGTAAAAAAAATGTTAGAGGGCGGTAAACCTAAAAATCAATCGATTTAAATAATTGAAAGGGAAGGCTACGGGTTTAGGGATTGATTTTCGTTTAACCAACAGCAGGTCCAATATGTGGGCTGTAGGATAGTCGCTTCCCAGAAAGTTTACGCATCCGGCGCAATACGTGGCCATGGGAACGCCGGTCCGCTGAGCTTCATTAATTCTTTTGCGGGACCAGTTTCGTGCATAAGCATTGTTATGCATATTGGTTCCTCCGCCTTCACCGCAGCAGAGGGTATTGCTTTTGTTATGTTTCATCTCTAGGACCCGAACCCCCATTGCTTTAAGAAGTTCACGCACAGCCTTGTGGATGCTGTCTTCAGATCGGGTAACGCAGGGGTCGTGAACTGTTACTTCTTTGACGCTTGGGGTGACCGGTAAGAAACTGGATTTCTTTAGCTCTTCATAAATTGAAACAATTTCAAGCCGGGTGTTGAATTGTTTAAACGTAACGTGGCAGTTGGGGCAGGCGGTCAGTATCTTTTTTATCCCTTTGCGTTCAAGGGTGTGTACCAGCGCAGAGAGGCTTTCTTCGTATTTGCTTTTCAACCCCAGCATTTTTGAAGGTTTTGAGCAGCAGTTCAGCACCAGTCCCGTTTTGGGGTTATTTCGTTTCAAGATTTTAAAAGCGATCCTGGTTGCGTCCGGAAACATGGCCGGAAGAGTGCATCCGGGGAAGAATACGGTGGTGCAGCCTTCCGGGAGAGATTCACCCTTGAATGGGAAGCGCTGGCCCAGTCTCTCGTAATTTAACAACGGAGCGTACTGGTCCAGTTTGAATATGCCATTGGCTTGGGCATGGTAACGCAGTTCCGTGAAAATATTATCAGGTTCTGCATTAACCGGGCATACGGCTGAGCACAGTCCGCATGCTGAGCAATCGTAGGTCCTGTGGGAAAGGGCATCTACGGTTTCATCAGCTGAAAGTGCAGTTAAAGCGATAGAGAGCGGGGAGCCGCTTTCTGCGAGGAAACGGCAGTATGTCATGCATTTTCCGCAGTCTATGCATTCATCGGCTGTGTGTTGCAGTGCTTTCCGCAGCGGTTTTGATACTGGCATAAGAATATTTGCCGTCCCGGACAGAAAGTATTAGACAGAGATGCTTTACAGCAGCTGGCAGCCCCAGATTTTTACCCGTTTGTTGACGTATTCAGTGCATTTCCCCTTAATGCGAACTTTTACGCCCGGTTTGAGGTTGCTGACGACCGGGATCAGGTCTTCGGTAAAGTGACAGATTACTTCGGCGGTGAAGTTGGAAATACCTTTCAGTCCAACATGCAGGTCGCCGAATCCTTTTGTAGAAACATCTACTATTTCGCCGGAAATTTCAATTACTTCGTTGAGGTACTTGCCACTGGCCACGGTATTGTTTTCTACGAAGTCGATATAGAGTTTGTAAGATCCGACGTGCAGTTTGGATTGAGCGAGTTTTACTTCATTGGCAATGCGTGCATGCCATGCTCCGAGTGTCTCTTTCTTGTGGGGGGCAACATTTTGGTGGGCGGTGGGGCCTACTTTCAGGTTTTTCTGCAGGTCCACGCGGTTGTTTAGAGTTCCAGTGGAGTCGTAAACGTCGGCAACAACTTTTCCTTCATTGGAAATGTAGATTTTAGACCGCAGCCTTCCCATAGGGTCTACCAGATGAAATTCTTCCGCCTTGACGATGTTGGGCATTGTGTCCCTCCTTGAAATGCGTGAACAGGGTTATGTAATATTCTGCAATTAAACGGTTCATTGCTTGAAAAGGCAAGAGATATTGCAAGTAATTTTTTAAAGGTGGACGATAAGTGTTTGTGATTTTCCAAAAACTTGATATGACTCTTCACTTGACTTGGGTAGATAAAAGCTTTAACAGACAACCCCTTTCTTTACGCAATCAGCATAAATCAAGAAAAGGTAGAGCTTTTAAGATTTTTGTGCGTAAAAATGCTTAGCCGGCGGAGTAAGAGAATTGTTTGACAGCCTATCAGATAGACTTTCCGAAGCCTTTAAGAATTTCAAGGGGCAGGGACGCTTGGATGAAAAGAACATCCAGGCCGGAATGCGTGAAGTGCGCCTTGCCCTTCTCGAAGCGGACGTTAACTACAAAGTCGTTAAAGACTTTGTGGAGAAGGTAAAGGAGCGCGCTCTCGGACAGGAGGTCCAGAAGTCCCTTTCTCCCGGACAACAGGTAATCAAAGTCGTTAACGACGAGCTTACCGAGCTGCTCGGCGGCGAGCAGGAAGGATTGCAGCTCACCAAGGGCAAGCTTTCCAAAATTATGATGGTCGGCCTTCAGGGGTCCGGTAAGACCACTTCTTCCGCCAAGATTGCCTTGTATTTGCGGCGCAAGAAGTTCAAGCCTTACCTTGTTCCTGCCGACGTCTACCGTCCTGCTGCGATTGATCAGCTCAATGTGCTGGCCAAACAGCTGGATATACCGGTTTACCCTTCCACAACGGAAATGAGTCCCGTGGATATCTGCCGCGACGCGATGGTCAAGGCGGAAGAAGCCGGTTGTGATGTTCTGCTTTTTGATACAGCCGGACGGTTGCATATTGATGAACCCCTGATGGATGAACTTGCCTCCATCAAGGAATATTGCACCCCGGATGAAATCCTTTTCGTGGCTGACGCGATGACAGGGCAGGACGCTGTCAACGTAGCTTCCACTTTTGATGACAAACTGGATGTTACCGGTGTAGTCCTTACCAAAATGGATGGTGATGCCCGAGGCGGTGCGGCGCTCTCCATCAAATCAGTTACTGGTAAGTCCGTTAAGTTTGTCGGTGTGGGTGAAAAGCTTTCCGAGCTTGAACTCTTCTACCCGGACAGGGCCGCTTCAAGAATTCTCGGCATGGGGGATGTACTTTCCCTGATCGAGAAAGCCCAGTCGGTGATGGATGAGGGCGAAGCTGAAAAGCTGACCGAGAAATTCCGCAAGGCCAAATTCGACCTTGAAGATTTTCGCACCCAGATGCGCAGAATGAAGAAGATCGGTTCCATGGGGTCGATCATGAAAATGATCCCCGGACTCGGAGGGCTGACCAAGCAGCTCGGCGATATGGAGATCCCGGATAAGGAACTGAACAGGATAGAAGCCATCATCTCGTCCATGACCATGGAGGAACGCAGGCAGCCCAAGCTTATTAATCCCAGCCGTAGGCAGAGGATTGCGAAAGGTTCCGGTGTTAAGCTCGAGGAGGTTAATCAGATGCTCAAGAATTTTGAGCAGATGAGCAAGATGATGAAGAAAATGATGGGTGGTAAAGGCGGAAAGGGTAAAATGCCCAATATGCCGAATCTGCCCGGAATGCCCGGACTTGGCGGCGGTGCAGGAATGCCGGGAATGCCCGGTATGGAAGGGTTGGAAGGTATGGAAGGAATGGGCGGCATGTCTCAGGCTTCCAAGACCAAGAGCAAAAAAACCCTCCTTGCCCGCAAAAAGAAAAAGCTTAAAAAGCAAACCCGCAAGAAAAAGAAGAAATAGTTTTTTGTGGGCATTTGCTTGCAATTTATTAACGAACCACTTAATTTAAGATTATATGGGGGAAAGTAGACAATGGCTATTAAACTCAGACTGACCCGTATGGGCTCCAAAAAACGCCCTTTTTACAGAATCGTAGCAATCAACAGCGAAACCAGACGTGACGGTCGTCCTCTGGACTTCTGCGGTTATTACAACCCTATGGTTGAACCTGTTGAAGTTAAAATTGACAAGGAAAAAGTAGAGAAGTGGCTTGAGAGAGGCGCTGAACCCAGCGATACAGTTAAATCTCTCCTCAAAGCAAATTCCTAGGGTTCGTAACTCACCAGGTTCGAATTCTTCTTCACTACTCACGGTACACACTCGAAATCAGAAGCGGAGGTTGTTGGCATGTTGAAGGATTTAGTAGAGTACATCGCGAAATCGCTTGTTGACAATCCAGAAGAAGTAGTTGTCACCGAGATCGAAGGGGAGCAGACTTCCGTAATCGAACTTAAGGTCGCGAAAGAAGACCTTGGTAAGGTTATCGGCAAACAGGGACGCACCGCGCGTGCCATGAGAACCCTGCTTGGTGCTGCGTCAACCAAGGTGAGAAAACGCTCTGTTCTGGAAATTCTGGAATAGAGGCAAACGAACCGGACCAACGGTAGGCTACTATGGAAATGCTTGTAGTTGCCGAGGTGGTCAAACCACATGGTCTCAGGGGGGAAGTCTGCATCGAATCTCATGCAGATTCCCCTTTTCTCTTCGACGAGGTGCCCTGTCTGTACTTGGCTAAGGAAGGGCAAAAACCCCGTCGTTTTGTTGTGCGCTCTTCGCGGAAACACAAAGGGCGCGTGCTGTTGACCTTCAAGGGAATTGAAGGCCGTGACGAGGCGGAAGCCTTGCGCGGTATGGAAATTCTTGTGCTTGAGAAAGATCTTCCCGCAACCGGGGATGATGAAGTCTACATGTATGAACTTGAAGGCATGGCCGTCGAACTCGAAGACGGGACTGTGGTTGGAACCATTTCGAACTTTATCCTCGCCCCAGGGCAGGAAACTTGGGTAATCTCTTCTTCAGAGGGAAAGGAAATTCTTTTCCCCGCTGTTGAAGAATTTGTATTGTCTGTTGATCTTGATGCGGAAAAGATTGTTGTAGACCCTCCTGCAGGGTTGCTCGATATCTATCTCGCGGACAAGAAAGATAACGGGAAGAAAAAGAAATAGGTCAGAGTGCCGCTTTTTTAGATTCCAAGGCTGGACATAGTGAAATTTAATCTGGTTACACTCTTTCCTGAATTTTTTGATTCACCGCTGTCGCACGGACTCATGGGTAAAGGCGTTGAAAAGGGTATTGTCTCTTTCAATAAGGTCGATCCCCGCGAGTTTACAACAGACCGCCATAAATCAGTTGATGACCGCCCCTACGGCGGTGGGCCGGGCATGGTCATGTTTATTGACCCCATCGCCAAGGCTCTGGACTCCGTAGGTATTCTTCCGGCAAAGGAGGGAGGGTGTCCCAAAGGTAAGCGATTGATCATGCTTTCGCCCAAAGGACGTCCCCTGACCCAGAAGCTGGCTGTAGAGCTTTCCAAGGAAGAGGAGCTGACCCTCGTTTGCGGAAGGTATGAAGGCATTGACGCCCGTTTTGAAGATATTTACCCCGTAGAGGCCGTCTCCGTAGGGGATTTCGTGCTTAACGGGGGCGAAGCTGGGGCCATGTGCCTTATTGAAGCTGTAGCCCGTCTGCTGCCTGATTTTATGGGCCATGCAGAATCCGGTACGGAAGAAAGCTTTTCTTCTGGCCTGCTCGAGTATCCACACTATACCCGTCCTGCAGAATTTTGCGGACTGAAAGTGCCGGAAGTGCTCTCCTCAGGCAACCATGCTTTGATCGAAGAATGGAGAAGAAAAGAGTCTCTGGATGCAACCTTGGATGCGCGTCCCGAGCTTCTGGCCGAAGCAGAAGGGTTAAAAAAAGATGATGTGCGTTATTTGCGCACAATACCCCGAAAACGTTTGGGAAAAAATCTTTATATGGCTCTGGTGCACTATCCGGTGCTAAATAAATTTGGAGAAAAAGCCGCTGTTTCTTTGACAAACCTCGATATTCACGATATGTCCCGCGTTTCCCGCTCTTACTCAATTAGCGGATTTTTTGCGGTGACTCCAATCGAGGACCAGAAGAAACTGGCCGAGAGGATCATTTCACATTGGACCTCGGGTCCGGGCAGTAAGTTCAACCCGGATAGAGCCGCAGCTTTTTCCAAAGTAGGAGTTAAGGATTCCCTTCAAGATGTGGTGGAGCATATCGAGTCGGGAACGGGTAAGAAGCCGATACTGGTGACCACCAGCGCAAGGGGCGCGGGCAGCCTGACCATGAACAGGGTTCGTGAGATGCTGCAGGATGATCCCGTACTGCTGGTCTTCGGTACCGGGCACGGGTTGGCTCCCGAAATTCTGGACATGGCTGAGGGCAGCTTACGGCCCATAAGGTTCATGGACGGATACAACCATCTATCAGTAAGAAGTGCGGTGGCGATCACGGTCGACAGGCTGCTTAAAGACGCCTGGTAGATCCGCCTTCGGGTGCCGCAAAGAAATTTATATAAGGAGTAGCGAAATGAGCAACGTAATTGCAAACATCGAACGCGAACAGATGCGTATTGATATGCCCGCTTTCAAAGCAGGCGACACTGTAAAGGTACACCTGCGTATTATCGAAGGTGAAAAGGAACGTATCCAGGTTTTCCAGGGTGCAGTTCTCCGTTACCGTAATGGTACCACCAACTCCACCTTCACCGTCCGCAAAATTTCTGACGGTATCGGCGTTGAGCGTGTTTTCCCCGTACACTCCCCCTACATCGAGCGTGTAGAGGTAGTTGCTGAAGGTAAAGTACGCCGCAGCCGCATCTACTACCTGCGTGGTCTTAAAGGTAAGGCTGCACGTATCAAGTCCAAACAGGCTTGGTAGGCCACGAAGCATTTATGCTTCGCGGATACTCCCATCGGGCCTTCGGTCCGGCATGGGAACGCAATATAGTGTTGAAAAAACCGTCATTCCCGGACTGCAAAAGTTTGGGTATGGCGGTTTTTTGTTTTTGAAGACGCTGAAGGCCAAATATGTCAGAAAATTTATTGCCCGGAATGGGTACTGAGAATCTTGTCACTGCCGGTATTGATGAAGCCGGACGCGGATGCCTTGCCGGTCCGGTTGTTGCCGGGGCGGTTATTCTGCCTGAAGAGTATGATCTTCCGGGTCTGACCGACTCCAAGAAGCTTGATGAAGCTGCGCGGGATCGGCTGGCGGTTGAGATTAAAGAACAGGCAGTCTGCTGGGCATTGGGCGTAAGCAGGGCGCATGTGGTGGATGAAATTAACATTTTACAGGCCACATTCAGGGCTATGGGCCGTTCTGTTCTTCATTTGAAGGTCAAGCCTCAGATGTTGCTTGTGGATGGAAATAAAACGATCCCTGCGTCGTATTTGAACGGTGTGTCTGGGGTTCGGCAGGATGCTGTGGTTAAAGGCGACTTGAAGATTCCGGCTATTTCAGCGGCATCAATTCTTGCCAAGACATTTCGTGACAAGCTGATGGTGCAGCTGGCGAAGCGTTACCCGGATTACGGGTTCGAAATTCATAAGGGCTACGGAACCAAGGTGCATCTTGATGCTTTGAAAGAAGTCGGTCCCTGCGCAGTGCATCGCTTGACTTTCAAGGGAGTGCTCCCGGAGAAAAAGAAGACCAAGCAGGAGCGCATGTGTCTGCCCGGCATTTAGATTTTGGACAGGCGGGCGAAGATTACGCATCTCGCTTTCTGGAAAATCGAGGTTACCACCTACGGCAGCGTAACTGGCGCTGGAAGCAGTGGGAGCTGGATATCATCTGCGATAAAGGTGATGAAATAGTTTTTGTGGAAGTAAAAACCAGAACCGGACGCAGTGCGCAGTCCGGCATAGAGGCGGTGACCCCGGCCAAGCGCAAAAAGCTGGTCAAGGCCGCGACCCGCTACCTTTCGGCATTCGATCTCTGGGAGCGACCCTGCCGATTTGATCTGGTTATTGTAAATGATGACGGAACCGGCTTCAGAGCGGAACATATAGAAAATGCATTCGACCTCAGCGACATTATGGGTGGTGGCAACACCGCTTGGCAACCTTGGTGATATTACCGAGCGGGCGCGAAAGGTGCTGGCTTCGGCAGACCTGATTTTTGCGGAAGACACCCGCCGGACCGGCAAACTTCTGCAGGCTCTTGATATCAGTGGCAAAAGCATGATCAGCCTGCATGAGCATAATGAGGAAAAGCGGATCAATAAAGTGCTGGCCCACTTTGAAGAGGGCAATGATGCTGCCCTTGTTTCCGATGCCGGGACTCCGCTCATGAGTGATCCCGGTTACCGGGTGGTCCGTGCCTGCCGTGAAAACGGCGTTCGGGTCGTTCCTGTACCCGGTCCCAGTGCACCTGTTACAGCTCTTTCCGGCTGTGGCCTGCCTCCGTATCCATTTACATTTTTGGGCTTCCTGCCCCGCAAGGAAGGTCATATGCGCAAGCTCTTTGAGGCGCATGGCGCGACCGGGGCGACAATAGTTTTTTTCGAGCGTAAATCGCGGTTGCGGGAGACGCTGCATCTGGCTTATGAATCGCTTGGGAACCGTGAATTTTCCATCTGTCGTGAGCTGACCAAGGACTATGAAGAGTTTATTAACGGCAACCTTGAAGACTGGGAAGCCGTTTCAGAAGAACTGCGGGGTGAAATTACCGTGGTTGTCGGTCCTCCGGTAAATAACGGTCCGGCTTCAGAAGAAGATATTTTCAGAATGATCGATGCTGAAATGGAATCCGGTGATAAACCAAAGGTCATTGCCAGACGAATTGCCGAAAAGGTGGAAGGCTGGACAGCTAAAGCGGTCTATGAAAAGGTAACTGAAAGAAAAAAGAGTACTTAGACGTTTTAGTTATGCTTCGCATGGAGCTAACCAAGACGGTTATTGGATATCACAGTGGCGAAGCCCTGATAAAAAGTTTTGAATAGACCAAAGAAACTTTTAATAAAAGCGTAAGAGCATCAGATAATTAAAATATGGAAAAATCGGAACAAAAGAAAAAATTAGGGCTGGCCTTTGTCAGCTGTTTTCTGCGTTCATATTTTGTGGGTGCGGGTTTTAATACCCGCGGCTTGCAGAATATCGGCTTTTCCTATGCCATGCAGCCCGGTCTGGAAGCCATTTATGATGACCATTCCGAGCTGGTTAAAGCCCGCAAGAGGTATGTGAAACATTACAACTCACATCCTTTCTGGGCGCCGCTGCTGGTAGCCATTTTTCTTTCTGTGGAGTTGCAGATCAAAGAAGGGCGTTTCCCGGTCCAGTTGCTGGACAAGTTGAAAAATACCACCAGCTACACCCTTTCGGCAATCGGTGATTCTGTTTTTGCAGGAAGCGGTCTGATTTTCTGGGCGCTGGGGACGGTGAACCTGCTTCTGGCTGGTCATCATACGCAGGCTATGCTACTCGGTTTAGTGTTGTTCTGCGGTTTGCAGATATTTAAAGGGTTCACCTTCTGGTCCGGGATCAACAAGGGCTTGGGCTTTTTGGATGAACTTAAAAAGTGGGACCTGATCAACTGGGGGGAGCGGCTTAAGTATGCCAACGGCTTCCTTGTTCTTTTGATTTGGTTTCAGCTCTGGCCCCGTCCGCTGAACGGTTTTGAGTGGTACGGTGGGACGGCGGCACTTGGGTTGTTCGGCTGGCTTGTGGCCACCGGAAAGATTGCCCGCGAGATTGTGGCGGTTCTGGTCGTGATTATCGGATTGCTGACAATGCATTTACTATGATTTTTTCCTTTGAAGAAATAAGATATAAGGATTAATGAAAAATGACTGAAGAGAGTGTGCTCCGCGAAGATTCCCCGGCAGGCGGGGACGCAGTTGCCCGGACAGTGGTTGTCAGCAACCAGTTGGGGCTGCATGCCCGCCCGGCAGCAAAGTTAGCGCAGGAAGCCCAGAATTTTAGCGCAGACATAAAAGTTGTCTGCGAATCTCAGGAAGTCGACGCCAAAAGCATTCTTGATGTGCTTACACTGGCTGCAGTTCAGGGCAGTGTCCTAGAACTGCGGGCGGACGGCCCGGATGCCGCGGCGGCTCTTGATTGTCTGGAAGAACATTTTAAAAACAGATTCGGCGAGGAAAAATAAGTGGCCAGAGCGGTCGTCAACGGAATTTCCGTCTCAACTGGTATAGCCATCGGCAAGGCATTCTTTCTTAACCGCAGTATTTCTTCACGTCTGCCGCGGCAGACCGTACCATCACATATGGTGGAGGATGAGAAAACGCGAATGAAGAAAGGGTTCAGTGATGCCGTGGAAGAGCTGTCTGCGGTAAGGGCGAAGGTCCCCAGTGAGCTCAAGGAGCACCAGCTGATCATTGATTCCCATCTGATGATGCTCAAGGACCCCAAGCTGCAATCCTCGGCCCTGAAATATATCGACGATCTTACTATCAACGCTGAGTGGGCACTGGACAAGGCCGTAAATGACCTTGAAAAAACTTTTGGTGCCCTTGAGGACATCTATATCCGTGAACGCATGCAGGATGTGCGTCAGGTGGCTCTGCGGGTGCAGGCTAAACTTATCGGCGGTGAAGCCAACCTGCGGCCTGTGGAAGGTCGCGTTGTTCTCATGGCACATGACCTGACCCCGGCCGACACCATTGAGCTTGAAGTAAATAAGCTCATGGCTTTCGTGACCACCCTCGGCGGTAAGACTTCGCATACCGGTATTTTGGCCCGGACACTGAATATCCCGGCCCTTGTCGGTGCTGCAGAACTGGAAAATTCCGTTGTAGACGGCGATCTGGTCATCATTGACGGGCTGGCCGGTAAGGTGCTCGTTGATCCCAGCGACGAAGAGCTTGAGCACTACTACACCCTCGAAACCCAGTTCGATGATTACCAGCGGACCATTATTCGCGGTTGTCAGCTTCCGGCTGAAACTGAAGACGGATACCGCGTTGAAGTTCACGCAAATATCGAACTTTTTGAAGAGGTTGCCGCTGTTATCGACAACGGAGGGGAAGGTATTGGTTTGTTCAGGACCGAGTACGCCTACCTGAGTCGTACCGATCTGCCCACTGAAGACGAACTGGCCGAAAAATATTCGGAGCTGGCAGCAATTATGTCACCGCGCAAGGTTACATTGCGTACCCTTGATCTCGGTTCGGACAAATTCATGTCCCATTTCGGGGCATTGGATGAGGCTAATCCGGCTCTCGGTTTGCGGGCTATGCGTTTTTGCCTCAAGCATCAGGACCTGTTCAAGACTCAGCTTCGGGCCATGCTCCGGGCCAGTGTTCACGGCAATGTGTCTATGATGTTTCCCATGATCTGCGGGCTGAAAGAAGTTCTGCAGGCAAAGAGTGCCCTCGCCCGCGCACAGCAGGAATTGCGTGAAGAGGGTATCCCGTTTGATGAAAATATGCCTATTGGGGTTATGATCGAGTTGCCCGCTGCGGTTATGATTGCTGAAATTCTGGCTCAGGAAGTGGATTTCTTCAGTATAGGAACCAACGACCTGATCCAGTACAGCTTGGGTATCGACCGTACCAACCCGCACGTTTCATATCTTTATCAGCCTTTGCATCCGGCAGTTGTGCGTTCCATAAAATACGTAGTTGATGCCGGACACCGGGCAGGTATCGGGGTTAGTCTCTGCGGTGAGGTCGCATCCGATCCATATTGCGTTCCCATCCTCATGGGTATGCAGATCGACAGCCTCAGTCTAACTCCGCAGGCCATTCCCGGTATTAAGAGGATTTTGAGGCAGCTGAATATGCAGGAATGCAAACAGTTGCTTAAAGACGTGCTCGGTTGCCGTACTGTTAGCAGAATCAACCGTCTTGTTACGGAAAATATTTATAAAAAATATCCTGAAGAATTGACCTTTTTCGCGTCTCTTCTGGATAACGAAGATATCACAGGTTAATTCAAAGTCATGGCTAAGAAGAAAAAGAAGAAGAGTCCATCTTCGATTGCGCTCAATAAACAGGCTCGCCGCAATTACGAATTCGTGGAAACAATGGAAGCCGGTCTGGTGCTCAAGGGCACTGAGGTCAAATCCTTGCGTCAGGGTTTGGTCAGTTTTATGGATGGCTATATCAATTTCAAAGAAGGCGAGGCATGGCTGGTAGGTGTTCACATCGCACCATACGACCACGCAGGATATACCCAGCATGAGCCGGACCGCCAACGCAAACTGCTGCTGCACGCACGCGAAATAGAAAAGCTGCAGAATCGGGTGGACCAGAAAGGCTTGACCGTTATTCCGGTAAGATTGTACTTCTCAAGAGGTAAGATCAAGCTTGAGATTGCTTTGGCCAAGGGACGTAATGTCCATAACCGTAAAGAAGAACTCAAGCGTAGGGATATTGCAAGAGATACGGCCCGCCAGCTGGCTAATTATTAGCCTGCGGCGAGCCGTAAAATTCTCATCCACCCCTTGCCGGTGGGTGGAGAAAGCATGATAAGGGTATAGTAACCTTAATGAATCAAGGCTTGTTTACTGGAGACCGGAAACGAGAATGGTGAAAACCATTGCTGCACCGACCCAGAAAATTGTTTTAACCATTCCGGTTACGGGGTCGATTCTTTTTTCGCGGCCAAATTCGCTGTCTTCAGGGGTGAAAACTTCTGTTACGAATGCACTGATGCTGCTCATGGTGGTTCTCCTGTATTCGTGATCAAGATTTAGAAATCACGTAGCCGATGAATCCTTATTGCCCGTTTTCGTGTTTTCAATCCAATGGGAATAATCGAAGACCCTCTTTAAGTTTTTCGATAGGGTCATTAGATTCTTAAAATAGTTTATCCAATGGGCTGAAAATTAATGGAATTATATCAGATCAAGACATTCGTGGCGGTGGCGGAGGAAGGTAACATGACTCGCGCGGCCAAGCGTTTGCACGCCAGCCAGTCCACTATCAGCCTGCATATCAAGTCTCTTGAAGAAGAATTCGACCTGCGCCTTTTTCTGCGCACACCCAAGGGCATGGAGACCACCCCAGAAGGTAAACAGCTGCTTGAAAAAGCCCGCGATCTGCTTGACTGTGTGGAAAAATTTGAGTCCGAAGCCCAGAGCTTGAAAGGCGAGCTTTCCGGGGTCGCCCGGGTTGGCTTGCAGACCTCTCCCATCTATCTGCGTACACCGAAGCTCATTTCATTGATCAAGGAAAAGTTTCCGGGGCTGTCCCTGCGTCTGGTGCAGATGCCTACCTGGACTATCCGCAGTGATATCGCAGCCCGTAAGCTCGACGGCGGTTTTTTCTATTCCAACTGCCCGCCCGAAGAAGTGGACGGTATCCTGCTCGAAAGCACAGTCCTGCACGTGGTTGGACCCGCATCATGGAAAGAACAGATGCAGGATGCCAGCTGGGAGGATCTCGCCAAGCTGGAGTGGATATGGACTCCTGAGGAGTGCTCTTTCAACGTCAAGCTCGAAGAAACTTTTTCCTCCCGTGATCTTGAAGTATCTAAATCCATGATTGCAGACAGCGAAGATACCCACAACGCACTGGTCAAATCCGGTAACGGTATTACCGTTATGCGTGCAGACGAAGCCGCAGAGGGTGTTGAAAAAGGCGAATTCTACATCTGGCCCGGTGGACATATCGAGGTCGGGCTCTATTTCGGTTTCCCGCGCAAAAAAGAAAGCGATCCCGTTGTTCGCGCGCTCTTAGACTGTGTTGAGCAAGTCTGGGAAAAGGTTTAGGGTTGCCTCCGGCGGCTGGGAAAGGGGAGAAAACCTTTTGCTAACGCCCAAAAGGTTTTCTCCCCTTCCCCAGACCCCATCCCCTCTTCCCAAAAGACGTTTTGGTTATGCTTCGCATCTAGCGTACTAAAGCGGTTTTGAATGAAAATACGGCGAAGCCCTAATGAAAGTTTTTGGGATTCTTAAACCCTTTTTGCAAAAAGGGTTTAAGCCCCCGGAGGGACCGTCGGTAGACTCCCCGAAGGGCCGCCGGAGGCAAACATGAATCAACTCTCACGTTTACATAAAAAATTCCTGCAAAATTTATTTCCAGGCCGGGAATCCAGCTTTGAAGATGGTACTTTGCTGGCTTGCGGTGTTGATGCCAGTCAGCGACATGCCAAGCCTTGGGCTTTGGTGCGTCCACAGAATACCGCCCAGCTTGCGGAGCTGTTGAAGTGGGCGCAGGCGGAGCGGATTCCTATCTATCCCCGTGCGCGGGCGACCAACAAGGTCGGTAATTGTGTACCTGTCCGGGGCGGCGTTGTAGTTTCCATGCTGGATATGAATTCCATTCTTGATATCGATGGACGTGATTTTGTAGCCGTGACCCAGCCGGGAGTGATTACCGCTGATTTGCAGAAAGCTGTGGAAGCTGAAGGATTGTTCTATCCTCCTGACCCGGCCAGCATGAAAATTTCAACCATTGGCGGCAATATCGCAACCTGTGCCGGGGGCATGCGTGCCGTTAAATACGGCGTTACCCGCGATTATGTGCTGGGCCTTGAAGTTGTCCTGCCCGGCGGTGAAATCATCCGCACCGGAGGCCGGACCCAGAAAAATGTAGTCGGGCTGGATCTTACCAGACTCATGGTCGGCTCTGCCGGAACTCTGGGGCTGGTCACTGAGGCGACTGTTAAGCTGTTGCCCCTGCCTGAAACATCGGCATCGGTGCTGGTCGGCTTTGAAGATTTATCCGGCTGTCTGGAAGGGGCCGAGGCTGTGTTCGGGTGTGGAATTCTGCCCACGGCTATGGAACTTATGGATCATAATACCATCAAGGCTCTGGAGATGCATTCGCATGTGCCCTGGACGCAGGGGACCGGGGGGTTGCTGCTGCTCAAGATTGACGGTTCGGCAGAGTCGGTGGCTACCGATCTGGGGCGTATTGAAGAGGCCTTGCGGAAAGTTGCGGTTACCTTTGTTGAGCAGGGTAGCGGCGCGGATCAGGAACGGCTTTGGGAGCTGCGCAGGGTCATCAGCCCGGCGGCCTTCAGCCTCGCACCGAACAAGCAGGGTGAGGACGTGGCTGTTCCGCGTGGCAAAGTTGCGGAGGCCATCAAGGGTTACCATGCCATTGGAGAGCAGCTTGGGGTCGTTGTGCTTTGTTTCGGGCATCTGGGTGATGGCAATATTCATGTCAGCACCATGTACGACATATCTGCACCCGGTCAGCAGGAGAACGCACTCAAAGCCAAGCAACAGATATTTCAATTGACTCTGGATCTGGGCGGCACTCTCTCCGGAGAACACGGCATCGGTCTGACCAAGGGCAAATATATCGGCATGCAGCTGGATAAAACACAGCAGCGGTTGATGGCAGGGATTAAGAAGACTTTCGATCCGTTGAATATTATGAATCCCGGGAAGGTGGTCTGATGGCAGCTCCTAAAAATTGTGTGCAGTGCGGGAAATGTCTTGAAGTCTGTCCCTTGTTCAAAGCTACCGGACGGGAAGAACTGACCCCGCGAGCAAAATTTTTCCTCGAATCTATCTGTTCCGGTGATGGAATGGCAGAAGGGCTGACGGAACACGACTTTAAATCGTTGGCTTCGCTTTGTCTTTCCTGTGGACGTTGCGCAAAGAACTGCCCCCAGAAGATGTCCGGGCCTGATTTTGTTTCTGACTTGCGGGCAAAATCAAAAGGCTTCACGCAGACCTGTTGGGATTTGTGGTTGAAGAATCCCGGTCTGCTCTGGCCTACTGCGGCAGCACTCTCCAAATTCTCCCCTGAATTCCTGCCGGAACCTTTCGGTTCAGCCAGAAAGCGCATGCAATCTCTCTTTGCCAAAAGCCCTGAACCGTGGGCGGAGCTTAAAATGCAGGTAAAGTTTGAAGAGCGAGAGGTGCTGCTGTTTAAGGGCTGCGTGGGACGTTTTGCGCGCAAAGAATGGTCTGCAAAGGCCGATCGCCTGCTGGACGGAATGGGCATGATCCGGGCCGAAGGAGCGCAATTCAGCTGTTGCGGTTCTTCTTATGGAAGTGCCGGATTGCCGGAACGGCAGTCAGTTTCACGAGCCAAAAACGTCAAGGTCTGGCAGGATGCCGGGCATCCGTTGCTGATTACTTTTTGCGCTACCTGCCTCAAGGGGCTGAAAGAATATTCTCTTGATGATTTCGCTGGTGATGAGAATCTTTATGAGTTGTGGCTAAATTCCCTGAGTCCGCTATCGTCTTTGCTGCTTGATGCAGAAGTAAAACTCGGCGACAACGCACCGGACCAGATTGCTTACCACCGTCCCTGTCATGCCCCGGAAGATGATGCTGACCGTAAGTTTGTTGAAAACATTGCCGGGACAAGGCTCCTCCCAGTGCAGGAAGATCTTTGTTGCGGGTTCGGTGGAATCATGCAGCTTGGAGCACCGGAGCTGTCAAAAGAGGTGGGCGGACATTGTCTCAATCACCTGACACGGGATATGAAAACAGGCGGTCAGATACTCAGCGGTTGTTCTGCCTGTGTGATTCAGCTTGCCAGTCTTGTAAAAGATGAATATTTTGCCGCTCATTGGCTTGATATTTTGAAATAAGTACTTATTAAATAACATCCGTTTATTTTTATTGCTGATAATTCGCGGTAAATTCCGCGCAGGAGAAAGGAACTTAGATGTTTAATTTGATTTTTTCCAAATTGTTCGGTTCACGAAATGAAAGATTTATTAAAAAGCTGAAACCGCAGATCGACCGGATTGCAGCTTTTGAACCGGAAATGGAAAAGCTCACCGATGAGCAGTTTCCGCAGAAGATAGCCGAATATAAAGAGCAGGTCGCCGCCGGTACTCCTCTTGATGATATTCTGGAAGAGGTTTTCGCTCTTGTACGTGAGGCCGGTAAACGTGCCCTTGAAATGCGTCACTATGACGTACAGATGGTCGGCGGCATAGTCCTGCACAGCGGCCGTATCGCAGAAATGAAGACTGGTGAAGGTAAAACCCTTGTGGCAACCCTTCCGGCGGTACTGAATGCCCTTTCCGGTAAAGGCGTGCATCTGATTACCGTCAACGACTATCTGGCCAAGCGTGATGCCGAGTGGATGGGCAAGCTTTATAATTTCCTCGGCCTTAGTGTCGGTGTTGTCGTTCACGGTCTGAGTGATGAAGAGCGTCAGGAAGCTTACGGATGTGACATTACCTACGGAACCAACAATGAATTCGGTTTTGATTACCTGCGTGACAACATGAAGTTCTACAAAGAGCAGCTGGTACAGCGAGAGCTTAACTTCTGTATTGTCGACGAAGTTGACTCCATCCTCATTGATGAAGCACGTACTCCGCTCATTATTTCCGGTGCTTCCGACGATGCCACTTCTATGTATGGCCGGGTCAACTCCATGATTCCCCTGTTGAAACGGGATGAAGATTTCGAAGTTGATGAAAAGGGTAAGAGCATTTCCATGACCGATGAAGGTGTTATGAAATGCGAGCAGATTCTGGACATCGACAACCTCTATGACTCCCAGCATATTTCTTTCCAGCATCACATAATGCAGGGTATTAAAGCCCATCATCTCTTTGGCCGTGATGTTGATTACATCGTCAAAGACGGTCAGGTGGTCATCGTTGACGAATTCACTGGGCGTCTTATGCCCGGTAGACGTTTTTCCGATGGTCTGCATCAGGCCCTTGAAGCCAAAGAAGGGGTTAAGGTCGAGTCCGAAAACCAGACTCTGGCTTCCATCACCTTTCAGAACTACTTCCGCATGTACAACAAACTGGCCGGTATGACCGGTACAGCAGATACCGAATCTGTTGAATTCGCACAGATTTACAATCTGGAAGTAATCGTTATCCCCACAAATACCGCAATGGTCCGTAAAGACTACCCTGACTCTATCTACAAGACTCAGCGGGAGAAATACAACGCAATTGCCGATGATATTGCAGGTAAGTACAAAAAAGGCCAGCCTGTTCTGGTCGGTACTGTTTCCATTGAGAAGTCGGAGCTGGTTTCCAGTCTACTCAAGAAACGCCGTATTCCCCATAACGTGCTCAATGCAAAGCACCACCAGCAGGAAGCTGAAATCGTTGCTGAGGCCGGACATTCCGGACATGTGACTATTGCTACCAACATGGCTGGCCGTGGTACTGATATTAAGCTGGGTGAGGGAGTTCTGGAGAAGGGCGGTCTGCACATTATCGGTACCGAGCGTCACGAATCCAGACGTATTGATAACCAGCTGCGTGGTCGTTCCGGCCGTCAGGGTGACCCCGGTTCCACCCGTTTTTACCTTGCTCTTGATGATGATCTCATGCGTCTGTTTGGTTCTGACCGCATTGCCGGGCTTATGGATAAACTGGGCATGGAAGAAGGTGAACCTATTGAAAACGGCATGGTCACCAAAGCTATTGAGAATTCCCAGAAGAAGGTTGAAGGGCATAACTTTGAAATTCGTAAACAGCTTCTGGAATACGACAACGTCATGAACCAGCAGCGTGAGGTTATCTACACCCTGCGTCGTGATGTCATGAATTCAGAAGATATGAGCGAAATGACTTCCGAGTTTGTGGAAGAACTTTTCGAAGATATTTTCTATCCTGTTGACGAAGCGAAGGGCAAACCCCTTGATGCGGAAACCGAGGAAATGGTTCGCGGACAGCTTGATGAACTCTGTGGATTCAGCCGCAATGAGGAATTCAAGGATAAGCTGCCCACCCGTGAAGAAGCTGAAGCGTGGGTCGCAGAACTTCTCGGTAAGCTTGAAGAAAGCTCCAGCGAACATTACCATGAAATTCAGCGTTACTTCCTGCTGGAAGCTCTTGACCGTAACTGGAAAGAGCACCTGTTGAACATGGACCACCTGCGTGAAGGTATCGGACTGCGCGGCTACGGTCAGAAGGACCCCAAGCACGAGTACAAGCGTGAAGGTTTTTCTCTTTTCCGCGAAATGCTCGACCGCATCAAGGAAAATACCGTTCGTGCCCTCTGCCACCTGCGCATTGAAACCGAGGTCCGCGAGGATGAGTTCCAGCACAAGGAAAAGCAGTCCGATCTTGAGTATTCAGATTCTGAAAGCGAAGGCGCCAAGAAAAAGCCTAAACGCCGCAGTGAGCCCAAAGTAGGACGTAACGATCCCTGCCCCTGCGGCAGCGGTAAGAAGTACAAGAAATGCTGCGGTAAGTAGTTTCCCTATCTATCAGCAATAAATCAGCCCTCCGGAAGAATGCTTCCGGAGGGCTTTTTAGTTTAAGCTACAGGTATTAATCGTGTATTAAAACCTTTCAAAACCACTGTCTGAGAAGTTACTGCCCATATCCAATGATAACCCTGATGAGTTACTGTCCGAGGATTTGTGTTCAGTCTGCTTAGAAGCCGATTCGGTCGGGATAGACGAAGATGGCGGCAGTGCACGGGGTGAGTACGCGTTATTGTTATTAACCCGGAAGAAGGCCATGGTTTGTTGCAACTCTTCTGCTTGACTGGAGAGTTCTTCGGAGGTGGAAGCCATTTCCTCGGATGCAGATGCGTTCTGCTGGGTGACTTGATCAAGTTGCTGCACTGCTTTGTTAATCTGTTCCGCTCCGGTAAGCTGTTCACTGCTTCCGGCAGTTATTTCCTGAACCAGTTCTGCAGTACGCTTGATATCCGGGACGAGCTGGACCAGCATTTGTCCCGCTTTTTCTGCCACTTCTACAGTTCCGCTAGAAAGGTCTCCAATCTCACGGGCTGCTTCACCGCTGCGCTCGGCTAGTTTTCTTACTTCCGCAGCCACAACGGCAAAGCCTTTGCCATGTTCACCTGCCCGGGCAGCTTCAATGGCTGCGTTTAAGGCGAGAAGGTTGGTCTGGCGGGCAATTTCCTCAACAATGGATATCTTTTCCGCGATATTTTTCATTGCGTCTACGGCTTGCGTTACAGCATGTCCGCTCTCTTCAGCCTGCTGTGCGGATTGTACGGCAATGCTTTCAGTTTGCTGGGCATTTTCAGCATTCTGCCTGATGTTGGCAGTCATCTCTTCAATGGAAGAGGAAACTTCTTCAACATTGGCGGCCTGTTCGGTGGATGATTGTGAAAGAGATTCCGCTGTGGCAGACAGTTCCTCACTACCGGAGGCTACGTTTTCCGTGGCTCCGCCTACTTCTGCAACAACACCGGAAAGACGGTGGACCATGTCGTTTAATGCTGCGGACAGGATTCCTACTTCATCTTTCTGATTGATATTCAATGTGCTGGTAAAATCTCCCTGAGCCATTCGCTGGGCAAAGCGTACACCCATCTGTATCGGTCCGGTGATAGCTTTGGTCAGGATAAATGCGGTCATCATGCCGAGAATAAGGGCGACGAGCGCACCAATGAAAAGAAGGGTGTTTGATGACGTAATCTGATCCAGCATTTTGGTTTTCTGATCAGCCCTTGCTGCCCGGCATTGTGCGTCAGCACCCCTTGCTGCCTGCACCATTGCTTCTTCCGCTTCCACCTGCTGGGCCATGAGCTTGGTGTATGTCAGAAAATTCGAGTAATAACTGGATACATTGTTTAGTACCCTCTCAACCTGTGCAATATTAGTTGGATTTTGAAATCTGAGTTTTAAATCTTTGCTAAGGCTGTTGATTTGTTCAATGTCGGATTTAACCATTTCCAGATATTTCGGATGGGAGGAAATGATGTACTCTTTTTCATTTTTCCGGGCAGTAATAAACCATTTGATGGCCCGGTTGGCATCATCTGCCTTGGTCAGCTTGTCTATAATTCCCCTCTGACTGTTGTTGTACAGGGAGTCTATAGTTGCAAATTCAGATCTACTGATTCCATTTGATATTTTTGTGTCGGTCTCGGATAGAATCAATTCAAGTTGTTTCTTTTGATCAGAGCGTACTTTTTCAAGTTCGGTAAGTGCGTTCCTTGCGTCTGAACGCATCAATTGCATTGTTTGTATTCTGCTCTCGACCAGAGTTACATATTCATTAAAAGCGTTATTGTATTTCTCTATCGCTTCAGCCAAAACAGTCATTTGATCATGATTGATTTGTTTGGAAAACTTTGCATTTGTAGTCTTTATTTGCGCTTTGAGTGAGTCTATTAATTCAGTATGTTTGTTTAAGTATTCATCTTCATTTCTGAGCATGTAGTTCTTTTCGCTCATGCGCGTCTCAAGAATGATGCGAACCATACGGTTTACGTCGTCGGCTTTATCTACACGGTCATCTATTTCATGCATGCCGTTGTAGCCAACATAAGCCATTGCTGAACTCAAAAAGATCATGAGGGCAAAGCTTAACCCTAATTTGATTGCCAGTTTAGTGTTTTTGAACATTTGAATCTCCCGCAGAAGTTTTCTTGTTATGATCAGTATAAATGCGTTGATATATTTGTAACATACTACTCCTGCAGACAGGAAGGAAAAGATAAAAGAAGGTAAAATGGGGATTTACAAAAAAAAGAAAACATTTTGAAATTTATGCAGCAGATTTGTGTTGATCGAACAATCAATGAGGTGTAGAGAGCGGCATCAAATTTGATGAAAAGGCTGTGAGCCTGAATAAAATTTATGTGTAATTAAAGAGAGTAAAAGCTATGTTTTCAATATTTTTCCAAACCTATTTAAAACTGTTCTTTGTGCTGACCCCTTTCTTTGCCATCTCAGCTTTCCTGTCCCTAACTCAGGATATGACTCCAAATGAGCGCAAGAAAACAGCTTTGAAAGTTACCGTCGCCGTGATTATCAGTTCTGTAATTCTTTACCTTTACGGTAGGTATATTTTTGAATTGTTCGGGATTACCCTCGATGCCTTTAGGATCGGTGCGGGTGCGGTTCTCTTTCTGTCTGCCTTGAATATGGTTAACGGCGGTGGCAAGAAATTTGACGCCGGGAATGATGATGACGATATTGCAGTTGTGCCGCTAGCTATCCCCATCGTTGTCGGCCCGGGAACTATCGGTGCTCTGTTAGTCATGGGCTCAGCTGTTCAGGGCTTCCGCGATATGGCCCTTGCATGCGGAGCGTTGGTTGCCGCTGTATTAACTGTAGGGATTCTGTTATTCATATCCTCAAGCCTTAAACGTCTTCTGGGAAGAAGGGGGCTTAACATAATGAGTCGTTTGACAGGACTCGTTGTTGCGTCAATCGCTGCCCAGATATTTTTTACCGGGGTGCGGAATTTCATGCTGAACTAGTTGTCATTCATAGGAGGATTTGCCATGGCTGGAGCCAAAACACTTACTGATAGGTTTTTGATCGCGCTTTTTAAAAGAGGCAAGGCTGATTATCTGCCGCTTGCCTACCTGAAGACTGAGGGCGGGAAAGTGCTGGCGCCGGGTGAGACCGACAAAATTCAGACAATGCTTGCCGAAATGGCTGGGAAAGGGATTGTTGCGGAACAGAGCGGCGAATATAAGCTGCTGACAGATCCTTATTCTTAATTGGAAGAGTATTTTTAATTGAAAAGGCCCGTAATATCATTGATGGTGCGGGCCTTTTCTTGTGTTCATTTATCCACAGGAACGAAAGAGCATTCCATATTGTGTTCGTCATCCACCTCGACGATAGCTACACACGGCGGTCGTTCGTCGCGCGGTGACGTAAGGCTGCCGGGGTTGAGCATCTGCCGCCCGTTTACAATGGACCAGTCTTGAATGTGGGTATGTCCGTAGCAGACAAGATCAAAATCAGGCCCGAAGGAGTCCGCTACATTGCGGGAAACCTGTGAACGCGATCCCCAGCCGTGGGCTATGCCGATGCGCAGACCATGGAAATTTACGGATTCTAGCGGCTGCAAATAGTCTGATAGTGCCCATTCATCGCAATTGCCCAGTGCTGCATGGAAGTTGGGGTGCTGGCAGAAGAACTGCCACATGGAAAAAGATACCATGTCACCGCAGTGCAGCAGCAGGTCGGCATCTGCGAGATACTTATTAAAAACCTCCGCGAGCCTGTTATCCGGCTCACGGAGGTGAGTGTCAGAGATTACTGCAATTTTCACGGTATTAAGTCTTACGGAGTTGCATCCGGATTGGTTGTGAGTTGCGGTTTGGGCTTATTGGGATCAATTTTGGAGTCCCTGATCTGTTTTGCCCGGTAGCTAAGGTAAGCGTCCCTGAGAGCGAGATAAGGATCAATGGAGCCTTCCTTGAGGGACTCGTATTCACCAATGTGGAATGAAAGTTTGTTGATCTGGTTGTAAGCTCCGGCGGAAGCGGAGTAGTACCAGGGAATGCCGAACCACCAGAAGGGGTTGAGCACAAAAGTATCAATCCCAAGGCCGACAGCATCGCGCACTGTAGAGGGGCCAAGGAAGGGCAACACAAAGTAGGGACCGTTGGGGACACCCCAGACGCCGAAGGTCTGTCCCATGTCCTCGTTACCGAGGTAGAGAGGCATGGTTGATTGAGCATCTCCAGCAACGTTACCCAGGCCTCCCATGCCGAAAAACGTGTTGGCTACAAACTTGGATGTCTCAGCTCCGGCAGTATAGAACTTCCCCTGCAGCAGACAGCTGGTCAGTCGAACCGGGTAAAGGATGTGCTGGAAGAAATTGTTGGTCCATGTTCTGGGTCGCAGGGGAACCACCCACATATAGCCCTTGGTCACGGGTTTCATGATATTGAAATACAAATAGTCGTTGAACTCGAACATCGCCCGGTTGTAGCCCTGCCACGGGTCAGAGGCGAATGACTCTTCTTGATGCTCGGTATCCCCCCACATCCCCTCGCTGAATTCATCATCGGCTAATTCTTCGGGATTGTTTTTCACTGCGCCGATTACGCCGGAACCGACCTGAGCCACAATAACAGGATCTGCTGTTTGTTCTGATCTTACCTTGGAAGGAAAGGTCAACAGAATAACTGTGAGGACCAGAAAGGCGAGTATGGTCGTGGAGTAGTGCCTGGACATTTTTTTATTATCCGTTAATTTTTGCCGGTTTCAAGGGCGGCTTTAGGGTTTTCTTTCAGTTCTTTGCATTTCTTTTCAAGGCGCTCAAAAAGATTTTTTTTGCCTGAAGCAAAGGTCTTGTCGTTTGTGGTATCGAGAATACCTACAAACTGTGTACGGTAGTTCTTCACCAGGCTTACGCCTTCGATTATAACATCATAAACATCCCATTCACCGTTTTTAAGCTTCATACGGTAGTATACCGGGATGTCCTGTTTGCCGGTCAACAGACGGGTATCTACCTGAGCATATTTTCCCTTAATTATGGTTTCCTTGTCAAATGCGACTTTTTCACCTGAATAGTCTTCAATTCTGGCAAGATAGGTATGCTCGAGCAGATTAGTGAACAGATCTATGAATTTTTCTTTTTCATCTGGGGAGAACTTCAGCCAGGGACGGCCTATTGAACGTTTGGAAAGTTCTTCGAAATTAAAAAAATCTTTTATGGTTTCACGGACCTTAAGAGTCTTTTCTTCATTCATTGCCGGATTGCCTTTATACAGGGGATCGTTGAGTATCTCAATTACACCTTGAATTCCGGCTTGCAGGCGCACCATGGGAGAGTTCTCAGCAGCAGCTGAACTGACTCCGGCAAAGCTTGCCATGAGTAGCATTACGATGATTATGGATAATGATTTTTTCATATCTGGAACCGATTAATTATTAAAGTTATTATTTAGACTTTGCCAAAAACATACTTGCTGATCAAGTCTTCAATATCAATTGCCGACTCGGTTTCAATGATAGCCCCGCCGGGCTCAATGGGATCGCCCACGCCGCCGGGTGTTATTTTAATATACTTATCGCCGATAAGCCCGCTTGTCTTGACAGAAGCGATTGCATCATCGGTCAGTTCAATGCGTTTCTCGATGCTCAGGGTCAGTACTGCTTTCTGTTTTTCCAGATCAAGGTTGATCTGGTTAACGTAACCGATAGGTACCCCCATCATTTCAACAGGGGAGTTGATCCGCAGGCCGGTAACGTCGTTAAAACTGGCAGTGACATTATAGTGGTCATCGGCAAACATATGCACATCGCCTAGCTTGACGCTCATGTAGATGATACAGAGCAGACCGAGAAAGACAAAAAAACCGACCGCTGTTTCTTTAGGATATTTTTTCATGCCGAAGTCCATATGCATTTAATTGCTGTTCAAATCACCAATGTATTTGGTGCAATTCATTTTCATAACCGAGGGATCAAGGGGAGCCGTGGTTACGCGGTGGGTTTCCCTTTTTGCGCCTTCACGATCAAGAAACTGTCTCAAGTAAGGATCTTCAGTGGTGAGCAGTTCTTCTTTTTGTCCCTTGAAAAGGGTTTTGCCCTCTCCGAGGACCACCACGTAATCAGCAATGGTTTCCATGCTGGCCAGATCGTGGCTGACCACTACGATGGTCATGTCGAACCGTTCCTTGAGTTCAAGTAAAAGTCCGTCCAGTTCTGCGGAGTTTATGGGATCAAGACCGGAAGTGGGTTCATCACAAAAAAGAATATCCGGGTCCATGACCATGGCCCGGGCCAGCCCGGCTCTCTTGCGCATTCCGCCTGAAAGTTCATTGGGATAGTAGTCCATGAAATTTTCAAGGCCGACAAGGCTGAGTTTGGATTTGACTACCTCGTAAATTTCAGGCTGCTTGAGTCTGGTATGCTCACGCAAGGGCAGAGCTACATTATCGAAAAGATTTAAAGCACCGAGCAATGCCCCATCCTGAAAAAGGACGCCGATACGTTGTTTGAGGCAACGGAATGCTTTGCGCTTGAGAGTATAAATATTGTGTCTGCCCAGATAAACCGCACCTTCCATAGGAGTGTTAAGTTTCAGGATATTCTTGAGCAGGGTTGATTTTCCGCAGCCGGAGCGACCGAGAATAACCGAGATACCTCCACCGGGAAGGATTGCATTGATCCCGGAAACAACCGGGTTTCCATCGTAGCCGATGGTCAGGTTATCGATTTTGATATCCGGAGCTGTTGAATTCATCTGGTCCCTCTAGATGAGCAGGGAAGTCATGATGTAGTCAGCTACGAGAACGAGCACACAGGACATGACTACTGCGGTTGTTGTTGCCTGGCTAACGCCTTCGGGACCTTTGCCGTCTTTGCGGTGGTGGGTAAAATAACCTTGAAAACAGCATACAGTACAGACCAGAACAGCAAAAACAAGTGACTTACTGAATCCTACGGAGATATCTTCCCAACCAAGGGCATTTTGTACGCGGTGGAAATACACTCCGCCGTTTCCGCCCATCAGGGAAACGCCGCTTAAATACCCGCCTAAAATCCCGATCAGATCAAAAAATGCGGTCAAAATCGGGAATGATATTATCGAGGCCAGTAATTTGGGGCTGACCAGATAGCTCATGGGATTGATGTCCATAAGCTCAAGAGCGTCTATCTGTTCGGATATGCGCATGACCCCGATCTCCGCTGTCATGGAAGAACCGGCTCGACCGGTGAGCATGATAGCTGTGAGAACCGGACCAAGCTCCCGGACCAGCGACAAGGCAACAGCCGCCCCGAGAAATCCTTCGGACCCGAATTTGGACAGGGCGTATTGGGTCTGTAGGCCTACAACCATTCCGGTGAAAAGTCCGATCAGTGAAATGACAGTGAGTGACTTTACTCCGATGAAGTAGAGCTCTTTAATTGTTTTCTTGAATATTCCCAGCGAGCTGAAAACCTGAAGCAGTCCATCTAAAAGAAAGATGAACATGGCTCCGATTTCTGAAAGGAGGTTTTTAAAGCCTTTACCCAGTATATTTATGGGTAAAAGCATTTTATTTTCAGTTTCAGCTTGTGGCATTTTATCAGTCTAATTTAACTTAAAAAGTTGTTTTTGTTGTCCAGCCTAATCCGTCCACTTAGCACAGTGAGTTGGAAAATAAAAGGGAGAACAAGCCATGGAGGTTGCATTTTAGATGATTATGTTAATCTTTAACCATGGCGGCATCATTCATCATCGTCGAGTCCGTTTTTATTTTCCCACCAGCTTGTCGGGGGGCCGAGATACCACCAATCTTTGTGGTCGGTTTCAGCAATTGTATCAGCAAGTTGCTGCCCTTCTTCGGTTCGCAACCGCTTCAAAGCAGACTCAAGCCATTTAGCAGCATAAGGGTTGCCCATGTCCTTTTCCTCTTTGAGGTTAAGAATGAAATCCAGCTGGTCAGCATCCTGAGCCAGTTTGGATTCGATGGTTTCGCACTCCTCAAGCTCTTCCCAATGGGGAAAAATTTTATCTTCGAGACCTGTTCCGGCAAGGGTGTGCCTCAATGAACGGTCCCTGTAACTACGGTTATAGATTCGGTTAACATAGTTAAAATCGCCGGTGCGGGCTTCGTGCAGGTCATGGAAAAGACACATGAACACTGTTCTGGCCATGTCCGCTCCTGCCATGTCCGCCAGCACATATCCAAGCACTGCTACCCGGTGTGAATGTTCAGCCACAGATTCTGAGCCTGAACCTAAAAACTGGTAGCCTGTACGTGGAGTTTTGCGCAACATGCCTACTTCGAATAGGAAGTCGGCAAGTCTGGTCATTTTGTCACGGTTTTCAAGATTTTTCATCATATGAATATCTGATTCCAGCTGGGTAATGTATAATTATTATGACCTGTAGTCTGCGTTAATGTTGATGTACTCGCGGGTCAGGTCGGAAGCTTGCAGGATAGATGAACCCTGACCGTCAGCAAGGCTGATATTAACATGGATATCCTGCTTGCGCATGATCGGTTCCAGCAGGGCGTCCATATCGCCTTCAACGGGTTTTCCTTTCTCGAACACGACTATTCTGCCGAAGCTCAAAGTCAGTGTTTCGGGATCAAATTCAGCACCGCTGCGGCCTGCAGCAGCTACAATGCGGCCCCAGTTGGGGTCTTCGCCGAAGAGAGCTGTTTTGACCAGTGGGGAGTTACCAACGGCACGAGCGATAAACTCTGCGTCTTTGTCGGAAGCTGCACCGGTAACATTAATATGCATTACTTTGGTGCCGCCTTCGGCATCCTGAACTATCATATAAGAAAGTTGCTGGCAGATATCGAGAAGAAGTGCTTCGAGGGCGGCTTTTCTTTCATCGCTGTCGGCTTTGATTTCCGCAGCTCCGTTAGCAAAAGCCATGACGGTATCGTTGGTGCTGGTGTCCCCGTCAACTGTTATACAGTTGAAGCTTCTGTCGATGCAGCGTCGCAGGGCTTCCTGCCACCAATCAGGATCAACTTCAGCATCACAGGTTACAAAGCCGAGCATTGTAGCCATATCAGGAGAAATCATCCCCGCACCTTTGCACATGCCGAGCATGCGTACCGGTTTGCCGTCAAACTCAATTTCGCCCCAGGCCAGTTTGGGAAATTTGTCCGTAGTCATGATGGCTTTAGCCGCCTTGACCGGGTTGCTGTCTGTGATTGCTTTTTTCAGCTTGGAAGCGGCTTCACGCCATTTTTCCATGTTGAAGCGAGGGCCTATTACCCCGGTTGATGCCGGAAGGAGGTCTCGGTCATTTATGCCCAGATATTTAGCTGCGAGGATCAGACTTTCCTTGCAATCGGCAATACCTTCGGCTCCGGTGCAGGCATTGGCCAGCCCAGCATTGATGATTGCTCCGCGAACTTGCTGCGATTCAGATAGGATTTCTTTGCCCACGGTAACAGGTGCGGCTTGAAATTTGTTCTTTGTGAAAACGGCAGCCGCAACAGCTGGAACGTCACTAATGATCACAGCCAAATCGTTCCGTCCGCTATATTTGAATCCGGCCTCAAGCGCTGCGAATGTGTATCCTTTCGGGGTCTGAAGCATAATTAATGTCCTTTTAAAAAGCCTGTTCTTGGTGACAGGGATTAATGTTCACCTGTTACTCTGTAGGTAAAGACTCTGCAAGATAAAATAGGTGATTAAAACAAAAGTTGTTGCCTTTGGTATAAAAAAAAGGCCTGTTCCGACAAGAACAGGCCCGCTGATATTAGCTGGTTTATTCCAGATTAGTTCAGGAGGTCCTTGCGAACGTATTCAATATTAGCCTTTGCTCGCAGTTCTGCGAGGAAAGCCCCGAATACTTCGTTGGCTCGCTGCTGGAACAGAGCGTTGATGAACATGTCTTTTTGAGCAGCCCAAGTTTCTTCTTTGGGAGGAATGCGCTCATCAAGGCGCGCTAAGACGTAACCGCCGGGAAGTTCGAAAACTTCAGGAAGCCACTGGTCTTTTTTAGCTGCGAAAGCTGCATCAGCAAGCTTGCGGTTCATGCCCAAGTTGGGAATGAAACCATCGCGACCGAAGGGTGCGGAAGTTTTGAGATTCTTTTTAATGTAGTTGAAAGTCTCAGCTTCCGTTTCTTTGTTGACCAGTTTGTCTTTGAAGTCATTGGCCATGGTCTTAGCCAGCTGTAATGCATGCTGCTGGGAAAGGACATCTTCAATGTTCTTCTTTTCGTCCTTAAGAGGTTTCAGGGACGGGGGAATATCTTTTTCTTTTTCAACGAGGATGTATCCACCGTCAATAGCGATAGGCATATCAGTGGAGTTGCCTTCAGGCAGACCTATGATGGTCTGAGCTGCACTTTCAGTCATGCCGAAAGCGTTGGCCAGGGTCTGCACAGTAGCCTGTTCGCTTTTTTTGAATGCGATTCCGAGTTCTTCAGAAACCTTGTCGAGTTTCAGGCCGGATGCGATCAGGTCAATGGCGTGGTCCAGCTTGTCGCTGATAGAGTCCGCTGCTTTTTCCTGCGCGACGATGGTGGTGATATCATCTTTTACCTGGTCCAGATCTTTCTGGCCGGCTTCACGGATGTCGTCAGCCTTGATCAGGTGCCAACCGAAGCGAGTGCGAACAGGTTCGCTGACTTCGCCTTTCTTGAGAGCGAAAGCAGCATCTTCGAAAGGCTTAACCATTGCGCCTTTACCGAACCAGCCCAGTTCGCCACCTTTAGTTTTGCTAGGCCCTTCAGAGTATCTTTTTGCAAGTTTAGCGAAATCCTGACCGGACTTGGCTTTAGCAAGAATCTTTTTGATTTTCTTTTCAGCTGCAGCAACATCTTTTTCCGGCGCGTTTTCGTCAACAACGATCAGAATATGGCTGGCTTTGACTTGATCTTCCTGCAGAAAAGCGTCTTTGTGGGCTTCGTAGTAAGCAGTAATTTCTTCAGGAGAAACAGTCTCGTTGATGGAGAGTTCTTCTGGGGTGAAAGCAATGTACTTAACTACAGAGCGTGCCGGGATCGCAAACTTATCAGGATTGGCAGTGTAGTAGTCTTCTATCTGTTTCTCGGTGATTTTGATGTTCTTAAGGAAATCAGCACCGGGAACGAAGTAGTAGTCAATCTGTACTTTTTCGGATGCAGCATCGAAAAGAGAGCGGGCATCTGCTTCAGTAGGTTTGACGGGCAATGTCACATAATCCTGAAGCTTGGTAATCATTGCGCTGTTGCGCATGCTGTTCTCAAAACTTGCTGCGGACATGGATCTGCTTCTCAGGAAAGCCTGATAGAGATTCATGTCGAAGTTGCCTTCCTGATCAGCGAAAGCGGGGATGCGGCTGATGTCAAAGGAAAGTTCGGAGTTAGAAACAGAGAGTCCCAGTTTTTGGGCTTCAGCTTCAAGAAGTCTCTGACTGATCATCTGTTCCAGAACAAATTTTTTGAATTCGGGTGACTGGAGCTGATCGGAATCAAGATTGGGATTCTGGGCCCGCAAGGCTTCTGCATTTTCACGGTAAGACTGCATAAATTCCTGAGTAGGAATAGGCTGCTCGTTAACGTATGCTATGACCGGGTCGGTGTTGCCGTTGAATCCGCCGGCGCCGAAGGCAAAAATAAAAACTGCGATAATGATACCGAAAGCGATTTTGATGCCCCAGCTCTGGGCATTTTGGCGCAGAATGTCCATCATGGCTTCTTCAGTCTCCGTTTGCAGCAGTTGCTGCGTTCAAGTGTTGATTCTATTTAATCGGCGGGATGACTTCGTAAGAAGACACCCCGCCAAACTCATTTACAGTTGTTTTCCGACGTAGTTCAGCAGACCGCCGGCTTTAATTATCTCAAGTTCTTTTTCCGAGAGGTCGTTTTTAACCCTGATTTCGACACCATCCGTGGAGAAAACAGTTTCGCCCCCGGGGGTAATGCCGGTAGTATCGATGGTTAATTTACTTCCCTCAGACAGTTTGTCGTAATCACTCTTTTCAGAGAGTACAAGGGGTAGAATGCCAAAATTGATAAGATTTGCTCTATGAATACGAGCAAGAGACTTGGTAATGACGGCAACTACACCCAGATGACGGGGGCCGAGAGCTGCGTGTTCGCGGCTGGAACCCTGTCCGTAGTTCTCACCGCCGAGAATGATTCCACTTTCTGCTGCTTTCATACGGCCAACAAAACCCTCATCAACACGGCTGAAAATGTATTCACTGATAGCCGGGATGTTGGAACGCAGGGCAGTAATCTGTGCACCTGCAGGGAGGATGTGGTCAGTGGTGATATCGTCTTCGACCTTAAGGCGGATTTCAGAGGAAATCTCATCCGGAAGGGCGGAGAATGTTTCGAGAGGAACAATGTTCGGTCCGCGTACAATTTCAACTTCATCCCTGTTTTCGGGGGGGAAGATGAACAGGTGGCGGATGGAGGGAACTTCCGCAGGGAATTCGATCTTAGCGGGAGGAGTACCCCAGGTTGCAGGATCAGTGAATTCTCCGGCGAGGGCCAGTTTAGCAGCAGTCTGTGGGCTGGCGAGGTAAACCTGCGCGTCCTGAGTTCCGCTGCGACCTTCAAAGTTGCGGTTGAAGGTACGTACGCTTACGCCGGCAGAAGTGGGGGAACCACCCATGCCGATGCAGGGGCCACAGGTACATTCCAGAAGTCTGGCTCCGGAATCGAGGAAGTTGGCGATCAGTCCGTCGGAAGCAAGCATTTTGAGAACCTGCTTGGAACCGGGGGAGATCATCAGGTCCACACCTTGGGGCAGCTGCTGGTCCTGCAGGATCAAAGCAGTTGTTTTCAGGTCGGAGTAGGAAGAGTTGGTGCAGGAACCGATGGCAGACTGGTTGACCTTCAGTCCCGCGAGGGACTTAACGGTAACAACGCGGTCCGGCATGTGCGGCTGGGCTACCAGTGGTTCAAGATCGGAAAGGTTGATTTCAACAACTTCTGCGTAGGTTGCATCTGCATCGGCAATGAGTTCAGTCCAATCTTCTTCGCGGCCCATGGCCTTGAGAAAAGCCTTGGTATTATCATCACTGGGGAAGATGGAAGTGGTCGCGCCGAGTTCGGCACCCATGTTGGTGATGACGGCACGTTCGGGAACGGAAAGGGATTTAACACCTTCACCGCCGAATTCGAACACAACGCCTACGCCACCTTTAACGGTTTTGATTTCCAGCAGCTTGAGGATGATATCTTTAGCAGAAGCCCACCCGGACAGTTCGCCGCTGAGTTCTACCTTAACAACCTTGGGCATGGGGATGGAGTAAGGCTGTCCGGCCATGGCCAGCGCGACGGAAAGACCGCCTGCACCCATGGCGAGAGAGCCGAGGCCACCCGCAGTAGGAGTGTGGCTGTCAGAACCGATCAGGGTTTTGCCGGGTTTGGCAAAGTTTTCCAGATGCAGCTGGTGACAGATGCCTGTTCCGGCAGGGGAGAACACAACTCCGTGTTTGGCTGCTACAGTACGAAGATACTGATGGTCATCCGGGTTGCGGAAGCCCATCTGGAGGGTGTTGTGGTCCACGTAACTTACAGAAAGTTCGGTCTGGACTTTATCAATACCCATAGCTTCAAATTGCAGATAAGCCATCGTGCCGGTGGCATCCTGAGTAAGAGTTTGATCAATTCGCAGGCCGACTTCTGTGCCCGGCTCCATTTCTCCATTTAAAAGATGAGCGGATATGATCTTTTCAGTAATGTTTAAACCCATGATACCTCCGGTGTGATTGTGCTTTTCGTAAGCTGATTTGAAACTAAGTGTCCTGTGGTACGTGCATTCCCGCATACTTCATAAAGTGCCCGCTAAAGCTGTTATGAGGGGCGGGGTCAGTTATCCTTCCATTCCGAGGCGCATTCGGTTTATTTTTCGTTGACGGATGTCAATCTCTGCTTCCAGACGAAGTTTATCCTGCTGGGATTCGAAGATTTCATTGGCAAAAAAGATCCCTTCAGAAGGAACCTCACTCGCCATCAGCTTTCTAGTACGCTGCAGGCAGAGTTCAAGTTCCTTCTTGAAGTTCTCAATTTCTACTTCAATCTCAGGGATGCTAATCGATTTTGATTCTTCTTCGGGTTTTTGATTCATCTTTTTTCTTTACCTCAGGGTCTTTGAGTCCGTTGATTTCCGGCAGGCTGTTGTAGAGGGTCCAGTAACGAGGCCAGAGATCAGTGATGTCACCGGGGTTCTCGATTGAGATACCGGGGCGCATCCAGGCCATAAGACCGAGAGCAATACCGAAGAAGGGAGTAGGTGCGGACCATGCTTCATCCCATTTCAGACGTCCGGGGAGAACAGTAAGTTCATCCTCGCCGCGCTCATACTTGATGCCCAGTCGTTCGAGCAGTTCAATACCCTGTTCGAACATTACTGCGTCAGCGATGTTACTGATTTTGCATTCAGAGCGGGAGTTGACCGCAAGGGCCAGTCCGATGGGGAAGAGGTCGGTTGCATTGCCGAAGTCAAAGGAAGGTTTATCTGCTTTTTCACCCTTAGTTGCAGTGATGCTTCCTTTGGAAATTTTAATATCAACGCCGCCGGTCTTGAGAGTTTCGAGTGCATCAGCAGCAAGGGCGTTCTTGGGCCAGTCTCCGTTGATAGTTACCTGACCGTTGCTGAAAGCAGGCATAGCAAGCAGTGCAGAGCAAAGCTCCGGCTCCAGTGCGATAGCAGGTTCTTCCGGGACGGAGATTTCTTTTGTCGCGGGAACTGTACACTCAGTCTCATTGAGTTTGGCATTTACGCCACATTTTTTGAGAGCTGTGACAACTTCCTGCAGCAGGTCCATGCCGTGCCAGCCCTCTGCAAACTTAAAAGTAAGTCCCTGAGGGTATGTCCATGCCGCCAAAGCCAGCGCAGCAACAAATTCCACAGGAGTCTCATCTGAGATCTCGATGGAAGATGCCATGCGTCCGCCGCATTCGAGACGGGCAGGCAGGCCGTGGCTCTGGAGGTCAAGAGTGTTCAGTCGAGCGCCAAGCGGAGAAAGAATGTCAGCAAGTGGTCTGGAATCATATTGTTTAAGGATGGGGCCACCGGCAATTTTGAATTTGCCGACAGTTTTGAGACCGAAAGCAATGGCCAGAAACATGGTCATGGCATTGTCTCCGGCAAAAATAAGTTTTTCTTCAAAGTCGATCCCTTCACCTGCGCGGGATTCGACAGTTTCACCATCCCATGAAAGGTGTGCGCCGGCTTGGTTGAAAGCTTTGACCAGCTCAGTAATTTCGTCATTGATGCACAGGGGACCCATTTTGCTGTCAGTTCCGGCTGCTGCACTTAGTGCGATCCAGAATTTGGACTGCAGCAGGGAACCGGGACCGTCAAAGGTAACGTCCACTGCTTTCTGGGGAGGAGAAAGAACATAAGAAGAAAGCTTGCGTCTTTCAGGTTTGGCAACTGCTGCATAAGCAAGGTTATTCAGCTGGTCGAAAACGCGTCTCGCAGTTTTTACATCGAATTTTTTGTTGCCGGCTTCAGCGGTCCATGTCTCAAAGATGCGTCTTTCCATATCCGGGTCTCCAAGGGGCAGGCCTTTCTGCTTGCGCTTGGATGCAGCTTTACCCATGAGGTAGTTTCTGCGGGATACGAGGGAAAGAAGTCTTTCGTCCAGCTCTTTGATTTCGTCGAGCAGGGACTGTCTGCGCGGTGCGGAACCGCCGGAACGTTCAAATTTTTTATATTCGGGCATTTTTTTTATTTCCTGAAATGTGATATAGAGAAGTCCACCTTAATAGCGCGATTTGCTATAATGAGCAACCCCCGTAGCTGCAGTAAAAAATGCCATTAATTAGAGCCGTTTCTGTTTGATCTGTTGTGCTCTGGTAATGTTTCAGTCTGTATCTGCATTGCAGGTAGGGAAAAGAAAAAGGGAGGAAGCGCTAGGCGCTCCCTCCCTGAATAATCAAGTAGTGATACTACTCAAATTACATAGCGTCGCCGGAAGCTGCGCCCTGCATTTTGACTTCAACCTTTTCGGTGAGGCCTTCGTAGTATTCACGGAGCTGTACGAGAACTTCGTCACGACCGAAGTGATCAACGATTTCAGCGCCATCGGAGAGAGCTTTACGCAGTTTGGTACCGGAGAGGATAACGCGCTCTGCTTTATCGTGAGGGCAGGTTCTCAGGGAAGCCATGCCGTCGCACTTGTAGCAGTAGAAAGTCCAGTCAATCTTCATGGGCTCACAAAGGAGAGCTTTACCCGGCTCGGGGCAAGCTTCGGTTGCGTAAGGAATTTTGTCGAAGATTTCCTGTGCTTCGAACAGGCCGTAGAAGTCACCAACACCAGCGTGGTCACGACCGATCAGCATGCGGTTAACACCGTAGTTCTGACGGAAGGTAGCGTGGAGGAGGCCTTCACGGGGACCTGCGTAACGCATATCGAGGGGGTAACCAGCCTGGATAACGTTTTCTTTAACAAAGTAGTGCTCAACGAGAGTGTCAATTGCTTTAACACGAACTTCAGCAGGAATGTCACCGGGCTTGAGGTTACCGATCAGGGAGTGGATCAGACAACCGTCACAAACTTCGATGGAAATTTTTGCCAGGAATTCGTGAGAGCGGTGCATGGGGTTACGGAGCTGGAGAGCGGAAACAGTGGACCAGCCTTTTTCGTCGAACATCGCACGGGTTTCAGCGGGGCGCAGGTAAACGCCTTTGTACTGCTCAGGGTACTCACCTTCGGAGAGAACTTTAACAGGACCAGCGAGGTTGTACTTTTTCTGAGCCATAACCATCTGAACACCGGGGTGGTCTTCGAGAGCGGTTTTCCAGAAGATGGAATCTTCGGATTCTTCGCCTTCACCTTTGAAGACCTGGTAGCATTCCCATTTTTTGTCTTCTTCGGTCATTTCGTATTTTTCGGTGATCTGCATGGTAGCAAATACTTCACCGTTATTTACGAGAGCGATTTCGTCGCCAACTTTAACGTCTTCGTCGTCGGAGTCGAGGGTAACCGGAACAGGCCAGAAAGTGCCGTCTTCCATCAGGAATTTTTCACAAACGCCTTTCCAGTCAGCTTTACCCATGAAGCCGTTCAGGGGAGAGAAACCACCACATCCCATCATGATGAGGTCACCCTTTGCGCGGGCGGAAATTTCGATCTGTTTCAGACCTTCTGCTTTTTTCTGTTCAGCAGCGAGTTCTGCTCCTTCGAGCAGGCAGCATACAAGACCTTTACCACCGTGAGGGGCTACGAGCTTAGACATGTTTACGTCTCCTTGTAGTAATTTTTTTTTCAACACCTTGGCCCTTCCGCAAGACCTCCGGATTAAAATCTTCGGCCCCCGGGTATACTGTGGGGGCTGCGCTTCTAAGCAGAAGCGGGTCTGCGGAACGAAAATTCGTTAAAACCAATATCATGGAGCGGACGATCAGGATAGTCCTAAAAAACATTTTCTCCATGAAGCTTAAGAGGGGTTATGAATGGTTTGTGAAAGAAATGTCAAGGGCAAAATTGAAATAGAGTGAAAATTTTCACTTAGTGTTATACTGATATTGTCTATATTTAAACTCTGTATGAAAATTTAGTGAAAAAAAACAGTGTGTTGTTAGGTATGTAGAGGTGTGTGTCGAATGGTGTGCAGGGTTTTGGGGGTAATTGTTGAGTAAGAAAGTAAAGAAATATGAGTGTCTTCTGTTTGGTGTGGGGTTAGGGGTCGCATGGTAAAAGGGGTTTGTTACATATTATATGTAGATAAGGTGTGAAATTTCTCTAGAAAAAATCAGGTGAAAGTCTACGGTCTTGCTTTGTAAAATCGCTTTGTTACGGGGGTTGTGAAGAATATATCATTATCTTAAAAAAAGGCTTGCAATTAAAGGCTAGATTGAACTAAATACCAATCCATGATGGAACACATTATTGTTTTGCCGCAAACGAAAGAGTCTTGTTTTTTCGAGCTCGCCAGACTTGGCGGCAGTGTTTCAGAGCCATTTATGAAAGAAATTGAAATTAGCTTGTTCTAAATTTCACTTTCGCCTTGACACCCAGTGACGGGCTTGATAGTTACTAATTTCACGAGCCTTGAACATTAGGCAAGATTATAAATGGTTATAGGATGTCGGTGATTGATAACATTAAACCCTTTTAGGAGGACTAGGTATGCCGACCTTTGTCAATCCGGAAAAGTGTGATGGCTGTAAAGGTGGAGAAAAGACCGCCTGCATGTACATCTGCCCTAACGATCTTATGATCCTGGATCCCGAAGAAATGCGGGCTTACAACCAGGAACCCGAAGGATGCTGGGAGTGTTACTCCTGCGTCAAAATTTGTCCCCAGGGCGCTATTGAAGCACGTCCCTACGGTGACTTCGCACCCATGGGTGGTACTTCCATTCCCATGCGTTCTGCTGAAGACATCATGTGGACCGTTAAATTCCGTAACGGTAACGTAAAGCGCTTCAAGTTCCCCATCCGCACTACCCCTGAAGGTTCTATCAAACCTTATGAAGGTAAACCCGAGCCGACTGACCTCGACAACGAACTGCTTTTCACCGAAACTGAACTGGTTACCCCCAAAGAAGTTCTCGGACAGAAGTTTGACGTTGCTGATGCAGACAAGACTACTGCTTGGAAGGATCTGGATTAATCGCTGCTAAGCTTTTGTCTTAGGTGTATTAATTCACGCAATCTTAAAAACCTAATTAAGGAGGAAACATGCCTCTTCTCCCTAGTAAAGAAGCTTCCAAAGGTGTTGCACTCGCAGAACCTGAGCTTATAGAAAAAGACGTGGACCTGCTCCTCGTCGGTGGTGGTATGGGTAACTGCGGTGTTGCTTATGAAGCATGCCGTTGGATCGAAAAAGCTGGTGGCGACATCTCCATCATGCTCCTCGACAAAGCTGCCATGGAACGTTCCGGTGCTATCGCACAGGGTCTTTCCGCTATCAACACCTACCTTGGCGAAAACGACGCTGATGACTACGTACGCATGGTTCGTACTGACCTCATGGGCCTCGTTCGCGAAGACCTTATTTTTGACCTCGGCCGTCACGTTGATGATTCCGTTCACCTTTTTGAAGAGTGGGGCCTTCCCTGCTGGATCAAAAAAGACGGTAAGAACCTCGACGGTGCAGCTGCTAAAGCAGCTGGTCTCTCCCTGCGTAACGGCGACGCTTGCGTTCGTTCCGGTCGCTGGCAGATGATGATTAACGGTGAATCCTACAAGTGCATCGTTGCTGAAGCAGCTAAAATGGCTCTCGGCGAAGATAACTACATGGAACGTATCTTCATCGTTAAAATGCTCCTCGACGCTAACGAGCCTAACCGCATCGCTGGTGCTGTAGGTTTCTCCACCCGTGAAAACAAAGTATACGTTTTCAAATGTAACGCTGCTGTTGTTGCATGTGGTGGTGCAGTAAACGTTTACCGTCCTCGCTCCACTGGTGAAGGTATGGGTCGTGCATGGTACCCGGTATGGAACGCTGGTTCCACCTACACCATGTGTGCTCAGGTTGGCGCTGAAATGACCATGATGGAAAACCGTTTCGTACCCGCTCGTTTTAAAGACGGTTACGGTCCTGTTGGCGCATGGTTCCTGCTCTTCAAAGCTAAAGCAACCAACTACAAAGGCGAAGACTACTGCGAAACTAACCGCGCAATGCTCAAGCCTTACGAAGATCGCGGCTACGCTAAAGGTCACGTCATCCCGACTTGCCTGCGTAACCACATGATGCTCCGTGAAATGCGTGAAGGCCGCGGCCCCATCTACATGGATACCGCTACCGCACTGCAGAACACCTTCAAAGAACTGACCCCCGCAGAGCAGAAGCACCTCGAGTCCGAAGCTTGGGAAGACTTCCTCGACATGTGTGTTGGTCAGGCTAACCTCTGGGCTTGTCAGAACATCGAACCTGAAAACTCCGGTTCCGAAATCATGCCCACCGAACCTTACCTCCTCGGCTCCCACTCCGGTTGCTGTGGTATCTGGACTTCCGGTCCGGACGAAGAATGGGTTCCCGAAGATTACAAAGTTAAAGCTGACAACGGTAAAGTCTACAACCGTATGACCACCGTTAACGGCCTCTGGACCTGTGCTGACGGTGTTGGCGCATCCGGTCACAAGTTCTCTTCCGGTTCTCACGCAGAAGGTCGTATCGTTGGTAAGCAGATGGTACGCTGGGTTGTTGATCACAAAGACTTCAAACCCGCTCTGAAAGAAAACGCTGCAGATCTCGCTAAAGAAATCTACCAGCCTTGGTACACCTACGAAGAAGGTAAAGGCATCTCTACCGACCCCGTAGTTAACCCCAACTACATCACTCCCAAGAACTTCATGATGCGCCTTGTTAAGGCAACTGATGAATACGGTGGTGGTGTTGGTACCATGTACGTGACTTCCAAGTCCCTGCTGCACACCGGTTTCCATCTTCTCGAAATGCTCGAAGAAGATTCCAGAAAACTGGCTGCTCGTGACCTCCACGAACTCATGCGCTGTTGGGAACAGTTCCACAGACTGTGGACTGTACGCCTGCACATGCAGCACATTGAATTCCGTGAAGAGTCCCGTTACCCCGGTTTCTACTACCGTGGTGACTTCATGGGTCTCGATGACTCCAAGTGGAAATGCTTCGTCAACTCCAAGTATGACGTTGAAAAAGGCGAAACTACCGTCTTCAAGAAAGCATACCACCAGATCATCCCCACCTAAGCCGGGAATGATTATATGCGGCTGCGGGCTTAAGCCCGCAGCCGTTCTTTTACGGCTTGCACTGAAATGGTCTGAATCCGTATTGCGACCTAAGGTCGGTGTCCGGGTTTGGGCCATTTTATGGCTAAGGGCCTCAAAGAGTTCAGGAGGATAGAGAATGTCAAATAGCATACTTGTCGTAGGCGGCGGGTTCAGTGGTATCACTGCTGCACTCGAAGCCGCTGAAGTAGGCCATGAAGTCTTCATCGTGGAGAAGGCGCCGTATCTGGGTGGCCGGGTGATGCAGCTGAATAAATATTTTCCGAAGCTGTGTCCTCCTTCCTGCGGACTGGAGATTCAGTTTCAGAGAATCAAAAACAATAAGAACGTTAAGTTCTTTACCTTGGCTGAAGTGGAATCCATCAGCGGTTCCAAAGGCAACTACGAAGTCAAGGTTCGCATCAAACCCAGATATGTGGGTCCCGGCAGTGTAGAACTCACTGACGTCATCGAGAAACTGTCCAATGACATTACCGATGAATTCGAGTTCAAACTCTGCGACCGCAAGGCTCTTTACATGGATGTACCTTTTGCTTTTCCCGCAAGGTATGTTCTTGAAAAAGAAAATTGCACCGATGAAGACCTCAAACTCCTCGAAGATGTCGATGTTATCGACCTCAAAGACGAGGAAAAGGTCATCACACTTAATGTAGGTTCCATCGTTTACGCAACCGGCTGGAAGCCTTACGATGTTACCAAACTTTCCAACCTCGGTGCAGGCACCGTTAAGAACTGCATTTCCAACATGGCGATGGAAAGACTTGCAGCTCCCAGCGGACCTACCGACGGTAAGATTGTGCGCCCCTCTGACGGTGCACAGCCCAAAAACATCGCGTTCGTACAGTGTGCGGGTTCCCGCGATGAGAATCACCTCAACTTCTGTTCCTACATTTGCTGCATGGCTTCCTTGAAGCAGGCTGCTTATGTCCGCGAACAGTATCCCGATGCAAAGGTCACCATTTACTACATCGACCTTCGTACCCCGGGCCGTTACGACAAATTTGCCAAGCGCATTCTTTCCGATGACAAAATCAATGCCGTTAAAGGTAAAGTTGCTGATGTTATCGAAGAATCCGGTTCCGGCAATGTTCTCGTCACAGTTGAGGATGCAGAGTCCGGTATCAAGTCCCAGAACGAGCACGATCTCTTAGTTCTGGCTACCGGTATGCAGCCCAGCCTGGCAGGTACCCCGGTCCCCTCCGGCGTACAGGTTGACGATCAGGGCTTTATTGTCGGCGGTGAGGAACAAGGCATTTTCGCTGCCGGGTGTGCAAAGCAGCCTCTGGATGTCATGAAGACAGCCCAGTCCGGTACTGCTGCCGCTCTCAAAGCGATCCAAACGGTGATAGGGAGGTAAGTCGACATGCCCGAAAAAATCGGTGTTTATTTCGACCAAGCGAGCGTATCTCCTTACCTTAACGCTGAAGAAATGGCTGAACTGGTCGGTCGCGTTTACGCGAACGAATGTCCGGTCGTTAAGGTGCATCCGCGCCTGAACAGCGAGGAAGGAAGAAAGCTCATTCAGGAAGATATCGACGCTGGCAGCGTTGACGCAGTATGTATCTGCGGCACTAGCCCTCGCGTTGACTGGGATATTTTTGACTTCGATAACATCGCAGTCGAAAGAGTCAACCTGCGTGAACAGTGCATCAAGGTTTTCAGGAATCCCGACGGCACCATGCCTGATCCTAACGGCGAAGTTCCTGAGCTCCTCAAAATAATGGCGAACGAATACGTCAAAATGGGTGTTACCAAGCTGCTCAAAACCAACGAGCAGGAATCCCAGGCCTTTGATGCAACTAAAGTTGTTATGGTCATGGGTGGTGGTTTCACCGGTCTGACCGCAGCTATCTATGCAGCTAAGACCAACCACGACGTAATTCTGGTAGAAAAGGAAGCCAACCTCGGTGGTAAGGCTGCCGGAATGTACAAAACATTTCCTCTTTCCTACCCCTATACTGAAGCACATGAAACCGGAATTGAAGCACTGATCTCTGAAGTTCAGTCCAATTCCAGAATCAAAGTGCTTACCTCCGCACAGCTTGAAGCTCTCGAAGGCGCACCCGGACAGTACACTGCTAAAGTGAAAGTCGGAGGAAGCGTTGAAGAGATGGCTGTCGGTGCTTGTGTTCTGGCAACCGGTTGGGTTCCTCAGGATACAAAATACGTAGAGCCCATGGGCTACGGCTCTTCCAAGGTTGTTACTGCTGCTGAATTTGAAGCGATGGTCAAAGAAGACAAAATGACTGCAAAGTCAGTTGCTTTTGTTCTTGATACCCGTCTCAGTGAAGCTCAGTTTGCAGCTGAAGAAGATGCATACGCCAATCGCTCTGAAGAGCAGATTGCGGCTGATGAAGCTTCCGCAGCAGAAGCCGCTGAAGGAGAAGAGGAAGAGGATTTCGTCTATGAAGACATGGAATCCTACAAACACCTTCCTTACAGTTCCGAGCTGAACAGTCTTGTTGCTCTCAAGCAGGCTAACTACGTTCGCGAAAAGAACGACGACTCTGTTGCCTACATCATCTACGATCACATGATGGTGCCCGGCGTTAACGAGCGTTACTACCGCGCAGCACAGGATAACCCCGGCGTGATGCTGACCAAGGGTACTGTTACTTCCATCAAGGAAGAGGGTGCCGGAATGGTTGTTTGCGCCAGCAATACCCTGCTGGGCGAAAATATTGAAATCGAAGCTGAACTGGTTGTTGTGCCTACCGGTATGGTTCCCACCACCGCGCACGATCCGACCATCAACCTCGTGTACAGACAGGGTCCCGCATTCCCCGATCTCCAGCAGTTCGACGGTTATGCAGACTCTAACTACATCTGCTTCCCCTACGAAACACGCCGTACCGGTATTTATGCCGCAGGTTGCGTGCGTCAGCCCATGTCTATGGGACTGGCCCGTGAGGATGCAGCCGGTGCTGTCCTGAAAGCGATCCAGTGTATCAACTCCGCCAATCATGGCGTTGCTGTTCACCCCCGCTCCGGTGATAATACCTACCCCGTTTTCAACTTCATGCGTTGTACCCAGTGTAAACGTTGTACTGAAGAATGTCCCTTCGGCGCACTTGATGATGATGAAAAAGGAACACCAATGCCGAATCCGTCCCGTTGCCGCCGTTGCGGTACCTGTATGGGTGCCTGCCCCGAGCGTGTTATCGGATTCGACAACTACAATATTGACATGATCGGTTCCATGATCAAACAGGTCAACGTACCTGATGATATGGAAGCTGATGGTCCCCGCTTTATCGTACTGGCCTGTGAAAACGATGCCTACCCGGCACTCGATATGGCTGCTATGCGCGGTAAAGGCTGGTCTCCTTACGTTCGTGTCGTTCCCGTCCGTTGCCTCGGCTCTGTGAACACCATCTGGATTGCTGACGCTATGTCCAAGGGTATTGACGGAGTTCTTCTGCTCGGTTGTAAGTACGGTGAAGACTACCAGTGCCACTTTATGAAGGGTTCTGAGCTTTGTAACCGCCGTATGGAAAACGTCGCTGATTCTCTGAACAGACTTGGCGTTGAACCCGAACGTGTTGTTCAGGCTGAACTTGCCATCGATGAATACGACAAAGTTCCCGACATGATCGATAACTTTGTTAATGAGATGATCAAGATCGGTCCTAACCCGTTTAAGGGCTACTAGGAGGTAGACGCGATATGGAAAAAGATATTCGCATTAAACCGGATCTGGAGTTCATCAAAGAACTGCAGGAAGTCGGTGGCGAAAGCCTGAAGAAGTGCTACCAGTGCGCAACCTGCTCTGTAGCCTGTCCCCTCTCGCCTGCCGACAACCCTTACCCGCGTAAGGAAATGGTCTGGGCTCAGTGGGGCCTCAAAGATAAACTCGTAAATGACATTGATATATGGCTGTGCCACAACTGCGGTACCTGCTCCGACTTGTGCCCCCGCGGTGCTCGTCCTGCAGATCTGCTCGCAGGACTGCGTAACATGGCCTATCAGAAGATGGTAACCCCCTCCATTATCGGAAAATGGATGGCTTCTCCCAAACACCTGCCTAAGCTGATTGCTATTCCGGCAGCTATCTACCTGGTAATCTGGTTTATCATGGCGGGAGTTCGCGGTTCCTTCTTCCCTCTTAAAGATGGCGAAATCGTCTACGGACACCTTTTTCCCGGCGATTTTACTATTGACCCGATCTTCATGATTGCCTTCGGCTTCATGGTTTGGACCTTCTACAAAGGAGTGAAGAACCTGATTGCTTCATTTGCGGATCAACCGAAGGTCTTTGCTGTAGGTGACAAATCTGAAAAGCCCAGCATGATTGAGTGCTTCATCGACGTTTGCAAAAATGAACTGATGACACACTCTAAGTGGAAAGAATGCGGCGAAACCGACGAAGCTGATGAGCAGAAGTTCAACGGCCACCGTTTCATTATGGCTGCATTCCTCTGCCTGATGGTAGTTACCGGTGTGGTTGCTGTAACTCACTGGGGTGGAAAGATTATTCCTTTCCTCGGACCCATCGGTCATACCCCCATGCCGCTGTGGCACCCGGTCAAGATTCTGGCCAACGTCGGCGCAGTACTGCTGGTTTACTCACTGGTTCTGCTCACCAAGCGTCGCCTGAATCAGGACCAGGGCGTACACGGTTCCAGCTACTATGACTGGTACCTGCTCGGCCTGATCTGGACTATCGCTGTAACCGGTATCATGTGCGAAATCCTGCGTCTTCTCGGCGTCGCAGTGCTCGCATACCCCATGTACTACGTGCACTTGATCGCCGTATTCATGATGTTTGTCTATCTGCCGTGGTCCAAGCTTGGACACCTTGTCTACAGGACTGCAGCTTTAACTTATGCAAGATACATCGGCCGTCTGCCCATGCCGGTCCGTGAAGAAAAGACTTTTACTCTGTAATAGAGCAAGGAGGAACTAACCATGTCTGAAGCACGTAAAACTTTCCCCATGAGCACATTTGTGTCTTACATTAAGGGTGGAGAAAGCAACAACTCTGTTCAGGAACTTCTGGGCTACATGACTCAGAAAGACATTGACGCTGAATTCGAACCTTTTGCAGCAGCTCTTGCAAAAGCATGGATCTACGAACAGCATCCCGAACTGGCTAAAATGAAAACCGGTCAGGTTACCGGCCTTGGCGACAACGTTTCCGTTGGCGCACTTCCCGGCGACGTTATGACTCAGGTTGACGCTATCTTCGGTAAGCTCGCTGAGTACCGTTCCACTGTCTCTGAACAGGCTGCTAAAGTTCAGGATCTGGAAACCAAACTCGCTGCAGCTGAAGGCAAACTCGGTGAAACCGAAAAAGCCATGGCTGAATACAAAGGCAAATGTGAAGCTTTTGAAGCTGCTGGTAAAGACGAAGGCGACAAAGTCATCGTTACTTCCCAGGAAAAAGTTGAAGAGTACATCGGCAAAGTTGATGAACTCCTCAAAATGATCGAAGACGTTAAGAAGCACGGTGTTGTAACCGTAGCTGCCGGTGCTGTTGCTGAAGGCGCAGCTCCTGCTGCTGGTGACGCAGCTGCTGGCGCTCCCGAAACCGGTGGTGCTCCTGCTGAAGACTTCGGCTTCGGTTCCGATCCCTTCGGTGATGACAGCTGGTAGGCCGATTTAAGCCGCTCAGCTTCATTATATTGAAGTACGTAGGGCCCTGTCCGCATAGCGGACAGGGCCTTTTGTTATTTCAGTCACAGAATAAAATTTTTCTTCATAAATTTTACATAAGTGAGAACTTACTTAAAGTCGTAAACCAAGCATTGGAATGCATAGTTGCCAAAAGATAGAATTAAATTCACGAAAACTGCGAATTCAGCGACAAAATGTTCCATAACAGCCAAGAGTAAATGAATTAGGTTGAAATTAGCCAAATATGGAAAATAGTGCTAAATATATGGACAATTTTGTAAGCAAAAAAAGACTTTTATTAAGTGTTATAGTATGTATGATTAAATGTGAATCAGCTGTTGTACACACTAATATTAGGAAAAATGACTAGAATCCAGAATATGGTTAAAAAAGCATCTTGGTGTTTTTTGATCAGGTGATCAACTGTATTGTGTTGCAGTATGTTTACTGTTGATCATGCAATCAAGCATGTATTGTAGAATGTAGTAAAACATTACTGTTGCGAATATTAATTCTCTAGATCGAGTTAGTAAGGAATAAAAATCGTGTTCCGCCTTGATCTTAAGAAGAATAATGTGTATAGGTATGTCCAATATGGCAGAACTTCATTTACACGACGTGAGCGTCCGCTTTGGTGGACTGCAGGCTTTGGCAGAGGTTAACTTCTCTCTCATGCCGGGAGAGATTGTGGGACTGATCGGTCCCAATGGCGCTGGCAAAACCACGGTTTTTAATGTGATCACCGGAGTCTATTCGGCTTCCGGCGGGCATGTTGAATACAACGGTGAAAATCTCACCGGCCTCAAGCCCTATCAGGTCTTACATAAAGGCATTGCCAGAACCTTCCAGAATATTCGTTTATTCCAGAACATGACCGCCCTTGAAAATGTTATGGTCGCCCAGCATTCCCGTTCTTCTTGCGGGATTTTCGGTGCCATATTCCGTACCCCGGCCCAGAAGAGGGAAGAGGCACGTATCAAGGAAAAGGCCATGGAGGAACTGCGTTTCGCAGAACTTGACGAATATGCTGACGAGGTTGCGTCTAGTCTTCCATACGGTCATCAGCGCAGGCTTGAAATCGCGAGGGCGCTGGCTTCTGAGCCAAGTTCCATTCTCCTTGACGAACCTGCTGCGGGTCTGAACCCAGCTGAAAGCGCGGAGTTAATGGAAACTATCCGTAAAATCTCTGAAAGAAACATCAACGTTCTCATGGTTGAGCATGATATGAAAGTTGTCATGGGCATCTGTCAGCGGTTGGTGGTTCTGGATCACGGAGTAATGATTGCAAAGGGGAACCCTGAAGAAATTCAGAAAAATCCTGCTGTAATTGAGGCATATCTGGGTAACTAACTTTATTTATTTTAGGGAGGCTCATTTTATGAAACGTTCTATCATGACAGTTGTGCTTGCTGCTGCAATTCTTATGCTCGGCGCAGGTATGGTGTCCGCTAAAACCCTCAAACTTGGTACTATGGGACCGCTGACCGGCCCTTATGCCGCTGACGGTAACGACATCAAAAACGGCGTTCTTACTGCAGTTGAAGTTGTCAAAGCAAACGGCGGAATCCCAGGTTTCGATGAAATCGTGGTTTTGCCTCAGGATACTGCATGCGAACCGCGTCAGGCTGTTGCAACCGCAAACAAGCTTATCAACGAAGAAGCAAATGCTGTTGTCGGTGCGTACTGCTCCAGCGCAACCCTGCCCGCATCTGAAGTTCTTGATGAAGAATCCATCATCATGATCACCCCGGCCTCCACTAACGAAAAAGTTACCTCCCGCGGTCTGCCTTACATGTTCCGCATGTGCGGTCGTGATGATGACCAGGGCTCCATCGCTCTGAAATTCATGCAGGAGAAGCTCGGTGCCAAGTCCGTTTACATTGTTGACGATAAGACCGCATACTCTCAGGGTCTTGCCGACGGTGTTGAAAAGATGTGTAAGGCTGCCGGAATCAAGGTTCTGGGCCATGAGCACGTAAACCAGGGCGACAAAGACTTTTCCGCTATCCTGACCAAGGTTAAGACCAGCAACCCCGATGTGTTCTACATGTCCATGCAGAACTCCGCTACCGGCGCACTGATGCTTATTCAGGCAAAGCGCATGGGTATCAAGGCTGCACGTCTCGCCCAGGATGCTGTTTACCATCCCCAGTTGATGGAAATCGCAAAAGACGCTGCTGAAGATGTTTACCTGACTTTTGGTTACATCGACAACAACGCGCCTGCATACAAAGAATTCTATGCTCAGTACCAGCCCAAGTATGGTGAGCCCGGTGCATACTCCGGTTACGCTTACGACTCTGCAATGGCATACTTCAAGGCCCTCAAGGCTGCTGGTTCCACTGATCCCGAAAAAGTAAAAGCAGAACTCATGAAGCTGGATTACGATGGTGCTACCAAGCATATCAAGTTCAGACCTAACGGAGATTCCGGCTCCAACTACATTATCCGTAAAGTTGATAACGGCAAGTTCATCAACTATTGGAACCCCGTAACCGGTAAGCTCTACTAGAAGTCAAATTATGTCGGCCCCTGTCTCATGCAGGCAGGGGCCTTTACGTACAGCCCCCGGAAATCCATGGAATATTTTTTTCAACAACTCATCAACGGTATTACCCTCGGCAGTGTCTACGCGCTGATCGCTCTGGGCTATACCATGGTGTACGGCATCATCCAGCTCATTAACTTCGCTCACGGTGAGTTTTTTGCAGCTGGCGGTTATGTCGGTGTTATCTTCATGAGCTACCTGCTTTCACAGGGTGCTCCGGCATGGGTCTGCCTCTCCGGTTCACTCATTCTGGCAATGGCCTATTGCGCAATGCTGGCAATGGCCGTTGAAAAAGTGGCCTACAAACCGCTGCGCAGTTCATCAAGACTTTCGGTGCTGCTTTCGGCACTCGGTATGTCTATTTTTCTGCAGAACGGACTCATGCTCACACAGGGCGTTTATGACCGTGCTTACCCCACCGAGCTTACTCAGGGTGGATTCGAGTTCGGAACAGTAATGCTTTCCTACATGCAGCTGTTCATTGTCAGCCTTACCGCGTTCCTGCTGGTGGCCCTCAATTTTCTGGTCTTTAAGACCCGCATCGGTAAAGCCATGCGATCCACTGCGCAGGATAAGATCATGTCCGCGCTGGTGGGTATCAACTCCAACCGAATTATCAGTCTTACTTTTGCCATCGGTGCCGGCTTGGCTGCTGCCGCGGGGATCATGGTTGGTCTGTACTACGGTTCGGTTCGTTACGATATGGGGTTTGTTCCGGGCATCAAGGCTTTTGCCGCCGCCGTACTCGGTGGTATCGGTAACATCACAGGTGCTATGATCGGCGGATTCATTATCGGCATGGTTGAAATTTTTGCCGCAGGCTATATTTCCGGTGAATATAAAGATGTTTTTGCATTCCTGATCCTTATCGGAGTGCTTTATTTCAGACCTTCAGGAATTATGGGAGAGAACGTTGACGATACCAGAGTTTAAAAAACACTGGACTTCTTTAGGCGTTGGGATGATCTGGCTGTTCGTCCTGCTCTGGCCCCTGCTGGGGATTAAGCCTGAAGGATTGGAAGTGGCGAGAACCTTTTCGGTCTGGTGGAAGATTGCTGCGGGATGTTCATTTGTCCTTGTGCTTTACCAACTGAAGAGTATCGGAGCCTTTGATTTTATCACCAAACCGGCCGGAGCGGCTGTGGGCGAGGTAAAGAAAGCTACTTCAACTCTGCCTTTCGCAGTCTGGGCTTTCGCTATTCTGGCCTTTGCTGTTGCTTACCCCCACCTCTTCGGGCGTTATGCTCAGGATGTAGCCATCAACTGCATGATCTACATCTGCCTCGGTCTCGGCCTGAATATTGTTGTCGGCCTCGCCGGGATGCTCGACCTCGGTTACATAGCTTTTTACGGATTGGGGGCATACACTTATGCCTTGCTGTCTGTTTCCTATAAGCTCGCTTTCTGGATCTGCCTGCCGCTCAGTGCTGCTGTCGCAGGACTTGGTGCCTGCATCATCGGTTATTGCTCCATGCGGATGCGCGGTGATTATCTGGCTATTGTTACGCTCGGCTTTGCTGAAATCGTGCGTATGATCCTTAATAACTGGATGAGTCTGACCAACGGTCCTAACGGGATAACCGGTATCAAGGCTCCGGGTATCTATTGGCCTGATTTTGCCAACGGATTCACCCTTGAGCATCTTTGGCTGAAAAAACTTTCTCTGGTTTATTATGTTATTCTGGCGCTGGTGGTTTTCACCATCATTGCAGTCTACCGTTTGAACCACTCCCGTATCGGGCGTGCATGGGAAGCTATCCGTGAGGATGAGACCGCCGCCGAGGTTATGGGGATTCCTACATTTTATATGAAACTACTGGCTTATTGTTCCGGCGCCTGTTTCGGTGGTATGGCCGGGGCTTTTTATGCCGCACGCATGCGTTTTGTAAGCCCTGAATCGTTCACTTTCCTTGAATCCGCCATGGTCCTTTCCATGGTTGTTCTCGGCGGTATGGGGTCCATCCCCGGGGTTATTCTCGGTGCGCTGGCGCTCATTGCCCTGCCGGAGATTTTTAGGGATTTCGAGCTCTACCGCATGCTTGTTTTTGGTGGCGTCATGACATTGATGATGCTCTTCAGGCCGCAGGGGCTGCTGCCTCCCAAACGTAGAATGAAGGCAGGAAAGGATTAAGCCATGTCAGAACCTATTTTAGAACTTCGAGACATCCATGCTGGATATGGCAGTATTAAGGCCCTGAAAGGGATCAATATCAAGGTCATGGAAGGGGAGATTGTTTCCATTATCGGCGCAAACGGTGCCGGGAAATCCACAACCCTGATGACTATCTGCAATATCGTTAAAGCTACCGCTGGAGAGATTTACTACAAAGGCAAAAAAATAAACAAGGTTGCTTCTGACCGTTTGCCGTCCATGGGGCTTTGTCAGGTCCCGGAAGGAAGGCGTATCTTCCCACGCCTGACCATTGAAGAAAACCTTGATATGGGTGCTTTTTTTCGCAACGATAATGAGATTGCCGATGATATGGAGCGGGTATTCGCCATGTTTCCCATTCTGCGTGAAAGACGCAGGCAGGCCGGCGGAACCCTTTCCGGCGGGGAACAGCAGATGCTGGCTATCGGTCGTGCGCTCATGAGCCGCCCGAAGGTGCTGCTGCTGGATGAACCTTCTCTTGGACTTGCTCCGCTTATCGTTAAACAGATTTTTGATATTATCAATGAAATCAATGCTCTTGGCACAACGATTATTCTAGTTGAGCAGAACGCAAAGGTTGCACTGAGTATGGCCCACCGAGGCTATGTTCTCGAAACCGGTAATGTGGTTATGGAGGATGAGGCTAAGAAACTACTCGATAACCCGGATATCCAGAAAGCGTACCTTGGTGAATAAAAATCAAATAGTTTGTCGTTTTAAATCCCCTGAAGTTTCGATTTTAGGGGATTTTGATTTGTATCAAGTATTAATAATGGAATAAAAGGCCAGTGTGATTTTTTGATCCTTCATCTTGATTTTAGTTTAAGTAAATGCTTGCGCAAAATATAATCTTTGTGGTTAAGTTGTATCCAAAATAAAAGTAGTGATTGTTTGCTTAGAATTGGAGGCTGATTATGGCTAAAAAGGTAGTAATTGATCAGGACGAATGTATTGGCTGCGAAACTTGCGTGGAGCTTTGCCCGGAAGTCTTTGCTCTGGATTCTGAAGGAGAAAAGGCTGAGGTTATTAAAGAAGATGCCGTTGATCTGGACTGCGTGGAAGAATCAATAGATTCTTGTCCAGTGGAGTGCATTATGATTGAGTAAATTTTTTTTCATAGTTAATTTTTGAAAATGGCGCCTTTGGGCGCCATTTTTTTGTTTAGTAGCGGAGTAAAGTTAGTAATAATACAGTGTCATATAGACATAAATTATGATTTGTGCTTATTTGGATAGAGTGAATTGTTTTATACTGAACCTTTGGCAGGGAGTGTGCTACGTGAGGATAAGGACAAGAATGATAATGGCAATTGTGTTGCCGATGGTTATCTCTGTTGCTGTTGTTATGTTTACTGTTTCTATGCAGTTCGACAGTACTGCAGTAGAGTCATATCATAAAACTGCCAATCAGGAACTGAGACTCATCAACAATTACATTGCTGAAATCCTGAAGAAAGCTGAAAATGTGAGCCGATTCATGGCCGGTTTGGATGAGACTAGGGGTGCTATGGGCAAATGGACCAAGTATTTCGAGTTGGACGCACCTTCAAAGCCTGCACAGCATGCAACAGATTCAACTGAAATCATGGTTAACCGCCTTGCAAATGATCAGATGAAAGCCAACCCTGCGTTTGCATATGTCTATATGGGCTTTGAAGACGGGGGATACACTCAGGACGGTTCAGATACACTGGACAATAGTTATGATCCACGTCGGCGGCCTTGGTACAAAGAAGGTAAGAACTCTGCCAAGGAGTCATCTCTCCTTTCTGCGTATATGACTACCGAGGGCTTTCCGAATATCGGTTATGTCACCAAGATCAAGGACAAGGGAGGCCAGTTCATAGGTGTTTCCGCTGTTGATATTTCGCTTGGTGATCTGACTAAAATCATAAACAATCTCAAAATAGGTGAAACAGGTTTTGTAGTCCTCATTCAGGGGGATGGTACCATTCTGGCCGACCCTAAAACACCGGACAATAATTTCAAGAAAGTCGACGATCTGGATAACCCGGCTCTTGAGGCTGCGTACCATTCGAAAGAAGATTGGATCGGTAGTGTTGAATTTAAAGGAGCGAAATTCGCAGCTGATATTTATCGCTCCCCTGAAACAGGTTGGTCCCTGATCGCATTTATCCCGCACAAGGAAATATATGCGGCTTCTCAGGAAGCAGTCGTGACCATGATGATTATCGCTGCTGTTGCTGCTCTGATCTTCGGTGCTTTTGGTGCTGTGCTGGTAAATAGTCGGCTTGTACGGCCAATCCATGCCATGGGCGAGTTTGCCCGCCAGATTGCTGCTGGAAATTACAAAGCTGAGCCTGAAGCTGTTTCCTATCGGGCAGAGTTGCGCGAGCTTTTGGAACACCTGCAATCCATGACCATTGAACTGGTCAAGACTATTTCCCTAGCCGATGAAAAGACCCGTGAGGCCGAGGAGAAAACCTTGCAGGCTGAAGATGCGCTTGTTGAAGCGGAGGAAGCCACCCGCAGAGCAGAAACAGCCAAGCGTGATGGAATGATGCAGGCTGCAGGACAATTGGAAGAGATTGTCGAGCGTATTTCTTCTTCATCCACCCAGCTTTCCGCCAACGTAGAAGAATCAAGGCGTGGTTCTGAAATGCAACGTGAGCGGGCTGCTGAAAACGCAACAGCCATGGAAGAAATGAACGCAACAGTTCTTGAGGTTGCGGCCAATGCTTCCAAGAGCTCTGAGGAAGCTGAGCGGGCAAAGACTGAGGCTGACCGTGGATCAGAAATTGTCAGCAGGGTTGTTACAGCGGTAGGTAATCTCAAGAGCGAGTCTGAAAAGCTGGGCAGTGAAATGGGATTGCTTGGCGAAAAGGCCGAGTCGATCAGTAGTGTTATGGGAGTTATTACCGACATCGCGGACCAGACTAACCTGCTCGCTCTTAATGCCGCTATTGAAGCCGCCCGTGCGGGTGAAGCTGGGCGCGGATTCGCAGTTGTTGCCGATGAAGTCCGTAAGCTGGCCGAGAAAACTGTGAGCGCAACTTCTGAAGTTGGTGATGCTATCGGCTCAATCCAACAGTCATCCAGAAATTCCATCAATACTATGACGGAGACTGCGGAGATGGTTGATTCCACAACTACTCTCGTTAATGAGGCTGGAGAAGCACTGACTTCAATCCTGGAGATTATTGAGCTGGTGGCTGAGCAGGTCCGTTCCATCGCAACTGCGGCGGAAGAGCAGAGTGCTGCCTCCGAGGAAATCAATATGTCTACCTCGGAAATCAATCGCATTGCAGACGAAAACTTTAATTCCATGGAACAGTCGGCAGACGCCATGTCCAATCTTGCAGAGTTGTCCAATATGCTTAACAACTTGATTGATGACTTGAAGAACTCATAGTCGGAAATAGTATTACTAAATAGGGCCGGGGTGCTGTTGGCAGCATCCCGGCCCTCATTTTTGTCGTTGTATTGACAGTCCCCTTGCTTGATTCCTGCTGGTAGTGCCGCATCAGTATGTACTGTTGCTGAATAATGCATGAAGAGAAAACGGGTATCTATTTTGCTGTGGTGTTTGCAGGCTGTGATGTTTGCTTAACCCTGCGTTGGTGTATGTTTCAGCTGTTTTGCCGGACTTGCCAAGATGCAGATTAGTGCATAAATATGAATTACGAAAAATGAATAAAAACCCGCCGTAATGAGGTGGGAAGGTGTATAAAATATATGAAATTTATTATGATCCCGGATGCTTTTCGGGCGTTATCTCGAGTGCTTGTCCTGACCGTAGCTGTTATGGTTCCTTTCCTTCTTCTGGCTGCTGAAGGAGAGTGCTCCACTGCTCTCGGAGAGAAAAAAGATAAAAAGAAAGTAACGCTGCCGGTACAGGTGGACTCAGGACTCAACTATCTATTTTCTTTTTTGGCTAGTAGTGAGTCTGAACTTGATGCTTCAAAGATTGCTGGCCTGATCAAATTTGTGGATGACTCCCCGGCAACGAATAAAGTCATTAACCTGCCCAAACGTGAATCCTCAAATGGTGCGGCCATGCGCATGCAGGTGCATGCCGGGCTGAAAAGAATCCTCGAGTATACCTACAACCCGGAGATTCCAAACTACGCGATTTATCCTTCCGTGATCAGGGTCAGCGGTTGGCTTCCGGACAGTCAATTTGTCGCAGAAAAGGCCCAGCCTTGGAAATATCTGAATAATTGCGTTACCCCCCAAATCTGGCGCGGTAAGGAATTTGAGGTTAATACCCCCGATTCCTTTGGCGGTGCTTACTATCGGTACGATCTCGATCGTCTGCTGGTGCTGCTTGATTATGAAGGCCGCAATGTATTTTTGTCTGTTTCCAAACAGTTAGATAAATCCAGCGTAGGCATGAAAGGTCTGGTGGTCGATGACAACCAGTGGAACTATTTCTACAGCGGCATTCCCGGCTTGACATCCGGAGGCATGGGCTGGATGGATACTTTTATGTACGATTCCATGTCCGTGAATGTGTACGTTCAGGATAAGAATGATCCTGAGCAGACCGTAAGTTACCTCTTTAAATGGCTGCGCGCAGGATGGGCCGGGCTGAACGTTGTTCGTCCCAAGCATATTTTTGAAGGCAGCCAACGTTTCGGCCGCGCCTTTAATGCGCTGATGGAATCAAATGATCTGCCTGCACCTGATGTGTTTGCTGAGAAAGTCCGCGAAATCCAAGCCCTGTCCGATCAGGACATTGATCACTATATTTCCGAGTATTCAAAACAGGTTGAGAACATTGCTTCCGCGCATCCTGTCCTGTCCGACAAATTCCCTGAAGTGTACGAGAACGGTAAGTATGCCGAAAAGTTCACCCGTGAAGAGCGTATCGGCGTTCTGGTCAAGGAATACGTCAAGCAGGCCATGGGCAAGCAGTGCCTGATCTTTGATAAAGTCGTATCCAACTAGCAGCGAGGTATTCATGCTCTATTCTGAAAGCGAAGCTAAATTCAAATATTGTCCCTACCTGATGACCAGTGATGACAAAATGAAGTTCTGTCAGGGAACCATGTGCATGATGTGGCGTTACGCTGACGGGGATAAAGGTTATTGCGGTCTGGCCGGAAAGCCTGAAGAAAAGAAATAGTCTTTTAAGGTAGTCAATTTAGAATATGGCCAAGCCTTTTGTATTTAAGCTTGAAAAGGTTCTGGAGTTCAGAGAACAGGCGGAAGAGCAGGCTAGGCTTGCTCTTGCGGAAGCCATGCGTCTGCATCAGGAGCAGAAGAAAAAACTCTGGGCCGTAGAAGAATTGATGGTCGCCCACCGGAAAAAGAGATACGACAACCTCTCCGCCAATGATATGTGGCTTTGGCAGCAATATGATGCAGCTCTTAAAGAGGATTTGCATGCTGCCCAGAATCGCTTGAAGCAATTGGCCTTGAACTTGCAAAAATGTCGTGCAGAAGCTGTAAAAAAGTCAAAAGACCGTAAACTGCTCGAAAAGCTAAAAGAGAATCAGGCGAAGAAATATCATGAAGAAGAAAGTCTCAAAGAACAGAAAGAGTTCGACGAAATGGCAACAATTCGTTTCAAACCTGAAAATTTCTAAGATACTTGTCTGCCTGATTTTTCTGGCACTTTTCAAGCTTTCCCTGATCGGTTCAATCGGTTTTGACCTTACTGACCATCATAAGGAAGTTAAGCAGGTTGTTGAGGCCGTGGTCGAAAGCGGTAACGTTGTGCGTAGTGCAGTAACTCCCCCGCAGGCTATCGCTGCAGAAGCGGAAGCCAAGGATAAAGCCCAGCCTGCCCCCAAAGCATCCAAGCCATCCAACATGCCTGAAGCAGATTGGAAAGCGCTCAAAGCCAAGGAAGATGAGCTGGCCCGCAAAGAACGCTCCCTGCGTACCCTTGAGCAGAATCTTGATAAAAAACTTGCAGAGCTGAACGATCTCGAAAAGCGGCTCAAGAAAATGATCGCTGATGCTGACGTACTCAAAGATAAGAAGATCAAGCATCTTGTAGGCGTCTACACTGCCATGAAGGCAAAACAGGCCGCTCAGGTTATCGAATCCCTTGATACCGATCTTGCCGTCAAGATTTTGTCAGGCATGCGCGGCCGCAGCGCCGGGGCTATCCTCGGATTCGTGACACCCAAGAAGGCAGCCAAGCTTTCCGAAGAACTGACCAAGCTGCAGACTCCTCTGGACGAATAGTTTTTGTAAATTGCAAAGAATTAAACTTACCATAGCATACGACGGGACCGGCTTTTGCGGCTGGCAGTTGCAGCCTAAGTTGCGCACTGTGCAGGGCGAGCTGGAGAAGGCTATCATGCGTGTAACCGGGAGTCCGGTGCGGGTTCATGGGGCCGGGCGCACTGACAGTGGGGTGCATGCCTTGGGGCAGGTCGCTCATTTTGATGTGGACAGCCGTTTTGTTCCCGTCAGATGGCAAAGAGCGCTCAATTCACTCACGCCTGATGATGTGACCGTTCTGGATGCCGAACTTGTTCATTCCGATTTCCATTCCCGCTACACCAGGTCTCGCAAGACATATATTTACAATCTGTGGGTTGAGAACAGCTTCTTCCTGCCTTGGCGCAGGCACTTTGTCTGGAAATGCGGTCCTCTTGATCTTGAGGCCCTTGATAAGGGTATGCAGCTCTTTCTGGGCGAGCACGATTTTTCTTCGTTTCAGAATACGGGCACTGAGATTAAAACCACCGTGCGTACAATCTATGAGTTCAAACGTTACCCCGGCCAGACCGAGCAGGAAATGGTGCTCGAAGTCTGCGGCTCAGGGTTCCTGAAACAGATGGTCCGCAATATGGTCGGCTGTCTGGTGAGTATTGGGCGGGGTAAAGCAGAACCCGAAACTGTCCGATCATTATTACAGATGAAAGACAGAACTGCGGCTCCGGCAACGGCTCCTGCTCAGGGGTTATTTATGGCCGGTGTCGAATATGGAGAATCGGGCTGTGGCGGATTTGACACTGGACGGAACCAATCTGAGAATAGCGGAATCGACAGAGAAGTCTGATTCCCTGCAAAGAGTCTTCCCGGGATCATACTGGGCAGACCGGTTCAGTCGTGCCGCACGGAAAAATAAATACGAACTTACCGCTCCCTCCGTTGCCATGGAGGTGCAATCCAAAGTCAAATCACTGAGTGAAACCCTCGCTTCCTTCCGCTGGCCCGATCAGGGCTTCGGACTTTCCAGTTCCCGGCTGGTAGTCAATGATCCTCTTCTTGATAAGAATATTTCAGCTTCGCTCGTTCATAAGGATGATGTTCAGCGTTACTACCGCTATTACTCGCGTGGTTTCAGTGGAGAAGCTTTAACCTCACTTGATGCCGGCATTTATAAATTTGATATGTCACTTGGGTCTTCGTCTGATTCCCTGGAAGTGGATGTCAGTTCGGGCATGACCAATGATGAAGTGTTGGAAGCGGTGCGCGATGCGGTTAACGAAAGCTCTTTGCATGTACAGGCCCGTATTTTTAAACAGAATGCCATCGGTACAAATCCTGATGATCTGTTGGGAACCGGATCGGCTCTGGCATTCTCAGTAAACACCGCCTATGTGGTTACCGAGGAAAATCGCGGCGACAGCACGCAGGCCCTTGATTCAGCAAACCTTTTGTCCTTCAGTGATACCAGCGGACATCTCATTTCCAATCTTAAGCTTTACGCCACCCAAAAGCCGGTCGGTCCGGCGGATGAAGCTCGCTATGACCTGAACAGTGCTTCTGCCGGAGGCCCGTCACAGTTTCTGGGGAAAGCATTTGATGCTAACGCGACAACCACGCTGGCAACCGGGGATCATTCTATCGGCTACAGCATAGGGACCGAGTCCGGGACTATTGATTTTTACGTGGAAGATGGCGACGACTGGAATACGGTGTTGACCCGCATCGCCGACAGTGCGGCTTCAACTTCATCCAAAATTGACGCCGAGGTCGTTGATGGAAAGCTGGTTTCCCCGGTCTATACCGGAGACGATTATTACCTGATTGACGGCAAGGCGGTGAGCATCACTGCGGTTAATCCCAAGATAGGTGAACGGCTGGTCTTGGATCCGGGGAGCGGGTTGGAAGCTTTGGGGCTGAACGCAACTGCCCATCCCGGAGCGGATGCGGTAATGACCGTTGAGGGCTACCGAGAAGTGCGTGCCCCCGGTGAATTTGCCTTGGACCGGGGCCGGGTGACAGTGGAGCTTGAAGGAAACTTCGGAGAAAGTCTGCCGCTGCGGGTCGTCGACGCGGTTACGGAGATGGAAAAGAATGTCGGTCTGGTCACAGACGGCTACAATGATTTGCGCAAGGCCATACTGCCCGCCGAGGACCTTTTCCGTGAAGGTTTTACCGACCTCTGGCGCGATCCGGTTACTGATAATGAAGTTGATCTGGAATGGATGGGACTCAAGGAAGCGGAGGAAGAAAAGCTGCTCTGGTTTGATTCCGATGCTTTTTACGATGCTTTACTGTCCGATCCGAATAAGGTCCGTGAGTTGCTTGAAGATGAGGAAGACGGATTGTTTGCCCGCTGGCAGGTAGTCAACGATGAGGTCATTGAAAACAAGGTCAGTTCCTATCTGATCCCGGAAACTTCCCTGCCCGGACCGTGGCTTCCCGAACCTTCCCCACGTACGGAGTTGGAACTGGAAGTGAAACGGGAACTGGTTGACACTTTCGAGGACAGTTTTGATTTCGATTTTGATGAGCCTTCGGATGGAAGCGGGCGGCTTGTTTCTACCAAGGGGTGATTAAAACTTGGTGGCAATGATGGTCCGTTCTTCTGCATCGAAACGAAATTTCATGCGTGGAGTCGTCTTGCTGATCTGCACGGCCTTGCCGCCGATTCTGATTTCTACACCGGGATGGATTTTACGGTGTACCCTGATGGAAAGTAACTCCAGAGATTTGTAGTATTCGTTAAGATCTTTTGAAAGCTGAATGCGTATCTCTTTGAGTTTTAATTTGATGCGCCCTCGCAGCAACAGAATATCTTTCATCTGTTCCTTTTTTGCTGCAGGGGTAGATTGCATGATTGATTCGTTATCTCCCTGACCGACGGCGTTGTTTATTTTCAATAATCTTTCCCGCAGCGCATCCCTTTCTTTAATCAGTTCGTGGTTGATTTTTTGTTTAGCAGTAATGGCTATGATGGTTTTGACTCCTATTTCCGAGCCAATTTCATTGGCTTCAATGCCAACTTCCGAGGCAACTGCTCCGCCTTGAATAATTCCTTTGCCACCAAAGGCGGTTATCGGTCCTCTGCTGCGGATGAGACAATTGCTTATTTCATGGGTGATTATGACTTCGTCATCGCATTCAATGCGCGAATTGGAAGCGAACTGAGCTGTTATGCATCCACCAGCCTTGGTCAATCCTTTGTTGGACATGACCAGTCCACCCTTGACTTCAATGTCGCCCCCGGCGGTTACGTGTGCTCCTTCGATGGAATCCTTGACGACAATATGCGCCGGAGCTTCAACTGAAAATCCTTCCCTGATGGAGCCGTTTACATGGACCGAGCCTTTTTCCATTTTGATGTTGCCGGTGGTGTAGTCCACATCACCTTTTGTTTCCAACACATCTTTAATGGCAAGGACGTTATCCTGAAAATTTACAATTCCGGAGGCGGTGGCTTTATAGGTGATGCCGTCTGGCATAGGGGCAACATGGGAGCCTGTTTTTATCTCAAGGGGATGCCCGCCGGGTGGGGGAGTAAGTCTGCCGAAGACATCTTCACCGGCTTTGCCTTCAACAGGAGGATGGATTTTCCCAATGATGTCACCGGGGCTGACCATGGGGTGGACGCCGCGGTTCTTGAAATCAACACGACCGTCTTCTCCAGTAGTACCTATAGAGCTTGATGCCGTGTCTTCGCGGGCATATTCAAAATAGCCGTCACGTCCGGGAACCGGTTCCGTTCCGGTCACGATAACTGCTTCTTGAACGGATTTTGTTTCACGGGCGTTCTTAATTGCAGTTTGTCCCGCAACATGCTGCAACGGGCGGGCAATGTTCATCTCCTGCAGTGCCGGTTCCAAGGCACTCAGATCGTAACGCATCATGAAGCAGTCATGCGGGTAGATCTGGGCAACGACTTTCATTGCGTCTTCCGAAATGCTGATCAGCGGTTCTATCAGAATTTCATGATCTTGGATTTTTACCAATCCATATGTGTTGGATATGAGTCTGCCATTATTTGCATTCAGAGTGCAGTTGCAATCCGGGGCTAGGTCCAGCGGAGTGGGGGCGTGGGTATCCTGAGCTTCGATAACCACTCCGTTCAGGTTTTTTCCTGAGGAAGCGGGTATCGCTTCGTTGAGGGTTCCGAAATCCATCCCCGGAAGAACAGGAAAGTTCAGGTCGGCATCGGTAATGATTTGGCCATCAATGGCATTCTGCGGATAGACTGCCCTCACCAGCGCGACATTAATGATGCTTTTGCCTTCCCCGGCTCGTTTTAGGGCAAACATAGCCCCGTCATGGTCAAGTTTGCCGCTGATTCCGGCCCGTTTCAATTCGGATTTCATCAGATCAAGGGAAAGAGGAGTCCCGGATCCTTCAGCCGGAGTGTAGGCGGAGATAAATGCGGCCATCTTGTCCGGAGTCAGCTGGAATTTCAGCACGGCATCACAGCCTTCAGCAACAACTTCATTTCGTTTGTTGCGAAGATCTGCTCCCCGTGCAGATGTCGCTTTATCTGTCATCAATCATACAATCCGTCGGTTATGCCGTTGCAGTAATTACTTAACTGGAAACTAATTCTTGCTGCAATACTATATTAGTTTTTGCGAAGATACAAACATTGCCGGTGTCTATCTTCTCGGCATTTCTGCTATTTCTCTTTATGCATCACCCAGACTAAATCTTCGAGGGTGTAAAGCAGCTTTGCGTAAATCCCTCCCGCGCCGGGCGGTGGCCCGAAAAGACCGTTGCGTTGTTCGCGCAGGGCCTTGGGAAATATTGAGTGTGGTTCCAGAGTCCGCATAGTCATGGCAAAGCGTTCTGCAAGCAGATATCCGGTAACTCCTTCGTCGAAGATGTTCATATATTTCATGAATTCAGCCTTGCATGAATTCCACTTTTCAATGGAAGCATCGTCCGGTTCATGGGAAGTCACTTTGCAGATGAGTGCGTAAAGGCTGTTCAGTGCCGCACCGGGAATACCTCTTCTCCAGCCCAGCAGCCACGGATTCCGCCAGAAGAGCAGGAAATGGCCCTGTCCGGTGGCAATGATTTTTTCCAGAGATTCGCGTACGGAAATCAGGTCCGGGTCTTCCCATTTAATCGGGCTGTCGGCCAGTTCCCATGCCGGGAGAGTCGGACGCTGCTGTGTTTCCTGCCCGAGCATGCAGTCCAGAATATGCGAGAGCCAGAGGTTGGCATCAGCCGAGGCCGGGGTTTCAAGATGTGGATAACTTAAGATGAAGTTTCCTTTTCCGCTCTGCCCGGAAATAACCGCCGGACGGTCATGCAGGAATTCCGGCAGCAGGGAAATGCCGTACATGTTGTGCCAGTCATTGAGGGTTCCCTCCGGGAGTGAACTTAAGCACAGGTCGGCAACCCAGAAATCATTGCCCGGTTCGCGGTAGCGTCCCAGAGCTGTAGTGGAATCTTGTTTGTTCGGTGAAAATTGACCCGGCCACCAGACCGGAAGCAGAGCACTTTCTCCCAATGCTTCCGGAACCAGTGGGTTATTCTGGTCCAGTTGCACGTTTATGTGACCGCTTAAAAAATGATGAAGCCTGTTTTCAAAACCCTTACGTTGCCAGCAGCTTAAATTCAGGCCTCCGGCCCCGGAAAGGCCGAGTCCCGCCCCGCCGCAGAAGCCGAGGTAATTTCCGCCTTCACCTACAAATTTCTGAATTTCAAGAATACCAGGACCGCCGAGGTGCATGGCTTTTCCTTTGGCCCAGCCGCCGGGGACGATAAGTGCTGCCGGGGGCTTGCCTGAAAGAAGTCCTTGCGCTATTTGATGCCCACGCACCAATTCATGGTCGATATTCCATGATTCAAGGGCTCTTTTTACCAGCAGCCCCCAGATGTGGGAGTCATCCCATAATATATAGATACTTGACATGTTCGTGTCTCTTTATAAGTGTGTGTAGCGCAAGTTGATGAGGCGAGTGTTTTGTTTTTACCCCTGCCCCGTAAATACACGGAAAAAGAGGGCAGGCAAAGCACATCTTTTTTAAAAATATTATTATGAAACCAACTTAGCAGATATGTACGCATCGGGAAGCCGGGTTACGGTGACCCGCTACGTATTTTTTTGCTTAAGAATTTATATTTGAACAGGAGTCATGAAATGGCGGAATCAAACCTCCCCAAAGGCTATGAACCTTGGGATGTAGAAAAAAAGTGGCTTGACCACTGGGAAGAAAACAAAACCTTCACACCCGATCCCGAAGCAGACGGCGATCCTTACTCCATCGTGATTCCGCCGCCGAACGTCACCGGTGTGCTGCACATGGGCCACGCCCTGAACATCACCCTGCAGGACATCCTCTGCCGCTACCAGCGTCAGCAGGGTAAGAACGTTCTTTGGGTTCCGGGAACCGACCACGCAGGTATCGCTACCCAGAACGTTGTTGAGCGTCAGCTCAAGACCGAAGGTAAAACCCGTGACGACCTCGGCCGCGAGAAATTCATTGAGCGTGTCTGGGAATGGAAGGAAGAGAAGGGTGGTCACATCCTCAAGCAGATCCGCCGCATGGGTGCATCCGTTGACTGGGACCGCGAATGCTTCACCTTTGACGAGCAGCGAGCCAAGGCTGTGCGCAAGGTTTTCGTAAAGCTTTACGAAGAAGGTCTGATCTACAAAGGCAACTACATCATCAACTGGTGTAACCGCTGCCACACCGCGCTTGCTGACGATGAAGTAGAACATTCCCCTAAACCGGGCCATTTCTACAACATCAAATACAAACTTTCCGACGGCTCCGGCGAACTGATCATCGCCACCACCCGTCCCGAAACCATGCTCGGCGATACCGCTATCTGCGTTAACCCCGAAGATGACCGCTACAAGCACCTCATCGGCAAGACCGCTGTCCTGCCTCTCGTGGGACGCGAACTGCCCATCATCGGTGATTCCTACGTAGATATGGAATTCGGAACAGGTGCTTTGAAAGTTACCCCGGCCCATGATATGAATGACTGGGAACTTGGCCGCAAGCATGATCTTGAAGTGCTTCCCGTGTTCGATGAAGACGGGAATATCAATGAAAACGGTCCTGAAAAATATCAGGGCATGTACAAGGATGATCTGCGTAAAGTTATCGTCGAGGATCTCAAAGCGGAAGGTTATCTCCTTTCCATCGACGATCATGAACATTCCGTTGGTGAATGTTACCGCTGTAAGTCCGTCATCGAACCCCATGTTTCCGAACAGTGGTTTGTTGCCATGAAGCCGCTGGCAGAAAAAGCCCGCGCTGCTGTTCCTTCCGAGACCAAGATCTTCCCCGCCAACTGGGAAAAGGTCTACTACGAATGGCTGGACAACATCCGTGACTGGTGTATCTCCCGTCAGATCTGGTGGGGACACCGCATCCCGGCATGGACTTGTGAAGAGTGCGGTGAACTTATTGTTTCCAATGAAGATCCCACCAAGTGTACCAAGTGCTCCTCTTCCAAGCTCGTGCAGGAAGAAGACGTACTTGATACATGGTTCTCTTCCGCTCTCTGGCCTTTCTCCACACTGGGCTGGCCTGAAGAGACCCCGGAACTGGCCAAGTACTACCCCACATCCGTGCTGATTACCGGATTCGATATCCTTTTCTTCTGGGTAGCACGCATGATGATGATGGGTATCCACTTTCAGGATCAGATTCCTTTCCACCATGTTTATATTCATGCTCTCGTGCGTGATGAACACGGCAAGAAGATGTCCAAATCCACCGGTAACGTTATTGATCCGCTGGAAATGTCCGACAAGTACGGTACTGACGCACTGCGTTTTACCCTGACTTCATTTGCCGCCATGGGCCGCGATATCAAGCTCTCAGAGCAGCGCATCGAAGGTTACCGCCATTTTGTTAACAAAATCTGGAACTCCGCTCGTTTCGCACTCATGAACCTTGACGGCAATAAGCCCGAAGCATCCCTCGACGATGCAACCGGACTCGCCAACCAGTGGATTCTGCACCGCCTCGAAGAAGTAAAGGACACTATGCGTGAAGCTGTTGAATCCTATCGCTTCAACGAAGTTGCCCAGACCATGTACAGGTTTATCTGGAACGAGTTCTGCGACTGGTATCTTGAAATGATCAAGCCGGACCTCTACAGTGATGATGAGTCCCGCAAAGGCGCAACCCTCAAGGTTCTGTGGACCGTTCTCTCCGAGACCATGGTTCTGCTGCATCCGGTAATGCCTTTCGTAACTCAGGAAGTATGGTCCGTACTGCCCGGTATTGAGAACGACGACATCGCAACCGTTGCTTTCCCCGAAAAGCGTGACAACTGCCGCAACGCACAAGCTGTGGAGCAGATGGAACTTTTTCAGGGACTCGTTTCCGCAGTACGTAACATCCGCACCGAACTGCTCATCGCTCCCTCCAAGAAGCTTGAGCTTATCGTTCGCACTGCCAACGACGAAACCGCAGAGCTGGTCAACTCCAATGTTGAGCTGATCAAAGCCCTCGCTCGTCTGGACAGCGTAACTGCCGGTCCTGACGCAGAAGGACCAAGCGCATCCGGTACCGCAGTTGTACAGGGTAACGAACTCTTCGTACCGCTGGCAGGCGCAGTTGACTTCGAGTCCGAGCTTGCCCGTCTGGACAAGGAATTTGCCAAACTGGACAAAGATCTCGTTGTGATAGAAAAGAAACTCTCCAACAAAGGTTTTGTCAGCAATGCTCCCGCAGCTGTTGTTGAAAAGGAAAAAGCCAAGCTGGAAGAGATCAACGATAAAAAAGCAAAGCTTACCGAGCTGAAAGATCGTCTCGTGAGCGTAATGGAATAAAGTTATGCCTCCGGCAGCCTCGCGGGGCGCCCAGCCGGGGGCCTTAAACCCTTTTCCAAAAGGGTTTAAGAATCCCAAAACGTTTTGGTAAGGCTTCGCCGTGTGGATTTGTTTCTACGGCGTTAAATATAATTTTAAGACGGTTCTCTGCTTACGCAGCCAAAGCTTAATGAAAGTTTTAGGAGAGGCCAGAGAACCCTTTTCCAAAAGGGTTCTCTGGCCCCCGGAGGGCCGCCGGAGGCATATTTTATGGGTTTAGTATATCTTATTGGTGCGGGTCCCGGTGATCCCGGTCTGCTGACTGTTAAGGCTAAAGAGGTGCTGGAAACCGCAGATGTTCTCATCTACGACTATCTGGCAAACATTGAATTTCTGAACTACTGCAAAGCCGATTGCGAGATTTTGTATGTAGGTAAAAAAGGCGGCGACCACACCCTGCCGCAGGACAAGATCAACGAACTTATCGTTGAGAAAGCGAACGAAGGAAAAGTCATCGCGCGTCTTAAGGGCGGCGATCCTTATGTCTTCGGTCGCGGCGGTGAGGAAGCTGAAGAGCTGGTCGAAGCCGGAATCGACTTTGAAGTCATTCCCGGTATCACTGCCGGTGTTGCTGCTCCCGCTTACGCCGGTATCCCGGTAACCCACCGTGATTTCACTACTTCCGTATGCTTCATCACCGGACACGAAGATCCTACCAAGGAAAAATCCGGCCACAACTGGGAAGTATACGCCAAGTCCACCAGCACACTGGTTTTCTACATGGGCGTGAAAAACCTGCCCATGATCGCGGATAACCTGATCAAAAACGGTCGCGATCCCGAAACCCCGGTAGCACTGGTTCGCTGGGGAACACGTTGTAACCAGCAGTCTTTTGTTTCCACCCTTGAAAACGTTGCCGAAGAAGCAAAAGAGCGCAAGTTCAAGGCTCCTTCCATCATCGTGGTCGGCGGTGTCTGCTCCCTGCATGACAAACTGGCATGGTTTGAGAAACGTCCTCTGCTTGGTAAAGGTGTTGTGGTTACCCGTGCCCGTGAACAGGCCAGCGGCCTTGTTTCCACTCTCGGCAAACTCGGTGCCTGTGTACACGAGTTCCCGACCATCAACATCGAGCCTGTTGCTGACTACTCCGATGTTCAGGCTGAAATTAAAGCTCTTTCCAGCTGGGATTGGCTGATTTTCACTTCCGTAAACGGCGTGAAGCATTTCTTCAACCAGCTTGATGAAGCAGGTCTCGATGCCCGTGTATTTGCCGGAATTGAAATCGCCGCCATCGGACCCGCAACTGCCGATGCTCTGGTTGCTAAAGGTATCCGCCCCGACTTCGTGCCTGAAAAGTACGTTGCAGAAGGTGTTGTTGCCGGGCTGCTCGAAAAGGGCATCAAGGGTAAGAAAGTGCTCATTCCCCGCGCTAAAATCGCCCGCGAAGTTCTGCCCGAAGAACTGCGCAAGGCCGGAGCCGAGGTGAAGATTCTGCCCGTTTACGAGACCGGACTTTCCGAAAATGATCCCGGCCCCATCGCCGAGGCCCTCGAAGCAGGAAAGATCGATTACCTGACTTTCACCAGCTCCAGCACCGTTGAAAACTTCTTCAACCTCATCGAGCCGGAAGTTTTTCATAAATATAAAGATAGTGTGAAAATCGCCTGTATCGGTCCCATCACCGCCAAGACCCTTGAAGGGTTCGGTTATGAGCCGGATATACAGCCCGAAGATTACACCATACCCGCACTGGTCGACGTTCTGGTGCAGGAAGCTTCTGAGTAATTAATGAAAAGGAGGACCTTTGCGGTCCTCCTTTTTGTTTGCCTCCGGCGGCCTCGCGGGGCGCCCTGCCGGGAGCCTTAAACCCTTTTGGGAAAAGGGTTTAAGAATCCCAAAACTTTTTGTTAGGGCTTTGCCGGTAGGTATATTAAAGTTGTTGTTAATATCTGTGTCTCGCTTTGGGCTATGTTGCTAAATCTGTTGATAGGCGACCTATCAGGCGAAGCGGCGAAGCCTTATTAAAAAGTTCTTTGGCCCCGGAGGGATCTTGAGTCTTCCAATAGCAGTTCTTATTTCTGGCGGTGGATCAAATTTACAATCCATTATTGAAAAGATGGAAGATAATGTTCTGGATGTGGACATCAGGATGGTTCTATCCAACAAGGCTGGCGCCTATGGCCTGAAGCGGGCCGAAGCTTACGGCATTCCCACTGCTTCATTGAGCCACAAGGATTATTCCTCGCGTGAGGAATTTGATGCCGAGATGGTGCGTATTCTCAAGGATGCGGGAGTCGAGGCTGTGGTCATGGCCGGATTCATGCGTATCATCACTCCGGTTTTCCTGAACGCATTTCCCGGCAAGATCATAAATATCCATCCGGCGATCCTGCCCAGCTTTCCCGGTGTGGACGGACAGGGCGATGCCGCAGCTTACGGTGTGCAGCTGGCCGGATGCACGGTTCATTTTGTGGACGAGAAAATGGATCACGGCGCAGTGATTATTCAGGCCGCTGTCCCGGCCTATCCCGGTGAAGATGTGGATGAACTTCGTGAGCGTATTCTTACTCAGGAACACCGCATCCTGCCGCAGGCCACCCAGTGGTTGGCAGATGGGCGTATCTCGGTTGAGGACCGCTTTGTGAGGCTTGCTGAAGCTGATGTTGAGTTGGCTCCGACAGACGGGAAAAGTCTGGTTAATCCGCCGCTTGAGAAAGGTTTTTAGGTTGCATTAATTTGTTTTGATATACGGTTTTAAGCCTTTTGTTTTCAAAGGCCCCATGATTTGTCTTCATGGGGTCTTTTGCTGTTTTTGAGTTGTTGCGCTTGTGATATGTTTTCCCCGTGTAATCTGAAACATACTTTGTAATCAGCCTTAAATATTAGAGGAGGGACCATGCGGAAAATAGCGTTGAGTTTGCCACTTTACATTTTGTCTGTGTTTTTTCTTGCTGGAATTGTTCAGGCAAAAGAACCGATAGATATTATCAAAGCCAATTTGCAGAAGCGCACCGAACAGCTTAAAAAGGCGGTCCCTTCAATGTCGGTGCAGGAATTCAAAAAACAGCTCGATGCAGGGAAAGATTATGCCGAAATCATTGATGTGCGTGGACCGGATGAATTTGCTGCCGGGCATATTTCCGGGGCGGTAAACATCCCGCGCGGCAGGGCTGAATGGGTTGTCCCGGAAACGGTCGCTGATCCCGGTCAAAAGATAATTGTGTATTGCAGATCAGGTTCCCGTGCGGCTTATGTGGTCAAAATGCTGCTGGATGTCGGTTATAAGGACGTGACCAACGTGCAGGGCGGATTTAAGGGCTGGATTAATGCGGGGTATCCATTTGAGAACATGCACGGCGAAAACATAATGGTTAAGGGCGGAATGGCCAAAAGAATGCAAACTGAGTGTTTCTAAATTAAAACGTGGAGCACAGTTCATGTGCTCCACGTGTTTTTCTATCCCATAACCGCCAGCAGAAGCTCCATGAATTCCAGCTCCATTTCAAGCATTTCATGATCCTTTTTGCGTAGCCATTCGGAAAGCCATGCAAAGCGAAGTGCCGGGATGTAGGCCGGCAGTGATTCGTAGCTGTCGTCGCTGATATCAGTGTTGTCGTAAAGACCGTCCATGAAAGCAGGGATCAGGCCTTCGCCCAAAGCACCGGGGTTCTCAAAAGCGACACAGCCGATCATGTTCGCAGCGTCATAAATTTCAGGGCGTATGCCGGAAAATTCCCAGTCGATGATTGCACCGATTGTTTTGCCTTTCCAAAGCACATTCAAAGGATGGAAATCCCCGTGGCAGAAAGCCTTGGGCAGTTGTGTGAACCGCTCCATCTTGGGGAACAGCCGTGCGCAGATCGGTTCCAGACGTTTGTATACTTCCGGCTCCCGGTCCTTGACCGTATCAACAAGCCGGCGAGCATATTCGATCAGCGCAAAAGACTGATCAGGCCCTTTCATTTCCTTGCCTTTGGTGTGTTCACGCAACTGGGAGATGAATTTTGCCAGCTCAGTGCCTCGTTCAGCGTCGTAAACAAATTCCGGTCTAGGCAGTTCGTCTGACTGATAAAAAGGCGAGAGCTGCCACGGAAAGCCCATCACATCGGAAGTCAGCCGGCCCTCGGTATCCTTTTGGTAAGGCAGCAGCCATTCCATGCCAGATTCCTGCAATGTAATCAGGTTCCCGCCAATGTTGGTCCGTGTTTCGACTTGAGAAGTGGCAATGCGTTCCATCAGCCAGAGCCGATTCTCTGTGTCCTCAATCACCGAACGGGAAACAGCACGTTCCGGGCTTCCGGGAATATTTTTATCGTTATGTCTCTCAAGTGTTTCAAGTCCCCAAGGGGAAAGAGCGTCTATCATATTTGTATGCCTCAAGTGCCCTCGCAAGAATGGGGGCTTGATGCGCTTCCGCGCTATTTAAGAATGAATAGGTATACTTTCGGCGACCCTGCCGGGGGCCTTAAACCTTTTTATTAGGGCTTCGTCGTTTCATATTTCAAAGCCGTCTTGGGGGGCTATCTGCGAAGCATAATTAAAACGTCTTTGAAAGAGAGGGGATGGGGTCTGGGGAAGGCAACCACTAAAATACTTCAGCTTCGAACCAGAAAATATTGGTTGCCGGGTCCTGCCATGCGCTGGGCTCCATTCCTGCTTTCTGGCAGGTCTGGGCGAGGAACTGTTCTCTGTCCCATTGCCAGTCAACGGCCACCTGCGGCAGCAGCAGGCCGGACTGGTGTCCGCGCTGCATGATCAGGCCATGCCGTCCGACCACAATCTGTTCCACATCCTTGCAGACATCAATGGGGCTGAGGATGGAAATTTCAATCTCGATTTCGGGGAACTCCTCTGCGCTGAGCGGTGGAAATCGCGGATCTTCGAAAGCTGCTGCGCGGGCCATTTTCCAGATGGTTTTATAGAGAGGACCTGTGCCTTGGACATTGCCGATGCAGCCGCGCAGATGTCCGTCCTTATTCAGGGTTACGAAAGCCCCGAAATTTTCACGCAGATGCTCGGTTACTGGTTCGGGCACGGATTCTTCCTGCTGATTGAAGCGGCAGGTGATGCTTTTGCGGACCAGACCTTTGAGATAGTCTTTTTCTTCCTGAGAGAGGGCGAATGTAAAATTATCTGACATGGTTACTCCGGGCTTATTTCTCGTTTGCTTCTTTAAGCTTCTTGATGACGTAGTCGTAGCCTTCCGGGCGATGCGGAATCTTGCAGTCGGTACAATCCTTTATTCCTTTGGCGGTCAATTTGAACCGGCCTCCGCAATCTTCCAGCAGGTAGAGCGGGCAGAAGCAGAATAAGCAGTTGAAAGAAGTTTCGTCACTGACCTGATGGCAGGGGAAATAGCGACAGTCGATGTTTCTGAAGAAGCGGTGGCTGTTTTCCATGGCTGTACCTTTTTAGGATTCCTTGGGCCTGTTAAATTCATTTACTTTGATGATGACCAGGGTGATGTCATCTTCCTGCTCCATGCCGTCCTGAAATTTGTAAACGGCGGCGATGATTTCCTGCTGGATTTCGGCTGCACTGCGCTGGGCGTTGGCAAAAATGACTTGGTCGAGGCGTTCGCGGCCGAACATTTCGTCCTTGGTGTTGCGTGCTTCCCAGATTCCGTCTGTGCCGATGAAGATGATCTCCCCTTCGTGCAGGTCGATGTCAAATTCATTGTATTCGGCTTCATCAAAGATACCCAGTGCCAGCATAGGCGACCCCATGAGTTCGCGGGTTTTGCCGCTGGCGGGATCGTAGATAGTGGCCGGGTCATGTCCGGCGCGGACGTAAGTAGCTTCGGAGTTGTCCGGTGACATTTCAAGGCAGAACAGGGTCATGAACCGTCCGGTGTCCCCGATGTCGGAACAGAGAAGCCTGTTGACTTCTTCAATGCGTGTGGCAAGCGGTTCGCTGTGTCCTGATGCATGCTTGAGATGCGCGCGTCCGGTGGTCATGAGCAGTGCTGCTGAGACTCCGTGTCCGGTAACGTCGCCGAGCAGAATCCCTGTTCCCCCGGAACCGGGAGGGGTGTAGTAGTCGAAATAGTCGCCCCCGGTTTCATCGCAGGAAATGCTGACACCGGAAATATCCAGCCCCTTGGCTTGCGGAGATTCCATGGGCAGCAGATTGGTATGGACTTCCTGCGCCAGCTCAAGGGATTTACTGATCCGTAAGTGATCCTGCAGCTTGGGTATCATCTGGTTGAAGGCCCGGGCAAGGGTTTCTCGCTCATCCCCGGTCTTGACGTCAACATGCACGGAGAGGTCGCCTTCGGAAATTTTTTCAGCGGCATCGGTCATGGCCAGAAGCGGTTTGAGAATTTTACGGCTGCCGACAAAGGCCACCAGCGCAACCGTGAGCAGGGTGAAAAATGATGCAGCACCAACAGCAACGTAAAGATTCTTGCTCAGGTCCAAAGCCTGTTGAGCCGCTCTGTCCGGTACTCTGGTAATGATCCGTTCAGGAGTTATCAGCACGTAGCTGCCTTCACCTCGAAATGGTGCAAAGGACCAGACTGAATCAACACCGTTGAACGGCATGCGGATTACTCCTGATTCTCCTTTGCTTATGGAAGCGATCATCTTGTTCAGGAGTTTTTTGTTGGTGGATTGTAGATAGCGCACCTCGTTTGGCAGTCCGGTCATCCATGAAATATTGGTTTCATCGTGTCCGCCTTCGGCCCAGATTTGCAGCTCTACTTTATCGTCAGTCCTTACCGGGCCGACCACAAAGGTCTGGATGGCGTTGGACCATTGTGATGAGAGATCCTCTTTACGCAACAGTTCCACCAGCTGGATATCAATGGCAACTACGCCGATGATTTTGTCGCGACGGTCCCGGATAGGCTTGGAAAGCGTGTAGACCTGCTGTCCGGTGCTGGCATCAATGAATTTATCCCAGTTGATGGAGCCTTTTGCTATTGCTTCGGAGAACCATGCCCTTTTGCGCGGATCATAGTTCTCGGGATAGTTTCCGTGTCCGGGGTAGGCCATGTGCAGGCCGGAATTGAGGGTAATGTATATGCGGTGCAGCGCGGTCCCGGCTTCGTTGAAAAAGGATTTGAAGTCGGATTTGAGCTGATAGAGTCTAGTCAGGTCAGGGCTTTTCATCAGGCGTTCTTTGCCTTTGGGGTAGAAAAATACGGGTTCCTCAAGACTGACCAGTGACGGTGTCTTTTTACCTTTTTCGCTGAGTACGAAATATTGTGAAGAAGGTCCGAAGTCGTCTGGCTGACGTCCTTTGATATTGAAATCTTCAGCGAAGTAGACTTTCGGTTTGCCCTGCACCGGGTCATTAAGCATGTCCTCGGCTTCTGCACCAATGGCTTTTAGCGCAAATTCGAGTGATACGGCTTGCTGCTGCACCAGTTTAGCCGAATCCTTGGCGGACTGATGCATTTCATCTGTCAGGATTTTGATCATATCTACCCGGAGGTTCTGGGACTGGATTTTGCCCAGTTCCTGAATGCCCTGACGGCTTATGACTGAAACTACCAGGAGTGGAATAAGGCTGAATGTCAGCAGCAGGATGAATAATTTTATGCGCATGCTCATGTTTTTTGTGTATTTTTTAGCCAGATATGCGTTTTGGGGGTCGCTTCCATGCACTGACAATGATATACTGAAAGTGACTTCCGCAATTATTACCGTTTGTTTCACTTTTCAGTGTATCTGCTTTATTGCCGGACGGCAACGAAGGATTGGAAATTGCATCAGAACTTGTGACGGGCAGTTGTGTGCCGGATTTCCGGCATTGTTGACCATCAAACATGGTTCAAAATTACTTCGGGGGTGGCAAATGAACACCGCATTGCTGGAAGAGTTGCTCAGAAAGAAGGCTCAGCGTTTGCACAGGCAGGGATTAACAGTAGCCGAGGCCATTGACCTTGCCGGGGATGAAATTCTAAACTGTGTTTCTGCCGGCGGCGGACACGGATCCCGCTTTTGCTTGCGTATGGTGCTAAACGGTGCCAAGAAGCGGATCAGCCCTGAAATTTGTCCTTGCTCCATTTCGGAGGGGGACAAAATGAATGAACTGAGCAGATGTGTAGGGATGTGTTAGTTTTTTAAAGGTAAGTGTAAGGTTATAGATGTTTTTGCTGCCGGAAATTGCAACTGAGGAATGGGTCATGTTTACCGACATTGACCCATATATTTATATTTTTTGCGTCACAGCTATAGCTACGATTATTTATATCTGGATCAGCTATCGGGTTACCAGCTTTAGAAAGAGCAGGGTGGACCGCATTGAGAAACTGATCAAGAAAGACCCGGAAACCACTTCGGCTATCCCCACGGATGTTCTGAGTGCCAAGGAAGAACGTCAGGAACGCAGAGATATAGTCAAAGGTGTAAAAAGCCGTTTTACGGTTATTCGCCGTACACTGGTTATTTTTTTGGTGGCTGTCTGGTCTTTGGCTATGCTCTTGCCGTTTGTCGGCAAATTGCCCAGTACAATGATTTCCATCATTGTGGCCGTCTCTACTGCTGTAGTAGGTATCGCGGCCCGTCCGTTGGTGGAAAATATGATTTCCGGCATTGTTATTTCATTTTCCAAGCAGCTGCGGGTCGGGGATACACTGGTAGTTGACGGGCAGTACGGTACTGTCGAAGACATTTCCATAACCCATACAAAGATCAAGACCTGGGACTGGAAACGTTACATCATTCCCAACAGCCGTATGTTGAATAAGGAATTTGCAAACCTTACCCTGAATGACAGCCTGCTCTGGGCTTATGTCGAGTTTTCTGTCTCATACGAATCAGATATTGATGAGGTAAGGGAAATCGCCATTGATGCAGCATCCGAAAGCGGACATCACAATGATCAGGACATTCCGCAATTCTGGATTAAAAGTATGGAAAAGGAGAGCGTGGTCTGCTGGGTTGCGGCCTGGGCTGATTCTCCTGCTGAAGCGTGGAATCTTAAGAGTGATGTGTCTATGAGACTCATTCGTAAGTTCAGGGAAAAAGGAATTACAACCCATCTTTCATATGTAAATCTTGCTGAAGGCATGGCAGAGACAAAGAAAACCCTTGCAGAATAGCATTTTCGTTTCTTGCCATCTCTCAGTCGCAGGTGTAGCGTACGCTACCTATTAAATTTGATCTGCAATACTGCTCACTTCTTACAGGATATTTTCTGATGAAAACATTTCCTATGGGGCAGTATGTTTCCTGCCTTTTTATTATTCCCAATATGTCGCATGCTGTCCGCAGGGGTGGTATGCAGCTTGTCCGGTAAGCCGTGCGTAGGATGCGGCTGGTGTTGTCTTTCCGATCCCTGTGAGGTTTCGCATAGAAAATACGGTTATACCCGTAGATGTCCCGACCTGTTCTGGAGTGATGAACAAGGTCGGTATCTGTGTTTGCTTATGGGCCACCCGGAAGAAGGGCAGGATGCCCGAAAACAGCTTTTCGAAGGACAGGGATGCTGTGCTCCGTTGATGACCTGGCGGGATGATGTGCGTAACAGGGATAATGATTGATCAGCCTGCGGGCATGAACTGCGCCCAGAGCTTGCGGCTGCGCGGTCCGTCAAATTCGCAGAAGAATATGCGCTGCCACGTGCCGAGCATGACTTCTCCGTCTTCGATTATAAGCATCTGGTCGGGACCGAACATAGAAGTCTTTATGTGGGCGTCGGAATTGCCTTCCATGTGATGGTAATCCCCGCGGTGGGGAACCAGTTTGCGCATATTCACGGTGATGTCGCGCACAACATCGGGGTCGGCTCCTTCGTTTACGGTAACCGCTCCGGTGGTATGCGGGCAATAGAGTAGCAGTGCTCCAGATTGCCAGCCGTTATCTTTGACCAGCTGGCGAACTTTGCCGCTGATATCGATCATTTCTTCACGACTGCCGGTTGTTATGTGCAAAGTCTCCATTCTTCTACTCCTTTTCTGCAGTGTTCTGTATCTCGGCAAGTACAACTTTGTTGCGCCCGGAATCCTTGGCTTTGTACAGGGCTTTGTCCGCACGGGCCAGCATGTCTTCATAGGCATCAAGTCCGAATATGATGTCTGTTGCGTAGTGGGCCACGCCGATGGAAATGGTACAGTGCAGAGGCTGTTTTTCATTGTTAAACGGACGTGATTCTATACCCTTGCGTAATCTTTCAGCCAGAATTTTACTCGACTCAATCCCGGAACCGGGAGCGACCACAACAAATTCTTCTCCGCCGTAGCGGGAGACAATGTCCGAGGTGCGCACGATTTCCTGAAAGGCTTTCCCCATCTGCTTCAGGACGGTGTCCCCCACGGTATGCCCGTATGTGTCATTGATTATTTTGAAGTGGTCAATGTCAATAATCATCAGTGAGCAGGGCTGTCCGGCGCGGATGGCAATATCCACCAGCCGTGTTCCTTCTTTCATGAGATAGCGGCGGTTGGGGAGCTGGGTCAGCTGGTCGGTGATGGCTGATTTCTGCAACTCCTGCACTGTGCTGTCGACCTTATTCTGCATGGCACAGAATCCGTCCATAAGTTTTATAACTTCTTCCGGTGGTGAAATCTCTTCAGGTAGACGACATTCACAGTTGAAAATGCCTTTGGTCATCTGACCGGCAATAAGGGTTAAGTTTTTCAGCGGAACATTGATGGAATGGACCATTCTAACGGATAATGGAATAAGGATCAGCAGGGTCAGCGCAGCACCCGTAAAAACAATCCATACGAAAGAATATATGGGGGCCATGACTTCGTTGTAGCCTAGTTCAGAGATGATGAGCCAGTTTCCGTCTTTAACCCATCGGCTGGCGCCGATGACCTCGGTTCCGCGGTAGTCTATGTATGTTCCGTCTGGCTGCTTGCCTACCAGAGCCGCTTCAAGGTTGCGGGTGCTGGTTTTTACCTCCATGATAGTACTGTCTTTGACCCGGCCTTGTGCTTTAAGTTCATTGAGATATCTGGATTCAGTAAGCATATACCCGTCGCGGTTGAGGATATATGTTTCCCCTGAATTCCCGAAACGCAGGTTTTTCATCAGTTTGTCGATGGCGGTCAGTCGGGCAGCCAGAAAGACAACACCTCCGAATTTACTGCCTTTTGTAGTCACGGGGTGGGAGAAGAGGATTAGCGGTTTTCCGGAAGCCCGCCCAATCAGAACTTTGGTCACATGCGGATTGCCCGCACGGCCTTGAATGAAATATTCGCGGTCGGATACATCAATGCTTGGGAGGCCGGCGCGTTCTCTGGTAAATCCGGTGGGATCGACCCAGACAACCCCATTGATATCATCATGGGTGTTATCAAACTTTTGCAGCATAGGAATGATAAGGCTTTTGTCGCCACTGCGTACTGCCTCAGTTTCGGCAAGAAATTTAACATCGTCCTGCCGCTCTTTTAGCCATTCTTCAATAACAATCTCATGCGAGGCCACCTGCTCCGCCAGTTCCGTTCTTGCCGTTTTGAACGTTGTCGATTTGATGAAAAAGAGCAGCGTGGCGGTGATAAAGATCAGGGGAACCAGAACCATGAATATGGAATAGCATCTGATCCTTCCGCTGATCGTTTTAGGAAATAAAATAAAACTCATCACTTAATCCCCCCGCGTAAATGCTGAATGTAGTATTAGCAGGTGTGCGTTCAAAGCTCTATTTTTTATTGTGACGAGAAAAATTATTCCCGGAACATATGGCTGAATCCGGAGTCATACAGCAGGGACTCGCTGTCACTGTCTTTGCCGGGCAGGATCATGAAAATTGTCTGTCGGGTAAAGTTGTTCTGTTCTGCGGTCTGGGCAAGCTTGTCCAGTGTGGTTTCCACGGATTTTTCTTCCGGCCAGCCTATGCGGTAGCCGAGAATTACCGGAGTGGATAGTTCCATTCCTCCGGCAAGAAGTTCTTCCTGAATGCCCATAGGGTTTCCGGCGGAAAGGTAGACGGCCATAGCCGAATTGTGGGCTGCCAGCTTTTGCAGGCTTTCCGACTCCGGCACAGGAGTCCTGCCGGCCATGCGGGTCAGGATCAAGGTCTGGGTTCCTCCGGGAACGGTGAAGGAAGCCGATGATGCCGCAGCGGCTGCACAGGCTGATGTAACTCCCGGGATTATCTCATATTCAATGCCGGAAGCCTTGAGTAGGCGGGCCTGTTCCTGCACAGCACCATAAAGGGCCGGGTCCCCGGTATGGACACGGGCTACAATTTCGCCCTTTGCTGCATATTCCTGCATGATGCGGTCTGTTTCTTCCAGTGACATGGATGCTGAATTCTCAATGCGGGCATCCGGGCGCGCTTCCGCGATTACGGCTTCCGGCACGAGGGAACCGGCATAAAGAACCAGCCCTGCTTCGCGGATGATACGCTGGCCTTTTACGGTAATCAGTTCCGGGTCGCCCGGTCCGGCGCCAATGAAATATACTTTGTTCATTTGTTATCCTTCGGGTTTGTCGGCCCAGAGTATGGTTACCGGATTATGTGCTTTGTAGCGGATGTCTCCGGCCAGTTTATCGGAAGTGGAAGCCTGAATCTGCATGGACTGCCATGCCCAGCCAAGCTCTTCAAAAAGATCGCGTGTTCTCTGGATACTGCCCATCAGGATGGCGTGGACAACCAGCCTGCCGCCGGGGACCAGCCGCTTAGCAGCTTTGCGGATGACGGAATCATCGCGCCCGATTCCCCCGCCCATGAAGATGCGGTCCGGGTCGGGCAGATTCTGCAACGCCTGCGGCATTTCGCCACGAACAACTTCCACTGTCCAGGCCCGTAAATTGCGGACGTTTTCTTTAATCATTCCCACCCGCCGGGGATCTTTTTCCACAGCGAAAAAGCGGGCGCCTTCCCCGATGAATGAAGCTTCGATGGCAACGGAGCCGCAACCGGCGCCGAGGTCCCAGACGGTCTGTCCGCCACGAAGGTCAAGCAGGGCTATCCCGGCAGCCCGGACAGGAAATTTGGTGATCAGTCCCTTTTCCTTAATGAAGCTTTCATCTGTCCTGCCGAAAAGCGGGGTACTGTGTTCTTTATTTTCGGCAGTGAGTATTACTATGTTCAGGTCGGTGCAGTCGAAATTCAGGAAGGATTCCGGGGAACCTTGTGCGACCACTTCGTCCGGGGTTTCCAGTTGGGCCATGACAGCCATGGAATAGTTGTCGATTCCTTTATCAACCAGCCGTTTGGATATGACCTGCGGAGTGTTGATGCTATCGGTGTACACTGCGCAATCCTTTTTGCACTGCATGGCCCCGAAAAGCGGGGAGTAATCATCCCGCCCGTGCAGGGAGACAATCTCAAAGTTTTTCCAGCTCATACCCAGCCGCGCAGCTCCGATCTGGACGGCTGAAGGTGCGGGAGTGATTGTGACATTCTGTTCTCCAAGCAAGGGGATGAGCGAGGCGGCAATTCCGAAAAGCAGCGGGTCCCCATCTGCCAGCAGCACTACTTTTTTGCCTTTTTGCAGCTGCTTTTCAAGGGTCCGGGCGTAATCTTTCAGTGGTGATGCAAAGGGGATTTTCTTTCCTTTGAATTCTGGAAAATTTGCAAGCAACCTTTTCCCTCCGCTGAGAATATCAGCGGTGGAAATAAGTGCGGCTCCATCTTTCGGAGCATCAAGACTGCCCGGATGCAATCCTATTATTTGCAGGGGATGTTTCATTCTATGTTTCATACAATGTATTGGCTGGATATTAAAGGAAGATTTTTAATATGAATTTTTTTTCAATATTAGTTAGCAAAAAAATAATATTCTGTTATTATGAAATTGACCCCTTCCATACTTTTTGCGGAGGTGAAGAGATATGAAAAAGTTAATTGCCATAGCCCTTCTGATCGGTTCCTTCATTACTGCTTTCTACGGATTCTCTCTTACTGTGCCCATGCTAGCTGGAAAAACAATGTCCGATGTGAACGACATTATGGGCAATATACAAATCGAGTATGAGGTCAATAATTATACTGCCGGAACTGAGAACCGTTGCGTTCCTTTTTACGTGGTGGCCCTGCTGGCCGGCGCGGCAGGAATATACGTTCTCCATTCTCTTGGCGATCATGATGAAGAAGATTATTTCTGATTATTGGATGCGTAGAGAATTCGTCCTTCAAAATCAAAGAGGACGTATTCCACGCATTGATGATGGGCTACCTCCGAGTTCCCGCTGAATTGGCGGGCGTTCTCGCGTGCTTTACGGACCAGCATGCGAATGAAAGCCTTGCGCGATTCTTCGGGGACCATTTCATATATATGCCGGGCCGTTATCGCGGCCCGGATTCTTTTTGTCAATTCTTCGGGCATTCCCAGTTCTGTGCACCAGCCTGCCAGCAGGTCGAAGTCAATAGCCCAGTCTTTGGCATGGGTATACGGAAAGCCCATGGCATGTTTGACCAGTTTGCCGATGAAGATGGCCCAACGTATTTTACGCATCTTTTTCAGTCTGGCCTGCTGCATGGAAAATTTGAAGAAGTCGGCGGCCTGAATCAGGCTGATCTGCGGTGTTTCGGAAAACTGGTCCAGATAGAAGCGTTCGCTACGCCGCCCGGTAGTAAAGATTATCTCATCCAGTCCGGCAGCACGGGCCACGTTCAGGGACTGGGCGATGGAAGCTTTCCATGAAGCATGGCTGTATGGCCGGACTATGCCCTGAGTTCCAAGTATGGAAATTCCACCCAGAATTCCCAGCCGTGCGTTCATGGTTTCCTTGGCGATAGCTTTACCCTGCGGGACTTCGACAGTAATTTTCAGCAGGCCGCAAAAATCAGGAGCAGTGCGGCCTAATTCTTCCAGAACCCCGGCAATGACCTGTTTGCGCGGAGCGGGATTGATAGCCGCTTCACCAACGGCAACAGGCAGTCCGGGCAGAGTTACCCTGCCGACCCCTTTGCCGCCGTCCAATTCTACGCGCAACTCTTGTCCCGGAATACTTGTAAGCACTGCATGGATCTCGTGCCCGTGGGTGGAGTCCGGGTCATCCCCGCCGTCTTTGACAACTACTGCACGGATGGCTTTGGTTTCTGTTTCCACCCGCGTTACGGGGATATCCAAAGTCCCTTTGACCGGAAGGGGGATGTTTATTTTGTCCGGCACTTCTCCACCGAGTAGAACCCGCACGGCAGCCATGGCAGCAGCAGTTGCGGCTGACCCGGTGGTGTAGCCCTCGCGCAGTTGTTGCTCTTGGTTTATTCCTTTTTTACTCATCTTCGAGCAACCTGCCGCGGGTCAGTATGTCTTTGCCGAACTTGAGGCGGACCTGATCGATAGCTTTGTCGAGCTTATCGAGCTTCTTGCTGTTCTTGGTTTCGCCGGGATCATCAAGCAGGGAAAGCTGTCTGCTTCGCTCTTCAAAATTTGAAATACCTATTCCGATCAGCCGGATAGCACCGATAGGCAGCTCTGCATCAAGCAGCTCGCACCCTGTATTATAAATAGTTCCTGCGTGGGATGTCCTTGAATCAATGGTTCTGCTGCGGGTAATCTGGCGGAAATCAGGAAATTTGATTTTCAGGGTTACGGTCCGGCCTTTAAGCCCATGCCTCCTGATGTCGCTGGCTATGCGTTCGGACTGTTTCAGCAGCAGGGTTTTCAATGTGTGAATATCTGAGACATCTTCACCGAAAGTGTTTTCCGCGCTGGAAGACTTCATGGCTCCGCCCTTGGTGACCGGGCTCGGGTCGATGCCTGCACCCTTGTCATAAAGAACCAGCCCCCGCTCACCGAACCGTTCTTTCCAGAATTCGGGAGGATAGCGGCGCAGGTCTGCGGCATAGGTAATGCCGAAAGAGCGCAGTCTGGGCAGAGCCTTCTTGCCCACACCGGGGATTTTTTCCACCGGAAGGGTCTTCAGGAAATCTTGGACCTGATCGGCTTCAATTATGGAAATGCCGTCCGGTTTGTTGAGGTCCGAGGCGATCTTAGCCAGAAATTTAACCGGGGCAATACCCACCGATGCCGTCAGTCCGGTTGATTTGCGGATACCTTCCTTGATGGATTTTGCGATTTGTAGCGGGGTTCCGAATAGTTTTTCTGTTCCGGTGATGTCTATGTAGGCTTCGTCAATGGAAGCCTGTTCCACCACCGGAGAGAAATTGGAAAGCACTTCCATGACCTTGCGGGAAATTTCTTTGTATCTGCCTCTTTTCCCGGAAACCACCTGCAACTGCGGGCATAGTTTCAGGGCCTGATGTACAGGCATGGCCGAGCGGACACCGAATTTGCGGGCTTCGTAGGAGGCCGCGCTGAGCACGGAGCGTTCGTGGAGAGAGCCGACTCCTACCGGTTTACCGCGCAGTTCGGGGTTATCCAATTGTTCCACGGATGCGAAAAAAGCATCCATGTCTATGTGCATGATGAACTTCTGCATGGGCTGACCCGTATTTGCCGTGCGTTGGTTAAATATCTTCGGTGCGGGAATATTCTACGCAGGCGTTTACGAAGTTTTCTGCAACCTGCGGGTTGCTGGCAAAATGTAGATGAATGTAACTGCCCAGCGTATTGTTGTTGGCAGCAAAGCCTTCATCTTCGCTAATTCCTTTCTTGCTGGTTACCTGATAAGATTTTTTGATTTCGTCAGGGATTCCGTCCAAAGCGGAGTAGTGGAATTCGTGACCGCGTACGGTGGTTCCGGTTTCGCCGAGAAAGGTGTCGGAGGTGAATTGTATTTCCCGGTAGCCTAGAGCCTGAAAACGGGACTTCATTGAGCTGCGAAAGGGAAATATTCCGCACATGGGGAAGACCCGGTCGTCTTTGTTGATGGATTCCATGAGATACATGAAACCGCCGCACTCGGCGTAAACCGGATGTCCTGCTGCAGAGAAATCTGCGATAGCACGGCGCAGCTTGGTGTTCTGGGCAAGGTCAAATGCTGCCAGTTCCGGGTAGCCTCCGCCAATATACAGGCCGGAAATTCCTTCGGGCAGGATTTTATCGTCGATGGGTGAGAAGGGAATCAGTTCTGCTCCGGCTTCGCGCAAAAGGCGCAGGTTTTCTTCATAGTAAAAAGAAAATGCATAGTCCTGTGCCACCCCGATTCTTGTCTTGGGAATCATGGGTACTTCATCGAAGCGGGGTTGCAGGGGGATGTCCGGCAGGGCTTCCATGATCTGTTCCAGGTCAAGGTTTTCTTCAACCCAGTCGGCGAGAGCACTGTATCTGGAGTCGAGATCCTGAAGATGATCAGCGGTTACAAGCCCCAGATGGCGCGAGGGCGTGGCTATTTCTTCCCGTCTTGGCAGGCAGCCGACAAGCGGAACGCCGGTCAGTGAAATTGCTTCTTCTAAAATCTGGGCATGGTTGCTGCTGCCCACACGGTTGAATATGACCCCGGCGACTGCGGTTTCGGGGTCGAAATTACAGAATCCCTGCACCAGGGCAGCCGCGGACCGGGCCATGGAACCGGCGTCGACCACAAGTATGACCGGGAGATTCAATTCTTTGGAAAGGTGGGCGGTGGACCCTGTATCATCCAGCGCGGAGTAGCCGTCAAAAAGGCCCATTACTCCTTCTACAATGCAGGCATCGGCATTTTGGGTGTAGCGGGAGAAAATATCACGCAGGGTTTTGCCGGACAGCATCCAGCCGTCCAGATTGTGGCAGGGCCTGCCCGCAGCCCGGGTATGATGTCCGGGGTCAATGAAGTCCGGCCCGGTCTTGAAGGGCTGAACTTTCACATTACGACGGGCAAGGGCAGCCATAAGACCCAGTGTTACCGAGGTCTTACCGCATCCACTGTGTGTTCCTGCTACAATGAATCCTTTGATTGAGTTCATTAGAACTCTATAAAGCTTTTTTGCTGATCAGCCCAGCTTATTTTTATCCAGATAAGCGACGAATTTCTTGGCTTCCACAAAATCAGGATTGATTTCCAGACACTTGGCGAGCTCTTCTCTAACCTTTTCGTACTGCTTGTCCTCGAAGTAGGCACGGGCAAGGTTGTAGCGCAGGTGCTCATCGTCGGAGCTGAGCTTGATGGCTTTGGAATAGTATTCGATAGCCTGCAGGATCATCTTTGATTTACGGAGGTTAATGCCGAAATCGTTGAACATATGCTTGTGCTCTTTGGCAAAAGGCGCGTCCATGGAAATAAGACGGGCGAAAATGTCGTTAGCCCGTTCTGTTTCACCGCGCTGCATCAGGCAAAGGCCGACCCCAAAGTTGCCGCGCACGTTCATTTCGTCAATTTTAAGGGAGTTGTTGTACTCCATTTCGGCACTGAAGGAATTTCCCTGCTGGCGGAGACGGTCCGCGCGGGCGAGGGTCTTCTGCAGCTCTTTCATATTGGGAAGAACCTGCTTGTGGTACATTTCAGGCTCAGGGGTATAGTTTTCCAGAAGTTCATCTCTAGTGATGCTTTCCGGGTCACCTGTAGGCACGAAATTACTGTTCAGGGGACGTACTTGAAAAAGGTCGTCGGCCATTTGTTCAACAAAATAATAGCCTATCTGGGCTACTCGGCGGGTGGTGGTTCCGGTGCCGACTTTGGCTATCCTTTGGCGGGAGAATACACCGCTTAGATCTTTAATCTGGTTTTTTTCAGACATTTAGAGGCTCCGCAGGGCTATGTTTATTCACTATACTTTAGCGTTCTTTCAAGAAATTGAGAAGGGGATCAACTCAGGATTTGATTATTTTTTGCCTGCCTGCCCGGCAATCCATTTGATTTGGCGGCAGATTCCCATGAGCAGATTGAATTCATTACGTTTAATATCAATTCTGGACATGAATCGCCTAACCGGCATCATCCAGTAATCAGGATTGTCGGCTTTCAGGAAGTCGATAGCGAGCAGTGTTTCCTGAAGATTAGAAGCCAGAATTTCCTGTTCTTCAAAAGAGGTGGAGCGTTCGTCAGGTGGGCCGGCAGGAGTGAATGGCTTATCCAGTGCGTTTCGGAAGCATTCATAAAGAATTATGAGCACTGCCTGGGAAAGGTTCAGCGAGCTGTTGTCCCGGCTGGTGGGGATATTGATTAGTCTGGAACAGAGCTGGGTTTCTTCGTTGGTCAGTCCCCGGTCTTCGGGTCCGAATACGACTGCAACTTTTTCTCCGGCCCGGAGTTGTTCCACGATTCGCGGTGCTGCGGTAGAGGGAGTCATGACTCCTTTGCGCCAGCCCCCTGTGCGGGCGGTGGTTCCGTATACCCTTGTCTGGTCTTTCAACGCTTCAGCAAGGTTATCCGCAACCATTGCTTTCTCCACAATGTCGCGGCCTTTGACTGTTGCCAGCGGCAGGGCTTTTTCCATATTCCATGATGCCGGGCGTACAAGGGTCAGGTTGGTGCAGCCCATATTGGTCATGGCCCGTGCCGATGATCCGACGTTTTCAGGGTATTTGGTGCCGAAAAGTACTATATTCAGGTTGTCCAGCATTTTTGCTCCGAAAATTTTTTTTCAAGTGCCCAGTGAAGTGGAATTATTTTTTCACAGTGCTGATGAAGTGCCTTAATAGAGACATCTGTGCATGATGTCCAGTTTCGTCTGGAGCGGAAAACCATTTTTGCAAACTGCTGGAGGAGTGTGTAAAAACGTTTTTATGAATGAAACTGAAATTTCCGAAAAAATATTGGCTATTGCTGAATCTGCGGGGCTGAGCCCTGAAGAGGTGTGCAGGCTCTTAGACGGTGGTGATATCCCGGAAGCGCTGAAGGATGTATTTGAGAGCGTGGCGGATGAAGTCTCCGGCGAGTGCGGGAAAAATTAATCCCGGCTTCGCCTACAGGGAAAGACGCGAAGCCGGGAGGGGTGAAGTTAATTTAATGTGTAACAACCTTGGGAGAGTTTTCGGTTGTTTAATTGGCCTTGGAGGAGGGGATGATCGCTCCGTCGGCACCAACTTCACCGAGTAATTCGAAATCTGGGAAAAGGCTGGGATCGAAAGTGTACGAATAGTAGTCCTTGAACTTGATAAGGTAGGTTTTCCATCCGTATTTGTTCCGCATGCGTGTTGCTTCTCTTATAACATCTGACATTTGATGCTCCTTGTATAAAATTTAGGAACTTTTTTTGCTATAAATCAGTAGTGTTTTCCGGTCAGGACCGCTCGATGTCCTTTGCGGTAGCAGGGAGAGCCTGATGCTCCGGATCTTTGTTTTTCCTCTCTGCCTGAACACTGAAACTCTTGAAGGCTTTTTTCAGAAACTTTTTCTTGTTGATCGAAGAAATGCTGGCTGTCTGGGTCATGGTATAGCTCCTGTGTTTTTGGTTGCCTGAAAATAGCAATAGTGAATTTGAAAATCAGTTTCAAGTAAAAAATGCACTTCAAATAAAAAAAGTGGCGGAAATAAGATTCCGCCACTTTTAAGTTCTTGTTTTATATAGGTAAGTTTTATACGTCCTTCAGTTCTTCAATAAGCTTCTGCAAATCAGCGGAAAGTCTAGCGAGGTCAGAAACTGCAATCATAGACTGCTGCATTGCTTCAGCGGTTTCCATGGCAATACGGTTTACTTCGTCGGTTCCACGGTTGATCTGTTCACTTGCAGCGGACTGCTCTTCACTTGCAGTCGCGATTGCCCGGACCTGATCAGCTGTGGAGTCCACGTTCTGTACGATGGTTCCAAGGCTCTCACCTGCCTGTCCAGCATACTCGGTACTTTTTGAAACCATGTTAGCGGCGTTGTTCATTTCTTCGATATTTCTGCGGGTCTCGGCCTGAATGGCATGAACCGCCTGCTCGACTTCCTGAGTTGCCTGCATGGTCTTTTCAGCCAGCTTGCGGACTTCGTCGGCAACAACAGCGAAACCTCGTCCTGCCTCACCTGCACGGGCTGCTTCGATAGCCGCGTTCAGTGCCAGCAGGTTGGTCTGGTCCGCAATGTCGGTAATCACGGTAATGACCTGCGAGATGCCTTCGGCCTGTGTTCCCAGCTCATTGAGTCCGCTGACCATTTTTCCGGCGGCTTGGTTTACTGAGTCGATGGAAGAAACAACATCGCCGACAATACGTCCGCCATTTTCAGCATTCTTTTTGGCGTCCAATGCACTTTCCGCTGCCTGTGACGCATTCTGGGCAACTTCAAGCACGGAGGCATTCATCTGCTCCATGGCGGTTGCTGATTCGGAAGTACGTTCTCGCTGGATTTCAGAGCCTCGAGCGGACTCTTCAATCTGGGAGGACAGTTCTTCGGAAGCGGAAGTTACCTGCTCGACAATACCTTCCAGTTGGTGGGCAGCCTGCAGCATACCTTCAGCCTTGGCTCGTTCGGCTGCTTCTTTGGCCTGCCTGGCTTCTTCAAGAGCTTCGTTGGCGGCTGCAGTCTGTTTTTCAGCTTCTTCGGATTTTTCTTCTGCAGTGGAGATGAATTTAACCAGGCTGTTTACCATGGTGCTCAATGCTTCATGCAGGGTCTTCAATTCGCCGCTGAAAATGCTGGCGTCCATTTCTGTGTCAAAGTTACCTGCCGCGATTTCTTGCGCACCACCGACCAGCACTCCGATAGGCTTGGAGATGGAACGGGCAATCAAGAGGACTACGCCAATTACCAGCAGGATAGCCAGTATGGAGATACCGACAATCAGTTTAAAGAAGTTGTTGGCTTCAGCGTAGATTTTGTCTGTGGGGATAGCGATACCGATGGTCCACGGAGTGGAAGTTCCGTTGATGGTAATCGGTTCCAGCATGTAATAATATTCTTTCCCGTCAATAGGGGAAACCATTGCTTTTTGAACTTTATTGCCGTTTTCAATTGCGTTGCGAATTGCGCTTCTTTCGTTCTCCGGGAAAGCTTCGGTGATGTTTTTGGTGACAATGTTTTTATTAGGATGGGCCACGCAATATCCTTTGTTAGAGGCAATAAATGCGTATCCGGTTTCCATTGGCTTAATACCGTCCACCATCTGCTGGAAGGCACTGAGAACAAAGTCGATCCCTACGATTCCGATGAAACGCCCTTCCTTAAAAATAGGAGCACTTACTGTAGCCATATTGGTTTTGGCTACCTCGGTGTAATAGGGTTCGGTCAGGATAGGCCCTCTAGTGTCACGGGGGCCCATGTACCATGCTCTTGTTGTGGCTGGTTTATACTGGATGAGGTCTTCTACTTTAAGGGTTCCGCCTTCGCGCCAGTAGTAGGGGCCGTATTCCCCGTTGGGGCCATATTTTTTAATCCCTTTATATTCGGAGTCGCGGCCATCAAGTGCATTGGGCTCCAGAACAGCCTGTGTCCCGAAGAACATGGGGTCGGACAAAGTCAGTTTTTGGATGAAATCGTCAGCCATTTCGCGGTTAAAGCCGGGGCCATGATCACTGAAAGCATTAAAAGCAGCAGCTCCTGCTTTTGAAGCATCAAGTGCTTTTTCAATTATCCCTTTGACTTCGTTGCCGTATTTACCTGCCATCTCGTTAGCGATTTCCTGCGCGGATTTAATTGAAGCCTCGCGAGTTTTAGTAACGATGATGCTGGTGAATGCGATAAAAATGAGAATCATCAACGCGCTAATACTTAACGCTATTTTAGTACCGATGCGCATGTTTTTGAACATGTGTCTCTCCCCCATGTTATTGTGACAGGTTTGTTCTTTGGACTTAATATTTTATCGGATTTGTTGAGTAAATATTTAGATCCTGTCTTATATTCTATAATATTTTTTTAAAGGAATCCATAAAATCATATAGAAGTTCTAGTCTTAGTTTGTTTATACAACAAGAAAAACCGTCAGTCCTGCATTAGGGCTGACGGTTTTTCGTGTATAGTGCTGAAATGCTGTTGTTGAAGCAGTGATCAGGAGAAATCCAATTCGATTCCGATGGGGCAGTGGTCGGAACCCATGACATCGGATTCGATCCATGCATTTTTGACTTTATCTTTGAGTTCTTCGGAGACAAAGAAGTAATCAATACGCCACCCGGCATTGTTTTTACGGGCATTAAAGCGGTAGCTCCACCATGAGTATTTTCCGGGGCTTTCATCGAACATGCGGAAAGTATCCACGTAGCCGTGCTCAATGAATTTATCCAGCCATGCGCGTTCAATGGGCAGAAAGCCGGACCTTTCGGAGTTGGCCTTGGGATTTTTGAGGTCGATTTCCTTGTGGGCTGTGTTGAAATCCCCGCCGACTACAATGGGCTTCTTTTTGCGCAGTTCTTCGGCGTATTCGAGAAAACTGTCGTAAAATCCCATTTTATACTCAAGGCGTTCATCGTTCATCTGCCCATTGGGGTAGTAGATATTGAAGAGGTAAAAATGTTCGTATTCCATGAGTACAACCCGTCCTTCACCCTGAAATTTTTCATCAGTCAGGCCGAATGAATGGGAAAGCACCGCTTGGCGGGAAAAGCAGGCTGTTCCAGAGTAGCCTTTTTTGACTTTGGACCAGTTCCAAAAGGATTCGTAGCCCTCATAGTCGCGGTTGTTGTCCGGGATCTGGTCAGGGTGGGCTTTGGTTTCCTGAACCATGACCACATCGGCGTTGCTCTGCGCAAACCATTCATTGAAATTCTTTTTAATTACAGCGCGGTATCCGTTAACGTTCCATGAGTATATTTTCATATTCTATCCTTATTTAAAACATTCAAAACAAGCCTGACCGAAAGTTATATCGGTGGAGGACACATTCTTCCAGCCCGATTGTATCGCCATTGATTGCAGCTCACCCATACTGAAATCATTGAATATGCCCGCTGCCCTGCGTTTTTTGGGATCTGCTCCGGGCAGAAGCGGGTGGTAAGTAAAGATTAATTTTTCAGAGTTCTTATAGGACCAGTTGAAGAAAAGTTGCGGTTCGTGGATGAACTCGAGCAGGAAAAGAGCGCAGATTACGTCATAATCCTGATCCGGGAATTGCTGCTGGTTGAGGTCCGCAATAATCGTGTGCCTGTTGCGGGCAACAATATCCAGCGGGGTGTAGGTACAGCTCGCGGGAATGTAGTCGCGCAGGAGCATCAGCCCGGCCCCGGCATCGAGAACACTGCTTCCTTCGGGGACAAGCTGCCCGGCCATGCCGGCGCGCAGGTCCGCTTCATTGCCGAGTAGATTCCAGCGGGACCAGCGTCCGCAGTCAGTTTTTTTTTCTTTGATGAGTTCTTCGGTGAAGCCGATCATGAAATTCTCGGAAACCGGGGGGCGCATCCCGGCAGACATAACCGCATGCGCAGCCCACGGTTGTTCGTAAACCTGTTGCGGCTTCAAAGATCTGTCCAGACTGATGACGTTGCAGAGTTCATGGCTCGGTGCGTAAGGGACCAGCGGCCCCCCCATGTCCTCGTGAGGAAATCGGTAGGAGTCATAACCCATATCGCGCAGTAAGCTCATAATCCCTGAGAATTCTTTTATGCCTTTCTCGGAATTATGAAAGTGTCCTTTCTCCCAGATGATCGCGGCTACACGGCCTGTTTTGAGCAGCTCCAAAGCACCGGTCAAGGTTGCCAACTCATGTCCTTCAGTGTCGATTTTAAGAAAAATACGTTCGTCTGATTCCATGTATCCGGCAGTGCGCACAATATTGTCCAGCGTCTCGACCCTAACCGTAAGCGGCTGTCCCTGACTACGGTTTCCGGGTTGGGGAACAAGGCTGTGGCCCATGGATGAATTCTGGATAAGTTCGCTCTGCCCGCTTCGGGAGGAGGCTGCGCATTGGGCTATCTTCACCTGTTCACGGCATTCGTTGAAATCGCACCAGAGGTGCAGACGTTTGAGATTAGCCGGGTGCGGTTCAACGGCAAGAACCTGTACTTCGCCGGGAAATTTCTTGGCTGCGGTCAGGGTGTAAAGCCCGAAGTGCGCGCCGACATCAATGAACAAGTCGCCCGGTTTCAGATGGGCGTGCAGAAAAGCCCGGGACGCATATTCAAAACCGCCGCAACGGGTTTCCCGGAAATTGAGTGAAGCCGTGCCGGGGTCATTCATTTCCGCATTGGCCAGCAGCATTTCAAATTCAGGTTCGCCAGCATCATCTTTGACCGCGCTGGGGACGATGCGCCATGCGTCTTTGTTCTTATTAATCTGTTCCAGTATTTTTTGTCTGCTCACGAGTTGTCCGCTTTTTTGCAAGGTTAGACTTAGTCGTTATCTACCTGAAACCCGGACATAAAAAAAGCCCGCATAAAGCGGGCTTAAAAAAATAGTAACGGGCACCCCCCGTTAAGCAAAAAACTAGTCCTCTTGGCTGCCTGCTTTAATAAAAGCAATTGCAGCGATGGTCATAGCGAGTCCGAAGAAAAACCAGAAAAAGCTCATATCCTTACTCCTCCATTTAGTGCTTATTGAACTGGATTTCTTTCAAGTAGCAAAAAAAAAGAGAGTTGAACAGTAAATATGGGAGATTGAACCCGGTTTTTCAGCGGGATAGGTTTGTTTTGAACACTAAATATCCGGCGGGCCTGAATAGGCTATACGGAAATGTTGAGTACGGAACCTGTCGGAGGGGGAGCCATGTAGCTTCCGCTCTGAAGCTTGTCCATGATTTCTCCGGCGGCCATGGGAGCGACCATATCGGTTATTCCGGGGTTGGCCTTCTCGGCCTCGGTCAGGCTCTTGTCCAATCCTTTCTTGATGGAATCAATGCTCTTGCCATCGTCTTCAAGAACCTGTTCGATCATGCTCTTGATGCTTTCGGCGGTGTCTTCACCGAATTGCTGACTGACTTGCGCGAAAGTGTTCTGCAGGGTCAGCTGCGCGCCTGTTCCGGGGCTGGCGGCAAAGAAATGTTCCTGCAGCCCGTTTTCGAAATAGTCGTTGATGGCATTATTCAGATTGGAATTGAAATGGTCCATGACCTGATCCCCGGCGGCAAAACCGAAGTTGCGGTCAATGAACTGGATGGACTTGAGCAGTCCGTTGCTCAGGGAATCTTCAGTGATCTGGTCCCCGGAGTTGGCCATAACAATGCCTTTGAATGCAGTGGCTGCTTCATTACCGAATTTGCCTTCGATGAAATTGGCGGCACTGGCAAGTGCTCCGGCCAGATCAGAAGGGTCCTTTGGAGTTGTTTCTCCGTTGGACCCTTTCTGACTTTCGCCTGTCTGGTCGGGAGATACGGTCTTTTGAGCGATCAGATCAGCAAATTGGTCAGCAGTATTTACAGGCGGGGCCGATACATTCAGGCGCGTCGCTCTAACGCCGGAAGTCCGACTCCCGCCCAAAAGCGGAGAACCGTTGTCCAGTAAGTACGGAGCTCCGTAATTTGATTTTAATGCTGATCCACTTATTTGCATAACCGTATTCCTTCCATGTGGGTCATATCGGAGTATCTAAAGAAATGTTTAGGGCGTTCATGAAAAATAATGGGTAGAGGGGGGAAGTTTGGTTGACGGTTGACTGGGGTGTCCGTATCTTCGCGTTCATGAATATTGAAACCATTAAAGAATTCATCCAGTCGCGAAAAATTTTACTGGGCTGTATTGCCGGGGGCATTGCCCTGTGTATCGCCGGATACGGAATTTTTGCCGTGCAGCAGTCCATTGCCGTAGAAAATGCCCGTATTGCAGAGCAGAACAGGATCGAGCAGGAACGAATCCTCAAGGGAAAACAGGATGCGGAGCGGGCCAAGGTCATCGAGTCCATGAAAAGGCTCATTGAGACCGGCAATGCCGAGACAGCTCTTACTGTTGCGGAGCAGAATAAAGAGCTTATGAATAATGAATTGCGGGCCATGATTCATCTGGCTACGGAAAAAGACCTGCTGGACCGTATTGAGCGTACTTCCAAATGGAATTATTCCGATCTTGCCAAATATTACGGTGAACTGGCTGACCTTGATCCTGAAAACAGCAAATACCGCAAGGAACTCAAAGGATACGATAAAAAGTTGCGCAAAAGACTGGAGCGCAAACTTTATGCACAGGCGCAGGCTCTTCCGGTGCGCGATTTCAAAGCCAACATGGATATTTATGAAGAGTTAATGCAGCTCAATCCCGGCGAGAAACTTTATAAAAGTAAATATGACCGCTACAGGGAAAAGTATGATGCTTTCATGAAAGAACTGGCAAAGTTCGGTCCCAAGCCGGAGCTGTCAGCGGATCGTAAATTTTATCCTGAAGTAAAAAAATACCTGAAGAACTCTTCCATGTATCCTGAAACACTGGAAATGGAATCGGCTACGGATTGCTATTACACTGATTCGGGCTGGCTGGTCGGTTGTACCTACAGCGAGAAGAACGAGGTTGGAACAAAGTTCAGTGAATTCATGTGGTTTACCATTTCCAATTCAACTGTGCAGAAAGTTGAGCCGGGCGGGGCCTATACAGTAAATTAGAAATATTCATTTCCGCATAGAAACAAAAAACTCCGCCCGGATTGCCGGTCGGAGTTTTTTCTTATGCCCAAAGGCGAAATGTCTGAAGCGATTTAATCTTCCAGATCCTTGATCCAGCCTTGCAGGGCGTCGATGATCTTGCGGGCCTGATCGGGGCTGGAGATGTTGAATTTGGACTGCGGGCGGTATTCGCCTTTCATCTTGCGGAAACGGCGGATGGTGTACATGTCTTTGCCGTATTCACCGCTTTTACGGTCCAGCTGCTTGTAGCGGAACATGATGGTGGTCCATGCGCCTTTGGTCAGCACTTCTTTATCAAGTTCTTTTACAATAACTTCGCCGTCTTCTTCGTAATGTATAGTTAAATCTTCTATTGTTGAGCTCATGATCTCTCCTTGAGGGGTTGATATAATACCCGGAACCTGCCGTAAATGTCCGCTGATGTCAAAGGCGGTTAAAAGTTAAATCCCAGTTCGATTGAAAGGTGGATGGATTCGTTATCCATTCCGGCACTGTTGCTGGTTTTGGATGACTCCCCGGTGGCAGTGTCGGTCACTTTTGTGTGTCCCACCTGCCGGTAGTATTTCTGGTAGTCGAAGGAAATGCTGCTGAATACATTGGGGGTAAAGGAATAGCTGCCGGAAATCCCGGCTCCAAGAAATTTGATGTTGTAGATGTCTTCATTGAAGCGGAGATTGCGCAGGTAGTGGTGGTCTTCGTCATTTCCCCAAGCGTAAATGGTTCCCTTCACGTATGTTTTCAGCTTGAAATCGCCGAAGTCCGAGTCGGTCTGCAAGCCGAGGTAGGGGGTGTAAAACCACTGCTCGTAGCCGATGACCGATTCTCCTTCAGGAAAATTCATGGTTTCACTGCGCCAGCCGTTAAAGCTGTGCACGAATGTTCCGTCCTTAGAATCCCATTTCCAGTTGTCGAATTTAAAGCCGACCAACCCGGAAATATCCACATATTGGCTTTTAAATAAAATAGCCTCGAGGTTTGTGTCGGTCATGAAAACGCGCTCAACACTGGTCCGGGCGTTGTACCTGCTTTCCCAGCCACGCGGGTCAGCTGGAATACCCCAGTCGTAATCGTCCATTCGTCCATTGTCACCATTGGTCAGGTTGGTCCAGAATCCGCCATTGAAGCGCAACCAGTCTGTAAAATCAAAAGAGCCCTTAAAACCGGCAAGGACGACATTGTCTATTTCCCATTGCAGTTCGCTGATTTTCTGGCCCTTGTCTTCAAGATAAACCAGCTCTCGGGCCTGTCCGTTAGCAACCCCTATTTCAACACTCATGCTGACCGGAATTGTGGAGTTGTGTGATACCTGGGCATTGCGGAAAGAGTCAGCGTGATATGCCTGTGCCGGGATTGAACTGAGCAGCATCAAGGATACTGCCAGAACAATAAAAAATCCGTTTGAATAATATCTGTATTGCATAGAGTTATTACATCTTAGAAATTAATACCAAGTTCAAGGCCGATATTCCATGTTTCATTATCCATTCCGGCACTATTGCTGGATTCATATGTATCGCCGGTGATCAGGTCTGTTGTTTTGGTGTGCCCCACTTGCCGGTAATATTTCTGGTAGTCAAAGGACAGGGTGCTGAAAATGTGCTCGGTTATAGCATAGCTGGTCGAAATTCCTACTCCGAGGAATTTGATGTTGTAAATATCTTCATTGAAGCGGAGGTCACGGGAATAATGATGGTCTTCGTCTTCTCCCCAGGCGTAGATGGTTCCTTTTACGTATGTTTTCAGCTTGAAATCACCAAAATCCGAATCAGTCTGAATTCCTAAATAGGGCGTATAGAACCATTGCTCGTAGCCAAGACCTGATTCGTTTTCATCAAAGGTCCCACTGTCTGCACGAAAGCCGGACCAGCTGTAAACATAGCTCCCGCCACGATCCTGCCATTTGTAGTTGTCGAATTTGAAGCCGATCATACCTGATAGAGTCAGATACTCGAATTCCAGCAGATCCGCTTCAAGGTTGGCATCAGTAATGAGGACCCGTTTCACCTTCGCATTGCTGATGGAGTATGAATCCCAGCCGCGCGGATCATATGGAGTGGGCCAATCGGTGTCTTCAACTTTGCCGTTGTCCCCGGTGGTGAAGTTGGTCCAGAATCCGCCGTTGAAGCGCAGCCAGTCCGTAAAATCAAAGGAGCCTTTGACCCCGGCAATCATTACATTGTCCAGATCCCATTGCAGCTCACTGATTTTTTGTCCCTTGTCTTCAATGTAGACCAGTTCACGGGCCACCCCGTTGAGCAGTCCTATCTCCACACTGAGGCTTGCCGGGATGCCGGAGTCGTTTTGCAGTTTTGCACTGCGGAATGCATCCGCATGAAAAGCATGTGCAGTGGATGACAGACAGAGCAGGAAAGCAAATATACAAACAGTTTTTCGGAAAAAGCTTGCAGTCATTCTGGAATCCGGAGTTAGGGGTTAGAAATTAAGGTACGGTGTAAAATCCGCATGGAGCATCTTATTCAGTTCATCCATGTTGTCAGCAGCAACTTCAGCAAAGATGAAGGCGAACACCGGATGTATTTTGTAGTCGATTTCCCGTAACTCAAGCGGTTTTGAGAAATTGGCCTTGAATCCTTCGTAATCAACAGAAGTGATTTTGGAGCGGTCCACGGTGGAATCAATTTCACCGATGACCATGGCGAAGACCTTGCCGTCGCAACAGCCGGAAATCTTCTCCCAATCAGGCTTAATTCCTTCCATGAAATATTTATAGGGATTGATTCCGTATGCGTAGTAAGCGAGGTCGGTTACGCACCAGCCTGCAAAACGCATGGGGTTAACCTCAATGACCCCGATATTCCCAAGGCCGTCTGTGCGTACTTCAATATGAATGGGGAAGTTTTTGAGCTCCGCACGTTTGCCGATTTTCTGCAATAATTTCAGAAATTCATCGTGGTGTTTGTTGATGATCCCGGTGGAGGTGATGTAGCAGCGGTCGCTGACATCATCGCTTGATGCGAACAGGTGGCCGAGAATATTGATTATTACCGGGTTGCCTTCGGCATCATAGTAGGCATCAACAGCGAATTCTTCACCCTCGATGCATTCTTCAATGATGAAATTGTCCAGTTCCAGCACTTTTGCGGGGTACATGGTGCGGATGTCATCAACTTCGCTTTGGATGCTCTGCACAGCTTTTTGCCAGCCATCTACAGATTCAATCATATGCACGCCGAGACTGAAAAAACCGACACTGGGTTTTATGACGCAGGGGATAGGTAATTCTTCGGCCTTGATTGTATCCAGTTCTTCGAATTTAACAGTGCGGTAAAAGAAATCCGGGTACATTGATTTTACGAGATCACGGAATGCACCTTTGTCTTTAAACAGTCTGATCTTCCGGGGGAGTTCGCCGTTGTCCAGATTATTATCAATCCAGTCAATGGAGTTTTCGGAGTTGGAATAAACCGGCTGGGAGCGGTTTTCGTTGTAGGCCCTTATGAAATCTTTTGCTTTGGTGAGAGTGATGGAAGTGTTTTGCAGATTGTCGCAGGCAACATCATTTTCAAGTACCGGCTTTTCAAGTTCTGTAAGTGTTTTCTTCAACAGCTCGGATACATAGGGTCTTTCGAGAATAAACATTGTGTTTTCCTTTTTCGGGCTATTTTTCAATAGGAGTAATATCGCTATTGTCAGCCAAACACAATAGAGGAGGAAAACATAAACGGAAAGGTACAGAAATGAGAAAAGAAAGGGGAGCAGAAATCTTCAAAGAAAAAAGTGAGCAGGCCCGATTGCATTTGTTCCAAGGTGCCGGGGAGAACGGGCGGTATATACCGCTCGTGACTGAAACAATTTATGCATTGGTCCGTATGCTGTAATTGTGGGCTTATACAACAATCGGGCCTGCACGGGGTAAATTTCTGAGGGGGACCTTGCGTCCCCCTCGGGTAAATACTTTGTCCCTCCGGTAAATCCAGTTTGCAGCTCCACCTGCCAACTTTCATCCGGCTCTATACAGGAATAACGGATCCGACCTTTGCCTATCCATGACCTCTGTTATGCAAAATTATCCGCATTCCTGTGACAAAACATTTGAACATCCTGCCCGCGACTTGCAGAATCCGCAGGCAGGATGGAGTTCTCTAATTACATAGCAGCCTTGTAGATAGCAGCAACAGCTTCGTCAGTCATGCATCTGGGGTTGGTGAGACCACAAGCATCTTTCTGAGCGTTGGCGGTCATGGTCGGAATGTCTTTTTCGTCGACCTTCTTGCCGTATTTCTTGCCGAGTTCTTTCAGGCCTGCAGGGATACCTACGTCAGCGGAGAGCTGGCGGATAGCATCAAGAGCCGCATCAGCAGCAACGCGAGGAGCCATGCCTTCGGTGTTAACGCCGAGCCATTCAGCCATGGTTGCGAAACGGTCTACGTTAGCGATCAGGTTGTGCTGTTCAACGTGGGGCAGCAGGATAGCGTTACACTCACCGTGAGGCAGGTCATAGAAACCACCAAGCTGGTGAGCCATTGCGTGTACGTGACCCAGGGATGCGTTGTTGAATGCCATACCGCCGAGGTACTGTGCGTAACACATGCCTTCACGTGCATCGATGTCCTGACCGTTAGCAACTGCGCGGCGCAGGTACTGGTTGATCAGACGGATGGATTTTTCAGCACAAGCGTCAGTGATGGGGGTAGCGATGGTGGAAACCCATGCTTCAACGGAGTGAGTCAGTGCGTCCATACCAGTTGCTGCGGTCAGTGCCGGAGGCATGCCCATCATCAGCAGGGGATCGTCAAGTGCGATACCGGGGGTAACGCGCCAGTCAACGATAGCCATTTTAACTTTGCGGGAAGTGTCAGTGATGATGCAGAAACGGGTCATTTCAGAAGCGGTACCAGCTGTGGTGTTAACCGCTACATAAGGAGGCATGGGCTTAGTAGATTTGTCCACGCCTTCGAAATCATGAATTTTGCCGCCATTGGCAACAACGAGACCAACACCTTTACCGCAGTCATGGGAGCTACCGCCACCAAGGGTGATCAGGGAGTCACATTTGTTGTCTTCGTAGGCTTTAACACCGTCGGCAACATTAATGTCAGTGGGGTTGGGAATGGTTTCGTCATAGACTACGCAGTCCATACCTTCTGCTTTCAGAATATCAACGATCTGCTGGGTGATTCCGACAGCGGTGATACCCTTGTCTGTTACGAGCAGGGGCTTCTTACCGCCAAGTGCTTTAATGCGAGCGGGGATTTCTTTGTGTGCGCCAATACCAATAAGGGTTACGCTGGGAATGAAAAAACCGTTTACTTGTTCACGTACTGCCATTTTGAGACCATCCTTGTAGCTTAGTAGGTTTTTGAGAAGGTTGGGCCTAGTCTTGTACTTATTAACGCTTTCTATAGGGCAAGACGTGTGCCAAAAGTAAATATTATTAAAAAACAAACATTTAGAAGTTTTGGCGTCTTTTTGTAGTGAATCATTTGTGGTTGATTTACAGGTCCGATATCGGTTTTTTCAATGTGAAAAATATAACAAGAATGACAAAAGTGTTACACTGCAGGGCTTGAAAGAGGGGTGTGTCATTATGAACCAGCAATGTTCTGCTGTGTGTCAGATGGCACTTGTGCTCAGTTGGGCATACTTTTATGTTTGAAAAATGTCTTTTGCTGCACTTTTTACATGGTTTTTTTGTGTTTTAATACATTGATTACTAAATCAAATAGTTTTCTTTGTGTGTTGTTGTAATATGTGTTATGGATAAAAATTTTATTTTACATTGAATCTAAAGAAAAAGCTGTCCCGGTTTCCCGGAACAGCTTTAAATCTTCTATGTGATTCGACACCTAGTTTAGTTTTTCAAGGGCTTTTATTATCCCGCCGAGGTCCGGTCTTTTGTTTATGTCATGTACGTCAATATAGCGGATTACACCTTTCTTATCGATAATGATGATCGCCCGTTCACTGACTCCATCAGTGCGGAGGATTCCATATGCTTCTGCTGTCGCTCCGTGGGGGTAAAAGTCCGAGAGAACCGGAAACCAAATCCCGCCGTCGCCCATCTGGGTTGTCCAGGCATGCTGGGATGGGGTGTTATCGGTGGTGATCCCAAGGATGATCGCGTCATTCATCTCAAAAAGTTCACGGGCAATGTTGTAGCCCGGCCATTGGTCTGAGCATATGGGGGTGAATGCCGCAGGCACGAAGGACAAAACAACATTTTTGCTGCCCCGGTAATCTGAGAGGCTGACCTTCTTACCTGTGGTTGAGGGCAGGGTGAAGTCCGGTGCTAACGTGCCCACCTTAACTTTAAGCACGCTGTCCACCGGCTTGAGATGGCCCGGTTTGTAAATCTGTTCTTTGGCAACTTTTGCCGAGGCACTGCCGCAGAGCAGTAACAGCATAAGCAATATATAAAGCGATGTTTTTTTCATAACCGCCTCCGTTACAAATTATCTTTAATAGTTTTTAAGAATTTTTCAGGAGATTCAAAGGGGCCTTCGTGAGAAATAATTATCTTATATGAGATACCTTCTTTTTTGAGCATGAAAAAATGGGGAGTCCCTGGCTCGCCTATTTCGGAGTGTATATTCAGGTCCTGATCGCTGAATACCGGGAATTCTACTCCGAACTTTTTCTTGAAAAAATCTATTTCAAATTCAGAGTTGCCGGCAGCAATACCCATGAATTTAATATCTGCACACTCTTTTGATTCAGAGAGCATGTCGTAGAAAGAGTTTACCGCTGGGGCTTCTTTCTGACAGTGCGGGCAATACATACTGTACACTTCTATAATGATATGATCGGTATCCAGGTCATTTATCTTCCACGGACCATCTCCCTTCAGGCTGAGATAACTCTTATGGGTTTCGGTAAGCTTCCCTTCAAGCGTGATGTCCGGGAAAACGGCTCCGGGCTGGAGAGGTTTGGCGTAAGCCACTGAACTGAAAAGTATTACCAGCAATATGGTGGAAAAGAGTAATTTGCGCATAAAATGATCCTGTTTGAAGTTTATGATCATTCTATCATGGCTGAACAGGAAGAAAAGTCCAGAAGAACTGAAGATGGGGTTGGTTTGGCACTAAATAAGTAGGAAATAGCAAAGCCGCCCTGTGTGTAACAGGGCGGCATTAAATTTTTAATTACGGTTCAGTTAGAGGTTGTACTTGTCGATTTTCCGGTAAAGGGTCTTTCTTCCGATTCCAAGAGCCTGTGCAGCTTTCTGGCGGTTGCCGTTGAAAAAGTCGAGAGCCTTGATTATGTGCTCCCGCTCCATCCTTTCGAGGGAGAGGATTCCGGCTTCACTTTCTCGCTCGGGCTGGTCGGCGATTTCCTTGGGCAGGCAGGAGCAGGTGATTGTGTTATTGTCGGCGAGGATGATGCTGCGCTCCAAAACGTTCCGCAGTTCGCGTACGTTACCTGGCCAGTGGTAGGAGAGCATGCATTGTAAAGCTCTTTCACTTACTGTGTACTCGCCCTGCCCCATCTGAAAACCAAGCTTGTTGATGAAAAAATCTATGAGCAGTGGAACGTCTTCGCGGCGGTCTTTAAGTTCCGGCAGGCTGATGTTGAAAACGTTAATGCGGTGAAAGAGTGCTTCATGAAATCGGCCTTCTTCAACTTCTTTAGCGAGGTTGCGGTTGGTTGCAAACAGAAAGCGGATATCCACGGTGCGTTCATCTTTTTCACCTACCCGGCGGAACGTGTGCGCTTCGAGTACACGCAAAAGCGAAGCCTGCACTTCCATGGGCAGTTCCCCTATCTCATCAAGAAATAGGGTCCCGGTATGGGCGAAGGTCATCAGCCCGTCGCAGTTTTCCGTGGCACCGGTGAAGGAACCCTTGGTGTGACCGAAAAGTTCGCTGCGAGAAAGTTCTTTTTGCAGGGTGGCGCAGTTCTTGACGATCATTGGTTTAGCCGCGCGCTGGCTGGCACAGTGGATGGCGTGGGCCACAACATCTTTACCTGCACCGGATTCCCCGGTGATGAGTACCGGGACATTGGTTGGTGCGACTTTGTTGATCAGGTGGCGGATCTGTTTGATGGGAGTGGAGCTGCCGATAAGCTGGGAGCTGGCTGTCTCGCACTGCTGGGAATGGCGGTAACTGCGGTTTTCACGGGTCAGGCAGACTCTCTGCCAGGCCCGGTCGACCACCAGTTCCACCCGGTCAAGGCGGAAAGGCTTGGTGATGTAATCGTAAGCACCGATGCGGATGGCTTCCACTGCATTGTCGATGTTGCCGTGTCCTGTGATAAGGATGACTTCAACATCGGGTTCCATATCTTTGAATTCAGTTAGCAGTTCAAGTCCGTCCCCGTCAGGTAAGCGGATGTCGGAGACAATTACTTCATAGCGTTCCTTGCGGACCATTTGCCGGGCGGCTTCGGCACAGTTAGCTGTCTGTACTATGCGTTCCGGGCTGGCCAGTTCTTTGCTTAGCAGTTTGAGGATGGATTCTTCGTCGTCCACCACGAGCACTTTATACGATTCTGACATGTCCTAATCTCTTTGAAGTGGGAAAAGTACTGTAAAGGTGGACCCTTTGCCCACTTCACTATCTACAATTATTTCACCGTTATGTTCACGTACGATATTGTAACAGGTTGAAAGTCCGATACCGATTCCTTTGCCCACCTGCTTGGTGGTGAAGAACGGTTCGAAAAGCATATCCCTGTTGTCTTCGGGAATGCCGTAACCGGAGTCGCTGACCCTTAGTCCGACATGTTCGTTCTCAATGAACGTCTCGATACTGATTTTCCCGTTATTCTCAATGGCGTCCACAGCGTTGGTCAGCAGGTTGAGAATAACCTGTTTGAGCTGGGCTTCGTTACCCAGTATGGACTGCATGGGGGAAGTGAGCTGTACCTGCAAGTCTACGTTATGGTAGCGGCGGAATTGGTGGTCCAGCAGTCGCAGGGTGTCAGTTGCAACCTGATTCATATCAACAGGGATGAATTCCGAGGCAACCGGGCGGCTGAATGAAAGCAGGGTTTTTACGATGTCCTGACAGCGCAGACATTCTTTGAGAATGGTGTTGGTATAATCGTAAAGATCTTCAGCCAGATCATCGGGAATCTTGTCGTCCAGCCGGGTCAGACGGCGTTGGATTCCTTCAGCGAATCCGGCAACCGCAGCCATGGGGTTGTTGATTTCATGGGCAACACCGGCAGCCAGAACCCCGATAGTCGCCATTTTTTCAGCTTGGTAAAATTTGGCCTGATATTCTTTTTCCATGGTAACATCCCGTTTGAAAATGAGGATGCGGTCTTCCTCTGTGCCGGGTGTTTTCAGCGGCGAGGCAACCATGTCAAAGCGGAGGTTCTTGTCACCGACGCGGAAGATAGCGGTATCCTTGCAGACAGAGTTGGTGGAAAGAGATTTGAAAGCCGGGCATTCGGGACAGGCATGTTCACTTTCACGGAACAGGGTGTAACATTTTTTGCCAATGGGGTTCACGCCGGGAAAAAGTTGTTCAAAAACACGGTTTACGGAAATTATTTCAAGGTCTTCGGAAAGAACCATCATTACATCGGTGATGCCGTCAAGGATGGCCGCGATTTCGCAACGCTGATCCTCAGATTCGCGGTTGATTTCCTTGAGTTCTTCAATGTTCTGCTGGAGTTCCTGAAAGAAGTTCAGCTTGTGGTGTTCAATCCCGATCAGGTCGTGCAGTGCCGTTTTATTGGTCATTACCATGCCTCCCCGCAGATTTTAAGCAGGTCATCACAGTCTGCTTCCCTGGGGTTTGTAACCGTACAGGCATCCTTGGCAGCAAGGCGGCAGATCTCCTCCATCTGGTCATTGTCCGGTACAATGTCACGCAAACGCATGGGAATTTCCAGCTCTTCGAACATTGATTGCAGAATTACACTCAAATCACGTCTCTTTTGTTTGGCCGGGGCCGGGCAGCTTTCGTTGATGGTCCGGGCAATGGTTTCCATTTTGCGTTCCGCGCAGGATTTGTTGAAGCGGACAACAGACGGCAGCAGAATCGGCAGGGTCAGTCCGTGGGTGACGTCGTAGCGTCCGCCGAGCGAGTGGGCCAGCGAATGTCCTACTCCGAGTCCGGCGTTACTGAAAGACATCCCTGCTGCGGTGCTGGCGATAGAAAGATTTTTCAGGGCTTCCTTATCCTTGGAGTTGGCTGCGGTTTTGATGTTTCCGGCAATGAGCCTTATGGCTGTCAGGGCTTGAGATTCCGTGAACGGTGAGGCCAGACGCGAGACATATGATTCAATAGCATGGGCCAGCGCATCCACGGCAGAAGCCAGAATAAGCGAGCGGGGCTTGGTGACCAGCAGATCGGGATCAATGATAGAGATATTCGGCACCAGCGAACGGCTGATGATAGCCATCTTTACCTTGCGTTGTTTGTCAGTAATGATTGCGTATTGCGATACGTCGGACCCGCTCCCGGCGGTAGTGGGGATAAGGATCATGGGCGGCAGGGGACGGCTGATACGGTTTGCGCCCTCGTAGTCATGAATGTCGCCGCCGTTGCTGACAATTGTGGCGATTCCTTTGGAGGCGTCGATGGGACTGCCGCCGCCAAGACCGATAATGACGTCCGCTTTGTTGTCGCGGTAGAGCTGTGCGCCCTGCTGAATCTGGCAGGCTCGGGGGTTGGCGGTCAGCCCGTCGAAATATATACAGTCCAGATCTGCATCTCTGAGCAGATCGGTTATGACCTTTACCCACCCGGATTCTTCCAGCCCTTTGTCGCTGACCAGCAGGACCCTTTTGGCCCCCAGTCTCTGGGCGCATGAGGCCAGATATTTGATGCTGCCGTTTCCGAAAATGACTTCCGGGATGGCGAATTTGGTTACCTGCATATATTTACCCTGCTTAGTATTATGTCTATCTTCATACAATTATTGTATTATTTGATTGTTGTCCTGCAAGGAAAATAAGTCAAGAGCCGAGTAATCAACCTCAATCCGGCATCATTTTCAGCAGGTGATCACCTAGTCCCGGCTTAGGAGGCAGGTTGAATGCCTTTAACAAGAAGCCCTGTTTCGCCTTTTCAATAACTGTGGCATGGCAGTACTCGGGTTTTATCCTGAAAATGTTTCCCAGCGGAAACCCCAGCACAATGTGCAGCATGGATCTGATCACCCCTGCGTGGGTGACAATTATCACCGGTTCGTTATCATCAGCCAATTGCTCAAAAAAACTTTGCACCCGGATTTTAAGATCATTGAAGTTTTCCCCTTTAGGTGGGCGGAATTGCGCCATATCCTGACCCCGGTTTTCAAATTCATTCGGGTAGCGGGATTTGATGGTCTTGAAATCGAGTCCTTCCCAGCTGCCAAGGCTTATTTCCTTGATTTCAGGGACATGAATAGATTCGAGGCCATATTTTTCTTCAATGAGTGAGGCGGTCTGCAATGTTCTGCTCAGGGGGCTGCAATAGATACGCCGAGGTCGAAAGGAGTCCAATGATTCAGCCAGTTGCGCGGCTTGGGCCAGTCCGTTTTCGGAAAGAGGCAGGTCAATCTGACCCACAGCCCGGCCCTTTGCGTCCACAATCTCCCCATGTCTAATCAGAATGATCATACCAGTTCTCTAGCCATCAGCAGGGGGAGTTGTTCGGGGACACTGATCCCCGCTTCCTGTTCATAACGTTGCAGCAGGTCCTTGGCCCGGGCCAGTCTGGCGGTGATGGCAGCAACAGCTTCGGAATCTTCTTTCCAGCGTTCAAGGGTTTTGCCGTAACGCTGGTCAAGGGAGACCGGGTTGGTTCCCTGAAAAAGTTTGTCGGCCAGAAAAACGATTTCCTGTTCGGTGAGCGGTGATTCGGGCTTGATATCGGTATCCCGGTGGGCGGCGACGATATTGGCGATGCCTGAGAAACCGTATCCGGCGAGGATGGCTGCCCCGGCTGCTTCATGATTGCGTTTGAGCTTGGCAACGTCATGCATCAGTGCCGCACATTTGACTACATTGAGGTCCAGTTGATTCTGATGGTTGCGGGATTTGTTCAAGGCTTTAGCCATCAGGCAGGCGGCTTCCGCAACAGTCTTACAGTGTTCACGGGTCTGCAGCGGTGTATCGGCCAGTTCCCAGAGGGCTTCGCATTCCTCCGGCAGTGGAACACGGCGTCGCGAAATGAGCCGGGCCTGTTCGTAATCATCAGGAGTATCCAGATCGCGAAGAATGCCGAGGTCCGGCATGTTCAGCTCGCGTGCTTTGCTGTCGTGCCGTTCCAGAACAGTTCGCAAACCGCCCTGTCCGTCATGGGCGAGAATTTCCGGGATCAGTTTTGCGCTGATCAGCGGAGGGTGGCCCCGTTCGCCACGGAAACAGGGGTAAATGATGTCCGCAGATTCGGAAGTATAATCAAAGGTCAAAGCCCGGATGGTCGATGAACGCACCAGCGGAATATCCACAGGCAGAACCAGAAAAGCAGCCGCATCATCGGGCAGTTCCCGTAGTCCGGCTTTGACTGAGGTAAACATTCCCTGTTCATACTCAGGGTTGAAGATCTCATGCATTCCCAGTGCCTTGGCCTCTGCTCCGACTTGCTCAGCCATGTGGCCTGTGACCACAAAAATATCAGAAGCACCGCCGTTGACCAGCGAGCGAATACAGCGGGAAAGCACTGTACATCCGTCCAGCGGAAGCAGGGCTTTTAGTTTGCCCATGCGCGATGAAAGCCCTGCCGCCAGAATGAGTCCGTAAATTTCCATTTTATCCTCCGGACCGTATCTTGATCAACTCCCCAACGATGGATACGGCAATCTCTTCAGGGGTCTGCCCGCCGATGGAAAGGCCGATAGGGCAGTAGCAGCGGTCTATTTGATTTTGCTGCACACCCTCTTCACGCAGGGCTTCGTAAATGGCATTGCGTTTTTTGGAGCTGCCGATCATACCTACATAACGGGCCGGGGTGGCGAGGGCCTGTTTCAGCACTGTTTTGTCGTGCATGTGTCCACGGGTGACGATGATGATGTATGAATTTTCGTTTACATCCAGCCCGTCGAAACAATTCTTGAAATCGTCCAGCACATGAATTTCAGCTGCTTTTGGGAATCTCTCCTCATTGGCGAAGTCTACGCGGTCGTCGAGAACAACGGTGCGGAAGTTAACGGATGTAGCAAGTTCTGCTGTTGGGCGGGAAACATGGCCGGCACCGAAAATATAAAGGTCCGGCTGGGGGATGAAAGCTTCAGTGGTGAGCAGGGTTCCGCCCAGTTTTTTCATGACGGGAGTTCCGGATTTAATCGCCGCTTCCAGTTGTTCTGTGGCGGTCTTTTCTTCAACGCATTGCAGGTCCGGCAACTGGCAGCAGGGCCGTACAGCCTGACGTTCTTTTGCCTCTCCGTCTTCGGAAGCAGTAAATAGGACCGCATGCTTGCCGGTGCGTAAAGCTTCATTGACCGCAGAAAATACGGCAAGTGTGCTTTCATCCGCAGGCAGGTGTTCAAGCATTACTTCCACGTGTCCGCCGCAGATCATGTCCGCATTGGCGGCCAATTCGTTGGAGAGGTCGAACTCGTGGAAAACTACGTTTTTTTCAGGTTCATCAAACATCTTGGCAGCTGTTTTCTGGACCAGTGCTTCCACCAGTCCGCCGCCGATGGTTCCGTCAATGGAGCCGTCGCGCATTACTGTCATCTTGCTACCGGAAGAGCGTGGAGTTGAGCCGGAACTTTTTACAATGGAGGCCAGAATAAGGTCATTTCCGGCTTCGAGTTGTGAACAAAGATTGGAGATGAATTTTTTCATAAAGTACCGGCCTGTGCATTTTTAATTGTTATGGAACGTTTTCCGAAACCTGAATGGATGGTTCCGTTCTGGTTAGCAAGTCTGGTTGATAATTTCAAATTGTGATTATCGCAGGCCCGCCTGATCTTGGGGTATTCGAGTAACAGCTGTTTGATTTCCGGGCTGGGCTTGGAGCCGGGAAGAACATCCAGCTTGAAAGACAGCTGCATTTCCTCGGGTTGGTATTCCACAGTGAAATCAAGAATATCTTTGTGAGGCAGGATGGTATTGTTTAATTCGTTAAGGTCCAGCCTGCTGCCTCCGGGCAGAATGATTCCGTCTTCCAGTCTGCCTTCAACCGCTCCCAACCGGCGCAGCGGCAGTCCGCAGGAACATTGATCGGGCATGATGCAGCCCACATCTCCGGTGCGGTAGCGGATCAGGGGCATGGCCCGCCGTGAAAGGGTGGTCAGTACTATTTCTCCCTTGTGTCCGTCCGGCAACAGCTTTCCGGTAGCCGGGTTGATGATCTCCGTATAGAAATCCGGTTCCCGCAAATGCATTCCAGAGCCGGGAGAGCAATCAACGCCACCGCCGAGGCAGGTTTCAGTCATGCCCCAATGGGAGAAGACTTCGCAGCCGAAAACTCTAGAGATGGTCTGATTGCTGGCCTGTGGCAACACGTCCCAGCAGAGCAGTACCGAGCGGACATGGTTGATGGTGATTCCCTTGTTTTCCAGCATCCGGGCCAGTGCATGGATTTGAATAGCCGGGCCGAGGATGCAGCTGGCGTGTGAGTCGAGCAGCAGATTGAGCAGGGTGCTGATGTAGGAGGGGTTGACCGGAAGCACGGTTTCCCCGCCGAGCAGTGAAATTGATTCCGCAAAAAGGGAGCCTACTCCGCCGGGACGGGAGTCGGGCAGGATAGCCAGAATGGTTTCTCCTTCTTTAAGCATGGGGGACATTCCGAACTGAAAAAACTCGATAGTCCGTTCAAGATCACCGGCTGTGAAGAATAAGCGTTTGGGCGGGCCGCTGGAGCCGGAGCTTGCCAGAGTCACCGCCCGTGCAATCTCATCCTGCGAAACGCAAAGAAAGTTTTCTGGGCCGCTACGCAGGTCGTCAGCGGTGGTGAAAGGCAGTTTTGCGAGGTCCGCAGGGGTATGCACGGCCCCGGTTTGTACCCCGGCCAGTCGCTCATGGTAGAACGGGCAGTTTTTCACAGCTTGAAACATAGTCTGCCGTAAATGTTCAAACTGCCATTCCTGAAGTTTCTTTGCAGACACAGGTTCAAGATCGGGGGCACGGCCCATGCGCATGTTGAGCCATTCACCCAGTGGGCGGTCAGTCATCAATCATCCTCCTGTACAGAGTAGAGCCGTCCATGGCGGTCAGGTTATAGGCACAAAAAGGAATCAGCCTGCCGTCAGGAGCAGCCACATGGATACAACACCCTTTTAAGCGGTCAAGGTCAAGAGTCCAGGCATCCTGAAAAGCCATCCCGGAAATGGCGAGAATGTGGGTTTTAGCCCGGCTTAGGAAGCGATCGAGGTCGTCCATGGGTTTCTCACATCCGCATCCCTCTTCAGGAGCGGACCATTGACGTCGCACAAAAGCTTTGGATTTATCTGCACCTTCCGAAGCAGGTTTGGGTGTGCAGCAGCCTTCTTTTTTTGCGGACAGTTTTTTTAAGCTGCCGTCTTCCATAACAAGGTAATTGGCGTGAAAGGAACACAGGGAATGCTCACAACCCGGAGGCATGAAATCATCCCGGTGTACCAGCCTATGACTTTGTTCTTCCAGTTCGGTCATGATTTCCGGCAGGGTCATGCGCATATCGTCTGAAGGCGGGGCGGGGTAGCGTCCGAAGTAACTCACCGGCTGAAAATGCACTCCGCGCACGCCCGGAGCGTATGAAACTGCCAGTTTCAGGATTTCTCCGATGTCATCGTCATTAACACCGGGAACGACTGTAGGCACCAGCACTACCCCGATCCCCGCCGCAGTGAGGTTTTCAATTGCTTTAATTTTTTCTTCCAGCAGGCTGCGGCCCCGGATGGATTTGTAAATATCGTCCCGTGTGCCGTCGAACTGCAGGAAGGCGGAATCAACGCCCCCGGCAGCCCAGCGTTTGGCAAGTCCGGGGTCCTGTGCTACGCGCACCCCGTTGGTATTGACCTGCACAAAAGGGAAGCCGTGTTTTTTCGCCATTTCGGCAATGCGTGGAAGGTCATCACGTACAGCAGGCTCCCCGCCGGAAAGTTGTAAATTGCAGGGGCCGGCGGTTTTGCGGACTTTTTTCAACAGCTGATCCAGTTCCATTATTGTCGGATCAGCCGGTACTTTCTGCCCTGCCGAAGCAAAGCAGACTTTGCATTTCAGATCACAACGCCATGTAATTTCGACCAATGTGGTGCAGGTGTGCTGGTTATGGTCCGGGCAAAGCCCGCAATCAAAAGGACACCCTTTGCTTTCAGCAGTGTCCATAACCGGGGGAGCGGAAGGTATTTTAGGACGTGACCAGCCTGACACAGCAGGTTCCCCGCGCCAGAAAGGGGTGCTGAATTTACCATGTTCAGGGCATTCCTTTTCAATGCGGCTTTCACCCTCACTTGTAACCCGGCGGGCCGGAATCTTCTTTAAGCAGACCGGGCAAAGGGATTCGGTCTCTACAACGTCAAAGCTAATATTCATCGCCATCGTCCTTGCCTTCTGCCGGGTCATAGTCGTTCTCCAGCAAAATATTGATCAGTTCTGTATAAGCTTCGCCGAGCAGCACACCGCAACGGTCCGCACGTGGCGCACCGCATTCACCGTCAAGAATGTCATTGCATTTGATGCCGCCGAATTCAGCAGTGGTTCTTTCTTTGAACCATTCCCGGAAAGTTTCCACCAGCAGGGGATAATTGTCTTCGGCTGTTTCTGTGTCCGTACCCTTTCCGGCGTATAATCCCAGCGCGCACAGTCCGCCACTGAGGATTCCGCAGGTCCCGGCACAGTCGCCCATGCCCATGCATAAACCCTGTGCAGCCCGCACAAGCCCGGGGTTTTCCTGTTGTAGGTTATCAAGGCAAAGGATGATCATAATCTGGGCGCAGCAGTAACCCGCGCCGTTCAACTGCATTATTCTAAGATCTGTATCTGTCATTTTTTATGCCTCCGGCGGGTCTACCGGCGGTCCCTCCGGGGTCCAGCGCTGCTCTCTATATCCGTAAGACTCAAGCAAGAAGCTCTCGCCTAACGGCTATAGGTAAGAACCCTTTTGGAAAAGGGGGTTCTGGACTCTCCGAAAACTTATATCAGGGCTTCGCCGCGTTAGTTTTGAAATTCATATTTTGAAATTATGCGTGGTCGTTTATGGAAAGTGGTTAAGTATTCACATTTTTAAAATTACCAACGGAAAGACCCTATTAAAACTCAGCAATCATGAGCATATAACCGGGCCGGTCGCAGCAATTCTGCCCGGCGGCGGGATTTTTTTCCCCCGCGAAGACGAGTTTTGCGGCCAGTTCCACCAGCAGCCGGGAGTAGTCTTCTATGGCGGTTATATACAGGTCGTTTTCTCTTAAAATTTGTTCAATTCGGCCCAGATAGAGCGGTGAATTTGCGCATGATCCGTCGAGGCATTGAATCTGCCTGCTGCCGCGTCGGTAAAGATCGCTGATGATCAGTTTGCCGTCCTTTTTTAGTACCCGTTTAAATTCGCTGATGGTTTGTTCCTTGTCCTGCATCAGTGAAAGCACGCATTCGCAGAAGATGGCGTCGAAGCTTGAGTCTGCGAAGGGTAGTGCTGATCCGTCCGCACGGGCCAGCGGCAATTCTGCCGGGGCTTCGGCTAGTTGGTGCGGAGAATAATCCATGCCGCAGGCTTTAAAATTATATTTTGTGCGCAGGTGTTCAACCGTAGCACCCAGCCCGCAGCCCATGTCGAGGACCTTGGCTTCGGCACTCAATTCGGTCAGGGCTACGGCCCGGTCTGTGAGCGAGAAGCCTCCGGGACGCAGGGTGTTTCCGGCTGTGTCACGCAGGATGTCTTTTTCCCAGAGCGGGGTTTCGGTCATTACTTATCCTCCAGCATCCGCTCCACTTCAGCCATTTTCCCCAGTGCCAACTCCTCGGGAATAAGCACAAATCCACAATCCGGGCAGGCGGGCAATTCTACATTGAACCTGCTGTCCAGATATTCCAGTTCTACCGGAGATGGCTGCAGGTTATGTCCGCATGTCGCGCATTTCCATGAGGAAAAATCTTCATCCAGAACCTTCAAAGTGCTCATGATACTCCTCCCATAACCCTCATACGATGGGACCAGACCCGGTGAACCAGATATGCCCCACCCTCCATTTCGTATTCAACCCAGTAGGTTACTGTGACAGGTCGGCACTGTACCAGCTTGTGACCTGTGTCAGTGTTTTCAAGTACTTGCTTTGAATCCTGCACTGAGTGCAGTGTCTTTTGTACATCCGATAAAAGGATGCGCCGTGTTTCCATCATGGCGCGGGCTTCGTCGGTAAATTTTACGTCCACGGATTCGTAGTCATTACGGGGAACAGGCTGATCGTCCCATGTGTTGCGAAGCAGGCTTTCCTTTAAGCGGACCCTGTTTTCTCTGCGGTCCGAATAGCCGGGGGCGGTGCGACCGGCAGGGTCAGCGTTGCCATCGGGGAATATGATGTCGAGGATATGCCGGCAGCGTTTTCCGGCCTTGGAAAGCATGTCCCGGCACATGGCACAATAGGTCACGCCGTCATGGTCAAGGTGTTCGGCCCGTCGTAGGGCGGCTTTTTCGGAAAGAGGTTGATTGGCATTGGCCAGCAGTCCGCCGAAACCGCAGCATTCGGTATGCGTGCCGGAAAGTTCAGGTTCTTCGAAAGTTACATCCAGAGCACTTAGCAGCAGGCGTACATCATTCATAAGTTCATGATTGTCGCGGGCGGTACACGGATCCTGCAGGGAGAGAAGTTTAACTTCCGGATGCTGGGGCAGCCTTCCGGTTTCAGAACTTAAGACCGACCAGAGTGATGAAATTTGAGCTTCCGGCAGTCCTTTTTGAATGCTTTCGATGCATGAAGGGCATGCGGCAATAATCTGCGGGCGGCCCAGTGCTTCCCAGTCCCTTTTTAGGGAGTCCATCTTGCGGCTGAACATCTCTTTCTGTCCGGCCCAGTCTGCTGGAGCACCGCAGCAGCGCAGCATAAGTCCGGTTCCTCCTTCCAGTACGGAGCAGAGGTGTGCATAAGTGCGTTCAAGTGCTCCGGGGTCGGATGCGCTCAGCTGACAGCCGGGGAAGAAAACCTGTTTACTCTGGCTTGCGCCCGGTTGGTGTTTGACCACGGCGCAGGCGGTGGAGTCGGCAAAATCCATGTCGCGGAAGGCGAATTCGTGGGCGGAGGGCGGCATGTGGCCCTTATCAACCAGATCCTGACGCGCTTCAAGACAGATATCCTGCATGGCGAAATTTTCAGGACAGATCTTTTCACAAAGCCCGCAGAGCATGCAGGAATTGATCATGGTGTTAGCCATACGGGTTCCCATAACGATGGATGCATTGTTGTAAATCTGGCGGGCGTATGCTTTGGGATAGCTTTTGAACTCCTCCAGATAAACACAGTTGTTTACGCACTCCATGCATTCGCAGAGCAGGCAGCGTTTTGCTTCTTCGCGGGCCTGTTCAGTGGAATAGCCTTCGGCTGGAACTTTGACCGGATCAACCGGCTCGACCTTGCTGAGGTTGGTGAAGAGTCTGGTTTCGAATGGTGCTTCGCGGTCGCGCCCGGCAGTGAGTGATGCCTTTTGCAGTTTGCGCTCAATGGAAAGCGCTCCCTTGCGGCCAAGGGCAATCAGTTTGATGGGGGATGCTTCGCTTGCATCCGGGGATGCGAACAGCAAATCAATGCTGGTCTGCAAAGTGGCAGGGTCTACTTCGCTCAGTCCGAGTTGGGTGCTGTTGTAGATCAGAGGATCGATAAAAACCGCGTCGAAGCTTTGGCTGGCGGCCATAATTGTTTGTGGATCAGGCTTGCCGTGTTCCGCAAAGGAAACATTCATTTTGCCGAGCTGGGCCAGCTCCTTCTCAACAATTTCATCGCTGACACGGTCTGCCGGCAGACAGTCAAAGCCTTCGCGTTTGTTTTCACAGAAGACAACAACGGTGAAGCCCTTTTTGCCAAGATCCCATGCAGCGGTCAGACCGGAAAGGTTCGCACCGAAGATTGCGATATTTTTGTTTTTGGGCGGCAGGGACCGGAGTATGGGCGTGCGCTTGGCATTCTCAGCAGCGAAACGTTCCAGTGCGGCCAGCTCAATGCCGCCGCCCTTTTCCGCGCGTAGACAGTCTTTTTGACAGTCCCCGTTACAGAGTCTGGCTGTAACTGCTGGAAAAGGCATGGTTTTGCAAAGCACAGCCCACGCTTTGTCGATTTGCCCCGCAGCCAATAAACGGCAAAACTCGCGTCCATCTACATGCAGAGGACAACGAGCCTTACACTTAGGCGGTTCTTCCTGAGTACACTTTGCTTCCCAATCCCGTAAGTTCTTCTGATCCATTTTTTGATTCCTCCGGCGGCTGGGGAAGGGGAACTTTTGGGAAAAGTTCCCCTTCCCCAGACCCCATCCTCTCAAAACTTTTCAGTATGCTTCGCAGCTTCGTTTAGAAAAGTTGCGTTAAGCCTAATTTTTCATATTATCCGGCGAAGCTCTAATAAAAATTTTTGAAGAGTCCAGAGCAACGCTGGCCCCCGGAGGGATCGCCGATAGGCCCGCCGGAGGAAAAAAAGCCCGGACTCCGGCAGTTAACCGGAATCCGGGCCTAAGTTCAACTAATTAGCCTTTCATGGCAGCGAGAACCTTCTCGGGGCGAGCCGGGAGGTGGGTTACACGTGCGCCGCAGGCATTGTAGATTGCGTTAATGATGCAAGCATGCGGAGTGGTCAGCGGAAGCTCACCAACACCGGATGCACCGTGGGGTCCGTTAGGACGTTCGGTTTCAACGTAGACCAGTTCGATGTCATCAGGGATCTGTTTGATGTAGGGGAATCCAGCACCGACCATGGTGGCGTGCTTTTTGATGTCTTCGAAGTCCTCGGTAAGTGCGAGGCCGACACCCTGAGCAAGACCGCCGTACATCTGGCCGTCAACAGCAAGTTTGTTGTTGATCTTACCGATGTCAGCAATAAGCTTCATCTTTTCTACCTGAACTTTACCGGTAGCGATTTCAACTTCTACGCCGGACATGAACAGGCCGTACATGTAGCAGGCAAAGGGTGAACCCTGACCGTTTTCATCACAATCGCTTGCGGGAGCAGACCATTTACCTTCGTAACGGAGCTCTTTACCGGCTGCGACCATTTCGTCATAGCTCATGTAGGAGTTGTCAGATTTGCGCATGGCGTCCATCAGGCTGCGGCAGGCAGCGATGATGGCGTTACCGATAACAACCTGAGAGCGGCTACCGCCAGCGGGGCCGCCGTTGGGGCAGTTGCGGGTGTCGTTCATTACCAGATGGATCTGCTCAGGATCGAGTCCGAGAGGACGCAGAGTTTCGTGGGCAGTACCCAGACAACCGATGTCAGCACCCTGACCGTGGTCATGCCAGCAGTTGAAGAGGGTTACGGAACCGTCTTTGTTCAGTTCGATAGCGGATTCTGCGGTGTCAGGTCCGTCAAGACCGGAACCGTAGATACCTACTGAGATACCGATGCCGCGTTTGCAGCCTTCTTTAGCATCTTCAGCAGCCCATTTTTTCATTTCTTCATACTTGGGACGACCGGCGGTGAAGATATCTTCCAGGCAGTATACTTCAGGCTGACAACCGGTGGGAGTCGTGGTGCCCTGGCTTTCGCGGTAGACGTTCTTTTCGCGCAGGTCGAAGGGGTCCATACCGATTTTTTCAGCCAGTTCATCCATCATGACTTCGTAGCCGAATTCGGTTTCAGGAGCACCGTAACCACGGAAAGCGGAACCCCATGCATGGTTGGTGCAGACGGTTTTACCGAGGCCGCGAATGTTTTCCAGTTTGTAACCGGAACCGATGAACTGAGCACCGCGCAGGGTCAGCAGGTCACCGAATTCGGAGTAAGGACCGTGGTCACAAATCCAGTCTGTTTCCATACCGAGCAGTTCGCCGTCGTTGCTTGCAGCGAGGCGGATGTCGGTGAAGAAGGGAGAACGTTTACCGGTGTACTGCTGCTGCTGTTCCCAGGTGTAGTTCAGGAATACAGGCTTGCCGGTTGCGAGGCAGGCTGCGCCGACCAGTGCTTCCATGGTGGGGGAGAACTTGTAACCGAAGGTTCCGCCTGCATAGTTCTGAACCATGATCAGGTTTTCGAGTTCTACGCCCAGACCGGGAGCGATCATTGCTGCGTGCAGGTGCAGACCGATGGACTTGGAGTGAATGTTGAGTTTGCCGTCATCATCGAGGAAAGCAAAACCTACGTCCGGCTCGATGGGCATATGCGGCTGGCGCTGTACATAGTAGGAGCCTTCGAGAACAACGTCTGCTTTGTCCATGATCGGAGCTGTTTCTTCGCCCTTAACGATCTTCTGTTCAAAGTAAATGTTGGGGGTACCGGGATGGATTTCCATGGCGTCTTCAGCCATAGCGGAAGGAGCGTCCATGTATTCGGGCAGCTGTTCCAGCTCAACTTTAACAAGTTTGGCTGCAGCCTTAGCGATTTTTTCAGAAGTCGCGCAGACGATGGCAATTGCGTCGCCGTACTGGAAGACTTTCTCATCGTTAAGGATTGGGCGATCCCAACCGTCACCTTTGTTGGTGGGGAAGGTGATCAGGCCGGTGATGCGGTTTTTACCCTTGATGTCTTTGTAGGTAACGACTTTTTCAACGCCTTCCATGGCTTCAGCTTCGCTGGTGTCGATGGAAATGATGTTGGCGTGGGAAACTTCAGCCTGTACCAGTGCACAATTGAGGGAACCTTCGGGCATTTTCAGGCCGAGGTCTGCACCGTATTCGAGAGTACCGGTAACTTTGGCAACTGCGGTGGGGCGGGGATAGTTGGTACCCCAGATGCGCTGGTCTTCAGGCATTTTGAAGATAAGTTCTTTTTCGCTCATGTCGCCGCGCATAACTGCTGCTGCGTCCTGAACTGCGTCTACCAAGGGTTTGTAGCCTGTGCAACGGCAGGCGTTGCGGTGCTTCTGGAACCAATCGCGGATGTCTTCACGGGAAGGCTTGGGATTGGCGAGGAGCAGAGCGTAAGTGGAAACTACGAAGCCGGGAGTACAAAAACCGCACTGTGCGCCGCCGTGGGCAATCCAAGCGAGCTGGATGGGGTGCAGGTTGTTGGGGGAACCGATACCTTCGGTTGTAATGACTTCGGTGAAATCTTCAACGCGTTTCATGGAAAGCTTACAGGTGCGTTTGAGCTTGCCGTCGATGATGACGGAGCAGCTACCGCACTGTCCGGTTCCGCAACCGATCTTAACGCTGAGCAGACCGAGTTTTTCACGCAGAACACTGGCGAGGGTATCATCATTGTCGCAAATGATGAATTTTTCTACACCGTTAACTTTTAGAGTCCGTTTGAGCATGGGGGAAACCTCCTTGAATTACTGCTGTTTATTAGCAGGCGCCTGAAAAAGGCGTCGAACTGTCCTCTATTTACCGAAAGAACACAGCGGATAGCGGCAAGTATCGCAACCGGCACAGAAACCTCCGTGGCCCAATTCAGCGATCTCTGCGCGTGTGGGGCGTTCACCGGCCACAATCCGCGGAACTATAAGGTCAAAAATACTGGCCCGGTAGTACATGACACAGCCGGGCAGACCGACGATGGGAACACCGTTCAGGTAGCCGAGCATGAACATAACTCCGGGAAAGGTGGGGGAGCCGTAGGTGACGATTTCGGCACCGGTAGTTCTGATTGAAGCGGGGGTCTGATCGTCAGGGTCGACGCTCATGCCTCCGGTGACCACCACCATCTGCGCTCCGTCATCAATAGCTTTCAGGATCGCGGTACTGGTCATGTCGGGATCATCACTGACAAAAGTCTGGCCGATGACTTCCGAATTAAGCTGGGAAAATTTTTTGCGGATAACGGGACCAAATTTGTCTTTGATCCGTCCGTGGTAAACTTCGCTTCCGGTGGTGATCAGGCCCACCTTGAGGTTGCGGAAAGGCTTAACGCTGACGATGGGACCGCATTCACGGCAGATTTCTTCAACCTGTTCGATTTTGTTTTCTTCTATGACCAGCGGAACAACGCGGGTTCCGGCCACTTCGCGGGCTTCGGTGATCTGGATGCCGTTATGCAGGGTCGCCAGCACGACTTCATCAATGGAGTTGATGCGGTTCAAGGCTTCCACATTGATACATAGCAGGCCGGGAGAGGCGATCATGTTGATGCGTCCTTCACTGATGTCAGTGAGGGTGATGCCCGGTCCGGCAGCGGCCCTGGCTATTCTTCTGGCGGCATCGTTTTCATGCAGCTGGCCGTCTTCAAGGGTCAGGATGTAAACATGTTCCTTGCCGATTTCTAAAAGTACCGGAATATCTTCCGGGGTGATGATATGACCTTTTTTAAAGGCTGGTCCCTTGAATTCGCCGGGTACGATGCGGGTCATATCTTGGCAGAGGACGTTACCTATGGCGTCCTGAACAGGAACTGTTTTCATCATGAGTTGAGGCTCCGGGTTGAAAAAATAATGTTGTTTACAGGTCCGCAAATTCTTATTGCGATATATCAAAAATGACATAATTTAAGGTGTTAAGAGACCGCAGGGCAAGGCTTTAGGAGCGACTCTGTGATCTTGGGTCTTATATGTCCAAGAAGGAACAATAAGTCAAGGAACCACAATATATTGGTGGTTTGGAATCGTTCCTCTTTAGACAAGACAGGACAGCCCTTGGTTGGCAAGGGCTATCCGCATGCACCTCAATTGGCTAAAACTTACAGCAAAATTAGGTCCAAAATGATATAATTAATGAATACGGTAGGTTGGTCAAATAGTGATTTTCAAGAATGGATCAATATATTTAAAATTATTTTTACAGACTTTTATTTCTCTGTTATAATTTTGAGTTTAATGTGTGAAAAGTCGCATAAAAAGTACGTTGCGCTCAAGTGTGTCATTTTGGGACAGTTTTCATGATAATATGTGTCAGAAGTTGACTGTGCAAAATGGAAACGGAGCTATTGCAGTATTGGCGGGGGTTTGTGCGCAGTTGCAACGCAGTTGTGCAGAATGGAAACCAGTCGTAAAATCGATAATTCCGGCTGGTTTCCTTTTTATTTAAGAACTCTGGCAGCAGAATCGTTGCCAGCCCATCATTTCGGCTGCTGCAGCAACGGTGGTTCCGAAGAATATGGTCGGCTTGTCTTCGCGCAGAAAGTTGCCAAGTGTGTCGTTAACTATGGTTGACCCGGTGACAACCAGCAGGTTGACATCATCCAGCACGTCCGCAGTACTTTCAGGTCCTTCCACGTTAATTCCGCATTTGACGCTCCCTATATTGTCAGGGTCGAGGTCCACAATGCGCATCTTGAAACGGTTGGAAAGAGCCTTGATCATGGCTGGCTGGTAACCGATAAGTCCAAGTTTGGGATTGCCGTATTTCTCAACAATGTAATCTCCGAGTTGCGGTGCGCACAGGGCCGGACCTTCGTCCTTGCAGTGAATGGTACGGTCAGCCTGCCCCAGGCTGTTTTGAACAGCATTAAGCGCGGAAACAAAGATTGCCCGCCGGAAGTTGTTGCTCAAATCCATTTCAGCAATTTCGCGTAAAGTGTTGCTGAAATTTCCGTAACGGTCAGTGAAAGCCTGCCCTTTTGAGTTCCGGAATTGTGCTTCCATAAGTTTTTCCTTGCCTCTCAGTAGAGGAAAATCATCGCCTTCCGGATTGCCGATGGCTTCTTCCGTGCTCAGGGTGCGGGCTTTTACTTCAATATTTTCATCAAGTATGCCTGCGGATTGCCAGATAGCATAAGCTCGAGACTGAACTTCTTTTAAGATTGATTTGCTCATTACGTGTCCTCTTATTCCGCGTCAGAAAATTTTTTCAGGGCGGTAAACATGGTTATTGAAGCGATTCCGATGATTGAGGAGAGAACTGCCGCCCGCTCAAATTCACCATTAAAAACCGCGTTGTATATTTCAAGGGAAAGTGTATTGGTGCGTCCGATAACATTGCCGCCAAGCATTAGGCTCATGCCGACTTCGCCAAGGGAGCGGGCCATGGCCAGCAGAATCCCGGCAGCAATCGAACGCCGGGCGCATGGCAGCATGACCTGTAAAAATATGGCGCTTTCCGATTTACCCAGTACGGCGGCGACTTCGCGTAGTTTCGCGGCTTCGGCAGATTTCAGGGCTGCCTGTACCGGTTTGACCAGCAGCGGCAGTCCGGCAATGAAGGCCGCAACCACCAGACCGGGAAAGCTGAAGATAATGCTGTCTCCGAAAATGGAAGCGGCCGGTCCGCGTCGACCAAGCATGAAAAGCAGCACGAAGCCTGTTGCTACCGGGGGAAAGACCAGCGGCAGGGTCACGGCACTGTCCACGAAATTATGAAGCAGTCCTTTGGAACGGGAGAGCCAGAATGCCAGCGGAATACCTACGGTCAGCTGCAATACTCCCGCAACGCCGACAACCTTGGCGGAAAGAGCCAATGGATCAAGGGTTGCGCTGTCGGAAAGGATTGCCGCAATAGTCATAACGTTAATCCTGCATGCCGTGGGCGGTAACAATTTTGCGTGCTTCTTTTGAATTGAGAAACTTCATGAACTCGCGGCATTCCTGCGGGTGTGTTGAGCTTTTCATCTGCTCTGCGATGATGGCTATAGGTGTATAGGCTGACTCATCCACAGGAACGAAACCACCGATGGAATCGTTGATTTTGCGGGCATGGGTCAGGTTGATGAATGCATAATCCACTTCGCCCGCGATAACATATGATGCTGACTGCGGTACGGTAGCCACCACAAGCAGTTTCGGTTCCAGTTTAGTGAATAAATCCTTGTTTTTTAGATATTGCAGGGCCGCTTTTCCGTAAATTGCCCGTTTGGTGTCCGGCAGGGATATGCGGGATATGTCTGCAGCGAGCAGGTCCTCGGGGGTACTGAAGTTTTTTCCCTTGGGATAGGCTATAACCAGCCGTCCACGGCCAATCTTCTGTATTGTCGTATATTCCAGCGAAGCTTTGTCCAGAAAGGATTTATCACCAATAACCAGATCAACAGAGCCGCTGTTTCGGGCTTGGGCGGTGACTCGGGCCATGTTGCCGTAGACTAATTCAATCTTGTTTCCGGTTTCCTTGGTGAATGTATCACTCAACTCATCAACGAGGGAACGGTATCCGGCTCCGGAGGCAATGACTATTTTGGCTTGAGCAGCAGCTGGTGCAGCGAGCAGAAAGAGAAGCAGCAGGGTAAATATGTTACGCATGGGTATTCCTTTGTTGTGAAAGTTAAGCCGCAGGAGGCGAAATCAAATTATTCAATAGTGCAGAGTGCATTAGATTGGATGGCTCTGGACAGAACCTTCGCCGCTGTCGCTCCAGCCATTCCGGTGATTCATGACCGTTTTCAAGCACAAAAATGGAATCAGCCAGATAGTAGGCTTCCTCAAGATCGTGGGTCACGTGGATAATGGGGATATTCAGTTCTTTTTTCAGCTCCCGAAGTTCCCGGCGCAATCCTTCGCGGGTTGCTATATCCAGTGCTGAAAACGGTTCATCAAGCAGGAGAAGCACGGGCTCACGGGCCAGTGCCTGACAGAAGGCCGCCCGCTGCCGTTCTCCGCCGGAGATATTGACCGGTTTGCTCTCCGCAATGTGGGAGATGCCGAATTTCTCCAGCAGGCCGGGGACACATTCTTTATCCACGGCGGCAAAGGCCACGTTTTTGCGTACATTGAGGTGCGGAAAAAGGGTGTATTCCTGAAAGACAAGTCCCAATCCTCGTTTCTGGGGCGTGGTGAAGGTTCTGCTTGCAGTATCCACCCATATTTTTCCATCAAGCGAGATGTTACCGGCATCCGGTTTTTCCAGCCCTGCAATGATGCGTACCAATGTGCTTTTCCCGGCCCCAGACGGACCTACCACTGCGGTTAGAGTTCCGGGTCTACAGTCGAAGGCCACATCCAGCGCAAAGTTGGGCAACTCTTTACGTATGTTGATTTTTAAGGTCATGATCTGCTCCGGCTTACTCTGTTCAGACGGTTGATTGCCAAAAGGGCCAGAAAGCTGACCGGGATTATTGCCAGTGACATGTACATGGCGTCGGCATAACGCATGGCTTCCACTGCTTCATAGATGGCGATGGAGGCAACTTTGGTAGATCCGGGAATGGACCCGCCGACCATGAGGATGACCCCGAATTCCCCGAGGCTGTGGGCAAAGACCAGCATGGCCGAGGCCGCCAGTCCGGGTAGGCTGTTGGGCAGGACCACCCGAAAGAAAGTGGCTGTGGACGAGAGCCCCAGAACAGCAGCGTTTTCCAGCAGCCGGAAGTCCAGTTTTTCAAAAGCGGCCCGCATGGGCTGTACCGCAAAGGGAAGATTGTAGACCAGTGAGGCCAGCAATATGCCGGAAAAGCTGAAAACCATGCGTTCCCCGGTCAGGTCCCGCCATAGTCCCCCCAGCGGTCCTTGCGGTCCCATGGCTATTAGCAGCCCGAAACCGAGAACCGTTGGAGGAAGTACCATGGGGAGAGAAACAACAGCGTCAACCATGCTTTTGCCTTTGAAATCAAGGAAGGCAAGAATATATGCTATGGGTGCGGCTACAACCGGGATAAGCAGGGTTGTAGCCACAGACAGTTTTGCCGAGATATATAGCGGGTAGAAATCCATTAATCATACCCGTATTTTTTCTTGATGGAAGCCACTTCAGGGCTGGACATAAACTCGATAAATTTCGCAGCAGCAGCTTTGTGGGTGGAAGATTTGAGGATACAGGCGGACTGGATCACCGGAGGGGCTTCAGTAACTACATGAAATGCGCCCTTTTTACCGGTGGGGGTAAACATGGAAGAGTAGGCGCAGAACCCGCAGTCTGCAGCTCCGGTTGATGCAAACTGGAAAACCTGACTGATGGTCTGGGCATAGACCAGTTCCGGTTTGACTTTTGCCCACAGTTTCTCGTTTTCCAGGGCAACCATGGCCGCAGTTCCGTAAGGAGCAGTTTCAGTATTGGCGATGGCTATTTTGTGCAGTTTTCCACTTTTGACTGCTTCCTGCCAGCTTGTCCCGATTTTGTTTTTATCAAGTGACCAGAAGACCACTTTTCCCTTGGCATATACAAAGGGAGAGTCGGCTAAGCCGTCTTTGAACAGCTTTGCCGGACGGCGTTCATCAGCGGACAGGAAAATGTCGAAGGGCGCGCCGTTGACTATCTGGGCGTATAGTTTTCCGGTGGAGGTATATGTGGCCCGTACATCAAGTCCGCTTGTTTTTTTGAAGGCCGGGATGATTTCTTTCATGGCGGGCATGAAGTTGGCAGCCTGTGCGATCATGAGGTCGGCGGCTTGGGCCGAGACGGGCAGGGACAGCAACAGTATGAGTAAGAGAGAGCTAATACGTTTCATTTCATATTCTCCATTTTCAATTTGTAGTCTACCTGATTTGGCTTTATCAGTATCTTATGTTTATGCAGGGGAAGGATTAATTTTCAAACCGGTCACGCGTTTATTTAAAAACGTGACTGCTCGAAGGGTTATTACTTTGGCTAACAAAACAGGTGGAAATAAGAATTCAAAGGGCGGGGAAACAAAGCTTGCACCTTCAGAAGTATTTGATGTTCCTGACAATATCCTTCATCTGAATAGAAAAGAACTTGCTGCCCTTGAAGACGGATTCCGTTGCTGGAAGGATGGTACTTCCCGTGCGGATTATGCAAGGTCCCGCACAAGAGTCTTCTGTCTGTTCATGATTTTGCGCCATACCGGAGCCAGACTGGGGGAAATATTAAAACTTGATGAGCGGAAAGATATTGATCTGACAAGGGCTGTAATCTTCCTTGGTAGAGATGGTCAGCAGCGTGAAGTCCCTCTGCCGCAAGCCGTTTGCAGGGAGCTGAAAGGGTTGATCGACGGTCCCATGGGTGTTGGGTTGGAAGGTAATGTTTTTCATCTTGATCCCGGCTACATCCGCCGAATTTTTTATGAACGTGCAGGGGCATGCGGACTGGATCGCAAAAAAGGTGCTCCCTCTGTGCTGCGCCGTTCGCGGGCAGTGGAGATGCTGCGCAATGGTGTGCCGCTGGGAGTAGTGCGCAAGGTTCTCGGTCAATCTTCAGCTGATCTCGCGGCGGTCTTTCAGGAATGGTCTTCCGGGGATGTTAAGAATATCGTCCGGCGCATGGCACTTGAAGAAAATGCACTCAAATCAAGTGCCCGGAACACCTTCATAGGCCATGTCAGCTCCATTCTCAGGGATGGGGTGCTGGCTGATGTGGAGTTTGAAACAGTAGAAGGAGTCAGCATCAGTTCAGTAATTACTCTGGAGAGTCTTTACAAACTTGGGCTTGAGCCGGGAATTTCGGTCTCGGCTACAGTGAAGGCTCCACTTGTTGCAGTGCGGCCTTTGAAAGGAATGGGGACAAGCTCACGTAATTGTGTCCCGGCTAAAGTAACCTCCATTAAGCAGACCGAAGTCTTGGCCGAGGTTTCCGGTGAATCAGCCGGAGGCACAAAAATGTGCGCGCTGGTTACTTCATGGTCAATTGAGGAAGAAGGGCTGTTTGAAGGAGCGGATGTTGAATTCTGCTTCAAGGCATTGTCTGTGGTTCTGCATGCAGTCTGATTTTTTGTTGTATTTAGCTGGTTTTATAATAGTATAGAATATTCATCTTGGCATAAATATGATCGGGTGTTTTTCAAATCTGAATCACAGGTGGTGCGCGTGCGTTCTTTTTTGGCTATACTTTTATTTATTACATTTAGTTATGTTTTGTGTCCTTCTGTTGTTTATTGCGCGGACAGTAAGGATTTGTCCGGACCGATGGACGTTGTTTTTATCAATCCCGGCAAGTCCGACCCTGCTGATCCAACCGGTGGATTCTGGCTGGAAGTAAGTTCCTTCATGCAGGCTGCTGCCGATGATCTCGGTGTTGAGCTGGAAATTATTTATTCCGAACGCAACCATCTGATGATGCGCAAAAAAGCTGAGGAAGTGCTTAGCCGTGAAGATCTGCCCGATTATTTGATAGTGGTTAATGAAAAGCTTGCCGCCGGTGGTATTGTTGCCCTTGCTGATGAAAAAGGGGTCAAGGTTTTCAACATAATGATGGACTTTTATGGCAAGCAGGCGGCAAAGCTGGGGAAGCCGAGGGAAAAGTATAAAAACTGGATCGGCGGGTTAGTCCCGGATAACCGCTGGGCCGGAAATAATCTGGCTACCGAGTTGATTAAAAAAGCACGGAAACAGGGTGTTGCTGATAAGGATATAAGGTTACTTCCCATAGCCGGAGATTTCGTCACGCAGGCAACTCTGCTCCGGAATGAAGGTTTGGCCTATGCCCGGGCTGATTTTTATGAGTCGACATTTCTGCCTGAAATTCATTGTTTTTGGCGTAAGGACAAGGCCTATGAACTTGTCAGGAAATTTATCAAGCGTGATCCGGAAGTGAATGTGATATGGGCTGCCAATGATCCTATGGCACTGGGAGCAATAGACGGAATAAAGGAGAATGGCCTTAAGCCGGGCAAGGATGTTCTGGTCGGTGGAATCAACTGGGACAAACCTGCTCTTGAGGCGGTAAGGGACGGGCTGCTGACTCTTTCCATAGGTGGTCATTTCATGACTGGAGGCTGGGGGCTGGTCATGCTTTACGACTACCATCATGGTTTCGACTTTATCGAGAAAAGCGGACCGATGATCCGCAAGAGGATTTTCTGTGTGATTGATAGCGGCAATGTGGATGTTTTTTTGCAGAAATTCGGTGCTCGCGATTGGAGTAAAGTTGATTTCAAACGTTTCTCAAAGGCTTGTAATAAATCTTTGAAAGAATATGATTTTTCAGTTGGTGCTCTGATCAAGAATTAAAAAGCAGTTATAAAAAAACGGAGCTTGGTTGTAGGGAATGAAGGATTATGCTACTCAGGGTAAAACCTAAAATTAATCAATGGAGTTGAACCATGGCAGAAAGAACAGGTATAATCACATTTCAGGGCAATCCCCTGACACTTCTCGGTAATGAAATCAAAGTTGGTGACAAGGCTCCTGAATTTACTGCAACCGACAATGAACTCGGTCCCAAAACCCTGGCTGATTTCGAAGGCAAGGTGTTGATCCTTAGCGCAGTACCTTCTCTCGATACCCCGGTCTGCGACATGGAGACCCGCCGTTTCAATAATGAAGCAGCATCCCTTGGTGAGGACATCAAGATCCTGACCCTGTCCATGGACCTACCTTTCGCGCAGGCCCGCTGGTGTGGTGCTGCCGGTGTTGAAGCCGTACAGACCCTTTCCGACTACATGAGTGCATCCTTTGCAGAAGCCTATGGTGTGCTGATCAAAGAATTGCGTCTTCTGAGCAGGGCTGTTTTTGTGGTCGATAAGTCCGGCACAGTTCAGTACGTACAGTACGTAAATGAAATCACAGAAGAACCGGATTACAATGCAGCCCTTGAAGCGGCAAAAAAGCTGGTTTAAAAATAGTCTGTTAAGGAAAGGACTTTTCGCAGATTGCGGGAAGTCCTTTTTTATTTTGAGCTTGACCGCAAAATATATGCTAAGCTAAAGAAAGCACTTACCAAAAGCCAACGTAGCTCAGTCGGTAGAGCAGCTGATTCGTAACCAGCAGGCCGTCGGTTCAATTCCGATCGTTGGCTCCATGATTTCAATGGGTTACGCTTGTAAGAGCGTAACCCTTTTTTGTTTTTCGTGAATGTGGTGGCGGTTGTGGTGGCGGTACGGCTTCGGTATGGAGAGTGATGGTTAGGAAGGGGCTGGACAGGAAATTAATGGGTAACTTGGAGTAGGAGTAGCTTTTCATGTCTAAGGGGGAGCTGTTATGAAGAGCTTAAGTTTATATTTCTGTAACATTTGACCGTAGGGAGATGGCGTGCCTGATTCTATTTTTCAAGGTAAAAGAAAGGGACAGTTACATCCTCTTGACTCTTCTTTTAAACATACCGCAGTATATTTTTTTTGGAATGAATACGCCAAGAGATGTGCAATGAATTTGGACTGGGAAAGTTATGAAGCTGGTCGTTCTTTTTTTAATGAGTTGATAGCAAGTTTTTCAGATCCAGCATATCATTCCAGTTCTTATTCTGGTTGTTATGGCGATTCTACCTGTAAGGAGTATCTTTATGAACTTTTTCTTAAGGGCGGCTTTGAAAATGGAGAAATAATTTGTGCAAGTAGGGAACGGGAATGCTCCTACAACCCTAAGCATCTAGATAAAGAATGTTTAAGATGTTTTGTGGAGACAACAAAGAGCTTGCAAGAAAAATATCCTTGTTATTCATATGAATTTTATTCTAATTATGATTCATACAATCTTCTACAGTCATATATTAATCTTGAAGAAGATAAGTCTAAAGTGCCTGACGATGTAAAAACGGACCATAGTCCGATTTTTGGTATTACAGGAAATGATGAATTTTATGATGATTTTTTTGATGTAAGCAATAGTCAGAATGTAACGGCAATATACGAATTCTTGCCATATTTTAGAGTGCCATTTTTTGAAGATGTTGTTTTCGACACTGATCTAAATATAAAATCATTTACTATTACAAGGAATGAGTATTTATTATCGCAAGTAAGTGTCAGTGAAAGAGGGCAATGGCCTTTTGGAAAAGATCTTTTACCATCTTCGGCTCAAGAAGCGATAAATGAAGTAGAGGGGGTTTTTAATTTAAGGACATTTCCCTCAGTTTATTCGGCTTTGGATGCGAGCGTTACTGAGAGAATGAGCAACAGAATCCTTGGAAAATTTGAGTTAAGTTCCGTCTTTTGGCGACTTGGAGGGTTGGCTGTTTGGGATTTTGTAATGGAATATGAAAGGTCAAAAGGTGACAATAGGCCACAAGGAAAACTTTGTACTGATTTTGATGAGAAAATTCAGGCTCTTTTTTATGGGCTGTCTCAAGATGGATATAAGAGCTCTAAATTCGATGAAATTAAAAGTTCTAATGACACGGAGGGATTTGCTAAAAATCATTTTTCAAAAACGAAGTCAGCCATAGATAAATGGAAGAAACAATTTTATGGAAAATCTTTTTGTGAATTTTGAATTTTTAATTTTGAGTTAACTTGTTAAAATAGTGTATTTACTACTTTTAAGCTCCCTGCCGGTTCTTCTGGTTAGGGAGCTTTTTGCGTTTGCGCATAGCGCAGTTGCATTTTTTTTTTCAACCGACTTTCAGTAGCACTAAGGCCATGGAGTGACTGTCCCTCTGACCAGTGGGGCTGAGGAACAGGAAACTGTTAGTTTTTAAAAGTTAAATAGGAGTTTTTATGTGACACAAGTTGTCGAAAAAGTCAAAGAATCAGGCATTACGGTCAGTCCTGTGCATGTAGAAGAACACGTAATTGGCAATGAAATCGAAAGCTTGATTGAGCGGCTGAGGTCTGAACTCCCACCGGTTTTTACACGGTCGGAGATAGGGATTTTGACAGGAGGGGTATGCCATCCCGGATCCATTCGAAACATTGAAAGTGCTGAAGGTAAAATTCCTGGTGGGTTTTATATGAGGCGTCGCCGGTGTTTCGAGAGGGATAAATTCTTGGGTTGGCTGGCTACTCAGATATCTATGGTCCACCAACCTGTAAGTGCTAATTGAGAAATACTTGCTGACGTCTTACAGGGCGTCAGCAGGTATATTAAATAATCAAACGCGCAGCTCCGGTCTGATGGACGAGCGAAACCGAAAGGAGGATTTTATATGCCTGATGTACGAGAACTTGAAGTACTCCCGCCCGAAGGGAGAGATATCGTGCAGACCGATACCATGACTATTGCCAAGGCGATTGCCGAAAATGTTGCAAGTACACTGGCTACAGCACCGGGCAACGCCAGTGAAATGGTCAAGGCGATTGATGTTGAATGTGTACCGGTCATTACTTACCAGGTCTCTGTCCGACTTGAATTGAGATAAAAACCATGTCTGAAGACTTATGGAATCAAGCCAGATTGGCTGTATCCGGAACTGAAAGTGTTGAGCAGACTGTCTTGCATATTGGGACAAGTCCTCAAGCAGAAGGTCTGAACCAGGAAATTATGGATGCAAATCAGGTTAATCTGACTAAAGCAGTGATTGGCAGTGCGTCCGCGCAAGCAACAGTGACTATGCCTGTTCCGGGAAACCCAATTTCCCAGCAGGGCATCGTGGCAAATAACAATATCGGCGGGATGTGTGTTCAGGAACAGCAGATAACTCAGTTTTTTGAAGCCCATAAGAATGAACGCACGCTGCGGAACATAGCAAAGGAGAAGAAAAAGTTCCTGCAGGAAGATTCCTTTGAGCTCCATAAACAGGAGGCCAACTGCAGATTGGCAGTAACACCGGTTGTGCCTCTGCCGGAACAGCGCACCGTGAACGTACCGTTTCCGATCAATGTTTTTTCCGGAAAAGCCGGAAAATGGATTTCCAGTTTTAGCAATGCCTACGGAGTTCACCACTGCGTTGGCGGCGGGCTGTTGTTGGGAGTGTTGAGCATTTGCGCCAGTGGCAAGTTCAAGGTGCAGCGTCATGATGACCACACGGAACTCATGTCTCTTTACCAGCTTATTTCCCTGGCTTCCGGTAAGGGCAAGAGTCCCATGCTGGATAAGGCCCTGCAGCCGATCAGCGAACTTCAGAAACGCCTCCAAGATGAATATTTTGCAGGGGAGGGTAAACGTAAGGCCAAACGGCGTATTCTGAACAAACGCATAAAGCAGCTTGAAAATAAGGCTGCTAAAACAGGTGATTTCGAGTCTGTGCTGGAAGAAATCGCCGAGCTCGAAGAAATGATGCCCCGACAAATGGCAGTTCCGCAGTTGATGACTTTCAAGTTCACAGCAGAGGGGCTAGAAAAAGAAGCTGCAAGGCAGGGAGGAAAGTTCGCGATTGTGGGGGCGGAACTGGGATCATTCAAAAAACTGCCCGCAAGCAAGGATGATTTCATCCTGCAGGCATGGGGCGGGGAAGTCTTTAACAGCACCAAGGTAAAAGAACCGATCCGCATTGAAGACCCCAGTCTGACCATCTTAATTGCCACGCAGGAAGCCACCTCGGTCAACCTTTTGGGAGCCGAGGCCCTGCAGGAGGACGGACTTGTGGCTCGCTTCATGCCTTTGGTACCCCCGGATATTCACTCCGTTGTGCCGGGAGGCGTGTCTTCCATCGCCATGAACAGTGAAGACAGCCAGTGGTTAAAGAACACGGTAAATGAAATTTACTCAATATCTTCTGAAATTGACGGTCACCATCATTTTCATGTTCAAGATGGTGCTTTGCGTGGCTGGGATTCTTTCCGCAGCTATGCCCAGCAGCAGGCCGGGAATGAATCAAATCCTGTGGTGCTGCAGTACTGGTACCGCAAGCTGGCTGGAACAGCACTGCGCTTTGCCGGATTCCTGCACCTGCTGCGTTGTGTGGAAAATGATCTGCCGCTAAGGACCGAAATCGACCAGCATTGCATTCATGGTGGCATCGAGCTTGCGCAGTTTTATGAAGCTCACGCCCGCGTGGTGCTCAATATCGAAAGCAACGATGTGCTGCGCATAGCCAACAGGTTCCTCAAGCGTCTCCGGGATAGTCATTCTTCCGAAATCACCATGCGTGAAATCTACCATCCGGAACATGTAACCGCTGATGACGCCAAAAAGGCTTTCCGGTTCCTTGCCGAGCGCGGATACGTGATCCTGCTGCGCAAGGGGAAGTCGGATATCTGCATTGTGAACCACCGGCTCTGGGGGGTGCCAATGATGTACTAATTTGCACTTCCCCCTGTGACAATGGTGACAAATCACTATTGTCACAGGTTTTCGAGGTGGCAGTTATTTATATCTGGCAGGCCGAACGGCAAGGCAATAACTTTTAACTTTAATATATAGGAGTCCCAAATGATTCTTGGTAATAATAACCATTGCGGTCCTGATGATAAAGATTCAGGTGTAATCTTCTACGCCACACTGAAGGACGATAAACCTTTCGGGCAGTGGCAGGTCATTGAGGATACTCAGGAGGGCAGGCAGTCTGCCCTTGATCAGGGAGCGGCCTTTTTTTCCACCGTAAGTTTCGAATACGAGCCCGTGGAAAATAAGCCTGCACCATTACAGCAGGGCAACTTGATTATCGACTTTGATTCTGTGGAAGGATCGCTTCATAGTCATAATGATTGTATCAGACTAGTTTCTGCTCTGCGTGATGACTACGGTGTTGATCCTGAAAACTTGAAGATCTGGGTCACCGGCAGCAAAGGGTTTCATCTCGAAATTCCAGCTGAACTATTCGGAGCTACCCCGGATGTATCTTTGCCCTTGCTGTACAAGCAGTTTATGGAGAGTTTGATCCATGAAATATACGGTAAGTCTCCGTGTACTATAGATCTAAGTATGTATGCTGGGGGCAAAGGTAAGTTGCTCCGGGTTGAGAATATCAAACGTAGCAACGGCAAGTATAAGGTTCCTATCACTTATCAGGAACTTATCGGTCTGTCGTATCCTGATTTATTTAAGCTGGCCGAGGCCCCCCGGTACAAGATTCATCTGCAGGTATGCCCGCAGAAGTCGCAGCAGCTTTCAGAATTATACAGCAATGTCGCTGAAAGTCTGGTCCCGATTGTTCCGCAGCGTGCAGAAGGTATTGCTCTTGAGAGCATAGGCCAGTGTGTGTTCATTGATTACTGTGCGAAAAATGCTGAACACCTGCCTGAACAGTTGTGGCATGCGATGATCAGTGCTTTGAAGCCGTTGCGCAACTATGAACTGATCCACGAGCTGAGCCGGAGATATCCGAATTATTCCCGTGAGGAGACTGACCGAAAGATTGCCGCTGTCAAAGGCGGTATGCGCTGCAGTAAAATCAAAGAGCTTTTCAACTGTGGAAAAGAGTGCAATGTGAGTTGCCCTGCAAATCTGTGGCTTACAGCAGACTTGGCAAAGAATCCCAAGAAGGGGAATAAACTCAGTGAATCAGAAATCCTGACTATGCTACTGCAAAAGTTTGATTTCTTCATCGAAGAAGCTTCCGGTCAGTTATATGTTGATGACAGCAGCTTTGGTGTCAGAAAAACCTATGATGCAAGATCTGAGGATTTTAAAGATTTATACGCTTTGAAATACCATGAAGCTACCGGGAAATTCATCTCAAAGTTTTCACGTAATTCAAGTCTCGGGTTGATCAGGACGAAAGTGAAGAATTCCGGAAAGCCGATGCGTAAGCTACATCAGCGCATAGCCCATCACGAGTCAGCGGTCTACGTCGACCTCGGCAATGATCGCTGGGACGCAATTGAAATCACCAAGGACGGTTGGCGCATTGTAAGTAATCCGCCTGTCCGCTTCAAACGCTCTGCTGGGCAAATGCCGTTGCCCTATCCTGAAGAAGGGGAAGGTTTTACCTTGCTGCGTGACCTGTTCAAATTTAGTGACCCACGAACATCAACTCTGGTTGAGGGATGGTTGCTGGGAACATTTTCAGCTGGCCCGTATCCGATCCTGATTTTGAAGGGAGAGCAGGGCACAGCCAAAAGCACGACTTCAGCCTGCCTGCGTGGGCTCGTGGATAACTCCGCAGCAATAAACCGCAGCGTTCCAGGGAGTGTGAAAGATCTTGTCATCGGGGTAGGAAATTCATTTGTCTATTCCATAGACAATGCTTCGTACCTGAAGCCGGATATGTCCGATTTGCTCTGTCAAATTGCGACTGGTGGTACTTTTACCACAAGGGAGCTCTACTCTGATGACCGGGAGGTTACCTTTAAATTTCTGAATCCGGTTATCCTCAACGGCATTGGCGATTTTGCAGAAAGACACGATTTGATCGACAGGGCCATTGTCGTCGAACTGCCGGTAATTCCGAATGAAAAACGTATCTCCGTTTCTGAGTTTCAGCAGAAGTTCAATCTGATTGCACCTGTTGTTCTGGGATCTCTTTGTACGGCTGTTTCGAGCTGCTTGCGCAACATAGATCAAGTCCAACTGGACGGGCTCCCTAGAATGGCAGATTTCATCAAATGGTGCGTGGCCGGTGAAGATGCCATGCCCTGGAAGACCGGTGAATTCGAGAAGGTCTACATGGAGAACATCAGCAACGCAGTCGAAAGAGTGCTGGAAGCTGACGTCATTGGGAATGCTATTGCCCAGTTTATGCAGAATCGAGAGGACTGGCATGGAACAACCGCAGCGCTGTATAATGCTTTATCTGATCGGATGGAATATTCAACCAGATGTTCACGGAATTGGCCTGCCAACAGCATTACGCTGGGGAAACGTCTGGACAGGTCTCAGGCTTTTCTTCGTAAGTCTGGTATCAATATTGAGCGCACGCGCAAGGGCTGTACGTACCTCACCATTACCAATGATCATTTTACTGGTGAAACGGTGATTGGCAATAAGGAAATAACCATTGATCAGATGTTTGGATTAGCAGATGGGCTGGCAGGTTAAGATTGACCTGCCAGCCCTTATGATCTGAAGTACTCAGGGGCTGATGCAGGTTTGGCAGGAGTGGCAAGTGTGTGTGATAATTTCTTCTTATCTACTCTTATCTATTCTATTTTTCTTTTTGCTTAAAGAAGAAAAGAACCTGCTACACCTGCCACACTTGCCATTTATGTGCTCGTCCCCTGAGAGAGATAGGGCGTGACTTGAGAGTGTATGGCAAGTGTGTTTTTTGACTTGCTATGACCTGATTTTATATTTTGGGGTTCAACTTCGGTTGACCGAGGTTTGTTTATTAAGGTGCTGTAATTAAACATAATGTTTGAGGCTTCTATGGATGGTAAATTTTTGTCGATACCTAATCAAATGAATCAGATATATATGATCGAAGTGGCTGACCTTAAGCCTGATGCCGCTCAACCGCGAAAGAGCTTTAATGACGAAGCCCTTGAAGAATTGAAACAGTCTATTATTAAGAATGGTCTTCTTCAGCCTATTCTCTTTCGAGGTGGAGACGATGGTGAACCCATCGTAATTGTTGCGGGAGAGCGACGTCTTAGAGCTATTCGGGGTATTCTTGAAGATGCACGGCGACACCCTGAGTCTGCTGAATCTGAAAAGCTTATCAAACGATTTGAAAAGATTCCTGCCATGTATGTGGAAGGTGATCCTCAAGAAATTGCACTTGTTGAAAACATCCAGCGCGAAGATCTCAATCCGGTGGAATTGGCTCAAGGGCTGAGTAAGTTGAAAAAAGACAGAGGGTATACCAACAAGGATATTGGAAAGATAATCGGGAAAGGCGAATCTTCTGTTAGCGAGATTGTTTCAATTATTAAGCTTCCTGACGAGGTTCTCGATGAAGCAAAGGATATGCGGAATGTTCCGCAGTGGGTGCTTGTTGAGTGTGCTAAAGCCAAAGGTACTAAGGCGAAGATTAATAAATGGAAGAAGCTTAAAAAACAGGGCCTGACCCAAGGCGAATATCGGAAGAAGCAGGCAAAGGGCAATAAAGCTGCTGCGGGATTCAATTTTAAAAATAATCTAAGGGCTATCAAGTCTGCTTCAACTCAAGTGAGTAAACTGAGCGAGATTGACACCAGGGTTGTCTCTGCCGATGAATCCATAACGCTAAGGGAAGAACTAGAAAAACTGCAGTCAGAAGTAAGCCAAGCTTTGGATATGCTGTGTAAAAGTTAGTTATTTCTTAGCGTAAGCTAGACAGTCACAATTAATAAACCGAGGTTTCTGCATGTAGCCAGAGTCCTCGGTTTTTTTATTGCTGATTGTTTTGGGCTGTTAAGTATGAGTTTCAAGCTTGTATATTTCATCCGTGTTTACCCTCGGCCTCGTTGTCGTTTTTTGGGGATGCTTTTATCCAGAACCTGAGCCATTGAGGTAAACTCCTGCTCTTTGAGTTCTGTCGCTTTTATCAATTCATCAAGAACGTCCAGACAAAAGCAAATCCGCACAAAAGCATCCAAAGAGATTTTTCCTTTCTGCTCGAACTTTCTGAGAGTTGAAATAGGAACGCCGGACCTTTCCGCCAATGTCTTTTGAGTCCAGTTGCGGCTTAGTCTTTGTTCGCGGATGTTTTTCCCCAGCACTTGCATGGCTTCGGAAGGTATGACTTTGTCAATAAGTATCATAATAAGGTTATTTAATCATATGAATTATGGTTAGTAAACACAATAGTAGTATTTATTTTTTATAAATGTCTTTGTTGTCTCCCAGCTGATGTCGAGACCGACCTGCTTCTAACTAAAAAGAGGACACTTATGGTGTGCTGAAGTGTTTTGACGTTTGGCAGTATATAATTGTAAACAAAACCTTGCTGATACGCTAGAAACGACGTGCCTTACATGGGTGGTTGTTCAAATTTAAAAAGAATATACAAGGTGTTATAGATATATGGCTCTCAAGAAATCAGAACTTTACTCTTCCCTCTGGCAATCCTGCGATGAACTTCGTGGTGGAATGGATGCCAGCCAGTACAAGGATTATGTCTTGGTACTCCTGTTTATCAAATACGTAAGTGACAAGTACGCTGGTGCGCCCTTCGCGCCCATCACTATTCCGAACGGTGCCAGCTTTAAAGATATGGTTGCCCTTAAGGGTAAGACCGACATCGGGGACCAGATCAATAAAAAGATCCTCGCCCCGCTGGCTGAAGCCAACAAGCTCTCCAATTTTCCCGACTTTAATGACTCTTCCAAGCTTGGTTCCGGTAAGGAAATGCGGGACAGGCTCACCAACCTGATTGCTATCTTTGAAAAGCCTGAGCTAGACTTTTCCAAGAACCGTGCTGAAGGTGATGACATACTTGGTGATGCTTATGAATACCTCATGCGTCACTTCGCCACCCAGAGTGGTAAGAGCAAGGGGCAGTTTTACACTCCCGCAGAGGTCAGCCGTTTGATTGCCCAGATTCTGGGAATCCATGATGCAGAAACCAGTTCTGCCACAACAGTCTATGACCCTACCTGCGGTTCCGGTTCTTTGTTGTTAAAAGTTGCCGATGAAGCGACTACTGATGTGACGCTTTACGGACAGGAGAAGGATTCTGCCACAAGCAGTCTGGCTTACATGAACATGATTCTGCACAATAATCCGACTGCGGAAATCGTGCAGGGCAACACCTTATCCGATCCCAAATTCTTCGATGGCGAGATTCTTAAGACCTTCGATTACGTAGTCGCCAACCCTCCCTTTTCCGATAAACGCTGGAGCAACGGCGTAAATACCGAAGACGATCCTTACAAGCGTTTTACATGCGGAACTCCTCCGGACAAGCAGGGTGATTATGCTTATCTGCTGCATATCATTCGGTCCTTGAAATCCACCGGGCAGGGGGCCTGTATTCTTCCGCACGGCGTCCTCTTTCGTGGTAATGCCGAAGCCGACATTCGTACCAGCCTGATCAGACGCGGTTACATCAAGGGAATCATAGGTCTGCCTGCCAACCTGTTTTACGGGACAGGTATCCCTGCTTGTATTATCGTGCTTGATAAAAGCAGAGCCGGTGGCCGCAGGGGGATTTTCATGGTCGATGCCAGTGCTGGGTTTATGAAGGATGGCCCCAAGAATCGGCTGCGGTCCATGGATGTTCATCGGGTTGTGGATGTGTTCAACAAACGGATCGAAGTGGATAAGTTCTCACGCATGGTTAGTGTGGAGGAGATTGAGAAAAACGATTTCAACCTCAACCTGCCCCGTTACATTGATAGTCAGGAACCTGAAGATTTACAGGACATCGAAGGTCACTTGCGCGGTGGAATTCCGGTGGCTGATGTGGATGCCCTTGCCAGATACTGGGAAGTGTGTCCGAGTCTTAAGGATGATTTGTTCAATGAAAGCCGTCCCGGATATCTGGATCTCGCGGTAGATAAGGCTGACATCAAGAATTCCATTTATGAACATGGTGAATTCCGCAGTTTTATCGACGATATGACCAACCATTTTTACCAGTGGAAGGAACGTACTGAATCCACACTGAAAGATCTGGAGCCGGGACTGAATCCCAAGCTTCTTGTTTCCGATCTTTCCGAAGGTATTCTTGAGCATTACAAAGGTAAGCCGCTGGTCAACCATTACGACGTATATCAGCACTTCATGGATTACTGGGCTGAGACCATGCAGGACGACTGCTACCTTATTTCTGCTGATGGCTGGAAAGCTAAAACTGAGCGTATTATCGAGATCAACAAAAAAGGCAAGGCCGTAGATAAGGGCTGGTATTGCGATCTGGTACCCAAAGAATACATAGTTCTTCGTTACTTCGCTGAAGAGCATGAAGAAGTGGAACGCATTGCCGCCAGATTGGAAGCCGCTAAGTCCGGGAAGACCGAGCTTGAAGAAGAGCATGGCGGTGAGGACGGACCTTTTGCCGATCTGGAAAAGATCAACAATGGTAACGTGACCAAGCTGGTCAAGGATATGAAGGCCGGAGCCGGATCAGCAGAAGATATCAAGGTGCTCAAAGGCTGGCTGGAATTCAGCAAGCAGGAAACCGCCCTCAAGAAGCAGCTCAAGGAAGCTGAAGCCGAGCTTGATATTCTTGCCTACGAAAAGTATCCGCAGCTTTCCGAAGATGAAACGAAGGTACTGGTAGTAGAAGACAAATGGCTTGATGCCCTGAATGCAGCCATCCACGGAGAAATGGACCGGGTCAGTCAGCAGCTTACCCGCCGGGTAAAGGAACTGGCGGAGAGGTATGAAAGTCCGTTGCCGAAGTTGGCGGACAAGGTTGCTGAGTATGAGGCCAAGGTGAATAAGCATCTGGAAAGGATGGGATTCACATGGGAGTAAGGGCTGGGTACAAGCAGACTGAGGTTGGGGTTATTCCTGAGGATTGGGATAAAATTACACTAGAAAATATTTCTTCCTTTATAACTAAAGGAACTACGCCAACTACATATGGATTTAAATGGGAGTCACATGGGGTTTTGTTTTTAAGGAGTGAATGTGTTTCTGAGAATGGTTTAGACTTAAATCAATCTATGTATATTTCAAAAGAAGCGCATCGAGTTCTTAAACGTAGCCAAGTCAAGGATGGCGACATTTTAATTACCATTACAGGAAATGTTGGTCGTGTTCTTTTAATCAAAGATGTTGGGACTGCAAACCTCAATCAGCATATTGCACGAGTCCGTATCGTTAGTTCTGAAATTGATGCTAGATATATTTATCACTATTTGTCTCAACATTCAGTCAGAGACTACTATGAATCAATTACCACGGGCCAAGCTTATCCTCAAATAAGCTTGGCTCAAGTAAGAAATACACTTGTTCCGCTACCTCCCAAAGCCGAACAAGAAGCCATAGCCGAAGCCCTTTCCGATGCGGACGGACTCATCGAATCTCTGGTGCAGCTCATTGCCAAGAAGCGGCAGCTTAAGCAGGGAACCATGCAGGAGCTTTTGACCGGGAAACGGCGGTTGCCGGGGTTTGAAGTTAAAGCTGGGTATAAGCAGACTGAGGTTGGGGTTATTCCTGAGGATTGGGAGGTTGGAACGCTATCAAAGTTTGCTGACTTTCTTTCAAGTAAAAGGATTTTTGAACATGACTATGTTTCGACAGGTATTCCATTTTTACGAGGAAAAGAGGTCACTCAACTAATCGAAAATAAAAGCTTAAGCGAAAGTTTGTACATATCGGAGGCTAAATACAACAAAATTAAAACGAAATATGGAGTACCCCAAAAAGGGGATATTCTTATTACTGCGGTTGGAACTTTGGGTAATGTGTACACTGTCCCCAACAACAACCCATTTTATTTTAAAGACGGAAACCTTATTTGGCTAAAGAGTATTTCTGGGATCGACATTAATTACTTTGCAATACAGATACGGAATAACAGACAAACTATCATCGACAATGCAATAGGTTCTAGCCAAAAAGCACTAACCATAATTGTTTTAAAGGCGACTGTTATTTCTTTCCCTCCCACCAAGGCCGAACAAAAAGCTATAGCCTCCATCTTCTCCGACATGGACGCAGAAATAGAGCAACTGGAACAAAAGCTTACCAAGGCCCGCAAGATGAAACAGGGCATGATGCAGGAACTGCTTACCGGGCGGATACGGCTGGTGTGATGAGTGGGGCTGGCAAGTTAAGTATAAATTAGATACGGTGCAGTGATAAGAATATCGAACGTGATGGGAAGGAATATTTTATGACTGATGGATATAATGCTGAATTAGAAGAAGAGAAGGAATTTCCTGAAGATCAGGAAGGTGAATTCTTAGATCCGATAATGGAGCCTTTTAATCCTGCTGATATTTATATCGAATCGCATTGGCGTTCTGTTGATTCACTTGTCAGACGCATAGAATATAATGAAATCGATATGACTTATTGTAACCGCAATACCAATTTGTGGAGTCCAAAGACGCAGAGCCGTTTTATTGAATCCATATTGTTAAGGTTGCCGCTTCCTGCTTTTTATTTTGAAGAATCTTATGAGGGCATTTGGTATCTTATCGATGGAGGGCAACGCTTAACAACTTTAAATAACTTTGTAGTTGGGAAAAGTTTAAGATTAACTGACCTAGAATTTTTAGGTAATCTTAATGGATTAACTTTTAATCAGTTAAACCGTAATTTACAACGGAGAATTATGGAAAGTGCTGTACCCTGCTACAACGTTAGGTCTGGGACTCCTGAATCCGTAAGAAAGAGTATTTTTCGTAGAATTAATACAGGGGGCTTTCCTCTTAATCGGCAAGAACTTCGAACTGCTTCTGTTCGAGAGTATGTGAACAGTTTTATTAAAATTTTAGCTGAGAATAAATTCTTTATCGAAATGATGGGAGACCTTTCTAAAAGGATGAAAGACCGAGAATTGGTCTTACGTTTCTGGGCTTTTTACAAATTTAATTACCTTTCGGAAAAATGCCCAAAGAATATGGTTGAATTTTTAGATCTCGCGATGAAAGATATTTGTTTAGCTGAAGATTGGGAGAGAGACGAGATCAAGACAAGTTTCGAGAATGGAATATTTAGATGTCGTGAGTTGCTAGGAATAAAGGGATTTCAAAAGGATGTTAACATAAATGTAAAGAATCCTTCGTTATATGAGGTTTGGATGGTTAGCCTTGCTGGGTTGGATAATGAGCATTACAACCATTTACTAAAAAAGAAGTGGCTATTTCGGGAGAACTATAGGGAGCTTTTAACTGATTTAGAATTCATAAAGTCAATTAGTTCTTCGCCGCAAAAGGTTGATCATGTTAGAACTCGCTACGCTAAAGTTAAGAATTTGATAGAGGGGGTTTTGCCAAATGCTTGAGTTTATCCACATTAAGAATTTCAAAACACTCCTGAAAGCAAGTTTTCCCCTTGCCAAGATGAACTTATTTTCAGGGCTTAATGGCATGGGTAAGTCCTCGCTGATCCAAGTCTTGCTTTTGCTGCGTCAGTCCTATGAACGAAACGTGCTGCTCGATAAAGGGTTACTTTTGAATGGGGACTACGTCAGTCTTGGAACAGGAAAGGATGTCTTATCCATTGCCAGTGAAGATGATGATATACAGATAACTGTTCGCTGGAGTGACAAAGACCCTGCTCATTTTGTTTACGACTATAAAGCTGATTCCGACCTGATCCCGAATAATCAAACTCCTGAGTTGGATAATCCAGACGACGAGAGCCTTTTTAACTCCAATTTCAAGTACTTGAGTGCTGATCGTTTGAGCCCGACAAGCCATCATCAGCTTTCCGATTACCACATTCGCGAGCTGAACTCCTTGGGTAATAAAGGAGAGTACACGGTTCACTATATTGCTGAAAATGGTTCAAAGAAATTGCAAGTTGAATCTCTTAAACACCCCAAAGCCACCGCTGAAACTCTACTTTCTAATATCGAAGCATGGATGTCAGACATTACCCCCGGCCTTAAGGTTCAGGCCGTTGCTCAGCCCAAATTTAATACCGCGACCTTGAGCTATTCTTTTGTTCAAGGGACTGACAAAACGGACGAATTCAAGCCGCAGAACGTTGGTTTTGGCTTGAGCTACGTTCTTCCTGTAGTCACAAGTATCCTCAGTGCAGCCAAAGATGACCTGCTTATCATTGAGAACCCTGAATCACATTTACACCCGGCAGGGCAGGCCATCATGGGTAAGCTGTGCGCTATTGCAGCAGAGAACGGAGTGCAGCTTATAGTTGAATCCCATTCCGATCATTTCCTGAACGGCGTTCGGGTGGCTGTAAAAGAAGGGCTTGTTGACTGCGAGACTGTGAAAATTTTCTTCCTGCAACGTAACATGCAAAGCGACACCCATGAATCAGAAGTCCTTTACCCGAATATTGATTCACAGGGACGCATTGATATGTGGCCTGAAGGTTTCTTCGATGAATGGGATAATCAGCTGGATCGCTTGCTATGAGTCTGCCTCTGGTCCTGAATACCCACTCGCTCCCCTTTGAAAGTCAAGAGGCTGCTGACGAAGGTGTCTTGGAATTCATCAATGTATTCCATCGCTGTGCCAGATACGGATACAATATTCTCTTAAGAAGCCCCGAAGTAGACCCGGACTTGATGTATGTGATGCTTGCTGATCAGTATTCTTTTCAGAACTGGTATAGTCATGCCAGACAAAGCCCTTCACAGAGGGATATTACTCGTAAGTTTAGATCTATTGCGACACGTCCGCTTTTTGATGGCGTTGAACTCCCGGAAGAACTTGAAGCCGGATTGAAGGATAACGACGAGCGGTCGGATGTCCTTCTGGCTGCACATCATCACGACACCTTTCTGTGTAGTTTCTCCAGCCACGAAAGCTGGACCGGATTTACCGTGCAGGGTTGGGTCTTGGATTTAATGGTTGAAGGTGATGCTGATCAGCTAAAGGATAAAGATTTCCCTAACCTGTCGACGGGTGATTCCCTGTCACACCATGAACCTGCAATGGAGCAAACTAGAAATAACCAGCTTTCCAGAGGCAGGGATATCCTTACTGAACGCGAAACTTTTTTCCCAAAGTTGTTTTTTTTGGAGAATCAAATTGGCCAAGCTTTACGAAGATGGACCCACAGGGCTGATATTTTGCCTGCGGCACGTTCTGCTATGCTGGTTCTCAATGAGTTTGCTCAGAAGTGGGAGAATGGTGAGTTAGCTGATTACCAGCATCGATATTTAAGCGATTTGGGCTTGCAGGCCGAAGTTAGTGGGGAATCAGAATCTGTCAGGACTACCCCTAAAAAACGGAATGAAAGAATGTTCAACCTTGATGATGGCCGCTGTGTATTTTGTGAGAATCACGTAAAGCTTCCCTCTGGATTTAGACTTCATTTCTATCCTGACACAGCGAACAAACAAATCATACTAGCGTATCTTGGCCCTCACCTTACCCTGTAGAAAACGAGAGTTCCATGAACAGAATCGGACAGCCTGAAATAGTAACCCAGAACAGGGTCATCGCCTTGTTCCGTGACGAACTCGGATATCGTTATCTCGGCAATTGGAAAGATCGGGATAATAGCAATATTGAGGAAGAACTGCTCACGGGCTGGTTGAAGAAGTCAGGTTATAGCTCCGATCAGATTTCAAGGGCAATCTACCTGCTGCGCACCGAAGCCGATAATCATGGCAGAAGCCTGTACGCCAACAATAAGGAAGTCTATGGACTCCTGCGCTACGGTGTACCTGTGAAGATTGCTGCCGGGGAGAATACGGAAACGGTCAAACTCATAAACTGGCAGGAACCGGAAAAGAACGATTTCGCCATTGCCGAGGAAGTAACACTCAAAGGCTGCCATGAGCGCAGACCGGACCTTGTACTATACGTCAATGGTATAGCCTTTGGTGTTATTGAACTGAAAAACAGCCGTGTGTCCATTGGGGACGGCATCCGTCAGCTTCTTTCTAATCAGAAACTAGAATTCAATGAATGGTTCTTTTCCACTGTGCAGATTGTCTTTGCCGGAAACGATTCCGAGGGACTGAAGTACGGAACTATTGGTACACAGGAGAAATATTTCCTGAAGTGGAAAGAAGACGAGGACGATAACGAGCGCTACAAGCTGGACAAATATCTGCTTAAGATGTGCCGTAAAGATCGGATCTCAGAGCTGATGTACGACTTCGTGGTTTTTGACGGTGGAGTAAAGAAGCTGCCCCGCGTTCATCAATATTTCGGTGTTAGAGAAGCCCAGAAGCGTGTGAAAGCTTACGAGGGTGGGATCATCTGGCACACGCAGGGCAGTGGCAAAAGTATCGTTATGGTTCTGCTTGCCAAATGGATTTTGGAATATAATCCCAATGCGCGTGTAGTAATTATTACTGACCGGGATGAACTAGATAAGCAGATTCAGCGGGTATTTACAGATACCGGTGAAGCCATTGAGCGTTCCAGATCCGGACGGGAATTGTTGATTCAACTCAGCCAGCCAAAGCCGCGCCTGCTTTGTTCATTGGTTCATAAGTTCGGACGTAAAGATGTTAAGGACCACGAGGCATATATCAAGGAGCTGGAAGCCAATCCACAACCGTCAGTTGGGGAATTGTTTATTTTTGTTGATGAATGTCACCGCACCCAGAGTGGTAAGCTGCATCAGATCATGAAGGCGATGCTACCGAATGCCGTCTTTATTGGGTTTACCGGAACCCCGTTGCTTAAGAAGGATGCGAAGACCAGCCGTGAAGTTTTCGGCGGGTATATTCATACTTATAAATTCGGTGAGGCGGTCGAGGACCGGGTTATCTTGGATCTGATTTACGAGGCTCGTGACATTGACCAGCGTTTGAGTTCTGAAGCCGGTGTTGATGCCTGGTTCGATTCCATGACCAAGAAATTGAATAACTGGCAGAAGGATGAACTCAAGAAGCACTGGGGAACCATGCAGGTGGTGCTTAGCTCGCGTTCGCGCATGAACCGGATCGTTACGGACATAGTAACGGATTTCAGGGTCAAACCATATTTATCCGGGGAGCATCGCAATGCCATGCTGGTAGCCTCCAGCATGTACGAGGCTGCCAAATACTACACTATCTTTCAAAATACCCCGTTGCGCGGCAAGTGTGCGATCGTTACATCCTACAATCCACTTGCGCGTGACATTTCCAAAGAGGATGTTGGAGCCAATACCGAGACGGATAAAGAATTTCTCTACAACACTTACACGGACCTGCTTAAAAATGTAACACCCAAGGCGGGAATGTCAGCCACAGAAACTTACGAGGAAGAGGCAAAAAAGCTGTTCATCAAGGAACCGGCTAATATGAAGCTGCTCATCGTAGTTAACAAGTTGCTTACCGGATTCGATGCCCCTCCATGTACCTGTCTCTTTATCGATAAGAAGATGCAGGACCATGGACTGTTTCAGGCCATCTGCCGTACCAACAGACTTGATGGTGACGAGAAGCCTTTTGGTCATATTGTTGATTATAAGGATTTGTTCTCTAAGGTCGAACATGCCATTGGTGTATATACCTCGGAGCTGGATGAAGGACCGGAACAGGTAAGCTCACAGATTATGCTGAAGGACCGTTTAAAGGTTGGCAGGGAGAAACTTGATGATGCCATCGAAGCTATTACCTTGCTCTGTGAACCTGTAGAACATCCACGGACTGATCTGGAATTCATTCATTATTTCTGTGGTAACACCGAGATTGCAAGTGATCTTGAAGAGCGTGAGCCGCGCCGGGAGGCTTTATACAAGGCTACAGCTACTTTGGTTCGCTGTTATGCCAATATTTCAGATGAAATGGATTCCGCAGGCTACACCGACGCTGAAGCTGATCGCATTAAGCGTGACGTTGAAAGTTATGTTCGATTACGCGAAACAATCAAGAACGCAAGTGAGGAAGTTATTGACCTGAAGCCTTACGAAGCAGATATGCGTCACCTGATTGATACTTACATTGAAGCAGACCATCCTCGGAAGATTTCGCCCTTTGATGATATGCCGTTGTTGGATTTGATTGTTAAGACCGGAATAGCCTCCGCCATTGGTTCCCGGCTGGGAAATATTGCAAATAATAAGAATGCGGTAGCAGAAACTATTGAGAACAACGTTCGTAGTAAGATTATCAGGGAAAGTATCAATAACCCCGTTTTCTATGAAAAAATGTCCGAACTGCTGGATGAAATTATAGCAGCCCGTAAGGTTAAAGCTATTGAGTATGAAGAGTATTTGAAACGCATTGCCGCATTAGTAACCCAGATAGACACAGGCACTTCCTCTGGAACTCCCAAGTCTCTTGATACAAAGGGCAAACGAGCACTATATGACAACCTCGGACAAGAAGAGAAGCTTGCTTTAAAGATTGATGCGATCGTTAAAAGTATCCGTCCCGATGGCTGGCGCGGAATACAGCCCAAAGAACAGATTATTAAAGCCGGTTTGTTCGGTGTCCTTCAGGATGCAGCAGAGGTTGAGCGAGTATTCTGCATTATTATGGAGCAGCAGGAATACTAATGATTTCTAAGATTGAGCTTGGCGAAATTTCCGTTGATGTTTCGCACAAGGATATCAAAAATATCCATCTTAGCGTTAATCCGCCTTATGGACATGTTCGCATTTCTGCCCCCATACGCATGGATCTCGACACCATTCGCATCTTCGCCATTTCTAAATTAGACTGGATCAAGAAAGAGCGGCGTAAGATGCAGGAGCAGGAGCGCGAGACTCCACGGGAATACCTTGAGCGTGAAAGCCACTACTTGTGGGGAAAGCGATACCTCATGAACATTGTTGAAGAGGACAAAGTTCCTGAGGTCCGTCTGGGACATAAGAAAATTGTTTTACAGGTTCGTCCCGGAGCCACGGAAGAGAAGAAACGCGCTGTGGTCGATGAGTGGTACAGAGCCAGACTTCGCGAAAAGGCTACCCCCATTATCAAGAAGTGGGAGTCGCGTCTTGGGGTCACTGTTAACAAATTATTTGTTCAGAGAATGAAGACGCGCTGGGGTAGCTGTAATCCGCAGAAAGGGTATGTTCGCCTCAATACCCATATAGCCAAGAAGCCGGAGCAATGTCTGGATTATCTTGTGCTTCATGAAATGATTCATATTCTTGAGCCTACCCACAATGAACGGTTTAAAGTTTTGTTGGAAAGGTTTATGCCCCACTGGGAGCATTACCGTCGTATTTTGAACCAGTTGCCTGTTAGCCATGAGAGTTGGCGGTATTAAGATGTTGGGAATCTTACATATTATTAAGCCAGCCTTTTGTTCTAGGTTAACCGGCCTGACTATAGACTCATACGAGTAAAATGAAGTCTTCCAAAAAAACAGATGAGGTCTATACTCATGTATTTGGAACGTATCCTACTGTGCCTTCTCCATATTTTGGTGTTGTAAGTTAACACACAAAAGCCCCTCTCCGGCAGCAAAACTGGAAAGGGGCTGGAAGGCAGCATGAGGTACACCTAAATTACAGGTGACCCCAGTAAGCAATCTTGTATCGTAGCACACGGGAAAAGAACCTCAGTTAATTAACGACTGATATATCCACAAGCAGGACATTTCCATGATTTGCTTTTTTTCAGCATGACTCCATACCAGATAAAAATCCAGAAGCCAGAAGTAAAGAGAGCCATCAACCAGTTCAGACAGTGATTTACCTTATTGCGGATAGGCCGGACCTTTTCACCGCAATTGCTGCAAAGGACAACCGGCTGTCGTTTTGAGTCAGCCTTCCTGTACGCATACTGGAAAATTTTGTGGACAACCAAACCGATAATGGCCGTAGGCACGATAACTATGGTTATTATGCTTGGGTCATACTTCGAAAAGTTGTTGAATACATACCAGCATATTCCGGCAACCCCCAGAGCGAAAGCGTATGAAACGATCTGTCCGAGAAGGCGGATCTCTCCAAACCCTGGATTTCGATGGTAATGATTAACTGCTCCTGCGACCAACGACGCCAAAATGACGATAAAAAGCGGTGCTGCTAACACTTCTGCTCCTCGCGCTTGAGAACATTCCCAGCAACACTAACTTTTAGTGACTTTCCCGACTAAAAAGCCAATTCCGTATGACACACCGAAAGCAACAACGGCGATTACTATTATGGTACCCATTTGGACCTCTACTTTTTATTTGTGAATATCTACTTGCGTCCTGCCAGTACTCCCAGAAGGAACCCAACGATCATAATTATTAAAAGAAGCGGCATAATGTTTCCTATGTAAATTGCTGAATTTATTCTTCGATTGAATCAAGGTCGATAAACATGCTTGCAAATTCTGTAAGTTTGTCTTCCGGTATAGTCAGTAAATGTTTGTGCAGCTCCACGAACACAGGCCCTTTCTCAAGGGGAGATTCCCTTTCGGCCATGCGCCAGTATAGCGCATCGAAAATTATTTGCCGCTCGGGGCTGAGCTTGTCGAATTCCAAGAGCTCTTGCATGAATTCAAATGTGATCGAGTCCATGCCGCTTATGCCGGTATACTGACTGTTATAGTGCTCAATCCTTTCATCGTTCATCTTCTGTTCACTGACGGAAGCTATATTTTTCAGATAGGGTGCCATGTCACTTTTGCTGGAACCTGTCATGTGTTTTATAAAATTCATAAAATCCTCTTTTTGTTGATTTTAAATTGATTGTAATCGCATCAACTTCTTTTTATTTAGCACTTATAGGTGTCTTTGTTCAAGTATAAATATAACCTTCTATGGGTTTAAAGTAATAACAAAACTCCTCATGACTTAAACATGAGGAGAATAAGGTGAATAAATACGCTGAAATTGTTGGGAAAAATATTCGGAAGCTACGTAAGGACTTGGGGCTCAGTCAGCAACAGATGGCTGAAAAAGCAGAGATAAGCTACAAGTATTTAGGCGAGATAGAGCGTGGTGCGGTCAATTTGTCAGTTGAAATTCTGATGAAGATTTCCAATGCGCTACAGATTGCGCCTGAGAAGCTGCTTGTGTCAGAGGGGCAAGGAAACAGCACACTCCTTGAGGCGCAGGCCGTTCTGGCGGAGCTATCTCCGCAGCAGTTGGAGATTGCTTTGGATATGGTGAAGGTGTTGAGGAAGCACAATTAATGTCGTCCAGTGTCTTGAAATAAAGTCTCTTTATTAGGTGTAAACTATTCCAATGAGCAAAACAAAACACAATTCAATACTCGAATGGTGCCATTCAAATCCAATTAAAATTACAAGCATTTTAATTGCAGTGATGTTCCTGATCTGGCTAATGTTTTCTTATTATTTCAGTCGAATTGATGAAATAAGGTGGTTGTCATGTCTTTTCGGTAAGATAAGTAATTTAGAAGGTGTGTTTGCTGCAAGTGCATCTTTTTTTACAGTAATTACTTTTGCGGCTCTCATAATAACTTTAATTCAGCAGCAAAAAGGCATTATAAACAATTCTAAGGGGTATAAGATAACTAGCTTTGAGTCTATTTTTTTTAATTTATTAGAAATACATAGTACTAATCAGTCCGAAATAAATTTAAGCTCAAGTTCTAAAAGATCAGGCGCACCTTTTAATAGTTTATATAATGCTGTAGTGACGGCATACAAATTTCAAGAAGAAGACATCGATATTTTAAATGACCAAATATCCAAACACAAGCAATCTGAAAAGCAACGATTGGTCAATTTAATAAATAAAGATAAAAATCATCCCGATTATTTTATGAAGCATTTCAGTCTTGCTTTGGATATACGCAATCAAAGAGTACACAACGCGAACACCTCCAATATGCTTTTTTTTGATGCAATCCAAAATAAGTATGGAGAACATGTGACTAAGTATTATCGCCATCTTTTTCACACATTAAAGCATATAGAAAAAGCAAAAGACGATGGGATAATATCAGATGTTAGTCATTATTGTAATATCTTGAAAGCTCAGCTTACACCGAAAGAACAGGTTCTTTTATTTTATAATGGATTGTATTTTGACGAAATCAGAGAAAAAGATGGCTACAAAAAACTTTTAACTAAATTTTCTTTGTTTGATGATTTAGATCGTAGTTTACTGTTTTGTTCAGGAAAGCTGGGTAAATATCCTCAAAAGGCCTTCGGTAGCGATTATAAAAAGTTTTCAGAATATATTGAGGAAGCCAAAGATGATTGATTATGATGAAGATGAAGAAATTATAGCTTATTGTGATGTTTGTGGTGAACCATTAACAGAAGAAGACTGCAACGTTATAGAAAATTTTGGTGGAGAGGGGGGGAGAGGATATTTTTGTACATATCACTATGAGCAAATGGGTTACTCGACCTCCTACCGCACGTCTGAATTGTTCGATGACGAGAGCCAAGATTAACTCAGTAGGTAGACGTTTAATTTTCAGATAGGCACGACTTTCTGGAGATTACTAATTTTGTTGTAAACGCTTTTTGAATAATTTTAGACATATATTATCCAAGTAAGAGTGTGGTCTTTTTGGCTTTTATTGCTCCTGTCCGGTCTTCCGAGCAGGAGCTTTCTTTTTCAGGAGGTAATATATGAATGGAACGAACCTTTGTTCACCGGAAATTACAGATCTGGCTGGGGCGATGCTCAGGGTGCAGCAGGCTTTAAAGCCTGCCGCGAAGGATGGACAAAATAATTTTACAAACAGCAGATACGCCAGCCTGCAATCTGTTATGGAAACATGTCGTGAAGCTTTGCTGGCAAACGGGATCTGGCTGACTCAACTTCCGGTACAAGTGGAGAATGGAAATCTTGGATTGGTCAGTAAGATAGTTCATGCGGAGTCAGGACAATGGCAGTCATCGTTGCTGGTCATGCCGTTACCCAAAGGTGATCCGCAGGGCTACGGTTCGGCCATGACCTATGCTCGTAGGTACGGACTTGCTGCTTTGATCGGAATCGTTACCGAGCATGATGACGATGGAGAGGGATCGTGCCGCCCGCAAAATCAAAATAGCGGATACAATCCGGGTAGACATCTGGGAACACAGTCCTCGACTACCCCGCAAAAGAAATCTCAGCCCTCTGAACCGGTCAACCCGAACCTGCCGCGTCTTGAGGGAGTGCAGTACCGTAAGGAGAATGCACGGGATGGCAAACCTTGTATTCTGGCAACCGGTAACACTCTTCAGCAGAAAGATTCACTACGGAAGGCCGGGTTTCGCTGGGATGGTAACCGCAAATTGTGGTGGAAATACGAACAGGCCGCATAGCCGGTAACAAAATTTAACGCAGCACATGAAGCGCGTCTCTTAGGAGGCGCGCTTTTTTATTGCCTAAAGGAGTACATATGGAACCCTTCAGCTACATTACCATTTTTCTGTCCAGTTCCGGACTCACAAAATTTAACAATCAACAGGCAGAAGCTCAAAGGACGTTGACCAAGCCTGAATTGGTGGCCGTGCAGGAAATGCTGGAAGAAAATGTAAGCAGCCAGACCGGACAAGGATACGGCGGACACCTCTTTTACTGGACTCGTACCGCGTGGGATAAGCGTCATCCTTTGGTCTTTTTGATGGAATCTGTTCTGGATGAACTCGATACCGTCGACTACAGCTTCCTGCGCATCGGTGAGGACGAAAGTGATTTCGAAACTCGCGGCGACTATTACAATAACCCTTTTGATAATCCAGACGGTCTGATCCAACAGGTCGTGTCAAGTAATTGCGGAGGATAACATGACCAATACAATCGAAGAGATTGAAAGACTCAGTCCAGCTGAGCTGGATGCCGGGTTGATCTTCAGCGGAAAGACTTCCGGACGCATGGTACAGGGATTTGGAGAGGCCTCATCATTCACCCCGAGTCTGGATATCGAATACCTTTTTCATGAATCCAGCCGGGATGTGGTGGTCTGGTTCATGGACAGTTCCGACCCGATCTACCTGTTTGGACCGAGCGGCAGTGGTAAGACAAGTCTCATCAAGCAGCTTGCGGCCAAACTGAATTACCCGGTGTTCGAAATCACGGGGCATAGCCGTCTGGAGTTTCCTGAAATGGTCGGTCATTTGACCGTGGAAGAAGGGAGCATGGAATTCCAGTATGGACCTCTTGCTCTGGCAATGAAATACGGCGGTCTTCTGCTCTTAAATGAAATCGACATTATTGATCCGGCGACTGCGGCAGGACTGAACGGGATTCTGGACGGCGAACCGCTCTGCATCCCGGAGAATTCCGGGGAGATCATTCATCCGCATCCCATGTTCAGATTTGCAGCTACGGCCAACTCCAACGGCGCGGCTGACGAAACCGGGCTTTATCAAGGAGTCGTCCGTCAAAATCTTGCGTTCATGGATCGTTTTTGGCTCTGCGAAATTGGATATCCCACACCGGAAGCTGAGACGGAACTGCTCTCACGTAAGGCTAACACTCTGCCTGAAAACGTCCGTAAAAAGATGGTCGAGTATGCCAATTCCGTCCGCAAACTGTTTATGGGTGAGGCATCCGGTAATCTTGCCGATACCATTGAGGTTACGTTTTCAACTCGCACCTTGATCCGTTGGGCTGATCTTACTGTCCGGTTCCAGCCGTTGGCGCGGCAGGGAATCCAGCCGATAGCTTATGCCTTGGACCGGGCTCTGGGGTATCGGGCCAGTCGGGAAACTCGCACGGTCCTGCATGAACTGGCTCAGCGTATTTTTCCTGTTGAAGACGGATCAGAATCAACATCATAGAATACACGCAAATTTCATTAGCGGGGCGGCTTAGGCTGCCCCGCTTTTGTTTTGCAAAAAACAGGAGGAATCATGGAAAACAATACTAGAATCACGGTCCTCAATCATATTTTGGCCTTGAATCTGGATATAAATATCTGGTCTGCCAGAAAGAAACTTACCCCGTCCGACTTCGGAGCAACCCAGCTTCCGCCGGAAGAGTTGGCTTCACTAGGGAGTAAGCGAATTTGCAATCCTGAAGATCTTCGTATTTTCGGTACTCTCAAATCTCGTGCTGTGAACATACTTGATCGGCATGGCGTGCGTTTCCTTGGTGGCTGGGCCATTCCTGAAAAGGTTGCTGATGAAATCGTGAAGGAGCTTACAGTTATTGAAAAGGAATTCTTCGCAGCCAAGGAAGATTTCCTCAGTCGTTACGATGAAGCAGTGCAAGACTGGATCAAACAACATCAAGGGTGGGAAAAGCTCATCGGAAGCTCGACAGTCAGTGCTGAGTATGTGCGCTCACGGATCGGTTTCAAGTGGCAGTTCTTTAAGCTGGCTGCTCCTGAAAAGAACTCCGTAAAGAAAGGACTCAAAGAAGAGGTTAACAAGCTTGGCTCCACGCTCTTCGATGAAATCTCCAAGGCCGCAACAGATACATGGAATCGCTGCTATGCCGGAAAGGTCAAGGTGACGCATAAGGCACTGTCGCCGTTGCGGTCCATTCAGAACAAGCTCAATGGACTTTCCTTTGTTGACCCCAGAGTCCTGCCCATTACCGATCTGCTTCAGACGGCATTTGACAAGGTACCGTCCCGTGGATTCATCCGGGATACCGACCTGCTCATGCTGCAGGGGGTAGTCTCCCTGCTCCGGGAACCTGCTTTGCTTGTTGATAACGCACAGAAGATTCTTGATGGGAGAACTGCCGAGGACCTTCTGAAAAGTCTGGTCGCAGTACCGATAAAATCTGACATTCAGGATATTCCTGAAAACCCCAAATCGACCCACATTCCACATTCCGTGCTTCAGCAGCAGATTGATAGCCATGGATTGTGGTAATTCGGAGGAGCCATGAATAGTAAACTGCTCATGAAGTCTTTGCCCTTTGTGACAAGCGTGCTTGGTCGGAAGTATGGAGTGCAGGTCCGCATAGGTGGAGACAAGGCTTTCACTGATGGAAAGATGATTCAATTACCGGCCTTACCGTTGGGTAATGAAGAGCTGGTGCTGAAACTCGCCAGAGGTTACGCGGACCACGAAGCAGCTCACATCCGCGAGACGGACTTCGAATCGCTTAAGCTGGCAAAATTTACTCCATTTGAAATGCACATATGGAATTCGCTGGAAGACTGGCGGGTAGAGAATAAGCTGGCCGAAATCTTCCCCGGCTGTTGTCAAAACTTCCATTGGTTAATCCGACATATCTTTATTGATGATAGTGGAGATGCTCAGGCAGCTAAAAACGATTCGGCGACATCCATTCTTAACTGGTTGTTGCTGACCGTCCGCTCCTGGGATGTTGAAGAACTGGACACTGAATGCGTTCGCTTAGCCTCAATTATCGATACGCAATATCCTGACCTTACGGATCGTTTAAATGTCATTCTGCAAAAAGTCCGGGCAAAGTGTGACTCAACTCAGGATTGCATCCTTTATACCCGTGAGATCGTGTCCCTGCTGAAAGGATATCTCACTCAACTTGAGTCCTCGAAGCAGTCTAGATTAGCCAAGAAAATCAAAAAGATACTTAATTCAAGCCCTGAAAGTCTGCCTAAGGCGTTCGGAGAAGTTCTGGAAGAGCAACTTACTAGCCATTCTCCGGATAATGCTGACGAAGGACTTCGAGTTGCCAGGAATGGCTATAAACAACTCAGCCCACTGGACGCAGAAGAACTTAAACTGACTCGCAGGGCTTCCACTGCCCTCAAGTCACGTCTCCATGGCATTATTCAAGCCAAAACTATCAAACATGACCGCATCGGCAGGCGCGGACAGTTAAGTACTGCTCACCTGCACCGCATAGCTGTTGGAAATTCCCGGATATTTCGTAGCAGACATGAAAGCCGGGGCATCAGTACAGCTGTTCATATCCTTATTGATTGTTCCGGCTCTATGCGCCGAAGTATCGGGCTGGCCTCGCAGATCAGTCATACCGTGGTCAGTGCGCTTAATTCCATCAACGGCGTGAGTGTGGGCGTCAGTGCCTTTCCCGCTGTCAGGGCTCAGGGAGGCGAAAATTATGATGAGCCGACTGTGGCCCCTATCCTTAACCATGGACAGAAACAGCATACACACTTCGGTGTATCTGCTTCAGGATCAACTCCACTGGGGGAAGTGCTCTGGTGGACATTTCAGCAAATGCTGCCGCTACCGGAGAATCGAAAAATCATCCTCTGCATAACAGACGGCGTCCCGGACAACCCGGCTAACGCCCAGCAAGCGATCAAAGACGGAAGCGCATACGGCTTCGAAATCTACGGTCTCGGAATCAAATCCGAGGCCGTTTTTAATTTGTTCCCCGGAAAAAGCAGTGTCATTACCGAAATCTCGGATCTGGCTCCGGCCATGTTTGACCTGCTTCAGGAATCATTAACCAAATAGAACAGGAGAATACACAATGTCTGAAGATACCCCCTTATGCCCAAACTGCTGCACTGGAACTTTCGTAATACTCGTCAACAATACCCAGAAAATCGGAACCGCAGTCGGCGGAGTTGCCGGAGGCGCAGCCGGATACGCCGGTGCAACTTCCGGAGCCGCAACCGGCGCGGCCATAGGATCGGTTGTACCTATTGTAGGAACAGGAATCGGTGCCATCGCCGGAGGGCTGGCTGGAGCCATGGCCGGATTCTTCGCCGGTTCCAAAATCGGAAATGAAATTGGCGAACATGTGGATCGTCATATGATCGGCCTGTACCGCTGCAACCGTTGCGGTATTCAGTTTGAATCTTAAACAAGGAGGATAAAATGAAAAATTTGCTCACCTTTATCGGCGGTGTAGCTGTTGGTGTTCTGGCCATTACCGGAATTTATGCTCTGGATGATGGGCATGGTGAAGCGTGTGAGGGGGTTGAGGATTTGGCTGAGGTGGATGATGGACTGGAGGAATTATTGGAGCCTGATGGGAGTTAGGATTAGTGGAGATGATGCCGCCGGGAAACCGGCGGTATAACGCAATGCTTGTGTTTGGAGATTTGAGCGGCAGGTTAACCAGCATCCTAATTTGTTTAAAAAGTATTTTTAGAAATACCGGATAGTAATAAAATTAAATAATTGAATAGCCAAAATGATTTCTAAATTCTTCTAAAGTATCCTGAAATATATTCTCTCCCTCATAACAATCAAGAAATGAACTCCACAGTGTCTGTTCAGTTTCTAAGCGGGTAAGAATGTTGATCAAATATGATGCCGCCATAGTGCCGTTAAGGAACTCAATATATTCATTTTCTGCGGCAGGATGGTAGTCCTTTTCACTAAGGAAATTCATTATTTCTTTTGTTGATATAAAGGATAGCGTTTCCAGTACATTGTCGTTTGGTATAAAATTAGCGTCCTTTTTATCTTCACCACTAAATTGCACAATAGGCAGACGCTGCGAGTCTTTTGTTCTAAGTAATTTGTCCGTAGATCTAAATTCTAGATACAATTCTCCAGAACGATCAGTAATGTTAGGTTTTGTTGAGGGGAAACAAGAAATCTCTTCAAATTGTTCTAAATTCTGCAATTCAGAAGGAGAAAGATCATTATTCATTATCCCAAACGAGATGTTATCGTCCAGCTCTTCCAAAACTGACAAGACAAGCTGTGAGCAATATTGTCCACGATAAGAGTCATGGTATTTGAAAGGCGCGAGACTTGATATTACAGATTCGGCTTTTTCTCGATACGAAGGGTTTTCTCTTAAAGAAGGAATAGCGCCAAGAAGTTTTGCCAGTTCAGGATATTTCAATCCCCAGAAAGGTAAAATTTTTGTCAATAAACGTTTAGTTATTTCATTTGGAGGTGTGTCTTTGATTTGCTTGTGTCGCAAGACTTTTATAGCCTTAGGTGTGCTAGGTTTTCGTGGAGTGTTTAGAAAACGATAGCTGTTAACTGAGGCTATGTGTTTCATTCTTCCTTGTACGCTTAAGTCAAATTTATAGCTGCTAGGGTTTATATCCGGATATGAAGCAACCACTTCAAACGTATTCTTACTTTCCCCAACATATTCTGTATGCAAAGCAGTAAAACAAAGTCCGTCGCTTACCGCTTCAAAAATAATTTTTGGAGACACGAATATTGCGGCATGTGAGTATTCTCCTCCTGTAACAGTTTTAATACTCTTACTGGATAGGCTACTTGAGCTGATAAGGAGTACGTCACCGGGGCGAATTTTGTTAAGAGCAAGCATAATGATTTAAGTAGATGTTTGCTAACTTAGTTTGCTGTATTACATCTCCCAACAGCTGAAATTTTCTCATGCAAGTTAAGGATGTTATCATTGCTATCAATCCATACGTTTTCATCATAACAACGGAAAATATGTTTTTGGGGGGCAAGAAGAGCCTCTGTTACAACAAAGATAACGTACTTTTTATGATGCTCGCGCATTTTGTCGTATTCATTCGGGGTAAACTCGACTGAAAGTGTGTCACCACTAAGTCCTTTTACTTCTATAAATAGTTCCAGGTTGTCATTGCGTGCCTCTAAATCCCAGCCAACTCCTTCTGTTTCTTTTGAAATGACAGTGAATCCTAAATTTTCGTAATGGTAGATTGCAAGGTTCACTGCAGTCTCTTCCACCGTTTTACGAAGTTCAGGATCATTATTTCTTGGACTGCTGCCGTTTTTTATTTTTTTAGATGAATTCGGCAGAGCTCCGTTACGGATATATTTGACGGTTGCTTTTTGAATGTCAGGTCGTTTGTCTGCATACCAATATGAACTTTGGCCAAACCCATGCTTCACTGTTCTGGAACTGGGGATAATGAAAACTCGTTGGTCTGTCGGGACCAATTGTGTTTTGTTTTCTTTTGCAACAACTCCATAAATGTATGGATTACCGTGTAGATTTCTTTCTTCCTGTAAATCATCTTGTGGCTTGCGAAATACTTTAGCGTCCTCAAACCAGCCAACAATATAGGTCAAATTGTCAACAGGGCTTCTAGCAATCCAAACAACTAGGATCTCATCAATGCTTTCGTCCTTTCCGCTGGCACCTAATCTATTAATGTTTGCTCCTCTGCCGCCTGGGACATAGCCATAGCAGTATCCGTTTAACGGCTTGAAATTAAAACATTCGTGCCCATGGTCATGGTCTTGCAAGTATCCATGATTGCCAGTTGTGTTGTCCCCTGCAACAGGTCCTTTATAGGAATTCATCCAGCCAATGTTGATATATAGAATTTTGGGCATTTTATTGTTTAGAGATAGTGATTATATTGATATTTAGAGAAGTGCAGCGATGATAGTTATTAAATAGCATACAAGGCCAAGCATCATAAATGATAACGCATAATGGTAATCTTTAAATTTGTAGTTTCTTATAGTTATAGCTTTTTTTCGTAAACATGAAATAAGATCACATTTAAAAGGTTGATGTATGCTGGTAATCAATTTTATTCTGAATACAAACATCCCATTTATTAATGCTGATAACATAACAAATCCACTGCCTATGATTATAGGTATTTTGGGGACTGTGTTTGCTTCTCTTAATACAGGGAGAATCGAAACGGTAATGGCAAGTAAAACACCTGCCATTGTAATCAATTGATGCCCCATGGTGTCTACAGCAGATACCTGGTGCCCAATAAATCTTATTTCTTCAGGACTTTCACTCGCAAACATGCTTTCAATGATTTCAAGTTCTGTTTTTGTTTCATTCTTCATAGTATATGTTTTAATTTTTATCATTATTAATGAATCTTAAATATATTTTTTGACATCTTAAAGCAATACTGGCCTCCTGTTTTTAAAACTGGAAGTAAAATATATTGGTATACGTAAAGCAAAGAATTTCAACAAATCTAACAAGTTTGCTGGGGTGTAGGGCTTGTTCATCGTTATTGCCATTACTCCCCAGTCCCATCCCGATGCAAAGGAATAACCTTAGTCTCTCCATCTCCAAGAATACGGCTCAGCACTTTATCCAATACGAGCATGGTCTTGGTCTTCGATTTTAGGTGCAGACTACGGTCATAGTGTTTCTGTCCGACACCGCTACGTCCATGGTTCAGGAAAAGATCAAGGCGGTAATCTGGTTCTCCGGCATCGGCCAGTTTGGTCCGGATGGTTCTTCTGATGTCCCGTGGGGCCCAATGCTCTCGGTGATGCTTTTTATGGAAGCGGGTGATAGCCTGCCGTAGTGAGGTGTACATGATCGGTTTGGCCGGATTTGTTCCAGGAAAAAGGAATTCGCTGTTATTCTCCTCAATCTGAGCTTCAATGATCCGGATTGCCCGATCCGAGAGGGGGAGGGCATGGAACTTATCGTTTTTGGTCCGGTCCGGGGTCAGGTTCCATCGTTTTTGCTTAAGGTCGAACTCGTCCTGACGGGCCTCGACGCATTCCTTGACCCTTGCGCCTCCGACACTGACCATTAGCTGTAAGACTCTCGCTACCGGCAATGATACATGATTTCCAGGAACAGTCATTTCAGTGAATATAGAGCGGATTTCCTCTTCGCTGAGGACCCTGTTCCCGACTTTCTTGGCCTGCTTGTCTACTCTGATTGCTGCAACCGGGTTGAATTCAATACTGAAGTTGACTTCGCTTGCCTGTACGTAGTCATTTTCGATTACCATTCCGTATTGATAAGCACTATGCAAATAACTGCGGGTGTGATCAGCTGAGCTGGCAGATCCTCGTCTATGAATTGATCCAAGATATTTTTTTATATCGGATGTCGTTACCTGGTTGGCTTTGACGTTACGCCCTAATGCTTTGGCTGCATTGTATTTCCCGGTCAGCAATGACCTTTCGACCTGCGGCCATGTGCCCTTGCCCCGGTGCTTGAGGTCTTCAATGTAGTTGCGGAAAAGCTGCTCAACAGTACCTTGAGATTCTAGTTCCCTGCGTTCCTTTTCAGCTTCCGCTTCTTGTCGCTGGAGTTCTGCTTTTGGGTCAACCCCGTCCACAAGCATGGCCCTGAACTCATCGGCTTTTGCTCGGGCAGCGGCAAGTGTCAGGCAACCTGCTCCATGCGCATTGGCGAGCTTTATCATTTTCCGCTTACCGTTGACGTAATATTGAAACAGCCATTCTGCGGAATATTTTCTCACCCTCAATGCTAACTTGCCTGTTCCCTTCGGGGCATCCTCGGTGAGGATTTGGTCCTTACCTGAACGGATGACTTTCTCGATTTGTTTGACCGTAAAATTCATGTTTTCACCCTCAAAATGTGGTGGCGGTTGTGGTGGCGGTACGGCGGCGTATTTCACCTAAAATCACTCACCGTCACTGGAGGAATATTTTACGTCTTTGAGAGGGATAAATCAAGTATTCAAAAGGTTTTAAGTATGCGTTTAGGGATGGTCTGTGAGGGTGTGTGAAAGTATAGAATTCTTCATTCGTAACCAGCAGGCCGTCGGTTCAATTCCGATCGTTGGCTCCATGAAAAAGTTAAGCCTCACAGTGTGTTATCGCATTGTGAGGCTTTCTTTGTATGGGCCGAAAAGTGGCTGTGTACGCAAATTGTACGCAAAATTCAATTTTGGTGACGGTTGTGGTGGCGGTTTGAAAAACTTGGGGCGCGTACATTTGGGCAATGAGCGAGAAATTATTCTGGCTGATAAGTAAGCTTCTGGATTGACTGAGTAAGGTGTCCACTGGACAGGTGAGCATAAATTTCAGTTGTACGCTTGTCGGTATGCCCAAGCAGCTCTCCGATGGAGTGAAGGGACTCACCTGCTTCTGCCAAGTTGGAAGCAAAAGTATGACGAAGGTCATGAAGTCTGAAATATTCAAAGCCTGCGTTGATCAGAGCCATCTTTACATGTTTGCTGATCGTATCAATATGCAGCCATTTCTTGAAAACACGGCCAGTTCTTTCCTCATAGGACTCTAAGACTTTTCTAAAGGTCGGATGCATGGGGTAGTGCTTTGAGAGGTGGGGTTTGCTTCTGCGGATCAGGTAGGAATTCCTTTCGAAGTCGATGTCTGTCCATTCCAGATTAAAGAGTTATTCCCTGCGCCGTCCGGTGAACAGGTAGCTGATAAGAGTTTTTTTAGTTCGTTATCAGCGATGGACGTCAGAAATTCAGTGCATTGTTCAGGGCTAAGGAAAGCAGGAGGTCGTCTGTTTTTTTTAACTAATTTACAAGATGCAAATGGATTCTCTTTTACGTACTTCCATTCAACTGCCTTGTTCATGACCATGCGGGCATGGCTGATGTAGTTATTGATAGATGCAGGCTTGAGCTTCTTTTTCCGGCTTTGAGCTATCAGTTTATCAATCGTCTTGGGGCTAAGTTTGTCCAGCCGTTTGGAAGCTGATTCAATCGCAAGGATTTTGTTCAGGGCTAATCTGTTGGCCCTGAAGGTCTTATATATCTGTGTAGTCTCTGCCCACTCTAGGTATTCAGCTGCAAAGTCATCTAAAGATATGGATTTTTCTTTTGTAAGCAGCTTCAGTCTACCCGCCAAATATTCCCTTTTGGTCTCGTTAAAAACTCGCAGGGCTTTGGCTTTGTCCTTAGTCTTGAGACTCATTCTTTTACGATTGATTTCGTAGTACCAAAAGTCGCCTCTTTTGAAAGGTTTCCGTATAGCCATTATACTCTTGCTCATACATAAATACCTGTAAATGTTCAACTATTAATCTGTCGTTTTGAAGCATTTCGTCTATGTTGGTGGAATCTATCCGCCAGTGACCGGAAGGAAGTTTTTCGGCACGAACCAACCCTTCTTGGCAATATTTGCGCATGGTATCGCGATAGACATTGAGCTCACTCATTGCCTGTCCCATTTTGAGCCAAGTGATATGTTGGTGGTGTAGTGGTCATGTGACTTCCTCAGTTTTAGAAGCTAAAGAAGTCGGTTAAGGAAAAGTAGGTTGATATAATAGAACCCGGTCAAAACATATTAACCGGGCTTCTAATTTTTAAGTAATTGGTAATTAAGTATGCTGTATATCAATGGGAGTGTCGAATAATGGCTTCCTACGCTCTAATAATATATCTTTGTTGGTAATCGTTTTGATAGTAATTGTTCTGGTATTGGAGGGGTAATCCCCCCATTCTTAGGGGGCCTGAAAAGTAGAGGCTATGCAGCCATTCTCAGTTTCTGCATCGGAGTGATGCCGCCAATGCCCATATTGGGGCATTCATTGTTATATGTCCAGAGCCATTTGGTTGCGTAATCCTGCACCTCTTGGATGCTTTCAAACATGTAATGGCTCAACCAGTCGTACCGCACGGTCCGATTGAAGCGTTCAACGTAAGCGTTTTGTTGCGGATTTCCTGGCTGGATATATTCCAGCCGTATCTTTTCTTTTTCTGCCCATAGCAGTAGCCTGTTGCTTATGTATTCAGGGCCGTTGTCGCATCTTATTGCTTCGGGTTTGCCACGCCACTCGATAATCTGGTTCAGTGTTCGAACAACACGATCCGCAGGCAATGATAGATCTACTTCGATGCTCAATCCTTCACGATTAAAGTCGTCGATTACGTTCAACAAACGAAAACTGCGCCCATCTTCAAGTTGGTCATGCATAAAATCCATGGACCAAACTTGATTGGCAGATTCGGGCTGGGATAAAGGTTCCGGTTTTTCACGCACAAGCCGTTTCTTAGGCTTAATGCGCATGTTCAGCTCAAGTTCTCGGTAAATCCGGTAAACGCGCTTATGATTCCAAGAAAAGCCTTGCACGTTGCGCAGATACAGGAAGCACAATCCAAAACCCCAGTTGCGTTGGTTGTGCGTTAACCGGACTAGCCAGTCGGCAACAAGTTCATTTTCAGCGGAGAGCTTCGGTTCGTACCTGTAGCAAGTTTGGCTGATGCTGAAAGCCTCGCACGCCTGACGGATATTGACCTTTTCTTCCTTCACGGCTGCCTTTGCCATCTTGCGCCGACAAGACGGCTTTACCACTTTTTTTCGAGAGCTTCCTTGACGATTTCCGCTTTCAATCGCTCTTCGGCATACATTTTCTTAAGCTGGCGGTTCTCACGTTCCAACTCTTTCATTCGAGCCATCAAGGATGCATCCATGCCGCCGTATTTGGAACGCCATTTGTAAAACGTGGCACTGCTCATTCCGTGTTCACGGCAAAGCTCGGCAACGGGAACTCCATTCTCGGCCTGCTTCAAAATACTCAAAATTTGACTGTCGCTGTAGCGTGACTTTTTCATCTGAATCTCCTCGGTCTTCTTTACGAGAAAATTCTACTTTTCAGAACAATTAATTTTCGGGGGGATTACCGTGCCATGTCAGTGCTGCAATTTCTCCAAAGTGTAGGCCACAGCGTATAGCAAGCAGAGCCATGTCATGTGTATGACCACGATGCTGTTTCAGTTCGTCTAATAGTTTTTGGGCGTAATTAAGGGAATTGTGCGGACAGTTTGCGTACAAACTGTATCTCTAGCTGGTAGGACCTTCTGTTTATTGGGATAGTCTGCTGATTTTCAATCGGTTGGTAAATGCCGGTTTTGCCCTGTTTTTTTTACTAAGAATTATGAATCTTTTAAGTTCACTGACATTTCTTTTGTTCTGTGTAGTAACATGCTATAAATTCGGCAAAATTTTAGTTTTGGAAAGACTTATTATATTCACTGATACTTCTAAAAAAGCAGGCCGCCTATGTCTGAAATCGTCACTGTTCCACTGACCCATGCTGAAAAGCGTATTTATTTTACCCAGAAGCTGTACCCGCAATCCTGCATGTGGAATGTTCCCATTTCGTTGCGTCTGGCCCGTGGGGACATAAATATCCTCAGGCAGGCAGTGCTTATTGCAATTGAGAATATTCCCGGACTGCATGTGGTGTTCAGCGAAAAGAACGGGGAGCCTGTTAAGTACATCGACAACGCTCTTGAGCCGTCCGTAGGGCTGCGTGATTTCAGGGAAGGCGGCGAGCAGGCCTATCTGGATTGGGCGGAGCAGCAGTCTGGAATGCAGACTCCCATGCTGGATTGCCTGCCATACGGCCTGACTGTTGCCGATGCCGGTTCCGGTGTGGTCTTCCTTTATTTCAGGGGACACCACATAGCCATTGACGGCGGGGGTGTTGATTTCTTTTTCCGGCGCATCATGCAGGTCTATGAAGCCCTTAAAGACGGCGGTGAGATTAAATTCGACCCGGTCCCGGAATTGGATGCCGCTTACAAGGATGAGCAGGAATATCTTCAATCTGAAAAATGCAGAGAAGACAGCGGCTATTGGAATTCAAAGTTCGAAACATCCCCGGACCCGATGGATATTGCAGGTCGGGTGGAAACGGCCGCGCTTAAGCTTGATGCTTACGGACACTTATTTTCCAGAAAGGCATCCCGTGAACTTCTCGCATTCTGCTCGGCAAACCGGGTTTCCCCTTTCAGGGTGGTGCTGGCGGCAATGTCGGCGGTTCTTTCCCGGATCATGCGCCGCGAGGATGTTGTTTTCGGGACCGGGATCGCCAACCGCTATCCAGCGGAACTGCGTGATTCCGTGGGAATGTACGTAAATACATGCGCCCTGCGGATGGAAGTCGAACCGCAAATCTCTTTTGGCGAACTGGTCAAGTCCGCCAGCAGCACGGTCCGGGAATGCCTTGCCCGTGGGCGTTATCCTTATGACAAGTTGGCTGCCGACATCCGCGAACGCAGCGGAGATGTTCCGGACCTTATGTCCTGTACGCTGGTGGAGTTTGTCTACAACAATATGCCGGATTATGTTGAACCTGTTTTGCATAATCATGGCGAATCGCTGGTGGCCCTCACAGCCTTCATGACCTTCCCGCGCCTTGATGATCCGCACAACGACAGAATAAGTTTGCGGCTGGCTTACCAGAAGGCTGTTTTTGAGCCGTGGCGGGTCAGGAAACTTGCCGCCTACATTGAGAATGCGGTGCTGAGCGGGATTCGCAATCCTGATACTCCGGTTTCACGTCTGGAATTCATTCCTGCCGCCGATCTTGATAAGGTCTTGAATGATTTTAATGACATAAGCGGTGACTGGGAGGTGGAAACCACCTTGAATGAATGCGTGGACAGAAGTGTCCGGCGTTTTCCGGGTCGCAGGGCGGTTGTCTACCGGGGACGCTCTCTGACCTACGCGGAACTGGATGCAAAGGCGAATTCCCTTGCCCGGACCTTGCAGTCTCAGGGGGCAGGACCGGAGACTGTTGTGGGCCTTCTCGCAGACCGTTCCGCCGAACTGATTGTTGCTCAGCTGGCTATTCTGAAGACCGGGGCGGCTTTCATGCCCATTGATACCGGATACCCGGAAGAGCGGATCAAATTTATGCTCGATGATATTTCAGCTCCGCTTATCGTCACCCAGTCCCGGTTCATGGACCAGATTGATGCTGAAAAGGTGAATGTGGTGGATATGGATCTCCCGGAAGCCTATTCCGCTGACAGTTCGGCACTGGGCGTTTCCTGCTTTCCCGGAGATTTATGTTGCGTTGTCTATACTTCCGGTTCCACCGGGGCCCCGAAAGGTGTTCTGTTGGAGCACCGGGGTATCTGCAATATTATCAACGGGGTCATGCATACGCAGGGCATCAATGAGGATGACCGCATTGCCAAGCATGCCAGCTTTTCTTTTGATGCCAGCCTGCTGGAAATTTTCCTCGGCTTTTTCAGCGGCGGGGAAGTGCATATCATTCCTGATGAAATTCGCCTCTCGTTAAGCTCTCTCAATGAATATTACAGCTCCAACGGCATAACCTGGACTTTCCTGACCACCCAGCTGGGTGAACAGTTCATGAATTTTGTGGAAGATTCCTCGCTTAAGGTTTTGAACACCGGCGGGGAGAAGCTGCGCACTTTCAATCCCGGAAATTATCCGGTCAGAAATGTCTACGGTCCAACGGAATGTTCCATCTACACCACCCAGTATGAAATGTCTGAGTGGGAAGAAAATATTCCCATCGGTAAGCCTTTTCCCAACTATTCGGTATTCATTGTTGATAAGCACGACAATCTGCAGCCTCCGGGATACGGCGGGGAGTTGTGCATTCATGGTCCCGGTGTTGCGCGGGGTTATCACAAAAGACCGGATAAGACAGCGGAATGCTTTGTTCCTTGCCCCTTTAAGCCGGGTGAGATTATGTACCGCTCCGGTGACCTTGCCGCCTGGACCCCGGAGGGGAATATTCTTCATCTGGGACGTATCGACAGGCAGGTCAAGCTGCGCGGGTTCCGCATTGAGCTGGGAGAAATTGAAAACGCAATTCTCGCGGTTGAAGGGATCTGCGAAGCCACTGTGGTCGATTACAAGGACAGCCGCGGTCACGTTTACCTTTGCGGATATTTCTGCGGACCGGTTGAAGTTGATACCGTGCTTGAATATCTGGAAGATAAGCTGCCTGAATTCATGGTTCCTTCCTGTATGCTCAAGCTGGATTCCCTGCCGCTTAACCATAACGGCAAGGTTGACCGCAAGCAATTGCCCGAACCGGAGTCATCTGAAGAGTCTGTCGAGGAGTATGTTGCCCCGGAAACCGAATTGGAACAGGCACTGGCTGATATCTGGGGCGAAGCTCTGGACCGGGAAAAAGTCAGTGCTGAAGCGGATTTTTTCAAGTCCGGCGGTGACTCCCTGCGGGCTGTGGCCTTGCAGGTGCTTATTTCCAAGAAGCTGGAGCGTGATGTCGAGCTTTCGGCAATATTCGAGCACTCCACACCGCGCTTGATGGCGGCTATGCTTGTAAATACCGAGGGCGGGGGAAGTGAGAAAATCCAGCCCGCGCCGGAAATGGAATATTACCCGGCTACGGTTTCACAACAGCAGCTTTTTCTGCTTAACCGCATGAAAGGCATCGGAACCGCTTACAACATGCCGTTCTGCATCCGGCTGGAAGGTCCGCTGGACAGCAAAAAACTTTCGGCGGCCCTGCTGAGCATGCTGGAGCGGCACGAGTCCCTGCGCAGTTCATTTGAAATTATAGATGGGCGTTGCGTGCAGCGGGTGTTTGATAAGGTGCATCTCAAACTCGATTTCGCCAGCACCTCTGCTGATGATCCGGCAAAGTTCGGAGCCGGGTTCATGCGACCGTTTGATCTTTCCGCACCGCCGCTGATGCGGGCCAAGCTGTTTTCCCGCGATTCGGGGCTGCACTGGCTGCTGCTGGATTTCCACCACATTGCTTTTGACGGGGTATCCGCCGGGGTATTTCTGGATGAGCTTTTCGCGCTTTATCAGGGAGCGAAGCTTGAACCGCTGCCTTTCCAGCATAAGGATTTCGCCTTTTGGGAAGCGGAACGGCGGGAAGAAAACGAAGCGCGCCACAAGAAGTTCTGGACCGGGCTTTTTGAAACCGTTCCTGAAGCGGACCTGCCCACAGATCTGCCGCGACCGTCCCATCAGGATTTTGCCGGGGAATCGTACCGCCATCTCATTGAGCTTGGGCTGAGTGACAAGTTGCGGGCACTGGCTAAAGAACACGGGGCCACGCTGCACCATGTGTTCATGTCCGCCATCGGCATTCTGCTGGGCCGCTGGTCCGGCAGTGAGGATGTCTGTCTCGGAACCAGCATGAGCGGCCGGGACCGCGCCGGAACCAACCAGCTGGTCGGTATGTTCGTGCGTACCCTGCCTACCCGCATCCGTCCGCAGGGAGAGCTGCCTTTCAGCGATCTGCTGGCTGAAACCCGCAAGCAGATACTGTCCATTCATGAACACGCTGAGTATCCCATCAGCAGCCTGTATGAACATCTGGGCGTGAACCGGGGGCCGGGCCGCCATCCGCTTTTTGATGTGAACTTTGTTTCGCGAAATACCGGGGTCAGCAACCGTTATGAGCTGAACGGGGTAAGTGCGGACGTGGGCATGTTGGAATTGAACACCGCGAAATTCGATATCTCCATCGCCCTTGAGGATGATGGTGACAATCTGGTTCTGGAGGTTGATTACCGCAGTACCCTTTACCGCAATGAAACCATAGCGCGCATGACCGGACACCTCTGCCGCATTCTGGATGTGGTCAGCGGTGAACCGGAAACAATGCTCAAGGATATTGATATCCTGCTGCCCGAAGAGCGGGACAGCCTGTTCAGTGACTTCAACCCCGCAGCAACTGAAGCTCCACAATGGGCCACAGTTTGTCAGGCCATTGCACAGCATGCTGAGGAAAATCCAGATCACATTGCGGTGCAGGCCGAAGACGGAACCCTGACCTATGCCGAACTGGATAAGCTGGCTAACCGGGCCGCCCGCGCAATTGCGCAGAATGGCGGCGGGAAGGACAAAATCATCGCCGTGGTTGCCGCCCGTTCCATTTGGTCGGTAGCCGGGATGCTGGCAGCGTTGAAATCCGGTTCAGCCTACGTGGGTCTGGATACTGCATATCCCCCGGAGCGGGTGCAGTTTATCCTTGAGGACACTGCGGCCCCCTGTGTGCTGGGCACAAAAGAACAGCTTGCCGGTATTGAACACGACTGCACCGCCATTACCATGGACGGACCGCTCCCGGAAGATGACAGTGATCCCGGTTTAGCCGCCGGCGGTGATGCATTGGCCTACTGCATTTTCACCTCCGGCTCCACAGGCAAGCCCAAAGGTGTGCTCATCGAGCATCATTCCATGGTCAACTTCATTGACTGGTACGCCACACATCACTGCATGGACAGCAACTCTGCATGCGCAGCCTTTGCAGCCTTCAGTTTTGATGTCTCGGTTGTGCAGGTCTTCGCACCGCTGGTTTCCGGTTCCACCCTGCATGTCATTCCTGAAGATTTGCGCCGTTCCCCTACGGAGCTTGATGCATATTTTAATGAAAACAAGGTCAGCCATGCCCACTTCCCGACCCAGTTCGCGGAGCAGTATATGCGTATCTGCGACATGGACAGCCTGCGTTACCTGATTGTGGGCGGTGACCGGTTACGCTCTTACAGGCTGGGTGGTTTCCGGCTGACCAACGAGTACGGTCCCAGTGAAACAACCATGGCCTGCCTGAGTTACGATGTGCCGAAGATCATGTCCAAGCCGCCCATCGGCAGTCCGGTTGCCAACACCCGGATTTATATTCTCGATGGGCGGGACCGGCTTTGTCCTATCGGCGTTCCCGGAGAGATTTGTGTTTCCGGTTCTGGTGTGGGACGGGGCTACCTGAACCGTAAGGAATTGACGGATAAACATTTCACTGCCGATCCTTTTTCCCCGGGAGAGCGGATGTTCCGCACCGGGGACAAAGGCTGCTGGCTTCCGGACGGGACCGTTGATTTCATTGGGCGTATGGATTTTCAGGTCAAGATTCGCGGCTACCGTATTGAGCCGGGTGAGATTGAATCCTGCCTGAATAAATTTGATTCAGTTCAGGATTGCGTTGTGGTTCCGTTGGATGATCCGGGGGGCAACAAAATTCTGGCAGCGTATCTGAGTGCGACAAAAGAGCTTGATCTCGCTGAAGTCCGTTCCATGCTCAAAAGGGAACTGCCTGAGTACATGGTCCCGGCCCATGTGGTCCAGCTGGAAAAACTGCCTTTGAACCGTAATGGCAAGGTCGACCGTGCAAAGCTGCCGCGCCCGGAAATTACCGGACCCGCAACCGGACCTCTGGAACCGCGCAACCATAAGGAAGAACGTGTCGCCAAGGCTTGGGAAAAGGTTCTCGGACACCGTGGCTTCGGTCTTTATGATTCCTTTTTTGATATCGGCGGGGATTCCCTGAGTGCCATCGGACTGCTGGCTGAGCTCAGTGATTCCTACGACATCAGTGCCTCGGACCTCTTTGCCCACACCACCGTTGCAGATCAGGCTGCCAGTTTCCGGGAAGCGGAAGTAGGGCGTTCCGCACGGCTGCTGCGTCTTAAGGAGCTGGTTAAAACTCCGCCGGAAGATGATTTCATCAATGACCAGATTGCGGCTTATGATGCGGCCTGTGAACAGGACCGCGAGCTGGATACTGAAACAGTGCGCGAACCGGAACACCTGTTCCTGACCGGAGCCACCGGGACCCTCGGCATTTACCTGCTGCGTGAGTTGCTGCAAAGCACCGCAGCAAAAGTGACAGCCATTGTCCGCGCTGCGGATGACCGTGCCGCCCATAAGCGTCTGGCTGATTTTTATCTGGAGAGGTTCGGACGTGCTCTGGAGAATGTCGGCGGGGAACGGGTGGAAATTCTGGCCGGGGATCTTGGCCGTGAGGATTTCGGGTTATCAGCCGAGTCTTTTGAACGCCTTTCCGGGGAAGTTGATGCTATCCTGCATTCCGCAGCCCTGACCAGCCATTACGGAGACTGGGAGGTCTTTGAAACCGCCAACGTGACCAGTGTGGAAAATCTGGTCGCCTTTGCCCGCCGGGGCCGGGAAAAAACCATACACCATATCTCCACCACCTCTATCGGTAGCGGGGATGTTGAAGGGCGCAGCCGTATCCTGTTCACTGAATTTGACGTTGATCTGGGCCAGAAGCCTAAGAACCTCTATGTGCGTTCCAAGCTTGAGGCTGAAATACTGCTTGAAAAATACCGGGCCGAAGGTCTGGCAATCAATGTCTACCGCGCCGGAAACATCACCTGCGATTCCCAGACCGGGGTTTTCCAGAGCAATGTTGAAGATAACGCGTTCTACCAGCAGTTGCGCTGCTACGTTAACCTTGGTGCAGCACCGGACCTCACCGATACCCGCAACATGTCTTATGTGGACCAGTCGGCGCAGGCCATTGTCGCGGCCCTGATCCGTCCCGGTGTTAGCGGGCAGACATTCCACATCCACAACCCGCAATTGATGAGCCTTTCCAAAGCACTCGGGGATGAAAGTCTGGGATTGCGTATGGAGCGGATGTCTTTTGAGAAGTTCATTGAGTTTGTGGCCCGTCATGCCGGGTGCGAGGGCTTTGACACCTACGTAGAGCGTTTGCTGGTTCATCTTGGCTGGCAGGATTGGCTGACCAATTCCGGGTCGACTTCCGCGCAGGTACGGGTGGACCGTTCAGCGGAGCTGCTCGGACGTTGCGGTTTCGTATGGAAGGAGCCCTGCCCGCAGGATCTGTCCCTGTTTGTCAAAAAGGCTCTTGAGGACCGGGTTGCAGATCTGCGCAAGACAAGCTTCAACCTGCTGGACGGCGATACGCTTGAGGCCGTGGCAGCGCGGGTCAAACCTGCCTACTACGCTGAGAATGGATTGATCCAGCAGGAAGATTCCGAATTGGAGCAGGTCAGTCTGGTTATGGACGGCATGGTGGAAGTTTACCGCAACAGCGCATTGGGCTGGGTCGGTACGGTACGTGTTGACGGTTCCGGGGCCTGTTTCGGTGAAGGCGGCGTACTGGACGGAGGAAAGTCCGGCAATTCCGTTGAAGCGATGGACCCGAGCTTTGTTTACCACTTTTCCATGGAAGATATGCGCAAGCTGATCACGGATCATCCGCAGTTGGGGATGATACTGCTCAAGCTGTCCAGCGGAAAGAGAGATCGGGCCGAACGTCTGTTTGTTTCCATGTAATTTATCAGGATCGAAATAAAAATGAATACAATGACAATAAATACCCGCCACAGCGGGCTTCTGGATCGCAAGTACCGGGAGTTCTTTATCCCGACCATACTCATGGCAATGACCACCACCATGTCCATTGTGGTGGACAGCATCATCGTGGGCAACATGCTCGGTGCAGATGCTTTGGCGGCTGTCAATCTGGCCCTTCCGGTAATGATGGTTTACACCTCAGTGGCGGTAATGCTCGGCTTCGGGGCGGCAACCATAATTTCCGTCTCTTTTGGGAAGCGGCAGACCGCTTACGCAAGGGAAATTTTCAGCAGTGCCATTGTGGGCATGTTTGCCATCAGCCTGCTTCTTGTTGTCGTGCTGAGCGGTAATCTGGACTCAATCACCAACCTGCTGACTAAAGAACCCTCGCTGAGGCCGCTGGTGCATGATTTTCTGGAAGAGCTTGTTTACGGCGCACCGTTGATTATCCTGCCGCTGGGGCTGGTTTACAGTCTGCGGGCTGACGGATGGGTGAAGATGGCCTCGGCAATGCTGATCACTTCCAATCTGGTGAATCTTGCTCTGGACCTGCTCTACATGGGGCCGTTCGGCATGGGAATTTCCGGTTCGTCACTGGCTACCGTTTCCGGTTACGCCGTGGGCGGAGTGTTTTTCTTTGCTTATGCCAAGAGCAGTGAACGCAATCTCGGTTTTGATCGGGGGATCTGTCTGCGTCCGGGGATTCTGCTTAAAAACATCAAGGAAATTGCGGCAACAGGTGCTCCGGCAGCTTTGAGCAGTATCCTGATTACCATCAAGATTTTAGCCATCAACACAATGGTTCAGGATGTAGCCGGAAAAACCGGGGTAATTGCTTTTTCAGTCTGCCTGTCCTGTCTTTCTTTTGCTTCCATGTTCATTTCAGGTGCAGCGCAGGCCATGACTCCGATCGTCGGGGTTCTTTACGGTGAAAAGGATTATCTGGGAGTGCGCTTTGTGGTCAAACGGGCCGCGCAGGTCCTTATGGTTTCAGGTGTGGTCGTCATTCTGCTGCTGGAACTTTTCCCCGGCACAGTGCTGCATCTTTTCGGGGTCCGCTCTGCGGAAGTGATCGCCGAAGGCGTCCCGGCGGTGCGTATTTTCGCAGTCAGCCTCATGGGAACATGCTTCACCTTCCTGGCCATGTTCTACTACATGACCATCGGTAGAAAGCGGATTTCCACCGCCATCTCTGTTGTGCAGGGAGTGGCGATCCTTGTCCCTTCAGCCTATGTGCTTTCAATGATCATGGGAGTTACCGGGATCTGGGTTTCCTTTTCCCTTGCCGAAGCCGGAACCCTGCTTATGGTTTACGGCTGCTACCGGCGGATGAGACGCGACAACCCCGGAAAATACGACAGTATCCTGCTGCTGGAAGGGGGGAGCGTTGCCGGGGATAAGGTTTTCGAAGCCACCGGGGCAGACAATGAAGAGAGTGTGGAAGGTATAATGAAAAGCCTGTCCTCGTACCTTGAAAGGCTGGAGCTGGAGGAAAGCGTTGCCGCAAATGTTCGGGAGAGTGTCCGGGAGATGCTTTCCAATGTCGTCCGCCATGCCTATCCCGGCAGCCGGAAAGGTTTTGTGGATGTCCGCATCCATGACAACGAAGGGAAGCTTCACGTTAACCTGCGCGACAGCGGATTGCAGTTCGATCCGCAGGCCGTCATGCAGAAAACCGCCGACAACAAGTCAGGTTTGGGGCTGGTAAAAGATAGGACCCATTGTGTTGAATATTCGAGAGTTATCGGATTCAACAACACAACCCTGACCTTCGTGTACGGACAATAATTTTGCTTAATCCAAAAGGAGAACATATGAAATCCATCACACGGGAAGAAGCCCTGAATCTGGTACGGGAAGCAAATAGCCTTACACGGGATGATATCCCCGCATTGCAGGCAGAACGCTTGCGTGAGCTTGTCGCCCATGCCCGCGAAAATTCTGCTCTTTATCGTGAAAAATATAAGCATCTGCCAGAGAATCCGGCTCTGGAAGACCTTCCGGTCATGACCAAGCAGGAGCTGACCGCCAACATGCAAAAACTGGTCTGTGACCCTGATTTTTCAGAGGAAGAGCTTCAGGCCTACATTGGCGATCTGGATAATCTGGGCATTCCTTTCATGGGTCGATACAGTGTCTCCACCACTTCCGGCACCACCGGAGAGCCGCTGCGTATGCTGCGGGACCCCCGCCATGTGGCAATTAACGGTTCCATTTTACAGGTCCGGCTCTTTGAAAGTGAGCAGTTTAAAAATTTTCCGGGCATGATGGAGAAGGAAGTGCGTTTTGCAAGTGTGCTTGCGGGCGGCGGATTCCATGCCGCTTTTATGGCTTTTGAAGGGCGGCGCAAAATGCTTGAAGCCGAAGGTATCACCGGGACCATGCTGCTGCTTGAGATTGATGAGCCGGTGGCGGAAATGGTTCGTAAGCTGAATGAATTCCAGCCGGAAGTTATCACCGGATATCCTTCGGTTATGCATATTCTCGCCGGGGAACAGAAAGAAGGGCGGCTTAATATTTCACCCAAGGCCATCCTTTGCTCCGCCGAGCAGCTTACTGATGAGGTGCGTGAAGTGATTGAGACGGAATTGAAGTGCCCCGTGGGCAACGTCTTTTGCAGTACAGAGGGCGGTGAGGTCGCTATCCTCTGCCCCCACGGCCACATGCATCTCAACACCGATTGGATTATTGTCGAGCCGATAGATAAGGAAGGAAATCCTGTCCCGGCCGGGGAAATGTCCGCCGCCATGCTGGTCACCAACCTGACCAACGGAGTCCAGCCGATTATCCGCTACAGGGTTGATGACAGTGTTATCGTGCATGAAGATCAGTGTTCATGCGGTTTGCCCTTTCCCTATGTAGATATTCTGGGCCGCACAGACGATCTGCCGGAATTCAGCACTGATAATGGTTTCGTCCGTTTCACCCCGATTGCATTTTATAATGCCATTGTTGATATCCCGGGCATCTCCATCTATCAGTTTGTCCAGACCGGACCGGAAGCTTTAACAGCTCGCATTAAGTATCTGGATGGAAATGTTGCAGACGATGTTGACCGTCAGATTCGTGAGGCAATCTCCGGAGTAATGGGCCAGAACGGTCTGGCACATGTCTCCTTCGACGTTGTCCGTGCAGAACCTATCCGGGCGAAGAAAGGTAAGAAGATGCGTACTTATCTGAAGGATTTTTAGGTTACGTTTCTGTTCGCAAATTGTCCGCAAATCTGCGTACAAAATTCGGTAGTTATCGGCAGCTTTGAAAATGGTCTGAAATAGCAGTAGGTCTCATGAATCAAGGGATTGTAGGCGTTCCCGGCTAAAATATGATTTTCCGCCGGACAATTCGTAACCCGCAGGCCGTCGGTTCAATTCCTATCGTTGTCTCCATGAATATCAAAGGGTCACACTCTTATGAGTGTGACCCTTGTTTTTTATCTATCTGTTTTAGAGTGTGGTAGGGCCAAGTAACTATTACGCGAGTTATGTCTGGAATTAATTCTTATCTGCTTTTCCAGAAAACGACGGATGCCTTGCAGTTTTCACGGACAATTCCGTCCTGCACGGAGGACATGACATTCTGCTCAATCAGTGCTTCCTTTTGCGGGGTAAGTTCTGTGTATTTTGCATAGAAAAGTTTCTGCTGCTGTATTTTGCTTTCGGCTGACCTTTGGGTGGAATAATCAACAATGCGGACTTCCGGCTGGCGACCCATCGCATAGAGAAGATTGTAGGCAAGGGGAAATTCTGAATAGCCCGGCTGCGGAACATCTCCCATTATAGAATTCCACAAGCCATCGCTGTGTCCGCTTGTCTCTGCACCAGCTCCTCCCACAATGCAGCAGAGGTGGCGGGAGACCGATTCCAGCCGCTCCAGCTGCGGTCGCAGGTCGCGGAACATCCACATGGTGATGGCGGAAAGGGCCAGATCGAACTGCCCTTTCAGGCTTTCAGTATCCACCTCCTGCCAGATTTTTTGGATGACTTCATATTTATCAACCCCGGCGGATTCCGTATTGCTCCGCATCTGCTCAACCATTTTTCCGGCTGGCTCCACTGCGGTTATCCGGTGTCCGGCCTGTCCCATAGGTACTAGTATGCTGCCCGGTCCGCAGCCCACGTCCAGAACTTCGGCCTGTTCTGGCAGTTTACGGTTGAGGGCAGAGAGTATGCTGCGACCGAAATCATAATCGCAGGCCTTGCGGCCCACGGAAAAATCTTCTGCTCTGTCCTGCCAGTAGTTTAGATGGGCATTGCCCACATACATTGTTTCGCGGGTATCCCAGCGTTCGGCCCAGAGGTTTTCCCAATATTTTGCGCTTTGCCTCTCATCCACTTCTTGCTCTGTAATATCTACCTTCTTATTCATTAGGACCTCCACCACATCAAGGACATGACAGCCGGGACTTCGTAAAATCCGGAGTTGCTCTGGGTGGTCACGTGCTGCTCAATGAGTTCTCTGTCTTCGGTTGAGACCGTGCGGTACTTTGAAACGAGATTTGTCCACATGGATCTCGCCGAATCCGTGGAACGGCGCATGGTGTAATTGACGTTGGAGATGTCCGCCGGTCTGCCCAGTTCATTTAGGATGTTATATAGATATAGGGAGCGGTCCAGTTCAGGGGCTTTGATCCCCAGTTTACGTTGCATCTGATGATTCTCGGCATCGCCCATTCCCATAGTGTCGGCTAGGCAGCAAAAGCCGCGTGAGATTCTGCTCATCTCGCTGATCAGTTTTTCGATGTCCGGGAACTGCCAGGCCGCGTGGCAGAGGAAGACAAGATCGTAGCTATTGTCCTGAGCTTTCGCGGCGAAAGAATCAAAATCCATAATTTCAGGTTTGATGTTTTTGATCCCCACGGAAGCAGCATTTTCTTCGAGCAGTTTCGCCATGGATTGGGCCGGTTCTACTGCTATTACTTCTTTTGTGCGACGGGCAAAGGGAAGTGTTACGGCTCCCACTCCTGAAGCGATCTCAAGAACGGATGAATCGGCATTGATTATTTCTTCGGCGGTTAGAATGTCGCACATCTTCTCGCCATATCCGAATCTGCTAGATGTGATGAAATCATTGTAATCTTCAGCTCTCCTGTTCCAGTAGTCAGTGTTGCTGCGGGCGGCCATATCCTCCATTTGGAGACTCCAGACTTCTTTCCATGATGCAGTTTTCTGCAGATTCATCAACAGCTCCTTTTATTTATTTTTGTAATCTGTGTCGCGTTAAGCGATGTCTTTATTCTATTTTATGCTTGATGCATGTCACTTTTTTAATTAGCGTGTCAACAAATTAATCAAGCTGGAGGATTCATGTTACTGAACTGTCGCCTGTCTCTTAAAATATTTCTACTGAGCCTGTGTCTGGTTGCCGGACTGGGATCGGCTGTTTTAGCTGCTGAAAAGGTATTGAATGTTGCCGGTCCATGGGGCCCCAAGACTCTGGATATTCAGAAAACCGGGTATGTTTTTAAAAGACTGGGGGTTACTGAGAGTCTGATCGAAGTCGGGCAGGATCTTGAGTTGAAGCCGGGGCTGGCCGAGTCCTGGACTGTTTCGCCTGACAAAACAACTTGGACTTTTACCATCCGAAAAGGAGTAAAATTCCATGATGGGACTGCGCTTAAAGCCGGAGCAATCAAATCCTGTCTGGAGCGTTTGCAGAGTAAAGGTTCCCTGTTCAAAGCTGTGCCTTTGAAGTCCATCACTGCCCCTGATGACCGGACTCTGGTTTTGACCACCTCTGAGCCTTTTGCGCCGTTGGGGGCATATCTGAGCATGGGCGAAACCTCGCCTTTAGCACCTTCATCTTTTGATTCTTCCGGGGAAGTGGTCAATCCGGTGGGAACCGGGCCTTTCGCATTCGAGAGCTGGAAAGTAAAAGATCATGTTGTGGTTAAGCGTAACCCCATTTACTGGGGCGAAAAAGCCAAGGTATCCAAGGTGGTCTACAGGGGAGTTCCCAATGCCATCACCCGTCTTGGGCTGCTCAGAGCCGGTGAACTGGATATCGCGATGATCCTGCCCCCGGATGCTGTCGCTTCTCTGCAAAAGTCTGATAAATATCAAGTCTTCCGCACACCTATCGGGCGTTGCCGCATGGTTGCCCTGAACATGGCTGAAGGGCCTTTCTCCGATCTGCAGGTTCGCAAGGCCGCTAATATGGCCGTAAATCGTGATGATCTTGTGCGTTATGTACTGGAAGGAATGGGTGATTCCGCTACGACCCTTTATCCGCCGATGATTTACTGGGCAAATGACAAGATCAAGGGCTTCCATTTTGATCAGGCCGGAGCAAAGAAACTTTTGGAACAGGCCGGCTGGAAGGATGCTGACGGTGACGGAATCAGGGAAAAGAACGGCAAACCGCTTAAGGTCAAGCTGGTAACCTATCCCGAACGAGCGGCACTGCCGCCCACCGCGGAAGTCATGCAGGCCCAGTTGCGTGAGGTCGGCTTTGATGTGGAGCTGGTGGTGACTCAGGTGGACGCAGCGCAGGCTCTGCGCAGCAAGGGTGATTTCGACATGTTTCTCGTGGGACGCGGATTGCTCTTTGTTCCCGACCCGGATTACAACCTCATGAAGGACTACTATTCCGTCAACACAGCCAAGGATAGCGGTTGGGGCGCATACCGTTTCAGCAACGCCAAGGTTGACGAATTGCTCTTTGAGGGCCGTAAAGTTTTCAAACAGTCTGAGCGCAAGGCTATCTATGATCAAGTGCAGACCCTGCTTATGGAGGAGGTTCCCATGATGTACCTCAATTATTATGTCAATGTGGACGCGGTGGCCAAGGATGTTGAAGGGTACACCATGCATCCCACGGAAAGCAGCTATCATTTGGAAACCGTCACTTTGAATAGATAGTCGTGTTTTTGTTCATAATAAAAAGAATCGCATCGCTGGCTCCGGTTATGTTCGGGGTCAGCGTTGCGGCTTTTCTGTCTCTGGTATTGAGTCCGGGTAACCCGGCTGAGATCGCGCTGCGCTCTTTGACTGAATCGGAAACACCGCCCAAGGCTGCCATTCTGGAATTGGAAAGGGAAATGGGTTTGGACCGCCCGCTCCATGTTCAGTACTGGCGTTGGCTAAAAAGAACGGTTGGCGGTGATCTTGGCCGTTCTTACCAGACGGGGCAGAGTGTTGTTTCAGAGATAAGGCAGGCTCTGATTCCTTCCGCGCTGCTGGCGGGCACTGCAATCCTTTTGGCGCTGTTCATTGTCCTTCCCTGCGGCGCCCTTTCCGCGTCCCTGCCCGGGTCGTGGGTGGATAAAGCAGCCATGGCCGGATCATTGGCAGTTGTCTCTGTCCCTGATTTCTGTGTTGCTATCATGCTTTTTCTGATTTTTTCAGTGCAGTTGGATTTGCTGCCTGTTGCCGGTTACGGATCGTTTGCCAACCTGATCCTTCCGGCTCTGACTCTGGCCCTGTCCAGCTCCGGGATCACAACCCGGCTGATGCGAACATGCATGGTTCAGGCTCTTGAGGAAAAGTATATCATCACCGCCCGTTCCAAGGGTATGGGTGAATGCCGTGTTGCCGGGCTGCATGCCATGAAAAACGCCTTGCCGCCGGTACTGACCTATCTGGGAGCGCAGATGGGCTATCTGTTCGGCGGAGCTGTGGTGGTTGAATCAATATTTCTCTGGCCCGGATTGGGCAGTCTGCTGGTAGAGGCGGTCAAGGCCCGGGACATATATGTCGTTCAGGGGTGCGTGCTGGTCATTGCCTGTATTTACGTATTCATTAATCTTGCCGTGGATGTAGTTCAGGCATGGCTGGACCCGAGAATTCAGGAGGGAATCAGCCATGCTGGATAATCGGTTCACACCCGGCATGCTGACCGGGATGATTCTTTGTCTGGGGCTTATGCTCTGTGCGCTTTTTGCTCCCGAAATTGCTCCCCACAACCCGGACAAGCAGCACCTTGCCCACAGGCTGGAGGGGCCAAGTGCCCGGTTCCCCCTAGGTGCGGACAAGCTTGGACGCTGTGTGGCCAGTCGTATTGTGCATGGGCTGCGACCTTCCCTTGGGTTGGCTGTTTCCATCACGGCCATGGCCGCTGTGGTCGGGACTCTTCTAGGCATGTGTGCCGCGTATTTCCGGCCTCTGGATGCTTTGCTTATGCGCGTTACCGACTGTTTTTTTGCCTTCCCCGGATTTGTAATGGCTCTTATCGCAATCAGTATAATGGGACCGGGCACAACCAGCCTGATCATTGCTCTGGGGCTTCCGGGGTGGCCTAAATATGCCAGAGTGGTGCGTTCCAAAGCCCTTACCCTGCGTGAGTGCGGATATGTGGAAGCCAGCCGGGCAGTGGGGGCAGGTCCGCTTTATATACTCCGCTACTGCATCCTTCCCGGAGTTCTGCCTTCGGTGGTCACCATTTCCACCCTTGGTATAGGCGGCAAGGTTATCCATATTGCGGGATTGGGGTTTCTCGGCCTCGGGGTACAGCCTCCCACCCCGGAGTGGGGGACCATGCTTATCAAGGGGCTTCCGGTGATCGAGACCGCCCCTCACATATCTCTATCTGCCATGGCGGCAATTTCGGTCAGTGTGCTGGCTTTTACCCTGCTTGGAGAAGGCTTGCGGGATATGCTTGATCCCCGCAGCAACCTTTCAGACTGGCGTAAATTGCAAACTGTCTCTTGAGGATAAATGTATGAATAAAATGCACCAAGAAGACAGGCCGCTGCTTCAGGTCAGCAACCTGAAAGTCCATTTTGACTCTTTGGACGGAATTGTCCGTGCAGTGGATGAGGTAAGTTTCCGTCTCGGCAGCGGGGAGAAGGCCTGCCTTGTGGGTGAGTCTGGTTGCGGAAAGACAATTCTGGCCTTGTCTCTGCTGCGTTTGCTTCCGCCCGGGGCTAAGCTGAGCGGTAATGTTATGTTTCAGGGCGCAGATTTGCTGCAGTTCCCGGAAAAAGAAATGCGCCGGGTCAGGCGGCAGGGGATGGGGATGATTTTTGAACAGCCCTCGGCCTATCTTAACCCGCTTTTCCCCGTAGGCTGGCAGGTGGCCGAAGCGGTCAGGCTCAGTCGGGGATGCAGCAGGCGGGATGCGATAAGCAGAGCGCTGCGGCTTTTTGATCTGGCTCGCATACCCGAAGCCCGAAAGAGGTATTGGCAGTTTCCACATCAATTGTCAGGCGGAATGCGCCAGCGGGTGATGATTTCCATGGCTCTGGCTAAAGACCCGGCTCTGCTGGTGGCCGACGAACCGACCACAGCCCTTGATCCCACTGTTCGGCGCAGTATCCTGAATCTGTTGCGGGATTGTCTGGATGAGACCGGAGCCGCTCTATTGTGCATCACCCATGACTGGGAAGCCGCCCGCAACCTTTGCGAGACAGCTGCAGTTATGTATGCCGGGCAGATTCTTGAGATTGGTCCTGCCGATCAGGTTCTGGACTGCCCGAAGCATCCCTACGCATCAGCACTGCGTCGCTCCATGGGCGGAAAAAGACCTGAACCCATACCGGGGAATCCCCCGGCCCTGACCGATCTGCCATGTGGTTGCAGGTTTCAGCCCAGATGCGGCTGTTCATGTGAACAATGCGTTTCCGTTGTGCCGGAATTCAATGGAGGGGTACGTTGCCACAACCATCAGTGATTGAGATTGCGGGACTGAGCAAGAGTTATCTGTCGGGCTTTTTCTTTAGGCGGGAGAACAAAGCGGTAAGAGATGTTTCCTTGAAAATTGCGCCGGGTAGAACCCTTGCGGTTGTGGGGGAATCCGGGTGCGGCAAAACCACTCTGGCCCGTATGGCCGCAGGTCTGCTTAAGCCCGACTCCGGCTCAATTTCATTCAAGGGCAGAAGTCTTGCCCGCTGGGAGAAAAAGGGTCTGCGCAAAAATATGCAGGTGGTTTTTCAGGATGCGGACGGCTCGCTTAACCCTAATTTCAGTACCCGTGACCTACTACTGGAACCGCTATTACTGCACGGCCTGTCCCGGAGTGAAGCCGAGGAGCGGCTCCCCGAGCTGCTTTCCATGGTCGGGCTGGTACCGGACCTGCTGCACCGCCATCCGCACGAGATGTCTGGCGGACAGCGGCAGCGCATCGGAATCGCAAGGGCCATGTGCCTTTCCCCGGCGCTTGTCATTGCCGATGAACCCGTCTCAGCGCTGGATCGTTCCATTCAGGCACAGATCCTTAGCCTATTGCAATCCTTCCAGAGTGATAGCGGGGTATCGTATCTTTATATCTCCCATGATCTGGGTTCGGTCAGGGCGGTTGCCCATGATGTTGCCGTCATGTTGGGCGGTCTGTTTGTGGAGACCGGACCGGCTGAGGATGTTTTTGCGAACCCCCTTCATCCGTATACGAAGTTGCTCCTTGCCGACGATAACTGCGCAGAACTGCCGTTTAAAAATTATTCTGTTGATCTTGAAAACCGTCAGGGGGCGGAAGAAGGCTGTCCTTTTGCAGGGTGCTGCAACTATTGCGAACCGCAATGCACAAAGGGTGTTTCCGGATTAATTGAGGTTGAACCGGAAAGATCGGTACGCTGTAGAATGGTGCACAGAATTGCTTGAACCAACTGTTGATCGCCTCCAATTTACAAAGATAAAGCTTCAGACAGGGCTACTTTGGACTGTTTGGATATAAGACTATAAAATGAGAGTATTTATGCATATTGATTCAGAAAAGAACACCGTTGGAGAATGCACGCATAACTGCCACAGCCATGGCCACGACCATTGTGATCACCACCACGGTGATCATAGTCATTCATATGATTATTCGCCCGGACCTTTGGAGGGTAAGCAAGGAATTCTGCTGACCGCTTTCGGCTGTGCTTTACCTGATACCCATCATCTCTATAAGAGGTTTGAGGATGAAGTCCGGGAAAAATATCCGAATATGGATGTCCGTTGGGCTTTTACCGCCAACCGTATCCGTAGGAAATTGCGCAGTCGCGGTCTTGCTGCTTTTTCCGTTGCCGAAGCTCTTTCGCAGATGATTGATGACGGGTTCAGCCATGTTGCAGTGCAGTCACTGCATACCCTGCCCGGAGTTGAATATGATTGGGTGAAGCAGCAGGCCCGGTCCATGTGTCATCCCCGCAAGGGACTCAGCCGGGTGACCATGGGAGTCCCTATGCTATATAAGATGGATGATCTTGAACAGACAGTGCTGGCTGTGTCCGGTTATCTGCCGCCGGATCGAAAGGAGGATGAAGGGGTAGTTCTTATCGGGCATGGAACTTACCATAAAGAGCATACCGCCTATATGGCACTGGAAGGCTTGCTTTCACGATCCCTTCCTGATGTGCTTGTAGGTACACTTATGGACAAGTCCGGTCCTGCGGAACTGGGAACCCATTTTCTGAACAGGGGAATCCGCAAGGTTCACCTTGTTCCTTTCATGTGCGTCCCCGGTCATCATGTTCAGGTAGACTTATTTGGTGAGGGGGAGCATTCATGGAAGAATATTCTTTTGGGTTTGGGGTGCGAAGTCCTGCCGGTATTTAAAGGTTCTTTGGAGCATCAGGATTTCCGAAACATCTGGCATGAACATCTGGCTGAAGCTGTTGCAGACTTGAAAGATACCTGATGATTGGTGGAACGTATAATTCAGAATATCGTATTGGGATGGCCTGCTGATTTGGTATCGGCAGGCCATTTTTATTTAGTTGTTTTCCACTGAATCCGGCGATCCGGCTAAAAACATCCCTGCCAGGACGAGGGCTGCTCCTGCATATTGTACAGGAGTGAGAGTTTCGCCAAGGACAATAAAGGCCAGAACAAGGGTCGCCACAGGTATGAGGTTGGAGAAGAGGATAACATGTGCGGCTTTGATTTGGGTCAGTGCGTAGTTGATGACAAAGTAGACCAGAAAGGTGATTCCCAGACCTAGATACACCAACGCGGCGAAGGCCTGCCAGTTCATATTTTCCGGCATAGGAGACATGATTGCCCCGGGCAGGAAGAGGATGGTGGCCCCGAAGACCTGAATGGCGGAGAGGTACATAAAATGGTAGCGGGCTGCGAGATGTTTTACTGTCAGGGCATAGCAGGTAGCCGAAAGTACAGCACAGAAAATGAAAAAGTTGCCCAGCAGCGGATTGCTGCCGTGTTCATTTGCTTCCCCGAAGGCGGAGACTATTCCGACCCCTGCAACTGCGCAGAGTATCCCGGCCATACAACGGCGGCTGATTTTTTCCTTGTAAACAACATAAGCACCGATGGCCACGGTCATGGGAACACAGGCTACGATCATCCCGCCCTGTGAAGCTGAGGTGTACTGTAATCCCAGAGTCTCAAAGGTAAAGAGCAGGAAAGGTTCACACATGGCGAGGAGCAGGAGCATTTTCCAGTCGCCTTTTTGGTAGGCTGGTTTGGGGATGCGTGACCAGAGGATGAGGTACAGTATGGAAGCGAAAAATACCCGGCCAAGCAGAATCTGTTCGATCGTAAAATATTCCTGCACCATTTTGAGGACGATGAAGCCGCCGCCCCAGATGATATGGACCACAGCAAGGGCCACGAGAAGAAGGGATTTGGACATGGAAAAACTCCTGAGTGGCTTTGGCAGCCTTCAGTAATAAAAAATTGATATATGAATGAGGAGAAAGGCGGGCTGCGAGGTTCAGCCCGCCTTTAGTATGGATATGTAGTTAGAAAATCCACTGCCAGTATGTAGAAGCAACAATCCAGACCGCAACCGCTCCGCAAAGCATCCTGACAGCCATGATCAGCATCAGGTAGCGCATGCGCACGTATCCGGTGGCGAACATGATCAGTGCTGCTGCCAGCTCGTAAGGGAAGAGGAACTGGTCCAGCCCGTAGAAGAAGCTGTAGAGCAGAGGCTTGATGTCCATGCCGAGGGTGGTGGCGATCTCAGCCAGCGGGATACTCAGCGAGGTGGCGGCTGCAACGGGTGTCAGGGCAAAGTTTGCGAGAATCCCGGTGCAGTATGCCAGCAGAGAGGAACCGGCCAGACTCTGGACATTCTCAAGGTAAGGGACAATCTTTCCTGCCATCCATGCGGGAATGCCAAGGCTTCCGGCAACAATTCCGATAGCCATGCAGCCCACAATAAAGAAGAGGATGGAAAACTGGACTTGTGCCACATCTTCTTTTTTGAGCAGGTCGAAAAGTGGAGTAAATCCGAGCAGGACCACGGCGCAAAATGCGTAGTATCCGGGAATGCCGTGCAGTGATTCCGTTGCAAAAGCGGCAAGGGCTAAGGTTGTTAAAATCAGTGTTTTCTTCTCATCGCGGGTGATGGACCCCATGGCGGAAAGGTTTTCGCTGGCATGCTCAAGGCACTGGTCCATGTATTTGCCCAGTTCCCTCGAACCGAAGAAGTGCAGAATGCCAACGCATGCAACACCAACAAGCAGGGCGAAGGCAATGTTCTCAATAAAGAAGCTCAGCCACTGGATGGGTACGCCCATGTCTTTGACCATCAGCAATCCGACAATGCCGACGTTGTTGGGCAGATAGTTGGTAGCCGGGACCGTAGCACCGAAGAAAGCGGCCATGATCAGGGTCGTGGCGGCTTTGGAACCTTTCTCCAATTTCATTGCTGCGCACATACCGGAAGCAATAGCCATAAACAGGATGGTTACGGTGATGACGTCCGGGATGATGGCTCCAACGGCGTAACCGGCAACAATCATGGCGATATACAGGCGCAGGGGTGTGCGTCCGATGCGGGTTATTGCCAACAGGGCGATGCGGTTGGAAAGCTTGGTTTTTTCCATGAGCACGCCGATGAGCATCCCGCACATGCAGACCCACGGGATGGGAGTGGTCCAGCCCACGAAGGCAAGATCCGGGGTCGCAATTCCTGTGACAATGTAGGCCATAAGCAGTAGTACTGCCGTTGCGAACAGGGGCATTATTTCAAAGGCAAATCCGGCGATGGCAAAGATAGTTTCAAACCAGTAGAGAGCGATCTTGGGATTGCCCGGATCGTTCATGATATAAGCCCCGGTGGCGGCGATTGCAGCGGCCATGGCCCATTTTTTTATTGTTTGCATTGCGTTGGTCATGGTTCTTCCTATGTACGAATATATCTTTCAGCAGCCAAAGCTGCAATTGTTCCGTCGGACATGGCAGTGGTGATCTGGCGGTAGGCTTTATCGTTGATATCGCCAGCGGAAAAAACACCGGGTATGCTGGTTGTCATGTGTTCATCGGTAATGATGTAGCCGTTTTTGGACAGCTTGATTTTCTCGGCAAAAAGTTCGTTGTTGGGATTCTGACCTAAAAAGACGAATGCCCCGTCAACAGGTACGGTTTCCTGTTCATTGGTAGAAACATTTTCCAGTACTGCGGCTTTGAGTTCATCCTTTTCAACAACGAGATCGACTACTTTGGTTTCGGTGCGGGCATCGACTTTACCTGTTCCGAGCAGTTGGTCCTGAGTGCCCTGTGCGGCAAAGAAACGGTCCATTACTTCAACAAGGGTTATGTGTTCAATGCCGAGGGTGATCATATACAGACTTTCGTCAAAAGCACTGTTTCCGCCGCCGACGACCAGAACGCGTTTGCCCTTGTAAGGACCTCCGTCACAGATGGCGCAGTGGTGGACCTGATCGCATTCGGTGGGAACATCAAGGGGAATGGGCTTACGGCCGGTGCAGATGATGACTGCTTTGGCTTTGATTGTGCCTTCGTCTGTTTCCACGGTCTTCAGGTCACTTTCAAGTTCCATGCTTTCGATTTCGCAAACCTCTTCAACCTCAACTTCAAGGCTGTCCACATGGGCGCGCATTTTTTTCATCAAATCCATGCCGTGGATAGTGGGGTAGGAAGGAAAGTTCTCTACTGTGTAAGTAGAGTTTACCAGCCCGCCGGTGATGTTTTCTTCAAGGATTACAGCTTTCAATCCGGCGCGGGCAGCGTAGATGCCGGCGGTCATTCCGGCGGGGCCGCCACCGACAATCACCATATCGTATATTGTGCTTTCACTCATGATCTCTCCCGTTGCTTTTATTGAAGGCTATGCAGAAGCAAAGAAGGCCTTCATTTCTTTGGGGTTCATCAGGCCGCCTTTGCGGGCGACCATTTTTCCGCCCTTGATGACGAAGATGGTCGGGGCGCGTTCTGAATCAAGGTCAGCCAGTGCTTCAGGGTTGGCTTCGCTGTCCAGCTTGAACAGGCTTACATCGGGATTTTTTTTGCTGAATTTTTCCAGCACTTTTTCCATGTTTTTGCAGTGCGGGCACTGCTGCTTGTAGCAGATGAGCACACCGGATTCAGTGTCGGAAACGGTCTGGGCATAGTTTGCATCGGTCAGTTCGGTAAACATGATTTCTCCAATGAAATATTATCGTGGGCGGCCCCGGAATAGTGGACCGCCCTTGTTTATAATTAGGAAGTGCGCAGTTCGCCGATGACGAGCTTGAGCTTCTGGAGCAGCTCTTCGGCTTTTTCGGGATTCTCTTCGGCAATGTTATTCAGCTGGAAAGGGTCATTACGGCGGTCGTAGAGTTCGTTGTGCTGGGGCACTTCGATCTTTGCTCCGGCAGTGCAGGTCCACATATCTTCGGACATGACTTTGTCCGCACCTTCAACGCAGTCGGCGTTGTTTTTTTCGTCTTCGCTGACCAGCCAGTGTACGTAGCTGTAATCATCGGTGATGATGGACCATGACATGCCGTAATATCCGGCAATGGCGTAATCGCGGATTTTGTCCACTTCGCCCTGCATCATGGGCAGCAGGCTTTCACCCTGATAGTCTTCAGCACCGAAAGTCTTCATGCCGTGATCGCTGATACCGTCTTCGGTTTCGAGCAGGTCGAGTACGTCCATGATGGTGGCGGTTACGTCTACGTTCTGCACAAAGGAGGAAATGCGCTGGCCGCCTTCAACACCGGGGATGTGCATCATGAGCGGTACGTGGACCAGTTCCTCATAAGGCCAGGGACGGGATTTGCGCATGATGCCGTGTCCGTGTTCAGCTTCGCCCATGGGCTGGCCGTGGTCGGACATGACCACAACCATTGTTTCGTCCATGAGTCCCTGTTCGCGGATGGAGTCCAGAGTACGGCCCACCCAGCGGTCAACGTCAGTAATTTTTTCCATATACAGGGCGCGGATGTGTTCGCATTCGCGTTCGGTTATGCGGCCTTCCACCGGAACCCAAGGGGCGAGCATGATGGGATTACCTTCGTACTCGGGGTCGTAGGGGCAGGGCTCACCTTTCCATACGGACGGCGGATCCCAAGGCTCGTGGGGATCAAATGAATCAATCCAGAGGAAGAACGGGCGGTTTTTGTCGCGGCGTTCCTTGAGCCAGTTGTCAGTGCGGTTCATGACTTTGGCAACGTAGCTGTCTGCTTCGGTGCGGCGGTGCTGCTGCTGGCGCAGGAAACAGCCGATTTCGTCCAGAAGCTGCGGGCTTTCATCGTCAATATACTCGCCGTTCTCGTCCCAGACCATGGTGGCGGAGGTGAAGTCTTCAGGCTTGAGGGCCGGATCAAGCGGGTCGTTTTCAAAAGTGGTGTGGTCCAGTTCCTGACCGGGGCAGAAATCCACGTAGTCAAATCCGCGGGAGTAGCCGAACTTGGCAAGTCGCATGGGGGCGGTATCGTAGATCAGCGCGGTCTGCATGTTGCGGCCCCAGAGTATGTCGGTGATTGTGGTGTCATCAGCGCCCAGAGGCTGCCAGCCGCCATAAGGCAGGGTGAAGCGTCCGGTCATGAGTGCGCGACGGACAGGGATAGTGGGGACGCCTTCGCTGTATGCGTTTTCGAAAAGGACGGACTGGCGGGCGAAACGGTCAAGATTGGGAGTCTTGACAGTATCGTTGCCGTAGCATCCAAGATAGTTGAATTGTAGGGTATCCAGCATGATGAATACCACGTTTTTGATTTTGCTTCTGTCAAAGGACATTGTGCTGCTCCTTGAAAATTGTTTGCGAAGCAATTTAATTTTGCCTCGCGCTTTTTTTCACATATGGAGCAGGGTGATGAAAAATTCTGTCTCATATGAGACAAAAGTTTAATTGAGCTAAAATTTTCTGGGCTGGTTTTTTTTATTCAAAGGCCGGGTTCAATACTATTTGCGTACTATATCACAAGCTTAAATTTTGAAACAGCAGTCCGCCCGCTTCTCGTGACAATGCTTCGGGGTCGAGAATCTCAAGGGTTGTTTTGGTGAATTTGCCGATAACCCCTTGCTGGCGCAATGCTTTGATCACTCTGCATAAGGAACTGCGGTGAACACCGAGAGTGCTGGCTAGCTCACTTTGGGTCAAACCGGGAGAGAAGGATTCGGATTCCCCGTTCTCCTGCCAGAGTTGGTAAAGCGAACGGCTGACCCGCGTACTTACTTCAAGCAGGCCGGAATCAAAAAGCTGGGAAAAGAAGGCTCCGGCTTTGATCCCAAGTGAGTGGATCATGTTGCAGGCCAGTTCCGGGTGCTGGCGGAAAAAATTTTCGTCTTCCAGAATGGATTTAGGGAAGCGGGCTACAACACTTTCTTCCAGCGTGTGCAGGCTGTGGCTTTGCAGCAGGGAAGTATGGATGTGAGATACTTCATTGAAAAGAGTGCCGGGACCGATACGCATGACCACGCGTTCCTGACCGCCTTCGGAGAGGCAGGATAATTTGACTGATCCTTTTAGGAGAAAAAAGAAATAGTTCGGGTTGTTGGCTTCTATCTCGTGTGCTTTAGGCAGTGAGATCTGCACTGCTTTATCAAGTACTCTTTCCCAAACGGAATTTATACCTTCAACACTGAAAAGAGCCTTTTCCTGGCGGAATATTTTGTCTGTGGGCATGCTGCATCTTAAACATCATGGGGCCGGGAGTCGACAGCTTTATAGTGGGTTGGGAGTAAACCCTGTGTCGGCGGTTTTCCCCTAACCCGGCAGTGGAGAGTCTGCCGGATTAAGGGAGTGCCGCATCCATGCGGCTTGGCAGCCTACAGGAAGTAGTTGACTGCCAGCAGTCCTGTCAGGGACATGGTAATGGTGTATGGTAACGCCAGCATTACCATACGGCCATAAGAGAGCCTTATGACCGGGGCAAGAGCTGATGTCAGGAGAAAGAGGAAAGCTGCCTGACCGTTTGGGGTTGCTACACTGGGGATGTTGGTTCCGGTGTTAATGGCAACGGCCAGCTTGTCGAAGTGATGCATAATCTCAAGAGCTTTCGCAGCAGTAGCTTGAGGCATTCCGGCGACAACATCGACCCTCGCCAAGTGCGGGTCGGTGAGCTTTTCCATCAGCGCCTGAGCGCTCATGCCTATGTCTGGGAGGGTTCCCAGCAAATTTATGAAATGGAGTTTTGTTTCAGATATATAGACGGTGGCCACAAATACATTATCCGAAATTGCGGAGAGCAGCCCGTTGGCAATGTAGTATGCGGCGAGCTGTGTGTGCCCCTGCATGCTGAGCACGAATTCAATGATCGGGTGGAATATTTCCTGATCATGAATAACGCCGACAATTGAAAAGAAAACAACCAGCAGTGCGGTGAAAGGCAGGGCTTCCTCAAATGCCTTTCCGAGTTGGTGCTCCTCAATGTAGCCGTTCATGGAAGTCAGAAAGATAATAACTGAGAGGCCGATGATGCCTACTGCTGCAAGGTGAAAAGCAAGAGCCACTACCAGCCATAAACCGACAATACATTGGATGATCAGTCTGGTTTTTCCGTTCTGGCCCTGTTTCTCTTCCATTTTCACCGCAGTTTCAAGCAGATGGGAACGGATGTTTCCGGGCAGTGTTGCGCCGTAGCCGAAGAGGTGGAATTTCTCCACAGTCATGCAGGTCAGTAGTCCGATGACAAGTACGGGCATGGAAACGGGCATGACTTCCAGAAAGAAGTCGACAAAATGCCAGCCCATTTCCCCGCCGATGAGCAGGTTCTGGGGTTCTCCGACCAGCGTACAGACTCCGCCCAGTGCAGTTCCGACAGCGCCGTGCATCATCAGGTTACGCAGGAAGGCGCGAAATTCTTTCAGGTCAGCACGGTTCTTTTCGACAACAGCCTGATCGTTGCAGAGATCATGTTCGCACTTCATGGTTTTACCAGAGGCGAAGCGGTGGTAGATATTGTAGAAACTGTAGGCTACAGCGATAATTACCGCGGTAACGGTCAGCGCATCCAGAAAAGCGGAAAGAAATGCACCGGCAAAACAGAACATCAGTGAGATAGCAACTTTGGAGCGGACCCGGACCAGAATGCGGGTGAAGGTGAACTGCAGGAATTCCTTCATGAAGTAGATACCCGCAACCATGAAGATAAGCAGCAGGATAACTTCAAAGTTGTTCATTGCTTCATGGTAGACAGTCTCCGCAGAAGTCATGCCGAGCATTACCGCCTCAACAGCCAGCAGTCCGCCAGCCGGGAGGGGGTAGCACTTCAGGGCCATTGCCAGTGTAAAAATGAATTCGGCGATCAGTGCCCAGCCCGCGATCTGCGGTCCTACAGTGAACATGAGGATGGGGTTGATGATCAGAAATGCCAGAATGATTTTTTTGTACCATTTGGGTGCGTGGCCCAAAAAGTTATTACCGAGTGATTGCAGGAAAGTTGGCTGCATCATTGTCTCCTATTATGATTCGAGGCCGGATATTGAGCGGCAGTTTTATCGTTGTCGTATGCCCGGCTTAATTGGCAGTATTTCCCAAAGGTGGAGGGAGGTTCATGGAGTGGCTGGGCGAACCTCCCTCCGGGGGAGTGCTAGTAAAGTATCGTCAGAGCTGAAATCATGACGGCCATATAAAGGATGGTCATGCCGGTCCCGGCCCGGACATAATCGATGGTTTTGTACCCGCCGGGTCTCATGATCAGGGCGTTTACCTGATGGGTTGGCAGTACGAAGGTATTGGATGCGGCCACGGCGACGGTCAGGGCTGCGATACGCGGATCGACCCCGGCCCCCAAAGCCATGTTCATGGACAGGGGAACCAGCAGGACTGTTGCGCCCACATTTGAAGCAACCAGTGTGAAGAACGAGGTCAGTGCACCGATAACAGTCAGCAGCACCAAGGCCGAAGGATGGCCCAAAGCGGCCATGATGGTATCGGCAATGTATTTTGCGGCCCCGGTGTTTTCAAAGGCCATACCCAGCGGAATCAGGCCGCCGAGCAGGAAGACGGTCATCCAGTCGACAGACTGGTAAGCCTCGTCAATGGACAGGACTTTGGTCAGGACCATGCCCAGTGCTCCGGTGAGCAGGGCGATAGACAGCTGGATGTGCAGGCCAAGAATCATGAACAGGGAAACCGCCAGCCAGCCGAGGGCCAGTTTGGCTTTATCCGTGCGCAGGATTTCACCTTTTACTTCTTCGGTGAAGACAAAGTCCGGGCGGTCTTTAAGCATGTGGAACATTTCCCAGCGGCCGTGCAGCAGCAGGGCATCACCGGATTCAAGGCGCAGGTCGGTCAAACCGCTGATGAATAGCTTTTCCCCCCTGAATATTGCCACCGGGGAAACCTGAAAACGGTTACGGATGCCCAGTGTGCGCAGGGTTTCGCCTACAAGCTCGGAGCGGGGGGTGATGATACCTTCCATGAGTCCGGCATTATTGGGGGAAAGCTCTTCGGCAAAGGTCTCAAGATCCGTTTTGAGGGACCAGCCGTAATCGGCAGCCATGCGCTGTACGGATTCGATAGGTCCGACCACAGCGAGATGGTCGCCGGGGAGGATCACTTCATTGGCATCCGGGGCGATTTTGTGGTTTTTGCCCCGCTCGCGGGCGATGGCGACGATGGTTGAGAAATAGATAGGCCGCAGTTCAAGGTTCATGAGGTCGTGGTCACAGTTCCAGCTTTCCGGAACATGGATCTCATATAGAGAGCCGATGCCGCCGTAGGTATTGGCAAGCAGCTCCGACATGGGACCGGAAGTTTCGTCAACATTCTTGCTGGGCAGGATGAAGCGTCCTAAAATCATGAAATAGATAAGTGCGGCAACGAGCAGGCAGAGACCGATGGGTGTTACCCCGAACATTCCGAACGGCTCGTAATGCTTGCCGCCCACAACCATGAGGTCGTTGAGCAGGATAAGCGGGCTGGAGCCGACAAGGGTCAGACAGCCGCCGATGATGGCGCAGAACCCCATGGGCATGAGCAGCCGACCCACCGGGACCCCGGTCTGGTTGCCGATGCGTTTTGCCGCGGGCAGGAATAGGGCGGCGGCCCCGATATTCTGCATGAAGCCGGAAATGATCGCTACGGTTCCGGCAATAAGTGACATGATCCGGGTTTCGCTCTTCCCGGCAAACTTAAGGATAACCCGCGCAAGGGAATTCATTACGCCGGTCTTATCCAGTCCGGCTCCGATAATGATAACAGCAATGATGGAGACGACAGCGTTACTGCTTAAACCGCTGATGGCCTGTTTTGGGGTAACAAGCCCGAGCAGGGGCAGTAACACCATCATGATGATGCCGACTACGTCGACCCTCACCCATTCGAATATGAAAAGCAGCACCGCGAAAGCCAGCACTGCCATTACTAGTAGAATTTCTGGAGTCATAAGTATCCCTTTAGTCTTTGAGACAGTATTAAAATCCGGGATTACCCGACTCTAAGTGTCGCTCGTGTGTATACCGGAATGGTTGCCGCCGTATTTTTATTGCGGGCAACGTCTTCCATTACGTAACGCAGTTCATCATCCTGATTGTGGAGTTCAGCCACAACGGAATCTTCGTCTCCCTGTTTAACAATATGTGCGAAACAGAGGCCGGCTTCTGCCGCCTTTGCAGAGAAATGAGTGATATTCTCTTCAGAGCTGGAACAGAAATCGCCGAAATTAGAACCGCGTTCGTCCAGATTAAGGGCTATGAGACTGCTGTTTGTTCTTGCCGCCATTTCAACGGCATATTTGACTACTTTACCGGAGAATGCGGCTCCCTTGCTGACTACAAGGATTTTGCCGCCGGCACAGGTGCAATCGGAAAGACAGTTTGCCAGAGTATTATTATCCTCTTGGGAAACTTCAGGTTTTCCGCTTCTGGTTAATAAGCGGTTCAATAAAGTTAACAAGAAAACCTCCCTCGCTTTGGGGTCAGTCAGAGTCTGATCCCGGTTGATGGCCCATGCGCCAACATTACAGGTGTTGCATTGATTCGCTGCTTTTGTTGCGTAAAACCGTTCCAAAAGACCGATAAATCCTTGTTTTGTGGCCATGGTTCCTCCTGATTGTTGTTTCCTTCCTTTGATCCTGATCGCTTGTAAATCAATATCCATGCCAAGCTTTGTTTTGAGTTAAAAGTCTTTAAAAACAGATGTTTATTTGAATGTTGCAATTCGAGGTGTTTTGCTTCTGTTACTATTTGCAACGTAGCTGTTTCCGGGAATGCCGGGCTGGGGGGAAATGGCTTAGCCAATGGGGGGTAAAGTGGTGTTGTCTTTTGCAACACAGCCGTGAGGTGCTCGGTGTTGCTCAGAATTGGAATTCGATCATATTTGCGGCTGATCGATAGCTTGCAGACATAAATAATGGGATACTGCAAAGATTTAGTGCCGCTCAGAGATAGGTTGTGCAAAAAAGAACATGAGAGCCCCGTATTGTTTCACAATGCAACATTAACAGCAGATTATATTAATGATATTAAGAGAGTAGAGTATAAAAAATATGCTCGCCGGAGATCGGTTTTAATACGTTTTACAGGTGTTCTGCGGAGGTTGTTATGAAGTGGTTTGGGAGGAAGAATGTTGAAAGCGCGCGGTCTGAAGAGAATGTGACTGAATCCAAAGCAGGACCGGAAAAAGTAACTGAAAGTGCGGCTGATGAAATTTTCAACCGGGTGGAATCAACTGACCTTCCTGTCCATATTCTGGATGCTGCGCGGGATGAATGTGAACGCCTTCTCAAGACCGAAAAGTCATCCCCGGATTTTGCCATTTCCCATGCCTATCTTGAGTTTATACTTTCCCTTCCGTGGAATGAAACAACCAAGGATGACCTCGATGTAAAAAGGGCGGCAGAGGTTCTTGATGCCCGGCATTACGGGTTGGGTAATGTTAAAGAACGTATTCTGGAGTTCCTCGCGGTCAAGAACCTGCGCAGCCGGATCAGCCCGAAGTTGATCATTGTTGATGATGAAGTCATCGCCCGTGAAAATTTATCCATTATCTTTGAGCATGAAGGATATGCGGTGCGTACTGTGGGGAGCGGCCTTGAAGCTGTTGCAGCCATGGAGAAAGAGGTTGCTGATATCGTGATTACCGACCTTAAAATGGATGGCATGGACGGCCTTGAACTGCTCGAAGTGCTGCGCAACCGCTGGCCGGATACCGGAGTGATCATGCTTACCGGTTATGCTACGGTGCAGACTGCCGTGGAGGCCATGAAGAGCGGGGCCGACCAATATCTCGGCAAGCCTGTAAACCTGACAAAATTACGCGAATATGTTCAGGGTCTGCTGTCCCGCAACCAGCGTATTCAAGGCTTGCATGGTCCGGTGCTTTGTCTGAGCGGCCCTCCCGGAACCGGAAAAACGTCCATCGGACGCGCAATTGCCGAGTCTTTGGGCCGGAAGTTTATCAGCATTTCTTTGGCCGGCTTGCGGGATGAGTCGGAATTGCGAGGGCATCGTCGGACATACGTGGGAGCCATGGCCGGGAGGATTTTGCAGGGCGTCCGTAAATGCGGCGTACGCAATCCGGTGATCATGCTCGATGAGATGGATAAGATTGTCCAGAATTTTCAGGGCGATGCCACCTCCGTGCTGCTGGAAATCCTCGACACGCAGCAGAACTCAGGTTTTGTGGATAACTATCTTGGATTGCCTTTTGATCTTTCCGGTGCTCTGTTTATCGCCACGGCTAATGTCGTTGAGCATATTCCTGCACCATTGCGGGATCGCATGGAGATGATCGAATTTTCCAGCTACACGCCCGGTGAGAAATTGCAGATTGCCCGGAACTATATGTTTCCCGATCAGCTGTTGAAGCATGGTTTTTCCGCGGATGAGGTTTTACCTTCAGCCGATGCATTGCAAAGATTAATAGCCGACTACACCCGTGAGTCCGGATTGCGCGGTCTGGATAAGCAGATTGCCGCCCTGTGCCGCAAAATTGCCCGGCGCAGGCTGGATGGGGGTGAAGATGGCCCGATCAGGATTTATGCGCATGATCTACCCGGAATAATGGGAACACCGCCCCATTTCAGTACCACTGTCGGGCGTGTTTTGAAAGCCGGGGTCGCCACCGGGCTGGTCTGGTCTGAAAACGGGGGCGAAATTATTTTTGTGGAAACCGTGCGCATGCATGGCAGCAAGAATCTGTTACTGACCGGATCGCTCGGCGAAGTCCTCAGGGAATCGGCTCAGACCGCGTTGAGTTTTCTGCGGGCCAACGCCTGTAAGTTCGGGCTTTCCGAGGATTTTTTCGAGACATCGGATATTCATGTCCACATCCCTTCCGGGGCAGTAACAAAGGAAGGCCCGTCCGCCGGGGTGACTATCGCCGTGGCTATGCTTTCCCAGCTGACAGGGCGTTGCGTTTATCAGGATATGGCTTTTAGCGGAGAGATATCATTGCACGGGGATGTGCTGCCCGTTGGCGGAGTGCGTGAAAAAATAATGGCTGCGGTCCGCTCGGGAGTTAAAACCGTAATCCTGCCGGAGCAGTGCGCGCCCGCCGTAGAACAGCTTGATTGTGAAGTGCTGGACGGCGTTGAAATCAGGCTTGTTTCCAGACTGGAAGATGCGCTGGAAGCCGCTTTAATCTAGTTGCTTTTATCAAGGTCGAGACGCTTCATCTTGCGCCACAGTGAAACGCGGTCAATCCCCAGTATTTTGGAGGCCTGGGTTTTGTTCCCGTTGGTCGCCAGCACGACCTTTTCAATGTGGTCGCGCTCAACTTCTTCAAGGGTGCGCAGAGGTTTGTTGCGGTCGATGTTGCGGATTTCCTCGGGCAGCAGGTCCGGGGAGAAAACCGTCCCCCGGGCCAGAGCCAGTGCCCGCTGGGAAATATTCTCTAGTTCGCGGACGTTGCCGGGAAAGGAATAGTTCATCAGGATATCCAGTGTTTCCTGCGAAATACTATCGATTGATTGTGTTTCGGTGCGGTGTTTTTCCAGAAAATGGCCGATCAGTACCGGGATGTCTTCACGGTGTTCACGTAGGGGCGGGGCGGAAAGTGTGACCACGTTCAAACGGTAGAAAAGGTCCTGTCTGAAGGTTCCTTTCTCTACTTCTTTTTTGAGATCGCAGTTGGTCGCGGATACGACCCGGATATCCACCGGGATTTCCTGCGTGCCGCCGACCCTTAAAAAATTTCGTTCTTGAAGTACCCGCAGCAGTTTGACCTGCATATTCAGAGGCAGTTCGCTCATTTCATCGAAAAAGACCGAGCCGCCATTGGCAACTTCCAGTATTCCTTTCTGCCCGCGTTGCGCTCCGGTGAAGGCTTCCCTTTCATGGCCGAAGAGCTCCTTGTCCATTAGTTCGGCCGTAAATGTCCCGCAGTTGATTGCCATGAACCGTTCCTGTGAACGGGGGCTGAGCATGTGGATTCCACGGGCGATGAGTTCCTTACCCGTGCCTGTCTCACCCTGAATGAGCACGTTGCAGTCCATGTGCGCCAGTTGCTGGATTGTTTTTTTCAGCTTGAGAATCCGGTCGCTTTGACCCACAAGAGGAAAGTCCTGCTTTCCCTCCTCAATGACGGTCCTCAGCCGCTGGACTTCCACCGAAAGAGCCTGCCGTTCAAGGGCGTTATGAACCTGGGCGCGCAGTTCATCCAGATTGAGCGGCTTTGCGATGTAGGAGTGCGCCCCTTTCTGCATGGCAACGACAGCTGTATCGACTGTGGCATGTCCGGTGATAACAATCACCTGCGTTGAAGGCTGGATTTCCTTGATATGTTCGAGCAGCTCAATACCGTTCATGCCCGGAAGCATGAGGTCGGTCAGCACCAGTTCAAATTCCTGCTTACCGAGTTTTTGTAATGCTTCAGTACCGGAACCTACTGCCGTGACGGTATGCCCCTCTGCATTCATGACGTGGGTGAGGTTTTCCCGGGCAATGGTTTCGTCTTCAACGATGAGGATGTCGGCGTGGTTGATCATATCTTATGCTCCTTATCGAGGGGTAGCGTAATGTAAAAGTTTGTGCCGTTTTCCGGGCTGCTTTCCGCTCTGATGCTGCCTTGATGTTTTTCTATGATTCCGTAGACGATGTACAGCCCCAGTCCGGTTCCCTGTCCGATTTCCTTGGTGGTAAAGAAGGGATCGAAAATGCGTTCCATGATTTCCGGGGACATGCCCTGTCCGGTATCGCTTACTCTGATGACGGTGTTTTCCGAATCCGGGAAAGCGGTCACCTCAATTGATCCGGGTTGCTCTCCAATGGCCTGCACGGCATTGATCAGCAGGTTGATGAATGCCTCCTGAATCTTGCGGCGGTCGGCGTGTACAATGATATGTTCGGGGATTTCCGTTGCAAGGGCGACATTGGACGGGACCTGGCTGGAGACCAGATCCATTGCTGATTTCATGACCATTCCTATTTCAACCGGACCGGGCGAATATTCGCTTTCCCTTGAGAATTCCAGCAGTCCCTTGACTATATCCCGTGCGCGCAGTGTTTCCTGCATAATGTTATGCATCATGCGGTCGGCCAACGCGTCTTTGCCTTTTTGATTCTCTTCAAGAATCTGGCAGGAGGTGGAAATGTTGTTCAGGGGGTTGTTCAGCTGGTGCGCGATGCCGGATGAAAGTGTGCCTATGGATGAAAGTTTCTGGGCCTGCACTAATTGGCGTCTGCGTTTGACCAGCTGCTCGACCATTGAATTCAGGGCGGCAAAGACCTGCTGGACTTCATCATGGGAATTTTTGATCGGCAGGGGGGTGAAAGTTCCTTCTGAAATCCGGCGGGTGGCTTCCTGCACTTCCCGCAGGGGCTTGAGGATGTTTGTGCTTAGAAAAGCCACAAGGCAGGCGATTACCCCGGCAAATCCGATCATGGAAAGGGCAAGATTGGAGCGCAGGGTGCGGTTGATGCTGAGGATATAATTACGTTGGTAGTTGGAGATGGCCTTGGATAATTCCACTATGGCCTGTCCGGTTTCACGAAGGCGGGTGCTCAGATTTTCGTCTGTGCTTGCTGATGTGTCCGGAGCCTTTTCAAGTTGTTCCAACAGGCCGCGGTAATGGCTCAGGCTTGTTTTCAGCTTTTTGCCGCTTTGTATTTTTTCGAGTTTGCTGAATTCTCCCATAAGGTCCATCAACAGGGCGTCTGCACGGTTTATGTAATCAAGACCGACGGTGAACAGGGCCGGGTCATGGTAGAGCAAGTAGTTTTTCTCAATGCGGCGAACTTCAAGAATCAGGTTGCTTAAGTCGTCACTGCGTTCGATGAGCTGTACTTCATCTTCCAGCTGTAAGGTGTTCATATAGGAAATAAGTCCCAGACAACCGAAGCAGATTGAGAAAATGATGATCCCGAGGATTATTTTTTGGCGGATATTCAGTTTGAGCACAGTAGTCCCTCGCTATTAATTCAGAAACGCCTGTAAACCTACGACTACTGATTTGAAATGGCAATTGTGGGAACTTACGTTTATAATCAGTTGAGTTGAATACTATATTTTGCATTTTTAAAAAAGAACAGTACTTCATATAGCCGTCAAGGCTCAGGTGTACCCCGTCTATGGTGTATTCCTCGGCAAGACGTCCTGCTGAATCCAGCAGTTCCGGGTACATATGAATGTATTCTATGTTTTTATATTCGGAGCACAGAAATTTGATCATGCGGTTTATTTTGACGAAGTGAGCGTTACTGCAATGTATGGAACCTGATGCCACTTCTGTGTTCACGGGCAGGATGCTGACTATGTATCCTTTTGTTTCCTGCGGTATGCTGGAAGCAAATAAATCTAGGTCCTTCAGGTAGTTGTCCACCTTTTGTTCAGTAATACCTGATTTGAAATTGTTGAACCCCACAAGCAGAATTATTTTGTTCGGTTTTTTTCGCGCAAGGGGCGCGAACCATTCCCTCATCCCGACAGTTGTTTCTCCGCCTATACCACGGTTTTTAAATCGGCAATCCTGAAAAAATTCCCCCCACTTACCGAATTCTGTGATGCTGTCCCCGATCATCAGGCAATCTTCTGAGGTTACAGGCAGGCTGAAAAAGATATCAATCATGCTTGAGCGAAAATGGGTGAATCCCGGCCTAATATTACTGACGGTTTCATTTTCCGCCGGCTCCTTTGCTCTTGCTTCGGCACAATCAATTCCACTTGTCTGGTGGATCGAACAAACAAAGGCGAAGACCATAACCAGAGTCATTGAAAGCGATAAAATTCTCTTTTTCATTGGCTTACCATCTCCTGTTTACCTCAAACCGTGAAAAGTAATGGTAGCTTTGTCAAACAATCCTAACGTGAAAAACGTGAAGTTAATGTTTGGATGATTAAGTTGCTGATATCTTGATTTTTTTTGTGTAGTTGATTTGTTTTTCACGTTAATTCACGTGGAATGAAATTGACAAATTTACACTGCCTTGGTCGGTATTTATATGAAAGTAGGGGGGCGTCCGGTTGCTTGCAGGGCAATCTTTTCGCCAAAAAGCGTCTTTTCTATAACATCAGTCGGGGGCAAGCATATGTGTCGTTTCATGGCTTTTAGTAAACATGCTCTGGCATTCTTTTTTCTGGCGGCAATGGTTCTTTTTCAAACTCCCGCCATGGCTGAGGGCGGCATCGACCCGGCTGATCCCATGGTCAGGGTGACCTCTCCGCCCTGCGATCTGGATGTGAACAAAGTGCTGGCGGCAGTCAGCAAGGACGTCAGCAAAGCAACGGGTATCAAAGAGTCCTTCATTACTTATTACTGGCAGACTTTTGATAACGTTGTTTACGAAGGAAAGGAAACCGACAAACCGCTTTATGTCGACCTCTACGTACCGGGATTTTTCAGCGATGATGATGTTAAAGGCATGCTCAATGCCGTGGCGGATGCCCTTGTGGATCATGCCGGGGTAGAGCGCAAATGGCTGTTCATCCATACCCATTTCCCCCTGCCGGAACAGGTTTACATCGGTGGCGGTATTACCAAATGGGATACCTACCGGGGCAAACCCAACAACAAACCGCGCGACATTGCAGAACGCGCCCTGAATAAATTCCAATTCAATGATGCTTCCTTTGTTTTCCAATGTCTCTGGCGTTTCGGTGTTATTGCCTCAGGCGCATCTGATTTAGGCGAGCTGCTGACCATTACCAGTCAGGTTGAGGATTACAATAAAGATAGCTGGTATAAGGCATGGAACAGCATGGCTGCCGAAGTCCATGCCATGGGTGATAAGTTTTCTGTGGACGGACATGGCATCAGTGCCAGGGAAGCTTACTCCCGGGCCACCAACTACTACCGCGCCAGTGAAATCTACCTTTCAAAAGATGATCCGCGTAAGCATCTGGCATGGGAAGGCGGACGGGAAACCTTCCTCAAGGCAGCCGCCCTTTCCGGCGGACTCATTGAGCCTGTCCGCATTCCTTATGAAAAGACAACCCTGCCGGGTTATTTCATCAAGGCTGATAACAGCGGTAAAAAACGCCCGTTGCTCATGATCCAGACCGGACTCGACGGTACTGCCGAGGATCTCTATTTTATTCTCGGTGTACAGGCTGCCAAACGCGGCTACAATTGCCTGATCTATGAAGGTCCGGGGCAGGGGGAAGTAATTTCGGTTGAAAAGATTCCTTTTAGATATGATTGGGAAAAGGTCGTCAGCCCGGTTGTTGATTACGCGCTGACCCGTTCAGATGTTGATGCCAAGCGGCTGGCTATCATCGGTTATTCCATGGGCGGTTATCTTGTTCCCCGTGCGCTGGCATATGAAAAGCGTATTCGCTGGGGCATTGTTGACGGCGGCGTCTACAGTGTCTTTGATGGAACCATGACCAAGTTTCCCAAGGAAGTGCGTGAAGGCGTGGGCAAATCCAGCCGCATAAACGACGTGAACAAACTTGCCTATGCTGAAATGGAGAAGCACCCGGACCTGAAGCAGTTCATCAATCAGATGCTCTGGACTTTCGATGCAGCCACTCCCTATGAGCTGTTCTCCAAGCTGAAGAAGTACAGCATGGACGGTGTTCTTGGTAAAATTGAAACCGAGATGCTGGTGCTCAATTCCAGTGACGACCAGATCGCCGGGTCCAACGCGCAGGCCAAGAAATTCTACAACGGCCTGAAATCCAAGAAAAGCTACTATGAATTCAATACCGACCACGGTGCGCAGTTCCATTGCCAGTCGGGCGCACCTTTTGTGTCCAGTGAACGCATCCTGAACTGGTTGGATGAACGCGCCAAGCCCAGACAGGACTAAGGGGGATCAGATAATGATGAAATTCAGGACTCTTGTATTGCTGGGTGTGATGCTGGCAGCATCGGTGACCAGTGCCGGAGCGGCTGAGGACGGTAAGGAATTTGACGCCCATGCCACCAGTTTCAGCTACTTCTTCAAGGACGCGGATATGGATTTCCATTTCGGAAACCTTGTCCTCGGCTCTGCGGTGAACGGCGGTGTTGAAATAGGCGAGGCGTTCTACGCTGCTTCGCAGATCAAAGACGGTGACGCCGCAAGCTGGCAGAAGGAATGGTATGATCTCGCCAAACGGGTAGAGGCTCGCGGGCTGCGTGCCTTGAAACAGGGCCACAAGGTCAGTGCGCGTGATCAGCTGCTGCGCGCCGCTTACTATTACCGAATTTCCCTGCTGGCCATGCAGCCGGATAATCCGCAGCTGGAAAAACGCGGGCTAAAGAGCCGTTCGCTCATGAAAAGGGCAGGTGCTTTGTTTGATCCGCCGCTGGAATATTTTGAGATTCCCTTTGAAGATACGGTCCTGCCCGGTTTTTTCCGCAAGGCATATTCTTCGGGCAGGCCGGCCAGAACCCTGCTCATGATCGGGGGCGGCGAGACCTACATTGAAGACCTCTTCTTCTATATCGCACGTCAGGCCCACGACCGGGGTTACAATTTCATGACGATTGACCTGCCCGGACAGGGCATGCTGCCCCATGCGGGGCATGTCTTCCGTACTGATACCAACGTGCCTATGAAAGCCGTGCTGGATTACGCTTCGAAAAGGCCGGACGTAGATTCTGCCAAGCTGGCTGCTTACGGCATCAGCGGCGGTGGGTTATTTGTTCCGCAGGCCGCCATGCATGATAAGCGGCTCAAGGCAATTGCCATGAGTTCGGCGGTCGTGGATGCCCATTCCCTTTTCGCGCTCATGCCTGCCGCCACTGCTTCCAAAAAAGAGATGGCCGGCTGGACTTCTTTTCACGGTGATGTGGTCAAATCCATCTGCTGGCGTTACGGCGTTGATAAGCCTTCTGAGCTGATCGAAGCCAACAGGGGCAACACCTTTGATGCGAGCCGCATTGCAGTTCCGGCACTGCTTATCGTCGGCGAGGGTGAATACCGCAGCAAGGAAGTGCAACGGCAGCAGAAAGAAGCTTTGGACAACTTCCCGGATTCAAGAAGTGTCATGGTGGTTACGCCGTCAAATGAAGGGGCTACCAACCATTGCATCATGGAGAATCGCGCTGTGGTGGGACAGGTGCTGTTCGATTGGCTGGATAAAGTCTTCAAATAGAGCCGTTGCGGGGAATAAACAATGCTTCAAAATGTTCTTCGAATACTTATTTCGGGGTTATTGCTTTCGCTGTTTGCGGGGTGCGCCGCCATCGGCCCGCCGCGTGTGGAACGGGACCGCATTGAATATAATATGTCGCTTACGGATTCATGGAAGAAGCAGATATTGTTGAATATTGTCAAGATAAGGTATGTGGAGCCGATTTTTTTCATGGATGTGGGAGAAATCGTCGCGGCCTATTCCATGGAAACCGGAGGAACTGTAGGGGCTTCTCGTTCAATATATGACAGTTCCTTTGCCAATGCCGGATCGGTCTTCGAACTGGGGGGGAGTGCCAAATATACGGACCGCCCGACAGTAACTTACCGCCCTTTGACCGGAACAACCTTTTTGCGCGGCGTGATGTCGCCCATGCCGCTGCGCAATGTGCTAGTCAGCATTGAGTCCGGTGCTTCGGCGGAGTTCTTTTTCAGTCTGGGAGTACGCAGCATAAACGGACTACTGAATGAAACTCTGAGCGCAAACGGTTATCGGGCTGCGGATAAAAGTTTTGTCCGTGTCGTTAATCTCATGACTGAGTTGCAGTCGCGTAACGCTCTTCATGTTGTCCGTGACCCCGGCGGCAGTGAAGAAGTGCCGAAACTGCGGCTGAGAATCGGTGGTCCGCGTGATGACAGGGAAACCGTGGCACAGGTTGAAGAGTTAAAGGGGCTGCTGGGGTTGTCGCCTAAATCCGACAGTTACAGGATCGGCTTCGGTTCGAGCAAAGTGGATGATGAATCCATCATGCTGCAGACTTATTCTCTGGCGCAGGTTCTTGCTTCCGTTTCCGGGCGGGTGGACATGCCGGTGGAAGATCTGGAGTCTCAGCGGGCCGCTCCCGGTATGCCGGCCTCCGGCAATGGCGGGTTGTTTAAAAATGTGATGGTCAAATCAGGTCGCGATAAACCCAAAGATGCCTTTGCCTCAGTGGAATACCGGGACAGCTGGTTCTGGGTTGATGATCATGATCTGCTGACCAAGAAGGTTTTTTCCTTCATGATGCTGGCTTTTACCCTCATGGATAAGGGGCAGCAGGAAACACAACTGCAATTGACTCTTCCTACGCAGTAGAGCATGTTACTGTAAGTCTATAAGTCGAATAATTAAACCCTGCTGAACTTATTGCTTACGGGATCTTTACATGCAGCTGCGTAGAAATAGAGTGCATCCGGGCTTATCTGTATTCTTTTGCCTGATCATGATCTTGTTTCTTCTTTTCGGCTGCGTTCCGGAGAAGGAATCACCAAAGGTTGTTGACGGGGTTGTTGACCTTTCTTCATGGGATTTCGAGCGCGACGGCCCGGTGCGCCTTTTCGGAAATTGGGAGTTCCGGTGGGGAGACAGTGCAGGCGGTGACCGCTTTCATGTGCCCGGACTCTGGCAGGGGCAAACTGCCGCCGGGAAAGTTCTCAGCCCGCAGGGGAATGCGCTCTACAGCCTCGGGCTGATCATGCCGGAGGGTATTCCGGAACGGATGGCTGTTCTGGTTGCCGGAGGCATGTCGGTCTGCGAGATAAGGATCAACGGTGAAACGATTGAATCCAGCGGGATTGTCGGCATCAGTGCCGGGTCTGAAAAGCCCGGCAGACATTATGTGATAGCCGAATGCCCGAATTCCGCGCAGTTGTCCCGGCTGACGCTGCTTGTCTCCAATTATCATAATGTACAGGGCGGTCTGAACGGGGACGTACTGCTCGGGACCTCCCGGCAGATTAATGATTTCTACACCATCCCCCGTTTGCTCGGGGCCTGTATGGCAGGCGCGTTGTTCTGTCTGGCCCTGATGTATGCGGCCCTGTTCTTCATGCGCCGTTCCAGTGGTGAATATTTCTATTTCGGGCTGTTTTGTCTTTTCTGGTGTGCCGCTATTCTTTTCAGCCCCTCTTCCGGTTTTTTGATGACCGTTCTTGCTCCATCCATCCCATGGAAATATTATATCAGCTTTTCCATGCTGCCATATGGCGCAACAGTCCCGTTGATGCTGATGTTTTATCATCGGCTGTTCCCCAAAAGGTTCGCTAAAGTTGTTGAGCGTGTCTGCTGGGCTGTCGGCCTGCTCTATGTCGGTTATATTCTGCTGACCCCTCCCAATGCATATGATGTGGTGCTGTTTTTTTACTATATGTTCAGCAATCTTGTGTTGATTTACATGTTTGCCTGTTTTGCTCTGGATTTATTCAATAGGGAAAAAGGGATCTGGGTATTGTTTTTAGGCTACGCCGCCCTTGGTTTTGCGGAGCTGGACGAGATGCTTTTCGACCTGAATATAATCAACTCGGCATCACTGCGGCCGCTTGGTGTCTTCATCTTTATCCTTTCTTATGCCTGCTACCTTGCGCTGCGTTTCTCCCGTGCTTTTGCCAAGGTGGAGAAGCTTTCGGTGGAACTTGAAAGCGCCAACGTGCGTCTCTTGCAACTGGATAAGTTGAAAGACGATTTTCTGGCCAAAACCACTCACGAATTGAAAACCCCATTGGCCGGGATGATCGGTGTTGCGGAATCCCTGCTGGGCGGCACGGGCGGAAGCCTTTCCGGTACAACTTCCGGACATTTGAAGGTCATTGTGCATAGCGGAAAGCGGCTGGCAAATCTTATTAACGATGTTCTTGATTTGTCCCGCCTGAAGCACCGGGATATTGTTTTGCAGCAGGAACCGGTCAGCCCGTATGCTGCGGCCCGGCGTGTTCTGGCGTTGGGCGAAACCCTCAAACGCGGCGAGAATGTTTCGCTCATCAATTCCATCAAACCTGATTTCCCTGCGGTGAAAGCGGACCCGGACCGCATTGAACAGATTCTGTTCAACCTGATTGGCAACAGCCTTAAATTCACGCAAAGCGGCCATGTCACTGTCTCCGCCGAGGAGCGCGGAGGCATGGTTGAGATCAGTGTCACAGATACCGGACCGGGCATTTCCGCCGAAGACCGGAAGGTTATTTTCGATACCTACGAGCAGGGCAGTTCTCCCGAATCCGGCGGCATGGGGCTTGGCCTCTCAATTACCCGCCATCTTGTGGAATTGCATGGCGGGACGCTTACAGTTACGTCTGAGCAGGGCAGTGGAAGCTGTTTTTCCTTTTCCCTGCCCTTGGCAGAAAAATCCATATTTGAAGCTCCTGCCGGTCCCATGAATGAAGCAGTCTCTCCGGCTTTTGTGACGGCTGAATCCCTGCAAAGTCACGTACCCATTTCCGGCAATAAATATCAGGTGCTGGTTGTGGATGATGAGCCTGTTAACCTGCAAGTGGTCGCATCCATATTGAATCTTGCCGGGATTTCTTTTCGCACGGCGCAGGACGGGAATACAGCCTTGCAGATGCTCGCCGGAGGCCATGAACCGGACATGCTGCTGCTTGATGTCATGATGCCGGACATAAGCGGTTATTCGCTCTGCCGGGAATTGCGCCGGAAATATCCGGCATCGGTGCTGCCTGTTGTTCTGCTGACTGTGAAGAACCGCATTGAAGATATTGTTGAGGGCTTTGCCGCAGGAGCCAACGATTACCTGACCAAACCATTTTCCCGTGAAGAGCTGGGTGCGCGCGTTGCCATGCAGCTTAAGTTGAAAGAAGCCTACATCGCATTGGAAGAGAACCTTGAGCTTAAGCGGGAGCTTGAGTTGCGCCGCAGGACGGAAAGCGGATTGCGTTATATGCAGGCCAGGCTGTCGGGAATACTGGATTCCATCGACGAGGCAATTATCGGTGTGAACCTGAGCAATGAGATTGCCTTCTGCAACCGTCCTTTTGAGGAAATCTGCGGACGGTCCGGGCGGGAATTGCTTGGACAGCCGCTTGCGTCCCTGTTTGTTGATACCGAAAACTCCAAAAGCGCGGACTTGCTTGATTATGTGCGCCAACAGGCCGGAGTTGCAGAGCAGCCGCTGATATTTGACGGGCTATTCATAACCGGCGGAGCGGGCAAAAATCGGGATGTTTCCTTCTGGGTTACGGATATGGAGATAGAAGAGGAAACTCTGGCCCTGATGATAGTGCGTCCTGCTAGAACCGCTGGTTTGGCAGGATCTGCAAGCATATCCTCCCGGTTGTTTCAGGAACTCAGTGCCAATCGGCAGCGGATATTGCGGCTCGAAGAGACCGTGCTTTCGCTGGAGTCAGGCGATCCGCAGGACAGGCAGGCTGTTCTGGAGAATCTGAAATCCCTTGATGAACTTCTGGAGGGGCTGGGTTCTCAGTTGCTTCCTGCAAAGAACGGTGACAAGCGTGCGCTGGCTGTCAAGGTGATGAATCTGGCGGTCGATTGCTGGATGGAATCAACAGGGACAGCCAAGGCGGACATGGCAGAACAGTCCGGTCTATGGAATGTTTACATGGAAAAAGACGGTTATTTCCGAACCCAGACTTTGGACAAATATCTTGAAGAGAAGACCCTGCCCAAGAACCCCCGCTGGAAAAAAATCCTTGTCACCGCTGACTTTGTTCTCGCCAATTGCACTGCTGATTCAGCAATTCGCCGGCAGTTGAAAGAGGGGGCGGAGCTTTTGAAATCCTAGCCCGGTTGCAGGTGCAGGCATCATGAAAAAATAAGGCCCCGCAATGCCTGAGTACATTGCGGGGCAGTGCTTGCTATTCTGTTTTCAGGTCTTCAACAATGCTCTGCATTTCAGCTACCTGTTCCGCAAGGGACTCAAGAGCCAGTGCAAATTCACGGGCACTGTTGGTTGTCTCTTCGGTTATCCTGCTGATTTCTTCAACAGATCCGTTGATTTCTTCGGAAGTAGCCGACTGCTCTTCCGCAGCGGTGGCAATGCTCTGAATCTGTTCCGCGCTATGCTGGGATTCTGAAACAATTTCGTGCAGCACATTGCCGGAGCTTTCAGATAAATCACTGGCTTCACCGATGCGTGCGAAGACATTTTCCATAGCCTTGATATTCTCTTCTGCAACCCGCTGAATTGCACCGATGGAGTTGGAAACTTCTCCGGTGGCAGACATGGTTTTTTCAGCCAGCTTGCGTACTTCATCGGCAACAACTGCAAAACCGCGTCCTGCTTCACCGGCGCGGGCAGCTTCGATTGCCGCATTGAGTGCCAGCAGGTTGGTCTGGTCTGCAATGTCGGTAATTACTCCGATGATGGCCTCTGTCCCTTTGGCCTGACTGTCCAGCTCTTCCATATTGCCTTTGAGGCTGCTTACTTCTGAAACTGTATTGTCCAGTGCGTTTCTGGTCTGACCTACTACGTTTGCACCGTTTTCCGCTTTGCCCTGCGCATTGCTGCTGGCTGAAGCCGCGTCTCCTGCGTTGCGGGCAATTTCAAGCACCGTGGCGTTCATTTCTTCCATGGCTGTAGCAGTGGAGGAGATGCGGTCGCTCTGGATTTCTGTGCCCTGCAACAATTCATTGGACTGTGCGGACATCTGTTCTGATGCGGAAACAATATGCTCCAGAACTTTTTCAACCCGGTCAGCTGCATGGCGCAGGCCTTCAGTGCGGGCCATGTCGGCTTTTTGCTTTGCTTTTTCTGCTTCAGCGGTGGCTTCCCTTGCTTTCAAGGACTCTTCTTCGGCTTTGCGGGTTTCATCTTCAGCCTTGAGGATTGTCTTTTTTAATTCTTCAACCATTGACCGTAATGAATCTGCCATATGACCGATTTCGTCTTGTTGGTTGATGCTTAAGTCCGCTTCAAGGTTGCCGTCGGCTACACTGGAAGAATATGCGGCAATTTTGAGGATCGGCCGGCTGATCATCCCGCCTAGCAGAAACAGAATGGCAAGGAGAGCGACAACTGAGACCGCACTTACTATCATACTGTTGTGTGCAATGGCGTTGGCCTGAGCCTCGACCTTTTTCATCGGGATGACTAGTGCAATACTCCATGGAAAAGCGGTTTTACCCACTTTAATGGGGGCATATGTGACAAATTCCCTTTTCCCGCTTTCAGGGGAAACACGCACATATGAATAATTCCGGCCGTTTTTAATGGCCCGCAGGATGTCGTGCTTCTGCTCTTCGCGCATGAAATCGTTAATATTCTTGGCTTGAAGTTCTTCATCCGGGTGGGCAACAATATTCCCTTTGTTGGTAACCAGAAATGCGTATCCGGTTTCAAAGGGTTTGATTGCAAGAACGTCTTCCTGCAAATCATTGAGATAAAAATCAACGCCGACACAGCCGATGTTGCGGCCGTTTTTCTTGATGGGATATCCGGTCGAGCTGAGCCAGTATGTTTTGTCACCAACTTTCCACGGGTACGGCTCGGTCAGGGTTTCAACATTACCTGCCATGGGGGCTTTGAACCATGCCGCCTGTTCCATTCCCTTGCCGCCGGTAAAGCGTTCGGCAATGGTTCCGTTTTTGCGGTGATACCAGTTCAGGTAAGTACCCTTGTATTTATCCATGTACTTTGCTTCGCGGCCGTCAAACTGGTTCGGCGGGAAGCCGCACCAGATCGCGGCCAGTCCGGGATGCATTTTCAGGGTTTTTACGAGTACGGAGTCCAGATATTCCCTGTCCGGAATGGGATCATAGTTGGTTCCCATCTCGAACATGGCGGCGATGGTTCTTGTTGCGGTCAGGGCCTTGCTCAAGGTTTCCGCAATTTGGTAGCCGTGTCCTTTGGCGATAGCTTGTGCATTTTCAGTAGCCTGCTTAACGGCTAAGTCGCGGGCCTGAGTGGTCATTATCCATGTGCTGGCCATGAGGATAGCGACGACCACAAAGAAAGTGGGGATAATAATTTTGGTTTTTAAATTCCAATCTCTAAATTTCATTGATTTACCTTTCCCATCTCCTATCCAATGATTCAGGATCTGGGGCTGTTGTTAAATTCCTTTGCCGAAACCGCAGACCGGGTAGCGGCATTCAGCGCATCCTTCGCAGTAACCGCCATGACCGAGTCCGATGATGTCTTCACGGGTGACTTCTTTCCCGGCAATTATGCGCGGCACGATCAGGTCGAAAATGCTGGCCTTGTAGTACATGACGCAGCCGGGCAGCCCCACGATGGGAACATCGCCGAGTCTGGCGTACATGAACATGGCCCCGGGGAAGGTGGGCGCACCGTAGGTGATGATTTCCGCTCCGGTGGCACGGATGGATGCCGGGGTCTGGTCGTCGGGATCAACTGACATTCCACCGGTAACGACGATGAAATCGGCTCCCTGGGATATGAAATCTTCAATAGCTTTGACTGTCATTTCCTGTTCATCGGAAACAAAGGTCTGGCCGACGATCAAGCTTCCGTAACTTTCGAATTTTTTTCTGACTACCGGACCGAATTTGTCCTTGATGCGTCCATTGTAAACCTCGCTTCCGGTAGTGACGATGCCGACCTTGCAGCTCTTCAACGGGCGGACCTGAATAAGCGGGGGATACCGGCGCAGAATTTCTTCCGCTGCCCGGATGGTGTCTTCATGCACCACCAGCGGGATTACCCTTGTTCCGGCAAGACCGCGCCCCTTTTTGACCAGCTGGTTGTTATGGATGGTCCCGAAGATCACATCCTGCACTGAGTTGAGCTTGAACAGGGTGTTGGTGTCGATATCCAGCAGCCCGTCACAGGCAGCAGTGAAGTTGATTTTGCCTTCACTGGGAGAGCTGAGTTCAATGCCCGGTCCGGCGGCGGCTTCGGCGATGCGTCCGGCGGCATCGTCTTCATGCACGTAGCCGTCTTCAGGATCGAAAACATAAAGGTGTTCCTTGCCGATATCGAGCAGGTTCGGAATGTCATCTTCAGTAACAATATGGCCTCTGCGGAAAGCAGGGCCTTTGTCCTCTCCGGGTACGATGCGGGTTATGTCGTGGCAGAGGACTGTGCCTATGGCGTCTTTTACATGTATGGTTTTCATTATTTGTCTCCGGTTCTAACTCTTGCAGCGTGTTACCACCCAGCCGGTACGCTGGTATTCCTTCAGGAACGAGGCCACCCCGATGGCGACAATGCCCAGTACCGGCAGTCCGACTACGATGGATGCGGTCTGGAGTACCGAGAGCGGACCGTCGATGAGCATGATTCCGGTGGGGACCATTCCCAGTGATATCGCCCAGAACAGCCTGTTCCAGCGGGCAGGTTCTTCTTCCGGGGAGAGCATGGTCGTGGTTGTGGCGGCAAGGGCGAATGAAACAGCATCGAAGGTGGTCGCCATGGAAATAGCTGTCACAGTGGCGAAAACCAGTTTGTAGAGCGGGGCAAAGGGCAGGAAATCGGCAATGGCCATGATCACGGTGGCCCCTTTCATCTGGGTAACCATGCTGACGGCATCAAGCTGTCCGGTCATTTGCAGGAACAGGCCGAAGTTACCGAAGATGAGATAGAAACATCCGCAGCCGAAAGAGGCGATGATGATCGGCCCGAGCACCACCTGCCGCACGGTGCGCCCGCGTGATATTTTGGCGATGAACAGGCTCATGAACGGGGCATAGGCCACGAACCATGCGTAATAGAAAATGGTCCAGTCCTGAGTGAACCCTTTGCCGCCTACCGGGTCCATCCATGTTGCCATGGTTATGAAGTTCGAGATCATCAGTCCCAGCGAGGAAATCGCCATGTCAGTGAGGAATACCGTCGGTCCGGCAATAAAGACGAAAAGCATCAAGCCCATGGCGATGTAGACATTGAAATCGGACAGCCTGCTCAAGCCTTTTTTCAACCCCAAACAGGATGTTACCGAGAAAATGAGAGTCACCAGCACAAGAATCCCGAATTCCAGCAGGAATGAGTGGTCCATTCCGGTCACTGACACAACCCCGGCGGCGACAATAGGAATGCCCAGTCCCAGCGCGGTTGCCGACCCGGCTACCAGACCGGTCATGAACATGATGTCGATGACTTTGCCCTGCCAGCCGTGGACCTTGTTTCCCAGCAAGCCTTTGCAGGCCTGTGAAATATTCAGGATGGGGACTTTTTTTACGTAGTAGCTATAGCCGATGGGGATGGCGAGGATGGCGTAGATGGACCAGCAGACAGGCCCCCAGTGGAACATGCCGTAGGCAGTGCCCCATTCGGCAGCTTTCCACGATCCGGCTGGTTCTCCATGCATGGGGTAGGCCATGTAGTAGGCCCAGTCGATGGAGCCGCCGAACATGATCCCGGCCCCGACCCCGGCGCAGAAGAGCATGCCGATCCATGAGAAGGTCGAGTATTCAACTTTGTCGCCCAGCCTCTTGGAGCTCAAGGGACCGAAGGCGAACCAGAGAATGAGTGAAAATGCTCCCAGCGCGGCAAGCATGTACAACCAGCCCATTTCCACAGTGATGAACTTGAAAAGTGTGTTGATGACCTGTTTTCCCTCAGCCGGGTAGAGCATGAGCGGAATGCAGGTGGCGAGGATGAGCGAAAAGGCCCCGTAAAAACATATTTTACAGACTCCGCTTTGGCCTGTGGGACAGGTGGCGATCAGTTCTTCGGTCTTTTTTGGATGGTCCATAATTACTTTCTCCCTTTCAGAGCAATTATGAAAATGCAAGCTGCATTTCCCGTTCAAGCGGCAGTTCCGGGTCCGTCTGCGAAAGCGCGAAAATTTTCTTGTCACGTACGCTTCCGGCGAACCACTTTATGTCCGGCCTGTTTGTTTCCGCTAAATGGCGTATAAATTCATCCGCCAGCTCCATTCCTCCGGGGCTGTCGGTTTTGTTAAGGAAAACCGCTTTTGAGCAGTCCGCAGGAACCCCTTTGAATATTCCCACCTCGGACTCCGCCAGTTTGATCAGGTGGCGCGGCCTGATCACATTCCTTTTGTCTGCTCCGGTTATTTTTGCGAAAATCGTGCTGCGGTGTACGCTGCTTTCGCTCAGGATGCGGTAAACCGCATCAAGACCCATGACACCGATGCAGAGGTCTGTTTCATGCGGGATTACCGGCTCATGATCTGCCGGGGCTTTCAGCGGCTTGCGGGCCGCTCCGTCACCTTCAACTAAAATTACATCCGCCAGCCTTGAATTATGCAGTTTTGAAACTGTCTCCCGGCTGATGCCGAGCAGTTTTCCTGAATCCGGGTCGTAGTCGCGGGCAATTGTGAATCCTGAAACAGTGGCAAAGGCGGTCCGGACCCGATCGATTAAATCGGGACCGTCCGCCTCTAAAACAATATGGCCTCCGCTGGGCGGGAGGATTTTCGTTGTAGTAGTGGTTATGGCTCGCTTTCTGTTTGACTTGAAAAACGATTCCAACCAGTGCGACAGCGAAGTTTTTCCTCCCGCTCCGGTGAGGGTGATCAGCCTCTGCTCAGGCTGTATGAGTTCATTAAGACCTATGCTGTCCAGACCCATTGTCAGTCCTTGGAAAAAATGTGCGCGCAGACTGCTTCCAGTATCCCGCCGCCGATGGAGAGTGCTTTGTCCGAAACCTCCCCGCAATATGATTTGCTGGCCCGGGGATCTATGTCGCCCAGTTTGGTTCGCCTGCGCACCGGAGTGCCGTTGCGCAATATGCCCCGGAGTACCCCGGAAATTTTGGCAATCACCGGGGTTCCGTCCACATCCCCCAGCCTGTCGCCTTCTGAGATTTCGTCGCCGATATCAAATGTGGTGCTGAAAACACCGCCATGTTCAGCCCAGTAGACCCGCTCGACAGTGAATCCTTTCACACTGCCGGGAATCCCGGTGTTCGGTTCGGCTGCACCTTCATGAATGACCCTGCTCATGTGATGCCCGCGTTTGGTTTCAATGACCTTGTGCACATCTTCCCCGGCGGTGAAGCCCGGACCCAGCCCGATTACCAGCGGGGCCATGTGCTTTTCCGTGCCGAGGTTTTTCTTGGCGATGATGGCGTCAATGAGAACTTCCGGGTTGATTTCACCTATCCTGAGCAGGCAGGGATCACACATGATTGCGATGCCCTGTTTTTCCCAGACGGCAGCGGCTTCTTCCATGTCTTCAGCAAAGATCGCGGAGACGCCTTCAACCTGTACTTCGCCGTGATAAACGGCTTCGGAAAAGGCCACCGTGCGGCGCACAGCCAGCGGATGCCCGGTCTCAAGCATGACGATGCGTTTAAGTCCGGCCCGGTAAAGGCGCATGGCAATGCCTGTGGCAAGGTCGCCTGCGCCGCGAATGGCGATTAATGGTGATTGTTTATTCATGGTTTGCCTCCGGCGGTCCTACCGGGAGTCTCTCCGAGGGCCAAAGAAACTTTTTGGAAAAAGTTTCTCTGGACTCTTCAAAAACTTTTATTAGGGCTTCGCCGATGTGTTATTTAATAGCGCTAGTTATAAGTTAAACTTAAACACTCCCCCAACTAACGCGTTTTGGGAAAGGGGAGAGGAGTCCAGAGGAGAGGGGAAAACACTTTTTGGCGGTAGCAAAAGGGTTTTTCCCTCTCCTCTGGTCCCGCTGAAAGCGCCGCCGGAGGCATCTATGCACTCCGTTCGTAGCGATCCAGTAGTTGCCGGTATTCCAGCTCGGTATCAATGTCGATAAACGGGCCTACTTCGTGAATGCGTACCAGCCTTAAGGCCAGTCCGGGAGCGGCCAGCAGCGGACGTGCTCCGGTATCGCCTTCCAGTTCCAGCGCGCGGTCAAACCAGCTACGGGGAATGGTGATGGGATTGCCGCGCATTCCTTCCTGAATGGGGGCAACCCAGCATTGCGGTTCCTGCGAAAAAGCCCAGACCAGCCTGTCGATTGTTTCCGGCTCGATAAGCGGCTGGTCGCCGAGAAAGAACATGGCTCCCTGTACCCGGTCTTTGACGTTGCGCAGTCCTGCCTTGAAGGATTCGGCCTGGCCTTTGTCGCGCTGCGGGCTGGTGACCACCTCGCAACCTTCAAGGTCGAGGATGCTATGCAGCTCGGATCCTTCCGGCAGCACCACGGTAACGTTGCTGAGTTGTGAGGCCCGCGCAGCGTCGATTACGTGCTGGACCATAGGCTTGCCCCGGAAGGGCAGGGACAATTTGTCCCTGCCCATGCGGGATGCCTTCCCGGCTGCGAGGATAATGCCGGAAGTCTTTGCTATTTCCTGTCTGAAGCTCTGATCTGCCATATGGCTAACCTTCCTGCGCTTACTTGGCGCACTCCATGAGGGTGTCGGCTACGATTGTTTTGGACATCTGGACTTTGTGGATGTTCTGGAAGAGCGGTTTTGCTTCCGCTACTGCCAGTTCTCCGGCCTGTGCCGCCAGCTCTTCGGTAAGGGCATTGCCGATGAGTGCTTCCTCGGATGTTTCACAGCGGCGGGGGTTGTTATGAACCCCGTTCAGGCAGATGCGGGCTGCGCTGATTTTCCCGTCTGTGACGGTTAATGAAGCCGAGCAGTTGACGATGGCGAAGTCGATGGACTTGCGGTAGGCGATTTTCATGAACGCGCTGCTGCTGCCTGCTTCCGGGCGGGGTACGAAGATTTCAGTTACGATTTCATCGCGTTCCAGCACGGTCGATCCTGCTCCGTTTTCAGCGGAGAAGAATTCGTCAATGGGAATCCGGCGTTTGGTGGTGTTGATGGTCGCGCCAAGTGCTACAAAGGCAGGAGCGGTATCGCTGGGGTTTACGGCGATACATTTGTTTACCGCCCCGAAGATGGAATGGAAACGGTGATCTCCGGGTACGGCGAGGCAGCGTTTTCCGCCCTTGCGGACACAATCGATGCGTCCACCGATTTTGTCCGGGTAGCGGTAGTACCAGCAACGGTTTTCCTGACAGATGTTCCCGGCAACGGTTCCCATGTTGCGCAGCAGGGGAGATGCTGTGCGACGGGCCGCTTCTGCAAGGCCGGGCCATGTTTCTTTAACGGCTGTGGATTCGGAGAGTTCGGTGAGAGTCACCAGTGCTCCGATGTGCAGACCGTCATCCTCGACTCTTATCTCATTCAGTCCGGGGATTGTTTTCAGGTTGATGATCGCCTCGGGATATTTCATCCAGAGGTTGTCTTTGAGGCAGCCCATGAGGTCGCTGCCGCCTGCAATTACATAGGAGGAATCTTTGTATTCCTGCAAAAGGGCTACGGCTTCCTCAATGCTGGAAGCATCAAAGTGGTTGAAACGTCTCATTATTTCTTCCTCCTTTTGGGCTGAATCTTGCCGAGGCCCTCAAGGATTTTATCGGGGGTGAACGGGGTTTCGATGATTCTTACGCCGATTGCGTTGTAGATTGCGTTGGAGAAGGCTGCCAAAGAGGGACAGGCCGCACCTTCACCGCAGGCGGTGGCTCCGAAGGGGTGGGTTGGGTCGCCCGGCTTTTCGATAACGATGGGTTCAACGTCGCATTCCATGGCAGTGGAGTGGCGGTAATCAACCCAGTTCGGGGTCATCAGCCAGCCGTTGCGTTTGTCCACGATACAGTCGTTGCCGAGGATGGCGTTTTCCACTCCGTGGCGGGAGGTGGAGAGCTGTCCGGCGACGATTTTCGGGTTCAGGGCCTTACCCACGTTCTGGGCCATGATGACTTTGACGTTGGAGATCATTCCTGTCTCGGTGTCCACATCAAGGGTGATGAACTGCGCGCCCTTTTCTTTGGGGATGTAAACCTGATCTTCCTTGCCGTCTTTGAGGCCGTTGGGATGCGGTGAATTGTTGACGTAGTATCCGGTTACTTCGTGGATACCGCCGTAGTGGCCGCGTGCGCCGAATGCTTCGGCAAAGTTCAGTTTCTTTTCCGGTTCGGCAGTGACGAAAACGCCGTCTTCGCCCATGGAAAGGGTCTGTGCGGGGACTTCCAGCTGTGCAGCGGCGAGGTCGAGGACCTGACGCTTGGCATCAAGGGCGGCTTCGTAAGTGGCCCAGCCCTGAATCCATGTTCCGCAGCTGTTGGCAACGAGTGTTGCAAAGGGGGTGGAGTCGGTGTCGTGGCAGACAAGACCGATTTTTTCATAAGGAATGCCCAGCACGTCGGCGACGATCTGGCACTGAACTGTGTGCTGGCCCTGACCGATATCAGCGACGGCGCAGACCAGTGCGGCAGATCCGTCGGGGTAGATCTTGACCATGGCTTCACTGGAGTTGCCCGGACCGGGGCGTCCTGCGCCCATGGCGAAGATGGCTACGCCCATACCGTTGCGGATACGGCCTTCTTTCTTGCTGGGATGCTGCCATTTGTTTTTCCAGTCGATGAATTCTGCCCCGGCATCAAGGCAGTCGCGGATACCGGAAGAGGAAATGTAGCAGGATTTATAGATCAGCGGGTCCCAGCCGGAGTCGATGTCCCCGGTGCGCATGCAGTTTTTCTTGCGGATTTCAACCGGGTCCATGCCCATCTGTTCGGCGGCGATATCCATGGTGGTTTCCACGGCAAATACGCCTTCGGGTGCGCCGTAACCCTGCCAGCCTGCGGCGGGGAAGCGGTTGGTGTTCACGTAGCGGATCTTGCCGCGCAGGTGTTCGCAGTTATGGGAATACATAACCGCGCCAGTGGCGAGCATGGCGTTTTTGGCGGGATATTTATCGCCGCCTGCCCCGGTTTCCTGCCAGTGGGCGAGGTCCATTGTGGTCAGGGTTCCGTCTTTTTTGAAACCGATCTTTACGTCACCGATGCTGCCGCGAGACCAGCCGGAAACCATTTCCTCTTCACGGGAATAGGGGCAGTGTACGGGCTTCTTGAGGTCAAGGCAGGCCAGACCGGCGATGACCAGATAGTGGGACGCGATGTTGCGGTCCAGCGGGAAAGCGTTCTTGCCGCCGAAGCTTGATCCGGTGAACGGGGAAACATAGTTGAGCATGGTGGCACTGATGCCCAGAGCCTGCGCAAGGCAGAGCTTTTCATCATGCAGTCCCTGAGAGTGGGTGTAGACATGGAGCTTGGTTCCGTCGAAGTTGGCGGAACAGCCGCGCGGTTCCATTGCCGGACCTTTGCAGTAGGCGTATTTGAGTCCTTTCTGTTCGACAACCACGTCCGCTTCGGCAAATCCTTTATCAATGTCGCCGAAACCGTTGTATTCGGCCGGGGTCTTGGTTTTGAACAGGCGAGATTCGGGATCACGGTCACTCAGGATGGCATGGAAAGCCCAGTCCTGACAGTTGTCCACGCCTTCGAAAACCTGCGGGGAGTCTTCTTTGATTCCGTCCTCAATGCTTAGTACCGGCTTCTTCTTTTCGTATTCAACTTCAATGAGTTCCATGGCCTCAAGGGCAATGGTTTCGTCATCGGCAACTACAGCGGCTACAAGGTCGCCAACGTAGTAGAGAGTCTTGCGGAAAGCCTTGGGATAGTTCTCGTGGGTCATGACCAGATGTACGCCTTCCACTTTCTCGGCCGCGCTGGTGTCGATGGATACGATATCGGCAGCGGGGTAGGGGGAACGCAGGATGCGGATCTGGAGCATGCCCGGAAAGATAAAGTCAGCGTAATATTTTGCGGAACCGGTTACGCGGGCCGGGCCGTCCTTCTGGCGGACGGAGGTTCCGATGGAGTTGGTTTTAATCATTAGCACTGTTCCTTGGACATTTTCTTTGCAGCACTGCGCACGGCATTGATGATGTGTTCGTAGTTGCTGCAGATACAGATGTTTCCGCTGATGGCTTCCTTGATTTCATCATCGCTGGGGGCCGGGTTCTTCAGCAGCAGGGCCTTGGTGGACATGATCATGCCCGGAGAGCAGAATCCGCACTGGGAACCGTATTCTTCAAGCCATGCTTCCTGAATGGGATGCAGTTTGCCGTCTTTGGAGAGTCCTTCGATGGTTTCAATTTCCTTGCCCTGCTGTTCCACGGCGAGAACCATGCAGGCGGGCACTGCGACAGAGTCGATGAGCACGGTGCAGGAGCCGCAGGCTCCCTCGCCGCAACCTTCTTTTGTCCCGGTATGACCGCAGTCATTGCGCAGAACTCTGGAAAGGGTCCAGTGCGGCTCTACATGCAGTGAAACGGTCTCTCCGTTCACATTGAGATGAATGAGCTTTTTCTGTTGTTCGTCGCGATTCATTATCCAATTCCTTAAGTGGTTAGTTATTCCTGAACGGTCTTTTCAGACCTTGATTTGATGTGCGGGGGACGCACCCCTCCTGTTCCCGGAGGCATGGCGGCCTCCGGGTGTACAAGGATTCTGGCAGGGCGGACCTCTGGTCTGCCCCTGATCTTATGGAGTCAAGGTGCTTAAGATTCGTTTGTTGCCAGCTCTGCGGCAGTCACTTCCTTTGGACCCCGGCTGGACCAGATGATACCGCCGATGATCAGGATACCGGAGATGAAGTGTACGGAATTCATGGTTTCGCCGAGGAAAACAAAGGCGAACAGGCCGCCCCAAAGGGGAAGGCTGTAGTAGATCATGCCGGAAGTTGCCGGACCTGCGTGTTCAATACCGATGTTCCAGGTCAGCCATGCGATTACGGATGAGCAGACAGCGGAGAAGACGATACTGAAGAAAACAACTCCGTTCATGTTGAAGACCATGCTTGGCTGAGTGGATTCCCAGATAACGCAGGGGATGAGCATGAGTACTGCGAAGAAGGACATGAGAGTCATGACGGTCAGCTGTGACAGTCCTTCGGGGATTTTACGCAGGATCAGGCTGTAGACTGCAAAACCGACAGCTGCGAGCAGCATGAGAATGTCGCCGGAAGCAAAGTGCAGTCCGAGGAGCTGCTGGAGATCGCCGCCGGAAACAAGATAGAAAGAACCGATCAGCGCGATGGTACAGCCGATCCATGTGTTCATGGACTGCTTCTGGCCGAGCACAGAAGATATGATAACGATGAAGATCGGTGAAGTTACTGAGATAAGGGAAAGGTTGATGGCTGATGTTGTCTGGGCTGCAAAGTAGCTCAGGGGGGAGTAAGCCGCCACACCGGTCAGGGCTGCCGCAATAATCTGAGGCAGGAATTTTTTAGCTACGGGCCATTCGCGTTTCACTCTGGGCATGGTGAAAGCACACAGGATGAGCAGGGCAATAAACCAGCGGCTGGCTCCAAGAGTCATGGGTGAAATCTGTCCCACCGCCAGTCTGGCAACAACAAAAGCACCGGCCCAAAGCATTGTCGCAAGCAGGGCACAGGCCATCCCGTAATATCTTTTATCTTTAAACATACAGTCATCTCCCTTGAAAGTTAATACACCTCTTTAATTCGCCGCATACGCTCACTGCTGCGGCTGCCTCCACAAACACAATTGTGATGCTGTTGCCTTATACGAAACCAAACACCCCGTTTGTCCGTATTGAGCCGCTACCTCCATAACAACTCATCTTCCCACGGCGGACATTGCATCTGTCGAATTCGAATATGTGTTAGTGTTACTTGAGCAAGTGATGTGCCAATGAAAAGTTATAGTTTTCACGATCAAAAATGCTTAAAAAACAGAATGTTAAGAGATATAACGGCTGTATGATCATTCAATCAATAAAATTGAATTGAGTCGATTGTGACTCATTATTAAATAAAGCCCTTGTCTGGCGGGTTGTTTCAGGTATTGAGTCTATATTGACTCGGTGAGTTGGAAGCGACTCGATATTTAAGGCTTTGAATTACCGATGTATTTTCTGATCAAGCGGGATGCGCGGGACTGGCTGATCTTCAAGGCTGCGGCAACTTTGCGGCTGCTGCCATGCTTGGTGACTGCGTCCATGATAAGCTGGCGTTCCACTGCCTCAAGGGCATCATCGAGGTTGCCTGCTGATGTAAGCGGCGAAATAGGTATGGCAGTGGTTTCGTAGATGGAAGACGGAAGGTGGTCCATAGTTATGATTTCGTCTTCCACTGTAACGACCAAACGTTCTACAAGGTGGGCAAGTTCCCGTATGTTGCCCGGCCATGAATACTGGCAGAGCAGGTTCTGGGCTTCGGAAGAAAGGCGCTTGCCTTTGCCGTGGGTCTTGCCGTAGCGGTTGAAAAAGTAATGCAGCAGGGGGATCAGGTCTTCCTGACGGTCACGCAGGGGCGGGATGACGATATCAAAGACATTTAAACGGAAATATAAATCCTGTCTGAAGGCTCCGGTTTCGACCATGCGTTCCATGTTTCGGTTGGAGGCCGCAAGGATGCGCACATCGGCCTTAACAGCAGAAGAACTTCCAACAGGACGGTATTCCAGCTCCTGCACGGCGTAGAGAAGCTTGGCCTGCATGGACAATGGAAGTTCTGAAATTTCATCAAGGAAAAGAGTCCCGCCTTCGGCTTTTGCAAAGAGACCGCCACGGGTTTTGGTGGCCCCGGAAAAAGCACCCTCAACGTGTCCGAAAAGCTCTGATTCGAAAAGTTCCTGCGGGATAGCCGCGCAGTTGACGACCACGAAAGGCTTGCCGGATCGGTTGCTGTTGGCGTGGATGAATTTGGCCAGCAGGCTTTTACCACATCCTGATTCGCCCAGCAGCAGGCAGGGTGCGCTGATTGAGCCTACCTTGCGTGCGGCTATGACCGCCTGTTCCATTAAGGAACTGCGGTAAATCAGGTCTTCGGGTTTAGCCGAGTCGGGATCTTCATTGGTTGCAATATCTTCCGGGTGGCGTATGCGCCCTTCATGGAAGTTGTCGCGGATGCTTAGCAGCACGTATTCAACTTCCTGATCCTGATCAAGCAGGGGAACTGCGATGGTCAGAACTTCCAATCCCAGATATGTTTTCTGTTCCTGCTTGGCCGGAATTTTGTTTTCATAAACGATGGGCAGGATCGGACGATCCCATGAGTTGTGCTTTTGCACCACATCCCAGAAAGGCATGTTGATCATTTCCTGCTGGGTGAAACCGTAGTGGCGTTCACAGGCCTTGTTCACGTAGAGCATGCGATAGTTGTTGTCGTAGATGATGATTTCATCATGGAGATTGTCGATAAGTCTCGCAAATGTTTCGAAATCCAGACCGAAATGTTCTGTCTTGCCCATGCTGAATAGCTCCACGTTGTTTGCCGTTAAAAACTACCTGTAAGTAGTTCCGGGTGGAGGAATAAGTCAAATGGCTTTTGCGGATTGCGTAAAGGGGAGATGTCTGCTGCCGTTTGAAGTTAAAAATCAGTCTGTCGTGGAATGCTGTGTTTTGTAATCGTTGAATATGCTGAGTTGTTCTTTATTCATTTGTGTCTTCGAAGCCGCCAGCATGTCCAGTAGTGCTCCGGCAAATTTATTCTTGATGGCAATACTCACAGAGCAGGCCATAAGCAGGCTGGCGATATCGGAATCACGGTTGATGCAGTCTTTAAAGACTTTCAGGGCTTCCTGTGGTGTATAACGCACCGTAGCCAGAGCATAATCATAACCGTGGGCCGTCTGCCCAGCATTGTTCAGCAGAATATTAAAGTGCCACGGTTTGGGATTCAGCTTGTCGGAGTGGCCCGGATAAATGGCTACGTCTATCTAAGTATCTTCTTTGTTGCAGTCGGCTTCGTTATGAATCAGGCATTTGTGCCCTGCCAGTTCAATGCTGAGCGCAAGGCTCAGAAATTTTCAAGATACCAATTACGTAACGCAAGGCCCATCTTATATATAAAGGGGTATCGGCAGGATTCAAAAAGCAAATCCCCCTGAAGGGAGTATCAGGGGGATTATTTGCGAACGGGGTATTCGCGTAAGGGGTGTGCTTTTGCCGTGGATTTATGCGCTGAGCGCAGTAAGCACGACTTCTTTATTCTCGTTGAAAACAAGGGAAAAATCTTTGCCGTACTTGGTGAGGAAGTCCTCTTCGGCGATGAAAGGGACATCGCTTACTTCAATCTGTACGTCTTCGTCTTCATCCGCTTCGTCAATGCCCAGACCGAGCACGATTTTAGCGTGTCAGCCGCCGCCTACCTTGTATTCCCTGAGGCGGACACAGGACTCTTCATCTTCGTCTTCAAGCATGTCCCGCAGCTTATCAAGCATTTCTTCGGGAACGGTAACATTAAACATATTCTCTCTCTCCATTAATGGTTTCGGTTATATCAAAGCGGTTGCTGCCGCTGTTGATTCTTTCTTTATCTGATCCGGTGCGAGCAGAATTTGGGTGCAGATGGCTGCTGCGGACTCCACATAATCAAGGCAGATGCCTTTGTCGCCGGATTCATGGTCGCGTTCCCGGCTCAAAGTCCGGCAGCAGACCGAGCCGTGTTCGGCCAGAAAGCGGTCGTGCAGTTGTTTTGAAAGTTTGCGCACTTGCTCATCGTCAGCGGGGTGCTGCCCTTTGCCGAGGATCAGGGACAAGGCCATCACCGCACCAGACAAAGCTCCGCAGACACAGCCCGCATCACCTATTCCGCCGCAGAAACCTTTACTGAGCGCGAGAGTCAGGCTTTGGCTCAACCCGCCGTCGAAATCACTGTTAACAGCCCAAAGCACAGCTTCGGAGCAGCACATGACATCACTGGCGTAGAGTTCTCTAGCTTCGCGTCCGATGTTTTCGCAGATCAGGCTTCTGGTCAGTGAGCAGTTCATTTTTAATCGCGTCTGTAAAAATTAGATAATTTCGGTCTTCAAACCGTGTTTCTCAAATCTCGCGAAAACCAAATCCAGCTGTTCAGGAGAGTATTCGCGGTCCATTTTGTATTCCCAGCCGAGTGCGGCGTATTTGTTGCGCCCGAATGCATGGCAGGGCATCACTTCGACCTTATTGCGTCCGTACTGCTTCAGGAATTGGGCCATGGCTGCGATGTTCTCGTCCGAGTCATTCATTCCCGGCATGAGCGGCATGCGCACCCGTACTTCTTTGCTGGATGAAAGTGCCGCACCCAGATTGCGCAGGATGATTTTATTATCCACTCCGGTCAGCTTTTTATGTTCTGCCGGGTCCATGTGCTTGCAGTCGAACAGGAACAGGTCTGCAAGCGCGATGGTCTTGTCGAAACGTTCTTCAGGGCAGTAACCGCAGGTGTCCACGGTGCTGTGATAGCCTCCGTTTACCGCAGCTTCGAGCATGTCTAGGAAGAACTGTCCGCCTGAGGTAGGTTCTCCGCCCCCGAAAGTGACCCCGCCGCCGGAGTTGTCGTAGAAGAGGGCGTCCTTGCGCACCACATTCATAACTTCTTCAACGGTCATGGTTTTGCCGGACATTTCGCGGGCCTTGCCGGAACAGTTTTCGGTGCAGGCTCCGCAGTTGGTGCATTTTTCAGTGTCGCGTCCGAACCTGCCGTCAATCTCGGTGACTGCCCCGTTGGGACAGACTTCAGCGCAGTGTCCGCATCCGGTGCAGAGTTCGGAAAAGCACATCATCTGCGGTTTCAGCTGCTGCGATTCCGGGTTGCTGCACCATAAGCAGCTCAGGGGACAGCCTTTCAAAAATACAGTGGTGCGCAGCCCCGGTCCGTCATGGAGCGACATGCGCTGGATATTATAGATCATGCCTTGGGACATGGTTGCCTCCGAGAAAGGAGAGAGTGCGAAACACTCTCTCCTATTATTTATACTAGCAACGGCCAGCGTCGTATTCGGTACGTTTGATGATTTCGTTTTGAACGCCGCAATCGAGGCGGGTGAAGTAGGCACTGAATCCTGCAACACGTACAATCAGGTCTGGGTATTCCTGCGGGTTCTGCTGCGCGTGCTTCAGGGTGTCGGAGCTTACGCAGTTAAACTGGATGTGGGAGCCGCCGAAATCGCAGTAGGTCTTGATCAGGGATATCAGGGTTTTCGCGCCCTGCGGACCTTCCAGAACGGAGGGGGAGAACTTCACGTTGAAGTGGTTAGCGCCGTACCGGACGGTGTCGATTGCTTCAGCACCGGATTTGATCAGTGCGGTGATACCTTCCTTGTCTGTGCCGGGCATTGCGGAAACACTACCGTCAGTGAGGGCTACGCCTGCTTTACGTCCGTTGGGCAGAGCACCCATGAGTCCGCCGAAGTAGTTGTGGTAAGACAGGGAGTATGCATCAAGCGGGGTGCGCTGTCCGAAGCAGTCCGGTCCCTGTGCGTGGTGGATTGCGTCCACGTCACGGTAGAAACGTTTAACAATGGCCTGAACTTCATCGTAGTCGTTGCCGTGCTTTGGTGCGTCAAAGCACATCTGGCGGATTTCTTCGTAACCGTCAAAGTTGGCTTTGAGTGCTTCAAGCAGCTCTTCCATGGTGATTTTCTTGGTGTCGAAAACAAGATGTTTGATGGCGAGAATGGAGTTCGCGGCATCAACACCGGCAGTCATGATCGGGTTAACCTGCGGGTAGCGGGTTCCGCCTGCTTCCTCGCACATGCCTTTTTCGATGCAGCCGTCATACATGGCGGAGCGGAATACACTCGGTACAACCTGAAGGCGGGCCATCTGGCTGAGGTCGGAGTGGGCGCGGGAAATGCGGAACAGGTTGTCCAGCTGGCCTTTCACTGCTTCGTAAAGATCTTCGAAAGTTTCGAAAGTTGTGGGGTCTCCGGTTTCTGCGCCGACCTTCTTCTTGGTCACCGGGCATTTACCGTTGTTGAGCACCAGTTCCACAACTTTAGCGAGACAGGGCTGGTCTTCCTGAGTGATGAAGCTGCCTTTGCCGCATACGCCGGTGGATACGCAGCCGTAGTTACCGCAGTTACGGGCATCTTCGAGGGTGATACCGTCGGGGTACTGGGCGAAACGGGCGAGGGTACGCTGTATAACGGCGTTGTTGTTCAGGATCTGGGGTTGGCCGGAACCGCCGCGGATGCATTCAACAACCTTCTGCATGTAGGAGTCTTTCAGTTTCGGGTGGTAGAGCAGGGTCAGGGTCGGCTGGATGCTCTTCATATTGATCTGGGTTTCGAGCATCAGCTCTTCCAGTTCTGTGGAGGCATCTTCGCCATTGGCATCCACACCGCCGATGGTCATGGACTGTCCGGTGTGTCCGGAAAGGGTCAGGGCGTATGAGTTACCCTGATATTCGCCCAGCTCGAGGTGGCGGATCCACTGGAATTTGAGCATGGTCAGGACCTGCTCACGGGTCAGGTTGCCTTCATCAATGTCTTTCTTGAAGAAGGGATACATGTACTGTCCGTAACGTCCGGGGGAAACTGCGCAGGCCATCTGCTCGGTTGCTACGCAGAGGTGGGTGAACCAGAAGGACTGGATAGCTTCACGGAAGTTGCGGGCCGGGTGTTCGGGAACGCGGCGGCATACTTCTGCGATTTCGAGCAGCTCTTCTTTAATCTTGGGATCGGATTCTTCCGCCGCAGTCTGCTCTGCCAGATCCGCATAACGGTGAGAGTGTTTGATTACCGCGTCAAAGGTGATCAGCATGGAGCGGTAAAGGTCGATCTTATCGCGGTTGGCAAGGATGTTAGGGGTTTCAGTAAGACGGGTTCTTACGTCTTCGATAAGATGGCGGATACCTTTGTTCAGCACCAGACCGTAATCAGCGATACCGGAACCGGAAGCAACGGAAACGTTCTCGTAGTACATGCCTGCTTTGGCGTACTTCTTTGCGCTCTCGCCGTACTTCTCTTTGTACATTTTGTTGTTCTGGTCGATGCAGGTGCGGCCTTTCCAGAGCTTGTAGGTCTTTTCCAGCAGTTCCTGTGTTTCGGCGGGAATCTTCATTTCGCCCAGAGAAGCCATTTTGGCCATCTGCATTTCTTCTTTAATCCAGGAAACGTTCCATTCGGGATAAGCGTAAACACCAGCACGAACACCGGTGAGGGTTCCGACGATGGGGTTGCCGTCGAGAAAGATTTTTTTCTGGGTCAGAACGCGCTCCAGAACTTTTGCGCGGATATATACTACAGGTTCACCCTGATGTTTCTCGTAAATTTCGTTCAGGAACTTGAGACGCTCAGGGTCCATAACCTGCGGAGCGTTCATGAGAAAATCTTTGAGTTCCTTGGCGCGGTCTTCGGCTGTATCCCAGTTAATGCCGTAACCTTGGGCAGTCTGGGTCTCTTCTTTTGCAGACAGAGTAGTATTCATTTCCATCTCCTGTGATTGTGCTATTGTTTTTGGGCTTTTAGGTAGATTGAAAGTGTAAATCGTTCGCTTGTTAATTTCGTCACTAGCACGGGGTGTGCCAGAGATGTGTTTTGGTTCTAAAAAACGTGCTAATATATTGATATAAATGTGTTTAATTATGAACAAGCAAGTGAGTCGGGAGTCTGAAGGGTAAAAAGAGAAAAGAAAGAAATTTTTCTTTTTTGAAAAAAAATTTGATTTGCTAAAAGATATTTTTTTAATTATCGACCCAATCAGCAGCCGGAGGTTTTGGACAGGTTTCAGATTTTCCGGGGATAAATGGAGGTTGTGAAAAATGTATTTTAGCAGGGAAAAATTTCATAATGTCAGTCGGCGCAGTATGCTGACTCCGGAAATGACAGCGATCTGGGATGATCTGGGACTCGGTGTGGCTGTGGTGGATGCTGAAGGATATTGCGAATACATGAATCCCATCCAGCGCAAGGTGGACGGTTTTTCACGGATTCATGTGGAAGGGCAGCACATTACCAAACTCTATGTCCCGCACGAACTTGATTGTATCCCGACCATTGAATGTTTGCGCGAGAGCAGGCCCATTCTCAAGAAAAGTTACCTGTACAAGACAACAAATAATTATCTCGCTGGGACTGTTTCCGACTTTTTTCCACTCTATGACCAGGGCCGCAAAGACGGGGTGCTGACTTTTACCCTCTGGACCGGGGCCGTTCCGCTGGGCGATCCTAACAAGAGGTCGCGCAGGTCCAAAACACGCGATAAAAGCTATTCCTATTACACTTTTGATTCACTCGTAGGACAGGACGATTCGTTACGTGAGGTTCTGGCTGAGGCTCGCACTGCCGCAATGTCTTCTTCGCATGTCATGATCTGGGGTGAGAGCGGCACTGGTAAAGAGGTTTTCGCACAGGCCATCCACATGGAAAGCGAGCGGCGCGAAAAGCCGTTTATTGCCGAGAACTGCGCCGCAATACCGGAAAATCTGCTCGAAGCGATTCTTTTCGGAACTTCGAAAGGGGCTTACACCGATGCTCCTGAAAAACCAGGACTTTTTGAGGAAGCCAACGGCGGAACACTGCTGCTTGACGAGCTGAATTCCATGCCGCTTGGTTTACAGGCCAAGCTTTTGCGTGTGTTGCAGGAAAAGCGGGTTCGCCGACTTGGTTCGCAAAAAGAAATTCCTGTAGATGTGCGCGTGATCAGCATTCTCAACGAAGCTCCGCTCAACGCTGTCAGCGAGGGCATTTTGCGCAGTGATTTATTCTATCGGCTGGCGGTGGTTGGATTGGCCGTGCCGCCATTACGGGAACGCAAGATGGATCTGACTGTGTTGATGCGTTCTTTTATCTCCCGTTCTGAACAGGTCAAAAGTCCCGGTCTGATCGGTGTTGAGCCGGATGTTGTGCAGATGTTTTTCGATTACGACTGGCCGGGTAATGTTCGTGAATTATTGCATGTTATCGAAGGTAGTCTGGCCCTTCTCGGAGAGCGGACATCTATCAGTGTGGAAAATCTGCCCCGCCATTTTCGCGAAGCACACGAGAAATCACTTATGACCGGGCTTTCGCAGTCAGAAACGGCTGTGCCTGATCAGGAAAATGAGTCCATGCTGGGCAAAAACTTTTTCGACTATAACAGTATCAAGCGCAACAGCGTTGTACCGCTTAAAAGCTGCGTGCAGCAGTATGAAACCGAGTGCATCAGGAACGTGCTGCGTGTGACAGGCGGGAACGTCGCCAAGGCTGCCCGGATCATGCAGATCACCGGGGCGGGGCTGCGCTACAAAATCCAGCAGCTCGGCATAGGGGATGATTTTTAGGAAGCATCCGGCGGGACTACCGCCGGATGCATTAAATTACAGAAAAGATCGAACCAGACAGACTATTCCTGCCAAGGCAATTACAGTCATGAGGACTTTGCGGAACAGGTCCTGATTGATGTGTTTGATGACCGGGAAGGAGAGCAGTGTCCCTATGGCGACAGCGGGTGCTCCGTAGAGGGCGTAGTCGATTACAGTCGGGGTGATCAGCCCGGCTCCTGCCTGCAGGATGCAGGTGAAAGTTGCCCTGATGACGAAAAAGACCCCGAGGGTTCCGAGAAATACCCGCGGCTGCCAGCCGACATATAGCCCGTAGGCTCCGATGGGCGGTCCGTCGAAAGATATGGCGGTCCCGAGCAGGCTGGCCCCGAATCCGGCGGCACTGCCCCGCGACCATGATTCCGGGTGGGTCTTTTCGACTTTGTAGGTCAGCTGCCAGTAGACGTAATAGATGAGCAGCGCGCCTACTGCTCCTTGCAGGATGGTGCTGGAGACAAAGGTCAGGATGTAGAGTCCGGCAAATGCACCGGGGATGGAGCCGACCAGCAACGGTTTAAGCGCGGACCAGCGGCAGTGTCGGAAATGCATGGCCGCGATACTGCCGTCCATGATGACATTGAGCAGGCAGGCGAGGGGGACAAGCTCCTGCATGGGAATGAACATGGCCGCTGCCGGAACAGCGACCATGGCCCCGCCGATACCGCTGACACCGGAAACAAATCCGCCGATCAGCCAAAGCAGGAATACTAAAACGTGGGGTGATTCAAACATTAAATTCTACTTTTTGCCGCTGGCAATGGATTCCTCGCAATGGGTGAGAGAATCGTAACCCAGCTTGCGCATGAGAATCTCATATCTTTCGCGTACGAGATTGCCTCCGTTGTGCTGGGTCTTGCGGGCGTAATTGAGGTAAAAGATCAGGGTTTTGGGGGAGTAGGTCTGCAATTCACCGTTAAGGTAGGTGCAGAAGGATTCGTGACCGTCGGGATGCACTGAAAGAGGAAACTGCGCGGAAACTTCTTTGCGCCAGTTACTTTCGATCTGCACCAGCTCAGAAATGGCCTGTGAGTCATTCTGCACCGGGATAATCCCTTCCATGAGCGCGTATTTTTCGGTCATGAGATTGCGCTTGTCGGCCACGGCCTGTTTGAGGTCGGCGAGATATGATTCAAGGTATTCGATAGGCATTACGGCATGGGTCATGTGGCGCATGATGCGAAAAGAATCGGGCTGCTCCTGACATGATGCAGTTCCGCCACGGTTCTTGACAGCGAGGAACATTTCCAGTTCCTGCGCGATTATTTCATCAATTAATTGCAGGCGTGCTTCTTCGGCCATGTGGTTCTCCTTAATGAAAAAAGTAACGAGCTTGGATTTGCAAACCTGATGCCTTTTTATCGTTTTGGGGCAAGATGGTTGCATTTATTTTACTATCATCCCGAATTGATTGCCCAAGTCAAGGATAAAGAGTTTGCGGGTGAGTAGTTGTGTGTCGGTAATTGGGATTTGTGGCTACTAAAAAAAATTTTAAAAAAAGAAAAAAAACTTTCGAAAAAGAACAAATTTTAAAAAATGGTTTATTGACGATGTTGATGGGTTAATTATTTAAACCTGTTATTTCTGGATATTATGGAGTTGGTGAAGAAATTCACGAATTGGCATCGGGTTTGCTTAGGGTAGACGGCGGCAGTGGTAGAACCGCCGATTCAGGTAGATTGAAAGTATTTTAGTAATCGTTCGCTCTTTGGAAGGAGAGGAGGGCCATGTCGCTTTATGCGTGCACATGGCGTGATGTGTCCGGGATGGCTTGTATTTCGGAGCACACAGCAGGCGGCTGTCTTTTGGTTAGAGGAGGAGCAGTCGCCGGGGCTGGAGACTATTTAAGGTTCCTGCCGCGAACTCATAAAACAAAGAGATAATCTGATGTCACAAGAACAACTGGAATTAGAAAAATCAATGTCGCCCTCTCAGGTTTGGGCGCTGGCACTGGGGTCAATCGTAGGTTGGGGGTGTTTTGTTCTTCCCGGGGATATGTTTCTTCCGCAGGCCGGTATTCTGGGTACACTTATCGGCTTCGGCGTAGGTGCTTTTCTTATTTGTTTCGTAGCGGTCTGCTACAGCTACATGATTAAATATGCTCCGGTTGCGGGCGGAGCATTTGCATATGCCTATGTCGGCTTTGGGCCGAGTGCGGCTTTTGTCTGCGGGTGGGCACTCGTACTTGGTTACATAGCCATCATCGGTATCGACGTTGCCGCGTTGGCGTTGATTTTCCGTTTCCTGTTTCCGGGGGTTTTTGAATTCGGGGCATTGTATTCCATTGCCGGCTGGCAGGTTTATACCGGCGAGGTAATTCTGATGACCGCCGCAACAGTGCTGTTCGGCTGGATGAATTATCGCGGAAACAGCTTTGCGGGTAAATTTCAGGTTATGCTGACTTTCCTGCTGACCGTCGGCATTGTTTCCCTTTTTACCGGTTCCGCATCCCTTGAAACCGCTGAGGTCGGAAACCTGCTCCCGCTTTTCGCAGAGCATCGTTCCATGATTTCCTGCGTACTGATTATTTTTGCGATTTCTCCCTTCCTTTTTGCCGGGTTCGATACTGTCCCGCAGGCTGCTGAAGAATTTACTTTTGAACCTGGCCGTGCACGCAACATCATGATTATCGCGATTTTGTGCGGTTTTGTGCTTTATGCTCTGGTGACTCTCGCAGTCGGTGTTGCCATTCCCGTTCCTGAAATGCTGGCTAAGATGGATGCCATGCGTGCTGCCGGAGGTACTGCCTGGGCCACTGGCGAAGTTGCGGCTATGGCTTTTGGTAAACTTGGTGCTGTCATTCTGGCCTGTGCGGTTATGGGCGCGGTCTGCACCGGGATTAATGGTTTCTACATCGCCACTTCCCGCCTGCTGCTGAGTATGGCGCGTGGTGGCATCATGCCCGCTTGGTTCGGTGATATCCACCCGAAGTACCGCACACCTTACAAAGCTATTCTTTTTACCATCGCCATTGTCCTGCTGACCCCTTTTGCAGGACGTTCCGTTATCGTCTGGATTGTTGATATGAGTTCTGTAGGAACAGGTATCGGTTACCTGTTTTCCTGCCTTGCGGCCCGCCGTGTGATTCTCGGTTCTACAGATGTAGACCAGCGGGCAGTGAAGCTGTTCTGCTGTGGAATGGGGACACTGGCTTCCGTTCTTTGTATCGTACTGCTGCTTATTCCCGGTTCCCCGGCTTACATCAGTGAAGCTTCCCGCTGGTGCATGGTCGCCTGGGTTGCAATGGGTGTTTTCTTTTACTTCTCCAACAAGAGTGCTTGGGCAGAACTTCCCGAAGCCCAGATGCGTAAAAATGTTTTGGGCAGTGATAAAATCCCGGTTTTCTACAAAGGAGCCGCTCAGGGCCAGCCCCAGACTGCAACAGAATAATTAACCTCATTCATATATAAACAATGCAAATCCCCCTTCGAATAAGTTCGAAGGGGGATTTTTTGCAATAAATGGAGGGTATCGGCAACTAAACACAAAAAGTTGTGATACATTGTCGGTGTTTCTTGAGCTTTTTTAAACATAATTCAATGTCGTAAAGCTATAAGGAAGGGGTATATTTGTTAAATACTTTCTTTTGATGCTTAAAAATAATTATATTCACTCTCCAGTTCTTTTCTTTGGTTAGTGTAAAGTCATCCCCACGATGCCTTTACAAAGGGAACCCACCCAACGCAGGATTGTAACACAAAAGCAAAAAACGAACCAAGTGGCTTTGCTTTGGAATATCAGTCGATTATGATTCTAAAGACTTTCCTGCTGTGGTTCCTTTTTTCGCGGGTGTTACATAATTATTGTAAAATTCTGCAACGTTCTAGTGTAACGGAAATTGCCTCAGCCCCTTTGTTTAGGGGAGATGAGGGTGTTATTGACTTATTAACACACTTTCCCGGGCTTTGTGAGTCAAAGTGACACCGTAAGCAGATTGTCACTTTTAGGCGTCAGTTCAAGTTTGGTCAGGCAATTAGAAAAGTAGAATTTTTGGGTTATGATTAGTTGTTACAGGTGTTTATGGTTGCTTTGTTTTTGTTAAAATACTCTTATGATTTTGATTGTTAATCTCATAACATAAAAAATGCTGGCATAAAACAGAAAATACTGGCTCTCTTATGCGATGCTGAATCTGGAATTTACGATAGAAATCTTTTGTACGAAGAGTACTGTGAATGAATAATATCGAAGCGTTATTCAGGATGACTGTTCTGCGTGAATGCCATGACTCGAAGCGTAAGGATGCCGAAGGGGTGCTTGCTGCGGCCTTTTTTTCCACGCTCGGAGTCGGTGCTTTTACTTTCGCCCTTTCTTTGGGAGCCCGTTCGGCCGGGGTTTCTGCTGCATGGCTGGGGCTTGCTTTTTCCGGTTACTTTTTTGCCCGTCTGATTTTGGCCCCGTTTGCTGGGTATGCCGCTGATTCCATTGGCTCCCGGCCTTTATTGCTGGGTGCTTCAGGATTAGGGGTGGTAGTGCCCTTCTTTTATATTTTTCATCCGGCAGTGGAGACTCTCGGCATTATCCAGATCTGTTTGGGATTTTGTTCAGGTATAATCAAGCCTGTGAGCATGGGGTTACTCGGTGATTGCGTTCCTGAAAGCAGTCGGGGTCGCTTGTTTGGAGCTTACAATACCTGCATGTACGGCGCGTTGGTGCTTGGTCCGCTTGCAGGAGGTGCGGCGGTGGGCATACAGGGACTGATAGGGGAGCTGAGTCTTCTTTGGCCTGTTCTGGGCATGGGGTTTTCTTTTCTTGCTTTTGCGCGGAGCAGGATGGGAACAGCCCCGGCACGCGATAAAAAAGGTGCTACGCAAAGATTGCCGTGGCGTAATCCTTTTTTTGCGGTTTTGTTACTGGCTGTGCTGGGCAGGACTGCCGGAGCCTCTGTCGTGATAACTTTTCTGCCCCGGCTGATAAATGAATCCTACGGCTTGGACGGTATGCAGGCCGGGCTTCTTTTTGCCTTGCCCAGCCTTGTCCTTATAGCCGTAACTCCGCTCACCGGAAAGTGGGCCGACCTGCGCGACCGGGCCGGGCTTACTTTTTTGGGGATGGGTCTTTGCGCTGCTTGTTTGTTCGGATACGGGCAGGTTGCTCACCTGTGGATGTTTTGCCTTCTGGCAGCGGGAATGGGCCTTGGCTCTGCTTTGTCGCTTCCTGCTTCCATGTCGATGGCCGCTGATATGGGCCGGGGCCGGGTCATGGGAATTTTTCTTGGTGTCTCAAATCTGGGATTCGTTTTAGGCCCTGCTTTGGCCGGTTTTGCAGCTGAAGCCGGGGGCATGGCAGATGCCTTTGAGTTGACAGCATTGTTCAGTGGATTTTGTCTGCTGCCCATTTTTCTGGTTATGAGCCGTAAGCTTTATGTGTCTTGATTTTAGATGTTTATCCAGTTTTAGATTATGGATAAAGAAATATTTCACAACCGGTTGACCTTTTTTCTTGTTCTAGTTAGGAAATAAGTCCAACGCAAAAAAACTTCGTGCGTTTTTACCCCACACTTTCCGGATTTCCTATCTGGAGCGCTACGAAGGTTTAGATTCATTCCATACCCACCCAATCAAGGAGACGTCCCGGCGCATGCGCTGTGGCGAGTTGTTCTGTTGCACCCGTTTTTAGGTCCGTTAACCTTTTCAAGGACAAGGTGTATTCTCCATGATTAAGCTCAAAAAAGGACTTGATGTTCCTATCTCGGGCGAGCCTGCACTGGATATTATCGAAGAAAAATATCCGGGCCGCGTGGCCGTACTCGGAGGCGACTATGTCGGCATGAAACCGACCATGGACGTTTGCGAGGGTGATACGGTCAAGCTGGGCCAGCCCATCTTTTCAGATAAAAAGATCGACGGAGTCGTCTTTACCGCTCCGGGAGCCGGAAAGGTCGTTGCTGTTAACCGTGGTGAGCGCAGGGTATTGCAATCTGTGGTCATCGAACTTGATGAAGCGGCCGGCGAAGTGGAGTTCCCGGCGTATGATTCAGATAAACTGACTTCCCTCGACGGTGATAAGGTTGTCGAGAATCTCGTGAATTCAGGAATGTGGACCGCGTTTCGGACGCGTCCTTTCAGCAAGACTCCGGCCCCGGCTACAAGACCCCGTTCTATTTTCGTCACCGCAATGGATACCAATCCGCTTGCTTTCGACCCTGCTCCTATTCTCTGGAAAGAGTCGGATGCATGGCTGGACGGCCTGCGTGTGCTGACCTGCTTAAGTGAAGGCGCAGTAAATGTCTGCGCTGCCGGAGGGGCGACCCTTCCGCTTATTCAGGAAGTTGATCTGCACATGTTTTCCGGTCCACACCCTGCGGGACTCCCCGGAACCCACATCCATTTTATTGATCCGGTCGGTCCGGCAAAGACCAACTGGCACATTGGCTATCAGGACGTTATTGCAATAGGCAAACTGTTCGCCACAGGTCGTCTTGCTACAGAACGTTACGTGGCTCTCGGCGGTCCTATGGTCAACCGTCCCCGGATTATCAAAACCCGTCTGGGGGCCAGCCTCGAAGAACTGCTGGCTGGAGAACTCAAGAATGGAGCTGTCCGTCCTATTTCCGGCTCAGTGCTTTCCGGCACAAAGGCCGAAGGTCCGCTGGCATTTCTTGGTCGTTTTCACAATCAGATTTCAGCGGTTGAAGAAGGCGGCAAGCAGGACTTCATGGGTTGGGTGGCTCCGGGCCGGGATAAGTTCTCGGTTAAGTCCGTATTCGCTTCAGCTTTCAGCAAAAAGAAAAAGTTATTTGACTTGAACACCCTGCTGGGCGGCAGCCATCGCGCCATCTTCCCCACCGGGGCTTTTGATCAGGTTATGCCGCTGGATATCCTGCCGACCTATCTGGTCCGGGCTATGGCGGTGATGGATACAGACGAAGCCCAGGCTCTGGGCTGCCTTGAATTGGATGAGGAAGATCTCGCCCTGTTATCCTTCGTGGATTGCGGCAAAAACGATTTCGGGTTCATGCTGCGCGAAGTCCTCACTCAGATCGAGAAGGAAGGGTAGGGATATGAGAAAATTACTTGATAAAATGCACGGTGCGGTCACCGGAGACGGGAAATACACAAAGTATTATCCCGTTTACGAGATGATCGATACCTTTTTGTATTCACCCACGGAGACCAGCTCCGGATCGCCTCATGTGCGCGATGCCATCGACCTGAAAAGGGTCATGATCACAGTGGTATTCGCCTTGATCCCCTGTTTCTACATGGCTATGTGGAATACTGGGTATCAGGCCAATGCCGCGCTGGCTTCCATGGGACTGGAGGCCGGAACAGGCTGGCGCTGGTCGGTCATGACCGGGCTTGGCCTTTCCGCTGATCCCGAATGCTTCGGGGCCAATCTCCTGCTTGGCTCGCTCTACTTCTTTCCCATCTACATCGTCTGCAACATTGCAGGCGGCTTTTGGGAAACCCTGTTCGCGGTTATCCGCAAACACGAAATCAACGAAGGTTTTCTGGTAACCGGATCATTGATCCCGCTCATAGTTCCCCCGCATATTCCGCTCTGGCAGGTGGCTCTGGCTACCAGTTTCGGCGTGGTTATCGGTAAGGAAATCTTCGGCGGAACCGGAAAGAACATTCTTAACCCGGCCCTGCTGGCCCGCGCATTCCTGTTCTTCGCCTATCCGGGCCAGATTTCAGGTAACAGCGTCTGGGTTCCGGTGGACGGCTTTTCCGGCGCAACCCCGCTGGCCCTTGCTTCCGAGGGCGGCATCAATGCGGTTACCGCGAAATATTCATGGTGGGACTGCTTCATCGGAACCATCCCCGGATCACTTGGTGAAACCTCCACACTGGCCTGCCTCATCGGCGGTGCTGTGCTGATCATCACCGGAATCGCATCATGGCGGATTATGGTTTCCCTGCTTGCCGGGGCCTTTGCCACCGCAGTAATCTTCAACGGAGTGGGCAGTGCCACCAACCCCATGATGACTGTCAGCCCGCTCTGGCATCTGGTCATGGGCGGACTGGCCTTCGGTATGGTCTACATGGCTACCGACCCGGTTTCATCTTCCATGACGCCTAAAGGGCAGTTCTATTACGGCGCGCTTATCGGGGTCATGATCATCCTGATCCGTACGGTCAACCCGGCCTATCCCGAAGGCGTCATGCTGGCGATTCTTTTCGGTAACGTGTTTGCCCCGCTTATAGACAACTACGTGATGCGGGCCAACATCAAGCGAAGGATGGTGCGCAGTGTCTAACGATTCCACTAAAAAAATATTCACTGTGGCCTTTTCCCTGTGCCTTGTCTGCTCGCTGCTGGTTTCGACTGCTGCGGTGGGACTGAAATCCATTCAGGAAGACAATAAGGTCAAGGAACGTAAGGAAAACATACTCAAAGCCGCGGGTATCTATAACGAAGATGAATCCGTGGATGAACTTTATAAACAGATTGTGCCCAAGGTGGTTGATCTGGCTACCGGTGAATATGTCGACATGGACGCCGCAGCATACGATCAGCGCAAGGCCGCCAAAGACCCGGCCTCAAGCGTTGCCATTTCGTCCGACAATGATCTGGCCGGAATCGGCAAGCGGGCCAAGCTCGCCAGCGTCTACCTGCTCAAGGAAGGCGATAAGCTCAAGCGCGTGGTCCTGCCCCTGCACGGTAAGGGACTCTGGTCCACCATGTACGGATTTATCGCTCTTGCCCCGGACTTCAACACCGTCAAGAACTTCGGTTTCTATGAACATGCTGAAACCCCCGGTCTCGGCGGCGAAGTGGATAACCCTAACTGGAAAATTCTCTGGGTGGACAAGAAAGTCTACAACGACAAGCATGAACCGGTCATCGACGTGATCAAAGGTAACGTCAGCACTACAGATCCGGCAGCGGAGTTTAAAGTGGACGGCATTGCCGGGGCCACGCTGACTGCCAACGGTGTAGAAAATCTGGTGCGTTACTGGCTTGGTAAGGGCGGCTTCGGTCTCTATCTCAAGCGTCTGGCAACAGAGGGAGGTGAGCATAATGGCTAAATTCAGGGAAGTTCTCTTAAAGCCGCTGGTGGAAGATAACCCCATCGCGGTCCAGATCTTAGGCATCTGCTCTGCTCTTGCGGTTACCACTAAGCTTGAGACCGCTTTTGTCATGAGTCTCGCGGTTGTTTTTGTTACCGCAGCCTCCAACGTCTCGGTCAGCTCCATCAGGCAGCACATTCCTTCGAGCATCCGCATCATCGTCATGATGACCATCATCGCGACGCTGGTAATTATCGTGGACCAGTTCCTGAAAGCTTTTGCCTACGGAATCAGCAAACAGCTTTCGGTTTTTGTCGGACTTATCATCACCAACTGCATCGTCATGGGCCGTGCTGAGGCTTTCGCCATGCAGAACACCCCGAAGATGAGTCTTGCCGACGGTATCGGTAACGGTTTGGGCTACGGTCTGGTTCTGGTGACTGTTGCATTCCTGCGTGAACTTTTCGGTTCAGGCAAGATCTTCGGGCTGACCATCTTCAAACTGGAATCAGCAGGTGGCTGGTACGAGCCGAACGGGCTCATGCTCCTGCCGCCCAGTGCCTTCTTTATCATCGGCCTGCTCATCTGGGGCGTTAATGTCTACGAAAAACGCAAGGCTAAACGCTAGGAGGATGCTGTGGAAAACTTAATCAATATATTCGTTAGATCTATCTTCATAGAAAACCTTGCTCTGGCCTTCTTCTTAGGCATGTGCACCTATCTTGCGGTGTCCAAGAAAGTCCAGACATCAATGGGTCTTGGCGTGGCTGTTATCGTGGTCATGACCATCACCGTTCCGGTGAACAACCTGCTCTACAACTACTTCCTGCGCGAAGGCGCGCTGGCCTGGGCCGGGTTCGGGAATACCGACCTGACCTTTGTGGGACTAATCTCCTACATCGGAGTTATCGCGGCTATTGTCCAGATTCTGGAAATGGCACTCGATAAGTACGTGCCGTCGCTATACAACGCGCTGGGTATCTTCCTGCCGTTGATCACGGTTAACTGCGCCATCCTCGGGGCCTCCCTGTTCATGGTCGAGCGTGATTACAACTTCGTGGAATCGGTGACCTTCGGTTTCGGTTCCGGCGTGGGCTGGGCACTGGCTATCGTGCTGCTGGCCGGTATCCGCGAGAAGATGAAGTATTCTGATGTACCTGAAGAACTTGAGGGACTGGGGATCACTTTTATCGTGGTCGGACTCATGTCTTTCGGTTTCCTGTCATTTTCAGGAATTCAGATGTAGGCGGGCCGGGCGTGAATTTAGCCCGTTGTTTTAACCGTTAAACTATGGGGAAGAACCATGGTTGAAATAATACTCGGTGTGGTGATGTTTACCGGCGTGGTCCTTGCGCTGTGCGTGTTCATCCTTCTGGCCCGGGCCAAGCTGGTCCCGAGCGGAGAGGTGAACATTGAAATCAACGGTGATCCGGAAAAGACCGTCGTGGTCCGGCCCGGAAGCAAGCTTCTCGGTGCTCTTGCGGAGAAAGAAATATATGTTCCCTCGGCCTGCGGTGGCGGTGGTTCCTGCGGTCAGTGCAAGTGCCATGTCCATGAGGGCGGAGGCGATATCCTGCCTACTGAAACCTCGTTCATCACCAAGCGTGAGGCCCGTGAGGGAATGCGTCTGGCCTGTCAGGTCAACGTGAAGCAGGATATGAAGATCGAGGTCCCGGCTGAAATCTTCGATATCAAGAAATGGGAGTGCACAGTTAAATCCAACATCCCCCGCGCAACCTTTATCAAGGAACTTACCCTTGAGTTGCCTGCGGGTGAGAACGTTGATTTCCGTGCCGGCGGTTACATCCAGATTGAAGCCCCGGCCCATACTGTCAACTACAAGGATTTTGAAGTTGGCGATAAGTTCCGCGAGGATTGGGACAAGTTCGATCTCTGGCGTTACACCTCAGTGGTTAAGGAACCCATTGTCCGGGCTTATTCCATGGCCAACTATCCTGAGGAAGAGGGCATTATCATGCTTAACGTGCGTGTCTGCCCGCCGCCTCCGTTTGCTCCTGATGCCCCTCCGGGCCAGATGTCTTCTTTCATCTACAGCCTCAAGCCCGGCGACAAGGTGACCATCTCCGGTCCTTACGGCGAGTTCTTTGCCCGCGATACCGATGCCGAGATGATCTTTATCGGCGGTGGTGCGGGTATGGCTCCCATGCGTTCACACATCTTCGATCAGCTCCGCCGTCTCGCATCGACCCGCAAGATCAGCTACTGGTACGGTGCGCGAAGTCTGCGTGAGATGTTCTATGTGGAAGAGTTCGACAAGCTGGCTGAAGACTGCCCGAACTTCACATGGCATGTGGCCCTATCCGATCCGCTGCCTGAAGATAACTGGACCGGATATACCGGATTCATCCATCAGGTGCTTTATGAAAACTATATCAAGGAACATCCCGCTCCCGAAGATTGCGAATTCTACATGTGCGGACCGCCGATGATGGCTTCCGCTGTGGAGAAAATGCTCATGGATCAGGGCGTGGAAAAAGAAAATATAATGTACGACGATTTCGGCGGCTAAGAAGCCTCCGGCGGGCCTCCCGGCGGGCGCTTTCAGCGGGACCAGAAGGCCGAGGGCCCTCTGGACTCCCCGGTAAGGCTTCGCCGCTGGAGGCTCCGCGCCGTACCGTAAAATTGCAAACCGTTTACCCGCGTTCGGGTGGGATAAGAAGGAATTGGAATGAGAAAAGTTTCGGGGTTGCCGCGATGGGCCGTTTTAGCAGGCCTTTTGTTCATACTTGCCGGATGCGGCAGTGATTCAACCCCTGTGAAATTGCAGGGTAGAGCCATCGGCACGACTTATTCCATCGTGGCGTACAATCTGCCGGACAGTCTTGATGCGCAGCAGATGCAGAAAGGCTTGGAGCAGGTTGTGGCCGGTGTGAATTCTGTTATGTCCCTCTTTAATCCCGGTTCCGAGCTGTCCCGTTTTAATGCGTACAAAGGTGAAGACTGGTTTCAGGTTTCAAAGGAACTTGCTGTGGTGGTCAGGACCGCCAAGACCATAAGTCTGCTCACTGGTGGGGCTTTCGATATCACCGTGGCTCCGCTGGTCAATCTCTGGGGCTTCGGTCCGGATGCCCGACCTGAGAGAATTCCGTCAGCTGAACAGATTGCTGCTGCGCAGGGCGGAATCGGATTTGATTTTGTTCAGGTGCGTACTGATCCTCCGGCTTTGAAGAAAGTAAAGCCGGGCATCACCATTGATTTGGCGGCTATCGCCAAAGGTTATTGCGTTGATGCCGTGGCTGATTGGCTGGAGCAGAGCGGAGTCTCTGATTTCATGGTTGAAATCGGCGGTGAAATCAGGACCGGAGGATCAAAACCGGGCAAGACTCCGTGGTTGATAGGTGTTGAAAAGCCGACTTCCGGCGGTCGTGCCGTGCAGGCCGTGATTGAACTCAGTGGGCGGGCCATGGCTACTTCCGGTGATTACCGCAACTATTTTGAGGCGGACGGGAAACGTTATTCCCATATCATCGATCCGGTCAGCGGCAAGCCTGTTTCACATAGCCTTGTTTCGGTCAGCGTGGTGGAGGATTCCTGTACCATGGCCGATGCCTTAGCCACCGGGCTGATGGTACTGGGGCCGGAACAAGGTATAAAACTGGCGGAAAAGCATAAGCTTTCAGCATTTTTTATTGTGAAAACTGCTGATGGTTTTGCTGAAACAGCCACAGGCAATTTCCCTGAACACAAAACATTGAAGTGAGGATAGATTCCATGGAAAATATAATCTTGGCTGCCGTTGTTTTCGGGCTGGTGTTTCTGGCTCTGGCTATCGGGGTCATTTTCAAACGCAATTGCATCCGCGGTTCCTGCCAGGGGTCTATTCAGGCCGGGGACGGATCTGGCTGCCGTTGCGGTAAATATGATTTCGAAAAGAAACTTATCGACAAGAACCATTCGTCACTCAAGCCGCTGTAAAAGCGACCGGGAGAAAATGTTATGATGACAACAATTCAGACTGCAAAGGATGTAATTGAGCAGACTCGAGCTTTTCACAACAGGCTGGTTTCGTTTTACAAAGATCTCTCCTATCAGGTCGATAAGGAAAGGGCGAAACTTCTTCTGGAATACATGAGCCGTCACCACGAAAATCTTGTGGAAATCATGGATGAATACGGTTCAGGTGTTTCCCAACATATTCTGGATACATGGTTCATGTACGTGCATAAGGAGTGCGACTTGTCTCCGTTTTTCAGTGCCGATCTGGGGCCGGATATGACTGCCCAGCAGGTCATGAAGCTTGCCGTTGATCTGGACAAGTGCCTGCTCGAAACATATGAAGCCATGCTCCAGAACGATATTCCTGATGATGTCAGCGAAGTCTTTCAGGGGCTTCTTGATCTGGAAAAGCGGGAAAAAATCAAGATGGCCAAGAGTGCCCTCAAGATCGAAACATTGTAATTAAAACTTAATCCTTCCAAGAAATATGAAAGTGGAAAGCCTCACATTGCGCTGGTGCAATGTGAGGCTTTTTGTTTCTCTTTTTCGCGTCTGGCGGATCAGAGGCTGTATAAATTCATGTTCGGAGTGATGCTGAGTTCCATGTCCGGCCTGATGTGTTCCTTCGCCTTGGAGCGAACATCGTTCATGTCCTTGGCGGTGGAAAAGGTGGCCTGCAGGCTGTGTCCGTACCTGAAGTTGGCTGCGAAATAGATCATGAACAGCCTGAACCGTTTAAGGGCCCGGATGGGATCGAAGTCTTCTTCAAGGGCATCGGCCAGACGGATGACATAATCCTGAAAAACATTCTCATCCGGCGTGAAACCTGCGGTCCATTCCGCAAACAGCCACGGACGGGCCATAGCCATGCGGCCTATGGAAATTCCGTCACATCCGGTCTTGTCGAGCATGCTCCGGCAGTGCTTCGGAGTCGTTACATCTCCATTACCGAAGACCGGTATTGAGACAGCTTCTTTTATGTAGCGGATATGATCAATTCTGGGTGGGCGGGTACGTTTGTCCGGGGCCACACGGGGGTGGAAAACCAGACATCCGGCTCCTGCCGATTCGAAACTTTTTGCCAGATCAACAGCCGGGCCGATATCGGTGGACCATCCGGTGCGGTATTTGACGAAAACCGGGATGGATACGGCTTCCCGCACCGCTTCCACAATTTTCAGAGCCATGTCCGGTGTCTTGAGCAGGGCGGCTCCGGCTTCGCGTTTGATCATGCCTCGTGCCGAGCAGCCCATGTTGATATCAACTCCGAAAAAACCTTCATCTTCAACTCGCTTGGCTGCGATGACCATTTCTTCCGGGGTGGCACCGACCAGCTGGCAGACCAGATTAGGCAGTTCATATTCATGCCAATTGAAAACCGGGGAAACTCCGGGTTTTTCTGTGGGTACAGCTTTGGCGCTGCACATTTCAGTAAACATCAATCCGCAGGAGCCGTAATGGGCAAGAACCTTACGGAATGCACTGTGGGTCAATCCGGCCATAGGGGCCAGCCACAAGCGGTTGGAAACAGTCTTTCCGCCGATGGTGACGGGGGCCGCAAGTTTGCTTAAATCCGGAGCAGTGGAATTGTTCATAGAAGCCGTGAAACAGGTTGCTGGTTAATTGATTGCAGCATTGCGTATACTGTTGCGGCCCGTGGGGCAAGTCCTGTTAGTGTGATAACGGATTTTGCGGTCATACCTGTTTGTTTTTGAAGGTAGCGGGGTCCAGATTAAATCTGGTCAGCATCTTCTGCACTGCGACCCGCGAAAGTCCGGAGTTGCGGGCCGCTTCTGAAATATTGCCGTTGGTCCGCGTAAGAATGTCACTGATATAGCTTCTGCTGAAGCTGTCCACCAATTGCTGCTTGGCGCCTTTAAAAGGCAGGGTGGCAGTGGAATCGGCAGCTGTTTCCAAAGGCATTTTTCCTGCGGCCATGTCTACAGCCAGCATGGTGATGGATTTCCCGGCACTGAAGACAGCCAGCTTGCGCATGGTATTTTGCAGTTCACGCACATTTCCGGTCCATTTCTGGGCACTCAAATGTCCTACAACAGCAGGGTCCAGCTCTTTTTCCGGCAGGCCGAGTTCAAAGCAGGCCTTGCGGGCAAAATAGCGGGCCAGCAGCGGGATATCGCCGGGACGGTCTTTCAGTGGCGGCAAAGTCAGCGGGAGAACATTCAAACGGTGATAGAGGTCTTCGCGGAATGTTTTTTCCGCAACACGCCGGGGCAGGTCCTGATTGGTTGAGGCCAGCACGCGTACGTCGATATTCTTAGAGCGGTCCGAGCCGACCGGCCTGATTTCGCCTTCCTGCAACACGCGTAACAGCTTGGCTTGCGTTTCTAAGGGAATATCGCCGATTTCATCGAGCAGTATCGTGCCGCCGTCGGCGCGCATGAATAAACCTTCGCGGTCACTGTCCGCGCCGCTGAAGGCTCCTTTGATGTGTCCGAAAAGTTCGCTTTCAAGAAGATTGTCCGGGATAGCCGTGCAGTTGACTGTTACGTATGGTTTTTCGGCTCGGGAACTAAGGTCGCGGACCATCTTGGCTACCAGTTCTTTACCTGTACCGGATTCGCCCATGATCAGCACATTGTAGTCGGTGCGTGCTACAGCCCCGATGGACTGTTTTAGCTGCTGCATGACTGGGCTCTGTCCCAGCAACCGGTCTTTGCGCTGTTCGATTTGATCCCGAAGCAGACGGTTTTCCTCAAGCAGACGGCTTCTTTCCAGCCCTTTGTTGATGACCCGGAAAAGGTTTGCCTGTTCAATGGGCTTGGTCACAAAGTCATATGCACCAACCTTGAGTGCTTCGACTGCGGTCTCCACTGTACCGTGGGCAGTAAGCATGACCACGGACAGGGCGTCATTTTTCGCCAGTGCAGTATCCAAAAGTTGCAGTCCGCTCATGCCCGGCATCTGGAGGTCGCTGACCATCAGGTTGATCGGCTGGGCTTTGAGAATGGCGAGTGCTTTTGGGCCGTCATAAGCCACAAAGACTTCGTGTTCGGGGAAAGCTCCTTCAATCAGCCTTTTTATGCCCCGCGCAAAGTCCTCCTGATCATCGACAATGAGTATTTTCTGCTGCTGGATTTCAGCCATTAATCATCCTTTTCATTCAGGGGAAATTTCAGGGTGAAAACAGCCCCGTTCATTTCTCCGTCAATATTGCTGCCGTTTTCCACTGCAATGGAGCCGCCGATATCACTCATGAAGCCGAATACCACGGCCAGTCCCAATCCTGAACCCTTGTTTATTTCTTTGGTGGTGTAGAAGGGATCGAAAATATATTGCAGGTCTTCTTCGGCGATGCCGGGACCGTTGTCCATTACTTTGAGCACCGCCTGTCCCGTGGGATCGTTTTCAAGGGAGATTTTAAGCTTGCCCACATTTTCCGGCACAGCGTCAAGGCCGTTCAAAAGCAGGTTGGCTACAATGTGTTCAAGTGCTTGCGGGGCAACGTTGAGACCCGGAGTAGAGTCATCCAGCTCAAGCGTTATCTCCGCACCCTGCTTATCGGCTTGAATACGGAAAACATCGGCCACATCCTTGATTATTTGAGCAAAGTCGGTCCCGGTTGCGGCCAGAACTTTCGGGCGGGCAAAATTGAGCAGGTCTTTCAGAACCGATTGGGCCTGCCGGGTATGCTTGAGGATTACATCTATATCTTCGCTGCTCTGTCCGCTGGCATCTTTCTTGAGCAGTTCGGCATAGCAGAGGATGACTCCCAGCGGGTTGTTAATCTCATGGGCCAGTCCTGCAGAGAGCTTGCCGACTGTGGCCATTTTTTCGGCCTGAGTCATCTGGGCCAGCATCTGTTTCTGTGCGGTTGTCTCGTGGACGTAGACAACAACCCTGCGTTCTACAGGACTTTCCGCATCGTGGATGGGATAAATGTTTATGGCAAAGGAACGTCCTTCCGGCAGCGATACCTCCCGCGAAATGGCTTCGTTCAGGGACAGGGATTTTGAAATTCCGCAGTTGCCTGAATCTCCGGGGCCGTGGCAGAGCAGGGTCACAACTCCGCCGTCGGTGATGGCTCCGCCGGAAAGCTCCGCACCCAGTTTTCGCGCTGATTCATTGGCGACAACAGGTGTTCCGGTCCCGTCCGCCAGCAGCAGCGGATCACTGATACCTTCGAAAATTGATTGCAGGTTTGTGTTGTGGCGCACGATGCTGTCCAGTGCGGAAATATTATCGGCAGCAATACCCAGCTGACGCCCGATGGCCCGCAGAACGGTCTTGTCTTTTTTGCTGAACGGTTCGTTTTCGCCACAGAAGAGGCAAAGCAGCCCTTCGGCACTTCCCGGAGAGGATTCCACCGGAAGATAGGCCCGGTCATTTTCAACCAGAGGCATTGATTCGGTGAGCAGTTCAACCCAGTTTTCGGGCAGTTCCGGTCTTTGCTGATTGTCGGGGTAGGAATAAAAGTTCCTGCTGGAAAATGTGCATACGTAAGCTGCCCGTTCAAGATTGAATCTCTTGCGGATCAGGGGCAGGGTCGCTCTCCACAACTCCTCGCGTGAGTGGCTGCGGCTGGACCCGGCCAGAAGCTGGACAAAAAGCTCCACGTCAGACTGGCGCGCATGGGCGGCCTTTTCGAGGTCCCCGGTGCGTTCTTCAACCATTTTTTCCAGATTGGCGGCATAATCCTGTAGCTGTTGGCGGGCGTCAAACATGTAATCGCTCAGCTTTTCGATTCCGCCGATCATTTCACCGATTTCGTCTTCCTGCTCCACCTCGCGGAACAGGGCCACGCCTTTTTCATCACTGAAATTGCGCCTGAAATTGGTCGTCAGGATGCGGATGTTGTTGGCGACAATCCGCTTGAAAAGGATGTTGGTGGCTCCGAGATAAAGCAGTACAGCCAGCAGGAACACCCCGATATAGGTCATGATGGTGTCCTGAATGCGGGCCACGGAGGCACTGACCGGAAGGCCGACAAAATCGACTCCGGCGATGCTGTCCACCGGATGTCCGAAACCGCGGTTGCCGTAAAGCTCGACCAGCTCTACCGGGGCGGATTCTATTTTACCGTGGCAACGCAGGCAGCTTTCTTTGAAGATAGCCGGACGGGCCATGATGAAATGTTTTTCCCCGTGGATGTTCGTGTAGCCTTCCCAGAAGTTTTGTCCGGGATTTTTCCGGAAATGGTTGATCAGCTCCAGTTCTATTCCTTTAGCTTCATAATCGGGATTACGCGCTCCTTCGGCAACTCGGCGATAGGTGAATCCTGCTGAGCCGTCTTCTTTCCGGGCCATGATGTTGCGGGTGACAAATGAGGAAGACATGGCCTGAATAACGAATTTGTCCGGCAGTTCTTCATACATCTGGGGCCGTAGCACGCCGCGCACGTAGTTCTGCACCGAATCAACCTGACCGAAAACCATGCGTGCTTTTTCGCGTACCACGTTTTCAAGCACATTGCTCATGTGCATGGAAAAGCCGGCGAACAGAACGCCCCCGATGATCAGGGAGGTCAGGATCAGGCTTAAAAGAAATTTACTTTGAATCGAGTATGGTCTGGGGAGTTTCATACTTTGCCGCATCCTCACAGTTTATAACCGACCTTTGTGATGTCAAGCTGTTAGTCTTGACCGTTAAAGCATGGGCAGGGTATCCTTGTGCAAAACAGGCAATCTATCTTTTGAACTGATTATACGCAGGGGGAGCCATGAACAGTTTTTTTCTTTTTATTGCAGCGGTTCTGGCAGGTATAATCAGTGCGGATATGTTTGTCCGCGCATGGAACGGTTTTCTCGAATGCGCGGCCTGCTTAGTTCTTTTGGTTCAGAAAAAAATCCCGTCCCAAGTGTTTTTCTCCCGTCTGGGAAGATCAATCCCGCTGACAATTCTTTGTTTCCTGCTGCTGATTCTTTGCTTCAAGGTCTACTTTTCCGTGCTTGGATACGGACGGGCAGAGCTTGAGCAGTTGGGCTATTTCCTTGGAGCCGTGCCCCGCACCGGGTTCTATCTTGTTTCAGCAGGCAGAATGATCGACGCCATGTTCAAGCCTTGATTCAGAGGCGGCGAAGCCCAGATAAAAGTTTTAGGAGAGTCCAGAGAACCCTTTTTCAAAAGGGGTTCTTTGGCCCCCGGAGGGACTCGCGGTAGTGCCGCCGGAGGCCAACTATTCCGGTCCTGGACCGTGGGGCAGATATTCCATGGAGCTGCGGGCGTTGTGGTCCGCGTGTCCGACGATTTCCACGTCCGTATAGTAAAATTCACCGGTTTCAATATCCGATTCGACAACGAAATCTGCCAGTGTGCGGAAGGCAGGGGTTGTGTCTATGAGCATTGGCCCTGCCACAAAAACCATGGCCCAGATTACGGCACAGGTGGCGAAGAAAGATGTGATTCTAAAATAGATGCTTTTGTTTTCCATTGTTTTATTCCTCTTTCCTCTGTTCGGGAGGGAGGCGGATGGGGCCTCCCTCCTTAACAGGGGTGAATCAAAATCCGTGGTTAGATTTTGGAAGTAATATCAGGGAAGACTACGTAGAACATGAGGTAAGCCATGACGAGGGTCAGGCACAGGTTGAGGGACTGACCGCATACGTAGAGGATGAGCGGCTTGCCGCCTTTGAAGTAGTGCTTGAGCTCGCGGAAGTTGGTAGCCAGTCCGATTGCAGCAAAGGACAGGCAGAAGAACCAGCCGCGGAAGATGCGGGAGAAGCCGCGCAGCACACCCTGGTCGATCATGGTGAAACCGGCATCGGAACCGAGGGATGAGTATACGATGGAGAAGATTACGGACGCGGTCAGGAAGCCGAGTACGAACTTGGGAAAGCGGTGCCAGATTTCCATGGCGTGTACTTTCTGGCCTTCGACTGCTTCGACCTTGGTGGCCCAGAAGATGGCGATACCGAAAGCGGTTACACCGATGAGTACGTTTTGGATCATCTTGATGGTCGCAGCTACGTAGAGTGCTTTTTCGGAAAGGAATGCACCTGCTGCTGCAACAGCACCGGTGGCGTCAATGGTTCCGCCCATCCATGCTCCGCCGAGGATGAAAGGCATTCCGGTTCCCTTAATGATTGCGGGCATTACAATCATCATGATGGATGTGAATACGAGGGAAAGGCCGATTGCTAGAGTCAGCTCTTCTTTTTTCGCTTTACAGGCTGCCGCCGCTGCAATTGCTGCAGAAGTACCGCAAACGGACATGTCGGCGGAGATAACCATGTTCAAAGTTTTCGAAGGCATCTTGATTACTTTCTGACCGAAAATGAAGGTAGTGATCAGAACTACCGGGGTAACAACCCACGCTACGAAGATACCGGGAATACCGATAGCAACAACTTTGTTGAACAGAACTTCAGCACCGAGAAGAACCAGACCGGTCTTAATGAAGAATTCGACCTGAAGTGCTTTTTTAGCCCATTCCGGTGTACCGATAGTGTTGGAGATGACCAGCCCGATGGCGATTGCCCATGCAGCGTAACCGATACCGTACTGCTTCATGGTTGCCTGGTTGGCCATGAGGTAGGATGCGATTGCAACAGCGAAGACCAGGCCGAAACCTTTGAGGAAGGTCTTGGCGTCGCCGTCGATGAAACGCATACCGATTGCGAAGAACAGTCCGAAGCCGATCATCAGGGCGAGCAGCGAGGGAATCAGGTTAAAAGGCTTGTTTTTGATTTTCTTTTTGGCGGAAGACTCTTTGGCGCGCAGTTTCAGCCATGATTCAATAGAGGCGGAAGTTGCTGTGTTGAGCTCAGCATTTTTAAAACCGGCCTGTTCCGCTTTCAGCTGTGCAGCTAGAGCGGCAGTCTTGGCGGCAGTAGCAGCGGCTTTTGCTTTTTCATACTTAGGCATGGCTGCAGCATTTTTCGCATCAGCCTGTTCCTGAGTCTGGATAAAAGCGTCCAGCGGGTTGGTGGTCCACTTTTTAGGTTTAGCCATAAATCCTTTGATGGCTTTACCTATGGGCTGGTTCTTGGCCTTGATTTTTTCCTTGGCGGTCTGGGCGTCGTACCACGCTACGGTTTTAAAGGGAGCCCGTGCGGCCTCCTCGGTCATGATAGCGTTCTGCTTGGCGAACTTGGCTTCCATGTCCGCAGGTTTGTTATTGAAGAAGATTATTGCGCCGACGGTCAGGATCAGGAATCCCAGCCAGATGGCCCAGTAATCTTCTTTTTTCCAGAGGTCGGACCATGAGCTGGTTGCCTTGTCGACCACAACATTGTTGTCTTGCTGAACTGCATTTTCTGCCATTTCTAAACATTCCTCCAAATTTTATTTGAAAACAGGCCGAAACCTGTCTGTCTCTTTGCAGGCTCATATAGGCAAAACGCGGGCCAGAATTTAGCAACTCTCAACATGTTGTAATTTAATGATAAGTTAATAGGGATATGCTTACTGCTGATTGCAGTGGCAGGGTGTGGGGTGTAAAGTCAGGTTTGCAGTTTGCGGTAGGCAGACTATAGTTTTCCGGAATCTAATCATCGAAATAGTCGCGATTTGCGTTTATCATATGTGTGGACATGAAAAGCACAAGAAACCGCACAGCCGCCTGAATTGTATTCAGTATAATAAATAAACAAATTGGATGGAGAAAATTATGGATATTAATACACATGAGCAGATTGACCGTTCGCTGTGTGGTGAACCGGTAGCACTGGCGGAAGGAAGCAGTGAAGTTCGTCTTATATGTACCCAGAAAATGGCTGCGGATAAGAGCGGGCTGGTTCACGGCGGCTTTATCTTCGGCATGGCCGATTACGCAGCGATGCTTTCTGTGAACCATCCCAACGTGGTACTGGCCGGAGCGGAAAGCCGTTTTCTGAAGCCCTCCAAGGTCGGTGATGTTCTGGTTGCCAAGGCAGAGGTGCAGGAAAAAGACGGTCGCAAGCATATCGTTAAAGTAGATGTGTCCTGCGGTTTCGAAGTGGTTTTCAGCGCTACTTTCACCTGCTTCGTGACTAAAGAGCACGTTCTCGCCGGTGCGTAACGTTTTTTTTATTAAATGAAAAAGCCGAAGCCCGTTTACGGACTTCGGCTTTTTTGCTGTTTGCCTCTGTTAGCCACCCACTGAAACATTAGCACAGTGAGGAACTACAAGTTCTTTCAGAGCAAGAACATGCTCCCGTTCGGGAGGCTTCACCCCGCTTAATAAATATTCGCGGTCCAGCTGTTCCCATTTGGGTTCGCCAAGGCGGTGGTAGGGCAGGATATCCAGACCCTCTACGCTGTCACCCAGCGACTCAACAAATTTCGCAGTGGCTTTGATGTTCTCTGCCGAGTCATTGCAACCGGGGATAAGCGGAATCCTGATCCTTAGTTTTTTGCGCATCCGGGCCGCCATGCTGATGTTTTCAAGAATCTGCTTGTTAGGCATCCCGGTCAATTCTTCATGTTTACCGGAATCCATGTGCTTGATGTCGGTCAGAACAAGGTCGGTGTGTTTCAGCACTTCCTGAAAAGTTGCCGGGGCGCACATGCAGCAGGATTCAATGGCCGTATGCAAGCCGCGCTCTTGGGCGTCCTGCAAGGCTTCGATCAAGAATGCGGACTGCATGGTCGGTTCGCCGCCTGAAAAAGTAACTCCGCCCTGCGAAGTGTTATAGAAAGGACGGTCCCGTTCAACCTCTTCCATCAGCTCATCAACTGTCAGGTAACGGCCCACGATAGTCATGGACCCGGCGTAGCATTTTTCCACGCATTCGCCGCAAAGGTTGCATTTATCGCGATCAATGAAGACCCCGTCTTCCCGGTATTCAATGGCCTGTTCCGGGCAGAGGGATGCACATTTCACGCAGCTGATACAGTGGTGCGGAATACGCATGATCTCGGGCTTGATGCTCATGGATTCAGGGTTCTGGCACCATTTGCAGCTCAAAGGACAGCCCTTCAAAAAGACCAGTGTCCGAATACCGCCGCCGTCATGCACCGCGAAACGCTGAATATCAAAAACCAACCCCGTAAGATCGGCCTTGTTTTTGTCGTCCAAACTAAATTTATGCTGCCGCTCTTTCCATCTCATAGATATACTCACTTTTGAATGCCTCCGGCGGCCCTTCGGGGACCAAAGAACCCTTTTGTAAAAGGGTTCTCTGGACTCTCCTAAAACTTTTATTAGGCTTCGCGTCCGTTGCTCGTTAAGTTGTGACGATTTTCAACTCAAAATTTATATTGGGGATAATTTTTCTCCACCCCTGTACAAAACCTCCGTCCCCAGCGGCGAAGCCCTATTAAAAGGTTCTGAAGGGGATGGGGTCTGGGGAAGGGGAAACTCTTGCAAGAGTTTCCCCTTCCCCAGCCGCCGGAGGCATCTTCTTTAGAAGTTCTGTTCAGTTCTTGCCAGGATGTCATCCTGCAGGGATTTATCGAGCGCGGTGAAGAATGCGCTGTATCCTGCCACGCGGACAACGAGTCCTTTGTGTTTTTCGGGATTGGCCTGTGCATCGAGCAGGGTGTCCCGGCTGATGACGTTGTACTGAACGTGGAATCCGCCGTTCTGGAAATATGCTTCAGTAACGGCCTTGAGGTTTTCCAGTCCCTTTTCGCCTTCGATTGCGGAGGGGTGGAATTTCTGGTTCAGCAGAGTTCCGTTGGATGCGATTTCGTGGTCCAGTTTGGCAACCGAGAGAACGGAAGCGGTGGGACCGCAGGAATCGTAACCGGAGATCGGGGATACGCCGTCTGCCAGAGGAGACCATGCTTTACGTCCGTCGGGGGTAGCCATAACCACGGAACCCAGAGGTACGTTTGCGGATGCGGGATACAGACCGGGCTGGAATTTACCGCCACGGGGGTTGGTGTATTTGTTAACTTCTTCGCAGTAGATGAGTGCTGCGTCTTTGGCGATTTCATCAGCGTAGTCGTCATCGTTGCCGTATTTGGGAGCGCGGTTGACGAGCATCATGCGCAGGTCTTCCTGACCTTCAAAGTCATTGGCCAGTGCTGCGTGCAGGTCTTTAAGGGTGATTGCTTCTTCATCGAAAACGAGCTTCTTGATAGCGGTCAGGGAGTCACCGGCGTTGGCAACACCTACGCCCTGAGGTCCGGTGAAGTTGTAGTGCGCTCCGCCTTCCTGCAATGATTTTGCATCGGCGATGCAGTCGTCGACGAGAGAGGAGAGGAAAGGCAGCGGGCAGTGCTTGCCGTGGGTCATGTCCACAGCGTTGTCGGCGGCAGCCATGAGCTTGACGAAGTAGGAAGTCTGCTGGGTGTACGCCTCCATGACGTCATCAAAGGATTTGAACTTATCCATCTTACCGGACTTGGGACCGATCTGCTTACCTGTGCGTTGGTCAACGCCGTCGTTAAGAGCCAGTTCGATGATTTTGGACATGTTGTAGAAAGCTGCATCATGCCAGCCTTCGGTCTTGCCGCCCACCTGAGGCTCAACACAACCGATGATACCGTAGTCGCGGGCATCTTCACGCTCAAGGCCACGGGCCAGCAGCGCGGGGACGATCACGCGGTCATTGTAGTATGCGGGGTAACCCATACCCATGCGGCTGAGTTCTGCTGCTTTTTTGTACAGCGGATCAGGGGTGCCTTCGTGAATGCGGATGGACAGTGAAGGAGCGTAAAGCTTGGTGTTCGCACCAGCCTGCAGAACGAGGTAGGACATGGCGTTGGTGGCATCTGAACCGTCACGTTTCTGTCCGCCAACGATCAGGTTCATGAACATGGGGTAACCAGCGAAGGCCATGGTGGAGTTTTCGTCGCGGACCTTGTTCAGTTCTGCGAATTTGATCCAGAGCATATCCAGCATTTCCTGAGCCTGTTCGATGGAGATATTGTCTTTCTGCAGGAAGGGGTTCATGTATTGGTCAAAGCGCATGGGGGAGATGGAGTGACCGTTGGATTCGATCTGGATAACCAGATGTACGAACCAGAAAGCCTGCAATGCTTCCTGAAAGTTCTCGGCAGGCTGTGCCGGAACCTTGCGGCAGATGCGTGCTATTTCATTCAGTTCAAGTTTGCGGGTCGGCTCTTCGCATGCGGAGGCCATCTTTTCAGCCAGCTCGGCAAAACGTTCTGCGAAAGCAACAACTGCTTTGTTGGCGGTGATGACAGAGTTGAGGAAATGCATCTGGTTCAGCTGTTCGCCGTCTGCGAAATCAAGTGTCGCCAGTTTGTCTTCAGCCTGCTTGATGATGGCATCGATACCGACATTGAGAACTTTTTCGTAGTTGGCGGAAATATGGCCGACGCCGTTGTAGAAGTAGTTACCGACGGTGTAGACAACGTCGTTGTGGGCTTCGAGAGATTCGGCAGGCATGAGCTGGGATGCGATTTCGTTAACGGTCTTGCCGTCCCAATAGGTAAATGCTTCGCGCAGTTTGGATTTTACGTCTTCGGAGATGAGGAAAACGTCAGCGGTTCTTTTTTCGAGGCGGTCCAGTTCGTCTTCAACCCATTTGCAGGAAAATTCAGGGAAAATGGGCGCGGAGCGGGGCATGGAGCACTGGTTACCGACGATGAGTTCATCGTCCTGAATGAAGATGGACATGCCGGAAAGGATCTTTTCCAGAGCCTTTGCGCGACGGATAGGCATGGGCTGGCCTTCGGTTTCCTTGTACGATTCGGTGATCAGCACCGCACGTTCCGCGCAGACAGCCGGGGCTGTATTCAGGAAACGGTCAAGGGTTTTGGTAACTCTGCCGGATGCGCCTACTGTTTTGGGGATTTCAACACTGGGTTTGTTCTTAGTCATTTTTCCATTCCTTATAATTGATAAAATTTATTTAAAAGCCGCAAGACCTGCTTCCGCACAGGCTGTGTCTTGGGCCACACTTCCACCACTGACACCGATTCCACCGATGACTTTTCCGTTTTTTTCAATGGGCAGTCCGCCGCCGAAAATGACAATGCGTCCATTGTCTGCGTTGTGGATGCCGTATAGTTCTCCGCCGGGTTGACTCACCGAGCATAGGGTTTCGGTGCTCATCTTGGCGGCTACGGCGGTGTAAGCCTTGTTTATGGACAGGTCGATGCTAACCAGAAGGGCATCATCCATGCGCACATGGGCTAAAAGATTTCCGCCCTGATCAACCACGGCAATGACCATGGGCACACCGATTTCTTCCGCTTTGTTTTGTGCTGCTGCGATCATGCGCAGGGCAATCTCTGTTGTTACCGGCATCGGTTTTCCTTCGTTAAAAATTTGAGTTGTCTCCGTACACCTTCCATCACGTTACGGTCTCCCTAAAGAGAAAAACATGCCATGCATGGTTCTGGCTTGTATTGCGGACAGTTAGCGGTGTTTGGTTACTGGCGGGGCATAATTAATGGAAATGCGGGCTGTCATCTCTGGTTGACAGGTGGGGTGGCGTGTAAAGCTGTTTCGTGATGTTGTGATTGATATTCAGGGTGTTTATGATTCGATTGTTAGTTTGGTTGACAGTAGGTTTACCGTGGTTGTCATGCGGGCGCTGTTCGGGGGCATGAAAGCATGGATTGCGCAGTGCGGGCGGATATGTTTACCTTGTTTAAAGGCTTGTGCGGGACTGGCATTGAAAGTGCTGTGCTTTGTAGAACAAGGTGGAATTGTAATGGCAGAAGATAAAGATATGGATAGCGGCGTGCATGAGGATTTTATCGAGGAGCTGAATACCCTGCGTGGACGGGTTGCAGAGCTTGAGGAATCCCATTTCAGGTGTGAAAATTTCGGTACCAACCAGCGGTTGAAACCCCTAGTGCCTGATTCGCAGGATGAGACCAGGCAGCACCGTTTTGAAGATTATTTTGATGTGGAAGCCATTCAGCGCATTCAGGATGCCTTTTCCGAGGCTACCCGTGTTGCTTCAGTCATTACTGATCTGGACGGTCGTCCCATTACCAAACCCAGCCGCTTCTGCCGCTTTTGCGATCTGATCCGGGCGACGGACATGGGTCTTAAAAACTGTATGCGCTCCGATGCCTCCTTTGGGACCAAAAGCCCGCTGGAACCAATCATGCGTCCCTGTTTGAGCGGAGGTCTCTGGGACGGCGGGACCAGTTTTTATGTCGGGGACCGCCATATCGCCAACTGGATCATCGGGCAGGTGCGCTGCCCTCCTACGAATGATGACCGCATCAAACGTTATGCCCGTGAGATTGGCGCGGACGAGAATCAGCTAATGGAGGCTCTCTCTGAAGTTCCGGCCATGACCCGCGAGCAGTTTTTGAGCGTCTGCAACGCGCTTTGCCTTATCGCCAACCAGATGTCTATTCTGGCGCGCAAGAATTTCCTGCAGGCACAGGCTATTGCCCGGCGCAGGGCGGTGGAGATTGCCCTGCGTGAAAGTGAAGAACGTTTCCGTCAGCTTTCGCAATCCACCTTCGAAGCTATTTTCATCCACCATCAGGGTGAAATTCTGACCGCCAACCGCGCCGGGCTGAACATGTTCGGCTACTCGCAGGAGGAATTGGCCGGACTCAATATTGATGATCTGGCTGACCCCGATTACCGGGAAATAGTGCAGCAGCACACTTCCCGTACGCGTAAAAGCCGTTTCGATGCCAATTTCCGTTGCCGGGACGGACGCATGCTGATCTGTGAAATTCAGCAGCGCGAAATTATTTTTCAAGGTGAAAAGGTCGGGGTTTGCGCTATCCGCGATATTACCGAGCGCGTGGAATCCGAGCGTCAGGCCAAGGAAAAAGAGCAACAGCTCATTCAGGCCGACAAAATGGTTTCACTGGGTGTGCTTGTTTCCGGCATGGCCCACGAGATCAACAATCCCAACAGCTTCATGACTCTAAACCTGCCGTTGCTGGAGGAAATCTGGCGCGACATTACTCCTATTCTCGAAGACTACTACCATGAAAACGGGGACTTTCTGGCCGGGGGGCTGGAGTACAATGAACTGCGTGATTTTATGCCCGACCTGCTGGCGAGGATGCAGGAAGGTTCCAGCCGGATCAGCGGAATCGTGAACAGCCTAAAGGATTATTCCCGCTTGCAGCCCGGAGAGTTGATGTGGGAGGTTGATCTGGTAGATGTTATTAATAATTCATTGCGCCTGCTGGAGAATTTGATCAGTCAGAAGACCACAAGCTTCGAGCTGGACCTTACCGCCGAGCTGCCGCAGGTTCGCGGAAATTCGCAACGTCTCTCGCAAGTGCTGATCAACCTGCTGGTTAACTCCTGCGAGGCCCTCACTGATCGCAATCAGGGAATCCACCTGTCTTCTAAATTCGTGAAAGAGGAGAATCTGGTTGAGATTATCGTCCGCGACCAAGGGGTGGGCATAGCCGAAGAACATTTGAAGAAGATCACCGATCCGTTCTTTACCACCAAGCGAACCTGCGGCGGAACCGGGCTGGGCTTGTCGGTGTCGTCTACCATCGTGCAGGAGCATGGCGGCAAATTGGAATTTTCAGCCAACCCCGGAGGAGGGACCGTTGCCCGGTTCTCAATTCCGGTAATTAACGACGGGGATGACAATGAATAAAAGCACGGGTTTGACCCCAAGATTTCCATTGTTGCTGGTAGATGATGAGGATTCATGGCTGCAAAGTTTCCGGGCCACCCTGCGCTCACAGGGGATTGACAATGTGGTCCTGCTTAATGACGGAACCAGGGTCATGGAAACATTGGCAGAGCGTAAGTTCTGCGCCGTGGCAGTGGATCTTATGATGCCCCATGTTTCGGGCGAGGACTTGATCCCGCAGATTGTGGAAGAGTACCCGGAACTCCCGGTGCTGGTTATCTCCGGCCTGAATGAGATCAAGGCTGTGGTTAACTGTATCCGTAAAGGTGCTTTTGATTTTATTGTCAAAACCGAGGACCGCAATACACTCATTGCCGGGGTGCGTCATGCCATTGAGATTTTCGAACTCCGGCAGGAAAACAAATCCTTGCAAAAGCGTTTTTTCAAGGATTCCCCGGACCGTCCGGAATTGTTCGCGGAGATTGTGACCGCGCACAAGGATATGATCTCTATCTTTAAGTATATTGAAGCCATCGCCGAAACTTCCCGTCCGGTGCTTATTACCGGGGAATCCGGTGTGGGCAAGGAGCTTATCGCCCGTGCGGTTCACAATGCCAGCGGGCGCAAGGGTGATTTTGTTGCCGTGAATATCGCCGGGCTGGATGATAATGTTTTTTCCGACACTCTTTTCGGGCACAAGAAGGGAGCTTTTACCGGGGCCACTGAAGCGCGTATCGGCTTGGTGGAGAAAGCCAAGAACGGGACCCTGTTTCTGGATGAAATTGGAGATCTCAGTCCGGCTTCACAGACCAAGCTGCTGCGACTGTTGCAGGAGCACGAATTCATGCCTCTTGGATCAGATATGTCCAAGCGGTCCAGCGCAAGGATCATAACCGCCACCCATCAGTCCATCACCGGGATGCAGGAGCAGGGTAAATTCCGCAAGGATCTATTTTTCAGGTTGCGCGGGCATATGCTTAACATCCCGCCGCTTAAGGAACGCAGGGGAGACCTGCCGCTTTTGATTTCGCATTTTCTTGATGAAGTGCGTCTTGATTCCGGCAACGAGGTTGAAGCGGATGTACATGAAATATCGGCTTTTCTGGAGAGCTATCCCTTTCCGGGAAATGTGCGGGAGTTACAGCATCTGGTCCATGATGCGGCCAGCATCTGCGGCTACAAGGAATTGAAAACCGAACACTTCAGGAAGCTGCTGGTGGTTCCGGGAGAAAATGTTGAATATGTGGATGTGCTGGCGGACCCCGGCGAAAGTGTAACTTTTGGGACCCGGCTGCCCACATTGCAGGAGGTGCGCGCCCGGCTCATTGATGAAGCCTTGCGGCGTACTAAAGGGAATCAATCCTCAGCTGCGCAGCTTATCGGGGTCACCCGGCAGGCGGTGAGTAAATATTTGAAAAAGAACGGGTAGGGTCTCTACCCGTTCTTTTAATTTGGTTTTTTATGAAAACGCGCGAACTGCGTCGGCGTAAAAATCGGTGAAGATTCCATCCACGCCCATATCATCAAGTTCTTTCCATTCTTCTGGCTGGTTGGCGGTGTAAACAAATACTGCCAGATCGCGCGTATGGGCTTTCTCAATGAATTCGCGGGAGATGGTCCGGTACCAGAGGTTCACCGAAGTCGCTTTCATGGCAGTTGCGCTATCCAGCAGCTCGTCAGTGTAATATTTACCGTTCAGGCAATCGGCCAGTTCTCCGGCAAGCTGGGAATGGATTTTGGCGTCCATGCAGATTTTATCAAGCAGTTCCATGTTCTCCGGCAGGGTCGGAAATTTCGGGAGCATGTAATCTTCATTGCCGTAAGCAAAAAACTCCGCAAAATATTTTTCCGCTTCAGGTCCTGTTTTTTTGAGCAGCAGGTCACGTCTGATTGCCCCGTCCAGCAGGGCTATCTTTGCTTCAGGACAGATTTCCCGCAGTGCTTCCAGTTCCGCCCAGTTGAACGAACTGGCCAGCATGTCTGCAGTGGCGAGTCTTCCGGCTGCAACGTACTCATTAAAAAGTACCCCGGCCTTTCTACCCGTGTTGTTGCCCTTCAATTCCATGTGAATCGACGGACGTTTGTCCTCAGCACAGGATGCAAAGAAGTCAAATACATCCGCAAGAAAAGGAATACGGTCTTTTCCCTGATTCGGGTCCCCGGCGAAAAGCTCTTTCAGCGCAGCTGAATCAGTGCTTGAAACTTCTCCTTTGCCGGTAGAAACCTCTTCCAGATCAAGGTTGTGCACAACCACCAGTTCGCCATCAGCACTGAGCTGAACGTCAAATTCAATAGCCGGGACACCCTCGGAAGTTACCTTCTCAAATGACCGGATAGTATTCTGGTTAAAGCCGGGATATTTGCAGCCCCGATGCCCAATGAGAATCATATATTTACTCCAAATTACAATAAATTAGGCAGGAACATTACTACTGCGGGCATGTAGGTGACGATGACCAGCACCACGAGCAGGGCGAGGATGAAGGGCCAGATTTCTTTGCAGAACTGCCCGACTGTCGATCCGGTGATGGCACAGGTGGTGAACATCATTGACCCGAACGGAGGGGTGATGCCGCCGATCATGATGTTTACGATCATAATCAGCCCGAAGTGGATGAGGTCGATGCCCATTGTCTTCATCAGCGGCACCAGCAGCGGTGCTACGATAATCAGCAGCGCGCCGCCCTCAAGGAACATTCCTAAGAAAAGCAGCAGGAAGTTGATGACTATCAGAATGATCCACGGGGAATCGGAGATTGCCAGAATCGCACCGGTCAGCTGATGCGGAATGCGTTCCCAGCTCATGTACTGCCCGAAAACAGATGCCGCAATGATGATCAGCATGACTGAGCTTGTGCCCAGAATGGTGTTCTTCATGATAATGGGAAAATGTTCCCAGCGCAGTTTTTTGTAGAAGAACACACCGATGATAATGCAGAAAAGAACGGCCATGGCTCCGGCTTCAGTGGGGGTGAATACACCGAAGCGGATACCGGCAATGATTCCCAGCGGCAGCAGCAGTCCCCATATTGATTCACGGGCCTGCTTGAGGATTTCCTTGCCGGAAGCCATTTTTTCGCGGGAAGGTTTGTAGTTCCTTTTTTTAGCGATGAAATGCACGGTCAGCATCAGGCCGAAGCACATGAGGATACCCGGTGTGTAACCGCCGATGAACATCTTGGCTACGGAGACCTGTGCGATGAGGGCGTAGATGATCAGGTTGATGCCCGGAGGAATGACCGGGGCAATGGCAGATGATGCTGCGGTGATGGCAGTAGCGAAAGACGCACTGTAACCGCGCTTGGTCATTTGTGGTACAAGGATCTTGGACTGCATGGCGGCGTCCGCGTTGGCGGAACCGGAGATTCCACCCATGAGGGTGGAAAGCAGCACGTTGACCTGTGCCAGACCGCCGCGCAGGTGTCCGGTCAGGACATCAGCCATTTTCATGAGACTTGAGCTGATTCCTGAGAAGTTCATGATTTCCCCGGCCATGATGAAAAAAGGAATGGCCAGAAGTGGAAAGGAAGCGGTGGAAGTGATGAACTTCTGCAGGATCAGATCCGGCGGTGTGCCCACATCGCCGAAAGTGAAATATGCCAGCCCGGCGGCGAGCAGGGCGAAGGCGATGGGAATGCTGGTAAAATACAGCGCCATTACGATGGTAACCGGAAAGGTAAGCATCTTTTATTCTCCTTCTGCCTTAGAGCCGACAAGTTTCCGCAGGTCTCCGTACAGGAATCCAAGGGCGTAGATGGCCATGAGTGAAAAGCCCACAGTGAGGGCGAGGTTTACATAGATGGCCGGAATATCCAGAACCGGGGTCCGCTTCAGCTTGTTGGCCTGAATGTAGAGCACACTGAGGTAGACGATGTAACCGTTGATGATGAACATCAGCAGGTCGATTACTACCGCAATGAAATTACGCCATAGCTTGGGGCCGATCTGGCTGATCATGTCGATGCCGATATGCATTTTGTAGCGGTAGGCTGCTGCTGATCCAACGAATACAGACCAGATGAAAGCCGTGGTGGAGACTTCCTCAGCCCAGAAAAGACCGCCCTGAAAAAGATAGCGCAGCCCGACATTGACGATGACCACTGCAACGGTGATGCAGAGAAAAAAACCGCTGACGAAAAGGTCGAAATTTTTGAATAGAAATTTTGATGCTTCAGACATTGTTACCACCCAAAACGGCGCATGGAAGCAGTACTTCCATGCGCCGTAAGGTTTTTATTTTCTCATTGCGTCGAGTTCTTTGAAGATGGACTGGAAAACGCCGGGGGTCATGCCTTTCTGCTCCTTATAAAGGGGCTTCAGGGCTGCGCGGAAAGCGTCACCGTCAACTTCGTTGAATTTTACGCCGTAGGATTCGAGTTCTTCAACCACGCCGCCGTGCTGGGACTTGAGCAGGTTGACCATGTGGTCTGCACCATTGGTGAATTCATCCTGAATGATCTTCTGGTACTTTGCAGGAATGTCGTTCCAGACCTTGGTGGAGATGTATACACCACAGGTACCGAGGATGTGGCGGGTATTCGCTACGTTCTTGGTGGGGCCTTCGTATACTTTGGTACCGATGTTGGTGAATTCGGAACCTTCGAGGCCGTCAACTACGCCCTGCTGGACTGCGGAAAGGGTTTCACCCCAGGGCAGGGGAGTTGCAACAGCGCCCATGGCGTTGAGGGTGTCGATGTAGGATTTGGAACCGGGGGTACGGATTTTCATACCTTTGAGATCAGCAGGAGTCTTGATGACTTTCTGGGTGATCAGGTTACGGAAACCATAGATGAAATCGAGAGCAAGAATTTTGATTCCCTGCTTTTCAGCTTCGGCCTGCATTTTTTTAACGAGGTCGGACTGGGTCAGCTTAACGTATTCGTCAAAGCTGCGGTAAAGCATGGGAGCGTAGAGTGCCTTGAAATCGGGAACGTAGTCGCCGATGAAAGAGGGGTCTTCAACAGAGATAAAGCGTGCGCCGCGAACAACCTGCTCAACACCTTCCTTATACGCGGGAAGCTGTGCCTGCGGAAAAGTCTGGATGTTGATTGCGCCGTCGGTTTTCTTGTAGATGGAATCTGCAACAGCATCCATGGATTTGGAAAGCTGTTCAGCCGGACTGAATACGTGGCTCAGTTTCAGGGTCAGTTTGTAGTCGTCGCCGGCTATACATACGGCGGACATGGACAGAAGCAGGATAGCTCCTGCACAAAGCACGGAAAGGGTTTTCTTGAAGCTCATTTCAATCTTCCTCCTAAAGGTTCCTCACTTATTAAGAATTACGGCAACTGTTGCTGCAATTCTTTAGCTACTGCTTGTCCATATTGTCCCCGGCAGCGGCATCGTTTGCTATGGCTGCAGTGGATTCCCGGACAACCAGTTTGGTCTCCATCATGTGCTGCATGACCAATGTAGGGTCCTCCATGATCTGCAGCAAAATTTCACAGGCTGTTCTACCCATTTCATAGGCAGGCTGGTTGATAGTGGTCAGTGCCGGGATCATGTATGAGGCGGTGGGCATATCATCAAAACCCACAATGGAAAGGTCTTCGGGCAGGGTTAGTCCCGCCTGCATCGCACCTTTGATTGCTCCCAAAGCTAGGTAGTCATTGGAACAGAAAACTGCGCTGGGCGGTGCGTCCAGTTGCAGCAGTTTCCCAATGGAATCCCGGCCTCCCTCAAGGGAGTATTCGGTCTGGATCAGCAATTGACTGTCGTAGGGAATGTTGTTGTCCTTGAGGCATTGCCTGTATCCGTGCCAGCGGTGGTGGGCCCTATCGCTGATGGCGAAGTTTCCGGAAACCATACCGATTCTGCGGTGTCCCAGCGAGATGAGATGTTCGGTTGCTTCATAACCGCCCCGGTAGTTATCGACTCCGACGGCGGAAATAGGGCCGGGTTTGATTGTGCTGAAAAGCAGCACGATGGGAACGTTTTCTTCGGTGAGTGATTTGATCAGTTTTCCTTTGGGATCGGTGGAAGTGATAATCAGCCCGTCGACCTGACTTTCGCGCAGGGCCTTGATAACACTTTGTTCCTGCTCGGCATCGTATGAAGTATTACCGAGAATGACCTTGATGTTCTTGCTGTTGGCGTATTCCTGAACTCCGAGGGTGGATTCGGCAAAAACGGGGTTGTTGATATTGGGAATGATCAGGCCGATGGTGTTTGATTTTTTGGTGACAAACCCACGGGCCAAGGCGTTATACTTATAGTTGCACATCTTCATCGCCCGGAGGACTTTCTTCCGGGTGGATTCACGCACTGTCTCAGGGGAATTGATTACCCTCGACACCGTGGCGGTGGAAACTTGTGCCAGTCTGGCAACGTCAAGAATTGTGCTCACTGCAACCTCTGATGTAAACGTTTACATTCTGGTATCAGTTGGCGTTTTTCAGTGTCAACAACTTTATGGATAAACATTTTAATGTCTTGTAATTATTTAATTTTTATATTCTATATGTTTCGGCTTTGCACGGCTTGATGTGACGTTTTTCTTTCGCTAGGGTTACAGCAATGTAAACATATACATTCGGATGGAATTATTGATGACCAGAAGCAGCTTAAGAGAATTGACCGGAGGTGTCCGGCGCATTGAATATTGCTCCATGAGTGTTGATCTTGTGAGTACAGGTAAAGGGACTGTGCGCGTTGGCAGCATGCCGGATGTGGTCAAGTTTCTGAACGAACACGGTTTCCGGGAGGAGATCGTGGTGGTTCTACCGTGGGAAGTTTCCATGTCCGGGGATAGCCGCACCGGTGAAGAGTTTGTTCTCTGGCAGGCCCAGATCAGGGGCGGTATTTTAAAGGAATATGTCGGGCTTAAGCAGAATGTCGGGCAGCTGGAGCATAATCTTGAGCGCATCTTCCCTTACTTCTTTGATGAGCAGAACTTTTCTGTGGTGCGCAAGGACTGGCTTGGAAAATGGTTTCATTCCAATGTTGCCGACCCCTGTTGCAAATTCGGCACGCTGGAAATATGTTGCGCTGACGATGACGTGGTCATCACCGAAGATGGGAAGGTTGTATACCGGCGCAGTGATTTCCCTCCGGCGGGCAATCCTGACAAAGAAGTGGAAGCCGTGCTGGAGACCGTTGCCCGTGACGGCAAAGAGCGTGAACATCTTGAAGTTGTTCCCGTCGGTTGCGGTAACGGGGTGATCGGAACTGTTGCGAATTCCATTGTCCGTTTCGGGGAATATGTGATCTGGATCGACCCCTGCGGTTATCCGGCGCAGACTCTGGCGCGACATGGAATCCACTGGGACGATGTCACTCATTATCTGTTTACCCACAACCATGAAGACCATGTACAGGGCTTTACTGCCTGCATTGAGCGGGCGCGTAAACACGGCCGCAAATTGAACCTTATCCTTGCCGACAATGTTTTCCGGGTGATGGAAGATTTGTACTCACCGCTTTTTCCTGATCTGGAAGACCATGTGCAGCGCTTTTCATTGCAGCCGGGAACCCCTTTGACTCTTGGGCCTGTCAGTATTGAAAGCCGCTGGAACCACCATATCCTGCCTTACGGTTCCATCGGGCTGAAGATCTGTGCTGGCGGGAAAAGTTTCGGCTACTCCGGTGACACCAAGTATGATGAAGAGATCAATAAAATCCTCAACCGTCCTGAACTCGAAGCCGAGTGGTTCGCTGATTGTGATCTTGTTTTTCACGAAATAGAATTTGATAACCCTGACAGTGTTCATTCCCACTGGAAACAGGTGGAGGCTCTGCAAAGCAAGATCAACGGAAAGGTGCTTGGTTACCATTGCTCCCGATTGGAAAATTCTCCTTTTCCGCTGGCAGAGGAAGGGCTTTGGTATGTGCTGAGTGACCTTTTGTAAGGTTCTGTACCTTTTGTAAGGTTCTGTACCTTTTGTGATGTTGCATTGTTGCATCTCTACCCATTTGATTTTTCCCGAAAATCAGCCTTGTACAGCTTTATTTTGCAGTTTTGAGCATGCTTGTGCATGGAATGTAACTTGCTTGGCTCAAGCTGTTCATTTGTGTCGATTTTACGTTTTACATACAAGGTGTTGTTTTATGGGTGATAGCAGGGAAGTTGCTGTTGTGAGTGGATGCAAATCAGCAACCGGTGTTGCAAAGTGGAATCATTTTTTGAGTATATCACCATTGTTGTTTGTTGTTCTTGGTGCGGTTTGCATCAGCTTTTCTGCTGTTTTCGCTAAACTTTCGACTACTCATGCCGATGTTTCGGCATTTTACCGGGTCTTCATAGGCGGTTTCTGTCTGCTGGCTATCGCGGCGAAATTCGATAGGGCATCGCTTTTGAAAGTTCTGCAACGGCATTTTATGCTGATTATTAGCGGCGGTGTCTGCCTTACACTGGATCTGATGTGCTGGCACAGGTCGATAAATATTCTAGGTCCGGGTGTTGCAACAATCCTGATCAATTTTCAGGTCTTCATTTTGGCACTTGCCGGATGGCTGTTCTTTAACGAAAGGCTTTCCATGCGTTTTGCGCTGGCTATCCCGCTTGCCCTGATAGGCCTTTGCCTGCTCATAGGCATTACGCCTGCCACGCTTTTAAATAGTGACATGGGCGGGGCCGGGCTGGGTCTCAGTGCGGCGTTCTGGCTGGCAATGTACACTCTCGCTATCCGCTATATTCAAATGCTGTCACCCGATATCCCGGCGGTTTGTGTTGTGGCTCTGGTCACATTGGCTTCTGCTGCCAGCATGGGGATTTTCTTTCTTTGGGAATCCACATCCATCGCTATTCCGACATCAGATGATATTCTCTGGCTGGTTCTATACGGCATTGTCTCGCAGGCTTTGGGCTGGTTCATGATTTCCAAAGGTCTGCCGGGAATCAGCAGCGCGCAGGCAGGGTTGACCATTCTGATTATGCCGGCTCTCTCTTACGTCTGGGATATGCTCATTTTCGGTAAGCCTGCAGGGTTTATTGAGTTGAGCGGGGCGGTGATTGCTCTTGCGGCCATCTGGATGGGAACTGCTACAAGAAAGTAAAGTTTATTTGTGAACAGCAATAAGCTCCTTGTGCTGGTTTGTACGGCTGGGGGCTTGGATAAAAAAGAAATCCGCTGGTAAATTAAGTGGAATTTTCTTCTAAACTCACTTATTCAGCTGAGGCACGGAATTCATTTTGCATTATCGGCGATTGAATTTCGTTAGAATCACAAAAAGACTACTATTCTTCAGCCTGCTTAAGGGAGTTTGCATGAAACGTTCGGATTATATTGTTTTAAGCGTAATTGCGCTGCTATTTGTATGGATTGCCTGCCAGCCGCATCCTATTGATACTTTTCAGCTATACACCAAAGAACATGGCTATATTTTAAGCTTCATCAAATTTGCCGTGCTCGCCACCTTCGGGGAATGCGTTGCTTTGCGTATCGTGGATGGCCGTTACTGGCGTCCCGGCTTCGGACTGATTGCGAGGGCGGTCATGTGGGGATTTATCGGGCTGTTTCTCAAGGCCTGCTTTTCCGTTTTTGCGGTCGGCTCCCCGGCAGTACTGACTTCTTTCGGCTGGAATGTTAGCGCGGAAGATGGATTCTTTGCCCGCTTGTTGATTTCCTTTACCACCAGCGTAATGCTCAACACGGTTTTTGCCCCGGTACTGATGATCCTGCATAAGATTTATGACGATCATATTCAGGTCCATAATGGGAGCGTGCGGGCCTTGATTGCTCCGGTGGATGTCGCGGCCCGTCTGGCGGCCATTAACTGGGATAACATGTGGGGTTTTGTACTTAAGAAGACAGTGCCTGTTTTCTGGATTCCGGCCCAGACTGTGACTTTCATGCTTCCGCCTGATATGCGCATTATCTTTGCAGCTTTCCTCGGCGGTGTGCTCGGTGTCATTCTGGCCTTTGCAAGCCTTAAGAGCCGGGCAGCGCAATAGCCCGCAAAGTATTTTAAACACAGAACCCCGCAATGCTGGTGTATTGCGGGGTTTTGTGTTTTGAGCAGGCAAGATGTTTTGGCAGTTTGGAAACTTCCTGAATATTAAATTTTGAAAGGGCTTGACATGTGTGTGAAAATGGATTTCATTTTCACCATGTCAGAAGAAGCAAGAAAAATATTTGTAGATTACCTAGCACGAAACGGGTTGAGCATGACTCCCCAGCGTAAGGTGATAGTCGAGACTTTCCTTGATACCGAAGGACATTTTTCAGCTGAGGATCTTTTGAATCTGGTGCAGCAGAATGTTCCGGAAGTAGGCTTGGCAACAGTATACAGGACGCTGAAACTACTTGTTGATAGCGGTCTGGCCGACAGCCTTGATTTTGGTTGCGGTGTTGCTCTTTATGAGCATTCTTTCGGCCATGCACACCACGACCATCTTATTTGCACCCGTTGCGATAGAAAAGTGGAAGTCCTTGATGAAACCATTGAACGCAAGCAGGAAGAGTTGGCCCGGAAAAATGGTTATATCCTGACCCGCCATCGTATGATTCTGTTCGGTTTGTGTCCTGAATGCCAGAACCTTGAAGAAGAATAGCGTTCTGGCATATTTTTGAAATTGGTAGTCAACGTCTCGGTTTTACAGATAAATTTTCAAAGTATAAATATACTCATATCAAATTGATAAAAATTGACCGGAGTCGGAATTTTAAACCGCTGCGCCATGTGCCCGGCGTGCAGGAGGAGTATATTATATGAGTCTTGGAAGAATTGCGCTTGTTGCGGCAGGTTCTGTTGTCGGTGGACTGGTTTGCTATGCTGCTTATAAGTCTGAAACTGTGAGATCTGTAACCAAATCAGCTGTCCGGACCGGAGTGAAAGCCAAGGACTGGGTAGTGGATTCCTACCAGAAAAGCACCGAAGAATTCAAAGAAATAGTTAGGGACGCCAAAGCTGAAGCTGAACTTGAGGCTGAAACATAGTTGAATTGGTCTCGTAATAGAAGAATCCCCGGAAATATTTATTTCCGGGGATTTCTTATTCCTGTTTCAGATTGAGCCAATTACCCTTGGTAAGCTCTTCCAGCGAAGTCGGGGTCAGTTGGAACACTGAATGGGGAGTTCCCGCTGCGGCCCAGATTTCAACGTACTGCTGCAGGTCTTCATCAAGTATGGTCTGCAATTGTTCTGTGTGAGCTATCGGTGGAATGCCGCCGATGGCAAACCCGGTTTTTTCTTTAACCAGATCAGCCTTTGCCTGTTTGAGCTTGAAGCCGACGGACTTGCTGATTTTTTTGGTATCCACGCGGTTGCTGCCGGAAGCTATGATCAGCACTAATTCGTCGGTCTTTTTGTCTTGAAAAATAAGTGATTTTGCTATCTGCCCCACTTCGCAGCCAATGCTATCCGCAGCATCGGCGGCTGTTCTGGTGGAGCTGGAGAATTCCCTGACTTCAAAATCGTTGCCGGATCTTGAAAGATACTCCTGTACCCGGAGCAAGCTGCTGCTTGAATTATCTGCCATGATTTACTCCTCTATGAAAATTTAGATCACGTAATCCAAACCGCTTTTAATGACCGCGAGCTGTCCGTCAATGCAGGCCTGCCGGGTCATCCAATCGCCGTCGGGGTAGATTTCGGTGGTGGTGTGGTAGGGGGCATTGGTCAACATGCCGCTTAATCCAAGTTCTTGCATGGGGTAATATATCACCCCGTGGTCCTTGGCAGGTTTGCCGAGAATCTTCCCTTCTTCATCTTCAGGAGCGATTGGTGTTACCGCTTCAACAGCTTTAATTATTGCTTTCTGGAAATCAAGTTCCGGTCTTTCTTCGTCTGCCACAAGGTAGAAGCCCTGCGGGATAGTATCGTTATCGCATTCCACACCGTCTCTTGCTGCCAGTGCGGGCCGGAATACGGTTTTGTCGCGGTCAGTTGTTTCATGCAGGTCGATGTGGATCAGAATATCGCCCGGTATGTTGGTTACGAATTTCTTGAGCAGAGTGGATTCTTCGGCTTCCCCGTTGGCGAAGGAGCGGTTCGGGTCCACGGTGTAAGGATTCCAGCGGTTGTTGGTTTCATAACCCCAAGGGCTTACGCAGGGTACAACCGCCAGATTGAATTTCCCGGCATAATCCTGAGCCATGCTTTCCAGAAATTCCAGTGCTGAATAAATGCCCCCGGTTTCATAACCATGTACCCCGGCAGTAATAAGTGCGGTGGGTAGCTCTGCAGACCAGTCTGCGGATAAAATTCCGTAAATCGGGTAGCGTTCAGGGTCGTATGAGAGCTGGCCGTATTTCTCCATGCGCAGTGTCTCCGGCAGGGCGAAGATCCTGTCCAGCACGTCTTTTTTATAGTCTTTTTCAAAAACGGCTTGCTTCAGCCACTTGCTTTTTTCTTCAGTTCCCCATTTGCTTTTACTCATGACAATCCTTTTATTCAAAAAAATAAGGTGGTATGCACAGTGCATACCACCTTATTTCATCTATTAAAAGAGGACTGAAGAGTAGAAAAATCAGGTTTGAATCTCTTTTCCGGGCCTTGCCCGGTTTCGTGGCTTCTTTGGAAATCTGCAACGACTTAATCGCGCAGATGACCGATATCGCGCCAGTTCAGGCCGAGGAGTTCCGCCGCCCTGCGGTCAAGTGCAAAGGGATCGAAGCTGGCAAGTATCAGTTCCGGGGCCGGATCGCAGAGTGCGCCGCCCAGATGGTAGTCGGCAAGTCCGACACTGGCGTCCATTACTGAAAGCCAAGGGGGGATTACCATGTTCAGTTCTTTCACTGATTGCTGCATCTGCCGGTGGAAAAATGATTTCTTCCAGCTTCCGGTGTCGTAGTGGGCCGGGGGCGCATAGCCCATCATGTTTTTCATGGCTCCGGTAATCCCGGCCAGCGAGTGCGCTTTCAGGTTGGGCAGGGAGATTGTCTTATGGGTGAAAGCTATTTCCGGCAGGTATATTTTTGGAAAGACCTTGGCTCCTTCAATCTCTTTTTTGCAGAGCGGGGCGTGGTTCAAATCAAGCAGTTCAACCCCGCATTCTTGAGCCATGCGTTCGTAACCGAGGATCTTGAAAATTTCACCTGTTTCATATCCCTTGTCCCCGCACCCTTCGCCGATAATGATCTGTGCTTGCGGGTTGGCCGCCTGTACATATTCTATTACCGCACGAAAGAACTCCGGGTTAGTAGTTACCGGGGGCGGGGAGCTGTTGACCAGATTGGGTTTGAGCAGAATCTTGTCTTCGGCTGCGATCAGCCCGGCTGCTCCGATTTTATCCAATGCTTCTTTAACAGAACAACGATAGTCGGTGTATTTTACTTCTGCTACGGACTGCATGTCTTTCCTTGTTATATGGGAACGTATTGCTGCTGAATTGCCATGAGTGGGTGTTTGCTTAAGTTTAAAATCTATTCAGTCAAAAGTGAAGTACATTAAAAAAGGCCCGCTTCCAAAAGGAAACAGGCCATAGTTGTATGCGTGGTTGGTTTGCAGTTAAATATCCTGATCTCCGTGGCGCGAGCATTTGATCAGGATTTCAGTCACGAATTTCTCGCTGTTGCTGGTGGTCCAGTAGTCAGTCACGTAGCGCTCAAATGATTCTTCCCCAAGCAGGTAACCGCTGTTGGCTGCCCAGCGTTCCATCTTCATATAAGTCTTATGGATGTCTTCGTGGGCGCCGAGATGGTAGCAGGAGAGCATCATGTCCCCGCCGAATTCATAAGTGTTCTCTTCGCTGCAGGGGATGACCGTTTTCTGCAGCATCCTGATGTTCTGGTTTTCACCTTCGATGCGGTCTTTGCGGGATGAAAAATTGATAATCACAGGTCCGGTGATTTCGTTGTTCACATCTTCCACATGCTGGGTGAATTCAAGGTTGATGATTGACCATTGCAGGTCGTTTTCAAACAGCTGGTCCTGAAAGAGCAGGTCACTGCTCTCGATGTATTTGACCGAAACCTGATTGATGTTGTTATCAATTGCCATTTCCGCTTCGCGAACCAGTTCGTACCAGTCTTTGACGGATACGTGTCTGCGCCGGATTTTTTCCTGTTCCTCTTCAAGTTCCCTGATCTTGGCCCGGAACGAGTGCTGTATGGACTTAAAAACATGTTGCGCACTACCCTCGATGAATTCTTTCATTTCTTCGAGGGTGAAACCCATCTGTTTGTAGTATTTGATTACCGGGACAGATAGCAGGGACTCCCGGGTATAATACCTGTAGTTGTTATAGTCGTGCCGCTGCGAGGGGATGAGATTGATCTGATCGTAGTAACGTAGTGCTTTCTTGGATATGTTGCAAATCTTGCTCATGTCCCCGATGAAATAACGTTCCTTGTACTTCACTGGTCCTCTCCTCCAGTCTTTATGGTCCGGTATTTGGGAGATTAATTCAACTGAATTTTTACCTGCGGTCATGCACGTTGTATTCCATATGAAAGCGGGGAGTGCCTTTGTGAGACACTCCCCTTGCTTCGGTGAGGTATAGATTAACCTTTAATGTATTTATTGATTGTTTCGGCTCCTTCCTCGTGGGCGCGGTAGTATACGCGCAACTCCTGATTGGAGTCGAGGTCGAAGCGGGACTCTTCGAGGAGTCCGTTTGCTTCGGCAGTCATCAGGGCGTTGATGATTGAAGGCTTCTTAAAAGCCTTGAAGGAACCGTATTCATTTTTAAGGGCTTCCATGACGCAGTCTGCGCAGGCTTCTTCAACTTTAGTGAAGTGCTTCAGGATAGCGTAGTTAAGTGGGATCATTATGCATTCTCCTCGTTATTCTTGAACAGGTCCATGGGGTTCATGGAGATGATGAAGATACCGATGACCATGATTACAGCTGCTGCCCATGCGATGGGAGGCATATCCCAGCCTTCCATACCCATGGCAACACCAAGGATGATCCAGCAGCAGAAGGGACCCCAGAAGGAGAAGGTTCCGTTGCAGGACATACCCAGAGCTGCGCCGCACATTGCGTTTCCTTTATACCAGTACATGAAGGTCAGGTATGCGGAAAGACCTGCGAGAACGAACCAGATCATTGCTTCGCTGTCGGTGAAAGACTGTACAACCATGCCGAAAGCATCAACGTGAGCGATGAAGCCGAACAGGGGTACGAGGATGAAAAGGTTGGAGAAGCCGGCGGTAACCTGACGGATGGTGATGCCGATTTCAGGGTCGATCATGGAAGTGCCGTAACCGCAGACACAACCTTCGATACCCCAGCATACAGCCGCGAGGAAACCGAAGAAGAGTCCGAGCATCATGTTGGGGCCGCCTGAGCCGTCGAGGCTGGTGGAGCCGATCATGAAGCTTGCGCCGAAGCAGATGGCGATACCGAACAGCATACGGGCGTTAAGTTTCTGTTTGAAGAGGAAACGGCCGAGGATTGCACCGACTGCAGGGCAGAGGGCTGCAATGGGAACTACCAGGGAGCCGGCAAGCTGAAGACCTACTACGTAAGCGGTACTTGCAAGAGGTCCGCCGATAATTGCAGCGGCGACCATTACCATGCCGGGTTTGGTTTTGATGCAGCGAACAAAGTCTGCGAAACGCCCGCGGAAGCCAGCAATACCTACAGCCCAGAGAGCGCTGCATGTGTCGGTGGTTGCCGCGCCGATTGCGCTCAAGAGATACATAACTGTAAAAGCGGAAAGGCCGGAGTTTTCACCGTACCAGTCAATCCAAATCCCTTTAGACATTCCGAGAGTCATAAAGGCAGTGTAAAAACCATACAGCAGTCCGGAAAGAAGGGCGATTACGATTCCCTTTCTTTTAAAGCTGCTAGCCAGCTTGTGCTTTGCAGCGACGGCTGCCGGGTTGGTTGCAACAGTTGCTTCCCCCATGGTCGTCTCCTTATTCATTAAAAGTTAATCAAAAATTCACACCCTGATCCCTGCTTCCTAATTGAATGCATATGAACTTACTGCCACATCGCAGGGAGAGAACATCCTTACCCTAACGGGAAGGTCCTAGTTCTTAAATTTATATCCTTTCCCTTAAGGGGAAGGTCAACGCGGTTTTTTTGATTATCTGATGAAATAGCCTGATATCGGAGATGGGGCTGTAGGTAAAATTATAAAATAGTCCCTAAATACGGTGGTTTATGCTAAGTCAATTGAAAATAGAAAAAAATTATCCAAATTACCTCCCAGTCTACTATGCAAATGATAAAAAGCAAGCGCTCAGCGTTACATTTAAGTGACATATTGGTTTTGCTGTTCAGTTTGGTGAGAACACATCTAAACCGACAAATTTGGCGCTTTTGACGATACTGACATATGAAACTGAATTCTGGTTCAAGCCAGAAACCATTGATTGAGAACTAAACTCAGGGGAGAGTATTGCCTCTATAAGCCTGTTGATTCTGAGAATCATGCACTTTTTGTCGTGACGGAATTGTCATATCCAAAACATCAATGTCTTCAGCTGTTTATGAAAAAAGTTGCTAAAATTGTGAAAAGCTTATTGACCTTCCCCCTTAGGTCAGGGGCTAGGCTGTGTGAAGGATGTGGAAAAGGTGGATTCTTAAGACAAGCATCCGTCAAAAGTCATAAGTCATGGTTTTGAACTGAAATACCAGCTCAATGGAGATTACATGAGGTATCAAGGCGAAGAGGCTCTCGGGCTTATCGAAACTCTCGGAATGGTTCCGTCCATCGGTGGCGCGGACCAGATGTTGAAAACAGCAGATGTTAAGCTCGTCGGTTATGAAAACATCGGTTCAACCCTCGTGGCCGTAATGGTCAAGGGTGATGTTGCGGCGGTTAAGGCTTCTGTTGAAGCAGGTGCTGCAACCGCAGCAGAAATTGGCGAACTTACCGCTCAGAACGTAATGCCCCGCCCCATTCGTGGCGTCGGCGACATCGTGTCAGTCCACGGTGTGGAGACCGCAGACTCCGATGCATCCGGCCCCCGTCCGCGGGCAATGGGTCTGATTGAAACATTCGGTATTGTTTTTATCCTTGAAGCAGCAGACGCGATGATGAAAGCCGCTGATGTAGAACTCATCGGCTATGAAAACGTTGCTTCCGGATACATTTCTGTTCTGGTTCAAGGTGATGTGGCAGCCTGTCAGGCCGCTGTTGAAGCCGGAGTGAAGGCTGTGGAACAGATGGACGCGAAAGTATACGCATCCCTGGTTATCCCAACTCCTCACCACGACCTGGAGCAGATCACTAAGATTTACGCAATCGACAACCTGCTTCCCTAGTGGCAGCCGCTTTTAGATTCAGTTCCTGAATTTAAAAAAACGGACACAAGACGCAGGCAAATGCCGGGTAGTTAAATAACGTTTCAGTCACAGGTAAAGGGGTAAGCGATGATTGTTGACAACGATTTACTCTCCATCCAGCAGGCCAGAATTCTGGCCGAAAACGGGTTCGAAGCCCAGAAAAAGCTGGCAACCTTTCCGCAGGAAAAGCTTGATGAAATAGTCGAGCACATTGCGGATGCGGTTGAGGAGCATGCCGAAGAGCTGGCGCTCATGTCTCACGAAGAGACTGACGGCGGCAGATGGCAGGACAAACTGGTTAAGAACCGTTTTGTCTGTAATCAGGTTCGCAAGGAGCTGCGCGGTATGCGTTGTGTGGGGGTCATTAATGAAGACCCGCAGAAACAGATTACCGACATTGGCGTTCCCGTTGGGGTTATCGCCGCCCTTTGTCCGGTGACAGGACCGGTTTCTACTACGGTCTACAATACTCTGATTGCGTTAAAATCCGGAAACGGTGTTATTTTTTCCCCCCATCCCGCTGCTGTAAAAAGCATCGGCCGGGTTCTGGATATTATGATCGAAGCCGGAGAAGCCTGTGGGCTTCCCGAGGGCTGTATTTCCTATCTGGAAACAGTCACCAAGAGCGGAACCTGTGAGCTTATGAACCACAGGAACGTTTCACTGGTCATGGTTACCGGAGTCCCCGGGATGATTGAGTATGCTCAGCAAACAGGTAAACCGGTCATTTACGGGGGAACCGGCAACGGTCCGGCTTTCATCGAACGAACTGCCGACATTGGGCAGGCTGTTCAAGACATCATTGCAAGCAAGACTTTTGATAACGGGATTGCTCCTTCAGCGGAGCAATCCATCGTTGTCGATTCCTGCGTTGCCAATGATGTGCGTCGTTCCCTGATTTCCTGCGGGGCATACTTCATGTCTGAAAGTGAGGCCGATTCCCTGGCTGAACTGTTCATTGCGCCCGACGGGCAGCGCAGAAAGGGGATGGCCGGACAATCAGCGCAGGTGCTGGCCCTTAGAGCCGGTTTCAGCATCCCCGAAAATACCACCGTTCTGGTGGCGGAACGCAAATACGTATCCGACACCGACCCCTACTATAGAGAATTTCTTTCTCCGGTACTGGCCCTCTACGTGGAAGACGACTGGATGCATGCCTGTGAAAAGTGCATCGAACTTCTTCTTCATGAAAGGAACGCCCACACTCTGGTTATTCACTCCGCAGATGAGGACGTGATTCTCCAGTTCGCACTTAAGAAGCCTGTCGGCCGTCTTCTGGTCAACACTCCGGCTGCTTTCGGCGGCATGGGCGCAACCACTAATCTGTTTCCCTCAATGACTCTGGGCAGTTCTTCTGCCGGTTTCGGCATCACTTCCGATAACGTCTCTCCCAAAAACCTGATCTACGTTAGAAAGGTCGGCCGTGGGGTTAAGAGCGCGGGTGATGTGCTGGGACAGTCCGGCCAGAGCATCGGTCTAAATAAAATAAATGTAAACGATTCCAATGTCGTGCAGGCCATCCAACAGATCCTGCAACAGGCCATTGAAGCCATAGATGATCCTGCGGATCGCTAAAGAATCAAATCCCTTAAACGGAGGAAATACAGTGGATCTTCAAAGTTTTTCCAACAAGCTTGCTGAAGCTACCAAAAACCTTACCGACGCAGAACGTGCCTCGCTGAAGAAAATTTTCGAAGGCGTTTCCGCAGAGGTTTTCAAAGAGGGGGCAGAACAGCCTGCTCCTGCAGCTGCTGCAGCAACCTGCACTGAGACCAAGGGTATTCCCGATGGTCCCACCGAGCGTCACCTTAAACTGAAAGAAAACTTCCTCAAGCATGTTCCTTCTGTCAGTGTTGAGTCCGCTCGTGTAATGACCGAAATCGCTAAGGCAAACCCCGGTATTCCTCCGGCAATCCTTCGCGGTAAAAGCTTTCGCGCAAGCTGCGAACAGGCTCCTCTGATAATTCAGGACCACGAACTCATCGTAGGTAACCCCACCGGTGCTCCCCGTCGCGGTTCCTTCTCTCCTGAAATCGCATGGCGCTGGATGAGAGACGAGCTGGATACCATTGCTTACCGTCCGCAGGACCCCTTCTTTATTTCTGAAGAAGACAAGAAATACATGAAGGAAGAGCTTTTCCCCTTCTGGGAAAGCAAGTCCCTCGACGAGTACTGCGAAGGCCAGTACCGCGAAGCAGGTCTCTGGGAACTCTCCGCTGAGTCCTACGTTTCCGACTGCTCCTACCACGCTGTTAACGGTGGTGGTGACTCCAACCCCGGTTACGATGTTATCCTGATGAAAAAAGGTATGCTCGACATCAAAGCCGAAGCTGAAGCACACCTCGAAGAACTCGATTACGAGAACCCCGAAGATCTCGATAAAATTTACTTTTACAAGTCCGTCATCGACACTGCAGAAGGTGTCATGATCTACGCTAAGCGTATGTCCGAGTACGCAGCTCAGAAAGCCGCTCAGGAAACCGATCCCAAGCGTAAGGCTGAACTGCTCAAAATCTCCGAAGTTAACGCTCGCGTACCTGCTCACAAGCCCGAAACTTTCTGGGAAGCTATTCAGGCAGTATGGACTGTTGAGTCTCTGCTGGTTGTTGAAGAAAACCAGACCGGTATGTCCATCGGCCGTGTTGACCAGTACATGTACCCCTTCTTCAAGGCTGACCTCGAAGCCGGCCGCATGACAGAATACGAAGCTTTTGACCTCGCCGGTTGTATGCTCGTTAAAATGTCTGAAATGATGTGGCTCACCAGTGAAGATGCCTCCAAGTTCTTCGCCGGTTACCAGCCCTTCGTTAACATGTGCGTTGGCGGTGTTACCCGTGAAGGTTTCGACGCAACCAACGATCTGACCTACTTGCTCATGGACGCAGTACGTCACGTTAAAATCTACCAGCCCACACTGGCTACCCGCGTACACAACAAGTCTCCCCAGAAGTACCTGAAGAAGATTGTTGAAGTTATTCGTGCTGGTATGGGATTCCCCGCTGTTCACTTCGACGATGCTCACATCAAGATGATGCTCGCAAAAGGCGTATCCATTGAAGATGCCCGCGATTACTGCCTCATGGGTTGTGTTGAGCCTCAGAAGTCCGGCCGTCTCTACCAGTGGACTTCCACAGCATACACTCAGTGGCCCATCTGCATCGAGCTGGTCATGAACCACGGTGTACCGCTCTGGTACGGCAAGCAGGTTTGCCCGGATTTCGGTCCTCTTGAGTCTTACGACACCTACGAAAAATTCGAAGGTGCTGTTAAGGAAATGATCAAGTACGTGACTAAGTGGACCAGCGTTGCAACTGTAATTTCCCAGCGCGTTCATAGGGATCATGCTCCTAAACCCCTCATGTCCCTCATGTACGAAGGCACCATGGAGTCCGGCAAGGACGTAGCCTCCGGCGGCGCCATGTACAACTTCGGTCCCGGCGTTGTCTGGTCCGGTCTCGCAACCTATGCCGACTCTATGGCAGCCATTAAAAAGCTGGTTTTCGATGATAAGAAGTACTCTCTTGCACAGATTAACGAAGCTCTCGTTGCCGAGTTCAAGGGATACGACCAGATCAAGGCTGACTGCCTCGCAGCACCTAAATACGGTAACGATGACGACTACGTGGATATGATCTGCGCAGACCTCGTTCATTTTACCGAAACTGAGCACCGCAAGTACAAGACCCTGTACTCCGTACTCAGCCACGGAACCCTGTCCATCTCTAACAACACCCCGTTCGGCCAGCTCCTCGGCGCATCCGCTAACGGACGTGACGCATGGATGCCTCTCTCCGACGGTATCAGCCCGACCCAGGGCGCGGACTACAAGGGACCCACTGCGGTTATCAAGTCCGTTTCCAAGATGGCTAACGACATGATGAACATAGGTATGGTTCACAACTTCAAGATCATGTCCGGACTGCTCGACACCACCGAAGGTGAAAATTCCATCATTACCCTGCTGCGCACCGCAAGTGCACTGGGCAACGGTGAAATGCAGTTCAACTACCTTGATAACGCAACTCTTCTCGATGCCCAGAAGCACCCCGAGAAATACCGTGACCTCGTTGTACGCGTAGCAGGTTACTCTGCATTCTTCGTAGAACTCTGCAAAGACGTACAGGATGAGATCATCAGCCGTACCATGATGGACGCAATCTAGGTTCGACTACTGATTGAATGAAAGTCCCTCGGGATTGGAAGTAACAACACAGCAAGAGATAAGTATCGTGATCGAAAGAAAAGCTCAGATATTCAATGTCCAGAAGTACAATATGCATGACGGACCGGGAGTGAGGACTCTCGTATTCTTTCAGGGGTGCCCCCTGCGCTGTGAATGGTGCTCTAATCCCGAGGGACAGTTTAAAAAATACGAGATCCTTTACAAAAAGGAACAGTGTATCAACTGCGGAGCATGTGTCTCCGCCTGTCCCGCCGGAATCCACAAGATGGATGCTGCCGGTGAACACATCATCGACCGCGAGATCGAATGTATCGGTTGTCGTAAATGTGAAAATGCATGTCTCCAGAGTGCACTGGCTATTGTTGGCGAGACAAAGACAATTTCCGAACTGGTAGAGATCATCGAAGAAGACCGCCCGTTTTATGAAACTTCCGGCGGCGGCGTGACACTCGGCGGCGGTGAAGTTCTGTCCCAGCCTGAAGCAGCGGCAAGTCTGCTCCAGACCTGTAAGCAGCGCGGCATTAATACTGCCATTGAGACCTGCGGCTATGCCCGCCCCGAAGTGGTTGCAAAGGTAGCACCCTTCGTGGACCTCTTCCTCTTTGACGTCAAACATATGAATTCTGAACGTCACCGTGAAATTACCGGTGTGCGCAATGAGATGATTCTCCAGAACCTGATCTGGCTCCTTGAGAACAGGTACAACGTCAGAATCAGAATGCCTATGCTCAAAGGCGTCAACGACGGTGAAGACGAAATCCTGCAGCTTGTAGAAATGCTTAAGCCTTATCAGGATCTAAAAAATTTCAAAGGGGTGGATTTGCTTCCCTACCACAAGATGGGCGTCAATAAGTATACCCAGCTTGGCTGGGAATACCCGGTGGAAGGTGACCCCAAACTGAGCGATGCCGATCTCGAACGCATAGAGCAGGCCATCAGCAAGTATAATTTTCCGGTCGCGGTAGTCAGACATTAAGTGCCATTAAGCAAAACCGCATAAGTGTTTTTTGCTTAGAAGAAAGTTTTCGGACGGGACGTTAGTCCAAATCAGTGATGAGGGAGAATAGATCTATGGACGCACTTGGATTCATCGAAACAAAAGGGCTGCTGGCCGCTATTGAGGGTGCAGATGCAATGCTCAAAGCCGCTGCAGTCACCTTGCTGGAGAAGAACATTTCCGGCGGCGGGCTGGTGACTGTAACTGTCTCCGGAGAAGTTTCCGCTGTGCAGGCTTCTGTTGAGGCCGGTGCTGCAGCAATTAACCGCATTGAAGGAACCGAGCTGGTATCTCGTCACGTAATCGCCCGTCCTTACGAAGAACTGAGCAGGATTATCGCTACCAGTGCCCCTGTAAAAGAAGAAAAAGAAATTTCAAGGGAAACAGCACAATCGCCCGCTTCTGCGGAAGAGCAGGCCGAGCCTGCTCCCGTGGAAGAAAAAGCTGAAGCTCCGGAAGCTTTCGAAGAGAAGCCCGAAGCTCCGGCAGTGCAGGAGTCCGCTCCAGAGGCTGAGAAAGAAGTCTCGGCAGCTCCCGAAGTAAAGGAAGCTGCTCCGGTGAAGGAGGAAACCCCGAAATACCGGGCTGCGGAACTCAGGAAAATGAAAATCAGTAAGGTTCGGCAGATTGCCAGAAGCTTGAAAGGTATTTCTCTGACCGATGCAGAGGTCAAGAAGGCCACCAAGAAGACCCTTATTGACGCGATTATAAATGTTACCAGGTAGATAGAGGAGTTATCCAATGGTAGACAAGGATTTATTGTCCATTCAAGAAGCCCGTTCACTGGTCCGTGCAGCAAAGAAAGCTCAGGCTGATTTGGCGGAAATGGGTCAGGAAAAGGTAGACGGCATTGTAAAGGCGATTTCTGAAGCAGCCTACGCTCAGGCAGAAACCCTTGCCGCGCTCGCAGTTGAAGAGACCGGTTTTGGTAAGGTTCAAGACAAGAAAACCAAGAACATTCTTGCCAGTAAGAACCTTTTCGAAGCCATTAAGGATATGAAAACCATCGGTGTGCTTTGCGACAACAAGGAAGATAAGATTGTCGAGATCGCCGTACCCATGGGTGTTATCGCAGGGATCATCCCCTCCACCAACCCCACGTCTACGACTATCTACAAATCAATGATCTCCCTGAAGTCCGGTAACGCTATTGTTTTCACCCCGCATCCCAGTGCAAAGAAATGTATCGGCAAGACCGTTGAGATGATCCGTTCCGTACTGCACGACTGCGGCGTCTGCGAAGATCTGGTCAGTGTAATGAGTGTCCCCTCCCTGCAGGGTAGTGCCGAGCTCATGAAAGTTGCCGACCTCATTCTTGCTACCGGTGGTCCGGGCATGGTCAAGGCTGCATACAGTTCCGGTACCCCCGCATTGGGAGTAGGTGCCGGTAACGTTCCCGCTTACATCGAAAGATCTGCGGACATTAAAGATGCGGTTACCAAGATTTTTGCAAGTAAGACCTTTGACAACGGTACTGTCTGCGCATCTGAGCAGTCTGTGATCACTGAGTCCTGCATTGCTGAGCAGGTTAAGGCCGAGCTCATCGCACAGGGCGGTTACTTCCTTTACGGTGAAGACCTGACCAAGGTTAAAGCAGTTATGGAGCGCGGCAACGGTTCCATGAACCCCGCAATCGTAGGTCGCGACGCCTGTTACATTGCCAAGCTGGCCGGAATTTCCGTGCCTGCAGGAACCCGTCTGCTCATTTCTGATGAAGAAGGCGTGGGCGCAAAGTACCCCTTCTCCAAGGAAAAACTCACCGCGCTGCTTGGTTTCTACGTTGTTGAAGATTGGAAGGGTGCTTGTGAGATGTGCCACGCGTTGCTCGAAAACGGCGGCATCGGCCATTCCCTCGCCATTCATTCCAAGAATGAAGAAGTTATCCGTGAATTCGGTATGAAGAAGCCTGTTTCCAGAATGCTGGTTAACACTCCTTCCACCCACGGTGCTGTGGGCCTTACTACCTCTCTCTTCCCCTCCTTTACCCTTGGTTGCGGTACTGTAGGCGGAAGCTCCACTTCCGATAACGTTACTCCGCTCAACCTCATGAACGTGAGAAGAATGGCTTACGATCTCGGAAATACTACCTGCGAAGCAGCACCTGCAGCATCCGCAGCCGGTTCCGAGTCCATCGATGTTCAGGCAATTACCGCCATGATCGTCGAGCAGCTCAAACAGATGGTATAGCCGGAAGCCAAAGCTTCCCGCTCTAAATAAAAAGCGATTCCCGCATCAGGGAATAGAGGGTGGTCCCTTTAGGGGCCGATAAATCAATTTAAAGGAGAACAAAAATGTCCTCATTGAACGCACTGGGTATGATTGAAACCAAAGGTCTCGTTGGCGCAGTAGAAGCAGCTGACGCAATGGTAAAAGCAGCAAACGTAACTCTGGTCGGTAAGACTCAGGTTGGCGGCGGTCTCGTTACCGTTATGGTTCGCGGCGATGTTGGTGCTGTTAAAGCAGCTACCGACGCAGGCGCAGCAGCTGCACAGAACGTTGGTGAGCTGATCAGCGTTCACGTTATCCCCCGCCCCCACGGCGAAGTTGAAATCATCCTTCCTAAAGCTGAAGGTTAATTAATGCTTGTTTGCCCTAGGTCCGCCTAAGGCATCAGGGCCGGGAAAGGTAAGTTCTGCCCGCATGCGCTTTCCTTTCCCGGCCAAATCAAACAACAAAATTTTACCAAGACATGAGCATGAACGAACAAGCCATCAATAATATTCTGGAAGGGGTCATCAAGGGCGTAATCGACCAGCTGAAGACCGAAGCTCCCCATGTATCCGTTTCCAGCGGAGCAACCGGACCTATCCCCGTAGAACTTTCCGCCCGCCACGTTCACCTCAGCGAGCAGGATGCTCTTGAACTTTTCGGTAAACCCCTGACCGCGGTACGGGAACTTTCCCAGCCCGGGCAGTTTCTCTGTGAAGAGCGGGTGCGCCTCATCGGCCCCAAAGGCGTTATGGATAACGTCGCTGTACTCGGCCCCGCACGTCCCGCATCACAGGTAGAAATTTCCAACACCGAAGCGCGTTCCCTGGGCATCAAAGCCCCGGTCCGCCAGTCAGGCGACACCAAAGGAACTCCCGGTATCATCCTCGCTTCCCAGACCGGCATCGTCGGCCTTGAAGAAGGTGTTATCGTAGCAGCCCGCCATATCCACATGTCCCCCGAAGATGGAGACAAGTTCGGCGTGAAAGACAATGACCGCGTAAGCGTGCGCCTCGAGAGCGACCGCCCGGTTATCCTCGAAGACGTGGTTTGCCGCGTCCACCCCGAATTCAAGCTGGCTATGCACATCGACCCCGATGAAGGCAACAGCGCAGGCTGGAACAAGTCCGTTACCGGTAAGATTGTAAAGTAAGATATGCCTCCGGCGGCCCTGCCGGGGGCCTTAAACCCTTTTGCAAAAGGGTTTAAGAATCCCAAAACCTTTTGTTAAGGCTTCGCCGCTTAGTTTCAAGCAGTGCGGGGAGAGAGTTTAGACCATGGATTTTACAGCTATTGACCAGCAGATCAGCGAACTTGAGAACTGCATTGAGAACACCGTTGCCGTCAGCCATGACGAAGAGCTTCTGGTGGGTGTGGACCTCGGAACCGCTTATATTGTGGTGGTCGTCCTGAACAGCAAAAAGCAACCCGTGGCCTGCGCCATGGAATTCGCTCGCGTCATCAAGGACGGTCTGGTTGTTGATTACATGGGGGCTACCCGCATCACCCGCAAGCTGGTCGGCGAGCTTGAAGAAAGACTGGGTCGCAAACTTGAACGTGCGGCCATCGCGGTTCCTCCCGGAACCGGTAAAAAAGATATCACCACCCACCAGTACGTGGTGGAGGGGGCCGGACTGGAAGTCACCAATGTGCTCGACGAGCCCACCGCAGCCAACGCTGTGCTCGGGCTTGAAAACGGTGTCATCGTTGATATCGGAGGTGGCACAACAGGTCTTTCCGTTCTGGAGGATGGTGAAGTCACTTATGTAGCTGACGAAGCAACCGGTGGAACCCATGTGACTCTGGTTCTCTCCGGTAACTACAAAGTCAGCTTCGAAGAAGCGGAAGATTTGAAAAAAGATTTGAAACGACAGGCCGAGATCCTGCCTGTCGTTCGTCCGGTGGTTCAGAAGATGGGTTCCATCGTGAAGAACCATATCAAGGATCGTGATATTTCAGCCATCTACCTTGTCGGCGGTACCTGCTGCCTCAAGGATATGGAAAAAGTGGTGGAAAAAGAAGTGGGCATTCCGGTCTACAAACCGGCCAACCCGTTTCTGGTAACCCCGCTGGGCATTGCCCTTAACTGCTAAAAAACAGCAGGCTGTAAGAACCAAAGAGGCGAAGCCTTAATAAAAGTTTTTGGGATTCTTAAACCCTTTTTTCAAAAAGGGTTTAAGCCCTCGGAGAGGCCCCCGGCAGGGCCGTCGGAGACAGACATGAGCATAGACATCAACGAACTTGTTCAATCCATCGCAACGGAAGTGCTGAAACAGCTTCAGCCTGACTCGCAGAAATCCTGCGTGCTGGTCATTGCTGAGCGCGACTGCCTTGTTGCCGACAAAGTCCGCAGCATGGTCGGTGATGAATATGAATACTACTTCTTCGGCGAAGAGAATCCCTGCACAGAGTTCTGCCGCTACATTGTTCCTTCACTTTGTGTCTGCGAGATGTCCGATCTTGCGGTGGGTAAAGCGCACGGCAGGATCATGACCGAAGTTCTGAGGCAGTTGCTGCTGGGGCATAAGGTGGAAGTTCTTGCTTTCGGATACGAAGATTACAGCCAGACAGCTCCCGGTCCTCTTTACGCTCTGTACCAGAAGCATGAAGAGACGCTCAAAGGCTTCGGCCTGAACAGATTTCAACCCAAGGCGCCCGAGTCCCTGAAATTCAGGGAATCACTGATCACCGAAAAGGTGGTCAGTGATGCCGCGGGCAAGGGTGCAAAAGAACTGGTGGTTCTTCCTGCTGCACGGGTGACCCCGCTGGCTGAGGAAGCTGCCAGAGAATTAAACATCAACATCAGCAAGACCCTCTAAGGATTGTTACATGATTATCTGTAAAGTTGTCGGCAATGTTTGGGCCACCCGCAAGAATGATGATTTGAGCGGTGAAAAGCTGATGGTCGTTCAGCGGCTTGATATCGAAGAAAAGGGCAGTGATGAAGTTTTCGTAGCTGTTGATTGCGTTGGAGCCGGTATCGGCGAGCAGGTTCTGGTTACCACCGGAAGCTCCGCACGCATGGCTGTACGGAACCATGAAGCCCCGGTTGATGCTTCCATCGTGGGCATCATCGATGAAGTTCAGGCACAGGTTTAAGCAATGGATACGCTGGGTATAGTTGAGTGCATAAGCATCGCCGCCGGAGTGCGCATAGCCGATGCGATGATGAAAGCTGCGGACGTTGAACTCGTCCGGGCCGCTCCGATCTGTTCCGGCAGATACCTGATCTTTATTTCCGGTGAACGCGCAGCGGTTGCAGCCGGTGTGCAGGCAGCTGAAAACGATGGCAGCCGTCTTAAAGGCAGCTTCGTGATTTCCAGCCTTTCACCGGAAGTGGCAGCAGTGCTTAAAAATCCGGTTGTGCTGGATAATGTCCGCGCCATCGGGGTTATTGAATGCCGCAGTGTTTCTTCTGGCGTTGTTGCTGCTGATGCAGCTGTCAAACGGTCCGGAGTTGAACTGGCCCGCTTTGTTTCAGGGCAGGGCATTAACGGCAAATCATATTTCGTTATGAGCGGCGATGTCGCAGCGGTTCAGGAAGCCGCAGAAGCAGCATCGGCCGCTTTGGGCAACAATCTTGTTGAGGCGGTCGTCATCCCCGGACCCGACGCCTCGGTCGTAAAGGCCTTAGTACGGGGAACGAGGTAAAGATGAAAAAGAAACTTATCGAAGCGGGCAATCTTGATTCATTTATCTGCCCGGACAGTAACACTATCTACGTGGATAAGACCATGATCCTTACTCCCGGTGCCAAAGATGCGCTCCGTCAGAGAAAGATCAGCATTACTCGCGTGGAAGACGCCGCAGCAGCTGTAGCTGAAGCAGGTAACGGCGGATGCGGAAACCCTGACTGCACCAAGGACGTTTGTGACGGGTGCGAAGATCTGGTCATGGGTATCGCGGTTGTGCTTAAGGAAGAATACGGAATCACCGATCTTGCTCAGCTCAAGGAAATGAGCTTCAAGCTTGCTGAAGCCGTTAAAGGCAATATCTAAAGAATTTTTTAAGAGGAGAAAGCTATGTCTAACAATGCTCTCGGAATGGTAGAAACAAAAGGTCTGGTTGGTTCTGTTGAAGCAGCCGATGCTATGGTTAAAGCTGCAAATGTAACTCTCGTTGGCCGTGAACAGGTCGGCGGCGGTCTCGTAACCGTAATGGTTCGCGGCGACGTTGGTGCTGTTAAAGCCGCAGTTGATGCTGGTGCAGCAGCTGCAGAACGCGTTGGTGAACTGCGCAGCGTACACGTAATACCCCGTCCTCACAGCGAAGTGGAAGTTATTCTTCCCAAGTGCGCTGTAAAATAAGGACATAAGGGGCGCGGGTACCCCTCACCCCTCACTCCCGCGCCCCTATACAAATTTTGAGTTGTACAAGTTTTAATCCTTATATTTTGATTTATTGGAGAAAAGGGTGACACAGTTCTACGGCAAAACAAAAATCTGCTACGGCGAAGATGCTCTGGATAATCTGGAGACCATCCCGGCCACGCGGGCTTTTATTGTTACCGATTCTTTTATGGTTAAGACCGGTTTTGTTGACCGCGTCCGTACCCATCTGGATCGCAATGGGATTCCCTATATCATTTTTGATGAGGTTGAACCTGATCCTTCCCTTGAGACTGTTACCAGGGGAGCACAGATTTTCCTTAAAAATCAGGCTGACCTGATTATTGCCCTCGGCGGTGGTTCACCCATTGACGCGGCAAAGTCCATTTCATTCTTTGCCGGGAAGGCCCTTGAAGGCAAGGCTAAACCGACACTGGTTGCCATTCCTACCACCAGCGGTACCGGGGCTGAAGTCACCAGCATCGCCGTGGTCACTGACAAGGTGAATGAAGTCAAGATTCCGCTTAATGATGAGATGCTCATCCCGGATATGGCTATTCTCGATGCCCGTTTCACCCGTTCGCTGCCTCCGCATGTTACCGGGGCAACCGGGATGGATGTGCTGACCCACGCCATCGAGGCTTACACTTCACGTCAGGCCAACGCTTTTACTTCTATCTACGCCAGATACGCTATCCGTTACGTATTCAAGTATCTCAAGCGGGCCTACATCAACGGGGATGACATGGAAGCACGCGAGCATATGCTGCTCGGGTCCTGCATGGCGGGTATGGCTTTTAATAACAGCGGGCTGGGCATTACCCATTCCATCGCACATTCCCTTGGCGGAATTTTCCATGTGCCGCACGGTCTGGCAAACGCAGTGGTTCTGCCGCACGTAATCAAGTTCAACAGCTTTGACGTGGGCATCCGCTACCATGAAATCGCCACCATGCTGAAACTGCCCGCCGCAACAGTCGAAGAAGGAACCCGTTCCCTCATCGATGCGGTCAGCGAACTCAATGAGTCCATGGGCATTCCCAACAATATCGGCGCATTGAAGATCGATGAAAGTGTTTTTAAATCCAGCCTGAACACCATTGCCCGCAACGTGCTCGATGATATCTGCACCGCAGGCAACCCCAGAATCCCTTCCCGCGATGATGTGAAGGGACTTCTGCTCAAGGCCTGGTAATACTATGATTTGATGCGCTGTCGCGCTTTTGGATAATTTGATTTCGCCTCCGGCGGCCAAAGGGGATAATCCCCTTTGGAATCCTTAACAGGTTTTTCTTTGTTTATTTTCGAAGTGAATCTAAACCTTTGAAAGGTGTAAACAAATGGCTGTAAATATAGTTGATATTATTCGCGAAACAGGTGTTGTCGGAGCAGGGGGGGCAGGTCTGCCTACCCATGTTAAGGCTGAAGCCAACGTAGACACCGTTCTGGTTAACGGAGCTTCCTGTGAACCGCTGCTCATGAGCGACCCTTATCTCATGGAAGCGGAAGTGGACACCATGATCCGTGGTCTGGAAGCAATCATGGATTGCACCGGAGCCAAGAAAGGGGTCATTTGTCTCAAGGGTAAGCATGCCAAGGCAGTAAAAGCTGTTCAGGAAGCTGTTGCCCGTGACGGTTCCGGACGCCTTGAGTGTTTCGTTCTTAAAGATTTCTATCCTGCCGGTGATGAGCAGGTGCTGGTTTATGAAGTTCTGGGACGCACTGTTCCCGAACGCGGCATCCCTCTCCAGGTCGGTGCTGTGGTCAGCAACACCGAGTCCCTGTTCAACGTGGCTCTCGCGCTGGACGGCAAACCGGTAACCCACCGCTACCTGACTGTTGCCGGGGAAATCAAAAATCCCATGGTTGTTAAAGTTCCCGTGGGAACTCTGGTTTCCGATGTGCTCGAATTCGCAGGCGGACCGACTATTTCCGACTACAAGGTAGTTGACGGCGGCCCCATGATGGGCCGGGTTCTGCCTGACACCAATCAGCCGGTGACCAAGACCACCAGCGGGCTTCTGGTCCTGCCCCCGAACCATAACGTTGTTGCGGGCAAGGTCATGGACCCCGAAAAGATCCGTCGCATCACCAACACAGTCTGCTGCCAGTGTTCCCGCTGTACAGATCTCTGTCCGCGTAACCTGCTCGGCCATTCCCTGCATCCTCACAAGCTGATGCGTGTAATCGCCAAAAACGAGCTGGACACTGAAGTCGCTAAAGAAGCACTGCTTTGTTCCGAGTGCGGCATCTGTGAAAAATTCGCCTGCCCCATGATGATTTCACCGCGTGAGGTCAATGCCCAGATCAAACAGGTTCTGATGAAAGAACGCGTTACCTGGGAATCCAAGGGCAATGAACTGAAGGCCAACCCCTTCCGTGAAAGCAGGGCTATTCCGACCAAGCGTCTGATCCAGCGTCTGAACCTTTCCAAGTATGACGGTCATCCCGAATACGCAGGTGAGTTTACTCCCTCAGTGGTCAACATCCGCCTTGGACAGCACATCGGTGCTCCGGCACAGTGTGTTGTTTCCGCAGGAGCCAAAGTCAGCTGCGGCGACCTGCTCGGTGAAATTCCCGAAGGTGCAATGGGTGCAAGGGTTCATGCCAGCATCGACGGCACAGTCGAAAGCATCGAAAACGGTGTAGTAGTTATCAGGAAATAACTAATAAAAGTTTTTGGGATTCTTAAACCCTTTTTTCAAAAAGGGTTTAAGCCGCCGGAGGCGAAATCAATTCGTCTTAAGCGCGAAGCGCATCCCCTCCCCAAGGAGATATAAAATGGATTTACGTACAATCGGTTGTGTAGAACTGAACAGCGTTGCCCTCGGCATCCACGTGGCAGATGAAATGCTCAAGGCAGCATCTGTAGAGCTGGTCATGGCCCGCCCCACCTGCCCGGGCAGGTACATCGTTGTTGTTTGCGGTGATACCGGAGCTGTTAAAAGCTCTGTTGAAGTGGGCTGTGAAATCGGCGCAGACATGGTTGTTGATCATTTCACCATCCCCAGTATCCATGAGGATGTCATCCCCGCACTCAGTGGAACTTCCATCGTGCCCAGAATCAATGCCCTTGGCGTGATTGAAACCTACACTATCGCTTCCTGTATCCTCGCAGCTGACGCAGCTGCAAAGGCAGCAGATGTGAGCCTGATCGAAGTCCGCATGGCTGCTGGTCTCGCTGGTAAAGCTTTCGTAACCATGACCGGTGATGTCGGTTCCGTGAAAGCTGCTGTTGAAGCCGGAATCGAAGGCGTTGCCGAATCCGGACCGGTTCACAGCCACGTGGTTATTCCTTCCCCCAGCGAAGGCATTAAAGCTCAGTTGATTTAATAAGATTGCCTCCGGCGGCCCTTCGGGGACCCTGCCGGGGGCCTCTCCGAGGGCCAGAGAAACTTTTTGGAAAAAGTTTCTCTGGACTCTTCAAAAACTTTCATTTGGGCTTCGCCGCTTCGGATGGCAAAAAGTATATTTAATTTCAGAGGAGTTCCTTTAAGATGGACAATGACGACAAGCAGCGCATTATTCAGGAATACGTTCCCGGTAAGCAGGTTACCCTTGCCCATCTGATCGCCAGTCCCCACCGGGATATTTATCTCAAACTCGGCCTTGATGATAATTCATCCGGGGCCATCGGCATCATGACCATCACACCCAGTGAAGGTGTGATCATCGCCTCTGATGTTGCCACCAAGGCTGCGTCTGTTGAAATCGGATTTCTGGACCGTTTCGGCGGTTCCCTGCTTATTCTCGGTGACGTGGCAAGTGTGGAAGCTTCGCTTCGGGCTGTGCTCGACTACTTTGAAGGCACACTGCACTATTCTTCTGTCGAGCTGACCAGATCTTAAACGGCGAAGCCATAACAAAAGGTTTTGGGATTCTTAAACCCTTTTGCAAAAGGGTTTAAGCCGCCGGAGGCAAACTCAAATATTTCTTAAAACGCGAAGCGTACAAATGAAAAAAACTATGTTCGTGGGCGAGACCCGATCCGGTAAAAGCTCGCTTATAAAAGTCCTTTCCGGGGAATCCTACACTCCGCGCCGGGCCATGGCTGTGGAGTTTTTCGGACCGTTCATCAATACTCCCGGTGAATTCCTTGAAAACAGCTGGTTCTACAACGCCCTGATTACCTCCTCCGCAGATTGCGAAGTGCTGGCTGTCGTTCAGGACAGCACCCGCCGCACCAGTCTTTTTCCGCCCCTTTTCGCTTCCATGTTCAACCGCAGGGTTATCGGCCTTGTTTCCAAGGTTGATGATCCCAATTCCGATCCCGCTCTGGCCGAACGCTTTTTAAGGCAGGCCGGAGCAAAAGAAATCATCCGCACAAGCACAGTAACAGGCGAAGGGATAGAGGAAATTTTAGAGGTCATCTCCTGATCATTAGGTCCAAAAAAATTTCATAAACAAAGGCCGTAATATCAGATCTGATATTACGGCCTTTGTTTTGTGGGAGATATATAGAGCTGAATGCGAAGCTCTATTAAAACGTCTTTCGGGAAGAGGGGATGGGGAAGGCTTCTACTTATCAATAGCCTTATTAATCTTGCAGGCCGCGCAGGCTGCACCGAATCCGTTATCAATATTCACAACAGTCACCCCGCTGGCGCAGGAAGTGAGCATGCCGAGCAGCGCAGAGAGTCCTGAGAAGTTCGCTCCGTAGCCCACTGAGGTCGGTACGGCGATGATGGGCTGATCGACCATTCCGCCGATGACGCTGGAAAGCGCGCCTTCCATTCCCGCTATCACGATGAGCACAGAGAATCTGCGGATTTCTTCGATGCGGTCGAATAATCTGTGAATTCCGGCAACCCCGATATCGGAGATGATTTCGGATCTGCTGCCCAGCATATCGCAGGTGACCAATGCTTCTTCGGCAACATTGAGATCCGATGTTCCGGCGGTGATGATCCCGACCATGCCGCTGTTGTATTCAATTGCACGGCTCTTGCAGTTCAGGGTGTTGGCTGTGGCATTGTATTCCACCTGCGGCAGACGTCCGGTAACGTATTCAGCCATTTCCGGGCTGACCCGGGTGGCGAGAACGTTATTTCGCTCGCACATGTGTTCGAAAATATCGCCGACCTGCTGCGGAGTTTTGCCCGCGGCGTAGATCACTTCCGGGAAGCCGTTTCGCAAGCCCCGGTGATGGTCAATCTTGGTGTGGCCGATGTCCTGATAAGGCAGGTCGCGCAGGCTCTCCAAGCCCTGATCCACTTCCATGCTGCCGTCTTTTATGGCCTTTAATATATTTTTAAGATTGTCGTTGGTCATATTTATGCCTCCATTGCAGGCCTCCGGCGGCCTCGCGGGGCGTGGATTTGATGCGCTGCCGCGCTTTTGTTGAAAAGATTTTGCCTCCGGCGGCTCAAACCCTTTTTTCAAAAAGGGTTTAAGGATCCCAAAAACTTTTAATAGGGCTTCGCCGTTTTATATGACAAACTGTTATGCTTTCATATTCAGGCTGCCCATCTGGTAGCCGCCTAAATCCAGAGTTACGTGCTTGTAGCCGAATTCTTTTAATGTGTTGTTAAAATCGTATGTTTCGCTGGCTTTAATGAAATCCTGCAATTGCTCTGCCGGGATTTCGATGCGGGCTATTTCGCCATGATGGCGTACCCGCACCGCGGGGAAGCCTGTTTTCATGAGAAATACTTCGGCTTGTTCCACCTGTTGCAAAGCTTCGTCTGTCACTTCGATGCCAACGGGCATGCGCGAAAGTAAACAGGCGAATGACGGTTTATCCCATGTGGGCAGGTCGAATTTGCGGGAAAGCTCACGGATTTCGGCCTTGGTCAATTCAGCTTCAACAAACGGGCTGCGGATTTCAAGTTCGCGCAGGGCCTTGATGCCGGGGCGGTAGTCGCTGAGGTCGTCGATATTTGTTCCTTCAAGGATGTGCGCAATATTTAGTTGTTCAGCCAGCTCCTGCAGCTTGGTGAACAGAATCTTTTTGCAGGTGTAGCAGTGCTCCGGGGGATTGCTGCGCAGTTCTGCGGGGAAATCCAATTTCAGCCGTACCTGCTCCACACCAAGTTTTTGCGCTAACTCTTTTGCCTCCCCCTGTTCCCATTGCGGGACATAGGGAGTGGCGATGGAAGCGGCAATGGCTTTATCGCCAAGGGCATGCCTGGCTGCAAGCAGCAGCAGGCTGCTATCAACTCCACCGGAAAAAGCGACAACAGCACCGCCGGTTTCAGCAAGGACCTCAAGCAATCGGTTATATTTTAAAGTCAGTTCATCCATTTAATATACAATCCAAAACTATTAAAAGGTTTTGGGATTCTTAAACCCTTTTGCAAAAGGGTTTAAGCCGCCGGAGGCGAAATGTGATCGGCAAAAGCGCAATAGCGCATCAAAAATGCTTTAACTATTTCTAACCTTCCCGATCTGCAGATAAACTTCGCTCAGAGGAATACCGTGCTCTTTAGCCAGTGCACGGCAATCTTCGAGTTCCGGCTTGGAGCGGATTATCTCACCATCGAGAATCGCGTTTTTCATGGTTACTGTTCCGAGCGGTGTTTCGAGTATATCGAAAGAGACTCCGAGGATGGTTTTTTCGATATCAATACTTTTGATGCCCAGTGTGGTAGTATGTTTGAAGATCAGCCGTTTGAATTTGTCCTCGTCCTCTGCTGAACAGAGCAGGGAGAGAGTTGTCGCCGGGCGGTTCTTCTTCATGACGATGGGTGTGAAATGCACATCCATAGCCCCGTCTTCCATGAGCTGATCAAGAGCTGCGCCGAGCATTTCCCCGGTCATGTCGTCGATGTTGCATTGTAGCATGCGCGACGGGACTGTGGGCAGGGATGAATTAAGTCTGCCTGCTTCTGCGGTTAGCTCAACTTCTGCCAGCTGCACGCGGAGCACGTTGGGGATTTCGTTATCCCGATGCCCGATGCCGTAGGCGGTTTTCTGCACGACCATGCGCGGTGAATCGGAATAATTATCAACCAGCTCGGCAAGTAGCGCCGCTCCGGTGGGAGTGGTGGTCTCTTTGGGGACTGCTCCCTGTGTTGTGGGCTTTCCGGCCAGAATTTCGGAAGTAGCCGGGGCGGGTACAGGCATTTTCCCGTGTGCACAATTAACGAAACCGCCGCCAAGCTCAATGGTCGAACACCATACCCCGTCGATCTCCAGCTCATGAAAACAGATAGCCGCACCGACAATGTCTACTATTGAATCGGTAGCACCTACTTCGTGGAAATGAACTTCATAAAGAGTGCTGCCGTGAATCTTGGCTTCGGCTTCGGCAACGCGCTTGAAAATGGCTAGGCTGGTGGCTTTAACCTTGTCGCCGAGTGCACTGGAGTTGATCAGCTCTTCGATGTCTTTCAGATTGCGGTGCTCATGATGGTGGCCGTGTTCGTGTGTATGACTGTGGGCATGTCCATGATGCTTGTGTGAATGCTCCTGATCGTGTGAGTGGCTGTCGTCATGGCTGTGATGATGTTCGTGGGCAAGTTCCACATCCACACGGGTTCCGAAGATGCCCTTGCGGGAATCACGGGAGATATTGAGGGAGAATTCGTCTTTGAGGCCGAGCTTGGCAAGTTCGGTTTTGAGCATTTCCGGGTCAACACCCAGCTCAATCATGGCGGCGAGGTTCATGTCGCCGCTGATACCTGAAAAGCAATCGTAGTAGAGTATCTTCATTTTAGATGCCGTTTAATGCGGGAACCTTTTTTACTGGTCCCCGCCAAATATTGTTATATTTTTAGCTCTTGCCGACCAGCGCGTTGACCTTGGCCTGCATGTCATCCTGCTCAAAATAGTCAACGACCCGTTTGAGCTGTTCAGGGATGGCGATATGCTGGGGACAATGTTCTTCACATTGCCCGCATTCCACGCACTGGGAAGCGTAAGCTGGTTCCCCGGCCATTTCTTCACTGAAGAAAACTGCATACTGGAATTTTAAGTGCTCCGCCTTATCCTTGAACATATGAGCACTGTTAAAAAGCTCAAAATTGCCCGGAATTCTTACACCAACGGGGCAGGGCATGCAGTACGCACACCCGGTGCAGGGAACCTGCATGAGTTCCTTGTACCTTGCAGCCCCCTTGTTCACAATAGCGAGTTCCGCATCGGTCAGGGATTTTGCTTCTGCTTCCGAAGCAATGGCGAGGTTCTGCCTGATGTGCTCATCATCGTTCATGCCGGAAAGAACCACGGTAACTTCGGGGTGGTCCCAGACCCAGCGCAAGGCCCATTCAACGGGAGCACGGCTGGTCTCGGCTTCATCAAAAATTTCCTGAACTCCGTCCGGGGGAGTGGGTGCGCTCAGGTTTCCGCCGCGCAGGGGTTCCATGATCATGACCGCGAGGTCTTTGGAAGCTGCGTACTGGAGTCCGGAAGTTCCCGCCTGGTTTTCGGTATCCAGAAAATTGTACTGAATCTGGCAGAAGGTCCAAGGGTAAGCATCCACAATGCGTTTGAAATCTGCGGGAATGCCGTGGAAGGAGAAACCGGCGTATCTGATTTTTCCGGATTCAATAGCCTTGTCCAGAAAATCCTCCACTCCCAGTTCAACACAGCGGTCCCATGAATTACCTTCAACAGCATGGATGAGATAATAGTCGATACAGTCCACCTCGAGACGCTTGAGCTGCTCGTCCAGAATTCCGTCCATCTGCTCACGGGATTCGACCAGAAACTGGGGCAGTTTGTCAGCAATGACTACTTTTTCACGGTAGCCCTCTTTGAGGGCCTTGCCGACGATAATTTCACTCTGACCGCCGTGGTAAGGCCATGCGGTGTCAACGTAGTTCACGCCGTTGTCGATGCATTCACGTATCTGGGCGATGGCTTTTTCTTCATCAATGGTTTTGCCATCGATCATGGGCAGACGCATTGCGCCGAAGCCCAGAATGGAGAGTTCCTCTCCGGTTTTGGGGACCTTGCGGTAAAGCATGTTTGTCATCCTTAATTCTTTTACAGTGTTTGTTTTTGTAAAAAACAAATTAAGTATACATCAAAGCACCGCCTTATGATCAGACAAAAATCTGAATCCTTATACATCTTTCTACCTAAAAGATGTCTGTTTTAAGCCTGATGCTTTGCGGTGCGGAAAGTCTATCCCCGTTTTGGGAGGACTTCTCTGCTAAGCATTAGGTTGGGCCTTTGATTCTTCTGTGGTGTTCTTATGTGTCTGGTATAATTGTGCTTGTTTTGTAAAAAACAATGTGTTGACGCAACATATTGAGTTGTGTGAGGCAGTATATTACGACTACGCAATATACTGCACCCGTTGGTTGGGGGCTTTATACACACGAATCCGGGTCTCCTGAGTTTAAGGATGGAATCCCTGATAATCCCCGGCCATGCAGGAAATCAAAAGTTATGTGAGAATAAAATGGAAATTTCAAAAATATGTGAAAATACTATGGGCAGGACCATTCTCTTTTTCCTGCTGCTGGTTATACTGGCAGGATGCGGCCTGCAGCGTAATCCTATTCCGGTTGAGATGCAGCCCCATGCCGACCTGCTGGGTTATGACGAAGTTCGTTTTTTTGGGGATACCACCCCGAAACACATGGACAGGGTTATGCAGAAATGGGCAGAGATGAGTAAAAACAACCAGCTTCCCGATGAAGTCAGTTTTCTTTCGCTGTCCGGCGGTGGTGCAGACGGAGCTTTCGGTGCCGGGTTTCTTTGCGGATGGACTGCACGGGGGGACCGTCCCACTTTCGGTCTGGTCACGGGAATCAGTACCGGCGCACTCATCGCTCCTTTTGCATTCATGGGGGCGGATTATGATCCTTTTATTGAAATGTTTTATACAACTTTTGAAACCAGTGATCTGGTGCAGCAACGCTCATATGTTTCTGCAATATCAGGAGACTCCGTTTACAGCACCCAGCCGTTGAAAGATGCCCTTAAAAAATTCTTAAATTCCGAATTCATTGCCAAAATCTCTGTAGAACACCGCAAAGGACGCAGGCTCCTGATCGGAACAACCAACCTTGATGCCATGCGTCCTGTTTATTGGGATATAGGTGCGCTGGCCCAGTACGGCACGCCTGAGGCAGACCAGCTCATCCGGGATGTTGTCCTTGCTTCTGCTTCGGTTCCGGTGGCTTTTCCTCCGGTTTACTTCAAGGTTAAGGCCGGGGGAAAAGTCTATGATGAAATGCACGTTGACGGCGGTGTCTGCAATCAGGTCTTCTCCTATCCGCCCAGTGTTCATTTAGCCGAGGAGTTGGATAAAATCGGTGAGACAAGGAAAATTACTCTCTACGTTATCCGCAACGATGCCCTTATTACTGAAGGTGTGCAGGTGGAGCCTTATATCGTCGGCATAGCCGCACGTTCCCTTGCCGGGCTGATTAGAAATCAGGGTATCGGTGATCTTTACCGCATGTATTACACAGCCCAGCGGGACGGCATTGATTTCAAACTGACTTTTATTCCCCCTGATTATAACGAAGAATCAGATGAACTCTTCAGTCCGGTTTACATGAGCAAACTGTTCGTTCTGGGCAAGAGCATGGCCCAATCTACTGAGCCGTGGCATTCCGCACCGCCTTCAACTACTGTTCGAAAGGGGGCGGACGCTATCCCTGCGGAAGTGATTATTAAATGATGTGGCTAAATTGATGAAACTTATTTATATCACAATAAATTCATACAGAAATCGTAGCGGTAATCCCGGTTTTAATGCCGTGTCAACGGAGTAGAGTGCATGAGTAAGGTCGATGTCATAATCAGCGTCTGCGGAAAACCCCTGCAGACTTGTCTAGCTCTTCTTTCCCTTGAACGGGCGAGCGGGCAGCATATAGATAAGATTTATTTTATTGAAGAAAATACGCAGACAAAGGGTATTAATGCGGGGTGTCACCAGTATGTGCTGGATGCCCTTGCCCATAAAATTGAATACTATATGCCCAAGTACTGGAACTACTGCTTTCCCATTGAATGGGACCGGATCGATGATGAGGAGTACCGCCATTCTGTGCGCTACCAGTACGGCTGGGAAAAAAGCGACAAGGATTATGTACTGATCATCCATAATGATGCAATTTTCCGGCAGGATATCATCGGGGCAATGGTCGAGGGCATCGGAGACCACGTGGCAGCCGGACATATCGGGCAGTGCTGGTATTGCCCCGCCGCGTTTTCAGGTAAGTGTACCCCGGATACCTACATGGAATACCGGCCCGATTTCCGGGAACTGGTCGAACTGTATCGTGGCGCACAACCGCCGGAAGGCAAGCAGGTCCGCGCCTATCACCTGCCGCGCATGCACGATATCTTTTTCAAGCAGCCCTGGCCCCTGCCGGAATGCCGGGTTAATGAATGGTGCTGTCTGGTCAACATGAAGATTGCCCGCAAGATGACCATGCCTGTCGGCAAGGTTACGCCCTTCGGCGCGTTCATCAATGTCGGCAAGCAGATTCTGGACGTGGGTTGCCAATGGTTCCGCGAAATGCATCTGCGCAACAAGACCTGCCTAAATTTCGACATCTATAAATATATGTACCACGATGTCCCGCCCACCGGACAGCCGACGCTCATAGACAAAGATAAATACAAGACCAAAGAGCAACTCGCACTGGAAGTACTGCGGGCGGATTTTGATTACCCCGGATAAAACTTGTTCTACGCATGTAATTTAGATCCCCGTCAGTTTATGCTGGCGGGGATTTTTATGTCAGTTAAAGTGTCCGTTAAGATGAAAGAGGCGTGCGCTGTGCGGCTGCATCCAGTGGATTTCACTCCGCCGCAGTTGATCCTCATGTCCGTGCGGATTGAGGATGCCGGCTATACGTTGCTTTCCATGATAAATATGTCTACAGCTTTATTCAAAATGGAGAGCGGGACATATGATTTCAGCCGAGATCATGAGAACCGGTAGATTTGCATGTTCCGGTCGGTCGGTAGGAAGATTATATTATTAACTCAAAAAAAGATCGGTCATAACTATGGAATGTTCACTTGATTTTTCCGCTGTAATTTTTGATCTGGACGGAACTTTACTGGATACTCTGGGTGAGATTGCCGCCGCAGGGAACGCAGCACTGGAGCGCATGGGTTATGCTACCCATCCGGTGGATGACTACCGTACATTTGTCGGGGCCGGAGCCAAAAAGCTGGCATGGCGTGTTCTTCCTGCGGAACACCGGAATCAAGAAGTATATGACCATTTTGTGCCGGTGCTGCTGGAAGAGTTTGATCAGAGACTGAATACCATATCCAAGCCTTATGCCGGGATTCCTGAAGTTCTGGCTGATTTTTCAGCTGCCGGCAAGAAGATGGCCATATTGTCAAATAAACCCCATGAATTCACTGTCGCGGCAGTCAAAAAGTGTTTGCCGGATGTAGATTTTTTCGCAGTTTACGGCGGACGCAAAGATGTGCCTTTGAAGCCGGAGCCGGAGGTGGCACTTGAACTTGCAGAAGGAATGGGAGCAGACCCGCACCGTACTTTGTTTATCGGTGATTCCGATGTTGACATTAAAACCGGGGTCAATGCGGGGATGATTGCCGTCGGTGCCGGCTGGGGCTTTCGGGGGGAAGGTGAATTGGTCAAAGCCGGGGCGAATATTGTGCTCGATACCCCCGCAGATCTGGTGTCGCTGCTTTAAATATTGTTCAACCTGTTTTATCAAGTCCGCAGTCCGCAGTCCGCAGTCCGCAGTCTGCAGTCCGCACTGCGTACTTTGTCTTTTGTTTAGATTATACCGGGATGCTTTGACGGTTCGGTATGAGGGTAGTGTATGAAAGTTTTTGTCGCAGACATAAAAGCGGGAATGCGTCTTATTGAAGATGTTAATGGAAATAACGGCAGGTTTCTTCTTGCCGCAGGCTCCGTCATTGAGGAAAGGCATCTGCGTATATTTAATATCTGGGGTGTCAGTGAAGTTGAAGTTGAGGCTTGCGGACTGGGAGCAGGGGCAACCGCTTCAGACCGGAAGTTGCAGATTCTTGCTGAGGAGCATGCAGAGCGAATCTTTTTCCATGCTGATACCACTGTGGAGCCTTTTCAGATATTGAAGAATATTTGTACCAAGCAGTATGCCGCAACCTTGGCTGACGGGGGCACGCTGAAGGCTTTGCCGGACTGCGGCAATGAGATTCATGAGGTTCCGCATGTTCCTATTTATACCGACGTAGCGTCATTTATTACCAGCGGTGTCCGTCTGGCTTCCTTTCCTGATATCTATTACAAAATTATGGACGCCATCAATGACCCGAGTACCACCTCGGAGAATCTTGCAGATATAATTTCAAAAGATTCGGGACTCAGCGCAAAACTGCTCAGTCTGGTGAACAGCCCTATGTATGGGTTCAGTCTTCAGGTTGATTCTTTGAGTCGCGCCGTCTCCTTGGTAGGCCGGGCCGGTCTTTCCCAGCTGGCACTTAGTGTTTCAGTCATGGAATCTTTTAAAGGGAAAGGGAAGAGCGTTCTTTTCATGGAAGATTTCTGGAAGCACTCTTTGGCCTGTGCTGTTTTTTGCCGCATTCTTGCTTCCCAGATTCCCGGCGCATCTCAGGATAAGTGTTTTGTCGTTGGCATGCTGCATGACCTGGGACGGTTGGTCCTGATGCAGCATCATCCGGATGAGGTCTGCAGTTCATTTCGTATGAGCATGGTCCACGGGTTGAGTATCTGCGAGGCGGAGTCTAAGGTTTTCGGATTTGACCATTGCGAATTGGCCGGGGGCCTTTTTGAGGACTGGAATTTCCCGTCATCCATAATCGACGCCGTATCTGGGCATCACGGGTCTCGTGACCGGGACTTTTCAATTGAATCTGCGATATGCACCGTTGCCGAAGCACTGTCTGTGGGGTTGCAGTACGGGTGCGACGGTTCCGGTTTGGTTGGTGATCTATACCCCGGAGCATGGGATTCGCTGGGACTTTCCGGGGGAGCACTTGCAACAACGGTTCTCAAGGCAAAACGCCAGATAGCGGATATCCAGATTATTTTCGGAGTTTAAATTGGACGATAAAATGTTGATCAACTTCCAGCGGCAGCAGATCAGAAGCCTGCAGGAAGAGAAAAATGCTGTGCTGGAGTCTCTTGATTTGGCCCGCGAGCTGGGAGCCCTGACCACTATGGCACAGGGAAAGCCTTCTCTTGATAATCTGCTGCAGGAAATATGTGTCCGCGCCAATCACATGATTCCATTCAAGTCTTGCGCTATGTATCTGGTGGATGAAGAAACGCAGGATTTTGTACAGGCGCGCTCCTATCCTGATACCGCTGCTACCGGTTTGGAGCGGGAAGTGGATCTGCTTATCAAAGATCAGTCCTTTGCTTATGCTTTGCAGACTGATGGTCCGGTCTTTTTTCTTGATTCAACGGGAAACAGCCACATTGTGCTGCATGTTCTTGCCACTCCTTATTCAATGCGGGGAATGTTTGTAGGGTTGATGCTCCAGAATAAGGATGAAGTTCTGGATACGACCATGAAGTTGTTTTCCGTTTTTATGCTTTTGGCTGTAAATGCTCTTGAAAACTGTGAAACCCATGAATTCATGCGTAATCACAGCAGCGAGCTGGAGCGCATGGTCCAGAAAAGAACCCGGGAGCTGGCTGATGCCAATGAAAGGTTGAACATAACCCTGAACGGCATGCAGGCCGGGGTAATGATTATCAAGGCTGATGGGTTTGAAGTTGTCGAGGCCAATCCGAAGGCATTGGAAATTCTGGGCCGAACCCAAGAAGAGTTGCTAGGCTGTAAATGTTTCAATGTTATCTGTTCGGATTTGCAGGGTAAATGTCCTATTGTAGACCTTGGCATGCAGGAGAACAACGGGGAGTTTGTTGTTGTGCGCAAGGATGGGGAGGCTGTTCCGATCCAGAAGGCTGTCAGCAGGGTGATGATCGACGGTGAGTTGCATCTGGTAGAGAATTTCATCGATATAGCGGAGCAGAAAAAGCTGGCTGATTTGAAAGAAGATGTGGACCGCATTATGCGTCACGATTTGAAAAGTCCGTTGAACGGAATTATCGGCCTGCCTGAAATGTTGCTGGTCAATACGGATGAACCCCTTTCTGAAAGTCAGCGGGAGATTTTGGAATATATACAGGTTTCCGGGTATAAGTTACTGAATATGATCAATCTTTCTCTCGACCTCTACAAAATGGAAACCGGATCGTATCAATATTTTCCGGCTGTGGCGGATATATACACAATAGCCCGGTCCGCGGTTAAGGATTTGTCAGAACTCATTAATTACAAGAAAATTGAAATCAGAGAACTCTTTGAAGGCAAAGAGATTGATGAAGGTTTTTCCTTTAATGTTCGTTGTGATGAGTTCCTGACTTATTCGCTTGTGTCCAACCTGCTCAAAAATGCGGTAGAAGCATCTCCTGATGGAGAACCAATTATCATCGAAGTTAATCCTGACTGTGGTTATATGCGTATGCGGGTTCATAATCAGGGAGAAATTCCAGACAGTATCAGGGAAACATTTTTTGAAAAATACGTGACTGCCGACAAGTCCGGTGGAACCGGGCTGGGTACATATTCGGCCAAGCTAATGGTCGAAACTATGGGAGGGCGCATTTATTTTGAAAGCTCCCGTGAAGCCGGAACGGATATATTTATAGAATTGCCAAGAGCTGGCTGATAATATGAGTTTGTGATTATAGGGTGTTTGAAAAGTAACGGGTGCCATGCTAGGCTGCTTCACTGTCTTTTTGTAACTCCAGTCCATGAGGTGGCGTATGAAAATATTGGTTGCTGAGGATGATTTTGCTTCACGGAATTTTTTGCAGCTCTTTCTCAGAAAATACGGTGAAGTAGATGTCGCTGTTAACGGTTCTGAAGCTTTGGATGTATTCAAAGCTGCACTGGATGAAAATGCTCCGTACAAGTATGTGTTCATGGACATCATGATGCCTGAGAAAAATGGGTTGGACGCTGCCAGAGAGATCAGAGAAATTGAGCGCGAGTTCAATGTCTCACCCGCAGATGAAGCCGTAATTGTAATGGCTACCGCGCTTTCGGATGTAAAAACAGTATTTGAAGCTTTCAACAAAAGCGAAGCCACAGAATATATAACTAAACCACTGACCGTGGAAGCCCTGACGGTCAAGCTGAAGGAAATAGGACTGATCAAAGATGAGTGAAGGATTTGAGCCTGATTTGTTTCTTACCGACTTCGTGAATGAATGCCGAGAAGCCACTGATCTTGCAGTTCAGGACGTCCTGAATTTAGAAGAAATGCACGATCAGGAAACCGTGGATCGAATTTTCAGAGCCTTGCATAGCATCAAGGGGAATTCATCTATGCTGGGGCTTATGGAGCTTTCTAAATTTGTGCATAAGGTTGAAGATGCCTGTTCAGATATCCGCTCCGGTCAGAGGGAAATTGACAAGAAAGCTATTTCCGTACTTCTCAAGAGTTTTGATAAGATAGATGAAGGCTTTGATAATATTGTAGATAACGGCAATGATCATATTGACTACAGTGCCGGATACAGTCTTTTGCAGGATATGCAGTCTCCGGCTGCTGAAGCCGGGCAGGTGGCTCTCAAACCGGAAGTACCTGAAAGCAAGCCAGAACGGGTGTTAACCGAGCAGGAATTTCTCGATACAATTGTCGCGGTTGAACCGGAACCGGTTTCTGAAACGAATGAACCAGCAGTTCAAGAAGCCGAAGCCGCAGAACAGCAGGATGCATTTGAAGTTGATGGGATCGGGTTGCGGGCTGAGCCTACCGCTCTTATTGTTGATGATGATTTTGCCAGCCGGAAGATTCTCTCCACTTTTCTTTCCAGATACATGCCCTGCTATGTTGCCAAGGATGGGGTAGAAGCCATTCAGGCTGTTTCGGAAAGTCTTGCCGGAAATTCTCCCCGCTTTGATGTGATCATGCTTGATATCATGATGCCCAACATTGATGGCTTGCAGGCCTGCAAGGCTATCCGTCAGTTGGAGCGCAGCAGGAATATTGATTCCTTCGGCACTGAAGCCAAAATTTTTATTGTCAGCAGTTTGAGCGATGAAAAGACTATCCACAAGGCAGTCTACGAATGCCAGGCCGACAGCTACATAGTTAAGCCGGTCATGTTCGACAAGATCGAAAAGCAATTGGTACGTTTCAGATTGATTGACCCTAAATAAAAAGATCAGCAGCCAATTTAAAATCCCGGTCAGAACTTCTTCTGACCGGGATTTTTTCGTTAAATATACCGGGTGTAATCGGTGACCAGCAGGTGGATCGGCTCTTCGTCTTCGTCCACCTCCGGGAAGCGGGGCAGCGGCTCGTGGAAACGGTTGTCGATGTTGTCATCATTCACCGCGCTGACTTCACCGACCATGACATCCCCTGTTCCTTCTTCGCAATAGAAGCAATGGTACATGCCCGGTTCAAGGCAGATGGATTCGCCCGGTTCAAGAACGATCTCGCCGCCGGGCTGCACTGTGCGCACAAATCCGTCCACACTGACTTCAAGCGGCTGGTCGGACATGGATTCATCTTCATTGGAGCCGTAAAGTTTAATGACCAGATTGCCGCCCGCACGGTTGATGATATCTTCCCGTTTCGACCAGTGAAAATGCATGGGGCAGAGCTGGCCTTCGCGCAGGATCATGATTTTTTCCGCATATGGTTTGGGATCGCCGGTCTGGAGGTTTCCGTTGCGGATGGTGAACAGGATCAGGCCCAGCTTTTCAAAGTCGCCTTTGCCGTAATCGGTCAGGTCCCAGCCCAGCATGTTGCGTACAACTTCGCTGTCGCCTTTGCCCTTCCATTCTTCCGGGCCCCAGAAAGCCCATTTGGGAAGGTTGAATTTATGTCCGGCGTAAAATTCCTTGGCCTTTACGATCAGGGCGTTGATTTCGCTTCTTTTCATGATGTTGTCCTGTATTAAAATTTTATTTGATCAATTTGAATTCAGCCGGAATTGCGGGCATTGCCCCTTTGCAGGAACAGACATGGGCGGCAAGCCTGTTTGCATGTTCGCTGATCTGTTCCAGAGGCAGTTCCATGAGCAAGCCGATGGCGACTGAGGCCGTAAATGAATCCCCGGCTCCGATGGTATCGGCAATCACCTTTACTTCAACGCCGGAATGTTCGACTTCTTCCGCTCCTTTGATGATCAGGCTGCCTCTGTCTCCCCGGGTCAGCACTGCGCATTTCAGTTCGAACCTATCCTGCAATGTTCGCAGCATGTCCCGCCCGCTGCCTTTAAGTCCGAACATGGGAGCCACCACCGCGATTTCTTCGTCATTCAGCTTAAGCACATCCGCACGTTCAAGGGATTGCGCGATGATCTCCTTGCTGTAAAATTTCTGGCGAAGGTTCATGTCATAGACTTTCAAAGCTTGCGGGGCTGCGTCCAGAAAAGCATGGATCGCTTTTCTGCTTTCCTCGCTGCGCTGGGCAAGGGTCCCGAAACAGACCGCATCAACTTCAGCTGCAAAGTCCATTGCTGCATCATTCAATTTCAAATGATCCCAGGCGATGTCGTCCGGGAAATGATAGCTGGCTACGCCTTGCCCATCCACGCGGGCTTCCACGTATCCGGTCGCATGATCCCGGTCAATGCTCACTCCTGAAAGGCACAGTTCTCGGCTCATCAATTCACTGCTGGCCCGCCGGCCGCGGTCATCATTTCCAATGGTCGAAATGGCTGCACCGTCTGCGCCCAGTCTGCCCGCATGATATGCAAAATTGACCGGAGCACCTCCGATTTCTTCGGAATCAGCCAGTACGTCAAATAAAATTTCACCAAGCCCTGCAATAAAAAATTGTTTCATGTCTGCCTCCGGCGGCGCTTTCAGCGGGACCAGAGGAGAGGGGAAAACCCTTTTGCTGCCGCCAAAAAGTGTTTTCCCCTCTCCTCTGGACTCCTCTCCCCTTTCCCAAAACGCGTTAGTTGGGGATTGTTTTAAATTAAATATTTAATTGCGATGTAAGATTACGCAACGGCGAAGCCCCATCAAAAGTTTTTGAAGAGTCCAGAGAAACTTTTTCCAAAAAGTTTCTTTGGCCCCCGGAGGGCCGCCGGAGGCAAGTTCTTTTCATCAAAGAGCGCGTAGCGCATCAAATAATTGTTTCTATTCTTTTACTGAACCAGCCAAAAGACCACGGATAAAATAACGTCCCAGAAAGATATAGATCATAAGCACGGGAAATGCGGCCATGATTGATCCTGCCATGGGCAGGTTCCAGCTTACAGCCTGTCCGCCTGCCAGCTGCGCCAATCCCACGGTGATGGGGTTGTCTTCGTGTCTGGTCAGGCAGATCCCCCAGAGGAATTCGTTCCAGATCTGGGTAACCTGCCAGAGACTGGTTACAACAAAGCCGGGAATAGACAGCGGGAATACAATTTTGGCGTAGATGGAAAAGAACCCGGCCCCGTCCAGCCTTGCCGATTCCACCAGCGCGGTGGGAATCTGGGCATAGAAGTTACGGAAAATGAGCGAGGTGATCGGCAGTCCGTAAACAACATGGGCGAGGATCAGCCCCGGCAGACCGCCGTAGAGATTCATGGCTCTGAGGGTCTGGAAGAGCGGAATCAGGATAACCTGATAGGGGATGAACATGCCGAACAGGAACAGGGTGAAAATGAGTTCACTGCCTTTGAATTTCCATTTGGAAAAGACATAGCCGTTCAGGGAGCCGAGTACCGTGGAAAGCGCGGTGGCGCAGACGGTCAGCACCAGAGAACTTGCGATATTGGACTTGAGCAGTTTAAAGGCCTGCGGGAAACTTCCCCAATTGAATTTGTCGGGCAGTTCCCATGCCGTGGGCAGGCTGATAGTCGCCGGGTCCTTGAGCGCGGTGACTATCGCCATGTACGCGGGCATGAGAAAAAACAGGGCCAGTACGAAAAGTGAACCGTAAAGCAGGATGGAGCCGGGGGTGATGGCTGATTTTCGGATAGTGGTACTCATGGTTTATCCCCTTCTCCTTTGTTTGTACTGGCCGATCACGTAAGGCACAATGAATGTGCCCGCCACGAGGAAAAGTACTATTGCGATAGCCGCGCCCTGAGCGAAGTTGTTGGCCCGGAAGGTGGTCATGTACATGTTCAGGGCCGGGTGTCCGGTCTGTGCGTTGTCCGGCCCGGTCATGGCGAAAATGATGTCGAACATTTTCAGCGAAATGTGCGAGAGGATGATTACCGCGCTGATGGTGATCGGCTTGAGCATGGGAATGGCTACGTGGCGGTAGTAGTCGGTGGAACTTGCGCCGTCGAGCATGGCCGCGTCGCGCAGGTCCTGTGAAATTCCATTGAATCCGGCAAGGTACAGGGCCATTGTGTAGCCCGAGTACTGCCAGACTGTGGCGATGATGATGCCCAGTGTGGCGAGGTTGAAACCGTGCATCTCTTCCATGAACAGGGCCTGGGGAAGCAGGGAGCCGCCCAGCCATGCAAAAGCACCGATTGCCACACCGGGACCGAGCCAGCGTTTGACCGCTTTCTGCGGGTCGGACTTGAGCAGAAACAATCCTGCAAGAATGAGGATGAAGGCCGCAACGTAAAGCAGGATCTGGAACAGGTTCTGCCAGTTGAATTCAAGGATGGCTTTGGTGGATGAGGTCCACTGGAAATCAAGGGCATCGAATCCGAAATAGGTGGGCAGAACGTTGACCCCGCCCTGCGGAGCCAGCAGCCATCTCCAGATCGTGCCGGACACGATGAAGGAAAGGGACATGGGGTAGAGGAAGATTGTGCGCAGCACGTCTTCGCCCTTGGGTTTCTGGTCCAGCAGGATGGCGATAAACATGCCCAGCCCGATGGCCCCGGCCAGCAGCATGATCGAGTAGTAGACCGCGTTGACAAGGTCCTGCCTGAAACCGCTGGAAAGGAACCCGTTGAACAGTTCCATGTAATTATCCAGACCGATGAAATTTTTCTGCGGATCAAGAGCCAGTGCGCCCGAACCGCCCCAGTCGGTCATGGAAATCCAGATGGTATTGCCGATAAAACCGTAGACAAATACGGCCACCAGGATGATTGACGGCAGAAGGGTCAAAAACGCCTTCAGCCTGTCCCGTGATGCTTCCCTCATAATGCCAGAACCCCTTTGGGACCGCGCCGGATATGAATCCGGCGCGGTTTTATTTTGTCTGAGATGTCTCTAATTTAAAACCAAGGTGTTCCTTATTTGCCGATCTGGGCTTTGTCAGCCAGCTGCTGGCAGGCCATGGCGGTTGCCTTGGCGTTTTTGGTCTTCAGGAACATTTCCATGACCTTTGCGAATCCGCCCATGAAGGTTTCGTTGGCTGCTGCGCCGTGTGCAAGAGATGCAACCACGCGGTCTTTACCGAAGTCCTTGGCGGCGGACTGCAGGTAACCGTTGTATTTGCTCAGGTCGGTGTCTTTGCGTGCGGAGATGGAACCCTTCAGGGGGTTGAAGGTATCGCTGCCTTCTTTGGAACCGAGAACTTTCAGCCATGCAATGGCGTTGTCACGGTTGGGTGCGCCCTTGGGCAGACCGAAGGAGTCAGCGAGGAACATGAATTCACCGTTGGTGTCGGGGGATGCGGACCAGCCGAAATCCTTGCCCGGAGCCATTTTCTTGGTGGTAACCATGTAACCGGCGGCCCAGTCGCCCATGATGTTGAATGCTGCGCGGCCGTCGATAACCATGTCGGTTGCCTGCTGCCATGAAAGGGAAGCTGCATCCTTGTTGGTGTACTTCAGGATTTTACCGAAAAGTTCCCATGCCTTGACAACTTCAGGGCTGTTGAACTTCAGCTTTCCGGACCAGAGATCGTCCCACTTTTCAGCACCGAGAGAGCCGAGTGCAACGGATTCCCAAAGGTGGTTGGCAGTCCAGTTCTGAGCCAGTGCGAGGGGCACGATGCCTTCTTTCTGAAGCTTGGGTGCGATTTTCAGGAAATCTTCCCAGCTTTCAGGTGCTGCAACGCCCCATTTTTTCAGGTTTGCAGGGATGTACCACATTACGTTGGAACGGTGGATGTTTACCGGAACGGACCAGATACCTTTGTCAGTACCGATCAGTTTAACCAGACCTGCGGGGAAAACGTCCATCCAGCCCTGCTCTTTGAAGAGGGGAGTGAGGTCTTCCATGCGGTCGGACTTAACCCATGTACCGATGAGTTCCTGACCTGCGTGAACCTGAAAGCTGTCCGGCGGCTCACCACCGAGCATACGGGTTTTCAGAACTGCTTTTGCGTTAACACCGGAACCGCCGGTAACGGTTGCGTCGATGACCTTAACGTTGGGGTTCTGGTTTTTGTAGATGCCGATCAGGGCCTGCAAAGCCGGACCTTCGTCACCTGCCCACCAAGAGAAAATTTCCAGGTCGCCTTTAAGTTCCTTGGCCTGAGAGACCTGCGGAACTGCCAGCAACATAACTGCCGCGAAAACCAAGCATAATTTAATCAGGGACTGTTTCATGTTTCCTCCTAAATAGTTAAAACAATCAAAAATTATCCTTAAGCCTTTATAAAATGTCGCTTGTAGGGAAATTCCCATGAAGCGTCTTCAGCCAGAACAAATTCCAAAATTGGGCAGCGAAGCTTATTAAAAAGTTTTGGGATTCTTAAACCCTTTTCCCAAAAGGGTTTAAGGCCCCCGGCAGGGCCTGCCGGGAGGCATCGCTTAATTTAATAAAGTGCTTCCTGCGTTTCAGGATCAAAAAGGACCATGCGGTCGAATTCGAATCCGATGGGCACAGTTTCGCCGGGATGGGCGATCACCCGTCCTTCGACTTCGGCGATGAGTTCGTTTTCGCCGTCAATGATGATTTCGAGCAGTGAATGAGCACCGAGGACTTCGGAAACCACCACTTCGCCGCTGCACCACCAGTCTTTTTGCAGCCGTTCGATGTTGTCGCCCATCTTGATGCAGTCCGGGCGTAGTCCGGCCAGAACCGGATCGCCGTCTTTAAGGTTTGGTCCTTGATGGTCCTGCACCGGGAATTTTGTGCTGCCTTTGACCACATACCGTTTGCCGTCAATAACTTTAAGCTCCCCTTCAAGTATATTCATGGGCGGGTTGCCGATAAACTGGGCAACAAATACGTTGTTGGGCTTTTCGAAAACCTCCACCGGAGTTCCGACCTGCTGAATGTATCCGTCCTTGAGGATGACAATGCGGTCTGCAAGGGTCATGGCCTCAATCTGGTCATGGGTTACGTAGATGGTGGTGGTTTTGAGGCGCATGTGCATCTTGCGCAGTTCCATGCGCATCTGGGTGCGCAGCTGGGCATCAAGGTTGGAAAGCGGTTCGTCGAAAAGGAATACATCCGGATTGCGGACCATGGCCCGACCCATTGCCACACGCTGACGCTGACCGCCGGAAAGTTCAGAGGGCTTGCGGTGCAGGTAAGGTTCCAGTTCGAGAATCTTGGCCACATCGTTTACGCGCTGCTGAATTTCTTCCTTGGACTTTTTGTGCATTTTCAGCGAGAAGCCCATGTTTTCGGCTACAGTCATGTGCGGATAAAGGGCATAGTTTTGAAAAACCATGGCCACGTTGCGGTCCTTGGGGGAGACGTTGGTCACCAACCGTTCACCGATGGCAATATCGCCGCCGCTGATGTCTTCAAGTCCGGCCACCATGCGTAAAAGGGTGGACTTGCCGCATCCCGAAGGGCCGACCAGCACTATAAATTCGTTGTCCTTTACGGAAAGGTCCACACCGTGGATAACCTCGACTGATCCATAACGCTTGATGACGTTCTTAAGTTCTACGTTTGCCATGCTTCATCTCGCCTTAATTGTTTTCAGGTGCTGCCGTGTAATTGCGGAACCTGTACTCGGTTGAATGATAGTATTTTTCTCCGGGATTAAGGATCACGGAGGGAAATTCCTGTCTGTTGACCGCATCGGGGTAGCCCATAGGCTCAATACAGAATCCGCATCTGGAGCCGTATTCAAGTCCGTTTTTGCCGTGGATTCCGTTTATCACACCGTCCGCAGTGTAGAGCTGCACGCCTCGCTGGTTGGTGCGGACTTCAAGTTCCAATCCTGATTCATTGCAGCGTGCGACAGCTGCCGGGACGAGCTTCTCCTGATCGTTTTCGAGGATGAAGAAACGGTCCTGCGCGTTTTTTCCGATTAGGACAAAGTTGGAGAAATCTGATTTTGTGCCGGCAGTATTTATGATTTCCCCATTTGGAAGGAGAGAGTTGTCCAGCTTTATGGATTCAGTGGAGAAAATATTCAATTCGTGGTTGTCGATCGGGGAGCCTGCTCCGGCAAGGTTGAAATACGGGTGCGAGGTGATATTCAGCGGGGTCGGTTTATCGCACTCGGCGCGGTAGCTTATGTTCAGGTCTGTGCCAAGCAGGGTGAATGTTGCTTGGACGTGCAGGTTGCCGGGGTAGCCTCCGCTGCCATGCGGGCTGTGAAGGGAAAGGGTTATGGATGGATTTTCCTCATACGGCCGGATAGCTGCAATTTCCCATATTTGGTTGTGAAAACCGGTATTGCCTCCGTGCAGGTGACTGTTTCCTTCATTGGCATCAAGAATGAATTCCTGTCCATCAAGCGTGAAGGTTGCACCTGAAATGCGTCCGGCAACCCTTCCTATGCTGGCGCCCATGTAATTGGAGTCGTCAATGTATTCACGCAGATAATCAAAACCGAGGACAACATCGACCATTTGGGAGCCGACAGGAACCTCCAGTCCGGTTAGGGTGGCTCCGTAGTTAGAGATACGCGCCCTGTATCCGGCGCTGTTCTCCAGAGTAAACAGCTGTATTTCTCTTTCGGGAAAATCAGCCCCTGCGGGGAAATATCCCCATGTTTTGCGGCTGATACCCATCACCTATCCTCCATGTAGCTCGAACCGCGAATAAGCAGTTCTGTTTCAAGAGTAATGGTTTCGGGTCGAAAATTATCTTTGTCTTTTAACTGCTTGAGCAAAAGTGCTGCTGCTGTTTTGCCCATTTCAAAAGCCGGTTGGGCAACGGAACTCAAGGCCGGTTCGATCAGGGCCGACTCCGGTGAACCGGAAAAACCGGCCAGAGCAACATCCTGGGGGATGCGCCAGCCTTCTTCGCGGAAACGGCAGAACGCTCCCACGGCCACAGGGTCGTTGATGCACAATATCGCATCCGGGGGATTCTCCATTTTGATATACTCTTCGGCCCCGACACGTCCGTTGCTGCCCCGGCAGCCGCCGATATTGATGTTCAGCTCCGGGTAAAAGGGGACGTTGTGGTTTTTCAGAGCTTGCAGATAGCCGTTGAAGCGCAGCCGGTTCATGGAAATCCCTTCGCGCCCGGCCAGAAATCCGATGCGTTTGTATCCCCGGTCAATGAGATGGGAGGTCATTCGATAGGCAGCCCGGAAATCATCGATAACGACCTTGCCTGTGTCCAGCTCATTAACCACCCGGTCAAACTGGACCAGCGGAATTCCCTGACGTATCACTGAGCGCATGTGCTCGTTGCTGGTGGTCTCAAGGGAGATAGCCATAAGGATTCCGGCGACCCGGTTGGCAGCCAGTGCTTTGGTGGTCATGATCTCTCGGCTCAGGGTTTCGTTGGACTGGCAGACCATGATGATATACCCGGCCTCATAGGCAACTTCTTCGATTCCGCTGATGACCGTGGCAAAAAAATTGTGGCGTATTTCCGGGACGATAACCCCGATAATCTTGCTGCTTTGTTTCTTCAGGCTCTGGGCGATGGGGTTGGGCTGGTAACCGTATTTTTCCGCAGCTTCCATGACCAGCTTTTTGGTTTTATCACTGATGTCGGGGTGGTCGTGCAGGGCGCGCGAAACCGTTGATGCGGAGATGCCCAGCTTGGCGGCGAGGTCTTTTAAAGTCATGTGTCCCATATTACGCTCCGGCCTTTGTTTGTTGCGGTTCCGGTAAGGCCAGGAATTCATTGCCCGGCTGGCGGATGGAAAGTTCTATGACTGAATCTGCACCGAAGACTTTTTCCATGGCATGGCAGTACCGATCGAAATCTGAATCGTGGATATAAGTCTGAATGGTTCCGGCAAAGCCTCCGCCGTGCACCCGTCCCACTCCGTTTGAACCGAGTATATGCTCCGTTAATGTCAGTGCCAGCGGGATGGGTTGGTTTTTCGGTGCGCTGGGGCTGTAGCCGTTTTGCAGCAGATCGCTTGAGGATCGGCCTGAGCTGGTGACCAGACGCAGGAATTCATCCATATTTCCATCGTGCAGGGCTTTTGCCTGCTGCAAGGCCCGGCGGTCTTCATCAATAAAATGGAAGAGCCGCAGCACGGCCCGGTCCCCGGCTTTGTTGCGGATGCTGTCCATGTTTTCCAGAATCATGTCCAGATTCAGTCCTCTGGCCTGATCCAGTCCGCACTCTTTTGCGGCTTGAAACATCTCTGCCGGGATTGCTGCGTAGTCCGGGGTAAGGTCCGCGTGGCTGCCTCCGGTATCAATGACACACAGCCGGTATCCGGTTCCGTAAAATCCATGCCCCTCTCCAGAATTAAATCCCGGCTCAACTCTGGTCACTCCCGGATTTGCCGGGTCGTTGAAATCTATGGAGAGAATTCCTTCGAATGAGCAGGCCATCTGATCCATGAACCCGCAGGGCTTGCCGAAGTGGATGTTTTCCGCCTGTTTGGCAATGCTTGCGATTTCAAGGGGACCGATGCTTTTCCCGTTGTATAAGTAGCTGAATATACGTCCGACCAGAACTTCAAAAGCCGCTGATGAACTCAAGCCCGCGCCGGAGGGGATTATACTGTGTACGCAGGCATTGAACCCGCCGACCTTGAGTCCCAGTTTGCGGAATCCGTCTGCTACGCCGCGCACAATGGCTGCGCTGGATTCTTTTTCTTCCGCACGCGGCCCGGTCTCTGAAATATCTACGCGGATAGGATCGTAGCCTTCGGAAATAATGGTAACTACGTTGCTGTCGGCCTTGGAAAAAGCAGCCAGACAGTCGAGGTTAACGGCAGCGGCCAGCACGTGCCCGTGGTTATGATCGGTGTGGTTGCCGCCCAGCTCGGTGCGTCCGGGAGCACTGGCGAAGCAGATTTCCTGCCCGCTGAATTTCTCGGACATGCATTGCAGCAATCCACCCATGCGGTGGCGAGATTCCTCTATTCTGGAGCCGGAATGGATCTGGGCAAAGACCGCATCAAAACCGCCCTGTTCCAGATATTCCCGGTAAGCCGCCACGGAATGCATGCTAGTCCTCCCGGTCCAGAAAATGGATTTCGGAAAGTTCGCGCAGCCGCTGGGCACTTTGTTCGGCGGTAATGTCCCGCTGGGGCATGCCCAGCATTTCAAAACCGACCATGAATTTTTTTACTGTGGCTGAGCGCAGCAGGGGCGGATAGTAGTGGATGTGCCAGTGCCAGTGGTCATTTTCGCCGTGCGTGGGCCGCTGGTGGATGCCCATGGAGTAGGGGAAGGATGTCTCAAAAAGATTGTCGTAGCGGATGCCCATGCGAATCAGCGCGTCAGCAAGGTCGTCGCGCTGGGTTGGAGTCATGTCGGTGATGGCTCCCATGTGGGCTTTGGGCAGGAGTATGGTCTCAAAGGGCCAGACAGCCCAGAAAGGCACAAGGGCGATGAAAGAGTCGTTCTCGAAAACTACGCGCTCCTTGTTTTCCTGTTCCCGTTCCGTATAGCGGCAGAGCAGACATTTCCCTTTACTTTCCAGATATTCCTGCTGGCGTTTATCTTCTGTTTCAGGGATTACCGGGACAGAGCGGGTGGCCCAGATCTGGCCGTGGGGATGGGGATTGGAACAGCCCATGATGTCGCCGCGGTTTTCAAAAATCTGTACGTAGCCGATGTCTTCGCGTGCACTCAGGTCTGCGTACTGATCACACCATGCATCAACCACCTTGCGGACCCCTTTCCGCTCCATGCGTGAAATGGTCAGGTCGTGACGGGGCGAAAAGCAGACTACCCGGCAGGTTCCGCTCTCAGGTTCTATTTTAAAAAGATCATCACTGTCGCTTTGGGGGGATACGGAATCGTTCAGCAGGGCCGGAAAATCGTTGTCGAAAATAAAGACGTCTGGATAGTCGGGGTTGGAAGCACCCTGATTGCGGGTGTTTCCGGGGCAGAGATAACATTTGCCATCGTAGGAGGGCAGGGTGTCTGCGGATGTTTTTTCCTGTTTGCCCTGCCATGGTCGTTTGGTGCGGTGTGGAGAAACCAGCACCCATTCCCCGGTTAGGGGATTGAATCTTTTATGCGGATGGTCCTGAAATTCTTTGCTCATTTTGTTCTCAGCTTATTCTGTTTTCCGGGCTATGCAAACGATTGTGCAAACGTAACCGCAAACGTTTTCGAAAATAGTGCCCAAAGCTGTTTATCTTGTCAATAAGCTGTAACAAAAAAGGCAATTCCAGTTGTTGTATTGGGTTAAATCAGCTTAAAAATTGAAGAATTAAAAGTGGTTTATGTGAGGAGATGTCCGACAGGAAACAGGAAGAGAATCCGTTAATGTACGGAAAATATTGCCTATTGTGCTGGGCAGTGAACTTATTTATGGTGCTTGTACAACCAACCCGGCGAAATTCATTTTCGCCATTTTTAAGTAAGCTGACCCCTTTTTGATTTCATTCAAGTTCAAATACGCATTCCGTATTTACGGCATGAACTTACTTTGAAAAATCAGCTTCGCGCAGGATTTATTGAGTAAGGGAGATGAGTCTTTAACCCTCGGTAAAATATTACCGTTAAGGCCTTGGTTTGACTTGTAAAAATTAAGATTAGTTAAATTTTATCAAGTTTTGATTAAGACGGTGGGGATGTTTCTGGTTTTTTCTACGTATACAGTAATAAGACTGCCTATGGAGGCAATCAGCCTGTAATGATGAAGGGAAAACATCAAGAAGCATTAAAAAAGACAGCGGGTAATTGTTTTGAGCATTGAACAAAATTCAGTAATCAATATTATCACAAAGTGTATTGAAGGTGATAAATCTTCTTGGGATACTTTTGTAGAAAAATATTCCGGTATAATTTATTTTACTATCAATAACACATTGCAAAGCAAACTTAGTTATTGCTCTCAACACTATGTAGATGACATCTGCCAGAATGTTTTCTTGCGTCTTGTGCAGAATGATAGAAGTCTGTTAAGACGTTACGATCCCGAAAAATCGAAAATTACAACTTGGCTGATGGTCATCGCCAGAAGCGTAACAATGGATTTTTTACGTAAGGGCGTATATTGTTTAGCCCCTTTGGATGATTTCATTGATGAACTTGAAGCTCCAATGGTTCCGGTCAAGGAAGGACTGGATATCCCGGAGCAGCTTCTTTCGCCCCGTCAGAAGCTTGTAGTGAAGCTGTTTTTTGAGGACGGGCTTGATATTTCAGAAATTTCCGATTTTATCGGAATAAAGGAACAGTCGGTCAGAAGTGCCAAACACAAGGCCCTGACCAAACTGCGTTCTTATCATGGGGTCAGCGGGGAGACATATGCGCTGACCTGATAGCGGATGCTATCAAAGTCATACAACCCTGCCGGAACATGGATGGACCGGCGGAAACAACAACCAAGAGGTGTTCCATGGATGGAACCAAGAGTAATTTTTGTAGAGAGGAGAAGGACCTTCCTTTCGGACCTACTCCCGACTGCCCTGAAATCGATGAGATATGCATGTATCTCGACGGCACTGCTTCCGAAGAACTGGTAAGCAGACTTGAAGCCCATCTGGCCGATTGCCTTTCCTGCCGGAAGGCGGTCATGGAGATGCGGCGCAACCTAAACGGAGCGGTTGTCTGCCCTTTCGGCGGACACTGCACTGACAAAGCCAAGGAGCTTGTTCAGGAAAAAGATTCTGATAATGACCAAGACCGGGAGTACAAGGCCATGGCGTGATAGAAAGACCTCCCTAACCCACTTCCTCTCATGCCTGCACATCGGGAAACAGTAATCCCTTCATCAACTGTGACCTGCCCGCCTTGTTTTTTGCCGACTCCCGAATAACAGGCTGATTGCCTCCTGCGGCACATAGTCTTGCCCTGCGCGTTTTGCGCCGGACCAAAACTGTTGTGCAGAACAGGAGGAAATCATGATCGACGCCACTGCTTATTTAAATAATGTAAATCAAAATTCCACGCCCAAGCCTCCGAGCAAGGAGCTTGGCAAAGACGCGTTCCTGAAACTTTTCGTTACCCAGCTTAAAAATCAGGACCCCGTCAATCCCATGCAGGAAAAAGAACAGCTGGCCCAGCTGGCTCAGTTCTCTTCCCTTGAAAGACTCACCAACATTTCCAAAGCAATGGAAGGGTTGGCCAAGACTGTAAATACCGTAGTCGGACTTACATCCACCGGATACATCGGTAAAAACGTCATGGCCAAGGGCATCAGTGTGTCCAAAGATGGAGAGGAAGCCACCTCTGCCGCCATTTCCCTCCCGGCCTCCTGCAAATCCGTTTACGTAGATATTTTCGATAAAAAAGGCGTACTTGTCCGCTCCGTTGAAATGGGCAGCAGGGACGCCGGAAAATTCGATTTTAAATGGGACGGCAAAGATAAGGACGGCAAAGCAGCAGCCGACGGACAATACCGCATCGCGGTCCGTGCGGAATCTCCCTCAGGAAAAAAAGTACTCGCCGAGATTGAAGTCTCCGGAAAGGTCAAAGCCGTGAATACGGCTGGAGGCCAGCATGTTCTGGAACTTGAAGACGGACGCAAGGTGCTCCTGTCCAACGTGACAAGAGTTGTCGCTTAATCACTTTTTTACCGCAAGGAGATCAGCATGGGCTTAAAAGGATCAATGTTTAACGGTATCAGCGGCATCCGTGCTCACAGTCAGGCTATGAGCATCATCGGCAACAACCTCGCCAACGGCAGCACCATCGGCTTCAAGGGTTCCCGTACTTCTTTTGAGGACACTTTCTACAGCGCGGTGAATACCGGGGCCGGAATCGGCCATGTCGGTCACGGCGTAGGCCTTGCCTCCATCTATGGCGATTTCAAGCAGGGGCCGTTCGAGCCTTCATCAGAAGCAACTAACGTTGCTATCGGCGGCAAGGGATTTTTCTCTGTCCGCCATCCGGAAACTGACGCTACCTATTACACCCGCGCCGGGAATTTTATTTTCAACAAACAGGGTGTACTCACCGACCCGCATGGCTACGTCGTGCAGGGTTGGAAGGTCAATCCCAACTCGGAATCGGGCAAGCCGGACACCATCGGCACGCCTACGGACATCAAGCTGGACCGTTTCCAGTCGCCTCCGGTGCGGACTTCCGAAATCGCCATGAACGTAAACCTCAGCTCAAAGGCCGAGGATAAATGCGACGTGACCGGGCAGCCGTTCTTTTCCCTGCATCAGACCTGGAATGCCAATAATACCCCGCCCATTCCGGCGGACCGGTACGCTTTCCAGAACACCATTAAAACTTTCGATGAAAGCGGAACCTCCCACGATCTGACCATCTATTTCGATCCGGTCAAAGAAGAAAACGTGACCAAGGACGCCGCTGGAAACAGGGTTTATGAATTCATAGTTACCGTACCTCCGGGTGAGGACGGCAGGACCATCAATGGAACTGCCCTGAAAACATCATCCGCTGCCGGGTTGCTTATGACCGGAACCATGACTTTCAATCCGCGCGGGGAAATGATCGGCATGAGTTCTTTTTCCCTCAAGAGCGGAGCGACCGGAAGCCTGAAGGATCTCAGCAACTGGACTCCTTCACCCATGTCCGAGACCGGCAAGCCCATATTCACTGCCAACTTTCTCGGTAAGGCCAATGCAAATATGCCCACAGACAAGGATGCAAACCCGATTACCCTTGATTTCGGGCTGACCAACGGCAGTAACCCGCCCAGTTGGACGACACCCGCAACCACTGATGCTTCTGTGGTCGGTTCCAATTTATCAAGCATACCGAATTTCACCAATCCAAAGCGCAGTGCGTCATATTCCACGTCTTACGATACCGGAAACGCGCGCAATTCCCAGTCACAGGATGGTTATGGAGCAGGGTTCCTGCAAGCCGTGGAAGTGGACCGGGACGGCGTTGTAACCGGACGCTATTCCAACGGGCAGGTGCTCGATCTCTACGTACTTACACTTGCCAACTTCAATAACCAGTACGGACTGCGCCGCGAAGGGGGAAACCTGTTCTCCAAGACCCGCGATTCCGGTCCCGCACTGACCGGACGCGCCGGAACAGGACCGCTCGGTTCCATTGCCTCCAACAAACTCGAACAGTCCAATGTCGATGTAGGAGATGAAATGGTGCGGATGATAACCACCCAGCGCGGCTTTCAGGCCAACAGTAAAGTTATCACTACGGCTGACCAGTTGCTTGGCGAACTTATTCAATTGAAGAGATAGCTGGAATGCCTCCGGCGGCTGGGGAAGGGGAACTTTTGGAAAAAGTTCCATCTCTGCTCTCCATATCCGTAAGATTCGAAGCAAAGCTTCTCATCTAACGGCTAGCGGGCCTTCCCCAGACCCCATCCCCTCAAAACTTTTCAATATGGCTTCGCCGCTTCGTTTTAGCTGTTGTGCGAAAACATGGACGCGAAGCATAATAAAAGTTTTTGGGATTCTTAAACCCTTTTTACAAAAAGGGTTTGAGGCCCCCGGCAGGGACCGTCGGTAGACCCGCCGGAGGCATAAGGAGCACCAAAATGCTTGGTAATTTATTTTCAATAGGCCGTGGTGCCATGCAGAACGCCCAGACCGGGCTGACAGTTCATGGCAACAACGTGTCCAACTTAAAGACCCCCGGGTACCGTCGCAGATCGGTAATTCAGGACGAGAGCATGGTGATCAGGGAAGGTCGCTGGTCCGTCGGTACCGGGGCTTCCATTGAGGGCATCAGGCGCAACTTGAGCATGTTTCTGGAGCGCGGTGTTCTGGATAAATCACCGGAATTCGCCCGTTGGAGCGCGGAGAGCGGCAACCTTTCCATGGTCGAGAAATTCTTTGTGGAAAGCAAGGAAGCCGGGGTCAGCAAATCCATGTCCGATATGTGGGCCGCGTGGCAGGCTCTGGCCAACAACCCGCAGCTGGGAGCCAACAGGGTAGCCCTTGCGGGAGCGGCGGAGAGATTTACAGCGCAGCTGAATTCGGTTGTGGGTGATTTGCGCCGCCAGCAGGACCTGATCACTTCGCATTTGAAGCAGGAAGTGGGCAAAGCCAATGACGCCATCAAGGAACTTGCCCTGCTCAATAAGCGGATCATCGCCAACCCGGACGATAACACCCTGCTGGACCGCAGGGATGTTGTACTGCGCGGCTTGTCTTCGCTGGTTGATATCAGCGTGCAGGAAGAAGAGTCCGGGCAGGTCATTGTTTCACTGGGCGAGGGCCAGAAGCTGGTCGAGGGCGATAAGGCTTTTGAACTGAAGTTTGAAGAAGGCGGGGTGCGTAATTCTCTGGTTCCCGGTTCGCAGTTCAAGGATGAAATTCATTTCAGCGGTCAGAGCGGAGAGGAATTAACCATTCAGGTGGTCAGTGGGGGGAATGCTTCCGGCGCGGCCCCGGCGGCGCAGTTTAAAGTTTCGCGTGACGGCGGCAAAACCTGGATCAGCAACCCGGACGGTAGCGAAAAACTGTTCAAGGCCGGGCCTGAAAATGATGCCGTGACCGTGGGCGGGGTTAAATTCTGGTTCGGTAAGGCCGGCAGCAGTGCAGCAGCGGCGACCACCCAGCTCAAAGACGGTGACCGCTTTACGCTTACTCCCAAGAGCGAAGTTCGCTGGTACCGCAACAGCTCCACCTCCGAATCAGTCAGCCCTGTTCCGGGTAATGACGGATCGCGTCGTCTGAAAGGCGGTTCCATTGCCGGATTGCTGCGGGCGCGGGATGAAAAAATCGGGTCGTATATTGATAAGTTGAACGGATTTGCCAAGGCAATGGTCTGGGAAGTCAACCGCGCCCATTCACAGGGAGCAGGGTTGGTCAACCACGCCAATGTGATTGGCTCTTACGGCGTTCGTGACAGCTCCGTGCCGCTGGCAATGAGTAACCTTCCTTACGCGGACAAGCTGGGCGAGGGCAGTTTCAGCATGGCTTTCTACAACGCCAAGACCGGGAAAAAGGTTTCGGTTTCTGCAGTTGATTTTTCTTCCATCGCACCGGGCAAAAAGAATTTCGATCCTGCGGTTCATTCCCTTGAAAACGTGCGTGACGCGATCAATGCCAGTTTTGGCGGCAAGGCTCAGGCTGTGATCACCAACGGCAAACTTTCCATCAAAGGCGTGGGCGATAACCGTTTCCAGTTTTCCAATGACAGCAGCGGTGTGCTGGCTGGGCTGGGTATGAATACTTTTTTTGAAGGCTCGGACGCCGCATCAATCAAGCTCCATTCTAGTATCAAAGCCGACCCTTCAAATATAGCTGCCGCCCATGTGAACGGGGCCGGGGAAGTGAACAAGGGGGATAACAGTACCGCGCGCGCCGTGGCAGCACTGGCCGGAAAAAAGAACGTTGCTTTCAAGACCGCAGGCGTAAGCAGCGAAACCAGTTTCAATGATTTCTACTCCTCGCTGGTGGCGACGGTGGGGTCCGATGCCGCAGATGCCAAGGCCAATATGGCTATTTCCCGGACCGTGCTCAAGGGGCTGGTGGATAAGCAGGAATCCGTAGGCGGGGTCAATCTTGATGAAGAGATGCAGCATATCATGAGCTACCAGCAGTCCTACAAGTCAGCGGCGCAGCTGATCAAGACCGCCAATGAAATGTTCGACGTATTGCTGGGACTTAAATAGGGGGCAGAAATGAGAGTATCAACCAACCAGATTTTTAATATGTCGCTGGGCAACTTGAACTCAGCCATGAGCCGCATGGCGGAAGCCTCCATGCGCAACTCGGCCCAGAAGCGGGTGCTGGTTCCTTCCGATGACCCGGCAGCAATGGGTGGAATTATCAACTGCCGCTCCTTCGGGCTGGAAACCAAGCAGTTCATCAAGAACATCAAGACCGCATCCAGCTGGCTCAGCCTCGCTGACGGCGTACTGCAACAGACGAGTACCGATATCGGGCGCATCAAGACTCTGGCAGAACAGGCCGCAACCGGAACCCTGACCGCTGAACAACGTCGTTCCATCGGCAAGAACCTGCGCGGTATTCTGGGCAACCTGCTTAATAAATCCAACACCGAATTCGGGGGCAAATCCATTTTTGCCGGACATAAGCTGGAGCAGAATGCTTACGAGCAAACCCTGCATGCCACCACAACCGATCCGAACCTTCCGGCAGGCAGCGTAGTTGCGGTGAAGGGCGCATCGGAAACTTCAATTGATGTGCGTTTTACTTCCGGCGGCACAGTGGGAACAGACTCGATCACCTATAAGTACAGTTCTGACGGCGGCAAGACATGGAAGAACGGAACCCTTGCCCCCGGTAACAGCAAGCTCGACCTCGGCCCGGCCAGTATGGATTTGAAGACCGGGACAGCGGTCACTGAACATACCGACAAAGGCGGAACCCGGCTCATCTTGCGTCCGGCACTTGAATACAAAGGAGATGATAATGATGACCTGAATGTCATCAAATACGGAACCACGCAGGTTGATGCCAAGGCGGAGGGCAAATTCTACAGTGATGTGCTGGTGCGCATTGATAAGAACGGTGATGTGAATACTCCGCCGATAACCTATTCGTACAGTCTGGATAACGGAAACAGCTGGGTTCAATCCAATGTTTCCGCAGATACGCGCATTGAAGTTCCCGGGGGCAGCCTGACCCTTTCCCCCGGTGCGGGAAGCACGGTCAGCAAGGGCGACCAGTTTGTGATCCGCCCTAATACTGCTGACTTGCGGCTTGATATTTCCCAAAGCCGCTCCATCCGGGTCAACAACGTGGGTAAGGAAATATTCGGCGGCATCTACACCAAGCCCGGAGAAACCAACCCGGCCCCTTCTCCTGACGACAAAAACAGCAACCTTTTTGAAACTCTGGGCCGGCTGATCGGATTCGTGGAGACCAATGACAAGAATGGTATCGGGGATTGTGTGGCGGAGCTGAAAAAGGTCCACGAACATGTAGAGATGAAAGCCGCAGAAATCGGGGCGCGCATGAATCGCGCAGCAAGTGCGGAGAAGCTGGCGGAAATCCGTAAAGACAATAATACCGAATTGCTCAGCCGTCTTGAGGATGCAGATCTCGGAGAGCTGCTCAGTGAATTGAACCAGAGTAAATTGATTTATGAGGCCGTGGCCCGTAGCTCACGGATGATTTCTGAAATGTCTATCCTCAGCTTCATGTAAGGAGACTAATCATGGCAGATGTCGGAAAAGTCGGGGCACAGGTCTCCACCGCAGGAACGACTTCCAGTTACTGGTCCGGGAAAACCAAGTTTGAAAAGCTCGGTAACGGTACTGATTTCGGGCAGATTGTTGAGAATACCATCAAACAGCAGGGTTTCCACCAGCGTAGGCTTGAGAATTGGAGAGCGCAGTGGGAACAGAAACAGAAAAGCCTCAAGGAGCTTAACTCCCAGATGACCGCCTTGAGTACCTCATTGAAAAAGATGGACTCCATCGGTGAATTCATGGGCCGGGTGACTTCTTCGTCCGATAGCTCTTGCGTGACCGCAACGGCAGACAGCACCGCCCCTACTTCTCCGTACAAAGTTGAAATCAAGCAGCTGGCCCGGAATGATATATGGACATCTAGTAGCGGGTTCGCGTCTGAAACCGCTGTGGTTTCTCCTTCAGCCAGCAGGATCAGCATCAGTTGCGGGGGCAATACCGCCAATCTGGATGTCCCGGCCGGAACAACGGTTCAGGGTCTGGTCAAAATGCTTAATGCTACAACCGAGCTTAAAGGTAGTGTCCATGTGGAAGCCATTAAGACCGGAAGTGAATATAGGCTTAAATTCAGCAGCCTGAAGATGGGGGAGGCCAACCGTATTACTTTTAACGGTTCCACAACCCTTGCCGTCCTTGCTCCTGCTTCCATGAGCAATTTGCAGCAGGGGCAGAACTCCAAGATCAAGATCGATGGTTTCCCGGAAGGTGCGGATAAGTGGATCGAGCGCGAGACCAATACGGTAACCGATGGCTCCAAGGGTTTGACCCTGAACTTGAAAAAGCCCACTTCGCCGGGATCGGTAATCGTGAACGTAAACACGGATACTGAAAAAATCATCGAGAACGTGCGTAAATTTGTGGAAGAGGTCAACATTGTCCGCAAGGCCTTACGCGATATAGCCAAGGTCAATACAGACACCAAGAAAGGCTCGATCCTGACCGGGAACTACGGTGTGCAGCTGGCCTCGCAGCGTTTTAAGGATCTGACCGCAACTCAGGGTATGGGTTTTAATAATTACGATTCAGCAACCGGAGCCGGGGACAAGTACAATACACTGCGGACTCTGGGCATTGAGACAGAAACGGATCAGGGTTCTGTTAATTTCGGTCTGCTCAAGATTGATGAAGAAAAGTTCACGAAGGCCATGAAGGATGATCCCGAAGGCGTAGCCAAGCTATTTTCCGCGGACTATGAACCGGGCACAAGTTCTCCTAATTTCAGTGTGAAGTCATTGATCAAAGGCGTGACCAAGCCCGGAACACATGAGGTTTCCTATACTGTTTCCGGCGGTAAAATCACCGCTGCCACCATTAACGGCAGGGCTGCCAGAATAAACGGTTGGGAAATCACTGCCGATGATTTGAATGGAATGGGGCTGGCTGTGCGGGTTAATAATCATGTGGACGGCACATATTCGGGTACGGCAGGCATTAAAGCCGGAAAAACTATAGAGATGATTGAAGCCCTTAAGGATATGACCAATGCCAAGACCGGTATCCTGAACATTATCAGTGAAAACTACAGCGGCATCATCAAGAACATTGATAAAAAACTTGATTATGAAAAAGAACGCCTTGATAGACTGGAGAAAACATTGAAAGCAAAATATGCCCGCCTTGATGCCGTGCTGGCAAAGTACAGCGGCAAAATGCAGATGTTGCAGGGGCAGGTTGCCAAGCTGGGAGGTTCAAGCAAAAAGTAATGTTTTTTACATGATTGAATTGTCCTGCATAGTCCAAAGATGTTAGGTTCAGGAGTATGTATCCTGTCCTGCTTTTTTAACATCGGAGGGTTTATGCAGCTGGTCCATATGATTGATCAGGCCCGTGGTTTGAAAGATGCGGATCTGGTTATCCGTAACTGCCGGGTGGTCAATGTTCTCAGCGGGGAGATTCATGATGCGGACGTCGGCGTGAGCCGGGGTGTTTTCCTTGGATTCGGTGACTATAATGCTGAGCGGGAATTTGATGCCCAAGGTCGCTTCCTGCTGCCCGGACTGGTTGAAGGGCATATCCATATTGAATCAACGCTGCTGACCCCGCCCCGCTTTGCGCAGGCAGTTGCCGCCCACGGCACAGCCGCAGTGGTCTGCGATCCCCATGAAATCGCAAATGTGCTGGGTCGTGCGGGTGTGGAGTACATGCTTAAAAGCTCTCATGATCTGCCTGTTTCCATATTTTTCATGTTCCCTTCATGCGTACCGTCCACCGGGCTGGAGGATTCCGGGGCCAGACTTAATTCGGTGGATGTTGAACATTTTCTGCGTCTGTACCCGGACAGGATTCTGGGGCTGGCCGAGATGATGAATTTCCCCGGTGTTCTTAACAAGGACCCTCAGGTGCTTGCCAAGCTTGCGGCTGCAAAGGGCAGGATTATTGACGGGCATGCCCCGCTTCTTTCGGGCATGGATTTGAACGGCTATGTGCTGTCCGGGCCGCGCAGTGACCATGAATGTTCCCGTCCTTCCGAAGCGGTGGAGAAGATGCGCGCGGGCATGCATCTGATGATGCGGGAAGGTTCGCTGGAGCGGAATATGGAAGACCTGCTCAGCGTGGTTAATGAATTCAATTCCCAGAATATTTCGATAGTTACCGATGACCGCAGCGTGCTTGACCTGAGTGAGAACGGGCATCTTGATTTTGGATTGCGCCGCGCAGTAAAGCTCGGCATGGACCCGTTACGGGCTGTGCAGATGGTTTCCATTAATCCGGCGCGTTACTTTGGTTTGCAAGGATACGGGGCCGTTGCTCCGGGCTATCAGGCCAGTTGTTTTCTGGTCGAGGACCTTAAGGATTTCAGGATCAGGCAGGTTTTCCTGAAGGGCAGACCTCTGGAAGAACACAGCTTTGAACCTGCCAACGGGATTCCTTCGCGCAGTTCCATGCATGTGGGGGCTGAAATTGATGAATCAATGTTTGTCCCGGAGCAGGGCTGCTGCCGGATCAGGGTTATCGGAGTCAAGCACGGTCAGTTGCTGACGGAAAATCTTGAGTTGGAACCGCAGCTGGAAAACGGGCTGCCCGTAGCCGACCCGGAGCGGGACATCTGCAAGCTCACGGTTATTGAACGGCATAAGGCCACAGGCAATCACGGCACGGGCTTTGCGCGCGGGCTTGGTCTTGCACGCGGTGCCATCGCCGGAACTGTGGCCCATGATTCTCACAACCTGATAGTTGCCGGGATGAATGATGCGGATATGGCTCTTGCTGCCCGGGAAGCCGTGCGCATGGGCGGAGGTTTCACCGTGGTGCTTGACGGCAGGGTTCTGGCCGCGCTTTCATTACCGATTGCCGGACTGATGAGTGATAAGGGCATTGACGAAATTGCCGACGGCGTGCGCGGGCTGGACCGGGCCACGCAGCAGCTCGGCTGTTCTTATAATCCCTTCATGCTGATCTCATTTCTGGCACTTCCGGTAATCCCCAGCCTGAAGCTTACTGACCGGGGATTGGTGGATGTGGATGAGTTCGAACCGACATCGCTCTGGTGTTGAGGGTGCTTGCCCCCTGATCCGGGGAGTGACGGTTTTGATTAAACGCCAAGTGCACGCCACAAGGCGTCTGCCATGACTCTGATATCGAATTGTGCTACGACTTTTTTGCGGGCGGCTTCGGCCATATTCTTCCGTAATTCGGGGTCTTCGGCCAGTCGCATGACGTGTTCAGTCCATTCGTCCGGGTTGCTGACCAGAAATCCATCTTTGCCATGTTCTATGATTTCGGTATTGAAGCCGACATCGGCTGCGACAGGAACGACTCCGCACGCCATGTATTGAAGGATTTTAAAACCACATTTTCCGCAGCTGTACTCGCTGTCTTCCAACGGCATCAGGCCGATGTCCATCGCCTGTAGCTGTGCTACTTCATTTTCCGAAGACCATGCAGCATACATCACGTTGTCTTTTCCTACGCCGGTGTATTGGGCGTTGGAGATGATTGAAAATTGGATTGATCCTATGTGTTGCTGGAGTCTGGAGATTGGCTCCTGCACCCAGTCAAGATAGCTTGAAGTACCCATCCAGCCGACCAGCGGTGCAGATACCGGGGAGTCCTGCCGCTTCATGGTGTATTTTTTTGTATCAAGACCGGTAGGAATTACGGCAATGTTGTCCTGATAGTTGGCCCCTTTTGCTGCTAGAAAATTATTGCCTGCAATGCAGAGCTCCGCTTTGGCGCACTGGTTGGCGAAACGCCGGGCTGATTTGTCGGCCTTGCGCTTTTTCTTGGGGTTGCTGAGGTCGAAGGGGGGTAAGGTCCAGACTGCATCATCATAGTCAAAGGCGAGCATGCCGCATTTGCATTTGAGTATATTGATTTCTGTTTTGGAAAAAAGCTTAGCCTGAATGATGTATATGTCCGCCTTGGGTAGACTTGCAAAAAAGCTGAGGCGTTTGAATATGGATTTGGGGACCCGTTCCCATGAAATATCAAGTCCTCTTGCTTTGCCAAGTTCAACAAAGGGGAGAACACGGAAGCGAACGCTGGGAAGGGTGGCCCCGGCCGGGGTAAGATAAATTATTGAGTTTTTCATTGCTGGCGGACTCTAGCAAAAAAACTTTTGGCCCTCAATGGCGGGGATGGTGTCCATTTCCGGTGCTGAGTTTAAATCTTGAGTCGTTGATAGGGGCGTGATAGGGCAGGCTCTGCCAAGTCTGTTATCAAAGGAAGGATTATATGAATAAAGCCACAGTACAATTTTTATGTAACTTGATCCCTTTTCCGCGCTTGCGAAAGAAGACACGTCGTCGCCTTTTTTCACAAATGATGGATGAATGTGCTGATCGCATTACTGCGGAAGTTGATGCCAATAAGGATATTCTGGCCCGGCCTGTAAAAAAAGCACCTAAAATTATCTGGCAATGCTGGTTTCAGGGCGAGGAACAGGCCCCGGAGCTGGTAAAAAGATGTTTTGAGTCTGTAAAAAAGCATCATCCGGACTATGAAATCAGGATCATAACTGATGACAATATGTCTGATTACATAACTTTTCCTGACTATATCCTGAAAAAATATAAGAAAGGAAAGATAAAGCGTACCTTTTTTTCCGACCTAATCCGTGTTTTCCTGCTCAGCGAATATGGTGGAGTCTGGATTGATGCCACTGCTTATTGTTCAGAACGTATCCCTGATGAAATTTTGGAAAGTGACTTTTTTGTGTTGCAGGACCCGACCTTTCCCAGATTCCTCATTGCCAGCTGGTTTATTGTTTCCGATGCCCGCCATCCCTTGATTGAGGCCATGAAAGAGGTTCTGCTGCTTTATTGGAAGGAACAGAACCGGACGTTGCAGTATCTGTTTTTCCATTGTCTTTTTGCCACTGTGGTAACCAAGCTTCCGGCTTACCGGGAACTTTACCGGAAAATGCCGTTTTATTCCGATACCCCGCCCCTTTATCTGTATTTCTATCTGGGGAAAGAGTTTGATCTGCATAATGCCCGTAATCTCATGGAAGAGTCCTTTATCCATAAGCTCTGCCATAAAAGAAAGCTCCACGGTATCATGGAGCTTCTTGATGATTTCGAATCCCGGTCCTGATCAGCTTCTACTGCCGCCGGAAGGATAATTTTCCAACCGCCACCTGACCGGCCCGTCCCATTCCTTTTGGGGCGGGTCGTTTTTTATGGCTTGGGCTACAAATTCCAGTCCCAGTTCTTTGAGACGTTCCGGGGTGGCCCGTCCCTGACGGTCATAGCCGCGCAATTCATAGTAGCGGTTTAAATGTTTTTCGTGCTTGAGCAGGTCGGCACGGCCTTCCTCGCTATCCCGGATTTCAGGTTTCTGCGGCATACGGTCATCTTTTCGCGTTACGCCCTGACGGATGTTGAAGGCATGTTCAAGAGCATAGACCCGGTCCGCTGCCTGCTCCAGTTTCCCGGTGGTATATTTTTCTCCCGTGGCGGCTGTGAGCAGCTCGGCCAGTCCTTCGTAGATAGGCTTCTTCCAGACCAGCGGCATGGCACTGATCCAGTTGTTGACCGCGCCCTTGCAACGTCCGATGCAGTCGGTCAGGGTAGTCATGCGTTCCCCGACAATTACCGCCGGGGCCGGATCTTCATCCACGTTTTCCAGCAGCAGCCCCTGTTCCTTTAAGATGGGGAACATGTCCGGGTCGGGCTGACTGAAGGCCCATGAACGCCCGCGGAGATGGTCGGCCCCACGGGTGGAGGTGGCGTGGGCCAGTGAAAAAACTCCGCTGGGATATGGACCGCGCGAAAGACCTTTTACGTGGTAGCAATAATCCATGGCCTGCCCGCCCAGCCGTTTGGCTAGTGTGTACATGCCTTCGGCGACCAGATTTCCCAAGCCCTGCCGCAGGGCTGTGCGGTGCAGCAGTTCAATCTGGTCCGCATGGTTTTCCCAGCTGAGGTCCAGCCCGTCTGTCAGCTCTTCATCCAGCAGCCCCCGGTTGTAAAGGTCCTTGAGCATGGCGATGGTATTGCCGAGGGCCAGAACATCCATGCCGTATGCGTCACAGATATTTTCCATCTCCATGATCGCCACCGGATCGGTTATTCCGCAATTGGTTCCGAGGCAGAAGATGCATTCATATTCCATAGCCTTGCCTGTCTCCCCGGCTCGGCTGCCGGAGGGAATGCGGTAGTAGTCCTTACAGCGGACGTGGCAGCCGTGGCATCCGTGCCGGCCCTCTGCGTATTCTTTCCATGCTTCCGGGCGCAGCCGGTCCGGTACATCGGAACCATCCCAATATTTTTCATAATTTCGGAACCCCGGCTCCCACATCATCATGCCGATATGGGTTCCGTACTGCCCAACTACTTCGCGCTGGAAATCGGAGTTGCGGAAGAATTCACGGTCTTCGGCGGCAAGCCTTTTAAATTTATCAGGGTCGGCCAATGAGACCCGACCGCTGCCTTTGACCACGATAGCTTTAAGCTTTTTAGAGCCGAGCACGGCCCCGGAACCGCGGGCTGCGGAGGCATATTTATCGACCATGGTCGTCGCCACCCGGACCAGATTTTCACCGGCCTGTCCGATGCAGGCCACACTGGCTGATTTTCCGTGCTTTTCACGCAGCTTATCTGTGGTCTGCCAGACTGAAAGGCCCCAGAGTTCTCCTGCATCGTGCAGTTCAGCCTGTTCATCATCTATCAGCAGGTAGCATGGCGATTCCGCTGTCCCGGTAATGACAATCTGGTCCAGTCCGGCCCGCTTCATCATGAAGGCCATTGAACCGCCTGCGTTACCGTCGCCGAGTATGCCGGAATAGGGCGAAAGGGTGCTTACTTCCACCCGGCTGGTCAGTCCCAGTGGGGTTCCGGATAGCGGTCCGGCTCCGAGGCAGTAGATATTCTCCGGTCCCAGCGGATCAATGTGTGGTTTTATTTCATTGAAGAGCACCAGTGAATTCAGGCCCCGCCCGCCGATGAAGTCCCTTGCGATGCCGGGATCAAGAGGTTGCCTGTCGATTGCCCTGCTGCAAATATTAACCCGCAAAACTGACCCTGCCCAACCGTGCATACTGCCTCCTCAATGTTAGGAAATAGCTTTCAATACTATAAATATACCATGTTCCGAGAAGCGGAGGCAACTTTTCCATTAATGTTCATTGTGCAGGTTAAATTCACATAAATGTGAACAAATGCAAAAAAGTATTTTCTTTAATAGGTTGTAATAAAAGGTAAAGTTATGTTTTGGGGTTGTGGCACTTACCTTGCTTAGCTTCAAATATGTATCCTTCACTGCATGGTCTTAAACTTTCAGCACTGCTTGCCATTTGCCAGGCTATTGAGCAGGCACTTGATCTGGAGTCCGCCCTTGACGGAGTTCTCAGTATTCTTTCCGAGAACCTGAGTATGAAGCGGGCGACAGTGACCCTCTACGACCCTGAGACCAGACAGCTCTCAATCAATGCCTCCTACGGTCTTTCTCTCGAAGAAAAGCAGCGCGGGGTCTATCGCCTTGATGAAGGCGTTACCGGGCGCATCTTCCAGACGGGTGAACCGTACTATGTACCGGATATCAGTAAGGAGCCTCTTTTTCTCGATAAAACCGGGGCCCGTAAAATTGAGCGGGCCACAACAGGCTTCATCGGTGTGCCGATAATTCTGCATAGTGAACCTATCGGCGTGCTTAACGTGGATCGTATCTTCGGCGACGAAGTTGCAGCGGAAGAGGATATCGATTTCCTTAAAATTGTTGCCACCCTGATCGGTCAGTTCATCAGCCTGAACGAGAAAATTCTTGAGCGTGAGGCAGCTCTAAAGCGTGAGAATACTTCGCTCAAGTACCAGATTTCCAAGAAAACCAAGGGTCTTTATATAGTAGGGCAAAGCTCGGCCATGGTCGAAGTGCAGCGTCAATTGGAAAAGGTTGCCCCTACGAAGGCTACAGTTCTGCTGCTTGGAGAATCCGGTGTCGGCAAAACTCTCATAGCCAAGATTATCCATGAGCTTTCCGACCGGGCGAAACATCCTTTTATCAAGGTCAACTGCGCTTCAATCCCGGAGAACCTGCTTGAGTCGGAACTTTTCGGACACGAGAAAGGATCTTTTACCGGGGCCGCTTCCACTCGTCCGGGGCGTTTCGAAGAAGCGGACGGCGGAACTATTTTTCTCGATGAGATCGGTGAGTTTCCGATGGCCTTGCAGGCCAAGCTTTTGCGGGTATTACAGGAAAAAGAACTGGAACGGATAGGTTCAAACAAGACCCGCAATATTGATGTGCGCATCCTTGCTGCCACCAACCGCGACCTCGGGGTGCTGGTAGAGCAAAATGAATTCCGGCTCGACCTTTACTACCGTCTGAATATCTTCCCGATTACCGTCCCGCCCCTGCGTGACCGCAAGGAGGACATCACCGGACTGCTTAACTATTTCATTCAGAAAATGGCTGACGATTACGGACGCAAGATGTTTTTCACCCCCGCGGCTCTTGATTCGCTTATGATTTATGACTGGCCCGGGAACGTGCGCGAGATGCAGAACCTGCTGGAGCGGCTGGTTATCATGTCTGACTCGGAGTATATCACCTTGGAATTTTTGAAATCCTACCTCGCACCCGGACAGCGTTGCGCACCGGGGAGTTCCGCGGATTCCGGCAATCCTCCCCAAAATGATGAATTGCCCCATTGCACATCGCTGAAGGAAGTGGAGCGCAACGAAGTCGTCGCTGCTTTGGAGCGTAGCGGATGGATTCAGTACAAGGCTGCTGAAACATTGGGGCTTTCCGCCCGCCAGATGGGCTACCGGGTCAAGCGTTATGGCTTGGAATCCATGATTGCCGAGGGGCGGGCAAGACTGCGGCGTATGAGAAAAGGCTAAAAAATTCCTGACTGGCTATGCTGCGATTATCGGGATTGCAGCAAACGAAAAGGGCTTTCCACATTGGGTGGAAAGCCCTTTTTGCAGCAACACAGCAGATGGTGCTTTATAAGCGATTTTAATGGTGGCAGCCTTTGAAGGCCTTGCCTTTGTAATTGTATTCCCACGAATCGCGTAGCAGAATCTGTCTTGGCTCGGGAAATTCAACCTGAATGATTACATCATGACGTCCGTCAGGGTGAGCCCAGATGGCACTGCCGCCGCCCCACTTAGCAGGAATTTCCATGACAATGGAATTATCTTCATTGGGACGCCAGTGCTTGATTATTTCACCGTCAAAAATGGCCCGTCCGTCAGGCAGGATAACGACAGAGGCTCCGGAAGGAGTTTTCCAAAGTCCCCATGACCAGCAACCTCCGATACTTTTGAAAGTGCCGGGAGTTCCCTTGTCCTTCGGAGAATCGTAAGGAGTGTCTTCCTTAGCCGTATCTTCGGGGAAATTCCATGTGGTCAGCGAATGTCTGACCAACCGTTCTGCTTCACGGTCGATGTCGGGATAGCTGCCCTGAAATATATAGTTGATTCCGTTATGGCGACTGGCTGCCAGCAGGGATTCCACGGTTTTTCCATCGGCTTTACCTTCATATTCTCGGAAAACCGCCGGTGCACCGGAAACATTTCCTTTGCTTTCCGTTACTTTTGTCTGCAGCGGAAACCCCTGTTGTTGCAGGGCTGAGATCCAGTTGTCGAGAAGTTGATCCAACGCAATATCTTTTCCGGGAGCAATATAAAGCTGTACGCTGGAATTAAGCGATGGGGATATGCATTGCTTTACTCGGTTATCCAAACGGGCAACCGGGTTATCGCTCCAGCCGGGAGGGCAGTTAATGCCTTTGGCGACATCATCGGCAAAGGCTGCGCTGGCAGAAAACAAAGTCAGTACAAAGATGAGGAGTGTGGCTTTGTGTATGTTTTTCATTATTGTGCTCCAGTGTGTATTTCGTAAAACATAATCGTTTTTGCAAAATATTGCCAGAGCTTGGAGCATATAGAAGATTATTCAAAATTTTGATTGATACTTAATGCTTCGTTCATTCTACCTCAGGAAATATAGGTGTCTATTTTGTTTTCTTCTGTTTCGGTGTTTATGTCGATCTGTGAGTTGTCAATCAGGTAACTTCCAATGCGGTTGGCCTTCAAAAGGTCATCTCCGCTCCCGGTATCAATCTTACCGCCCATGATTGAGCCTGTTACGATCCGGTCATCACCGTCACCTGTTTTGATATCGACTGAGGCATTCTCAGCAAGTATTCCGACTGTATAGTCTCTGTCTCCGCTGTCTACCGAGGTAAAGAAAGATCCTGAGATGATGGTATCGTTCCCCGATGTTGCTTTGCCCGTGGAGTAGCTGTCGATTCTGATGTTGCCGTCCGCATCTTCATCTTTTGAGTGTTTGGAACTGGTGAAGCCCCGGCAAGAGCAACTTTGCCGGGGCTTCGCAGTGTGGGCTGATTTTGAACAAAATCAGCACGGAGCAATTTGTATTAAAAAAATCAGCCGCATTTGGTTCCTGTTCCGGTACAGCAGGCATCGGCAATGCTTCCTCGCCGTCCTTTGTGGATATCCATATTTCCACCGCAATAAATGGTGGTCAGCGCGTCCTCAATGAATCCGCCGATGATGTGCGGTTCTATGCCGTTTTCCGCCAGCAGAAGCTGTGGGGTTTCACCTATGGCTGCGGCAAGGACAGCTCTACAGTCGCTGAGGGTGGCGGCGAGATCAGCCCAACGCTGCGGGCCGCATCCGGCCTTGGGGGCAGGGCGTTTTTCAACCAATTTGAATCCGCCTTCTTCATTTTCAGCCCAGATGTGGAATTCCTTCGCCTCGCCAAGATGCTGGTTGACGAGCATGCCTTCACGGGAAGCAACCGCCACGTATGGACGCGGGCCTTTCACATCTATCGGCTTCAGTTCGGAACAGGATTTCAGGGTTCCGCAAAGTGCCACGGATTTATCATCGCCGAGCAAACCGACAGCATCGGCGCGGCAGCGGCGGCAGTGGGTCATCTGTTCGATGGCTACACCAGCTTCTTTGCGCAGGGAGTTAACAAGTTCCCGTCCGGGTTCTTCGATTTCCGCAAAAGGGGTATCTGCTGTAGGTTTGAGCGGAATCATATTCTGGATGTCCGCCCCCAGTTCAGCGGCAACGCGGGCAACTTCCTGGATGTGATGGTCATTAATTCCGGGGATGACAATGGAATTTACCTTAACGGTGATTCCGCGTTCCTTAAGCCCCTTGATGGCTGCGAGCTGGCGTTCAAGAAGTACCTTTGCGCCTTTTTCGCCCCGGTAGACAATCTTGCCGTCTTTTACCCAGGAGTAAATTTTCGCGCCGATAGCCGGGTCGACTGCGCTGATGGTGATGGTTACATGGGATACGCCCAGTTCTTTCAGGTCGTCCAGATAAGGCAGGATACCCATGCCGTTGGAAGAAAGGCAAAAGATCAGCTGCGGGTGCTTTTTATTGAGCAGGCGCATGGTTTCCAGAGTCTCTTCCGGGTTGGCAAAAGGATCGCCCGGTCCTGCGATGCCGGCTACAGTGATGCGCGGTTCTTTTTCCAGCACGGCGTCCATGTATTCGGCGGCCTGAAAAGGTTTGAGTACGCCGCTGGTTACGCCGGGTCGGGATTCGTTTACACAGTCGTATTTGCGGTTGCAGTAATTGCACTGAATGTTGCACTTGGGGGCTACCGGGAGATGTACACGTCCACATGAGCCTGCGGTTTCTTTGTTAAAGCACGGATGTTTAGTGGTATCTTTTTTCATGATGTATCTCCCTTAAAATTAATATCTTACATGTATCCGTAACCGATGGGATTATCGGCCTGTTTTTTTTCAAGAACTGCGTTGACGATGCGGTCGAAGAGGTTCTGCGTTCCGCGATAGCCGAGCATGGGGATACGCTGCCCGCCGAAGCGGTCATGGACCGGAAAGCCGACCCTGATCAGCGGGATGTTCCATGCTTTGGCGTAGCGATAGCCTTTGGAATGGCCGATGAGCAGATCGGGTTTGAGTTCCCCGGCCCGTTCGGCGATGTCGTGGAAATCAACACCTTCGTGAATTTCGGGTGTGGTCCGGCCTACACCTTCGGTGACGGCAGTCACGGCTTCAGCCATGCCTTTTTTCCTGGAGCCTGATCCGGCGAGGATTACGTCAACGCCGATCTCGGCCAGAAAAGCGCAGAGCCCGGTGACTAGGTCTTCTTCGCCGTAAACAACGGCCCGTTTACCGAATACGTATTTGTGTCCGTCCACGTAGGCATCAATCAGCCTGCCTCTTTCGCGTTCATAACGTGTGGGCATTGTTTTGCCGGAAACAGCTTCAAGGGTTTCAAAAAATATGTCTGATTCACGGAGCCCCATAGGCAGTCCGATGCGGTGGTTGGCTACACCGAAACGTTCTGCAAGGCTGGTTCCGCCACTCTTGGCGGGTACACAGCGGCCCAGCTCGATGGTTGCCGCTGCGCCGGACATCTTCTTGATATCCTTCACCGGGGTCCCGCCTACGGGGATCTTCATGTAATCTTCCAGTGCAGGACCATCGAGGGTTTCGGAAATGTCCGGCAGAATAGTCGCTTTCAGATCGAAATCTTCACATATATCGAAGAGATGGCGCACGTCTTCACAGGAAACCATGTTGGGCAGGATGTTGATGTGCCCATCGTTCTCCGCATTTTCGGTGCAGAGCTGCTCGACCATGGATCGAACCGCCCCGTGCCAGCCGTCCACGTGCGTACCGTTATAACTGGGGGTGGAAACCTGCACGATATCCGGCAGGTCAAGATCACCGAATTCATTATGAAATTCGTTCAGGTACATGGGCACGTCATCACCGATAGTCTCGGTCAGGCAGGTAGTCGCTATGCCGACGACCTTCGGCTCGTATTTTTTCATTACATTGAGGATGCCCTTTTTCAGGTTCGGGCCGCCGCCGTAGATGGCGTGCTTTTCGCCCAGTGCAGAAGAAGCGATATCCACAGGTTCACGAAAATGGCTGATCACGTAGCGGCGCATGTAAGTGGCGCAGCCCTGCGAGCCGTGCAGGAAAGGTATGGAATCTTCAACGCCGCGAAAGGCCATTGCCGCGCCCAGAGGCGTGCAGAGTTTGCAGGCGTTAGTGGTCGATGTGTAATTTTTGCTTTTAGTCGTCATGGCTATACTCCTTCCTTTTTTGCTCTGCGTGGTACAAAATTCCAGACCGGACTCATGGCTGAAGCGTGGATTTCGCGGGCGAAGTTGAGCATGCCGACGAAGCCTTCGAGTGCTTCCTTGCGTTCGTGGTTGTGATCGCAGAATCCGACTCCCATTTTGAAAGCGATGGGCCTTTCCTTTACGCCGCCGACGAAGATATCCACGTCCTTTTCCTTGATGAATGCGGACAGTTCCAGCGGGTTGGCGTCATCTACGAGGATGGTTCCGGGATCGGAGATGCGTTCCAGTTCAGCATAATCTTCCTTGGTTCCGGTCTGGGAACCGACCATGACTACTTTCATGCCCAGATGGCGGAAGGCTTTCAGCAGCGAGAAAGCCTTGAAGGAACCGCCCACATACATGGCGACTTTTTTACCTTCGAGATCTTTGCGCATGCGGGCCAGTTCGGGCATGAGCTTTGACAGCTCTTCGCGGACGAGGTCTTCAGTGCGTTTGACAATGTCCGGGTCGACATCCTTGAAGAAATCAGCAACCTGATAGAGGGAATCGGCCATGTCTTCGATGCCGAGGTAGGAGACGCGCATAAAGGGCGTGCCGTATTCCTCTTTCATCATTTTTGCCAAATCCAATGTCGCACCCGAACACTGTACAAGGTTGAGAGCCGCCCCGTGGCTGCGCCCAATATCCTTCACACGTCCGTCGCCGGTGATGTTGGCGACGACTTCCACCCCCATCTTTCTGAAATATTCGCGGATGATCCAGATTTCACCGGCAAGGTTGAAGTCGCCGAGAATGTTCACCGAAAGCGGTGAAATATCGGACACGCCTTCGGTTCCGACCAGCTTGAACATGGCTTTGCAGGCCGCAAGATAACCTTCGCGTTTGCTGCCTTTGAAGCCTTCGGACATGACCGGAAGCACGGGGATGCCCTTTTTCCCGGACATCTTTCTACAGACTGCTTCAAGGTCATCTCCGATGATGCCGACGATGCAGGTGGAGTAAACGAAAGCGGCCTTGGGGCTGTGGCGGTCGATGAGTTCATCAAGAGCGGCTTCGAGTTTTTTTTCGCCACCGAAGATAACATCCGTTTCCTGAAGGTCGGTGGAGAAGGACAGGCGGTGAAGTTCCGGTCCGCTGGAAAGTGCACCGCGGATGTCCCAGGTATAAACCGCACAGCCGATAGGCCCGTGCACCAAATGCAGGGCATCGGCTATGGGATAGAGAACAACCCTTGAACCGCAGAAAACACAGGCTCTCTGGCTGACTGCTCCGGCGAGAGATTCCCGGTTGCATGCCATGTCCAGTGCTCCCTCGCCCGTGCGGTGGATCTGGTCTTTTCGTTCTTCTAAAATTGTATATTCGTTCATGATATGCTCCGTTGCTATGCGTTCGTCTTGCGAAGGCAAATCAGGCTGGTCTTGCTCCAACCGATTTTATTGTAGAATTTCAAGGCCGGGGTGTTGTCGCAGTCTGCAAGTAATTGCAGTCTTGTTGCTCTTTGTTCTTCTGCGAATTGGATCACGGCTTCCATAAGCATGGTGCCGATTCCCTCCCCCTGCCGGTCGCTGCGGACAACCACATCTTCCACGAGGATGGACGGGCCGCCTTCAGCGGTTGAGATTACAATCTGACCGGTGCACATGCCGACCACTTCACCCACGCCTTCACCCATATCTTCCGCCACCAGAATGCATGCCCGGGGATTGCCTAGCAGCATTCTTAAACCCTGCATCTGTCTGTTCCCATCTGCTGAGAAGTCCTTCTCTATGGAGAAGAGCGAATTCAGCAGATCGGTCATGGGAACCAGATCAGCAGAGTTGGCGTTACGTATATGAATTGTGGCCGGCATGTGCTCCCTCTATGGTTTTTCCAAAATCCAGAAGCGTGAATCTTGAAATATTGATGTCTTGATTAGTCGAGCAGGTAATCTGCGCAGGGTTCGCCGTCTTCCAGACCGTCGAGGATTTCGTCGATTTTCTCTTCGGAATCCACACCCTTGAACCACCAGTTTTCCGGCTGGACCACGAGGATGGGGCCGTTGTCGCACTGCTTCAGACAGCTGGTGGCTACCACCAGTGCGTCGATGCCGCGGTCGATGATTTCTTCTTCGATGTATTGCAGGAAACCGTCGGTCTGTTTGTGGCATATGCCTTTGGGTTCGCCCGCAGCGCGGAAACTCTGACAACAGATGATCATTCTTTCAGGGGTAGCCATAATTTTCTCCTATTTGATGCGCGTTGCGCTTTTTATTGAAAGATTTGCCTCCGGCGGCTTAAACCCTTTTGCAAAAGGGTTTGTTTCACTGTCGTTATCCCTAAGACTCGAAGCAAAGCTTCTCGCCTAAGGGCTAATGCAAGAATCCCAAAACCTTTTAGTTTGGCTTCGCCGCTTAGCTTGGTCCGGTGTGCTTTATTTCTTGCACTTGCCTTTTTTTCCGCCGCCGTAGAGCACATCCACTGTGCCTTCCACGTTTTCATCGGAGATCACGGTTCTGATCCCGTTTGCGGCGAGTACTTTTTTCGGGGTTTCCCCGGCTGCGGCGCAGAGCAGAACAAAACAGTCGCTCAAAGTTTCAGCCAGTTTTTCCCAGCGGTCTGCACCGCCGCCCGGTTCCGGGGCCTCTCTTGCTTCCAGCAGACAAGCCAGACCGTCTTCGCGCGGGCCGTAAATAAGAATTTTTCGGGCGTGGCCCAGATGCAGGTCGATATCCATTCCACCGGAACTTGCTACCGCTACATTGGGACGGTTAACGCTCGGTTTAGGCAGGGAACTTGATGTCGGTCGCTCCAGCTTAACGGTCGCCCCGCATACGGGCCACGGCTCCATGAGTTCAATATGTTCTGCGGCGAGTGCTCTTACTTCTGCGATCTGTTCGTCACTCACTGCGGGAAATTCGCTGTCGGTTTCGGGGATGAAAGGAATCAATCCCATGATGTCCGCGCCGAGCATTTTCACTGCGCGGGCGATGTTTTCAATCTGGTCCACGTTTTCAGGATAGATGGTGGTGTTGACCTTCACGGTCACTCCCGCTTCCTTGAAGGCCTTGATTGCTGCGGCCTGTTCTTTCATGAGCAGCTTGCAGGCGTCAGGCAGGGGGATGTTTTTGGTGGACGGGCGAATCCATGCGTAGATTTTCTCGGCAGTTGCCGAGTCCGCCGCGTCCACCAAAAAGGTGACGTGGGAAATTTTAAGTTCTGCCAGTTCTTCAGCATACTTCTCGCCGCCGATACCCAGTGTGGTCAGGCAAAGGGACATGGTCGGGTATTTTTCTTTCACCAGTTTTAAAGTTTTGTAGGTGGCTTCAAAATTAGCCAGTGGATCGCCGGGGCCGGTGATACCGACAACCTTGATTTTCTTCCCGGAGTCGATCAGCTCATCAAGCATGGTAAGAGCATCGTCAGGCATAATGGCTGCGGGCTGCTTGACCATGGGGGCGAAATTGGTCCTGCAAAAAGTTTTCGGAGCAACCGGGAGATGAACACGGGTTACAGATGCGCGGGCTGAAGGGCCAAAGCAGGGATGTGAAGTTGAAGTGGTCATGTGGTGCTCCATGAAATTAATTATTCAAAGGATGGCTTGTGAGTTTACGGTGGCGAAGCCATGATCAGAGTTTTTGGGATTCTCAAACCCTTTTTTCAAAAAGGGTTTGAGGCCCCCGGCAGGGCCGCCGGAGGCCTACTGTTATTAAAGTACGAGTTCGAAAGTTTCTTCGGGGGTGTCACGGTCAATGCGATCCATGAGCAGTCCGAGGATTTTTTCGAGCAGGCGCAGACCGCCTTTGTAACCCACGGTTGGGAAGTACTGGTGTCCCTGACGGTCAGTGATGGGGAAGCCCCAGCGCAGGAACGGAATATCTTCGTCGCGGGCAATGTATTTGCCGTAGGAGTTACCCATGAGCAGGTCGACGGATTCGTTTTTAATCCACTGGTGCATGAGGAACATGTCGCCTTTTGCTTTGACCTTGCATTCGTAAGGCATGTCGGCGGTGAGTTCCTTGATCCGTTTTTCGAACTTCTTGCCGGGAGTTCCGGTAACTACGTAGACCGGGCACATATCGATGGAACGGAGGAATTCCACCATGGAAATGAGCTGGTCGGGATCACCGTAAATGGCGACTTTCTTGCCGTAGAAGTACTGATGCATGTCAGAGATCATATCCACCAGCTGTCCGCGTTCGTAGGAGATGGTATCGGGGATGGATACTCCGGCTACGGTGCGCAGTACGTCGATGAAACGGTCGGTTGCCTGCAGGCCGAAGGGCATGTCCAAAACGGTACAGGGAACTTTGTGCTTGGAGTCAAGCCAGCGTGCGCCGTCTGCGGAACACCATTCACCAAGAGCGATGGTTCCGGTGGCCTGTCCCGCTTCACGCAGTTCCTTGATGGTTACGCCCCCGTCGGGGAACATCTTGTATTCGCCGCTGAGCGGTCCGTTCAGGACACCGGAGGTATCCGGGAACATGGTGATGTCCACGCCGATCATGGAGCAGATACGTTTGATCTCTTCCATGTCGCAGGGTTCCACCCAGCCGGGGATGATGTTGACTTTGCCGTTCTTCTCTGAGGTCGGTTCGGCCAACTGGGCCATGGCTTTGACCATGTTGGAGAAACCGGTAACGTGCGAACCCACGTAGCTGGGGGTCGGCGCGCCGAATACGGTCTTGCCTTCGGGGATTTTGCCTTCCTTGGTAGCCTTGGTGATGATCTGGTTCAGGTCGTCACCGATGGTTTCTGAAAGACAGGTTGTGTGTACGGCGATCACTTCCGGTTCGTAGACCGTGAAGATGTTATTGATGGCCTGAATAAGGTTGGCCTGTCCGCCGAAGACCGATGCGCCTTCGGTGAAGGAACTGGTAGCAGCGGAAACGGGTTCTTTATAGTGTCTGGTCAGCATGGACCTGTGGTAGGCGCAGCAACCCTGAGAACCGTGAGAATGGGGCAGGCAGCCTTTGACGCCCAGCGCGGCGTACATTGCACCGATGGGCTGACAGGTTTTAGCCGGGTTAACGACCAGTGACTTGCGTTCTTTTATTTCTGTGGGGGTGTGTCTGAGTAACATTTTTTTCTCCTTCTCTCCTTCGTCCAGAGCGTCACACAATGTTGAGATGTGCGGCGCAAGATAAAGGCAGGAACGAAGCATACTGAAGCGTATGTGAGTTTCTGGCTTTATCGCAGCAACGAAGCAGATCGCTGTTTTGTGGCGCTCTGGCTATTCCCAAACGAAAGTTGCTGTTAGCTCGGGGTTTTCCTGCCAGGGGGCCTTCATGTAGCTCCAGACCTTGCTGCCGACGAGACGGTCGATTTCTTTGTAGAAATTGACTGCGCCCTTGAAACCTGCGTAGGGACCGCCGGAATCGTAGCTGTGCAGCTGTTTCATGGGTACACCCAGTTTCTGGATGGAGAATTTTTCCTTGATGCCCGCGCAGAAAAGGTCAGGCTTGAGGAGTTCCACCAGTTTTTCAGCTTCGTACTGGTTCAGGTCGTCAATAATGATGGTGCCTTTATCCATGTCCGGGTTCAGGCCGTCGTAATGCTTGAAGTCGTAACCGGCATCTTCGAGGGCTTTGATTTCCGCCTCGGTTTTGCGCGGACGGTAGAGTTCTGGATCTGCTTCGACCTCGATCTCTTCAATGTTACGGGAGTCCGCGTCCACTTTGATGTCCGGGATTACGCGGCGGCCTTCGTAGTCATCGCGGTGACCGAACTCGTAACCTGCGGAAAGGGTCTTCATGCCCATCTCATTGAACAGTTCCTGATAGTGGTGCGCACGGGAGCCGCCGACGAAGAGCATTGCGGTCTTGCCTTCGGTGCGGGAACGCACGTCTTTGGCAATTGCTTCGACTTCGGGCATTTCCTCGGCGATGACTTCTTCGATTTTGGCGATGAGCTTTTTGTCGCCGAAGTATTCGCCGATCTTGCGCAGGGACTTGGCGGTCGCTTCCGCACCGATGAAGTTCACCTTGATCCACGGGATGCCGTATTTGGTTTCCAGCATGTCTGCCACGTAGTTGATGGAACGGTGACACATGACACAGCTGAGGTCGGCATGCTGGGCCGATGCAAACTGATCGTAGGTGGAGTTGCCGGAGAAGGTTGCGATGTTGGTGATGCCGCATTTTTTGAGTACGCGGTCAATCTCGAAACCGTCACCGCCGATGTTGTATTCACCGAGCAGGTTGATTTTGTATTCTTCTTTGCGCGGTTCCTTGTTCTCGCCCACGAGGTGGGTAAAAACCTGGTTGTTGGCGATATGGTGACCGGCGGACTGGGAAACTCCCTTGTATCCTTCACAGGAGAAGGCGAATACGTTGCAGTCGCCGAGCTTGGCTTTCATTTTTCTGGCAACGGCATGCACGTCGTCACCGATCAGGCCGACCGGGCAGGTCGAAAAGATACAGATGCCCTTGGGATGGAAGAGGTCGTAAGCTTCCTGAATGGCGGCTTCCAGCTTCTTTTCACCGCCGAAGATGATGTCCTGATCCTGCATGTCTGTTGAGAAGCAGTAGGGCATGTAGTTCTCACCGTCCGGACCGGCAGAGGTCTGGTTGCGGCGGGTCAGCCAGGAATAGAATCCGCAGCCGATGGGGCCGTGGGTGATGTTCACTATGTCGCGGGTGGGGCCCATGATAACGCCCTTACAGCCTGCATATGTGCAGCCGCGCATGGTGATGATGCCGGGAATGGTTCTTACGTTGGCGACGATTTCAGGCGGTGCTTCGCTTTCAGTCGCTTCATTGATCATGATCTGTTTGGCGCGCTTGCGGGCTACTTTGGGCGGATACTTCTTCAGAAGTTCTTCCTTGATGTCCGCCGGGTCCCACTGCACCACTTTAGTTTTACTCATCTCATATCTCCTTGAGTGGTTAGGCGATGGACTTCGCGCCTGTTTCTCCGGTTCTGACCCTGACCGCATCGCCCATGGGGCAGACGAATATCTTGCCGTCACCGGGCTTTCCGGTTTTGTTGACCTTGATTATCTCTGCTACCACTGCGTCCACGGATTCTTCGGGGACCACTGCGGTTAGGATTCGTTTCGGGTAGAGCTTTCCTTTTTCACCGAGGACTGCGGCGGCTTCTTCGTAGCCTTCTTCCGCTCCTTCAAGCACTGCGGTGTTTACGAAACCCTTTCCGCGGCCCTGTGCCTCGTGGGCGAAGAAGGCGTCTATGCCAGCTTCGGTGAGGGCTTCCTTGGTGCGGTTCATCATGTTCATCCGCACAACTGCGATGACTTCTTTCATGCTATGCCTCCTCAACCGGAGCCGCTTCGTTTATGCCGGAGCTGATGGTGTAGACGTCTTCTACGTCGGTTACGAAAATCTTACCGTCACCGAATGCGCCTTTTGCGCCGGAACGGGCTGCGTCCATGATGGTGTTGATTACAAAGTCCTTGTCGTCGGCTTTGACTACGCTCATGAGCATGGTCTTGGGGATCTCGTCATAGGTGACTTCGCCGATCTTGATTCCGCGCTGTTTACCGCGTCCTGCAACGGAATATTTGGTTACTGCGGGGTAGCCGTTGTCCATGAGTGCGGCCAGTACGTCGTCCGCTTTTTCCGGTCTTACAATTGCTCTCACCATGATCATGATATTTATCTCCTTGCTCTGCTGTGGGTATTTGATGCGCTGCGCGCTTTAGATGAAGAATGCCTTCGGCGACCCTGCCGGGGGCCTTAAACCCTTTTATTGCGCCCCTTCCTGCGGATTTGTGGGAAAAGGGTTTAAGAATCCCAAAACTGTTTATTACGGCTTCGCCGAGATGCTTTATTAATTGGGGTAAATTAAGCTTCTATGCTTCCATCAGGCCGTAATCGAGGAGCAGCTGTTCCAGTTCTTCGATTTCAAGCGGGGTGGGCACGACGAACATTTCGTTTTTGTCGATGGCTTCGGCAAGACCCATGTATGCAGATGCCTGCGGTACGGAATCGTCCCATTCGATTACTGTTTTACGGTTGATTTCCGCGCGCTGTACGTCGTTGTCGCGGGGGACGAAGTAGATCATCTGGGTTCCGAGTTTCTTGGCCAGCTCTTCGATCATCTCTTTTTCGTTATCAACGTTACGGGAGTTGCAGATAAGGCCGCCGAGGCGAACTCCGCCGGATTCAGCGTATTTCATGATACCTTTGCAGATGTTATTGGCCGCATACATGGCCATCATTTCGCCGGAACAGACAATGTAGATTTCTTCTGCCTTACCGTCACGGATAGGCATTGCGAATCCACCGCAAACAACGTCACCGAGAACGTCGTAGAAGGCGTAATCAAGGCCTTCGGATTCTTCATATGCGCCGAGGTTTTCGAGCATGTTGATGGAAGTGATGATCCCGCGTCCTGCACAACCGACGCCGGGTTCCGGGCCGCCGGATTCAACACACCAGGAATCACCGAAACCGGGTTTGCGGATATCCTCAAGCTCTACATCTTCACCTTCTTCACGAAGGGTATCGAGAACGGATTTCTGGGCCAGCCCGCCCAGCAGCAGACGGGTGGAGTCTGCTTTGGGGTCACAGCCGACGACCATTACTTTACGGCCCATTGTTGCCAGTCCGGCTACAGTATTCTGGGTGGTGGTTGATTTCCCGATTCCGCCTTTTCCGTAGATTGCTACCTTTCTCATTTTTTCTCCTCCATGTGGTTTGGATTTAATTTCGTTGTTGCTGACTCTCTAATGGCAATCCCCGTGCCAAGTGCGTTTTTGTTGGGTAAGGTCTGGAAATAAAAGATTTAAATGCGAGAGATTAAGAAAGATAAAGACCTGCGAAAATTGTAGATTGCTACTAAAACAATGTACAAAATTGTAGGAACCTACATTTTTGAATGTAGTGTGTGGTGTGTGGCGTAGGAGGGTATGTTATATAAATTAAGGTAGATAGAAAGGTCGTGTTCTTTGGCATCAAAAATGCTTTATGGGTTTTAGTTAATTTTAATCTATTGGAGCATTACTATGTTGATCGATACCACCCTGCGTGAAGGCGCACAGTTGTTCGGGGCATATTTCAATCTGGAAACCCGCAAGCGCATCGCATCCTCACTCATAGCTATGGGAGTGGATGAGATCGAGCTGGGTTGGGTCGGACAGGAAGACCTGCCCCTGTTTGCCGAGCATGCCCTTAAAATCGGCAGCTCTACCGCCCTTAGTGTCTGGTCCCCCTGCCGGGAAAAAGACATTGAGATTGCGGCAGGTCTGGGATTGAAACGCATTAATATCGGGGTCCCGGTTTCGGACCTGCATATTGAAAAAAGACTGGATTCAGACCGTCAGGCCATATTGCGTAAACTGGCTTCTGCCGTGCGCACAGCATCCGGATGCGGTTTTGAATATATTTCCGTGGGACTTGAGGACATTTCCCGTGCAGATGGAGATTTCGCCCTTTCAATGGCCCTGCATGCCGAGGTCTGCGGAGCATCAAGGGTCCGTCTGGCGGATTCTCTGGGGCAATTGACTCCCCTTGCCATGGAAAAGCTGGTCAGGAAATTTAGAGGCAAGCTCAACATCGATATTGCCGTGCACTGCCATGATGATTTCGGCATGGCTACGGCGAACTCTTTCACCGCCCTTGAAGCCGGGGCAGACTACGCGGATTGTTCGGTGGTCGGTATTGGTGAGCGTTCAGGCATTGCCGCCACCGAGGAACTTGTGGCCCGCTTGGCCCTGCGTGAAGGCAATGCCCGTTACTCAACCGCAGTGCTCAAGGAAAGCTGCATGCTGGTCGCATCTGCCGCCAAGGTTGCTATCCCGCGCACAAAGGCCGTGGTCGGCACTGATATCTTTGCCTGTGAGTCCGGGCTGCATACCCATGCACTGAGCAAATCACCGGAGCTTTTCGAGCCTTACGATCCCGATTCCGTGGGCACATCCCGTAAACTGGCAGTAGGCGGTAAGAGTGGACGCGCGGCAGTGCGCAGTGCCCTTGATGAATACGGCATTGATTGCGGTACGGATAATCTCTCGACTCTCACCGAGGCTGTGCGTCAGCTTTCCCTGCGTCTTGAACGGCCCCTGACCCGTAGTGAATTTATCAAACTCAATGACGGGGAGGTCTACTCATGAACACCTTAAGACGAATTTATTCAACCGAGGCCGGGGAGCTGGTGGCCCAGCATTCCACCGATGACCTGCGCCGCAAGACATTGCAGCCTGTGCAGACTTACGCCAACGGCACAGTGAAGTCATTGCCCCTTGAAGATCGCACTCCCATCTTCACGCCGCTGGGAATCATCGAGGCTGAGATGGTAACATTCTACGAGTCCGGTAAGCTGAAACGGGTTTTCCCGCTGAATGGTAAGCTCTCCGGCTATTGGAGTCAGGAGGATGAAGGCAGATTGGCAGATCTGCTGACAATCGATACCCCGGCGGGGCCGCTTAACGCCAAGGTGATCAGCCTTTGTTTTTTTGAGGACGGAGGCTTGCGCTCCATGACACTCTGGCCGGGGGAGGAACTGACCGTGCAAACCCCGGTAGGTCCCATCAAAACCCGCGTGGGCATAAGTTTCAGCCCCAGCGGACGTATCCGCTCCCTTGAGCCGGCAGAACCGATTCCGGTGCCAACGCGTATCGGCATGATTAACGCTTTTGATTCCGATGCCGTAGGCATTAACGGAGATTTGAATTCGCTGGTATTTGATAACCAAGGGCAGGTCGCAGGGCTGAGCACAACATTGAGCATGGTCCGTGCCCGTCATTATTCAGGCCGTAAATTCCTCTTTGCGCCTGAGAGCCGTGAATCCCTGTGTTCGGAAAGTGAGGAGGAAATTGTGCCCATGCGGATGGTTTTTGACGGGCAGGGAGTAGAGATCGGCCTGAATCCGAAAGCGGAACCGGCCTATATTGATTTTGCGGACTACGAGGTCAGCAGTGCACCGTTTCTGCCGCAACTGGATAATCTGTCGCAGGGGCTGATCTGTTCTGTATAAGTTTACCAGTCTCTCAATTTGCCCATATCTGAAAGGGGAAGCGAGGGACCGAAATCATATTTTCCGGGCCGCTCAAAGCGGGAAAGTTTATCAATCACCAGATTTCGCAGCTCTTTTTCAAGGGCTGCGTTTTCCATTTTCAGGGCGGGTACAACGAATGTTTTCAACCGTTCCCCTTCTTCCGGGCGCATAAGCCGGACCGAGCATGCCTTCACTGCCGGATGCTTCTTGAGCACTTCTTCCACCCGCGCCGGATAAACGTTTATGCCGCCCACCTGCACTGCTTTATCTGAGCGTTTCAGCGGCCTGAAATTTGTTGCGCCCTGCCATTCAAGATTATCCTGCAAGGTGTGTAATTGTTTGGAGCCGTCTGCTGCGGTCCGTTTGATGGAAGAAATTCCGGTCCGCTCCCAGTGAGCCAATAAGGTGTACAGGTCCGCCGGGTTGTGGCGGTAGCCGACCCCTCCGGTTTCTGATGAACCGTAAACCTCGGTCATGCGGGCAAGCCCCAGCGCGCACAGACTGGTGATGGTTTCTGCCGGGCAGGGTCCGGTGGATGTTACTCCGTAGACATTCTCCGGGAAATCGCAGTGAAGTTTTTCCAGTTTTTTCCAGAGCAGGGGAAAGGCGATAATCAGGTCGCCGCTGCTCATCTTTTGAATCTGTTCCTGTCCGGGCAGTGACGGCCAGAATTCAGCCGGGATATCCAAAGCCTTGGGCAACAGGATGGAAAATAGAAATCCGTAAATATGATGGCGGGGAACATAACTGATGATCTGTTTGCGGTCCGCAAAAAGCATGGCGAGGGAGTGGATTTCCTGTTCAAGGTCGGCGAAAGTTGATTTTGCGGCAACCGGTTTACCGGTGCTCCCGGATGTGAAGAAGGTCAGGTGTTGCGGTTTTCCTCCGGTCTCGGAGAAGATAAGCGCAGCCAGTCCGGTCAGGCTTATGCCTGCGGGAAGTGGTGATTCAAGGCCGAATTGTCGTGCGATGCGTTCAAGTATTTCTTGCGGCTCATCAAAGATCTCATCACCGGGAATAAATCCGCCGGGCAGGGATTGCCCCTGACATAATTCCAGTTTCTGGTTGTAATTCATTTCTGCCAGCAGGGTTGAGGAAATCATTTCCTCGATATCCGGCATAGTGAGTGCGAGTTCTGCGGGCATGATTTATTGCGTGGGGTTGATGGAGATCAGCCCGAAGTTTTTCCCTGCCTGTTCAATGCAGTTGCTTGAGCCGAGCTTTGCTCCTTGTCTCGCAGCATGGGCAAGTTCTGCTCCGGCAGCGCAGGGCATGTCCTCCTGCCGGGAGGCAGTGGCAGGTATCCCAAGTTCCATTAATCCGGGGAGCGTCCGGGCCGGGCTGAATATAGAAGCAGGCAGTACTTTTTCTTGCAACTCCTGCGGGCTGATGGCTTCGAATTCAATTGCCCCGTACTTGCTTTCGGATTCATCCGCAGGTCCGAGCAGGAAAAAGCAGGCTCCTTCACCTGTTTTTAGCAGTTCGCCGGATAAATTCTTAGCTTGCAGCAGGCGGCGGGTGTTTTCTTCCAGCAGGGGTGTTTTTTCATCGACAAGGCCGAGGAGTACTCTTTTTACCCGTCCTTCGTTCAGCCAGCATCCGGCTGTCTGCAATCCGGCAAGCACTGGTCCGTGCGATTGGCAGAGGGTAGTGTAGGGCTTGGGATTATTAAGGAAAACAGCCAAGGTCGCCGCCGGGATATTGTGTACTGAATGGGAGAAAGCCAGCGGTGAGGCGCAGCCCGCTCCGTGGTCGATGATGGAATCCAAAAATTCGAAGATGGTCTGCGAGGGACCGTAACCGGTGCTAAGCACAATGCCCATGTCATCGGGCAGGGGCAATGGGTTTTTGAGGTCTTCCTGCACTGTTCCTGCTGCGTCGTGCAGGGCGCGGCATCCGGCCAGCATGGTCATGCGGGTGAAGTGGTCCACCCGGCGCAGACGGCGCGGCGCGAAATATGAATTGAGATCGGAAGTATCAACCGCAGCTCCTTTCTCAGCGAGTGCGGTTCCGATTCCATGCAGGGCTACACGCATCACTCAGCTCCCTTTTTGAAAACGAGGGCGGAGTTGTTTCCGCCGAAGGCCAGCGAGTCGCTCAGCGCATAACTGGTTGCGGTTTCGGTTCTGGAGGTGATCGGGACGGCTGTTGCTTCCGGTTCGGCGTTGCGGAAGCCTCTGGTTGGCATGAGTACGCCTTGCCGCAGGGACATGATCGTCATGACCGCTTCAATGGCCCCGGCAGCACCAAGGGTGTGTCCGGTAAAGCCCTTGATTCCGGTGAACGGTGTGGAAGGAAAAAGTTCGTTGATTACCTGACCTTCAATGCGGTCGTTGTTCTCGGTCCCGGTTCCGTGCACATTGATGAACCCGATTTCCTTCGCGTCAATCCCACTGCGCTCAAGGGCTTCATTTATGGCCTGTTTCAGTCCGGTTCCCGCGGGATGGGGCGCAGTCAGGTGGTGGGCGTCGCAGCAGGTTCCGTAGCCCATTATCTGGGCGATGGAATCAAGCTTCAGATTCTGTATGACTGTTTTATCTGCCAGAATGAGAATTCCTGCGCCTTCACCCAGATTGAGTCCCTGCCTGTCTTTGTCAAAGGGGCGGCATCTTTCCGGGCTGGTGATCATCAGCCGTGAGAATCCGGTGTATGAAATTCCGCTCAGGGCGTCCGCGCCTCCGGCTATGACCAGATCACAGAGTCCCTGCCTGATCCATGATGCTGCAATGCCGATGGAGTCAGTACCGGATGAACAGGCGTTGGTCACGGTCTGCACCGGACCGGATAAGTTGTATTTATCGGCCACGGCAGCAGCAGGGTTGCAATGCAGGTAGCTCTCGATGGTTTCAAGGTCCGGCTGATCTCCCTCGCGCCATTTCTGGTAGAAGGATTTGAAGTTCAGGGAGGCTCCGGTGGATGACCCGATGCATGAACCGACTTTCAAGTCCTGAAGCTTCTCGGGGGTGAGTCCGGCCTGTGCCAATGCTTCTTGTACTGCGGGATAAAGCAGCTTCATGGTATTGGTCAGCGGAGGGGTTTGTTCATCGCTGGATAACCACTCGTTCTTTACCGCAAACACAGGACTCTGCATGGGCTGGTCGTATGAAAAACCGGGTATGACTCTAGGCTGTACATCTCCGTTCAACATGGTTTCAAAACATGTGCGGGTGTCCGGTCCGGCGGCACAGATGCAGCCGCAGGCACAAATGCTGACGGGACGGTCCATGTTCTAAGCCTGTCTTTCCTTGATGAAATTTACGAGGGAATTGACGGATTGGAAAGCGGCCTTGCCTTCTTCCATGTTTTTGATTTCAACATTGAAATTTTTCTGAACCAGCACCACGATTTCCACAGCATCAAGTGAATCAAGGCCGAGACCCTCTCCAAAGAGGGGGGCGTCGTCTTCAATTTCGTCCACGGTCACGTCGATGAGATTCAGCTCTTCGATGAGCAGTTCTTTAAGTTTGGTATGCATTTGGCCTCTTTATAGATAATTTATTGTGTCCACATATTGTAAAAATTGTAGAACTGGTAAGGGTTTTCCTGACAATACCTTTCCAATTCGTCCGAAAATTTCTGGGCAAAGGGAGTGAAGGCTGCTGATCCCCGAATATCACCTTTGTCGGCATCTGCCGGTATGTGGAGCACCTGTGCGACTTTGAAAAGACCTTCTCCGGCTTTTCTGTGTTCGGAAAAAACTATCGCTACCGGGGTCCCGGTTGCTGCTGCTATTTTGAACGGGGTAACCGGAATTTCAATTTTCCCACCCAGAAAGTCCACCTGCACATTATGCCTGCTCTCGTTCATGGTCCGGTCCCCGTTGATGCAGAGCACGGAATTTTCACGCAGGGCGGTGAGCATTTCAAGGGTTCCGCCGAGCGGCGCGGCCGGATTGATTACCGTGATTTCCTCTTCCCCGGATTTTGCGCTCCCGGACATTTTCCATTTGAAGGAATGCTTGTCCACGTCCCCGTGATCCATGAGCATGACCACTGCCTTGGGGGCATCCAGAAAACCGAGGTATGAAAATCCCATCTGCCAGCAGCCCACATGTCCGGTAAGCAGTATCAGCCGTTTGTGTTCGGCGTAAAGTTCCTGCAACAGCTGAATATCTTCGGCTGTCCCGGCTGCTTCGAAGTCGCCAAGAATGCGCAGAATGGCCCGGTCGACAAGCATTTTTCCGAAATTCCAGTAGAGCAGAAAAGTATGGCGCATCATGCTCAATCCGCTTTGCGGACCGAACCTGCGGCGGATGTATTCGGCGGGACGTTTGCCCACTCCCGGCAGCAGGGTGTAGAAACCGACTACAAAAAAGAGCAGGAAGCATGCACCTGGTCTGCCCAGTAACCGGATTATTCCGTAGAATATATTATGGAAAAATTGAGGGGCCAGACTTTTGCTGGACCATCTTTTTTTGCGTTTCATTTAACCGCCCTTGGACTACTGCGGTTTAATATCTAAAAACCGCTTGATAGTAAACGCCATCAGGTAAATCGCAAGTCCTATAATTACGGCAAACAGCGGACCCAGCACCAGTGAACCAAGCACCCACTCATAAAAGCGGTCAATTGCTTCATAGCCGAGGGTCTGAAGTGATATCTCGGTCAGGAATTTGTTGTAGCGCAGGTAATGTCCGGCTTCGATGCACAGGGCCGGAACCAGAGGGGGGATGCACAGCTGGCTGACCGCCAGTCCGGTGATCTTGCTCAACCGGAAAAAGCTGCAAAAGATGATGATGGCAATGGAGTGCATAGCGATGAGCGGCAGTGTGCCAAGCAGCATGCCGACAGCCCCGGCGAGAGCCAGCCGGATCGGGGTTTCATCTTTTGAAAGCAGGATGCGCAAGGAGCGAAGCGGATGGATGGGCGTGATTTTGCCTTCCTCATCCTTGTCGTATTGGCGGTGCGGCAGGGGGACGAAAGCACGCATGGTCAGCCGGGTGTTGAGCAGGGAGATGCGCACGTTATCCTTGAGGGCATTAAAGTGCGATACCCGTTCTTCCGGTTCGGGGTAGAAAACTTTGATGGGCAGGTCCTTGAGTTCGTATCCGGCCCATGCTGATTTAACCAGAATCTCAACCTCAAAGGCGTAACGTGGCTCCGAAGTTTTGACCACCGAGAAAATTTCCAGCGGATAGGCCCTGAATCCGCTCTGCACATCACTCAGTTTTATTCCGGTCTGGACACGCAGCCAGAAATTGGAAAAACTGCGCCCGAATTTTGAGGAACCGGGAACATTCTGACCCTCGAAATCTCTGCTGCCCACGAAGATTGCTTCCGGGCTTTGGCGGATGGCTGCAATGAAATTGGGAATTTCCTCGGGGAAATGCTGCCCGTCGGCATCAATAGTGATGATGTGGGTTTTTCCCATTTTACGCGCCTTTTCAACAGCGGTGAGGATGGCCTGACCTTTGCCGAGGTTCTCATCATGACTGGTTACGGTCAGTCCCAGAGCACTGACTTCTTCTGGGCCTCCATCCGTACTGCCGTCATCCACGATGAGGACATCACCGTAATTCATGGCCCGCTCGGCGACATCGCGCAAGCTTGCTCCGTGGTTGAAAACCGGGATAACTATGAGCGGATCAACCTGCATGAGCTGAATCCGCGGCTGTGTTGTATTCTGTTGTGTTTGCGGGCTGGTCATCGAATTTTATCAACTGGTCCCAGAGAATACCCCTGAAACCGAATTTTTTCATAATATTAATACGTTGCTGTCCTTCTTCCGGCGGAAAAAGGCGGTCTCTGCGTTTCTTGAAGCCTTGGATCAGGGCAGTGTTCATTTCATTTTTATCCACTGCGGGGGAGAAATAATAAAAAGGCTCCAGCAGCGATTGGCCGGGCGGGATTAAACATTCTTTAACTGCTCTTGTAAAGAGCGGTGTCCCGGCATGCAGCCTGATCCCGGAAAAGGGAAATACCACGCAATTGCGCAGGGAGTTCATGTTCTCTATTCCTTCATGAACCGTTTCCATGGTTTCCCCCGGACCTCCGAAAATTACGAAATGGGCGCAGGGTATGCGTTGCTTTACGCATTTCTCGTTGAATTCCATGACCTCGGCAAAATCGAAGCTTTTATGCAGCCCTTTGAGGGTGGTGTCTGAGGTGGCATCTGTGCCGACCTCCATGGCTTGCAGGCCGGACCGTTTGAGCAGGGCCAGCTCGTCATGTTCAATGGGACCGGGCTGGAAAAATCCGCACCAGCTGATTTCTACCTTGCGGCGGACCAGCTCTTCGGCCAGTAGCAGGTAATGTCCGTCCCGGTCGTTGAGCACGGAATCGGTGAAGAAAATATTATCCGCCCCGAAGGCGCAAAGCATCTCTATTTCATCAACCACTTCATGCACCGGGCGAACCCGCATCCGGTGCCCCTCAAGATAAGGATAGGTGCAGTAGGCGCAGCTGTGTTCGCAGCCGCGTTTGGTCTGTACATTAATGACCCCGCTCTGCTCAAGGTAGTAGCGAAGCAGTTCCGGGTCCCAGCGGGGAACCGGGATTTCATCTCCGGGGATGCCTTCTTCTTTGCCGTAAAATTGTTGTACCGCAGTTCCCTGTTCCAGCCGTGCGATCAGGTCGGCCATTTTGCGCTCGCCTTCGCCCACAATGCCGTAATCCGCGCCGATGTAGGCGAGAATTTCCTCAGGCAGCAGTGAGAAGCCCGCTCCCCCGGCAATAACCGGGATTCCGGTTTCTTTAACCACCGCAACAATCCGCTTGGCCTTGTGGATATATTTATTGGTGTGCGAGGTGAAGGAATCCACATTATCCACATTGCGGATGGATATGCCTGCGTACTCAGGTGCGGATTCAGTCAGTGTTTTACGCAGATGTTCAAGGGAATTTCCCGCAGCCAGCATGTCGTACTGGATCACTCTGTGCCCTGCGTCCTCAAGACTTCCGGCAATAACCGACATACCGATGGGATAGACCGGATACGGCTCCACGTTGGTGTTGGTTGAAATGAGAAAAATTACGGCCATTAGTTCTGCGGTTTAACGGGGGTAAGTGTGCCGTTCTTCCATTTTTCACAAAGCCCGGCAAAGAAATCCGGCTGGAACATGAGCAGTTCATCATTCTGCACAAAGAGCTGGACCGTGCATCCGGTGGTGGCTTTTTCGCCGGACGCATTGCGGATGATGAATTCGTAATTCATGCGCGCGGCTTCAGTCCAGTGCAGCAGGGTTTCGATAGTGAAGGATTCACCGAAGCGCAGCGGCTTGATGTAATCGACCTGCATTTTCTTGATCGGTGCGGCTACCTGATAGCGGTAGAGGTCCATGTAGCCGATGCCGTAAAGATCACCCAGAGCGGTGCGCCCGTCTTCAAAATAACTGGGATAGCGTCCGTGCCAGACAATATTCATGGGGTCCACTTCTTCAAAGCGGACAGTGCGCTGAACCACATGGCGCAGCGGTTCAGGAGCACCTGCTGTTTTGGGAAAATATGATTTGCGGGACATTATATTCCTTCCGTTGTGAATATGAGCTGGTAGGTTGCGGCGGTATCCCCGGCTACGCTGAGGGAGCAGACTGCGATATGTTTCAACGCCTTGGTCTTGATGGAAAAACTCAGCTCCAGTTTTTTCAAAGGCTTTACCGGACGCAGAAATTTGCAGCGGGTTACTGATTGCAGCACAAGTTTTTCCTCCGGGAATTCAATTGCCAGAGCTTCTTCGGCGGAAATCTGGCCGAGCATGGTCTGGATTACTCCGGGCAGGATCGGGTTGCCGGGGAAATGTCCGTCAAAACCGGGGAATGATTCCTTGAAAATGTAGGAGCGTCTGTAGCCGTTGTCAGTTTTTTCAAGGGAACTGCCGGAGTTAGAAATATGTGCGCTGAGTTCCATGGTCAGGAGTCCTTTTCTGAGCCGGAAGTGAGGAAAAGTTCCAATATGTAGCCGGACTGCGGGCTTTGGATGGTGGTATGTACCGGAAATTTCCGGCTGCCGAACTGTTTGATTCCCTCAGTTGTGATTTTCAATACTGATGTGCCGGGATTCGGAGCGAGAAACATCTCATAAATACAGAGCATTGATTCGTCATAAAACGGCGGGATCATGCGCAGGAACGGCGAAGCGAAAATTTTACGTGATTTATATCCGCCGGAACTGTCAGCTTTGATCTCCGCCGCCAGTAGTTTCATGCCCATGTCGTTCATTATGACTACCCGCGCGGTTCTTTGCGCCGGATAGAGTTTGAGCATGCCGCGCAGGGGGATGCGTTTATCCGCAATGGAGAGTACACCGGAATGTTGCAGCAGGTAGCTGGGTGAAGTCTGCTGCGTGGCTGGCAGTTCGGTGTTGCGGGTTGCGCAACCTGTAGCAGAGAGCAGACAGAACAGCAGCGGCAGGGCAAATACCTTGAAGTTATGCATGGTCCTCACCTTTCAAACGCAACAGGTGCGGAAGCACGAAGACAGCACAGCTGAGGGCCGAGCTGATTCCGATGGAGACCGTCGCGCCCAGCGAAGACATTGAGGGATGCTTGGCAAAGACCAGCACCCCGAAGCCTGCCAGTGTGGTCAGGCCGGAAATCTTGACTGCTTTGACAGTCCACGGTGACGGCGTTCTTATTTCCTGAAAAACCATGAAGATTCCGTAATCCGCCCCAAGGCCGATGACAAGGGGTAATGCTACTATATGAAAAAGATTGAGCGGGATTTGCAGCAGTCCCAGAAGGCCGAAGGTTACCGCCACTCCGAAGACCGCCGGGAACAGGGCCAGTGCAGCCCGGCGAAGGCTACGAAACAGGGCGAATATCAGCACCGCCACCAGCACCCCGGAAAAGCTGATGAATTTGATGATGTCCCTCTTCATTTCCTGCTCAAGGTTGGATTTGAAACGGGACTGCGCTACAAGGCGAACACCCAGTTCTTTTTCCTTTTGCGGAGTATAGTACCCGGTTACCCGGTTATTGTCCGGGAGCATGGTTATGACCTGTTGTACAGTGCCGGAATCGTTTGAGGGAATAAACATTTTAGCCAGCGGGGCCAGCGGACCGGAACGGAACGTATCAACATCAAGTTTGGGAATCGGCGTGGACAGGCGATCCATTGCAGGCCTGAAAGCATGCGCGTTAAAGTCTAGTTTCAGAGATTCTTGGGCGACCGTCTGCTCGGTTATTGCCTTGTTTTCATTCCAGAAAGTCAGCCAGCGGGTGTTGCTTTCGTGCATGGAGACGGCACTGGGCAGTATCGGCGCAATGCTTACAGCATTCACATCACTCAAATTTTTCTGGATATCGTCCCATGTATTTTCGTTTATGCGTAGGGCTTCATCCATTGTTTCAGCTTGCGCAAAGAGCATGGAACGGGCGCGCATATCGCCCCATTTTTCGTGAAAATGTTCTTCTGTTTGTGATAATTCGTCGGAAATGTAGCCCAGATTTTTTAATTCGGAGTCAAAATTGTTGTTCAAAGCGACGGTAATTGAACCGAACAGGATGAAGAAAGTCGTCCAAAGTATGATTTTTTTGCTGCTTCTGACTCTGAAAACAGGGGACAAATTGTCTTTCGCAGGTAATGAATTGCAGAAACGAGGTACAAAAATAAGCGCGTAGGCACAGGCCGCAATAATCCCTGCAACCGAAAAAATCGAGAGCTGCCGGATGCCGGCAATGCCGGATATATAAAGGGCGGTAAAAGATACGCATGATGTCGCAGCACCGAACAGCACGGGTTTGCCGACCGCGCGCAGGGCGGTGTTTTTGTCCTGCGGTTTTTCGGCCAGCGCAAAGTAGGTATGTACCGCAAAGTCGATTGAAATGCCCATCAGGACAGCACCGAAGCCGATCACGATGGCTGACATATCGCGATAGAAAAAGGCGCAGCAACCCATCCCGGCCATAATCGCCACACCCGGCGCAAGGAAGATGGAAAGCGCACTGCGATTGCGGAAGGCCATAAAAAACAGCAGGGCCAGAGCGCAGGCAGAGATAATTGAGATAGTGTAAATATCTCTTTTGATGATTGAGCTGTTGGCAGCGGTGTACCTGTGTCCGCTTAAAATATTAATGGAAATGTCAGCTTCTGTGAGTTTGTTTTCAGCTAAAGTGCTTTGTTTTATCTCGTCGAAAAGGTTCAGGAGTTTAAGCCCGTTCGTACTGTCTGTCATTGGTACATTCGTCCCGGCAACGATGAGCAGGGCCTTGTCTCCGGCAATAAAGTACTGCCCGGAACTGATTTTCAAACGGGGAAGATTTTGCAACGAGCTGAGCTTTTGCAGGTATATTGAGCGTAAATTAAGAGGGTCCGCCGCAAGAGTTTTACGAAATCCCAAGCCGGCGGGGGAGATCAGCTGTTTCTTTGTTTCGATTAAGCTCTCTTTAATTGTTTCCGGTCCGGTGAGTTTTTCGAGATTTTTTATGTCGTTTTCGGTGGTTAAATTTGGAGCCTGACGGAGTATAAAATCAACAACTGCTTGTGGATCAATACCTGAATTGTCCTCAACTGAAAGTAGCGGGCTGTTCATTTTGCGGGCCATACTCTCAGCCGCCTTGCTGAGTTCCTCTTCTGTAAGAGTGTCGCTGGCAATGGAAATCAGCACTTTCCCGGCAAACGGGACTTTTTGAAGCAGTGCAAAGTCTTTGCTGATTACATCGTTTTCGCCGCTGGGAAGCATGGCGGAAATGTCTTCAGTGAAAGATACCGAGCGTAAGGGCAAAGCACAGCAGAATAGGAATATCAGCAGAACCAAAACGTATTTTAATTGTGTTTTCCAATCTGCTGCTGTGCGGTTATGTGCTTTATGGGAAAACATTATTATTCGTTCAGGAAAATGTTTTGTGGAAGCTTTTGATTCAGCCGTACGTTCGAAAATAAAATTTTTGTATAATCGCCACCCGGTTCATGGAGTTCTATGCTCTGGAGATGGGTGGCCTGCGGGGCAAAATAGATACGAATCAGTTTCAGAAACTCTCCGGCTTTGCTTGATCTGGGTGTAAGCTCCATTACTGCGGGGGAGTAATCAGTGACTTTGAGGCTGTACATTTTTTCAATCCACTGAATATTCATGGTTGTCCAAGCCAGAATCTGTTCGGAAATGATTGCCATTTCCGGTGATGTTTCTGTGTTGAACTTAGTGGGTTTGTCGGTGGCTCCGTCCCATTTCATTCCTTTTTCCCCTTTAAGCAGGAAGCCGGATACAAATGGAGAGCTGTATTCCCAGCGAAGGTTGTCCGGGCGGGCAAAGTAGAATTGTCCCTTGGATTCGACCGCTTCGGAAAAAAGGGCGATGTGGCTTTGCTGGGTAAATTCACTGCTGATTGAAGTTATCGACTTTGAGCGGTCCTGTAGGTCTTTCAGGAAATCAGCCTGTTTGTCAGCAAGAACATTGCCGCAGGAGAGTCCCAGCAGCACGAATGCAATGAAAACCGCTTTTCTTAGGGCTGCCATGAAGCTGTATTCTCCCCGGATTTTTGCTGTTTTATGAGTTCTGCCATGCTTTCGTCCTGCGGTATGAAAAGTTTGATTCTGCCCTCAGCCAGAATTATGTCTTCCCTGCTGACGTTTCCTTCCACAACAGCGAATCCGTCAAAATCGCCTATGGTCCGGACCTCAATGAGTAGTTCGGTGCTGTTGAAGTCAGTTCTTGAAGGTAAGGGATTGATTTGAAATTTCTGCACACCTACCAGAAATCCTTCAGGGATGGGCTGTCCCGTGTTCTGCAGGTGATATCCGCATACGGCAGCATATGCCTGAGCCACAAGTTCTATATAGAATGGCGGCAGCATGTTGCCGTCCGGGCCAAGGCCGATAGATTGCGTGGAAAGGTCGGTCAGCACTGTTCCGCCATCTTCGTCAGCACTGAGCACGCTGTCGATAAGCAGCATTTGCCCCCGGTGGGGCAGCAATGTTTTGGCTTCCATGGGGAGGGTCATGTGTAATCTCCGGGAAATTAATTGCGCCAGCAAAGCGGATCGGATGAAAGGTAATCACCGTTCAGGTGATGGGCCATGCCCCGGCAGCCGTAGCATTCAGAGTTCAATTCGCAGTTACGGCAAGGTCCGGTTATGGTCTGGCGGATGTTGCGCAGGTTCTGGAATACGTTACTTTCGGCGATGATTTCCGCGAGTTTGGCCATGCGCAGATTACCCGCAGGAATATCAACTCCCGGACACGGAATGACATCCCCGGTGGTGGTCACGGTGCAGGAATAGAAATGTCGTTTGCATGAAAACGCAGCAACCGGGGGTTTCGGTTCCCATTTTATGTCGAATTCCTCACGGTCAATGCGTGAGAGTTCCACAAATAATTCACCGATTCTTTCAGGATCGAGCGCGAGTTCCAGATTCTCTTTAGCCCGTCCCTGGTCGGTGATGGTTTCGAAATAGGGGATGATGTTGCGGCTGCGCAGCCAACGCCACATGGTTGGGATGTCTTCATAATTCTGGCGGCAGATAATAGTCTGTGCACCGATGGGAATGTTTCCTTCGGCATATCCGGCATCAAGCAGGTTGTTAAGTCCCTGCCGGATTGCCTTGTGGGCGTCTTTTTTTCCGGCCAGCAGATCCTGAATTTGTGGATCAAGGCTGTTGAATTTAATAACCGGTTGGACTTTGAGGGTGAATAATTCAGCTGCAATTTCGGGTGATATTCTGGTTCCGTTGCTGAATAATTCCATCTCCAGTCCAAGGCTGTGGATGTAGCGGATCACATCCATAATGCGGGGGTAGAGCATCGGCTCGCCCCCGCCGAGGATGATTATTTTGCGTGCACCGAGATCCCGGCATTGCTGCACGGCATCGGTTATTTCATCGAAGTTCAGTTCATTACGGAGTTTCTCACCGGAAGCGGCATAACAGTAAATACAGCGCAGGTCGCAGATCCGGCTTAGTTCCAGCTCTGCGGTCAGCAACTGTTTGTTCTGTAACGCATATTCAATGTCGGATCCGCTAAAGGTGCTGCCCCAGCAACGGTTGGAATTCATTTATTTTATATCCAGATAGCTAAGTTCTCGATTGATGGCATTGGAAAGGTTTTTAATCCATGCGTTGTAATTGCTGTGGATCATATTGCCTTTGTGTTTAAGGTTGGTGCTGTCTTTATAGTTAATGCTGTAGTTCTCAGGTGTGTAGGTGATGTCGACAATGGCCTGATGGGAGCGGATATTCAAGGTTCCTACAAGGTGTCCGGGCGCAGTGTCGCTCATCTGCCAGCCAAGGCTGTATCCTGCTTTGATGATGCTGTTTTTTACATTTTCCATGCTGCGGGACTGACCGCTGCTGGAAATTATCGGGGCCAACTCAATATTCTGGATAGGAGCGGTTCTGCATCCGCCGAGAAAAAGTGCGCAGGCAACCAGTACAAAAGCAACAATTCTGAGATGTTTCATCTGTAATTTCCTCGTCTTGATAGTTAAATTAGCTAAGGCATCTGTTACGCTTGCAGATTCAATTCCTGAATACAGTCAAGCATAGTTGTTTTGACCCTACGGCGCAATTCAATATGTGGATTCTGCATATTTTGAAATTGTTCCGGGTAGATAGGATCAAGAATACGTCCCCTGATTTTTGAAGGGCGGATGAGCATATGCCCGGGCGGCAACATTCGGAAAGTGCCGCTGATGCATAAGGGCACGATCGGAAGTCCGGTCTGTATGGCAAGATGGAATGGGCCGGAGTGAAAACGGTTCAGCTTACCGTCTTTGCTGCGTGTCCCTTCCGGGAAAAACATCAGCGTAGCCCGTTGCTCCAGCGCAGTTTCGGCCTGCTCTATGATCGTATCCAGATCGTCTGTTTCCACATTGATATACCCCGCAAGCTTCATATAAAACCCGTAAAATGGAATTTTAAACGGCCAGTTGCGCACGGCCATGCAGATATCGCGTTGCGGTTGTAACGAAACGAGATAGGGATCGAAGAAAGATTCGTGGTTGGCAACTATGATGCACGGTGAGGGCAGTTTGCGCTGCTCAGGCCATTTTATATCAACAAAGAGGCTCATCAGCTTAGAACTGGTCCAGCCGTAGAACCAGATCATTTTACGCAGGGTTTTCGGTTTTTCCCATTTCAGGATACGGGTAAAAAAAAGGTAGCAGAGCGGTGAAATTATGACCCCGGTCAGGGTCCAGAGAGTGATGCTGAAGTAGATCCCGGTGTTGATCCAGATGAGTTTCAGGTAATGGGCCATGAGCGATAGGGGAAACAGCAAAGCCGCTTGATTAAGCGGCTTCGTGTTTTTTGTTCAAAATAAATTTATGCAGGTCGCCGAGGGTACGGATGGCCTTGAATGCTTCGTCTTTCTTGATCTTGATGCCGAATTCCTGTTCGAGCACGATGACCATATCCACGGCGTCGAGGCTGTCGAGGTCAAGGTCGTCTTTGAAAGCTGCTTCCGGGACCAGCTCATCAGTATCCAGCTCGAATTCCTCGGCCAGGGCGGAGTTGATTCTTTTAATTATATCTTCGTCAGTCATTATGCTCTCCTCAAAACAAGTGCTGTATTAATACCGCCAAGGGCGAAATTATTTTTCAGCGCATATGTAATTGGTCTTTCCTGCAAATGCAAGACGTTGTTTATTGCAGAGCATTCTTCCGCAGGTACAGTCAGGTTTGCCGTGGGAATTATTGTACTTTCCTGCATCATGCGTACCGTTGCGATGGTTTCGATTGCTCCGCTTGCAGCCATTGTATGACCGAGATGTCCTTTCAGACTGCTGACCGGGGCAGCTGATCCAAGCAGATCGGCGACGGCTTGGGCTTCGGAGGCATCACCTTGCAGGGTTCCGGTGGCGTGAGCGTTTACATAGTCTATTTCAGATGCAGAAATTCCGGCATCGCCGAGCGCGGCATGCATGCAGCGTCTGATCGCTTCGGAGCTGGGGGAAGCCATGTTGTTGCTGTCGCAAAGGGAGGAAAAACCTTCGATTTCACTAAGGATTTTTGCCCCGCGTGCCTCGGCCTGTTCGTAATTTTCCAGCACCAGCATGCCCGCACCTTCAGCACAGACAATGCCGTCCCGTGCGGCGTCAAAAGGTCTGGAAGCGGTGGCAGGATCTTCTTCGCCGGAAGTGGAGGCTGCTTCAATAATGTCGAAAGTTCCTACGGTCAGGGGATGCAGCTCGTCCGTTCCGCCGCAAAGCATGATATCCTGTTTACCTGTGGCAATGGCTTCAGCTGCCAGTCCGATGTTCTGACATCCGGTGGAACAGGCCGCCGAGGCTGCAATTACCCGTCCGGTGATACCGAAAAACTGGGACAGGTTGGCGGCGGCACTGTGGTTCATGATCTTGAAGAATTCGGTGCTGCGGATAGCTTCAAGGGAATTTTCCGGCAGGTAAAGCTTGAAGAATTGTTCCAGTGCCTGCGAGCTTCCGGTGGTCGATCCGACGGAAAGCCCGGTCCGGCCCCCGCTTATAATCTGCTCATCAAGTCCGGCCTGCTTCACCGCTTCAAGGGCGGCGAGGGCGGCGAAAATTGAAAAATTGGACATGGTCCGGCGGAATTTGCGCGGAATGGCATTTGCTTTCACGTCCGTTACCCGGCCTGCAATACGCGGACGCAATCCTTTAACCAGCTCCAGTTCATCCATGCGGCTGATGCCGGAACGTCCTTCGAGCAGTCCGGTCCAGAGTTCTTCAACTCCGTTTCCCAGCGGGGAGACAGCACCCATTCCGGTAATTGCTACGCGTTGTAAATGCATTGTAATTCCTTATGAATTTTTTCGTGTCCATAGATGAAACCGCAGGTCAGGTAGGCGGAAACCACCGCACCCATGACTCCGGGGGCAATTATGGACTGCCCGGCCAGCAGTAAGCCTTTGATCTTGGTAGCCGGGAGCGGGTTGTATTGCGAAACCGTATGTGCCGCCCCGTAAAGGCTGCCGTAAGGGGAGTGGCAGTAGTCTCGCAGGGTCAGCGGGGTAGCTGAGTCGATGAACTTTACTTTTCCGCGCATTTCAGGACAGCGCGCGAAGACCTGTTCTGTAAATTCGGAAATTATTTCAGCTTTGAAAGAGAGGTAGTCGTGAGGTCTGTTTTTCAGGTTGGAGTCTTTCCATTTGCTGAATTTACCGTAGCTGTATGGCATGATGGCGGTGACGCTTTGTTCTCCGTTTCGGCCAAGGGTCTGTCCGGCGGATAGGAAAATGGCGTTCTCGTCCATCCCGGTTTTGCCGGAAAGGACTTTACTGTAATCTGATTCAGGCCAGAGGTAGATGCTGCGGCCCTTCAACGTCTGCACCGGGGTCTCGGCAATGCCGAAAAGGATCAGCGCGGAGACGGTTTCCTGCAATTCATTTATCCTGCGTTTGAAAACCGGGCGGAAAGCTCCGTCCTCCACACCGCGCAGCATGGAGGCCGGGTGTGCGGACCAGATGCAGATTTGACCCGGCAATTCTGTTCCATCATCAAGCAGCAGACTTTTAAAATTCTTATCTGCGTCGTGCGTTATGCGGATTGCTTTTCTGGAGCAGAAGATCTCGACTCCGTATTGCTTCAGCTGCTTTTGGTAGGCATCAACCAGGGCTTTTCCCCCTCCTTCGATGGCGTGCGAGGACCGGAAATAGGAACCCGCTACGAGAGCATGAGTGGAAAGCATGGCTTCATGCGGCGCAGTGCCGTAGAGCAGGGAATGGCAGCAGAGCAGGTCTTTAAGATTTGGGTCGGCGGTGATGGAATCGAGGTAGTCACTTAAGGATTCAGTCTCATCGTGGGCCAGCGAATCCAGATTGAAATCCAGATTGAAATTCAGAAATGATGAAGAATCGAAAATTGTTTGCAGCCGTTGCAGGTATTGGTCGATGGCCTGCTTTTCCGCTGGAAAGGCTTCCTGCAAGGCTTTGCGTACCCGCTCATAACCGTAGGGCAGACAGATTTCCCTGTCCTGTTTTTCAAAGCGGAAACAATCGCAGCCGTTGGGGTTGAAGGGGATTTTGCGCAGCTCTCCGCCAATACCCAGATGTTTGAAATAAATATCAAGCGGGTCGCCTTCACCCAGACCGCCGATGAGGTGGATTCCGGTTTCGAAATGTACTCCACGTCTGTTGAAGCCGCGTACTGTCGGCCCGAGCAGGGGAAAGCTCTCAACCAGTGCGACCCTGAAGCCCTGTTTTGCCAGCAGCAGGGCCGAGGTCATACCGGAAATTCCAGCGCCCACAACTATTTGATCATAGACGGTCATTAGAATTCAAGGATAAGGCAGGAGTTTGTACCGCCGAATCCGGCGGAGTTGAGCAGGGCCTTTTGCGGTGGCAGACTGTCGGTTTCAGTGAGAATATTCAGCCCGGCAGTGTCTTCATCTCCAGTGGTGAAATTGATGTTAGCGGCGGTGAACCCGTGGCGGTTCATGAGAGTGGTGTAGACCACCTGACTGGCTCCGGACATCCACAGTTCGTGTCCGGTCATAGATTTTGTGGACGAAATGCGCGGGCGGTTTTCAGCGAAAAGTTTTTTGATATTTGCGGCTTCAGCTCCGTCCCCGGCTGGAGTGGATGTGGCGTGGGCGCAGATGTAGTCGATCTCCGCCGTAGTCAATCCGGCCTGTCTAAGGGCCTTGGTCCCTGCTCTTGCCAGACCGTCCCTGCCGGGAACTGAAATATGGTCGCCGTCCGAAGAAAAACCGTATCCTCTGACCGTTCCGAGAATCTCGGCCCCGCGTGCTTTAGCCAGTTCATAGCGTTCAAGCATGATTGCTGCAGCCCCGCCGCTTGGAATCAGCCCGTCGCGGTCCTTATCAAAAGGACGGCTGGCCTGTGCCGGATTACCGGTGCGGTTGGAGAAAGCCCCCAGTCCGTCAAAGCTGCACATGGACTGCCAGTTCAGTTCCTGCGCACCGCCGCAGATAATTCTTTCCTGCTGTCCGGATGCAATGAGATTCATGGCCTGCCCTACGGCGTGCCCTCCGCTGGAACAGGCAGAGCTGATGGTCCATGCCGCGCCACGGGTTTTGAAAAGCGTATTCAGGTTCATGGTCACGCAGGAAGTCATGGAGCGGAAAACAGCACCGCTGCCGATGAGCGATGTTTCGCCGCGTTCCTTGAGCAGTTCCACTTGATCAAGGGCGGCAATACAGCTGGAGTCACATCCGAAAATCAGTCCGCTTTCGTCATTGTGCAGGTCGTCTTCGCAAAGACCGGACTGGTCGAGGGCCTGTTTTGCCGCTGCGTATGCCTGCACAGCGAAATCAGGCATGGTTTTACGCTGCTTGCGGCCCAGCCATTTTTTGGGATTGAAATCTTTGATGACCCCGCTCAGCGGGCTTTCGAAACCCAGCCTGATGCGTTCTTCATCAACTTCAATGCCGGAACGTCCGTTTTTCAAACCGTCCGCAATGCTTTCGAGGTCCGATCCCAGAACGGAAACCGCCCCTATCCCGGTGATTGCCACTTTGTACAAGGAAGGTCTCCTTAAGTATGGATGCCGCCGTTCACAGCGATGGTCTGTCCGGTGATGTAGCTGGCCTTGTCTGAACATAGAAAAGAGACGACTCCGGCGACTTCTTCCGGCGTGCCCAGTCGTTTCAGCGGAATCTGCCCTTTGATCTGGTCCAGGGGGAGTTCAGCAACCATGTCCGTTTCAATAAAACCGGGAGAGACTGCGTTGACCAGAATATTACGCTTGGCGATTTCTGCCGCCAGTGAACGGGTGGCCCCGATGAGTCCTGCTTTGGCTGCGGAGTAGTTGGTCTGTCCTGCAACGCCAGTTTCGCCGGAAGTTGATGCAATATTGATGATGCGCCCGGTTCTTTTGCGCAGCATGCGCGAAACCACGGGCTTGGTCACATTGAAAAAACCGCTCAGGTGAACTTGCAGAACTTTGTTCCAGTCATCGGAAGACATCATCATCATGATTGAATCCCGTGCAAATCCGGCATTATTGACCACGATATAAGGCACTTCTTTTTCCAGCAGCGGGGAAAGAGTGCTCTGTACTGCATCTTCATCTGTTACGTCGAATTTGAGCAGGGTGCATTGGCGGCCCTTTTCGCGGACAGCGGCGGCAGTTTTTTCGGCCCCGGCATCATCGCTGCGGTAGTTGAGCCAGATATCGAAGCCGTCTTCAGCCAGTTGCAGGGCAATAGCTGCGCCGATGCCTTTGCTGGCCCCGGTAATTAAAGCAATTTGTGGCATATGTTGTCCGAAATATATCCGCTCCATATAAAAAGGGGCTCAATGCCCCTTTTTATATGGAATTATTTGTTGAAACTAGATGTTGTCTTCTTTGGAATTTCTGCCCTGGTCATAACCGTCTTTGAATTCTCCGGGCATTTCCTTTACTTCTTTCACGGCCTGTCCAGTGGCTTTGCCGATTTTTGCGCAGCCCAGTGAAGAGGCCATTAGTACTGCAATGATCAATGCAGCGGCAATTCTGGTGATCATATATCCTCCGGCATGTTTTATTTAGTTGCCTTAAGTAATCTCGTCTTTTTGGAAAAGTCAATTCTGTATCAGAGAGAGCATCCGGTGAGTACAGCCAGTCTGTTTCGGCCGCGCTGCTTGGCTTCATAAAGAGCGGCGTCCGCAGTTTCGATCATCCGGGTCGGCGAGGTCAGGACACCGCTGCTGGTGGCAAGGCCGATGCTGATGGTCAGCCAGTGCTCAACTCCGTCGTACTCGAATGGAGTTGTCTCTACTGTCCGGCGAAGCCTTTCTCCGATGGCTATGGCACTCTTCTGGGTTGTGTCAGGAAGAATCAAAGCGAATTCATCCCCGCCTATGCGGGCCAGCAGGTCGTTGCTGCGCAGTTGGGTTTCGCATATTTCGGTCAGGTGGCAGAGCCCTCTGTCTCCGGCAGGGTGGCCGAAAGTGTCGTTTAGTTTCTTGAAATGGTCGATGTCGAAGAAGAGCAGCGAGAAAGGTCTGTTCGTGTTGGTGGAATAGTCTATGAATTCCTGTAGGCGGTGTTCGAACAAACGACGGTTGGTAACCCCGGTCAGCGGATCGGTTACCGCTTCTTCGCGCAACCGTTCTTCTTCGCGTTTGCGCTTGCGGATATCGATGAGAATCCCGGCCAATTGTTCCGGCCTTCCGGCTTCGTTGCTGCGCAGGTTGCCGATCACCTCAGCCCAGCGCAGGTCGCCGCAATCGGTGAACAGACGGAGGTCAAAGCGGAAAACTCCTTCCCTTTTGCCCGACATGTAATTTCTGGCTGCTGTCAGCAGGGGGCGTCGGTCGGCCGGGTGGATCATGTGCAGGGCTTTGTGCAGTGAAAATCGTATGTTGTCCGTGGGAACGGGAACGGAATGCAGCAGTTCCGGGGAGCACCAGATCTGTCCGGTTTTGAAATCAAATTCCCAAACGCTGCTGTCGGTCAGCTGCTTGATGATACTGAATTGGCGTCGTTTTGCACTCAGCCTGTCCCGGAGTACTGCGTTTGAAATCAGATACCCGGCGGTTTTGAGCAGGGCTATTTCCACATCCGACCAGTCATAAGCCCGGTCGCAATCATCAAAGCCGAGAGTACCCCACCATTGATCTTCCACCATTATTGGAATGGTTAACATTGATTTGATTTTCTGGACTTCAAGATTGTCTCGCAACCAGCCGGGCTCAAGTTGGTTGGTGACCATTTTCTGCCATTCGCCGCGTAGCCTGCTCTGGATGGTTTCCCGGTATCCTTTACGTTCAATCTTGTTGGTGAACATGCTGAACATGGGCATGCCCATTTGTTTAAGGCGTGGTGCAGCAGCCCATTCGAAGGTGTAGTTCTGGGTGATGTGGGTGTCTGTAACTTCTATGGTCTGAAAAATCCAGACCCGGCTCACTCCCGTAGCCCGGCCAAGGGCTTCCAGCAGGTCATTGACCCCGTCCGGCCAGCCTTTACCTGCGGTGAGTTCTTCGGCGCTGCGGGCGATGGCCGAGAGGACCGCAGCGTTGGTTCCAACTTCGTATGAATTGCCTAAGTTTTCGAAATTTCCGGTTTTTATTGGCATCAGTAACCGTGATTCGGGGTAGGTAGTTATTCTGGACTGCTTAGAAATGTTTACTTTCAAAAGCTAAGAAAGCTTTAATGTTTTCATAATAACTTTTTGTAATTCTTCTTCATCTACAGGTTTTGCGATATAACCGTCCATACCTTTTTTTATAAACTGATCCCGGTCACCCTGCATGGCATAGGCGGTGATAGCTATTATCGGGATTCTTTTGTTATGCGCTCCGGCCTCACCCATCCGAATTGCTTTCGTTGCCTCAAGGCCGTTTATCACAGGCATTTGCACATCCATGAGCACCAGATCGAAATCTTCATAGAATAATTTATCAAGTGCCTGCTGCCCGTTTGTGACTGTCTCTACATTAAAACCGAGCTGCCTGAGATAGCGTCTGGAGTAAAGCCTGTTGATCTTTTCATCTTCGGCAATAAGGATGCGATAGTTTTTTAATGATAAGCCCGGTGTCGATACCGCTTCCTCTGTTTCGGGTAAAAAAACTTTTTTATCCGGAAGTTCAAAAGGTATTGAGACAAAGAATGTAGTCCCTTCGCCGGGAGAGCTGTCTACAGAAATACTGCCGTTCATAAGTTCACAGAGTCTTTTACAGATTGAAAGTCCCAGACCGGCCCCTTGGTACTGGCGGGTATACCCTTCGTTGACCTGTGAAAAAGAGTCGAAGAGGACGTGCATTTTGTCTTCCGGGATACCGACTCCGGTATCTTCAACTGAAAAGAGCAATGAACATTTACCGGGACGGGAGAGAGGCAGCATGGTTGCTTCAATTGTTACGTGTCCCTGATGGGTGAATTTCAGTGCATTGCCTACAAGGTTGGTTAAAATCTGCTGCAGGCGGGCTTGGTCTCCTATGAGAATTCGGGGCAGACTCGGGGACGTCTTGAATTCTAGGCTGACACCTGAGTGGCGGGAGGTTACTTCAAAAAGTTCATAAACCTGATTCATTGCTTCGGCAGGAGAGAATTCTTGGTGATTGAGGCTTAATTTGCCTGCTTCCACCCGGGCAAGGTCAAGAATATCGGATAGAACGTTATTCAGTCTACGCGAGGCCTGCATTGCCGCGTGAATGTATTCACCCTGTTCGGCAGGAGGTTCTTCCGTATCCATCAATTGCAGCATTCCCATGATGCCGTTCAATGGGGTGCGGATTTCATGGCTCATATTAGCCAGAAATTCGGATTTTGTTCTACTTGCAGATTCAGCTTTTTCCTTTTCTTCCTCTACTTTTTCAAGGGCTTCCTTAAGTTCGGTTACATCACGGACAATTCCCTCCACTGTATCCGGATATCCCTCTTTATCGTAGAAAGGAACATTGCTCTGTTGCAGCCATTTGGTTTGTCCGTAGCGGTCAATAATCTGGTATTCCACCAGCGGAGCCATCTTCCCATAAGACATTTCAATCCATTGGCGTTCCATGAATTCCTGCCAGTTGGGGTGGATCAGGTTAAAAAAGAACTGGGAATTTTCGTAGAAATTTCCGGGGGGAAATCCGGTAATTTCAAGACAGGCCGGGCTGATGTATTCAAATTTTTTATTCAGGACTGAGAAGCGGTAGATTATGTCTTTGGTGTTCTCGGCCATGATTTTGAAACGTTTTTCGGTTTTGGCCAGTGCTGTTTCCATCTTTCTGCGTTCAGTAATGTCCTCAAGCGAAGCGATTACTGCTGTGGGGGATTTCCCTTTTTCAACCGGATTGAAAACCGCGCGGATATAGCTGGTTTTATTGCCGGTTACTGAGGTGTAGAAATCTTCGTATTCGGAAGTTTCGCCTGCAAGCGCGTGATGTAGTGCCGCTTTCATCTTGGCATTGCTTTTACGGATGGTGTTAAAACCGATCAGTTCTTTTTTGGTTGAGCCCATCAGCTCAATAAATTTATTATTGCAATTAATGATGGTCCCGGTCTCGTCAAAATGTACCACCCCATGGGGCGAGTGATCGAAAATGAGTCGGTGGTGGCGTTCGCTGTCTCGCAGCTGTTTTTCTGCTGCCTTCCGCACACTGATATCGCGCAGCGCGGTTATGCGGAGTATTTTGTCGTTCTCGGTGATAGTCCGGCCCTGAATCTCGCAGGGAAATGTTGTCCCGTCCTTTCGTAGCGCAGTGACTTCGTATGGCTCTTCATAATTAGCCATAATGTTATTAATTACAGTTTCCCGGTCTTCCGGAATGATCCACTCTGTACCGAGTCGCCCTATGGCTTCTTCGGAGGTGTATCCGAACATGCGTTCTGCTGTAAGGTTCTGTTCAAGACAGATACCTTTATTGGAAATGAAAATTGATTCAAAAGTCGCGTCAGATAGCCGGCGATAGCGTTCTTCGCTGTGGTTGAGTTCTTTAGTATTGTTTTTTATTTTCCCGCCAGTCATCTATTCTCCGAAAATATAATGTTAGAAGCAAGAGCCATGAGATCCATCGTACGATACAAAAAAAAATAAGTATTGTGAACTGGTTGTCTATTAAATTTATGAAATGGCAATGACGGTGTGGATTATATGCTGCCAGCATAAATGATTGTAATTGAAACAGTTGCTTAAGGGTTGTATATAGTGATTAAGAGTGTTCATGTTGTTTATGTATAAAGACCTTTTGCTTTGCCTGTGAAGTCAGTTTTAATATCGGAGATTGTAATGACTAAAAAATGTATTCTGGTCGCTATGCTCGGCGCAGCAATAATGTTTCTGGTGTTGTGGATGAGCGGTTCTTTCCAGTCCGGAATGATTGAAAAGGGCAGGATTCTTTCTTCCCGCAGCGCAGAAGACCCTGCACGGACAGTGCTGGCGGAGCGCGTTTTCGTGCCGGTTATTTATGAAGCCGTGGGGACTGTCCGCCCTGAGACAGAAGCCTCAATTGAATCGCAGGTGACCGGAAAGGTGCTGAAAGTGCTGGTTCGTTCCGGGCAGAAGGTCAGCAAAGGCGATCCGCTGATCATAATGGACAGCCGTGAATTTAAAACCAGATTGGAAAGTGCTCAGCAGGGATTGAAATCCTCACAGGCTGCCGAGCGTCAGGCGCGTGAAGCCATCAACGCTGCAAAGGCTGAATCCGACACAGCCACTGCGACCTGGAAGCGGATGAAAAAACTTTTTGCAGATAAGGTTGCCACGCAGGATGAACTGGATCGTGTAGAGGCTGCCTATCTCAAAGCCAAAGCAGCTCTCGCGCAGGCTGAGGACGGGTTGGACGCGGCTGGAGCCGGAGTCAGGCAGGCCCGTAAAGGTGTTGAGGAAGCCGGGATCGGGCTTGGATACACAACAATCAAGGCTCCGGCTGACGGAGAAGTTGCCAAACGTATGGTTGAACCCGGCGATCTGGCCTTTCCCGGTAAATCTCTCATGTTGATCCAGACCGGGGGGGCTCTGCGGCTGGAAGCCCTTGTCCGTGAAGGGCTCATCGGGCAGGTCCGTATCGGGCAGAAACTGAATGTTGATATACAGGCTCTCGGCGAACGGGCAGAAGCCGTGGTTGAAGAGGTGGTCCCCTCCGCCGATCCCCTGACCCGGACCTTTCTGGTTAAGGCCGGGCTTGAGCCGTTGCCCGGACTTTATCCCGGTATGTTCGGCCGGCTGCTTGTCCCCGTTACAGAGAAGGAAGTAGTTCTTGTTCCTGCCCGGGCAGTTTTCAGGGTCGGGCAGTTGGAAACCGTTCTGGCCCGGATTAACGGTGAGTGGGAACCCGTTTATGTGCGCAGCGGGGCGAGGCATGGTAACAAGCTGGAGATTCTTTCCGGGCTGAGCGGCAACGAAACTTTGGGATTCAACCTTCCTGTTGCGGAGGGTGGTCAGTAATGTCTTCTACATTAAATCCTGAAAAGGCAAAGGGGTTGATAGCTTCTGCTGTCCGTTTCTTTCTGCATTCAAAGTTGACCGTGGTGCTGGTTGTGGGCGCGCTCCTGCTGGGCGTGGCTGCCGTGCAGCTGACCCCGCGTGAAGAAGAGCCGCAGATCGTTGTGCCTATGGCTGATATCATTGTACAGGCCCCCGGAGCCGGAGTGGAGGAGGTAGAAAAGCTGATCACCACTCCGCTGGAGCGCATACTCTGGCAGATCGACGGAGTTGAGTACGTTTATTCCGTTTCTCGGCGGGATTCATCAATGGTCACGGTTCGTTTTTTTGTGGGTGAGGACCGCGAGGAATCGCTGATTAAACTGCATAATGCCATAGCCAAGAACAGTGATATTGCGCCGGGGATAGCTTCAGGGTGGGTTATCAAGCCGGTTGAAATTGACGATGTACCCATTGTGGCACTTACCCTCTATCCCGAGACCGGGCGGACCGGTATTTCCGATTTCGAGCTGCGCCGGGTTGCTGAAGAGCTTGCTTCGCGGTTGGCTGAGGTGGAAGACCTTTCCCGCGTATCTCTCGTTTCCGGTCGTTCCCGTGAGGTGCGGGTGGAGCTTTTGCCCGAACGCATGGCCGGGTTTAATATTTCGCCTCTTGAAATAGCCGGGGCCCTTGATGGCGCGGACCATTCCGCTGTGGCCGGGTCGGTTCTTTCCGGCAATCGTGAAGTAATCGTTTCCGCTAATTCTTTTCTGGAAGATGCCGCAGATGTGCGCAATCTGGTGGTCGGAGTTTTTAATTCCCGTCCGGTCTACCTGCGTGATGTTGCTGAAGTGTTCGATGGTCCGCAGGAAGCTGATTCCTATTCACGGATCGGCTTTTCCCGCATGTATCTGAGCAGCACCGGGCAGGACCCGGAACAGGGTTCCCGTCCGGCGGTGACCATTGCTTTTTCCAAAAAGAAAGGCACTAACGCGGTCAAGGTTGCCGAGGCAGTACTGGACCGGGCGGAGCGGTTGCAAAAGGCCATCCTGCCTGCCGGAATCGAGATGGAAGTTACCCGTGATTACGGTAAAACCGCAGATGCAAAAGTCGATGAACTGCTGGGGTCGCTCGGCTTCGCGGTTGTTACAGTGGTAATCCTGCTGGCCCTGACTCTCGGCTGGCGCGAGGCCGCTGTTGTAGCCCTTGCCGTGCCGATCAGCTTTTCGCTGGCCCTCTTCGTCAACTATCTGTTCGGCTACACCATCAACCGGGTAACCCTTTTCGCGTTGATTCTTTCTCTTGGATTGGTGGTCGATGATCCGATCACCAATGTGGACAATATCCAGCGCCATATCCTCATGAAAAAGAAGAAAGCATCCGAGGCCACCCTTGATGCTGTTTCCGAGGTGCTCCCCCCGGTGATCATGTCCACGCTGGCGATTATTGTTTCATTTGTGCCGCTTTTTTTCATCACCGGGATGATGGGACCGTACATGGCTCCCATGGCGGCCAATGTGCCGCTGACGGTTACTTTTTCAACAGTTTGCGCTTTGACCATTGTGCCGTGGCTGGCCTTTCGTCTGCTCAAGGATTTGAAGCCCGGGGTTGTGGCTGGATCTTCCGGTCCGGGAGGCATTGAGAAGTTTTATACACGTCTGATTACGCCGTTCCTTGAATCCCGCTTGCGGCGTTGGTCGCTGGTGGTGGTGATTGTGGTCGGACTGCTCGGGTCCATGGCGCTGGCCGGGTTCAGGATGGTTCCGCTGAAGATGCTGCCCTTCGATAACAAGAATGAATTCCAGATCGTCATTGACATGGATGAAGGGACCCCGCTTGAGCAGACGGACCGCGTGGTCCGTGAGATGGAGCAGGTGCTCAAAACAGTTCCCGAAGTGACTAATTTCGTGACCTACGCGGGAGAGCCTTCGCCTATGGATTTCAACGGCCTTGTGCGTCATTACTACTGGCGTGAAGGCGGGCATATGGCTGATATCCGGGTCAACCTTGCGGATAAATCCATGCGTGAGGAACAGAGCCATGCCATTGTGCTCCGTTTGCGAAACGAATTGGAGCAGGTTGCTGCGCGCAATAATGCGAACATCAAGATTGTTGAATCCCCGCCCGGACCTCCGGTAATCTCTACCTTGACCACGGAAGTCTATGGAGCAGAGGGCCGTCCTTATTCTGCAATTATCGAAGGTGCGGAGCAGATTGCGGGAGTTATGAAAGATGAGCCCGGAGTAGTGGATATTGATATTTCCACCGAAGCGGACCAGCCCATGATCGATTTTGTGCTTGATAAGGAAAAAGCGGCCCTGCACGGCGTAAGTGCCCGTGATGTGGTTAAGACCCTGCAGATGGCCCTTTCCGGTATGGTTCCGGCAACTGTACATGTACAGGGTGAACGCAATCCGCTTCCGGTGCGGCTTATTCTGCCGCTTTTGCGCCGTGCGGATGCTTCTTCACTTGAGCAGCTCAAAGTTCGCACTGCTGAAGGCAGAAGCGTGCCGTTGGCCGAGATCGGTAAATTGGTCCGGATAAGCCGGGAGCAGCCTGTTTATCACAAGAACCTTAAACGTGTGGTGTATGTGTTCGCGGAAATGGCCGGACGTGCACCGGGCGAAGCCGTTCTTGATATGCAGGCTGAACTTAAAAATGATCCTCTGCCGCCGTTTATCTGGGCCGATTGGGCCGGGGAAGGGGAGTGGCAGATTACTCTGGATGTCTTCCGTGATCTGGGAATCGCTTTCGGCGCGGCCCTGCTGGGCATTTACATCCTGCTTATTGTGGAGACAGGCTCATTCGGCATGCCGCTTTTGATCATGAGTGCTATCCCGTTGACCCTGCTGGGGATCATGCCCGGTTTCTGGCTGCTTAACCTGATCAGTGCCGGAACAGTGCAGGGGGTTGTCGGTGAGGCTTTTGCTGATCCGGTCTTTTTTACCGCCACAGGCATGATCGGTATGATTGCGCTGGGCGGGATTGTCATCCGCAACTCGCTGGTGCTCATTGATTTTATACGCCAGTCCGTTGCAGAAGGCATGGCATTAAAGGATGCGATAATTAAGTCCGGCTCCGTGCGTTTGCGGCCAATCGCCCTGACTGCGGCAACTACCGCCCTCGGAGCATGGCCCATCACCCTTGACCCTATATTTTCCGGTCTGGCATGGGCGTTGATTTTCGGGCTTTTGGCATCAACTATGTTTACGCTGCTGGTAATTCCGGTAGGGTATTATGTTTTTGAGAAAGAAAAATAGGCAGAGTTGACTTACATCATACAATTCCTACCATCTTTGTGTGAAATATAAGCCGTAGCGGTTGAGTAATTCAACCGGAACAATAACCCGACCAATTACATGGAGGTCGATATGGCTGACTTTAATCTCAAGAATCTTAAGGACGTAACCATAAAGAATATTGACCACAACGAGGTGCTGACCCTCACTGATCTGGTGACTTATCAGGAAGGGCAGGTCGTTAGCAGAACTCTTTCTCAGGTCAAGCAGATTTCCCTGACCCTGTTCGCATTTGATGCCGGGGAAGGGATCAGTACCCATAGCGCGCCGGGCGATGCCATGGTGCAGGTGCTGGACGGGGTTGCTGAAGTGACTATCGGCGATGAAGTTTTCAACGTCAGCGCGGGGGAATCGATTGTGATGCCCGCTAATATTCCACACGGCCTTGAAGCGCGGGAGCGGTTCAAGATGCTGCTGACCCTGATCAAGCAATAGAAATTGAAAAAGTCCGTCTCTCGACGGACTTTTTTTTATTAAATTTCACAACAATCACATGAATCTTTTGGCAGCCGGATGGTAAACTTGGTCCCTTTTCCGGGGATGCTGCTTACATCTATTGTGCCTTTATGCTGTTCGGTTATTATGAAGTATGAAATAGACAAGCCTAGTCCGGTTCCCATTCCTACACTTTTGGATGTGTAGAAAGGCTCGAATATTTTTTTAAGCCGTTTCTGTGGAATCCCGGGACCGTTGTCTTCTATTTCAAGGGCGATTCCGTTTTTTTTATTTTTGATCCGTAAGACCAATTCCGGGAATTCCCCATCGGGATATCCCTTCTCGGCCATGGCTTCGCTGGCATTCTTTATAAGATTCATAATGACCTGCTGAATTTCACTGCGCATACAGCATATGGGCAGCGGATTCTCTGTGTATTCCTTTTTGATGCTGATCAGGCTGAACCGGGAGGTGTTACAGAAGCTGAGGTCTGAAGCGATAAGATCAAGGCTTTCATCCAGCAGTTCGGCAATGCTGCAGGTATGTAATTTACGTGGGCCGCTGTAACTGAAATTGAGCATGCTGGAAATTATGTGCGATGCCCTTCCACCTGCTTCGGAGATGGTGGAAAGCATGTTCACAATATCCCGCTTACGCAGGTATTCACGCATTGTCTCCAGATTTAGAGAGCACTCTTCGGCAATGTGCAGGTTTTTGGAACTGTCATTGAAAATCCTGTTGCGGATGTTCTGGGTGGCTCCGAGAATTGCCGCCAGCGGATTGTTTATTTCATGCGCTATGCCTGCAGCCATCCCGCCGAGTGAATTCATCTTTTCCTGTTGGACAAAGAGTTCAAGGGTCTGAATTCGCTGGGTAATATCGCGGGACACTCCAAGACAGTATTTGTGGTCTTCTTCTTGAAATATGCAGGCAACAACTTCAACAGGATAGGTCCTGCCGTTTTTACGCTTGTGCCTGCTTTCAAAGATGAAGCGTTGGTCCGGGGCGGCTCTGGTGATTGTTTTCAGCCATTCATCCTGATTTATTTTTGGGGCAATGTCGGAAATACCGAGCTTAAGCAGTTCTTCTCTGCTGTATCCAAGTGTGTCCACCGCCGCTTCGTTGATGTCGATGATGTTCCCTTGTGCATCCACCAGATAGATTGGGTCGGCTATGTTTTCCAGTAGTCGTCTGTAATCATTCTGGCTTTTTTGGACAGAACGGTCATACCTTTCTACCAGTATGTAAATTATTGCAGCGGTAATAAGTACGTACAGCCATCCTTTAAGGGTTTGTATTCCTTGGATAATGTCAGCATCACGAATCAGTAAATTGAGTAATTTATCGGAAAGCAGAATCCATAAAAATCCGAAGATTGCATACTTTGCTGCTATTTTCAGCGCTATAGAAGGGGACTTTTCTTGTTTCACATTTTATCCTGTATATTTATCTAGCACAATTAGTGCTGCAGAATAGAAATCATGAGTCTCCCAAAAATAGCATAGACCGGATTTCAAGTACAGGTGTTGCAGGAAAATGAAGAAAAGCCCCGCTTATAAAAACAGTGTAGAATATGTTTCTAGACGTCCACTCCTTTCATTCCTTCATCGGTATAGCGGTTGCCCATGACTTCGCTTGCAGCCAGAATTTCTTCAATGGCTGAAATTTCTTTTTTGTTCAGGACAATTTCCGCTGCGGCGATGTTGGAATCGAGGTTTCTGATTTTCGTAGTCCCGGGGATGGGGATGATGTGATCTCCTTGCGCACAGACCCATGCCAGTGAAAGTTGGGCCAGCGAGCATCCTTTATTGTCAGCGATCAAGGAAAGTTCGTTGGCGATTGATTTGTTCCCGGCATACGATTCTCCCTGAAAGCGGGGTAGCATGTTTCTGAAATCAGTTTTGTCTTCAGATGGTGTCCAGTTGCTGAGCAGGCCCCGGCAGATAGGGCTGTAGGGAACAAAGCTGATTCCAAGCTCGCGGGTAAGCCCCAGTATTTCGTCTTCAGGGTCACGGGTCAGCATGGAGTATTCCGATTGCAGGGCGGAGATGGAATGCACCGCATGTGCTTTGCGCAGGGTTTCTGCGGAAGCCTCGGAGATGCCGATGGCCCGGACTTTTCCTTCTTCCACCAGCCGGGACATTTCACCGATTGTTTCCTCGATGGGGGTGTCGGTATCCACCCTGTGGATGTAGTAAAGGTCAATGTAGTCGGTCTCCAGACGGCGCAGGCTGTCGTGACAGGCTTTGCGTACATACTCCGGCTTGCCGCTGATGCTGCGGGCGTATTTCCCTTCTTCGCGCACAATGCCGAATTTGGTCGCGATTACCGCTTCTTCCCTGCGTCCTTTCAAGCTTTTAGCCAGCAGTTTTTCGTTATGCCCGTTGCCGTACATATCGGCGGTATCAAAGAAATTCACCCCGTTATCCAAAGCATGGCGAATAAGTTCGCAGCCCTGTTCATCCGAGGTGGGGTCCCCGTAAAATTCACTCAACCCCATGCAGCCGAGGCCTATGGCTGAAATTTCAATACTGCTGTTACCGAGTTTTTTCATACTGATTTTTGTAGACATAGTTATCTCCGTTTGTTTGGCGTTGATGGATGAGCATATGAATATTGCTGGGTGATAAATATGTCGAATATATCTTTTTGATCATAGTAATATCTGATAGATATTACTGATGGAGACACGACAACTTAAATATTTTCTGGCGGTGGCTGAGGAGTTGCACTTCGGGCGTGCTGCCAAGCGTCTGCATATATCGCAGCCGCCGCTCAGCCAGCAGATAATGAAATTTGAAGAGGAGCTTGGGGTTAAACTATTTCAGCGCAATAAACGCTCCGTTTCGCTCACTGCGGCAGGGAATTCATTGTTGCGCGATGCGCGGCCCATTCTGCGTGCCATTGAGCGGGCTGAGGTCAACCTGCTGGACGCCGCCAGCGGGCTGGGCGGTCATTTAAAACTCGGTTACATCGGTCCGGCCCTTGATACCCTGCTGGCGGAATGCATCCGCGAATACAAAGAGAACTATCCCGCTGTGCGTTTTGATTTGCAGGAGATGTTTACCAACGACCAGCTTCAGGGCGTGCGCAAAGGCGAACTTGATGCCGGAATAGTACGCCTGTTCCGCCATGATGTTTCTGATCTGGAGAGTGTAACTTTCCACCGTGAATCATACGCATTGGTCATCCCGGAAGGTCATAAACTTTGTGGCAGTGAAGAGGTTGCAGTTTCGGAGCTGGATGGCGAGCAGTTTATTTTCTTTCCCCGCGAAGAACAGCCCCGTCTGTATGATGAGTGGATGAGAGTTTTTTCGCGCTATGGATTCGTGCCTGATGTAGTGCAGGAAGCGGCCCGGAAGAGTGCTACTGTAGCCTTGGTTGCGGCAGGTATCGGCATCGGTATTGTCCCGGAAAGCATGGCAGGCAGGAAGCCCGGTGGAGTGGTTTTCAAGAAACTGGTCGGGGAGTTCCCGGTGATTGAGTTGCAGGTGGTTTATAAGAAAACAGAGGCTTTCCCGGCGGTAATAAATTTCGTCAATTTGCTGAAAGATAGAGCCGTTTAATCCATCCCGCTTGGTATTCAGCATGGATTGCAGATTTTTGAGAGTGATATTTGTCTTCAGGCTTTGCGCCCTTTTTACAGGGAGTATAATCTGGCCTCAAACGCAAGCCAAAGGAGGTTTATATGTCTCTTGGAAGAATAGTTGTATTTGCTGCCGGTGCTGCTGCCGGAGTTCTTGGCTGTTATGCCCTGAAGTCTGAAAAAGTGCGTCCCGCCGCTGTTTGTGCGGTCAAGGCCGGAATCAAGGCCAAAGATTGGTCCGTAAAGCAGTACGGGAACATGAAGGAAGATGTGAAATCGCTGGTTGAACAGGCCCGCGAAAAGGGAAGTTCCCTTGTGAATAAGGAAGCGAAGGAGGCCGCGGAGGAAAGCGCATGAGCACATTAGCCAGAATCGCTCTTTTCGGTGCCATTGGAACCCTGTTGTTCCTGCCGCTGGTTTTTAAGCGCAAACACCGTCATCGCCACCGTCACGGCGTTCCTGCACTGGTCCGTTCCGGTTCATCCGGCGGAGGGCGCAAAGGACGCAAGTAGCTTTCGGGCTGCCGGTACTCATTAACATCAGGACCTGCTTGATCGTAAGCAGGTCTTTTTATTGCTTCCTGCTGGCGCGGATCATGTTTGCGACTGTCCGTTTCAAATCTCGCAGCGGGGCTACAGGAGCCAGTTGGCAGTGGCGGCAGTGGGCATCGGTAATATTTCCTGTGATGAGCTGGCGGCGCAGGTCGGTGAATTCAGCATTGTGCAGGGCTTTTCTAAGCGGGGTGTTTTGATCCATCCGGCCCATATCCCGGTTGCGGACCGGGCAGGAATGAACTGTCCCATCGGGCTGAACGTGGGGCGAATTCCATGGCCTGAGGCAGAATCGGGTCTGAGCTGCTGCCGGGCCTTTTCGCCATGCCCGCAAACCCGGATGAATCGGTAAAACAGCTATATCCAGCTTCACCCCTGAGTTTTGTTGTGCCTTGTCCGCTTCAAATCTGCTCTTCACCATTTCTTCCCAAGCGGGGGGAAGGTTAAGTTTAATTCCACATTCTTTAGTCAAAGCCCGTAAATTTTCTATTTCAGCCATAGCTTTCTGGAATTCATCGCTATTAAGGCTGAATAAGTTCTCGTCCGGTCCTTTCAACTCGAGTTGCTGCACTCCATTTTCGGCTGCCGGCTTTGCCAGTTCTGCCAGATGGGGAATGGGCATTTTACTGAGATTGCAGCACCAGCTGAATGCGGTCCCGGCTTTAGGGGAAGCGGCCCGGAGTTTATGTGTGTTGCCAAGCAAGGCTTCCTGTATGGCGGGGCGGTCTTCTTTTTCCGTGACAAGTTGCAGGTGCGCGTAGCTGCTGAATTCGGCACAAGTTTCGGCGGACAGCTCCCGGTCGCAATTGATACTTGCTGCATCTATGGTCAGCGGCGGAAAGCGCAGGTCATAATCCGCCAGAATTTCCGGGAAGAAGTGTTCTTCACCATGATTTGAGAAATTGTTGATTGCGTCTACGGTTTCAAGGGCCTGCTGCGCGGTCTCGTCCCAGAGCGGTCCGCATTTGCCGTTGTGGACCCGGATTTCATGACCCATGAAATAGCGGTGGAATTCATCGGCATAATCTTCAACCCACGCGGCCACGTACTCTACGCTGAAAGGTTCCTGTAATTCGATGGTCCGCACATCCCGCTTGCTCATGTCAAAGCCGATCATTTCATCGGAATCCGGGACGATGTATGCGCTTTCAATGTCTTCACAGATTTTTCGCACACAGTCCTCATCAATGGTTCCGTGAAAGTCATTGAGGATTTCCGGGTGGATCATAATCGGGTGCAGGTGAAAATTGTGGGCCAGGATGCCTTCGCCGGGAATCTCCCAGAGCAGCTGCGAGGGCCAGCCGTTGTATTTTTCCGCGCCCATGATGGCGTTGCGCACATCGGGATGCAGGTTGGCTATGGCCATGTCGACCATCTCACGTGCCTCAATGGGCACTTCAACTTTGCCTTCGGCGAAATAGCGTTCACGCATCAACGGCTGGAAGTCTTCTTTTGTCACCCGCATGGTCCCGATCATGATTGCTTTGTAGCCTTCCCTGGTCCGCTGGTAGAGGTTGCGGAAAGTGGATTCGGAAAAGACCGCATCGGGCGCGAGGACCACCGCCCGGGCACTTTCTTCATGTGCTTTGCGCAGGGCGTGCTTGTGGCTCTGGATCATGTAGTCGTACTTGTTGGCTCCGTCCATGAGGTCAAAGTCCACTGAGTATAGCCGGACATCCATGAGCGTGATCAGGTGGGCGAAGGCCGGGGATTTCTTGATGGTCCGCACATCTTCGGGGGTGGTATAGATGATGTAGACCGAACGGGCCTCGGTGTTGAGGCTTTCAATATTGCCGGGACCGAATTGGGTGGGCAGAACATCGTTAACGAACACGGATGTGAATTCTTCGCCGAAAACAGTAATGACTACATGGAAATAAATCTGGTCTTCGGAACGTTCGAAGCTGCTGTCCACATACTCTTCACACGGAAAAGCATCCATATCCGACGTTTTATAGGCGTGTTGCAGGTATTGTTTTTTTGCTTCCTTATCGTGAGCATCCAGTTCGAGGGCATGGGTAAGCAATTCTCCGGCTTGATGGGGCATATGCTGGCGGTTGAAAACTTCGGCAATGGATAAAGATGTTTCAAGGTCCGGTTCAGCGATTTCAATGTAACGCTCAAAATATTTCACCGCGATTTCCGGTCTTTCGCACTTCAGGGCCAGCTTTGCGGCCAGCTTGAGTGCTTGAGTTTTGTTTTCGTCGTGCTGGAAAATTTGTTTGATAGCGATTTCCGCTTCAATATATTTTTCGTCAGCCATTGCTGCGGCTGCGCGCTCAAGAAGTTCGGCAATATCCATTCTATGCTCCGTACCTTTGTCTGCTGTTTAATAGTCAGCAATAATGAAATTTATTTCGGGATGACTGTTGTTTATTCTTGCGGCGATACGTGCTGCCAGCCTGTTGTTGAATCCCATGATTACCGCTGCATTTAGCGGGACGCTGTCCGGCCCGATTATAGGCAGCCCCATGTGGGTCCGGTCTTGTTTTGAGGGATCTTCATCAATGAAAAAAGTTGCTTCCGGCAGCGATGCAGCCAGCCATGTCCCTGCTACAGCAGTGCCGAATATCCCTATTTCATGATCGGTTGCGGCCCGTGTTGCTTTGCTGGTTAGCCGCTTCAGCCATTCAAGTGACTTTGACATATTTTGCCGGGAGTCTTGCCTCCGGGGCAGATCCAATCTGGAAGCTGTTTTACGGGCACTGAATCCGATTTCTTTTGCCAGCCACGGATCAGTACGCGTAGTGATGATCAGCCCTGCTCGAAGGGCCATGAATTCCAGAGTTTCAGGTGTGAAGTGCGAGCAGTGGTCGCAGACCATGAGGTCAAAAGGGTTGTTTTCAAATGAGGAAGTATGGACCATGATCTGTCCGCCCTCATTTAGTAGACCTGCCAGCTGCTTTAGCATGCCCAGCGGATCAGTCAGGTGCTCGATCACATAAGTCATGGTGATCAGGTCAAATTTTTCTTCAATTTCATTGAATCTGCCGGAAAAGAAACCCTCGACTCCGGGTAGGTGCAGTATCTCTTCCCGCTGGGCGGACTGCTCGTGGCCATACAATTCCCAGTGCGGTAACCGCTGGTTGAACTGCTGTAGCAGGCTGCCGTTTCCGCAACCCACGTCGAGCAGGGAGCCTTCTGCTGGCAATTCCAGAGTTGGGATAAGTTTATCCAGCAACACACCGCTACGGGGGGTGCTTTTACCCTGTTCGTCGAAAATGAGCGGTTCGCTGCCATTGCTCAGCGGATACATTTCGTAGCCGGAATAAATCTCGCTGATATCCCTGAACCACAGTGCAGAAAGTTTTTTCTGGGCATGCCCGCACTCATTGCAGAGCATGAATTCTCCCGAGCGGGGCCACGGTTTGCAGTCGGAAGTTATGCCGGGGAAGTCCTTGAATTGCTCAAAAAAGTGAAGGTCGTTACTGCCGCAGAGCAGACAGCGGGGCTGCATGATTTTTTCAATGAGCTGGTCAACTGCCGGGAAGTTGAATCCCACGAAACTTTCCGTAGCCCCTGCGTCCAGTGCGGAGTGTTTCGGGCAGTAATCGAGAATGCCTTTGCAACTGGCAGGACTGATAAGATCAGCATTAAATCCAGCGTGCGTGCACAGTTTACTGGCGAATTCGAGATAACTTATTTCCTGCGGTCCGGAGCAATGAAAAATTCCGTTACCGTTCATTTCCATGATTTTGCAGCAGACAGCAGCGGCATCTTCAAACAGGACAGGGGCCATGTTCAGATCATCAAACGGGGTGATGTTTTTTTCTGTAGCAAGATTATTCAGCCAGCTTGAAATTAGCGGGGCGTTGCGCTCCACAAGTTTAGCCAGCCGCACAATGGCCGTGTTTTCAGGATGCTGCCGCAGGAAATCTTCAACTTGCGCTTTTTGTCGTCCGTACTCCGTGTTCGGACAGGTGGGGGAATCCGGCGCGGGAAAGGGAGTTACGCCGTCAAAAACCGCAGTACTGGACGGGAAAAGTATTTTTGTTCCCCGGTCTAATAACGCCCGGCACAGTTCAATTGTTCGCGCCACATTGATAGTACGCGATTCCGGATTTTGATCACATTCTTTATAACCGGAGATCCCGGCAGCAATCACTGCCCAGTCGGCATCAGGCAGATTAGTGAACTCTTGTTCATTTCTAAGGTCAAAATGAAACAGCTGCGGATTTTTGCGCGAGGTCTGGATAACCTCATGCCCTGATTTTTCCGCCTGCTTCATAACAGCATTGCTCAGTGCACCATCTCCGATAACCAGAATCTTCATGCTAGGGACCTTCCTACACAAAGGGCAGGTGGTCAGGATTTGCGTTCAGGTAATCGTGGATGAGCATGTTTTTGCCATTGGAAACGCAGTGATGGCTGCAATGTTTTGCGGGGTTGATCTTGAAGAATTTTTCCCGGTTGTTGAACCAGAAATCCTTGAAGCGCACGTCCTTGATTGAGCCAAGCACGCCACAATCGAGGTTGTAGGCTTTATCCTGACAGGAGTAGACCCGCTGGTCGGCCCCGATTACCGGAAGAATCTGCTGGTAGGGGCACCACTCGTAGGGCTTGTCGAATTTCTCATCCAGTGCGTGGTAGGAGTCGAAGACCTCGAAGTTCGAATCTTCCAGATCATTTTTGGCCCGCTGGGTTTGGTCTTTGATTCTGCCGAATACAGGCGCGTGATAACGGTTGTTTTCATGACCGTCGTTGCTGACCACGCAGGGCGAAAATTTGATGCTGTCCACGCCCGCGTCCTTGAGCTTGCAGGCCATATCAAAAACATGTTCGGCATTGTCCCGGCTGATTACGTAACTTACGCCCAGAAAACATTTGCCGCCCAGCTTTTTGAAGTTCTCGATATTGGTCATGATTTTTGAAAATTCATCTTCGGCAACAGAACGGAAGCGGGAATAGCTGGGGCCGTCCCAGCCGTCCATGGAAATTCTGATCCATGTTCCCAAGGAGGAAAAAACGTCCGCTATTTCACCATGCAGCAGGCCGCCGTTGGTCAGGGTGGCGATACTTATTCCGCCCTCAGCCAGAGTGCGGGCCGTGGTCGCAAGTTGCGGATAGCAGAGCGGTTCTCCGCCGCCGCTGAAAGTCACCGCCTTAACGCCCATTTCAATGCAGTCTGTAACGATCTCTTTCATTTTCAGGGCCGGAATGCGGTCGGATATGGACATGTCCTGCCCTAATTGCAGTTTGGGGTTGCGGTAGGCGCAATAGCTGCAACTGTGGTTGCAGGCGTTGGTCGGTTTGATGCGGATGTGGACGGGGGCTTCAGTGCGTTCGGATTCCGGGGGCAGTGAGTCGAGTTTATGCTGGTAGTGAAAGATCTTAAGATTGGTGTAGAGCTGCATTATTTCCCTCGTTTATTCGAAGTAGATGAATTCGTAGTCGCCGGAAAAATTGAATTCCCCAAAGAGCCATTCCCATTCTTCTTTACTGAAAAAGGATTCGCAAGTCAGGGCCCAGCATTGGAGATTAAACAATTCCTGCTCAGTGCGGAAGCTTTCAACGCAAAGATATTTATTTCTACCCACCCGTTCCATTTCAGCCAGAGCTTTTTTGAGGTCAAATACGGGCAGGTTATGCAAGGAATTTATGGAGATAACCAGATCAAATTCCCCGTCCGCATAGGGCAGCGGTTCTTCTGCACGGTGCAGGAACAGGTTCTCTTTTATCTCGTCTTTGGCCTCTTTCAGGCCGTGGCGGGAAATATCAAAGCCGTGGACTTCCATACCCAGCTTATGCAGCTCATAAAGCAGGAAAGCCTTGCCGCAGCCCATATCCAGAATGCGGGAACCTTTTTCCAGCCCGTAGGTCTTGATCAGTCCCTGCGCAACCGGAGTCCAGTAGCCCTCAAGGTAGCGGTAGCCGCCGTAACCGAAACGGCGGTCTCCGTCCCAGTAATCGTATTCGTATTCCTTGGCCTTGAGCATGCACTGCACTTTGTCGTCCACCATGCGCGGCAGATATTCGCGCTTGGTGGAGGTGTGCAGAGGGGTAATTAAATTGAGTAGTTTTCCCATTTTTTTATCTGATGCGCTTCGCGTTTTGGATGAAATAATTTTGCCTTCGGCGGCCCTTCGGGGAGCCTCCCGGCGGGCTAAAACCCTTTTGCAAAAGGGTTTTAGAATCCCAAAACCTTTTATTAGGCTTCGCCAACAAGTTTATTTTGTATTATGCGATTAGAATTATTTCAGTAGCTTACGGGTTTCTTTTGCTATGTTTTCGGCTGTCAGTCCGTTGTGGGCGAAATGCTCCAGCTGTGAGCCGTAGTTCGTGCTGAAATTATCCGCCAGCCCCAGCCTTTTCAGGCGTAGGGGATTGGGCAGGCACGCTTCTGCCAGAATTTCTGATACCGCGCTGCCGAGGCCGCCGAGGATGGTGTTTTCTTCCAGGGTGATGACCGCCCGTGCTTTGCGGGCACGTGAAATTATGGCTTCGCTGTCCAGCGGTTTGATCGTAGGCAGGTGCAGGATTCCGGCTTTGATGCCTGATTCTGCCAGCAGGTCTGCACCATCTTTCATGATTCCCAGCATGACCCCGCAGCCGATGAGTAGCACGTCTTCACCTTCACCATAGGAATAGGCTTTGCCGAACTCAAAAGTTGTTTCCTGGGTGACGATGGGATCGTAGCCCTTTGCCAAGCGGATGAAGATCGGCCCTTGGTGATCGAGGGTCTGCGGCATGAGCCTGTTCATTTCCTCGGCATCAGCAGGGCAGAGTACGGTCAGGTTGGGGATGACCCGCAGGATGGAAATATCTTCGGTTGCCCAGTGGGTCGGGCCGAGCGGGGCATAGACCAGTCCGCCGCCGTTGCCGATGAAGCGCACGTTCAGATTATGCATGCAGGCATCGAGTAGAACCTGTTCGTAGCAGCGGCGGGTCAGGAAACTCTGGATGGTGTTTACGTAGACAACCTTGCCTTCATGGGCCATTCCGCAGGCCATGCCCACCGTATTGGCTTCGGCAATGCCTTCCATGAAAAAACGGTCCGGTATTTCTTCCCGAAAATGGGAGAGTGTCCCCGCGCCGAGATCGGAGCCGACAAAGACAACCCGATCATCCTTTTTCGCAAGTTGGTAGACCTGTTCCAGACAAGCTTTACGCATGGTAATTCTCGATGCTCTTGATAATTCGGGCGTGATCTTCGGCAGACATCTTGGTTTTGTGATGCCAAGTGGGATCGCCTTCCGCAAAGGGCAGTCCTTTGCCTTTGATCGTATGGCAGATGACCACGGACGGCTTATGCTGCTCAAAAGGCAGTTCTGCGAAGACTTTTTCCAGCGCGTCTACATCATGTCCGTCCACTTCGCGTACTGCGAATCCGAAGCTTTCCCACTTTTCGGCGAAAGGCTCAAATCCGGTAACTTCTTCGGTAGGACCGTAGGATTGCAGCTTGTTGTAATCAATGATGGCGGTGAGGTTGCAGAGTTTTTGGCGGGCAGCACTCATGGCTGCTTCCCAGACCGAACCTTCGCCGCATTCGCCGTCACCGAGCACGGTGAAGACCCGGCTCGCGGATTTATCCATTTTCAGCGCGGCTGCAACGCCCACCGCAAAGGGCAGCCCGTGTCCAAGGCTTCCGGTGGCGAACTCGACTCCCGGAGTCTTGGTGGTCGGATGCCCGCCCAGCAGCCCGTCAAAGGAGCAGAAGCTGAACAGCTCTTCCTCGGATATGAATCCTTTATCTGCCAGCAGCACGTACAGGGCCAGACAGCCATGCCCTTTGCTGAGAATAAAGCGGTCCCGTTCCGGCATGAGCGGATTGTTTGGATCATATTTCAAAACCGAATCATAAAGCACGCGCAGCATCTCCACCAAAGACATTGACGGGCCGACGTGACCGCGTCCTGCATGGTGGAGCACATCCACGATTTTTTTTCTGAGCTGTCTAGAGCGTTGGTCCAATTTAATTCTCCGAAAGTGTTAGTTCGCTAAATTCAATGCGCAGAGTATTCTTTGGTCTTTATTAAGGAAATTCAAAGCTTTTTCAAGCTGCCGCGCACGTATCTTCTCGCGCCCGGAAGTTTTTCCCACAGCAAATTCCCGCCTTTCCATATGTCCGGTAATAAATTCATTCAGGATAATCATGCACCATTTCAGGCAGAGCAGAGGCACATAAACTTTAAAGCGAGCGGTGAAATCTCTGTCGGCTTTAAAAAGCTTTTCCATGCCGGAAAAGAAAACATTCGGCTGCCGCTCACTCAAATCCATAGCCGGATGGAGCAGAAAATCAGCAGTGGATTTAACCGGATCATCCCAGCCGAAATATTCGAAATCTACAAAAGTGAACCCTGATTCATTTTTAATTGCGTTGTGAAATCCGAAATCTGACGGACTGAGTGTGCGGTGTTGTTGGGCGAGAGGTTCGGTCCACAATCCGCCGGGAAACATTTGCTTTGTATGGTCCGTAAGTTGCGCGAAACGGATTGCAAAATTATTATCAAGAAATGAATGTAGTTGGCGATAGAGTTCATCCTCAGCGGGAAGTGCTTGAAGTTTTTTCAGTCTTTCTTCGATATTCCCTACCAATTGCGCCGGGGAGAAACATGCCTCCGCAGCAGGGGATATTTTTACAGCATTTGCTTGAGTTGAAATCTCTTTGAGTTTGCTAAGAAAAGAAAGAATTTCGCGGATTCCATGTTCACAACTTTGGGTCACTCTCTCTCCATGAACAAAAGAGTAGATAGCCCCTTGCAGAGACTGGTCAAAAGCAATCGGGCGTGGAATATTTTTTATTCCGTTTTCAGTCATGAATTTCAGGGCGGACCATTCCTGCGCAAGTCTGCTACGCCCGTCCGCTGTTGGCTGTAGGTAGAATTTGGCCAGCAGAGTTTTACCGGACTGGCAATCGACCCGGAAAACCCGGCTGTTGCGTCCGGCCCGGATGGGGGTGGTTTTGACTGGAACTTCATTCAGCAGATGGCTGACCAGTTCTTTGGGATCAGAACTCGCCATTTGCAATCCCCGCGAAAACAAATTCATTGATCCGGGTAAAATCGGGCAGTACCGTCACACCGGGAAGTTCCAGATCATGCTCGGTTGAAAGCAGAATTCTAGCAGTTTTATCCGGAAAGTCAGTGTCTAAGTAAAGTTCCTTGAGATCATCAATGAACAGGGAACAGCCAAGCTCACGGATGGTGCGGATTTTATCTGTTCGTGTGGAGAGAAAGAAGACGTCTTTTTCCGTCAATCCCACCCCGGATTCATTGAAAAAATTATGCCCTTCCAGAAATTTAATTGCCGCCGTGCGCAGATCAACTTTGTTTTCCCCGTAATTAGGGTAGCGCGTTTTGTGGCTGACGATTTTAAATTCAATTCCGTTTTCTTTTAAGCGCAGCAGAAAATCCCAAACCCCGGCCATGAGCTCAGCCCGGTCAATGTGGGGGCCGTAGATGGCAACCTGTAATTTCTGCCATTCCATTTCGCCATGTTTTGCGCGTACGTCATCACGAATTATCTGCTTGGTTGCGGGAGTGTCGGCAGAAATCAACCCTCGTTCAAGGGCAATTCCATGCAAGGCTCTGTCGTAGCAGATAATAGTATTATCAAGGTCAATCCCAACAAGCATACCCGGACCCCTACTAAGGATTCCAAAGGGGATTATCCCCTTTGGCCGCCGGAGGCGAAATCAAACGAAAAAAAGCGCGAAGCGCAACAAATTCATGCATTAAATAAAATTAACATGCCCGCCGGGATTCTTAAGTTCCCAGAGGTAATGATTAATCTTGTCCATACGGCAGTTGATCCGACACTGCTGCGGATCAAGATTATCCTCGCACCATTTTAGCGAGTCCAGCCGTTTCTGTCCGGTCCAAATGTTCTCGAAACTCTGCTCGTGAATATTGCCGTAGCAGAAATTTTCATCACCCAGATAGATGCTGCAGCCCCAGACATCGCCTTTGGAATTGATGTAGGACCAGAAGGGCAGGGCGTTGCACTGCTTATAGTCACGCTTCTGCCCGTCCCATATTTTCATGGTTTCGCTGCGGAAAATTATATTGAAGCTGTCGGTCCTGTAACTTTGCAGCCGTTCTTCAAGTTCGCTGCAATCGGTGTAATTGATGTCCTTGTACTCGGTGCAGATGGATTGCGGATGGTGGGAGTAGGGCTTGACCACAAGGTAATCCATCCCGGCATCCCGGGTCAGTTCAGCCAGCTTTTCAACTTCATTTTCGTTCTCAGGCAGCAGGACAAGCTGCACACCAAGTGTACAACCGGACTGCTGCTTCTGGCGAATCTTGGCGGCTGTTTCCAGATTATTGAATACGCGCTTGAAATCATCCGCATTGGTTCCGTGTATGCGCGAATAAGTTTCCGGAGTTCCGGCATTGAGGCTGACCTTGATCCAGCTGGTGCAGGGCAGAATATTGGCTGATTTTTCTTCATCAAGCAGTACGGCATTACTGGTCAGGGCCACGTCGATTCCGGCCTCTTTGGTGGAGCGGATAATTTGGGCCATGTCCTTGTGCAGCAGCGGTTCGCCTTCTCCGGCGTACATGATGCTTTTGACACCCAGCCGTCCCATTTCAGTGAGACGCTTACTGAGAATTTCGGTGTCGAGGAAATCCGGTTTGTATCCGGCAAAATCCAGCCCGCAGAATTTGCAGCGGTGGTTGCAGGCTCCTGCGGGGCTAAGTTCCATATAAACGGGGTAAATATTTTCGCCGTCCAGCCATTTGGCGACCCGCTTAGGGTGCAGGTGCAGCTTGTGGGAATCTATGCGTAAATTATCGCTCATGAAAAATCCTTATGCCGGGGGGACGGAAACGGAATCCATCCAGTAGTGCAGTATGCAGGCGTGCCCGGTTTCAGCCATGCCGTATGTTTCGGCAGGCAGCCAGAAATTGATGTCACCCAAGGTGCGCAGGGTGTTCCCCGCAGACATGGCACTGAGAGTAACCACGGTGGCTCCTGTTTCAGCTGCAAAGCGGCAGGCGTTGAGAACATTCGGTGAATTGCCGGAACTGCTGATGGCAACAAGCATGTCATTGGGGGTCAATCTGCGCTTGAGAGGTTCCACAAAAACCTGATCATATGAAATATCGTTTGCAAGGGCCGTGATGAGAGCCAGATCGGTGAAGACCTGCGTATGTACGTGGGCGTTTTTGGCTAGGTCGGCGGAAAAATGGCTGGCCATGGATGCGCTGGCTCCGTTGCCGATCAGGTAGATGATCTTGCCCTGTTCGCGCAGTTCTTCGGTCAGATTTTTCCAGAGCGAAAAAGCTTGGTCACAATTGCTGGCTGCGCATTTGGCTCCGTCTACTTCAATGGAGCTGAGGCAGTTCTGCAATTTTTGGGTGTGTTTATTCCACACGGTTTTTCCCCGCTGCTTGAAGTTTTGCGGCGGCTGTCCAGAGCTGGGGGATCGTCTGCTCATGGAAACCGCGCACATAATAGCTTTTGCCGCCGTCAGCCACTGTGCGGATCAGCATGGTTTTCCATGGCCGGAAATAATATTGGGCGTCGCTTTTGGGGGCTTCGCTGCCGACATTTTCCGGCAGGTCGTGCAGGTCGCAGACAAGGGTGGTGAAGTTGCAGATCTTTTTTGCAGGGCTGGCATTTGCTGCTGCATTGCGGACCATTGCCAAGGCTTTGAGGTAAATTTCGGGGGCCATGATGGCACTGCCGAAATTCATGACCACGCCGTGCTCCAATTGCTCCAGACAAGCCGCAAAGATCAGAAAATCGCGATAGCTTGCCTCGCCGATTGCCGCCCCGTCACAATTGGGATGTTCGTGAATGATGTCGTAGCCGATCCCGGCATGGACTGAGACTGGGATACCCAGCTCATAAGCCTTGGCGAACAGGCTGACCTTAGCGTGATCAGGGTTGTTTTCGCAGAGAAATTTCCCCACGGATTCACCGAAACCAAGGCCCTGTGCATTGCCGGTTTTGATAATCTCGTTGAGTTGTCCGGTTTCCTGCCAGAGTCCGAATTGTCCGTTTGAAATATAGGTGGCGACGCATTCGGTGGTCCGGCCGTGTATGGCGAATTCGAAGTCATGAATGGCGCAGGCTCCGTTGACCGCGATGCAGTTGATCAGCCCCTGTTCCATAAGTTCGAAAAGGTAACGCTGCACTCCGGCGCGGATAACGTGCGCTCCGATCATGAGTACCCGTGCGCTGCCTTTCTTTCGTGCCGCTGCAAGTTCCTTGGCTACTGCTTCAAGGGAAGGATGAACTTCGACGCAAGGTTCGGGATCTTTGATGATTGCGCTCTCAAGCAGACTTTTACGTTCTGCAAGGGAGAGTACGCGTAGTCTGCTGCGGTCGAATTGGCGGTATCTGCTGCTCATTTTATTTCATGGTTGCGGTTATGTATTTGCGCATGGACTGTTTATCAATGGGCTGGTCATTGCCCATGATCTGCACAGCCAGCGATCCGGCAATATTGCCCAAAAATCCGACCAGTTCTTCATGCAGCCCCATGCAGGCGGACATGGCCGCAATGGAAAAAAGGGCGTCCCCGGCCCCGACCCGGTCCACCACATTGGACTGGAAGGAGGGGATACGCACGAATTCGCTTTCGGGATTGTAGAGTGAGCAGCCCCGGCTGCCCTGAGTTACCAGTGAAATTTTAGTCTGCAAGCGGTTCCCGGTTTCAATGAGCAGCGGGCGCAACTCATTTAGCTGGTCGCGGGTTTCAAGGCGCAGCTCATGCTCAGCGAGTGAGAAAAAGTCCATGCGCGGGTATTTTCCGATGGTATTGAAGCCCCGGTTTCCGGCATTGGCCTGTGTGTTTACCGCAAGGTAGGGAGCCTTTTCAGCCAGCAGCTCTATCAGCGCAGGGCTGATCAAGCCGTGTCCGAAGTCGGCAGCCAGCACGAGGTCGTAATCTGAAATGATGTTTTCCAGTTCAGCACAGATTTCCTGTTCCAGACTGTCCGGCAGCGGACTGTCGTCCATGACATAGATTTCCATGACCTTGCTTAGTGAGTAGCTGTCAATGAACCTGCGTTTTAGTGTCGTCGGACCTTTGGGGCGGGTAAAAAAGCGGGGGGTGATTTTTCCGTCCAGCTTTTCACGGATGAAATCTTCGTAGCGTTCATGCTCGCCAAGCATGGTCAGCAGGGTGACTTCTCCCGCAAAGTTGGCGACATGGTTGGCAACAGCCAGCGCGCCCCCGGCATAAAGCTCGTGGGACTGGTATTTGAGTGCCAGAATGGGGTCTTTGGAAGATTTACCCAGCGTGGAAGCAATCTGGTATTCATCAAGGATGGTGTCCCCGATGATGAGCACGTTCAGGTCCTGCATGCTTTCCAGATGGTCGAGTACATTGTCCAGCCGGTAGCGGCTGCGGAACATCTTCAGGTATTCGTCCAGCTCTTCGTTGTTGCGGGTTAGGTAGCGGTTGATCAGGTTGGAGGAGCTGTAGACGATGTCTGATGTGAAAACCAGCTCCGCCCCGATCTCGCGAACCACATCCGCTTCCTTGCCGATCTTGCCCAGCGGGTCGTTGTCGATATCCTTGAATTCATCGCCCTTGGCATAGACATGGGGCCGTATGGCGCGCAGGGTTTCTTCGGCTGTGGGCCATTCATTGATGGCTACGTAGTCGGTCTCGCCAAGGGAGGCCAGAGCTTCGGCGCGGAGCACTTCGGTGAAGGCCGGGCGGTCCGGGCCTTTGTCAACGTAATGGTCCGGGGTAAGGGTGACCATGAGAACATCGCCGTGCTCCTTGGCCTGATTAAAATAGCGGATGTGTCCGATATGCAGCAGGTCAAATACGCCGTGGCAGAGCACGATACGTTTGCCGTTTTCACGCAGTTCAGCCGCGATTTCCGCAAGTTCTGAAATAGATTTAATTTTACTGTCAGCGCAGGCCATTAAATTATGGTTTCCATGTCTTTCTGATTGGTTTTAGAGGGCGCAGGCCGTCTTCCGGGTCGGCCCGCCATTCGCGGTCCGGCATTTCAGCTTCTGTCGGTTGTTTGTTTCTGTTACCGTCAGCTCGCACTCCCAGCCTGATATTGGCGATAAGTCTTTCCAGTTGGTCCGGGAGCCAGCAATGCCCGAAGTCGTATTCAGGACCGTTTTCGTCCAGATCGAGATGCAGTTCAATTGTCTGTGCTTCGTATTTATGCACAGCGCGGTGGATGACTCCTTCACTGACCGTATGGTCGGACCAGCCTATTTTGCAGTCAAATTCATTACGCATGGACTCGATAGCACCGAGATTGGCTTGCTCCACCGGGGCCGGGTAGCCTGATACGCAATGGAGCAGGGTCAGGTCAACACACCCTGAAGAACGCAGTGTTTCCACTGCCTTGGAAATTTCTTCCATGTCAGCCATTCCAGTGGAAAGAACAACAGGTTTGCCGCTGGCAGCGCATTTTTCGAGCAACTCGGTCCAGAGCAGTTCGTAGGAAGCTATTTTGAAAAAATCCACATAAGGTGACAGAAGATTGACGGCTTCAAGAAAAAAGGGAGTACAGGAGAACAGGATTCCCCGCTCCCGGCAACGTTCGGCAATCAAGGGAATAAATGATTCCGGAAGTTCCCAGCGGACCCTGTTGCGGTGTTTTTCGCTGCGGGCAAGTATTTCCGGTGCGAAAAGTTCGTTTACCTTGAACAGCTGGAATTTCACTGCACCGCAACCTATGCGCGCGGCAGTGTCAATGAACTTATAACAGCGTCCGAGGTCGCAATCGTGGTTGCTGGAGACCTCGGCAATAAAGAAGGGTGGGGTTGTCTTGCTAAACAATTTTTTGCGCCTCCTGAAAATGTTATAAGTTGAGTTGATGGGAGTCTATTTTTCAAGGCAGTACAAGTCAATGGATGTATTGTTTTTTAGGTGTACATGTGCGTAGTCGGTTTGGTATGGATTTGTCTCAAATAGGCGTCGTTATAATTGGAAATGAGTTTGCAAAATATTTGAAAGGTCAAAGTAGAGTTATATATGCGGGTACTAGTAACGGGAGCTACCGGTTTCATCGGTGATTATGTTGTTAAGGAGCTGTTGGCCCGGGGGCATGAGGTGATTGTAACTACGCGTAATCTCGAGAAGGCTAAATCTAGGGAATGGTTCCCGGATGTAATTTGTAAGGAACTTGATCTGGCTGATATTCCTGATGATGTTTTTGCATATCTAGGCAGCCCGGAACGGATTATACATCTGGCTTGGGGAGGATTGCCCAAGTACAATGACAGCATTCATACAGGTAAGATCTTTCGGGAGAATTTTGAATTCTGCAAGAGGATGGCCGAGCAGGGGGCCAAGCATCTTTTTGTAGCCGGGACTTGTTTTGAGTACGGTCTGACCGAGGGGCCGCTCCCGGTAAGCACCTCCCCTGCCCCGGTTACGGAGTATGGCAGGGGCAAAAATATGCTGCGGGAAGCGTTGGATGAAGTCTTTGCAGGTAAGAAACTTCTTTTTCAGTGGGCAAGGCTTTTTTATCTCTATGGAGAAGGGCAGTCCCCGAATTCTCTTTATTCGCAGGTCCGCAAAGCCATAGCAAATGGCGATAAGGTATTTAACATGTCCAAAGGGGATCAGGTTCGTGATTTTCTTCCGGTGGAGCAGGTTGCTGAAAAGATCGTGACTTTGGCTTTGGATGGGGATGAGTCCGGCATTTTCAATGTTTGCAGCGGCAAACCCAGAACCGTTTTGTCTTTGGTTGAAGAATTTTTTGCGGCACACGACTATGAAATTGAACTGGACAAGGGATACTATCCCTATCCCACCTATGAGCCGTTTGCTTTTTGGGGCGTTGAATAGGGTAGTTTTTAGGGTCTGCATCTATTATATTTTTATTGCTGTTTGTGTCTTTTAGTTGTTTTTGACAAGATATCCAACATTAACGTTTTAATTTATTTCTAAAGGCGGATATATGGGGTTTGATGCAATTCTAAAATACACAAGAAGTAGCAAGTTTCCTGTTGTGGCATTTGTTGCGCGGCCTGGGTTTTATACAAATTTTATATATTTGGCCGAAAGAATTATAGAAAGCGGCGTGGAATTGTCTCCTGTTTTTATTGTTTACGAAGATTGTGAAATTAAGAAATCCGCTTACGATATACCTGTTTTTAATATTGAGACAACAGATCTTAGTGAACTTAGCGATATTAAAGTTTTCGTTGATAACGATACCAGATATGGACTTACTTTCTACTATCCTTATACAAGTAAAGTCTTCTGCATCCCCCATGCTTTTATGGACGCTGAGAATCTCAGCGATCTGGGCTATGAAGCAGGTACATTTGAGTTCGGCGATGCTCTCTGCCTGCCTCATGCCTTTTCGGCAGATAGCAGTCCTGAAGAATACGAAAATGCCTGGGGTAATCAAATTCCGCCGCCAGCCAAACCTCGCGATAAAATGTTTACGGTAATTCCATGTGGTTATCCAAAGGTTGATATCCTCGCAGAGAGAATTGAAAAACAAAAAACAGAAAAGGACAGTATACTCGTAGCCCCTTCTATAAATATTCCTCCGCATCCCTCTTATTATAAGAAAATTGTACAAATATGTTTGGATACGTGTCCTGAATACAAAGTTGTTTTCCGCCCTTTTCCTTTGGCAAGAACAATCATGGAAGTGGTTGAACTTCAGGAAATGTACCAGGGAAATGATCGTGTAATCATTGATTTGTCGGACAGTAATATTGAATCCTTTGCCCGCGCAAAGGTGTTTATTACCGATCTTTCCTTGGGGCGGCTGACTTTTTCTATTGCAACCGGGCAGCCGCATATTTCTTTCCGGCCGGATCTGGATAGCAGTCAGCAATTGACTTTTAATGAGTTCGGCTTTTGTGCTCATTCTGAGCAGCAACTGGTAGAAGCAATTAAACTTTCGGTAAAATCAAATGTTTTACGTAGGCAGGTAGTTTCTTGCAGAGATAAGAAGGTTATTAATTTTGGGAAAAGCCTTGATATAATTATAGATTCAATTCTTGCTTTTGCAGAAGGTAGAAAGCAGAGTTACTGGATTGAGTTTGAGAGGAAATATATTCAGGGAGATTGGGAAAATCCTGCATTTTGGGCGCAGTTTTTGATCGACTATCAGTCGGACAAGAATAGGAAGGCTTTTTATGAACAATGTTATCATCTGGCCAACAGTAAATTTCCTGATCACCCTTTTTTCAAGATGCCGCTCAGTCTTGTGCGCTATGTCGTGCTTTTGGACCATACCGAAAAAAAATTCCGGCTGCTTACGCAGAAAGAAATAGAAGACTTGGATCAATTTCCCGGCGGGCGTCCTCCATATGCTGCCTGGGGTAATTTGTCGGGGTACAACAACACCCCTAAAAAAATAGATTTTTACCTGAAAGATCCCCGCTGTGTGTTTATTACCACCCTGGCTAAAAACGAATGGGGACATGAGCTTTGTGGCAAAAAGATATTGCCGAATAATGCTGTTTTTAAGCATGGGATAGAGTATGTGTATAATTTGGGTAACTATAAGACTCTTTTAGCTTTTCAGATTTTTCTTGGAAAAAATGGATGGAAATAATTTATCCAGGTGCAGCTATATTTTTAGACTGTGCTTAACAAGTTGTATACAAAAGATTTTCCCGGCGGTGATTTCTGAATGATAATTCCTGAAGTGCAGAAGATTATGTCCTCATCTTGTGCAGCAAGATCTGCATGGCAAAAAGAAGTTTGCATTTTTCCTCAAAATTAGTTTCGCATTTAATGTACTTGTCTTTTTTGATAGCTAGGCGTTTGAGCAGGTTCTGCTCAAATTTTTTCAAATCATTGATGTTAAAGAGAACGATTTCCTTAAACCTGTTTATGTGGTTGGACTGAAGCGGCCCTGTGTACGGTGATTTATAAAGAACCAGCTCCTGATCTTCCAGCTTTTCAATAAGTTCGTTCTTTGTGGCTTTGATACAGAAATTTATGTAATCAATCTCATAAATATAGTCGTCTACATGGAAATTCAGGGCGAAATAGTCATGATCAGGAAATTTCTTCTGTCCCTCAGCATATGAAACGGAAAATCGGTCCTTAAGACCGTTTGGTGTTTTCAAGAAAAAATTAACCCATGTGTCGGGGGCATCCCAATTCCTTTTGGCAAAGGTGCGCTCGAAAGTAATCCAGTAATCTCTGTTCTCTTCCATGACCACAGCCTTTATGCTGTCCAATAGCAAGTCGAAACTTTTCCCGATATTCATCAGGTCCTTATTGCGCATTTGCAGCAGTTGCTGTCTAATCTCCTCGTTTGGATTCACAGCCCATGAAAGAACGTGTTTCAATTGCTCTTTGGTGTGCGTGTTAAATGACTGGTGGCTGAATGTTACGTCTGGCTGGTCGCTTTTGGGTTGATATGCGATTGCCGGTCTTCCGGTTGCATACGCAAATGTCCGTCGGCCGAAAGAAGTATCGGTTACTAGAACTTTGGCCCGGGCAAAGGACGTTTCGTTACCTGGCAGGGTGTCGATTTCCAAATTTTTATAGCCGGAAAATTGTTCCAGAATGGAATATAATTTAGCTGTCGGAGGATTGTACGGTCTGAATATTATATTCAGATCAGGGCATGTTTCCTTGATGGCTTCTAAAATGTCGAGATACTGCTCCTCTGCTCCGAAAAATGGATAGCTGGGCATGAACAAAATGCTATCGGTTCTAACCTGTTTTGCTTTAATCTTTTCAGTAAGTAAATCTATCTTCAAGTAACCACCTTTAATAATGATAAATTTCTTGCCTCTTACGTCGAAAAATGAAGGGACTATCTGGCCCATTTTCGTTTCAAATTCTTGTGGTGTGAGGTCTTCCATAAAAGGCGGGTAAACAAAAAACATATCAGCGATATGGAAAAGGTATGTGTACTTATGTAAATCCCAAGAGTGGTACAATACATGGCAAGTCACGATTACTTTTGATTCAACGGGAAATTTAAATCCGATGCAATTGTCGGAGGTGACAAAAACGGAGATGCCAGAAAGTTCACTTAAGTCTCTTGAATCAATTTTAAAAACAGGAACCAGATCAGTGGCGTCATTAAGCTTGGCCTCTTCAATTGTAACAATTACTGGTGTATATATATCTGAGTCTATGAGGCTTTTTTTAGCTGCTGCTGCATATACGCTCACGTGTAGGTCTGCGCAAACAAAAGCGACAATAGGCTTTTGGGCATTTTTAATAAACTCGGCCAATTGCGATCTTTGCATGTGATGGAGCCTATTCTGTTTGGGGTAAAGTTTGAGTTTTTTTTTATGCTGTATTTGTTTCAATTCGGTACTACATAAAAGTTCAATATTCAAATCATTGAGCGGGGTTCTTGTGCAAGCTTCTTGTCCGGATTCCAGAATTGATTTTTTTGAAGGTTACGTTTGGCGTAATATTTGCTTTGTATTTCAAAAGTGTCAAAAATATTCTCGGTTCTCGACATGTTGTTATCAATTTTAAAAAATATTTAAGTAATTTGATGTGGAGATTTTAGGATGAAGAGCAGCTTTGAGCTAAGTTTTTCGGAGAGAAATACCCCCCTGATTTCCGTTTTGATTCCATGTTACAATCGGCCTGAGGGGCTTGATAATGCTCTTAGTGACTTTACCAGCCAGACTTACAGAAATATTGAGATCGTAGTTTCCGATAATTGTTCTCCGCAGAAAAATGAGATTGCTGCTGTCATGGCAAAATATGCAGGTGACCCCCGTATTCGCTACACTCGCCGGGCAGAAAATGTAGGGATGTTGCGTAATTCGCTTGGGGTACTGGAGGATGCCAGAGGAAAATATCTTACTTGGGGGAGTGATGATGACCGCTGGGACAAGGATTATATTCTTGAGTTGTTTACCCTGCTTAAGAAGAATCCAGATGCTTCCTGTGCTTTTTGCGACTACGATGTTATTAATGAAGTAGGTGAAAAGCGTCTTGAGTATCCTAAAGCATATCCTTTTCTGAAGCAGTTTGATGATCCAGATAGGATAAGCCGTCTTAAAAAATTTATTCTCGCAAAGGAAGGATACAGCAACAAGTCATGCCCGATCAGGGCTTTGATTAAAACGGATATTGTCCGAGATTATTTTAGCAAGATGCATGATTTCGGGTTACTTGAAAACTGGGGCGATATGCTTGTTGTTTTTGCCTTTCTAATGGAAGGCAGGATGGTTATGTCCCCAAGAGTGTTGCATAAGTTTACTGCCGGTAATGTGAAGGATTATTTTCCGACTCCTCCCAATCCATATTTTTATCTTGAGGGATACCTTAAGCTCATGAATTGCAGGCTGCCTGCTGAGGAAGTGGAAGTGCTCAGGGAGTTTGTAGGCATGAAGCTGACGCAGACTGATTGCGCTTTCGGAGGCAAGGAGTTTGCCGGAACTCTTCAGAATATTTCATCACTCATGAAATTACCCGGTTTTGAGATTGATATACATGATGTTGAAAATTTGAGCCATTACCTTGAAGTGAAGGATTATTGTGCGGTGTTAAGGATTATAACGCGGATACATAGAAAATTGACACCTGATCTTGTTTTTCAAATTGTAGCTGAACAAAAAAAGAATGAGATTAACGAAAGAGTTGTGGCTTAATATATTGATCTTTTTTGCGTCATACATTTGTCTAGTTCAGACTAGATGTTAATTTTATTCTAGTGCAGTAGGCTGTAAAATCACATAAAGAGCGTGTCATGGATAATAAGAAGAGAATTATATTCGGTATTTTTTCCCAAAACAAGTCTATGGCGGCGGCTATGCTTGGTGCACTTGCACAAAAATTAGGGTGGGATGTTGATATCGTTTTTTTCCCACAGGAATCTTCTCCTGAAGATATCTTGGACAAACTGACATATATTCCAGATATATTTGCATTGTCTTTTGCCTCTTATAATAGGGCTCAAGCTTTCTCTGTCGCGAAGGTTCTTAAAGAACGCGGTATTAAGGTTATTGGTGGAGGGATTCACGCTACAGCTATGCCTGAAGATTTGGTGCATTCAGGTTATTTTGACGCAATCATGCACGGCGACGGCATGGGGTCATTGGAAGAGGTTCTTTTAACTTATGAGGATTTGAGAGATTCTGTTCTTATTGAGGGTAGAAAGCATCCTGATGAAAGGGTATATCTTGATTATTTCTTTTCTGAGTCACAGGAAAAGGTTTTGAGGGAAACTCAAAAAATAGATTTGCTTACAAGTTATGGGTGTCCTTTCGGCTGCACCTTTTGCGCCAGTTCACGTAAAAAATTCATGAAATTTCCCGACGATTATATGGTTGACTCCATGATCGATATTCATGATCGATATGGAGTTAAAATTTTTACCTTCCAAGATGACCTGCTGTTTAATGATGTCAAAAGAGTAAAGCGAGTCAGTGCGCGTTTGCGTAATTTGCCTGCGGACAAATCTATTAGTTTCGGTAAGAGTGCTAATTGTAGAGCCTCTAGTTTTTCAGATTCGCTAGCGGAAGAGATCAAAAAACTTAATATTACAGATGTTAGTTTCGGCATAGAATCAGCTTCGAATAAGATTCTAACGTTTTTGAATAAAAAACAGACTGAAGAAGATTGTTACAGAGCCCTTGAAGTGTGTAAAAGACATGGTCTGTATAGCCGAATCAATCTGATGTTCGGAATACCTACCCAGAATGAAGATGATTATCAGATTACCTTGGAATTTGTAAAAAAAGCTAAGCCGGACATTATTAATACTTTTTATTACACTCCTTATCCCGGAACAGATTTGTATGATTACTGTTTCGATCATGGCTACATTGGTTCCAAGTATGACCGGAATAGTTTTGACTGGTTTGATGCGAAAGTGGATGGAATAAGAGAAGTTCATTTAAAGTTGAATAATGTAGATTACCAGATGGCGGAGAAGTACATAAATGAAATTGAAAATTTGTATGACCCCCTGAATTTTATAAACCCAATTATTGCGGAAGTAGATAAGCAGTCATGGGTTATTTTTGGATCAAGTACACAGATTTATTTTAGCCAGGTTCTCTCTTTGCTGAATAAAATAGATAAAAAAAAATGTCTTGGCTATTATGATATTGATCCGGGGGCAGAATATGCAGTCGAAAGAAGAGTTGATTTTTTAAAATATATAGAAAATAGCAGCGAAAAACCGGATTGCATTGTTACCTATACTCATCTTTCAAGCGAAGATTATAAAAATTTCAAGGAATTAGTTAACCGTAAGTTTGGTGATATTCCGCTCGTATCTATTTCAACCATGGAAAGACATTCAGTGGAAGATGTCAGGAATTTACTGGCTTCTTAAGTGGGTTGTGATTTTGTTTGGATATATGCTTATGAGACATTTCTGAAAAAAAATAGTTACCCTCGAGGTCTTGATTATATGTTTAAATTAGAAGGTGTCCAATAATGCCTAACATCCTGCATATCACCCCCCACTTTGGTGGCGGGGTCGGCTCGGTTCTGCGCGGCCTTATTGATGAGCTGGGCCGTATAGATGGTTTTGAGCAGGAAATAGTAACTTTTGATTTTATCAATGAACAAAGCAGAAAGTGGGCAAAGGAGCGCAGGCATGCGGTCTATAGTGAAATTTCGCCGCTGAGCTTAGAGCTGCACGCGCTGGTCTGTGCAGCTGATATTGTTCATGTTCATTTTTGGAATCACCCCTTAACATATTTATTTCTGGACTCTTTCTCAGGCAAAAAAGCGCGTGTTGTGATATGGGCGCATTGCAACGGCGCATATGCCCCATATTTGTTCCCTGAAGCTGTCCTTTCCTTTCCACAGTTGTTTGTAACTACTTCCGAATACAGCGCGAAAACCAAAACCATAGCGAGTCAACCTGCCCAATGGCAGTCAGCCCATCTGCGAAATGTTACTTCCCGCTGTGACACTGGGGACTTTTTAAAAATAACCCCTGAAGAGCATTCCGGGGTCGTTGTCGGTTATGTCGGGACTGTTGATTATTGCAAAATGCATCGAAACAGCCTTGATATGCTGGCGGCGGTTTCCTCTCCTGATGTTCGTTTTGTTGTTTGCGGGGGCGATTGTCACGAGTCTATTCAGGCTGAAGCTCAGGCGAAAGGGTGGGGTGACAGGTTTGATTTCAAGGGCAAGGTCAGTGATGTCCCGGCTGTTCTGGCAGAGCTGGATATTTTTGCCTATCCGTTGACAAAAGAGCATTACGGAACCGGGGAGCAGGTTCTTGTTGAGGCTATGGCCGCCGGGCTTCCCCAGGTTGTGCTGGATAACGGTCCTGAGTCCTATATTGTCAAGGACGGGGTTACCGGAATTGTCGCCGCCGATCCTGAGGCGTTCTCCCGCGCCATAGAGCGGCTTGCAGCGGACCCTGAGTTGCGCCGTGAAATGGGTGAGAATTCACGAAAGTGTGCCGCAGAACAGTTAACCCTTGCGCAGATGGTCGCAGAGTGGATCGGTATTTATGAAGAGCTTATGACGCATCCTGCAAAGGAGTGCGTCTTTGAATGCTTTCCCTCCGGTATTATAAATCAGGAGGGTTCTGCGGTGCGGCTGTTTCTGTGCAGTCTAGTGGATAAGGCGGTGCAGGATATTTTTATAGAGGCGTTTTCATTCTGTCCCGAAACTCCCCCGGAGAGTTGTTTAGCGAAGTTGCGTTCACTGCACGATATTTATTTTTCGCAAGGAAAAGGCAGTATACATCAATACTCCCAGTTTATTGATGACGGGAAATTGCAGTACCTCTCAAAAATTATGGCAGATGTGAAGGCAGATGCACAATGAATGAAGAATTATTGTCTCAATTTAAAACAATACTTCAGGTGGCCCCTCCCGGTCGGGCTGCCGTACTTCCGGGAGTGGTGGACCGCGTTGTTCTGTATGGCGCAGGAAGCATGGGCGAAATGGCCCTTGATTGTATGCGGAAAGCAGATCTGGTCCCAGAGTATTTTGTTGATGCTTATAGTCGAGAACAAGAAATTCAAGGTGTTCCTGTTGTTCATCCGGACAATATCCCGGACAGGGATAAAGAAGAAGTCCTGTTCGTCGTTTGCATCGCAACTTTGCCTTATGTTCCCTTAAAGACGTTTCTGGTAGATTTGGGGTGTACAAACGTCTGTCATTTTTATGACTTGAGTGAGTCCGCTTTCCCGCAGATAATGCCTAACGGTTGGATGCTGGATTCAGTCGACAGTGTTTTTTTTGAGCGTGTTTATGCGGCCCTTGCTCATGATGATTTTTCTGTTGCCCATTTTATGCAGTTTTTGTGGTGGCGCATTGCCCGTGTCGAGAAAATCAATGAGGCTTTCCCGGTTCTTTCAGGCAGAAAATATTTTAAAGCCCCGTGCATTCCTCCTGCCTCAGGTTCTGAATATTTGGTGGATTGCGGTGTGCATAGCGGGCAGACCATTGAAGCTTTTAAAGAATATGCCGGGGATCATTTTGCCGGGATACATGGTTTTGAGCCTGATCCCCGGATGTTTTCAATCGCGCAGGAGCACCACGCTGGACCCGGTATCAGAATTGAGCAGCTCGCTGTGAGTGACTCCGTGCGTGACGCGGCCTTTCGGGGCGGCCTCGATTTTGCATCCACTCTTGCAATCGACGGGGAGTTCATAGTAAAAACAATAAATCTTGACGCTATTCAAGGTGTTAAGCCTACTTTTGTTAAGCTCCATGTCGAGGGCGAAGAGCTGGCTGTGTTGCGGGGAGGACGGAAGCTGATTCAAGAGCACCGTCCTGTTTTGATGGTTCTGGCGGACCATTGCCCTGATGGGCTGGCAGGGATTCCCGAGTTTCTTATGGCGTTGGAAGGGTACAGACTTTATTTCTATTTACATGATTATTGCGGAAATTCTGCAATTTTCTATGCAGTGCCACATTAAAGGGGAAGCATATGGTTGCGGAATATAAATCCAAACTGCAGCGGGATGACCGGGTTGATCTAGCTGAGATACTTCCTTTGGACACTCCTTTTTTGCTTTATATAGATCCATCCAGTGCCTGCAATTTCAGATGCAGATTCTGCCCGACGGGGCATCAGGATTTGATGCGTGGGGCAGGGCTGAAGGGCAGCATCCTTGATTTCAATGTATACAAAAAAATTATTGATAGCCTCGGCGATTTCCCTAAAAAAATCAAAGTCATCCGGTTTAATAAAATAGGCGAGCCTCTACTGAATCCTCATACGGCACAAATGGTTGCCTACGCAAAGGACAGCGGATTTGTGGAGGCTGTTCATCTGACCACAAACGCAGCCAGATTGACTGAAGAGTTGTCCAGAGAACTTGTCGAAGCCGGAACAGATGTGATCAATATTTCAATTGAGGGTGTTACAGGCTCACAATATAAAGAAATATGCGGTGTGGATATTGATTTTCAGAAACTTGTCGATAACATCAAGTGGCTCTATGAGCACAAAAAACTCACAAAGATAAATATCAAAATTCCGGGAAATTATCTCTCGGATGAAGAGAAGGAACTCTTTTTTGAAATTTTCTCCGGTTCTTGTGACAGTATTTTTGTAGAAAACCTGAGTTCAATCTGGCCGGGATTTGATATTGCGGACAGGGCCGGTTTCCCTGTCCCTGATGTCCATCAATATGGAGAGGATAATCGGGAAAAGCAGGTTTGCACCTATCTTTTTTACGCTATGGCTGTAAATGCGGATGGCACAGTAAGTGCCTGCTGCCCGGATTGGGAGCAGAAGCTGATTCTCGGGGACGCCAAGGTACAGGGGATTAAAGAAATTTGGGATAGTGAAAAGTTGCGTGAAATGCAGCTTGCTCATTTACGCTTTGAACGCAACTCTGTCGATGTGTGTAACCAGTGCGGGCATATTCGCAGTTGTCAGGTTGATTGTATTGATGATGCAGCAAAAGATATCCTGCAAAGGTTTACCCGATGATGGATGAATTGCTGATTCTGCCCTGTCCCATCTGCGGGGCTGAGAGCTCTTTAGTTGCAGAGCATGAGTTATGCGGCTTCAATGACTCCATTTTTGACGGTGTTGCAGAATACAGAGGCTGTGAGGACTGCAATTATGTCTGGCTGGCTTCTGTGTCGCAGGATGATCTTTGTGAGTATTATTCCAAAGAGGCCGTATATTTTGCCAGTTCTCATTTTGATATAAATGCTCCCGGCAATATTGCTAAATTCAAGCGTTATACCGACCTTGTACAGAGTGTTCCCGGAGATATCGGCAGTGTGCTTGATATCGGCTGCGGACGCGGCGGGTTTATTTCATGGCTGAAAAAAAACTGCCCGGAGCTGAGCTGTTTCGGCGTAGATCTCGACCTGAAAAGCTTGCCGGCAAATAGGTCCGGCTCACCTTTTTTCATAAATGGTGATATCTCCAAGCTTCCTTTTGCTTCTTCGCAATTTGATGTTGTGACCTGTTTTCATGTGCTTGAACATGTGCTGGATATTGACGTTTTTCTGGCTGAACGTGCCCGTATTCTAAAAGAGGGGGGTCATTTTGTCCTCGAAGTTCCGGATGCTTCACAGTACTCCGTGGAAACTCCCTGCAAAGGCTTTTGGGTCGGTGTTCAGGAGCATGTGAATCACTTTTCCCCGCAGGCCTTGCAGAAAGTGCTGGAGAATGCAGGCTTTGCAATCAGGTCGATTGGGCAGGGCGTTGCTGAATCCAGTGATGTGGATTATCCGTTTATTGCGATCGTTGCGCAGAAAAATGCGGAGGCTTGTTTTCCAGCTGAATATTCGATGGACAGTGTTCCCGCTTACGTTCAGGACAGCCTGCGGCATTTCAAGGATATCGGCGCAAATCTTTCCGGCTTGCCTCACGAAAGTATTGTGTTCTGGGGAGTGTCGATGATGTTTATGTACATACTCCCTTATGTTACGGGTAAGAACATTAATGTCTGCGATGCTTCTGTTTTTAAACAGAATCAAAAGATCATGGGCAAGACGATTATTTCCCCTGAAGAAGCTTTTAAGCGATACGGAAACAAGGACACCTGTCTGGTTGTTTCCTCGCTATTGAATTATGAGGTTATTCGTAAGGCGGCTTTGGATTTAGGGTGGAAATCTGAAAATATTACAAAAATAGTGTAGGTTATGCAGAAAGATACTCTTGATTATAGTACTGAAGCAATCGATAGGATTGTCAACTCGCTTAAATCTGTGGCGCAGGGTGTAGATGCCGATTTTGCTAAGGGTATAAGCCTGTTCGGTGCCGGAATGGTGGGTGAATGGGCCGTCGGCTATCTTCAGAAGCAGGGGGCGGTTGTCCGTTCTTTTCTTGATAATGATCCAAGAAAGAACGGCACGTCGGTATCTGGAATCAAGGTTTCTTTGCCGGAAGAAGCCGCTGTGGACGGAGTTGATTCCGTTCTGATTACGGCGCGGCATTATGTGCGTGAAATAAGTACTCAACTCGACAGTAAATTTGCAAATCTTATTTCCTTTGATGCTTACTTTATCGTCCAGAATTATTCCCGTATTGCCAATGTCCGGGATCGTCTTCTCGAGGATGAAAAAAGCAGGATAGTTTTTAATGCCATTCTTCATTCCATGCTGACCAGCTCTCTTGATGCCTGCTATGAAGTTGTTGAAAAACATATGTATTTCTCATTGCCTCAATTCAGCGGCAACTTTGAGGAGACCTATGTTGATGCCGGTGCATTTGTGGGCGACAGCATGGAAAACTTCATCTGGGAGAACCTTGGTACATTCGGGCATTTATATGCTTTTGAACCGGGCGAACGCCAATTTGCTGCCTTGCAGGCAAGGACCAAGCGTCTGGTAACCGAATGGGCAATCGACCCAGCCAAAATAAGTCTGGAAAAAGCAGGCCTTTCGGACAGTAATACCGAGTTGTCCTGCACCTACGTGACAGAAGATGCATTGAGGCACGGGTTGTCCGCTGCAGGGGCAGATAGCGGGTCCGCTTGCGTCCCTGTGTACTCTTTGGATTCATATCTCAATGGGCGCAAAGCCACGTTCCTGAAGGTTGATATCGAAGGAATGGAGATGGCCTTTTTGAGGGGGGCTCGCGAGACAATATGTAATCACCGTCCTAAAATTGCTATCTGCATTTATCACTATCCTTCAGACCTGTATGAAATTATAGAGTTTTTACAGGATCTGTCTCTTGGTTATAAGTTCTCCGTCAGGTGGCATGCACCTGTTTTTGGAGATTTTGTTCTATATTGTTACTAAACTCTAGTTGGAGCTTGTTATGGACGATTTTAAAGAGTTTGATGATTTTGTGTCAGACAATATTAAAAAGCTGGGCCAATCGGAAAAGTGTAAAAAGTTGAGCAAAGAGTGGTTGTCTGCCACTGGAGCCCTTAACTACAGCTTCAACTTTCAATGGATGGGTATGCCTGTTCTGCAGCAGCCTGTTGATCTGATTGCCATGCAGGAGCTGATATGGAACATCAAGCCGGATCTCATTGTGGAAACCGGTATCGCTCGTGGCGGCTCTGTTATTTTTTATGCTTCCATGCTTGAGATGATGCAGATTGACGGTGATGTGCTGGGAATTGATATTGATATCCGCGCGCACAACTTCGGTAGAATAATGCAGCATCCCATGCGAAAGAGAATCACACTGCTTGAAGGGAGTTCCACATCAGACCGGATTATAGATAAGGTCAAAGCTGTGGCAGAGAATAAAGAGCGCGTTCTTGTTGTCTTTGATTCCAATCACAGCCACGAGCATGTTCTTAAAGAGTTGGAGTTGTATACTCCCTTTGTCACTAAAGGAAGTTATTGTGTAGTATTTGATACCATAGTTGAAGATCTGGCAGAATCAAATGATTACAGTGACCGTCCCTGGGGCAAAGGAAACAACCCCAAGACCGCTGTGTGGGAATTCCTGAAGAGCAATAGTGATTTTGTTATTGATACTGAACTTGAAGCCAAGTTGCAGACAACGATCTGCACTGACGGTTTTCTGAAAAGAATCGCATAAGGTTGGGCCTGACAGGCAATATAAACCGTTAAAAAAGGTTAAATTTTATGGCTGCCGAGCTTCAGACACGGATTAATCAGGATGAGCGGACCCCGTTGCAGGATGTCATTCCTCTTTCGACACCGTTTATGCTCTTTGTTGATCCTTCGAGCATTTGTAATTTCAAATGCAATTTTTGTCCGACGGGAAACAGTAAACTGCTTTCCGGTTTTCGCCGTAAGAACAGCCTTCTTTCGTTAGATTTATTCAAGAAAATTGTTGATGATCTTGAAGATTTTCCAGAAAAAATAAAAGTGTTGCGGATGTATAAGGATGGTGAACCTTTCTTGAATCCCGACCTCGCGGAGATGGTCGCTTATGCCAAGAAAAGTTCCAAAATTCTATCAGTGGATACTACAACCAACGGTTCGTTGCTGACCCCGGAGCGGGCCATGCCGGTAATTGAGGCGGGAATTGATCAAATCAATATTTCGTTGGACGGCATGAGCGATGAGCAGTTCAGGGATTTTACCCACACCAGGGTGGACTTCAAGCAGTATCGCAAAAACATAGAAACAATTTATAAAAACCGGGGCAATTGCAAAATATTGATCAAGACGGTCAAAGAGATATTGACCCCGGAAACCGAAAAACTCTTTTTCGAATACTTCAGTCCTGTTTCGGATAAGATTTTTGTTGAGCACGTTGCGCCGTGCTGGCCTGAATTTGACGTGGCCGAAAAAGTTGAAGCCGAGTACAATATTGGTATTTATGGTCAGCCTTTGAGCTCAGTAGATACCTGCCCGTATGTCTTTTATTCTATGTCAATTAATGCCGACGGTTTTGTCAGCATCTGTTTTCTGGACTGGAAACATGAACATCTCATAGGTGATGTACGCAAGGCGTCGGTAAAATCAATCTGGGATTCAGAAGAGTTCAACCGGTACAGAATAGAATTTTTGAAAGGCAATCGGAAGAATATTCCTTTTTGCAAAGACTGCCAGCAGCTTAAATATGGAATGCCGGATAACATTGACCCGTATAGAGAAATGTTGTTAGCTCGTTTGAGAGAAAAATCTATAACAGTTTAAAGTTACGGAGTTTATCCATGCAAACAGTAATTCTCTGTGGTGGGCTTGGTACCCGGCTTCGTGAGGAAACAGAATTTCGCCCGAAACCCATGGTGCGCATCGGTCCCAAGCCGATATTATGGCACATCATGAAGATCTATGCTGCATACGGGCATACCGATTTTGTCCTGCCGCTAGGGTACAAAGGGGAGATGATCCGAGATTTTTTTGTCAATTACGAATGGGTGAACAATGACATTACCATAGAGCTGGGAAAAGCAACCAGTTTTTGCCAGCACAACTGCCACGAGGAATCCGGTTGGAAGATTACCCTTTCCGATACCGGACCCAAAGCTCTTAAGGGCGGTCGCATTAAGCGTATTGAAAAATACATTGAGGGCGATACATTTATGCTTACCTACGGTGATGGCGTGGCGAATGTTGATATCAACTCTCTTATTGAGTTTCATAAGAAGCACGGAAGAATGGCTACCTTGACCGGGGTAAATCCGATGGCTCGCTTTGGTGAACTGAAAATAGAGGGTGATACGGTCCGTTCTTTCCATGAAAAACCAGACACGACAAGTTCGGAATCCCTGATTAACGGTGGTTTTTTTGTTTTTAATAGGGAAATATTTGATTTCCTTGAAGACAGCGATAATTGCGATCTCGAATATGGTTTGCTTGATAGGCTTGCAAACGAAGGTGAGCTTATGGTTCGGCCCCATGAAGGTTTCTGGGCCTGTATGGACACCTTAAGGGATACAGAGCATCTCAACGGTATCTGGGATAGCGGTAATGTGCCTTGGAAAGTCTGGTAGACTTTTTATTTTCATCTGACTGATTTAAAAATATTATTGAGGCGAAAATTTTATGAAAATCCTGCTTACTGGTAATATGGGGTATATCGGCCCATGCGTTGAGAAACAGCTTTTATCTGCCATGCCCGGAGTGGAGCTGGTCGGTTTGGATCTGGGATACTTTGCCCACTGCCTCACTCATGCCCATGTGCTTCCTGAGACCCGTATCAATAGCCAGCTTTTCATGGATGTCCGTTCCATTCCCGATGAAGTTTTTGCCGGGGTTGATACGGTCATTCACCTCGCAGCGATCTCCAATGATCCTATGGGTAATTTTTTCGAAGAACCGACTGTTGAAATTAACGCCGACGCTACTGAAAGAGTAGCTCTTGCCGCCAAGAAAGCAGGCGTGAAAAATTTTGTATATGCCTCCAGTTGCAGTATGTACGGTTCTTCCGGTAGCGAGGCCCGCACCGAGGAGGCCGAACTCAACCCCCTTACAGCTTATGCCCGTTCCAAGGTTTTTTCTGAAGAAGTTATCAGCATGCTTGCGGATGATAATTTCATAGTCACCAGCCTGCGTTTTGCAACAGCCTGCGGGATGAGTGAGCGGCTGCGTCTTGATCTGGTTCTCAATGATTTTGTGGCCGGTGCTGTGGTTGATAAGAAAGTCACCATCCTTTCAGATGGAACCCCCTGGAGACCGTTGATTACTGTTACAGATATGGCCCGGGCCATTGAATGGGCTGCCGTGCGGCCTTTGGATAACGGTGGCTCCTTTGTTGCCGTGAATGCGGGCAGTGACGCATGGAATTATCAGGTGAAAGATCTGGCTGAAGCTGTCGCGGATGTTATCGGCGGGGTGGATGTTTCCATTAACTCTGACGCAGCACCGGATAAGCGTTCTTACAGCGTTGACTTCAGCAGGTTTGCGAAGTTGGCCCCTGATCATCAGCCGGTTTCTACTTTGGAAGGAACAATCAAAGAGCTTTATGAGGGTCTGTGCGCCATGAATTTTCAGGAAAGCAATTTTCGCGATACATGGTACATGCGTCTTAAGGTGCTGCGCGAACATGTTGAAAACGATCGCCTTAATTCCCGATTGTCTTGGAATAAATAACCTGCGGATTAGAAAATATCCGTTCCATGAGACGGTAGGTTAGATGCTTTTTCAGTCGTTGCCCTTAGCCGGGGCGTATAAAATAGATGTCGAACCATTTTCGGATCACCGAGGTTCTTTTGCGCGCCTTTTCTGCGTAAAAGAGCTTAAGGAAATCGGGCTTACTAAAAATCTGCGCCAGATTAATTTTTCCAGCACAGTGAAAGCCGGTGCTGTTCGCGGGATGCATTATCAAAAACCTCCTCATGCAGAAGTCAAGATTGTCCGTTGCATACGGGGAAAAGTTTTTGATGTTCTTGTGGATTTGAGGTCAGATTCTCCTACTTTTTTGCATTGGCATGGAGAAATACTAAGCAGGGAGAATATGCGGGCCGTGTATATTCCTGAAGGTTTTGCTCATGGTTTTCAGGTTCTCGAACCGGAATCTGAGTTGATTTATTTCCACACTGCTGATTATGCTCCCGGATTTGAAGGAGCTGTCCTTTATGATGATCCGCGCATCGGCATAGAGTGGCCTCTTGAGTTTACGGATATTTCTGAACGTGATTTGCAACATCCACTTATTGATGATGATTTCAAAGGAATAATGTTATGAAGTGCCGTCATTGTAATACTGATTTATCTGAAGTTTTTATCGATATGGGGGTTCATCCTCCCTCCAATTCATTTCTTTCCCCTGAGCAGTTGAAAGAACCGGAAGCCAGGTTTCCCCTTTGTGTCTATGTCTGTTCAAATTGTTTTCTGGTCCAGATTGATGAACTCAAAAAAACGGAAGAGATTTTTGATCAGGACTATGTCTATTTTTCTTCCTTTTCGTCTTCATGGCTTAATCATGCGCGCCTATATACCGAGATGGCCATAGATCGTTTTAAGCTGGACTCAGAGTCAATTGTCGTTGAAGTTGCTTCCAACGATGGCTATCTCCTTCAATACATGAAGGAAAATAACATCCCCTGTTATGGTATTGAACCTTCTTTGGCTACAGCTGATGCGGCTAGGGAAAAAGGCATTGATTCCATCAATGAATTTTTCGGTGTAGAGCTGGCGGAAAGAATTGTAGCAGACAGAGGCCGGGTTGATCTGCTTATAGGTAATAATGTTTTAGCCCATGTCCCGGATATAAATGACTTCATCAAGGGAATTGAGATTTTAGTGAAAGATGGCGGGGTTGCTACTCTGGAATTCCCGCACCTGATGCGGCTGGTTGATGAATGCCAGTTCGACACCATCTATCACGAGCACTTTTCCTATCTTTCCCTCGGGACTGTGATCCGCATGTTTGCGAGTGTCGGGCTGCGGGTGTTTGATGTAGAGGAATTGCCCACTCATGGTGGTTCGCTGAGAGTTTTTGCCTGCCATGATGATAATCCTGTTTCCACAACAGATGCTGTTATGGAGCTGCTTGCCCGTGAAGAGTCAAAGGGGCTTAAGTCCCTTGAGTACTATGCTTCATTTCAGGAGAAGGCGGACCGTGTAAAAGAAGGGTTGTTGGATTTCCTGAAAGAGCAGAAGGCCAATGGTAAGCGTGTTGCCGCCTACGGGGCTGCCGCAAAGGGGAATACCCTGCTTAATTATTGCGATATCGAAGAAGGTCTTATCGAATTCTGTGTTGATGCCTCGCCACATAAACAGGGGCTGTTTATGCCGGGTACCCATATCCCGGTTCTGGCTCCAGAGGCATTGAAAGAAAAACAGCCTGACTACGTGCTGATACTTCCATGGAATATCAAAAAAGAAATAATGTCACAGCATAATTATATTGAATCTTGGGGCGGGAAATTTGTAATAGCGATACCAGTATTGGAAATCAAATAAAGAAACAGATAATCAAAAAAACAGGCATGCTCCTATGAAAGATAGGGGTATGCCTGTTTTTTGGGTTATCTGAAATGTTGTATCAGAGACGCTCTTTAATATTCATCCTTTTCGAGCCATCTTGCGCGTTTTGTCCGGTCTTTAAGCAGCATTTCCGTGACTTCGTCTTTATCATGTTTGGCAAGTACCTTGATCACGTTACCTAGAGAATTCCCGGAGAGAGCTTTGCTCTTGGCTACGCTTTTGCCCATAGCCCGCATGTGCTGAAATTGGATGAATCCGTTAAAGACAATGTCATAGCCCATGAGCTTGCTGCGCAGGTGGTGTTCAATATCCACGCACTGGCATGGGGAAAGGGCAATGTCGAATAGACCTACCTTATCGAGAAATGCTTTGGTGTCGTATATGTGCAGGCAGCCGATTACATGGTCAACCAGATCAATGAAGTCAAACTGTCCCAGGTCCAGTGCCGGACTGCTGTTGGTCATGCCCAGTTCATAGTTTTCGAATTTCACAATGTTGCGCACTCCGGCATGGACAACCGGAGGAAGGCCGGGGTCAAGGGATTTGCCTCCCACGGCAACAGCATTGGGAAAAAGCTCTGCCGTTTTAAGCATATCAATCAGCCAGTTCCCGGGCACCTGAACCAAATCATCGTCACCGATGGCAATATAGTCCGACTCGCTGTGGTCGTATTTGGTCAGCAGCCAGTTATGCCCTGCGGGACGCCCGACGTTGGTGGGCAGGCGTTCCATATGTACGGGGATATGGTCCGGGAAAAATTTGACAGCTTCCTGAATGCGCTCCCAGGTACTATCGCTTGAGCCATTGTCCGCGATGTATACAGCATAATTATCGTAGTTGGTTTTCGCCAGTTCTTTGAAAGCTCGTGCCAGTTCTTTTTCTCTGTTGTAGCAGAGGATGATCAGGTGCACGCGTGGATTACCGGACAAGGGCTCGGCAAGTTTGGGCAGCAGCTGTAGTGCTTTGAGCTTTAGGTTCTTTTCATTGTCGTCTTCGATGAGGTTAATAAGTTTGCCAGCCAGCTCCAGATCGCCTTTACGCATGGCCGCTGCGCTTTGCATGCTGATTAGTTGTGGATGGTTTGCATGCGGTGATGCAAGGACCTGATTGTATTCACCAAGCATAAGCAGATCAGCAAGAGCAAGAAGCTGTTCCTCATTGGGAGGAGTTGGTTTGTCATCAATTACGGGAGCTTGCTCAGCCTGATTTTCGGGTAAGGCTATCTGTCTTGCCCTTTCTTCGTATTGTGCGGCTTTCTCTATGTTTCCTGAGTCCTTGTAGCGTTTTGCAAGGCGTAGCATGGATTCGTATTCAGGGTTGCCTGTTCTTTGTTGTTCCTGCGCAGATGCGAAGTTGCCTGCTGAGACAAGTAATTTCTGTTCCCCTTTTTTTACGGTAGGGAGTTTGGACCATTCTCTTTCCCATCTTGGAAGAAAATCATCGATTTTAGCATGTTTGCTTTGCAGGTAACGCCATGAGAGAGCTTGTTTATGCCGCTTTAGGTCTAGGGCTTCCTTGGAAGCAGTATAGTCATGGTTGATAATGGGTAACGGGGAGTAGAGCATCAGTTGCGGATGTGGAAAATTTTTCAGAAGGCGGTAGCTTAGTTCAATGCCGCCATGGCCGAATTTAATGTTGTCATCCCAGCCGCCAACTTTGAAAAAAGCTTCGGTGGAGACACTCATGTTTCCTTCCAGGTCTGAAAAACGCGGGAAGGCCTTGTCTCCGAGAACATAATGTTTGGCTTTTCCATTGAGCGGAGAATCTGTTTTAGGAAGGCAGATTCCACGTATCAAAATAGCTTCGTATCTGGAATTTTCTTCTATATGCGCACTTACAAAATCATGAGCAGGAACGGCATCATCGTCTATAAAAATGAGTAGTGGGGAATTGCTGTAAACTGACCCTACGTTACGGGCGAAATAGGCTCCGGTGTTGCGCTGCAGGCGGATATATGTATCGGAAAGTGTGCGTGCAGCCTTGCCATATGGTGTTTGTGAATTGTTATCTACGAAAATAAGTTCAAAAGGTGCATCCTGGCTTTTTAGTTTTTCTAAAGTGTCAATGGATTCTTGTTTTATATTGTGCGAGATAACAACAATGCTTGCCTTGAGTGTCTGCTGTTCATTCGTGGGCCGTTTTATGGATTCAATTTCATCAATATATTTTTCGTAGCGGTCGTCCCAACGGATTTGGTGCAATTTATTTTTCAGCAGGTTTTTCTCTTCTTTGAGAATCATGTCTTTCTCCCTGGCTGCATTCGAATTGAAGTATGCCGCAGGCAAGCTGTTAGCGGTTTTGTGATTATGAAATAGTCACAATATTAGTATATGTTATTTTAAATAAATACTTTTGTAGTTGGCGAAAGTCAATATGAAGAACTGCCCCTAGAATGTGCTGGAGTTGGTTGGGCATGGCTTTTTGTGTATGCCGTTGGACGATTTGGGGCAGGGTGGAATGTTCAGTTTGAAGGGAATAACTCTTGAAATTAGCCTTTGCTGACAATATGATGCCGATATTAATGAATTAAATCTATGTTCTAGCTTAGAGCTGGATAGGTAGTCCTTGGTCGTCTTTAATAATGTAAAGTGTTGGGGCATTTGTTGCTGGCCTGTATATAAAAAATTTAATGGAGTATTATATGGATTTATCGATACCAGTATCAATATTGATTCCTGTTTATAATGAAGGCGAACATATTGAGATGTTACTTAAAAGTTGTGTGGCTCAGAATGTACGGGAAATATTTATTGGAGACAATTGCTCGACTGATGCAACAGAAAGTATTTGTAGAAAGTATGCAGAAAAATATTCATGCATAAAATATATTAGGCATTCTGAGAATAAAGGTCCTTCCTTTAATTATTGGCATCTATTAAAAAATTCATCATGCCGTTATGTGGCGGTTACCGGAGGCCATGATTTTTATATAAGTAAAGACCATTTTAAAAAATTATATACCCTTTGCAAAGCGAACCCGGATGCTTCCGGGGCTTATTCATCTGCTAAGTACTTCGGTGGCGATAATAATGTAACAGGAGGATATGATTACTACTATGCCCACTATTTAGAAAGTGATGATTCTTTTGAAAGAATTAAAGGACTGATGGGAAATTTGACCGATGGTACAATTTTATATGGTGTATATAAGAAGCACAATATACTAGGTATTGGAGAGGCCACTAATTATGGTGGAGTAACAGATTTGTTGTGGCTTGGTTACCACCTTTTAGATGGAAAACTTTTATATGCTTCCGACATTGCCTTTGGACGTAGAATGTTTGAAAGAACTGCGGCCCAGAAATATGATTGGTATAATGAAGTATATGGTACAGATGATTTTCCCGGTTTTTGGCTCAAACAGGCAATGATCTTGGTCAAGATGTTAGATGTTGGTCCTGATAAAACGCAGTTGCTAAGAATTATGGCTATGCGGAAGTATGAAGAGATTCGTGCCCGCTATGATTCCAGATACGACAGTCAGGAGTAAATTTTACCCAACCTCCAGCACCATACGCTCCACCACCGGAGCCTCGCGTTTGCGCGAAATATAGTAGACCGCAATAAGCTGACCCTTGTCGTTAACGGCCAGATCGCCGTAACCGCCGTGGAAACGTCCGCCCTTGTACCATGCAAGTGTCTGCGGATGGCTCCATGTTTTGCCGCCGTCTTCGGAGCAGGTCAGGGCTACCCTGCATTTCCTGCTCTTGCGGACCATGCCCCGGTAAATAGCCAGCACCCTTCCGTCCGGCAGAATTTTCAGGCTGGGGGCCTCTCCGTACAGCCCGATGGGGTCGGGCGCGGACCAGGTCTTTCCATCATCATCCGAATAAGCTTTAAACAGTCCGTCCAGACAGGGTTGCTGGCGGATCAGGGCCAGAATGCGCCCGTCCGGCAGACGGGCGATTGATGTCTCATTCAGACGGTATTCCGGAATTGATTCGTAAATGTATGACTGCCCGGAAATTTCACCGCTTTCAGGATTAAAATGGAAAGTGCCGCACCCGGGACCGTTGTAGAAAGTCCCGATAAATGTATTTCCATCGTCTTGCGCGGGAATGAAATGCCCGAATGATGCCCATTCCCCGCCGGGAGGATCAAGCGGCATGCGCTCCGGGAAAGTCCTTCCTCCATCGGTGCTCAAGGAAAAATAGTTGCGCCGTAAATGTGAAGTGTGGGTGCGTGAGATGAGCAGGACCCTGCCCTTGCCTAGGTGGGTGAGCAGGGCGTCGTGTTCGTTGGTCTGTTCGGCAGCATGGCTGATGACCAGTTCCGGGCGTTCGAAATTTATGCCGCCGTCAGTGGAGCGGGTAGTGTAGATATCCCCGGCCATGCCGTGATCCATGACCTGCCGCAGATCATCGCTGATATTAACCGCCCTGCGGAAACCGACCAGCAGATCGCCGTCCACATCGGTGATGGTCGGGAATGACTGGTAGCCGTCCCATTCTTCCGGGGTTATTCGCTTGGTATCAACGATTGAAACTGAGAGTCTGGGCCGTTTGGCTGCCATAGCTATTCTCCGGGAATCGGTTTGATGCTGAAACCGGTGCTGAAGTTGAATTTTGGGTCGGGACCGCATCCGCGTAGACTGGTCTCATCCATTTCTTGCATAGAGAAAAATACGCGCACAAAAGGAGAGGGTACGGCCTGTCTGCATTTGATCATGCCCACGAAACCGTGCTCCGCATAGAGCGGGCTGATTTCAAGAGCTCTTTCCGCGCCGCCGAGCACTACCTTTGAGCCCGTCATACCCAACCCCTGTGAGGCCGAGACCGCAAAAGAAATATTGTCACTGTGATCGAAAGTCAGGCCGCCCAGCGAGAAACGTTCTTCATTCCCGCCGTTGCAGGTGGAATAGTAGAGGCGGTCCGGGTCCATGTCCGCAGTCAGCAGGGTGACATGCCCGATACGGGCGAACCCCGGCGGTCTGCAATCCATTACAAAACGGTAGAGGATGTCGATCTGTTCTTTGTTTTTGTGGATGCGCACGGCCTTATCAAGCATGCCCTGATACAGGCCGATGGAGCAGGATACGCTGATGAAGTCGTCAGTCTCGTCGATGAGCGGGGTTATCCGTGCCAGATCGGTATCCTTGGGGATTCCCGGCCCTTCCATGATGATGTGCCCGGAAAAGAAATCCGCGCCGAGGTCGATTTCTTCAAAGTAACCGTGACCGAGAGTTCCGAAGGCTGGAATATTGTCATGGGATTGGAAAGCTGCTTCCTGCACAGCCAGTCCTTTGGCGGTGTTCAGGATTATGCTCGCGTTTTGCGTTTCAAGCTTGAGCATGCGGTCTTGTCTCTTGGGCGGAATGCCGCAGACCTGAAAGTCCGGTTCCCGAACCGCCGCTTTACTGGCAAAGGTCAGTTTCTCCAGCTTATCCAAGGCTTCGCCGTAGCGTTTCTCTGTGATGTGGGTGCGCAGGTCGCTGGACCAGCAGAAGCAGAGTTCCCGCCAGAGGTCTTCGGTTGCGGATGAAAAAGGAAATTTTTGTTCCAGCTTATGGCAGATTGCCCGGCACAGGGAGTTCAGCTGGAAGTCATCACGCCCGCTCAGTGCCCAGCGGGTGATGTTGTACTTGCTCTGTTTCTTGACGGGGATAGGCTGGCTGGCAGAGCTAAGCTCAAGTTCGTTGCCGCCATGCTTATGCTCAAGTCCCTTGAGGACCTGACTGGGCAGTTGAAATTCATGACCACGCTGCTGCATGGTTTTGAATACCTGCCGCATAAGTTTCCATTCACTTTCAGCTTCCTGCACGGCTTCGCTTTTGTAGCGGCGGGGGCGGAAATCGAAAATTTCAGCATCATTGCCGTAGATGGGCAGCCAGCCGTCAGCAGTGCCGAGGGACTCCACATAATTGAGATATTCGTCCAGCTCTAACTCCCGGTGGGCGAACCGCTGTAATTTCTGGAAGACCATTGAGCGGCTCCAGATTACCGGGATTGATTCACCGTTTGTCCCTTTGGCACGTTGCGGGAAATGCTGGATATGGTCGGGCCAGTCGGCATAGCGGGCCGGGTTGTCATAATCCATGAAGACCGCTTTATATCCGGCTTCCAGATAATGGGCTGCCATGCCCGCGGACCATGCCTGCTCGTTGACCAGTGCAATTCGGGGGACTGTGTCCAGTATCTCTTTTCCTCTTTGCATGCCCAGTGTGAGATTGGCTTTGTTTAATGCAGGAGGCACAAGTGGACCGATAATCTGTCCGTATCCACTGCCGATGAATTCTGTCCTGCCTTTGCCGAGCAGTTTTTTGAAATTTGCAATCCACCCGGGATCGAGGTCGCGGATGATCTCAAGGGTTATGCCGGAAGCTTCAATACCCAGCGGAAAACCTTCTTCTATCAAATACAGAAGCGGCCAGTAGCAACGTTTGATGACTTCGCTGCGGCTTTCTTCCGGGATGGAGGAAAACATGAGGTTGAGGTGAAATATGGCGAAGATTTTCATGGCGGCCTATCCTGTGATGATCTTGATTGCCTCTACAGCAGCCTTCACTCTGGTAATTGCTTCTTCGCGGGTGTCGGCTCTTGCCATGACGACTCCGGCCCGTGCGGGATGGCTGGTGGCCGGGGAAATTGTTTGGCCAACGGCGGTGCGGATTTCAACCATGCTGATTCCATCCATGGCCTTGGCTTCTTCCACCCCTTCAATGGCCAGCACTCTGCCCGGTTTGGGGAAAAGGTAACGCTGGGCTACTCCTCTCTGAAAGGAGGGGGTCAGATCTTCTGCACCGGGAGTTTCCCCAAGGGCCAGCCGGATTGCCGCGCCGACGAAGTCCACCCCGGTATTCCAAGGAATTTCGTGGGAACAGAAATAGCCGCCGGAAAGGCGGGCCGCCATTTCAATCACGTATGGTTTGCCTTCATGCACTACCATATCACCTTTGAACATGGAATCCGCAATGCCCAGTGCCATAGCCGCTCGTCCTGAAAGATCTTTGATCGCAGCCTGTGTGTCCTGATCCAGAAACGATGGCAGGTCTCCGCCGTTCTCGATTATATTCGGGGCAAAGCGATCCAGAAATTCATAGTTGCGGTCCGAGAATCCTGGACAGAAGGGCTGTCCGCCGACCACAAAACCTTCCGTGCTGATCTGGGGACCGTCGAGGTGCTTCTCGACCATTACCCGCCCGGACGGAGATTCATTTTTTGCGCATTCAAAAGCCCCGCGGGGATCAGGCATATCAACCGATCCATAAACCAGCCGCAGGACTCCGCGCGCGCCACGGCTGTCCACGGGCTTGATGACCAGTGTTTCCCGCCGTTCATCAATAATTTCGACCAGTTCTTCGGCGTTGAAAATTTCTTTATACCAAGGGATGGGGATACCGCTTTCTTTGAAGCGGTCCTTCATGGCTTTTTTGTCTGTTGCCAAGCGGGCCGTTTCGCTGCTGACCGCAGTCAGCCCGAATTGTTCAGCCACAGCGGCAACTGTTCCGGGAGCATCAACGGCCGCGCAGATGACACCCTGCGGCTTGCCGCCCTTTATTGACCACTTGGTCAGGGCGGCAACCGTAATTTCCGGGGTGTAGACACAACCTATAACCGACTCATGGGCATAGGCGAAACCGGGAGCCTGCGGGTTGGCGTCCACCGCCAGTACATGCAGTCCCATTTCTTCAGCCCTTTGCAGAACAGGAATAGATTCCAGTCCGGCTCCGATTACGATCAATGTCTTTTTCATATCATTTATGACGGTCTATAGTGCTTAGCGGCGAAGCCTTAATAAAAGGTTTTGGGATTCTTAAACCCTTTTGCAAAAGGGTTTAAGCCGCCGGAGGCATACTCTTTCATTCTTAAAAGCGCGAAGCGCATCCAAATTTAAACAGGTTTGCGGCAGACCATGAAGGTGTTCTGCCCTTTGGGATCATCGGGGAAGACAATGCGGCCCTGCTTGATGCCTGTGGTCTGCATGATTTCAAAATGTTCGGAACACAATCCTTGGATCTCCTGTAGGGAGAATTCATGCAGGTGCTGGGAGTTGACCGGAATATGTCCGAGGCTGTTCTGGGGCGTACTGAGGATGAGCATCCCGCCCGGCTTGAGCACCCGCTCCATTTCCTTGAAATACGGCCCGGGATTGACGTGCTCCACAGTTTCGAAACTGGTGATGGCGTCAAAGTGTCCGTCTTCGAAACCCAGCGAGGTTACATCCCCGGTCTGGAAGGTGATGTTATCGAAATACTTGCCGGACGAAGCCTTGCGCACGGTCTCGATATCAAGATCGGCGGCAACTACTTTCTGTGCTTTTCCGGCGAGGATGCGTGCGCCGTAACCGGGCCCGCACGCACAGTCCAGAACACAGGCTTCGGGGCCGATGTGATCAAGGGCCAGTTCATAATGAAAGGTAAGCTGATCCCCGGCACTGATTCCCTTGTGCTGGCCCACATTCATGTTTCCGGCCACATAAACCTGTTCGGCGGTTTCGCGGCATTGTTTGAGCCACTGTTCACTAACCGCAGGTCCGGCAACATGGGCACATTTGAATTCGTCGCTTTCATTGAACATGAAAAATTTGGGATGGACCCGGAAAGGGGCGTCGTTGGACCGCTCGTCCAGCAGGGAGAGCACTCTTTTCAGTGCTGACAGCCTGTAGATATCAGCTGTAAGCTGGATGGGGAAATCGTCTTCGGTTTTGATGCAATCAAGACCGTCTTTTTCCGCTTTTTCAAACATGGTCCGGGCGTGATCTGCCAGCCAGCCGAAATGCAGCCCGTCGGCCCGGATGAAAAGGGTATCGTCCTCTGTGTCATCAAGAGCAGCGATCATGCGCTCCAAAGGGCTTTCATCGTAGCCGTAGTATACGGAAACCTTCTGCTCCGGGAACATTTCCGGTATTTCATCCAGCCTGCCGCCTCGGTCAAATTCAGGGGCGATGATACGTATATCCGCTTCAGGAAATTCTTTGAGCGCACTTTCAATGGTCAGGGCAACCACCGGGCGGTCGTCCACTTCGTTCATGCACCAGTCCGGTGCTCCGCTCCATGCTCTCGATGCCGCTTGTACAAGAATAATCGGATTATCCATCAGCTTCCTTCCAGTTTAAAGAGTTCGTCCGCATGTTGGAGCAGGAAATGAGTACTTATGGGAGTCTCAAGCCGTGAATTATAGTCTGAAACCCCAAGGCATGAACGGTATCGGGACTGCAACTCCATCTGTTTACCCGTTGAGTGCCACTCTCCGCTGATGCGTGAATGCATTTCCTTAATTGCTTCCAGAAGTTCTTCTTCAGTATTGTCGATAACCTCAAAATCGGAATCTGCAAAGTTTTCAATGGCCCATTTACTGATTCCGAGGGTAATTATTTCAGGAACGCTTAAAATTTGTCCGTTTGATTTTGAGCGGACCAGTTTAAACAAAGCCAGATCTTCCGGGGAGCAGTACTCGATAATTTCCAGCCGTGCGACATTGACCCGCAGGCAGGGAATACGGAAAATATTGGCTATATGCATGGGACCGCTCTGGACACCGATAAAAAATCTGCAACTTGCGGGCAGGTAGATGTCCATGAAGTCATTCTGTCTGCCGCTGCAGGCATAATCCACGTAGTTGGGATGATCTATTTCAAGCGGCTCCTGTACGATGCTGCCAATCCTGATGACGTTATAGCCCAGCCGCAAAAGCTCCTCAGCCCCGGACCGGAAAGTGGAAATATCCATGTTGCGGGGTTCCTGCATGTCTCCGTCGCTTTCGGGCATGGTCTGTTGCAGGAAGGCAGAATCGCGGCCCAACAGGCAGACGTGCGGCTTTTCAGGATCAAGTCCCAAGGCCCGAAGCTCGTTCCTGCCCTGTTCCTGTTCTGCGCTGCTAAAGCCGACATGGGTATCGGTCTGCTGGATCAGGCATTCATAATCGCGGGCAAAGGATTTGGCGCGGGTGTTTAAAAGCAGCTCATGCTTATGGCTGAGATTGAATATTCTGACCGCTTCCAGAAGATGGCTGTGCCATGTGCGGATGCGCATCTTCCGGGCAAAAAGCCGACCCAGTGTCCTGTTGGCAACCTGCCCGTCCTTGAAGCAGAACAGGTCGAGATAGCCGTCATGGCGGCCCAGCTCTTTCTCGGAAAGGTAAAGCTCGCAATCAAGGGCCAGATGTCCGAGACGGGAGGAGTATATTTCAGAAACGCGGATGTTTTTGAAAAGGGAACTTGCCTTGAGCAGCAGGGCCAGTGAGCCGAGAAAAGCCCATTTGGCGATTTCCTTGAGCGGCCTCGAACGCAGTCTTTGATCTGCCGGGGTAACGGTATTCCTGACGCAGGTCTTGATGTCCGGCTTGTAGAAATTCGTGAAAAAGGAAGCCGCCCGGACCACGTTGTCATGATCATAGCTCAGGCCGCAGACGATGATTATTTCGTGCGGCCTGAAGGAGAGTATTGCTTTCAGCAGGGGCGGGAAAAAAGGGTGGAATGTGCCGGAAAAGAAAATGGTTTTTTCTCCATCAAAAGCACCCCTGTCCCGCTCCGGAAGCAGGAGTACTGCCTCCGCTTGGTCGCGGTCTACCTGATCAAGGTAGTCCCTGATGTGGCATTGCTGGGCAGTGCCGATGATGAGCAGCCGTTTACGGTCAACCATTTTACCCCGCTATTTGCGTTTCAGGACCTTGCGAACCGCAGCAGCGATATCTTCGGGCATCAGTCCATATTCACGGGCCAGATCTTCCGGTTCGCCGGAGCTTCCGAAAACATCATTGATGGCGACACGTTCCACGGGAACAGGATGGTTCTCGCAGACAATCTCCATGATTGCACCGCCGAGTCCGCCGTATTTGTTGTGGTCTTCGCAGCTGACAACGGCTCCTGTCTCTTTGGCGGCCTTGATGACCGCTTCTTCATCCATGGGCTTCAGCCAGCTCATATTCAGCACGCGGCAGGAGATACCTTCGGCGGCAAGCTGCTTGGCGGCTGCTACGGCCCGGTGAACCATGACTCCGACAGCCATGATGGTGCAGTCTTTGCCTTCGGCAAGCCGTTGGGCTTTGCCCGGTTCGAATTTTGAGTCTGCATCAAAAACATCCGGCAGGGGGCTGCGTCCGGTGCGCAGGTAGAGCGGCCCGTGGTTATCCAGAATGTGGGGCAGCACTGCGCGCAGTTCATGCTGGTCAGCCGGGGAGACAACGGTCATGTTGGGAATGGCCCGGTATATTGAAATATCCTCAAGAGCCTGATGGGTGGCTCCGTCCGGTCCCACATCAAGCCCTAAGTGGCTGGCCGCGATCTTAACATTGAAATCCGGGTAGGCGATGGAGTTGCGGGCCTGTTCCAGCGCACGCATGGAAGCAAAGACCGCGTAGCAGGTCACAATGGGAATAATTCCCGATTCTGCCAGCCCCGCAGCCATGGAAAACATATTCTGTTCCGCAATGGCGCACTGGATGAAGCGTTCAGGGTAAGCTTCTCGGAAATGGTATGTTCCGGTTCCCCCGGCAACATCGGCATCAAGGACTACGAAATCGTCACGGACGGCGGCAAGTTCCACAAGGGCCTTGCCGAAAGCATCGCGCATATTTTCCATTATTCAAGTCCTCCGCATCCGCATTCACGCAAAGCGCATTCCCGTTCCTCCCCGGTGGGGCAGAGGCTGCCGTGCCATTTGGGGACGTTTTCCATGTATGAAATCCCTTTGCCTTTGACCGTGTGGGCAATGATCATGGTCGGTTTGCCCGCAGTTGTCCGCGCCCGGTAGAAGGCGTTTTCAATCTCATGGAAGTCGTGCCCGTTGATTTCAATGACCTGCCAGCCGAAAGCCTTGAATTTGTCGTTCAAAGGTTCAAGGGCGGTGATGTTTTCGTTGAGGTCGTCGCTTTGAAATTTGTTGTAATCCACAACGGCAACGATGTTGTCCAGCTTGTGGTGCGCGCCGAACATACAGCCTTCCCAGATCTGGCCTTCGTTCAGTTCCCCGTCGCCGAGCAGGACGTAGGTGCGGTTGTCGCGTTTGGCCCGTTTTGCTCCCAGCGCGCAGCCAAGTGCGAAAGAAAAACCCTGCCCCAGTGAGCCGGAGTTGAATTCCACTCCCGGCGTCTTGATCCGGTCCGGGTGGCCTTGCAGGATGCCGTCGGCGTGGCGCAGTTTCTTGAATTCATCCTTTGAGAAGAAACCTTTTTCCGCCAGTGCGGCGTAGAGGGTCAGGCAGGAGTGGCCTTTGGAAAGGATGAAGCGGTCCCTGTCGGGATCAGTCATGTTTTCAGGGCTGAATTTCATTTCGCGGTCAAAGAGCCAGCTGACGATTTCCACACAGGAAAGGGAACCGCCCGGATGCCCGGACCCGGCATAGCAGTTCATGGTGATGATCGATTTACGCAGTTCGGCGGCGAAATTTTCAAGTTCCGTATAGGCGGGCTGGTCCATGTCTTTGGTCTGATTCATTGTCGCTCCTTAGAAATACAGTCCGCCATTGACGTTGATGGTCTGGGCGGTAATGTAGGATGATTCGTCAGATGCAAGGTAGGCCACACTGTCCGCGACTTCCGAAGCTGCCGCGAACCTTTTCAGGAGCACGTTTTCCGCAGCTTTCTGTACTGCCGGGTTTTGCAGGCCCGCATCAGCCATATCGGAAACCACCAGCCCTGCGGCAACGGTGTTGCAGCGGATGTTCCACTCGGCCCCGAAGCGTGCCGCAACCTGAGTCATGGAGATGAGTCCGGCCTTGCTGGCTGCGTAATGCGCGGTGCGCGGTCCGCCGTACTGACCGCTGACCGAACCGATATTGATCACGCTTCCCCCTCTGCTTTTCTTGAGCAACTCAAGGCAACGCTGGGTGCACAGGAAAGGGCCTTTCAGATTCACGGACATGATGCGGTCCCATTCATCCGGGGTGATCTTGTCGAAATCCTGCGGATCATTGATTCCGGCATTGTTGACCAGAATGTCGAGCCTGCTTTCGCTGTTGCCGATATCGGCAACCACTGCGTCCACGGAATCCGGGTCGCTGACTTCAAGTTGCAGGATGCGGGCTTTGCCGCCTTCTTTGGAAATTTCTGCTGCGGTCTGTTCTGCGCTTTCACGGTCATGTACAAAGGTCAGGATTACCTGCGCACCTTCGGCTGCAAGTTTGTGGCTGATGGCCTTGCCGATGCCGCGTCCGCCTCCGGTGATCAGCGCGATTTTATCTTTTAATTTCTGCATTTTTATCTGTGTAGGTCGTTAGTTCTTTTTTCCGGCCATGAGCACTGCGTGGCGGCCGAATCCGGCCTCGGCAAAGCTTGTGTATAATTTGTCCAGCACATCGCGGTTTCCGCTGCGGGTCAGGGTCATTTCAAGTTTCTTGCGCATGGCGTGGCATTCGCGGCCCAGTTCCGGGTTATACAGGTAGTTCCTGCCCATGAGCAGGAACAGTTCCATGGGAAATGTGACTTCATAATGCAACGGTTCAAAATCAAGCCTGCGCAGCAGGCGTTCAAGGGAACTGCGGTTGAAGAAATTGATATGGTGCGGCGGAGCCAGCCACCATGGTTTTTCGCCGAGATCTTCAGACATTATTTTTTGCAGCTTGTTGTAATCGTTGGGTACGCCGATGACAACCATGCCGCCGGGGTTAAGCACCTGACGGCAGAGGTTCAGCATGCCAGCCGGATCAGGCAGGTGTTCGAGCACTTCCCAGAGGTGGACCACATCAAATTTGCCGATGGAGTCGGCGCATTGCCGGTCAAAGACACCGTGAATGACATCAAGGCCGATGGATTGGCAGTATTCGACCGCCTTGTCCGCAGGTTCTACTCCCTTGGCCTGCCAGCCCATTTCCACAGCCTGTTTCATGAAAAAGCCGTTGCCGGAGCCGATATCCAACAGGGAACCTTTGCGCTTCAGCTGTTTTTCGATTGTTTCCAGCCGGGCAGCAGCAGTGGCAGCATGCCATTCCCTGTCTTCCAACTGGTGCTGAAGCATGAGCGGTTTGTCTTTGACATGGTACTCATGCTTGTAAATACGTTCCAGTTCCTCTTCATCGGGAATGGGGATAATGTGCTTGAAGCCGCAGCTTTCACAATGGATTATGTCGAATCCATCAACAGAATGGAGTACGATGCCGCTGTGGTCGATCCAGCATTTTCTGTCACTCAAAATTTTGCTCCGGTCTTTGAGGCAATTTGATGCGCTTTGCGCTTTTATAGGATTAGCTCTCCGAGGGGCCTCCCGGCGGGCGCCTTCAGCGGGACCAAAGGGAATAATCCCCTTTGGAAACCCTATTAGGGGGCGAGACTGCTTTCAATACAGTTTGCGATATTCATGGCTCCGTTTCTGATTCCCAGTGCGGCAGCTTTTGCAGTCATGGACTGTAACGCAACCCGATCGGAAATGAAATTTTGCAACTCTACAGCAAGTTTTTGCTCGCTGATGCGGTCAAATTTTCCCATTGAAACCGCTGCTCCGGATGCATGCAATGCCGATGCCGAGCGGGCGTGATCTTCGCTCAGGCAAAGCAGCAGTTGCGGAACTCCGCAAGCCGCCAGTTCATAAGCAGTCATGCCGAAAGAAGCTATGGCTGCGTCGCACTTCTGCATTGGCCGGGACATATCCTTTATATGATGCAGTAATTTCACCTGCTTTCCGTGCTCTACCGCTATCCGGTCGATTTTGTCCAGATTATTGAACATGGGACCGATTACAACTTCTGCCCGCCACTCTCCGGGAACTGATTTTAGGGCGTGGAGAATCTTCAGAGTCAGGGCATGGGGATCGCTGCCGCCCATGGTGATTAAAATTCCGGGTGGGGAAGATTGTGCCTTGCTACTATCAGCAAGTTGGAACTCTTTGCGCAGGGGAATGAATTCCCAGCCGCGATGGATGGTTCCGCCATATGCTGCGTTGCCGGGGACGTTCCAGTCCAGTTCATGAAACTGCGGTACGGGCGGGTAGAAGGCCAGATCGCTATGCAGGCGGTTGGGTGTGGGGTCATCAATGGAAACGAGCAGTTTGTCCGCTGCCTTGGCCCGCTCAAAGAAAGATTGTTCCAGTGGGATGCGCAGGTCGAGAATAAGAGCGGATTCAGTGTCGAAGTTCCAGTTGTTGAAGTCGCTTAACGGAATAACCTTGAATCCGGCGTCTTCGATTTTCCTTGCCGCAGCACGTTCGCCCCTGAACCCGAATACTGATTCCCTTCCGTGCCCCTCGCGAAGGGCTGCGGCTATAGCCATGCAGCGTCCGGCGTGGCCGAATCCGGTTTGCGGCCCGGCCTCGCAAAGGAAAATTACCGGGCTGTTACTCTTCATCACACATAAAGGCTTGGTAGAGCCGCTCGGCAATGTGCCAGTCTTCTTCGGTGTCTATATCCACCACCATGTAGCGGGGCAGGAAGTAGGGCATGTTGAGGCTTTCGCTGCGGTCTTCCGGGATGTCGGTCAGTTCCATCCAGTAGAACTGGGCCGCATCGTGAAAAAAAACAGGCAGGTCCTGCGATCGGCAGGGTGCGTATTCCGGGAAGGCGTATTCAATGCCGCCCAGGTCGTTCTTCTTGAATGAGCGCAGGATGGGGAAAGGGAATTCCGCAACTCCAAGAACGCAATTGGCCCGGTGTTCGCGCAACATTTCATATCCGCCGCGAATATTCCCGGCAGTGACAAAGGGGTTGGCGTAGAACTGGCAATACCGTTCCGGCTCCCCCCAGTTTTCCCGGACCCAGCTTAAGGCATGGTCGATTACGGGCTGGGTGGGGGTGAAGTCGTCTGAGAGCTCCGGCGGGCGCATGAAGGGAACTTCCGCTCCGTATTCACGGGCAATGTCTGCGAATTCTTCGCTGTCAGTGCTGACCAGAATATGGTCGAAAAATCCGCTATTGCGGGCGGCTTCGATAGTGTATGCGATAAGTGGCTTGCCCAGAAAAGGTCGGATTGATTTTTTAGGGATGCGTTTGCTGCCGCCACGGGCCGGGATAATTGCTACCTGCACTCTTCTTCCTCCGGCAGTTTTTTAATGAGTGGTCTCTCTTATATTATAGTATCATGCTGAAAACAATTAATATCTTTTTGAATAATAATCTTGAAGCAGTTGATTTCCGGCAGTATCTTCAAACCCATGAGAACAACTGCTGACAGAATAAGACATACACTTTTATTTGAGATTATCGGACTTTGCTCCTGCACCCCGTTGGCTTCATGGCTTCTTGATAAAGATATGAGCCGGATCGGGATCATGAGTATCGCCATTTCCATGACTGCCATGGTCTGCAACTATCTTTACAACCTCATTTTCGATAAGGTTCTTGTGGCCTTGAAAAGACCGGTAAACGTCCGCCCTGCGTGGATGCGTGTTTTACATGCCGTTCTGTTTGAACTGTCGCTTTTGACCATAACCGTACCCTTCGTGGCATGGTGGTTGGATATGACCCTCTGGCATGCTCTCATTGCTGACATTGGTTTTGCGCTTTTCTTTCTGGTCTATGCCTTTGTTTACAACTGGGTGTACGACATCATCTTTCCTATGCCTGTAGCGGCTGAGAATGCCTAAATAAAATGGTGGTTCGAAATACGAACCACCATTTTTTATTTCCTGCCAAAGAAATTTTTAAACATTCCCGATTTCTTTTTCTGTTCCTCTTCCGGTTCCGGTTCCGGTTCCGGTTCTTCCTCTTTTTCACTCCTGAATGTAGCGAAGCGGGCAACTTTTCCAACCTGCTGTGCTGAGTATTTGGCTGCTTTGCTGGTGGAGTCGGCAACTTTTTTTGCGGCATTGGCTGCTTTTTCCCCGGCTGCCCCGGTGATTGTTTTCAGATAGGCGGTTGTTATGGTCTTGGTTGAGCCCATGGCGATGGAGAGCAGCATGCCTGCGGCTTCACGCAGGACGGCCCTGCGGTAGCCGGGAGAGTTCCGTTCCGCGTGGAAATTGAAATGCCCACGGGTAATTATGCCGACTCGCAGCGCAAGGAAAGCATTGGTGGAGCCGTCCAGAATCGAAGCGGTGACGATGGAGGTCAGTCCGCTGGCTCCTGGAATCATGCCCAGTGCCGAACCGGCCAGTACCGGAGACATTATCGCTTCAATCTGCGCCTGAATATCAAGCTCTTCTACAGCGCTGGCGAAGAAGGCCGTACCTGCCACATTGGCGTAGACGGCAAGCATATCACGCATGGAGGGCCGCTGGTTGTATATCTTGGATACATCCCAGACCAGCTTGGTCAGCGTGCCGAGTACGATGAAAGAATCAAGCTGTCCGTTCTGGGAGATGGCGGTAGACAGGAAAATTCTTGAAGCCACGGTTTTCATCTTCTGGCTGGAGATGCGGTCCAGATGTTCAAGGGCGATGTCCAGCTCTTCGGTGGTGGAAAGCGCGAGTCCGGCTTGACACACATACTTATTGCCACGCAGCCTTTTACGGAGCTTGCGGATAAACTCCTGTTGTTCCGACGGGGTAGGGTTATCCGGCATGACCAGCGGACCGGGCCGGAAGAAATGGATAACGAACGGGCTTAAACAGATGATCATGAACAGCCCGCTTAGCCCGAAAAGAACGTAGTCATGCGATGCCGGAAAATATAGCGCACAGAGCTGGGCCAATCCGGCTATCTGATTGAGCATGAACAGGATGAATCCGCCAAGCAGGAACAGCAGCAGGGCGGTTATGAGTCTTTGCAGCGACTTGGACATATATGGAAAACCTCGCTGTGTTTGTTTTGTTTTCAATAACTGTATCTAGCCGCCGCTACCCGGTTCAGTCAAATTAAGAAAACCAGTGAGTCCTCACTTGATAGATTTCGCTTTGAAATTTCAAACTCCTGAAATATTGTGCTCCTCCGCTGTTCGCAGCCGGTGGGAATATTTTGCAAGGATAATTAAAATGCTGAAATTAAAATCTTCCACAAGTGTCGGAATAGCACAGGTTCTTTCCGGGGCCGCGCTCATTTCCCTTGTGGGAATTTTCATAAAAATTATGGTCGTGGATTACGCCCAGCCTATTTTTGTGGTCACCTTCTGGCGTAATCTTTTCGTCTGCAGTTTTCTGATGATCGGGCTGCGTATTTTTAAGCCGCATCTGCTCAAGTTTGAGCGGGATAATCTCGGATTGCTGGCTGTTTACGGAATGGTTCTGACCGGATTGAACGGAATCTGGGGCGGGTCTGTTTATTATAACGGTGCAGGGGTTTCCACCGTGCTGGTCTATGTCTCGGTGCCGATCACGGTGCTGGCGCAATGGTGGCTTGGCGGGGAAAGGCCGACCCTGCGCATCCTGCCTTCAATTTTTTTCTGCCTTTTCGGATGCGCCCTTGTCTGCGGAATTCAGGGAATGTCCGACTTTTCGCTGACCCCAATGGGCATGTTTCTGGGGCTGCTTTCCAGTGTGTTTTTTTCGATGTACGCGCTTTTGGGGCGGGAGTGCGCCAGGCGGGGTATCAATTCATACAGCACAATGATGCACGTCTTCGGCATCGCTGCTGTCTACATGCTGGTGCTTAATCTTGGGGCACAAGGCGTAATACCCGGAACAGCTCCGAATCCGGCAGGCCTGCTCATGCCCGGTGTGGACTGGAAAGGCTGGGCCTGTATCCTGACTCTCGCGCTCGGCCCATCCATGACCGGTTGGACATTGATTACCGCCAGCTTCAACCATCTTTCGCCCTCTGTGGTCAACATTCTGCTGACCGTGGAACCCATGATGACCGCGCTGGTAGCGATCCCGGTTCTTGGCGAATACATGAGTATTGAACAATGGGCAGGCTGTTTCCTGATTGTGATCGGGGTGATTGTTTTGAAGAAAAGGTAAGAAAAATCCCGCAATATCATTCAATATATTGCGGGATAAATTTGATCCAGATTTGAAATCCGCAGCGGCGAAGCCTTACTAAAAGTTTTTGAAGAGTCCAGAGAAACTTTTTTCAAAAAGTTTCTTTGGTCCCGCTGAAGGCGCCCGCCGGGAGGCTCCCCGAAGGGCCTCCGGAGGCAATCTAAACATTAAACAGGAAATGGATAACATCGCCGTCTTTAACGATGTATTCCTTACCTTCGGAGCGGAGCACGCCGGCTGCGCGGCAGGCTGCTTCTGATTTGTGCTTAACGTAGTCGTCATAACCGATAACTTCAGCGCGGATGAAACCGCGTTCGAAGTCGGTATGGATGGCTGCTGCTGCGCGGGGTGCTTTGTCGCCGTCATGGATTGTCCATGCGCGGACTTCTTTAACACCGGCGGTGAAGTAGCTGATCATGCCGAGGGTGTGGAAACCGGTGCGGATGATTTTAGCCAGACCGGACTCGGTTACACCGTAGGACTCGAGAAATTCGTTGTATTCCTCTTCATCAAGGCCGACCAGTTCTTCTTCCATCTTAGCGGAAATCTTTACGAACTCAGCACCGCGTTCTTCTGCCAGTGCGCGTACTTTTTTAACGTAGTCGTTGTCTTCGGTGAGACCTTCTTCGTCAACGTTGGCGCAGTAGATCACGTTCTTTGCGGTGATGAGGCGCAGGTCGCGCAGCATCTCAGCCATGTTGTCGGTGTCCAGATCGCCGTATGTGCTGACGGGGTTGCCTTCGTTGAGGTGCTCAAGCAGTTTTTCAGCTTCGGCAATCTTGGGACCGAGGGTCTTGTCGCCCTTGATCTTTTTCTTCATGCCTTCGACGCGGGTGTCGAGAGCCTGTACGTCGGCGAGGATCAGTTCGGTTTCGATTACGTCGATGTCGCGCATGGGATCAACGGAGTTGGCAACGTGGATAACGTCGTCGTTGTCAAAGCAGCGCACAACGTGGAGGATCGCCTGTGTCTCGCGGATGTTGCCGAGGAACTTGTTACCGAGACCTTCACCCTTGCTCGCGCCTTCTACGAGACCCGCGATATCGATGAAGTCAACAGTGGACTGCTGTACGCGCTGGGGATTAACCAGCTCGGCCAGCTTGTCGATGCGCTCGTCCGGTACGGGAACGACAGCCTTGTTGGGTTCGATGGTACAGAAAGCGTAGTTCGCGCTTTCCGCATTCTGGGCCTTGGTCAGGGCATTGAAAAGGGTGGATTTACCGACGTTGGGCAGTCCCACGATACCGATACTGAGAGCCATAATAAAAATCTCCTCAAAAAATATAAATTCCTTTCCACGCCGCAAAAGTCCCGCACATACAATGAAAATCGCATGAAAAAGTAAAATTATCCGGGATGATGTGCCGTGAAAGGTAAAATTTTCGTTTTGCTTATCTATAAAGATAATATCACGTGTTGCGGCCCCTCAATACCCGTCTTTGCGGGGATGGGCAAGTGCTGATTATGTGTCTTTCCTGCTTAATCCCTCTTTGAGTGCTGCAAGAATCTCTTCATGGTAAATGTAGGAGGCGGCAATAATTACGGCAAACGGTTCATCGGTGATGCGTAATGCATCCGGCAGAGCATAGACCGAAAGTCCATCCACCTTGCTGCCCTGAGACGCTGTATTGCTGTCGATGAAGCCAAGGCAGTCTTTCATGTCAGGTAGTTCATTATTCTTTTTGAGCTGTTGGTAATAGCCGGAGCTGCCCCAGATCATGAACGGCCCGAAACTGCCTGACTCCCTTCCCTTGCGGCATTCCCATGCGAGCATCCGCTTGACCGTGTTTTCTCCGGTAACTTTCACGGCAGTGTAATGCAGCACTTCTGGTGAGACTATTTCCAGCCCTTTAAGGCGGGCATGGTAGTACAAGTCGAATGCTGTTGCCATTCTTGAATACATTTCGTCGCTGCCGATGGCTATGTAGGCCCGGTCATGACCGGCTATAATATCTTTGAGTGCATGGTAATTACCTTTTTCTTCTGCTCCTGCCCCGGTGTAGCCTGCAAAAGATCTGCGCATGAAATCGGTGTTTAAAGTGAAATCTTCGGTGGTCACGTTATGGCTGCAATTTAGATAAAAAGGAACAGTCGCCTGTTCTGCATTCATATTGTGAAGATCGGTATGGTCGACAATCCTTATCGTCCCGTTTTTAATGAAAAAGCAGGTCAGATTGTGGGCATTGACCCTGCTCAGGGACTGGTGGGATCGAAACCAGTTAAACAGGTCCATGTATGAACGCGGGCGTTCGGAAAAAGTGGAATAGAATCCGGCGCAGGAGATAAAGTAGGATTTTCTGGCCCCGGCCGGAGTTTCTTCAATTGTTTTCAGGAACTCTGCGTCTGTTAAATCCTTTAGGTTGGGATCAATCTTTCTTTGGACATTTAGCCAGCCTTTGCGGGGCTTTCCGGTGCAGATGCATTCAATGTGGTCAATAATATTCGCGGCTGTTTCCTGCACGGAACAGAATTGTCCGTCGCGTTGTCTAAGTATTTCTTCAGCGTAAAATCCGGGTTCCAGATTGATGGAATTCAGCACCTGCTCAAGTTGTTCCTGTGAATGGACAATCCAACCTGCTGTTTTACTTCTTAATTCTTTCCGGAATCCGTGCATCTGGCACTGGATATGAGGACGCAGGGTCGCGTAGCTAAACGTGTCTGCTGTTGTGGAGGTATCTGTAATCAGCAACGCTGCCCTGGCGTATTGTTCAATATTGCTGTTTGAAATATCGAGGCTGATATTCTTGGAGGTTACCTGTTCATAAATTGCAGCCCCGTCATGACGGGCAAGCGCAGCTGGAAGGGGGCGGAAAATGATTTCCTTATCGGGAAATTTGTGGGCCAGTGTTTCGAGAATGTCGATTTGTGTCTGGTATTCATGCCGTGTCTGCGCGTAGTCGTATGTGCTAGCGTAGAGAATGCAGTCCTGCTTCACCTGATGTTTATTGATCTGTTCCGCGAGGACATCCAGCGACGGGTATCCGGCAGGGATTATGTTCGAACTGGTTTCCGGGAGATGTAACTCTTCCGGGATCAGGCTTAAGGAGTATTCAAAATCCTCGCCCTTGAATTTATGCAGGTTCTTATGTCCTAAAATCAGGTAATCGGAACCCGCCAACTGGCTCATGTAGGCATAGTAGTTTTCAGCATCCGTATTGTCCGGGCTGATGTCGGAATGGAAGTGCGGTACTGAAACGACCTTGCTGCCCTGCGGTTTATTCACACAGCTGTCCACCGTGAAAAGAACATCAATATCCTGCCGATGCCTCAGATCCACTGACCTGAGTGTTTCGACTTCACCGTATTTACGCAACTCTTCTTCATTTTCCTGCACCATGTTCAGAAACAGAACCTTATGCCCTCTGGTATGTGCCTCTTTTGCAAAAGGGAGCAGCCGTTTAATACTCAAATTGCTGGAAAGAAGGATTGCGATGGATTTGACTGAAGAAGTTACGGGCATATGGCTATCCGGGTGAAAAGTTAAGGGTGATCAGGAAATTTGGATATCTTTAATCGGCAGTCTAAGGCAAGGTTTTGTTTAACCCTTTTGTTTGCGCTGAATCCATGATGCGTGTATTTTAACCGCTGAATAAATACTGGAATTTTGTCCTGAACATATTTTCTGGCAGGTTAAAGATATGATTGTACCGGTTATCCTTTCCGGCGGCAGCGGAACCAGACTCTGGCCTCTTTCACGCAAGAACCACCCCAAGCAGCTTTTAAATCTCACCGGGGATCACTCACTGCTGCGCAATACCGTGGAACGCGGTTGCGCGCTTGATGATTCCGGCGCGCCTATTGTGGTCTGCAATGAAAGCTACCGTTTCATGGTTGCCGAGGAGCTGCGCTCTGCCGGGATCAAGCCGGAAGCGATCTTTCTGGAACCGCAGGGCCGTAATTCCGCCCCAGCCATTGCTGCCGCAGCCTTTCATGTGCGTGAGAAAGACCCGGATGCGTTAATGCTGGTTATGCCTTCGGATCATGCCATCCATAATCTGGAAAAATTCAATTCAGCCATCAGTGCCGCAGTGCAGTCTGCCCGCAGCGGTGATCTTGTCCTGTTCGGCATTGTCCCGGATCGCCCGGAAATCGGGTACGGCTATATACGCACCAGCGGAGAGTTCGAACCGATGGTTCCGCAGTTAGTTCAGGCATTTGTTGAAAAACCTGATCTTGAAACCGCAAAATCATATCTGCGATCCGGGGAATATTTATGGAATGCCGGGATTTTTCTGTTCAGCCCGGACGTATTTCTGGAACATCTGCAAGAGCTGGAACCTGAGATTTATTCTTCCTGTCAGGCTGCGGTGGAAAAGGCGCGTGTTGATCTGGATTTTGTGCGCCTTGATGAAGAAAGCTTCATGTCCAGCCCCGCAGAATCAGTGGACTATGCGGTGATTGAAAAGGTCGATAATCTCAGCGTGGTCCCGTTTGACGGCGGCTGGTCCGACATCGGTTCATGGGATTCCCTGATGAATGAAAGGGAGTCCGATTCCGCCGGGAACGTTATTACTGGAGATGTGCTGGCAAAGAATGTCGGTAACAGTTTTCTGCATTCGTCCAGCCGCTTGCTCGGAGTGGTCGGTGTTGATGATGTCATCGTGGTTGAAACTACGGATGCGGTACTGGTTGCCGGACGCGAACACGGGCAGGAAGTTTCAGGGCTGGTGAACAAGCTCAAAGAGCAGGGACGCGAAGAAGCCGAGCATCACCGCCGGGTCTACCGCCCTTGGGGATCATACGAATCCGTGGATACCGGGGACCGCTTTCAGGTCAAGCGGATAATCGTCAAGCCGGGGGGAGTTCTCTCCCTGCAAAAGCACCATCACCGCGCCGAGCACTGGGTAGTTGTCAAAGGAACCGCCAAAGTGCGGGTCGGAGATGAGGAAGTCCTTCTGCGCGAGGATCAGTCCACATACATCCCCTTGGGAACCATGCACCGCTTGGAGAATCCCGGCAAGATTGACCTTGAGTTGATCGAGGTCCAGACCGGTAGTTATCTCGGTGAGGATGATATCCAGAGGTTTGAGGATGTTTATGGGCGGTCTGCGGAGTAGGGGATGGCAAAAAGTCTTAAAGATATCGTAAATGAGATGCCAAAGGAGCGGCAGGAAAAGATTCAGGCACGCACCGATGAGTTGATCAATCAGCAGACCGTGGCAGCCCTTAAAAGCATAGAAGCCGGGAACTTTGTTGAGGGCGACAGGGTTTTTGAATGGTTGGATTCTTGGGGGACTGATAAAGGCGAAGAAGCACCATAAAGATTTTTTAACTTGAAACTGAAATAGGCGAAGAGCTTTTGCTCTTCGCCTATTTTTTATTCTGAGTCTGTTGCGTCAGGCTTGTCTTGTTCTTCTTTGCAGAGTTGTTCTACGAAGTCGTTGAACCAGTCTTTGTAGTCTGGGTGGTTGCGGATGTTATCGAAGTCTGTGTCGGATCTTAGGTGGTTGCAGGGGGGAAATCCTAGCTCACTATTCTTCCTAGCTAAAAGCCACTTTTTGCAATCTTCGAATTGAGATTGAAGTGAGGCTATGCAGGCGAGGTTATATGCTCCTTTGCCTTCTAAAATTTCTTCAGCACGAAGTGCTTTTTCTTTCGCTTGTTCAAGCAAATTGTTGTCAATGTTTTGAGGATCTACTGTCGCTTTGGATGCTAATAATATTGCCCAGTTGTACCATACCCCATATAATTCTGGTTTAATGTCGGTGGCTTTTTTATATTTGTCTTCCGCATTATTCCATAGTGTTATTTTTTCTTCTCCATTAGCTTGCTTTGCCCTATCAGCTAACAGAAGTGCCCAGTTGTTCCATGCCTTAAAGTCTTCTGGGTTAATATCCGTAGCTTTATTGAATTTATCTTCAGCTCTATCCCAGAGCTTTAATCTATCTTCCTCGTTAGCTTGCTTTGCCTTCTCTGTTAAAAGAACTGCCCAGTTGTTCCAAGTGTTAAAGTCATCTTGACTAATGTCCGTAGTTTTTTTGTATTTGTCTTCGGCTTCATTCCATAGTTTTAATTTTTCTTCACCGTTAGCTTGTTTTGCCCTATCTGCTAAAAGAAGTGCCCAGTTGTACCATGCCGCAGATAATTTAGGGTTAATGTCCGTAGCTTTTTTATATTTATCTGCCGCTTCATTCCATAGTTTTAATTTTTCTTCACCGTTAGCTTGTTTTGCCCTATCTGCTAAAAGAAGTGCCCAGTTGTTCCACGCCGCAGTGTCTTTTGGGTCTTCAATTGTAGCTTCTCGGTAGTGGTGAGAGCTTTTCTCAAAGTATTCGGATTTAACTTTTGGGTCTGATTCCTGCTTGTACATTTGTTGGTACAAGTTACCAATTTTGAAGTTAGTTTCACCATGGTCAGGAAATTCTTGCTCTATTGTCTGCCATATACGTAGTGCTTTATCCCATTGCTCATTCATCTCGTGCTTTAAAGCCCTTGCCTTAAGGCTAGTGAAAAATTCTTCAGATTTACTAGAGGCAACATCTTCGACAGCTTCTTTTGTCTCATCGTCCATGTCCTCAATCTTGTTATCATATTTGATATTTCTAACTTTCTCTTGATGCTCTTCAAGAATTTCATCTGATTGGTCTGCGTTAAATTTACATCTGTCTTTTAGTTTTCCACATTCTTCCTTCAGATCTTGGCATTCTTCTTTCAAGATATTAATTTCATTTTTCTTTTCATCAAAAAGTTTGTTTAGCTTTTCTTCGAATTCTTTTTTGTCTTTTTCTATTGTTTCTTTTTGGTGTTCAGCATTACCCTTGATCTCATTAAGAGTCTCTTTGATTTCTTTTTCGAATGATTCTTTTGCTTCTTTTGTCTCAGCTTTTAATTCAGCACGGTTTTGCCTGTTATTAATAGTAAACCAGACAGCAACACCCGCCATGTATATTCCCATAATGCCGGAACAGAACATAAGGGCGTAATACCAATAAGTAGATACATTTTCTCTATTGGTTACCCAGTCCTTAACCTCCACCAACCGATCATTACTATTCTCAATTTTCATTTCTTGAACAGCAGCATTCTTACGCATTTCAGTTTCAAGCTTGAAAAGATCATTCTGCAATTTCTGAATTTGGACGGCGGTGTCTTGCGGTTCAGCCGCAGCCCCCACACCCCCACAAACCCCGATCACCAAAACAAGGGCAAGCAGCATCATAGAAATAAAGCGCATTAATCCATTTCCCCGACTCATATATTCACTCCAACTGAACGAAGTTCTTAATCAAATATAATTTGTAAATTACAGCTCTGCTCTTTTACAGGATCAACCATATCCCGTCCAGTAAGCGGAATAGAAAAGTAGATACTCCGCGCACAATGAAAGACCGCTTTTAATTCTTTACCCAACCCCGAATCCAGCCTACAACCTCCCACATGAGCAATACCTCTTCTAAATATGATGTGATTATCCTCGGGGCGGGCGCTTCCGGGCTTTATTGTGCCATGCATGCTGCTGCGCGCGGGCGCAAGGTGCTGGTGCTGGACCATTCCGGTAAGGCGGGGCGTAAGATCCGTGTTGCCGGGGGCGGGAAGTGTAACTTTACCAATATGGATATGGCGGCGGATAACTATATTTCTGCGAACCCCCATTTTGTTAAGTCCGCTCTGGCGCGGCATAATCAGTGGGATTTTATATCCTTTGTTGCCGAGGCCGGGATTGAATATGAAGAGCGTGAGGATGGTCAGCTCTTCACTCTTGAAGGGGCCGGACAGATTGCCGGGCTGCTGGTTTCCAAATGCCACAGGGCGGGCGTGGAAACTCTGATGGACCGCCAGATTGAGGAAGTGAGCGGTGAAGGGCCTTTTGTGGTGCGCAGCGGAACGCAGGTCTTTGAAGCTGAGTCTCTGGTTGTGGCGCTGGGTTCCCCGGCATGGCCGCAGGTGGGGGCTTCGGCTTTCGGTTACAAGCTTGCGGAGCAGTACGGATTGAATGTGTTTCCGGCGCGCCCTTCGCTGGTTCCGTTTACCATCGGCGGACGGGACGGCAAGTTCTGCAAGGAGCTGAGCGGAAATGCTCTGCCTGTGGAAATCAGTTGCGAGAAACGCACTTTCGCGGGCGATATGCTTTTTACCCATAAAGGTATTTCCGGTCCGGCGGTGCTCCAGATATCCAACTACTGGCGGCGCGGTTCAGCGTTGACCATTAATCTGCTGCCTGAGCATAATATTTCAGATTTACTTGAACAGAATCGGGCCGAGAATGTGGCCCTGCATAATTTTTTGAGCCGTTACTTTACCCGCAAGATGGTCGGGCTGCTGCTTGAAGGGCAGGACGCAGATACTCCGGTCAGCCAGTTGACCAAGAAGCGGCAGCTTGCCCTTGCCGAGCGCATTCACGCGTGGGTGGTCAAGCCGCAGGGAACCGAAGGGTTCGCCAAGGCTGAGGTCGCAGCGGGCGGTGTTGATACTGCCGAAATCTCATCCAAGACAATGGAAGCCAAGAAAGTTCCCGGGCTTTATTTCATAGGCGAGGTTCTTGATGTTACCGGATGGCTGGGCGGATACAATCTACAGTGGGCATGGTCTTCGGGCTATGTTGCAGCGCAGTTTATTTAGCTTGCTTCCATAGCACCCTGACTGGTTGCTTCTTTGATGGTATCCAGCATAGTGTTGAAATCAAAAGGCTTGCAGATGTAGTATTTTACCCCTGCCTGTCTGAATTGCTCGAAGGCATCTTCGTAGCAGTGCCCGGTCATGGCTATGATTGGAGTCTGGGATTTTTCACCGAAAATGAAATCATCCCGGATTCTCGAAATAGCTTCAAATCCATCCATTTCCGGCATTTGGATATCCATCAGGATGCAATCGAAATCGTCTTCATGCAGCTTGTCCAGTGCTTCCCGTCCATTGGTTGCTACGGTAACTGTGAATCCGTTTTTTTCAAGCAGGCGGGAAGCGGAAAGTGTATTGATTTTTTCGTCGTCTACCAGAAGTATGTTCATAATTTTAGTTTAATAGAAAAAAGGTCAGCATGTAAAGCTGCTAAAAAATAGCCCCCGCTTCCAACCGGAAGCGGGGGCTTTTTTGTGTCCTTATTCCAGTCCCGGGGGACAGGTCTAATTACATTTCGTTCGGCAGCTTTTTGAGCTGGTCGTATGTGTAGACGGGACCGTCCTGACATACGTAGCTGGTGCCGATGTTGCAGCGGCCGCAGATGCCGACGCCGCATTTCATGCGTTTTTCAAGGGTGGTCACAATCTGCTCATCCTTGAAACCGAGCTTGGCGAGAGCCTGCACGGTGAATTTGATCATGATCGGCGGACCGCAGGTGATTGCTACGGTGTTTTCCGGCTTGGGTGCGATGTCCAGCAGCACGTTGGGAATCAGACCCACGTTGTGCTCCCAGCCTTCGTATTCCGCATCAATGGTCAGATGGGTGTCGAGGTCGTCGCGTTCCAGCCATTCGGGCAGCTCGTACTGGTAAGCCATGTCCACAGGAGATCTAGCACCGTAGAGCAGAGTGATCTTGCCGTAGTCCTTGCGGTTATCCAGCATGTAGTAGAGCAGGGTGCGCAGGGGGGCCATACCGATACCACCACCTACGAAGACGATATCTTTACCTTTCATGTCTTCGTAGGGGAAGTAGTTGCCCAGAGGTGCGCGCACGCCGATCTGGTCGCCTGCACTAAGGGTGTGCAGTTTTTCAGTAACTTCCCCGGTGCGCATTACACTGAACTGCAGGTAATCCATGCGGGTGGGGGAAGAGTTGATTACGAAAGTGGATTCACCGATGCCGAAGGCGGACAGCTGTCCGACCTGACCGGGTTCAAAGGTGAAGCTCTCTTTGATCTTCGGGTCGTTCAAGGTCACCCGAAAGGTCATGATATTGGGAGTTTCCTGAATGACCTCCTGAATGGTGGCCATTGCAGGAAGGTAAGGATTGCTAACCATCTGCCTTCTCCTTTGCTTCGTATGCAATAGCGTTCAGGACGATTTCACGGATGTCCACACCCACGGGGCAGCTCTTGATACAGCGACCGCAACCGCAGCAGGATATAACTCCGTCATGCAGGTCAGGGTAGTAGCTGAACTTGTGACCGACCCTGTTTTTCAGGCGGTGGGCCTTGGTGGGGCGGGGGTTGTGTCCGCTGGCCTCAAGGGTGAATGTGTTGGACATGCAGTTGTCCCAGCTTCTGATGCGCTCACCTTTGACTCCATCGGATTCGTCGGTGATGTTGAAGCAGTAGCAGGTGGGACAGAGATAGGTGCATGCGCCGCAGCTGAGGCATTTTGCAGACTGTTCTTCCCAGAAGCCCATGTCGTCGAAAGCTTCGAGAAGCTTTTCAGGAGCCTTGGAAAGGTCTTTTGCTTCGCCCATGGACTGGTCGGCGTCTGCACGGAACTTGTCGGCATCAGCCTGTTTGGAACCGCCGTCTTCCAGCATGGAGCTGGAAAGCAGGGCTTCGCCGCGGTCGCTGACTGCTTCGAGGAAGTAGCCTCCGTCCACGGGAACCATGAGCACGTCTGACCCGGCAGGGTCGGACGGGCCGGAACCAACCCAGTTACAGAAACAGGTTGTTTCGCCTTTTTCACACGCGAGAGTGATGAAGAAGGTGTTTTCCCTGCGGGCTTTGTAATATACGTCCACGTGTTTGCCGTTCAGGTAAACACGGTCGAACATGGTGAATCCGCGGGCGTCACAGGGACGGCTGCCGAAAACGACCCAAGATGATTCAGGAAGGGTTTCCTTGATATCAAGGGCTACTTTCTCGGGATTCTCAAGATCTTTGATGTGGCTGAATTCAACCAGTGTTTCACTCTGGGGGAAGCAGGCCTTCTTGGGAGGCGCGGTTGCTTCTCGCTCGATGTTGAAACCTTTCTTGGCATCGTAGGGCTTGAATACGATGGAGTCGCCCTCGCTGCGGGGAGCGAGTACTTCGTGTTTCTGGCCCAGTTCTTCCAGCCATGCCGAAACTTTGTCGGATTTGATGAATTTTGCCATGGCTACCACTCCTTCTCCTTGATTGTCGGTTCATCAATTTTGAAGGTCTGAAGCGGAGGAGTTGCCTCAGGATCAAGTCCGGCTTCGTAGTTGAAGACTTCCTTGATTTCCTTGTTGAACTTCTTCTTGAAGAGCAGGATGGGGATGTCTACCGGACAGGCGCGCTGGCATTCACCGCATTCGGTGCAACGGCCGGTAAGGTGGTAGGCATGGATGACCTGAAACATCCACTTGTCGCGGACGTGGTCTTCCTGGCTCAGCCAGTGAGGATCGCGGCTCTGGGCTACGCAGTGATCGCGGCATACACACATGGGGCATGCGTTGCGGCAGGCGTAACAGCGGATGCAGCGGTCCATTTCGCCCAGCCAGAAAGCGAATTTCTCTTCGGTGGACTTGGCTTCGAATTCTTCAAGGTCTTTGTAGCCGTCTTCAAAGGAAGCGGTAGCTTTGACTTCTTCACCGACAAATTCGTCGGAGAGGACTGCGTTGGGATAGCGGCAGGTTTCGCACTTTTCCGCGATGACATCAGCCATAGGCAGTTTGTGCTCTTTGCCTGCAACAGTGAGCATGACTTCGGAGTCGGTCACTTCGCAGGCTTCAACCATGCCTACCTCACCAACCGCGCGGCGGATCTTGGTCTGGTCTACAACACCGTTGCAGCCGAAACCGAAGATGGTTACGTCTTCGCGTTTGATGAGGTTTTCCTGCAGCAGTTCAACAACGGAACGGCTGTCGCAGCCTTTAACCACGATACCGACCTTTTTGCCTTTCAAGGAAGGTAGGTAGGTAGCGAGGTTGTGAACGCAGAGCGCGTCCACTTTCAATTTATCTATATCTTCTTCCCTGCGTATGAAGTGCGGGGTGGCATGCAGCGGGTCGAAGCTGTCCGACCAACCGATGACCACATCCAGCTCAGGCAGGGCATCCTTAATTTGTTTTTTAAGATCTTCCAGATTTTTCACTCTGTTTCTCCTTGGGTGGAATCGCCCTGCCTAGAGGGATTCTTCCATCAATTTGAGTGTCGCCTCGGCTTCGGGGCCCTCGATCTTGCGGGCCGGGCCGAGTTTGTGAATCTGTTCGGTGAACTTGGTCACAACTTCCTGCCAGCGCTGGCCTTCTGATGCAGAAACCCAGGTGTAGTCGAAACGCTCAGGCTCGATTCCCAGCATGGAGATGAACCTTTTGAGCATTTCCAACCTGCGGCGTGCATAGAAGTTGCCTTCTGCGTAGTGGCAGTCGTTGGGGTGGCAACCGGACACGAGCACTCCGTCCGCGCCGGACATGAGTGTCTTCACAATAAACAGAGGATCAATTCTTCCTGAACAGGGAACCTTGATGATTCTCAGATCGGTCGGCTGGGTGAACCTGCCTACGCCTGCGGTATCCGCGCCGCCGTAGGAGCACCAGTTGCAGAGAAAACCGACGATTCTGAGTTCTTTACCTTCTAGAACCGGCATACTGCGTTAACCTCCGCAAGAATCTGGTTGTCAGTGAAGTGCTGGAGCTGGATTGCACCCTGCGGACAGGTGGATGTGCAGATACCGCAGCCCTGACATATGGTTTCAATTACATCGGCTTTGGGCTGGCCGCGGAAGTCGATTTCTTTAATCGCTCCGAAGGGACAGGTGCTGATGCATTTGCCGCAACCGATGCAGCGTTTGATATCAACAACGGAAACTGCGGGGTCACTTTCCAGCTGGTCCTTGGAGAACATGGCCAGAACCTTTGCCGCTGCCGCACTACCCTGTGCAACAGAGGAAGGAATGTCTTTGGGACCCTGACATGAACCTGCGAGGAAAACACCGGCAGTGTTGGTTTCAACAGGCTTCAGTTTGGGGTGTCCTTCCATGAAGAAACCGTATGCATCGTAGGAGATGCGCAGTTTCTTGGCGAGGTCGGAAGCGCCTACAGCGGATTCTGCGCCGACTGCGAGGACAACGAGGTCCGCATCGACTTCAACCTGTTCGCCCATGAGGGTATCAGCACCGCGGACAACAAGTTTGTCGCCTTTGGGGTAGATCATGGATACGCGTCCACGAATGTACCTTGCTTCGTATTCTTCCTGCGCCCGGCGGGTGAATTCGTCGAACATCTTACCCGGGGAACGGATGTCCATGTAGAATACGTAGGACTGTGAATCCGGGCAGTGGTCTTTGGTCAGGATGGCCTGCTTTGCAGTGTACATGCAGCAGAAACCGGAGCAGTAGGGGCGTCCGATGGATTTGTCACGGGAGCCTACGCACTGGATAAAGACCACGTTCTTGGGTTCCTTGCCGTCGGAAGGACGTTTGATGTGTCCTTCGGTGGGGCCGGAAGCGGAGAGCATGCGCTCGTACTGCAGGGAGGTGATTACGTCGGGGTATTCACCGCCGCCGTATTCGCCGTAAACAGTCCAGTCCACGAGGTCGAAACCGGTAGCTGCAACAACAGCACCCACTTCTTCGACTACGAACTCGTCAACCTGATCGTAAACGATGGCTTCAGAGGGGCAGACCTTGGCGCAGACGCCGCATTTATCGCGTTTGATTTTGATGCAGAAGTTGGGATCAATGACCGCTTTCTTGGGGATAGCCTGAGGAAAGGGGATGTTGATCGCAGTGGTTTTACCCAGTTCTTCGTCAAAGGGGTTGTCAGCCTTTTTGCTGGGGCATTTTTCCATGCAGATACCGCAACCGGTGCATTTGTCCCAGTCAACATAAGTGGCTTTTCTTTTAACCTTGACGGAGAAGTTACCCACATAACCGTTTACTTCTTCAATTTCTGCACATGCGTAGAGAGTGATGTTGGGATGCTGGGCAACGTCAACCATGCGGGGGCCGAGGATACAACTGGAGCAGTCCACTGTGGGGAATGTTTTATCCAGCTTGGCCATCTTACCACCGATGGAGGATGTTTTTTCAACAAGGATGACATCAAGACCGCCGTCGGCGCAGTCCAGTGCTGCCTGAATACCGGCAACACCGCCACCAACAATCATAACCCTTTTGTTCATGTCAAAGAATTTGGCATTAAGGGGTTTGTTGTTGAGCAGCTTTGCAGCAGCCATACGAACAAGATCAACAGATTTGTTGGTGTTGGCTTCACGGTCGCGGCCGATCCAGGAAACGTGTTCCCTGATGTTGGCCATCTCGAACAGGTAGCGGTTCAGGCCAGCTCTTTCCAGCGTTTTGCGAAAGGTTGGCTCGTGCATTCTGGGTGTGCAGGATGCAACGACTACGCCGTCGAGTTTGTGTTCCTTGATTGCTTCTATTATCTCATCCTGTCCGGGTTCGGAGCAGGCGTACATTGTATCTGTTGCGAAAACAACACCGGGGAATTCCCGTGCGGCTGCAGCAACGGCAGCGGTATCCACGGTACCTTCGATGTTTGTCCCGCAATGGCAGACAAAGACTCCTATTTTCATTTAAGTCTTCTCCTTAGCAGGGTTTCCGCTATTTTTTCTCTTCTTTGCTGATGGCATTGAGTGCGTTGCGGGGGCTCACACAGAGCTTGTCCATTCCCAGTTCTTTTTCACTCATGCCAAGGGCGATGCCCATGAGCTGGGTGTAGTAGAAAATGGGCAGGTTGTGCTTGGCGTTTGTGGCAGAATTGACCTGTGATTGACGCAGGTCAAGGTTCATCTGGCACAGGGGACAGGCAGTGACCAGCGCATCCACGCCGATATCATCCGCAGCTTCAAGCAGCTTACCGGACAGTCTCATGACCACGTCTTTGCGGGGGATACCGAAGGAAGCACCGCAGCATTCAACCTTCAAGGGGAAGGGAAGTACGGTAGCACCCATGGCTTTCATGATATTGTCCATAGCCATAGGATGTTCGGGATCATCGAAGTTCATGACTTCGGGAGGACGGTTCATGATGCAGCCATAGTAGGCGGCAACTTTGAGGCCCTTCAGCGGTTTCTCAGTGCTTTCTTTCAGAGCCTTGAGACCGAGGTCTTCAACGAGGATCTGAAGTACGGACTTGGTTGCAACTCCACCGTTGTAGGGATTCTCCAGCAGTTTGTTGACCTTCTCGCGCATTTCATCTTTTTCCATACGATGTTCTGCGGTTTTGAGGTTGGTCAGGCAGCTGGGACAGGGAGTGATCGCTGTGTCCAGATTCATCTTTTCCACCAGCTGCAGGTTGCGGGCGGAGAGTGCGCTTGAAAGGGTATGGTCCACGGTATGGGCCGGGGTGGATCCGCAGCAGCTCCAGTCGGGGATATCATTAAGATTGATCCCCAGCTTCTGACAGACCGCCCGGGTGGACATGTCGTATTCCATGGATGTTCCGGCGCCGGAGCATCCAGGGTAGTATGCATATGTTAAGGAATCACTCATTTGCGGGACTCCTCTTCGAATCTTTGGAAGATTTTTTTGATTTCATCCTTGCCCTGTATTTCGTGGGGTTTGAAATGCATCTTGCCCTTGGGCAGCACTTTCGGTCCCAGATCAAGATCGGTCCAGAATCTGCCTGTTTTGGCAACATAAGCCGCAAGCAGACCTACTTCGAATACTCTTCCGTTATTTTCAACGGAATCGAGGAAGCTGTCCCAGAATTTCTTGACCGTAGGAACGGGAGCGTAGCCTTCCCTGCGGGCCATATGGCGCAGCACATCCATGATGTGGGCCACGTCGATGTTGTTGGGGCACCTTGTGGTGCAGGATTCACAGGTTGCACAAAGCCAGAGGGATTTGCACTTGAGCACAGTTTCCTTTTGCCCTGCCTGAACCAGACGCATGATTCTGCTTACAGGGATGTCGTACGCAAATGAGTACGGACACCCGGCGGTACAGTTACCGCACTGGTAGCAAAGGGACATGTTTTGTCCGCTTTCTTTTTCTACCTGCTTTACAAAATCGGCATCGTAAGTCTTGGTAATGTTAACTATTCCCATAAATGAGTAGCCGCCTTCCGCTTTAAAGATCCGGTGGAGCAGACCTTTAGTTTCCGTAGATTGGCTTAAAGATTATTGACAGAGTATGGATTCTTAAGATCGCGTATTCTGCCAGAACTTCTATAGATACTGCAAGTAGTAATAACGCCTTTTAATACGGTTTCTTTTGTGTGAGACTTTTAAAATATATTGTAGTAAAAATAATTCATGAAAATAAGTTCCATGATATTAAGGTGTTTACTAGATAAACGATAAGGTAATAGTTTTGTGAATTGCAAATTTGCTGGAGAGATGCCGGTTGATGCGTATGAAAAGTATGCGCTTGAGTAATTCTGGTACATTTTTTTAGGGTTTTCAGTATAGAATTCCAGTGATTCATTTTTGTGACAAAGCTGTTGTGGGGATGTTAATTTGCACTTCACATCTATATAAAAAGCGCGTAATTAAAAAGTGTTTAAAAATAAAAGCTTGGTACTGCTGTCAATAGCAGTCAGCCTTCTTCGTTTGTGGAAGTGGTGTTTGAGGTATGGTCTTAACTAGACGATCAAACAAAAACGGGGTGAGCATGAGTGGGAAGAACTTTGCCGTACGCATAGGGGTGTTCGTTGCGGTCATTGTAGTCTATAGCTGTTCTATGGTCGGATACGGAATTACGGATTCGGCTGTTTATGTAGGCTCTGAGGCGTGTGAAGAGTGTCATGAGGTTGAGTACAGTAATTATAAGAAATTTTCAAAAAAAGCACATTCAAGCAAGAGCGTAAAGATTATGGCCTCTGACTTGGATTCAGATGAGTTGAAAGAATGTTTTGCCTGCCACGCTACCGGATACGGTAAGCCTGGTGGGTTTGTTTCTTTTGAGCAGACACCTCATCTGGCTGACGCAGGCTGTGAAGTCTGTCACGGTCCCGGTTCCCTGCATGCGGAAGACGGTGATCCTGAACTGATTAAGCGTAAAATGACCATTGAAGAGTGCGAGGTCTGCCATAACGCGGAGAGAGTAAACAACTTTAATTACAAACCGCTGATTTTCGGCGGAGCCCACTAGGGGGGGACTATGAAATTTATCAAGACTTCCCTGGGTAATAAGGTTCTTGTTCTCACCTCTCTATTAACTGCGACGGTTTTTGTGGGGCTGTTTCTGGCAAATTCTTTCTGGCAGCGCAATACCATGATGGAAGAGATTGAACGCAATGCCTACAAGACTGCGGACATGCTGCAGCTGGCCATACGTGAGCCCATGGCCAAGGGTGACAACCGGGCAACCACTGAAAAGTTTGCTACTGTTTCCGACAAATATTCCGACGTTGATATTTATCTGACCAACTTCAAGGGTAATATTACCTACTCTACCAACAAGGGTGATATCCGGTCTGATGTGAATGAAAAACTGCGCGACAAGGATATTCTGGCCCTCGTTGAACGCAGTCTTAAAGATCCTCTTAAAAGCGGACTTCTTTCTGAAATGAACGGGAAAGAGGTGTTTGTTGAGGTTGAGACAATTAAGAATGAGAAGGGCTGTTACCACTGTCACGGTAGAAGGCAGCCGGTTCTGGGGACACTTGTGATGGTACAGGATGTGTCACCGCAATTTGCAGCTTTCCATGAGTCTCAATTTAAAGGTGCAGCCCTGTCCCTCGGTGGGTTCATAGCCCTGCTGGCGGCACTTCTCTTTTTTATGCGCAGGTCTATTGTCAACCGTATTCAGGTGATTTCCGGTGCTACCAGTGATTTTGCGCAGGGTAATCTTGATGCAAAATTCGCTGTGAACTGCAGTGACGAGCTTGGCTCTCTCGGTGAGCATCTCGGCGAAATGGCCCGCCAGATTAAGGACCAGCTGGTGTACAACCGTGGTGTTCTCAACGGAATTACCGTTCCGATGTTTGTAACCGACGGCGATAATAAAATAGATTTCATTAACGGTCCCATGCGGGAAATCCTGAATAAACCTGAATCCGATCTGCTTGGTGTTTCCGTAAAACGCTTTTTCGAGGTCGATGGTAAGGATTTGACAGCGAAAGCTATTTCTTCAGGTGAGTGTCCTGAAGGGCTATTGCGTTTCAACAGGGAAGACGGTGTTGAATTCCCTCTGCGCTATCAGGTTTGTCCGCTGCTGAATGCAGAAGAAGAGACTGTCGGTGCTATTGCAGTGATGGTTGACCTGACTGAAGACGAAGCCAGTCGTAAGCATATTGAGCAGCAGCAGGAATCCCTGCTTGAAGTAGCCAACGAGGTTACTGAAGTATCCAAGGCTCTGCTGTCGTATACTACTGAGCTTTCCATGCAGATGAACGAACTGACTGCAGGTGTTGATACCACTGCCATGCAGACTGGCCAGGTTGCCACCGCCATGGAAGAAATGAATGCCACAGTTCTTGAAGTTGCCCAGAATACGGGGGAAACCGCAGAAGCTTCTGATAGAGCCAATTCTGTGGCCCGTGACGGAGGGCAGGTTGTCAGCAATACTGTTTCCGAGATTCATATCGTTACGGAAACCACAGAAAAGCTTTCTGATATGTTGGCTGATCTTTCGGATCGGGCCATTAATATCGGCCAAGTCATGTCTGTAATTAATGATATTGCTGACCAGACAAACCTGCTGGCTTTGAATGCGGCAATTGAAGCAGCCCGTGCTGGCGAAGCTGGTCGCGGTTTTGCGGTTGTTGCTGATGAAGTTCGTAAGTTGGCTGAAAAGACCATGGGCGCAACCAATGAAGTTGAAAACGCGATATCACTTATCCAGCAGTCTACAGATCAGGTTGTTTCTGAAATGGGCGGTGTGCGAGGAAGGGTAGAGAATTCCGTGAAAATGGCTGAAGGAGCCGGTGGTGTTCTTGATCAGATCGTCAATGAATCCGAAAGCATCGCCGACATGGTAAGAGCTATCGCCACTGCAGCAGAACAGCAGACTGCGACCAGTGATGAAATCAACAACAGCGTGACCGAGATCAACAGTCTGTCACAGGCGCTGTCCGAAGGTATTCAGAACGCCAACACCAATATTCAGGAAGTGGCTGGAATGGCCCAGAAACTGAGTCAGCTGGTTGAACGTTTCAAGTAAGATAGGTTTATAAAGAATTAAAACCCCCTTCTGCATTTGCAGGAGGGGGTTTTTGTTTCTCCGGCGGTTCTTCTTCTCTGGACTCCTCACTTCTTTCTCAAAAGCGTGTGAGTAAGTTTTGTATGCTTTCTTTTGCGTCAGATATTAAAATATCCCCCAAAATATTATGATGAATATTGTGGGGGATATTTTAAAAATTTTATGTGCGAAGCGGCGAAGCCTTAATAAAAAGTTTTGGGTTTCTGGCATTAGCTCTTCGGCGAGCGGTCTTCCGCGAGTCTTAGAGATAACGACAGTGGAACAAATCCATTCCCAAAGGGTTTAAGTCCGCCGGGAGGCTCCCAAAAGGGATAAATAGATTAACGCCAGCCTTTGCCGGAGTTACTGAAAATTTCTGTGATACGGATATTCTTGACCGGCTTGAATCTATTAGCTCGTGCTTCTTGAGGAGTTTTTCCGGTGCTTTCGTAGATTGTCTCGATGTACTTAAGCAATCCGACCATTCCTTTGCTCTTGGCACTGGTTTTTTTTACTTTGCAAGCGATGGTGTCGGGTGAGATCGCGTGGTAGCGGGCAAGGTAGTTGCCGTTTTTCTGTAGTTTTATTTCCATGCGGCCGAAGCCTTTAATGTGGCTTTTGTTGAGTTTTACCACCCAGCCGAAAGCAAAATTTGTGAATGCTTCCAGTTCTTCAGGTGTTCCGGGCTGGGATGCAGAAGCAGTTGTGCAGAGCAGCAGGCAGATAAAAAAAGATGTGATAAGCTTGCGGGCTGGTTTCATCAGTCACTCCAAATTGAGAAAGGGCAGGAGTAATGACCTCCTGCCCTTTTTGATGTTGTACAGGCTTTTAGTCTTCTACGTCGATTTCAACGCGACGGTTAAGCTTGCGGCCTTCTTTGGTTGTGTTGTCGTACTTGGGATTTACTTCACCGTAGCCTTTCACCTGCAGGCGTTCAGGAGCAATACCGTTTGCAGCCAGCCAGTCTGCAACAGATTTGGCTCTGCGTTCGGAGAGACCCTGGTTGTATGCTTCAGGGCCGGTGGAGTCAGTATGACCGCCAACCATAACTTTAAGGTTCGGGAATTCGTCGAGCATTGCTGCTGCTTCGGTCAGCGCAGGAACCATTTCGTCAGTAATCTGGTATTTATCGAAACCGAAGTTGAAGTTACGGAAAACGATTTTTTCCTGAACAGGAACAACCGGAGTGATAACAACTTCTTCGATTACTTCAACGATGAGTTCTTCTTCCTGGGTGTAGAAAACATCCTGTGCGAACTTTTCGAGAACTGCATTGTTGGAAAGAGCAGTTGCTTCAACATAGACACCGCAGGGAGTGATGCTTGCGAGGCGTTTCAGGGTCGCTTTACCACGCGGGGTGTCAGCAACGCTGATTACGTGCAGGCAGAAACGGTCGCCGTATTTTTTCGCCATGTCATTGACTACGAGGGAGGGGTTTCGGCCACTGTTGGTCAAACCGTCGGAAACAAAGATAACCGCGAACTTGCCGTTCCAGGTTTTGAGGACACCATCAAGGTCGGTGAAACCTTCACCCATCGGAGTTGCCTGGAAGAAAGGCAGGTCGCTGGGTACGTTGCTGAGCCCTTTGGCCATGGAAGATCTGCTGAAAACAGATTTGGGCGCGTAGGTTGCCAGCTGGGGCATTCCGTAAAGAGCGGAATCATAACCCAGTTCAGGAACAACATTGTTCAGCTTTTTAAGGGCATTGAGAGCGGCAATGATTTTAGGATTGCCGGTGGATCCGTATGCCTGAGCCATGGACGGAGAGGTGTCCACGAAATATGCAAAAGAATCAACTTTGGGTTTCAGGATGATTCTGGATTCTGCGAAGGCCATTGAGCCGAAGGCCAGGAGAGTGGCTAAGGCAACTGTCAGGATTAAAACAACTTTTCTGTTAAGCATTATGAGGGTCCTCCGGTAAGTTGGGTTAACTGTTAAAGGTGAAATTTTTAACTCTACCAAAATTACGGTATTGGCAGACCTAAATCAATAGTTTTGTGTTATTTTTATGACCAATACTTAATTATCAGTGCTAGCGAAATGTTTTTCAAGCATGATTTTAAGGATGGTCCTGTCTGTATCAATCATTCCCTGTGTGCTTAGAGTGCCGATGTTCTGCATTGTCTGCTCTGGGGATGATCCGATGATACCGTCTGTGGCATGCACGTTGACACCGTGGATAGCAAAAAGTGCAGCCTGAACAGCAGTTCCGGCAGCGGTCGCAAGTTTGAGGGCGCATCCGCACTTGGCTCCGTCACAGATTATTCCAGCCAGATCTTCGGTAAGATTGGTGATAGCCCCGGCCATCTGCGAAGGGGTTCCTCCCATAAGGTAGGTTATCCCTGCAGTTGCACCGGCCCCGGCAGCCACAGAACAGCCGCAGACAGCAGAAAGTCTGCCTGTCTGAGCCTTTACGTAAGCTGTGACAAGATGGCTCAGCGCGATAGATTCAAGCATGATCTTTTCCGAACAGTCTACGTATTCGCTGACTGCGTGGATAGGCAGAATCGCGGTAAGGCCGTGGTTTCCTGACCCACCGGAACTCATGGCCGGCAGTTTGATTCCACCCATGCGGGCATCAGATGCAGCTGAAGTTATAATTCGTGCAGCTAGGATCATGTCCCGGCTCAAAATTTTCATGCGGGCCAGTTTTTCAAGCGTTGCACCTACAGACAGTCCGGGGCCATGTCTCAGTCCGTATTCGGCAAGGCGCATGTTATAGGTGATACCTTCGCTTAAGAAAGCGAAGTCGTCTGCATCAAGATCTCCGATCATGTCTACAAGGTCAGTAAGCGAAAGGGATTTAATGTAATTTTCAAGCTTGGTCATGTCGGCTTTCTGGGCCTGCTTGGTTCTAACCAGTGAAGACCCTTCAACTGGCCTACCATTAAGGGTCAGGGAAACAATGTTGTCGTGGACTCCTTCAATGATGGCCTCGACATTACCTGATTTGAATGTGAGGAGTGCCCTTACGTAAATGCCGTGCCGGTCTTCTAGCAGATTGACTTTGACGGGATTTGTTTCTTTGAATTTGCAGGCCTTTTGAGTTGAGACTTCATCTAGAGGTTCAAGGACTTCAAGTCCGAGTTTTGGATCGCCGTAAAGTGCACCCAGCGTGGCTGCTGTGTCCAGACCGTTCAGTCCCCCGGTTCCGGGAATAATAACCGCCAGCCCATTTTTATAGATGTTAGGATCAACCCATACTTCAATTTTTTCCGGGTGTTCAGCAGGGATGACAGATGCTGCAGCAGCAGTCGCCAGAGCTATTGCGACTGGTTCGGTGCATCCCAAGGCGGGGGAAACTTCAAGGTGAAGAATCTCTTTGACTGAATATTTCATAGGCTGTTCCTATTATTAAATTTTGAAAAGATCCTGTGCCTCAGTGTGTGTTGAAATTTAAACAGCGTTTGTAAATAAAGTCTAGAGAAAATCATAATAAAAAAAATGTATAAATAAATATACCATGAAGAAAATATGAATCAAGTTTAAAAAAGAGTAATAAAAATATTAAAATGCAGTTTGTTTGTATTGTTGTGCGTCGAATAGGTGTTTCCTTTGTTGTTTATAACATGATTTCTTTATTCCTGTTTAGAGTTGTATTTACAAAAATAATTATCTCAAGCTCAATTAATGTTAAAAGGGAAATTTTACTTAAGCTTGTCTGTAAATATTTCCTTTTTACTTAAATGTAGTTGAAAAGTGTCTGAAAAATAAGTAACATCCGGCAACTTGTATTGTGTGATTGATTTAATAGATGGTTGTATCTGCTTAAAATAGCGGGAGAATTTATATATGTATATCGTGACTGGCGGGGCTGGATTCATCGGCAGTGCCATGGTCTGGAAGCTGAATCAGATGGGAATCGACGATATCCTTATCGTTGATAACCTTGCAAAAACAGAGAAATGGAAGAATCTGGTTAATCTTCGCTACGAAGATTACATTCACCGGGATCAGTTTTTTAAATTCATTCTGGAAGGGGATGATCCTTTTAAAACTGACGCTGTTATTCATATGGGTGCCTGCTCCTCCACGACTGAACAGGATGCGGATTTCCTCATGGAAAATAACTACCGCTACACCCAGATGCTCTGCCGCTTCTGCCTGCAGCATGATGTTCGTTTCATCAACGCATCCAGTGCTGCCACCTACGGTGACGGCAGGTTCGGTTTTGATGATGATCATGAAGGTATCGACCGGCTGCAGCCTATGAATATGTACGGCTATTCCAAGCAGCTTTTCGATCTTTGGGCTAAGCGCGGAGGCGTTCTCGACAAGCTGGTCAGCCTCAAATTTTTCAATGTATTCGGGCCGAATGAATATCATAAAGATGACATGAAGAGCGTTATCTGCAAGGCGTTTCACCAGATAGGCGAAACCGGTGAGATGAAGCTTTTCAAATCTTATAAGCCTGAATATCCTAACGGCGGACAGAAGCGCGACTTTGTTTACATCAAAGACTGCGTGGACGTAATGTGGTGGTTCCTTGAGAACCCGCAGGCCAACGGTATTTTCAACATCGGAACCGGAAATGCTCGTGAGTGGAATGAGCTTGCGCGTTCTGTTTTTGCGGCCATGAATGTAGACCCGAACATCAGCTACATCGAAATGCCCGAAACAATCCGGGATAAGTACCAGTATTTTACTCAGGCCAACATGGATAAGCTGGTTGCCGCCGGGTATGATAAGCCGTTTACTTCCCTTGAAGACGCGGCCAAAGACTATGTGCAGAATTATCTGGCTCAGGAAGATCCTTACCTGAAAAGCTAGTTGAATATCAAAGGGCAGGTTGTTTTGAAATCAAGGTTCGCCATATTCGTAGTTTTACTTCTTCTCAGTCTGCCGTGCGCTTCTTTTGCGCAGGAGCAGATAAACGTTCCCATGACCGACAGCCAGGGCGTGGAGCAGAAGGGGGAGCAGTGGAAATTTTCCGCAGATAAGCTCGTTGTCGAAAATGACAGTGAGTATCTTCAGGCTTACGGTAACGTAATCCTGCGCAGCGGCGATAACTATATCAAGGCGGATTTTGCCCGCTTTTACCAGACTACCAAATGGATTTATCTGCGCGGAAATGTAAAAGCGCAGGTAAAAGGTGATTTTTACGATGCGGCCGAGGCCGAATTCGACCTGAACAACATGGTCGGGTGGCTTAAAAAGGGTCGCGTTTTTGTTGCCAAGCCCCATGTTTATTTTGAAGGCGAATTCATCGAAAAGCACAACGGTGCCACTTACAGTTTTAAAGACGTGAAAGTGACTGCTTGTGAAGGGGAGAATCCTCTCTGGGAATTTGAATCCGGAGAAGGTGATATCACCATCAACGGTTACGCAAGGCTCTGGCATTCCAAATTCAATGTAAAGGGTGTCCCGGTTATGTACACTCCGTACATGGAACTCCCGGTACAGCGTGAGCGTCAGTCCGGTATACTGAACCCGGAAGTTGGTAATTCAAACCGTCTGGGTAACAGAATCAATGTCCCGTTCTATTGGGCTATTGATGATGAAATGGATATGACTTTTTATCCGGAATACCTGAGTAAACGCGGTTTCAGGCCCGGCGTTGAGTTTCGCCACTCTGAAGATGTGAATACCAAGGGATCATGGCGTGCGGACTGGTTGCATGACAGCAAAAGTTATGATGACCCCAATGATGCCAGCTATTCATTCAGTGATAGCACGATCCGTCCGAACCAGAACCGCTGGTGGATCAGGTCTAAATATGACGGCTACATCGGTAATCCTGACTGGCAGACCATCTTTGATATGGACCTTGTCTCCGACCAGGATTACCTGCGTGAGTTCCGCTCCGGCTCGAACGGTTATGACGCCACACGCGATTCCTTTCTTGATAAATTCGGACGTGACATTGCCACTGCCGACTCCACGAAAAGGACCAGTACCGCATTGGTAGCCAGAAGCTGGGACAAGTATTCTGTTTCAGGACTAGCCCAGTACACAGAGAATCTGCTCTACCGCAACGGGAATAATCCTTCCACTAAAGATCCTACATTACAGACGATGCCGCAGCTTTCCGCTTTTGCATTCAAGGATAATTTTTTGGGAAGTCCTATTGAGTGGGAGGGTGAATTTCAAGGCAGTTATTTCTGGCGCGAATATGGCTCCACCGGTGGGCGTTTTGATATCAAGCCCCAGTTCAGTATGCCCATGCGCGCCGCTGGCATAACTATCATTCCCCGCGCAGGGATCAGGGCGACCAACTACCTTGTTAGCTCATTTCAGAATGCCAGCACCTCTGTTAGCCGTGATACCAGCCAGACCCGTATTCTGGCCGATGCCGGAATTAGTGCGGCTACAGATTTCTACCGTGTCTTCGATCTGGAATCCATTCCTGTTGTCAGTGAGGAAAATGTAGGCCAGTCCGGTTGGACCCGCATGAAGCACAATGTCATTCCCCGCCTTGAGTATTCTTGGGTACAGGATGACTCCGCTTCACAGGCCAAACTTCCTTACTTTGATTCGCGTGACCGTATTTCCGAGCAGAACGATATTGTTTTCTCTCTGACCAACGTGTTTGACCGCAACCGGGCGACTGTAGCTCTGGGTGATGATGGCAATCCCGTTCTTGAAAATGACTATCTCGAATTTTTGCGTGTCCGCCTTGAACAGGGCTATGATATAGACGAAGAAAACCGCTCCATCGAACTTAGCGAATACGAGCGCAGGCCTTTTTCCGATTTCATGGCCGAGATTATCCTTTCACCGTATAATTTTGTGAACCTGACTTCGCGTACATGGGTCTCGCCATATTTGGGTGATGTTACTGAACATGAGAATATTCTGAAGTTTTTCTACAACGAGTATGCAGAGTTCTCACTCGGTTATGACTATCTGCGCAAGATTGATGAGTATAAACGCCAGCAGGATTCCGACATGCAGATCGTTAGTTACGGTATGAAAGCGAAACTTCCCTGGAATCTGCAGATTGGTGGTAAATTCCGTTCGGATCTTAATGATGACCGCGATCTTGAAAAGACAGCGTCCATCGGCTGGAATCACCAGTGCTTTTTCATGGAATTTGTTGCTTCCAAGACTACTGTTGATGAGCGTTTTGCTGTCAACTTCAACCTCATTGACATGAGTGTTTTTTAGTCCCAAATCGCAGAAGCGACCAGCAGCATAAATGATTATCTTAAGGCCCCTCGTCAGTATAGACGGGGGGCTTCGCTTATTGTACCGTTGATTGACGATTTGAACATAAGCATAATGAAAAATAATTATACCGAACAGATAAGATAATTATGAGCACTTCTGAAATTCATGTCCTTCCGGCTTCGCTGCGTAACCAGATTGCTGCCGGTGAAGTTGTTGAAAGACCCTCAAGCGTTGTTAAAGAGTTAGTTGAAAACTCCATTGATGCAGGCAGTACACAGGTGGATGTTGCTGTTGAGCGCGGAGGACAGGGCTTTATCTCCGTGAAAGACAACGGGCGTGGTATTGCCGCAGATGAATTGAAATTGGCCGTTACCCGTCACGCCACCAGCAAAATTTCCAATATTGATGATCTTTCCGCAATTACCAGTTTCGGATTCAGAGGGGAAGCTCTCCCAAGTATTGCTTCTGTCTCCCGCTTCAAAATGAGTTCTTTCCGCAAGGGCGCGGACGAGGGCTGGGCTATAGATGTGGAAGGGGGAACGGTAATTGAGGAGGGGCCTGCTGCGATTCCGGGCGGTACTTCCGTTGAAGTTCGCGACCTGTTTTACAATGTTCCGGCCCGTCTTAAATTTCTGAAGACCGAGAGCACTGAGGCGCGCCGTTGTAATCAGGTGCTTTTCAAGATGGCTCTGGCCAACACTCAGGCCGGCTTCTCTTTTACTTCCAATGGACGGGAGCAGTTCCGTCTTCCAGCGGATCAAACCCTTCCCGAACGGCTTTCTGTCTTCTGGCCGCGCAACATTTGCGAATCATTGCTGGAATTTTCCCATGAAGCCGGAGAAATGAAGGTTCACGGTTGCGCGGGGATTCCGGCGCTGGCGCAAGGGCGCGGGGACCGAATTGTCATGTTCGTAAATGGACGTCCGGTTCAGGATAAACTGCTGCTCAGTGCTGTTCGTGGTGCCTACAAGGGTAGATTGATTTCACGTGAATATCCGCAGACCGTCCTTTTTCTTGAGTTGCCTCCGTCGCTGGTGGATGTAAACGTGCATCCGGCGAAAATGGAAGTTCGCTTTCAGGAAGAACGGGCAGTGTTCGGCATTATCCGCAACGGAATAGGGCAGGCATTATCGCGCTATGAGCTTGGTATTGTTGAAGGCGACAGCCCGATGGAAAGACATCCAGAAATACCAGTCCGGGCGAATAAACTGGAAAAGAGGTTGTCGGAAAGTGTGTCTCTGCCCATTGAACCTGCTGCTAAATTTTCCAGCTGGAATGAATACAAGAATACAGATTTTACAGCTTTGGATGATGATGACGCAGAGGGCGCACGCAGTTCATCCCTGCCGGAATTTTCCGTTCATGATGCAGCTGAAAGGCTGATGGAACCGGACGTGCTCCATGAGCAGACTGCGGACTATTCAGCGCAGCAAGTTCCGGGGCAGGACGCTTCGGCTCATGATATTCCGACTCCTGAAGCTCAACGCTATGAATCAGGTTCAGCCGGGCCGATTTATGTTCCCGGTTCCCGAATTGAATATCTGGGGCAGGTGGCAGATACTTATCTGGTGCTGAAGCTTCCTAACGGTTCTCTGGGACTCTTGGATCAGCACGCCGCCCATGAGCGGGTGATCTATGAAAACATGCGCAGCCTGCGTACGCGAGGAGAATCACGTCCTCTGGCACTGTCCATCGACATAGCCCTGCATCCCAGTGAAGTGCAGCGTGTTCAGGAAATGTGGGAAGATTTACAGGCTGCCGGATTTATGCTCGCACTTGAAGCGGGGCAGACTCTGTCCATGCGCGGAATTCCTCCGGGACTTGAAACCGGAGAGGCAAGGGAGTATCTAAAGGCAGCTGTTGACGGACAGGCCAAAACACTCGATGATCTTTGGATTATGCTTTCCTGCAAATCAGCCATCAAGGCCAATTTGGCTTTGGCGGCCGATGAGGCACTGTCTTTACTGGAAGCATGGGTAAAATGTCCGCAGCGGGAATATTGTCCGCATGGTCGTCCGGTACTGGTCAGCTGGTCTGCGCTGGAAATGGAAAAACTTTTTAAACGTAAGTAAGCCAGTCTCAATCTCAACCGGAGTCTCCAATGACAATCGGATATAATGCACTTGAAGTTGAAGTTGATTTGAACGCCATCCGCCATAACTACCGTTTACTTTGCGAAAAAGGCAGCAGGGTTTACGGCGTGGTTAAAGCTGATGCTTACGGTCATGGATTGATTGAAGTGGCCCGCGCCCTTGAAGAAGAAGGTGCCGATACTTTTGCTGTCGGAACTGTAAGCGAAGGGATGCAGTTGCGCGAAAGCGGGTGTTCCAAGCGAATAATTTCCCTGCTGGGGCCGCTTAATGAGCAGGATTGTTTTAATGCCGCCCAGAATGGTATCATCCCGTTCATCGGGGAATTTGAGCAGTTGGAAATGCTGGCCGGAGTTGTTTCCGCACAGGGTCGAAAAGTCGAAATAAGTTTAAAGTTCGATACCGGTATGTCCCGTCTCGGATTTAGTGTCCGGGAGCTGGATAAATTGATCAGCTGGCTGAAGGCTAATCCTGAAGTCCGTCCGGTTCTGGCCAGCTCGCACCTTGCCACATCGGATGATCCGGCTTACGAAGGGTACATGTCCGTGCAGGCTGTGACTTTTTCAAATGTCCTGCAGCGGCTCGCTAATGCCGGATATGAGCTGGAAGCTTCGCTTGCCAACTCCGCCGGGATTCTGGTTCATGATCAGGTCCACTATTCCGCACAGCGCGGTGGTATCGCCCTGTACGGCTCCAATCCGCTGCATGGAACAGATTGGAGCGCAGCCGGTGAGCAGCTTAAGCCTGCGATGCAGGTGCGCACCAAGATTGCGGCTGTGCGGAAACTGAAAAAAGGGCAGGCCATCAGCTATGGTTGTACCTACACCGTAGATCGGGATATGACAGTAGCGATTGTCTGTGCCGGGTATGCAGATGCATTCAGCCGCGGGCTTTCAAATGCCGGACAGGTCTGCATCCACGGCAAACGTGCCAGGATTCTGGGCCGGGTGTGCATGCAGCTTTGCATTGTTGATGTAAGCCATATTGATAATGTTAAGTTCGGCGACAGTGCCTATCTGCTCGGCGGCGAAGGTGAAGGCCGTATTACTGCGGAAGATCTGGCCGGTTGGTGGCAGACTATTACATATGAAATTTTTTGTCTTCTGGGGATGAATCCGAGGACATATAAAAAATAATAAACGGGAGATATAGCATGTCTTGGAAAGTAGCAGAAAGTCATCCGCTTAAGGATGTTGATCCGGCTGAACTGAGAAGTAAATGGGTGGATGTAGCCATGGATATGGCACTCATTCCCGAGAACAACATCCGTGTTTACATCGAAGACGGCATCGTCCGCATCGAAGTGAGCGAAGAACTTTACAACTGCATGGCTGGAATCTAGCTATGGGGTAAAAGGCGGTCTGCAAGGCCGCCTTTTGTTTTTTCCGTCGTCAGGTCTGAAGTGGAGTCAGCCATGAAAATGAACAAATTGTTTCCGTTCCTGCTCATAGTGATTTTCGGTGTCCTGTTTTGCTCCGGTTGTTCCGGTGAGAAAAAAACAGCGGAATTCAAGGTCGGGGTAGTCGCTGTCACCAGCGGTGAATTGTTCAGAAAGGGTAACTACATAATAAGTGCTGCCCGCTACGGAGCTGATCTGCAGAATAAAAGCGGGGGGCTTGCGCTTGCTGGGCAGGAGTTTAAGGTTAGACTTTTTCCCGCAGACAGTAACGGCAAACCGGAAATAGCTGCAAAAGTTACTCGGCGACTCATTGAGAAAGATAAGGTTTCTGCAATTGTTGGCGCTGCCGGAAGTAAGGTTGCACTGGCTGTGGCGAAGGTTTGCGAGGAGTTTAAAATTCCGTTTATTACCCCGGTTGCCGGGACAAATAAGCTGACTTCATACAAATATTCCTTTCGGGTTTCATATACCAATACCATACAGGCAGAAGCTCTGGCCCGGTTTGCCAAAAATGACCTGAAGCTTGAGGATGTAGGGGTCCTTTTTGCCTCTGCCAGTCCGTATAGCGCGGAGTTGGCTCTCTTTTTCAGGGAAGATTATGAAAAGCACGGTGGCCGGATTGTTGCTTTTGAAAATTATATCCTTGGACAGCGTGATTTTTCCAAGCCAATTAAGCGTATCATCGATTCAGGGGCACAGATTTTGTTTTTGCCGGGCAACACCAAGACCGTACAGTTGCAGGTGGCACAGGCCCGTAAATATGGCTTCAAAGGCGTTCTTATGGGTAGTGATTCATGGGACCCTATTGAGCTGGAGCGGAATCCATTATTCAAAAACAGCTATTACACCGATCACTGGATTCCGGGGCTGCCCATTGCCGGAGCACAGGAATTTGAAAAAGATTACAAAAAAAAGAACGGTGTAGATCCAACTGAACTTGAAGCTCTGACTTTTGATGCTGTGATGAGTCTTTTTGCAGCCGCAAAAATAGCTGGGACAACTAAACCTGTACCCATCCATGATGCCTTAGTGGATATGCCGCCTTTTCATGGTGTTACCGGGACTTTTGATTACAATAACAACGGCGACCCGGATAAAGATGTAATCATCTCGACTTTCCGTGACGGTCATATCGCAGTACAGGATATTATTGACCTGAAATAGCCTTGGCGAGTTTCAGGCCTGCATTCTGCGCCCGCTCGATAAGTTCTTGATGCTCAGCTATGATGCCGCGGTCAAACAGGCGCAGAACCGGAAGTTCTTCTACTATTTCGTAACCGAGGGCTTCAAGCGGCATGCGCATGGCCTCTATGGTGAAACCCATATCTTTTTTATCTTCCTGCTCGGCAACGGCTCCGATTATGGCCTTGCGCCCCTGTCCGGCTAGTCTGCTGGACCATGCCCGGGGACGGGTGTCTTCAAAATTATAATAACAGTATAAACGGTCGATGAAGGCTTTCATCCACGCGGTAACATTGTAGTTATGAACCGGGGAAATTAGCACCAGCCCTTTTGCGTTTTCCAGCTTTGGATAAAGATCGGTCATATCATCTTCAAAGCGGCGGCATGCTTTTTCTTTGCGGCAGATTTCACAGCCGATACAGGGCTCATATTTCAAATCGCGTAGATGTACTGTTTCAGTAGCTATGGCCAGTTTTGAAGCTCCGGTAAGGACGGCTTCAAGCATTTTGTGTGAGTTGCCTTTTTTGCGGGGGCTGCCTTCAATTCCTAAGATCATTTTTGCTCCGTTGTGCTTAATTCGTGCTGAATCGAAAATATTGCATAGCAGGGTAGAAAAGGCAAAACAGCCTGCTGGAAATCCAGCAGGCTGTTTTGTTTCGAGATATGTACGGTAGATGTACTTATGGCTTTTAGTGGTCGCAGGTATTGGCTCCGGTCTGGAGAGAGCCTGCAAGGTAGCTGGAAACGACATTTTCAGGTGCTTCAGCAGGAGAGCCTACAATTACCTTAACACCGGCGTCAGTGAAAAGGGACTGTGCACGGGAGCCCATACCGCCTGCCAGTACAAGCTGTACGCCCTGTTCGGCAATCCACTTGGGAAGTACGCCGGGTTCGTGGGGCGGAGGAGTTTCCATGTTTGTGGCAACGATACCTTTGGAGGAAACGTCGACATCCATGATGGCGAATTGTTCGCAGTGCCCGAAGTGCATGCAGAGTTTGCCTGCTGCAACGGGAACAGCGATGCGCAGCATGCCGTTTTTGGTCTTGAATTCTTCTGGTTTGGGCATTTCATTATTTTCCTGCAGAGTCTGGGTGAGATTCAGCATGGGTTTAATGATGGTGTTGAGAGCCTGTCCGGTTGGACCTTCATGTGCAGTACGGATGATGGGGTAACCTTCATCGCCGGAACGTCCCACTTCAGGATCAAGGGGAATGCGGCCAAGGAAGCTTACACCGGTTTCTTTGGCAAGCTCTTCACCGCCACCGGAATTAAAAATATTGTGTACGTTGCCGCAGTCTGGGCAGACGAATCCGCTCATGTTTTCAACTATACCGAGAACGGGGTTTCCGACCTGCTTGCAGAAGTTTACGGAACGGCGCACATCGTCAACCGCAACACCCTGAGGGGTTGTTACGATAACTGCGTGGGCATCCTGACCGAGGGTCTGCAGTGCGGAAAGAGGTTCGTCGCCGGTTCCGGGGGGGCAGTCAACAACGAGGAAATCCAGATCGTTCCAGGCAACATCCTGTACAAACTGCTTGATCATGCCGATCTTAACCGGACCGCGCCAGATCACCGGATCATCCTTGCTGGGGAGCATGAAACCGAGAGACATAACCCAGAGGTTGCTGGACCATGAAATAGGTTCGATGACTTCGTGGCCGATGTGCGGCTTTTCGTTTTCAAGGCTGAGCAGACGGGGAACACTAGGGCCGTGGACGTCAACGTCAAGTAGACCCACCTGTTTTCCGGCGAGGGAAAGGGCCACAGCTATGTTGGTCGCTACGGTACTTTTACCTACACCGCCTTTACCGGAAATAACCACGATTTTGTGCTTGATTCTGGAAAGGGTCTTTTTCAGTTTCATATCTTCAGGGCTGCAGCCTTCAGAACAACCGGAAGAAGAACATCCGGACCCGGAGGAAGAGCAGCTTCCGCATGCATGATCACTCATATATCAATCTCCTGCCCCTCGCTGGACGGAGGGGGTTTTATTAAAAAAAAACAGATTGATTCAATCTGTTACAGTATGCATTTCATGGTAAACTAAGACGTTAACCTGACTTGTCAATGCCTGAAAATGTTCAGTCATGCCCGCAGAGCAAGGGAGAGGAGAAAGGGCATGACTGAACCTGAAGTGAAAATTTCTACCAGTGACCCGGTTTGTCGGCATCGGTAGCTGCTTCGAGCTTGCCTTCCTGAAAAGAAGTCAGAGCTTCAGCAACTGTTCCCCCACCGATCAGGTAGACTTTGATGGAGCCTTTGTCGAGAGCTGTGAAGGCCTTAGGACCGACGTGTCCGGTGATGATAGCACTAGCGCCTGTTGCGGCGACATTCTGAGCGGACTGGATTCCGGCTCCCTGAGCTGCGTTCAGGTTCTGGGTATTATCGATGTATTCCTGAGTGTCGGCGTCTGTATCGCAAACAAGGAATCCCTTGGCGCGACCAAAGCGGGGGTCAATTTCACCATTGAGATCGTTGCCCTGACAGCTGATTGCAATTTTCATTTTATTTACTCCTTTGCACTGGGTCCAGGTTAGGGCGATCCATTTGCATATTCTGCTGTTTGGACTGTCTGCCCCTGAACGCTCTGTTGCCCTGTCCGCATCTGCCCCTGCCACGGCATCCGGGCATGGCATGATTATCAAGACAGTTCTTTTGATAGGCTGAAAGTATCTCGTCGATCATTCCAGTGACCCACGGGAGAACCTTAATACCGGCCTGCTCCAGTTCATTAATGGTGCATCCGCAGATTGCACCGCATATTAAAAACGTTGCCCCGCAGGTCATAATGGCGGATGTCCTGTCCTTTGGGTCTTTTGAGGGAAGGGATAGGTAACCTGCGGGGCAAATTTTATTGTCTTCCACCCGGAACAATTTAAGTTCCGGAGCATTGTCAAAAACGGAAGCCAGCCTGTCTTCATAGCAGGCCAGACAAAGTAGCATTGAGCTGTTATTGCGTGCTTCGTTTTCTCTCATGGCTTGCTATAGGCATAGTCTGTGCCACGGAAGGTTATTGGAGTTAATTCAGTGCTTTGCAGGTAAATGGGATGGTTTTATGAGCGAAGAGTTGGATCAAAATTAGCCGGATTTATAGGAGCAAGACGAATTATGCGCCCTGCTCTTCGCAACGGGCGATGGCTCTGCGCAGGGTGTCTTTGGAAATACCAAGTTCGCGGCAGGTTGCCATTTTTTTCCCGTTGTTACGCTCCAGGGCGCGGCGGATAGCCATGCATTTGATTTGCTCCATACTCATGGGGCGGTCGTCGTTTTCCAAATTTTCACGGGATTTGGGCTGTAGGTATTCAGGTAGATGCTCGACCTGAATAAATCCGGAGGGGCAGAGGATGAAGGCGAACTCAAGTATATTTTCAAGTTCGCGCACGTTGCCGGGGAAAGGATGGCGCATGAGGATTTGCAGAGTGTCCTCGGAGATGCCGTCGATTTCTTTTCCCTGTAAGGCGTTGAGCCTGTTGATGAAGTGGTTGATGAGCAGAGGGATGTCTTCGACCCGCTCTTTCAGAGCAGGCAGATTGAGGGTGACAACATTCAAGCGGTAGTAGAGATCCTGCCGGAAGATGCCTTCTTCCACAAGCTCAGCCAGATTCTTGTTGGTGGCGGCTACAATACGCACGTTGGATTTCACGCTTTCAACTGCGCCGAGCGGCTCGAATGTTTTTTCCTGCAGCACACGTAGAAGTTTGACTTGCAGCTTCGCAGGCATATCCCCGATTTCATCAAGAAAGATAGTTCCGCCGGCAGCAAGTTCAAAGCGTCCGGCCTTGTCTTTGCGGGCGTCGGTGAAGGCTCCGGCCTTGTAGCCGAAGAGTTCGGATTCAAGAAGGTTATCCGGAAGAGCACCGCAGTTCACAGCCACGAATGGACCATGTTTGCGCTCGCTTAAATTGTGGATGGCCCGGGCAAAGAGTTCTTTACCGGTGCCGGATTCTCCAAGCAACAGGACTGTTGCTTCACTTTTGCTGACTTGGGGCAGGATGGCAAAAACTTTTCCCAGCTGGGCGCTTTTGCCGATAATGTCTTCAAAGCGCCATGAGTCTTCAACCTCGCGGCGGATAATCTGGATATCAGTCAGGTCACGGAAGCTTTCCACACCGCCGATAAGCTTGCCGTCACCGTCAACAAGGGGAGCGGCACTGATGGACACGGGAACCTTGCGGCCGTCAGCGTGGATGAAAAATATGGATTTGTTGGAGATGCGACCGCAATCTTTCATGCAGGTCTTGAGGGCACAGTCGCCGTCGCAGAGGCTTGAGTGAAAAACGTCCCAGCATTTGGAGCCGACAGCTTCTTCAGCAGGAACCCCGGTGATGCGGCTGGCGGCTTCGTTGAAGAAGGTGATGTTCCAGTCCCGGTCTACCGTAAAGACACCGTCTGCCAAAGAATCCAGAACAGAGGAACAAGGTAGATTACTCGGGAATTTCATGCTGTTTGCCTCCGGCGGCTGGGGAAGAGGAGAGAAAACTTTGCTAACGCCCAAAGTTTTCTCTCCTCTTCCCCAGACCCCATCCCCTCTCTTTCAAAGACGTTTTAATAAGCTTCGCATACAGCGCGCTATGACGACCTTCAAAATCAAGTCAGGCGGAGCCTTGCTAAAAGTTTTTGGGATTCTTAAACCCTTTTTTCAAAAAGGGTTTAAGCCCTCGGAGGGAAAATCTTTTTATCAAAAGCGCGATAGCGCATCAAAATGTTCCCGGCGGGTATCCTCAGTCTACCCGCCGGAGGCAATCTTATTTCTTTTCTTCGCGGGCTTTGCGGAGCCAGTCATACCAGTTCTCGAGTCCTTCGCGGGTACGGCAGGACAGGGGGAAGAGGGCGATGTCTGCATTGAGCTTGCGCGCATGCTGCTGTGCTTTTTCAAGATCGAAATCAACATAGGGCAGCAGATCGATTTTGTTCAGGATCATGACGGAAGAAATGTGGAACATGAGGGGGTATTTTTCCGGCTTGTCGTCACCTTCGGTCACGGTCAGCAGGGTGATCTTGTGATCTTCACCGACGTTGAATTCGGCGGGACATACGAGGTTACCCACGTTTTCCACGAAAAGGATATCGAGTCCTTCGAGGTCGATAAGGGAAAGAGCTTCTTTAACCTGGCTGGAGTTAAGGTGGCAGCCGCCTTCAGTATTGATCTGAACAGCCTGTGCTCCTGTGGCGGCAACACGGCGGGCGTCGTTGTCGGTTTGCAGGTCGCCTTCGATGACAGCCATCTTGAATTCACCTTTGAGGTCTGCGAGGGTCTTTTCCAGCAGGCTGGTTTTACCGGACCCGGGTGAACTCATCAGGTTGAGGCAAAGAATGTTTTTTTCTTTGAAAAATTGTTTCAGTTCTTCGGCAATTCTGTCATTCGCTTCCAGAATATTGCGTACCACAGGGATTTCACCCATTTCCAACTCCTTAAGTTAATCGTCAATCTCGATGCTCTCAATCTGCAATTCTTTGCCCTGAAGAACTTCATGCCCAATTTCCAGACCGCATTCCGGGCAGGCCATGTAAAGTTTATCTTCGGGTAAAAATTCGTGTTTGCATTCGCCGCAGCGAACTTTGATGGGAATTTCGTTTACTTCAAGGACTGAGCCTTCAAGGTTAGTGCCTACGGTAATCGCTTCCCAGCCGAAAGTAAGAGCATCAGATACTACTCCCGCAAGCGCGCCGTTACCTACCACAACTTTCTTGAGGCTGGCACCGGGTTGCTTTTCCATTTCCTCTTCAATGATTGCAAGTATACTTTGCGCTATAGACATTTCGTGCATGGATTTTGGACTAACTCAAAAAATTATCAGGGGCAAGGTGCTTGAGCGTATAATTCTATAACATTTGTAACACGGTTAATAATTTTAATGCTTCAGCCATATGATGGAGTGCTTTTTAACGCTATTGTGATAAGTTGAAAAATAACGCACCCAAGTGGACTCTGCTTGCAAGTGCTTGAAAGCTTGGGTATGGGGAGGGGATTTCAATTAACTTTTTTACGCACCGGGCTTTTCCCGGATTCTGGAGGACATGCAGATGTATGTGGGACTGAAAATGCTCAAGGACTTTGTTACCGTAACCCCTGATACTCTAATCAAGGAAGCGGACAAAATTCTGGAAGACAATCAGTTGTGGATGCTTCTTGTCAAAGACGGGGAAGACCTCGTCGGCTATGTCACCAAGGAAGATGTCCGTGCTGCCCTGCCTTCTGTGATAAATTCGCTGGACAAGCATGAGTTGAGCTATCTGCTCAGCAAGCTTACTGTTCGCGAAGTGGTGCGTAAGACCATTACCACCATCCCGCCGGAAACAGAGATTGAAGCCGCTGCTGATCTCATGTTTGAAATGAACCTTTCCGGACTTGCAGTTGTGGATGAGAATAAGAAACTCATCGGTTACATCAACCGTAATAAGATGCTGGAACTGCTTGTTGAGGAAATGGGCCTCAAACAGGGCGGAACCCGTATCGTTGTTGATGTAGAGGAACGCACAGGGGTTCTTTACGAAGTGGCCGGGATCATTTCCAACATGAAGTACAATATTATCAGCACAGGACTTTTTCATCACAATAACCGCAGAATGGTTGTTGTGCGTGTGGATACTGAAGACGCCTCTCCCGTTGTGAACGCGCTTAAGGAGCGTGGTTTTATGGTGGTCGGGCCTGAAGATTTCATGGCAGAATGGTGCTAGACGCAAGTTTCGAACTTTTTGTTTTTTCAAAAAGGCCGGAAGCAGATTTGATCTGTTCCCGGCTTTTTTTGTCTGTTCGTCATTAGATGCAAGGTTAGGTTGTATTTATGCTTGAGGAGGAGTATTTTTGAGTCTGGGCTGCTCTGGTGAAAATTAAAAAGGACGGGCTATGTTGCGAGGTTTTTGTCTTTTTGTCTTTTTAGTGCTGTCGTCTGTGTCTGTTGCCGTGAATCCGGTAGCAGCAGCCGACTGTGGAGTGCGCATCCTGACCGAGATTAGCGCACCTTCTGTTTTCGAAGATTCCAAAGGTAATCTGGCTGGTTTTGGATATGAAATAGTTGAGGCATTGAAAAGGGAGCTTGGTTGCAACACGGCTATCGAGGTCATGCCTTGGGCAAGGGGGTATAAATACCTGAGTTCCAGACCGAATGTAATGCTTTTTTCTACTGCCCGGACCAAGCTCAGGGAAGATAAATTCCATTGGGTTGGCCCTGTTGCCTGCTACAGGTGGATTTTTTACGGCCTTAAGGGCGGTGTTAAGATAAAGAGTCTTGAAGATGCCAAGAAAGTGAAAGGTATCGGTGGCTACCGCAAGGATGCGCGTATTCAGTTTCTGGAAGCAGAGGGTTTTACCAATCTTGAAGTTACCGACAGTCAGGATATTAATTTTAAAAAGCTTTTGCGCGGCAGGATAGATCTGGTGGTCACTTCAAATATCGGGGCCAAAGACATTCTGGCAGACAATGAAGAGCTGCAGAAGAAAGCCGCTCCTGTGTATACCTTTCGTAAAATGAAGATGTATCTTGCTTTCTCAAAATCAACTGATCAGGCAATAGTTCGGCGCTGGCAGAAAGCTTTTGACAATCTTAGCAGACGCGGGATTATCAATGCCATTCAAACCAAATGGATCGAGCCCTGCACTAATTGATGATCATGGTTTGATTACAGGAAGTTTAATTCGTCCATGAGAGATTCTGATTTGCCCGCAGTCTTAGGTTTGTTTTCTTCTACTGCTAAGAGGCTGTTCTTGATCAGTGAGTCCAGTGTCTGTTTGTCGTTCGCAGTCTTTTCAATTATTTGATCCAGAGTGCATTCTTTAATAAACTCTTTACCTTTCAGAAAGTTCAGGAAGATACATGCTTCTTCCAGCTTTCGATTCAAGCGCAGAGCAGAGCGCAGGTGTTCAAGACAGGGCTTGATTTCACCTAGTTCAAAATGGACCCTGGCTATGTTCAGCTGCAGGTTTTCGTCATGCCGGACTAGTTCTTCCGCTCTTTTGTAGTATTCTAATGCCTGTTGCAGCATTCCGTTTTTTCGTAAAGATATACCGAATTCGTTGAATAAATGTTTGTGCTGAGGTTCATAGCAGCTATCAAGACAGACCAGACGTTTAAAAATATTGTCAGCACGATCAAATTCGCCGCGTTCAAGGTAGGTCAGTCCCAGACCGAAATTAACACGCACATTCATTTCATCAAGACTCATAGCCTTGTGGAATTCATATTCTGCGCTGTAGCTTTCACCGTTTTCACGGTGGCTTTCGCCTAGTGTTATGGATTTTTCCAGTTTTTTTATATTAGGAAGGACTTTATCAAGATATATTTCCGGCTCAGGTTGGTAACTCTTCAGGAAAGTTTCCATCTCAACAGCAACCAAAGGCCCGGTAGGTATATAATTGTCATTGACTGCCTGTACCTGCAGAACTCCATTCTTCTGCTCTTCTGCGTACCAGTAAGTCGTTTGTTTAGTCTTTTTTTTAGTCGTTCCCGTACCGATCACGGATAGTGTCTGTACTGAAAAAATCCCCTGTATCTTTTCCCGTTTCCTCACATAAAACTCCAAGCTTGTCAGTCAAGAGAAGTTTATAATACCTATTGTCGGACTTCTCGGCAAACTCAAAATGTTAAGTTCCAGTTATAAAAAAAGACCGTCTCCTAAGAGACGGTCTTGAAGCCTCAAGAGGCTAAAGCTGTCAGGTTAACGCGTCGGTATTTAAGACTATCTTAATGTACCGGCTCTCGGATTAACCGCAGCTGCCAGAGCAGGAGCCGCATTCTCCGCCGCCGAGCTCAATCTTGGAATCAATTACGAAACCGGTGTAGCTCAGGTCAACGCGGAAGGGGCTGCCCTGTTCGTTAAGGTCTTTATCCAGCAGGAAGGTGAAACCTTCTACTTCAAAACTTTCGTCGTTGTCTTTTGGCTCATCCAGAGCCAATGCCAGTCTGGGGCCTGCTCAGCCGCCGGTGGCAAGATAGATGCGAATAGGAGTTCTATCTTTATCTGCAAAATAGTTTTCAAGCTGTTTTTGCGCAGCTTCGGTAATTTCAACCATTTTTTCCTCCTCATAGGATTTGTCTATCCAAAATAAGTTTTCTATTAGTTTTTGTCAATCTACTCCAGTTGACCTTGTTCTTTGCATGGGGTAAATAATACAGTTTAGAGAACGTGTTAGAAATCGGAAAAAAGTCTGATAAAATATTTAAAAATGATTGAACAGGGGCGTTCGTCCGCTCAAGGGAGACCGAAGAATGAAAACCAAGGACATCATTCTCGCAACAGCCAAGGAAATGATTTCAGAGGTGGGCTTCCACAAGTCTACAACTGCCAATCTTGCGAAAATGGCCAATATTTCCGAGGGCACGATTTATCGCCATTTTGAAAGCAAAGAAGACATTCTTTTGCATATTCTTGATGCTCTCGAAGAACAGTTTTCTTACTACATTGAGGCGATTCGCCAGAAGCTGGATCGCGATGACTGTTCTCTTGAAGAGATCATGAATGAGTACTTCTCTTTTGTAGAAGATAATGAAATCGATATGAAGATCATGCTGTCTACTTATGGTCTGCTTGATTCTTCCAAGCGTTTGATGGCTGTATTTCTTAAAAATCTCGAATTGGTTCTTGAAGATTGTATTAAACTTGGCATCAAGAAGGGTGCAATCAGGGATGTGGCTGTCGAAGATAATGCTACCGTGGTTATGACCATTATTTTTGGTTTGACCAGAATGCAGCTCTACTGGCCTGACCGCAGGGATGTTCGTGCCGAAGCCGTCGAGTTCTGCCGCCGCAGTATTCTGAATTAATTTTTAGTTGCCATTTTTACAAAATTAAAAGGCTGCCTCTTTTGGGGCAGCCTTTTTTTTTAAGCCCGGGCTTATCAGAGCACTCTTTTTGTGGAGAGGAATCTTAAACCCAACGCTACAATCATTAGCAGAATGAGGGAATAGTCTTCGTTCCCGTTACCACCCATGACACAGCCTCGTGCTGAAGCCGGCGATAGTTGGGCGGAGGCGTCGTCTGCGCGCTGGAACGATCCCATTGCATACTCGGTGTTGCCTGAAGATGCTGCAAAGTAAACATTGCGGTTTGATGCTACCGCAGTGCCGTCCGGGTTTGAGGCGGTGACTTCGATGAAGAACTCTCCGCTGACGATTACCTCGTTCAAAGAGCGGCAGTAGATACCATCGTTCTCCTTAAGGTCTCCGTGCGTACCGTCATCGTAGAGCATAACATCGTCTATGAGCAGGTTGCCGTCCGGGTCGTAAAGATCAGCCGTAAGGTACGCGCGCAGAACCGGAAGCTCTGTGCTCAGGCTGGCCCTCAGGATCGGAGCGTATTCCTCTTCGGGATGGACTGCATCCACTATTAATTGCAGAGTTGATGTTCCCATCGCGGCTATGCCTACAGAGTCGGACAGTGCCGAACCGGCTGTTACCGTCGCAGTCCATACTCCGGTTGCCTCTCCATATGTCGTGGGAGTTATTTTAAAGAAAATGAGTCCTTCATCGTTGAGTTTTTCAACTTCAAATCCGGCTTTAGCCGTTTCTGTTAGAAGTTCGTTTCCGGCAGGGTCGGTCAGCTTGACGGTGACTTCATTGATGTCAGCAGGATCGACAAATACGCTGACATCAAAATAACCGTTGCCTTCGGCGTCATGCTCTCCGATCCGGAATTCAAGGGAAATTGTTTCTCCGTTTTGCAGTGGTTCTGAGAATCGCTGGGCGATCAGGATATCGTTGTCGCCTTCGGCATCAGCACCGATTTTTCTGGCGCGTGCGCTTAGCTCTACATCGCTTTTGGCAAGAGTAAAAGTTCCGCCGGTATCTCTGCACAGTGACGCAAGGCTTGATCCGTCTTCGGGGGTAGCCAGTGGTTCTGTGGATGAATTTATTATTGCATTGAAGCCGATTTTTGCGTTGCGGAAACTTTTAGACTGCTGATCGTTCACGTCCTCATTTTCTGTTGTGAAAAGAATTACCGTCGCGGTCTGGTCCCCGCTTCTTGCGGCTGAGGTTCTGTCTCTTACAGTGCTCAGCGCGGCATCAAAGTTTGTAATTTTGGCAGCGGTCAGTGTGCGTATTTTTTTGATAAGATCTGTTCTTGCCGTCTCGTTGCTGATAGTTGTTGCGGCAATTGGCTGTGCGACACCGACAGGAATCAGTACAACGGAGTTTAATGGAAGTTTTTGAACCAGTGAGGCTGCGGCATTTTTTGCAGCAGTGTAGTCGTTGGCATTCATAGCGGGGTCAATCATTATCGAATTGACCGCAGCATCTTTTACAAAAATAATATTAAGCGCAGCGTTGTAGTTTGCTGTCGGCATAGTCGGGTTAGCCGGAACCGGGAAGTCAACCATGGCCGGATATCTTATGCGCCCGTACTTGCGTCCTTGGGTCGGGTCGTTTTGTGGATTGCGGACAAGGGTTTCCCATATGGATGATTCATATACCCGGTATTGGGCTGTTTTTCGTTTTTCAGCGGTACTGTAGTCGGCGGGTGTGGTGAATTGGTAGGGATATTCATAATGCCTGTTCATTATGGATGTATGGTCATTGTAGTCATCACTGGCCGGGTCGCTCGGATCGTCAAGCTTTTTAGCTGTCTTTCCCCCTTCTTCCCGGTATTCGTCGAATATTCCGTAGATGTAGTGCCCGCATTCGTGGGCCATAGTCGGGCCCAGATAATCATCGCGTTCGCTGTCGCTTTCCCAGAGGAAAATATCAATGTCGCCGACCCCTTTTGTCCAACATGCAGGGGATGCTCCTGCCCGTCCTGCTTTTTTTGATATGATTTTTAAGTCAGTGAAATTGTTGTTCTTAGAGTTGTCAAAAACATAAATTTTCCCGAGGCGATGTCTTCCTTCTGTCATGGCAAACAGGCTTTTGGCAAAACTGTCAATAACCTGATTCAGCTCACTTTTGCTGATGGCTTTTTGTGGCGGAGCATTTACGTCCCAGTCAACAGACATGGTCAGGTCAAGCGTATCGAGGTTTCCGGAACTGTCAGAAGTCAGTCCGGACAGGGGATGGTTAATGGCTTGAGTATCTGTTGCGGTAACAGCTATGCTTATGAAAATAAAAAATACAGCAGTAAATAGATGCCAATAGCGTTTCAACACGTAACTCCCCTGCTGAAAAAAAATGATAAAAAGCTTATTCTAAACTGTGTTATTGAACGAATATATGAGCTTTTGGAGATTAGCAATGACTATTAGTTCGTTGCTGCATGGTGAAGGAAGGGTATACAGCACAAAAAAAAATCCCCTGCCGCAATGCGACAGGGGATTTTAATTGTCTCTGTTGCTGTTGCAGACTATTTGGTTTCAGACTGAGCAGCTACGGATTTGCTCTTCTTGGCGAAGTAAGCTTTGGTTTCAGCTACAACAACCGGGGTCAGCATAATCAGGCCGATGAGGTTGGGGATAGCCATGAGACCGTTGAAGGTGTCGGACAGGTTCCATACAAAGCTGAGCTTTGCGATGGCACCAACACCTACGAAGCAGATGAATACGAGGCGGAAGGGCAGGATAGCCTTAACACCGAACAGGTATTCCATGGATTTTTCGCCGTAGTAGCACCAGCCGAGGATGGTGGAGTAGGCGAAAAGGATAAGGCCGATGGTAACAATGTGCGCACCGCCGGTCATGCCTTGGGAGAATGCGATGGTTGTCAGCTCAGCACCGGTGGTTCCGTTGGACCATGCGCCGGTGAGGATGAGTACCAGACCGGTCATGGTACAGACGATCAGGGTATCGATGAAGGTCTGGGTCATGGAAACCAGAGCCTGAGTAACGGGCTCTTTGGTCTGTGCAGCAGCTGCTGCGATAGGAGCACTACCGAGACCGGATTCGTTTGAGAATACACCGCGGGCAACACCCATGCGGATAGCCAGCATTACACCTGCGCCTGCAAAACCGCCAACTGCGGAAGCGGGGTTGAAAGCGTGGTCGAAAATGAGAGCGAAAGCAGCGGGGACTTCGGAGAGGTTTGACAGAATGATGTATGCTGCGCCGGCCATGTAGAAAACGATCATGATGGGGACGAGCAGGCCGGTAACTTTACCGATCTTCTTAATACCACCAAGGATAACCGCAGCGGTGAGGACCATCAGCAGTCCACCAGTAATGTAAGGCGATACGCCGTAAGTAGCTTCAACAGCGTCGGCAACGGAGTTGGACTGAACCATGTTACCGATACCGAAAGCAGCGAAGGAAGCGAAGATTGCGAAGAGGGTTCCGAGCCAAGGCATGTTCAGGCCTTTGGATATGTAGTACATCGGACCACCACTCATTTCGCCATTTTCGTCAACTTCTCTGTATTTAACTGCCAGAACTGCTTCAGCATATTTGGTAGCCATACCAACAAGTCCGGTAATCCACATCCAGAAAAGTGCACCGGGACCACCGACTGCTACTGCGGTAGCAACACCTGCGATGTTACCGGTACCTACTGTTGCGGAAAGGGCTGTCATCAGGGCCTGGAAGTGGGTGATGTCACCGGGTTCATCAGTGTCTTCCTTGCGTTTGATGAGAGCAAGATACAATGCGTAAAAAAGTTTGCTGAACTGGATGCCGCGCAGTGCGAGAGTAAGCCAGAAGCCTGTACCGACCAGCAGAACCAGCATGGGCGGTCCCCATGCGAATGCACCGATTTTACCAACAATTGCGTCCATTGAAGTCATAAAGTCCATAAATCATCCCTTGTTTGTTTTAGCACCAAGATTCTGCGAAATAATTGCACAAGTTTCGCAGGATTACCCCTTTGCAAAATATTGTTTTGAAATACGTACATAAAGCAGAAGAATTGAGCAAGAAATTTATTGCTAAATCTTTTTTGCGTCAAAAAATGCGTGTTTTTGTTGCGGAATGAGGATGTTTTTACGTCTGATATTAATGTTATTGGTGTTGTGTTGCAGTTAAATGCTACGATTATGTAGATAACTGTTGTGTTTTTGTACATTGTAAAAAACTTACATAATAAAAAATATACAACGTATGTTGCTGCGTTTTGAGAAAAATGTCGGGGTATATTTTGAGATAATCACAAGCGTCTTTTTTAGGATCAGTTGCTATTTGCTTATTTTGTAAAATAGAAACTGAATGTTGGATTGACGCATCGTATGCAGGAAGGGGCAAGGATTAAACAGGGGCCTTCTGGTATAGTCATTGCTTTATGCACAGGGTTGGAAATGGCGGTTTTTTAGTCTTGTTTTGTGAGAAATCAGGTCTGGTTTTGCACAAAGTGGTAATTTTTTGCACTTTGTTTGTGCAAGGTGCACAAGATGCACTCCGGAGTTTGAGGCCGGTAGTGCTCGGAGATGTGTTTTGGGAAAAAAGAATAGAAATAAGGGCAAATCATCAAGTGGCAGCAACAATAACACTGTAATTATTGTTATTGCTGCCTTGGCTGCAGGATTGTTTCTCGGCAGTGTGATTGTTCCTGCATTTAAGGAATCTGCAACGCCGCAGACTGCAGGTGGGATGAGTTCCGGTGGCGGATTTGAGCAGCAGATCGAAGATACAAAACGGTTGCTTGAGTCTCAGCCTAATTCCGTTAACCTGTGGACCAAGCTGGGTAATCTTTATTTTGATACCAATCAGCCCGCAAAAGCGATTGATGCTTACAGCAATTCAATTGCCCTGAATCCTAATGATCCCCATGTGCTGACTGATCTGGGGGTTATGTACCGCCGCAACGGCAATTCGCAAAAAGCTGTCGAGTTTTTTGATAAAGCGATTCTCGCTTCACCTGAGCATGAAACTGCTCGGTTTAATAAAGGAATAGTGCTCTATTACGATCTTAAGGATAAGGCTGAAGCTATTCAGGTATGGAAAGGGTTGCTCCAGATGAATCCTGCAGCAAAAACACCCAACGGAAAACCGATTAAGGATATGATCAGGGACCTTTCTTAATCGTTGTTCAAGCATAGTTATAGTAAGAATGCCGTACTGCAGTAATCACTGCAGTACGGCATTCTTTGTTGCATTAGTTTTTAATAAATCCGGGTAAACTCTTTTCAATAAGAGTCGCGGCTTTTTCTGTTCCCCGTTCGCTGCCGGGATGGAATTCAGTGATCCCGAGTCCGCATATTTGAGCTTTGTTGCCTACCTCTTCGATGATTTTCAATATGTTGCCGAAGAGCAGTCCTGCGGGCGGGGAGGGCTTGCCATGATTGAAGCCGATTGGATTGACTGCATCCACATCAAGGTGGATATAGACTTTGCTGAATCCGGCCTCCGTGATTTGTTTTGCCAGCCACGCCGGGTCGCGTTCCAGTTCGCCGGGACCGAAGAAAGGCATTTTGTTGCGGACAATGAATTCCAGTTCCGGGGGATCGAAAGTTCTGGTCCCGGCACAGAAGACCTGTTTCGGAAGCAACGGCTTAAACATGGTTTCGGTTATTTCATTACCTGCATTGCCTAGAACAGCGGAAAGGGCCATGCCTTGCAGCCTACCGGATTTCGAACTTGCCGGAGTATTGAGGTCCGGGTGTGCATCAAACCAGACCAGCGCGAGGCTGTCGCCGTGTTTTCGGGACATCCATGAGACCGGGCCTATCTCCGTCGAGCAGTCTCCGCCGAGCAAAAGGACCCGGTCGGGTTGCTTCTGCTCCAGTATGTTGTTTACTTCCTGAAGTTGTTTGATGATGTCATCCTTGCCCGCAATGTTGCCTCCGGGGGTAATCTCCCTGAACGGTGCAGTGGGAACCTGTTGCACTGAAGGCAGGCCGTTAATTCCGTCTGCCAGAGCCAAAGCACCTTCATAAAGGGCTTCGTTGTCGATGGAGCCCTGCCATTGCGGGAAAACAAGGGTGATGTCTTTCAAATTTAATCTTCCGGTTTAAAGAATTTCAGTCTCAATGCATTGCTGACCACAGTAACTGAGCTTAGTGACATTGCTGCAGCTGCGAACATGGGCGAAAGCGTAGGGCCGCCGAATACGTGCAGCAGTCCTGCTGCTACCGGAATCCCCAGCACATTGAAAGCAAAAGCCCAGAAAAGGTTTTGTTTTATATTGCGTACCGTTGCCCTGCTTAGGGATAGTGCAGTGATCACTCCCCCCAGATCGCCCTTCATCAGTACTACGTCTCCTGATTCAATTGCAACATCAATTCCGGTCCCCATTGCGATGCCTAGATCAGCAGAAGCCAGAGCGGGAGCATCATTAATTCCGTCACCTATCATGGCTACCTTGCGTCCAGCTGCTTTCTCTTTGTTCACCTCTTCGGCTTTACGGTCAGGCATGACCTGCGCGATGACTTTATCAATCCCGGCTTTGGCAGCAATGGCGTGGGCAACTTTCTCGTTGTCACCGGTAAGCATCACGCTTTCTACGCCTAATTGCCTAAGTTTACGGATAGTCTGCGGAGCTTCGTCCTTGATCCGGTCGGCAATGGCCAGAATTCCGGCCAGCTTCCCGTTTATGGCAACGTAAAGCGGACTTTGCCCGGAAGCTGCAAATCTAGTGCTTGCTTCATTCGCTGCTTCGCCATCCAGACCTCCGATGAAATTCTGTTCCAGATACTTACGGTTGCCGAGCAGCATAGCCTGCCCGTTTGTTTCCGTGCTGATCCCCAGTCCGGGGACAGCTTTAAAGGATGTTGTTTCCGGCATAGGAGAGCCAAGCTTTTCCGCTGCCTTAACTACTGCCTTTGCCAAAGGATGTTCGGATTGCTTTTCTGCCGATCCGGCCAGCAGGAGCAGTTCGTCCTGTGTTTGGCCCTGCATTGTGAATGTCTCGGAGACTTCCGGTTTACCGTAGGTCAGGGTCCCGGTTTTATCAAAGATCATAGTTTGGATTTTTCCTGCGGTTTCAAGGGCCTCGCCGGACTTAACCAACACACCCAGCTGCGCCCCGCGCCCGGTCCCGACCATGATGGCGGTTGGGGTTGCCAGTCCCATGGCACAGGGGCAGGCGATAACCATTACGCTGATAAAAATGCGCAGTGCGAACGTAAAAGGTTCATCACTGAAAAAGAACCAGCCCAGCGCAGAAACTATGCCGATAGCCATAACTGTGGGCACGAAATAATAGCTTACGGTATCGGCAAGGCTGGAGATTGGTGCTTTGGACCCCTGGGCTTCCTGCACAAGACGGATAATGCGGGAAAGGACCGTGTTCTCGCCTACATTGATGACCCGTACTTTGAGTGCTCCACCTCCTACATTGACCGTGCCTCCGGCAACATCATCCCCGGTGTTTTTGGATACAGGCATGGATTCCCCGGTAAGCATGGACTCATCAATATCGGAATGCCCTTCGGCAACTTTACCGTCCGCTGCAACCCGGTCCCCCGGACGGATCAGGATCAGGTCTCCGGGGCCTATCTCTTCAATCGGAGTGGAAACCTGTTCTCCATCCTGCAACAGGATGGCCTGCGCCGGGGTCAGGTCCATGAGTTTTTCAATGGCGGCGGATGTCTTTGAGCGGGCACGGGTTTCCTGAAATTTTCCCAGTGAGATCAGGGCGATGATAGTAGCTGCCGATTCGTAGTATAGGTCCATAGCTCGCGCATGGGCGTCAATTCCAAGGCCGATTTCAATTGTATTCCACAAAGAATATACCACCGCAGCGGAAGTTCCCACCGCAATGAGCGAATCCATGTTCGGTGTTTTGCGTAGCAGGTTGGGAAAGCCCTGCTGATAGAAATTGCGTCCGAACCAGAGCACCGGTGCGGTTAGCAGCAGCTGTATTAGAGCGAAGCCCAGCGGTGAAGCGTGAGGATCAATTGAGTTCGGCAGCGGCATACCGATCATGTGTCCCATGGTGATGGTTAGTAAGGGGATGGTGAATGCCAGGGCGGCGATGAGCCTTTGTTTCATCTCGCCGAGTTTGGCGGCGTTTTCAGCTTTTCTCTTTTCGAAATTATCTTTGGCATTATGCGCTGATTGAATCTGGCCGGATTCAAACCCGGCATCGGCGATGATCTGCCTGATTTCGCGCAGTGAAATTTCTGTTGGATTGAAGTTCAGGGCCGCAGTCTCCGAAGCAAGGCTGACCTGTGCATTGGTAATCCCGTCAGTCGCGCTAAGAACCCTTTCCAGCCGTGCGGAACATGCTGAACAGGCCATCCCGGACACGGGCAGGGTCAGCTCGGTCCCTTCGATTTTCTCCATCGCTTCAAATCCGGCCATCTCAACTGAATTGATTATGTCAGCTGCTGAAACTGTTTGCGGGTCATAGTCAGCTGATAATGTTTCTGCCGCAAGGTTCACTGTGGCGGATTTTACGCCTTCCATGTTGCCGATAACTCTTTCCAGCCGGGCTGAGCAGGCCGAGCAGGTCATACCTTTGATTTCAAATCTGCTGTGCATTTTGATATATCCTTGTTTGCCGGGTTCCGGGGATTGCATTGCCCGGATACATTAATTATAGCTAGTCCCGGCAGGTTGTTTTACAAAAGTGATTTGAACAAATTTGATAATAAGAATCAACTTCTTTTGATGTGGGATAATATGAAAGAACAAAAAGTTATACTTTCGGAAAAGGCAATGGCCCGGACTCTGGATCGTCTTGCTTCAGAGGTTACTGAGCGTCGTGGAGATAGTGAAAGTCTTGCAATCATCGGAATTCAGCGCCGTGGTGCGGACCTTGCGGAAAGGCTTAAACTTATTCTGGATGAAAAGCTTGGTCGTAAAATTCCTTTAGGTAAGCTGGATATCAACCTTTACCGTGATGATTGGACCAACCTGAGCCGCCAGCCTAGCATCAACTGCACTGAGATTCCATTTGATATTGAATCCGCTTCGGTCATCCTCGTGGATGATGTGCTTTTTTCCGGCCGCACAGTGCGGGCAGCTCTTGAGGCTGTACTTGATTTCGGACGTCCCCGCCGGGTTGAGCTTCTGGTGCTGGTGGATCGTGGGCACCGTGAACTTCCAATCAGGGCCGATTACGTAGGAAAGGAAGTGGTCACTTTTGAAGACCAGCATGTAAATGTTCTGGTCAAAGAACGGGATGATGAAGACAAAGTAGTTATCATCCGTTCCTGATTTTCCTCTTTTTCAGCTGCGGAGCGCAAAGCGCCCGGAAGGTTTGATGTGTTTTATGCAAGCATGGAATAAAGAATTTTCAGAGGATTGCTCTGTTGTACTGATTGGCATGGCCGGGGCTGGAAAATCTACTCTGGCACCGCTTCTGGCTGAAAAGCTCGGCTGGGAGAACATGGATACCGATTCAGTAATTGAGGGGTACTATGGACGTCCCCTTCAAGGGATCGTTGATCATCTGGGCGTGGAGGAGTTCCGCAGGTCAGAGGAATATATTGTTTCCGGAATCGGTGTTTTCCGTATGGTCATATCCACCGGAGGGAGCGTAATTTACGGCCCGAAGGCCATGGAACGCCTTAAGCTCCTCGGTCCGGTAATCTACCTGCGTATTTCCGGTGAGACTTGCCAGAATCGAGTTGGCGGTGGTGAGAACCGCGGACTGGCTATCACTCCCGGCCAGACACTGGAAGGTCTTTACAACGAACGGGTTCCCCTCTACGAGCAGTACTCTGATTTTGCCGTGGATACAGACATTTGCTCGCCAGAAGAGTGCGTTGACCAGATTTATGATTGGCTTAAATCAAAAGAAGTAAGTGAAGTTAAGGATAAATAATGAAAAAAATGACCAGACAGGCCGTATTCCGCAAGCTGGGTGCGCTTTATGAGCGCATGGCCTCTGTTTACTCTGAAACATCTGCCAAGATCGGCCTTTCCTGTGAAGGATGTGAAGAAAACTGTTGTACCAGTTATTTCCAGCACCACACCTATGTGGAATGGACCTACCTCTGGCAGGGCTTGAACAAGCTGCCCGAAGACAAGCGCAATGAGTACATCCGACGCTCTGAAGATTATGTGCGTAATGCCAAGGCCATGCTGGAAAACGGCGTGCGTCCGAAGATCATGTGTCCATTGAACGATGACGGTCTTTGCGGGGCTTACAAGCACAGGCTGATGATCTGCCGTATGCACGGAGTGGTCAACACACTGCGCCAGCCCAACGGACGTCAGCTGTCCTTCCCCGGTTGTTTCAAGTGTCAGGATTTGACTAAGGACATGGAGGATGTGCCGGTTGTTGATCGCACCCCGCTCTACAAAGAGCTGGTCGGACTAGAAATGGGACTGCTCGGTAACAAGATCAGAACCATGCCAAAAGTGGACCTGACTCTGGCTGAAATGATCGTTATGGGACCGCCGAATTTGAACGGCTAGTTCTTTCCCATGCGTGCTGCGGCGATTAGAAAGCCGATGAAGTCATCAATGCTGTTTTTGCGGCATTTGATATAACGCATGGCGTATTCTTCAAAAGTCAATTCGGCCCCGTAGACGTGGTAGCGTTGCTGCGGGCCGCCGAATTCCAGACCGAGATATTCGGCCACCTGTGGGTGTATGGGTTGCTCAAAGTCCGCGAAAGGCGGTGGAAAAGCACTGATATCCTGATTTGATAGAGGGTCGATGCCCAGTTCTTTCAGTGTTCCGTTAGCCATCAGGAATAGCAGTTCTGTGCGTGGATGGTTGATGGTGTTGTAAAGCGGTATCTGCTTGTAGTGCTCAAGCATCCAGTCCACATATTTGATCGGGGTAAGTTTTTCCTTATCCCGCTCAATCTGTTCCGACTGTTCCAGAATTTCATTCAAATTATAGATATTGGTCAGCTTTGTGTTCATGCACAGGTGCAGAATCTGGGATTCGTTCAATCCCCGGTCAAGTAGTGAATCAAGGAATTTATCCCGGTAATCGAAGCCCGGTTCGCTGGACCATAGCGGCCAATAATGCAGGAAGCGCATATTCGGAATAGCTATGGAGCTGGCACTGCTTTTCAGTCTGGCACAGAGTTTTGCAGACGAGTGATTCCCCCAGTTGTCGCCAAGAGTCTGGTATAGAAAAAGGTGGCAATTATTGATTATATTGTCGGGGATGAATTCACGTGTATAATTTGTGAAGCGGTACAGCTCATATTCGCCCCGGAATTCGGCACTAAGCATAAGCAGTTCCGCAAGCGGCTCTCCCTGACAATTGGCGTGTAGAAGACAAATTTTTTTCATTACGGGAAAACTCTAGCACAGCAGTTTATGGTTTCTCAATACGCCAGCAGGGCTAAAAGAGGTTAAAATAATGAGTGAATGTTCCAGATCAGAATTAAAGAAAATCGTTAGTGCTGTGCAGCCCGTTGACCCGGACCTTGAATCCTCAGCCCGCGATCATCTGGATAACCTGACCAAACCGCTCGGCAGCCTCGGAAGGCTGGAAGACCTTGCGGTGAAGATGTACATTGCTTCCGGCGGGAAGGCGCCGCAGTCCGATCCGGCGCGTATTTACACTATTGCCGGGGACCACGGGGTAAATGAGGAGAACGTCAGCTATTTTCCGCAGGAAGTAACCCGTCAGATGGTGGAGAATTTCTTGGAAGGCGGAGCGGGCATCAACGTTCTGGCCCGCACATCCGGTGTGGAGCTGATGGTTGTGGATGCCGGGTGCCAGGGAGGGCCTTTCCCGGAACACCCCAGCCTTATCCAGCGCAGGGTGGCCTGTGGAACCGCAAACATTGCAAAAGGTCCGGCTATGGCTGAAGAAAGCTGTCTTCAAGCCATCGCACTTGGGATCAGCCTTGCCGACGAAGCCCATGCAGAGGGCGTGAAAGTGCTCGGGACCGGGGAAATGGGAGTTTCCAATACCACCCCCTCCACCGCTCTTTACTGCGCATTTTTCGATCTCAATCCCGTTGAGATAACCGGACCGGGCGGGGGGATTGACTCCGAAGGTGTCAAACGTAAAATCGGCGTTGTGCAGCGAGCCTTGGAAGCCAATGCCGAAACCGTGCGTACATCCGACTCCCTTGCTATTCTTTCTGCTTTGGGCGGATATGAGATAGCAGCACTTGCCGGGTTGATTATCGGCGGTGCAAAGAACAGGCAGATGGTTTGTATCGATGGGTTTATTTCTACTGCGGCCTATTCCGCAGCCGTGAAACTTTGTCCGGCAGTGTCCGGCTATTGCGTGCTCAGCCATGCCTCGGCAGAACCGGGTTACGCAAAGGTCATCAAGGCCCTTGGTCGCAGGCCGCTTCTGCATCTGGACATGCGCCTCGGCGAAGGGTCAGGCGCGGCCCTGTCCATGTTTATGCTTCGGGCAGCCGCAAATATTTACAACGACATGGCGTCATTCGATGATGCCGGAGTCGATGCCGGAGGTTGATTGCCGCCGGCGGCTGGGGAAGGGGAGAAACCCTTTTGCTAACGCCCAAAAGGGTTTCTCCCCTTCCCCAGACCCCATCCCCTCTTCCCAAAAGACGTTTTATTGTGGCTTCGCCGGGTAGGGACTGAAGAATATTTATATTTTAATGAAAGATTAAGTTTTCCATCAGCGAAGCTTAACAAAAGTTTTAGGAGAGTCCAGAGAACCTTTTTCCAAAAGGGTTCTCTGGCCCCCGGAGGGCCGCCGGAGGCGAAATCCAATTAATCTAAAAGCGCGAAGCGTATCAAAAGGATCTTAAATATGCCTAAAGAATTGGTAAAGACAGTAAAAGCGGCTGGTTGAGCGGCGAAGATAGCTCCGGGGGACCTGGAGCAGGTTTTGTGCGGTTTAGCCGTGGAGGACGAGCGTCTTCTTACCGGGCTGGGCGGGAACGAGGATTCCGCCATAGTCTCTTTTCCTGCGGGCAAAGCACTGGTCCAGACCGTGGATTTTTTTACTCCGGTGGTCAATAATCCCTACTGGTTCGGGCAGATCGCAGCGGCGAATTCTCTTTCTGATGTGTACGCCATGGGCGGTGTTCCTTGGACGGCCATGAATATCGTCTGCTATCCAATGAAAGAAATGGGCCCTGAGATCCTGCGTGAAATCCTGAAAGGCGGCATGGATAAAATCCGCGAATCCGGCGCAGTGCTGGCCGGCGGACACAGCGTGGAAGATGATGAAATCAAGTACGGACTTTCTGTTACCGGGATGGTCGATCCTGACGGCTTTGCTTCTAATAAGGGATTACGCGAGGGCGATCAGCTGCTCCTGACCAAACCGCTGGGAACCGGGGTTCTGGCTACTGCGCTGAAGGCTGATTGGGACGGCGCAAAGAAATTTGAGGAAGACGTTTACAAATGGGCTTCCAAGCTGAACAGCGGCGGCGGTAAGGTTATTACTGAGCTGGGTCTTAAGGGCGCAACTGACGTTACTGGGTTTGGTCTCGGCGGACATGTGCTGGAGATGGCTGATGCCTCCGGCGTAGCGGTTGACCTTTGGCTGGATAAAGTTCCGTTCATGGATGATGTTGTGGAGCTGGCTTCTATGGGTATGATACCGGCGGGGAGCTTTGCCAACCGTAACTACTGCAGTTCTCAGGTGCAGGCTGCGGACACTGCTGATGCTATTAAGACCGACCTTGTGTTCGATGCCCAGACTTCCGGCGGGCTGGTGCTGGCTGTTCCTGAAGAGCGGTTGCAGCAGGCCATGGATATGCTTCTGGAGGCTGGTGATATGGCTGCTCATGTGGGTGAAGTTAAAGCTCATGTGAACGGCGAGGCCCGTCTGTCGATCGGTTAGCTGATTTCCAAATACGAAATATAAAAGGCGCAGTTCATTTAAAGAACTGCGCCTTTCTTTTTGAGAGGAGGAATTGGTGATTACTTAATATGAAATTTTGTTTAGGCGGAACCACGGCTGCTAGTAACTGCCTGAATAAGTTCCGCATTGGCGTTGTAAACAGGTGAGGATATAATTCTCACCAGCTCGCGGTGCATATCTGGGTCCGCGTACGCCTTTCTTTGCAGTCTCTTCTTCTGCAAATTCTTCATTGAGTTCGCAAGGTCTTCGTCCCTTATGGGCGGTACCTGTGACACCTTATTGAGTTCAGGTGCGTTTGCCATTGTATACCTCCGTCCTTGGAAGTTATAAATGAGATTTTAAAAGAACATGATTCCTGTTTATGTTCTTATCGGACAGAAGGTTGGTAACTTTAGGGTCGAAGCTAAAAAAATAATAACAAATAGAAAAACCCGGAACATTATGGTGTTCCGGGTTTTGGTTGTGCGTATGAAATCAGTCTTTCCAGTTCCACCATTTTTCCAGTTCCGGGTTCCGGTTTTCGGTACCTACATAGTATACCGCGCATCTAAATACATAGAGCATGCAGCGGTCCACATGGCATCCGGCAAGATCTTTCAGTCGTGCGTACATGTCGTCCGGGTTTTCGTTTTTGATTTCATCAAGGGAACGGTAGCCCAGATTCCAGAGGTCCATTGAGATGGATTTGCCTACTCCGGGGATAGTTTGGAAAGACTTAATTATTTTGGGATCAGCATTTTTCATAAACGCGATCGAGAATCTCTTTAGCTCCGGCTGCGAGAACTTCTTCGGCAAGAGCGAGGCCGATGTTCCATGCGTCTTCAGTGGGGCCGGATTTTTCCATGCGGATGGGGCTGGAGCCGTCTATGTCAGCTACGAATCCGGTCAGTTTGACCTGATCGCCATCAAGCTGGGACCATGCTGCGATGGGAACCTGGCAGCCACCGTCCAGTCCGGTCAGAAAGCCGCGCTCCGCGCGTACCTGACGGGCAGTGGTCTCATCGTGGATGAAGCTCAGGATGTCCTGAATTTCAGTGTCTTCGATGCGGTATTCAATGCCCAGAGCGCCCTGTGCTACAGCAGGCAGGAAGGTCGGGGGACCGAGGATTTCGCTTTTGGGAGCGGAAAGTTTGAGTCTGTTCAGACCGGCTGTGGCAACAACAATGGCGTCAAATTCACCGTCGAGCAGTTTGCGCACTCGGGTATCGAGGTTGCCGCGCAGGGATTCAATTTTGAGATCACCACGCAGGGCCAGAACCTGAGACTGACGGCGCAGGCTGCTTGTGCCCACAACAGCACCCGCAGGCAGATCCTTAAGGGAATCGTATTTCACTGAGAGCAGAGTGTCGGTTTCTGCTTCACGCGGGGGGATTACGCCGACTTCAAGGCCTTCGGGAAGTTCGGTGGGAACGTCCTTCATGCTGTGTACGGCGAGGTCTGCCCGGCCATCAAGCAGGGCTTCTTCGATTTCCTTGACGAAAAGGCCTTTACCGCCAACTTTTGCCAGCGGGACGTCCAGAATCTTGTCGCCTTTAGTTTTGATCTTGAGCAGTTGAACTTCAATACCGGGGTACTCTTCACGCAGAAGATCGGAAATGTGGTTAGCCTGCCAGAGAGCAAGCTTGCTGCCGCGGGTCGCGATGGTAATTTTTCTCATTTTGCTGCCGTTTGTTTTGAAATTTTTATGAATCTAACTGCCGCAGGAAGAACAGTCACCGCCGGAACATCCGGCACATCCGCTGCTGGTGGAAGGCGCAGGAGTGGATGAGGGCGCGAAATCTCCCATGTCGGGAGCTCCGCCGCCTGTTGTGAACTTACATGCGGACATAAGTTTTTCGGTTTTATCTGATTTGCAGTCCGGGCAGGGAGGGCATTCGTCGCGGTTGAAAACCAGCTCCTCGAATTCCTTGCCGCAGTCTGCGCATTTATATTCGAAAATAGGCATCTATATTTACTCCGTGCTTTGAAATATCTGTTGCGAAAAATTGCATAGCCCAAATTATCAAGCGGGGCAATGTCTGGGCTACATATAAGTACGGATGTGTATATGGCAAGGTCAGGGAGTAAGTTAAAATATTAGTTTTGTTTCCCTGATACTCCTAAATATATTGCCGTGAGGGTAACGATAACACCCAGCCAATGGACAAATGTTGTGGGTCTGGAAAAAATTAAAACATCCCAGAGAAATGCTAGGAATGGCTGAAGTAGAAGTACAAGCCCGGTTATGGATGCCGGAATCTTCGGCATGGCTGTCGCTATCATGATCCAGCCTAATGCCTGACTGAATAAACCCAGCGTAAGCAGTGAACCAAAGGATTTCAGGTCAGGAATTACAAGAGAAGTATCTGTTAGAAATATTGGGACAGTCAGAAATACAGCGCAGAAGGCAGACACAAAAAGCAGCGGCGAGTATAAAAGATCTCCTTCGCTGCGTGCTTGGACTCTTCTCAGCATCAGCATGAATAAGGCATAGGAAAGAGCTGTCAGTAAGCCGTAAACAATACCCTTGATTGATGAAGGGGAAAGCTCAGACCAATCAAAACCAATCAGGAGAAGCAGACCGAAAATTGCTACGGGTAAAGAGAGTACAAATCGTGGGGTTAACTTTTCGCCCAAAAACAAGGCGCCGCAGAGGGCCATTATGAAGACCTGACAATTCCCTAGAATCGTAGCCAAACCGGGGCCCACACATAAGATGCTCTCATGCCAAAAGAACAGGTCCAGAGCAAATAAAAATCCGCAAATGCTATATGGAACCACCTGCTTGAATTTGATATGTTTCAATTCTCCTGTGAAAACTGCAGCTGTGAGCAAAAAAAAAGCCCCAAATGCTACCCGGTAGAATGCTGAAGTGGTTGCCGGAACATCAGCCAACCCGACCCATACAGCTGAAAAACTGATTATGAAAGCACCGGTGAGTACTTTGTGCATCGGCTTTGCGGATGTTAGCGAATTATGTATTTCGGTCTTCATTAAGAATGGTCTCGTATTTTTTGGATTTGAAAAACAAAGGCCCGCAAGTATTTTTTGCTTGCGGGCCTTTAATTTTCATTTAACCGTTCGAACTACTTGGTCTTGGCGATGGGCCAGATCTCATCGATTCGCTCGATTGGTGTGATCTCGATCTTTTTCAGAAGCTCTTCCGGTATATCCTCAAGGTCTTTCTGGTTCTGGGAAGGGATAAGAACCCGTTTCATACCCAGAGATACGGCAGCGAGAATTTTCTCCTTGATGCCGCCTACGGGGAGCACTCGTCCGCGCAGGGAGATTTCACCGGTCATGGCCAGTTCCGGGTTGGCCGGGATTCCAGTCAGCGCGGAAACAAGTGCGGTGACGAGGGTTACACCTGCCGAAGGGCCGTCTTTGGGGGTTGCGCCGTCAGGCACGTGAATGTGCAGGTCCTGCTCTTCGTGGAACTTGGGGCTGATACCGTACTCGTCAGCGTGGAGGCGGGCGAAAGATACCGCAGCCTGTGCGGATTCTTTCATCACATCGCCGAGCTGTCCGGTAAGCAGCTGTTTGCCCTTACCGGGCATGGCGGAAACTTCCACATGCAGCACTGAACCGCCGACCGGGGTCCATGCCAGACCAAGAGCCACACCTGCGGGAAGTTCGCTTTCCTTCTCATCTTCAAGATGTTTGGGAATACCGAGGTATTTATGCAGGTTGTCTGCGGTGACCTCGAAAGGACTGGCTTCGCCTTCAGCTTTCTTGCGGGCCAGCTTACGGCAGACCGCGCCGACTTCGCGCTCAAGGTTACGCAGCCCGGCTTCACGGGTGTATTCTTTGATGATCTTGGCGATGATTTCATCTTCCATGATCATTTCATCTTCCTTCAGCCCGTTCTCCTTGCACTGGCGGTCAAGGATGTAACGCTTGGCAATATTGACCTTGTCATGCTCGGTGTAACCGGGGATGCGGATAACTTCCATACGGTCCAGCAGCGGACGGGGAATGGAATCCAGCACGTTGGCGGTGCAGATAAACATAACTTTGGACAGGTCGTAAGGCACGTTCAGGTAATGGTCGGTGAAAGAGTTGTTCTGTTCCGGGTCCAGTACCTCCAGCAGAGCGGATGAAGGATCGCCACGGAAATCGGAACCGAGTTTGTCGATTTCGTCGAGCATGATCACCGGGTTGCGGGTTCCGCACTGCTTGATGCCCTGAATGATGCGTCCGGGCATGGAGCCGATGTAAGTGCGGCGGTGACCGCGAATCTCGGCTTCATCTCGCATTCCGCCAAGGGACATGCGATGGAACTTACGTTTCAGGCTGCGGGCGATGGAACGTCCCAGTGATGTTTTACCGACACCCGGAGGGCCCACAAAGCAGAGGATGGGACCTTTCATGGAAGGGTTCAGCTTACGCACACTCAAGTATTCAAGGATGCGTTCTTTGACCTTTTCGAGATCATAGTGGTCTTCATCGAGAATCTTCTTGGCTTCGATGATGTCCAGACGGTCGCGCGACTGCTTGGACCACGGAATCTCGATCATCCAGTCGAGATAGGTGCGGATAACTGTTGCTTCAGATGCTTCAGGATGCATTGCTTCAAGGCGGCGGAGTTGCTTTTCCGCTTCTTTTTTCACTTCCTTGGGCATTTTTGCCTTGGCAATGGCCGCACGTATTTCTTCGGCTTCCTCAGCTTCGTCTGTGGATTCGCCGAGTTCCTTCTTGATGGCCTTGAGTTGCTCTCGCAGGTAGAAATCTTTTTGTGCCTTGTCCATTCCTTCTTTAGCCATGGACTGGATCTTGTTCTGCATGGAGGCCACTTCAACTTCCTGAGTCAGTTGGGTGTTGACCAGTGTCAGGCGTTCAACAGGCTCGCCGCATTCGAGGATGGACTGAGCCACATCAACTTTCATGCGCAGGTTGGAGGCGATCAGGTCGGCAAGGCGGCCCGGTTCGTCCACGTTGTTCAGTACGCTCATGATGTCGGCGGAAGAAATACCACGAAGGGTCAGGATCTTTTCGCTCTGCTCGCGGGAAGAGCGGACCAGTGCTTCCTGAGTGGCATCCAGTTCACCGGATTCAGCTTCGGGAATTGCCTCGATTTCAGCAATATGAAAAGGATCGGAGCCGATAAACCTTTTGACCCTGGCCCGTGAAACTCCCTGTACCAGTACTTTCAAGCGGCCGTCGGGCATCTTGAGCATGCGCATGATCATGCACACTGTACCGGTGAGGTAGAGATCGTCATGTTCGGGATTTTCAACGCTTTCGTCTTTCTGGGTCAGGACCATGACGTAGCGGTTTCCAGTCATGGCCGCTTCAACGGCATTGACGGATTTTTCCCGGCCCACAAAAAGGGGCAGGATCATATAGTTGAAGACAACAATGTCCCGCACTGCGAGCACCGGAAGGGTTGTGGGGATATCCACATAGGCTTCTTCCGGGATACTGCCTGCATCTTCGAGCAGGTCGGCGGCATCATGGAGCACATTCAGCGGGGAAACCGGGGGTTTGTTCAAACCTTGATCATTGCCTGCCTCCTTTGCTTCCTGATTCGGCTCTTGTTGCTGCTTTGCTTTTTCCTGAACGTCAGCTGTATCTTTCTTGTTCAGTTTAAGCGGTTTGATGGGTGATTTTTTTTTCTTCAACGCAATATCCTTTTATGTAAGAAATGGTTGTCATTTTATATATAAATTACAAATATCCTGTTTCTTTGAAGCTGTAGAACCGCTCCGAGCTCACAATGACATGGTCAAGCAAGCGTATTTCCATGTCCTGACAGAGTGCGGCGACCTCCATGGTCCTCTCCATATCTTCAGGTGAGGGGGAAGGATCACCACCGGGATGGTTGTGGCTCAGAATTACTCCGCTGGCATTATGCCGCAGAGCCTGCGCCACTATTTCGCGCGGGTAAACAGCCGTTTTATCCACTGTCCCTTCCGAGAGCTTCTCCCAGCAGATAACCTTGTTACGGTTGTTGACCAGCGCAATCCAAAATTCTTCCTTGGACAGATTGCCGATGCGGGCCATGGCGGCTTTACTCACTGCTTCCGGAGAAGAAAGCGCACCTTCTTCTTTCATGGGTTCTTCTGCAATTCTGGTCCAGAATTCACGCATGAGCGCAAAATATGCTAAAACCCCCGGCCCTATGCCTTTGAATTTCTTCAGCTGCTCCTGCGGGGCTTTGAACACTCCGCCCAGTGAACCGAACTCGGTGAGCATCTCCTTGGCCAGAGGCTTGGTGTCCTTTCTGGGAATAGCCTGCCCGAGAAACAATTCAAGAATCTCATAATCTCGAAGAGATGTGGCATCTTTGCCCAGCTGTTCTTTCAGCCGCTGGCGGTGACCGTGATAATGAGGTTTATCATTCATAATAAATAGTATGTATGCTTTGGCAAGTGCTACGTTTAAATCGAGAGCCTGATTTAGATAAAAGTCTTAGAAGGAGGCACGGATTTCCTTTTAAAGGAGATAAACCGGATGAAGGTGCAAAGCAACCTGTTTAACATGTGAAATGATGTAAAGTAGGCTTAAAAACGCAAAAACCGTGTAAAAATGATCTTTTTACACGGTCAAAAAGATGAAAGGGTGGTCTAACGTTTGCGTGCAGGGGGAGCAAAGAGAGAGGTCAGGGAAGCAACAAGCAGTTCAAGTGCCTGTTCAGGCTTACGTTGACCGGTTTTGATGCCGATTTCCGCTTCCATGACGATATCGAAAAGACGGGCGATGCGGGCCGGACCGAGGCGTTGGGCCAGTCCCTGCTTTTGTTTTTTAACGAAGGGAGGCAGGCGAACTTCCGAGTCTTCGCCATGAATCATCATCCACAGGGCGCGTGCTTCGCGGGTCAATGATGCGGTGAGCATGAAGATCATAGAATCTTTTTCGCTGTGATTGGTCAGCACTCTACGCCAGATTTCAACTGGATCTCCGCCTTCAGACATGGATCGCATGAAAGCGAAGAAGTCCATTTCTTCTGAATGGGCGATAAGGCCAATGTGTTCCATTAAAATTTTTCGGTCAGGTCCGGCTGCTAGATCAAGTTTGTCCAATTCCAGACGAGCAGCGCGGGCGTCTTTGGGCAAGGCTTTGGAAAGGGCATTCAGCACCGTGCTGTCTATATGCAAATCGTTTGTTCTGGCCCATTTGCCAACAAATCCGGAGATGGATCTTTCATCCAGTCCTGCAGATTTCCAGAACCATTTCTGTTTGTCAGCAAATTTCCAGCATTTGCGTTTTTTAAGTACAGCCGGAACTGGGGCAGTCTTACCCTTCCATTGGCTTTCAAGGCAGATGAAAAGAAATGATGAGCTTGAAAGGGAAGCGACTGTTTTATCGATGTTGTCCCAGACCGCAGCTTTCAGCTTATGGGCGCGGCGCAGGATAACCACTTTGCTTGAGCCGAAAAGGGTCTGCAAAGTGAGGTCGTCCCAGAATTGCGGGGGCAGGTCTTCGTCAGCCCAGTATACTTTTTTCTCGTAATCAGTAGCCCCGTGCTTTTCCTGAAGCTCGGAAATATTTGCGTGCAGCAGCTCTGCGTCAGGGCAGATGAGAAACATGTATCCGGGTCTGGACATTAAATTCCTTTTGGAGAGCTTTGCTTTTTGACGATTTGATTTTGCCTCCGGCGGCCCTGCCGGGGGCCTTAAACCCTTTTCCAAAAGGGTTTAAGAATCCCAAAACGTTTTAATTGTATTGTTTCGCTATGCGGTAGTGTCAGTGTGGAAAATCGTGCTGTAAATTTCCGGTATACGAAATTAATAGGCCTGATTCATTTTATCTACGAGACGGCGGACCATGAGCTTGGTGATCAGCTGTCTGGTCTCATCTTCCTGATCGGTGTAGTAGGATTCAGTTACAGATACCGGACCGGAGTTCCAGAGCAGTGTTCCATCGGCTGCACTTGTGACTTTCATCTGGACTTTGAGGGTCATATCGTATTTCAGGGTGGTATCCTTATTACCAAGAATGCGGCTGCCGTCGGAGAGTTCGATGATTCTGATATTGATCAGTGCTTCGGCTTTGGATTTGTCAGTCCAGGTCAACTGACCGCGGCGGGTGATCTCATCACGAAGCATGGAGCGCATTTTAGGCTCCAACCAGCGTTCGAGAGTGGGGTTCTCCACTTTGTTGATGGCGATTTCGCGGTACTGTTCACCTACTCTGTTCGGCTCGGATGCAGAGTTGTGGTATCCGCAGGCACTGACGGCAAAAACAATACACAGCAGCAGGATCAGCTTCTTCACATAATTCATAACAACCACAGCTCTAACTCCTTGTCTTTGCCGGGATTTGCCTCCGGCGGCCCTGCCGGGGGCCTTAAACCCTTTTGCAAAAGGGTTTAAGAATCCCAAAACCTTTTAATGGTTTCATTCGGGTTAGGCTTCGCTAATTTTATAATTTTCTAAAGTAAGAGTGCGAAGCCCGATAAAAAAGTTTTGAAGGGAGAGTCCAGAGAGGGAAACTTTTTCAAAAGTTTCCCTCTCTGGTCCCCGAAGGGCTAATTTGCAACAATATTAATAAGCTTGCCGGGAACTACGATGACTTTGCGGATGGTTTTACCATCAGTGTGCTTGGTCACGTTTTCGTGGGCAAGTGCTGTTTCTTCGATTTCTTCTTTGGAAGCAGCAGCGGGTACGGACAGTTTGCCGCGCATTTTACCGTTAACCTGAATGATGATCAGGATTTCGTCGGTAACAAGTGCGTCTTCATCGTGTTCAGGCCATGCTACTTCGGCGATGTAGCCTTCATAACCCATGGCAGCCCAAAGCTCTTCGCAGATGTGCGGTGCTATGGGGGAAAGCACGGTCAGAACGGTGCTGTATGCGGAGGAGAGGACGAAACGGCCGTCTTCGGTTTCCATGAGTTTGTCTTTGAGAGAGTATATCTCATTGACCAGCTCCATGCTTGCGGCGATGACAGTGTTGAACTGGAATTTGTTCTCCATGTCACGGCTGGCGCGTTTAACGGTCTCGTGTTCCTTGAGGCGCAGTTTCTTGGCATCGGAAGAAAGTTCCATGGACGGCTTGGCACATGCGCCGGTCGCGCTGAGCTTGCCTTCGAACTCTTCAGCCAGTCTCCAGATTCTGTTCAGGAAGCGGTGCGCTCCTTCCAGACCCTGATCAGACCACTCGAGGTCTTTTTCGGGCGGGGAAGCGAAGAGGATGAACAGTCTGGTGGCGTCTGCACCGTACTTGTTGATCATTGCGTTGGGGTCGACAACGTTGCCCTTGGATTTGGACATTTTGGCGCCGTCTTTAAGTACCATACCCTGAGTGAGCAGGTTCTTGAACGGTTCGCTGAGTTCGGTGTAACCCTCGTCGCGCAGGATCTTGGTGAAGAATCTTGCGTAGAGCAGGTGCAGGATCGCGTGCTCGATTCCGCCGATGTACTGGTCAACAGGAGTCCAGTATTCGAGAGACTTGCTGTCAAAGGGAGCATCGTCTTTGCGGGAATCGGTGTAGCGCATGAAGTACCATGAGGACTCCACAAAGGTATCCATGGTGTCAGTTTCACGGGTGGCCATCTTGCCGCATTTGGGGCAGACCACTTTATGGAAGCTTTCCATGTCCGGCAGCGGAGAGCGACCGTCTTCGTTCATGACCGCATCTTCGGGCAGAACTACGGGCAGATCTTTTTCCGGTACGGGTACGATTCCGCAATCGTCGCAGTAAATTACCGGAATGGGTGAACCCCAGAAACGCTGGCGGGAAATATTCCAGTCACGCAGACGGTAGTTGATGGACTTTTTGCCTTTTCCGGATTTGCCGAGGTAATCAACAATCGCGCCTTTGGCTTCTTCGTTGGGCATGTTGTCGAATTCACCGGAGTTGGTCAGCACACCGGGAGCACTGTATGCTTCGGTCATTTCGTCCAGATTGAGGGTTTCACCCTCGGGCTGGATGACTACCTGCATGGGCAGTTCGTATTTTTGGGCAAACTCAAAGTCGCGCTGGTCGTGTGCGGGAACAGCCATTACTGCGCCGGTACCGTAGCCCATGAGTACGAAGTTTGCCACATAGATGGGCATCTTCAGGCCATTAAGCGGGTTGATGCAGTAGGCACCGGTGAAAACACCTTCTTTTTCGAGGTCGTCAGCTCCGCGTACAATACGGTCCATATTGGATACTTTCTGTACGAATTCGTGGACCTTGTCTGCTTCAGGCTTGCCTTCGATGAGTTTTTCCACCATGGGATGCTCGGCAGCCAGAGACATGAAAGTTGCACCGAAAAGGGTGTCGGGACGGGTGGTGAAAACGCTGATGGTTTCATCGGAGTTCTCAACTTCGAAGTCGAGTTCCGCACCGATGGATTTACCGATCCAGTTGCGCTGCATGGTGATAACGCGTTCCGGCCAGCCGCCTTCGAGTCCGTTAAGGCTCTCGAGCAGTTCTTCAGCGTAATCAGTGATGCGCATGAACCACTGGGAAAGTTCCTTCTGGATAACTTCGGTGTCACAGCGCCAGCAAAGGCCCTCTTCAACCTGCTCGTTAGCAAGAACGGTATGACAGGTTTCACACCAGTTAACCGGGGATTTCTTGCGGTAAACCAGGCCCTTTTCCAGAAATTTAAGGAAGAACTGCTGCTCCCATTTGTAATAGCCGGGATGACAGGTCGCCAGTTCACGACGCCAGTCGTAGGAGTAGCCCAGACGTTTGAGCTGGGTACGCATGTCGTCGATGTTTGCGTAAGTCCATTCAGCAGGGTGGGTGTTGTGCTTGATAGCCGCGTTCTCGGCAGGAAGACCGAATGCATCCCAACCCATAGGGTGGAGCACATTGAAACCCTTCATGCGTTTGTAACGGGCAACAACATCACCGATGGAGTAGTTGCGTACATGCCCCATGTGGATTTTCCCGGAAGGGTAGGGAAACATTTCCAGCACGTAGTACTTGGGACGGGACTCGTCGGCTTCCACATTGAAAGCACCCTTCTCGGTCCATTCCTTCTGCCACTTGTTCTCAATCAATTCCGGTTCGTATTTCCCAAAACCCATTATGAAATCCTTTTATGTTGGGATGTTGCCTCCGGCGGCCCTTTCGGGGAACCCTGCCGGGGGCCTTAAACCCTTTTCCAAAAGGGTTTAAGAATCCCAAAACGTTTTTATTATGCTTCGCATTTTATGCTTAGAAGGTAGCTTTTATATACGAAGCGGCGAAGCCTTATTAAAAAAGTTTGGGAGAGTCCAGAGAACCCTTTTCAAAGGGTTCTTTGGTCCCCGAAGGCCTTGTAGCCATTTAACGAGAAGCTTTGCTTCGAGTTTAGTGGCTGCTGAGACCCGTGGTGACTCCCGGTAGGGCCGCCGGAGGCATTCCTAGAAATTCTTATCCGCTTTGAACTTGCCGGTATCGATATCGCGGGCAATTGCGTCGAGGATACCGTTGATGAAGTTGCGGGAATTGCCGTCGCCGAACTTTTTAGCCAGTTCAATGCCTTCGTTGATACCCACCTTGAGGGGGATATCGGCTTTGTGGATCAGTTCGTAAGCGGCTAGTCTTAGGATTGCCAGTTCAACTTTCGCAATTCTTCCGATCTTCCAATGTTTGGAGTAGCGACTGATTACTTCGTCAAGTTCTTCCTGTGCATTCCAGATTCCGAGCAGCAGTTCGCGGGCGTAGAGGATGAGTTCTTCCTCTGTTTCACGAAGCACTGCGGGGCTCTGGTTGTAAATACGTTCACATGTCCATCCGCCGTGGGGAGGGACAAAACTCAGGCCGTAAAGTACCTGAAAAGCAATTATGCGGCCTTTTCTGCGTAAACCTTTAGTCTGGGACATCTGCATCACTATCCTGCGGTTGCGGGTCACAGTGGACTGTAGTTACTGTGCAACGCAAGATACATCTAAATTGTTATTAAAACAACACAACAGGCATACGGTCTCCGAACAGCGGGACGGAGACCGTATGCCTTCAAATTATGTTCAGTAATTAAGATTGTTTAAGTATAAACAGGCTTTAATTTTCAAGCTCTAGTTAAATCTGCTCCATAACGCGGACAGTTTCCAGCATAGCGGAAGCTGCTTCAACGCCCTTGTTGCCAGCTTTGGAGCCGGCACGTTCAACAGCCTGATCAATGGTATCACAGGTCAGCAGACCGAAACCGATGGGCAGGTCATTGTCCATGCTTACCTGAGCCACGCCTTTTGCGCACTCGTTGCAGACATAGTCGAAGTGGGGAGTCGCGCCGCGGATAACAGCACCGAGAACCACGATACCGTCATATTTGCCGGATTCAGCAAGTTTCTTGGTAACCACGGGAATTTCGAATGCACCGGGTACTTTGATCAGGGTCATGTTTTCCTTGTCGCAGCCGTGGCGTGCAAGGTAATCAACTGCGCCGCCAACCAGTCTGTCAACGATGATGTCGTTGAAACGACCGGCTACGAGTGCGATTTTCAGACCTTTGGAATCGAGCTGACCTTCAATGGTTTTGATATGAGGCATGGTGCTTCTCCCTTTTTATTTTTTATCTTCAAGATGATCCAGCATGTGGCCCATCTTGTCTTTTTTGGTTTTCAGGTAATCGAGGTTCATTTCGCAGGCGTCCATTTCAATGGGCACACGTTCGGTAACTTCGAGACCGTAACCTTCAAGACCGACAATCTTTTTAGGGTTGTTGGTCATAAGTTTCATTTTGGTAATTCCGAGCTGGACCAGAATCTGTGCTCCGGTTCCGTACTCACGCAGGTCGGGTGCGAAGCCGAGCTTTTCGTTGGCTTCAACAGTGTCGCAGCCCAAATCCTGCAGATGGTAGGCCTTGATTTTGTTGCCGAGGCCGATACCGCGACCTTCCTGTCGCATGTAAAGCAGTACACCTTTGCCTTCGTTGCGGATCATGCACATGGCGGATGCCAGCTGATCGCCGCAGTCACAACGCTGGGAACCGAAAACATCGCCGGTCAGACACTCGGAGTGTACGCGGACCAGAACAGGTTCACCGGGCTGAACATCACCCATGATCAGGGCAATGTGGGTACGGTTATCTTCAGTGGAATGGAAGGCGGAAGCTTTGAAATCACCCCAGCGGGTGGGCAGTTCAGCGTCAGCTTCGCGGGTCACGGTGTGGCTGCCGAATTTCATGCGGTATTTGATCAGATCTTCGGTGGAGCAGATTTTGAGGTCGTGCTCTTTGGCATATATCTTGAGATCGGGAAGACGAGCCATGGTGCCGTCGTCCTTCATGATTTCGCAGATTACGCCTGCGGGCTTAAGGCCTGCGAGGCGGGCGAGGTCAACACTGCCTTCGGTCTGTCCGGCACGGACAAGAACGCCGCCTTCTTTGGCGCGCAGCGGAAAAATATGGCCGGGGGAGACAATGTCTTCAGCTTCGGCACCGTCTTTAACAGCGGCCAGAATAGTGGTGGCGCGGTCTGCAGCGGAAATACCAGTGGTTACGCCTTCACGTGCTTCGATGGAAACGGTAAAGTTGGTACCGAACTGGGATGCGTTGGACTGGGCCATGAGCGGCAGCTTCAGGTGGTCAACAATCTCACCGGACATGGCGAGGCAGATAAGCCCTCTGCCGTGAGTTGCCATGAAGTTGATGATTTCAGGGGTCACTTTTTCTGCTGCGCAGACAAGATCACCTTCGTTTTCACGGTCTTCATCATCAACCATGATGACCATTTTACCTTCGCGGAGGTCCTCAATTGCTTCTTCAATAGTGCAGAAAGGCATATTTGTTATCCTCTTGCTCCGACAAGCGGAGTTATTTAAAAAAATCGCTGTCCGTTTTTTCACAAACAGGTCAGTCTTCATACATCAAAATGCACAAAGGGTGAAATATGTTTTTTATACTTTTTATTTCTTTTATTTCAGGTGCTTGAAGATAAAGAAGTCTTTCAAGAGTCCTGTCGGCGAAACCTTGATAAAAGGTTTTGGGATTCTTAAACACTTTTGCAAAAGGGTTTAAGCCGCCGGAGGCGAAATATTTTTATCAAAAGCGCGAAGCGCATCACCTCAAATTAGAATCCATTCTCACGCAGGAAGTCCATTGTAAGCTTACTCTGCGGTTTGTCATCAGACTTTTTGCCGGTCCATGGTGCGACCATGCGCTCCACGTATTTTCCGATGACATCGGTCTCAATGTTTACCGGATAACCCGGAGTCCATTGCGAGATGGTGGTTTCTTCCTGAGTTTCAGGAATGATGTTTACCTCAAGGTAATCGTCCCCGCAATCGTTGACTGTCAGGCTGATTCCGTCAAGTGCGACAGAACCTTTGGTGACCACATATTTACCGTGCTCAATGGGAAACTTTATGCGGTAAATCTTGGATTCTCCCTCGGGGCGGACAGATTCAACATGACCGAGGCAATCCACGTGCCCGGAAACAATATGTCCCCCCAGACGGTCGCCCATAGCCAGTGCGCGTTCATAGTTAACCATGGAGCCGCGTTTCAGGTTGCCGAGGTTGGTTACCGACATGGATTCCTTACTGGCGTAGCAGGTGAACCAACTGTCACTGTAGGTTTCTACAGTGAGGCAGACCCCGTTGATGGCGATGGATTCGCCTTTTTCGTAATCTTTGATCTTGGGCGCACTGACTTTGAAGCGGGTTTCGTTGCCTCTGTTCTCGGCATTTTCAATGCGTCCTTTTCCCTGAATCAGTCCGGTGAACATGCTATTGTCCTTCGGGTTTGAAAACTATTTTTAAATCACGGCCACTCTGTTCAACGCGACTTACGCGCAGGTCCATGGTCTCGCTGATGAGCACATTGTCTGAACCTGCGAAGTTCGGTCGGCCCTGCACATTGCCCAGAATTCTGGGTGCTTGATACATTACGAATTCATCAACCAGACCCTGCTCTGTCAAGGAACAAGCCAGCTTGCCGCCACCTTCGCAGAGGGTGCGCAGTATACCGTGCTTTTGGCGCAACATTTTGAATCCGTTCTCAAATATAAGTCCTTTTTCGCCGCTGGGAAGAGGGACTATCTCAATTCCCTTCTTTTTCAGTTCCGTAGCGTTTTTTGTAGCTGCCTGTTCTTCTGTGGTCCAGAAAATTGTTTCCGTAGCGCGGGCGGTGGTGAGGGTGTACTCCTCGTGGTTTTCGGGCAGTTTCCCGGTAACCACGACAGCCTTGGCCTGGCTGAATCCCGCAGGAAGGGGATCAAGCCTGCAATTCAGGCTGGGGTTGTCTTCACGCAGGGTGTTGCCGCCCACGATTACCGCGCCGACCATGGAGCGCAGCAGTTGTACGTCCTGAAATGATTCCGGGCAGGATACTGCTTCCTGCGCTCCGGTAGCGCCGGCAATCTTGCCGTCGATGGTGCAGGCCAGTTTCAGGATGGAGTAGGCCCGGTCCTTGAACTGCCAGCACAGAAAATCTGAAATCAGGTCTTTGCATTGCTCTTCGAGCACGCCCTGATCAACGCGCACTCCATTGGATTCAAGATATTCGATTCCACCGGCTGCCTTGGGGTTGGGGTCTCGTGTGCCTACAACGATGTGCTGGATTCCGGCTTCAAGGATGCCTTCGGTGCAGGGAGGAGTTTTGCCGTGGTGATTGCAGGGCTCCAGAGTCACGTACATGGTACACTTGCTCATGTCCACGGACTTGGATTTTGCATCGGCAATGCATTCCCGTTCTGCATGCAACCCACCGCAGAACCGGTGATAACCCTCGGCGACAATCTGACCGTCACGGACTATGACGGCGCCCACCGTTGGATTGGGGGCAGTGCGGTTGCGTCCGCGCATGGCCAGTTCAACAGCACGGGCCATGAAGGTTTCGTCGGGATTAGATGTCGATTTCAAGAAAAGCAAATTTGACTCCGGCTTCTTTAAGCATCTGTTCGGACAATTCGTCCGGGTAGCTTTCGGAATAGTAGATCGCGCTGACGCCTGCGTTGATCAGCATTTTTGTGCAGATCAGGCAGGGCTGGGTGGTACAGTAAATTTCTGCTCCTTTCATGGATACACCGTGGGTGGCGCACTGGATGATGACATTCTGTTCGGCGTGTAGGCCGCGGCAGAGTTCATGGCGTTCGCCGGAGGGTACTCCCATTTTTTCGCGGATGCAGCCGACGTCGGCGCAGTGTGCTGTGCCGGAGGGCGGTCCGTTATAGCCGCTGGCAAGGATGCGTTTATCCAGAACTGCAACAGCACCGACTTTGCGGCGGGTGCAGGTGGCGCGCTCTGCAACGAGGTGCGCTATGCGCATGAAATAGTCCGGCCAAGGCATTCTGTTGTCCATGAAAATGCTCCCTTCTTTGAAGCTGAGAAAACGGGCCTGAATATTCAGGCCCGTTTTTATTTGAATTATGTTGCGCTTCGCGCTTTTTATGAAAGCATTTTGCCTCCGGCGGCTTAAACCCTTTTGCAAAAGGGTTTAAGAATCCCAAAACCTTTTGTCAGGCTTCGCCGCTGGCATGGCAAATTGTGCGATCCTAGTATGCGAAGAGCGGGTAGTCTTTTGCGAACTCTGCAACTTCTTTGCTGATTTCAGCAAGCTTGGTGTCGTTGCCGATGGAGTCGATGGCTGCGGTGATCCAGCCTGCGACTTTAACCATTTCTTCTTCTTTCATTCCGCGTGTGGTCAGGGCCGGAGTACCGATACGTACGCCGGAGGTTACGAACGGGGAGCGGGTTTCGAAAGGAATGGTGTTTTTGTTGACGGTGATACCTGCTTCATCAAGAGCGTGCTCAGCGTCTTTACCGGTGATGTCCTTGTTGGTCAGGTCAAGCATCATCAGATGGTTGTCGGTACCGCCGGATACGAGGTCGAAACCTGCGTCCATAAGGTTCTTGGCCAGTGCCTGTGCGTTGGCAACAACCTGCTTCTGGTAGCCAACATAAGAGGGGGAAAGTGCTTCGCCGAATGCAACTGCTTTAGCTGCGATTACGTGCATGAGCGGGCCGCCCTGAATACCGGGGAAAATGTTGGAGTTGAGAGCCTTACCGTTCTCCTCGGTGGAGAGGATCATACCGCCGCGGGGACCGCGCAGGGTTTTGTGGGTGGTGGTAGTGGTGTAGTGTGCGTGCTCAATGCAGGAGGGGTGAACGCCTGCTGCGATGAGACCTGCGATGTGAGCCATGTCTACCATGAGAACTGCGCCGACTTCGTCAGCGATCTGGCGGAAGCGGGCGAAGTCGATGATGCGGGGGTATGCGGAAGCACCGGCAATGATCATCTTGGGTTTGCACTCTTTAGCAATCTCAAGAACATTGTCGTAGTTGATGGTCTTTGTTTCAGGATCAACACCGTAAAATTTGATGTCGAAGAGCTTACCGGAGAAGTTCACCGGGGAGCCGTGGGTCAGGTGACCACCGTGGGAAAGGTCCATGCCGAGTACGGTGTCGCCGGGCTTGAGAGCCGCGAAGTAGACAGCCATGTTGGCCTGTGAACCGGAGTGGGGCTGTACGTTTACGTATTCGCAGCCGAAAATTTCTTTTGCACGGTCACGGGCGAGGTCTTCAGCAAGGTCAACGAATTCGCAACCACCATAGTAGCGCTTTCCGGGGTAACCTTCTGCGTACTTGTGGGTCATAACACTGCCCATGGCCTGACGGACCGCTGTGGAGGTGAAGTTCTCCGAAGCGATGAGTTCAAGCTTGGTCATCTGGCGGGTTACTTCCTGTCCGATAGCAGCCGCTACTGCCGGGTCTTTCATCATCAGTTCTTCCATGACAAGCTCCTTTTTTTAATGCCGTCGGCGACCCTGCCGGGGCCAATTTGATGCGCTATCGCGCTTTTGATTGAAATATTTTCCCTCCGGGGGCTTAAACCCTTTTCCAAAAGGGTTTAAGAATCCCAAAACGTTTTAGTAAGCTTCGCGTCCATTGTCAGCAAAATTGTGCGTGGGAAAAATGGATTCTTTAAATCTACCGGGAATTATGTCCCCAGAGTCGAAGACCTATTAAAAAGTTTTGAGGGTATGGGGTCTGGGGAAGGGGAACTTTTTCAAAAGTTTCCCTTCCCCAGCCGCCGGAGGCATCAAATTATTCTTCGAATTTCTTAAACAGCATGCAACCGTTAGTTCCGCCGAAGCCGAACGAGTTGCTCAGTGCGTAGTTGACCTGCTGCTCACGTTTACCGTCTTTGACGTAATCGAGATCACATTCGGGGTCAGCTTCGATCTGGTTTGCAGTACCGGGGATGATTCCGGTGGAAAGTGTTTTAACAGCGAAAGCTGCTTCAACACCGCCTGCACCACCGAGAAGGTGGCCGATCTGGGATTTGTTGGCACTGATAGCGATGTTCTTTGCATGGTCGCCAAAAACTTTTTTGATAGCTTTGGTTTCGCATGCATCGTTCAGTTTGGTGGAAGTTCCGTGTGCGTTGATGTGGTCGATCTCGGAGGGATCAATCTTTGCCTCACGGATTGCAGCGTTCATGGCCCGGGCCATGCCTGCGCCGTCTTCCGGCGGTGCGGTCATGTGGTATGCATCGGATGATGCACCGAATCCGACTACTTCAGCGAGAATCTCAGCGCCGCGCTTTTGAGCGTGTTCGAGGGATTCCAGCATCAGGAGTCCTGCTCCTTCACCCATAACAAATCCGTCACGTCCGGCGTCGAAAGGACGGGAAGCGGTTTCAGGATCGTCGTTGCGGGTGGAGAGGGCCTTCATGGCGGTGAAACCGGCAAAGCCCAGAGGAGTGATGGTGGATTCAGCACCACCGCAGATCATGACATCAGCACGGCCGAGCATGATGTCAGTGTATGCTGTGCCGATAGCATGGGTTCCGGATGCGCATGCGGTACACATGCACAGGTTGGGGCCCTGCGCTTCAGCGAAAATGGAAGCCTGACCGGCAGCCATATTGCCGATGATAATCGGGATGAAGAAAGGAGTGATTTTTTTTGGACCGGATTTCATCAGTTTGGTGTGCTGCTTCTCAATGGTTTCAAGACCACCGAGACCGACACCGATAACAACTCCGGCTCGTTCGCGCTCTTCCCCTTCAAGCTTAAGTCCTGTGGACTTGACAAGCATTTGGCTGGCTGCAACCGCAAACTGGGTGAACCTTTCCATGCGCTTGGCCTGTTTGTGGGGGATGAATTCCTTGGCGTCAAATCCCTTGACTTCACCTGCGATGCGGGCGGAAAATTCGCTGGCATCAAAGGCGGAAATTCCAGCAATACCGGACTTGCCTGCAAGTAGGTTGTCCCAGCTGGTGTTGATGTCATTTCCAAGGGGGGTGATGGCGGAAACGCCTGTAACTACTACCCTGTTCATATATGGAAACCTGTATGAGTTGGGGTTATTTCCGGCGGATAAACAAAAGAGCGCCTTACGCCCGTGAGGAGCAATAAGGCGCTCTTTTTAAAACCCTGTTAAGCAACCAGCTCTACTGTTTGCTTTCAACGAATGCGATTGCATCCTTGACTTTGAGGATCTTCTGAGCTTCTTCGTCTTCGATTTCAACGTCGAACTCTTCTTCCATAGCCATGATGAGTTCGGTAAGGTCGAGAGAGTCGGCACCGAGATCTTCAACAAAGGATGCTTCGTCTTTAATTTCGTCTTCGGATACGCCAAGCTGGTCTACGATAATTGCTTTTACTTTTTCAGCTGCGGACATAGTCCCCTCCAAATCATTATTTAGTGTTTCTTGATTACATGTACATCCCGCCGTTAACAGCGAGAGTCTGGCCTGTGATATAACCGGATTCATCCTTGGCAAGGAAAGAAACCGCATTAGCTATATCATCGGATGTGCCGAGTTTTTTCAGCGGTATGTTGTCCATCATCTGCGCCATGACTTTTTCAGGCAGTTCGGCGGTCATGTCGGTCTGTATGAATCCCGGGGTAACGGCATTCACAGTGACACCGCGCGGAGCAAGCTCAATGGCGCTGGCTTTGGTCAGCCCGATGAGGCCGGCCTTGGCAGATACATAGTTGGCCTGTCCGGCATTACCGGCCTGACCTACTACAGAGGAAATGTTGATGATCCGTCCGTACCGCTGCTTCATCATGATCTTTGCGGATTCGCGCAGACAGGTGAAAGCACCGGTCAGGTTGATGTCCAGAACTTTGTCCCAGTCAGCATCCTTCATGCGTACGAGCAGGCCGTCGCGGGTGATTCCGGCATTGTTAACCAGAACATCCAGTTTGACCTTACCTTTAATCTCTTCTTTGAAGAAAGAGGTTACAGCTTCACGGTCGGAAGAATCAAGCTTGAATGCACGGGCCTTGCCGCCTGCGGCTTCGATTTCAGCGCAGACTCTTTCAGCTCCGTCGGGGCGGCTTACGTAAGTGATGAACACTTCAAAGCCGTCTTTGGCGAGCTGTTTGGCGCAGGCTTCACCGATTCCTCTGGAACCGCCCGTTATAAGGGCGGTGCTTGGCAGTTCACTCATGTACTTCCCTCTATTTTGAATTAATCTAGTCATGCGTCTCATAGCCTAAAGCGGCAGTGACTGCAAATTTAATCTAAATTAATTTGTTTAAACATACATGCGCGTTTGCGCTATGTTGTTTTTCCCTTTTATACAGCAGTCTTGTTGAAATTCCGTGATATACAGCAGAATGTTACAAAACAGCATTTTAAAATTGAATTAAAGAAGATCCCCATGTCAATCCGCCACCGAAAGTGGCTAAAAGGACCAGATCACCATCTTTGATGAAACCTGAGTCCCTGGCATCAGCAAGTGCGATGGGGATGGATGCAGCCGAGGTGTTGCCGTATTTGTCCACGTTCGCAAAAACTTTTTCTCGGGGAACGCCCAGTTTTTTACCCACGGCTTCAATAATGCGCATATTGGCCTGGTGGGGCAGCAGCACGTCGACATCTTCAGTGGTCAGTCCCTGCTTTTCAAGGATCTCATTGGAGATGGAAGTCATGGAACGCACGGCGTGTTTGTATATTTCACGGCCCTGCATTTTTACAAAATTCTCGGCTCCAACAGTATCACCCATTTTGTAGGGATAAGCGGAACCGGCTCCTTTGATGGTCAGGTTCATGCCCGGACCTCCGTCGGCGCGGATGAGGGTGTCGATGACTTTTCCGGGTTCTCCGTCTTTTCCGGCAGTCATAACTGCCGCACCTGCGCCGTCTCCGAAGAGAACGCAGGTGGAACGGTCTTCCCAGTTCACACGGCTGGTAACAACTTCAGCGCCGCAGACCAGAATTTTAGCAGATGGATCGAGATTGATGAGTGCCCGGGCCACCTCAACAGCGTATACAAATCCTGAGCAGGCCGCAGAAAGGTCCATGGCAGCTCTGTTTTTGATACCCAGCCGCTCCATGAGCAGGCAGGATGTGGTGGGAACGGGCATATCGCCGGTGAAGGTGGCGATGATTACGTGGGTGAGTTCTTCCGCTTCCATGCCTGCTGCTTTGAGGGCTTTTACAGATGCTTCATAAGCAAGGTCCAGGCATGTCTCGTCTTCAACAACATGACGCTGTTTGATTCCGGTACGGGTAGTTATCCATTCGTCGTTGGTATCGACGAACTTTTCAAGATCAGTATTAGTGTATAGCCGTTCAGGGACATGGAAACCAAGACCCCTGATGTGCGAGAAAGTACTCATTACACCAGTCCTGTTTTAGGATGGAAAGAGAGCTGATAATCCGGGGATGTGTCAGTATCTAAAGCAGGGGCCGTAGGAGATTGCACCGGACGCTAAAAGTCGCGTTCGGTAATTTCCTTGTGCGCGGCCAATCCTTCTTTCAGGTGCGCGACAGCATCGTTTTTTACAAATGTGGCGGCCATTTCAATGGCACGTTCCACAGCCCGGGAATCGGCTTTACCGTGGCAGACAAGGACAATTCCTTTCAGTCCGAGGACCGGGGCTCCGCCATATTCGGATTTATCCAACAGTCTGCTGAATCTTTTGAAAGCTTTCATTGCGAGCATGGCTCCAAGCTTGGAAACAATGTCGCGTTTGAGCTCTCCCTTCAGCAGGCTGCCGAAGCTTGTCGCCAGCCCTTCGGCCAGCTTCAGCGCCACGTTGCCTACAAATCCATCGCAAACAGCAACATCAACATCACCGGTAAAAATATCCCGTCCTTCGATGTTACCCACAAAATTCAATGAAGAATTCTTGAGCATCTCGTAGGTGGTTTTTACCAGCGAGTTTCCTTTGCCTTCCTCTTCTCCAATCGTCAAAAGACCGATGCGCGGGGATTTGTATCCCAGCACGTCACGGGCCAGCACGTCGGCCATAATGCCGAACTGGAAGAGGTGCTCCGGTTTGGAGTCAACATTGGCGCCTACATCAAGCAGGACCATGGGCTTTTTTTCAGTGGGCATGATTCCGGCCATGCCCGGACGCAGGACACCCTTGATCCGCCCGATGGTGAACATGCCGCAAGCAACCGTGGCCCCGGAGTTACCGGCACTGACGACACCGTCAGCCTTGCCTTCCTTGACCAGTCTGCATGCGACCTGAATTGATGAGTCCTTCTTCCGGCGCATAGCGTCAGCAGGTTTGTCTTCCATTGTGACAACCTGTGAAGCATGGACAATATCAATAGCACATGATCCGGTATCAAGCTTTTCCAGCTCGGACCGGATCATGTGCTCATCACCAACCAGCGTAATCGGGAGTCCCGTCTTTGCGGCATTAACCGCAGCGGGAACTATAACCGAAAGGCCGTAATCGCCACCCATGGCGTCTACGGCAATGCGGGGTATAATGTTAGGCATCTTCGGAATTGATTACCTGACGACCTTTATAGGAACCGCAAGAAGAGCAAGCTCTGTGAGGGATGATGGGTTCACCACACTCGCAGTATACTACGTTGGGGGTTGCTACGTGGTCGTGTGAACGACGCATGTTTCTGCGGGATTTGGAAGTTTTCTTTTTCGGCTGTGCCATGACTAAGTCTCCTAAAGAGTTTTTTTTACACCGCTCCGTACGGACCGGAATCTAGTTCTTTATCTTAAGATTGCGGAAAACCGCAAGCCTTGGATCGCCCTCTTCTTGTTCGCAATCGCAGCCGCCTTTATTAAGGTCGGCTCCGCACTTCATACAAAGTCCCTTGCAAGCTTCCTTGCAAAGGGGTTTGATTGGAAGTGCCATAACGAAATGCTCCCAGAGGAGGACACCGATATCGATTTTGAGCCCTTCTTTGGTCTTTACAACGGGAGACTCTTCATCGTCCCCGTCTTCAGCGACCTGCTCAAATTCCTCGAATTCGGTTGAAATATTGTGCTTGTAGTCTGCCGTGCACCTGTCGCATGCCATTGTCACGGAACCTTTGGTTCCACCTCTGACAAGGCATCCTTTATCCTGAGGAAGGACATAGACGTCAGACACCAGCGCAGTGCCGGGTTTGACTTCTACTTTATACTGTTTCCATGCTTCGGCCCAGAAATTCTGGTCCTCGAAAACAAAATTTTGTCCCTCTTCGGGGATGTCGTTTAATGTAATCCAGAGTTCAGACATATTTTTCCTCGCGGAAGGGTTTCCTATATGAGTTTTTTTTCTTATGTCAAGGAAAAAGAGCTTGCATTTTCCAGAGCGAGCGTTTAAATGATACCTCTTTTGTTCGGGCAGAGCAATTTCCCTTGCGGATATTCGCGCTTTCCGGCAATCTAAAAAAGTGACTACCATTAAGGAGGTTCAACATGTCCCAGGTATGCGATATATGCGGTAAAGGTCCTCAGACTGGCAACAACGTTTCTCATGCTCACAACAAGACCAAGAGACGTTTCATGCCTAACCTGCAGAAAGTCCGCACTCAGCTTCCCAGCGGTGAAGTAAAAAGCATCAAAGCTTGTACTCGCTGCATCCGCTCCGGCGCTGTTGTTAAGCCCGTTGCAAACAAAAAAGTAAGCTAGTTCTTATTTTTTATTTTTCGCACGATTCGTCGTGTAAAAAGCCCCGGTCATAATTATTTATGGCTGGGGCTTTTTTTTATTCCGCAACCCACGCAAGGGCTTTTTCAAGTTCTTTCGCTGGATATGTCTCAACTTCTCCACTGACCAGCAGTCCGGCAACTTTTGTTCCCCACTCCACCCAGGCTGGGCCACCGACTACGGCTAGTTTTTCAAAGTCATTGCGGTGGGCAACTCCGAATTTGGTGTCTTCCCACATGGCTTTCAGGTCCCACCCTTTGAAATTTTCATCCATGTAGAGCAAAGCCCTGCATTTTCCGTAATCGGAAATGACTTTTTGGAGAGCCGGAATCCAGACCTCTGTGTAATCTTCACCTGTGACTGTGCCTGTGGCTGTCACTGCCAGCATTGGGCCGCTGCTTTCTTTCATGACTGTGATCATTCTAAATCTCCCATATTTGAGTTTTTCAAAAAATCCCGTAATGAACTTAACACATCCGTTCTTAAATTGAAGCGTTAATGGATGCTGCAAAACAAAAAAGGGTGGTGCCCGAATAAGCACCACCCTTTTTTCATTGTTTGTGTGTGATTAAACAGCTTCAAAAGCCTGTTTCCTGAAAACAGACCTTTCACGCAAAATCATCACGGTAAGCAGCATTATGCCGGCTGCATGTAACCTCATGTCGGGCCAGAGCAGCATGGTTGCTGTTGCCATGTAGAGCAGTCGTTGACCGATATTAAGGGCGTAGGTGTTGAAACCTTCAAAGAACACTGCAAAGCAGAACAGGCCTGCTGTTGCTGTGACCACGGTTTCCGCAACCTGCCAGAGCGGACCTTCGAAAAGGATCGGGGTGTAGCAGAAGAGCAGGGGGATAATGTAAAGTCCCTTGGCGATCTTCCATGATTCGAAACCAGTCTCAAGCGGTTTTGAACCGGATATTCCCGAAGCACTGTAGGCCGCGAGGCATACCGGAGGCGTCACGTTGGCATCCTGAGAGTACCAGAAGATGAGCATGTGGGCCGCTATAAGGCTTGTTCCGAGCATTTGCATGGCCGGGGCAGCCAACACCGCCAGAACGATGTAAGAGGCCGTTACAGGCAGTCCCATGCCCAATACTAGGGATGCTACCGCAACCATGACGATGGTCAGCAGCAGGCTGTTGCCCGCGATCATGGTGATGAGCATGGAGAATTTAATGCCCATGCCGACCATTAGTACTACGCCGACTACGATGCCGGAACAAAGCAGGATAACCCCGGTGGTGACCATGTTTTGACCGCCGGCAGCAAGCGCATCAAGGATATCTCGCCCGGACATACGTGTTTTGGGATTCAGCCAGCTGGAAAAAACAATCGCTCCGATACCGCCGCAAGCAGCAAATGTCGGGGTGAATCCGTACATGAGCAGGCCCATGAGCGCGCCGATGGGGATGAAGAAGTTCCAGCCTTCCTTCATTACTTGTCCGATCTGCGGGATGTCTTCTTCTGGAATAGGTTTTATGCCCAGCTTCTTGGCCCGCAGATGAACGAAAAAAGCTACGCTGACAAAATACATAATTGCCGGGATGAAGGCCACGCCGACTATGGTCAGGTAAGGAATCTGGGTCCACTGGCTCATGATGAACGCGCCCGCGCCCATGATCGGCGGCATAAGTTGTCCGCCTGTAGAGGCCGCAGCTTCTACGCCCCCGGCAAATTTACTGGGAAATCCGGTCTTTTTCATCATGGGAATGGTGATAGACCCGGTGCCAACTGTGTTCGCAACCGCACTACCGGATACTGATCCCATAAAGCCGGAAGCGAAGACCGCCATTTTGGCCGGGCCACCGATGGTGCGGCCCATGCTGGCCATGGCCAGCTTGATGATGAATTCGCCGGCCCCGGATTTGATCAGGAAGGAAGCAAAAAGTACAAACAGGAATACGAAAGTACTCGAAATTGTGGCGATGGTTCCGAATATCCCGTCCGGCGCAAAGTACATACGGTAAAGCATGCGTTGGATGGTTACACCCGGAAAATGCCAAAGCCCGTCCAGATATTGCCCGCCGCCCAGTCCGTAGAACAGAAATACCGCCGCCAGACAGGGGATAAGCAGTCCTGTGGTTCTGCGTGTGATTTCCATGAGCAGTACAATTGCCAGTCCGGCGGCAATGAGGTCAGCCATGATCGGCACTTCATTGCGCATGTGCAGGGCGTCTTCGAAAAAGACAAGATACAGCCCGACAGCGAATGAGAGCACTGCCAGAAAATAGTCGATGGGCAGGGTTTCGCGGGCATGCTTTTTGAGCATCGGGTATTGCAGGAAGCCGATGAAAAGCATGAAAGAATAGTGAACGGCATTGCGCTGGATTTCCGGCATGATGCCGATGGTGTTTACCCAGAGGTGAAACAGGGAACAGATGATGCCTGTGGCATAAAGCAATTTGGCAGTGTTGCCCTCAATCACACGTTTGATAGCAAGGGTTTCACCACCTGAATCTTTTTTTACTGCCGGCTTGGGATTAGTGTCGGCCATATTGTGATGCCTCCGGCGGCTCTCCGAGGGCCAAAGAACCCTTTTTATTGTGCCCCTTCCTGGGGCTTACCCCTTCGGGGCGGTGCTTTTGGCACCGGGCAAATCCGCTTTCCTGCGGAATTGTGGAAAAGGGTTCTTTGGACTCTCCTAAAACTTTTATTAAGGCTTTGCCGCTGTGGATTATAATAATTACTGAGAGAAGTTTTGATAAAAGTCTTGAAAGGTTTTGGGATTCTTAAACCCTTTTGCAAAAGGGTTTAAGCCCCCGGAGGGTTCCCCGAAAGGGCCGCCGGAGGCCATTAACGTTTACTTAATTACACCTACTTCACGGTAGAACTTCTCTGCACCGGGATGCAGGGGAGCGGGCAGACCTGCGGTCGCACGCTCGAGAGACATTGCTTTGGTCGCTTTGTGGATGTTGTTCAGGAAAGGCAGGTTTTCGTAGATGGTCTTGGTTATTTTGTAGACCACTTCATCAGGCAGATCTGCGCGGCAGGCCAGAAAGTTGGGCTGGGCCACGGTTCTGATATCTTTTTTCTGTGAAGGGTAGGTTCCTGCGGGGATTACATAGCGGCTCCAGATAGGGTAGGCCTTCTGGATTTCTGCAAGCTGGTCATCGGTGAATTCCAGTACGGTTACGTCGTCAGATCCGAGCTGGGCATAAAGCTGGGTGATGGCTGCTGCGGGAGGTCCGGCGGGGATATTTGCACCGGTAATGCGGCCATCCATCATAGCCTGGGCGGAGGGGGTGTACCCGAGGAACTCGAGCACGAGGTCTTTTTTTACATCAACACCCATGATTTTGAGCAGTGTGCGCCCGGAGCCTTCTGTGCCGCTGCCGCGTTTGCCAATGGAAAATTTTTTGTCCAGACTTTTGAGATCGGAGATGTCGCCTTTTTTTACGTATTTATTGAGCAGAGGGAAGTGTTCAACGTTTTCCCAGAGCATGGTGATGGAACGAAAATCTTTGAAGGCTTTACCTTTGTATGGTCCTTCACCTTTGTAGGCATTAAGACCGAAGAGAGCCTGCAGAATAGCGAGGTCCGCTTCTTTGTTTTTAAGCATCTGTACGTTTTCACCGGACCCGGCAGAGTTGATTGCAGTAGCAGTGATTTTGTCTGCTTTGGCAAGTTTGATGCTTACCAGTGTGCCGATTGCGACTCCAACTGGGTAGTATGTTCCGCCGGTAGTTGCGGTGGCGATGATTAAATTGTTGTCGCTTGCATGTGAAGGTGCCGCTGTGAAGCTAAGGCAGAGCATACAGGTGAGTACGAGGCATGAGAATTTCTTAAACATTCTTCCTCCTTTATTGGGTGTTGGTCAGGTGAATAAGTGATATGTAGATCAATGGATTATGAAAGGTGTATAGTATATAATAATTTAAAAATCCAGATCGGTTTATTTTTGCGCATTGCATTTGTTTTTAGTGTCTGAATGCAGAAATGATTATAAATAAAGAGGTGAGCTGATGTTTTATGCAATGCTCAGTTTGTTCGTTTGTTATGATTAATATTCTTAAAATATACAGGGACATCATAAAACCTGTTAGTTAAATAAAAATTATATATCTAGGGCAGAATTAGGGCTGGCTTGAGGAGTTTGACAATGTTTATGGGGGGAGTACTGTTTTTACGTTTAGCGTGATGGCTGTCTGCCGTCGTAATTATAAAACAGAACAAGGAAACCGAATATGTTTATTGTTGATCTTACTTACAAAGTTGATCTTGATATCGTAGATGCTCATCTTGAAGCCCATGTTGAATATCTTAAGGAACAGTATAGGCGGGGTGTATTTGTGGCTTCGGGGCGAAAGGTTCCCCGTACAGGCGGTGTGATTCTCGCACGCTGTGAGTCTCAAAGTGCTCTTGCGGAAATACTCGCGCTTGATCCTTTCAAGGAAAATGGGGTTGCTGAATATGCTGTAACGGAATTTGTACCGTCCATGACGGCTGAGGGGCTGGAGCTTTTGAACGAAGGATAGTTGGAACAGAGTGATGGGCGGTGGCTGCAGCCTCCGTCTGACCAAAGAAAGGGCAGTTCCTGTAAATGGTCTGTTTGTTTATAGTCACTAAAACGAAAAAAGCCGCAACTTGCGTTGCGGCTTTCGTATTTACGAGTGGTGCCGAAGAGAAGACTCGAACTTCCACGGAGAAACCTCCACTAGACCCTGAACCTAGCGTGTCTACCAATTCCACCACTTCGGCACTCGGTGAAGAAGTATCTATTGATTTCAGTTTGCTTTGGCAAGTACTTTTTTAGTTAAAATGTAAATAAATTGTAAAATTGAAGAAAAACATCAAATCGATCCGCAATTTGAAGCTCACTGGGCAGGATGATGCCAATCTGTGAATATGGGTTTTCTAATTGTGGATGCCATTTACTCCTGCTATATGTTGGCTAATTAGAAAATAAATAGGGGGAAACTCATGGACCCGTCCGTTCTGGTGCCCGCAGCCATCGGCATTTCTGTTCATCCCATATGGCCAGTGGCTCTTTCAATAATTACTTTTTCCGTCCACCTGCTGCTCATGAATGCCGTTTTCGGCGGAGCAGCGATTGTTTTTGTCCACTCTTTGTCGGGTGGAACGCTGATTTCAAAAAATATTTCCCGTAAACTGCCGACCCTGCTTGCTTTGGCTATCAATGCAGGGGTTCCGCCGCTGCTTTTTCTGCAAGCGGTCTACGGGCAGTTCAGTTATGTTTCTTCAATCCTAATGGCTGTATTCTGGCTGGCGGTAATTTTCGTTCTGATCAGCGGATATTACGGCATGTATATCCATAACTACCGTTATGAAAAACTGGGCGCGTCCGGGCGTAAGTTTCTCATGCTGGCTGTGCTGGCCGGGATTTCATATATCGGGTTCATGCTTTCAAATAAGATGACCCTGATGCTTCGCCCTGAAATCTGGGCAGAATATTTCAATGATCCGCACGGTTTTGTGCTCAACCTCAGCGATCCGGTTCTCTACCCGCGTTTTATGCATTTTGCCATCTCTGCGCTGGCAGTGGGCGGGCTGTTTGTTGCTTTGGTTGGCAAACGCATGAACGAGCAGTCTTTCGTGGATACGGGAATGAAGTGGTTCTCCCGTTCAACCCTCGTTAATATTCTGATGGGCTTCTGGTTTCTTATGGCCCTGCCTAAAAATGTGATGCTGATTTTTATGGGGCAGGACATGCTTGCCACCATACTTCTCTGTGCGGGGCTGGCTGCCACTTTCGCCATGCTTCATGCCGGATTCACTAAGAATGTATGTATCGCCACCGCGGCGACTCTCTTCATCGTCCCGGTTATGGCAATTATGCGCCATCTGGTGCGGATGAAATACTTGGAACCGTACTTTACGCTTGATACCGCCCCGGTTTCCGGAGACTGGGACCCGTTCATATTGTTCGTTGTCTCGCTTATCGCAGGTGGATTCTGCGTTGTCTACATGCTGAAACTCATGCTCAGGGCTGAAAGGAGTTAATGATGGAATATCCAATCTGGCATTTAACTACTTTCGGGGGCGGTTTCTGGATCGCAGTAATCGCTACGCTGCATGTCTTTGTGGCCCAGTTTGCGGTCGGCGGCGGCCTGTTTCTGGTTGTTACCGAGAAGCTTGCCTATAAGACCGAATCAAGCGAGCTTTTGGACTACGTAAAAAAACACTCCAAGTTTTTCCTGCTGCTGACCATGGTTTTCGGTGGAGGGTCCGGGGTTGCTCTCTGGTTCACCATGGCTCTGCTCAGTCCGGAAGGAACCCTTGTTCTGGTCCGCGAATTCCTTTTTGCATGGGCTACTGAATGGGTCTGGTTTGTTGGTGAAATCGTAGCTCTGCTCATTTATTATTACTATTGGGAAAAGATGAATCGCCGTGACCACCTGATCATAGGCTGGTTTTATTTTATATTTGCATTTCTTTCCCTGCTGACCATCAACGGCGTGGTTTCTTTCATGCTTACCCCAGGTCAGTGGGTGGAAACCCGTAATTTCTGGGATGCCATTTTTAACCCCACATTCTGGCCAGCGCTTTTCTTCAGGACTGCCCTCTGCGGCATGCTGGCCGGGCTGTTCGGATTTGTGACCGCCGCTAGAATTCAGGATAAGGGCCTACGCTGCATGATGGTCCGTTTCTGCGGTATCTGGACCCTGACCGGATTGGCTCTGACCGTGCTTTCCGGGTACTGGTATCTGAATTTCCTCCCGCCGGAACAGGCTATGCTGGTGGCTTATAAGTCCCACCGTGTTGCTTTTTTTATGCAGGTCTTCAAGTACACCGCTCCGATACTGCTGTTCGGTGGCCTGTTCATGGCTATCTGTACCCCGCGCAAGGTTAATTTCAGCTCGGCTATGCTCATGCTGGTTGTGGCCCTGCTTTTTTATGGCTCATTTGAATTCATGCGTGAAGCAGGGCGTAAGCCTTATGTGGTTTGGGGTGAAGTTTACTCCACAAATATCACAGTGGAACAGGCCGAAAAACTCAAAGGAAAATCTATCCTGCAGGCCGCGAACTGGATTCCGCAGGATTTGCGTAAGTTGACCGACGATAACAGGCTTGAAGCCGGTTTATGGATGTACCAGATGCAGTGCGGCCCCTGTCATTCCATCAACGGACCTATGAACGATATCGTTCGCCGTACTTCAAAATATACCGCCGCCGGGCTGGATGCTTTTATGTCCGGTATGGGGCTGATGAATAAATATATGCCCGAATTCATGGGCACGGCGCAGGAGCGCATGGCTCTGGCCGAGTATATCCATTCGATCGGTCCGGGCTATGATCCGGATCTGTCTGAGCCGGAGGTTAAAGAGCTTGAGCCTGCCTCATTTGATACCGGGCAGGAATACGCGTTAATGGCCTGGCCGCTGGAAGGGCTGCGTTTGATTATTGATAAAGACCGGACCATGTCAATAACCGATAAAGGCAGTGTTGTCCGCGCGCAGCTTTTTCTGCGTGGTGATTCACCGGAAATTATTACTGAGGATGTAAAGATCGTCTGCAAACCCAAGGGTATGGACGAGACTTTCGAATTCAGTGCGGAAGACGGCTACTTCCAGTCTTCGCCAATCGAAATTCTTCCTTATACAATGGACGGCTATGATTCATTGCCTCCGGTAGAAGTTCAAGCCTATGATATGGAAGGAAACATGTTGACCAGCACTACAATTGTGTTGCCGGTTTCGACCCGTCCGGGCTGCAATAACTGCCATGGCGGAAGTTGGGATATACAGGATCAGGGCGGATTTTCTGCAAAGACTGCAGCGGATATCGTTGCCGTGCATGACCGGGATAACAACACTGATTTCAAAAAAAGACTCAAGGAGAGTGAAATCATTGATTGCATGGCCTGTCATGACGGAGAATTACAGCTTGATCTTTCCACCGCTCTGCACGGTTTCCATGCCGTTTATCTACGGGAGACATCAAACGAGACCTGCATGATGTGCCATCCGCAGCAGAGTTTGCGCGGCATGCATCTTGATGCCGGCTTGGAATGCATAAATTGTCATGGCGCAATGGCTGATCATGCTTTATCGCTGCTAAAGACTGAAGGGGATAAGCCCGTTGCCAAGAAACTTATTACCTTGATTACGCCGTCTGACTTTGAGTTGGATGAAATTAATGCCCGTAAGCCTTGGGAGCAGCAGCCTGACTGTCTGACCTGTCATGTCGATTTTGGTGATCCTGAAACAGATTCGGCTTTCAATACGTGGACTGAGGACAAGGAAGGGCTTTTCCGTAACCGTAAGGATGAAATGGACGCGGTTATGTGCGCAGCCTGTCATAATACTCCGCATGCCATCTTCCCTGCCGCCAACGAGCGTGACAACCTGCGGGCGTTGCAATTTATGGGTGAGGCACAGCCCGTCGGGGCAGGAGGAACCTGCACCGTCTGCCACGAAGAAGATATGGACTACCCTGCACATCATCCCGGTATGGGATTGGAATAATGAACTAAAAAAAGCCCGGTTCGAACTCAGTTCGAACCGGGCTTTTAAATTTGTGCTTGGGTTTTGTTCAGACTAACCGCGTCTAAGCAAAGGCCTTTCATTCTTAGAAGCTCTGTTTACAGCGCGCATTACGTTATCAGAATCGCCTGCGGGCACGGTGAATGTGGACTGGCGTCCCTGAATTTTAACGTGCTGGATGCGAACAGGGTTGATGCGTGCGCGGCGGCAGATCATATCTACCAGTTTGCGCGGGGTCATGCCGTGGGAGCGACCTACTTGGGCTGTGAAGCGGACACGACCACGGTTTGCGCTGGGACCGCCGCATTCTTCGATTTTGCGGTAGCTGCGTTTGTCGAGGACGCTGCCCTGAGAATGCTTGAGCAGTGCGGCAACAGCTTCGACCGGATCAACTTCTTCGAGCAGTTCGTGGGCGAGATCAAGGTAGGAAAGATGGTTTCCTGCATCAACGATTTCGCTCAGCTCAGCACCCATACGGGATTTTTTGACTTCAATTACCTGATCAATGGTCGGCAGGGGCTTTTTGTCAACACGCAGTTTGGTGATTTTGGTGATGTAGCGCAGTTTACTGAATTCACGGGGAGAGATCAGGGTTACTGCAACACCTTTTTTGCCTGCACGACCGGTACGGCCAACGCGGTGAACAAAGCTCTGCGGATCCTGCGGCAGGGCGAAGTTAACAACATGGGAAAGATCGGGAACGTCGATACCACGGGCTGCAACGTCGGTAGCAACAAGGATTTTGCAGCGGCGTTTACGGAAACGCATAAGGATGTCTTCGCGGCGGGCCTGTGAAAGATCACCGTGGATAGGCTCGGCAGGGTAGCCGCGCTCGGCGAGGGTTCCTGCTACGCGGTCTGCATCAGCGCGGGTGCGGCAGAATACCAGACCGTAGAATTCGGGCTGGGCATCGACAACACGGCAGAGTGCTTCAAAGCGGTCGCGCTCGTTTACTTCGTGGAAGATGAGCTCGGTGAGGGGTGCTTCGTCTTTCTCGCGCTTAACAGCGACAACATCATAGTCGCCCATGAATTTTTTAGCGATGCGCATGACTTCGGGCGGCATAGTCGCGGAGAAGAGCAGTGTTCGGCGGTCGTCACCAGCATTTTCCATGATTTCGGAAACTTCGTCGAGGAAGCCCATGTTGCACATTTCGTCAGCTTCATCGAGTACGAAGTTGTTGATCTGGGAAAGGTCGAGGGAGCCACGGCGGATGTGGTCAAGCACACGTCCGGGAGTTCCTACAACGATGTTCGCGCCGCGTTTGAGAGCCTTGAACTGCGGAAGCATGGGCTGTCCGCCGTAAACGGTGGCTACGAAAACTTTACGCTTGCCGCGGAAAGAAATGATTTCATCCGCAACCTGCAGTGCCAGTTCGCGGGTCGGGGTCAGCACGATGGCCTGCACGTGCTTTGCACCTTCGCTGATGTTTTCAATGATGGGCAGGCCGAAAGCAGCGGTTTTACCGGTTCCGGTTTGAGCCTGACCAACGATATCTTTTTCACCGGAAAGGAGCATGGGGATGGTCTTTTCCTGAATAGGGGTGGGTGCGGTGAAGCCTTTTTTCTCAAGTGCTTCAATAGTGATATCGGAAAGGCCGAGGTTTCTGAATTTTTCCATGATTTATTTATCTCTCTAAATTGTAGTCAAAAATATTATAAGGGCAAAAAAACACAACCGCGTCTCTGGCTTGAGTGTCACGTGGGCGCATAAATCCATTGTTCGGATTTAATGGGTGCGACACTGGCCGGGCGCGTGTTTAGTCCCGTTTCAGCTGGGCCGGATATATTAAATCGGGTCGTTTGTTATCACTGGCAAAAGTACAGCAACACGAATCAGCAAACCACACGTGCGGTCTGATCCGGGGATGTTCCGGTCTTGCGGAAAAGGGGGTGAAAAACAAAGCAATACCTGCCCCTTAATAGCAGGGGAGGTTTCTAGCTACCGTAATAAATGTCCGGTATTTTTGGAGGGACCGTCCGGTTATCTCGATCTACTTAAGGAGGGATAAAACTCATCAAGGGCAGATCGTACTTTCTCCTGAAACAGCAAGGCGAATTGCCTGCATAACTGGTCCCAATCTTCTAATTAGGTTTCAGGGGAATCGTCACATAAGGACGATGTACGAAACTAGGTACACTGCCCTTGCAATTAAAAACTCGGGTCTCTTGGGACCCAAAACAACCGGATATGGACGGACGCGAGAAGCCTTAAGCATTGAATGGTGATTGGGTCAAGGATTTTCTTTTTCGGTTACTTTATTTAAAATGAAATTTCATCATCGGCTTCGCTGGGGAAATCAACTTCTTTCCAAGGGGGAGATGTTTGATAGGTTGCAGTTCTGTGAGTAAAAATATTGTCTTTGATGTTTTTAATTTCAGTGCGTTATTCAGTTATGCCTGTTCTTAATCTTTCTGTAATCAATATTGCGGTCCAAAAATTACAAACTCCACGAACAAAGTTTCAATTCCTAGCCAGCTCAATATCCTCTCCATTCAAAATCTTCCATGAATCCGTGCGTGGATTAAATATTCCGGCTTTAGTCATAATTTTTCGGACGAACCCCTGCTTGCGGAGTTCTTTAATTCCTTTTTGGAGCACTTTATATACTTCTTTTCCTCTGGGGTGTTTGCGGGAGACGAGGAAGTGTCTGCTTTCAAGCAATGAAAATTTGATTCCCATGATAGGGACAAGGTGGACTCCTTGTAAGTTCATGCTGAAATCTTTTGAAGTGGATATTTCCAGTGGAATCCAATCTGCTCGCCTGGCTTCAATCATTTTTACCATGGAATTAAATGTCGGTGCGGAAATCATATTTGTGATGCCCATGTCTCTTAGTATTCTAAAGTCGTTACCCCAATGTTGTCCTATTATGCCTTTGCCGAGCTTATTGATTTCTGCTGCACTGGTTGCGGCAAGCAGGTCGGTGTTTTTCGGCAGACAGTAGAATCCCTTTTGAAACTCTCCAAATCTGGCAATAGGGTCTGTCACCCAAAAAGAATTTTCATAGCCTGCTACAGAAGATGCTTCTTTGTTGAGTTGTTGACTGCAAAGAACAGATCTTCCTCTGGCAGTCTCCTGTGCTGAGCGTCGCGCATTGGGCACTTCAATGAATTCAATTGGCGAGTCAATGCCACCAAGATATAATGCCTTAAGAAGGATAATTACATCCGCTGTGGTCCTGCTTATTTCTACATCAGGAATTGTTTCCAGCCTTCCAAGCGGAACGGCTAAGTCTGCTTCAAGGGCTTTTACCTGCTCAAGGGCATTCCTCTCAATTGAAATGGGTATGGGATCGTTGCAGAATGCTCTGCAGGGAACTAAGAAGAGAATCAGCGCAAGGGTAAAGAATAAATAAATTTGTCTCATCTATGTCAGTCCCCCCGCATATCCGTCAGACCTTGGATCGCATCCAGCGCACAATACCCCTGTTTCAGGGTCACGTACGATTATCTGACCGCGTCCGAAAAGGGTTCGCTCGTAGGCGCCGCATATTTCAAGGGGATGTCCCATGTCGAAAAGACGTTCTACGGTCTCTATCGGTATACCTTCCTCGAGACAGACCTTGCCGCCTGCTTCTCCGGGTTCAATGCAGAAACGCAGCCTGTTGAGTGCTTCCTGCGGATCGGCTCCATCGTCCAGCATAGCGGAGATGACCTGCATGTGACCTTGCGGCTGCATGAAGCCGCCCATGACCCCGAAGGTCGAATGCAGGGATTTGTCAGCGCGCAGGCAGATTCCGGGGATGATGGTGTGGTAACTGCGTTTTCCTCCGGCAAGAACATTGGGGTGTGCCGGATCAAGGGAGAAATTATGTCCCCGGTTCTGCAGGGAGAAGCCTAGTTCTTCCGGAACAATTCCGGTCCCGAAGCCGAGGTAGTTGGAATTGACCATGGAGCAGCCGTTACCGTCCTTATCCACAACGCAGAAATATACCGTGTCTGATGAATTGACCGGAACGCCGCTGCTGTTGTCGAGTGTGGCCCGGTCCGGAAAGATCTGTGCTGCCCTGCGTGCGCCGTAGCTGGGGGCGAGCAATCTGGAAAGCGGTGCGGGGTATTGATCAGGGTCGGCCACATGCTGGCGCGCGTCGGCAAAAGCAAGGCGCATGGCCTCGATAAGGTGGTGCATGCGCTCCGGTGAATCCGGGTTGCCCAGTCCGGCGACATCAATATCAGCAAGGGTATTCAGAGCAAGCAATGCCGCAAGTCCCTGACCGTTGGGCGGGCATTCGTGGATTTCATAGCCCCGGTAATTTACGCTGATGGATTCCTGAAACAGACTGCGGTGTTCGGCCATATCCTTTTTAGAAAGAAACCCGCCATTGTCGCGGACAACCTTCACGATTTTTTCCGCGACATCACCTTCATAGAAAAGTTTTCTTGCTTCCTGCGGGGAACAGTCCGCCAGTCGGGCGAGTAGTCGGCCCAGATTGCGGTTGAGCATTAATTCTCCGCAGCGCGGAGCTTTACCATTGCGCAACAGCTGGTTCCCACCGGGACTTTTTTTCAGAATTTCAGTTCCCTCTTGCCATAATTCAGCTGTAACCGGACTGACCGGAAAGCCCTGCATAGCGTAGCGGATTGCCGGGTTGAGGATTGTGGATAGTGGCAGACTGCCGTGTATATCAACCAAGTCGGCCCAAAGGGCCAGTGCGCCGGGGACATTCACGGTCATGGCATGGCGCAGGGGGAGTTCTCCACTGATGCCCATATCTGTTACTTTTTCAAGCGAAATTTCCCGAGCTGATTTCCCGGAACCGTTCAGTGCGGATACGTTTTTCCCTTTTGCGGCATAAAACAGTGCGAAAGCATCCCCGCCCAGTCCGGTGCTGCATGGCTCAACCACGGCGAGAGCAGCAGCTACAGCGATAGCTGCATCTGCGGCATTACCTCCAGCGCGAAGAATCTCCAGTCCGGCTTCGGTGGCCAGCGGTTGGCTGGAAGCGACCATGCCTTTGGTCCCGTAAACCGGGGAACGGCGGGCATTGAAGGTGAATTCCGGTTGGGTGTGGTTGGAAATCTCATATGGCGACATGGTTTTGCTCCGGCTGTGTTTTGTAATTTGCGCAATGGTAGGGGAAGTGGGAGGTAAAAAGCAATAGCCAGAAGGAAAAGAGTCGATATCTCTGCAGACTGTTGGATGATTGTGGTTAATTGAGCCATAAGGGTAATGTTTGCCTTTCTTAGTGTTTTATTGATAATGTTACAGAATGGTTACAAGGATAAGTATTTTAGTGCTGTTGATATGTTTGTTTTTCATTTCAACTTTTGCACACGCTTCCGGCCTGAAGGTTATGGCCGAGGAATATCCACCATACAGTTACACGCTGAAAGGAAAGGCTCACGGTCTTTTCATTGATCTTGTGCGCAAAATTCAGGTGAAGCTGCATGAAGATCCGTGTGATGTAAAATTTTATCCTTGGGCGCGGGGATACAAGATATTGGAATGCGGTTCCGGGGATGTCTTGCTGCCTATGTGCATGACTCCCGAGCGGTCACTGAAGTTTAAGTTTGTCGGGCCGGTTTTTTGGGATGATATTTATTTTTACAGCAGGAAGGGCAGCGGCATAGAGCTGGAAAAGGTCGATGATGCCAGAAAGGTTAATACGATAGCTGTTACCAGATATGATGTTTTTCACCAGAATCTTGTCAGTCTGGGGTACACCAATCTTGATTTGAGCTCATCTCCGAAGTCTGATTTTATGAAGTTGTTTCATGGTCGGGCGGATCTTGTTCCCATGGGCCGGAAGGTTATATCATACTTCTTCAAGCGCAATCCTGAGTTGGATTTTAATAAATTGGAACGTGTCGGGACGTCGGTTTTTTTTACCACAAACTACATTGCTTTTGCCAAGCATGTCCCGGATGAGGTTGTGCATAGATGGCAGCAAGCCCTTGATGAATTAAAAGCAGAAGGGGAGTGGCAGAAAATAGTGGATGAGTATTTTCCGCCTGAATAGCGTACAGATTTTTCAAAATAAAATGGCCGGACATCATACGATGTCCGGCCTTTTTTTATATTTATCGCGCCTGATAATCTAAGCGGCGAAGCCAAACTGAAAAAGTTTGGGATTTTTAAACCCTTTTTAAAGGGTTTGAAGCCCCCGGCAGGACTCTTATCCGTTAACGAAAAGCTTTGCTTTGAGTTTTACGGATAAGTGATAACAGAGGTGTCGCCGAAGGCAAGCGCATCAACTATACCAGAGTAACAGCGCGGTTCATGCGGGCGATGGTTTCATCTTTGCCGAGCACGAGCATGAGGTCGTAGAGTCCGCCGGGGGACTGGGTACGGCCGCAAAGTGCGAGGCGAACGGGCTGTCCGATGGCTTTGAACTTCAGTTCTTTTTCTTCGAGGAAGCCCTTGCAGACTGCTTCGAGAGAATCATGGCTGAATTCTGCGTCAGCTTCGATGCGCGCGGTCAGCTCTTTGAGGATTTCTACTGCTTCAGGCTTGAAGACTTTGGCAACAGCTTTTTCGTCATATTCCAGTGCTGCACTGTCAACGAGGAAGAAGTCGCACATGTCGGCCATTTCCTTGTAGTTAGTGGAGCGGGGCTGAAGCAGAGGGATGATCTTTTCGAGATATGCGTTTTCTGCTTCCACGCCTTCAGGCAGGAAGGAGCGCATGCCCGGAATGAGGTCAGCCGGAGCTTTGGCCTTGATGTATTCGCTGTTGACCCAGTCCAGTTTCTTGGTGTCGAAAACGGATGGGGAATTACCGAGGTTGTCGGTATTGAAAAGTTCGATCAGTTCTTCGCGGGAGAATATTTCCTGATCACCGTGGGACCAGCCGAGGCGCACGAGGTAGTTAACCACCGCTTCAGGCAGGTAGCCCATCTTTTCGTATTCCATTACGGAAAGAGCGCCGTGGCGTTTGGAAAGTTTTTTCTTGTCCGGGCCAAGGATCATGGGCACGTGGCCGAATTTGGGTACATCCCAGCCGAGAGCTTGGTAAATCTGGATCTGGCGCGGGGTGTTGTTAACGTGGTCATCGCCGCGCAGAACGCTGGTAACGCCCATGCTGTGGTCATCAACGACAACTGCGAGGTTGTAGGTCGGGGAACCGTCGCTGCGGCGCAGGATCATGTCGTCCATCTCGGCGTTTTCCACGCTGATGGGGCCTTTGATCATGTCGGTGAAAGATGTGCGGCCATCAAGGGGAGCCTTGAAGCGTACAACCCTGTTTTCGCCGGGGCCGAGATTCTTCTCGCGGCAGGAACCGTCGTATTTGGGCTTGCGTTTTTCCTTCATGGCTTTCTCGCGCATGGCGTCAACCTGTTCGGGAGTGCATTCGCACCAGTAGGCTTTGCCTTCGTCCAGCAGCTGGTCGATGTAGCCGTTGTAGAGATCGAAACGGTCGCTCTGGTACACGGGATCGTCACTCCAATCCATGCCCAGCCATTTCATGGAATCAAGGATAGCGTCGGTGTATTCCTGCTTGGAACGTTCACGGTCGGTATCTTCGATGCGCAGAACAAAGTCGCCGCCGTCGTGCTTGGCAAGAAGCCATGCGAAAAGTGCGGTGCGTGCTCCACCAATGTGCAAATGTCCGGTCGGACTGGGCGCGAATCTGGTTACAGTCTTAGCCATGATGTAGTCTCCTGAAAAATTATTATGATGCGCTGTCGCGCTTTATTTTAAAAGATTTCGCCTCCGACGGCTTAAATCCTATGAAAAGGGTTTAATAATCCCAAACCTCTTGAACAAGGCTTCGCTACTTGCTTTGGAATTGCTTCGGGAAGTGAAAACTAAAAAATCCGCCAACTGAGGGCGGTATTATATTTGCTGAACTTATTTAGTTCTTGTGTCTTTTTTGCCAACCGGCCGGAGCATGCTCCGGCCGGATTAATATTATTCGGCTGGCTCTACGCCTTTGAGCTCGGGAATCTCCTTGAGCAGAGTACGCTCAATGGCGTTTCTCAAGGTGATCTGGGACATGGGGCAACCTTTACAGGCTCCCTGCAAGCGCACTTTGGCGATGCCTTTGTCTGTTACCTCAACGAGTTCTACGTTACCGCCGTCAGCCTGAAGAAGAGGTCTGACCTTGTTAAGAGCGGCTTCGACTTTATCGAGCATGGTAAATCCTCCGTTTGCTATGCCCGCTCAAGTACTTTCTTTAAACAGCCTTGTCAAACCCGTGAGTACTCGTTTTATGTGTTTTATGGGATGCTTGTTTTTGTGTCCGTATGATAAAGTACTGTTGCTTTATAGTATTATCGCTAAGCTGCCATGTTTTTAAGAATGGAGAATGCGTCATCAAGAATCGGCCCCAGTTCAGCATCAATCTTGCGGAGTTTATCCGGTGTCAGACCGTTTTTTTCCCATCTCTCATTGTTCACGTTGCGGACGAAGAAATCGCCGCTGCCGCCTACGCCCATGGCTTTTGCGATGACGTTGGCGAAATATACGTAAAGGGCTTCAGGATACTTGGCTGCCTTTGACGGATTGTGATGGTTGAGCACTGCATTAACCAGCGAGAAAGGCAGATTCCACTTACGCAGCAGCATGCCGCCCAGTTCGGAATGGTCAAAGCCTGTTACCACCCGCTCGGCCTTGAACATAAGTGCTTTCTTGTGGCGTGAAATTGCGGTGGCTGCGATAGCCTGTTCCGGCAGGGCCATCATCAGCACCGGGCGTCCTATGTCGTGCAGCAGGCCGGCTACAAAGCATTTTTCCGGTGTGCCTTGCTTGAAGGTCTTGGAAAGCTGGCTGGCGATTATCCCGCAGGCGAAACTGTGCCGCCAGAAAAGTTCAAGATCGATGATATCTGCTGGAAGACCTTTGAACATATCCATGACCGAGGTTCCCATAGCAAGGGTGGAAAGCTGGTTGGTTCCCACTACGGCCACCGCCCGTGAGATGGTGTCGATCTGGGCCGGAAAATTGTAGAATGCACTATTCACCATACGCAGCAGAAAAGCGGACAGTGCTGTATCGCGTGAGATAACTTTGGCAAGGTCGGATGCAGAGCTTGCCGGATCGTTGATAACCTGACGCATCTCAATAAAAACCTGCGGCAGGGATGGTAGTTTGATCTCGGTGCGCATGAGCGAAATCGGGTCCACCTTGTCGAATTTTCTGGTGGGCATGGGTAACTCGGCCTGCGGCTTATAAAGCTCCGGGTTTTCCATGAGATCCCGGGCGACATGCTCCACACCAAGTTCAAAAAGTGTAGCCATGACCGGTTGTTCCCGATCGGTGCGGATGAAACGGTCCTCCATTAATGCAGTGGCCTTGTGGACGAATTCTTCTGGAATCGGAATATGATCAGTCATGGTCAACCGCCTTGGATTTCAATGGATTACTTAGTTCTATAATATATTAAAAGATGTGTGAGGGGAAGCTTCGCGCAAATAAAATAATAAGCCCCGGCAGGTGGAAACCACTGCCGGGGCTTTATTGTTAAGTCAGACTGAGCCGTTTTATTTGAGCCAGGAGTCGACCTGTGCTTTGTTTTCCTTGATGAAACGCTTTGCGTTTTCATAAGGGTCAGCACCTTTTTCCTGATTCCAGGCCATAACCATCTGCAGCTGGCCTGCGTCTTTCCATGCAAATTTATCGAGGAAAGAGTACACCTTGGGCATGTCTTTATCGAGACCTTTGCGTACAATGGTGTTGATTGTTTCGGATTCGCCGAGAACCCCCTTGGGGTCCTTGAGGTATTTGAGATCCCAGCGGCCGAACATCCAATGCGGGGACCAAGCAGTAACAACAACCCATTCTTTGTTCTTGATGGCGTTGGCCAGTGCTGCGGTCATGGTTGCGCCGGAGCCTTCCATGAGTTCAAATTTGTCGAGGCCGTATTTTTCCATGGCTTCTTCGGAAAGACGCATCAGGCCTGCACCGGGATCGATGCCGATAATTTTGTCGTCGAATTTGTCTGCATATTTGTTGAGATCGGCAATTGAATCCACCTCAACGTAAGTGGGTACAGCCCAGCCGATTTTAGCACCGGAAACAATGGGGCCGAGATCGACAACTTTTTTCTCCACTCTTTTCAGATAGTCTGCGTGGGTTACGGGCAGCCAGGCAGTTGCCAGACCATCAACATCGCCGGTTCCTACAGCCTGCCACATGGCAGCTGCGGCAACGGGAATGACTTCGCATTCCATGCCGAGGCGTTCTTCGATAACGGCTTTGAGGACGTTGGTAGTAGCTGTTGCGCAGTCCCATTCGACGTAAGCCAGCTTTACTTTTTTATCCCCTGCGAAAGCTGTTGTGCTGAATGCTGCGAAGAGCAGCGCTGCGAGCGTAAGAACTAAAAACTTTTTCATCTCTAAGTCTCCTTATTTTGTTGTGGTCCGGTTATTTCTTGCCGGATCCGATTTTCTGGAGCACCTGATCCATGATCATGGCGACGATAACAATGCCGATACCGGCCTCAAAACCTTTGCCCATCTGAAGTCTCTGGATAGCTTTCCAGACTTCACCGCCGAGTCCCTTGGCCCCGATCATGGACGCAATAACTACCATGGAAAGAGCCAGCATAACTGTCTGGTTGACCCCGGCCATAATTGTCGGGGTGGCGATGGGCAGTTCAAGTTTGAAAAGTCTGTGCCAGCGGTTTGAGCCGAATGCTTCAGCGCATTCCACAAGATCTTCAGGAACCTGCTTGATCCCGAGGCAGGTCAGCCTGATGGATGGCGGCATGGCAAATATTATTGTTGAGAATATGGCTGCTACCTTGCCCAGCCCGAAAAAAGGAATGGCCGGGATGAGGTAGACAAATGCGGGCATGGTCTGCATCACGTCCAGAACCGGCATTACTACCCGGTGGACGTGCTTGTTCATGGCCGCAAAAATCCCGATTGGAATACCGATCATGAGCGCCAGCAGAGTGGCGACAATAACCAGCGCAATGGTGCTGACAGTGGCTTTCCATAAGCCCATGTTCCAGATCAGAAGCAGTCCGGCTATGGAGAAGATGGTCGTTCTTTTACTTTTGGTCAGTCGCAGGGTGATGGCCGCCACAATGATGATGAACATCCACGGCGGGCAGGCCTTCATGGCTCCTTCGACCACATCCAGCCCTGCTTCAAGAACAGCTGAAAAAGCCTTGGTGGCAAATGAAAAATGTTCCACCAGAAAATCAATAAACGCTTCGATCGTATCCCCTATGGGAATGCGTGGGACATTCATTCTAGTTACCTCCTCTTTCTGCAAGGGCACCGATCAGTGTGCCGCGTACGATAACACCTTTCAGTTTGTTTTCCGTATTGATGACCGGAAGGGGGAGTGTGCGGTCCTGCATGATGTTGAACAGTTCCTGTGCGGGGCAATCAAGGTCAACTGCCTGCAGGTCGGTATGCATAATCGTTTTGATATCCTTGCCGCCCTGTTCAACCAGCTTGGCGCAGTCTACAGCGTTGAGCATGCCGATGAGCTTGTGCTTTTCATCAAGCACAAAGAGGTTTGAGATATTGTTTTTACGCATTTTGCGCAGAGAAGCTCTGGGGCCGTCAGTCTTGATGTAAGCCACGGCATCGATTTTTTTCATCACCGATTCTGCGGTGAGGACCTTGGTGATATCAACGTCTTCCACAAAGCGGCGCACATATTCAGTGGCAGGTTCGGTGAGGATTTCTTCAGGTGTTCCTACCTGCACGATCTCACCGTCTTTCATGAGTACAATGCGGTCGCCGAGCTTAAGAGCTTCGTCGAGATCATGGCTGATGAAGACGATGGTTTTGTGCATGCGTTCCTGCAGGTTGATAAGCTCATCCTGCATGTCGCGGCGAATAAGCGGGTCCAGTGCGCTGAAGGCCTCGTCCATAAGCAGAATGTCCGGGTCAAGAGCCAGGGCGCGGGCCAGCCCCACGCGCTGCTGCATGCCGCCGGAGAGCTGATCAGGGAAAGAATCTTCCCAGCCGCTGAGGCCTACCAGTTCAAGGGCATCCATGGCTTTCTGTCTGCGGGTTTCAGGGTCGGTGTCTGCGATTTCCAGCCCGTATTCAGTGTTTTTGAGAACTGTGCGATGCGGAAAAAGTGCGAAATTCTGAAAAACCATACCCAGTTTTTCCAGACGAATTTTGCGTAGTTTGTTTATATTCAAGGTGGTGATGTCTTCACCGTCAATGAATATTTTGCCCCCGGTGGGGTCGATTAGCCTGTTGATGCAACGGACAAGGGTGGATTTTCCGCTACCGGAAAGACCCATGACCACAACGATTTCACCCTCTTCAACACTGAATGAAGCGTTGTTAACGCCCACACCGTGTTTGGTTTTTTCCATAATTTCATCTTTGGTTGCACCCTTTTCGAGCATAGGAATGATCTTCTTGGGATTGCTGCCAAAGATTTTATAGAGATTTTCAACTCTGATTTTTTCCATGACGTCTCCGTTAAGTAAAACTAAACACATCCCTCCTGTTTCATGAAAGGAGGTGAAAATTATTAAGAAAGTAAGCTGATGAGAGTCGGGAGAAAGAGGAGAGGGATTTTTTCCGGGGCGGAATTGGGGTTGATTTCCTGAACGGGCGTGCCGGTCGTTTTGATGTAGTACTGTTGTTTCGAGTGCATTTGTTTATGCAGTGTTGGTTTGTTGTAGTTGTGTTTGATGTTGTTTTTTAAAAGTATGGTTTTTACATTGTGTAAGTACAGTTTGTAAAAGCTGTTTACGTGGAAAGTAAAAACTCACTTCAGTTGATTGTTACGACTGCGTTAAGAAGGCCAGAGCAGTCTTTATCTCGAGTTCAAAATTTATGAAGCTCGAATTTTAAGGTTAGATAAAATAAGCGCCTATGTCAAATAAGATTGATTTTTGTTTGAAAGCGGCTCTTTTTGAGCTGTTTTAGGAATGTTTTTGAGCTGGGTAGGTCTTACTAGATTAATTGGTCTAAGAGGGCGAGAATGGGTATAATCAGGGATAATTGCTCCCATTTAATTAAAAGCCCGGAAACACGCGCTTCCGGGCTTAAATGCTGATCAAACACAGTCAGCTTGAAAACTTATTGTCAGAACTTTTTGCAGAGATTCTGATAATAATTATTATCGGCGGGTTAATCCGTATTTTTTCAATTTGTATTGCAGGGTTCTGCGACTGATACCCAGTGCATCCGCTGTGCGCTCGCGGTGGTGCTGGTTCGCTTCAAGGGCGTTTATCAAGGCCTGACGCTCGGCATCATCCAAGGTCGGTGTTGCGGCTGCCGGAGCCGGGGCAGCTGTCGGGGCCGGGTGTGGAGCAGCGGGAGCTGCTTGTTGCGCGCCTGATTCGGGTGCTGTCTGCCGGGGGACAGGATTTTGGACCTGTGGGGGAAGAAGTTCCGGTCCGAGTACCTCACTTCGGCTTAGAATAATGGCCCGTTCAAGCACGTTTTCCAGTTCACGGACGTTGCCCGGCCAGTCATAGCGGCTGAGAACATCGAGGAACGAGGGTGTTACCGACCGTACTTTCTTATTGTTTTTCCGGCCCAGCTTTTCCAGCAGGTAGGCTACCAACGAAGGAAGGTCTCCTACGCGTTCTCTAAGGGGAGGGATGCGGATTTCGAGAACACTTAATCGGTAATAGAGGTCCTCACGGAAATTTCCTTTTTCTACTTCTTTTTTCAGGTCACGGTTGGTTGCTGCTATAATGCGTACGTCGGTTTCCACTGGGGAAACACTGCCCAGTGGCTCAACTACCTTCTCCTGCAATGCACGCAGGATTTTGGCCTGTAATACCGGGTCCATTTCCCCGATTTCATCAAGAAAAAGGGTTCCGCCTGAGGCGAGTTGAAAACGTCCGGGCTTGTTTGTATTTGCGCCGGTGAAGGCTCCTTTCATGTATCCGAAAAGTTCACTTTCCAGCAGATCTGCCGGAAGTGCAGCACAGTTAACCTTGATCAGCGGTTTGTCCGCCCGCAGACTGGAGCGGTGCAGACCTTCGGCAACAAGTTCCTTACCTGTGCCGGATTCTCCAAGCACGAGAATAGTAGCTTCTGAAGGTCCGGCCTGTTCAATCAAATCCTTTACATGGAGCATTCCTTGTGAACTGCCGATCATTTCTTCGCATGCTCCGGCTGCGGATTTGAGCTTTTCGTTTTCGTCTACCAGACGGGAGTAGTCGAGTGCTTTGGTCATGACTGCTTTCAACTCTTCGTTATCAGCAGGTTTGGTCAGGTAGTCGAAGGCTCCGTGTTTCATGGCAACAACTGCGGAGTTAACGTTACCATAAGCAGTAAGCATGATCACCGGAAGTCCGGGCACGACGGAGTTCAATTCTTTGAGCAGTGTCATGCCGTCCATGCCGTCCATGCGCATGTCGATCAGGGCTGCGTTCAAGGTCAGGCCGGGGAGGATTTCAAGGGCCTGTTCTCCGGACTGTGCTTCGTGCACGGTCCAGCCGTCGCTTTCCAATACGGCGCGGATAAGCATGCGCAGTGACGGTTCATCGTCAACTATGAGTACGTTTTTTCCTGATACATTCATTATTCATTATCCTCATTACGCATGGTCGGGAAGAATAGTTTTACGCAGGTTCCCACCGGATTCTCTCTGTCTTCCGGCGCGGAGATTGTTACCCGTCCGTTATGGCCGCGCATAATTGTATTAACAATGGCAAGGCCGAGGCCCGTGCCCTTGGGCTTGTCGGTGAAAAATGGCTCAAGGGCGTGTTTGCGGATGTCTTCAGGCATACCCGAACCATTATCACAAACACTAAGCCATACCCCGTGCTCGGTTCTTTCGGCAGTTATGGAAATATAACCGTCCTTTTGCGGTACAGCATCAAGGCTGTTGACCAGCAGGTTTAACAGTACCTGCCTGATGCCGTCCGGGTCGGCGTAGACTTCGGTTGTGTTCAGCTCAGAATGCAGCCGTGTTCCTTTATGTTCAAGATCAAAACCCATGAGAGTCTGCATGGAATCGCAGATTTCGCGCAGGTCCAGAATTTCCGGGTTAAGCTCGTGCGGTTTGGAGAGGTAGAGCAGGTCGGTCACAACCCGGTTCAATCGGTCTGCCTCTGTGAGCATGGTGGTGGCGTATGTCCCGTAGGGCTGTTCGTCTTTGAACTTATCCGCAAACAGCTGGGCGAATCCGCGCAGAGAACTCAGCGGGTTGCGGATTTCATGCGCTACCCCGGCTGCCAGTGAACCGATTGAAGCCAGCCTACGTGCTTCGTAAAGGTCCTCTTCAAGTCCGGCGATATCAGTGCGGTCACGGATGATGATCATGGTCCGTTTTTCGGCCCTGCTTTCAAAGTAGGGGAAGAGTATTAGTTCTAGGTTTTTACCGCCCAGACGGACATGTTCCCAAATAACTTCTCCCCGTTTGAAGTCCTGCAGGGATTCATAGGAAAAGTCATTCCAGTTTTTGCCCACCAGAGCTTCATCCGTATTGCTTTGCAGCAGTGTGTGCGCTGACCCGTTGGCAGCCAGGATGGCGCCCTGCGGAGAAAGGGTCAGCAGTCCGTCAGGCATGTTGTCGAGCAGGTTGGCCTGAAAACGTTCAAGCCGGGTAAGTTTCTTGCCTTCTTCCCTGCGCTGGAAATAGGCCACAGCGAGCAGCCAGAGCACCAGTCCGGCCAGAAAAATATATCCGGTCTGGAGCAGTGCGGCCCTGCGGTACTGGTTGAACTGGCGCAGATGCTTCTCCGCGCTCAAGCCGAGCAGCAGGTAGGTTTCCTTTCCCGGCGGGGGCATGAATCCCCGTTGGCGTTTGTTGTGTCCGTACAACCTTTGGAGGATCGGCTGACCCACGGTCCCGTAGAGCAGAGCGGCTTTCCCCTTGATCATTACCGGAGTGCTGGATTCCCGCATTCTGGTAACCATACTGAAAAGTGACGGCGGTGGAGTGTAAATCGGACTGCCGTCTTGATTTTGTTCCACCACCAGCATGGGTTTCTGGTCCGGTCCATAGAGCGCGATATAGAGCAGATCGCCTTCAGCGACCATTTCCCGGAAAAGCTCCCGTGCTTCGGGCATGAGGTTATCGGGCATGCGCCTGTTGTGCATCCCGGGAGAGCGCATACGCCGTGCGCCTTCCACCAGCTGGATATCCAGCCCGCGAGCAATGGAGCGGGCTGAAAGCAGCATATGTTCAAATACTGTCTGATGCATCTGACGCAGGTTGTGCCATGTGAGGTACAAACTTCCGGCCCCGAGAAGAATCAAGGCCAGCAAGGCCAGTGCAAGAGGCAGTTTATGTGATTTTTTTGAGCTTAGTTCCATTAAGTGTGTCGATTAAGGATTAAGAAGGGAGCTGATCGCGCGTGGCGAGTCCAGTCCCAATGCCCCTGCAATTTCCTTTATGGGGGTGTTTTTGTCAACAACCACGCCCTTTTCCCGCAGGATGCCTAGGGCTGTGTTCAGGTCCAGATTATATTCGGCACAGTACTTTTCAAGGCTCATGCGTCCTATCCCTGAACCGGATTGCCCGGAGTGTTGTTTTAAGTCACTGCCGGGTTGATTCATGACCGGGTTCTGCTGCGGCTGGTCTTTGAGGATTAATTCATGCAGCTCTTTGGGGGTAAGTCCGGCCTTGCTGGCAATGGACTTGATTGTCTCTTTGGTAGATTCAAGTTCAAAGCCAGCTTTTTTTATGGATGCAGCGGCTTTCTCAACATCAAGCCCGGTGCGTTTGCAGAAAATTGCCAGCGGGCTGAGTTCGGCGTGTCCGTATGGAGGAGTCCCATATTTGGCTTCCCCTTGAGCCTGGAAGTATTGGCAGAACTCCAGAACCTGTTTCATGGGCGGAAGTCCGGCGAGGGTTCCGAAGGTAACAAAAAGTGTAAGCAGCAGGCTGACGAAAAATGCAGGGGATGTGAAATTTGCTTCTCCGGCCTTTTTTTTCAAGTAGGCGAGAATCAGTTTCCAGTTCAGCCAGATGTGCAGGATGGAAATGACAAGGAAAAGTACACCCAGACAGATGTGCATGTCGCCCCATTGTTCTTTGCTGAGGCCCAACATGGTCCAATCCGCCCAGTAGGCTACCCTGCCTTGGGGAACTACATATAAAACGATGCTGGTGATAATCAGTGCGATGAAAGAGAAAAAGCTGGTTAGGGAAGTAATTTTTCTGAACATATTAAGCTCCTGTTGTTTTTCTCTGATCTGAATAGCTTAAATGTGGTCGCGCTTGGAAGTGTTTTAATAAAAAAAGGAGGACCGGTTAGTCCTCCTTTTTTGCCCGTTTTCCTGTAATTATGTGTAGATGAACGTTATTTAAGGTTTTTAGGAACTCTGGCCGGGACATCCACCCGCAGGACAGTTGCCCCTCTGGTAGTTTCCGCAGCCTCTGCCGCCCTTACCGTATCCCTGCCCCATGGGGGGGAAGGTCAGGCCGGTCTCTTTTTCAATTTCATCAGCCATCTTTTTATGTTCTGCGTAGAGCTTATCCCTTACTTGGGAAAGCTCCTGCACCAGAGCATGGATGGTTTCTTTGTCGGCTTTGCCGGAATCCACCAGTGCTTTAAGTTCAGTGTGTTTTGCCCACTGTTCACTTTTCAAGGTCTGGAAAGTAGATTCGTATTTTTTGATGATATCCTGAACCTGATTTTGTTTTTCAGGTGTCAGCTGCTCATATGCAGCCCAGTTACCGTTGTGGTAACCAGTGTTCCGGTAACCGTTCCGTGCCATTGCGACAGATGAAACTGCCAGAACCAGCACGACGATCAAGGGAACAAGAGCTTTTCTGTTCATATGATCTCCTGATGCGGTTAAAAGTTGTTGCCCTCTCGAATTCTCATAAAGCATGAGCTGTGCCAAAGTCTTAAAATCAATAAAGTCAATGGTTTGCTTTTGGCGGTGCGTGGTCTGTTGGTTGTGAAGTGCAAAAGTGATGTGCATTAATTTGCACAAGAGTGCATGCGTACGTGCAGTTCATAAGCAATGTGTGCAGAGAGGAAGTGATGGCGGATGGATGAAAGGTTCTTGTTGCTGGAAATAAAAAAGGAGGCCCGGGGATGGGGCCTCCTCTTGACAGGGGGAAGGAGTGAACCTGTCTGATCTACGCAGGATGATGAGATATATGTAATTAAGGGTGAGGGGGGCTGGTTAGGAGTTCCAGCATCCTCGGTCGTTATTGTGGTGTCTGCGGCCATTGCGGGGACCGTCGTCGAAGTCACGGCCTCCGAAGCCGAATCCACATCCGCGCATTGGCATTGCAATTCCTGTTGCTGTTTCGATTTCATCATTGACCTGCTTACGGAGACCAAAGCGTTTTGTTCTAAGGTCGGTCATTTCCTTAACCAGCTTGGTGATGGTTTTTTGGTCTGCTTTGCCGGAGTCCACCAGTGCGTTCAGTTCGGTGCGCTTGGCCCACATCTGTGTTCTGATGTTCTGGAATTCATCCTGATGTTTTTCGAAAATGGCTTTTACTTCCTGTTGCTTTTCCGGGGTCAGCTGCTCGAATATCTGGCGGGGTCCGTTCTGGTATCCGTTCTGGTCTCCTCGGTTGTTGCCGCCACGGGCCATTGCTGTTCCGGCCATAGTCATGACCATTACTGCTACGATGGGAATTACGATTTTCTTTTTCATTATTGCTCTCCTTGGGATTAGTCGAATAAACTATTGCTAACTCGTTAATCCCTCTAAAGCATCAGCCGTGCCAAAGTTTCTAAACTCCTAAACTGTTTGAATTATAGGTTTGTTTTCTACCAAATAGGTCTGAAAAGGAGAATGCAAATAGCTGCGCAAGGATGCACAACTTGTGCAAAAATAATGTTAAAATGCACAATAGAAACTTAATGTTTCTAAATATTTCTGCCATCTTCCAGATAGATTGTGTCCTTGGCCATGCTGGCATGGATGCGGTCATGGGTGACCATGGCAATGGTCAGTCCGTCGCGGTTAAGCTGCTGCAGAATTTCCATGATTTCATTGCCGGTATTCTTGTCCAGACTTCCGCATGGTTCATCCGCAAATAGAATGGAAGGCGATTTCACCAACGCCCGGGCAATGGCGACCCGCTGCTGCTCCCCACCTGAAAGCTGCCCCGGCAGACGGTCCTGCTTACCTTGCAAACCAACCCGCTCGAGACAATACAATCCCCGCTGCAAAAGCTCCTTGCTTACAGGAGCTACGCGGTCTAGAAACGGCAGGAGCGCATTCTCATGGGCTGTCAAATAGGGCAGCAGGTGATGCGACTGGAAGATGATGGAAAATTCTTCCTTCCTGAGCCTGTCGGTTTCTGTGCCTGATATTGATGTGATCTCGCGGTCCTTGAAATATACTTCACCCTGTTCCGGGCGCAGCAGGCTGGAGATGACGCTGAGCAGGGTCGATTTGCCGGACCCGGAGCGGCCCACGATTGAGGTGAAGCCCCCCTCTGGAATGTTGATGGATACGTCCTCCAGTACGGTTACCGCTGCGGAGCCTTCGCCATAGCTGTGAGTGATTGATTCGGTTCTAAGCATGATAAGTCCTTATAGTGAAACAAGGGTTCGTGAGGGATCAACGCGGGTGGCACGCAGGGAAGGAATAGTCGCCGAAAGGAATGCCAGTCCGGCAACAGCCAGAAAAGTCAGTCCGAAAGCCTGCGGATCAAATACTATCTCAGCTTCGCCCATGTTCAATCGCTGCAATATTTCTGTGCTGGCAAAAAAGCCGCCAGTGTATCCCAGTATTCCGGAGATGCAGCCCATGAGCAGAGCTTCAAGGCAGAATATGGAGAACACAGAGCTGGTGGAGAATCCCAGTGAACGCATAAGGCCGATCTCTGTTTTACGTTCGTTAACCGCCGAGAAAATGGACAGTCCGATCATGAAGCAGGCAGTGAGCAGGATAACGCCGCTGACCGTCCAGGCCATCTGGTTCACAAAGCCGATGGCCGACATGCGTTGCTTAACCACATGCTGTAATGCTTTAACTTCAGCACCGGGAACTGCTCCCGAAATCTGCTGCACTATTTCATCAATGGGACATCCGGCGCAGAGGGCTGCAACTTCGATAAAATGTACGGCTCCGGGACGTCCTACACTGTTACGCAGCAGGTCGATATCCATGAAAATTACGTTGTCATCCTCAGTTCCTGTAGGGTCGAGGATTCCGGCTATTAGCAGATTGTTTCCTTCAATTTCAAGGGTGTCTCCGGGCTGAAAACCAAGTTTGGCGGCGGCATTGAATCCGATGATAATTTCATTCTGCTTTTCCGGAAAACGTCCCAGCGGATACCAGTGGGTTTTGATACTCAACTCGTCAGCCATGCTGACTCCGACGACTGCCACTTGCTGGTCTTTAACTTTCGAGATTGCGGCAAATTTAGGTGCAACTGCGCTGAGCCTTTCCTTCAGTTCAATACCGCGCACGGCCCTAAGTACCGGTGCTCCGTCAAGTTCATGGGAACCGTAGGCCACATTGCCGAGGTCCAGTCCTCCATAACTTACGGACAAAGACTCAGTCTTTGGGGTTATCAGTATGTTGGCCCCGAATTTACTCATTTTCTCTTCAAGACTGTTACCCACAACTGTTGAAAGCAGCTGGATGGAGACCACCGACATAACTCCGATGGTGAAAACCGCGCAGAGCAGAATGGTGCGCAGGGGTCTGCGACCAAGGTTGCGCAGAGGAATGGTAAATAGATTCATTCGCAAAGCTCCTTAGAAGTAGATGGCCCCGGAGCGGACCGCATCAAGGGAAATTATGAGATTCTCGCCTTCAGTCCGCCTTTGCAGCGGTGAAGGATTGCAGCCGCCCTTAACTACATTGATACGTGTGGAATGGAAGCGCATGCCGCAATTATTGCAGACCATGAAATCACCCTGCTGTGAGTATCCTTTTTTGGATTTGTAGCAGACATCACAGGCATCGAATGCGGCTCTGATTATTCCATCCTTGCTGCGGACAACGAAGAAACGGATTTCTTTACCGTCCAGATCTATTGCATAGTAATGAGCTTTACCGTCGCTAACTTCGTTGAGAGGAATGGTCAGGTCTTTGTCCCCCACCTCCATCCCGGCTACGCTGTTCACCGGCAGCAGTAAAAGCCCCAAAAGTAAAATCAATTTTTTCATGAAAACTCTCCTTTGAAAAATTCTATACCGTAAAGGTATGCAATTGATGTGCAAAGAGAGTTATTTCAGGTGGAAGGGAGTCTACAAGAAAGATATCAGTCTTAAATCAGGATGCTTGTGCAAATCTTTTGCACATAAGTGCAAGAGGCGTTAAGCGTCTTCCATCCACTGGAACATCCCGCAGCTTTTGCAGTCAGCACAGCCGTTGGGCGGACAGACGGGCGTCTTTTGCGCTTTCTGAAAACGCTGCCATTCGCGCCAGAGGTAGGATTTTTTAACTCCGGTATCGATAAAATCCCAAGGCAGGGTGCTGTCTTTATCCAGCGGTTGGTCGATGAAACGTTGGTGATCACCTTTGCAGAACTTTGATGCCTTTTTCCAGCCACCGTTCTCGGCGGCATAGGTTATAAACTCCGCCAGCGATTCATCGCCACGGGAAAGCATTCCCTGCAATCGGGCTTGAAAGGGATTATCCCCGGAAAAGGCCATCCCTTTGAACTTTTTGGTTAGTCCTTTGACTTTGGAAAGGATAGCTTTGAGATCTTTTTCGGAAGGCATGGGCGCCCATTGAAGCGGAGTCCATGGTTTTGGTACTAGGCAGCTTGCACCGAAAGTGATGCGCATGAATTGTTTTTTCTTTTTGCCCTGACCGCGTTTGCGGGCCTCATCCATTTTTTCGAGCATGAGGGCAAGTTCGTCGTAATCTTCGTCGGTCTCACCGGGCCAACCCACGATTACGTATACGCGTAAATGATTGACTCCTTTCGCGGCGCAAAGTTCCACGGCGCGCAGGAAGTCCTCTTCTTCGAGATTTTTGCTGGCAGCATCGCGCAACCGTTTACTGGCTCCTTCAAGGGCAAGGGTTACGGTGCGTACCCCTGAAGCGCGCAGGATATCGAGAAGTTCTTCTGTCAGTCCGTCGGCACGAACGGATGACAGGGAAAATTTGGTTTTACGTTTCTTAAGCCACTCAATGTAGGGAATCAGATCCGGCCAGTCAGTGAGGGCAGTACCCACCAGTCCCACCTTAGGCGGGTCGGCTAGTTCCACTATTTTTTTGAGCTGGTCAATGGATGCGTGGCGTGGCGGTCGATAGATATATCCGGCAGCGCAAAACCGGCAGCCGTATGGGCAACCGCGGTTGACTTCCACCAGGAACATATCTTTGAAAACCGCTTCCGGGCTGATAAAACATGAGTATGCCGGATCACTCAAAAGAGGGACTCCGTGACCTTCGTCAATAGGTCCGGGAGGCAGCACAGCCCTGCGCACCTGTCCCTTGGTCATGCCGGGAACGTAAACCCCATCCCGGTCTTTGATCAGCTCCAGAAATTCTCTCTTATTTCCCCCGTTGTAGATGTGCTGTTTCAGTTCAAGGCAAATGTCCTTTAAGCCCATTTCCGCTTCGCCCACCCAGAAGAAATCAAAGAATGGGGCGATGGGGGCGGGATTAATGAACGCTACAGGACCTCCTCCCATGACCAGCGGGAAGTCCGGGCGTTCCGCTGCAAGCGGCGGAACGCCCGAATCTTTCAGCATCCTGACCAGATGGAGGTACTCCTCCTCAAAGTTGATGCTGAAACCGATCAGGGGAAACTCGGACAGTTTTTTATCACTGTCCATGGAAACAGACGGTTTACCCGGTTCGCCAAGGAAGAACCTCTCCACTGCCAACTCCGCATCCGGGGCAAGCAGGCGGTATACAGCCTGCCAACCTAAGGTTGAGAGTGCAGACCCCTTTCGCCCTGGGAAGACAAGTGCCGTGGGCAGACGGCCTCCTGTTTCTTCGGGCGAGGGTTCTTCCTTACCGTAATAGAAGAATTCTTCAGTCACGGGCATGGATTATTTCCGGTGCGGACTGTCAGGTCCGTACTGTTTCCGTTTTATATTCATTGCAAGCAGTTGTTAGTCAGCCTGCTTGCGGATGAAGGTCGGTACTTCGAAGTCGTCGTCATCATGGAAGATGAATTCTTCTCCACCGGAGTTAGCTGCCTGTTTGGGCTTGAGCTGAACAGGTTCGGCGGTTCCTGCCGCTTCAGCGGGCTTACTCGCAGTGTGGCGCAGGTAAGCTGGGATGGAGCGGTCTTCTTCTGCGTGGGCGCTGCCCATTTGGCGTACGTTGGTGGTTTCCTCTTTCTTTGGGGCCATGCCTCTGGGAGTGAGGTTAGGGCGCTGGGGCTGACCGAAAGACGGCTGCTCAACAGGTGTGGGCACTGCCGCCTCAACTGCACTGTCGATTCCGGTAGCGATAACGGTAATGCGCATTTCGTCGCCGACTTCTGCGTCGAAAACAGTACCGAAGAATATCTGTGCTTCTTCATGCGCTTCTTCATAAATAATGTTTGCTGCTTCACTGACTTCGTCGATGGTCATGTCAGGGGAGCAGGTGATGTTGATGAGTACGCCTTTAGCGCCTTCAATGGAAACATCTTCGAGCAGCGGGCTGGTGATAGCCTTCATGGCTGCTTCACGAGCTCTGTTTTCACCCCGTGCGATACCGGTACCCATGAGGGCAAGACCGGAGCTGGACATAACAGCCTGTACGTCAGCGAAGTCAAGGTTGATCAGACCGTGAACGGTGATCAGGTCGGCAATACCCTTGACGCCGTAGTAAAGGACTTCGTCAGCCTTTTTCAGCATTTCGGAGAAAGCTGCTTTTTTAGCGGCAAGCTGGAGCAGACGGTCGTTGGGAATGGTGATGATGGAGTCAACCACCTTCTTGAGTTCCTCTATGCCTTTTTCTGCCTGCAGGAGTCTGCGCTTACCTTCAAAATAGAAAGGTTTGGTTACAACGGCAACGGTCAGTGCGCCTGCTTCCTTGGCTACTTCAGCGATAACGGGAGCAGCACCTGTTCCGGTTCCGCCGCCCATACCGGCGGTAACAAAAACCATGTCGCAGTCGCTGACCAGTTCACGGATCTGATCAACTGATTCGAGAGCAGCGTTTTTACCCACATCGGGGTTTGCACCGGCACCGAGGCCCTTGGTCAATTTGTCGCCAAGCTGTATTTTATATTCAGCAAGAGATTTGTTGATGTCCTGTGCATCGGTGTTGGCCACAATAAAGCGCACGCCGGAAAGCGCGGACTGGATCATATTGTTGATAGCGTTACCGCCACCGCCACCACAACCGATAACCTTGATGCGGGCCTGACCGTCATTTTCGATTTCCATGTAATCCATCATCATTTTTCATTTCCCCTGTTAAACTTTTGCTGAGAATTTTCCGGTGATCGGGGTCCGGAATACCTTCATCTTTGTTGTTTACTCATTGTTGCAAGATTCCGCCTTACCTTCAAAACCCGGCGGCGAAGCCCTGATAGGGATTCTTAAGGGGCATAGCTCCTTAAGCCGCCGGAGGCGAAATCAATTAATTCTTAAAGCGCGAAGCGCCTCATAAAATTAAGCGATATCAGTAAACCATTTACGCATCCTGCCCAGAATGCGGTTGAAAACATTTTCGTCGCGGATTCTAAAGACCTGCTCGGAGCCGCCTTCTTTTTCCGCACCGTACATAAGCAGTCCCACTGCTGTTGCGTATTTGGGACTGCTAACAACATCTTTGAGGCCGCCCATGCCTGCGGGATAGCCGATACGAACAGGCAGGTCGAATATCTGTTCTGCCAGTTCCTGCATGCCGTCCACGAGGGAGGTTCCGCCTGTGAGTACAACGCCTGCGGCGATCATGTTCTTGTAGCCGCTGCGGACCAGTTCCTGGTCTACGAGGGAAAGGATTTCCTCGCAGCGCGGTTCGCAGATTTCAGCCAGAACACGCTTGGACATTTTGCGGTGGTCGCGGCCGCCGACAGATGGCACGTCGATGGTTTCATCGGTGGTGACCAGATCGGTGAGCGCGGTTCCGTATTTGACCTTGATCTGCTCTGCGGAACCCATAGGAGTGCGCAGGCCGAAGGCTATGTCGTTGGTAAGGTTGTTACCGCCAAGTGCGATAACGGATGTATGTTTGATCGAATCGTTGGCAAAGATGGCAAGGTCGGTTGTACCGCCTCCGATGTCGACTATGGCGACACCGATTTCGCGTTCTTCTTCGGAAAGAACAGCCTTGCTGGAGGCCAGTGATTCGAGAACTATATCAGAAACATCCAGACCTGAACGATGACAGGAGCGGATTATATTCTGGGCGGAGGTTACTGCCCCGGTAACGATGTGAACCTTAACTTCGAGGCGTACACCGGCCATACCCAGCGGATCGGCAATGCCTCGCTGATCGTCGACAATGTATTCCTGCGGCAAGGTGTGGATCACTTCCCTGTCCAGCGGAATGGCAACGGCCTTGGCCGCATCGATAACCCGGTCAACATCTTTCTGGGTCACCTCGCCGCCTTTGACAGCGATAACTCCGTGGCTGTTGAAACCTTTAATATGGCTGCCCGCGATGCCCGCGTATACGGAGCGGATTTCGCAACCAGCCATGAGTTCAGCCTCTTCAAGAGCCTTCTTGATGGACTGCACTGTCTGCTCGATGTTGACCACCACGCCTTTGCGCAAACCGGTGGAGGGGGCAGTGCCGATACCGACAATGTCGACTCCGTCCACGGTGGATTCACCCACAACAGCGCAGATCTTGGTGGTGCCGACATCAAGGCCGACGATCAGATCAGACTTGGACATAACTTTTTCTCCTCATCATCCTTTGTAGATTCGGGGGTGTTGCCAACCTGCGGCAATCATTTCCCGGAACTGCGTTTTTCAACCCAGACCCTGTTTTTCCCGGTTGAAATGACTGCCACATCCCTGAACTCTCCCCTGTTTTTGAGGTCCTTCCAAACAGTGTTCAGGTGTGAAAGTTGTTCTTGCCAGTTGTCCAGACCCAGCAGCACCGTAAGGCCGAGTCTGTCCATAAAAATTTCCATTCTGTTGCCGCCCTTGATATCGATCCATGCAATCTGGCCCGGATCAAAGGGCAGTTCCCGCCGGCTGAGCATGTTCATGAACTCGGGCAGGATGGCAGCCTTGTCCATCGCTTCGGACTCAATATTCAGGTAGGGCAGGGAGCTGAATTTCCCCGGAGCCACCGGAGCAATAAGCTCTCCTTTGCTGTCGCAATAATAAAGAACGTCGTTGTGGCGAACCATGAAGCGGGGCTGTTTTTCGCGTACATGAATTTGCATTTTCCCCGGCAGTTCCCTGCGGATGGCTGCGGATTCAATCCAGAGGTTGTCACTTAGCTTGCTTTCAACTTCGCCGATGTTCACCGCGAGGCTGTTTTTGTTCAGGCTGACATCTGCGATGGACAGGATTTCACCATAGCTCAAACGGTGGTTGCCGGTGACCTTGATGTCTTGCAGAGCAAAGTAAGGCAGCGCAGTAACCCAGCGGTATCCGGCCAGACATCCGATACCCACGATAGTCAGCACCAGCAGACATGCGCCCGAAATGCAGAGCTTGCGCAGCAATGCACCGAAAATTCCGGAAATAGGCTGCGAACTGCTTTTGCGTTTCTTGGTCTTGTTGCGGCTCTTGCGCTTTTTGCCTGAGTTACTCAGGTTAAGCCTGCTTTTGTTAATTCCTGCTACGCTCATGACAGTATGATGACCTCCGGCTTTAAGGTTACGCCGAATTTTTCAGCCACTGCTTCGCTTGCCTGAGACATGAGTTCCAAAGCCTGTTCTGCGGTTCCGCCTCCCTTGTTTTCAAGGAAGTTGGCGTGCATTTCGGAAAAGCCCATGCCTCCGAGGTTTTTACCCTTGAATCCGGCATCGTCCAGCAGCTTGCCCGCGCTCAGCCCTTCAGGGTTTTTGAAAACGCATCCGGCAGTCTTTGCGGTGACCGGCTGGGTGGCTTTCTTTTTTGCGAAAGTTTCTTTGATTGCATTGCGGACTTCATCCTCGCTCGAATGGGAAAGTTCAAATTCGACTTCCCAGACCAGAAAGAACTCGCCACTGCCGATGGAAAAGTGGCGGTAACCCCATTCCAGTTCGGCTGCGTCCTTCCAGACAAGGCCTTTGGAATGATTCCAGATGCGGACCCTGCTTACGGACGCCTGCATGTCGGTTCCGTATGAACCTGCATTCATGGCTACGCTGCCGCCCACTGATCCGGGAATCCCGGCCAGACCTTCCATTCCTGAAAGGCCGTTTTTGATGAGCACTGAAAGCAGTCCGGGCAGACGCATGTCAGCAGGAGCCAGCACGGTTGTGCCGCGTATTTCTGCTTCCACTTTGCGTTCACAGGCAACCTGCACAAGGGCTATGTTCAGGTCTCCGTCACCGGCGAGAATGTTGCTTCCTTCACCGATGGCAAGCAGGTCGGTCCCCTCACGCTCAACAAAGCGGGAAAGTTCATCCAGCCCGGCTTCGTCGCGCACCTTGGCCAGAACACGGGCGTTTCCGCCAATGCCAAGGGAGGTGAGCTGTGCCATGCCCGGTTTATGAAGCAGTTCCAATGTCATCTTTAATGTCCGTTACAATGCGGTTATTTCTTCCGGTTTGAGGACCTTTTCTCCGTCCTCTTCCAGATATTTCAAAAATTTCTCACCTACAGTGTAGATGGACCCTGCTCCCTGGGTGATGAACAGGTCACCGGGTTGCAGGATGTTAGGCAGCTCGTTTTGCAGCATTTCAAAGTCCGGGTAGAAGCGGACCTTGGTGTCGCTGACCTGTCTGATACCCTGCGCAAGTGACATTCCGTTTACGCCCGGAATGGGGTCTTCGGATGCGGGGTAGATTTCAGTGAGCAGCAGTTCGTCGGCTTTCTCAAATGTTTTGCAGAACTCGCCGAACAGGGCTTCGGTTCGGGTGAATCTGTGTGGCTGGAAAGCTACCACCAGCCTGCGCTGCGGGAAGCAGGACTTGGCCGTTTCGATGGTGGCCTGAATTTCTGCGGGGTGGTGTCCGTAATCATCCACAACAAGGATGCCTTTGGATTCACCTTTCTTTTCAAATCTGCGTCCGACGCCCATGAAGTTTGAAAGCCCGGAAAGGATAACTTCGGGATCAAGTCCGGCTTCAAGGGAAACGCCGATGGCGCCGAGTGCGTTAAGCACATTGTGTTTACCCGGCTGGGCAAGTGAAACTTCACCAAGCAGTTCTTCATCAAGAAAGACTTTGAACAGGGAGCGGACTTCGCAGGACAGGATTTCTGCGCGCAGCCTGTTGCCTTTGGTGAGGCCGTAAGTCATGCAGGGGCGTTTGATGGAGGGCAGCAGTCTCTGCACACCCGGATCATCGCCGCAAACCACATTCATTCCGTAGAAGGGAATGGAGTTCATGAATTTGCGAAAGGATTCATCAATGGCATCCTGCCCGCCGTAGAAATCAAGGTGGTCTTTATCCACGTTGGTTACTACGGTGATGATCGGTGCGAGGCAGAGGAATGAACCATCTGACTCATCCGCTTCGGCGATGAGGAACTGGCCGTCGCCAAGGCGGGCGTTACTGCCGAAGGTGTTCAAACGACCGCCGATGATGACAGTGGGGTCCAGCTCGGCCTCAGTGAAAATTGTTGCCAGAAGCGAGGTGGTGGTTGTCTTGCCGTGTGTACCTGCTACGGCGATACCGGTACGCAGGCGCATGAGTTCTGCCAGCATTTCCGCACGGGGAATGATGGGGATACCAAGTTCGCGGGCCTTGAGTACTTCCGGGTTGTCTTCGGAAATTGCGGTGGATTTAACTACCACGTCAGCGTCGGTTACATTGTCCGCGCCGTGGCCGATGAAGACCTGCGCGCCCATTTTGAGCAGACGTTTAACGGGAGCACCTGCGGCGAGGTCGGAGCCGCTTACGGTGAAGCCCATGTTGATGAGTACTTCGGCAATGCCGCTCATACCAGATCCGCCGATACCGATCATGTGGATGTTACCAACCCTGCTGCGCATGATGGGACATGCTGTGTCCGTTACCAGTGGTACACTTGGTCCTTCTGCTGCGATCATGCTGCACCTCTCACTGTTTTCATTCTAATAATATCTAAAGTGCCTTCCGCGATGGCGGAGGCTGCATCAGTCCTCGCAAATGAAAGCCCCTTTCTTCCCATGGCTTCCAGTCGGTCCTGATCCTTAATCAGCGTAATAATTTCATCTGCCAGCCTGTCTCCGCCAAGTTCACCCTGCGGAATAAGCTCTGCCGCGCCCAGATCAGCTAGGGAACGCGCATTCCCGGTCTGATGGTCGTGGGTGGCATGCGGAAACGGGATAAAAATAGCTGGCTTACCCGCTGCCGCTACTTCAAAAACAGTGGACGCTCCCGCCCGGCAGACCACAAGAGCAGCTTCGGCATAAGCTTCGCCCATGTTGTGGATGAACGGGGAGACTGAATTGCTGTCCATACCGTTGTCCATGTATGCCTTGCGGACTTTTTCAAAGTCGGACTTACCGGTCTGGTGGCGCAGTCTGATTCCTGCATCCCTAAGCTTGGCAAGGCCGCTGACGATTGCATCGTTGATTGCTGCCGCGCCCTGACTCCCACCGAAAACCAGTACCGCTTTTTGGTCTGCTTCCACGTCGGAAGCAATTATTTCTTTACGCACCGGATTGCCTACCACAACGGTCTTGGCAGCGGGGAATGATCCTTTCCTATCCTCGAATGAAGCGAAAACTCTTTTGACTACTTTGCCCAGAATACGGTTGGTAACCCCGGGGACGCTGTTCTGCTCATGGATGGTGGTGGGGATACCGAGCATCCATGCCGCCAGCACCGGGCAGAATCCGGCATATCCGCCGAAACCGATAACCGCATCAGGTTTGAAGCAAGCTACTTCTTTCAGCGACATGAACAGTGCAGCCGCAATCCAGAAGGAACTGAAAACTTTTTTCAGACCGCCGCCCAGAACACCCTTAGCCGGAAGCCCCTTGAAGCTGATTCCGGCACGTTCGACCATTTCTTTTTCCGGACCTTTACCGCCGAGGAAGAGAATCTCACATTCGGGAAAGCGGTTTTTGATTTCTTCGGCAACTGCCAGTGCGGGGAAAACGTGCCCGCCTGTGCCGCCGGTGGTCAGGATGATGCGTTTCATCAGACTTTCCCCCTTGATAAATTGAGGAGGATACCGATGCAGATGCAGGATATCATCAAACTCGATCCCCCGTAGCTGACGAAAGGCATGGGTACGCCCTTGGGCGGTACGGTTCCCATGACAACAGCAAGGTTCAGGGAGAAGCCCAGAGCAAGCATAATGGTCAGACCGTAAGCAGTGAAACGGTCCTGCAGATCATCCTGTGCCAGCGCGATTTTGAATCCGCGCCAGACCAGAAATCCGATTACGGCAAACACGGCCATTACGCCGATGAAGCCGAGTTCCTCTCCCACAACGGCCATGATGAAGTCGTTATGTGCTTCAGGGAGGAAGAAAAGTTTTTGTTTGCCTGCGCCAAGTCCCTGTCCGAAGACGTTGCCCGAACCGAAAGCGTAGAGGGACTGCACCAGCTGGTAGCCTTCCTCGTGCGCGGACTTGAAGGGGTCAATGAATGCGGTCATGCGTTTGAGCCTGTAGGGGGAGCTGGTGATCAGCATGTATCCGGCTCCGGCAGCGAAAATCAAAGAAGTCAGCAGATAGCTGATTCTTGTTCCGCCTACCAGGCTCATGAAAAAAAGGATCATGCACAAAAACACCGAGCCACCGAAGTCCGGCTGCAGCATCAGCAGCAGGCAGAGAGCTCCGGTAATGGCGAATGGCGGCAGGAAACCGACACTGAATGTCTTGATAAGTTCCTGTTTACGCGAGAAAAAATAGGCCAGATAAAGAACCAGCGCAGGTTTGCAGAACTCCAGCGGCTGAATGCGCAGCGGCCCCAGTGCAATCCAGCGTTTCGCACCGCCTGCGGCAACCGATAACGGCGAAAAGTCGCTGAGCAGCAGGAGTACAAACGCCGCCATCAGCCAGACATAGACCATATTGTAGAAAACGGCCTTGGGCAGACGGGAGCTGATGTACATCATGAAGGTTCCGGCAACGAGAAATATAGCCTGCTTCTTGAAGAAGAGGTATTTATCGTCAAAGAAGCGCTCGGCCATGATTCCGCTTGCGGAAAGGACCATCATCAGGCCGAAGCAGGCCAGCAGCAGTGCCGCGCCTAACAGCCAGTAATCAAAGCGTTCCGGTTTGCCGGAGAGGTTCTTTTTCTTGTTCAAGAGAGTTCCTCCATGATCCTTTTGAAATCATCGCCTCTAGCCTCATACCCGGTGTAAGCATCAAAACTTGCTGTTGCCGGGGAAAGCAGGATTGTTTCGCCTGCCTGCGCGTTCGCGAAAAGGGTCCTGACGGCTTTTTCGAGATTTTTGTGCCAGGAAATTTTAAATTCGTCCTTCAGAGCCGGTTCGAAGTGCTCGCGTCCGTCACCGAAGAGTCCGACTTCAGAAACTTTGCCGCGCATAGCCGGGAGTAGTTCGCTGACATCCCCGCCTTTGAATACTCCGCCCAGCAGCAAGCGGACAGGACCTTCAAAGCTGTTCAGGGCAGCACGTACCGCATCAAGGTTGGTTCCTTTGGAGTCATCGATGAAGCGGACGCCGTCCACTGTGCCGATCTCCTGAATGCGGTGGGGCTTGCCTTTGAAAGTTTTCAGCCCTGCTTCGAATTCCTCACGGGTCAGACCTATTTTTTCCAGAGCCAGCCACGCTGCTTCCATGTTCAAGCGGTTGTGGTGTCCGGGCAGATTGGGCTGTTCCGGGAAAGTGGAACCGTCGAACCATTTCACTTTTGCCTTGGTGAAGCTTGCCGGATTCAGCTCACCCTTCATGTGTGCAGGAAGAATAGCCAACTCATCCTCGCTCTGGCGTTCGAAAATTTTGAGTTTGGCCTCAAGGTATTCGTCCATGTCCTCATGATAGTTGAGGTGGTTGGGCGCGATGTTGAGCAGGATTGCGGCCTGCGGTCTGAACAGGCGGCAGTTCTGGAGCTGGAAGCTGGAAACTTCAAGCACCAGTACATCGGCCTTTCTGTCTTCATAGATGAATTCAGAAAGGGGAGTACCGTAGTTGGCTCCGGCAAAAGGAACGCGTCCTGATTCTTTCAAAATGTGTTCGATGAGCGCGGTGGTAGTTGTTTTTCCGTTGGTTCCGGTTATGGCGATTTTAGGTTCATTAGCGAACCATGAAGCCATCTCAAGCTCGGAGATGATAGCCCGTTCCGGCAGGTTACCGATAAACGGAGTGATTTTGCGGGCTGGAATTCCGGGGCTTGCGACGATCACATCCGCTCCGGCAAATTGCTCTTCGCAGAAAGGTCCGGTCATCAGTTCAGCGTCAGGGCCGAGACCCTCAAGGATGTCTGTGCTGAGGTTCTCGTTGCTGTCCACAATGCGCACGGTGGCCTTGAGCTTGTGCAGCAGTTTAGCTGCGGCAAGGCCTGAACGTCCGGCTCCGACGACAACTGCCAATCTGCCGGTGAACATACGGGTCGAGGTGACCTGTTCTACAAATGCGCTATCCATAACATCCTTACCTGATTTTCAGGGTACTCAGGGCCATTAGGGCCATTAAAATAGAGATGATCCAGAATCTGATTACAATCTTGGATTCGGGAACTCCCTTGTGTTCAAAATGGTGGTGCAGCGGGGCCATGCGGAAAATACGTTTACCGCCGCTGACCTTGAAGTAACTGACCTGCATGATGACCGAGATGGTCTCAAAAACAAAAACACCGCCGACGATGATCAGTAGCAGTTCCTGCTTGCAGAGAACGGCGATAAAACCGAGTACACCGCCGATGCTCAGAGAGCCTACATCGCCCATAAAAATCTGGGCAGGGTAGGCGTTGTACCACAGGAAACCCAGCCCCGCGCCGACTAAAGCACCGCAGAATACGGTTACTTCACCAACCCCGGGAACATGGGGAACACTAAGGTAACTGGACATGCCCACGTGACCGGCAATGTAAATAAAAAACGCGTAACAGGTGGCGCTGGTGATGGAGGGGCCGATGGCCAATCCGTCCAGACCGTCTGTGAGGTTTACGCCGTTTGAAGCCCCGATCATGACCAGCAGTGCGAACGGCAGATACATCCAGCCGAGGTTCGGGGTGAAATTTTTAAAGAACGGTACAGCCAGCTCAGTTGAGTAAGCGGGCTGCATGATCAAGAGGGCTACAGCTGTTCCGGCTACGAGCAATTGTCCGAAAAGTTTGGCTTTGGGAGAGATTCCCTTGTTCTGCTTGCCCTTGATCTTGGTGTAGTCATCCACAAATCCGACCAGCCCGAATCCGGCAAAGACAAGCATCGTCAACCAGACGTAGATGTTGGTCAGGTCCGCCCAGAGCAAGGTGGAGACCAGTACGCCGAAACCGAGCAGCAACCCACCCATGGTCGGGGTTCCGGCCTTGCATTTGTGCATTTCACCCACTTCGTCCTGAATGTACTGACCGCATTTCACTTTTTGCAGCCAGCGCATCATCATAGGCCCGAGCACGATGGTGATTACCAGCGCAGTGAGCAGGGCGTAGATGGACCTGAAGGTTATGTAACGGAATACGTTAAGCAGGCCAAGCTGGGCGCTTAAGGGGACTAGAAAATGATAGATCATGCTTTGTTTCCTCCGGTCTCCCCATTAATTTCATTACTCAGTGCGTGGAAGTAAGTTTCCATGCGGCAGGACCTCGACCCTTTAAAGAGGACCACCGCGTCGCTGAGACCAAGTTCGTGCATTCCGTTCAGAAATTCATCCGGCTTATTGACCGGGACCAAAGTGCAACCGTTGGTTTTGGAAGCCACTTCGGCATAATGTTGACCGAAATAAAAAGTTGCATCCGGTTCAATTTCGGCTATTTTTTCGCCCAGATCACAGTGTGAGCACCCGGCTTCATTACCCAGTTCCAGCATATCGCCAAGCACCAGTACCAGCGGCCTTTCCCCGGCAATGCGCTTGGCAGTGTCGATAGCCCGGTTCATGGACAGGGGGTTGGCGTTGTAGGAGTCATCGATAAGTGTCCATTCTCCGTGGGTGTGGCAGTGGAACCGTTGCTTGGGCATTTCGACTGTGGCCAGTCTGTCTGCTATTTCGGTGAGCTCCATGCCTAACTGATGGGCAGCGCAGGTTACAGCGGCTGCGTTTTCGGCAAAATGTTCACCGCAGGTGGGCAGCACCACTTCTGTGCTTTCGTCTCCGGCTTTGAGTAGGAAACGTCCTGAACCATCCGGCAGTGTGTGCAGCATGGTGCTGTAGTACTCGGCATTTTCATCCTTGGAGGAAAATGCGATGGGTGCTGCAATTTCATTGGCAGCGTTCCAGAGCAGCTCATGGTCTTTGCAGCACAGGGCTTTGCCTTCGGGACGGAGGTATTTGAAGAGCGATGCCTTCTGGACAGCCACATTTTCCAGCGACCCCAGACCTTCAAGGTGAGCGGGACCGATATTGTGGACAATAGCCATGTCCGGGTTGGCGATGGGGCCAAGTTCGCCCATATCGTGGGGCAGGCTGATGCCCAGTTCCATAACCCAGTATGTTTCCTCTCCGCTTGCTTCAAGCATGGACAGGGGCAGGCCGAGCTGGTTGTTCAGATTCATGAAATTTTTATGCACGGAATGGGAACCGGACAGAACGTGGGCAAGCATTTCCTTGACCGTGGTCTTTCCGGCGGAACCAGTGACGGCGATCATGCGGGCCTGAGATTTCGTGCGCCAGTATGCGGCTACTCGGCCAAGTGCCTGTACGGTATTGCGGACCATGATAGCCGGTCTGCCCTCAAGCTCGGGCATGAACTGGGAAACAACAACGGCAGCCGCTCCGGCATCAAGTGCCGCTTCGGCAAAGTTGTGGCCGTCGAAATTCACCCCTTCAATGCAGAAGAAGACATCGTTTTTCTTCACCAGCCTGCTGTCAGTGCGCACAGCTGCGATTTCGATGTCTACCGCACAGGGCAGATCGCTGCTCCCCATGAGCTGTTCTTCGATTTCACATAAGGTCAGCTTCAACCGTAAATCTCCTTAATCGCCTTGGAAACTTCTTCGCTATCGCTGAAGTCCCGTTTTTCCGTTCCGATAATCTGATATGTCTCGTGGCCCTTGCCTGCGATGAGCAGCACATCTTCCGCAGTCATTTTCGCCACTGCTTTCCTGATGGCTTTGGCGCGGTCAACTTCTTCGATGATGCTGGCGCAGCCTTTGAGTCCTGGGCGTACATCTTCGATGATCTGCACGGGGTCCTCTGTGCGCGGGTTGTCTGAAGTAAGCACAGCCACATCGGAATGACGGCAGGCCGCTTCAGCCATGAGCGGGCGCTTGGCCCGGTCGCGGTCGCCGCCGCAGCCGAAAACAGTGATAACCCTATTGAAGTCAAGCTCTTTCAGGGTGCGCAGGACGTTATCCAGCGCATCCGGGGTGTGGGCATAGTCCACGAAAATATTTAGGCCCTGATCGTTACGGACCCGCTCCAGCCTTCCGGGAACGCCGTCAAATTCCTTGAATACATCCATCTGTTCCGGGGTCAGGCCCATATGCAGACCTATGGCCTGTGCGGCAAGCAGGTTGGAACCGTTGAATTTGCCGATCAGGTCGGTTTCAATTTCCCATTCATCGCTGTCGCAGGTCATTTTCAACCGCATACCGTCGCCGGAGCAGGAGATCATTTCCCCGCATAGTGATTTACAGCCGGTGGCACAGCTTTTGTCCATGCCGAACCCTATTGCCGGGGTGTAGCATTCCAGAAGTCTTCTGCCGTAAGGATCATCGAAATTGATGATGCCGCGTTTGAGTGCGCTGGGGTAATGCTGGAAGAGCAGGCATTTGGCCTTGAAATATTCTTCCATGTCACCGTGGTAATCGAGGTGGTCCTGTGTAACGTTGGTGATTACCGCTGCGTCAAAGTTGAGGCCGCAAACGCGGTTCTGGTGCAGTGCGTGGGAAGAAACTTCCATTACCGCAACGTCGACTCCGGCTTTATCCATTTGGGCCAGCATTTCATGCAGCTGCCAGCATCCGGGGGTGGTCAGCGGTGCTTCCTGCTCAAATCCGGGCCAGCGGTAGCTTACTGTGCCGAGTACGCCTACTTTCATCCCGGCGGAGGAAAGCAGCTGTTCGATCAGGTAGGTGGTGGTGGTCTTGCCGTTGGTTCCGGTTATACCCACTAGTTTGATTTTGCTGTCTGCGGTTTTGAAATAAGCCATAGCCAGATCACCGAGGGCTTCGCGGGGGGAAGGGTGTGTGACCAGTTCAGCAGCCCCGGTCTCAATTTCTTTATCGCAGATGATGTATGCAGCACCGTTTTCCAGTGCCTGAGGTACGAAATCAGCACCGTCACGAAGAGGGCCGGAGATGGCGACAAAGATATCACCCTCGCGGACTTCCCGTGAATCCATACGGACCATCAGTCCTTCGCCTACTTTGGCGAGGAGAGCGTCCCATTTTGTTTTATTCAGTACTGTTTCAGACATAAATTTTCCTTTAAGAAATCCAGAGAACCATTTCTGCTTTTTTATCCTCAGGCCATTTATCGCCTGCGGCAGGAAGCTGTTTATTTACAGTCATCCCCTGACCCTTGAGTTTGGGGACAAATCCTTTCTGGACTAATATTTCAATTGCCCTGCGAATGGGCATTCCTTTCAAATTCGGGACCTTATCATCGGATACAACCACCTTGGGCGGAGTAGCCCTGAGTGCTTTTTTGGGCATTTCGGTGAAGGTCTTTCCCGCGGCCATGACCGGGGTCGGTTTACGGTGCTCCGGGAGCTTGCCGTAGTAAGCAAGGGTCTGGGTCATGATCTCTTTTACCGCCGGGGCTACAACTGTGCCTCCGTAATGGTTCGGTTTGGGATCATCAACCATCATGTAGACGATGTAATCCGGGTTATATCCCGGAACCAGCGCTACGAAAGACGCAATGTATTCGGTTCCGTATCCGCCCTTGCCGTGTGCTTTCTGGGCGGTTCCGGTTTTGCCGGCTACGGTTGTTCCGCTGATGCGGGCCTTGCGTCCGGTTCCATCGTCCTGCACGACTTCTCGCATCATGGAGAGCACTTTCTCCGCTACAGCAGGACTGAAGATGCGCTTGGGCGCTTCCTCTTCTTCAGAGTGCGGGTACTGCACCAGCCGGAGCGGTTTCTCAATACCCTTGTTGGCCAGAGTCAGGAAAGCCTTGGCCATCTGCACGGTGGTGACACCGATACCCTGCCCGAATGATCCTGCGGCAAGGTCTATTTCATTCCATTTGGCGGCGGGCCGGATCAGCCCTTTACGGTCACCTGGAATTGGTAGGCCGGTCTTGTACCCGAAACCCAGATCGCTGATGAACTTGTGGTAGTTCTGCACGCCCAGCTCAAGTCCGATTTTGGCACAGCCGATGTTGCTGGAGTAGCGCAGGATCTTGTGTACGGGGAGCCATCCTTCTTTATGGGTATCCTTGATGTACTTACCGTTGATCTTCCAGCGTCCGTTTTCACAATCAAATAGTTTTTCCGGGGTGACAACCTTATGCTCAAGTGCCGCAGCCATGAGGAAGGGCTTGAAGGTTGATCCCGGTTCAACAACGTCGAGAGCCGCACGGTTCCTCCAGATATTGGGGGAGCTGGTGCGGAAAATATTGGGGTTGAAGCGCGGGCAGTTGGCAATTGCCAGAATATCTCCGCTGGCTACTTCAACAACTATGGCAGACCCCCACTTGCCGTTGTATTTCTTCACTGCTTCAGCCAGAGCGTTCTCTGTTACTGACTGCAGGTGTGAGTCAATAGTCAGGTGGATGTCTTTACCGCGCACGTCCATCTCACGGCCCATGGCGTCAAGGTAGAGCCTGCGTCCGGAAGCGTCGCGCTGCACAACGAACTGTGCCTTGCGGCCTGCAAGGCGGTCGTTAAATTTCTTTTCAAGTCCTTCAAGCCCTTTACCGTCAATACCGGAAAAGCCCAGCAACTGCCCCGCAAGGTAGTTGTTGGGATAGAGTCTGACGTATTCTGTGGTCAGGTATACGCCGGGTAGTTTGGCCTGCTTTATCTTTTGGGCAATGCGGTCATTAATCTGCCGCTTGATCCAGATAAAGTTGGACTTTTTCGAAAGTTTCTTTCTCAGCTTTGCCTGTGAAATGCCGAGAATCTTTGAAAGTTTATACGCTGTGCCACCCACATCGGTGACTTTAACGGGGCGGATGTACACGGAAGAAGCTTCGACACTGGTTGCCAGCAGGTTGCCTTTGCGGTCGAAGATGGAGCCGCGTTCTCCGCGTTCCAGTTCTGCCGCAAGGTGCTGCCGGGAGACCATGCGTGAAAGGTCGGCACCCTTGAACAGCTGCAGCCATGCCGCTCTACCCAAAAGGCCTGTCCAGACAAGGGCGAAAAGGACCATGACGAAGAGCAGCTTTGTTCTGCTCGCCTTCAGGCTTTCTTTTTTCCTTTTAGCCATTGTTTGGGCTCCCTGTTTACAACTATGGTTTCGCCTTGTTCGCGGGCCGTCTAATCTGTCCTTGCGAAGTAGGACCGAAACCGTATTTTTTTGCCAGCTCCCTCAACCTAATAGGTGAGAGGAGATTGTTTCTTTCAACTTCCAGTTTTGCAGCCAGAGCTTCCTGTTCATCGAGCCTTTTTTCCATGCGCCGCAAGTCGTATGCTTTGTCGACTCGCTCGATGTTCAGCCAGACCGAGACCAGCCCCAGTATCAGTGCTGATCCCATAGTCAGGGCCAGGGCCATGGCTATTCCCTTGGAATCACCTTTCATGGCCTTTTACCTGTCCTCCCCGGTCCTTTCGGCTACGCGGAGTTTTGCGCTTCGGCTGCGGGGGTTGACCTTCATTTCCTCCTCGGTGGGGAGGACCGGTTTTCTGGTCAGCACATGCATCCGTTTGACCTTTCCGCAGGTGCACATGGGCTGCATGGGCGGGCAGTCACAGCTTTGTGACTGGGATTTGAAGGTCTTTTTCACGATGCGGTCTTCCAAAGAGTGGAAGGAAATGATCGCGACCCTTGCGCCGGGGCTGAGCCGTTCCGGAATCCGGTCAAGGAAGTTTTTCAGTTCTTCCAGTTCCGAGTTCACGGCAATGCGCAGTCCCTGAAAGGTTTTTGTCGCCGGATGGGTCCGGGACAAGGCCCTGCGTTTGGCCGGGTAAGCTTTCTCGACAATGGAGGCCAGCTGCAGGGTGGTGGTGATTTTTTCTTCTTCCCGGGCTGCAATGATCGCCTTGGTGATCTTGGAAGCCAGCGGTTCTTCGCCGTACAGTTTTAAAATCCTGTTCAGATCGGAATAAGAACCCTTGTTAACAATGGAAGAAGCCGGAGGCATTCCGCCTGCCGGGTCCATGCGCATATCAAGCGGTCCATCCTTGATGAAACTGAATCCGCGCTCGGCATGATCCAGATGCAGGGAAGAAACACCGAGGTCCAGAACAACGCCGTCCACGGTATCCCAGCCCAGTTCATTCAGAGCCGCCTCAAACTTACTGAAAGCAAGGTGAAACCTATGGGCTTTATCGCCAAAAGGGGCCAGCCGTTCGCCTGCCAGTTCAAGAGCCTGTTCATCGCGGTCAAGACCGGCCAGTTCGGCTCCTTCGCCTGCTGCTTTGAGAATTGCGCTGGAGTGTCCGGCCATGCCGAGAGTCCCGTCAAGGTAGCGGCCACCGGGTTTGGGAGCCAGCCATTCAATGACTTCGTTCAGCAGGACGGAAGTGTGGACCTGTTCAGGTATTAATTTCTTGCTTTCCATAATTTCCTGATTCAAAACGTTTTGTCGGTTTTAGAGCCGTACTCGGGGGGGAGTCGGTGTAAACCGTGGCGGTTTTGAAAATCAAGTTTTAAAAATCTAAAAATGCGTGTGTCTGTGGGACGGAAAAGCGAAATCGGCTAGAAGGGGAGTTCAACTCCGCATTCAGCCAATTCGTCTGATACATCATCAAAATCCTGTTCAAGCAGTGCTTCGTATTCACGCTTGTCCCAGATCTCGAATCTGTCGCCGACTCCGGCAAGGACTACGTCCTTGTCCAGCTTGCCGCTTTTCCGCAGATAGGAAGGAATGGTGATTCGACCTTGTTTATCAAGGTGAACTTCTTCGGAACCTGAAATGATTATTCGGATGAAATTTCTGAGTTTCCGGCTGGGGCTCTTGATGCTGGTGAGCTTTTCTTCAAGTACGTCCCAATCCGGTGGTGTGAATCCGACTATGTTTCCTTCGAAAATAGTCAGCGTCACGCAGCCTTCCGGGGAATCAGAATAGACTTGATCCCGGTACTCCGGCGTAAGCATCAGTCTGCCTTTGGCATCCATGCTTCTATGTGCGTGACCTCTAAACTTCATTTTTCTACCACTCAATCACACAGATTTACCACCAATTCCCCCCGTCTCACCACCTGTGTGTGAAAATGGTGAAAAAGTCAAGACCCCTCAACAAAATAAAAGGGTCGAAAACAGGCTGTTTTCAATGCCTGAAGCCGATTTTGACTCCTCTAAAAGCTTATATATACAGCCCTTAGAAAGAATTAATAAAACGGGGAAAAAAGTTTATATTTTTTTTAAAAATAATAGATAAAAATCGTAACGTGTCAGACACAGGCTTCACGAACAGGGCTATGAATGCTATAGGGCAAGTGAAATCCATGATTCGCATCTATTTTCGCAGGCGAAATCCCTACTGCGCGGTTTTGAGGTGGGAAAATTTTAAATGCGGATATGTTTTATTAAACACAAGTAATTTCAGCTGTTTATAAGTTGTGGGGTAAGGTTGAGATATGCATGCAAAAGGTAGAATGGATGTTCCAGATGGCTTGAACGAGGAATATTACCAGATCAGTCCAGATATTCTCCTGAGTTTCAATAAGTTCAGACCACCATTGGATATTTTCATGTTCAAGGAAGATGTTGCCCGCATCTCTGCTTTTTATAAAGTGGGTGGGAGACTGAGCAAGGAGCAGATAGAACAGTTGGCCGGGATGGTTAAAGAGGGGCTGATCTTCGTTTCCCGCAAGGACCATCCGGTATATGTAAAGCATATTGCCTACCAGCTAGATCTTGTCCTTATCGACCGTAACCTTAAAGAGAGCGAAATAGCTGATATTTTTATTGAAGCGCTGACCATGCGTATGAGTGAATTTCTTGATCAGCCCGTGGCTGCAGTTATGGATAAACTGTGGGCCGATCTGATGGTACTGACAGAATACCTTTGGAACGATCCCTTTCGTATCAAAGCCCTCACCAAGAGGTTGCACAAGGAACATACCCTCGGGCAACATAGTGTAAACTGTGGTGTGCTGGGCCTTATGATGTATATTCGCATGAAAGGGGATGGGATTGCCAAAGGGGACATTACCAGAACCCATTTCAACAGGCTTGCCGCCGGTTTTTTTCTACACGATCTGGGTATGAGTAAAATTCCTTTGTTCATTCGTGAGAAGCCCAAGCCGTTGACTACAGATGAGCGGCAGAAGATTGATAAGCACTCCATGCTCGGCTATGAAATGCTTACCAAGCTTGACCTTAGATACAAGGAAATAGAGGCTTGTGTAGTTGAGCACCACGAAAGGTTGAACGGCAAGGGATATCCTCAGAAAAAATCCGGACGGGATATATCCCAACTGGGCCGGATCATGGCTGCAGTTGATTCCTACTGTGCCATGATCACCAAGCGTCCCTTTGCCGAAGCCATTGACCCGCTCAAAGCAGCTGCGGCAATTTCTCAGGATAAGGGCTACGACCCGGAAGTGACCAAGAACATCCAAGCCTGGGCTTTGACCTTGAAGAAATAGCATTTACCCATAGCAAAATTAAACAGCCCTGTTTCCGGGAAAGGAAACAGGGCTGTTTTTATATGACAGCGAAATAAAGTGGCGAAGCCTTCACATATTAAAACTGCTGAACCAGATCGCGGGTAACTTCACGGTAAACCTCGTTCAAGAGAACAACGCCGATGATGTTCCCGCCTTCCTGAACCAGTGCCCAGGTGCGTTTCTTTTTGCGGAAAATTTCCAGAACTACGAGCATGGGGTCGGTAGGTTTGAGGATGGCTACATCCTCTTCGATATACTCATCAAGAGCTTCGGAAACGCAGGCAGTTCCGGCGCGTTTAAAGGCCCGGTCCCAATCGGCTTCTTCGGTCAGGCTCAGGTCTTCATCCTTGAGTACCAATTCTTCCACCGCCTTGAGCATGGTCCAGATGGAAACAACCCCGCGGAGGGAGCCGTTTTTCTTTTTCACTACCACAACGTGGTTGTCCGGGGTTTCCTTCATGCTGTCGCGCAGTGTGCGTACTGCTTCGGCAAGGCTTGCGGAATCCTCAATGGTGGAAAAATCTTCATTCATTATATCCCATGCACGTTTTCTCAGCAGCATCGAAATCTCCTTCTGGACTTATCTGTGGTTAGCGGTTGAACAAGTTCAGCTTGTAATCGTTCACATTGTTTAAACCATATTTCGCGTTTTCACGCAAAGGTGGATTATTCAAAGTCAGCCAGCAGCGGCCCTACATGAATTCCGGCGACCATCGGATTCTCCATGTAACTCTGGCTGATCCGCCAGTATGCCTGATGCAGATGCGGTGAGGTTATACCGTTCTGCATGGCGTTGTAGGCTTCCATAAAAGCGGCCAGATGGTCGCAAAGTTTGAGCAGTTCTCCATCTTTTGGGTCATAGGAATCATCATTGTAGCGGGCATCAAGTTCGTCAGTGGTAATCTTTTTGGCAAATCCTCCGACAAGGGCGGCGGCGTCGAATTCAGATCCGGTATCCACACCGAGAAAATATCCCAGCCGATCAGCTATCTTTCCGTATCCGTTTTTTTTGAGTGGATCCATGATCCTTCTCTCCATTTCCTGTTCTTCATATTCGCGGATAAGTTCGCCGATGGTGGGATCTGATTTTTTGACCGGGGAAATGATGTCGCGGGTCAGGAGTTCAGGGATGTCGTGAAAGAGTCCGGAGAAAAAGTTGTTTTGTCTTCGGGCTGGGCAGGCCCCTTTTTCAAGGCTGAAAAACCATGCAAATGTTGCGACAATGAAGACGTGTCCGAGTACTGACGTTTCGGGAACGCGCGGGGTCTGGGACCAGCGGGTCTGGAACCGTAGACGTCCGCATAAATCTGCAAAACGTCCGAGCGCGGTTGATTCGGAATGAAGCAGTTCGTTTACCCCGGAAAGGTTGGAATAGCTTTCCAGACGGTCGATGAAACTCTGTTCGATCCCGGCAAGTTCTTCGTCCATCTGGTTGAGGTGCTTGAGGAGCTTGAACTCGGAGTAGCTGGCGTACATATGCGAGGCATCAAGCAGTTGCCGCGCGAGTGACGTTTCGTCGGGATTGAGGTGGTATTCTGTCAGCCGTTCCCAGAAATCCCTGCCTAGCGGCATGAGTCTGGGGCGTAATTGTTTAAGAACCCATTTGGATAGTTTGCGGTAATGTTCGGGATTTTCTTTAATTCGGTAGAAAACAGGCGGTTTGATGTCGGTAATGACCATACGGAACAGGTATTCGAAGATACCGCCCTCAACAATTTCGTCTCCCAGTCTGATTCGTTCGCGTTGGTCCAGCTGATCCTGATTGAGAACAAAGAGAATCCAAGTGGCGATCATTTTATGGGCCTGCTTGTCTACCTCCACCATTTCCATGGGCCGGAGTTTGTCATTCCACCTTTTCATGAACGAACCGGAAAAAATTAATTGCAGCAGGCTTTTTCTAATAATCGGCATTTCAGTCCATCCTCTTTGGCGGGAATATAAATCCGGTTATGGTTGAACGTGCTTAATGACCAAATCCGACCGGAATCTTTAGGAAAGGGCATTCGGCATGCAAGGGCAGGAACTGGCCTAATACTACTTCTCCTTCGTAAAGCGATTCCATGTCATCTTTCAGGTATTGCTCCGGGGTCTCAATCAGCTTGCGGTTAACTTTCAGCGGTTTGCAGAAAACTTCACCCCAGTTTGTGCTGTATACAAAGTGCACTTCCTGAACTTTTTTGGTTTCCGGCGGGACACAGAGATTAACGATGAAGAACCCTTTTATAATGCGTTCCGCGTTGAGTGTTTCTTCGATGCGTACATTAAAAGTTTCTTTCTGCGGAAAGAAAATCATCAGGTCCTGAATTAGTTTTTTCACTTCCCGTTCACGCAAGGGGCCGGAATTGATGTCCGTCTTGACCTGCATTTCCTGACCATACAGTCCGTTCAGGGCCAGCCAGACCAGCATGAAATTGAGGTCTTTTCCCGACTCGATTTTTGTCACGATATTTCTGGCCCCGGATTCGTCCGGGTATTCGCCTTGAATCTGCCATAAGTTTCCTGCTTCAGAGCGGGAAATGATTATGGTTTTGAAAAAATGTGTTCTGGGTCCGGGCAGGGAAAGACGTAATATCTTGGCCTTACGCTTGGCAAAAGCCGCAAAGATAACCCTGCCGAGACGGGTCAGGTCCTCGGGGGTGATTGCCACTCCGGGGAATTTATCCTGTTCTCCGCGTACTTTCATGTAGGTGTTGATCATGAACTGGTTGATCTGTCTTCCCAACTCTGCCACGGAACTGAAGTCGGTGAGACTGCTGAAATCTTTGACCATGTCTTGCGGGGTATTTTCGGAAAGACTGGAATTAAATTCCATCAGTTCAATATCTTCAGTCCTGGATATATGATCCCCAGCAGCTTTTTCGCCCACCAGCCCGCATTTCAGGCGTAGGGCCATGGCTGTCAGCCAAGAGTGATCTGCCTGATCGCGTTTGGCATAAAAAACAGCCAGCTCTTGATATAGAAGCATGTATGGGTCTGTGCGGAGGATTGAACGGGTTCCGTGCTGGACGTTCTTTTTAAATTTTTCGCAGAGCAGAGAATATTTGCTGTCTGAGGTGTAAAGCTCCAGTAATCCGAATTTCATGATCGCTTTGAACGGGCTTTTGATCCCTTTAACAATCTGCCAGAGGGAGGCTCCGAAAAATTCTTCCATCGGAATACTCGGCACATTGCCGAGATCAACGCAGAATCCTTTTCCTTTGAGCAGCATTACTCTTTTTTTGCAGGTCTCGTAGGCTTTGGTTTCAGCTTCCGGAGGTGTGAACCACCACAATGGAGGTTTTCCGGCCAGCAGAAGGGCGGTACGATAAAATTCTTCTTTAAGAATTGCACTCTGGGCAGAACCGGAACTTTCTTCGTCACTTAATCCAAATTGGTTGTTGCGTACCTCTCGGACATCCATGGTGAAGAAATGGACTTCCAGACCGAACTCACCGAGAGCCCACTCTTCGATTTTTTGCAGTTTTCCAATCAGGTTTTCCCGTCTATCAGGAGCTGTTCCCCTGAAATCACAACAGACCCAGCAGTCAAGGTCTGAGTCTGGGGTCTGGGCAATCGTTCCCGTGCTGCCGATGGACATGAATGCTTCAATGGGGATGGCCCCTATTCCGCTCTCTTCATATTTTAATTCAGGAAAAAATTCATCCAGAAGGTCAGCGGTCTGCGGGGTTATTTCATAGCTGCTGATTCTTGATCCGGTGCTGACGCTATCCATGCCTGTTTTAATTTCAAAAACATTTGTATGCAGCAAGGCGGGGAGTATCTGTAAGAATTTTCGTCCGCGCTCATTGATTTTTGCCGCAGCCCAATCCAGCCTGCGCTTGTTGTTTTCAGTGAACTGGGCTTGATTGTGCTCAATGTCTTTGAGTACAAACCAGCGTTTGATTGCCTTATAAAGTACTCCCCGTCCATATTCATCAATCTTACCGAACCCGGCAGAACGTTTTTTAAGGTTCTCCCTTTTTTGCAACCGTGAAGTAAAAGATCGGCTCATGGCTTTGAGCAATTCCGGCGAGTCGGTTCTCACATTCATTGCTTCACAATATCTGGTGCTGCAGTCATCAAAGTTTGAGCCGGTTACGAGAGAGTCTTTAAATAGGCTGGTATTGAAGTTAGATAAGCAGAAGTCAGAGCCTTTGATTGTTCCCTTGTAGAAATATGTTTCACGGAAATCACAGATTTCGAACAGGCTGGTCAAAAATCTGGTGCGGCAAAAATATGCACCGGGAGTAGCAACAGCCTTGAAACGGCAGTTCTTGAAATCACTCAGGAAAGTGATTGCGGAGTCAAAGTGGGAGTTCTGGAATTTGCAGTCTTTTAAAGTGCAATCGTAGAAATTGCTTCCATTCAGGGAGCAGTTTTTGAAAGTGCAGTTCGTGAATTTGCTTTCCAGAAAAACAGCATCAGCAAGTGAACAGGCATTGAAAGTACATCCTTTAAAGGAGCATTCTTCCATGAAAGAATCCCGCAGTTCACAGGCTTCAAAGGTACAATTCTGAAATGTCAGCCCCTGTGAAATGCTCTTCCATTTGTTGAGTTTGTGCAGTCTTTGATTAGTGATCTGCCCGTCAGTAAAGATGTCAGGCAGGCCGTCGGATTGGATTTCCTGTTTACCGAAAATTCTTTTGAATCCTGTGCTCTCGGGTTCCTTCTTCTCGATGTTCAGGACAATCGGGCCGCCGGATTTAATGAAATCAACACCGGGAACATTTTTGCCTTCAACTATTTCCGGTCTTGGGGGTTCATTAAATGCTTCGGTTTCTATTATTTGAGCCAGCATCGGCTTTAGACTGCCAGTTTTGTTGCTGCGCGACTGTTTAAGCACGTTGCTGAGGATGTTTCCAAAGCATTGCGGATCTTCTTCGCTGATGGTGGAGAAGAGGACAGAAAGTACCGGAATATGGAATGTTTCGGAAATGCCTTTCATGAATTTGGCAAAGCCGTCACTGCTGAGTAGAGGGACCCTGTTTATCAACTCGGCCCTTAATTTAGGAGCTTCATTGAAAAGCTGGATGAATATGCGTGCGCGTTTACTGCCCCCGAATTTGGCCACGATATCCATACCCGCCTTTGCCAACGGCAGGGAAGGAGATTTGGCTAGCGGCAGGATCTCTTTAAGCAGCTCATCATCGATTTCATCAGCAAGTCTTTCAACTGCCCGCAGGACCTTCTCCATAATGATCGGGTCCATTGTTTTCAGATGGAAAGAAATATCATTGATGATTTCTTTGTCCGGGTAGGGAGGCATTGTTTCTGTGCAGAATGATATTTCTTCAAGGCTTTCCGGGCTGTGTAGTTTTTTTCGGCAGTTTTTGCCGAAGTTCCCGGTCATAAACTTTTCCAGCGATTGCAGGGACAGCTCACCCTTACGGGTTCCGTTGCTGCGGAAGAAATCCATTGACTCGCTCATACTCAGATCAGAAATCCTATCCAGCTGCGATTGTGCATACTTGATCCGTTCAGGAATCTCTCCGGGATTCACTGCCAGCATGCGGTCGGCGATAGCGATGGCGGTCTTGTCTTGCTGCGCGGCAAACCACTCCTTGACCCGTGAAAAGGGTAGGGAACGGTGGCACAGGATGAGGGCGGCCAGATTTCGGCCGCATATCCCCATCATAGCCAGATAGTCGAGACAGATGGCAGCTGTGCTGTCAGATTCATCCTGTTTATAGGAACTTATGCTGCTGTCATCGGCTTCTTTCGCAATAGCTTTTACAGCCATAGCATGAAGAAGTACTCCGTATTTTACAGCTTCAAGTCCTTGTGGGGAATTCTCTGGCCTGCTGAATTTACCCTCCAGTTTATAGCGCAACTCAGCCAGTTGGCGTTCTTCCGGAGGGTAGATGGTCAACCTGCGCAATTCCTCAAGCAGGGTATCATGTTTTTCTGTCTCAGCCATGTAATATTCTGACCTGTTTAGACTGTTTTCGTCAACAGAGCGACGGATTCCACGTGCGACGTATGTGGGAACATATCCACTGCAGCAAAGCGTTCCAGTTTGTAAGTTCCATCCATTTTTGCAACATCACGGGCAAGAGTCGATGGGTTGCAGGAAATGTAGAGAATTTTGGACGGTGCAAGTTCAATGAGCTTCTGCAGGGACGGATCGGGAACCCCGGAGCGGGGTGGGTCAACTATGACCATGTCCGGGCGGGGCAGATTGTCGGGCAGACCCTTTGCCGAGGCAAGGTTACCGACGATGTAGCTGGTGTTTTCCAGTCCGTTAAGTTCGGCGTTTTCCTTTGCGGAGCGTACAGATTCTTCGGAAACTTCGATTCCGATCATCTTGTCCACATCCTTTGCCATGAACATGCCGATACCGCCGGAGCCGCAGAAAAGGTCCCAGACGACATCATCAGCTTTGGGGTCGGCAAGCTCCACGCTTTTGCGGTAGAGCACTTCCGCGCCCTTGGAGTTGGTCTGGAAAAAAGCATTGGGAGTGATCCGGTATTTGACTTCTGCACCGTCGGCACGGGTCAGAGTCTCGGTAATATATTTCTGTCCGGTCAGCGAGATAAGGCGCTCTCCGGTTGCAATATCAGCACGCCCTTTGCGGGTGGAGTGCGCAAAACTTTTCAGCTGAGGAAGGTGATTGGAAAGAAGCTCTGCCAGTCCCTTGATGGTGTGGTGGGATTTGGCCGGTTCTGTGAGCAGGTGAATCATCATTTCGCCGCTGTTGTGGGAGTAGCGGACCACCAGTTTGCGCCAGTAACCGCCCCGGTTGTGGCGGTAGCTTCCGATTCCGGTACGGGCGCAGTAGTCGCGGACCAGAGCCGGAATGTCTGCACACTGTTCCGGGAGTAGGGGACAGCTATGGATATTCAACACATCGGTTTCCGAACCGCGCCGCTTAAAGCCCAGTTTTAGTGAGTCGCCAATGCCGTGAAAGGAAAATTCCATCTTGTTTCGGTATCCGTATTCCAAAGGAGAAGGCTGGGCTTCAGTGCCCATGCCCGGAGTCTCTTCGGCAATTTTGCCAATCCGCTGTAGGGTTTCAGATACCTGACGCCCTTTCCAATAGGCTTGGGCTTCATATTTGATGTCCTGATGCAGACAGCCGCCGCAGGATCCAAAATATTTACAGGCGGGAGTCTGTTCGTCTTCCACGTGGTCGACAATCTCGGTACGTCTGGCTTCGGCAAAACGCTTTTTGAGCTTGGTAATTTCACAGCGCACAGTCTGTCCCGGTACAACTCCTTCAACAAAAAGGGTCAGCCCTTCATAGCGGCCGATACCTTTCCCTCCGAAGGCCAGTGATTCGATTTTAGTTTCAACTATATCGCCCTTGTTGATGGGCTTGTTTTCATTAGGCATGTTTGACAGTTCTCCTTTGGCCGCTGTACGCTCAGTTTTATGATTGATAAAGCTACAGCACTTGAATCGGTTTTGAGGAAGTTAAAAAAGCTTCCCGTGGGGCATTGCATAGACCTGCGCACTTACAAACGCAACCGTTCCCTGCTAATTTTGCACGATCAGGAGCAGGAATACATTATTTACGAAGACGGTTATGAAACAATAGAGCATCGGGCCGCCCTGAAAGGGATGAAGAAGCTTTTGAAGACTCTCTTCAAGAGGGAGTTTCCCCGTAGCAACAAAATTCGCATGTACGAGCTTGGCGAATATAATGAGGAAAAGCATCGTCGCGAAATGAAAAAGCTGTAAAGGCTCTCTTTATATGAATGTCGAAAAGCTTGCCACCACCCCGAAATCTGCATAAAGGTAACATGCATTGTACTAAATTAGGCAGGAGAGATAAATGATCAAAAATATTTTCTTAATGCAGCTTTTGCTGCTGGTTTTTACTGCTCCATCCTTTGCTCAGAACGGGACTCAGGATAAGACTGAAGAAGCGGTTGCTGCACAAGAGACAATTGTTATTCCTGCGGATTACCGTGAAGAAGGCATTGCTTCATGGTACGGTGAAAAATTTCAGGGCAAGCTTACCGCCAGCGGTGAGCCTTATGACATGGAAAAAATGACAGCTGCCCACAATTACCTGCCGCTGGGGGTGAAAGTCTCAGTCACCAATCTCAGCAATAAAAAAAGAGTTGCCGTAATCATTAATGATCGTGGCCCCTTTGTTCCTGACCGTATTCTTGATCTCTCCCGTGCCGCAGCGCAGGAGTTGGACTTCATTGATTCCGGCAAGACCAAGGTACTCATAGAACCCTATCGCCCTGAACCTGAGCCGGAACCGGAACCAGCAGCCGTTCCCGCCCCTGTTACAGCGCATAAAAAACTCTACGGTGCTTTTTATATTCAGGCTGGCGCATACAAGGTTAAAGACAATGCGGACCGGCTGATCGAAAGGTTGAACAAGGCCGGGTTCCATAACACCCGCATTGTTCGGGTTGTTACTGACAGTGCCCAGATTTTCAAGGTCCAGTTGGGCATGTATAAGACCTTAGCCAATGCCCGCAAAGCGCATATGTCTCTTGGCAAAGGTTTCCCGGGGACTTTTGTTCTGGCAGATGTGATTCAGGATTAGTATCTAATTAGACATCTAAAGAATGAAGAAAGCCCCGTAGCATGCACATGTCATGCTGCGGGGCTCTTTTTTATTGATATCCGCAGTTACTGCAGCGGCTTGTCGTCTTTCTTATCTTCTACTTCAACATCAATGATATCATGGTCGATGCGCCTTTTGGGCTGCTCCTGATTGGTCCAGGCTGTGAATTCAGAGTTGTGATGGACCACGTGGATGTTGGGGTTGTTTTTCATGTTTTCAAACTGGGTTCTGAGCATGCGTTTGAAGTAACCTCTGGTGACAGGAAAAAGGATAAGCAGACCGAAAAAATCGGTCATGAATCCGGGGGTCAGCAGGACAAGTCCGGCAAGAAAAATCAATACCGCATCGAGGATGTCCTCGGCGGGCATGATGCCTTTGTTCAAGTTCTCCTGAACCTTTTGCATGGTTGCAACACCTTGTGATTTGGCAAGTGCAGCTCCGGCAAAGGCGGTCAACAGGCAAAGGACGATGGCATTGAGGGTCCCGATTTTGGAACCGATCTGTACCAGAATGTAGAGATCGATCAGGGGAATAAGGACAAAACCCAGAAAAATCTTAGCGAACATTTAATCTCCCGTGCTTATTTTCATAGTTAGACGTTCTGAAATATAAGCATCAATCCCATGATGACAAGCAGTACCATTACGATTCTGCGGTAGAAATCTTCAGACAGCAGCCCGGAAATCATTCCGCCCGCTAAAGTTCCCATGACAATGGGCAGAGTTGAGGCCATAAACAGTTTGAAAATATATATGGTGGTCAGTCCGCTTAAGAGATGTCCTGCGGCTGCCATTATGCCCGAAGCCATAAAGAAGGCTACCAGTGTTGCTTTGAAGCTGTCTTTGTCCCAGCCGCGAAGGGAGGAGTAAATAATAGTGGGCGGGCCGCCTGCACTGACTGCTGCGTGAATTGCTCCGGTGAGGAAGCCGGACAGATAACCCCATCGGTCGCTTATGTGCAGCTTGATTGGTCTGGCAAGCAGGGAATATGCTGCAAAACCGCTAATAAGCACTCCCAACAGTAAGCGAATGTAGTCCCCGTTTACTTCTTTCAGTACAACTGTACCGAAAATTGAACCGGGCACACTCCCGATCAACAGCGGAAGTATTTTGGCTTTGTCCAGACTTTTGCGCAATTTGTAGGTCATATTCAGGTTGATGAACATGGCGCAGAGTGTACATACAGGTACGGCGATTTTGATATCTACAACGTAGGTCAGAAGGGGCATGGCTATTAGGGCACAGCCGAATCCGGTTAAGCCCTGCATGAGTCCGGCGATAAAGAAAATTGCGGGTACTAGAACAAACGGAGACATTATGAACCTTTTTACTGCCAGATGTGCAGGATGTTGAAGGAAAAATCAGATTTTGCGCAGTGTCAGCAGAGTTATGTTGTCGGGGAGGAGTTCTTCGGCAATTGTTTCAGCTTTTCTGACTCTGCAAATGATATCGATATTGGATCGCTGGTCAGTCCGGACTTCCACTTTAACAGTCTTACCGGATTGGAGAGTCTGAAGGTGGAAACTCACCTTCTTGAAACCGGATCAGCAATCCTGCCAGCATTTGATAGCGTTGTTGTTATTCATAGTGCAACGAAAAAAGGGCCGGATATTCCTAGAAGAATATCCGGCCCTTAAAGTAATTACTTTTTGTTTTTCATGGCTTCCTGCAGCTTGTCGCCAAGCAGGCCGCCGAAACCGCCGGAGCCACCGGAAGTGGTGGTTTTGGGAGCGGATCTGCGGGGAGCAGACTTTTTAGGAGCGGACTTGGTGTATTCTTTCCAGTCGCTGTCTCCGTCAGCTTTCTTTGCGTCGCCTGCAGTGAGAGTAACCTTGCGGTCTGAGGTGTTGATCTCTTCGATGGAGATGGTCACCTTGTCGCCGGGCTTGAGAGCTTCCAGTTCGGCCTGTTTGCCGGAACGGGTGATGCGGGACATGGGCAGCAGCCCGGTGATGCCGGGAGCGAGGTTGATGAAGATACCGAATTCTGCACGGTTCTCCACGGTTCCTTCAACTTCCTGACCGACTTTGAAGGTGTCTTCCATTTCCACCCAGGGATCACCGGCAGCGTCTTTCATGGACAGACCGATACGGCGTTTAACCGGATCAATGTCTTTAACCATGACAGCAACTTCCTGACCGGGGGAAACTTCGTCTTCCGGCTTGTGAACGCGCTTGGTGTAGCTCATTTCGGACACGTGAACCAGACCTTCGATGCCGGGTGCGATTTCAACGAAAGCACCGAAGTCGGCACAGCGGACTACAGTACCGGTGATTTTGTCTCCGGCTTTGAACTGATCGCCAATTTCATCCCAGGGATCAGCCTGAAGCTGCTTGAGGGAAAGCCCGATCTTGAGGCCTTTACCGTCTTTGCGCGGCTCCATGGAAAGGATGCGGACGGTTACTTCATCACCGGGCTGGACGATATCTTCCGGCTTAGCGGAACGTGACCAGCTAAGTTCGGACACGTGAACCATGCCTTCTACGCCGGGGGTGAGTTCTACAAATGCTCCGAAAGGCATAAGTTTGGTAACTTTACCTTCGAGAACAGCGTCGGGCTGTACATCCTGCATAAACTGTTCGCGGGCTTTTTCCTGTTCCTGTTCGAGAAGAACTCTTCTGGAAACAACGATGTTGCGACCGTTTTCTTCGAACTTGATGACCTGAAAATTGTGGGTACTGCCAACGAAAGCTTCAGCATCTTCAACAAAGGAAGTGTCGATCTGGCTTACCGGACAGAATACTTTGCGGTGCATCATTTTAACTCTGAAGCCGCCTTTGCAGGTCTCTGCAACCTTGCCTTCAACCGGGACTTTGTTCTCGTATGCTTCACGCAGCATATTGAGACCGCCCGCGCCGGACATGGCTTTGGAAAGGACGATTTCATTGTTGTTCATGGAGATTACGTAGAGTTCTACAGTATCTCCGTCCTTGACGGTCAGCTCGCCTTCTTCGGTCAGCTCATCACGGTCGACAACTCCGTCCACTTTGGACCCGGTGTCAACAAAGACGGAATCTTTGGTGATGGAAATGACAGTTCCTTTGACCAGATCCCCAACCTGAAGGTTGTCGTTGGATTCGGACTGGAAGGCTTCAAACAGTTCGGCAAAGTTTTCTTCGCCATTGGTTTCCAAGTTTTTCTCGGACATGCTCTGATTTCTCCTGAAAGGGCAAATTGATCCCGGCAAGGTAGGTTTTTTATAGTGCCGTGGACAATGGGAACCTAACGGGAAAAGGCATAATTTTCAAACGATTTATTCATATATTTTTTATTGCACCATTCAGTGGATGGCAGCGCCCGGTGCTTCTGCTAAATCCGGCTCTTCAGGAATAGTGGGTTCCATGTCGGCTGCATCTTTTAAAAAGCTGACAATATATGGGGTAGTTATCGAGTGATCTAAAAAAAGGTGGTTGGAGTTACTTCCAACCACCCTGTCCCTTTGATGCGTTTTTTGGGCTAGCCGACCATTTCCAGGAATGCTTCAATGCGAACACGCAACTGCTCAGTATCAGCGTCGGAATAGTCGGTTTCGATGTGCAGGTAAGGCAATTTTTTGTCGTCCTGTACAAATTTACGGATATTCTCCGCCTCAACGTTATATGTGTGGCAAGCCTGCCATGTAAGATCTACTAAGGCATCTGCGGCGAAATCATTAATCATGGTGTTCAGGAGATCAATTCGGCCGGGGTTGGGAGACATGATTGAGCATGGTGTGGCAAGATATTTTTCTGCTAAAGCTGTGATAGGAGCCTTGTCAGTAGCCACCTGCATGGTCTTTTTATAGCCGGTACAATTTTCAAAGGCCACGACAACTCCGCCTGCCTCTTCAATAAGCTGGCAAACCTTGTGAGATCCCAGCCCCATAGGAACACCGGAAATGATGACGCGGGGGCCTTGTCTGGTTTCTTCCTTCGGTGCGTTGCTTACTTCATCGACGATTGCTTCAAGGTGTTCAACAGATTCTTCTTTGGAGGCAAAGAAGCCTGATTTGAAAACAATTTCAAGCATCTTCATGCCGGAAATAGGTGCAGGAGACTGCTGGTTCAGGTCCATCAATCCTTTGAGAGCGGCAGCTTCCCTGTTGGTGAGCTGAATGGCTTCGCTAAGCATGTCATCAGTTATTTTGATTCCGCACTCCTGCTCGACCCGTTCCTTGAAACGTACTACCTCACCTTCCCAGAATGGTCCGGTCACATCCAATTTTTGATTGTGCGGCAGATACATCAGGTGCAGCGGTTTAATTTCGGCCATCTGTTCAAACATCTTCTTTTTGCCATCGCATGTTGAGTCTGCAACAATGAGGTCAGCCGCTTTGAAATAAGGACAGGTGTCTTCGACGGCGAAGCCGAAGCTTGATTTAATCAGAGGACAGAGGTTGCGAGGCAGCGTTTTCTCAGCAGCGGGAATGGGGTCATTTCGGGTTCCGCACAGGCCGACCACAATTCCTCCTGCCGCCAAGGCAATCTCAACAGGGGAGTATAGACAGTAAAATCCGAAGACTTTCTGTCCGTTCTCTTTGGCATTGGCAACTTCCAAAGGATTTTTTTCAGCTTTTGTAGTCAGTTTATCAATGGATGCGTAGCTCATGTAGTCCCCTTCTTAGGTAAAAGATTTATGGTCCGTTATCTGGTCGCAATCAGAGCAGCCCCGATGGCTCCTGCGAATGGAGCAAGAGGCGGGGCGGTTAGTTCAACATTGAGGGCTTTTGAAAAACACTTGGCTAATTCTGCATTCCTCGCAGTTCCCCCGGTAAAGGCTATGGTTGGAGTTAAAGGGATTCGTCCAGCGAGGCTGGTCAAACGTTTTGAAATGGATACCACTATCCCTGCAGCCAAATCTTCACGGGAAGTACCGGATGCTGTCAGGCCGATCACTTCTGACTCAGCGAAGACGGCGCACATACTTGAAATGGGAGCCGGTGTTCCCGATGAGGCAAGCACCCCAAAGTCATCGAGGTCTATACCCAGCGCCGTCGCCATATTGGAAATAAAGCGTCCCGTACCCGCAGCGCATTTATCGTTCATGAGAAAATCACGAACGTTGCCTTGGTCATCAAGGGCAATCAGTTTGGAATCCTGCCCGCCGATATCCAGCACTGTCATGGCAGCGGGCACCAGATATTTTGCTCCAAGCGCATGACAGGATATTTCCGTTACCTGTTTATCAGCGGCGGCCATTTTTCGGCCATAGCCAGTGGCTACAGTCCGGTTTATCAATGCGCCGGATATGTTCAACTGAGAGAGGGCATCTTCCAGTGCTCCCTTGGCTGCTTCTTTAGGGGCCCATCCGGTGGCCCTTTCGGCAACAGCTAATACTTCTTTGGTTGCACCATTTATAATGGCAGCTTTGGTTGCTGTTGAACCAATATCCAGCCCTGCAAAATAAACTGCAGTGTTTGCAGATGAGTCATCCGTTTGTTTTCGGTCAATTGTTTCATCTATCGTGCGCATTTAGCCTCCCAATTTGACAATCAGATCTACCTTTACATCACGTCTTCCGACGTCTCCAATCAAAAGAATAGATGCAAAGGTTCTTTACTTATCGGGCTTGCCGATGCCCAGGTGTTTGCGCGCTGGCTTAATTGCCGGCTTTAATATAACTCTCCACCAAGAGAATAAATGAGAGGAATAAATTGAAAAAATCGGATGCAAACTTCTACGCCGACGGCCTGACTCCGGGGCGCGAATTCAGTGCTGTATATATGGATATGCGCAACCTGCGCTCTCTGCTGCAAAAGAAACCGGAATTCGCGGACCATCAAATTGTCCACGCGGTCTGGGATGTGATTATGGAGCAGCGTTACAGCTCGCAGCGCATGTCGCAGTTGCTTTACCGGGAATGCGCCAAAGCTCTTGCGGCTGTCGGCTACGGCTGCCCGGACTGTGAAGTTTCACACTCGGCGTTGCAATTGCAGGTTCAGGCCGCTTCCAGTTGTAAAAAATATGCATCCATCGAAGCTTCCGGCGGTCTTGGAGCACTGCCTTTTAGTATTGCGCTTCCTGAATCTCCTGATGATTTTTCCGGATTTGCGCCCAGCGTAAAATGGGAAACCCTGCTTAAAAATGCAGAAGTTGTCGGTGAACCTGTTTTTTCCGGGCGCAGCGCGGTTATGCAGGCCGAGGGCGAGGATCGTATCTTTGCCATCAAGATTCTGCGCAAGGGTGAAGATCCGCAGGGGTTGCATCTTGAAGGGCGATGGATGGAAAGGCTTTGTGCGGAAAGCGGCCCGGAAGATGTGCGCTTTGACTGTCCGCAGCCGTATACCATCGGCGGGCATGTTGTTTTCCGGCTGGAAGGTCTGCCGGGTTCCGCACCTGATAATTTGCACCCGGAACTTTACGCCATGGCCTACCATGCCCACAGCGACTACTTTATCTATCCGAATGATGACCGCGAAGAGAAGCGCAGTTCCCCCGAAGACATGCTTGAAATTATGGGACGTAATTCCTTCCTGCTCGGGCAGCTTGCCGGGCGGGGAATTGTGCATGATGCGCCCATCCCTCTTTTCCATAACCGGGTTCAGGCCACCCGCCGTACAGATGAGGGTGTCTATGAATGGCGCAGGTTCGGCAGGCTGGACCGCTGGCTAGATTCCTGCCGCTATCCAAATTTCGGACGTTCCGGGCTGCGGGATTTTGAGCACCTGCAGGTCATGAAGCCGGGGCGTGATCCTTTCTACCGGGCCATCGGTTCTCATTTCATGTCCATCCTGCTGGTGCTGGGAAGCTGGTTCCGGGCGCAGGAACCACAGCTCTGCGGACTTGATGCAGACAAGGAACCCATCGATGCCCGTCGCTTATTTGATCCCGTTTTTTTTGAACAGGCAGTGAAGCATTGCTTTGATCTGTATTACTTAGGGTTCACCGGAAAAGAATTTCACAATGAAATAAACCTGCACATTCCGGAACTGGTGCAGGACATGATTAATGAGATGGGCGTGGACCGCCACATGTTCGAGTTTATGCGCGTGGTGGATCAGGAATTGCTGGAAGATGATGAGTTTCGTAAATACCTCATCAAATGCGGTATGGAACCGGATAAGGCTTACTCTCTTGAGAAGAACAAGGAAGATATCCCCCTGACTACCGGGCCGCATCTCGGTGACTTTAACAGCACCATATCATTGCCGGAAATTATTGAATGGTCGGCTATGGCTGCCGGGTGCTGCATTGCTTCACGGGCGCTGGGGGACAGGTGGGGCTAGCGCACCTCAAACTCCAGCGCGTCTACCCGCCCCAACTCATCACTTACTGAAATTCTGTGTTTTCCGGCGTTTATTTCTGTGAACAGCTTTTCATTAAATTTGCCTCTGGCTACCAGACGGCCATCCAGAAACCAGTGCAGGGTTCCGCTGTCCGGGCCGGCTTCGGCTTTCAGGGCTATCTGCTGAAATTTCAGCGGGGTGTCCTTGCGCAGCAGGTAGGGCGTGCCGGATGCCGGGGAGATTATCTTCGGCGCAACTCCGGCGGGGATAAGTCCGCAGTCCGGTGCCAGCGGGGGCAGGTGCGGGACTTCGAGATTGTTCTCCGCGCGCCAGCGGGCCAGTTTAGCCGGGATAGTACGGATGATTTTTGTTTTGATCCCTTTGCGCCCAAGGCATTCGCCTGAAATGCGGTAGCCGCTCTTCCCGTCCACGAAAATCTGGCGGCATTCTTCGCAGGGGTGGAGCCGTGTTTTGCCTGAGAGGGTACGGATATCTGTGCGTTCAGTGCAGAAAGGTCCGGGCAGCTGGCGGCTGTGGGCGCAGACTTCCACTTCGCTTATACCTGAACCTTCGGGCGGCTTGGGCAGTTTACCTCCCGGTGCAGCCAGCCGGAGCAGGTCAAAAAGCAGCGGTCCTGCATGCACTGCACCTGAAATTCCCTTGCGCGGCCTGCCGTCAGGGTTTCCCACCCAGACTCCGATGGCATAATCGCCGGAAATACCGACCGCCCAGGCGTCCCGGTGTCCGAAGGATGTTCCGGTTTTCCATGCCGCTTCAGGCATATCGCGGGTCAGCATCCATGTTTCATTCATTTCCGGCCTAGTGACTGATGAAAGCATTTCAAGCACCAGCCATGATGCCTGCGGTGATAAAATTTCTTTCTCTACGTTAGCCTTGCCGGAAATTGCACTGAAGGTTTTGAATCTGCCTCTGTCTGCAAGCGTTGCGTACAAGTTGGTCAGCTCGGTCAGTTTGATTTCACAGCCTCCAAGGGCGAGCGGCAGACCGTATTCCATAGGCTTTTTATCAAGGGTGCTGATACCGCCTTTCTGGAGCCGGTCGATGAATTCCGCAACTCCGGTTTCGGCAAGGGTTGTGACCGCCGGAATATTCAGGGATTTTGCCAAAGCCTGCCGCACTGTCACCTGACCGTGGTAGATGCGGTCATAGTTTTCCGGTGAGTATCCCGCATAATCAACCGGAATATCGTAAACAAATGTATCCGGGACCAGCTTGCCCTGATCGAAGGCCAGTCCGTAGATGAAAGGCTTGAGGGTTGAGCCGGGGGAACGCTTGGTGTTTGCGAGGTTGATGGCCCCGCCGAATCCTTTCTCAAAAAAGTCAGCCGAACCGACCAGAGCACGAATTTCCCGGCTGGGAATATGGATGATCACGCAGGCTGCGTTATCGATGTCGTCCCCGCGCAGGCGGGTGACGTGGGTCTTGAGCATTTCCTGTGCTGCCTGTTGCAAGTCGGAATCGAGGGTGGTCTTAGTTTCAGGAACACGCCCGTTTCTCTCCAGAACCATGCGGCAGAAATGGGGTGCGCCCAGCGGGACAGCTTTTATCGAATCCGGCAGTGGCAGCTTCATATTGCGTTCAATCTCATCCTGCGGGAAAACTCCTTTCTTTGCCAGCTGATGCATAACCCGGTCACGACCTTCTTTGGCCTGCCTGGGATTACGCAGGGGATCATAAAAAACAGGACCACGGGGAATGGTGGTCAGCAGAGCGGATTCCCCAAGTGACAAATTGTCCACTCCATGCCCGAAATAAAAATGCGAAGCCGCAGCAACGCCGACGATGTTTCCGCCGTAGGGCAGCATGTTCAGGTAGATTTCCAACAGTTCATCATTTGAATGATGCAGTTTGAGCTGCAAGGCCCGGAAAGCCTCAATGGTTTTTGATCCCAGCGTGCGTTTTTTCGGTTCAGCCATACGCGCAATCTGCATGGGGATGGTCGAGGCCCCGGAAACGACCCGCCCGGCTGCTATGTTGGCGATCGCCGCACGGACGATTGAAATAGGATTGATTCCCGGATGATATTCAAACCACTGGTCTTCGGAGGCGAGCAGAGTCTTTTTAAGCACGGGTGAGATTTTTTCAAAATCCGCGTGCATGCGCCTTGCCCCGTCCGGGGGCAGAAAAATGCGCAGCACTTTGCCTTCCCGGTCATTTACAACCGAGGCAACCGGAGGATGCAGCTTATCATCAGGAAAGGGGAAAAGCAGATCAAGCGCAAAAAAAGACGCGATGAAAAAGAGAGTCATAACCCCAAATATTAAAAATACTCTCTTTTTCATCGCAAATTTAATTAACCGATAATTCAACTAAAAGGTTTTGGGATTCTTAAACCCTTTTGCAAAAGGGTTTAAGGCCCCCGGCAGGGCGCCACGCGATGCCGCCGGAGGCATATAAACTATTTAATAATCATTTTACCCAGCGCAGTGGCTGCGGATTTTTCAGGATCATACATCCCTTCAACCTGCACCGGGGGCACTTTGAATTCCCCACGGGTGACAGCGCGCAGCAGGGTGACATTTTCGATTTCACCTTTGGCGGGAATAGCTGAGAAAACCAGAACGCGGTCATCGCGGATATCAACATGATCCGGGCGCACGTTGCCCTTGGATAACCACGGCAGATCTTCGCGGGTGGCGAGTTTGGTGTTTTCCGGTTCCAGCCCTGAGGGTAGCAGACAACTTATCACCGTATTGGGAACGGGCTTGCCGCTGGAGCTGACCACGGTGCGCATGGCTAACAGCTGGCCCTGCTTGATGGAATTGATGTCGAGCGGCTCACCGTCACGGGTCAGGAATTCTCGCTTGATTTCAAGACCGTTGGAATAAGGCTTCCAGCTTTCCACGGTGGGGACAGCCCTGCTGTTAACGGACCAGATGAATGTGCCTTCTTCAGGAACGGCATCCAGCTCAATGGAAAGAGGAGCATCACCCTGTACTGTTACCTGTGCGGTTCCGTCTGCTTTGAAAGCGGCCAGTTCCTTTCCTCGGGACATGATCTTTCCGGAAGGATGCGGCGCAGACTTGGTCCGGGCAAAGAAACTGCCCAGCGCGAGGAATCCCAGCGCATTGTCCTGAGTTACGTAGCGTCCGTTGTCAGCCATAAGATTGTAAAGCTTGGTTGCAAGCTGCGGGATGGCGTCATCCTTGTGGTCTGCTTCCATGCGCACCAGCAGCTCAAGGGCAAGGTCGCGGATTTCGGAGCTGAAAAGCTGATCCTTGTCCTTTCCTTTAACCGGAGCGGGCTTGGCGGAGATTAGTTCCCGATATGCAGCCATATCGCCGGAAGCGGCAAACGCTCCGGCCAGCAGGGTCAGGGACAGTTTGTCCATGTCCGCAGCCTTGCGCTCGCGCAGATAGTTCATGGGGCCGTGCATTACTTTGCCGGAACGGGCCAGCACATACTGGGCGTAGCAGGGCAGACGGTATGAATAACCTTCACGGATGGTGTCGGCATAGTTGCTGGCAGCGTAGCGTTTGGCCCGGTTCAGGAGCATGCTGTCGACCTGATAACCGGAGATGGCGGCCTGTTGCAGGAAATGGAGCACGTAGATGGATACCCACGGCTCGGAACGATGACCGCCGGGCCACATGGCAAAACCGCCGTCGGAAGTCTGCATCATGGACAACCTGCTGAGCGCGGACTGAACCATGTACTGCGGCGATTCTTTTTCAAACGATTGCGGTGAAAGCTCCCGGGCCAGTTCCGGGAACTTCAGCAGCGGGAATGCCTGCGATACGGTCTGCTCAGCACATCCGTATGGATAGTGCAGCAGGTAATCCAGTTGCCCGGCAAGCCTGATCATGGGCTGGTTGCCTATGGTCAGGGTGCGTTCGGCTGTGGCAACGCGCATTCCGGCAAGGTCAGCGGGAAGTGAGGTGACTTTATCTTTGATGAAACCGGACTTCGATGAACGCTGCACAGGCAGGGCCGCGCGGATGTTCAGGTCGATTTCGGTTCTGGCAATTTCATTGTTCCCTTCAGCAGAGAATTTGAAGGTCGCCGGGCCAAGGTCCGCTCCGGTCCTGGTTTCGAATAGGGCGGTCTTCTGCCTGCCTTGCGGTACTGCAAAGTCTTTCATCTGCAGATCCTGTTGCAAGGAGCCGCTGGCGGCTATGGATATGTTGAATTTACCGTCATTGGGGGTGTCATTGCGCACGCTGACGGGCACGGAGAATGTTTCCTCCGGGGCCAGAAAGCGGGGCAGGGTCGGGGTGACCATGAGCGGTGAGCGCACGGTCATGATTTTTGAAGTTGATCCGAATTTTCTGCCGTCGCTGACCACTGCCATGATGCGCAACGCGCCGCTGAATTCAGGGATTTCGGCATTGAATACGGCCTTGCCGTTCTTGTCCGCAGTGATGATACCGGACCAGAAGGTAACAGGCTTAACCCTGCGGATGGCGGAGCTTCCGGCGAACTGTTTCATCATGGCCAGTTCCATGCCACCACCGGCGACAGCTTTGTTGATCGGTCCGGCATCAGGCATAAGCAGCCCGAAGGTGTCCGACCAACGTACACCGAGAGCGCGCTTGGCGTAGAAGTAATCAAACGGGCTGGGAGTCTTCTGACCGGAAAGACGCAGGATGCCTTCATCTACAGCGGCGATGGTCAGTTTCGCTCCGGGTTTGGTCTGTATCTGCAGGGCCACGGTCCGCTCGGGACGGGTGGTTTCCGGGCAGGTGATGTCGATATCTAACCTGTTGCTTTCGCGGTCCACGAAAAGCGGAACCGCGCCGACAGCACGTGCGCTGGAACCTGCTTCAAGCTTGTTCACAGAGCGGATCAGGGTGGCGGTCACGTATGCGTTGGTACTGATTCCTTTCTGAACCGGAACCTTAACTGTGGCTGTGTTGCCTTCCACTTCAAGGGTCTTGGTCCAGCGGATGGAATCATCTTCAATGGCGATCAGCATTTTCCCGGCAAAGGGGGTGCGGATCTGGTATTCAGCCATGTCGCCGGGTTTGTAATCCCCTTTGCGGGTGGGGATGATTTCAAGGCGGGCCGGATTCTCCAAGGCCCAGGGGGAATAACCCCAGCCGCCGCAGAAAAAGTCGGCCTGAGCGGAAACACCGGATTCAGGATCACTGAGGATCACCCGGTAGCTGCCGAATTCCGGCGGTGTGACCGTGAATGAACCTGCGGAGGAATCGGAGGAAATCTCGCGGGTCTCCAGCAACTGCGGATCTCGCTCGGTAACATATTTATATGAACCGGAGGGAGTGGCCCGCACGATGGTCTGCCAGCGGTCCCGGTAAAGCTTCATGAGCAGCTTTCCGGTCGTGGTTTTTTCACCTTGCGGGGTCAGGGTGACGTAATCAAGTTTTACGGATTCCCCTTGATCGTAGCCCTGCTTGGTCAGCTTTTTGAGTCCGGGGTAGAACTTTGAAATGAAAACCGGGTCGGTTTTGGTCGCAGTAACACCACGTCCTCCGGTCTCACTGACCCGTGCGGTCATGCGGGCCTGAATGGCGGATTCGGATTTGATGGATGCAGGAATGGGAGCTTTGAAAGAAAACTTACCGCTCGCGTCCAGTTTAGCATCGGTTTTCAGGATCTCGCGGGCCTTGAAAGAGCTTGCGTCTGTGTTGAAGCGGTAATTTTCATAACCATCGGGGTTGAACTGTGCAGGTTCGAGCATAACCCGTGCATTGACCGGAAGGTCTTCTGCCGGGGGGCCGAACAGGTAGCGGCCTTCCACTTCGAAATTAAGATCCTGACCGATGGAGGCGGGCTTGGCGGTGATAATCTCCGCGCTGATGCGGTCGGGCATAAAATCTTCCACGGAATAGCGGAAGTTGCCGATACGCTCTTTACCAGCCAGCAGCTTGATATTGAATTGTCCGGTGGGCGAATAATCTGGGATGGCTCTTTTGAATTCAACCATGCCCTGATCGTCGGTATGCACCGTGCGACGGAAAAGTTCCCGGCCACGCTGGTCGGAGTAGACCAGAATAACGGGCATTTTCGTAGGAGCCTGCAACTTGCGGTCTCGGACTACGGCTATCCCTTTGACGGTCTCGCCGGGACGGTAGAGATTGCGCTCACCGTAAGTGAACGCGGTCAACCCTTTGGGGGACAAACGCTGTCCGGCGATGTCAAGCCCGGAGCGATCGGTGCTGAAACGGTCCATGAGCATGAAGGTCATGTCGTTTTTGCGGCTGATAATTGCCATGTATGGACGGCCGAGGTCCTTTTGCATGTCTTTATTTTTAAGGACCAGCATACCGCGTGAGTTAGTGGTTCCGGAAGCCACGATCTGGTTGCGGTTGCTGATCAGCTGCACCTTGGCATCGACTACAGGCTTGAGGTCGGCAAGGGAGGATATCCAAAACAGGGTCTCATCGTCGCCCTGCTTAGCTACCACACCGAGGTCGGTGATCATTACCCAGCGTTGCTCTCCGCGGCCTTTGCCGGGAATTGTGGCTGCAATGCGGTAAAGGCCTTTGCCGCCTTCGGCAATAAAGCTTTTTACAGACAGCGGGGTGGTCTTTTGCTCATTTTTTTTGCCTGAGGTTTTGATCTTGCCGGAAAAAATACGGTTACCCAGTGCAGCTGAAATGCCGCCTCCGTAAGTATTGGGATCAAAGGCCATGTATCCGTAATGGGTAAAGAGCGAGAAAAGGTTGTTGGGAAAGACCCGGTCCACGGTGACGTTTACTTCGCGGGTGTTGACGGTTTTGATCCCGAGGGTTTGATAACCTGATTCGGAGAGAAACATGCCTGCTGATGAGAAATCAGCACTGGGTTCGATATCCGGGATAGCGATACTCTCGGTGACTGCTTCTTCAAGCAGGGCGCCGTCAGCTGCGGTTAGACCTTTTTTAAGGGTGATGGCGTACTTTGTACCCGGCTTGAACGGTCCGGAAAGGATGAGTTTTTTGCCGGATGCCGCAGCAGAAACATTGATTGCGGGTTTGATGCTCAGCATTTCAAGACCCTGTGACGGGATGACCGGGCTGGAGAAGCTCAGCTCGACCCTTGCGCCGGAAAGGTTGCTTGCTGCTTTGTAGCCGGAATATTTCAGCACGGGATCGAAAACAATTTCGATTTTCTTTTCATAATCCTTGCCCAGAACCATAGCTCCGGGGCCATCGGGCAGGTCTTTCTTTATTCTAAGGACGTATGTTTTAGCTGTGGTTTCTTTTTCAATCGGGGAGCTGACAAAGCGTTGATAATAGTCATCGTAACGGGTGGTGATGCTTAAGGGGATATCTTGTCCATCTGGTCCGCTGAGGGAAAGGTTCTTCAGGGTGTTTTCGGGGGTGACGTAATTACTGAAGTTTATATGGCCTTCAATGCGTACTTTGCGTCCCTGTCCGGCGACAGGTTCGGTGCGCAGGCTGATCTCATTGACTCCGAAGCTCCCGGTCTGCACGTGGAAAGTAGAGTCTCCACTTAAGACCTGTCCGTTAAGCAGAAAATTTTCCGGCTTAAGCTCGATGGCAAAGCGGGTATTGCCCTTGAAAGCAGGATCGGCAGTAAAGCGCAGGGCAAAGGGGTTGATCCAGCGCCATTCTCCTTTCACTTCCGGGGTGATGGTCGCCGGAGCTTTTTTCAGGGCAAGGGAAGGTGCTTCCGGGCCTATAGGCATGTCAAAGGCCAGCAGGAGCTGGGAATAGCCCTGACTGTCGAGGCTGACGTCGGTGACTTTAACGCCTTCCCCGGAATTCATCCTTGCGGAAATTGAGTCGTGTTTGGTTTTGAGCAGGCCGGCCGCCTGAATGATGCAGAGCATGAGCAGCAGGGCGATAATGATATTTTTCTTGTCTTTGAACGGGGTCGGTCCTCTGTCCATGTTGGAAACCTCTTTTTTATATAAACTATTAAAAATTACGTTTTGTTAATTGGTTGATGATGCCATTTTTTTGCTGCGCAGTCATCGTTCAAAATATGCTGTCTCCCGACAATAACATGGTTATTATTGTTTTGTCCGGGTGTTTGCCTGTTTTCTTGCTTATGTTATAATTGTGTTACTAATGAGTGGCCTGAGTGAATATCAAGTGAGTCTAAAAGGAGCACGAATGGAAAATCACAATGTTGCGATAATCGGTTTGGGAAGAATTGGTACGGCTTTTTTGCGGAAAGCAATGTCTGACGACTGTGTGATGAAAGTTAAAGCTGTTTGTGAAATGTGTGGTACTCCGGGGCGTAAGCTGGCAGAAGAAAAGGGAATTCCTATAGTTGATTTAAGTGATGTCGTCGAGCTTGGGTTAGGGGTAGAGGTTATTTTTGATCTTACCGGAGACAATAATGTGTCCCGGATTTTAAGGGAAAAACTTTGCAACAGCGGTAACACATACACTGATGTTGCTTCGCAACGGCTGACCCGGCTGGTCTGGACACTGATCGCGGGTGATGAATACCTTCCTGATCTTGGCAAGAGCAAAAGTCAAATTTATGCTGACATGATGCTGGAAGGAAAGCGCTAACCTTTCGGCATCAGGTCAGTATCGGCAAGGATATGGTGAATCTGGTCCCTTCGCCGGGGGTGGAGTCTGCCGTGATGGTTCCTCCATGGTTCTGGGTAACAATAAAATATGACACGGAAAGCCCCAGTCCGGTTCCCATATCCACACTTTTTGTTGAATAAAATGGCTCAAAAATTCTTTTGAGCTTCTCTTCTTCCATGCCCGGACCGTTATCTTCAATTTCTATGCGGACTAAATTTTCATCCGACGATGTTCTGATTGTTATCGTCGGAATCTTGTGGATATTCTTTTCTTCTGAAATAGCCTGCGCTGCGTTTTTGATCAGATTAAGTATAACCTGACTGATCTCCATTTCTGTGAAATTGAACGCGGGTGATGAGTTGAAATCGCGCACGATATTGATTTTTTTGAAGTCATATTTTTTCTTGATATCATAATCGTTCCCCGCCAGTGAGATGGCAGTTTCAATAACCGGTTCAATGGTTCCCGAGGATTTGGCAGAATTGTTTCTGCGGCTGAAGTCGAGCATGGATTTTACAATTGCTGCTGCTCTTGTTCCAGCTTCCTGAATGCTGCGCAGGTATTCTGTAATCCCGCGCTTATCCATGTAGTTGCGCAGGTTGTTAAGGTCTATGTTGCACTTCTCCGCGACAGGCAGGTTGCTTTTGAGAGTAGGGGATGTGCGCCGGATAATATTCTGGGTGACCTGCATGATGATTCCCAGCGGATTATTGATCTCATGGGCCATACCTGCGGCAAGCCCACCCACAGACATCATTTTTTCAGTCTGGACCATGGTTTTTTGCATCCTGCGTCTTTCGGTAATATCGCGCATAACAATAAGCAGTTTTTTCTGACCTCCAATGGAGGCCATCCTTGCCAGATTGTCAGTCCAGAATGGTTCCCCTGTGCTTTTTTTTACCATCCATTCAAAGTGGACGGATTTTCCGGAAAGGGCTTTGTTGAACAGCTCCGCTGCGTACTTGTTATCATAGGGAGCACTGTTAAAACTGATGGTTTCGGCGCTCATCCCTATGGCATCGCTTCTCTTCATGGCGAAGAAATCAAGAAATGCCTGATTCACATCGGTAAATGTGCGTTTCTGTACATCCAAAACGCCGATAGCATCCTTGGTGGAGTTAAAAATCTCCCGGTAAGTTATTTCCGATTTGAGTAATTCCCTTTTTGCTGATTCCCGGCTGTCGATCATGCTGTTGGCCAATTCAGCCATGACATCAAATTCGCTGAAACTTATTTTCGAGCGGTCAATTTTAGTGTTTTCTTCAGTCCCTTTGCGGAAAAAGCTGTCAAAGTAATTGAAATTGTCCGCTAGCATGCCTTCAAATTTACCTGAAATAAAAATGCTGCTCAAAGAAATCAGAACAATAAGAACACCCATTCCTCCAGCCTGAAGTATTAGTGCTTCCCATAATTCATTCTTTCGCTCCGCAAGCTTGAGCTCAAGTTTGCCTATATCAATGCCGTAGGCCACAAACCAGCCCCATTGAGGGATAGCGGAGCTGTAGCTCATTTTTTTATAGGACTTTAAGTTTTGGCTATAGGTTGGGGTCTTGTATGTTACAAAACCTCCGCCGTTTTTGGCAGCCCGGATCAGGGCTGTAGTTATGAATATCCCGTCTGAGTTTTTGAGGTTAAGTATGTTTCTACCTCTTGATGGACCGAGCAGAGACTCTCCGTTGATAGTGCCGATGGTGACTTTGTTATCCTGCTGATGAATTTTTGCCAGTCGGAGTAAAATCTCATTCTGGGTTTTAGTGATTACTGTGGACTCGTAAACACCTATACCGATGATCCATTTTAGAGGTTTAAAAAGTTTGATGTATGAAACTTTCTGCAGCAGGGTTCTTTTGTCTCCGGGGCGGGGCCATGTGTATTCGATGTATCCTTCTTTTTTCTTACCAACGATTTTTATCATGTCTTGAACCAGAAACTTGTTATCCTGTGTCTTGAGGTTCAGAACATCTTTTTGTTCCAAGCTCGGCATTCCGGGATTTAAGATAGCCTTCCCGTCCATGGACACGATGAAAATATATGAATCGGAGAAATCGAAGATTAATGAGCGCAGTGTTTCTTTGATGAGTTCCTGCACTTCTGCAGGAGGTAAGGAGTTTTTGTACTTATCATAAAGGTGGGTCGCCAGATTGTGCGCTTCTGTTACCGCCGATTTGATGTTTTTGATGCTGGTACGCTGATTGTTGCGCTGGGTGAATTCAATAGAATGTTTTATGCGGGTGACTTCCTTGATCAGCTGATCTTCAACGCCGGCGAATATGGCAGCTTCAGCTTCTATGATTTCCTCCTGATAATCGGAAATCATGAAATAAACAGTCAGCCCCCCGAAGATAACAATAGTAGAGAAGCATAGGGCGAGGGTATACCGGGATAGGGTTGAGACAATACTTTTCATATGCATACCGTGGTGTTTTAACTCTTAAAAAAGGGATCGAGAGTGCAGTCATCACTTTAGAGCATACCATTCCGGTGGGATGGGAACAAGGCAGGATTGTCTTCTGGGCAGTAAAAACAGGCTGTTTTCAGAGGAAGGCATTAAAAAAGGGTTACGATCATTTGATCGTAACCCTTTGACTTATCGAAGTGGCGCGCCTGAGAGGATTCGAACCTCTGACCTACGGATTCGTAGTCCGGCACTCTATCCAGCTGAGCTACAGGCGCGCGTCGAGAAGAAGTGTTTATGTGTATTTGCCAGAACCGTCAAGCATAAATTTTAAAAAAAATAAAAAAAGTTGTTTTGCCTTGTTTCTTGAGAATGGAATTCAAAACTTTTTACTTTGATTCAGAATTTGGTTTTACTTGAAAATAAATTTCAAATTCTAAAGGACAGTTCCAGGTCAAATCAAATAGTGCTGTAATGAAAAAAGGGTCACGATTTTTAGATCGTAACCCTTTGTATTTACTTAGTGGCGCGCCTGAGAGGATTCGAACCTCTGACCTACGGATTCGTAGTCCGGCACTCTATCCAGCTGAGCTACAGGCGCGCGTTGAAAAGGGTTCTATGGAGAAACCCTCTCAAGGTCAAGCGTTATTTTAAAACAAATTGTGTTTTTTGTGAATTAAATAGTGCGAATGTTGCTATTTTTAGCCCTAAGTATTTGTATTAAATGATTAATTGTGTAAAATGAGTTTCGGAAAATTCTTTGTGCTCACAATAGACATATCGGGAAGAATCCACATGGCTGAGCAATCCGGGAAATGCTTTTCCATGAATTCATTCCCTTTTTTCGGTCCCATGATGAAAACGGTGGTTGCCAGAGCGTCTGCTGTCTCCGCATCTGGGGCCACAGTGGTAGTCGCGATGCTCTCAGCAGATGATTGCAGCAGGGCGGGGTCAAAGATGTGATGTTTTCTTGTTTTATCATCTTTGGATATTGGGGTGATGAACTGATAATAATCACCCGATCCGCAGACTGCTCTATTTTTAACCATGATATGCCCGATGATTCCGTCGCCGCGGGGATTGCGGATTCCGATGGACCATTCTCTGTCGCCGAAGACCATGAAGTCACCACCTGCTTCAACCATGGCGGTGTTGATGCCGGAGTCTTTCAGATAGTCGACAGCGGCATCAATGATCGTTCCTTTGGCCAGTCCTCCCAGATCGATAGCCATTCCTTTTTTGGGAAGAAATACTTTCTTCTGTTCAGGATTGATTTTCAGCAGACGGAAGTTGACCAGCTCTTTGTGGTCGGCAAAGCGGCTTTTATCCAGTGCGTAGTAAAACGGTGTAGTCGTAATGGCGCCGATGGTGATGTCAAAACTTCCGTCTGACTTAGCACTGATTTCGAGTCCTCGTTTAATTGTCTGCAGAGCCTTGTCTGAGATGTGTATTGCCTTCTTGCCCGCCGCATGATTAAGCCTGCCGATAGAACCACGCTTGTTGCGGTGGTCGAGGTCCTTTTGCAGATGGTGCATTATGGATACAGCTTTCTGGGCGGTTTTCTGGGGGGGGGAATCTGTTTCCGGGATAGTAAGGTTCACCACTGTGCCCATGGCCACATCACTGTAGCGGAAAAAATCGTTATGCTTCTCCCTGCGAAGATTATGGGGAATGATCAGCAGTAATGTGATGCTGGTAATTGCTGCGACGGTAAGCGCGCTTTTTGTGTAACCCTTGCCGCGCATCCCTTCATATATAAGAATGACGGTTGCCATCGCTCCGGCAATGGCGGTCAGTTTAAATGGCGTGCCGATCTGCCCGCTGTTGCTGACCATGAAGCCGCAGAACAGCGGTCCGGCTATGAAGCCGAGGTTGGCGGCCATATTGGCGTATCCTAATGTTTTGCCTTTGGCACAACCCAGTTCCGAGCAGACTGCCATTGAGGCGGGCATGGATACAGCCGCACCGATCCCGGAAAGTATGCCGCTGAAAAGAAAGCCGGGTGCTGTGGAGCATCCCCCTAATATATATAGAGCGAGTGCGCTGGTAAGCATCCCGGCGGATGTAGTAAGGCGGCGGTCGAACCCTGCCATAAATCTTCCGGAAATGGGAAGCAGCAGCACGGTTGTCAGGCTGGGGATGCAGAAAAACATAGCCGTGCTTCCCGGGCTGAGCTGCAGGGACGATGTGAGGAGTACCGGATAGAAGGCAATTAAACTGCCGATGCCCATGCCGCGACCGAAAAGTGCAGTCATGATGCTGATGAAATGTCGTGGCCGCTGTGAGGTTTGGGTGTCAGTCGTCTCCTCGCTGCTGCGGGTGGGGAGATGACGAGCGCAGAGTGTAAAAATTATGAAAGCCAGTCCCATGAAAGCAGACATTGTTCCGAGTACGGGCAGGTAATCCTTATCTATATATAATAGGCCGCCCAGCAACGGTCCGAGCAGGAATGATGAATTCATCACCGCTGAAAGCATGGCGAACCTTGAGGATAGCCTGTTTCCATCCATGGTGGCCCCGATAGCGGCCATGCTGACTGTTCGGACAGTCCCGGCGCAGAGGCCGAGGATAAATTGGATTATATAGAGCGTCTCAATGGACGGGTGCAACAGGTAGAGCAGGGGAAGCAGAATTGCCGCTCCACAGGCGAACAGCAGTGGTTTCGCGCTGCCATAGCGGTCGGCAAAATTACCGGAGAGGGGGGCAATGAGCAGTTTTGCGAGGAAATATCCGGCAAATCCGCTTCCCAGCCACATGCCGCCGGCTTTTTCGTCAAGATTCATCAGCGGCAGGGTGAAGATGAATACACCGGTCCCCATGGAAGCGGCAAAGACCGCCCCCATCAGTAGGGTTATATTGAGTCGGGTCAGTTTTTGGCTAAGCTTCGAGTTATGAATTGGCATGCTTCTTTGAAAAGATTGTCAATCTGGAAAGGGGTTAAAAATTCTGTGCGCACTGCCCCGACGATATGTCCGTAAACCAGATAAGAAGTTTGCGGCAGGGGAACATCGAGCACGGAACCGTCTTCTATTCCCTGCTGGATATAGTCATCAATGCGGTCGATGAGTCTTTTGAATTTATCTGCAATGTGTGTGCGGTCAAGGTGGGGGTATTCATCGCTGAAGGGAGAGCTGCGCAGCAGGGTCGGGAATGTTGTCCGGTGGCTATCAGTGAAATCAAAATATGCCTGCACGAAAATTCCAAGTGCTTCAAGCCCGTTATTACCTTCGCTGGCCTTGTCGGTGAGTACTCCCAGCATCTGGTCGATGAGTTCCCCGCCTGCTTCAAGAAAGAGGTTGTCCTTGTTTCCATAGTAGTGCGAAACCAATCCTGAAGCCACTCCGGCATGGTCGGCAACCATTTTCAGTGTTGTGGCAGTGTAGCCGTGTTCTCCGAATTGTTCTTGTGCGGCCAGCAGGATTCTTTCTTTTTTGGTCATAGGAGCTCCGATGTTGGGCTGTCACAGGTACAGGGAAGTTCTCAGATGCGCCTCAGCAGACGGATTCAGGGAACTGTTATCCAATGTAACGCAAGCATGTTTTTGGGGTCCGTACAAATATTTATACAGGACCTTTGCAGAAGCTGGGTTCTGACTTCCATATTTTTCATTAGTACTCAATAGAAAAATTAACAAGGTTGAATGTTAATAACTTTATTACTTTTTTTGGAATATTTTCAGGTGTTTTTACGTAATATGGATTGCTTATTTTAGTTGCCTTGCAATAAGAGGTTAAATTACAGTACCTTGATACAAGTGTTATGTTTTGTGAATTTGTAATACTTTCGCGTAAGTGCAAAATTTCACGAAGTTGTCAACAAAATTTTCAAAATTGATTGACCAGCCAATTAAGGGGTGTTAGAAGAGTTACAACTAGAAGACGAAGTGGTCTATTCCAACATAAAGGCCACATATTTGACAGTGTGAGTTTAAGGTTTTGGTTCTGGTTTAATAGAAATCTCCCCGAAGGGAATGGCTTCAGTTTTTTTCTTCGGGTGCCGGGGGATAAATGCCAGTCGTAAGTCAAAACATTTCCGCAAGAAACGGGGTGGGACCTGTTTTTTCGGTTTCAGGAGAAAGCTGTATCATGGATCATTCAGGTTCATGGGGCCGGTCTTGTTTCCTGATCTTGCATTGTTTCCTGTCTTTTCTTCTTTCGAACTCATCTGCCGCACCTGTTCCCGTGTTCTCCGGGATAGATAACGGTCCGGCTTCCATAGTCCCTTTCGCTACATACGACCACACAAACAGCCCGTTTTCGCTTGCGGAAACGGATAATTCCGTGTGCTTTTTGCACAATTTCCTTGATCCATTTTCAAAAATATTCCCCATTAAGGGGATTATGCCTTTTAAGCCGGGTATTTAGCTCGGCGTCCGGGGTGCTCCGGACGGTTTTCAGGAAGTGGAGCTGCCGGGTTTTTCGCGGCGGCATTTCAGTGCCACTGTTAATACGATCAGGTGCTGATGGGGTTAGGTTGGTAATCCATTAATTCGGGAGAAATCCCGTCAAAGGAGGATGGTTATGGCTGTAGACGTAGGTATGCACGTGGCGCGTCCGGGCAAGAGGGATGCGGTCCTCGACTGGTTGCAGATGCTTACCGGGGCCGGACTTGTGGCTTTTATGTGGTGTCACATGATTCTGGTTTCATCGGTTGTTATTTCACCGAAAATCATGAATGCCATTGCACATTTTTTCGAAGCCACGTATATGGCTCAGGTCGGTGGTCCTTTGATTTTCTTAACTTTTTTGCTACATTTCGCGCTGGCGGCCAGAAAGATACCTTTCCGTGCGGAAGGACAGGCGACCATATTGCAGCATGCACAGATGCTTAAGCATCGTGACACCTGGCTTTGGGTTGTTCAGGCCGTGACCGCAATGGTTATCCTTGTGATGGGTGCCATCCATATGTGGGTTGTGCTCAATGATCTTCCTATTACTGCCGCAAAGTCGGCGGCCCGTGTTGCTGAAGGCGGATGGATGCTCTTCTATCTGGTCCTTCTGCCTTGCGTTGAGCTTCATGTCAGCGTGGGCTTCTACCGCATCGGCGTCAAATGGGGATTTATCAGGACCGAGAACCGGAAGCAGGCTAAGAAGCTTGAATCCATTCTCTTCGCGACCTTCATGGTCATCGGCATCATCACCCTGATCAGGTTCATCACTTTAAGTTAAACGGGGTTCTTAAATGCAAACATATTACTCTGATCTCCTTGTTATCGGCGCTGGGCTCGCGGGCGAGCGCGTGGCTGTGGAGGCGGCCCAGGAAGGTTTTGATGTAATCTGTCTCTCAATTGTCCCGGCACGCCGATCTCATTCATCGGCAGCACAGGGCGGCATGCAGGCCGCACTGGGGAACTGTGCCAAGGGCGAGGGAGACAATGTAGACGTCCACTTCGGCGATACTGTTCGCGGTTCCGACTGGGGCTGTGACCAGGAAGTGGCCCGTCTCTTCGCTGACGCGGCTCCTATTGAAATGCGTCGTCTTGCACACTGGGGTGTGCCCTGGAACCGCGTTGTTCCCGGTAAATCCTTCTATTTCAAAGGTGGCGAGAAATTTGAAAAAGAAGAAAAAGAAGAGAAACGCGGCCTGATTACCGCACGTTCCTTCGGTGGTACTGCTAAATGGCGTACCTGCTACACTTCTGACGGAACCGGACATGCGGTCATGTGTACCATGGATAACCGTTGTGCCGAGCTTGGAATTGATGTTTTTGACCGCAAGGAAGCAATCTCCCTCATTCATGACGGCGATAAATGCACCGGTGCGGTTGTCCGTTGCCTGCGAACTGGCGAGCTGGAAGTTTTCCTTTCCAAGGCCACTGCCATTTGTACAGGCGGTTTCGGACGTATCTATAAGGCAACAACAAACGCAGTCATCTGTGACGGCGGCGGGCACATAATCGCCCACGATACCGGAGTTGTCCCTATCGGTAACCCGGAAGCAATCCAGTTCCATCCCACCGGAATCGTTCCTACCGATATTCTGGTAACTGAAGGTTGCCGTGGCGATGGCGGAACCCTGCTCGACGTCAACGAAGAGCGGTTTATGAACATCTATGAACCGGAAAAGGCCGAGCTGGCCTCCCGTGACGTTGTTTCCCGCTGGATGACCCATCACATGCGTCAGGGCAAGGGCGTTAAGTCCGCTTATGGCGAACACCTTTGGCTGGATATCCGTCACCTCGGTGACCAGCACATTTCCACTAAACTGCGTGAAGTTGATGAAATCTGTCATCACTTCCTCAATGTTGATCCCCGTAAACAGCTTATCCCGGTCCGTCCGACCCAGCACTACACCATGGCCGGTGTTCGTACCAATAAAGACGGTGCGGTCTACGGCATGAAGGGACTCTTCTCTGCAGGGGAAGCTGCATGCTGGGATATGCACGGCTTCAACCGTCTCGGCGGTAACTCTCTTGCTGAAACAGTTGTTGCCGGTGGTATCATCGGGTCCAAGATTGTCGAGTTCCTTAAAGGATACGAGACAGATTTCAAGACTTCTGTTGTTGCAGACGCAGTGCGTAAGCAGCAGGATCGTATTGAGAATCTGCGCAGAGGGACCAACGGCAAGGAAAATGTCTACAAGGTTCGTGAAGAAATGCAGGACGCCCTCATGGAAGGTTGTTTTGTATTCAGAAACGATGCCGGACTTAAAAAATGTATTGAAACCCTTCAGGGTACTCTTGATAAAGCCCGTAAGGTCGGCCTTGTTTCTGACGGACTGGGCGCCAACCATGAACTGGCTGCGGCCCTTAAAATCGAAGGTCAGGTCAAACTGGGCTTGTGTATCGCAAAGGCTGCGTTGGAACGTACTGAAAGCCGTGGTTCCCATAACCGTGAGGACTACACTGCTCGTAATGATAAGGAATGGCTGAACAGAACTCTGGCTTATTGGCGCGAAGGAGCGGATATGCCGGAGCTCAAGTACGAAGAAGCTACCCCCGGATATGAAATTCCTCCGGGAGACCGTGGTTACGGCGGCGGTTCCATCATCGAAGCCGACAAGGCCGAGATTGAAGCCAAAATGATCAAGAAATAACCCCTGACAAGGATATTAAAATGAGCAGACAACTCGAATTTGATATATTCCGCTACAATCCTCAGGATAAGGGGTCGGTTCCGCACATGCAGACCTTTGTGCTGGATGAAACCGAGAACATGACCCTGTTCATCGCGCTGAACCGTCTGCGCGAAGAACAGGACCCCGGCCTGATTTTTGACTTCTGCTGCCGCGCTGGTATCTGTGGCGCCTGCGCCATGGTCGTCAACGGCAAGCCTCGCCTGGCCTGTCAGACCAAGACCGTGGACCTGCCGGCACAGATTACCCTGCTGCCCCTGCCGGTATACAAATTGATCGGCGACCTTTCCGTTGATACCGGTATCTGGTTCCGTGAAATGTACCAGTCTACTGAATCATGGATTCATACCAACAAAACCTTTGATCCAAATGCAATTGAAGAGCGCATGGAGAACGAGGTTGCCGAGCAGATTTACGAACTGGAACGCTGCATTGAATGCGGTTGCTGTGTTGCTGCCTGCGGTACTGCCCGCCTGCGTGACGACTTCCTAGGTGCTGCTGCGCTTAACCGCGTTGCCCGCTTCGTTGTCGACCCCCGCGACCAGCGTACTGACCGCGATTACTTTGAGATTATCGGTAATGATGAAGGTATCTTCGGTTGCATGGGCCTGCTCGGCTGCGAAGATGTCTGCCCCAAGAATCTGCCGCTGCAGAACCAGCTCGGTTTCCTGCGCCGCAAGATGGGTATCACCGCAATCAAGGAAATATTCAGGAAGTAACCTATGCGTACCATTAAAGCTGAACAGGTTATCGATGCTGTGGCGAAAATGTGCGTGAGCGCAAACCGCTACCTGCCCGAAGACGTGAAAAAACGTTTTAACGAATGCGCCGCCGCCGAGGATTCCCCGGCAGCCAAGGAAGTTTTTCGCCAGATTAAGGAAAACTGGGAACTGGCTGCAGAATCCGGCCTGCCTCTCTGTCAGGACACCGGACTGGCCGTATTCATCGTTGAAATGGGTGAAGACGTTCGCGTGGAAGGCATGAACATCCGCGAAGCCATCAACGAAGGCACCCGCAAGGGTTATGATGAAGGGTTCCTGCGCAAGTCCGCGTGTGATCCCCTGACCCGTGCCAATACCAAGGATAACACTCCCGCCATTATCCATTTTGATATCGTCCCCGGTGACAAGATCAAAATTACCTTTATGGCCAAGGGAGGCGGTTCCGAGAATATGAGCCGCGTGACCATGCTTGCCCCCGCACAGGGCTGGGAAGGCATAAAGAAATTCGTCATCGAACGCGTAGCTGAAGCCGGACCCAACCCCTGCCCCCCGACCATGGTCGGAATCGGCGTTGGCGGAACTTTTGAATATTCCGCGCTGTTGGCTAAAAAGTCCCTGATGCGCAAAGTTGGCGAGCCTCATCCCGATCCGGAAATCGGCAAGATGGAAGCCGAACTCATGGAAGAGATCAACAAGCTCGGCATCGGCCCCATGGGACTGGGCGGCAAGACTACTGTATTTGATGTGAAAATCGAAATGCGCCCCTGCCATATTGCGTCCCTGCCGCTGGCGGTGAACATCCAGTGCCATTCTTCAAGGCACGAGGAGGTTGTGCTCTAATGGCTGAATACAAGCTGAATACTCCGCTGACTGATGAAGATCTGGTCCAGCTCAAGGCCGGGGATGTTGTCAAACTGACCGGAACCATTTATACCGCGCGCGATGCTGCCCATAAAAGACTTTGCGACCTGCTCGACGAAGGCAAGGAACTTCCTTTCGACCTGAAAGGTTCAGTTGTCTACTACGTCGGCCCCAGTCCGGCTCCTCCGGGTAGGCCCATCGGTTCTGCCGGTCCGACCACCAGCTACCGTATGGACACTTACGCACCCCGCCTGCACAGCCTCGGCCAGAAGGCCAGCATCGGCAAAGGGAAGCGTAATGATGAGGTCAAGCAGGCCCTGAAAGATTATAAAGCTGTTTATTTCGGAGCAACCGGTGGTGCTGGTGCTCTGCTTTCCATGTGCATCAAGGAAGCGAAAGTTATCGCCTTTGATGAACTTGGTCCCGAAGCCATCCGGGAATTGACTGTTGAGGATTTTCCTCTGCTGGTCATCAATGATTCCCACGGTGGCGAATTGTACGCCGTCCCCGATCGTAAGGCGGCTGGTCTCGAGTAAACGTCGGAATTTGCAACCGACTAATTAAGGAGAATACTTATGGCTCTTTTCACTAAACAGGAAGCTCTCGATTATCATTCCAAAGGTAGAAGAGGTAAAGTGGAAGTCGTTCCCGTAAAACCTTGCAATACCCAGAAAGACCTTTCCATGGCTTACAGCCCCGGTGTTGCCGAATCCTGCAAGGAAATCGCCGAAGATAAGGAGAAATCCTATCTCTACACCGGTCGCGGAAACCTTGTTGCGGTTGTTTCCAACGGTACTGCTGTTCTGGGTCTCGGTAATATCGGTCCTGAAGCGGGTAAGCCGGTTATGGAAGGTAAGGGCGTTCTCTTCAAGGTTTTCGCAGACGTTGACGTTTACGACATCAACCTTGACGTTACTGATCCTGATGAGCTTTGTAATATCGTAAAAGCCCTTGAGCCTACCTTCGGTGGTATCAACCTCGAAGATATCAAGGCTCCTGAATGCTTCTACATTGAAGAGAAGCTTAAAAAAGAAATGAATATCCCGGTCTTCCACGATGACCAGCATGGTACCGCGATTATTTCCGGTGCAGGCTTGATCAACGCTGCTGAAATCACCGGTAAGAAAATCGAAGATATGCGTCTGGTCGTTTCCGGCGCAGGTGCTGCGGCTATCGCTTGCACCAACTTCTATATGGCTCTGGGTATCAAGCGTGAAAATGTTGCCATGTTCGACTCTCGTGGTCACATTAACAAGAGTCGTGAAGGTCTGAATGAGCAGAAGCTTCAGTTTGCAACTGACAAGGAATATAAAGACCTTGCAGACGCAATGGATGGTGCTGACCTCTTCCTCGGTCTTTCCGTAAAGGGAATGGTAACCAAGGAAATGGTTAAATCCATGGCTGATTCTCCGATCATCTTCGCATGCGCGAACCCCGATCCTGAAATCTCCTATACTGATGCCAAGGAAGCCCGCCCTGACGCAATCATGGGTACCGGACGTTCTGATTTCCCTAACCAGGTTAACAACGTTCTTGGTTTTCCCTTTATCTTCCGCGGTGCACTTGATGTAAACGCAAGTGCCATCAATGAAGAAATGAAGATTGCTGCAGCAACAGCTCTTGCAGCTCTGGCAAAAGAACCGGCTCCGGATTACGTCTGCGAAGCTTATGGTGTGGATAAGCTTGAATTCGGCATTGATTACATTATTCCCAAACCGCTCGACCTGCGTCTGATCGAATGGGAATCCGCTGCTGTTGCACAGGCTGCTATGGATACCGGTGTTGCACGTAAGAAAATCGACATTGAAGAATACAAGAAAGAACTGCGCGAACGTCTGGCTGCTTCCAGAGAACGTGTTGGAGACTTCATCAAATCCTACAATCTCGATTTCTAATTTTGATGCGCTTGGCGCTTTGAAAAATGAATTGATTTTGCCTCCGGCGGCTTAAATATTTTTATTAGGCTTCGTCGGCTATAGTCGGCAACATCGTTGAATTAAGTGAATTATCCCCTCCCGGTCTTTCCGGGCCGGGAGGGTACAAAACTGGTGGTGAGGTCCTGTATGTAAAGTCTCGGCAGTCTGTCCGGATTCTGGCAGAATGGTATGAACTGCGCTGACAACCCGCATAGCGGGGCGGTAATATCCTTTTTTCCGGTATGGCCTGCCATAAGCTCAAGTGAGGGACTATGAGCGATCAACAAGATAGTGGTAACGGTCGTAGAATCGGTTTTTTTGTAGGACCGATAGTTTTTCTTCTCATGTTAATAATGCCCGCCCCTTCAGGAATGGAACCTGCGGCATGGAAGGTGGCGGCGGTAACTGCCCTGATGGCAATCTGGTGGATTACCGAAGCAATCCCCATTCCCGCAACTTCCCTGATGCCTATCGCACTCTTTCCGCTTTTGGGTGTAATGAAATCCAAAGCGGCATGTGCCCCTTATGCAAACCATCTCATCTACCTGTTCATGGGCGGATTTTTTCTGGCTGTGACCATGGAAAGATGGAACCTGCACCGACGTATTGCCCTGCACACCATTAAAACCGTTGGTACCAGTCCGAACCGGATGATCCTCGGTTTTATGATTGCTACCGGTTTTCTTTCCATGTGGGTTTCCAACACCGCAACAACCATGATGATGGTTCCTATCGGTCTTGCTGTTATCCAGCAAGCAACCGGTTTTGATTCCAAGACATTGCGGGCCTGTGCTCATGCCGGACCTGAATCGAACTTCGGTAAATGTCTGATGCTCGGTATCGCCTATGCTGCTTCCATGGGTGGTGTCGGTACTATCATCGGTACTCCTCCGAACACAGTTATGGTCGGTATGGTTGATAAAATGTACGGCGTACAGATCGGCTTCGGCCAGTGGATGTTGTACGGTGTTCCTCTTGCCACATTCATGATTGGTGTTTCCTGGTGGATTCTGACTAAGGTTCTGTTCCCGTCCAAAGGTCTGGAACTTGCCGGTGGTGAAGCCATTATCGATAAAGAAATCGCTGCTCTTGGACCTATGTCCAAAGAAGAAAAATATATCGTTATTGTCGGTTGTTTCGTAGCGGCTTTCTGGTTGTCTCGCGGCTTTCTGAAGAAAATGGTCTTCGTTAAAGAACTCTGGCCCAACTTCGGCTTTGTTCATGATGCAACTATCGGTATCCTCGGTGCTTTGATTCTTTTTGCTATCCCCACAAACTTCAAGAAAGGTGAATTCCTGCTGGATTGGAAAACCGCAGTTAAGATTCCCTGGGATGTAATCCTGCTCTTCGGTGGTGGTCTGGCTATCGCTAACGGTTTTTCCAAAACCGGTCTGGCAACTTTTATCGCATCCAGACTGACCATGCTGGACGGTCTGAGCATCCTTGCTTTCGTAGCCATCGTGGTTCTGATTACCATCTTCCTGACTGAAATCACTTCCAACACCGCCACCGCGACTCTGCTCGTACCCATCATGGGTAGTGCTGCAATCGCCATGGGCGTTCACCCCTTTGCTACCATCGTTGGTGCCTGTGTGGCAGCATCCTTTGCTTTCATGCTCCCGGTTGCTACCCCTCCCAACGCGGTTGTATTCGGCTCCGGCTGTGTGACCATCAAACAGATGGCCTCGGCAGGTTTCTGGCTGAATATGATCGGCGCGGTTTTGATCACCATCTCCGTGGTCTACCTGCTGCCGGTGCTTTGGGGCATTGATTTAACTGTGCTCCCCGACTGGGCAGTTATGCCTAAGTAATACTCCCTATAGTTTCCGGGCGCTTGGCCACGCCCGGAAACTTATTTCTTAACAACAATTAAAATCTGAATTTATTATAAAATTTTTCTGCAATCGTGTGATTGCGGGTTCCATCTTTGCGTCCGAAAAACGGACCTGGAGACACCGGATGTTCCGCAAACATCCCCCCGGCAGGGCTACTATCTGTTCGTCTCTTTAGTGCTGCAAGTCGCATTGCAGCACAGGATTCAAGGCAGCATGGCGGACCTCATCAGCACCTCCCCTTTAGTTGCCGCTGCCGGGTGTCTCCAAACTATTGGGCCTACAGGGTTCCATTGAAGTCGTTCTTTTTTCCGTGACCTCATTGACGTGATTAAAAATAAAAGATTTGGTATTGCTAGATTCCCACGCAGTAACTGAATTCAGGAGAAAGAATGTCAAAGAGCTTGTACATTGCGGCAACAGAGGCCCGGAGCGGAAAATCAGCCATCGTCCTGGGGGTGATGCAGCTGCTTCTGACTCATCTGCGCAAAGTGGCTGTTTTTAGACCTATCATTCACGATAATTTTCGGGACCGGGACCACGATATCGATCTTATCCTGCGTCATTTTAAACTCCCGCAGGAGTATGAAACCACCTATGCCTACACACAGAGTGAGGCGACGCGCCTGCTCAACGACGGCAAGCATTCTCTGCTGATGGAAAATATCCTTGAGCGTTTCAAGGATCTGGAGGGGAATTACGATTTCGTACTCTGCGAAGGTACGGACTACCTTGGCGGCGAAGCTGCTGTGGAATTTGAAATCAACCTTGATGTAGCTAGTAACCTCGGCTGCCCGGTGTTGGCGGTGCTCAATGCCATGGACAGTTACGAAGATGAAATCTGCGATCTCGCCAACCGTACCGTAGCCATGTTCGAGGAGAAAGGACTTGATGTCATTTCGGTGATGATCAACCGGGCCTCCAAGGAGTTTTCACCGGATCTTGCCGAGCGGTTGCGCGGCTGCCTGAAGAGCGAGAGCAGCCCGTTGGTTTATGTCCTGCCGGATGATAAACGTCTGGGTAATCCGACCATGAATGATGTCGTCAAATGGCTGGGCTGTAATGTGCTTTACGGGCGCGACCGTCTGGATACTCCCATTGACAACTACGTGGTCGCAGCCATGCAGATTGAGAATTTCCTGAAATATGTCAATGACGGCAGCCTGATTATTACTCCCGGCGACAGGTCGGATATAATACTTGCCAGCCTTTCCTCGCGACTTTCAGATTCATATCCCAATGTCTCAGGAATTTTACTCACCGGGGGCATTCGCCCGGCCATGACCGTTCATCACTTAATTGAAGGATGGAAAGGTGTTCCGTTGCCTATTCTGGTTGCGCCGGGGCATACTTATAAAACAGCCCAGATCTTGCGCGGGCTGCATGGTAAAATTGATCCCGAGAATCAGGCCAAGGTGCTTTCGGCAATGGGGCTTTTTGAAACCTGTGTGGATTCTCATGAATTGCAGGAAAAACTGGTTTCCAGCCGCTCCTCCCGAATTACTCCGTATATGTTTGAACATACCCTGTTGCACAAGGCTCGTGAGGATAAGCAGCATATCGTCCTGCCTGAAGGTAAGGAAGAGCGTATCCTGCGTGCGGCGGATATCCTGCGCCGCCGTGATGTTGTGAACCTGACCCTGCTCGGCAATGAGGAGGAAGTGCGCAATACTGCTTCTGCCATCGGAATCAGCCTGAATGGTATTAATGTTGTTGATCCTGTTAAATCGGAACATTTTGACCGTTTTGTTGAGGTGTATTTCGAGCTGCGTAAACACAAATGTATCGTGAAGGATGACGCCCGTGACCGTATGAGCGATCCTACTTATTTCGGAACCATGATGGTCTACACCGGGGTCGCCGACGGCATGGTTTCCGGTTCCATCACCACCACCGCCCAGACCATCCGCCCGGCTTTTGAGTTCATCAAGACCAAGCCCGGATTTTCCATTGTATCCAGTGTCTTCCTTATGTGCCAGAACGACCGGGTTATGGCTTACGGAGATTGTGCGGTGAACCCCAATCCCAATGCGCAGGAGCTGGCTGAAATCGCTATAAGCTCCGCACATACAGCTGAGATTTTCGGTATTGAGCCGCGAGTGGCTATGCTTTCCTATTCTACAGGGGAGTCCGGCAAAGGGCTGTCTGTGGATAAAGTTAAGGAAGCGACCAGATTGGTGCGCGATATGGCCCCTGAAATTGCGGTGGAAGGGCCGCTGCAGTTTGATGCCGCAGTAGATAAGGATGTTGCCGCCGAACTTATGCCGGACAGCGAAGTTGCCGGACAGGCTACAGTACTCATCTTCCCTGACCTGAACACCGGGAACAACACCTACAAGGCCGTACAGCGTTCGCAGCCGGAATCTGTTGCTATCGGGCCAGTTCTGCAGGGGTTGAAAAAACCGGTCAATGACCTGAGCCGCGGCTGCACCGTGCGTGATGTTGTCAACACTGTGGCGATTACAGCTATTCAGGCAATCGCGCAGAAGGCACAGGAAAATAAGTGATTTCTGTAAGAAGATAATTTGAAATTATCTTTATTTTAACTGAACACGCTTCCAAGAATTATATCCGTTTTGCATCCGAATGTAATTCTTGGAAGCATTTTTTTTATGAGGCAGTTTGAACGGGTGATCAATTTTTTGCATAATTTAGCCTTGAAGCTGTCAAATACGGGTAGGCAACGCGTAGGGTAGTGTGGTACACTTTTCGGCGCACGCCTTCCCAACCATAAAGACACGGAGATTTTAAGAATGGCAAAAAAAATGAAAACCATGGATGGCAACCAGGCTGCTTCATATGTAGCTTACGCTATGTGCGAAACTGCCGCCATCTATCCCATTACCCCTTCTTCCCCCATGGCCGAACTGGCTGACGAGTGGGCTGTTCAGGGTGTGAAAAATATTTTCGACACCACCATGGAAGTTCGCGAGCTTCAGTCTGAAGCAGGTGCTGCAGGAGCACTGCACGGTGCACTTGCCGCAGGTAACCTTTCCTGCACCTTTACGGCATCGCAGGGTCTTCTGTTGATGATCCCCAACATGTATAAGATTGCGGGTGAACTGCTGCCCACCGTCTTTCATGTTTCCGCCCGTGCCCTTGCCGGGCAGGCTCTTTCTATTTTCGGTGACCACCAGGACGTAATGGCCTGTCGTCAGACCGGATTTGCAATGCTGGCTTCCAACTCCGTACAGGAAGCACTCGACCTCGCCCTTGTTTCCCATCTGGCGACTGTTGAATCCAGTATTCCTTTCGTACACTTTTTCGACGGGTTCAGAACTTCCCACGAAGTCCAGAAGATTGAGCTGATCGACTATGAAGAAATGGCTGCTGCCCTGAACTGGGATAAAGTCCGTGACTTCCGAGATCGTGCTTTGAACCCTGAACATCCGCATACACGCGGTACTGCACAGAACCCGGACATCTATTTCCAGGCCACTGAAGCTATCAACCCCTACCGCGACGCTGTTCCCGGTTATGTTGAAGATGCCATGGCCAAGGTCAAGGAAATCACCGGCCGTGAATACAAACTTTTCGATTACGTGGGTGACCCTGAAGCTGAGGACATCATCGTTGCAATGGGTTCCGGTTGTGAAGCAATCGAAGAAACCATTGAGAAGCTTGTTGCTGAAGGTCAGAAAGTCGGTCTGGTAAAAGTTCGCCTTTTCCGTCCTTTCTCCATCGAGCACCTTGGTCGCGCAATCCCTGCAACCTGCCAGCAGATTACCGTTCTGGATCGTACCAAAGAAGGCGGCGCAATCGGCGATCCCCTGTACCTCGATGTCTGCACAGCTCTGAAAGAAATGAATATCGACCTGCCCGTTTACGCAGGACGTTACGGCCTCGGTTCCAAGGAATTCACTCCTGCAATGATCAAGGCTATCTACGACAACATGAAGTCTCTGGCTCCCAGACATCACTTCACCGTAGGTATCAACGACGATGTTACCCGTCTCTCCCTTGAAGTAGGTGAAAGTATCGATACCACCCCTGAAGGAACTGTTCAGTGTAAGTTCTGGGGACTCGGTTCCGACGGTACTGTCGGCGCTAACAAGCAGGCCATTAAAATTATCGGTGACAAAACCGACATGTACGCACAGGGGTACTTTGCTTACGACTCCAAGAAGTCCGGCGGTATCACCGTATCCCATCTGCGTTTCGGTAAAAGTCCGATCAAGTCCACCTATCTTGTTGAAATTGCAGACTTTATTGCTTGCCACAACCCCAGTTACGTAAAGCTTTATGATCTGCTGGACGGTATCCGTGAAGGCGGTACTTTCCTGCTGAACACCAGCATGGGGCTTGAAGAGCTGGAAGCTGAACTTCCCGCAAAACTGCGTCGCAAGATTGCACAGAACAATCTCAAGTTCTATGTTATCGACGGTGTTAAGATTGCCGGTGAAGTAGGGCTTGGCGGCCGCATCAACATGGTTATGCAGACCGCTTTCTTCAAGCTGGCAAACGTTATTCCTTTTGAAGATGCAGTTAAGTATCTCAAAGAATCCATCCAGAGCGCTTACGGCAAGAAAGGCGAGAAAATCGTCAACATGAACAACGCTGCAGTTGATCAGGCCGAAGCGAATCTGATTGAAATTAAATATCCTGAAAGCTGGGCCACTGCTGAAGATGAAGAAGCTATCGAGTCTCTCGAGCCTGAATTCATCACCGATGTAGTCAAGCCCATTCTTGCCCAGAAGGGTGATGACCTTCCGGTCAGTGCTTTCTCTCCTGACGGACGTTTCCCCATGGGTACTTCCCGTTTTGAAAAACGCGGTGTTGCAATCATGGTTCCCGAATGGATCATGGACAACTGCATCCAGTGCAACCAGTGTTCTTTTGTCTGCCCGCACAGTGCCCTGCGCCCCGTTCTCGTAGATGAAGAAGAAATGAAGATTGCACCTGAGTCCTTTGAAACCATGGACGCCAAAGGCAAAGGCATGGAAGGATTCAAGTACCGTATGCAGGTGAACACCCTTGATTGTCAGGGTTGTGGAAACTGCGCCGATATCTGCCCGGCCAAGGAAAAAGCCCTGGTCATGAAGCCTCTGGCAACCCAGACCGAAAAAGAAGTTCCCAACTACGACTTCTCTGAAATCGTATCCTTCAAGGATCGCATCCTGCCCCGCACCAGCGTAAAGGGCAGCCAGTTCCAGCAGTCCCTGATGGAATTCTCCGGCGCATGTGCCGGTTGCGGTGAAACTCCTTACGTTAAAGTGCTTACCCAGCTCTTCGGCGAACGCATGATTATTGCCAACGCCACCGGTTGTTCCTCCATCTGGGGCGCATCCGCACCTTCCACTCCTTACTGCGAGAACCTCGAAGGTCACGGTCCTGCATGGGGTAACTCCCTGTTCGAAGATGCCGCTGAATACGGATTCGGTATGGAAATGGCTATTTCCAACCGTCGTGACCGTCTGAAGCAGCAGATGGAACAGGCTCTTGAGCTGGACATCACAGACGAACTTAAAGCAGCACTTAAAGGCTGGATTGAAAACAAGGATGACGCTGCCAAGTCCCTTGAATTCGGCGACCAGCTGCGTGAACTCCTTGCTGTTGAAGCTGACCACTACGAACTGCTCCTCGAAATCGAAGAGCAGGAAGACATCTTCACCAAGAAGTCCGTATGGTGCTTCGGCGGTGACGGTTGGGCCTACGATATCGGTTTCGGCGGTGTTGACCACGTTCTCGCTTCCGGTAAGGACATCAACATTCTCGTTATGGATACCGAAGTTTACTCCAATACCGGTGGTCAGGCTTCCAAAGCAACTCCGCTCGGTTCTATTGCCAAGTTCGCAGCAGCAGGTAAACACACTTCCAAGAAAGATCTTGGCCGCATGATGATGAGCTATGGCTACGTTTACGTTGCCTCCATCTCCATGGGCGCAAACAAGAATCAGGTCATGAAAGCATTCATGGAAGCTGAAGCCTACCCCGGACCTTCCCTGATCATTGCTTACGCACCGTGCATCAACCAGGGTATCCGCAAGGGTATGGGTAAAACCCAGCTCGAAGGTAAGCTCGCTGTTGAATCCGGTTACTGGCCGCTTTACCGCTTTGACCCCCGTCGCGAAGAAAACGGTGAGAATCCGCTGGTTGTTGAATACAAAGAACCTGACGGAACCCTGCAGGAATTCCTCTCCGGCGAAAACCGCTATGCAATGCTTGAGCGCATGATGCCTGAAGCATCCAAGACCATGCGTGCCGGCATCGAAAAGGATTGTCGCCAGCGTTACAAGCTCCTCAAACAGCTGGCTGAAATCGACTACAAAATCGACTAGTCTGCTTAAGGAACTGTTTGAACAAAACGAGGCCCCCGCATTTTAAAGTGCGGGGGCCTTTTGTTTTTCACGGCCTTTTTATTATTGTCGGCTCCGACTTGCAAAAAGCCCCGTTTCAGGCAACAAGGGAACCACTTTGAACGAAGGAGCCGTTTTGACAGAAATAAACGAATCATCACCTTTGGACGCTAAAATCGCCCATAGCGCAGGGCTTATGTCCGGCATGTTGGAAATGTATCCTCCGGAGTACATTTATGTTGCTTGGACCGGGGGTAAGGACTCCACCGTGGTGCTGGCCCTGTGGCGGGAAGTGCTCAGGAACAAGGGCAAGGAAGCTTCGCTGGTTCTGGCTCCGCAGGCTGTGTCCATCGATACCGGGGTGAAATTTTCTGAAGTCATGGGCTTCCGGGACCGCATTGCCATGCAGTGGGATGTTGACGTAAAGGTAATCCGACCAAACGTTGATATCGCAAGTTATCCTGTTGCCGAGGACCCGGTTGCGTGTTGCGCCGAACTCAAGATCAAGCCACTGCAGAAGGCTATCGAAGATTTTGAAATAGATTTGCTGATCACCGGAATCCGCCGAGATGAACATCCCAGCCGGGCCGGGCGCAAATATATGGAAGTGCGCGATGACCCGGACCATACCCTGCTTAATCCGATCCTTGAATGGACGGAGATGGATATCTGGTCGTTCATTACCATGCATCAGATTCCGCATTGTGAACTCTACGATCAAGGTTATCGCTCACTCGGCTGCCGGCCCTGCACCAGCAAAGGCGAAAGCTCCGAACGTGAAGGCCGTAATTCGGAAAAAGAACGCAATCTGGAACAGCTTACTTCCATGGGATATTTTTAAGGATATGCCTCCGGCGGCCAGAGAAACTTTTTGGAAAAAGTTTCTCTGGACTCTTCAAAAACTTTTATTAGGGTTTCGCCGTGATGTTTTTCAGGCCGTTCTGTTTTGATTAGGAGAACGGATTTTTTAATATAAAGAGAGTTTTATTATGAGAGTTAATTTTTGTTTATCAAGTTATGATGTCCATGACTCTTGGCGTGGATTTTTTACCCTTCCCAGAATGATGGAACTGGACCGCATCAGCTCATCCATCGGTAATGATTTTACCCCCAATGCAGATAAAGTACTGCGTTTTTGCCAGACTGACCTTTTAAAGATGAAGGTGATCGTTCTCGGGCAGGACCCCTATCCTCAGATGGGTGTTGCGACAGGGCGTGCTTTTGAAGTGGGCGATATCAAAACATGGTCAGAACTGAAGCGTAATGCTTCTTTGGTTAATATTCTTAAGCTGTTGCATAAAAATTACCTGCAGGCTGAAGATGTTGAAGGTATCGCCAAGATCAGGACAGATATCGAATCCGGTAAATTTCCGGTTCTGCCCCCGAAAAAACTTTTCGGTCATCTTGAAGAAGAGGGCGTGCTTTTCTTGAATACCGCTCTGACCTGCCAGATTGATAATTCGGGCAGTCATACAGATATCTGGCGTGATTTCAGCAGTGCACTTCTGCAGTTCACCGCCCAGAAGAATCCTTCCGCAAAGTGGATGCTCTGGGGTAAGGATGCACAGGAATTCGCAGCATTCGTACCTGAAGAGCAGAAAAAGACCAGTTACCATCCGCGCCTGTTCAACAAAACTCCAGGTTCATTTCTTGGGGAAAATCATTTCGCTGATTGCCCGGAAATTAATTGGGTGAAATAGAAAATTAACTCTACCGCGGTTTTTAGTACGCAAAATCCTGATAATAACGAGCGCGAAGCGCAAATAGAAGGTTTTGGGATACTAAAACTCTTTTGCAAAAGGGTTTTAGCCTCCGGAGGGACCCGCGGTAGTGCCGCCGGAGGCAAGCCTTGGCTATCGGACCGATATATACTATGCTACCGCGCACGTTATTTTTGAATTAGCTGCCAAACTGAATACATCAGGTGAAAAATGATCAATAGAAAAAAGACCCGTGAGCTGTTCATCGGGGATGTGGGTATTGGCGGGGACAATCCGATCAGGGTTCAGTCCATGTGCAATACCGACACCCGTGATGCTCTTTCCACCCGTGCGCAGATTGATGCTCTGGCAGAGGCCGGATGCGAGATTGTACGCGTTGCCGTGCCGGACGAAGAGGCCGCCAAGGCCCTGTCGCAGATCCGTAAAGGTTCTCCGGTTCCTCTGGTTGCCGATATCCATTTTGATTATCGTCTGGCTCTTGCGGCGATGGAAGCCGGTATCGATGCCCTGCGCATCAACCCCGGTAACATCGGCGGTGAGGATAAGGTCGATTCCGTGGTTGCAGCAGCCAAGGAGCGCAATGTCCCGATCCGTATCGGCGTGAACGGCGGTTCTCTGGATAAATCCCTGCTTGCCAAGTATGGCGGTCCGACCCCGGAAGCGATGGTTGAAAGTGCTCTGGAGCACGTGGCTCTGCTGGAAAAGAGAAATTTCTATAACACCAAGATTTCACTCAAATCTTCATCGGTGCTGAACACCATTGCCGCTTACAAGCTGCTTTCCGAGAAAGTTGATTATCCCCAGCATGTCGGCATAACCGAGGCCGGGACTCTGGTTCGCGGCGCGGTGAAATCTTCCGTGGGACTGGGCATCCTGTTCTGGGAAGGACTGGGTGACACCATGCGTGTTTCGCTGACCCATGATCCGGTGGCGGAAGTCGGCGTTGCATGGGAAATCCTGCGTTCACTGGGGCTGCGTGAGCGTGGTCCCGAGATTGTTTCCTGCCCGACATGCGGACGTACTGAGATTGAACTTATCGATCTGGCCCAGAAGGTTGAAGAGAACCTGCGCGGCGTGAAGGAAAGCTTCACCGTTGCGGTCATGGGCTGCGTGGTAAACGGTCCCGGAGAAGCCCGTGAAGCTGATATCGGCATTGCCGGGGGCCGGGGGCTGGGCATCATTTTTCGCAAGGGCGAAGTCATCCGTAAAGTCAAGGGTGACGAGAACCTGCTGCCTGAATTTATGAAAGAAATTGAAATATTCCTGAAAGAAAAGAGAGGACAATAAATGCGTTTAAGCCGTTTCTATATTCCCACTTTGAAAGAAGATCCTTCCGAAGCGGAAGTAGTCTCCCACAAACTGCTCATGCGTGCTGGTATGATCCGCAAGCTGACCAGCGGTATCTACAACTACCTGCCGCTGGGCCTTAAATCCGTGAACAAGGTTGCCGCTATCGTTCGTGAAGAAATGAACCGTGCGGGGGCATTGGAAGTGCTCATGCCCATGGTTCAGCCCGGTGACCTCTGGCAGGAGACCGGACGTTGGGATTACTACGGCAAGGAACTGCTGCGCGTTAAAGACCGCCACGGCCGTGACTACTGCCTTGGACCTACCCACGAAGAAGTTATTACTGACCTCGTGCGCGGTGAAGTAAAATCCTACAAGCAGCTTCCGCTGAACCTCTACCAGATTCAGACCAAATTCCGTGATGAAATCCGCCCCCGCTTCGGCCTGATGCGCGGTCGTGAGTTCATCATGAAAGATGCTTACTCTTTTGATAAAGACGAAGCCGGTGCAGAAGAATCCTATCGCGGCATGTTTGAAGCTTACAAAAAAGCTTTCTCCCGCATCGGGCTGAACTTCCGCCCCGTACAGGCTGACTCCGGTGCTATCGGCGGTGATTTTTCTCACGAATTTCATGTGCTTGCCGATACCGGTGAAGATACCATCGCAGTCTGCAAAGACGAAAAGTGCGGTTACGCAGCCAACCTTGAAAAGGCAAAGGTTGCAGCTCCCGCCGGAGAATCCATGCTCAACGCGGATTGCCCCGCTATCGAAGAAGTCGATACCCCGGGTAAGCACACCGTCGAAGAAGTCTGCGAATTCCTCGGCGTAAGTCAGGATAAGCTGGTTAAGACTCTGCTGTTCACTGTTGACGGTGAGCCTGTTGCTGCTCTTGTTCGCGGTGATCGTGAACTGAACGACGTCAAGCTGCGCAACCTCGTCGGCGGTAACGAAATCGAAATGGCAAGCGAGGAGCAGGTCAAGGAATGGACCGGCGCACCTGTGGGATTTGCCGGACCTGTAGGCATCAAGGTTGAGCGCATCTTCGCCGACCACGAACTGCTTGCCGCTACTGATTGGATTGCCGGTGCAAACAAGGGCGATACCCACATCAAACACCTTTCCCTCGGCCGTGACTGCAAGATCGAGCAGTTCGCAGACCTGCGTGTGATCACCGAAGCTGATCCCTGCCCAGAGTGCGGCGCAGCTATCGAGTTCACCAAGGGTATTGAAGTTGGACACGTTTTCAAACTCGGTTCCAAATACTCCAAGGCTATGGAAGCAACCTTCCTTGATGAAAACGGCAAGACCCAGCCTATGGTTATGGGTTGTTACGGTATCGGCGTTTCCCGTATTGTTGCTTCCGCCATTGAGCAGAACAACGACGAGAACGGTGCTATCTTCCCGCCGACCATCGCACCTTTCGAACTCTGCGTAATTTCCCTCGGTGGCAAGGACGCGGCAGTCAATGAAAAGGCCGAAGAGCTTTATAGCGAACTGATGGAAATGGGCATCGACGTTGCTTATGACGATCGTAAAGAACGTCCGGGCGTAAAATTCGCTGATGCAGACCTGATCGGTTACCCCATGCAGCTGGTTATCGGCGGCAAGGGCCTCAAAAACGGTATTGTGGAAGCCAAGAACCGCAAGACCGGCGAAAAAATCGAACTTCCCCTCGAAGGTTTCACCGAAGCTTTCAAAACATGGCGTGCCGAAATCTGGCAGTCATGGGGACTTTCTTAAGAATACCTCTGGCGGCTGGGGAAGGAGAACTTTTGCAAAAGTTTTCCTTCCCCAGACCCCATCCTTTCAAAACCTTTTATCGGGCTTCGCGTTGCAGCTTGATAAAGCGATAAATTGATATATCAAACGGCGTAGCCTTACTAAAACGTTTAAGGCCCCCGGCAGGGTCGCCGAAGGCATGTATGAAAATATTCTCAGTAACTGACATCACCCGTGCCGTTAAGGATGTTCTGGAAACGGAATTCCCTTTTATCTGGGTGCGGGGTCAGGTTACAAATTTAGCCCGGCCTGCATCCGGGCATATTTATTTTACGCTCACTGACGGCGATGCGGGTCTTTCTGTGGTCTGGTTCAAAGGTAACCAGCGCGTTGGCAGCGGAGCCGGCGAAGAAACAATCAATCCGCTTACCGGGGAGATTGAATCAGGCGGTCCGCTTAAGCTTGAAGACGGCATGGAGATTCTCTGTGCCGGACATATGAATGTTTATCCGCCACGCGGCGTGTACCAGCTTGTAGCCGAACTGGTGCAGGAGCAGGGCGTCGGTGATCTGAAGCTGGCCTTTGAGGCCATGAAGCGCAAGCTGGCTGAGAAAGGTTACTTTGACGATGACCGGAAAATGGAAATACCCCGTTCCCCGAAACGGGTGGCGGTTGTTACCGCTCCCACCGGTGCGGCGGTGCGGGATTTCCTGAAAATCGCTGAAGCACGCGGAACCGGGGCCGAAATACGGATTTATCCTACCCTTGTGCAGGGCGACATTGCACCGGGGCAGATCGCGCAGGCTCTTGATGCCGTGGGTGATGACGGCTGGGCCGAGGTAACCGTGCTCATTCGTGGCGGCGGATCACTTGAAGACCTTTGGGCCTTTAATACCGAGCAGGTGGCGGACGCGCTGTTCCGTTCCACTGTTCCGGTGGTTTGCGGAGTGGGGCATGAGGTAGATGTTTCAATTGCCGATTATGTTGCCGATAAGCGGGTGGCGACACCAAGTCATGCGGCGCAGGAACTCTGGCCCCGGCGCGAGATTCTTATGCAGAGCGTGGATGAACTGGATACTGCTCTGACACGAAGCTTTGATAATTTTTTAAATCAGCGTGAATCACGTCTGGAAACTTTGCAGAAAGGGCTGAGCTGGCTTTCCCCGGCGCAGCGCATTGAACGGTTGCTGTATTCTTTTGATGAGGAAGGGGAGCGGTTGAACCGTTCGGCAGCGAAGTTTGTTGATGCTAAGTGCGATAGCGTTGATATTTTTTCTCGGCGTTTGTCCTTTGCTTTCGGTGAAGACAGGATAGCGCGCATGGAGCATGAACTTGCCGGGCAGAAAAGCAGGCTTGAGCGTGCTGCGGATATTTTTCTTAAAGATAAATGGTCTGAATTTGAAAATGCGTCCACCTCATTGCGCATGCTGGACCCGGAAAGTCCGTTGGAGCGGGGGTATTCACTCGTAACAGTTGAAAAGAGCGGTACATTCCTGCGCAGTCCTGCTGAAGTTGCAGACGGTGACGCCATTAGGGTGAGGGTGAAATCCGGTGAGGTCCGGGCAAGGGTTACATCTGAATAAACTGTGGAGATTATTGAAAATGAACCGATATAGGCAATTCCGAATAGCTTTTCTGACCCTGTTGATACTTCTGGTCTGCGCTTCCAGCGCACTGGCCTCAGTTTTTTTGGCCTACCCCAAAAAAGTCGGTCTCGGTGAGCCGTTTATGGTCCGGGTCACCTCCGATAAGCCGCTTGAATCAGTTGAGATTAAGTGGAAGGGCAAAAGCGTTAATCCTGAGGTAAGGAATTGGAAAGGGCGTTCTGTCGCGCTGGCGATGTTCGGTACTGATGTTCTTTTTGATAAACCTGGCCGGGACAAGCTGGTAATTAAAACAGTATCCGGGGGCAAAGAGAAAAAGTTCGGGCGTACGGTCAAGGTCCATAAAAAGAAATACAAAATTCAACGGCTGACTCTGCCCAAGAAAATGGTTACCCCGCCTCAGAAAGTCTACGACAAGATCGCGCAGGACCGTAAAGAGGTTAAAGTTGCCAAGGAAACCATGAGCGCGGACCGCAAGTGGTATGTTCCTTTCGACCGCCCAACAAAGGGTTCGCAGTCCAGCCCTTATGGTGCACAGCGTATCCTGAACGGTAAACCCAAGAATCCGCACCGGGGGCTTGATTTCCGGGGTGCTAAAGGAACTTCCGTAAAGGCCATGGCCGACGGTAAAGTTGTTCTGGTCGGTAGTCACTACTACGCCGGAAATTCTATTTATGTGGATCACGGCAACGGAGTGGTCACTATGTATTTCCATCTTTCCCGGATAGATGTTAAGGAAGGCGACATGGTTGAACGTGGGCAGCTTCTCGGCGGCATCGGTTCAACCGGAAGGGTGACCGGTCCTCACCTGCACATGAGTGTATCTGTGCAGGGCAAACTGGTGGACCCCAATTACGTAATGTACAAAACAACCGATCAACTTCTCGGTATTAAATAATTTCTTTACATGGCAAAAAATAAAACATTTGAAGAGCGTCTGGACCGCTTGAAGGCGATTGTTGCAGCCCTTGAAAAGGGAGACCTGCCCCTTGAGGATGGCGTTGCTCTTTTTAAAGAAGGGCAGGCTCTTTCCAAGGAATGCGCAACACAGTTGGAAAAGGCCCGGAACGAAGTGAAAATAGTTACTGACGGCGAAGTAGAAAGCTTTGACGTTGATACAGAAGAGGATATAGCGGATGACAGTTAAAGAAAAACTCGCAGTGCATGCTGCGGATGTTGAAAAATATCTGGGTGAATGTCTTAAGGATATGGGGATTCCTGAAAACCTTCTGGAATCCATGGAATACAGCCTGATGGCCGGAGGCAAGCGCCTTCGTCCGGTGCTGGTGCTGGTCTGGGCCAAGATGCTCGGCGTAAGCAAAGAAGCAGTTATGCCCTTTGCTGCCAGCCTTGAGATGATCCATACCTATTCGCTGATCCATGACGATCTTCCGGCCATGGACGACGACGATCTGCGTCGCGGCAAGCCTTCAAACCACAAGCAGTTTGACGAAGCAACCGCCATTCTGGCCGGGGACGGACTGCTCACTGAAGCTTTCGGTTTCATGGCCAAGGCAGATGCTCCCGCCGAGCACGTGATTGAAGCTATCGCGCTTATGGCTAAATCAGCAGGCTGCGCAGGCATGGTCGGCGGACAGGTTGTGGATATGAGCTACACAGGCCGTGAAGGAGTGACTCTCGACGAACTCAAGATCATGCATTCCATGAAAACAGGAGCTCTTATTCTTTCTGCTTGTAAATCAGGCGCAATTCTGGCTAAAGGAGCAGAGGCGACAGAAGATGATGTCAGAAGGGCTGAGGAATACGGAAGGCTCATCGGCGTAGCATTTCAGATCGTAGATGATGTTCTGGATGTTGTCGGTGACGAAGCCACTCTTGGTAAGCCTGTCGGTAGTGACATTGAGCAGGGTAAATCCACTTACCCCAGTCTGATCGGACTTGAGGAAAGTAAAGCGCTGGCCAGTAAATATATTGATGAGGCCGTTGAGCTGCTTTCCCCGTACTCCGGAGAAGAGGCCGAGTTCCTCGCAGAACTGGCCCGTTACATAGTGGACCGGGTTTACTAGATTTTTAGCACTCCCGGAACGGATACGATTTTTATACATTGCTTAGTTAACAGTGTTAAGCAGTATGCGCCCGGCAGCATTTCTCTCAGGGAGTTGGGACTTTTGCTGCTAAGCTGCTTGAAATTTACATAGATTGAAACCAGTGGTGAGGTTCTTTGGAATATGAGCAACAATGATGATTCCTGTGGGTGCGGCAACTACGCGCTTCTACAGACTATAAAAAATCCTGCACAGGTCCGCGAACTGAGTGATGAACAGCTTACCCAGTTGGCTGATGAACTGCGCCAGTGCATAATAAATACTGTTTCCATAGGTGGCGGGCATCTTGCTCCTTCTCTCGGCGTTATTGAACTGACCCTCGCCCTGTTCAAGTGTTTTGATCTTGACCGGGACCGTCTGGTCTGGGACGTGGGCCATCAGGCTTATGCCCATAAAATTCTGACCGGACGCTATGATAATTTTCATACCCTGCGCCAGAAAGACGGCATCAGCGGATTTCCGCGCATGGCTGAAAGCCCTTATGACCATTTCGGCGTAGGGCACTCCAGCACATCCATTTCCGCTGCATTGGGAATGGCTGTTGCCAGCGATCTTGAAGGTGAAAACCGCAACTGTGTTGCAGTGATCGGTGACGGCTCCATGACCGCAGGTGAGGCCTTTGAAGGTCTCAATCAGGCAGGCGGCATGAAGCGAAAGATGGTGGTCATCCTCAATGACAATGAGATGTCCATCTCCACCAATGTCGGTGCGCTTTCCGCATTCCTGAGCCGTAAACTATCACACCCGGTCATGAACCGCTTCAAGAAAGATTTTGAATCCGTTTTGAAGCAGATTCCCAAGATCGGTGATGACCTTGCCATGTACGCCAAACGCGGTGAAGACTCTTTTAAAAGTTTTTTCACTCCGGGAATGTTGTTTGAAGCCCTTGATTTTACCTATCTTGGTCCCATTGACGGTCACAATCTTGAGGAGCTGGTCGATGTTCTGGAGCAGGTCAAAAAGATGGACGGTCCGGTACTGGTCCATGTGCTGACTACCAAGGGCAAGGGCTATACCCCGGCAGAAGATAACCCCACTTATTTTCATGGTGTGGGCAGTTTTGAGCCGGAAACCGGGCGTGCAAAGAAATTTAAGGGAGGTCTGCCTTCATACACAGAAGTTTTCGGCAGTACCCTCTGTAAGCTGGCGGAAAAGGACGAGAAGATTGTCGCTATTACCGCCGCTATGCCTGAAGGAACCGGAACCGACACCTTTCGTGAACAGTTCCCGGACCGTTTCGTGGATGTAGGTATCTGTGAGCAGCATGCGGTGACCTTTGCCGCCGGACTGGCAACCATGGGCTTCAAGCCTGCGGTGGCTATTTACTCCACATTCCTGCAGCGTTCCTACGATCAGGTCGTGCATGATGTCTGTCTGCAGAACCTGAATGTGAATTTTTTCCTCGATCGCGGCGGGCTGGTAGGTGCTGATGGCGCCACCCATCACGGCGTGTTCGACATGTCCTTCATGCGTCATATTCCGAACCTGATTTTCATGGCTCCCAAGGACGAGGCCGAGCTTTCCCGCATGGTCAGGACAGCCATTGATTTTGATGGTCCTGCGGCGGTTCGTTATCCGCGCGGTGTCGGTATCGGTGCGATACTGGAAGAAATGCCCAGCACCCTTGAAATCGGTAAAGGGGAGCTGCTGCGCGACGGTTTCGATGGTGTGGTTATCACTGTCGGTTCAAGAGTCTGGCCCGCAGTTGAAGCTGTGGAAGAGATTGATGAGAAATACGGCAAAGCCGTTGCGGTCTTCAATGCCCGTTTCATCAAGCCCCTGCCGGAAAAAGAGATTCTGGAACTGGCTGCAAGGTTCAAGAAGATACTCATTGTGGAAGAAAACGCCAAGGCCGGTGGATTCAGCTCCGCAGTGGTCGAGATGCTGGTAGATAACAACGCTATCGACGGACATGAAATCAAGCGTCTCGGTATTCCTGATGAGTTCATCGAGCACGGCACGCAGCAGGAGTTACGCAATGAACTCGGTATCGATATTCAGGGCATGAAAGAAGCCATGATGGAGATGCTGGGGCTTGAGTAAAGCCTGGTGATCCAGTAAAATGAAAGATAATAAAAACCGCATTCTATTCAGAATGCGGTTTTTTTATTATTTAAATTTTCAGTAATATCGGCCCCTCTTTAGGCAAGTCATCCGGCGCACCTTCTTTCAAGTAGGTCCGTACGTCTTCAGCCTGGGCAGTCACGCCTTTTCGGAGCAGTGTTTTTCCTGCCTCCTGCGCGATTAGATTGAACAGTTTAAGGTAAATCTTTGCGTCCCCGGTACTGGTTGCGTCTGATGCTTTCGCGCTGATATCGGAGCGGAACGCGCCGATGGGTGTATCGCGGCACATTGCAATTCCGCTGATGCCGGGTAGTGCGCCCGAAAGGGACACCTCGTCGCCGTCATTGATCTTTACACCGTCAATATCATCTACCGGGGAACCGTTCACGAAAATGGCACGCACTCTTGTTTCAGCATAATCAGGATCAAGCCCGATGGTCTCGACCATGAAATCTCGGATGCTCATACCGGAAGTGGCATGAATAACCACTCCTTTTTGCAGCAGGGTGATTGTTCCCGGAATTCCGGACTGCATGGTGACGGTCTTGATATCTTCCTGCATGGCATACCTCGTGTATGAAAAAATAATTGTGTCAGTTTTGATATAGTTGCTTGTAATTATTAGTAAATATGCTCCCGAAGTATATGCTTGTCAAATTGCAGAGACAAAAAATCCTGCCTGTATATACTACAGGCAGGATTTAGTTACTGGTATGTTTAGATAAATTATTTCATCTTTTTCTTTTGTTCTTCTTCCTCTCGCAGGGCGCGGCGCAGAACCTTACCGACCATGGTTTTGGGAAGTTCTTTACGGAATTCAACTTTACGGGGAACTTTGTATCCGGCAAGTTTTTCACGGCAGTAAGAGATGATTTCTGCGCGGTCCATGGATTGTCCTTCCTTGAGCACAATGTAGACTTTGATGATCTCACCACGTGTTTTATGGGGCAGGCCTACGGTTACTGCTTCCTGAATTTTTGGATGTTTGTAGAGGACTTCATCTACTTCGCGTGGGTATATGTTATAGCCGCTGGAGATGATCATATCTTTTTTGCGGTCCACAATGTAGAAGTAGCCTTCTTCATCCATGTAGGCGATATCCCCGGTGTAGAGCCAGCCATTACGCAAGGTTCCGGCAGTTTCATCGGGTTTATTGTAATAACCCTTCATAACCTGCGGGCCGCGGATAATCAGTTCACCCATTTTACCCGGAGGTAGATGTACGCTACCCACTTCCATATCAACGATGGCAGCATCCGTAGAAGGAACGGGTACGCCGATGGAACCGGGCTTTTGGGTTCCTCTCAAGGGGTTGAGGTGGGTTAGTGGTGAAGCTTCAGTCAGGCCGAAACCTTCAATAATGGTTGCTCCGAAAACTTCTTTGAACTGTTTGATTCCTTCAACCGGCATGGGTGAAGAACCTGACAGACAGTATTTGACAGATTTAACGTCGTATTTATCCAATTCTTTCTGCTGTAGCAGAGAGATGTAGAGCGCCGGTGCACCGGGGAAGAGAGTCGGCTTCAATTTATCCATGGTTTTGAGCACATCAAGGGGCACGTAACGCGGGAACGGAACCATGGTCGCCCCCAGCAGAGTGGGGAAGTTGAGACAGACGGTCAGTCCGTAAATATGAAAATAGGGCAGGATGCCCAGCACGATTTCTCTGTCATCGCCCAGATGACTGAGCATGGCGTGGGCCTGCTGAATGTTTGCGCCGAGGTTGGCGTGGGTCAGGTTGCAGCCCTTGGATAATCCGGTGGTTCCCCCGGTATACTGCAGGAGTGCGGTGTCTTCAGGGCGAATGTTTGATGCGCTGAAACGCTCTTTTCCTGTCCGCAGGATATCCCATTTGAGAATTGAAGAATCATTGTACGGAACTTTCGGAGAGCTTTTTTCCCGCAATGATTTCAGTTTGTATAGTAAATTAAGGGGGAACTTGAGGGTGTCTGAAATTCTGGTGACCAGATATTTACGTACCGGAAGTTTGTCGCGTAGTTTTTCCACCTTGGACCAGAGCAGGTCGATGGTGATTAACATTTTCGCGCCGGAATCGTTGAGTTGATGAACGATCTCGGTTTCCATGTACAGCGGGTTGGTCAGAGTGACCACCCCACCGGCCTTGAGAATGGCGAAGTAAGTCATAATCATCTGCGGTGTGTTGGGCAGCATGACCGCGACACGGTCACCCGGTTCGATACCCAGCTTGCGCAGGTTTGCGGCCATAATCTCCACTTCGCGCTGCAGTTTGCCGTAAGTGATAGACCAGTTTTGGAATTCAATGGCCTTACGTTTGGGCCATTTTTCAGCTGTCAGGTCCAGATACTCGAACATCGGACGATATACGAAATCTACGTTTTTGGGCACCTCTGGATCGTAATGATCGAGCCACGGGCGTTTAATCTCCACTCCTAACCTTCCCTTATGCTTAATTCAAAAAATGAAATTATCTTTCCTGTTGCAAGTGGGCATGACCCACATATACCAGTCTCGGCGTAGGCTTTAGTCCCCCCGTATAGGGGATCCATCTTCCTTAAAGCTGGCCGAGTATATTGATCTGTTTAGATTCTTGCAAGTTTGTATGCTATATCATTTCTGGGCGGATCTGGTAAAAATATCCAGTAGATAAGTCGTCAGAGCCTGATTAGCGCCATGTCCGCATTTTGAAAAGGGGCAACCCAGTTCGTATGGCACTTCCATAGGACGGGGAGTTCCGTGGTAGACGACCTCATCACGACCGGCCTTGGATTCTTTGACCAGAATCTGCATGGTGATGAAGCAGGTATTGGGACCACTGCGGATGCGCTGAATTTCAGGGGACCATTCATCGATCAGAACCGGGTATTCATGGAAGAAAGGTCCGCCGAGAAAACCGTCATAAGCGATTCCCACATGCTGGGATTCTCCGGCGGCGGCAAGCTTGGGTGAAATGGAGCCGATGCGTGCTTCTATAAGGTAATTAGGACTTCCGTTGGGATCATAATGATAGCCCACCCCCTGCAGGGCTGTTATGATATTCTGCTCTATGGGAACAACTCCGGCTTCAATCTTTTGGGGAAGGCCGTTGTCTTTCAAATCAAAGAGGACTACTTGCACATTGAATGAGCCCTGAGTGGGGTTGAATACTGTCATGGGAACCGTGGGCTTAGCTTCGTGTCCGGCACAGCCGCTGATGAGTATGAGCAGGAAGAGACAAAAGAATTTTACAAGAGCGGATTTTTTTAACATAACTACCCCTTGAGTTAGGTGAATGATATTTTGTACCATTTGTATATCAAAGCTGGAAACCGGGCAATATCCGTCTTGGCAAGTGTTTGCCGGACAACATGTGCGTCACCGAAGCGGGTTTTAATCAAAAAAATAGGTATATTTCCTTGATATAGGCCGTGCAGGTAACTAAAGTGGACTTATGCGATGTCCAGATAACTGGATAAAGGATAGATTTCTGGGAGTCACCATATGCTGGATAATGAAATTTTACTTGATGCTGGAACAAACGAATTTGAGATTATTGAATTTTTTATTGATGATCTTGAATGCGGAGAAAGCAAGCGTGATTACTTCGGTATAAACGTGGCCAAGGTGCTTGAAGTGGTGGAGGCTCCCGGCGGTCTGGAAGCAGGGGAGGGTGCTCCCCATCCAAGCTATCTGGGCACAATGTCTCTCCGCGATATAATTCTTCCGGTAATTGATCTCGCGGTTTGGTTGGATATTGACCGCAAAGAATCTGAAAACGAACTTATCGTGGTTACTGAGATCAACAATGTAATAACCGGATTTCTAGTCACCGGCGTCACCCAGATTCACCGCATAGGCTGGGGCGATCTTAAGACTCCCAATAAGTATATCGCGGATATGGATACTAACTGCATCACCGGTACAGTCCATCTTGATGAACGTTTTGTGCTTATGATCGATCTAGAGCGAATCCTCGGCGAGCTTGACCCGGAAATGGCGGAAAGAAGTGACGGCAAGGTCTATTCTGCTCCGGAACAGATGACAGCAGTTCTGGTTGATGATTCCGTCTCTGTGCGTACTCTGCTAAATAAAAATTTCGAAGCTGCAAATTTTGATGTGAAAATTTATACCAACGGACAGGAAGCGTGGGACGCCCTGCGGGAAATGAATTCCGAAGCCAAGCAAAGCGGAAGCTCAATTACCGATATCGTGGATGTCGTTGTTTCTGATATTGAGATGCCGCAGATGGACGGTTACACCCTGACCAAGAATATCAAGGATCATGCGGAGCTTTCAAAACTACCCGTAATTCTATTCTCTTCCTTGATTACCAAGGGGTTGTATCATAAAGGAGAGGCCGTTAAGGCGGATGACCAGATCACCAAGCCGGAATTCAACGAACTTACCGGACGGGCTATTGCTTTGATTGAAAAATATAGAGGAACCGGAGTTTCCTTTTAGCGCACCGCGGTTTAGTTGGATAGCTGCCTAATTTTTGTCATGCGGGGCTGAGTCTCAGTTCCCGCGCATTTCTACTGGCTTATAAATGACTTTTTGCGGATCAATGTCTGTATCATGGAAGTAGCTCTTGATCATCTCTGCTATTTTGCCGTTGGCCTGCATTTCGGCCAGTGTGTTGTTTAATTGGACATAGCAGTTCTTCTTTTTTGAATTTTTAGGGTAGGAAAAGTAGACGTTTACCGTATCAACCACATAGGGAAGCACAATAACTTTTTCTTCCAAGCCCTGACTCTTTATTTTAAACACGGTATCAATGTATGTCCCGATGAAGAAGTCAGAATAGCCCCGGACCAGTCTGTTTATCGCTGTTTGATCGTCCGTGACTTCGGTGAATGTCCCCTTTCCTGAGTGCACAAAGTTATCGAAGATCTCTCCGTAGCTTCCGCCTCTCATTTTCTCCCCTTTTTTCCCTTCAAGGTCGATGAGTCGTTCCAGCTTGAAAGGTTTACAGGCGAATATGTGTAGCTGATTACGCAGGATGGGAGGAGAAAAGAGCATTGTGCTTGCTCGGGACTTGTTCCAGAATATTCCGCACATGATGTCCAGTTTGCCCCTTTCCAGTGACATGATTGCCCTCTTCCAGGGAAACTCGCGGAACTGAAGCTTATATCCGTTTCGCCGTGCCGCTTCGCTTAAAATATCGTACATTAAACCGTATGGCTGCCCTGTTTTATCCTTTAGCAGGAACGGTTTCCAGTCCATTTGCCCGGAAACATAAAGAATAGTTCCGTCCGCCTGTACTGCCGGAGCAAATGAGAATACTGCCACTATTATCAGTGTGATTATGTCTTTTATGATTCTGGCAGAAATATTCTGGTATATCATATTAAAATATTATCACGGCTTATTTTGAGCGCAAAGAAAAAAGAATCCCTCCGGACTTGCGTTCGGAGGGATTAATCTGCTGCTATTTTTTCATCCAGCCGCGCCCTTTCATGCATTTTTCAAATGTTGATTCATAGGCGTAGTTTTCGGAAAACTCTGCTTCATAAGTAGTAGGTTCCGGCGGTTCTCCGTCAGTCTGAGCACCGACAGGGACATTCTGCGCGTTGTAGTTTTCACAGAATTCGCGGTCACGATCAAAGATTTCCTTTTCTTTGGCCGGATCGGCAATATTCGGGTTGTGCCAGGAACTGCATCCTCCGAGCATGAGCAGGGCTGCTGTCAGCAAAACGATTTTTTTCATTCAGGACTCCTTTAAAATTATTCCGCCTTGAGGTCGCGGTTCATCAGGTCGCATACCGCTGTTGCGGGATCTTTGTCTTCGTACAGAATTTTGTAGACCTGTTCGGTTATGGGCAGTTCTACACCGAGTTTCCGGGCCAGAAAGTGAACCGATTCCGTTGTTTTAACACCTTCAGCGACCATGCGCATCTTCAGGATTTCGCTGAGCTTCAAACCCTGTCCCAATTTAAGGCCAACCTGCCTGTTACGCGACAGGTCTCCGGTGCAGGTCAGAACGAGGTCGCCCATGCCGGAAAGACCCATAAAGGTTGAGGGTTGCGCTCCCATCGCTATCCCAAGTCTGCTCATTTCAGCAATACCGCGGGTGATCAGGGCCGCTCGGGTATTATGCCCGAATTTTAAACCGTCGGCCATACCTGCGGCAATGGCCATGATGTTTTTAATGGCTCCGCCGATTTCAACTCCGCGATAATCCGGGTTGGTGTATATCCTCAGGTAGGGTGTCGAGAAAAATTCCTGCACTTCAGCGGCAAGTTTTTCGTCCTCGCAGCCAAGCACGATGGAAGTGGGCAGTTCCGAGCTGAGTTCATAAGCAAAGGTAGGACCGGAAAGGTGGGCGAATCTGGGATTCAAGCCGTCCAAAGCTTCATTTACAACCTGAGACATGGGCGCTCCGGTTTTTAGCTCAATACCTTTACTGGCGCAGATAACCGCCGGATTTTCCGGAAAGTACTGCTTCATTTCAATGAGCGAGTTGCGCAGGAACTGACTGGGGACTACAAGAATATAATAGTCGGCTCCGGTGATTACTTCTTTGGCATCACTGCTGGTTTTAAGGTTTTCGGAAAGTTTGAAATCAGGTAGAAATACGCTATTATATCCAGTGCTGTTGATTTCATCACTGAGTTCTTTTTCGCGGACCCAGAGGTGGGTGTCATGTCCTTTTTTGGCGAGGGTATTGGCAAGGGTAGTTCCCCATGCTCCTGCACCGATCACTGCAATTTTCATTTATAAATCTCCTTGGAAATACTATTCAGCGTGAATATAAGATCGAATTCAAGTTACATCCCGTGGAAAAATTTGGCAACCTGTTCAAAAATGAAAGGGGGTTAGCGATAGTGAAAAAGAAAAATTGCATGGATGGTTGGACCTGTATATTCTGGTGTTGTTTTCAGAATTAAATCTAAGGAAGCCTCATGATTCGTATCGAAAAAACAACCCCGCGCTTCAAGCTGGTGCTGGCAATTGAAAAAATGGGTAAAGATCTGAATGTCAGTCTTTACGGTGGAGACGAAGCCCATATCGGAGCTGTTGCCCTTGCTGTGCCCCATGCAGGATTGCGCGAGCGGGAGAAAACTGACGCTTCAGTTTCAGTTCTCGCAGTAACCGGGCATAAAGAAGACGAACTGGCCCGCAGGATCGGGTATGCTCTGGCAACCGCTTTCAATTGCACTGTCTCCGTGTCCTGCGGAATCCATCTTGTGAAAGCAACAAAGCAGGAAATCAGAGATGTCCTGCAGGTTGCAGATCTGCTTTTAGAACAGGCTTTGCAGAAGCTTGCCTAATTGGGAAGTTTCTTTACTCCCAGCTTAGAAAGCCGTGAATCGAAGGTTGAGCGGTTCAGGTTGGCGACCTTAGCTGCGCGGGAAATGTTGCCCTCACATTTTTCCAACACAAATTTAGCGTAAGCCCCTTCCACTTCATTCCAGGTCAGCCCTTCAAGATCAATGTTGGAGACTTTACATCCGTCTTCCATGAACGGGGTGTAGTTTTCATGTGAATGGTCAAAGGGAGCCTCGCACCACCATTGGTTTTCGCGAATGTAAGCGGGCAGGTGACCTGCCTCAACTACATCGTCATGACAGAGCACCATGAGCTGGCGGACGAAGTTTTCCAGTTCGCGGATGTTGCCCGGCCAGCGGTAAGAACGGATCCGTTTCATGGCGTCCGGGCTGATCTTTTTGCGCTCGCAATTCATGAATTTGGCTTCGCGGTCGATGAAATGTTCTGCGAGGAACGGAATGTCCTCCTTGCGGTCACGCAGGGGAGGCAAATGCAGCGGCAGAACGTTCAGTCTGTAGAATAGATCCTGCCTGAATTCGCTGTCGGCAATGGCTCTTTCAAGGTTTTTGTTGGTAGCGGAAATGATACGCATATTGACTTTGCGTGATTGCGGTGACCCCAGCGGTTTTATCTCATTTTCTTCCAGTGCCCGTAGCATCTTTGCCTGTAGGCCGTACTCCATTTCACCCAGTTCATCCAGAAAGACCGTGCCTCCGTCGGCGGCTTCAAACAGGCCCATTTTGTTCCGGGATGCCCCGGTGAATGCTCCTTTCACATATCCGAAAAGTTCCGACTCCATAAGTTGACCGGGAATTGCACTGCAGTTCTGCACCAATAGCGGCATGTCCCTGCGATGGCTGCGGCGATGGATTTCCTTGGCAATGAGTTCCTTACCTGTTCCTGATTCGCCATAAATAAGGATGGGGTAATCAGTGACTGCGTAGCTGTCCACCAGTTCCATAACTTCGTTGAAAGCCTGACTGACCCCGATGATGAACCGCCCGGAATACATGGAATCAATGGTTTCGGTGAGCTGTTTTACCTGCTCCAGACGTTTGTGCTGGATCAGCGCATTGGACAGGGCTATGGAGCCGATGTCGATCATATCCTGCAGGATTTTCATGTTCTCCGGTTGCAGATCAAGCTTTCTGCCGCCCGCGCTGGTATCGATGATCTGTAAGGCCCCGTAAATTTCGCCGTTGGTCAAAAAGAGCGGAAAGCAGAGAATGAGTTTGCTTTTCAGTTTGAAATTTTCTTCGACCCCTGTGTAATGCCTGTGGTCAACGCCGCCCTCGGCGATTGTCATTTCTTTATTTTCCAGCACCCAGCCTACAATACTTGTCTGTTTCGCACTCAGGGTCATGCCCACTACATTTTGGCTTTCAGCTCCTTCCGCTTCAATGCATTGAATACGGTCGCCCTTTTTAATCCATATGGAACCACGTTCCACATTCTGTAGATTGAGAATCAGTTGTAGAAAGCGTTTTTGCAATTCGCTGATGGAGAGTTCGTCGGCCAGTTCTTTTAGAAAACTTACGTAGGGCATTTATCAGTCCTGTCTGGTGGTTGGATCAGCGGAAAATTTATCAACAAGCTGTAACGAAATATCGTAATGAGCTGATTAAATCAAATACCTTTATGAAATATCAGCGCAAATAATTAATACATTTTTAATTCATTCTTAATAAAACTATATATTTGCATGTTGTGGCACGGTTGATGCCTTATGAAAGATGTCGGCAGAGGAAGTCGGAAGTCAATCGGGTAAGCACAATCAGTTTCAACAGGAGTGAGTTATGGGTCTGTTTTCATGGATTAAGAAGAAGGCTGCACAGGTAAAGAGTTTCGTAACCAAAAGCTACAAGACTGCCGCTGCATTTGTGACCAAGAAGTACAATGAAGCTGCTTCATTCGTTAAAAGTACTGTTTCCACTGCCTCCAGCTGGATCAAGGGTGTAAAGAACGGAACTGTGAAACTTACAGCGGAGTCCATCGGAGGAGCGGCCAGTTGGCTGGCCGGTAAGGTCGGCACTGCTGCCAAGTGGGTCGGTAATACCGCAGTTACCGCAGCAAACTGGGCCAAGCAGAAGTTCAACACCGCTAGTAACTGGGTTGCAGGCACTTACAAGGAAGGCAAAAAGTATTTCGAAACTGCCAGTAATTTCCTGTCCGGATCGAAGTCTGTGACTGAATCATCCGGAAGTGCTCTGACCAGCGCGCCTGCCAACGGTCAGTCGCTTGCCTACCGTGACTACTCCAAGCTCAGTGCCTCCAGTGCGGATGCTTCGGTTTCCGGTGACAAGGAAAAGAAAACCCAACTCTTAGCCAGTTAAAGAAATGCCTCCGGCGGCTGGGGAGGGAAACTTTTGGGAAAAGTTTCCCTCCCCAGACCCCACCCTTCAAAACTTTTTAATAGGTCTTCGACGCTGGGAGCAGAGGTGTTGCGGTTTAACTATTGGCCGTTTCCCACTGTTACTTTTGGGATGAGGAAATGTGTATTTCCTAAGGGCAAGGAGGGGAGAGTAAATGGCACGTACAAGAGAATTCAACATTTCTGCACTGTCTAATCTGGCGGCAGTGTTTTCGCATTACAGACTGAATGTTTCAGCCGAAGACCTCTGCCGTGAATATGATGTTGTCGGGGAGAGTGTCAGCACTGTACGGTTCTTGCGTATGGCTCGTGAGAATGGGCTTGAGGCTGGAATGCGCAGTATGCGTTGGAATCGGCTGCATGCATTGGACAAGGCTTTTCCTGTTCTTGGTGTGCTTAAGAATGGTGAAACTTTGGTTTTCTCCGGCTTTGAGCAGGGCGAAAGCAGAAGCGATGACCGTTTGGTGCTTTTTACCGGGGAAGGACTGCAGTTCATGGAGCGGGCTGCCGTTGAAGAAATCTGGAGCGGAGAAGTAATCCTTTTTAAGCCTGTGAAGCAGGAGGGCGAGAAACGGTTCGGCTTGCTCTGGTTCGGGGCGCAGGTTCTGTTTGAGAAGCGTATTTTTTCCGAGGTGGTCATTATTGCGCTGGTCCTTAACCTGCTGGCCTTTGCCATTCCGCTCTATTTTCAGAATGTAGTTGATAAAGTGCTGGCCCACCACGCAGTCACCACCCTGCATGTGATGGGGATCGGCGTGGTCGGTGCGGTACTGTTTGAAGGCATATTGCGCTTCCTGCGGGAATACCTGTTGCGATTTGCCACTTCGCGCATTGATTTGCGGTTGGCTATGAAAACCTTTGCCCGTCTGGTGCGGCTGCCGCTTGATTTCTTCGAGCGCAGCTTTGCCGGGGTCGTGGTCAAGCACATGCAGCAGGTGGAGCAGATCCGGGAATTTCTGACCGGGAACATGCTGGAGACCATGCTTGATGCTACGGCCCTGCTGGTCTTCCTGCCCATCCTTTATTTATATAGTCCGAAGTTGACTTTCATAGTGCTCGGATTTGCCGTGCTGACGGCGATATGCATCGGCCTGATGCTCGGGCCTTTCTACGGGCGGCTGCTGCGCTTGTATGATGCAGAAGGGCGGCGGCAGGCCCTGCTTGTGGAAACTATCACCGGAATGAATACGGTCAAGTCGCTGGCTCTTGAGCCTTCGCGTAACAAACGCTGGGAAGACGGTTCGGCGCAGTCGGTCTCGAGTAATTTTTCGGTAGAACAAATGGCTGCAGCCGGGCAGGCTATAATCAAGACTCTCGAACGTTTAATGACAGTTTCGGTTATTTGGGTGGGTGTGAGCTCAGTGTTTGAAGGAACCATGACTGTGGGGGCATTGATTGCTTTCCAGATGCTTTCCCAGAATGTGACCACACCACTTATCAGATTGGTTGAACTGGTCCATGAATACCAGAAAACCCATTTGGCAGTGAATATGCTCGGTGAGATCATGAATCGCAGGCCGGAGCCGGGGTTCGACCGCAGGGGCACTCGTCCTGAAATACAGGGCGGTCTGGAAATCAGTAATCTCAGCTTTTCCTATGTTCCGGGCGAGAGTCCCGCACTGGAAAGTATCGACCTGAACATCGAACCCGGCGAAGTGCTTGGCGTGGTCGGGCGCAGCGGATCAGGTAAAACCACCCTGACCCGGCTCATTCAAGGGCTGTATCCGGTTCAGAAAGGCAACATCGCTTTCGATGGAACCGAAATCCGGGAGATGGATATACGCCACTTGCGGGATTCCATCGGTGTGGTTCTACAGGAGAATTTCATTTTTCACGGATCTGTGCGGGAGAATATCGGTCTTGCAAGACCGGGGGCTGACTTTGAAAAGATTGTTGCAGCCGCAAAGCTGGCCGGAGCAGATGAATTTATCCGTAAACTTCCGCAGGGGTATGAAACCATACTTGATGAAAACGGCGCAAATCTTTCAGGTGGACAGAAGCAGCGGCTGGCAATTGCCCGCGCTTTGATGAAAGACCCCGGCCTGATCATATTTGATGAAGCTACTTCAGCCTTAGATCCTGAAAGCGAATACCGCATTCAGGAAAATCTGGAGCAGATTGCCGAGGGCCGTTCCATGATCATCGTGGCGCATAGACTTTCCACCCTGCGCCATGCAGACCGAATTATAGTCATGGAAGATGGGAGTATCGATGCGCAGGGTACGCACAAAGAATTGCTCATGGCCTCGCTCATCTATCGCAATCTCTGGGAAAAGCAGACACGGGGAATGGAAGCGGCATAGCAGGGAAATCCCATCATAGACGTTCTATAAACCAACGCGGTGAAATCCTGTTAAAAAAGTTTGGGAGAGTCCAGAGAACCCTTTTCAAAGGGTTCTCTGGACCCCGGAGGGATCGCCGATAGGCTCCCCGAAGGGACCCGCGGCAGCGCCGCCGGAGGCATCCACATGAGAAGAAGACACTCCCTTAAAAAGAACGAACTTGAATTCTTGCCGGACTCAGTGAAAATTCGTGAACGTAAAGTCCCGCTGGCAGCAAGATTCTCGTTGTTCACTATCTTGAGCCTTATTGCTTTCTGCATTGCATGGGCCTGCATCGGCAGGGTAGATAAGGTGGTCATCGCCAAGGGCAAGGTTGTAACGTCGGACCGCCCTGTGGTTGTCCAGCCGATCCAGACTGCGATTATCCGCAGCATGAACGTGAAAGAGGGAGACGTAGTGGAACCCGGACAAATGCTGGCAACTCTTGATCCTACATTCTCTGATGCTGATGAGGCGGAAATTGCCAGTCGTGAAGAATATCTATTGGCCCTTGTCGCACGTATTGAGGCGGAGCTGGCAGGACGCAGCATCGAAAATGTATCCAACCAGTTGGTTCAGGGACAGGTCCGGCTGATGGCTATCCGCATGGAGCAGCAGAAGTTCCGGCTGGAGTCCCTTGATAATGAGATCGATACCCTTGAACGCAAAGTGGAAGCTGCTGAAGCAGAGCAGGGTCGGTTAAAGCTCAGCCGCAGAAGTCTGCGCGAGATAGAGGAGACCTACAAAGGACTTTTTGAAAAGCAGATGTGTTCCAAGCTGGAATACCTCAAAGCCCGCGAAGATCGCCGTGAGCTTTCCCGCAAGGTGGCTGCTGCCGGGGAATCTGCGGCCCAGATCAAAGAACAGCTGGAGAAAGCTCGCGCCCTGCGTGTGTCGCAGGAAAAGGATTATCATGCTGATTTGACCAAGGCACTGGTTGAGGCCCGTCAGGAACTTAATGAACTGCGCCACCGGCATATCAAGGCCGAGCGTATCCGGGAACTTGTGGAAATCCGTGCCCCGCGCCGTGCTGTGGTTAAGGAAACAGCACAACTTGCCGCCGGGTCCATTGCCCGCGAAGCCGAAACGTTAATGGTGCTCGCACCGTTGGATTCGACTCTGGAGGCGGATGTTGAAATCAATGGTCGTGATATAGGCAGGGTGCGTAAAGGAGTCCCGGTGCGAATCAAGCTGGAGGCTTTCCCTTTCCAGCGGCATGGAATCATGCTCGGCAGTGTGGTTATGATCAGCCCGGATGCCTTTCTGAAGCAGGACGGTAGTAATGGAGAAAGTCTGGTTTACCGCGCCAAGGTAAAAATTGAGCAGAGTGAACTGCGTAACGTGCCGGAAGGATTCAGCCTTATTCCCGGTATGCAGCTGGCAGCTGAAATGCAGGTGGGGCAGCGCCGATTGATAACTTACTTCCTTGATCCGATTCTTCGCGGATTCGATGAAAGTTTTAGAGAGGGATGATACAAAAAAGGCCCGGAAGCTTATGCTTCCGGGCCTTTTAAATTGTCTGGTGTTCAGAACTATTCTTCGTCTTCGGGTGCGTCAGCGATGGCGCATTCGGTGGTCAGCAGCAGGCTGGACACGGAAGCAGAGTTCTGGAGAGCGATACGGGTAACCTTTTTGGGGTCGATAACACCGGCCTTGATGAGGTCTTCGTATTCGCCGGTTCCAGCGTTGAAGCCGAAACCGTCTTTGCCTGCGGCAACTTTCTCAACAACAACGGAACCTTCGAAACCGGCGTTAGCTGCGATCATGCGCAGGGGCTGCTGTGCAGCACGGCGGATAATGTTGATACCGGCCAGCTCGTCGTCGTTGCCTGCTTTGAGGTCGTCGAGGACTTTAGCGCAACGAACAAGGGCGGTACCACCACCAGCAACGATGCCTTCTTCAACAGCAGCGCGGGTTGCGTTCAGAGCATCTTCAACGCGTGCTTTCTTTTCTTTCATTTCAACTTCGGTAGCAGCACCAACTTTGATTACTGCAACACCGCCAACCAGCTTGGCGAGGCGTTCCTGAAGTTTTTCCTGATCGTAGGAGGAAGAAGAATCAGCAATCTGAGATTCAATCTGCTTTACGCGGCCTTTGATATCTTCAACATTGCCTGCGCCGTCTACGATTACGGTGTTTTCTTTGTCGATGCGTACACGCTTAGCGGTACCAAGACCTTCAACGGTCATAGCGTCGAGGGAAAGACCGATATCTTCGGAAACAACGGTCGCACCGGTGAGGGTCGCGATGTCTTTGAGCATTTCCTTGCGGCGGTCACCGAAGCCGGGTGCTTTGATAGCGCAAACATTCAGGTTGGCGCGGAGGCGGTTAACAACGAGAGTTGCCAGAGCTTCGCCGTCTACGTCTTCTGCAACGATGAGCAGGGGACGGGACATTTTCAGAACCTGCTCAAGGATGGGCAGAAGTTCTTTCATGTTGGAGATTTTCTTTTCGCAAAGAAGGATCATGGGATCTTCGAATTCGCAAACCATTTTGTCGGTGTCGGTTGCGAAGTAGGGGGAGAGGTAACCGCGGTCGAACTGCATGCCTTCAACAACATCGAGTTCGGTCTTCATGGACTTGGCTTCCTCAACGGTGATAACGCCTTCTTTACCTACTTTGTCCATAGCTTCAGCGAGGATTTCACCGATGGTGGAGTCGCTGTTTGCGGAGATGGTACCGACCTGAGCGATTTCAGCTTTGTCGCGGGTGGGCTTGGCAAGTTTGCCGAGCTCTTCAACGATAGCTTCAACTGCGGAATCGATACCGCGTTTGATGGACATGGGGTTACGGCCTGCTGCAACGAGCTTTACACCTTCTTCGAAGATGGACTGAGCAAGAACGGTAGCGGTAGTAGTACCGTCACCGGCGATGTCGTTGGTTTTGGAAGCAACTTCCTTAACCATCTGTGCGCCCATGTTTTCAAACTTGTCTTCGAGGTCGATTTCCTTGGCAACAGTCACACCGTCTTTGGTGATGGTGGGAGCGCCCCAGGATTTTTCGATAACAACGTTACGGCCTTTGGGTCCGAGGGTAACCTTTACTGCTTCAGCGAGGGTATCAACGCCTTTTTTCAGGCGGTCACGTGCGGTTACGTCAAATTCAATTGTTTTTGCCATGTCTTATATTCTCCTGATCTGGAAAAAAAAATTTATTGAGAGGGTCTTACTCGACGATTGCGAGAATTTCGTCTTCGCGCATGATGATGAATTCGTCAGCGTCGATTTTCAGTTCGTTGCCGGCATATTTGGCGAAAAGAACGATATCACCGGCTTTAACGGTCATGGGGTTGTTGTCTTTACCGGGACCGGCTGCAACAACTTCACCTTTCATGGGCTTTTCTTTTGCGGAATCGGGGATGATGATGCCGCTGGCGGTCTTCTGCTCGGTTTCTACACGCTTGATGAGTACGCGATCCTGTAAAGGCTTGAGATTCATGTTTCCTCCAGAATAAATAACTTTTTTTAGATAAGATAAGTAATCCGCGTGATTGTGGCGGATCATACTTTTAAATTTCAAAGCCTGCATATCTCAGCAGGCCGGATACTTCCGCAGAAGCTGACATAAATTAAGACACCCTGCGCATATGTCAACACCGGAAATCAAAAAAAACTCGTCCTTTTTTGCGACTAATATTATATGTAGTTTGCATCAATTTTGAGACTATATCTGATTTGAGTCTTAATTTCCTTGACAGATGCCTGTCATTCCTTGTAATTCGCCCGTTCCGCCCTTTCAGCGCTGCCCGACACCTGTTTGGTGGGACATTATCATTTTAGTGATTTATATTTAAATAATGTCTCCAAAGTTAAGATTCGTTTTTCACTATGGCTTTTTCCTGCTTTCTGGTGTAGTGGGCTTTTAGGGGTACGGACATCCGCCGCCTGAGCGCGGAAAAAATACTTTGAAGGAGTTAATTATGAGTAAAACTGTTCTTGTTAAGAAAATCCGGGAAAAACTGGAACTGAGTGCAAAAGACGCATCCGCAGCACTTGACGGCGTTCTCAGCGCAATCGAAGACGGCCTTAAAGAAGAAGGCAATGTTACCCTTACAGGTTTTGGTACTTTTAAAACCGTAGAACGCTCCGCACGCACCGGACGTAACCCCCAGACCGGCGAAGCTATCCAGATTCCCGCTTCCCGTGGCGTAAAATTCACCCCCGGAAAATTTCTCAAGGACGCAGTTAAATAATTCTGGTTCAGACGAAGTTTTTAAAAGCCGTTTCCGGGTAACACCGGAAACGGCTTTTTTTTATGTGTACAATAATTAATTATACCCATAGCCTTCCTCTCTATCCCGCTGCGTCTCAGACTGATGAATGATCAAAAATGTCATGATGATACAAATATAAAGACCTAGCAGAGTCATAAGCTTTGGGAGTTAATAATATGAAAAAATTATGGAACGAACCCTTCGGGTATAAACATGTTCTGAATATAAGCATGCCCCTTGCGGTGAGCATGGCCTCGACCACTATAATGCAGGTTACCGACCGTATCTTTCTTGGTCGTTATTCAATGGAAGCCATTGCCGCCGCACTGCCTGCAGGTATCCTTTCCTTCCTGTTCATTTCCTTTTTTATGGGGGTGGCCAGCTATATTAATGTATTCATAGCCCAATACACCGGAGCCGCCAAACCGGAGCGGGTTGCCTCCAGTCTCTGGCAGGGTATTTATTTCGCGCTTGGTTCATGGTTAATCCTAGGCGTCATGGGCTTCTGGTTGACTCCGCTGCTAAAAAGCGGAGGGCATCCACCTGAGGTGCTTGAGCTTGAAATTCAATATTTCCGTATTCTTATGCTGGGAGCAGGGCTTCCGGTGCTTGATACCGCGCTTTCCGGTTTTTTTGCCGGGCGAGGCCTGACCCGCACTGTTATGGTGGTCAATATGATTGGTGCTGCGGTGAATATCCCGCTGGACTATGCGCTAATCAACGGCGTCTGGATTTTCCCGGAAATGGGTATTCGCGGGGCCGGTATAGCCACTATTACGGCAATGGCGGTTATTGTTTCCATCTACATTCCGCTGATTTTCAACCGTGAGAATGAAGAAGCCTTTAAGACCCGCAGTAATTACCGTTTTGAACCGGAACTGTTCAAACGCTTTATTTCGTTCGGCCTGTCAAACGGTGTGCAGTTCTTTCTCGACATCTTCGCCATTACATTTTTTGTCTACATGGTCGGAAGGCTGGGAACTGTTATCCTTGCTGCCAGCAATATTGTGCTTTCCATTGACGGGGTTTCATTTTTTCCGGCTTACGGCATTGCTGTCGGTGTCAGCACACTGGTGGGGCAGGCTATCGGTCAGGGGCGTCCTGACTACGCCCGGCGGGCCACTAAATGCGCCCTTCATATCACAACAGTATGGATGCTGTTCATGGGAATTATTTACCTGCTCCTGCCGGAAATGCTTCTCAGTTTGTTCCGTCCGGACAATATAACCGATGTTCAGTTTATGGATATTCTGGATTACGGGACCCATTTCCTGCTCTTCACAGCGGCTTACATCCTCTTTGACGGAATGGCGCTGGTTTATTCCGGGGCTTTGAAAGGTGCAGGAGATGTTGTCTATGTCATGAAAAGCGTGGGACTCTGCTGCATCGCGGTAATGGTTATCCCCTGCTATATGGGCGTGGAGGTGTATCCTTCCGGCCCGTACTTTCTATGGACGATCTTTACGCTTTACGTGATCGTATTGAGTGCGGCTTTCTATTACCGGTTCAGAACCGGGAAATGGGAGGAAATGAAGGTTATCGAATAAAAAAAAGCCGGGTTGATATTTCAACCCGGCTTTTTCGCGGAAAATCTTTTTTAGGTGTCTTGTGTTGCCAGCAGCATTTCAGGTCTGACTTTTTGCAGGAAGCCGTATGCGGAAGCACATATGAAACCTTCGATGATCATGACCGGGATATGCCCGTACACAATCATCTGAGCCGCTGAAGTAAAGCTCTCATCTGTGAATGAAAGGGCCAGTGCGGTCAGTATTGCGGAAAAAGCGACCGATAAAGAGCCGCAAAGAAATGCACCAATACTCATGTTGAGAGCATTTTTATTGAGCAGGGGCCGGAACATGTAGTGGCATGCCACAGCAGGAAGAGCCATGATGGCGGTATTTACCCCGATAACCGTGAGGCCTCCATACTGAAACAGGACCGCCTGTAAAAGTAGTCCGGTCAGGATTGCCGGAAAAGCAGCCCAGCCGAGCAGAAGTCCCATAAGGCCGCTAAGAATCAGGTGCGCACTTGAAGGTCCGACGGGGATGTGGATCAGCGAAGCAACAAAAAAAACTGAGGACAGCAGGGCTACGGAAATAAGTTTTTCCGAGTCCATTTTTTTTAGACCTATCATGGTTCCTGTTGCCGCGACCACTGCTCCGGTGGCCAGCACCGGGAGTGATAGTATTCCTTCAGATATGTGCATTCGATTGTCCCTACTTTTTCATTTGAGAGGTTCTGTCTGCATACTTTTTTTGAAAGTATAGCACACTAAAGAGCGTGTCAAGCTGGTGTATAAAATGAACAAGCAGGTTAAAGTAGTCTGAGAAGCCTAATCACAAACGTAATTATCTAATATTTTTAAAAGGTCTTTGTTCTCAAATGGTTTTGATAGGTAATTGTCCATACCGGCAGCTAGAAATCTGGCCTTGTCTCCTTTCATTGCGTAAGCTGTCATGGCGATAATGGGAATATCTTTAATCTTTTCACCCACATCCCCCCGGCGAATGGCTTTGGTTGCAGTAAGACCGTCCATGATCGGCATTTGTATGTCCATCATTATAAGATCGTATGACTCACTGGAAAGTTTTTCCAGCGCCCGTTGCCCGTTTTCTGCCGTACTGACTTCAAATCCGGCCAGTTCCATCTGCCGTGCGGCTGCGAGTCTGCTTATAGCCTCGTCTTCAACAAGAAGAACGCGTGATTTGCTGTGTATTGATTGAGTAAAAGGAGCCTTTTCCTTAAACTCGCAGGTCTGGGGCGGTATGCCGAAAGGAATACAGAAATATACGGTTGTACCTTTGCCGTATTCACTTTCCACAGCAATGTTGCCTCCCATAAGCATCACCAGCTGTTTACAGATGGTCAGTCCCAGACCGGCTCCTTGGTGCAGACGGCTCGGTCCCTCACTGCACTGGGTGAACGGGGCAAACAGTTCATCCATTTTATCGTCTGGAATACCGGGCCCGGTATCGCTGACTGAAAATAGTATTTTGCTGAGATCCGAGGACAGTGTCGGCAGCGGGTATGTTTCGAGGGTAATTTTCCCGTGTTCAGTAAATTTCATGGCATTACCCAGAATATTTGTCAGCACTTGTTGCAAGCGTGCGGCATCTCCTTGAACACAGACAGCTGTGTTCGGATGAATATTCATTTCCATGGTAATGTTTTTCTGTCGGATGACAGGGCGGTAGAGGTCGACAATATTGTGCATCAGCTCCGGCAGATCAAAGGGAGTGAATTCCATGATCAGTTTGCCTGCTTCAACGCGCGAAAGGTCGAGAATATCGGATAAAAGATTAGCCAGTCGCTTAGCGCCCATGACGGCAAGATCGATGTATTCCTGCTGCTCGTGGTCTTGCGAGGTCATTTTCAGAAGTTGTAACATGCCAAGGATGCCGTTGAGCGGGGTTCGGATCTCATGGCTCATATTGGCAAGAAATTCACTCTTGGCCCGATTTGCAGATTCAGCCACTTCCTTTGCTCTTATCAGCTGGGTATGGGCTTTTTTTATCTCTGTCAGGTCTACATCAATACAATACATATATTTACTGCCGTCATGATTCTCCTGCATCACGTGGGCTGAGTATACCGGGACCACAGTTCCGTCTTTGCGCAATAATTCGAGTTCACCCGCCGGAATCCTGATTCCATTCTTGTGCCAATTAGTAATGTGGGCAATTACATCTTTACGCATATATTCGGGGATAATGAGATCTTCAAGTTTTTTGCCCAAGGCTTCTTCGCGGGAATATCCGTAAAGATTTTCGCTGGCAGTATTCCAGAAAATAACCTTACGGTCCTTGTCATAACCTTGCACTGAGACCATCTCAACATGGTCAATCAGCTTCCGGAACTGTTTTTCTAAGTAGCGGTCAGTTCCGTATAGTTGAGCTTCAAGTTCGGCAATTCTGGCATCTTTCGTCCGAATTTCTGCGAGAAGCATTTGTTTGCTTTTTTCCATACCTGCAAATCCCGGTGTTTATGTCTGAGGTTCTTTTAATTGTGCCATAATAAAGTGTTCAAATTCAAGCTGACATTTAAATTTTCGACAAGGATCGTCTCTGACATTTTTATGACCATATTGCATTTTAACGTTTATTTAGCATTAATCCAAGTATTTCGTGCTTTTGAACGTTAGTTTGATTGTGCTTGGCTGTGGTATGCTTGTTGCTTGATGAGGGGAGGAGGAAAATTATGCTCAAAAATAGACTTTCAGAAAAAGCAATACCTATATTGTTTGATGTGGTCGTCTGGAGTGGGTTTGCGGCCTTTTTGGTAGCCACCTATATCGCTTGGCAGACTTTGGTGGACCGATTCCCCGGTCCGGTTGATACCCTGCTCGGTGTACTCCAGAAATTTGTGGCTTAAAACTTGGGGGAGAATTCGAACCTTAATCTGGATTTACATGTTGACTTCGGTGATTGTAGAATTACAATCTAGACAGATGAAATTGAATTCCCCTATCACCGGAGAGTCCCATGGATATTATTCTTGAGAACATAATTGTTTTTGGCGCAATCGGGGTTGCGTTCGTATATTTAGCTAAAAAGTGGTTTGGTAAAAGAGGTGGGGCTTGCGGATGCGGCTGTGATTGCCCGGCTTCGAAAGGGCCTGATGGGTGCGGTAATGACTCAGATGCTTGCATAACGGATCTTCGACAAAAGTAGCAAAAAAATAAAATGTTTCGTTTTTAAGGTATGTTATGTGTTTTCTGTGCTCCATTTGAATGAATATGGATTTCATGAAGATGAACAAGCCGTCTACTCCAAGTAGGCGGCTTTTTTTGTTCTTAAAGGCACTTTCATAATAATCATTAAGATTATCGTAATTAACTACTATTTAAGTATGTATTGTGCATAATAAACACTTTTCCATATTTCAGAAACAAAAATGTAAATCGATTTGTGAAAAAATGTTCAAATATGTTGTTTTTAGTACAAAATGAAGTTCGAATTTGAACTTTCAATGAGATAAAAGAGACGGTTAACGAAACTTAGAATCAGAAGCAGCAGCCATCAATATATTGTTGTTCTAAATCGCTTTTTAAGTAAAATGTCAATTTTTTTAGTTACTTAAAAGTTAAAAAAGAACATTTTTTTCTTAATAAAAACGAGATAAATTGTCTCAAAAAGACGTCATTTTAGAAGTTAGCTATTAAAATTTTTTTAAGCTACTCTTTTTTGCTGAAATTGTCAGAGGATTATGTTAACACTCTGTTACTTTCAGCTCGTCACATTGCCACATTTTATTTCAGGCTAGACGAATTAGTTCTCGTAAACAACTGGTTTCCTTTAAAAATTTGGGTTTTAACAAGAATGTGTATCTGCAGGCTTCCCCGCTTGCGGAGTTCTATCTCATTCTCAGACCATAGGGAGGGGAAGTGGCCAAGAAGAAGATTAGGTTCATGTGTACTGCCTTTCGTGACGGATTTCAGTCCGTTTACGGAGCCAGGGTAAAGACCGACGATTTCCTGCCTGCTGTTGAAGCAACAAGAGAAGCAGGAGTCGATTGGTTCGAAGCTGGCGGGGGCGCACGGTTCCAGGCCCTCTATTTCTATTCCAATGAATGTGCTTTTGATATGATGGACAGGTTCAGGGAAACAGCAGGTCCCGATGCCGATCTCCAGACTCTCGCTCGCGGGGTTAACGTTGTCGGACTTGAGTCCCAGCCCAGTGACGTCATCAAAGCCCATGCTGATCTCTTTGCCAAACATGGCATCACTACTATCCGTAACTTTGACGCGCTCAACGACGTCAACAACCTGATCTACAGCGGTCAGTGTATTGCTGATGCCGGCCTCAAACACCAGGTGGTTGTTTCCATGATGGAGCTGCCCCCGGGATGTTCCGGCGCTCATGATGCCGCATTTTACGAGAAGACTCTGCGTCAGATTCTTGATGCGGATATTCCTTTTGATTCTGTCTGTTTTAAAGACGCATCCGGTACTTCCACCCCGGCCAAGGTCTACGAGACCATTAAAGCCGCTAAGAAGATGCTGCCCGAAGATGTTCTGCTCCACTTCCATACACATGAGACAGCAGGAATCGGCGGTCTTTGCTATCATTCCGCTATCGAAGCCGGCGCTGATGCTATCGACCTGTCCATGGCCCCCGCTTCCGGCGGTACCTGCCAGACCGACATCATCACCATGTGGCACATCCTGCGTGGAACCGATTACACCCTTGATGTCGATGTTGATAAAATCATTAAAGCTGAAGATGTCTTCCGCGATTGCATGAAGGACTACTTCCTGCCGCCCGAAGCAACTCAGGTTGATCCCATGATCCCCTTCAGCCCCATGCCCGGTGGCGCACTGACTGCAAATACCCAGATGCTCCGCGATAACGGTCTCATGGATAAATATCCCGAAATCATCCGTGCCATGAGTGAAGTTGTGCGCAAGGGTGGATTCGGTACTTCCGTTACTCCCGTTTCCCAGTTTTACTTCCAGCAGGCATTCAATAACGTAATGTTTGGTCCCTGGGAAAAGTTTGCTGACGGTTACGGTAAAATGGTTCTGGGTTACTTCGGTAAAACTCCGGTCGAGCCTGATCCGGAAATCGTTAAGCTCGCTTCTGAACAGATGGAGCTTGAACCCACCAAGAAGAGTCCGCTTGAAATCAACGATGCAGATCCTTCCAAAGGTCTCGCTCCTGCGCGTGAAATCTGCGAAAAAGAGGGCTTCGAACTTACCGATGAAAACGTTTTCATCGTCGCTACCTGTAAAGATAAAGGTGTCAGCTACCTCAAAGGCGATGCCCGTATCGGTATCCGCTACAAGAAGGATGTTGAAGCCGAGCAGCTTCAGAAGCTGGGTGCTTCCGTTGGCGGCGGTACCGGTTCCGGTCCCGTTAATGTAACAGTGGACGGACAGTCCTACACCGTTAACGTGGACGGTTCTACCGCGACTATCAACGGTAAATCCTTCAACATCGGTGCTGGCGATGCTCCTGCAGCCGGCGGCGCAGCTCCTGCTGCAGCACCCGCAGGCGCAACCGAGCCTATTGCTGCTCCCATGCCTGGTCTGATTATCAGGATGGCTGTAGATCCCGGCACACAGGTGCAGGAAGGACAGACCATTGTCGTTATGGAAGCCATGAAGATGGAAATGGAAGTTAAGGCGCACAAGGCCGGTACTGTGAACTCCTTCTCGGTTACTGCCGGGGATCAGGTTCAGCAGGGTCAGCCCCTTGCCCAGATGACCGTTTAATCTCCTGACCTCTAATCTATAAGGAGATAGCAAATGCAACAGATGTTGTTCAGCTGGGACAATGTGACCGCTGGAAACGGCGTGGCACTTTCCATTACCGGTATGTGCATTGTGTTCACAGCCCTTCTTCTGGTCAGTGTCTACATCGCGCTGCTGCCAAAGCTTGCTGCGTTCTTAAATAAGATAATTCCGCCTTCCGCCCATCACTCCGGGCCGGTAGCCAATGCCCCCGCCCCGCAGGTCCAGACCGGACCTTCAGAAGCGGAAATTGTGGCCGCCGCAGTGGCGTATCTGCATAAAAACAAGGGCTAGACAGACGTTATGGATATACTTCTGCACTTCTTAAGCACAACGGGCTTTGCGGAAATGACTCCGGGCAACTTTATCATGATTGTCATCGGAATCATCTTCATCGCTCTGGCTATTATCAAGGACTACGAGCCGCTGCTGCTCCTGCCCATCGGGTTCGGGGCTATCGTGGGCAACATCCCGTCCATCGCCGGGATGCCGCTCAGCGTCTATGACGAAGGCAGCGTGCTTTATTATATCTACTTCGGGGTCAGCGCAGGGATCTTCCCGCCGTTGATCTTCCTCGGCATCGGAGCCATGACCGACTTCTCGTGCATGCTCTCCAACCCGAGGCTGGTGCTGCTCGGCGCAGCGGCCCAGATGGGTATTTTTGCAACCCTTCTCGGAGCTATGTACATGGGCTTCACTCCCAGTGAAGCAGGTGCAATCGGCATTATCGGCGGTGCGGACGGGCCTACGGCTATCTTCCTCTCCTCCAAGCTGGCACCGCACCTCCTAGGCGCGATTGCCATTGCCGCGTACTCTTATATGGCTCTGGTTCCGGTTATTCAGCCTCCGATCATGAAGCTGATGACCACCAAGAAAGAGCGACTCATCCGCATGAGCGCACCCCGTGAAGTTTCCACCCGTGAAAAAATCCTTTTTCCCGTGGGCGGATTCATTATCACAGCACTTATCGCTCCGGGCTCACTTGCCCTTGTCGGTATGCTCTTCTTCGGTAACCTGCTTAAAGAATCTGGCGTAACCGAGCGTCTGGCCGAGACCGCGCGTACCGCGCTTATCGACTCAGTCACCATCCTGCTTGGTTTCTCCGTTGGCGCATCCACTCAGGCTCAGACATTCCTGACCCCTGACAGCCTGCTTATTTTCGGGCTGGGTGCTGCATCCTTCTGTGTTGCAACCGCAAGTGGATTGGCTTTTGCCAAGCTCATGAACGTGTTCTCCAAGGACAAGATCAACCCGTTGGTCGGCGCTGCCGGTGTATCAGCTGTTCCTGACTCCGCACGAGTCGTTCAGATGGTCGCCCGTGACGAAGATCCGCATAACTTCCTGCTCATGCACGCCATGGCCCCTAACGTAGCCGGGGTTCTTGGTTCCGCAGTTGGTGCAGGTGTTCTCTGGTCCGTTCTGGCAATGTAGGAGAAATCAGGATGAATATGCTTTCCAATAAAACCATGATGACAAAACGCAAACGTACCGTTGCGCTTGCGACACCTGGTAAGCCGGAAAGCAAGCTGGCAACAGCAGGTCGCAACTGACCGAATCAAAGGCGCATTCCCACGCAGGGAATGCGCCTTTTCATTTATGATACCCCGGCAGGGGGAAGTGTGAACATTATTGGTCTAATTGCTATAAAATTTGCGATGCCGAACAGGGAGCTGTTCACTAGGGAAAACTTATTAATTTTAAGTAAATGAACAGTGGCATTTTTTTGCAAATGACGTTAGGCCGACTCATCAGAAGTTGTTGAGACTTACATTTTCTTTGGAGGAAAAAACAGTGGCTAGTCAGTCAACCTATGAGTTTTACAAAGATGACCTTTCCAAGATTCCGCCTCTTCGTGCAATCGCGGAAACTCTGCTTGCAGATAAGAGGGTAAGAAAAGTCAACGCGGCGGAAGCTTATGAGCTTGCCAGCAAGCAGTGGGACGTGATGGAGACAGACCATCCTATTTACCCCGAAGCTGCTAAAAGGCTCGGCCTGCCCGAGGGAGCAAAGCTGCTCAACCATTGCCATGGTAAAATCGTTGGCCGTACTGCTTTGGCGCGTCGTTTTTACAACCGTTTGAACGGCCCGGACCAGCGCAAAGTCCTCGGTGACCTCAGGGAAGCCATTTCCGATATGCAGGAACGCCCGCTCATCAAGGCTGAAGCTGTTGTCGGGATGGATCAGGATCTGATGATCAAAGCCACCATCCTAGGCGGCGAAGATGATGCAGCGAATATTTTCAACTGGCTGGTCAACTTTACTCCCTTTGATGAAGTTGCCAAAGAATACGCTAAGAGCGCGAAGCTCCCCATTCAGGATATAATCATTATCGGCGACAACCTCTGGCGCAACGATGATCCTTTTTACCACAATCAGGGTTTCCCCCAGCTGGCACTCGTAGATGAAGAATGCAATGTCATCTACAATTTCGGTATGCGTTACTTCGGTGAGCGTAAGAAGGGTACCCTGACTCTGGCTTGGACTTCCGGTATCCGTGTAGGTATGGCTGCCTGTCATGGCGGTATCAAGGAAATTGATTTCTCCGGCTGTGCAGATAAGGAAAGCAAGGCTCTGGGCAAAAAATCCATCGCCTTTTTCGGTCTTTCCGGTACAGGTAAATCTTCGCACACCAACTCCCATGACAACGGCGGAACCCTGCCTGAAGGATTCGCCAAGAAAGTGCTGCACGATGACGCTTTCCAGATTGATATTGAGAACCGCGTCTGCCGCGCATGGGAACCGACTCTTTTCGATAAAACCGATTCCAGACCTCTGGGCAACCCGGACTGGAAATACATGGTTTCCGTCATGAACCACGCTATGCTGGAGATTGACGGCAAGGTTATGCCTCTGGGTGAAGATATCCGTAACCCCAACGGTCGTGCTCTTATTGACCGTGACGTTATCGGTGAACACGTAAACCGTTGTTCCTTCCCCAATTCCTTGTGCTGGTTGATGAAAGATACCTGCCTGCCGCCGATCATCCGTTTTACCGATACCTACCTTGCGGTAGCTATGGGTGCATCGCTGATGACCAAGCGCAACCTCGCGGAAAACGTTTCTGAAGAAGAACTCAAGAAACTTGTCTTCATCCCCTACGCCAACCCCTTCCGTGTTTACGAACTCTGGAAAGACGTTGAAGCATTCGCACATGTCTTCGACAGCGGTGCAGCTGGTTACACCTTCAACTCCGTAGGTTTCTGGCGTTCTTCCGATACCGACCTGCACGCCATTCCCCTGCAGACTTCCCTCACACTCCAGACCATGATCCTCACCGACCAGCTGGAATGGGAAGACTGGGAACTCTTGCCCGGAGCACAGATTCCCAAACGCAACTGCATGGAACGGGTACTGCCCGGTTTCTACGATACCTACAACCCGGCTAACGTAGAACACCGCGCCGAGTACTTCCAGACCCTTAAGGATCGCTTCGCACAGCGCAGACACTTCCTTGAGCAGACCGAAGATCTCAACTGCAAACCTGAACTTCTCGCAAAACTTACCGAAGTTCTGCACATTAAAGGCTGGTTCTCTTAGAATGATGCCTCCGGCGGCCCTACTGGGCTTCGCCACCTAGCGCATAAGAGTTACACAACAAAGGCCCCGCAATATCTTGATGATATTGCGGGGCCTTGTTTATGGAGTGTTTATTAAAATATGGGCGAAGCATATTAAAACGTCTTTGAAAGAGAGGGGATGGGGTCTGGGGAAGGGGAGAGAATACTTTGGGCGTTAGCAAAGTTTTCTCTCCCCTTTCCCAGCTGCCGGAGGCAAAACTAATGCACAGCAGAACGTTTGGACAAGTTTTCGTAGAGTGTCCATGTTTTGAGAAACTCGGCATCAAAGGACCGCTTTTCGGTATAAGCCCGGGCACTTTTTTTCATGTACTGCAGCAGTTCAGGGTGATCAGCGAGGCGAACTATGGCTCGTGAAAGCGCATCGGAATTTCCGGCCTCAACGATCAGCCCGGTAGTATCTTCGATCAGGTTCTCGCAAGGCCCACCGCAATCTGTGACGATCACGGGTAGACCGGATGCTTGTGCTTCAAGTACCACGTTACCGAAGGTGTCGGTTGCTGAGGGAAAAACGAATACATCGGAACTGGCGTAGCAGGCGGAAAGTTCTTCGCCCCCAAGATATCCCGTGAAAGTGACCGGGCAACCTTCCAAACGCTTTTTCATTTCTTCAAGATAAGGACCATCACCGACAACTACCAGATGCAGTTCCGGGCGTATGGAGGATACTGTTTTAAAAGCACTGGTAAGTACGTCAAGGTTCTTTTCTTTGGAAACCCGTCCGACATAGAGCAGTTTGAGTGATTCTTTGACCTTGAAACGTCCGTCGTAAAAACCGTTGCGTTTTTCCGGAGTGAAGCGGTTGATATCAACACCACGCGGGTATGTTTTGATTTTATAGGGCTTAACCCCTTTGGCTGCCAGCTCATCTCCGGTGGCTTCGGAAGGAACAAATACCGTATCCATTTGGTTGTAAAACCAGATCATGAATTTCCAAGCCATATCTTCCAGGCCCGTGTCATCCGTGAATGCTCGTACATACTGGGGAAAAGAAGTGTGGTATGTGCCGTGAACGGGAAGCTTAAGCAATTTTGAAACAGCCAGCCCGGCCAGCCCTACTGGACCGGGGGTGGCAAGATGAAGCAGGGTGTAGTTTTTCTCAAGGCAGTGCGCCAGCACACGCAGGAAGGGCGGATATTTAAAAGATAGTTCCGGGTATTCAGGAAGCACAAATTCACCTGCCGGAGTGAAGTTGATTACCTGATCATTCGAGCCTTCAGAACCGCAGGTGATTACGGTAAGTTTTTTGTCATGCTTGCGGGCTACATCAAGCTGGTGCTGAAGAGTCAGGGCCACACCGTTCACATCACTGAAGGTATCGGTAAAATGTGCGATTTTGGTTTCATTTTCAAGTGGATCAGCGTGGCCGAAAGAGGTCAGGCAGTCACGGGCAAATTCGCGCTCACTGGCGAACAGGCCGTACGAAACAAAATAGGGAGCCAGCAGTGTATAAAGGGAACCGGCTGCACCGATGGTGTGAAATACATCAAAGAGGTTCGCGCCCAGAGCACTGTTGATTATCTTATCTCCGAGGCCGGAAAGAACTTTATCTGTGGCATTACCAACAAACCTGAACCATTCCTCCTCAAGCTCTTCGGGTCTGTATTTAAAACCGCAGCTGATATTGCGGGCTCGTTCATCTTTTTCAACAATGCGGTTTGCTTCCCGAAGCAGGGCGGCCTGTACGGAATCGGAAGTATTAAAATATTTTTTGGAACGCTGGCGGTAGATAAAGTTTTGCAGCTTCTCAAGAATCGAAGGGCTTTCCTTGTCGCCGGGATCAAGCACGTTATCTATGTAGCAAAAGCATTCAGCAGAGCGTTTCAGCTTGGTGCAGTCGAAATGGCTTTTGTAGAATTGGTAGGCAATTCCGTACAGGTTGTGGGCCATTGTATGCGGAGTGGCCGGTTTGCCTTGGACCATGGTCCGGCCTTCCTTGACAGCCTGAAGCATTTCCTGCGGGGTCGTTGCGTTTACAACTTCAGTGTAAACACGGGCGATATTGATGCCGGAATGGTCGTCTGAACCTCCGGTAAGCCCTTTTGCCCAAGGGGTACTGCCGTACGGTTCTATACCGTGTTTATTGGCGAGCTTATCGATTGTTTCAGGAATCAGGCTGTCTACAATTGTACGCAGGGCTGAGTTCTGCATTTCATCACGTGTGCCATTCATTTCAAGGGTATTGAAGAGAAGCAGGGCCTTCTCAAAGTGTTCCGGGGTCAGTCTTTCGTTGACAGCAAAAAGAGGGTGGGCCAGTACGTGAACAATGTTCTGTTCGCGGAGGTAGGGAACGAGATCAAATACATTTTCACGTAGTTTCTGGAATTCGCGGTGCTGTTCTTCAGTGATGTCGTAGGCCAGTACGTGCAGTTTGCAGCCGTCTTCGGGGAAATAAGTAGTGATCTCTTCACTGATAAAAGCGTTATCAAGGTGGGCGATTTCAAGACTTCCGTTAATGGTATTGTGATCGGTAATGGTGACCATATTCATGGACCGGGACATGGCGCGGTCATAAATTTTCAGCGGTTCGGTAAAGCTCTCCGGACAGCCCAGCTTTTGCAGAATCCACTGGGACGGACGGGTTGAATATTTAGAGTGTACATGCAGGTCCACCCTTACATTAGAACCTTTCATGGCAAAATCCTCCTGAAATTAGCGCCTTGGCTGTAAACGAGATATGATTTGATTTCGCCTTTTTTAATAAGGACAGGAGGCTGTAACAGTCCCACGGTACGGTTACGGTTTAGAGTATTTTCAGAGAACAAAAGAAAGGCCGCATTCCATGAGGAATGCGGCCTTATTGCTTGTATTCTTAATCAGGCTACCAGTTCAAGGTCTCCTTGAATGCGATAGCGAGATCTTCAACATTGCTGCGGACAATACCAGCGGAACCTTCCATGAGGCCGAAGGAGTTTCCGCCAACGGTCATACCGATGCGCTGGCAGATCTGGCCTGCGAAGAGTTCTTCGAATTTGCCTGCATTCTCAGGCGCTACGGTGACTGCAAAACGGGATGCGGATTCACTGTAGAGCACGGAAAGGGTGGACATGCCGTATTCAGTGGGAACGGAACGCAGATCAACTTCACAACCAATGCGTCCGCCGAGAGCCATCTCAGCGAGGGCAACACCCAGACCACCGTCGGAAAGGTCATGGCAGGAGGTTACGAGTCTCTGACGCATGGCCTGGTTGAGGGTGATGTAGCGGGTCTTTGCAGTGAGTGCTTCAACATGGGGAACTTTGTCGTGAACAAAGTTCAGCTGGGAAGCGATTTCGGAACCGCCCATTTCGTCGCGGGTCATACCGAGTACGTAAATGAACTCTCCGGGCTTCTTGAAGTCGGAGGTTACGCACATGTTGATGTCCGGCACGATACCCACTGCAGAGAACAGTACGGTCGGTGGGATGGATATTTTTACGCCACCGCCTTTGTAGTCGTTCTTCATGGAGTCTTTACCGGAGATGCAGGGGACTCCGAAAGCACGGCAGAAGTGGGACAGAGCATGGTTAGCACGGACAAGCTGGGCCAGCTTGTAGTGTCCGTCAGGTGTGGATTCGGACTGAACCGGGTCACACCAGCAGAAGTTGTCGATACCGGCCATGTGAGTGATGTCACCGCCGACAGCTACAGCGTTACGGATGGCTTCGTCAACTGCGTTGGCCATCATCCAGTAGGTGTCGAGATCGGAGAATTTGGGGCAGATGCCGTGGGATACGACCAGACCTTTGTCATCATCAAAGTCGGGGCGGAGCACACCTGCATCGGCGGGACCATCTTCCTGTTCACCGACCAGAGGCTTGACCACACTGCGGCCCTGAACTTCGTGGTCGTACTGGCGGATAACGTATTCCTTGCTGCAGATATTCAGACGGCCGAGCATGTCTTTGAGCAGTCCGGTGTGGTCTGCTACTTCAGGCTCGCCGGAGAATTCGATTTCAGGACGTTTCCAGACAGCTTTAAGCTGCATCTGGGGCACGCCGTCATGCAGGAAGTCCATGCGCAGGCAGGCCACGGGCTTTTCGCCGTAACGGATGTTGTAGAGGCCGCTGTCGGTGTAAGTACCGAGTGCAGTAGCTTCAACGTCCATTTCGTCAGCCAGAGCCATGAACTCGTCCAGCTTTTCAGGTGGAACAGCGAGAGTCATGCGTTCCTGTGCTTCGGAAACAAGGATTTCCCAAGGCTTGAGACCGTCGTATTTGAGCGGGGCTTTAGCGAGATCGAGATCACAACCGCCGCTATCTTCAGCCATTTCACCTACGGAAGAGGAGAGGCCGCCTGCACCGTTATCGGTAATGGCGTTGTACAGGCCCAGATCGCGGGCACGCATCAGGCAGTCGTACATTTTACGCTGAGTGATGGGGTCACCGATCTGAACTGCGGTTGCGGGAGAACCTTCGTGAAGTTCTTCGGAAGAAAAGGTTGCGCCGTGGATACCGTCTTTACCGATGCGACCACCGGTCATAACGATGATATCGCCGGGCATGGCCTGTTTTTCGTAGCTTAAGCGTCCGGCAGATTCAACAGGCATTGTGCCTACTGTTCCGCAGTAAACAAGAGGCTTACCAAGGTATCTTTCGTCGAAAACAATGGAGCCGTTCACAGTGGGGATACCGGATTTGTTACCACCGTGCTCGACACCTTCGCGAACGCCTTCGAAAACGCGGCGCGGGTGCAGCAGACGCGGGGGCAGCTCACCCTCGTGGAAAGGGGAAGCGAAACAGAATACATCAGTGTTGCAGAGCAGGTTCGCGCCCAGCCCGGTTCCCATGGGGTCACGGTTAACACCGACGATACCGGTCAACGCTCCGCCGTAAGGATCAAGGGCGGAGGGGCTGTTGTGTGTTTCCATTTTTACGCAGACATTGAGCTTGTCATTGAACTTAATGACGCCAGCGTTATCTTTGAACACGGACAGGCAGAAATCATCGTCGCCTTTTTCAGCACGGATTTCCTTGGTGGTGTTCATGATGTAGCTTTTGTAGAGGCTGTCTACGGTGGAGGAAACACCGGTTTCCTTGTTGTCGTATTCAATCTTGGAACTGAAAATTTTGTGCTTGCAGTGCTCGGACCAAGTCTGGGCCAATGCTTCAAGTTCAGCATCGGTAGGCTGGGCGGTGAGACCCATTTCTTCGCGCTGCTTAACAACTTCGGGATCAGCGTAGTAGTCTCGGATGCAGTGGAACTCTTCAAGGCTCAGAGCCAGAGTGTTTGCACGGCTGAAGGCCATCATTTCATCGTCAGACATTGCTGCGAGGTCAATGATAACAACTTCGTCGCTGGCTTTACCGGTAACACGTGCAGCCTTGGCTTCGAAACCGGGTGATTTAACCCATTCATCCGCGGAACGGATTTCGTAACGCTGGATAAGTTCGTTTGCCAGCAGGTCTTTTGCAATGTGGCTGACCTTTTCCAGACCGAGTTCTTCGGCAAACAGGTACTGGGTGGAAGTGTAAACTTTAACTGCTTCCACATCAGCGGGTTCGGTAACCAGAATTACAGATTCCTTGGCGGTACGGCCTTCGTTATCAGTAACGCCGGGGCGAAAGCCCACCTCAAGGTTCCATGCGAAATCCTTGGCCAGAGGCTCAAGGGAAGGTGTGTGCAGGACCGGGTCGTGCAGAACGCCCAGTTCCAGAACCTTCTCTATTTCGTCTTTTTCAAGACCTTCTACTGTATATACTTTGATGGTTCGGACTTCCCCGGCTTCAATACCGAGTTCTTCCTTGATTTTATTGGAAACTTTGTGACCGTGAACATCACGGACGTGGTCTTTAAGTGCGACCTCGACACGCCAGAGCATGGGTATCTCCTCTTAATGATTAAAGTCCGGACCTATTTGGCCCAGACCAGTACATTTCCGCCTAAATCCTTGGCCTCATAGGTCGCCTTGTCTGCACGGCTCAACATGCTTGCGGAAGTATCGCCTTCCTGAAGCACGGTGAGTCCGCCGCTGATGGTGACCTTGCCGGAAAATTTATTTTCCACCCGGAGTCTGATTCTGTTGCCAATGCTCTCAAGAGCCTCGGGCCGGACTTCAGTAACAATAACTCCGAATTCATCTCCCCCGTACCGGCATGGGAAATCCATCCCGGAGCGGAGTTCATTGCGCAGGATTTCTCCCACACCTTTTAAGACATCGTCACCAACCTGATGTCCTTCTGTGTCGTTGACAGCCTTGAACCCGTCAAGATCAAAAAAGAGCAGGCCTACCGGACGTCCGGTGCGCTTGCTGCGGTTGATTTCGCGGGCCATCAAGGAATTGAACTGGGTGTGATTGAAGAGGTCTGTCAACCCGTCAAAGACCGCCTGCCGCTTGAGTTTTTCTTCAAGCCTGCGAATAGCAGTCAGGTCGCGGGCAACGATGAGACTTTTCTCACCCGGTCCGGCCAGTTTGTTGATGACGAATTCAAATGGACGACCGCTGGTATCAGTCCTTTTAAGCAGGACTTCTACAATGGTTTTTTCCTTCTCAAACATTTCCGGTCCCCAGCGTCCCGTGAAGGTGTCGCTGGGTGTTGCGATGTCAAAGATGTTGCGTCCAAGAAATATTTTGGAAAAACGGGAAGATGCATAGTTGATATTCCCGCGCTTATCTACGGTGAGTACTACATCACGCATAGAATCGACCAGTCCTTCCAGAAAATCACGCTGCTTGAGTGCTTGAATCTGGCTTTCGGAAATCTCGCGGATATCCTCCATGACTAGCGTCACAAGTTCATCTTCGCCACGTTTCTGTTTGTAGGCAGAGACGTAAAGGCATGCGTCACGGGGCATACCTCCGGTACGCAGACTGGCACAGATAATCTTGCTGAAAGATTCTTTTGAATCATCTTCAAGGAAACTTTCCCAGCTGGCGCCGATGCCGGACCCAAGTCCGATCCTGAAAAGCTCGCTGAATTTTTTGGCTCCGGAAACAGTCGCACCGCCCAAGAGTCTACTCATCTCTTCATTCATATCAATGAGGTCGCCTTGGGAATCAAGGCTGGCAATCCCAAGCGGCAGAGATTCAAGAGTTTCTGCCCGGCCTTCGATCAGATGCTGTTTTGCGCAGTAATGCTCGTAAGCCTGACCTATGAAGCGAAAATATAGTTTTAAATTTTCGCGGTCTTCGTCGCGCATCTTTTGTGAATCAAAACGGAAATTTCCAAAAGGAATGTCTCTGCTGAGAATATCTTCACCTTTGCTGCGCCTCTGCCATGGTATTTCTTTTTCAGGGATGTTCACCGCGACCACTTCAAGGCCTTCACCAGCGGCAACCCGATAGAGTTTATATTTATCAGTATGAGGTGATTTAAGGCTCAACTCCCAGCTGTTGAGATCCCAGCTGAGCTTGAGATGTCTGCCGATTGTTTTGGCAATTGAATCCATGCCGCCTTCGGCGGTCAGAAGCTCAAGGCTCAGAAAATAACTTGATTGCAGGCTGCGGATGGAATGATTGTAGAAATGTGCGTCAGCTTCCCCTTCTGATATGCCCAGTATGGTCAGCATGGACTGGAATTGGGTCCGGCAGACTTCCCTGAACTGTTCAATAGCATCCTCATCCATATTGAGAGAGCGCTGCAGTTGAACCTCAAATTGCAGAACATTGAAGGGACCGGAACTTTCACCCAGCTCCATCTCTGCCCATTTGGTGGCCAGAATCAGGGCTTTCGTCGGCTCATCAAACGAATCTATATCATCAAGTTCGTGATGGTGCTGCAATGACGGGCAGTCAACGGTGTTCATTTTCCAGCGGGTCAGCAGAAGTTGGCTGAGCGCGCCATGATTCATTCCCCAGATGTCATTCTCATCTTCAGATTGACCATGGTAAGAGTTGGTTATCAGCTTTTTAGAGACATTACCGGGGAGTTCTCCGGGTGCTGCGCAACGCAGGAAAAACAGGGAAATATCTTTGAGCAGGCAGCAAAGGTACACTTTATCAGCCTGATCGGGACAGATCCGGGAGGCGATCAGCTGGGCTGAAATTGCGCCCCAGACGGTCAGCATCCAATCGTTGAAGACTTTGTAGTCGTCATTTTTCAGATTGGTGCAGATGTGCTTCTGGTAGGTGACTGTGACGGCGAGGTTAAGCAGTTCACGTGTGCCCAGTACCACTGCAGCCCTTTTAAAGTCGGAGATCTCCTGTGAAAGGCCGTAGAAGGGAGAGTTTACCAGATTAAGGATCGTGGTGGAAAGCGCCGGGTCCATGCTGATTATTTTACCGAGCACGGCAAAATCTGGTTCCGGCTTGCTTGCCTCTTCCATAAGCTGGAGCATGACCGGAGGAAAGCTGAGTTTCATCATCAAGCGTGGTGATTCGAGTATCTCATCCAGACTCATAGCAACAGCTCCTCTCTTAAAATCCCATCTATTTTTTTCTGGTCAGCACAAAATCAGCGGCCTGTTTAAGTACTTGCTTTTCTTCGCCTTCAGGTAGGGGAGTCAAGCAGTCTTTGGCTTTTTCCACATAATCAGCGGCGTATGCTCTTGTTTTGGCTCCCAGACCGTGCTTCCTGATCTCGGCAAGCACTCTGTCGCGTTTATCGTCAGACAGAGTACGGTTTTTGATCTCGGCAAGCAGTAATTCAGCTTCTTTGTCTTGTAACATTTCAAGATAAAGAATCAACGGTAAAGTGATTTTACCCTCTTTGAGGTCGCCGCCTTCGGGCTTACCAGTATCATCGGAAGGGGATTCGTAATCAAGAGCGTCGTCGACGAGCTGGAAAGCGATTCCCATGTTCAGGCCGAAGTTACCGACAGCATCTTCCATGTCCCGATCATCGGAAGCAAGGATGGCGCCGAGTCTGCAGGAAGTTTCAATCAATCGGGCAGTCTTGCCGATGATGATATCCATGTAGGTCTTACGGTTCATCAGGGGTTCGGAAATATGGGCGATCTCAAGAATTTCACCTTCAACTGTGGACATGATTCCGGATGCGAGTACGGAACTGATGCGCGGCTTGCCGTAGTCAGCGCCTATTTTGTTGGCAAGGGCGAGCAGAACGTCTCCGGCAAGGATGGTTTCGGTGGTCCCGAAAACAAGATGCGAAGCTTCTACGCCCCGTCGCAGGTCTGCATCGTCCAGAATATCGTCATGCAGAAGGGTGGCGGCGTGGAGAAGTTCCAGGGAGCCGGCCAGAGGGTATATGTCATCCTTAGTATAGCCCAGTCCCCGGGCGGAAAGGATAGTGAGAACAGGACGAATCCTCTTGCCTGGGGCAAGAAGAACGTGCCGTGCTACATCTTTGACCAACCCCTCAAGTTTTGCGGTTTCCTGATCCAGAAAACCGTTGATGAGAGGCAATTCATTTTTAAAATAGGCTAATAACTCGATCATCCGCGTATGAATTATCCCGGTTGCGAGAGAACAAGAACAGCTTTGGGAAGTTATTTTACAAGAGTTGAGCAGACCCGTCCCAACTCAGTAAGGGCGCCGCGCAAATCCCAATCATTACTATCCCTTGATCCCACAAGGTTCGAAACAGTCCGCACCTGACATAGCCCCACCCCTGTAAGGGCGCACACATACGCAGCCGCAAAACCTTCCATATTTTCTATATCCGCTGCGTAATCTTTGAAATATGCAGCGGCTCCTTCTGCCGTAGCGGTTACCCCGCTCACAGTCAATGATACAGCTTCGGGCAGATTTGCAAATCGGTCAAGTCCTGAATCAAAAAGACTTTTTCCAGAACAAAGTTCTATTTCGTTCCAAACTGGACTGCCGTCAATTTCCGCAAGGCTGAAGCCCAGCCCTTTAGGATCTACCTGCCCGTTCTTTTTCAGGCCGTATTCGGGCCAGATTTCTTTTGCCACAATGCAGGTGGAGCAAAGGGGAAACCGCTTTGCATCGAATGTTCCGGCAATACCGGCCAGAACAACAACCCCCGCATCGTGCCCGGCCAGTGTTCGGCCGAGAGCAAAAGATGTATTGATTATTCCGATTCCGGTTACCAGCAACAGCCCGGGGCGATCACCGAACATGAATTCAACAGGTTTGCCCTGCTCTAAAGCCGGCAGCTTGCAGACTCCGCCAAGCGCGGCCTTCATCTCCTTGGCTGTTGCCGTAACAAAAAGAATCGGTTTCAAGACTTAAAGTCTCCAGTGCCTGATTCCTGCTTCTTCCAGTTCCTTGCGGTCAAAGAAGCATTTTACATCAATGATTAATGCGTTATCAGGATTTCTGAACCAGCTCTTGATGGTGTCAAGATCCAGATCTTTATATTTATCGTGAGAAACAGCCAGCACAACTGCTTCAAGATTTTTAAAATCATCAAAGGAAGCCGTTTTGATGTCGTATTCTTCGATAGCTTCTTCGGGGTCGGCATATGCATCGTGGATGAGCACATCAACTCCGAAGGATTCAAGTTCATCAACAACATCAACGACTTTGGTGTTGCGCAGGTCGGGTACATTTTCCTTAAAAGTAAGGCCGAGGATACCGACTTTAGCACCTTTAACCTTGCTGTCACCGTTGATCATCTGTTTGATGGTGGTGTCAGCAATGAATTTACCAACGGAGTCATTGATCTTGCGGCCCGCAAGAATAACCTGCGGATGGTGTCCGATCTCTTCCGCCTTGGTGGTCAGGTAATAGGGATCTACTCCGATGCAGTGACCGCCGACCAGACCCGGACGGAAGGGCAGGAAGTTCCATTTGGTTCCCGCTGCTTCAAGAACATCAAGAGTATCAATGCCCATCTTGTCGAAAATCATGGAAAGTTCGTTCATCAGCGAGATGTTCAGGTCTCGCTGGGTGTTTTCAATTACCTTGGCTGCTTCTGCAACTTTGATGCAGGAAGCACGGTGCGTACCGGCGGTAATAATTGAGGAGTAGAGTTCATCCAGCAGTTCGGCAACTTCATCATTGTTACCCGCAACAACCTTGACGATGGTCTGCAGGGTGTGTTCGCGGTCACCGGGATTGATACGCTCGGGTGAGTAACCCACTCCGAAATCATCTCCGTATTTAAGGCCTGATTTTTCTTCAAGGATAGGCACGCAGATGTCTTCGGTCAGTCCGGGGTAGACAGTTGACTCGTAAACAACCACTGAACCGGCGGACATGTTTTCGCCGACCATGGTGGAAGCTCCTACAACAGGACGCAGGTCCGGGTTGCGGGCTTCATCGATGGGAGTAGGGACGGCAACAATGATGATACCGCAATTTTTAAGCAGGGAAGCGTCAGTGCTGAATTCCACATAGTTATGGAAATCATTTTCCAGTACTTCCGCAGTGCGGTCATAACCAGTGCGTAATTCTTTTACACGCTGTTCGGAAATATCAAGCCCCAGCACTTTGAATTTGCGGCCAAGGGCAACTGCGAGAGGTAAGCCTACATAGCCGAGACCTACCACGGCAACTGTTGTGTTCTTTGCTTCAATGTCAGAGAATTTAATCATAAACTTTCTTTGTCCTTTATTGCTTCGATAACAAAATAAGCCTTCTAAACACTTACATAATAATTTCGGCCTTGAAATTTAATATGGCAACTCTGTTCCGTAAGGGTGGACATAATCAACCAGCGCATATACAAAGCTAATATTATGCATATCGATTGGTCCTTTCTCCTGTCCGCCCTTGGCCTGGCCTTCATTATTGAAGGGATACCTTATTTTGTTTTTTCTGAGCGCATGCCCAGAATTCTCATTTCAATTATAGAGCGCGGCCCGCGTCAGTTACGCATTCTGGGGCTCATCGCTATGATTTTTGGTCTGTTGCTGATTTCTTTCGGGCAGTCACTGACAGATCTTTAGCGCTATTCTTCTGTCTTTTCGGCCACGTGGATGTAGACAATCCCGGAAAGTAAAGGGATGAACATTACCCGGCCAAAACCAGCCTCACGCAATTCTTCCGCAAGCGCCCGTTCATCCGGGAAAGCCCGAATCGTATCGGCCAGATATGAATAGGCGCCGGAATCTCCAGAGACTACCTTGCCCAGCATGGGCAGTACCTTGTTAAGGTAAAAATTGTAAACACCTTTCCATATCTTCTTACTGCCGGAACCGAATTCAAGAATGCAGAACCGTGCGCCCGGTTTAAGGGTGCGCAGGATTTCTTTGTAGCAGTCTTCGCGGGGGAGAATGTTCCTGATACCGAAAGAGATTGTGGCTCCGTCGAGGCATGAATCCGGCAGGGGCAGAACTCTTCCGTCCGCCTGAACCGGGGCAATGCTTTCACTGCGAGACTGGTGTTTGCCTTCCAGTTTTTTGTTCTTGCCGCAGGCCAGCATCTGGTGGGTGAAATCCATAGCAAGGACTTTTACATCCGGGTACTGGCGCAGCAATTCTACGGAAACATCCAATGTTCCGGCAGCCAGATCAAGCACACGTCCGTTTTTTCCGGGACGAACCAGTTTTACCAGACGGTAACGCCAGTAGATATCCTGACCAGCACTCAAGAAGTGGTTCAGGAAATCATACCAACCGGCAATTCGGCCGAACATGTCCCGGACTTTTTTACCGTGTTCCTGATGCGATTCCTGCGTCATCTACTGAGCATCTCCCTTGCCTTCATCGGCAAGCATTTTTTCCTGCTCCACAACGGATTTGACAACATCAGCGTGGATTGCGCTGAAGTGTTCAGCAAAATTGGAGGGGGAAATTCGTCCGACCTCGATAAATTTAACTACGATTTCTTTTGCAACCTGCAAGGCCTGCTTCTGAATTTTATCCATGATATATATCCTTGATTAGGCTTGAAAACCCCGCCCGGTGGGAAATGGCCACGACCTCCACAGGTAGGGCGCCGGGCGGGTAAAAAGAAGAAAACCTGTTAAGCACCCTTCTTTTGTGAGGCTCTTTAGCATGAGACCTTTAAATAGTCGACCTGCTTTTTGCTGCTTCCGGCGAGCCTGCAGAAGAGAAAAGGCCCCCGGACTATCGTCCGGGGGCCGCGTGCATCTATATTATAATGCAATCAGTATCGATTGTGATGCAGGCAATTGAGTACTAGTTCTGCGGGTAAGCAGTGTTGTCCGGCAGAATCTTCCACCAGTTCTGGTCAAGACGGCCTGCCTTCACAGCTTCGTCATACCATTCTACAACCAGTCCTCTCTTGAACTTCATTTTTTCCTTGGCCAGCTTGTCAAAAGGTACGCCGGCGAGCTTCTGAGCTTTTTCCTTGGTGGAGAAGTCGGGAACTTCGTAGTTGAATACACCGTGCTTGGCGAGGACAGCCTGAAGTTCCAGACGGGCCTGCATGGCCTTGTCGTTTGCAACGGCAAGAAGACGCAGGGTTTCTTCCGGTGCGTGGAAGAAAGAACCGTGGCTGGCAATGGAGTAATCCCAGAGCCACTGTGCGGAACGGATAGTATCAATTGCTTTCTGCATTTCAGCTTCAGTTGCACCGATTTCCCATGCCTTCTTGGCTTCAAGATGCGCCTTGGCGAGGCTGGTCATGGTAATAACATTCAACTGATTCTTACGCTTCAGCTTTTCTTCAACAGTCTGCTTGAACTCTTCCACAGTCTGGCGGTGGCAGGTCAGGCAGGAGTTTTCGATGTTGTTGAGAGGGCTCTGAATCTGGTGGTCAGAGAATTTCACGCTGCCTTCCTGAACGTAAGGCATGTGACAATCAGCGCAGGAGAGTCCGCGCTTGAAGTGGGTACCGGTAGTGAAAATTTCATAACCGGGATGCTGGGCCTTCAGCATGGGAGTTTTACTCAGCTTGTGAGTCCAGTCTTTGAAGCCGTATTCATTGTAGTATTCTTCCATGTTCTCGGCAGCGAGGCCCTTGGCCCACGGGAAGGTTACAACAGCGGCAATCTGCTTGTTTCCGGCTTCGTCGGTGTAGGGTGTCTTTTTGAAGTAATATTCAGAGTGACACTGTGCACAGGCGAGAGAACGCATATCCTGAAAAGTGAGATCCTCCAGCTTTCTGCCGCTAGCTTCAAGTCCGCGCTTGAGGTAGGGTCTTGAAATTTCGAGCTGGCTGGTCTGGCTGTTGTGGCAGTCCGCGCAGCCGATGGGGTTCACGATTTCGTTACCCATTCTCGCCCATTTGCCGGTGAAGTATGCGAGCTCTCCGTCCCTTTCCATGATGCGCGGTACATCAGAGGATTTGCAGGACCAGCATGCCATAGGCATCGGGCCGTCGTTGGGACCGGTAGGTGCGCCTGTGCGGAGGGTGTTGATGTTGCTCTGCAAGGCGTTGAAGTGCCCGCGGGGAGCGTTGTAATCTTTGGCAAAGCCGTAGCCTGCCCAAAGAATTGCCAGCTGGGGGTATTTCTCCACCAGGTCTTCAATTTTATTACTGTCCCTGGTTTTTTTCCAGGTGTCGTATTGACGGGGGTATTCTTTACCCCAGATGTCACTTTTGGCTTCTACTCCTTTTTCCTTGATAACAGGAGCGGTGTTCAGCAGAACCTGTTCATTTTTCTTGGTGTTGATTGAAAGCAGCATATACGTCATGAAGGCTATTGCAATCAGAGCCGCAATCAGTATGAGTGTATTTTTCTTCATTGTTCACCCCATTCATCTCCAATTAGTTAAGAACCCACTTAGCCCCAAGTCGTACGGGTGCGGCATCAATGCTGCGTACTTTCCCGTGCGGAACATAGCGGTGGCAATCCCAGCATTTCCGTTTCCCCAAAGACTCACCGTCGAACGCATGGTAGCGGTCGACATTTTTAATGAGCGTTTTGGAAAAGCTGGAGTGACATCTAATGCAGTTTTCTTGAACACGCCAGGCTCCATCTTCTGTTATGAGCATGCGTTTCCCGTATGTATCCAATGTGAAAGCGACCGAGTGATTCCACCCGTCGCGGGTCTTTGACGCGTATTTGTCGACGTAGTTTTCCGTCGGCAAATGGCACTCAACACATGTGGCGCGTTGAGCATGGGAACTGTGCTGCCATGATACGTAATAGCTCTCCATAACGTGGCAGTTGATACAGGCCGTGGAGTCTTTGGACAGATACGATGTCGCTTTGGACTCTTTAACCAGATATACCCCCATTACCAGAGCAACAGTTACGCTTGCCAGTGCACAGAACCGTAGAACCGAGTTAAAGTTCATAGGCACCTCTCTCTACATATTTACTTAGGCCTCAGTGTTTTTTTACTATCCTTTTTCTTTGTGGAATTGAGTCCGCCATTCCTCCTTGATAAAAATTTAAAAGGTTACACTATTTATAGCATCTCATAAGGTGCGAGAAGAATCTATGACTTATGTCAAAAAACGTGCTCACTTTTTCAGGATTCAGGTTCATAATATTTATTACGCTTCAAGACTTGAGCCTGAAACAATATGCGGGTATCAAGGGCTGACCAAAGAAAAGACCAAGGATGGGATATGGCAAAAAAATTTACAGAACTTGAGCATAATATTCTGGCACTGGCAGGAACAAATCTTTCATGGAGCGCAACCCCTTATGCGGACATTGCAGAGCAGGTCGGCTGTTCTGAACAGGAAGTGCTCGATCTTCTGACCCGTCTGAAAGACGATAAGATTATCCGCCGCTTCGGTGCTACCCTGCGTCACCAGAAGGCCGGCTACGGTGCTAATGCAATGGTTGCATGGCGGGTGACTGAAGATCAGGAGCCGGAGAAAGTAGGTGAGTTCATGGCTGCTCGTCCTGAAATAAGCCACTGCTACCTGCGCCTGACTTATGACGACTGGCCGTACAATCTTTACACCATGATCCACGGCAAAAATCCGGACGATTACAAAAAAGTGGTTGCCGAACTGGAAGAGCAGACCGGGATCACCGATAACTGCGCCCTGCGTAGCTTAAAAGAACTGAAAAAGACCTCCATGGTCTACTTCGAACAGAAATAAATTTGATCCGACACGGGGATTAACATTTCATATTCCCCGTACGTCACAATGCCTCCAGTGGCAAAGCCAGTTAAAAGGTTTTGGGATTCTTAAACCCTTTTGCAAAAGGGTTTAAGCCGCCGGAGGCAAACTCTTTCATCAAAAAGCGCACAGCGCATCAAATTTCAAAGGAATTTCAAATGGCTTCATCATCTGAACTTTTTGGCAAGGCTCAGGAACTGCTGCCCGGCGGCGTTAACAGCCCGGTACGTGCCTGCAAATCCGTGGGTTGTGATCCGCTGTTCATTGAAAAGGCTGAAGGCAGCCGCATGTGGTCCGTGGACGGACAGGAACTTATCGACTACGTCATGAGCTGGGGTCCGATGATGCTCGGTCATGGCTATGAATCCATCAGGGAAGCAGCCCACAAGGCTGTTGATATGGGCGCAAGCTACGGCGCACCCTGTCCCGGCGAAATCGAGCTGGCTGAAGAAATCATCAAGATGGTTCCTTCCATCGAGATGGTGCGTATGGTCAACTCCGGCACCGAAGCAACCATGTCCGCCCTGCGTCTCGCTCGCGGCGTGACCGGCCGTGATAAAGTCCTCAAATTCGAAGGCTGCTACCACGGTCACAGCGATTGCTTCCTCGCCAGCGCAGGCTCCGGTCTGGCTACTTTCTCCATTCCCGGTACTCCCGGCGTTCCCGAAGGAACCGTTAAGGATACCCTGCTTGCTCCATATAACGATCTTGAAGCAGTGAAAGCCGTCTTTGAAAAAGAAGGCCAGAACATCGCCGCTATCATCGTTGAGCCTGTTGCAGGCAACATGGGGCTCGTTCTGCCCAAAGAGGGTTTCCTTGAAGGGCTGCGCACACTCTGCGACGAGCATGGCGCACTGCTTATTTTTGACGAAGTTATTACCGGATTCCGCGTCACCTCCGGCGGCGTAGGACCCCGTTTCAACGTTACCCCGGACCTGACTACTCTTGGTAAGATCATCGGCGGAGGTTTCCCCGTTGGTTGTTACGGCGGTAAAAAAGAATTCATGAGCAGGATTTCCCCCTGCGGCGATGTTTATCAGGCCGGAACCCTTTCCGGTAACCCCGTGGCTATGGCAGCCGGGGTAGCTACACTGCGCGCTTTGCAGCAGCAGGATTACGATGCCCTTGAAGCCCGCACCCTCAAGCTGGCTCAGGACATGAAAGCAGCTCTCGAAGCTAATGGTTTCAAGATTACCCTGAATCACGTTGCGTCAATCTTCACTCTGTTCTTCACTGATCAGGAAGTGACTGATTTCGAATCCGCAAAAACAGGTGATGCTGAGCTTTATTCCAAGTTCTACCGCCACATGCGCGAGCAGGGCGTAAACCTCGCTCCCTCTAGCTTCGAGTGTACTTTCACTTCTTTTGCCCACAGCGAAGAAGATTACGAAGCCACTCTGGAAGCGGTTAAAAGCTTTAAAGGCTAAGAATTAAGAAGCCTCCGGAGGCCCTCAGGGGACCCTGCCGGGGGCCTTAAACCCTTTGAAAAGGGTTTAAGAATCCCAAACTTTTTTAGTAAGGCTTCGCCGTTTTGGCTTATAGTGCTGTCTTCGTTTAAAATTATTGCGGGAGGAGGAAACTCTTCCCGTTTTTTGTTACATTGGATTCCCCATGGAAAATTGTACCGCAATATTTGCTCTCACTGCTAAAGGTGCTGAAGTCGCCCATATAATTGCAGATCAAATCCCAGCTGATTGCTACGTCCTGAACCGCTATGCAGATGAATCAGATATTTCGTTTGATTCCCTGAAAGATGTTGTTGCCGATAAGTTTGCAAAATATGAAAGTCATATTTTTGTTGCTGCCTCAGGTATTGTTGTGCGCATGATCGCGCCCCATCTTGAGAGCAAGGCTGTGGACCCGGCTGTGGTTGTTGTGGATCAGGAAGGGGAGTTTGCAGTCAGTTTAGTCTCCGGGCATATGGGCGGAGCGAATGAGCTTGCCCGCTTGATCGGAGATAAAATCGGGGCTACCCCGGTTATCACCACGGCTACGGATTGCGCCGGAGTGCCGTCTATGGACCTGATTGCCCGTGAGCAAGATCTGGTAATCGGTGATATCGGTTTAATTAAGCACATAAATGCTGCAATGTTAGATGGAGAAAAGGTTCCGGTCTACGACCCTGACGGGTTTTTGAATCTTAAAGGATTGGACGATTATTTTGTTGCTGTTGATGCGATTGGGGAGTTGTCGAAGTTTCGTTGCGGTGTTGTCGTGGACTGGCGTGTTCATGAATTGCCGGAGCGGGTGCTGAGCCTTTATCCACGGTGTTTGAGCCTTGGGGTAGGCTGTCGGCGCGGGGCGTCTGCTCATGAAATTTTAGAGCTTGTTCGTAGTGCTGTTGCGGATAATGGCATTGCTCTTGAATCAATATTTTGTGTCGGCTCCATTGACGCCAAAAGCGATGAAGCCGGATTATTGGAGGCTGCTGCTGTTTTAGGGCTTGAACCGCAATTTTTCAGCGCGGCGGAACTTGATGAAATTGAAGTCGCCAATCCCTCGGATATGGTGATGAAACATATGGGAGTCGGAGGAGTCTGCGAAGCTGCGGCGATGAAGCTTGCCGGGGCAGTGCGGATCACGGTTCCCAAGACTAAAAGCGCGCGGGTGACTGCGGCTATAGCAAGGACAATATGAGTAAAGGTTGCGTAAAAGTAATCGGGCTGGGACCGGGAGATGAGTGTCTTCTGGCTCCGCAGGCCAGACAGGCTATCATGGATGCTGATGCAGTGGTCGGCTATACTGGTTACGTAAAGCTTGTCCCGCAGGAGCTATTGGAAGGAAGGGAAGTTCTTTCCACCGGTATGATGGCCGAGGTTGAGCGTTGCCGCAAGGCTGTTGAGGCTGCTCTTGATGGGCGAAATGTTGTTGTGGTCTGTAGTGGTGATCCGGGTATATATGCCATGGCTGGTCTGGTAATGGAGCTTCTGGAAGCGGACGATCTTTTTGGTAGTGTTGATTTTGAAGTGGTCCCTGGTATTCCAGCATTCTCTGCCGCTGCTTCACTGCTCGGCGCACCTTTGATGCACGATTTTGCCTCGGTCAGCCTGAGTGACCTGCTCACCCCGTGGGAGAAAATCGAGAAAAGGCTTGAAGCTGCAGCTTCTGCTGATTTTGTTATTGCCATTTACAATCCCCGCTCAAAAAAAAGGGTCGGGCATCTTGGTGAAGCTGTTGAAATTTTAAAAAAATATCGCGACGGAAATACGCCGTTGGGCATTGTTAACAGGGCTTATCGGGACGGACAGCGCGTGCAGGTGGTTACTCTGGATAGTTTGGATGTAAATGATGTTGACATGCAAACTGTTCTTATTGTTGGAAATTCATCCACAAGAGAGGTGGCAGGGAAAATGCTTACTCCCCGTGGTTATGCCAACAAGTATGACATTTGATTAACAGCTTGGTAACTATTTGATACCTCTAATTTTAATCACTAGTTTTTTTTAGCGTGCTTGACATGGTTTTTTATCTAAATTAAATCCACAAGAAGACTGTAATTAGGTTAACGTTATTTTAAGGAGGAACTGAGGATGAAAAAGACCCTGCTTATCTGCATGGTAGCTGCTGCTCTGGTTTGTGCTTTCGCACTCCCCAGTCTGTACGCTGTTGACGCTCCCGGTGACATGGTTCTGAAAGCACCTGCTGGCGCTAAAATGACCAAAGCTCCCGTGGATTTCTCTCACAAGGCTCACGCTGCTGTTGACTGTACCAAGTGTCACCACAATTGGGACGGTAAAGCTGCTGTGAAGAAATGTTCTGATGAAGGTTGTCACGTTGACACCAGCAAAAAAGGTAAAAAGAAGCCCACTTCTTTCTACTCTGCTTTCCACTCCAAGTCTGACATGAGCTGCGTAGGCTGTCATAAGGCTAACAAGAAAGCTAAAAAGGCAACCGGCCCCACCAAGTGCGGCGACTGCCACCCCAAGAAAAAATAAGTTTCTTGATGTGTAATTAAAAGGGGGGCTGCCCGCCCCCTTTTTTTAAATTTTTTTTAAGAGGGTAGTCTATGACCCCGGATTCACCGGATAAAAAAGGCGCGGAAGAGGTTCTCGACCTTAATGATGTTGCTGAAGAGGTTGATGCCAGCTTTGAGCAGGAACTCGAAGACCTTTTTTCGGAAGACCTTGAAATTGAAGAGCCTGAATTGACCATGGATGATTCTGACGACCTTCTGGTGCTTGATGATGTTGTCGGCGAAGCCGGCGATGATGATCTTTTAGTACTTGATGATGTTGCTGAAGAGGCTTCCGGTGATGATATTCTGGAACTGGATGATATCGTAGAAGAGTCCGGCGAAGACCTTGTTTTGGACGATGTTGTAGAAGAAGGTTCCGGTGACGACATTCTTGAATTGGACGATATTCTTGAAGAATCCGGCGACGACGCCCTTGTTCTGGACGATGTTGCAGAAGAAGGTTCCGGTGACGACATTCTTGAATTGGACGATATTCTTGAAGAATCCGGTGACGACACCCTTGTTCTGGACGATGTTGTAGGAGAAGCTTCCGGTGAAGATATTCTCGATTTGGACGACATCGTTGCAGAAGCCGATGATGTTCTTGATCTCGGTGAAGTTGCTGAAGAAGCAATAGATATTTCTGAATCCCCGGCGGAATCGGTAGTTGCCGAAGCCGATCCTGTGGATGACATTGATTTTGATTTAGGTGAGGAAGAACTCCTCTCCGCAGACGGAGTAGAAAGCGGTGAGCTTGACGCTGACGGCCTTGACGGTCTTATTGATGATCTCGGCGGCGCAGCAACTGTTGCCGAAGATGATAGCGATGATCTTGATGCTCTTTTCGAAGAAGATGCTGCGGTTGAGAATCTTGACTCCCTGCTTGAAGACGCTGGTACAGATGAGGATGATGAACTCGACAGTCTGCTTGGCGAAGTAGAAGACAACGTTGAGATCGGCGATTTGGGTGAAGATGTCCTTGCCGACGAAGATATTGAAGGCCTGCTTGCCGATGAACAGGAAGAGGTGCTTGAACTTCAGGAAGAAGGACTTGATCCTCTGGAGGATTTCGTCACAGAAGCTGAGCCTGTTGCAGAGCCGGTAGCTGAAGAAGCAGTTGTTCCCGAAGTTGAGATCGCAGAACCTGAAATTTTGGAAGCTGTAGCTGAAGAGCCGCTAGTGGCTGAAATTGAAGTGGCTGAACCCGAAATTGTAGAGCCTGACACTGAAGAAGTTATCGCTGAAGAAGCGGGTATGGTTGCCGGGGACGTTGATCTCGGTGCGGACCTTGAATTGGTCGATGATGTTGATCTCGGTTCTGAGGATGATGATCTTGATCTTGGTGAATTACTTGAAGATACCGAAATTGATTTCTCCGATCTTGATGCTGAACTCGAAACTGAAGAAGATGAAGTTGTCGTAGATTCCGGAGCTCAGGCCGCCATAATCGAAGAGCTCGAAGAAAAGGCAGCATCTGCTGCCAAGCGGGCTGAATCCCTTGAAATTTCCTTAAGTGATGCAACTGAGCGTATTGCCGTCCTTGAGCAGACTCTCGAGTCTGCTTCCAGCCGCCTTGCACAGGTTGATACTCTTGAAGCAAATCTGTCCGCATTTGCGGAAAATGTGCGCGCTCTTGAAGAGAAAATGGTGCAGGGTGGACGCGTTGAAGACGTTGTCGGCCAGCAACTGAGTGAAGCACTTAGACCTGATTCCGCGGCTGTTGTTGCCATTGCCGCAGCCGCTGCGGTTGAGGTTGGTGACAAAGTTTCAGATCAGGTCGAGCTTGGCATGCGCGAAGTCCGTGCTGATGCTGAAGAGCGGATTTCTTCTATCGAAAGCAAGTTGGCAGAAAGTCCTGAACTTGAGCCTCGCATCAGTGCTCTTGAATCTCGTCTTGATGAAGTTCCCGACCATGATCCGCGTATCGCGGCTGTAGAAACCAAGCTCGGCGATCTTCCCGACCATGATCCGCGCATTACGGCTGTTGAAGCCAGGCTTGAAGAACTTCCCGACCATGATCCGCGTATCGCGGCTGTTGAAGCCAGGCTTGAAGAACTTCCCGACCATGATCCGCGTATCGCTGCAGTTGAAGCCAAGCTTGAAGAACTTCCCGATCATGATCCGCGTATCGCTGCTGTTGAAGCCAAGCTTGAAGAACTTCCCGATCATGATCCGCGTTTGTCTGAGATTGAAGAGAAGGTTAACGCCTTGCCGGATGTGGAAGAAGTTATCACCAAAGTCCTCGAAAGAGAGTTGGACCCCGATTCCCCGGCATTCTATCGTATCAAAGGGCGCCTGACCGAGGATATTGAAGATTACCTTGCCCCGCGTCTGGTTGAGAAAATCGAGAGCGTGAAGGGCGAGCTTGAAGAATCCTTCAAGGCTTCCGTTGAAGAAATGCTGGCTGATAAACTTGAGAGAGCAGTGCCCGCAGAAGCAGCCCGTATCATTCGCGAAGAGATCGCGGCGCTGGCAAGCGAAATGGAGTAGTTTGTAGCCTCCGGCGGCCTTGCTATCTGGTCTGCGTCTCTTTGCATTAAGATTAGTACAAAAAATAACCCGCAATATTATCTAATATTGCGGGTTTTATTATGTAAAATGATCTGAAAAGCTATACGCGAAGCTGGTGGAAACGTTTTTGAAAGAGAGAGGATGGCGGTCGGTAAATAATTAAGGCATAAAAGCTCGGGCAATACGGAATATATCGTCGTAATTAAGCTTTCCCCTGATCCCGAGGCACATTTCTGCCGCCATATCCATTTTTGTTTTTGAGTAAGCCAGAATCTGGTCGGACTGCACTTTTAAGTTGGATTTAAGAATGCGGTGATCGAAACCGTCGATGACTTGTGTTATGCCATTGGCGTAGAAAGGTGTTTTGATGTGCGGGACCAGCTGTTCAAGCTGCTGCTTGCCTTCTTTTCGGCTTAGAATGATGTGGAACAGCATTTTGACCAGCAACCGGTCCGGCTGAAGTTTGTGATCGAATTCAAGCAGAACAGTTGGATCTGACTGTTTGTCAAAAAGACCGTCAACCAGCCCGTGGGCAAGGGTGAATGCTTTTTTTTCTGAAATCACAGATATCGGGTAATGCGAAGCCATGCGTACAAAGCTGATGCGTGGATTCTCCTGAGCAGACATAGCCAGTAAAGCGATCTGCATGGTGGAAAGTTTACGTGTGTATTCCTCGGCTAGAGTCGCGGATTTGGCTTCAGCCAGACGGCGCACAGTTGCCTCATCAAGATCGGAAAATGCAGTTTCCAACAAAAATTTGATGTAAGGTTCGCGGGTATAGCGTATCTCTTCTTCAAGAACTTTTTTGCTCCGCTTGACATCAATGAGCTTTTTGATGGACAGCCAATAGGCGGCAAGCCCCTCGGCGGGCATTTCAAGAATATCAAAATCTTTTTGTTCTTCCATGGGATTTCCTTGTATTTCCTGTGCGTAGATTGTAACTGAATTTGTCCGGGAAACATAGTCCGCCCGGCCCGTTTTTTTGTTTAAGGAATCTTATAAACAGGTATAGAATATGATTGTATTGCCGGAATTTGATACTGTTGCTTTTAGATTAGGACCTCTCAAGGCCAATTGGTACGGCCTGATGTATATGATAGGTTTTGCCATAGCGTGGACACTGGGTCGCTACCGGGCATCAAAAGAGACCAACAACTGGACCGCCCGGCAGGTCGATGACCTGATTACATGGCTGGTTGTGGGCCTCGTGGTCGGTGCGCGTTTAGGATATTGCCTGATTTATGAACCGGGATATTTTTTGGCTCACCCTTTGGATATTCTGGCTATTTGGAAAGGGGGCATGTCCTTTCACGGCGGCGCAGCCGGTGTTGCAGTGGTGGCATGGAGATTTGCAAAAGCGACTAACAGGACAACTCTTGATGTTGGTGATTTCCTCGTACCTCTGGCTCCGCTTGGACTGCTTTGCGGTCGTCTCGGGAACTTTATCAACGGCGAACTCTGGGGTCGCGTTACTGATGCCCCTTGGGGTATGGTTTTTCCCAGCCCCCGCGCAGGGAATCTGCCACGGCATCCTTCACAGCTCTATGAAGGTGCGCTGGAAGGTTTGCTCCTTTTCCTGATTCTCTGGATCTGGTCCGCTAAACCCCGCCAGCGTGGAACAACTACCGGTATGTTCCTGATGGGGTATGGTTTCTTCCGTGCTTTTGTTGAGTTTTTCCGCCAGCCTGACCCCCAGCTCGGTTTTATCGCTTTTGGCTGGCTGACCATGGGGCAGCTGCTTTGCGTACCTATGATTCTGGCAGGGCTGGCCCTGTTTATGTGGGGTCTGAAAAAAGGCCCGATTCCGCCTGCTGCATCCAGCTAGTTTTAGTAGTATATATTAAGCGCAAATCCCGCATTCCAGAACAATGGAATGCGGGATTTATTTTTTGATGAATTTATTGCGTATTGCGCATTTTCTGCCGCTTCTGATGTTGTAAATTGCATAAAATAGATTATACTTTATAGTGTAGAAAACTATTCAAACCCCTTAGTGCTATGCCTGTAGAACTCACTTCAATAGGTGTCGTAACAGCTGCAGTCGGTGAAGTCTTCGCGAACTCCGATTCAGGAATGCGGGCACTTCAGGCGGGCAGTGAAATCTTTAAGGGGGAAGAGCTGGTTACCGGGGCGGGAAGCAATGTGGAAATCCGTTTTGCGGATGACACCCTGCTTTCACAGGGCGGTGAGTCGGTTATATCCCTTGATGATTATGTTTTCGACCCTTCCGGTGCGGACACGTCAGACCTGATGTTTAAAATGGCTCAGGGTACGTTTCGTGTTGTGACCGGAAAGATTGCCGAACAGAGCCCGGAGAGGTTCAAGTTAGGGTCTCCGCTTGCGACTATCGGTATTCGCGGAACAGTAGTGGTCAGCGAAATTATTCCGGGCGGCGGGGAAAAAATCGGTGTGGAAGAAATTCACAGCGGCAAGGCCCTGTTGATTCAGGGGTTAGACGGCAGCATGCGCATGATCTCTTCTCCGTTGGGCATGGTTGATATTTCAGCCTCTGGTCAAATGGGCAATGTGCGCCCCATGAGTCTGGATGAGTTGAATTCCTTCCGTTCAATTGCCCCGTCTTCCATTCAGCAGGAACAGGAAATCCGCGAAGGACAGCAAAGCGGAAACGGGCAGCAGGATGATGATCCGGTACAGGATAACGAACCCGGCGGTGGGGATGCCGAGGATTTAGGTGGTGGGCCTGACGGCGGTGTATTCGGCACAGAAGGGATTATGGGCCCGGCTGGTGTAGTGCTGATGGGATTGCAGGAAACAGTAGGTAGTCATGAAATTCCACCATCGTCTTCCGAGATGGCAGGAGAGGGTAATTCCGACCAGACAGGATTTATGAGCGCGGCCTTCCAGTTACTTGGTCATAATGTTGGAGATCAACAAGAGCTGCAACCCGTTACAGACGATTCTGATGAAGAGTTGCTTGATCCCGAAGATCCGCAGCCTGTTCCCAATAGCAGTGAGACTCAATCAGGGGCGACCGGTACCGATACATCAACAGGTGAATCCGGTGACGATGTTGTTCTATCAGGCAAGGATACTTCAGAAGACGCCTCTAAGGAGAGTTCCGGCGGGATTACCTTCAGCGGCGGTGGTGGCGAGCAGACAACATATGTCGGCGGTCCCGGTGACGATGTGTTTGAAGGTTCCATACGTTCGGAAACATTTTGGGGGTATGGCGGAAACGATTTCATCAATGCAATGGGCGGCGATGATACCCTTTTCGGCGGGGAAGGTAGGGATACGCTTTTTGGCGGTGACGGCAGCGACACATTGGACGGTGGTTCCGGTTCAGATAAGATATATGGCGGGACTGTAAGCGACTCCGGTGAAGGTATAGATTTCGTGGATTATTCCACAGCAGAGAGTGCTGTGTCTGCTGACCTCAGCACTCACGATATTTACACCGGTGCAGATCATGATCTTGTGTTTGATATTGAAGGTATTATCGGCAGTTCCGGCGATGATCTGCTGAAGGGCGATGGTGGAGATAATACATTCCGCGGTGGAGAAGGAAACGACACGTTTATCGGTAATGGTGGTATTGACACTGCGGATTATAGTTCACGAAGTGATGGGGTTTATCTCTCTTTGAATGAGTCGCTGGGCAATGCAACGATTACCGGAAGCTCCGGGACCGAAGTTGATGATCTGTTTGGCATCGACAATATCATCGGCTCATCCGGCGGGGACACAATAAGCGGCGACGACGGAACAAATGTGATTGCCGGATATGGTGCCTCTTCCGGTGTTGATTCGCTGGATGGTGGCGGTGGTTACGATTATCTGGACTACAGCTGGGTTGATGGCGGAACAGGCGTGACTGCCAGCGGTTATTATGGCGGTTCCAGCCTGAACCACGGATTCGGTGAAGAATATGTGGAAAAATTCGAAGGTATCATAGGTTCCGATTACGGTGACAGGATAGTGGTCGACGGTACTGATAGCGGCCAGTTTGTACCTACAATTTATGCTGGGGCCGGGGATGATGTTGTTATCGGTCTGAACGGCAGCGAAAATCACCTTCTGGGACAGGAAGGCGATGATGATCTTACCGGTGGAAATTCCGGTAACACCCTGCAAGGCGGTGTCGGTGATGATACGCTCAGGGGAGGCGCAGGCAGTGACTTGTTCTATTACGCAAAAACTGAGGAGATTATAGATCATAGTGACACAGTTATCGATTTCAACCGCGCCGAGGGCGATAAATTCCTCTTTGGTTCAAGGAATTTCTCAAAAGACGGTTTCGCATATGCCGCTGATTATAGCGGAACGCTGAGCGGCGGTGAAACCGGGGCATATTTCATCTGGGATACCGAGACTAAAAAGTTGCTTTATGATGCTGATGTAAGAAGTGCCGGATATGAAACCGTTGCAGGAGTAGATGGTGTCGAATCCTTGATGGCTAGTGATGTTGAGCTTGATACATCAGGAGGTAGTGACATGCCTTGATCCAAGGTGTTTTGGCTGATTGCGGTTTTGTTGTGAAAATAGCTGTATCGCAGATGAAGACACATTGTTATTCAGTTAAGGTGGGGTAATTCTTTAAAAAGAAGAGAGGGTGTTATGCCTCCAGAAGCAGGTCAGCAATCAATCGGTATTGTCCTCGCTGCTAAAGGTGAGGTCTTTCTGCGGTCAGAATCTGGGCTTCGGCAGGTTGAATCCGGTGCGGAAGTATTCCGGGGCGAAGAACTCGTTACCGGATCAGGCAGCACGGCGGAAGTTCGTTTCGTGGACGATACCCTGCTTTCGCAGGGTGCGGATTCCATAATTTCCCTCGATGATTACGTATTTGATGATTCCTCTTCTGAGGCTGAACTACTTTTTAAAATGAGTCAGGGCACTTTCCGTATGGTAACCGGAAAGATTGCGGAGCAGAACCCTGACCGCTTTCAAGTCGGTACTCCTCTTGCGACTATCGGTATTCGCGGCACTACCATAATCAGTGAAATTATTCCCGGTGGCGGGGAAAAAATAGGTGTTGAAGAAATTCACGCCGGTAAAGCACTTTTGGTCCAATCCATAAGTGGTGAAATCCGGGCTATATCCAGCCCTCGCGAGCTGGTCGAAATTGCAGTATCCGGTCAGTTGGGCACGGTGCGTCCCATGAGCGTGCAGGAATTCAATTCTTTCCGTGATATTGCGCCCAGTGCAATTCAGCAGGAACGTGAAATCCAGCAGCAGCGCGAAGAAGAACAGCAGGATGACCCGGAAAACCAGACTCCGGACGGACAGAATACTGAAGACCAGAATGGAGAAGAGCAGCAGGCTCAGGGCGGTGAAGAAGGTCAGAACGGGGAAGGTGAACAGGGACAACCGGAAGGCGGTGCCACCGGAGGTCCGGTTATTCCCGGAGAAGGCGTTCTTGATCCGGGCCTTGGTGTAATTGATCCCGCAAGTGCCCTTGCCGGGGCGGCAGCCCTTCAGGGCCAGTTTGGCGAAGGGGATGGGACCGGGGTTCCCGAGTCCGTAGTGACTGAGTTGCAGGCTCTCGCGCAAGATATTTTTGACGCTTTGAGTTCTGGTGATGCCGAAGCAGCGCAACAGCTTTTGAACAATCTGCAAACCCAGACAGACGACATCATTGATGAATTGATAACCGGAACTGTTCAGCAGGTGGCCGAGCAGACCGAAGAGCAGATTATAAGTAACGTTCAGCAAACTCTTGCGGATGATGATGTTCCTGAGTTGAGTTCTGAAACGGAAGGTCAGACCTATACGTCCGGCAGCGGCATAAATTACATTCATGGAGACGGTTCTCCATGGGTCGGAACGGAGAACGCTGATTACTTTCTGGGTGCGGATACTTGTGAATCCCTTTCAGGTATGGGCGGGGATGATGTTATCGCCGGTAACGGCGGCTTTGATACCATAAGCGGTGGTACTGGAAATGATAGTATTACCGGTAATGACGGCAATGATATCATCAACGGCGATTCGGGAGATGATGTTCTTAGCGGTGGCGCAGGCGAGGATACTATCAACGGCGGTTCCGGCAAGGACACTATTTCCGGTGGAACGGAGGATGATATTATCATCGCAAGTCCCGGAGATTATGATCTGGTCGATGGCGGTGTCGGGTTCGATACTTTGAGCTTGGCTGAAATGTCGCCTGTGCATGGAGCATACGTTAATCTGGCTTCCAGTGATCCTCACCAGCCGAGCGGTTATACCGGAATCGCTTCAATGGATGGGGATATCACCTACTTTGTTAATATTGAAAGAGTTATCGGTACAGCTGAGGGCGATACTATTCTTGGTAATTCTGCTGATAATGATTTCTTTGGTGGCGATGGGGCTGATTCTATCACGGGTGCGGGCGGTAATGACAGTCTCATCGGCGGTGAAGGAACCGATGACATGGACGGTGGACCCGGAACTGATACTCTTGAAGGTGGACTTGGGAGTGATATTCTGGATGGCGGTAGCGATAGTGATACTGATAAGTTCTGGTATAATTCACTGAGCGAAGCAGGGGACACCATTAAAAACTTTGTAGCCGGAACCGATAAGTTCGTGTTCGCATCAAGCGGATTTGTTGTAGATAATCCGGGCACACCCTGCTCTTCAAACGCAACGTATGACCCGTCGACAGGAACCGCATCCGCAGGTGCATCGGCAGATAAGCAGTTCTTCCTCGTTGGTGATGGAGCCGGCGGAGGTGATGATTATCTTTACTACGATGCAAACGGCAGTATTAATGGCGGAGGGCAAACGCTCATTGCTACTTTTACTGATGGTTCGACCATGAATACGACAGACATTATTATGGACATGTCGTGACTGTTAACGAAAGCCGCCCTCTTGGGCGGCTTTTTCTTCCCATCTATCAATCCACCGAAATTTCTTGCCAATCTCTATTTTTTCTTATCTAAATATATTGAATGATACTCGAAACCGGGTTCCACCCCGGATGTTGTGATTGAACCTGTGAATCTAAAGGATGGTGGAAGCATGAGCAGAATCGATGAAATTCTCGGCAGAATGGATGCCTTGGAAAAAGAGCTTCGCGTTGAACTGCTGGATATGAAAAGTGACTTACTCTATACCGTGCAGAAGAAAAAAGTCCGTTTCAGCGCGGAAGTCAGAGCCAAACACCGTGAGCTTGCCGCTAAATGGAGCGATTATGTTTATGATTCCGGTGTCTGGGTTATCCTGACCATTCCTTTTATCTGGATGCCGCTTGTTCCGGCCCTGATGCTTGATGTCACTACCTGGCTTTATCAACTGATGTGTTTCCCGGTTTACGGAATCCCCCGCGTGCGCAGACGCGACTACGTGGTTATTGACCGCCAGAGTTTAAAATACCTCAACTTAATCGAAAAGTTGAACTGCTATTATTGTGGTTATTTCAACGGTTTAATAGGCTTTGTGCGTGAAGTCGCGGCCCGGACAGAACAGTACTGGTGTCCGATTCGTCACGCACGGCCAGTAAAGTCCGTGCATAGCCGCTATCGTCATTTCTTTCCCTATGGCGACGCAGAAGGCTATCGCGAAGGCCTGAGCGAAGTACGCACCAAATTTGATGATGTTTAAGATTGCCTCCGGCGGCTGGGGAAGGGAAAACTTTTGCAAAAGTTTTCCCTTCCCCAGACCCCATCCCTTTCAAAACCTTTCAGTTTGCTTCGCATATAGCTTATTAAAGATGACAAAACCATGACCCCCGCAATATCTATCGAGATATTGCGGGGGTTGTTTTGGTGTGCTTCTAAATATGCCAGCGGCGAAGCCTTATTGAAAAGTTTTTTGGAGAGTCCAGAGAACCTTTTTCCCAAAAAAAGGTTCTTTGGTCCCGCTGAAAGCGTCCCCGAAGGGCCGCCGGAGGCACAAACTAAATAATATCCTGAAGAATTCTTTTGAATCGCAGGGTCACGCCACGCACTATTTTGCTTTGCGCGGTGTTGTCACCTCCTGCGTAAACGGCGGCCTGTAGTCTTTCGCGGGAACGGTAGGAAGTGAACCCGTCATCTTCATCCTGCCAGTCTATCTGGGTGTCGTCGAACTGGACGATGAATTTACGCTTCTTGGCGTATTTGTCGACGATTCCGAGTACCACATCGGCGACCATGATGTAGGTGTCCTGAGTCATGTACTGCCCGATGATAGCCCCGATTGCCGCACCGGAAGCTGATCCGAGCACCAGCGAATCAAGTGTCCGGCCTGCGCTGGCTCCAATGTATCCTCCGCCGGCTCCGCCCCAGAGGCTGATTTCATCGACCATGTTCTGTGAAATCTGACCGGAGTAGCGCAGGTTGATGTCCAGATGCATGGAGTATTTCCCGGTTGTTACGACTTTGTATCCTTTGTCGATGTACGCTTGTTCGAGAGTTTTGCGCAGGGCTTTGAGTTTGATGGCCGGATCGCCCGAAGTGTTGCGGATGGTCAGCTTCATGACCGGGGTATCAAACTGGGAGGCGTCGACAACAAAGTTGCTGCTGGTCATGGAGCCGTACATAAGCCCGGTCTTCTGGTCCCGGACCATGCCCATGCGCTGCTTGCTGCGGCATCCGGTCATGAGAACCAGTGTCAAGAGCATTGCCACTGCCATTAAGATGAAAATACGCTTATTCAATTCAAGGCTCCTTACTTGCGGTACTTAATTCCGTATTGATCTAAAAATCTCATTACCTCAGCGTAATGCACAGCAAAGGCAAGGTTGTCGACATCGGGGTCAATGCGTTTCCATGTATTAACCCCGACGACTTTGTTTTTATAAAATAGCGGGCCACCGGAGTTGCCGGGGTTGATTGCGGCGTCGGTCTGGATATAGCGGATATCTATGCCTCTGCTCGGCAGGTTGTAGCTGGGCATCCTTCTGTATGCGCTGAATACGCCACGGGTAATGGAGAAGAAATAGCTTTTCGGATGACCGATGGCTTCAAGGGTTACCCCTGCCGGAAGGGTGTTTCGGGTATAAAACCGGACCGGTTTGCCATGCGTATTAACCTTGACCAGTGCAAGGTCGCGGTATGCATCAACAGCCATGACTTTACCGAATGCTTCCATTCTGTTGTGCATCCGTATTTCTACAAAATCATTACGCTCAACAACATGATAGTTGGTCAGGATAATGTTGTCGGTAACGAAAAATCCGCTCCCGGTTCCTGTCCGGTCCGGGCTGAGCACTGCTACAGTGGAGTCAAAACGAGGATCATTCCCGGTATCCGATTCGTACTTGTCGCTATAGAATTCCGCCAGAGCCTTGTTGCGGTTGTTGAGAATTGTTTTCCTGATGTCGGCCATATTGCGGTATTTTTTATCTTTCTCTGCGTGCTCAAGATAGAAGTTGAGCATGTGTGAAAGACGAACGGGGACAGGCTGCTTTTCCCAGTTGCGTACTTCCTTGTCCGTGTTGAAGCGCGCGGTCAGCTTGAGCTGGTCCGGGTCGTCGGGATCGACTCCGTAGGCGATCTTGAAATTTTTATCCTGAACAATATCAAAGAAGTCGGTAAAGTAGGTGCGGGCTTTGCGGTCTATGATCACGTACTGCACCGAAGCGATTTTGGCTGTACGCATGGGCACAACCCGGAAGCTGTATTTCTGGTAGATTGGCTTGTCGATCATCTTGGGAATGCTGGTGGCATTGGCGACAGCCTCGTTGTACTTCTGTTCTTCAATTGCCGCCTGATGGGCTGCGGAGGTGATGCCGCTGGCCCCGATCCAGCCCAGAATGTGGGTATTGTTGCGCTGGTTCAGTTCCTGCCGCTTGAGCTTAAGCTGTTCAAGGCGCAGCTGGGCTTGATCGTAGGCGTGGTTGTAACCTTCGCGGTATCCGGTGATTAGTTTGCTGCGGTAGGCTTTGGGGCGGAAAGTTTTGCGGTCTATTTTTGAGACAGTCTCATTGATCAGGATAACCACATCCGCATCTTTGGCTGTTTTGGAACTGAACATGGCAGTCTTGCCCAGCATCCGGGTTTTGACAGGCAGGTCCACATCAAAGCCGAGGCCGAAATCAATACCATTTTCTTTCATCAGGGTTTTGCTGGTTACACGCACGAATGCGATCTTGCAGTCCGGTACTTCTGTGACCGGAAAGCCGAGTTTTTTGGCCTTCTTCATGGTTTTGATGACCGTGCGAAAAGAGGGAGTTTTGCCTTCGGCTTCTTTCTTCAGCAGTTCGCGAAAATAGTTGCCTTCAAGATTTCGCAGGGTCTTGGGCGGGATGGTTGCGCCGTATTCCCTGATCATGTGCGGCACACCGTCTCCATGTGCGGAAGCGACAGTGTGTTCAAGCAGAGCGGCCTGTGATTTCAGGAATTCGGCTTCATCCAGTTTAACGGGATAGATGGAAAAGAAGTTCGGTCCGGTCTGGAGCGGGTATTTTTTGAACTGGGTTTGCGCATCAGTCCTGATTTGTGATTCTTTTTCGTGAAATTTATTTTTGAGTTTAGCCAGTCCGGGGGGTGTCTGTCCGAGGTCGCTCAGGATGATGCTCGATTCAATTTCGTCAATGAGCACACGGGCATTGTCCAGTTTGAGGCGGATGAGGGTCCACTTAGCGGATTTAGCGGGCCAGTGTATGGAAAGGACATTGGTGGTGGCGGCGGAAATCTTGGGGCGGTATCTTTTTTTCAGTTCAGAAGCAGCCTTGGTTATTTCTTCCATGGCTTTCGGGTTTTCCAGAAAGTAATCCTGATTGTCGAGCCAGATCTGTTCCGCCTGGGTAAATTTGTTCCGGTCAAGCGAACGGGCGAAATTGTCTTCGGGGTTGGAAGAAATTACAGTTTCTTTGATATTCGTTTTTATTGATCGTCCTGTCTTGCACCCGCAAATAGTAAGCAGCAGAATAAGCAGGATCAGTCCTAAAAATCTTCTATTCAACACATCCTCCCCGGCAAAGCTTTTCAGCTTTTATACATCCTGAGAGGTGGTATCATGATAGCATGTGCTATATCAAGAAGAACTAAGGAAGTGTCTGCAGTGTATTAACGGCTTGCAGCGGATATCCGCTTATGCAACCGTCTGGCCTGTAAACAGAATGCTTCCAGCCGCGCTTCGATAAGCTGGGGGAACGGGTTGCCGTCGGTTTCAATTGCCAGAAAGGGTAAACGTGCGTCTGCATCCAGCAGGGCTGTGGCTTTTTTTCCGGCTGATCCGGCCCGGAATTTTTCGTTAAGCACTGCCTCTGCCACCCGTGATGGCATACAGCCGAAGGGACCGATGGATATAACCCCGCATGAAGGGGACATGATCTCGTGCAGGGATGCGCCAACTGTAAGAATTGCCTCCCCGGTGAGCTGTTCGGAAATATGTGTCTTGCCGTAGCTGACAACCTCGCGCACATCCGGGCCGGGGTAAAACAGCAATCCGCTTGCTTTCAGGATATGGCGGATGCGCCGTTCGAAATATGATTTCACCCCTTGGGTGATCAGGGTCTTGAGTCCGGCCTGCCCTTCGATGTTATTGCGATTCAGCCAGTCAGTGTATTTCATCCACTCCAGTACCGGGGCTACACGGACGATGAAGCCCTGTTCTGTCAGGCGTTCAGGCAGACTGCGTCGTGCCAGCGGGTCATGCCGTACGTAGATTTCGCCCAGCAGGGAGATTACCGGGTATTCATGCACGGGTTTCGCAAGTTCGATGGTGGCAAGGTCTTGGGCTGCTTTGCGCAGGGCTTTGGAAAAGGTCTTCCAATCGGCCATGGCATCAAGCAGGTTTTGGCGGATCTGCCAGAAAAGTTTCAGGGCCGCATCTTTGTTCTTGGCGGCGGTGGAGATTGTGGCGTGGATGTCTTCAAGAATGGACCCGGTTACAATGCCCTGCCACATACCAAGGGTTACGGCGGTGCTGAGTCCCCCGTACCCGTCGGTGGAGCTGGGGGCGAAAATGGCAAGGTTCGGAATCTCCAGCCGTTCGATGAGATCATTCATGAATACCGAATACTGCCCGAAGCGGCATGGGCCTTTGGCCTTGGGCATCAGGAACAGGGTCAGCTCGTTATCGTCGCGGTTCTCGATGTGTTCCAGCAAAGCTCCGGCGGTAAGCTGCAAGGGCAGGCATTCCTTGCACGAGGAATTGTTGCGGCCCTTTTTGAGTGCGGCTTCGCTGGCATGGCCCAGCACTTTGTAGCGGATGTTGTCCCGCTGCATGGAGGCGGCCAGAAAGTCGGTGCTTATTTCACCGAGGCTGGGAATAAGCAGGGTTACTTTGGGATCGTTGACCGCATGCCATCTGCCGTTGGAGTCAGTTATCCCGGTGATTTCATCGCGTACTTCGCAGCGGGCAGCCCGGAAAGTTTCCCGGTCTGTGTGGCGGGGATTATCCGAATTACTGAAGCCGTCCACGATATCCAGAAAAGCTTCAATGCGGGTTTCTATCCCGGCATCAGCGGTGTGGCTGTCCAGCTCAAGGGTCAGTGACGGTTTGCTGCCCATGACTTTGCGGAAATGACCCAGCAGGAATGAATCCGGGCCGCAGGAAAAATTAGTGATGTAGGTCCCGAACAGCTTGGGATTGTCGGCTACCAGCTGTGCTGAATCCATGATCTGTTCCCCGGTGGCCCAGTACATGTTCAGCTCGTCTCCGCAACCATTGCTGCGCGGCAGCATGTCACAGGGAATGATCGTCACCCCACGGGTGGCGAATTTGGCAGGGATGGATTTGTTGGCCCAAGAACTGAAGGCATTGTAAGGCCTGCCGAAAAGAACCATTCCCTTCTTTTCTCTATCCATGTTGCCTAAAAACTCTTCACCTTTTTTGCGCAGGTCGGAAAAGAATTGTTCCTGCTCGGCAAGAGCAGCTTCGAGGGCATCAATGGCCCGGTTCAGATCAACTTTAAGTTCAGCTGCAATTTTAAGCATTGTGTTGCGCAATTGCTTTTCGCCATCCTGCATATGCAGAACCGGAGTCAGCAGCGACCGTTTCTCAAGTTCCGGGAAAGCGGCTTTCAGGTAGTACGGCTCACCCTGAACCAGCACGCAGGTGCAGGACCGGTCACCGCTTTTGAGCGGCATGGAGCGCAGGTGGGGCAGGAAAATGTGGTCGGTGTCGAGTTTGAGCAACTCCCCCAGCCCGCCGTGGGCCAGTTCGACAGGGTGGCAGAAAGGTGCGCTTTTTTGTTCAATGGAATCGGGGTCGGCTTTTTCCGGCAGCCTGACCCCGAAGCCCATCTTTCTGAAAAAGGTATTGAAAAGCGGAAACCATGTGTTCATGAGCAGAGAGCGGTTCATGCCGATAACCGGCTGATCTTCCTGTGGAGCACTCAGATCACGGAATACCCGCTTTTCGCGCCAGAGCACGAGATCTTCGCCCGGTTTGGTGTCCTTGGAAATTTTTGAATTATCAAAGCGGTTGCAGATACCGCCGAAGGGAAAGATTTTACCTTCCACAACAATGCGGGCAATGCTGCAACCCAGATCGCAATCGCGGCCTGCGCCGTTACAGGTGAAGGGCGGTTTGTAGCTTACTTCGCGCAGGGAAAGTTCTGCGGGGTTGAAACTGCCTTTGGAAATGCTGCCTTGCTCGGTGCGTCTTGCAGCCTCAAGAGCCACGCCGAATGCCCCGCTTAAACCGGGATGGGGCGGGACGATGATTTCCTGTCCGGTCAATGCAGCCATGGCGGTGGGTACTGCTTTGTTGTAGCAGACCCCGCCCTGCATGAAAATTTTACTGCCTACGGTGCGGTTGCCTTTAACCCGGTTGGCGTAGTTGATACAGATGGAATAGACCAGTCCGGCGACCATATCCTCAAGTGGAACTCCTTCCTGCGCTGCAAGCTTGAGGTCCGAGCCGATGAAGGCCGCGCACTGGTCATTGAAGTTGGGCGGATTGTTGCCTTCGAAAGCAACCGCGGCGATGTCGGTGACTTCGATGCCGAGGGTTTCCCTGGCACTTTCTTCAAGGAATGATCCGGTCCCGGCACTGCAGGCTTCGTTCATGGCGTAATCACAGGGAACCGAGTTCTTCAGCCACGTGTATTTGGCATCCTGCCCGCCGATTTCGAATATAGTATCAACTTCCGGGTCGTAGTGCACGGCAGCGGTGGCGTGGGCGGTAATTTCATTGATGATGGCGTCCGTCCCGGCATGCAGCCCGGCAATGTTGCGGCCCGATCCGGTTACACCCAGAACTTCGGCGGTAGTCCCGGCTGGAACCTGTGCCGCCAGTTCCGCATAAACCCGTCGTGAAGCCCCGATGGGGTCACCGTCGGTACGCAGGTAGCAGGAGGCAACGATCTCGGTGCGTTCCAGATCAAGCAGCACTCCTTTGGTGGTAGTGGACCCGACATCAAGACCGAGTGCCAGACGGTTTCCGGGGATGAACCGGGCCTGTCCGCTTTCATGAAATTTTACGGACCCGGTAAAGTTTTTCAGTGGGGGCAAAAAAGTGAACGTGGTGTCACCTTTGCGAATGACGCTGTCTGCATTGTGTGGAAGGGGAGTCCCGTTTTTTTCGGCCCAGACAGCAGCACCAAGAGCTTCAAAGCTGTTGCCGTATTCCGGGAGGAGCAGGTCAGGGATTTCGCGGCGCAGTTCGTGAACCATGAATTTGTTTTGCGAACAATTACCGATCAGGGCGACTTTTTCCGCCGGAAGCTTGCGCAGCAGTTCGATGCATTTCCCGGCCATCATTCGGGCAAGTCCCGCTACTACTGAATCTTTATCCACGCCTTTGTTCAGGGCATGGGTGCAGTCGCTTTTGCAAAAAACAGAACAACGCCCGGAAACCTTATGCGGTTCAGATATCTCCATGCCGGACATATCTTCAAGTCCCAGTCCCATGCGTCCAAGCTGCTGTACGAGAAATTCCCCGGTCCCGGAAGCGCACTTGTTTCCTGTGTGCACGGTTTCGACCCTGCCGTCATCGTCAAGCAGGTAGGCCATGAAGGTTTCGCCGCCGGCACTGAGTACGGTCCGGTAGCCGTCTTTTACGAAATTTTGTTGTGCAAGGGCTGCTTCAATGGCCTGCGGTTCAGAAATTGTCGGCAGGTCGAGCAGGTGGCGGAATTTACGCCCGGTGACCGCTGTGGGGGTATTTCCCGGCAGTTCAAGTTTTTGCAGGCCCTTGAGTACTGTTTTTGCCGGGTTGCCTTCGTGGTTCAGTGAAATGGATTTAAGTATTTCAATTTTGCCGTCAGCGTTATCAATCAGGACCATGCTGACTGATGAGGCTCCGGCGCAGATGCCCAGTGAAAGTGTCATTTTTTCAGTTTCGGTTGGGCTGATTTTCAAGTGTGGGTAATTCAATTTCAAAAACCTTGTTCCAGAATTTTCCGGTCACAAAAAGTCGTTCTTCTTCGGCGTTCCAGGCGATGCCGTTGGCAGCTTCGGCTTTTTCCCCGGCCAGTGGGCGCAATGCAGATATATCCAGCCAGAATTTTACTTTGCCGTTTAGCGGGTCAATGGCGGCAATACGGTCTTCTTTCCAGACATTACTGAAAATAAGTCCGTTTATGTATTCCAGTTCATTCAGCTTGTAGATGTTGGCAATGCCGTCTGTTACCTGTAGTTTTTTTATGCGGGCAAAATCATAAGGGTCCCTGAGCGTCAATACGGATGAGCCGTTGCTTTGGAATATGAAGTTGCCGTCCGTGGTCAGGCCCCATCCCTGCCCTTTGTATTTGAAGATTCTTTTGCGGGCAAGGGAAGCTGCATCATATACATAACATTTACCGGAACGCCATGTAAGCTGGTAAAGCTCCTTGTTCAGGTAACATATACCTTCACTGAAAATTTTATTCCCATTTTTGATTAGGGTGCGGACAATGCCGCTTTCCAGTTCTACCTTGCGTAGTGAAGAACGGCCAAGTTTTCCCGTGCTTTCGTATAAATAGCCGTCATGATATAAAAATCCTTGGGTAAAGGCTAATTCATCGTGCGGGTATTGGTTAAGAATTCTACATTTAAAAACAGGGGCACTGACTTTTTCAAGGGCGTAGCTTTTTAGCCCGAAAAAGTGCAAAATAAAGGTGACGGTAAAAAAAAGTAAAATTATTCGGTGTGCTTTCATCTGCGCAGAGATTAGCGAATTTTTCTGGGAAGAGCCAGATTTGGAGAGCTATATTTTTCTTTAGACGGTATGAAATCTATTCCGGAAAGCTTAGAGTGCCGATAAGATGTTTATGAGGGGTCAGAACAGGATAGCCGGAGGCTTAACTATGAGTGCCAGCTCACCATTATTCAATTACACTCCTTCCGCCAAGAAGGAAAAAAAAGAGGAATCAACATTTGTAACTGTTGTTTCACTGCGTACTGACTCGCATAAAATTCAGGGCAAGAAATACTGGCTGGCGACTAAACTTGATGATGACCGCTTTGAATTGCTGCTGCTGAATGAGAACTGGGTTCCGACCGGAGAATCGAATGTCATCGGTGACGGAGAATTTGCCGCTCACTATGCCCTTGAACTTGATTACTACCAGCAGCATGTGCGTCCGGCTATGGATCAGCAGGATGGAAGGTTGCGCCGGGGCGAGGCCCATCGGGAACAGGGCGAGTTGTACAGTGCCGAGATGGAATACTCCGAAGCACTGGCTGTTGACGAAAAAAATGTCCGCGTGACTTTCGGTCTTGGTATGACCTACCTTGGAAAGGGGGATGTTGAGCGGGCGCAGGAGGTTTTTGCCAAGGTCCTGCAACTCAAATCAGCCTTTGCCCCGGAACATAAACACATGTTTAATGATTTCGGAATATCCATGCGCAAGAACGGTATGTATCGCGAAGCTTTGCAATATTACAATCGCGGTGTTGATCTTGACAGCACGGATGAAAATTTATTTTTTAATATTGCCCGTACCCATTACGAAGCTGGTGATTGGGAAAATTGTTTCCGGTATCTGACCATGTGTCTTGAAAAGAATCGCGGGGTGCGCGAAGCCCAGAAGTTCTGCCATTATCTGATCAAGAAGACCGAAGAAGATGAAACCATGCTCCGCGAAATGGGTGGGGGCGAAAATGGTGATACCCTGCGCAGTGATATTCTGAATCTGCTGCGCAAGATGCAGGTTGCCGCCGGCGTGGAGCTGGATGATGCCATTGAACAGACCCACAAAATCCGTGACCGCATGATCGCCATCAAGGAAGAGGATATGCAGCTTAAGGAAGTGGAAAAGGATCTATACAACGTAGACGGCGATTTTTAGTTCTCCGGCAGTTTCAGGAGATTTTCCCTTGCCCCGATCATGATCAGCACATCATTCGCTTCCAGTTTTTCCGTTGCCTTAGGAACAAAATTAAGCTCTTCTGATCCGTTTTTGCGGATGGCGATGACCTGTACCTGATAGTTATTGGTCAGGTTCAGGTCGATGAGTGTTTTTCCTGCCCAGTCCTTGACTTCCCGTTCTTTGATCAGAATATCGTTGCCCATGGAAAGGTATTCGACCATGCCCGGCGTGGAAAGTTTATGGGCCAGCTGTTTGGCTGCAAAGTGTTCAGGGAAAACAACATAATCCACGCCCATTTTGCTGAGCACTTTTTTATGCGCCGCGCTGATGGCTTTTACCCAGATCTTATTAACCCCGATTTCCTGAAGATTTAGAACTACCAGAACGCTTGCCTCCAAAGAATCTCCGGTGGAAACAACCACGTAGTCGAAGTCCTGAAAGCTCAGTTGTTCCAGTGTCTGCGGATCTGTACCATCAGCCTGAAAGACCTGTGCAAGGTAAGGTTTGGCCGCTTTGACACGCTCCTCGCAGGTATCTACGCCCACAACATTGTGGCCCAGCTTACGCAGATTCAAGGCCAGCTCCAGACCGAACTTGCCAAGGCCGATTACGCCTACTTCTATTGTTTCTTTTGCCATAGTTTTATGCCTCCGGCAGCCCTTCGGGGACCAGAGGAGAGGGGAAAACCCTTTTGCTACCGCCAAAAAGTGTTTTCCCCTCTCCTCTGGACTCCTCACCCCTTTCCCAAAACGCGTTAGTTGGGGATTGTTTAAAATAAATCTACTAATTTTAGTGTAAAAAACGCAGCAGCGAAGCTCAAATAAAAGTTTTAGGAGAGTCCAGAGAAACCTTTTCCAAAAGGGTTCTTTGGCCCCCGGAGGGACTCCCGGTAGGGCCGCCGGAGGCGAAATCTTATTAAAAAGCGCTCTAGCGCATCAAATTGCTATCCCAATGGTAAATCGTCTTCGGGTAGTCTGTAGCGTGGTTCCCGTTGCCAGCTGTTGATAGCGGTGAGCAGCCAGACAGGTCCGAGCCTTCCCACGAACATTAGGAAGATTATGATTGATTTCCCGGCTCCGCTCAAGTCCGGGGTTACTCCGGTGGAGAGTCCCACGGTGGCAAAGGCGGAGACGGCTTCGAAGGTTATTTCGATGAAATGTCCGCGCACTTCACTGTGCGGCAGATGGCTGCCTTCGGTGATACTCAGCAGGATAATAGCCGAACCGAGAATCACGCTGGCAAGGGTCAGCAGGGTCAGGGCACGGTTGACGCTTTCTTTGGTCAGTGCATACCAGCCTACTTTGACCTGTGAATGGCCTTTTATTTTTGCGACGATAAAAGCCACCCATGTGCGGAAAGTTGTTGTTTTCAGTCCTCCGGCACATGAACCGGGAGAACCGCCGATCAGCATAAGTGCGATCATGGCAAGCAGGGAAATATTGGTCAGCCCGGAAATATCAACAGTGTTGAATCCGGCTGTGCGGCAGCTTACCGATTGGAACAGGGCCGCAATCTCGTTGACCATAGCACCTTCGACCACATGAACCTTGAAACTCTCAGCAAAGAAGATAGCCAGCCCGCCGAGAATAATGAGCAGAAAGCTTGTTTCCAGCACAATACGGGTATGCCAGCTCAGGGCATGGGCGGTTATTTCCGGCTTTTTGCGGCGCACAAAATTTATGAATTTCTGCCACAGCTCGGTCATGACGTAAAAGCCCAGTCCGCCCATGACGATCAGGCCCATGAAAACGGAATTGATACCGAGATGATCCTTCCATGCGGTCAGGCTGTCTGAATAGAGAGAAAAACCCGCATTACAGAAAGCTGAAATGGAATGGAAAACAGCCGAAAAGGGATGGAATCCCGTGGGGTCCATCCGGTTCAGCAGCAGCGCACCGAGAGCTTCAATGGATAGAACTGCCGTAACTACACCGACAATGAATTTGCCGATATTGAAAGACGGGTCATGGATCAGGGTCTGGCTGACTGCTAGCCTGTCCGAGGCACTGACTTTCTTACCCAGAAGGTAGATGACCAGACTGGCATAAGTCATAATGCCCAGCCCGCCGAGCTGTATCAGGGCCAGAATCACGCTCTGCCCGGTGCGGCTGAAAAAGATTCCGGTATCCACCACGGCAAGCCCGGTGACACATACCGCGGAAGTGGCAGTGAATACAGCATCAAGAAATGAAAGCTCCTTTCCCGGATGGCAGATATCAAGCTTGAGCAGCAGGCCGCCCAGCAGGATAGTCGCGACGAAAGCGTATATCGGCATCCAGAAAGGAGAAGTCGCTTTGGAGTTCATATTGTTTATTTACGCCCGGGCTTTAAATATGGCAAGTTTTGTTGCCTCCGGAGGCACTAAACGTTACCAGTTCGTTTTCTGTACCCGGCCAGTTTTTCTTCCACTTCTTCCCAGCGTTCGAAGGTCGCTTCATGATCGGATTCAAGCTTTTCAAGCTCTGCCTGCGCGGCAGCCATTTCTTCGCCGGACTTTTTGTAGAATTCAGGGTCGGCCATCCGGGTCTGCATGTCTTCGATGGCTTTTTCGAGTTCTTCGATTTTAACGGGCAGCTCAACTATTTCCACTTCCAGAGCTTCGAACTCACGCTGTTCTTTGTAGCTTAGTTTTTCCGGGCGTGCGTCCGGGGTTTTCTTCGGCTTGGGTTTCGCAGCCTTGGGTTTTGCTTCTTCCTCGGGCTGGAGCCGCTGGCGTACCCAGTCGTCGTAGCCGCCCACGTAATCATTAACCTGCGCATTGCCTTCAAAGGCGAGAGTTCCGCTGACCACGTTGTTAAGGAAGGCACGGTCATGACTTACAATTATAACTGTGCCGGGATATTCCATGATGCGGTCTTCGAGCAGTTCAAGGGTCTCGGCGTCAAGGTCGTTTGTGGGTTCGTCCATTACCAGCAGGTTGGAGGGACGGGTGAACAGGCGGGCCAGCAGCAGACGGTTGCGCTCTCCGCCGGAGAGTACGCTGACCGGGGAGTTGGCCCGGTCCGGGGCGAACAGGAAATCTTTAAGATAGCCCATGACGTGTTTGGTGCGACCGTTGATGGTTACGGTATCGTTGCCGTCAGCCACGGAATCACGCACGGATTTTTCCGGGTCCAGCTGTTCGCGATGCTGATCGAAATATGAAATCTCAAGTTTGGTTCCCAGTTTTACTGTGCCGGATTCAGGTTTTAGGTTGCCGAGCAGAACCTGAATCAGCGTGGTTTTACCTGCACCGTTAGGACCGATGATCCCGATGCGGTCCCCGCGCATGATGGTGGCATTCAGGTCCTTGAAAACCGGATTGTCGTCCCATGCGTATGATGCATTGACGGTTTCAGCTACCACTTTACCGGAACGGGCGGCTTCCTGAATTTCAATGGTAGCTTTACCGGTGCGCTCGCGGCGTTGCCTGCGTTCTTCGCGCAACTTTTTAAGCGCACGGACACGCCCCTCGTTTCGAGTACGGCGTGCCTTGATGCCCTGCCTGATCCATACTTCCTCGCGGGCCAGTTTTTTGTCGAACTCGGACCTGTTCTTTTCTTCGGCATCGAGAAGGTCTTCCTTGCGCTTAAGGAAGGTGTCATAGTCGCAGGACCAGTCGGCGAGATTACCACGATCCAGTTCGATGATGCGGGTAGCAATCTTGCGCAGGAACATACGGTCGTGAGTAATGAAAATCAGGGTACGGATATTTTTGGTGATGAACTCTTCAAGCCATGCAATGGAGTCGATATCCAGATGGTTGGTAGGTTCGTCAAGGAGCAGGATGTCCGGTTTGGATGCCAGAGCACGGGCAAGCAAGGCGCGCCTTTTCAGTCCGCCGGAAAGATTTTCAAAACGCATTTCGGCGCTGAGCGACAGGCGGGAGATGACCATTTCAATGGTGGTCAGGGCTTCCCAGCCGCCGTGCTTTTCCATAATTTCTTCTACCTCGGAAAGTTTGGATACATCGCCGCCGTTAGCCACTTCAAGACTGACCATGTGGTATTTGGTCAGGGCTTCTCCCAGCTCACCGAGGCCCCCGGCAACAACTTCAAAGATGCTCCCTTCGAGAACTTCCGGCACTTTCTGGGAAAGGCGCGCTACGGTCACTCCTTTCTGGTAAGAAATATTTCCGTCGTCAGGAGCTAGATCGCCACTCATGAGCCGGAGCAGAGTGGATTTACCTTCTCCGTTTCGGCCAACAATACAGATCCGTTGGCCTTCCTCAACTTGAAAGGAAACTTTATCCAGCAGCTGAGGACCTCCGAAGGTCATGGAAACATCGCTTACGCTCATCAAAGCCATTTGTTTAACTCCGCACTATACTTGATTAAAAATATAATATAATAAAAGACAGGTGTGATTGTTTTCATTAGTATTTCAAACTTAAGGGCGGCAGTGTAGAATTTTGCCGCCAAAAAGTGAAGTCTGTTCATAGGGGCTTAGTAGTGCTTTTTTGCGTTACAAGCTGTTGACGAAAGTCTATGCATAGTGCAGATAAGCTCTAAAGTTGCTCTTGTGGATTGTTTGAATTAGATTATAGCCGCCTGCCGTAATGGCGGTGCAGGATAGATTTATTATATGAGTACCGGCGATAGATTACTGGACATTTTTCAAGACGAAACATTGGAACGGCTCGATAATATCGAAACCGGGCTTTTGCATTTGGAAAACAGTACTGCGGAACTCACTCCGGAGCTTATTAATTCCATATTTAGAGACGCACACTCCATTAAGGCGGGATCAAACCTGCTTAAGCTGACAGTTATTGAAGAGCTTGCCCATAAATTGGAAAATGTTCTTGAGTTGATCCGTTCCGAAGGACTGATTCCCACCGAACTTATTATTACAGCTTCATTGGAATCGGTTGATAAGCTGCGCATCCTGACTGAAGACGTGCTCAACAGTAATGCCAAGAGTATCCGGTTGCAGAAAACAATGCTTGAAGTCTCGGTTCAGCGAGCTTTAGCCGGTGAAAATTAAGCCGTTCTTAATTATTAAATTTTAAGCCCCCGTTCTGTGTAATCCAGTTCGGGGGCTTTTTTTATCTTGTTATGCCAATGCTGAAGGGAGCTATACCTGTCCGGCAATGCTTTTGCCCCATTTTGTGATTTCATCGCGCTCGGGATCACCGTCGATTTTCAGGCTGTCCCCAATTACCATTGCGCCCATTTTTTCCAGTTTTTCTTCAATTGCATCAACTGCGCCGCAGAAATAGGTGTAGTTGGAGTCTCCGCATCCGAATACAGATACTTTCTTACCTTTAAGGTCGGCATCTTCAAGGGCATCGTAGAGTGGGATGAAGTCATCCTGTAGTTCGATTTCTTCCTCTCCCCAGGTGGAGCAGCCGAAAAGCACGACGTCGTAACCATTGCCGAGATCGGCAATACTTACGTCGGTGACGTTTTTGAGTTCTACTTCGATTTCATGATCTTCAAAAGCTTCAGCTAAGTATTCTGCTGCAGTTTCAGTGTTGCCGGTGGTTGAGCCGTAGACGATCAGTGATTTGGACATGATGCCCTCCTTTTAACTATGTAACTAGGTTTGATAACGTTCATTCGACATTTAGTGAGGATGAAATTCAAAGTCAACATCAATAAATAAAAATGTTAAGAAAAGGTGAAAATGAAACTTTCGAAGCTTTTGAGTGTTTACGCCGTGCCGGAGTGGTGTTATGGGTTACCTAAGACTGATCGGTAAATCCATGAGTAAGCACTTTAAGTGCGGAACACTTTTCTTACCGGCCCGGCCTCCCCGGCAGGGCGTATAAGGTCTCAATTCATTTATACTTTAGTTTAGATTACGTGGAATTAAGTAATTTCCCGTATTCATTGCTCACCTGTATTCCGGCCGATTTTTTTCTGCTGTTTTCTGCATTGTCTGTTATATTCAAATTTCATCCTTGCAGTATATTTTTTTAGCGCCACCTTAACGGCCCGGATTTCTTTTCACCATCAAAATAACGGAGGTTATTCCCATGAGTGTACAACTAAATGTAACCGGTTTGGATACTTGGGGTTTTAATAATGACGGGCCGCTTATCATCGCTGGACCCTGTAGTGCTGAATCCCGTGAACAGCTGCTTGATACTGCGCGTGGCATTAAAGATAAGGGTGTTCACCTTCTGCGTGCCGGTATCTGGAAACCCCGCACCCGTCCCGGTTGTTTCGAAGGCATGGGCGAAGAAGGTCTGAAATGGCTGGTTGAAGCCAAAGAAGAAACCGGTCTGCCTATCTGCTGCGAAACTGCTACTCCCGAGCACATTGAGCTTTGTCTCAAATACGGCGTGGACCTGATCTGGATCGGAGCAAGAACCACCGTTAACCCTTTTGCTGTTCAGGCTATGGCTGACGCTCTGCAGGGTACTGATATTCCCGTGCTGGTTAAAAACCCCATCAACCCTGATGTGGAACTCTGGCTCGGCGCGCTTGAGCGTATCAATAAAGCGGGGGTAACCAAGCTTGGTGCAATCCACCGTGGTTTTTCCTCAGCACGTCCCAGCGAATTCCGCAACGCTCCCAACTGGAGAATTTTTATTGAACTGCGTCGCCGCACTGAAGGCATGCCCATCATCTGCGACCCCAGTCACCTTTGCGGTAAGCGTGAACTGATTCCCGCTGTCGCCCAGAAATCTCTGGATCTGCTCTTCGACGGTCTGATGATCGAGTCTCACATCAACCCTGACGTGGCTCTTTCTGACAGTAAGCAGCAGTTCACCCCTGAAGATCTCGGTAAAGTTCTTGCCGGACTGGAAGTTAAGCATCCTGTAGCAGAAGACGAAGAATTTGCTCTTCGTATGGAAAGCAAACGTGCTCGTCTTGTTGAAATTGATGACGCTATTGTTGAGCTGCTTGCCGAGCGTATGGCTCTGGGCCGCAAGATTGGTAAAATGAAATGTGAACGCGGTATTGCTCTCCTGCAGCCTGACCAGTGGAAAAAGACTGTTGAAAAACGTACCCGTGAAGGCGTTGCCCGTGGAATGGATGAGCATTTCATGCTCCGCGTTTTCCAGTACATTCATGAAGAATCCTTGCGTCAGCAGGAGTGTGTTCTGGCCGGGGAAGATTAATGCCCAAGGTCAATGTTGAGCTGCGCGGGGAGTTCGATAGTTCTTATCAGATCAGCGTCGATTATTCCGTAATGGATGAAGTTGTCGCCGATCTAAAAGAACGTAAGTACGGGCAGACCCCGGTAGTTATCTGCGATGAAAATACCCGTGAGCTTTTCGGCCATGCGCTGGTCGAAAAGATCGCGCTTGCAGGTGTTGATCCACTGCTGTTGACCGTTCCGGCGGGTGAGAACAGTAAGTCCCTTGATGTGTTCAGCTCTCTGCTGGAAGCAATGCTTGAGGCTGGAATTACCCGTCAGGATGTAGTTGTTGCCCTCGGCGGCGGTGTGGTCGGTGATCTGTCCGGCTACGTTGCCGGAAGCTACATGCGTGGAATTAATTTCGTGCAGGTCCCCACAACTCTGCTTTCACAGGTTGATTCATCCGTTGGCGGCAAAGTGGCAGTGAACATCAAGCACTGGAAAAATTATTGCGGAATGTTCTATCAGCCCAAGCGGGTCTACACTAATATCTCGGCCCTTGAGTCACTGCCTGAACGGGAAATTCTCAGTGGGTTGGGTGAAGTGGTCAAGACCGCCTTCATCGCCGACCGGGATCTGGTAGATTATCTGTCCCGTAATGCCGATAAAGTTAGTTCACTTGATCGTGATGTCATGGCCAGGGTTGTGGCCCGTTGCTGTGAGATCAAGGCCGATGTTGTCCGTCGCGATGAGAAGGAAGGCGGGGTCCGCCGGATTCTTAACTACGGTCATACTGTAGGACATGCCATAGAGACATTTGCCGGATACAAAATATCCCACGGCGAATGCGTTGCATGGGGAATGCGCATAGTTTCCCGCGCTTGTAATAAGGCCGGAATGCTCTCCGCTGAAGATCTCAAGCTTCATGAAGAGCTTATGGATAAGCTTGGTCTTGCAGCTGGAACCCTGAATATTGACCCCTCCAAGATCATGGAACTCATGAAAAAGGACAAGAAGGTCAAGCAGGGAGCCGTAGTCATCGTCGGACTCGACAAGCTCGGCAATGCCGTTGTTGATGAGAATTTTCCGCTGGAATTAATCGAAGTAGAGCTTTTTAATATTTGATGCGCTACGCGCGATTAAGAATGATTTGATTTGCCTCTGGCGGCGCTTTCAGCGGGACCAAAGAACCTTTTTTTGGGAAAAAAAGGTTCTCTGGACTCTCCAAAAAAACTTTTTATCGGGCTTCGCTGCTTCGATTTAAAAAGTTTTGCAAAATAAAATCGCAATAGCTTTTGGGGCTATTGCGATTTTTTATGTTTAATAGCTAGTTAAAACTAGTTTGCGAAGCGTAACTAAAGCGCGTTTGGGAAAGGGGAGAGGAGTCCAGAGGAGAGGGGAAAACACTTTTGGCGCGAGCAAAGGGTTTTCCCCTCTCCTCTGGTCCCCGAAGGGCCGCCGGAGGCAAACTAGCCTTTAAATTCAGCTGCAGCTTTGACGAAATTATTTGCCCAGCAGGGCATGCTCAGTGCGTGGATATGGTTGTATCCAGCATAAATATTGTCACGCACGAGTCCGTCATGGCTGTCGGCCATGCCTTTTCCGCGCGACATATCGAGAGCATATTTCGGTGCAGTCTCGTGATTATCCACGCAGAGTGAATAGTGAAATTCATGTCCGATGACTTCGGTTCCCACTGGGAAGAAAGGGTTCTCGTGAACTATTTTGCCGGATGTGTAGCCGAGTCCTTGCGGGCGGGCGCAAAGGCGGGTGGAAAGATCCAGCACACCGGACATTTCGTATTTTTGTCCCTCGTATTCAACGTCCCGGCCCAAGTACATGAACCCGCCGCATTCAGCAAAGATGGGCAGTCCGTCCTTAGCCAGCTTAGCTACGTGGTCGCGGATAGTCTTGTTGGCTGAAATATCCGCTGCAAGAGTTTCCGGAAAACCGCCGCCGAGATATAGAGCGTGAATTTCCGGCCACGGTTCAGGGGAGAAAATGGAAACTTCTTTTACTTCCGCTCCCGCGCGGCGCAGAGCTTCAATGTTTTCTTCGTAGTAGAACCAGAGGGCTTCATCACGCACAACGCCAATCACAGGCTTTGATTGGCTGGAAATTTCGATACCGTCCCATGCATCCTGTGTGGTAGTCAGATCCGGGGATGCCTGATCAGCGATTTTGGAGATTGCATCAAGATCAAGGCAATCTTCGGCCATTTTACCTAGAGTGTTGAGTGCCTTATCAACTGCACCGTATTCTGTGTTGGAAACCAGTCCCATATGTCGTTCTGGGATGGGATTTTCTTTGAGTTTGGGCAGCATGCCCAGTACCGGGATATCGGTGTAGGTTTCAATGGAATTTTTGAGGATATTGCGGTGTCTCTCTCCGGCAGTTCGGTTGAGGATCACACCTGCGAGATTGAATCCGTCTTCAAAGGCTTTGCATCCGGCAACGATGGCAGCCACAGTGCGGGTCATTTTTGTGCAGTCGATGGTCAGGACTACCGGGGCTTTGATGATGCGGGCCAGTTCGGCAGTGGAGCAGGAGCCGTCGACATCCTTGCCGTCGAACAGACCTCGGTTACCCTCTACTATGGAGATATCTGCGCCATGCCCTTTTTCCATGAAGAGTGCGGTCAGCTTTTCCCCCTCCATGAGGAAGGGATCTAGATTGGTGGCGTATTGACCTGAAGCCAGTCCCAGCCAGCGGGCATCAATGTAATCGGGACCTTTTTTGAATGGTTTTACCCGTCGACCCTGATTACGAAAGGCCCGGCAAAGTCCAAGAGTGACGATTGTCTTACCTGTTCCGCCGCTCAGTCCGGCCAATACAATTCTAGGAAAATTCATTTCGTTGCCCGTGCTCTAAAAATTCTGTCTAATGCCTGTCCGCACAATGGATTCAGTAGTGTTTCAACGCGAAAAAGACAAGTGAAATTAATCCTTCTAAACGCGTTGCTGGTGCTTTGGGTATAAAAAAATGCCTTGTCTCTAAAGACAAGGCATTTAAGAGTCGAGCTTAACGAAAAATTAATCTTCGTGCTCAGCACCACTCTGCTTACCAGCGCCGGTCATACCGTACATGGTAGTGGAACCGGAGGACCAGTATTCAACTTTCTCTTCTTTAACGAGAGCGGTCAGAACTTTCTTAACTTCGCGACCCTTTGCATCAGGAAAGAGCTTGGTGAAGTCGTTGAAGTAAAATTTACTTTTTGCACCGGTCTTCTTTTCGAGGAAGGCCATGATTTCTTCCTTAGCGGAATCCATATCGATCGGCATAATAAGCCCCTTTCTTTTTAAAGGGGTACGGCAAAATGCCGTACCCCATATTTCTCAATTCTAAATTAGAACTTGAACTGAGTGGACTGACGCCAAGTGTAGTAAGCGGGATCACGGAAATCATCGATCAGGTGGGGAGTAAACTCGATACCAGTCTTTTCGAAGAAACGTTCCCAGCCAATACGCTCTGCCCAGTCACCCAGACGTTCGTACTTGTTAGCTTCAGCTTTGTAGACGTCCACGATTGTGCGGATAGTCTTGGTAAGTGTAGGCCAACGGGGAGGTTCGTTAGGAATAAATGCAACAACAACTTTGGAGAACTTAGGCATGGAGATACGGTTAGAAACCTTACCACCAACCATCAGTGCAATACCGTCACCTTCCTTATCGGAGAGGGGCAGGGAGGGGCACATGGTGTAGCAGTTACCGCAGTACATGCAGCGTTCTTCCTTAATAGCAACAGTCTTGTACTGTTTACCGTCGAGTTCGATCTTGGAGGGACGAACTGCGCCGGTAGGACAAGAAGCAACTGCCAAAGGAATTTCGCAGAGGTTGTCGAGGTATTCGTGGTCAATGATGGGGGGCTTACGGTGGATACCGACAACAGCGATATCGGAGCAGTGGCAAGCACCACACATGTTCAGGCAGCAAGCAACAGCGATACGCACGGGTGCGGGCATGTTGTGGCCGACGAACTCATCAAAGAGGTCATCCATGATGACTTTAACAGTACCGGAAGCATCGGTCGCGGGGGTGTGGCAGTGAACCCAACCCTGAGTGTGAACGATGTTGGATACACCAGCACCGGTACCACCAACGGGGAATTTGTAGGAGCCACCTTCGAACTTACGGCTGAGCAGATCTTCTTTCAGGGCAATCATCTTGTCCTTGGAGTCGGTCATGAACTCAACGTTGTTACGAGTGGTGAAACGGAGGTAACCGTCGCAGTGCTTGTCTGCAACTTCACACATTTCACGAATGAGGGTGATACTCATGAGACGAGCGGTACCACAGCGGACTGTGTATACTTCATCTCCGGATTCGGCAACGTGAACCAGTACGCCCGGCTCAAGGATTTCGTGGTAGAGCCACTTGCCGTAGTTATTCTTGATAACCGGGGGCAGGAACTCTCTGAAGTCGCGAGGTCCAATGTCCGAGATCCGGTTTTCCATCGGTTTGTCTGGATTGTAGCCAGAAGAAACGAACGCCATGTCTGTCCTCCCGTATTATCTCTGGTGTCTTTTTCTGTATTCGTTAACGTCACGTTCCCAAGGACCATCAACATCTTCAGCTTTCCAGAAGATGTAGGGGTTATGTCTGGGTTCCTGAACGTGTCTGGGATCAGCCTTGATGCCGGTAACTTCGAGAAGCTTCTGGAAGCCCATGCGACGCATGGTCTCACCGAGACGCTCACGGTTTTTACCTTCTTCCATCCACCAGTCCCAAATGTTTTCAACAACTTCCTTAACTTCGTCGAAAGGCTCTTCAACCTTGATGAAGGGTACGAGGAGGGAGCTGAGCTGAGGACCGTCGAGGATCGGAGCTTTAGCACCACAAAGGATGGATGCGCCGCGATCGTTACCGATCATCAGTGCGCGAGGCATGGTGTTGATGCAGTGCATGCAGTGCATACATTCTTTGTCGTTGATTTCCAGTTTGCCGTCAGCGTACTTGATGCACTTACCGGGGCAGAGGTCAACAACTTCTTTCTGAATGTCAAATGCACCCCAGTCACGGCCGGAGTGAGCGCCAGCGTTAGGCTTGAACTCACCACCAACGTAAGCTGCAACAGCTTCCTGGTCGATGCGGATTTCGTCTTTCCAGATACCTACAACAGAGAAGTCGGAACGTGCGAGAGCACATACGCAGCTGTTGGGGCAAGCATCAAATTTGAATTTGAACTTGTAGGGGAAAGCGGGACGGTGAAGTTCGTCCTGGAATTCCATGGTCATGTCGTAGCACAGAGCCTGTGCGTCGTAACATGCGTATTCACAACGGGACTGGCCGAGACAAGCTGCGGGAGTACGCAGGTTGGAGCCGGAGCCACCGAGGTCAACATCAGCATTGTGAGTCAGTTCGAAGAAAATTTCTTCGAGCTGGGGAGTGGTGGTACCGAGGAAGACGATGTCACCGGTAGAACCGTGCATGTTGGTCAGACCGGAACCGCGCATATCCCAAATGTCGATGATCTTGTTCAGGAATTCGGTGGTGTAGTACTTAGCGGTGGGCTGAGCAACACGAACAGTGTGGAAGTGTGCTACGCCGGGGAACATTTCGGGCTGGTCACAGTAACGACCGATAACGCCGCCGCCGTAACCGAAAACGCCAACGATACCGCCGTGCTTCCAGTGAGTTTCACCATCATTGTAAGAGAGCTCGAGAACGCCGAGAAGGTCTTCGCAGACTTGAACGGGAATCTGATATTCCACGTCCTTCTCGTTTTTTGCTCTAACTTCGGCTTCTTGTTTTACGTCGGACACGAAGCTAGGCCATGGCCCGCTTTCAAGCTCGTCCAACAAGGGAGTTTTGTGTTTCGCCATTCCCTTAAACCTCCATAAAGTTTAATAAGATATACCTACCAATACAAATTAGGCATCCGGTATGTAAATCGGATATACCGACTCGCCCGGTTGCTTTCCTCTCTTAGTGCGAGACCCCCCGTCATCTTTTGATGCAAGGGGAGGGAAAGATACCCTTAAGTGAAAAAAAACACAACCTATGAACATGGATAATTAACATACTCCGGCATTGTCAACAAGTGATTCAATTTATCACTTTTGAAAACTCAGACTTGCCAAGCAAGGCTTATTCAGCGTATTTACTCATCCCGAACACAAGGTGCGTCTGTAGTAAACATTTCCTACAAAAAAATTTGATAACCAGCAACATAAACTTGAAAAAGTGGTTCTTATAATATGAATGAATGTAAACAATGCGGCACCTGCTGCCGAAAAGGCGGCCCTGCGCTGCACACTCAGGACCTTCCCCTGCTCAAAGAGAGCGACGGCATTGACCTTACCGACATTGTAACCCTGCGCAAAGGCGAACTCGCTTACGACCAGCCACAGGGGGCGGTACTTCCTCTTGATGAGGAAATTCTCAAAATCAAAGGAACCGGCGGAGAATGGATCTGTTCATTCCTGGCTCAGTCCTCAAATGTCTGCCGCATTTATAAAAACCGCCCGCTTGAATGCCAAAAACTTTTCTGCGGTGATCCTGACCCTTTGATGGAAGTCTACAACAAGGATCGATTGTCCAGAAAAGACATTCTGCCTGAGGGCCACCCTGTGCTTGAACTCATCATAGATCACGATCAGAAGTGTGATCCCGTTAAGATGGCCGAGCTTGCAGCTTCCGCCATTGAAAACTGGGATGAGAGTGAAAGTCTCAAGGCCGACCTGCGTGAAATGCTCATCTTTGATGCTTCCATCCGTGAGCTGGTCATGGAAAAAGCCGGACTGCCCGAAGAATCCATGGATTTTTTCTTTGGACGTCCTATGAGCACGCTCATTAAAGGTTACGGTATTATCGCGACCCCCAATGGTAAATCTTTCTCACTGCGTAAACTTTAAGGATATTATAATGAAAGACGAACGTGGACTTTATTATTACCCTTCCCTGCAGACCCGCGATACAAAAATGTATGTGCGTGAAAATCAGGGGTCCGTTGAATTCAGACTCTGGTCCAACGATAACCCCGTTATCTGGGATAAGCACGAATGGCTGCCCTATGACGTGATCATGGAAGCCGCTGAAGAATACAAAAAGCGTGGTTCGGAGCGCAATCCGCTGTCCCTCTACGATCTCAGCGTAGCCCAGCAGCTGATCAAAGAAGACAAAATTACGCATTAATTTTTTGCTGAGCATTTTGCCTGGCTGATCATACGTGAAAAAATATCCCGGAAATCTTGTTTGATTTCCGGGATATTTTTATTCTGTTTCCAGCTTAAAGCCTTCTTTGCGCAGCATGGCGGCGAAAAGTCCGTCGCCGTCAATTAAATTTCCGTTGAATGTTCCATCGTAAATTTTGCCGATACCGCAGGATGGGGAGCGGGCTTTGAGGATAGCTTTATTGCTGCCTGCGAGCTTGGCAAGCTTGAGTGCTTCTTCCGCTCCGCGTATGAAACTTTCAGTGACATCCGCTCCTTCGTTGCTCATGACTTTGCCGTCGGTAATTTCGCAAGGGGGACGCGGGGTGGTCAATCCTCCCAGCTGCTCAGGGCAGACCGGTATTGCTTTACCTTCTGCTACCAGTTGCATAACTCTTTCATCCGCGTTGTCACCGCCGTCGTAACGGCAGCAAAGTCCGGCAAGGCATCCACTTACAATATACATACTTGTAACCTCCGCAGTGACAGTGTGCGTTGTTAGGATCTATTCATTGTGCTAGTGATAGATTTCATAAACAATTTTCACGGTCAAGGAGGAGTTATGACCGCCATCACCACTTCTGTTTTCGAATTATTCAAGATTGGCCCCGGTCCTTCAAGTTCTCACACTATCGGTCCTATGAAAGCCGGGTATAATTTTCATAATGCTGTGGGCGAACTCTCTCTTGATGCTGTACCGGATAATATTGAAATCAGGTTGTACGGCAGCTTAAGTGCCACCGGGGAAGGGCATGGAACTGACCGCGCCGTTGTAGCCGGACTGCTCGGTTTCAGGCCCGATAATGTTGAATGTGAATTTCTGGATTCCCTTGCTGACGGCACAGGCCACCAGTTTGAAAGTGGCGGGATATCAGTTCAATTGAGCGTGAAAGATGTTGTCTTTGCCGAGGTGGAAAATGATTTCCCTTACGCAAATACGCTTTTGATCAGACTCAGGAAAGGTACGCAAGTCCTCTTTGAGCAGGAATACTATTCTATCGGTGGCGGTTTTATTAAATGGAAGGGGCAGCAGGAAGAAATCCCCCGTGTGCCACCTTATCAATATTCCAACATGGATGAACTTAAAGCGATCCTTACTGAAGAAGGATTGCGCATGCATCAGGCTGTGCTGGTCAATGAAACCGCAATAACCGGGGTTTCAGAAGAGGAAGTATATGAAAAGCTTGATGCGATTCTTGATGCCATGAAGCAGGCAGTTGTGAACGGTCTCAATGCGGAAGGAACTTTGCCCGGTCCCATCGGTTTACATCGTAAGGCCAAACGTCTTTTTGAAAACAGCGGTCAGCCAAATGCAGCAGATAAATTTCTGCTCCGCCTCAATGCATACGGTTTTGCGGCTTCCGAGGAAAATGCTGCCGGACGTATTGTAGTCACCGCACCCACTTCCGGTTCAGCCGGGGTTATTCCTGCGGCGATCTATGCTCTTGAAGAAGATCTGGGTGTCAGCCGCGAAAAAGTGCGTGAGGGAATGCTTGTGGCTGCTGCTCTGGGATTCATCGCCAAGCATAATGCCAGCATTGCCGGAGCGGAAGTCGGGTGTCAGGGGGAAGTCGGGGTGGCTTCGGCCATGGCTGCCGGGCTGATTGCTTATGCTAACGGACACCGCTTCTGGCGTACTGAGAATGCCGCAGAATCGGCCCTTGAGCATCATCTCGGCATGACTTGTGATCCTGTGGGCGGGTATGTGCAGATTCCGTGTATTGAGCGCAATGCGATGGGAGTTGTCAGGGCCTACAATGCCTACCTCATAACTTCGGTTGAGAATGAAAAATTCCATAAAGTCAGCTTTGATGAAGTTGTGCGGGCCATGGCTGAAACCGGAAAGGATATGAATTCCAAATATAGGGAAACATCACTTGGCGGCTTGGCTGTTTCTGTTCCGAACTGCTGAGGATATTAAAAAATAAAATTAATGCGGGGAGCTGGTTGTTTTTCCAGTTTCCCGCTTTATATTTTGGTCCAGAAACAACAAGGAGTTCCCATGAAGAATATTTCCACCAAACTGGTTAATGCGGGCAAGGCCGAAGCCCGAGAATTCATAGATACAATTAATCCTCCACTGCACCGCGCGTCCACGGTACTTTTCGATTCTTACGCCGACCTCCAGAAATGCAATGCCGGAGAGTATGAGGGAATCCCTTACGGTCTTTGCGGTATGGCAGCCCAGAATGCTTTTGAGGCGGCTATGGTTGAGCTTGAAGGTGCTCATGGTTGCAAGGCCCTCCAGTCCGGAATCGCCGCTATTGCCATGGTGCTCATGGCCTACACCAAGCAGGGGGACCATATTCTGCTTTGTGATAATGTTTATGGTCCGACCCGCCATTTCAGTGATAAATTTCTTTCCAAGTACGGTGTGGAAGCTGAATACCTGCCCTCTGACACCGGAGCCGGGGTAGCTGATTACATTCGGGAAAACACAGTCCTGCTGTTTATGGAATCCCCCGGATCAAATACTCTTGAGATTCAGGATATCCCGGCAATCACCAAGGTCTGCCGGGAGAAGGGCATCGTAACCGTAATCGATAACACATGGGCTACTCCTCTTTATCTTAACCCCTTTGAACTTGGGGTTGATGTCTCCATCCACTCGGTGACCAAGTACATTACCGGGCATTCTGATATTCTTCTGGGCACTGTTTCAACTAATGAGCAGCATTGGGAAATTTTCGAAAGCTGCTACAATGTTTTTGAATCATACGCACCGCAGGAGGATTGTTATCAGGCCCTGCGCGGATTGCGTTCCCTGCCGGTCCGGCTGAAACATCACGGGGAATCCGCACTTGAAATTGCCAAATGGCTGGAAGGGCACGAAATGGTCGAGGCGGTTATCCATCCGGCACTTGAAAGCCATCCCCAGCACAGTCTTTGGAAAAGGGATTTCACAGGTTCCAGCGGCCTGTTTTCTTTTACCCTGAAGGAAGAATACGAGGACATTGACCATGCTCCCTTTGTGGATGGTCTTGAACTCTTCAGTATCGGTTACAGCTGGGGCGGATTCAAGAGCCTGATTACCGGTGGTAAATTCGAACGAACCAACCATTTCGGCTACGAAGGCAAGACCATTTTCAGGCTGAATATAGGTCTGGAAGATGTGGAAGACCTGAAGGCAGATCTGGCTCAGGGACTGAATAGGCTGAAAGCATAGCTGATCGCGCTGCGTCCTAATCTTTATTTCAATTTGCAAAAGTCCTTAATATCTTAATGATATTAAGGGCTTTGTGTGTATATGTTCTGAAAATTTCGGTCCCTTATTAAAAGTTTATCTGACACCTGAAGGGACTCTCTGTGGGGCTGCAGGAGGCATCTTTTGCAAATAGCAGCGGAGCATTTTAATTTTTAGCAGCCTGCAAATAAACCATCTGTAATTCGGGGACGCCAACCTCTTCGGCCCAGTGCAGATAGAGTGATTTCAGGAAATTGCGGCGCAGTTGCGGGGCGGCTTCAATACGGTTTTTTATGGCCGCCTCGACATTCATTTCATTAATGACATTGTGCATGGTCTCTGCCCGGTTGATGATGCGGTGTTCGCGTTCGATTAATTCATTTCCCTGCCGGGCGATTCGTTCCCTTAGTTCGTCGTCATCCAGCAGCATGTTGAACTTTTCTATCAGATCAGCGGCATTGTTCGGTTCGTAAGTAACCAGATGAACCTCATCTTCAAAGAGATCAAAAAGTCCGTTGTCTATTTTGGGAGTCAGTAGGCATGAACCGCAGGCTAGAGCTTCGAAAACCCTGAAATTAAGGTCTCCTCGTTCAGCGATGTTGAGCACTACTTTTGCTCTTGGGAAAAGCTCCCTGAAGCGCCCCTTGGTGACGTGGAGCCCCGGAATTTTTTCGGCAACTTTATCAAGAAATATTTTTCTTTCGGGGGTCAGTTCGGCATCTACAGTGCCGACGAAAAGTAGATCCCATTCCTTTTCCATGTCAGCGGGCTGGTCATGATCCATTGCGATGGGGGGAAACCAGAGTATACGTGATTCTTTCAAGCGTGGCGAGAAGCGTTCAAGGTGGTCTTTCAGGCTGACAAGGCAGATGTCGAATCCTTGGGCGTAGAGGGGGTACCAGCTGTGGATGTGAGTGTCGATACAGTGGAAAATAGTCAGGCAGGGGAAATTCTCCACCCCGGCTATGGGCGGGGCTATGGATTTGTCTGCATAGATGACTGCGAACGGTTCAGTCCCGGTTTTGTCTACAATATCCTGCCAGGTTAAGACCTGTTGACCTTCAAGGGGAATGTGGACTGTTTTGTAGCCAAGTCTATCCATACCTTTACGGAAGAATATATTACCGACCCATGCGATTGTTTTATCTTTTTGCGTATTCACAAAAAAAAGATATCAATTAACAGGCCGCTTTGGAAGGGGTAGAGTTTTTTTGAATTATAAGTATCAGCGGATCATTTCTGATAGGTCAGCTGCCTCCAGCTCAAGGGCCGGGGTGAATTTTGCCCCGAAAAGAGTGTTTTCCTGCCAGACTGTGACAGCTTTCTGGCTGCTCAGGAATCCGATATTGTCATTAAAAATGCAGCCGCGAATAAAAATTTCATCATCCAGCCTGAGCCGTTTTAAGTCGTTGCCGGAGTTGATCCTGAATTTCATCCCGTCAGGGGATATGTTCAGTATGGTAATATCCAGATCTTTTTCGGATGCTGAGGCGGCAATATCACATTGCCGGAAGAACCCGTTTATGGAACCAAGGTCAATTCGTATGTTTTTTCGGCGATCGTCAAATCTGTTCATTTCTTTCCTCCCCGGAGAGAGGGAACAATATGATTGCAAAAAATACAAGTGAATTATTTTTTTGTGTATTTTTCAATATTGAGGCGTTGTTTCCTACTGATAAGGTCAAGTTTTGGCGCAGATTTCATTGTTTAAATATCTTGGTAATGTTCTTAACGTTTGTATTTGTTGATATTGTCTGGCTGGATTTATGCAATCTGCAGTGGTCTCGACGTAATATATTATTTATTAGTATGCTCGTACCGTTGGTCTGATTTCTTTTTGTGTAAAAAAGTTATGGAAACGGAAATGGCGTATAAATACGTAGTTGAGTGAGGCCTCTTTGTTTTGTGTCAGTATTGTGCATGGCTGGTCCGGTTCGGTATAGTGCAAAGTCTTCCGGGAGATTCGGAGATGATTTTATGATTGATTGAAAACGTTTTTAGTCTTGGCTAAAGGCGTTAAAAAAGTTAAGTAGTTAGCTGTAGGGAATTGTAATATGGAATTTAACGCGGCAGCCTACTTAGGTGTCCGTGACAAATAAAGTCAGGAGTTTGCGGTGAGGAAGTTATTAATTGTTTTTGCTTTGCTGGGAATGTTGCTTCCCGGTTGTGTGTACGTGAACATGGATGTCGAGAACAAACCTGTGCAAGGTACAGATTTCAGCAAGCTGAAGACTTTCTCATTTAAACATAAAAGTGAGTCCAAACAAGATCTTGAAGCTATTCTGCTTAATTCTGCAAAGCTTGAGCTTGAAGCCAAAGGTTTCCGTTATGATCCCGCAGCCCCGGATTTTCTTGTTGTGGTAAATTTCGGCTCCAAGGCATTTCTGGAAAGAGGCAGCACATATAAACGGGAAGCCTATGAATATGATTACATCAGCAAAACTTATTCTGACATAGGTGTGGTTAAGACTGCTGATGCCTCACGGGTGAATAATACCGTGCGGATTTATCTGATGACCCCTGAGAATGATGGCTTAAAGACCTATCTGTGGCGTGGAAAGGCTGCAAGTGATGATCAGGAAGGGCTTGAAGTTGTAGGACGTTGTCTGGTTAAAGGTGCTTTGATGAAATTTCCTGTCGGTGAAGGAAAGTTTCGTGAAAAGCTGAGTGTCAGAGATTGTGAATAGATTTTAAAAAAAATGATCGCCTTAAGTGGCGGTATGTATATTCAAAAGGCTGTGGGGTTTCCCGCAGCCTTTTTCTTGTTTTGGGACCTTTGTTTATAGGGAAGATTCCTTTCAAGGCTAATGAAAATTTCAATAGCTCTTGACTTGAGGGTCTAATAGTGTCATTTGTGCATCTCTATATAACAATATTTTTATATATTGAATTTGAGTTGTAAGGCCTGCAGGAAACGGAAGGCGGTGAAAGTCCGTCGCAGGCGCGCTGCTGTAACCGGATAAATTAAAGTGAATGGCTCTTGGTCACTGTGTAAAACGGGAAGGTCATGAGCTGTGCGTCAAAAAGAACCGGAAGCCAGAAGACGTCCTGCAGGATTAAGTGGCGGACCGCGCGAACAGGTCCGGGAAACAGGGAGATAATCCCGCCGTACTATGCGGACACTGTAAACATGGAGATTGTAAATGCTGACGCACACCTTGGGCTACCCCAGAATAGGTAGTAACCGTGAACTGAAGAAGAAACTTGAATCCTATTGGAGAGGCGAGGCCGGAGCTGATGATCTGGCCCTTACCGCCAAGAAACTTCGCGCACAGCACTGGGAAGACCAGAAACAGGCCGGAGTGGATATTCTCCCGGTAGGGGATTTTTCATACTACGATCATATGCTGGATAATTCCTTTCGTTTCGGCGTTATTCCGGAAAGATATAATATTGCCGGAAGAAGTGCCGTACTTGATGACTACTTCCGTATGGCACGTGGTGAGGCGGGGGAGAACGGTGTCGCTGCCATGGAAATGACCAAGTGGTTTGACACAAACTACCACTATCTTGTTCCTGAATTCAGCAAGGATCAGGAATTTATTCTCGCTGATGAATCCCTGCTGCAGCAGCTGGGTGAGGCTGTCGAACTTGGCCATAGGGCTAAGGCTGTACTTCCCGGTCCGCTCACTTTTCTGCTGCTTGGTAAATGCGCGAATGAGGAGTTCGACCGTCTGGACCTGCTGGAAAGACTGCTGCCTGTTTATGTGGAGCTGATTGAAAAGCTTTCCGGCAAATGCACATGGATTCAGTTTGATGAACCTGTGCTGGCTCTTGATCTAGATGATAAAGTGCGCAGACTTTTTGCTCCTGTGTACCGGACACTCAAGGAAGCAGCTGCCGATACCAAGGTTATGGTTGCCTCCTATTTCGGCGGCTTGGGCGAGAATCTTGAAGCCGCAGCCTATCTTCCTGTCGATGCTCTGCACGTTGATCTTGTGCGCGGCGGTACGGACCTTGAGCAGCTGCTTACAAAATTGGACAGCAGGTTGATGCTTTCCCTCGGCGTAGTTGATGGCCGTAATATTTGGCGCGCTGATCTTGATAGTGCTGTTGCCAGCGTGAAAACAGCGGTAACCGTGCTCGGCGACGAGCGGGTGCTGGTTGCCCCTTCCTGCTCACTTCTGCACGTGCCTTTCGATCTGGAGCTTGAAACTAAGCTGGATAGTGAAATCAAATCATGGATGGCTTTTGCCCGCCAGAAATGCGCGGAAATCAGGCTGGTCGCTGACGCAGCTTCAGGCCGTTGCGTGCAAGAAAAGCTGACCCGAAACCGTAGCATTCTCAAATCTCGCAAGAACAGCATCCGAGTTAATAATGCGCAGGTCTCAGCCAGACTGGCTGCCCTTAAGGATGAAGATTACAAGCGTGATTCTCTGTATCCCCAGCGTGTTGAAGCACAGCGTGAACTTGGCTTTCCTCTGTTGCCCACGACTACAATCGGATCTTTCCCTCAGACCCCTGAAGTTCGTTCCACCAGAAGCGGTTTCAAAAATGGACGTATCCAAAAGGCGGATTATGAAAACTTTATGCGCGGCTACATTGAAGATTGTATTCGCAGACAGGAAGAAATCGGCCTTGATGTTCTGGTTCACGGTGAGCCGGAACGTAACGACATGGTTGAGTACTTCGGCGAGAACTTTGACGGGTATTGCTTTACTTCCAATGGCTGGGTGCAGAGCTATGGCTCCCGTTGCGTAAAGCCTCCGGTTATTTTCGGTGATGTTTCACGGCCCGGCCCCATTACCGTCGACTGGATTAATTACGCACAGTCCCTTTCCGGACGTGAGGTCAAAGGTATGCTCACCGGTCCGGTTACCATTCTTTGCTGGAGCTTTGTGCGTGACGACCAGCCGCGTAGCGAAACCTGCCGCCAGATAGCACTGGCAGTTCGCGATGAGGTTGCTGATCTGGAACAGAGCGGAGTCAGGGTTATCCAGATTGATGAACCCGCTTTGCGTGAAGGCCTTCCGTTGCGCAAATCCGAACAGGCCGAGTATCTTAAATGGGCCTGCGAGTGCTTCCGGCTCTCCGCTTCATGCGTTGCGGACAGCACCCAGATTCATACCCATATGTGCTACTGCGAATTCGATGAAATCATGGATTCCATAGCCGCTCTCGATGCTGACGTGATCAGCATTGAAGCCAGTCGCAGCCGCATGGAGCTTCTGGGCAGTTTCAGGCAGTTCAGTTACCCCAACGAAGTCGGTCCCGGTGTTTATGACATCCACAGTCCGGCAATTCCGGCAGCGGATGATATGGTCCGCCTGCTGGAAAAAGCGCTGGAAGTTATCCCGGCGCAGCGACTTTGGGTAAACCCGGATTGTGGTCTTAAAACCCGTAAGTGGGATGAGGTTGTTCCGGCCCTTGAAAATATGGTTAATGCGGCTGAAAAAGTACGCCGTAAAATTAAATAGATAGTGATTAATAATTCTTCTCAGGCCGTGCCTGCGGTCCGGGAAGCAAGCATATTAAATGGAGAATTAAAAATGCAGGTGGCACAGAATATCAATGAAACAGGACAGTTTTTTTCCTTTGAATTTTTTCCTCCCAAGGACAAATCCACTTGGCCCAAGTTCATGAAAAGGGCTGAAAGACTGGCCGCTCTAAATCCTCTTTTCGCTTCGGTTACGTACGGTGCGGGCGGCAGCAGCCATGAAAATTCACTTGAAATATGCTCCTTGCTGAAAAAGGAAATGGGTGTTGATATTCTTGCTCATCTGACCTGCGTCGGAGCCAGCGAGACTTCCATCGACGGTTTTGTGGACAGTCTGGTTCAGGCCGGAGTTTCGGATATTCTGGCCCTTGGCGGTGATGGTGTCGGTGATGCTGGGGGTGCTGATAATAGTCGTTTTTTTCATGCTTCCGATCTGGTTGAATACGTGGACGGTAAATTCTCTGAGGTCGGCATAGGGGTAGCCGGATATCCCGGCGGCCATCCTGATTCCCCTTCTCTGGTCCGTGATCTTGAGTTCCATCATACCAAGCTTTCCAAGGGTGCGGACTTCACCATGACCCAGCTTTTCTTTGATAACAGGGTCTATTTTGACTATGTGGAGCGTTTAGCTGAGCTGGGTATTGAGCGTCCGGTGATTCCCGGCGTGCTGCCTATCCAGTCCTTGAGTTCCCTGCGCCGGATCATGTCCTTGTGCGGTGCGGCTATTCCCGGTGATCTTTATTGCGGTGTGGAAAAGGCATTCGATAAGGGTGGCGATGAAGCGGTTATGGCTTTCGGTTTTGATTTTGCCCGCAAGCAGATTGCCGACCTTCTGGATAAGGGAGCACCCGGCGTGCATATTTACAGCCTGAACCGGGCAGCCATGTGTGAAAGGTTGATTACTGATTTGAAGGGCGACGGATATTTTTGTTAACTTCTGATTCGCAAAGTCTTTACGTGAAAACGCCCCGTCAGCCGATAAGGTTGACGGGGCGTTTGTTTTGGATGGCTTACAGAAACCCTTTGAAAATTTCCGCGATCTTGGCGGCGGACTGAACCCTTTCCGGGCCGTTCTCAATAATGAAAGGCAGGATCTTGTCGGAATAATTGCCGAGTCCTGAGAGCAGGGTTTCACTGAGCCCCTTTGAGGAGGGTGAGGCAATGAAGTTTTTGATTTCAGAGTAAAGAGTCTTTGCTTCACCGATGGAGTTATTGCCTGTTGTATAGGCAGTGGAAGCGTGGTCGTAGACTTTCTTGGCTTTCTCAATACTGCCGGGAGTGGTGATGATTTCGGTCAGCTTGGAAGTCAGGGAAGGGCTTGTTGTTGCCGAGTCCAGACTTTCGGAAAAACCGACCAGACCGGCAAGTTTGCTGAAAGCGGACCCGGAATTGATGTCAGCAAGTTTGGAGGTCAGGGCGTTGCTTTCAGTCGGATTGATCATGCTCATGACTGTCGTCTGGGCACCGACAAGGTTATCAGTGGAATCGTAAAAACCGTCATAGACGCTTTTAGCCCGGTCGAGCAGGCTGGCACCTTCTGCCGCACTTTTAGCTGTTTCAGCTGATGAGGACAGGTCATTGAGGCTGAAGGCGGAAGCGGCGGAAGCCTGCATGAACATACAGGCTGCGAGCAGCAGGGTAACAGCTATCATACGGGAACATGAATTTTTCATTATATCTCTCCATTTTTTAGATTAGGTCTGTACTATACCTGAACATAAAAATAATTCCATTAGAAAGCCTGTTTCTTTGTTGAGGAATAATTCAGAGAAGAGCTCAAGCTTTAACTGAGATTTGGCCGTTCCATCTTATACGCAAAAAAACCGCAGACGGATAATCAGTCTGCGGCTTATGCTGTTTGATTCGTAGTGTTGCAATTTAGTTGGCATTGTGCGTGTTGCGCACTGCCATGGCGTGGGTCAGGCGGTCAATGATGATTGCCAGAAACACAATGGAAAGCCCGGCTTCAAAGCCCATGCCGATATCAATGCGGTTAATTGCAACCAGAACTTCCATGCCCAGTCCTTTAGCACCGATCATGGATGCGACAACAACCATTGCCAGTGCCATCATTGTGGTCTGGTTTATACCGACTACGATGGTCGGGCGGGCGAGGGGAAGCTGTACCTTTAGCAGGGTCTGCATGGGGGTGGCCCCGAAGGCCCGTGCGGCTTCGATAACGTCCTTGGGAACTTCCCGGATACCAACATTGGTAAGCCTGATTATCGGCGGCATGGAGTAGATGATAGTCGCGAAAAGAGCTGGAACTTTTCCAAGTCCGAAGAGCATCATTACCGGGATGAGGTAGACGAAACTGGGCATGGTCTGCATTGCATCAAGGATAGGCTTGATGATGGTTTCAACCCGGTCGCTTCGTGCCATCCATATTCCGATGGGAATTCCAAACAGCAGGGAGATTACCACCGCGCCGGTTACTAGGGCCAGAGTCATCATGGTCAGCTTCCAGTATCCGAAGCAGCCGATAATAAACAACATGGCAGACATACCCAGCCCTCTTTTCCAACTATCGAGCAGCCACCAACCGGCGACTCCAACTCCGATAATTGTTATGGGCCAAGGGATCATGAGAAAGAATTGCTGTAATGCAATCAGGAGTTTCAGAAGAGCATTTCCGAGTATGTCGAAGAATTCACCCCAGTTGTCCATGACCCAGTTCATGCCTTCATTTACCCAGTCAGCCAGTGGTATTTCCAGAGTTTTTGGAAATTTATACATCATAAAATCCGGTTGTTATGTTTTTGCAGCATTGTGTAAGCGTAGGCCCACAAAGAAAATGTGATTTTCTTTGTGGGCAATATTTAAATTATCAGATTTTAACTAGTTAAGTGCGGCCTTGATCTTGGCTGCTTTGTCTGCGGGAACCCACTTGGTCCAGAGCTCTGCGTTGTTTTTCAGGAACCATTCGGCAGTTTCTTCAAGACTGGCTTTTTCGTTTTTCATATGTGCTAGGCAGTCGTTGGTCTGGGCCATGGTGGTTTCGTATTTCTTGAGCATCTCAATTACAGCGGGAGCTCTTTCCATCAGGGATTTACCGACGAGGATATTAACAATGGAGCTGGGGTAATTGCAGAGTCTGGTGTCATTCCAAACTTTTTCATCGAAAGGTGCTTCTTCGAGGAAGGTCATGTCCAGCATGCCCATTACCCAAGTTGGACCCCAGTAGTATCCGATCCAGCCTTTGCCGCGTTTGTATGCGGACATCATGGAACCGGCCAGTGCGGCATCGGAACCGGGAGCGAGCATGTTAAAATTTTCATCAAGACCGTAGTTTTTAAGTTTTTGTTCAGTCTTCTGGGTTGCAGTCCAGCCGGTAACTCCGGAGTAGATGATGCCCATGGAAGGATCTTCAGGGTCTTTGAAGAATTCGGGGTATTTTGCGAGATCGGCAACAGTTTTGAGTTCCGGGGTCATGGGTTTGATGCCGCGCTTGGGATCACCCTTGATCATATAAGTGGGAACCATCAACCCTTCACGGGCGTCATTGAAGTTCGGGCCGAGGTCGAAAAGGGTCCCGGCCTTGATGCCTTTATCGTAAAGTTTCTGGGAGTTGGTGGTCCATGATTCCATGTCCACGTCCATATCACCGCGCATGATCGCTTCATAAGCGATGGCAGTACCTGCCGGAATGTATTCTACTTCCATGCCGTATCCGTGTTCGATGATGAATCCGGCAATGCGGTTATGAATCTGTATGCTGTCCCAGTTGAGGTCGGCGAAAACAACAGGTTTGTCTGAAGCCTGCGCAGAGTTAATGGGCATAATGCTGATCACAGCAGCCATAAAAAGACCGGCGATCCAGAGTATTGTACGTGAGTTAAATTTAGTCATAAGAATCCTCCAGGATTATTAAATTGACGGTTCCGGTCCGTATTCAGCCACAGCAGCGATAAGATTACCGCTGACCACAACGCCGATGAATTCGTCTTGATCATCGATTACGGCGAGGGGCCATTCGGATTCAGACATCATGGGATAAAGTTCAAGTGCTGGAGTGTTGGCGGAGACACTGCGGGCAGGTTTCATTATGTCCTCTAATTTTCTGCTGCCTGCTTCTACTGCTTTTGCTGCATCGCTGGCGTGGACAATCCCTCGCAGGTCCTGATCAGAACCCAGCACAAAAATGCTTGAAATACTGTTTTTGCGCATTTTACGCAGCGCAGCACGTGGGCCGTCGGCAGAAATATAGGCAACTGCTTCGGCTTTCTTCATGACGTTTTCTGCGGTGAGCACCTTGGTGGCATCCACATCTTCTACAAAACGTTTAACGTAATCATTGGCAGGTTCGGTGAGAATTTCTTCCGGTGTTCCTATCTGGACAATTTCCCCGTCCTTCATGAGTACGATGCGGTCTCCGAGTTTGAGGGCTTCGTCAAGGTCATGGCTGATGAAGATGATGGTCTTGTGCATGCGTCTCTGAAGCTTGATAAGCTCATCCTGCATGTCCCGGCGGATGAGCGGGTCAAGGGCGGAGAAAGCTTCATCCATAAGCAGAATGTCAGGGTCGAGGGCCAGTGCGCGGGCGAGACCGACTCGCTGCTGCATGCCGCCGGAAAGCTGAGAAGGGTAGCTGTCGCCCCAGCCTTCAAGGCCGACCTGAGCGAGCATGGATTCTGAAATTTCTCTTTTTTTAGCCGCATTCTCGCCCATTAGGTCGAGGCCGAATTCGACATTTTCATAGATGGTTTTGTGCGGCAGCAGGGCGAAGTTCTGGAAGACCATCCCCAGTTTCTTCTGACGCAGTTTACGCAGTTCCGGTCCGTCAAGCTTGGTTATGTCCACACCGTCAACCAGGATTGAACCGTCAGTCGGGTCAATGAGTCGGTTGATGCACCGGACAAGAGTTGACTTTCCGCTCCCGGAAAGGCCCATGATAACCAGCAGTTCTCCCTCGTTGGCAGAGAAGGAAGCCTGATTGACACCGACTCCCAATCCGGTTTCGTTGAATATGGTTTCTTTATCCAGTCCTTCGCGAACTAATTTTAATCCTTTTTGCGGATTTGATCCGAATATTTTTGTAACACTGTCGACAACTAATTTTTTCATTTAAAATTTTACTCAATGAGGTGTTGTTTAATTTAAAAAGACAAAAAAATGGTAACATAGACAAAGCATTTGTCAAATTTGTGTAAGTTAGTAATAGTGATGCATTTTGATCTGTTGTTTTGTTGTGAGCGAAGTGTCATAAAGATGAAAAGATGTTGTTTTTTTAAAAAATAAAAAATAAAAAAAATACAACATCGATTTTGATCTTGCGTTGATGTTTTGCATTTATAATTTAATGTAATGCATCAGTATGTGCTATGTTTTTTTAGTTTTGTATTGAAAAGTCAGGGTGTGATTTTTGTAATCAAAAAAATGGGATATAGATTGGGCAATCAAAGTAAAAGAGCTGCAACTATTGTTGCAGCTCTTTTACTTAATGATGTTGAAAGACAGGTTTGTCGCAAAATTATCCGCAGGTTGTGTACCCGCAGGCTTTACATATTTTGCAGCCCCCTTCGGGGACGTATGCTTTTTTGCTACATTCAGGGCAGGGGTCTCCAAGACCTTTGGAAACGATGGTCTGGTCGTCCATGTCCAGCGATATGTATTGGCGCAGGATGCGCGAGATTATCGCGGCGGCGTCAATGATGTTGTAACTTGAACGGTCAAGCTGGGTCAGGATGCGGTCTATAGGTATACCGACGCGCAGCAGCATACTGGTCAGGCGGGTGATGGTTTCCCAAAGGGAGTATTTCTCCTGAAATACCTGCTCGTTATAGAAACCGTCTCCTGTTACACCTGCTTCTTTCGGAAGTTTGACGAATATTTCAATGGGGTTCCCGGAGTCATCAAGGGATACTATGATGTACATTTTGGACCCTTTCCACATGACCCTGTGCCGTTCGGCGCGCTCAATGTCGCCAAGCTCCCGTTCGACCAGAGTCGGGTTCTGTCCTTTCATAGTCGGATTGGATTCTTTGGAGTCTTCTTTTTTGCTTAGTACGCCTTTTTTGCAGCCGTTACGGAATACGGTCACGCCTTTGAGTCCGTTTTTCCATGATTCAAGATAAATCTGGAAAATGGTTTCCTTGGGGGTGTCCTCGGCGAGGTTGATTGTCGAGGATATGGAGCTGTCGGTGTACTGCTGGATTGCTGACTGCATGCGGATGCGGTCCATGTAGTCCAGTTCGTCAGCCTGAACGTAGTTCAGTTTTTCTTTCAGCTGCTGGGCGGTGTATTTTCCGAAAAGATGTTCCTGATTTGTCTCAAGCATCCATTTCAGCGGAGGCATGTGGATGAATTCAAAGACCTTCCCGGCTTCAAGTCTTGTTTCGCGGGCATAGCTGAACATGAAAACAGGCTCAATTCCTGAGGTGCAGTTGTCGGACATGATGGAAATGGAACCTGAAGGACCGACTGTGTTGAAAGCTGTGTGGCGCAATCCGGTTTTCAAGATTTTCTTTTGCAGCTTTTTGGGCAGGCCGAGATTTGTGATGTACGGGCATTCCAGAAAGCGTTTGCGAGCTTCAGGGTCCTGCAGAGCTTCAACTTCACCAAACCGTTCGGAAATGTCGGCACTGACGGAGATTTCAGTAATGGCCTTGTCGCGCATGATTTCTTTGATGAAATTCACTGATTCATCGCTTCCGTAGCGCATTCCGAGCATGGCCAGCATGTCACCTAGTCCGGTGAACTCAATGCCGATCCTTTTCCCGTACTTGTCAGCATCCCGATGTTTTTGCAGGGGGTGTTTGTCCATGTTGAGGTCGGACATGGTATCCATGAAAGTCATGGTCCGGGTCAGATCGTCGTGGAAGAGTTCGGTGTCGAAGCGGGCTTCTTTAGTGAACGGGTTGACCACGTAACGGTAGAGGACCATTGCGCCCAGCAGGCAGTTACTCCAATAGCCGAGAGCCTGTTCGCCGCAGGGGTTGGTGGACATGGGCTTGAGACGCAGCGGATCAATGTAGGTACCGGGGGTGTTGCGCTGGGTGGTATCCTGATAAAGGATGCCCGGATCACCGGATTTCCATGCGGATTCACTGATTTCGTCAAGTAGTTTCCGTGCGCTAACGGTCGTGTATTCTTTAAGGGGTAGGCCTAGTTCCTTCCAGCGACTGTAATCTCCGTCCCAGAGATGGTTGTAGACGGATTTGACCGGATCAAAAATGTCGGAAGTTTCATTGCGCCTTCTGGAGAGACTGAAAGTGAGAGTGTCTTCAGTGGGCGGTGTTTTGCCGTCGCTGGAAGGCAGGTCGGGCTGAACCTTGAGCTGATGACTGGCGGAATCGGTATCGACTACTTTGTAGATTATTTCGGCTTCAATTCGGTCGCCGGTCTGCGGTTCCAGTGCTTCGTATACTTCAGGCAGCAGTTGCAGGGTGGATTCATCTATGATTATGCCGCTGATTTTGAATTTGTCCGGGAAAATAAATGTCCAGTCTTTATCTTCTTCTACCGCCTGCATGAATTCGTCAGTAACTTTGAGGCTGATGTTAGCGCCGAATACGTCCTGAATTTTTCCAGTCAGGGAGTCCACTCCGAAGATTTCTTCAGGTTTACTTTTGCACCAGATAAAGCGTTGGGTTTCAGGGTGTCTGATGTCAAGGGAGATCATCAGCGCGCCGCGGCGTCCGTTCTGTCCGATAGTGTTGGTCAATTCGCTGAACAGGGGCATGAAGCTTACAGCACCTGAAGAAGTGACCGCAGCATTGTTAACCGGGTCCCCTGAAGGGCGCAGGATGGTGATGTCGATGCCGCTGCCGCCACGGTAGGAGTAGGTGCGGGCAAGTTTTTTCTGGGCTTCGAAGATGCCTTCCAGAGAATCAGATTCAATCTTGGCCAGATAGCAGTTGCTGAGTGAGCATTTGGCATAATCATTCCCAAGACCGGAAAGGATGGAACCGGCGGGGATGAAACGCCCGGACTGTAGCATTTCACAGACCTGCTCGTTTTCGTTGTTTTCAAATCTGGAGTGTTTCAGAAATTCGCGGCAAAGCCTGTGTTTTACGTCATTGAAAGAGTGTTCCTGGAGGCGTCCTTTAGGGTCGCGGATCTGGTATTTTTTGGAACTTACGGTTTCCTGAAAGCGGTTGTGTTCTTCCAGTGCCATTTTAGCTGATTCTCGGGTGATAACAGATTGTTCAGTCATTGCAGTGAAAATCCTTTAGAGGGCTTTTCGGCCCTGAAGTCAAAAAAATCACAAATATAAAGCAAATGGTACTTCAAAAAGAAATCCATTTGTCGCTAAAAAAGCTCCCGGCTGGAGCTTATGTTCTGTGACTTGCAGTGCAGGAGGCCCAGAAGGCTATTCCTGAATTTTGAGAAGAAGAGATACTATCTGGGTAGATATGCTTCAGGCAGGGGTGCTGGCTTTTCCCGGCCCCGGCTAAAGGGTCAGGAATCACAGCGGCAGAACCGCCCCGTATTCTAAACGGGTTCCCTGTTTTGATGCAAACCTGAAGTAAAAAACAACAGCAAAAATCTTAACAAACTCTAAATTGCGGTCAATAATTATTTGGCTCTTCTGTTGAAAAAGAGGCTTAGCCCAACGGGGAGTAGGGGTGAGCCGTTGCGGAGGGTTTGAAAAGCAAAAAGCCGCAACTTTCGTTGCGGCTTTTCAGAAATATGGTGCCGAAGAGAAGACTCGAACTTCCACGGAGAAACCTCCACTAGACCCTGAACCTAGCGTGTCTACCAATTCCACCACTTCGGCACGGCGAAGAACTGTTTATAAATATCGCGTATGAATTGCAAGCTTTTTTTTTACAAAAAATCAATTTTTATGAAAATAATTTAAAATTCAGATGCTTGAAAAATAGCTTGCCCGTAATCCCAGTCCTTGTACAGAGCGGGATTACGGGCACATCCGGGTAGGTATATCCATCGTTCGGGAGCCGGACAAGCACCTGAACGATATTGACTAAAATTACTTCCTGAAATCTATAGGTACGTAATTTCTCGGAGTTTCGCCAGTGTAAATCTGCCTTGGACGGTTAATTCTTGCATTGGGGTTGGTATAATCTTCATACCAGTGTGCAATCCAGCCGGGCATGCGGCCGATTGCGAACATAACCGGGAACATGGCTACCGGAATGCCCAGCGCACGCAGAATGATACCGGAATAGAAGTCTACGTTGGGGTAGAGCTTGCGTTCAACAAAGTAATCATCGGAAAGGGCGCGTTCTTCAAGAGTCATGGCGATATCCAGAAGTTCGTCGCTGAAACCGTGCTGGAGCAGGTCGTGGGTTGCTTTCTTGAGAATTTTCGCGCGTGGGTCGAAGCTTTTGTAGATGCGGTGTCCGAAGCCCATGAGACGGCATTCTTTTTTCTTAACCTTCTCGATATACTCATCAATGGTGTAGTCTCCATTGTTGATGGTTTCGAGCATGTCGATTACCGCAGCGTTTGCACCACCGTGCAGGGGCCCCCAAAGGGCGCAGATGCCGGAAGATACGGAAGCGAAGATGTTAGCCTGTGTGGAGCCGACCATCCTTACTGTGGAGGTGGAGCAGTTCTGCTCGTGGTCCGCGTGTAACTGGAAAATGAGCGAAAGAGCCTTAACCGCTTCGATGGGCGGATCATACTGCTTGTAGGGGATGGAAAACATCATGTGCAGAAAGTTGTGGCAGTAGCTCAGTTCCGGGTCGGGATAAACAAAGGGCCGCCCGATGGATTTGCGGTATGAAAATGCCGCGATGGTACGCACTTTTGATATGATTTTACCCACTGCGAGGAAAAATTCGGACTTGTCGGTGATGTCATTGAGGTCCGGGTTGTGGCTGCCCAGCGCGTTGATAACTGCGGAAAGGATCGCCATGGGCTGGTTGCGGTGGGCCGGGAAACCTTCAAAGTGGTGACGCAGGTCTTCGTGAATCAGTTCTTCTGCGGTCAGCAGGGCTGAAAAACGGGCTAAGTCTTCTTTGAGAGGCAGTTCCCCGAAAATGAGAAGCCATGCTGTTTCTATGAATTTACCATGTTCGGCGAGATCTTCGATGGGGTATCCACGGTAACGCAGGATGCCTTTTTCCCCATCAACAAAAGTGATGTTACTGGTACAGGAGCCGGTGTTTCCATAGCCGGGATCATAGGTGATCAATCCGCTCTGGGCTCGGAGTTTGGTGATGTCGATACCTGTTTCGCCTTCCGTGCCGTGGATAACGGGCAGCTCATATTCTTTGCCGTCATACTTAAGGATCGCAGTGTCTTTATCGCTCATGTGTGCTCCTTCTGTTAAGTGTCTGTGCGCGCTATGGGATATTCTCTGTTTTTGGGCAAATAGCCAGAGCAATCAAAAGGAAGGTTACGCATTATTTCATAGTGCGTAGACCAGCCAGATGCCTGGTTTTGCAGTCCGGTCCCAAGGGGTGTTCCTTGTTGATCCGGATATGTAAGCGGGCAGAAATGTGATTTCTTTCGGACTGGAACCGGGGTTGGGATTCCCTTACCAGTGTAAATGGTTGTACGGCGTCTTACAGGGGAAACAGCGAACGCTATTCCCCGATGTTGTAAAGTTATTTACCCAAAATCAGCTGGAAAGTCCAGTGGTGCTGGCAGTATAATCTTCCTGCGATAAGGGGTAGCTCTGTATAAAATTCAGTAATAACGGACTTTAATTGAACTCCTATCATGTATCCAGCTTGTACTGAACCGAATATTTGCGCATGCGGTTATGAATAGTTCCTCGGCTTACTCCGAGTATTTTGGCGGCCTTGCTTTTGTTGCCCCCCGCTTGGTTGAGGGCATTGATCAGTTCCTGTTTTTCGTCGGGTTCTATTTGTAAATCAGAGGGTTCCGGGCATATGCATTTTATTTCTGTCTCGACGATTTGGGGTGGTAGGTGTTCAGGCATAATCGGGCCGCTATCTTTGACTACCGATGCGTATTCCAGAGCGCTTTTCAGTTCGCGGACGTTTCCGGGCCAGTCATATTCCATGAGTTTACGCATGGCTTCCGGCGCCGGACCTTCTCCTGTTTTAAGGTGCTCATTTTGTTGGATGAAATGATCCAGCAGAAGTGGCAGGTCTTCCTTGCGTTCCCGAAGCGGAGGCAGGTGGACCGGGATAACGTTTATGCGGAAAAAGAAGTCTTCGCGGAATTGCTGTTCGCGCACCAATTGGTGCAGGTTTTGATTAGTGGCGGTTATCAGCCGGGCATCCATATTCAGTTTTATATTCTCACCGACTCGCTCGAAAGACCGGGTTTCCAGCACCCGCAGCAGTTTGACCTGAATGGGCAGCGGCACATCCCCTATTTCATCCAGAAAGATTGATCCGTCGGCTGCTTCCTCGAAACGGCCCTGTCTATGGCGGTATGCCCCGGTGAAGGCTCCTTTCACATGTCCGAAAAGCTCACTTTCCAGCAGAGATTCATTCAGCGCGGCACAGTTCAGCTGCACAAAAGGCTTGCTGTTGCGCGGACTCATTTCGTGTATTGCCTGTGCAGCCAGTTCCTTTCCAGTACCGGATTCGCCGTAAATTATGACCGGGGCGTCGGAGCGGGCGGCCTTGCCGAGCAGGGTGTATACCTTCTGCATGACCGGGGAATTGCCTACAAAACCGCAGAAACCGTGCCCTTCATGCTCCAACTTGCGTGATAGTTCGCGGATTTTGAGTTCCTTGCGATCTAGTTCACTGATGTCGGTAATAGTTTCAACCGCGCCGAGAATACTCCCGTCGTCATTCATAAGCAGGGAAGCATTTTTGAGTACATGCAGGTAGTTGCCGTTTTTACTGATAATGTGACAGTTCTTTCGGTTCTCTTTGCGCTTCTTGAAGAGTCCGCACCAATGCTGTTTACCTTCTGCCCGTGAGATTTTGCAGGCATCGCAGCCCAGCACGGAGCAGGGTTTGTTAAGCAGCTCGTTTTTGGTGAAACCGGTCATGCGCAGCAGGGCTTCGTTAACCTTCATGATTGTTCCGTTCGGGCGGACAATTATCAGCCCGTCGTTCATGGTGTCGATTACTTCTCTTAGATAAAGGTCTATGTCCTGTTCGGTCATGATTATACTCAGTGTTCAATAAATGTTTAACTGTTCAAATTGATGCCATTATTTGAACATATGTTTAAACACTTGTCCAAGTTTGTTTGTCCTGATGATTCCGTCCATCCCCGTCATCATGAATATAATTCTATGAATGCTAGCCATTATTCATGTAATTGTGATAATTATAAATCAAATATCAAGAGTCGGTACGGATTCTGCTCAGTACGGGTAAGCACGCTTAGTAGCCATGCAGAAATAAGAATAGTTTGAAAAGGAATTTGTATGACAAATAAGAAGACAGGAATATCGCGCAGAAATTTTTTAAAGGGACTGGGAGCAGCAAGTGGAGCCATGCTTATTCCGGCAGCAAAGACAGCGCAGGCGGGCAGGGCCGATGAAGAGCTTTGTACCCTTCTGGACCTTTCCAAGTGTATCGGATGCGGTGAATGTGTTTCAGCCTGCCGCGAGGTCAATGAGCCGAAGTTCCCCAAGCCGCAAAAGCCGTATCCTGAAATGTACCCGACCAGCCGGGTCAAGGTTGAAGACTGGTCGGACCGCACAGATGTTGATGACCGCTTGACCCCATACAACTGGCTTTACATCCAGAGTGCTGAGGTCGAGTTCAATGGCGAAACCCATGAGATTCATATTCCCCGGCGTTGCCTGCACTGTCGCAATGCCCCTTGTGCCAACCTTTGCCCGTGGGGTGCTGCTGGGAAGCAGAAAAACGGCATTGTGCGCATCAATGAAGATGTCTGTCTCGGCGGGGCCAAGTGCCGCGCAGTCTGCCCCTGGCATATTCCCCAGCGTCAGACCGGGGTGGGGCTGTATCTGCGTCTTCTGCCCAAGCTTGCCGGGAACGGGGTCATGTACAAGTGTGACCGCTGCTACAACCGTATTGATCAGGGGAAACTGCCGGCCTGTATCGAATCCTGTCCGGAAGACGTGCAGACCATCGGACCGCGCAGTGAAATACTAGCCAAGGCCCATCAATTGGCGAAGGAGAATGACTGGTTTATCTATGGAGCGGATGAGAACGGCGGAACCAATACCGTTTACCTCTCCCCAGTACCTTTCGACCTTCTCAATGAAGCCGTGGACAAGGGTCCCGGAAAGCCCGGGCTTTCCCCGGTTGCAGACAGCATGGCAGATGAAGAAAAGCTTGCCTATGCAGTCGGCATCGCGCCGTTTGCCGGGATAGCAGCCGGAGTCATCAAGGCCGGGAAGTTTTTTGCTTCCGCAGCAGGAGGTAATAACAATGACTAGCCCGCTCTTCGCACGTATCATGAAATTTACAATTTTTATGCTCGCCCTGACCGGTATGGCACAGATGCCTATTTTCAAGCGTTATTACATCGCGGATATTCCCGGTCTGGGCTGGCTGGCTGACTTCTACCTGACCAATAAGATCCATTACATCTTCGGGGCTGTTTTCCTGTTCATGTCCCTTTATTTGCTGACCATATTTGTAATGACTAACAGAGACCGCATTATGATGACTTTATCCGGGGCATTGCGGATTGTCTTATACGGTCTTGTTGTTGTGACCGGACTTCTCAGGGTGGTTAAGAATCTTCAGGCTGTGACCTTTGATCCGATGACGGTGCTGCTTATTGATTGGACCCATCTGGGATTCGCATTTCTGCTGGGCATGGCAGGACTGTATGCCTACTTCAGAGGGCGCAGGCCGTATCTGTTAAAGATTGGTGGAATCCGGACTTAGTAATTGTGCAAAATATCCGGGGGGCAATCCTCCGGACATTAATAATTATGGAGGGTGGAGATGAAGTTAATGCGGAACTCTGTACTGCTGCTCTTGGCACTGGTTTTTCTTGGCGCGAGTGCATTTGCCTCCGGGGACACTGCTCCCGGTCGGGAAATGGCCCGTCAGGCAACCAAGGGCAAGGAGCTTTGGATCACTGCTGACCATTCCAAGTTCGACGCGCTGAAGCAACCTTTCAAGAGCGGACCGGAGGTTACCAAGGCCTGCCTGACCTGCCATACCGAGGCCGGGCATCAGTTCCACAAGACCATTCACTGGACATGGCTTGATCCCAAGGCGGAAAAGGAGCTGAAGGTCGGTAAGGGTGGGCTGGTCGTCAATAATTTCTGTATCAACATCCAGTCCAACGAGCCGCGTTGTACCTCCTGTCACGCGGGATACGGATGGAAGGACAAGGATTTTGATTTCACCTCACAGGAGAAGATTGACTGCCTCGTCTGTCACGAGCAGACCGGAACATATAAGAAGTTTCCCTCCGGAGCAGGTAATCCTCCTCCACCTCCGGGAAAGAAGTTCGGTTCCAAGTTTATCAAGTCACCCGAGTGGAACAAGGTAGCCCAGTCCGTGGGCCGTCCCACCCGTAAGAATTGCGGAACCTGTCATTTCTATGGTGGCGGTGGTGACGGCGTAAAGCACGGCGATCTTGATTCCTCCATGCTCAAGCCTTCCAAGGCTCTTGATGTGCATATGGGGCTGGACGGGCAGAATTTTGCCTGTACCCGCTGCCACACCACAGTTAAGCACGATATCGCCGGACGTATCTACTCAACCCCGGCGGCAACCGAGCGCAAGTCCCTGCTTGAAGACGACCTTGGTTCGAAGATTATGTGTGAATCCTGCCACAGCGCAAGACCGCATAAGTCTGAGCTGGGCATGAAGCTCAACGACCACACCGACAAGCTGGCCTGCCAGAGCTGTCATATTCCCACTTTTGCCCGCGAACTGCCGACCAAGATGTGGTGGGACTGGTCCAAGGCCGGAAAGAAGAAGGACGGCAAGGCTTATGTTGAAACGGACCAGTGGGGCAAGCCTGTTTATATGACCAAGAAGGGCGAGATGTTCTGGGAAAAGAATGTTGTTCCGGAATATTACTGGTTCAACGGAACCATCGACACTATTACCGCCCAGACAACTATCGACCCCACCAAGCCCGTGCAGGTCTCCAGAGCTGTAGGGTCCATTGAAGACAAGAATTCCCGGATCATGCCTTTCAAGGTGCACCGTGGTATGACTCCCTATGACAAGGTCAACAAGAACATCGTAATCCCGCATCTCTTCGGTAAGGATAAGGACGCCTACTGGAAGAACTACAATTGGGAAAATGCTGTGGCTCACGGCATGAAGTATGCCGGGCTGCCTTTCAGCGGCGAAGTCGGGTTCGTGGAAACCGAATACGTCTACCCGACAACCCACATGGTCGCGCCAAAGGAAAATGCGGTAGCCTGTGAAGAGTGCCACAGCAAGCAGGGACGTCTGGACAAGATGAATTGCCTGTACCTGCCCGGTCGCGATGCTTCATCCATCGTTGATGCCGGGGGCTGGTTCATCGTGCTGGCCTCGGCAGTGGGTGTCATCCTGCATGCCCTCGGTCGCATTTTCATGTCAGGACGCAAGGAGGACTAGATATGAGCGGACATAATATGAAGAAGATTTACCTCTATTCGAAGTTCGAGCGTTTCTGGCACTGGACCCAGGCCATCCTGATCATCATGCTTATGCTGACCGGGCTTGAGGTGCACGGCGTATTCACCCTGTTCGGTTTCGAGAAGGCCGTGGACCTGCACAACACGCTGGGAATCAGCTGGCTGATATTATTCGTATTCATCATCTTCTGGCTGCTGACTACCGGGGAGTGGAAGCAGTACATTCCCACAACCAAGAAGCTTTTTGAAGTGGCCATGTATTATGCTTCCGGCATCTTCAAGGGTGAAGAGCATCCGGTTCAGAAGAGCAGGGACGCCAAGCACAATCCCTTACAGCGTCTGGTTTACCTGAAGCTGTCCGCAATCCTGCTGCCTTTGCAGATGGTAACCGGCCTGCTTTACTGGACTTACAACGATTGGGCTGAATACGGCTTGGACTTCTTGAGTCTGGACGTGGTCGCCAACATCCACATGGCTTGTGCCTACGCACTGCTGGCATTCCTGGTGGTTCATATCTACATGACCACCACCGGACATACCATCACCGCCCACATCGCAGCCATGTTCACCGGCTGGGAAGAAGTTCCCGAAGATTACAAGGCTGAAGAATGGGAGGTTCATGAGAAGTAGGGTTTAGTTGGAATGAATGAAACAAGCCCCGGCAGGATTAGCATCCTGCCGGGGCTTCTGAGTTTCTATGGTTCTGAAAATTAATCCGGATACTTATCCGAACAAAGTTCCCCGCCAGCACCCCAGTTTTCCTTTTTCACTTCATCAATGACAACATAGATGGACTCTACGCTGCATCCGGTGATTCGGGCGGTTTCTTTTGAGAGCACTTCCACAAGTTCCCTTTTCTGCTCGATGCTGCGGCCTTCAAACATTTCTACTTTAATTACCGGCATTTTATTTCTCCACGATTCTTAGCGTTTAAAACAATCCTTAACCCGGCAGAATAATCCTTTCACCTGTTTGTCTTCCATCCATTCCACCTCACCGACACGCATGTACAGGTGCTCAAGAAAGAAGGGGATGAAGCAGTCCTTGATAAGCTTGGGGATGTCTGCGGGCAGTTTTTCAAAGAAAAAACTGAATTCGTGCATGGCGAAATTTTCGTTCTGCTCGAATTCTGTTGAGTTGCGAAGGGCGGTCAGCAGTCCTTTGCGGGACAGCGGACTGAAATCAAGCCTGCCCATGCGGTCGAGGATGTCGTTATCGGTCTGGATGGTGTCGGAATCGAAGATAAAGGTCAGCACTAAGTGCCCTCCATCATTGTCTTCGTACCTGCCGATATTGAGCAACCCTTCACGGATGAAGCTGCCCTTGCCGAAGCGGTAGCGGAACGGGGCAAAGCCGATCACGTTTTCACGGCATTTCTGCTTGATTTTGTGTTCTTTGTCCTTGTTCATAGACCCTCCGGCAAGAGTTTAAGTTCTTTAGCCCAGTCCGATTCCGGGTTTCATTTCCTGCCCGGTCAGGTCGGTTTCATAGCCGCCCAGCTCGTTGATAGCCTGTTTGACCTTATCAGATTTGATGAGTTCCAGCAGTGTTTTGATTCTGCTGTCCTCCATGTGTTTTTGCGGGATGATCAGGTCATAGCGTTCATGGGCCAACGGTACGAAGTCGAGGTCCAGTGCCTTGGAAGCGGCAAAAATGCCCAGCCCGCAATCAGCTGCCCCGGTCAGCACGTTGGCAGCCACGGCCATGTGGGTGAATTCCTCACGGTCATATCCAAGTATTTCCGAAGGTTTCAAGCCCGCTTTCTTCATGTGGTAATCGAAGAGGATTCTTGTCCCTGCTCCGCGCTGGCGGTTGATGAAATTTATTTTGCCGTTGCCCAGAGACAGGATGCCCTCGATATTTTTGGGGTTGTCTTTGGGAACGATGAAGCCCTGATGGCGGATAGCGAGGTTGACTACGGTTACTTCCATACCGGGCAGGTACTTTTCAATGAACGGAAAGTTGAAATCATCGGTTTCCGGGTCAAAGAGGTGCGCCCCGGCAAAGAGGGCCATGTCGTTTTTGAGCGCGGTCAATCCGCCCATGGACCCGGCATGGGTTGAAACCAGACGCAGGGGTTTGGCTCCGCCCATGAGCATATCAGCCAGCATGTCGATGGTGTTATCGTGGCTGCCTACATGCATGAGCACTTTGTCCAGTTCGGCGCGGCTGGAGAAAAGTTCCACATCAACGGTAGTGTTCAGTTCAACGCCTTCGCTGTCAGCGGGGACGCGGGTGAAGCCCTGCGCTTTGGTCAGGGTGGTGATCATGCCCGCGCCGCGTGAGAGAGGTACGCCGATGTATTCATTGCCTACCTGCCCGACTGCCAGACGGACGATTTCTTCCTGTCCCGGTTTGGAGGGAGTGCGTCGTGCAAGTCTGACCTGCACTTTATCGCGCTGCGGATCGTGTTTACCGGCCAGCCATGAAATGATCGGGGTGAGCACATCTTCAAAGCAGACCACGGCACTTACCGGATAGCCCGGTGCTCCGACCAGCAGCTTGCCCTGTGCTGTACCCAGCACTGTGGGTTTGCCGGGCATAACCGCGATACCGTGGACCAGCAGTTTGCCCAGCTTTTCGAAAACTATGCGGGTGAAATCCTTGCTGCCTGCCGAGGACCCGGCTCCGACCACTACGATGTGTGAAGTCTTGAGTGCTTCTTCTACCGCAGCTGTGAGTTTTTCCTCGCGGTCTTTAACCGGAGCGGTGAATGTGAATTCGACATCCAGTCCGGCTGCGAGAGATTTGAAAACCTGTGAGTTGGACTCGATAACCTCGCCCGGCTTGGGGGTCGGGCGGTCGGCAAAGGGCAGAACTTCGTCCCCGGTGGGGATGAAGGTCATGTGGATCTTTTCATAAACTTTGATTTCGTAGATCCCGGCGGAAAGCAGCGCGCCCATGTCAAAGGCGGTAATGGTATGTTTACGCGGCAGGAGCATTTCTGTTGCCACAATATCTTCACCTATACGGCGGACATGCTGCCATGGAAAGGCCGGGGCTTCGATGGCGATGTTGTCGCCTTCGTCAACCACATGCTCAATCATGATAATCGCGTCCATACCGTCCGGCAGGGGGTTCCCGGTGTTTACCGCAATGCAGCCATCATCCTTTTTCAGCAGCAGGGGCTGACCTTCACGGGCGGTGAAAGTTGTGTCACTTTTTACGGCGTAACCGTCCATGGCTGCTGAGTGGTAGGTGGGGGAAGAGCAGCGGGCGATTACTGCTTCAGCGGTGACCCGGCCCAGTGCTTCATGAACAGGGATGGTCTCGGTTGCAACCAGTGCGTCGCGGTCGAGGTTGTCCATAGCCGCTTTCACAGCTTCGGGAACGGGGATGGTTTTCAAGTAGATGTTGCGACTCATGATTTGTGTCCTTAATTTTAAAAGCTGGGGCTTGGGGGCCTCCGGCGGCCAAAGGCCTGTTGCCGTTAGGCGAGAGCTTCCTGCTCGAGTCTTACGGATGCTGAGAGCAGAGCGGCTAAGCTCCTTTGGAACCTCTATTGTGGAAATGTTTTGGTTTTGGAAACTAGTATATTCAGTTTTTAAATTTTCCAGATACTAACCGTGTTGCCGGCATAGAATCCTTCAGTGTCAGCGGGAATAATCATCAGCCCGTCGGCCTGAATCATGGTCTTGAGCAGGCCGGATTTACCGTAGACCGGCTTGGCCAGCGGAAGCATGCCTTTACGGGCAGTGAGCTGCATGCGCACGTAATCTTCGCGCCCCGGCTTAGATACGGTGTTGCGGTCCAGTTCCGCCTGTACCAGAAATCGGTCGGAACCGGAAAATGCATCTTTTTGGCCCATGATCTGGCGGATGAAGGGAACCACCAGCGCCAGCATGACCACCTGTACCGAGGTGACCTGTCCGGGCAGTCCCAGCACAGGCTTTTTACCGACCCGGCCGAGGATGGTGGGTTTACCGGGGCTGATCGCCACACCGTGGGCAAGTATTTCGGAATCCTGCATGGATTCAATTGCCTGCACGGTCAAGTCGCGCATGCCCACCGAACTGCCGCCGGAAAGAAGAACCATATCGTTCTCGGCAATGGCCTTTTCAAGGGTGGATTCAAGCTTATCCAATTCATCGCGGACAATGCCGTAATTCACGGCTTCCGCTCCCGCTTCATTAACAAGGCAGCGCAAGGTGTGGGAGTTCACATCGCGGATGGTTCCCACCTTTTGCGGAGCGTCGATTTCGACCAGCTCATCCCCGGTTGAAATGATGCCTACGCGCGGTTTGCGGTGGATGGAAACTTCCTTGATTCCCAATGCGGCCAATAGGCCGACATCCTGAAAACGCACCTTGTGTCCGGCCTGAAAAACCGGGGCATCTTTGGCTACGTCTTCGCCCTTGAGCATGATGTTCTCGCCCGGTGCAGCTGATTTGCGGATTTCAATGGTTCCGGAACCGAGATCGTGGGTGTGCTCAACCATGACCACACCGTCTGCACCGTCCGGAAGGGTTCCCCCTGTGGCGATACCCGCGCATTCGCCGGGCTGCAGTTCAAATCCTGGGTTGTCATCCACTCTCAGAGTGGCAGAACATTCCAGATAGGCCGGGTTGCCCTCAGTTGCACCGAAGGCGTCACGGGCGTTGACTGCGTAACCGTCCATGCAGGAGCGGTTTGCCGGGGGCAGGTCTTCAGGCGAAATGATTTCCTCGCCCAGCACCAGTCCGAAAGCATCGGAAATGGAAACAGTTTCAGTTTCTACCGCTGCAAAAGAATTCAGCAGGGCTTCAAATTCAACCCTGCTGATAATTTTGAAAAATTCATGAGTCATGTTTTCATTAACCCTGATTTTTTATTTTAATCTCAATCTCTCCGGGGACGTAGCCTTTGAGCTGCTGTAGCATGGCGGTTATCCCGGCGGAAAGCATGTCAGCGACAAAGGGGTTGAAGCCGAGTTCAGAACCGTTGCAGGTTACGGACATCTGGGTTTTCATGGCCTGACAACCGGAAACACGTGCCTTCCCGGCAATGATGTCTGCAACGAAATCCATACAGTAATCGCGTCCGCAGGCTTTGCAGTTCAGTCCCGGCAGGATGAAACCTTTTTCGAGTACCAGATCGGCCAATTCGTCGAGAAGTTCCTCAGACGGTGGATTGTCAGGGGTACAGGCCGGAATCTGGCGCAGGGCCAGTTCGGGGTAAAATTCTTTGTCGTCGTTATCCTCACGGACCATTATTACCCGTGGCATCCAGCCGACCTTGTTGCCGCCTTCCATGACAATGATATCAGCATCCATGAGCGGGACGAGATTCTGCACGGTGCGTTCTTGTTTCCATGAAACAAAAGATTCGCTGGGAGAATAGGCCGCCACACAGGAGGCGATTTTTTTGTACTCTTCTGTATCCGCGCCTTCTGCTCCGTCAAAGCCGTGGTGGGAATGCTTGAGTACTCCGACTTTATAGCCTCTTTCTGTTAGCTTCTTGACCAGCGCAAGGCCCATGGTGGTCTTGCCGGTTTTTTTCTTGCCGACGATGGCGATAGCTTTCATTTTTATATCCCTTTTATCTCGACATGCTAGCTTACAATTTCAGTGCCGATACCGTTTTTGGTGAAAAGTTCGAGCAGGACACAGTTCTCAACGCGTCCGTCAATGATGTGTGCTTTTTCAACTCCGCTGTGAACAGCTTCGAGACAGCAGCTCAGTTTGGGAATCATGCCGCCCTTGGCAACGCCGGAATCGATGGCCTCGGCGGCTTCGCGGCAGGTCATGGAGGAAACAAGATTCTTGTCGGCATCAAGCAGTCCTTTAACGTCGGTCAGCAGGTGCAGACGTTTGGCGTTCATGGCAGCGGCGACAGCCCCGGCTACGGAGTCTGCGTTGATGTTATATGTTGATCCTTCGTCGTCAACTCCAACGGGAGCGATGACCGGGATGAATCCTTCGCTCTGCAGGGATTCGATCAGCGTGGTATTGACCTTGGTTACTTCGCCGACTTTACCGAGGTCGATGATTTCCGGGGATTTAGTCTCGGACTCAACAATCAGCTCTTTTTGTTCGGCTTTGAGGAGCATACCGTCTTTACCGGAAAGTCCAACGGCTTTGCCGCCGTGCAGGTTGATCAGGTTTACGATCTGTTTGTTGACCTGTCCGACGAGCACCATTTCTACTACGTCCATGGTCGCTTCGTCAGTAATCCGGTATCCACTCTTGAACTGGCTGTCGATATTCAGCGCACTGAGCATCTTCTGGATCTGCGGTCCTCCGCCATGCACAACCACCGGGTTGATGCCGATGTATTTGAGGAGGATAATGTTCAGGGCGAATGCACGCTTCAGGTTTTCGTCGATCATGGCATTGCCGCCGTATTTGATGACAATGGTTTCGCCGTAGAACTCTTTGATGTACGGCAGTGATTCAATCAGAAATTTAGCTCTTATAATATCTTGTTCCATATCCATGTCGGTTATTCTCCTGAAACTTTTTTCTATGCATAGGGGACATGCTGTTCCGCTTGCGGTTTGCTATCTATAATTTAAAACTTGGGTGAGGGGAAGTGTGGGGTTTGTTAAGTTTGGATTGGCATGATTACCATAAAAAAAGGCCGCACAGCTTGATGCTGTGCGGCCTCTAACTTTCATAGAAAGCAGGGGGGCTATTCGCCGATAGGTAGAACTGTACGTCCGTACTGCTCGTTGATGACTTCTGCCATGGCAAGGTAGAATGCGGAAGCTCCGCAGATGATGCCTTCCCATCCGGCAATGGTGCCGATGAAATGGCTGCCGGAGAAATCGCGTACAGCAAGCAGGAAGAAAAGCACGGTCAGGGAAAAGAAAATGAACTGCAGAACCTTGTTACTTTTCAGGGTTCCGAGGAACATGAACATAGTGAAAATTCCCCACATGAGCAGGTACCAGCCCATGTATGCGTGCGGAGTGGGGTCAGCGAGACCCATTTTGGGCATGATGATCAGGGCGACCAGAGTCATCCAGAACAGTCCGTAGGAAGTAAAGGCGGTGGTGCCGAAGGTGTTGCCCTTCTTGAACTCCATAACACCAGCGATGATCTGGGCGATGCCGCCGTAGAAAAAGCCCATGGCCAGAATCATGGAACTGATGGGGAAAAATCCTGCGTTGTGGATGTTCAGCAGGATGGTGGTCATGCCGAATCCCATCAGGCCCAACGGGGCGGGGTTTGCGAGTTTTGAATCCATAATGTCTCTCTCCTATAGGAAATGAATAGCGCAAAACTTAACTGCATCCAGCAGTCCGCTGCCGGTGGGTTGCAGCGGGAGATGTGAGTGTGAGTGTAAGCTGGAGTGGAGGTGGGATTTGCACATAGTGAACGCTCATTCAGCTAAATTAAAATGAGTTTAAAAGCAAGCTATAAATCGTGTGCCGGAGTGTAATGCAGGGGTGTAAAAATATTTAAAGATATAAAATGAATGCTTAATCAATGGTTTTGGGGCATAGTTTCGAGGATAATCTTTTTTGTTATGTAAAAATGGTTTATAATCGAATTACTCCGGATTGGATATTAGTCTGAAACTAACTTAAATACAATAAAGGAAATTTAATGTCCGTATCAGCCCTGACTCTGATTACTCTCGGCCTGCTGTTCATGGTCGGCTTTCTGGCTGACACAATCGGCAGTAAAACGCCTATCCCCAGAGTTTCTATTCTCATGATCGCCGGGTTTATCATCGGCCCGAACGGTTTTGATCTGCTTCCGGTTTCGAGCAGGAGCTGGATGCCTGTTGTGTCTGATATGGCGTTGGTTATGATCGGCTTTTTATTAGGCAGTTCTCTACAGTATAAATCAATGCTCCGCTCCGGTATGCTTGTTCTTTGGATTACCCTTGGGGTGGTGGGGGCTACTGCGCTTATTGTCGGCGGCGGTCTGTGGCTTGCGGGCATTCCTTTGCCGCTGGCTCTTATCTACGGTGGGATTGCGCCGGCAACAGCTCCTGCGGCGACCGTGGATGTGGTCCACGAGGTCAACGCTAAAGGCCGATTTACCGAGGTTCTGCTTAAGATTATTGCCCTTGATGATGCTTTGGGATTGATAATTTTCAGCCTGATGCTGGCAGCAGCCCAAATGCTGGCTAGTGGAGGCAGCAGCATTGAAACTCTTATGCACGGTGGGCGGGATATTGTCCTTGCTGTTCTGGTGGGAGTCCTGCTCGGTACACCCATGAGCTACCTGACCGGGTATTTGAAATCCGGAGAACGCACTCTCCTGGAATCATTAGGAATGGTCTGTCTTTGTGGCGGAGTGGCCTTATGGCTTGATGTTTCTTTTCTGCTGGCGGCTATGACTATGGGGATGGTTGTGGTCAATCTTGCAAGGCGTGTGGATTGTTCGTTCTACTCCATCCGCTCAATTGAATGGCCTATAGTTGTGCTGTTCTTTTTATTCGCCGGGGTCAATATTGAATTGGACCATATTTTTGCTAACCAGAAACTGATAATATTCTACATTCTGTTGCGTTTTGGAAGCCGTTTTGTGGGTGCCATATTTGGGGCGAAAAAAGGCGGCGAAAATTTGTTTTTCGGTAAATGGATGAGTATGGCCCTGATGCCGCAGGCCGGAATTGCACTTGGGATGGCTCTTACTGCTGCACACAGGTTTGAGGAGTTCGAGTCCGTGGTTTCTGTTATCGCAGCGACTACCGTGTTTTTTGAAGTGCTTGGGCCGATCTGCACCCGTTTTGCACTGCACAGAGTCGGTGACATCACTCCGGGAGAACGGCGTACAATCGACCGTGAAGGGTGTTCCTTTTAAATGGCAAATTCCAGTTGTTATTGAACATGCTAAAATTATTTAGTAAAAGAAAGTTACTAAAGCTGTTTTAAAAGTCAGGGAGTTTCTATGGATCAGAATAAGAGACGCAGAACCCGTGTGAATGCTGGTTTCAGAGTTGTGTTGCATAAAGAGGATTTCGATGCTTTCGTGGATTCGCACAATCTTAGCTTGAAAGGGATTCTTTGTGATCCGGTGCGCGGTTTTTCTGTGGGGGATGAGTGCGAGATTTCTATTCCGCTTTCAGAGGATGCCATCATCAGGGTGAGCGCGAAGATTGTACGCTCTGACGAAACCGGGCTGGCGGCAGATTTTCACCACATGGACGAGATGAGTTTTACCCATTTGCGCCGCCTGATTCAATTCAACTCCGATGATGCCGACACCATCGACAGCGAGCTTACTTCCCCTGCTTTTGATGTCTGATGGCCGGGATGCAGAAAGATGCCGGCTTGAATAGGCAGATTTCATAAGTTCGGGCTACTTTCTTCGCTTTGGAAGAAGGCAGTCCGCAGTCCATGAGTCTGCAATATATGTGGAGCGGATTAAATATATGCTCCAGATAAGCTTTGATTCCTGTTTTCATTTTTCGTCCGGTCAGTCTTTATTTAAGCGGGTAGCTGGGCTGACCGAATGTAAATGGACAATATTTATTTTCAGGTCAATTATTGCAGTCGTCACAACGTCACTAGGCCGCTTCCGCTTCATATCCCCGCAGAAACATGGTCGATACAACGAAAATGGCGGCGGCAACAAAGGCTCCGGCATAAAAAACCGCGTCGAGACTGAATCCGGAATAGAACAAGCCCATCAAGATCGGGGCTATTGTCTGGCCCGCGCGCAACAGCATTCCATTCATGGACATGAAAATTGCCCGCTGTTCCATCGGTGCTATGGCGGTGAGCATGGACATGGAGTTAGGCATATTCAGGCCTTGGCCCAATCCGAACATACAGACCGGGAGAATGCACCAGAGAGCCGAGTCCGCAGCCGGAAGCATGAGCATTGCCGTACCGTAGGCAAAGGCGGAGACGGAGATCATCAGCGGCTGGGAGAAAAAGTGGGCCAGTCTGCCCATCTGTGAAGCGGCTAATGCGGTGATGAAGGAAGCACTGGAGATAACCATACCTATCATCAGCGGCGATGCTTCAAAACGTGAATTGAGCAGCAGGGGCAGGTAGGTGACAATAGGTCCGTAAAGAATAATGAATGTCAGCAGGGAAATGGCAAAAAGGCTTAGAACTTCCTTGCTGCGCATGCCTTCCAAAGCAGCTTTCATATATTTTTTGAAATCCCCATCCGAGGAAGGTTCCGGGTTTTCCAGCTTGAAAGCGACCAGCCAGGCTAGCGGAAGAGCCAGAATGGAAAGCAGAAATGGTGCTTCCCAACTTATCTGGGCAAGAATTCCGCCGATAGCCGGGAAGATCGCCGTGCCCATGCTCAAAACCCCGGCATTAAGCCCCATGGCCTTGATGCGGTCATTTCCGCTGAAAAGATCACCGATGATGGTCAGGTTGATGACCCCGATGGCAGCCGCTCCGATTCCTTGAATAAAACGCAGCAGGAGCAGTGATTCAAAGTCCGGGGCGAAAAAGCAGGCCGTACCGAATATTCCGAAAAGAACCAGTGAGGGAACAAGTATTTTTTTTCTGCCCAGACGGTCGGCAAATATTCCAGCAAGCGGGGCAAAGATAATACCCGGCAGGGTAAAAATGGTGAAGATCAGTCCGATTGTGGAACCGGATATACCGAATTCACGGATCATGTCCGGGAGAGCAGGGATAATGCTTGATACGCCCATGATTGCCATGAGGGTAACAGAAAATACGATCTGCAAATTCTTGTTTTTATATAAAGCTTCCATCAGCGCTTAGTCCTTTGGGGTATTTTTTGAACCACGAAAGCTACTCCCTATTGCTACGCTTAGCAACCTCCGTTTACCTGCAAAATAAGACTGGAACCATAAAAATATGGAATTACGTGTTCTTATAAGTTAATAATGACTCATGTCCGAATCAAATCACGAATATAGATATAATCCGTTTGTGTTTAGGCTTTACCATCTTTTCAAGTACAGCCCGTCCAAATTTACCGTCCTGCTCGGTTTTCTGGTTGTCCAGATTTTCATCAGTCCCATAGCAGGGGATTCCCTGCTTTTGCAGCAGGTGCTTTATTTTTACACTTATCTGGTCCTGCTTTCCGCTGTGGCGGCCATAGTCGTCAATCGCACTAAGCTCTATGCATATTTTATCCTCTACGGAATTTCGCTGGTCAGTTCGATAATGTTTTTCAAAACCCGGTCCCTGCTCTGGCTTGCCGGAAGTGAAGGGGCGGATATGCTTATGTTGATGATTGCGATTTGGGGTATCCAGCACTTTATGTGGCGGCAGAAGAAAGTCACCCGGGATTTGATTTCAGGAGCTATCTGCATCTACATGCTTGCCGGTCTGGTCTGGTCCGACGCATACAGCCTTTGTGAGATATTCAATACTTCTTCTTTCGCGGGGATAGACCCGAATGAGAATGTCTTTGCTGTCCGGGGGGCTTTGACCTATTTCAGCTATGTGACCATGCTTACCGTAGGGTACGGCGATGTGCTGCCTGTATCATTGATGGCCCGTTCGCTGTCTATTTTACAGGGCCTTTTCGGGCAGATGTATCTGGCTGTCTTCATCGCGGGAATTCTGGGGGCATTCCTCTCTCAGCAGAATATGGCTGCCAGTTTGAGCGAAGAGGAATCAGACAAGGAAAGTTAGAAGGCGGTCTTGTCAGATACGCCAGTCTATGGCTGACCTGAGTTTTTCGCCATTTTATTCGCCATATTGCCCGGTTTTGTTCTTGTCGGGGAGCTGCTATGCCGGATCAAGTTTCAGCATGTCATCAATACTTATGGTTTGCATCAGGTTGGGAATATGACTTTTCAGTTGCTGATTTGATGGTTGGATTTCAAGCTTAGCCTGTTCTTCATCAGTAGGCTTTTCTTCAACCACTCTGGGGCTGGCCGAAAGTTTCAGCTTTTCAAAGTGTTCCACAAAAGAATCGGTGCGGGATTCTTCGATTGCCATTTTGGCGAGATCAAAAGTGGTCAGGTCGTCGCGTTTTTTTACGTCGACATGCATGGTCCAGCGTAAACTGTCGTCTTTCAGGAATCCGAGACCGTCTTCAACATTTTTCCAAAAATTATCTTCTGCTGCTTTGGCCAGATTCTGGACTCGGGTGATAATTTTTGAACTGTCATCGCGATAAAACTTGTCTATCAATTGTTCGGCACGGTTAAAATCCTGACCTTGGATGGCTTTGCAAAGTTCATCTATATGTTCTCTGTCTTCTTCTGTGACATTTTCTGCGGGCCCTGTTTTGTAGGGGTAGCTTTGATCTCTTCAGCACCTGAAGGTGTTTCTTTTTTGAATTCTGCAAGCTTGAAGTCACCAACCTGCCCAGCCTGATTTAGTCCGAATGATGATATACGCATGTGATTATCCTGTATGAATGCGATACTTATATTATAGGAATAATGGATGGTCTTGAGAAAAATTTATGTTTACTGACAGTGTTTAGCATGAAAATAATTGATCCGTTAGCCCGGAAAAGACCAAAAAAAGGACAGGCATAAAAGCCTGTCCTTAAATAAATACAGCAGAATTGTGGCACTATAAATCGAAACTCTAATAGGGATTCCAAATTATTTATAACGCAGCATCCAGCAGCAGGTTATCGCGGTGAATTGCTTCCGGGTAATGGCATTTTCCGAGAATTGATTCGATATTGCAGGATTGGCTGCCCATGATCTTAAGCATATCAGAGGAGCTGTAGCAGGTCAGTCCAACAGCGAGGGATTTGCCTGATTTGCTGACCACGCGCACCAGTTCTCCGGCCTTGAATTTACCGTCCACATCAATAACCCCGGCGGGCAGCAGGCTCTTGCCACCTGAAAGTAGAGCTTTTTCAGCCCCGGCATCAACAATCAGATCGCCAGCGGGATCGCAATGATAAGCCAGCCAGTATTTGCGGCGGGAAACGGATTTCTCGTCCGGCACGATCCATGTCCCGCACTCTTCACCGTTAAAGACGCGCTCAATAATCATGCGGTCTTTGCCGGCAAGGATCAGGGTCGGCACACCGAGTTGGGCGGCGCGGTTGGCTGCTCTCATCTTGGAGAACATCCCTCCGGAACCGACTGCGGTCTTGCCGTCGCACATGGCGTCGAGGTCCAGATCATGAATATTCTCAATGCAGGCCAGCGGCTTGGCATTGGGATTTTTGTCCGGGTTTTTATCGAAAACACCGTCAGCGGAAGTAAGGTTGATGAACAGGTCTGCTTCAACAACGTTCAGGATCAGACTGGCGAGGGTGTCATTGTCGCCGAATTCCAGCTCCTGAATAGCCACGGTGTCATTTTCATTGATGATAGGGATAACCCGCCATTCAAGCAGTCTTGAAAGAGTGTTGCGGGCATTTAAAAAGCGGTCCCGGTGCTTGAGATCGTCACGGGTAAGCAGAACCTGTGAGGTAACAAGACCGAAGCGGCGGAAAGTCTCGTCATACTCATGCATGAGTCGTGACTGACCGATAGCGGAAGCAGCCTGGCGTGCAGGCAGGTCGTCCAGTTTAGCTCCGGATGGGATGGAGTTCCTTCCGGCGGCAACAGCACCGGAGGAAACCAGTACTATATCCACCCCGCGTTCATGCAGGGTGGCCAGTTGGTCGGCAAGGCGGCAGATCAGGCCGAGGTTGATACCCTCAGCCGTGGTCAGCACCGCGCTGCCGATTTTTACAACAATGCGTTTAGCTTCCTTAAGAGTCTGAATCCTGTTGTTCATCCTGCTCATTTGCTTCCTCTTGATTCATGGCTTTGAATCTGTCCCACATGTCGTTCAGGAGGTCTTGTACCCCATCACTGTGCAGGGCGGAGATGAAATAGATTTTCTGACCGGCTTCCTCGGCCTTTGATTTGATGGCTTCGAGGTCTTCTTCGGAAAGAAGGTCGATCTTATTGATTACACGCAACTGGGTCTTTTCTGCCATTTCTTCGTCAAAAATGCGCAGTTCTTCATCAAGCATATTGAAGCCGTCCAGCGGATCTTCAAGGCTTAAGTCTTCTGCGCTGAGGATATGGACAAGGAATCTGGTGCGTTCCACGTGTTTGAGGAAACGGTGGCCCAGTCCAAGACCTTCGCTGGCGCCCTCAATAAGCCCTGGAATATCGGCGATGACCAGCTTGCTGCCCATGTCATCATCCACAACTCCAAGGTTGGGTACGAGGGTGGTGAAGGGGTAGGCTGCAATTTTCGGTTTTGCAGCGGAAATTTTGGAAATAAAGGTGGACTTGCCTGCGTTGGGAAGTCCGAGCAGACCTACGTCCGCAATGATCTTAAGTTGCAGGCGGATGCGCTTTTCCTCTCCGGGAAATCCCTCTTCGGCCTGACGCGGGGTCTGGTTGGTGGAGGATTTGAAGTGGATGTTTCCACGTCCACCGTCACCGCCTTTGCAGATGACCATTTCGCGGCCTTCTTCGGTGAGGTCGGCGATGAGCTTTTCGCTGCCGTCTTCGGTGTTCACTTCATAAACAAGTGTACCGAGCGGGAGATCGACGATCATGTCGTCTGCACCCTTACCGTACTTGTCGCGTCCCTGTCCCTGTTCACCGTTCCTGGCTTCGTAGACACGTTTTAGCCTGAAGTCGTAAAGGGTCAAAAGCTTGGAGCTGCCGCGCAGGATGAGGTCTCCACCCTTGCCGCCGTCACCACCGCTGGGACCGCCCTTAGGCATAAAACGCTCACGACGGAAGGCTACACAGCCATTGCCGCCTTTACCGGAACGAACCGTAATTGTTGCTTCATCTATAAATTTCATAATGTAAACTGATGCGCTACGCGCTTTTATAGGTGATTTCGCCTCCGGCGGACAAAGGGACTAAGCCCCTTTGGAATCCCTGATAGCGGGGAGATCTTGTGTGCGTTACAGCGGCGAAGCTCTAATAAAAATTATTGGAAATATTGAATTTGCCCTACGCTGAAAAGCTGTTCTTTGAGCCTTGGCGCTTGGGACAGGGAGTAAGTCCTCTAAAACAGGGGAAATCTCCCGGTTGGTTCCCTCTTAGGGGAGAAAGCAAAATAACACGAAAAGGCAGGGGACGCATAATTTAATGCGACCCCTGCCTGAAAAAGTGCTTTCGCCTGATATCTAGGCTTCTGCAGGAACGATGTTAACTCTGGTTTTTACGCGGTTTTTGCGTACGTACTTTTCGTACTGTACAACACCGTCAACCAGTGCAAACAAGGTCCAGTCTTTACCGGTGCCAACGTTTTTACCTGCGTGGACTTTGCTACCAACCTGGCGAACAAGAATGTTGCCAGCCAGTACTTCCTGACCACCAAAACGTTTTACACCACGTCTTTGGGCATTACTATCGCGACCGTTTTTCGAGCTACCGCCCGCTTTCTTATGAGCCATTATTAGCCTCCTTAGTAGGTTCTGTCGTCAAGCTTAAGCCTGGATGGCTTCTACTTTAATTCTGGTATAGTCCTGACGATGACCCTGTTTGGTCTGAGAGTCTTTCCTGCGTCTTTTTTTGAAAACAACGATCTTTTTATCACGACCGTGTTCTAAGATAGAGCAGGAAACCTTCGCACCTTCAACATAAGGAGCACCGATTTTAACGTCTTCGCCCTGACCAATAAGAAGAATTTTATCCAGATCGACTTTTGTGCCTGCTTCAGCGTCCATTTTCTGGACGTTGAGTTCCAGGCCTTCTTCAACGCGGAACTGCTTGCCGCCAGTCTCAATTATTGCATACATTTTTTACTTACCTCCGTCACGTAAGAGAGGGGAAGATATTCGTATCTAGGTGGAAAAGTCAAGTAGCTTTTAAACTTTTTTTTCAGAATTTGCTATCGACCCCAGAAGTTGCATTACAGGTTGCTGTTTACCCTTGCTGTTTTTGACAACCGGGCAACTGCCTCCCATGCACTCTTTATTAGTTTTCATTTGATCACACAGTATATGCGCATCTGCCTTAAGGCGCAAGCCCAGAACGTCTTCAGATACCTTTGACGCAGCTTTTAGTGCCAGCCAGCAGTCCCGCTGGCAGCAGCGTGCTGCTTCAATATCCGCAATGAGTTCAAGAGCGGCGAGTGTTCCTTTCTGGGCAATGGAGCGCTGTAGCGCTGTTAACGGGGTTGCTTCCAGAATGGCGCTCATGGCTGTGCCTACGCCGATGGCTGCTCCACAGATTCCCATGAACCCGCAGAAGCCTCCGGCGACTTTCGCGCCGCGCGATATTGCCGTATCTATGACCCTGTCGTCAATAGCTCCGCCGGAATTTCTGTAAGCAGTTACGATTACCCCCGGAACAAGTGCATGGTGTTCAGGTCCGTGCATGGGGATCGAAGGGTGGTTCCGTGCCTTAATCATAAGGGTTATCATGTCAGTCTCAGTGCTTGATTTAAGCAGGTGCGGCAGCACTGTCATGCCATCTTCACTGTGACATTTATCACAGACAAAGTGCCCGTTGGTGCAATGGGCATTTGCTTCATTTTTTTCACCGCAGAATGAACAGGCCATTTCGCGGTATTCAGTCAGATATTCCAGTTCCTCCCCGCAGACCATGCAACCTTCCATGTTTTTCAAGGAGATGTTTGCATGTCTGGACGACTTTGCTTCCGGTTCCGTTTTGTCAAAAGCGTCCGGGGTGGGGCAGCAACATGACTCGCCGACGAAAATGTTATCAACCGCACCGTCTTTATTTATAATGAACAGCTGTTCTCCGAGAAGTTCAGCCTCCTGTTTAGGGAGTTCAGCTACTGTTCCGGGAGTCAGAATTTTTCCGCTAGCGGTGATGGCAGTTCCCAAAGGACCTCTGTAGACGGCTTTGACTTTCTCGTCTTCATAGGGTTTGCGGGCAGAGAAGGTCAGCGAAAAGAACTGGTGGCCGCCCACAGTGCGGTAGGGGAACCGTTTCACCATGAGCAGGGATTCGAATCCGGCTTCTTCCAGTAGTCCGCAGAGGTTCTTCTGGGTCTGGGCTCCGGCAATGCATTCCCCGTGCAGGGTGTCATCGTTGCGGATTTCAGGGCCGGGTTCGGTCTCACAAACCACGTCGGAAATAGTCAGTCTTCCTCCGGGCTTGAGTACGCGGAACATTTCGGCAAAAGTGCGTCGCTTATCAGTGGAAAGGTTGAGTACACAGTTTGAAAGCAGCAGGTCGGCAGCGTTTTCATCGAGTGGTAATGTCTCAAGATAGCCCTTGCGGAAATCCATGTTGTCGTAGCCGAGATTTTTTGCCACCGAAGCCTGTCCTTCGCGGGCATGGTCCAGCATGGGATCGAGCATATCAATTCCGGTGACTTTGCCTTCGGTGCCAACCTGCTTTGCAGCGATGAAGCACTCAATGCCGCGTCCGCTGCCAAGATCTACCACATGCTCGCCTTCGACAATACCGGCATCCATTACCGGTGAACCGCACCCGTAACCACGGAAACGGTACTTTTCGGGGATGTGGGCCATTAGAGCGGGATCATAACATGCCGGATTGAGGATATCTTCTTTGGCTGTGTCTGCCGCTTCGGTGTAGAAATCTTTAACTACCGCAAGGCTGTTGTTACCGGCTACTGCCAGCAGACAGTTTGTATGGGTCAGGGCTACTGCACCATGCCCGGAGCAGCGGTCCAGCTTGTCTCCCATTTTTAGGCGCAGCTGCGGCGTTTCATTCGCTTCGGACTCATTCGCTTTCCGGGTGATCAGTTCAAGGGCCAGCTTTTCATATATCGTGCTGTATGGGTCATCTCCAAGGAAGCTTTGCTTGTGCATGTAGCTGTGGTCTGTGTCACCACCTCCAAGGATTAACTTGAAAGGGGTTGCTAGATTTTTACCACTGCTTTTACGCAAGCTCTCCAGTACAGGGCTTTTCTTCCATGCCTGCTTTAAATCACCGTTAATTCCAGTGGCTAACTGGTCGATACCTACTGTCGCAGCAGAAGGGTAGATGTTCCCATCGGGTCCTACAGCCAATGATTCCCACCCGGCGGTAGATCCGTCATGTATTGTGCCGCAGGGGGCGAAGATCATGCTTTTGACAGCTTCGACGTTGTCGATGGTAACTCCGGTTCGTTCGCCTGTCTCCCACGCTTCGAGAAGGTGCGGGTAAATTGATTCAGGCTTTACAAACTGTTGGGATTCGCCCCGTCCACGAACAAAATACCACATGAAATGGACATTTGAGGCTCCGGTGCGGGCTGCGAATTCCACCACTTCTTTCATCTGTGAAACATTATCTTTGGTCACACACATGGAAAGGGTGAACGGAATACCTCTAGCAGAAAGCCAGCCCAGAGATTTTTCAAGGGCTGCGAACATGCCTTTGCCGCGCAGTTTGTCATGCGTATCGCCGATGCCGTCTATACTGATCTGTAAATGCAAGCGGTTGAAATCGTAGCTGTGGGCGGAGAAAAATTTCTTAACAGCCAATCCGTTAGTCAAAACGACAACGTGGCTGAATTCAATCGCCAGCATACGGTTCAAAATTTCAGGCAACCCTTTGTGGACCAGCGGCTCACCCCCGGTAACGGCGAACATTTTACACCCAAGCTGCTCAGCCTGAGCGGTTAGTTTCAATACCCGTTCTGTAGCCATTTCCCGGTTTGCATCGGGAGAGGAGGAGAACAGGCAGTGGGTGCAGGACATGTTGCAGTTGTCCGTGATGTGAAACCAGAGTTCGCGCAGGGTATCCGTGTTAAGCAGTTCGTATCTTCCGGGATAGACAGTCTTGTCAGCATCCGGCAACCGTCTGAGAAACCGCTGCTCTTCTAGAGATAGTTTTGTTGGTTTATCTGCGAACAGGTTACTTAAGATTGTGTCTCCGGCAGGGGTAGGGACAAACCAGTCTGGCGATTCCGGCCTCAGGTATATGGGAATATCGTTATGGATGATTCTGGTCCATTCTGAAATATTGAAGGACAATTCCAGTCTCCTTGGAAGAATATATGTATTAGAAAATCTTTGGGCAAAGAATAAGTTTTACCTATCTATTGGCCTTAGATCAAGGCCCGGGAAAGGGTCAGCACATCTACCCGTATGGCCCCGGCTTCAATGAGGCTTAGAGCACATTCATCGACGGTTGATCCTGTGGTGTACACATCGTCAATAAGCAATATTTTTTTGTCAGCAACATATGAATGGTCTGCTATAAAAGCGCTGAGCAGATTCGTCCGTCTCTCTGAACCGCTTAGTCTGGTCTGTGGAATGGTTTTGCGTACCCTGATCAGGGCCTTCTCCGAGAGGCTTATCCCGGTAGCGGACGATACACCCCGGGCAAGTATTAAAGATTGATTGAAGCCGCGCTCTCGCAGTCGGGAGAAATGCAGGGGGACAGGTATGATCAGGTCGGGGGTATTATCCACTGGTGTCTGTGTGCACAATTCGCCGATGAATTGTTGGAAAAGTGAATTGTATCCGTAATTGTTATTGAATTTCCATCCGATGATCATTTCCCGCAGCAGTCCAGTGTGCATGCCGTAAAAATTAAGGCTGCTTAAATTGCGGGGTGAGGTCTGGCAGGTGATGCAGTCGGCATCGGGGGTGTATAATTCTTTGCCACAGAGACCACAGCTATTTTCAGGCTTCAGGGTGATGGAAGTTTTGCAATTATTGCATAGCCCTTTCCCGGTATGGACTTGCAGGCAGGCCGGGCAGCGGTGTTCCCTGAAACCTGTTCCAAGGCTTTTGAGGGCAGCAACTGGCGAGAAGTATTTGAGGAACCGGGAAAGCATAGCGTAGCGGACTAGCAGTATTCTTCGACCAGTTGGAACAGCTTGTCTTTTTCTATCGGTTTAAGCAGAAAGTTGTTGTAGCCGCAGGCAATGCATTCTTTAAGCCGGGCCGGATTGTCTCCGGTGGTCATGGCAATCACCGGGACAGTGCTTCCGTTTTCTCGTATTTTCGCCACAACTTCCGTACCGTCCATTTCCGGCATATGCACGTCCATGAAGACCAGATCGAATTTCTCATCATTGAATCTCTGTAAAGCTTCTCGACCGTCAACAGCAAATTGTGCTGCAATTCTCAGCTTGCCGAGGTAGGTCTTCATAACCAGCCGCATGGGCGCGGAGTCATCCGCTACCAGCACTTTCAGTTTAGAAATTTTATCAGTATCCATCTTTAAGTGTCCTTTTCCATGCAAGTTCACCGGCCTTGATAATAGTCGCACAACCTTCTTGATTATGCTCCAAATCATGAGGTCCGTCTATGCCCCGGAAAGTAAAGGCCGGTTGCAGCTGCGATTTAAAAAATCTGAGAAAAAACTTGAGCGAAAGCTCCGCGCCTTCGAAAAGCTTTTCACCTTTCGGTCTTCCGGCTACCAGACAGGCGTATGCCGGACGCTCGGCGAGGGCGGACATTAAATCCGACCTGCCTGTTGCCGCTTCGAAAGCCCATTGCCCGCGGTCAATGAAGGCCTTGAGCCTTGAGGGCAGGTGGTAAAAGTATATTGGAGCGGAGAAAAAAGTAAAAGGTGCGTCGATTATTTTCCGGTAAAGCTCCTGTGCATTGTCCTGTTCAGCAAAGATACAGCGGTGCTCCTCGGCAGTACGGCATTTAAGGCAGCCGATACAGTGTTTGAAATCCATGTCGCCGAGGAGAACGGATTCCGCGTCACCTCCGGCAGAACGGATGCCTTTCAGGAACAGATCGGCGGCAAGATCACTGTTGCCTTTACGGTGGTGGCTGCACTTAAATATAACCGGGAGCTGTTCCATTTTAATCCTTGCTTTTGCTTCTGGGTATTTTGCTGTGGAAGACCGCGCGGACGTGGTCTTCCTCTTCAAATAGTTCAAGGTCCCATTCAGGCAAAATCTCTAGTTGATGACGCAACTGATCCTCCGTCCCTTTATCGACAAGGGCGGTGATTATTTCTGTTCGTGCAAAACGGAGATACCAACCTACCTCCAGTCCTACACCTCAGCACTTATTACGCGCATCGACTATTTTTTCTTTGCTCATTTCCTGCTCCGGGCTAAATATGCACGCCGCTGAAGTAAGGGTTATGGTTCATTTCATCCCCAACAGAAGTGGAAGGTCCGTGTCCGGCAAAGAGTTCTGTTTCCGCGGGAAGCGTGAATATTTTTTCCCGGACCGCGCTAAGCAGGTCTTCGGTATTTCCGTAGGGGAAATCAGTCCTGCCGATGGAGCGGCGGAAAATTAAATCGCCGACAAAGGCGGCTTTAAGGGCCGGGAAATGGAAAGTAAGGCTGCCCGGAGTGTGACCGGGGGTGGAGTAGATCTTACATTCGAGGCCGATCAGTTCTGTTTCGCCTTCTCCAATGTGCTCGCTTTCAAATTCAGGCACTTCAGGATAGCCCATCAGACCGCCGCGTCCGACCTGAGTGTCCATGAGCACCAGGTCGTCATTGGAAGCGTAAATCTGTTTTCCGGTAGCATCAGACAGTGCACGGTTACCGAGGATGTGGTCAAAGTGCAGGTGTGTGTTGAGGATGCGCTCCAGCTCTACGCCGGTCTTCTTCAGATAAGAAAGAATCGGGCTGGGATCTCCGCCCGGATCGATAGCGATGGCTTTGTTATCGTTAACAATGATAAAACAGTTGGTCTCAAGGGGGCCGAGGGGAAAAATCTTGATTTCCATTAAAAATCCTCCAGCATATACTCAGAGAGTTCGTTACGTTTTGAGCTGCCCTTCTGGTCCGGGTGGCCGAGGGCAAGGACGACCTGCAGTTCGTAGCGATCCGCAGGGAGTTTTAGTTTTTCCAGTACCTGATCCTGCTGGTTGATGATTTCACCAAGCCATACAGTTCCCAGACCCAGCGAGTGGGCAGCCAGCATCATATTTTGTGTGCAGGCCCCGGCGCCCTGATGGTCTTTCATCTCACTGTACATGGATTGTTTATCCAGAAAAATGCAGATCAGCACCTTTGCTGCTTTTGCGATGTGACCGTATTTGGTGCATTCAGCAAGTGCTTCAACCCGCGCATCGTCATCATAGATAACCAGAAAACGATAAGGCTGGTTATTGAGTCCACTGGGCGCCCAGCGTCCGGCATCAAGAATGGCCTTAAGGTCTTCACGCTCCACAGGATCATCCGTGAACTTTCTGATTGAGCGGCGTTCACGCAGCGCATCAAGTATGGGATTGCTTTTAGTCATATGAATTGCTCCGTATCCCTAAAAGGGTACGCCCCTAAAGATGTTGAGCTTGTTCAGAGCACCGTCAAATTCTTTAGGGTTGAGTTCGTTGTTAAGATCGGTGTCAAAATCTCTGAAATTGCTCTTGAGCTGGATTGCTTCAGCTTCCTGCTCATCAATTTTGCCGTCATTGTTGGTGTCAGCTTCTTCGAAGGAAGGCATGGGCTGCTTGATTTCGTATTTGTCGATAATTTCGCATTTGATGTTTCGGCCATTGGTATCCAGTGTAACATCGATGAAAGTGCCGGGATTAACATAAAGCTTGGTGCAGCTGGCGCCGGAATAAAGCTCTTTGCCGCCGTTGGCTTCAAGAGCGAGTTTGATTTTTGCTTTACCGCCTTTTTTGTCGAAACAATCTTTGTTATACAAGGCGTTGCAGGTGCAATCGGCAATGGTTTTGGGCTTGATACGGCCGAACTTGAAGTCGTTTGATTTGCCCCAGACCCGGATGACGGAATCGGTGTGGTTAATAACAGTGAAGATTTTTTCTTCAGCCGCTGCGGATGTAATTGTCATTGCCAGCAGAGCTGCGGGCAGTATTGTGAATTTTAGAAATTTCTTAAAGAGCATTTAATTTCTCCCGGATTGTGATGTTGAACTTTTTTTAAGCGTTAGCGGAGTTAATTGCAAGGATATAGAAAAAGCCCTCTCGAATGAAATCGGGAGGGCTTTTGGATTTTGATCTGACTTTGGTATTTAAATTAGACCAGCTTGCCGAAAGAAAGGATAATGTTCTTACGGAAGGTACGGTTTTGCCAAACAGATTCAGCTCCGTCTTTTTCAATATCGCGGCTCAGGATTTTACGCATTTCTTCTTTTTGGTTTTTGCCTAGATGAAGTTCGCTGATATCTCCCAGCAGTGCCAGCGGGTCGCTGTAGTCTGCGGGGAAGGGTTCGTTCTCATTGTCTCTGCAGAAGAAACAGATGGTTCCTGAGTGGAAATTGCCGGTAGCTTTTTTTACGATGTCGGTCATTGGGTTGATCTCCGTTTTTGCGTCCTGCTTCCATTGAATGCCCTGAAGCTATGGGACGCCTGGTATTTTGCTTTTGCATTTGTTGTGCCGAGCAAAATTTTCCATATCCGGGCATTTTAGCGGCATCTGTTTTAGGTGGGAGCGCAAGTATCCATAAATCCTCCCACCGGAATTCCCGCTTGAGCTGATGGTTTGATTCAAACGCATTAGCTTTTCCGGGTTTCCAGAAACGAAAAAAGGCATCCCCAATCGGAAATGCCTTTAAGAAATTCAAATTATTAAATCCCTCTCATGGACCCCAGTAGGGCAGGCATTGGCACCTTGCCGAACAGGGCAGGTTGCCGGATGGTCAACGGGCCTAAATCCCTCGCATCCTCTTCATGAGTCTGAAGACTGATAAAGCAGCATCTGCAGAGTTGCTGCGAAAAAAATGAAACCCACGTATCTCTATATACGATTAATTTCAGATTTTCCCTTCTGCCTTACAACGAGAACTTTCCAAGCCCTGTGCAAGATGTGCTGGTATCAATCATTTTTCGATTCAAAGAACTAAATGTAAGATATTCCCGGTCTGGTCGCACGTCAATAGTTTTTTTGACTTATGCGTTGGTTTGGATATGTTTGTATTTCTATTATGCAATATATTTGTATTATAGATAAAAAATATTTAAAGATAATGAGACCTGATCTTTAAGGTCCGTGTTGATGAAATAGTTTATAGTGTTTTTCAAAATAATGGATGTTTATGAAGGTTAGTCTGATTACATATACTTATAACGACAAAGGCAAAACTCTTGAAATCATAAAACACTGCCGCAAATGCGGAGTTGATTTTCATGAGATTGTCGTCGTGGATGATTGTTCATGCACACCGTTTATGACTGACGATGTTGATGTGAAAGTGATAAGGAACAGCACCAATGTTGGTCCAGGGCAGGCTAAGCGTTTTGGGCTATCATCACTTGAGGGAAATGTCTTTTTTTCTTTGGATGCAGATATAAGGCCTTCTCCGAAATGGTTACTCCACAGTTTAAAATATTTATCTGATCCACATGTCGGGATTGTTGGCTCACAAATTATACCAGGCCAAACAGGAACACTGCTTTCAAGGGCACTGCATAGATCTCACCAGCGCAATAGGCAGGACAGTCAGGTCGCATTTTTGCAGGGAGGCATATGGTTGATAAGACGGGAAGCATGGGAGCGCGTAGGTGGGTTGGATGATTACAGCCAGACTACGCACGAAGATATTTATCTGTGCCGTAAAATGCAAAAATCAGGGTTCGGTTTGATTTCTGCCAATGCATATCCGGTCTATGAAAAAAGGAAAATTGATTATCTTACCTATGTAAAGAGAGAGGCCGGCTACGGAGCGCCTGTTTACACATATATTATACAGACATCAGGCCTGGAAAAAGCTGCCCGCAAAATACGGGATAATTCGTCACCGCTTATTGATTATTGTTTAAGCTCAGGTGAATTGGCGGGAATATATTATGATATGTTGAAGACTGCTGTTCTGGTTTTGAATATGGCGAAATATTATGGTGAAATATTAGGCAGTGCCCCTGCTGGCCAACTGATGGGAGAAGTTTTTGCAGCGCTGGATGATCTTCTTGCTGCTGATGAAAATTTGAAGGCCGCTATCTACTCCGATATGGAAACATTGGGTTATCAAAAAACCGCAAATTATTATCAAGCACCGGGCCGGCTTGCGATTTTCTTTGAGCCTTTTTTTGTATTGAAGCAACAAGGTTTTCTTAGCGAACTGGAGAAAAACTGGTTAAATGCTATACTGGCTGAAAATGAAGAAGGTGGGTTCGATTTCCATTACCTCAGTTAAGTGAATGAGATCAAGATGATGCTGGAATTTATTCCTTCCCGGCCATCCGGGCCAATTCAGCCTCAACTTCTATGTCGTTCAACTGACGGCAGGTAGTAAAAGTTTCTTTGTTGACCACTCCCTTGTGGATCAGGAAATGACGTTCGGCAAGTTTGGCAAGCTGAGGCCAGTGGGTGATGACAATAAGCTGCTGGCGGTCGGCGAGATCCTGCATTTTTTCGCCAACACGGTTCAGGGTATGACCGCCGATGCCGGAGTCTACTTCGTCAAAAATCAGGGTCGGTTTCTCGGATTCGCCCTGCAGCCCGGTGATAGCCAGCAGGAAGCGGGAAAGTTCACCGCCGGATGCTATCTTATCAAGAGGCTGTGCGGATTGTCCGGGGTTGGGAATCCACATCAAACGCCCGCGCATCTCGGAGAGTCCCGGATAAAGTTCGTGCGGCTGAAACTCAAATTGAACCTGCACATGCTCAGAGAAACCCAAACCTTTAAGCTCAGCGACAACGCGATTAGTAAGTTTTTTTGCAGCTTTTTCGCGGGCCGTGGTCAGCTTGCCAAGTGCTTTTGTCAGCTGTTCTACCAATTCTTTTTCTTTTTTTTCAATCTGGGCAAGTTCAAGGGCACAGGAGTCGAGGAAGTCTAGGTTTTCCTTAATTTCATTTTGCAGATCTACAATCTGGTCCAGAGTACGGCCGAGTTTGCGTTTTAGCTTGGAAAGGTCATAGAGGCGGGATTCAATATCATCTATGGAGTCCTCGGAATCAAAATCAAGCGGCTGGGCGCGCAGTTTACCGGCCAGTTCATCAAGAAAATGCCTGAACTCAATGACTGTCTCCCGGTCCTGTCCGTATTCCGGGAAAAGTTCGCAGATACGTTCCATTTCTGAAGCCAGTGCGGAAACACCGCCGCAGACATCCAGCGGTCCACGCATGATATCCATGGCATTCTGAATGCATTTTCCTGCATTTTCCTGAGCCTGCAAAGCATTTTTCTTTTCCAATAATTCTTCTTCTTCACCGGGATAAGGTGCGACTTTATCAATCTCGGTGCGCTGGAATTCAAGGAAATCTTTTTTCTCAAGAAGAGATGCCGAACGCTCTCTCAGCTCCTCTTTCTTTGCCAGCAGGGTCCGCAGGGCAGTCAGAATTTTATCTTTCTTTTCAGGAAGCGTGAGATCATCAAGAAAAGTATCCAGCATGCGGCATTGGTAGGCGGGCTGGAGCAGCTTCTGCTGGGCGTGCTGGCTGGTGTGCAGGATCATGGATGCGCCCATATCGCGGATTGTACTCTGGGAACTGAGCTTGTCATTCACATAGACACGGCTGCGCCCGGTAGCAGCAGAAAGCACGCGCCGCACTATGGATTCCGAACCGTCAGGATGAATGAATAAGGCTTCCACAAAAGCCTGTTCTTTGCCGGGGCGAACCATGTCCGGACGCATTTTCTGTCCGGTCAGGAAATCAATGGCCCGCAGGATGAAAGACTTACCGGCTCCGGTTTCACCGGTGAGCACGTTCATGCCTGAGGAAAATTCAATTTCAGCATCTTCAATGAGAGCAAGGTCGCGAATTCTGAGCAGTTCCAGCATTTTTATTTTACCGCTTACTGTTTGAGTCTGGGGTCGAGGATGTCACGCAGTGCTTCACCGAGCAGGTTGTAGCCTAGCACGGTTAACAGAATAGCCATTCCGGGAAAGATTGAAAGCCATGGGGCGATTTCCAAAACCTCTTTGCCATCCATGAGCAGGTTGCCCCATGACGGGTCCGGGGGCTGAACGCCGAGGCCGAGGAAGCTGAGTGATGATTCCACAAGGATGGCTCCGGCCACGCCCAAGGTTGCTGAAACCAGCACCGGGGTGATTGCGTTGGGCAGTATGTGAGTCAGCATGATGCGGACCGGGCCTGCCCCGGCCAGCCGGGATGCCTGAACAAAGTCACGCTTGCGCAGGGAGAGCGTTTCCGCACGGACCAGCCTTGCCACCCCCATCCATGAGGTGAAGCCGATGACAATCATGATGTTAGTCAGCCCCGGTTCAAGAAATGCGATCACCGCAAGGATTAGAAAGAACGAGGGAAAGCAGAGCATTACGTCTACGCCGCGCATGATGATTTCATCCACCAGTCCACCGAAATATCCGGCGGCAAGCCCAAGGGCCAGTCCTATGGTAGTGGAAATTCCCACAGCCACAAATCCGACCCATAGGGATACCCGTCCACCATAAAGCATACGTGCGAATACGTCGCGGCCCAATGCGTCGGTTCCGAAAAGGTGTGCAGAACTCGGGCCCTGCAGCAGGTGATCCACGTTTAAGGCGTTGGGGTCGTAAGGTGTCAGTAGTGGGGCGAAAACTGCCGCCAGCGAAACAGTGCCTACAAGAAAAATACCGAGGTAGAACAGCCCGTATTTCTGTAACTTTGAAGGCGGGGTGAGCGGTTTTTTGTTACCCATTAGTCCTGTCTCCCTGCACGAATACGCGGATCTGCCAGTCCGTAAGCAAGATCGGCCAGCAGGTTCCCGGCCAGAGTCAGCATCGCTCCAAGCACCAGAGAACCCATGATCAGAGAATAGTCACGGGCCATGACTGCTCCGTAAAAGAGCTGCCCCAGTCCGGGCAGGGCGAAAATTGATTCAATGATTACACTCCCGCCGATCAGCCCCGGAATGGAAAGTCCAAGGATGGTGATCACCGGGAGCAAGCCGTTGCGCAGGGCGTGTTTGAAAAGCACCTTGCGCATGGGTAATCCTTTGGCCTTGGCGGTGGTAATGTAATCCTGCCGCAGTACTTCGAGCATGGACGAGCGCATGAAACGGGACATCCCGGCCAGACTGCCGAATGTGTATATAAAGATGGGAAGGGTCAGATGCCGTGCCAGATCTACCATTTTTCCCCAAGGGGAAAGGAGTTCGTAGTCAAGTGAAGTCAACCCGGATATGGGAAAGACGGGGTAGTAGATACCGAGCCAGAGCATGAGCAGCAAGGCCAGCCAGAATCCCGGTACTGCGAATCCAATAAAGACCAGCACCGTCATTCCCCGGTCAAACCAGCCGCCCTGTTTCCATGCCGAATACATGCCGATTGGTACTGCAATCATTAGGGTCAGGAAAAGCGAGGCCAGATTCATTCCGAAAGTCAGCGGCAACCGTTCTTTTATGCGGTCCCAGACAGGACGCCTGTCCCCGGACATGGACATGCCGAAGTCAAATTTTGCAAGTCGTGTGACCCAGTTTATATATTGTTCGTGGAGCGGTTTATCCAATCCGTAGAGCTTTTCCAGTTTCTGGCGGGTCTCAATGGTGGCGGTGGGATTCAGGGTGGTTTCCATGTCGGTGGGGGAGCCGGGGGCGAGGTGAATCACCCAGAAGCTGATTACCGTGATGCCGATGAAGACCACGGAAACCCACGCAAATTTGGAAAGAATTTTTAAGGCAATGTCCAGCATAGTACCTCGTTTAAATATAGCGGTTTAGACTCAGTTAATGAAAAGCAGATTACTGCAATTTGATTTTTGAGGCAATAGTATTTGTTTATGAAAAGTAAACTTATGTTGTGTTTTGTATACGATGCTATCAGGAAATCCAGCTTAACCGAAGCGGCGGGGGAGGGAAATTGATTTATGTTAAAATAATTGAAAAAGAGTGTTGACAGCTGAGGCTGGTTTTTATAAACACTTCTTCACCCAACACGAGTGGGGCTGTAGCTCAGTTGGGAGAGCGCTTGAATGGCATTCAAGAGGCCGTGGGTTCAATTCCCTCCAGCTCCACCAGATATTTCAAGGACTTACAACAAAAGTTGTAAGTCCTTTTTTCGTGCCTTTCTTTGAGGTAGAGCCGGTAGATCCCCTAAACTTCCTTTAAGAACACCTCACCAGTCCACTTGTAGTCTTCTTCCGTAAAATTTATAAAATGCTTTGGATTGGTCACATTGTTTTCAATAAGCCACCTGACAAATCTTCCTTTAATGTACTTTCCTTGGTGACCTGCAGGCATCTTTTTTCCAGTTTTTTTTAGGACAAATTCTACTTCAATTCCATTCTCGTATTTCGCAGCTTTCTTGTGTGCCTGTGGTAATAAATCAATGACAAATTTATTCTTCAAATACTCTGAATTCGAATCTATCCATAGCTTGGCAGCCTTTAATTTATCAATTTTAAGACGATAATTAGGAATCAGGTCCGTAGGGCTGACAAGCCCAAATAGCCCTGATATGATGAGAACTTTTTTATTAAAATCAGATTTGTTTTTCAAAGTTTGATAATCAATAGCGTCGTAAACAACTCCTGTGTACCGGTCAATTGCAGGCATTGTTTTTGAAATTAAAATTTCCTTATTTACAGCAATTGCTTTTTCGAGAGCTTTTTCCTTAAGCCCGTATAATTTTTTGGGGTCAGCTTCTTTAATCGCTTCAATTAAGTCAGCTGTAATTCCTGATACAGAACTTAGGGGCTTATTCTTCCCTCCGTCGGCTTTACCCTCGGAAGGCGGGATTAAAATGATTGTTTTCATAAAAATGTCAATATTTTATATTGTTTAAGGTGTGTCCTTTTTTTACGAAATAAATGGCTGGTCAGTCAAATACAATTTGGTTGCACTAAAATTTAGCTACCAGATACTGGTAAAATAGCGGATAGAATTTTCATTTACTCCAAGCGTTAAAAAAGGTTCTTTAGTACAGCATTTGCGGGGCCGGAATTCAATTTATCTCAGCTTCACAGAAGACTTCAAGAGGTTGCATCGACAGATGCAACCTCTTTTTTTAGTCTCGGTAGGGTTTAAATTGTCGGTTTAAACTTAAGTTCCTTCAGCAAGAGTAGAACCCGGACCAGCCAGTGGCCGGAAAGTTTTTTTAGAAGACCCGCAATGTGGACATTTCCAGTCGGTAGGGAGATCTGCGAAGGTTGTTCCCGGAGCGGTGTCTGTTTTCGGTTCGCCTTTGTCGGGATCGTAAATGTAACCGCAGTTGCTCACCTGACATTGATACATATCTTTGGGTTCAGCCATGTTTTCCTCCTGTAAAGCTCTCTTTTTATGGGTTTTGGTTGTTTGTGGTTTTTTTAAATTAACATAGATCGCACTTAGTGGGTATTTTTTTTCTTTTCATCTACCTCCCTTTTCGAGAGGTAAGAGTCCATTGACTTTCCTCTTCTTACAAAGTAAATAATTTGAAATTTGTGTCGAATGTCGACATTGAACATTTGAGCACAGTTTATCCATTGGATTGTACCAAATAAATAGAGTGTTGAATTAACGCTATCTATAGGACAGAGGAGATCAATATATGACTTTAAGATCAAGAATGATAATAGCCTTTGGGTTTATCTCAATACTGATTGCCGTGCTGGGCATGTTTGCAGCGACAAAGCTTGAATCTGTTGGTGCACTTACTGATTCCTTATACAAGCGGCCTTATGCAGTCAGTACTGCAATGTTGCGCATTGATGTGAATTTGATGCGTATTCAGAATGAAATGTCACAGATTATTACGTCCTATGATAAATTAAGAATCGCCAAGCATAGAGAGAACATCGACAACTTCAACACAGAAATTATGAAGGATTTTGAACTGGTTGCCGAACGTTCTTCTGAAGAAACCGGCAGGCTCTCTGGATTGACCGATGTATACAGCCGCATGAGTTCCCTGCAACAAAATCTGATTGATACCCACGAAAAAGGAGCCTTGCGCAGTGTAATCAGAGCTGAGCGCGATAAAGAGGCTAAGCTGCATCAGGAATTGGAAGCAGGTATGGAGAAATTTATCGTTTCCGCAGAGAGAAGAGCAGCAGCCTTCAACGATAATGCATCCGCCAGTGTTTCGCAGGCAGGTAATATCCTGAAGGGTGCTGTGGGGCTGGTATTTGTTATCTCTATTCTCATTGCGTTTTTGATTTTACGTTCAGTTCATCGCGCTCTGGGTAAGGACCCGGCGGAGCTTAAGCAGGTTGTTTCCAAAGTGGCTAAGGGCCATTTTGAGTTTGAGGCTGCTGACAAGGCTTGTGGGGTTTACCGTGAAGTGATCTCTCTCGTTGAGTCCCTCAAAGGTTTCCAACGTGATACTGATGAGATAATTGTTGCCATTGAAAAAGGTGAACTTGAGCGTAAAGGTGATTCCTCCGGTTACTCCGGCGGTTTTGCAACAATGATTGAGGGAGTGAATACCCTCGTTGGTCTGTACTGCGAGTTGCTGAATTCCCTGCCCGTAGGAGTATTGACCAGAGGGAAGGACCGCAAGATTCTTTTCCTTAACAAAGCCGGATTGGATATTTCAGGCAGCAGTTCATTTGCAGGTAAACATTGCGATCAGGTTCTTGGGACCGAGGCCTGCCGGGAAGGGCGTTGCCTCCCGGAAAAATGCATGGAGAATGGCGGTAAACAGAATTTTGAAACTTCAGCAAAGACTGCATCCGGTGACTATGAAATCAGCAGTTCCGCTTCTGCAATAGTGGATCGTGCAGGTAAGGTGGTCGGCGCGCTTGAGATTCTTATCGATCAGACTGAAATTAAGGCTGTACAGAACCGCATAGTAGAGGTTGCCAGCGCCGCGGATCGTATCTCCACCAGTTTGGCTACTTCTTCAGAAGAACTCGCTGCCCAGATTGAGCAGGTCAGCAGGGGCGCGGATATTCAGCAGCAGCGTGTGGGCGAGACTGCCACTGCAATTGAGGAAATGAACGCGACAGTTCTTGAGGTCGCCCGTAACGCCGCTGATGCCACTTTGCAGTCTGAACAGGCTGCAGGGAAGGCGCAGGATGGTGCCGGACTGGTCGGCGAGGTTGTTACCTCTATCAATCAGGTCAATAATATTGCCGGGGAATTACAAGGAAATATGCTTGAGTTGGGCAAACAGGCGGATTCCATCGGCGGCATTATGACCGTCATCCTTGATATTGCGGACCAGACCAATCTGTTGGCTCTTAACGCTGCTATTGAAGCGGCCCGTGCAGGTGAAGCCGGCCGAGGGTTTGCAGTAGTTGCCGATGAGGTGCGCAAGCTGGCAGAGAAAACCATGACTGCCACCAGTGAAGTCGGAGAGAGTATCAAGGCGATTCAAAAATCATCAGAACGCAATATCAGGCAGGTGGAATCGGCTGTGGATCAAATAGCTGCTGCAACTTCGCAAGCGAATGATTCCGGGGCCGTTCTGACAGATATCGTGACCGTTTCAGGTGAAAGTTCGGCTTTGATCAGCAGTATTGCGGCTGCTGCGGAAGAGCAGTCCGCTACATCAGAGCAGATTAATTCCGCAGTGGAAGAGGTTCACCGGATTGTGAATGAAACTTCTGCAGGAATGACTGAATCTTCGCGGGCAGTGCAGGAGCTTAACGCCCTAGCTCAAGATTTGCGGGGCATGCTTGAAAGATTGAATTCTTAACTGAAAGATATAATTTCTAAATGGGTTAGGGACGGTGTTCATATGATACCGTCCCTTTTTTATTAAGCTACTGGGGCAAACTCTGTTTCTCTAAGGTGCTGCTGTTATGTATTTCCGGTTTGCGGGTCATATTAGCGGAAGAATGGTTTATGTTGATTTAGGCATAATTTATCGTGGATTGTTGGTATGTTTTGGATTATGAATGTGTCAGCAGATAAATCTATTACAGATCAACCGTAAACCGGAGAGGACTTGATATGAATCGCGCACAGGACAAACTCGATCTCATCTACATCGGCTATCACCCCCGAACTCTAGACGGTAGTTCACCTAAATCACGTTCCCTTAGTGAATCCATGGCGTTAATGGAAGACTACAATAAAACTCATGACGAGGAGAGGTTTCGGGCCGAGGTAGTTCAGGTTGCCTATACCGATCTTTGCGCTGTCGCCGTTATGGAAACGAATATGGATAGAGTCTGGCAGTACCTTTAAGGCAGGCTGACTGACACTTTTATTCTGCCGAGAGTGTTTTATGCGCCCAGTGTCCGGCTTCGGTGTAGCCCTGCGCTGCATCGGTTTCAGGAATTGAGTATTGTTCCAGCGCAGTTGCCACTGTATCCCAGTCCGCTGCTTCTACAGCTTTGAGCATGTTCAACAGACCACTGAGGGGTGTTTCTTCTCCGCAGAGGGTCTTTGTCAGTGTGTCGTCCAGTGGAAGGTGTCCGGTGATTTCGTCCATGGGCAGGCCAAGCAGCGCATCAAGGTTTGAGAACAGCCCCAGCAGGAAAAGGGAATCACGGTCAAATTTATTTCCGTCAATGGAATCCGCGATCTTTTCCATAAATTTACCCCTGCACGCAGATTGATAAACCAGTTCCTTGCTACGCTCCTCGCGCGAGGTGTCAGACAACATGGTGATCATCAGCCATTGTTTCAGCGGCCAGAGTCCAAGCAGGGCTACTGCATGGCTGAGAGACCGTATCTTTGCGTAATTCGAAACAGCAGAGACATAGCGGAGCAATCTGTGGCTTAGCCCGACATCATGTGAGATTGTTTTGGCTACATCGTCTACACAATAATCAGGTGAGGAAAGATCCTTCAAAAGCTGGAATCTGGTAAGCACACAGCTGCTTATCTTACGTCCTTCGATCAGTTCCGGTTTGGCAAAATAAAAGCCCTGAAAATAAGAATAGTCCAGGGATACGGCCAGATCGAACATCCCTCTATTCTCGACTTTCTCAGCCAGAAGCTTGCAATTGTATTTTGTAAGTTCTCGGCTGAGTTTTTCGACTGCACTTAGCTTCATGCCCAGAAAGTCGACCTTTACAATATCAGCCAGTCTTAGCAGGGGGGCCATTCCGGGCTGCCCCACGTAATCGTCAAGTGCAATTAAGTAGCCTGATTTTTTGAGTTTTTTTACTGCTGATATTATTTCAGGGGTAATGCCTACATCTTCAAGTATTTCGGGGATGCAGATTTCTGGTGGGAGGACCGTAGCGGATTCCACAAGAAGCATATGCCGGGAAAAATTGATGAGAATTTTCTTGGAGTCAGAGACTGAGTCCAGGGCAAGCGACAGGCCGTCTGAGATAACCCGTGAGGTTGCTGTACTGGGTGAACTGCCGTCCATGCCGATGGTGTTACTTGCCCTGTAGAGCAACTCGTAACCCCAGATGTCCCCCCTGCGGTCAAAGATGGGTTGCCGGGCTACAAAAATGGGGCGGTAGGCGGTTTTCATTGTAATGGACCCATAGTTGTCTTGAAGTTTGCAGAAGAAACCAACCGTTATTCTTAAATGGTTTTCTGGTTCCTTTCTGGATCAGCTGCAATTAGCATATAGATCAATTATGTTCTAGCATATTATTTTAGGGTCTAGCTGGTGGGTGTCTCTTAATGATTTGATTTTATAAACTAAATGTTTGTTTTGTCTCTTTTGGCTTGGGCCTGTATTTGCGTGCCGGATGATTATCCATACATTCCTCTGATTCATTCAAAATAAAATATGGATATTGATGTGTAGTCCACGCAAGCCTCGGAAGGCAAAATTATTTTAAGATAGCGCGATAGTGCATCAAGATAATAAGCTGGGCCGAGGTCGGCATGGGGCATTAGGTCTGGGGTGTTTTTCTAGATGCCGGGAAGATCATCGGTATGTTCTGCTGATGAATAATTTGCACAGTTTTAACTTCCCATATTATAGTGCACGGGATTCCCATTCCTTGGGGATTCCATCGTTTTGAATAAATAAACACGGGAGAGATAAATGTACGTACTTGCTATCAACGGCAGTCCACGTAAGGGTGGCAACACTGAAGTTATGTTGAATAAAGTTCTTGAGCCTCTTGAAAAAGAAGGTTGGGAAACAGAACTCTATCAGCTTGGCGGCAAGAAGATCCGCGGCTGCATAGCCTGTATGAAATGTTTTGAAAACAAGAATGAAAAATGTGCCGTGGACAACGATAAGCTTAATGAAGTTTATGAAAAAATGGTTCGTGCTGACGCTATTGTGATCGGTTCCCCTACATATTTTACTGATGTTACCGCAGAGATAAAAGCTTTGATCGACCGTGCCGGCCTGGTGGCCATTGCCAACGACCGCCAGTTTGCGGGTAAGATCGGTGGCGCAGTCGTGGCTGTTCGCCGTGGCGGTGCAACCCATGTTTTCGATACTATCAACCATCTTTACCAGATCAGCGGCATGATTATCCCCGGTTCCACTTACTGGAATATGGGGTACGGCCTGAATAAAGGTGAAGTCAGTGATGATGGTGAAGGCATGGTCAATATGCAGAACCTCGGTGAATGTATTGCATGGTTAGGCAAGGCCATTAAGCCGCATTTAGAAAGTTTTCCCAAGGTGGATAATCCTTCTGGCGAGGGGTAATTCGCATAAATAATGTCTGAGTGTAAATGGGGTGGCTGATTGTTCAGTCACCTCATTTTTTTATGGTGCAATCTAATTATTGGCAGCTTTGCCGTATTTCTTTCTCTCGATGTTTTTTTTACTTTAAGTAAAGTGCCAGAATAGTGTAAGGTAGAACACCTATGCCATACTCAGCTGTGACTGATGGCTGACGGAAAACTGCTTACCGGGAGATGACATGAAATTATCGGCTAAATTGATGCTCGGCTTCGGTTCTGTGCTCGGCTTATTGCTAGTGCTGGCAGCAATATCTTTTTGGGCACTTGAAAATTCCAGTGAGGGCTTCAGCCAATACCGGGGATTGGCACGAGATACCAACTTGAGCGGAAGGTTGCAGGCTAACATGCTCATGGTGCGGATGAATGTTAAGGATTTCATCATTACTGGAAGTGATCTCGATCTTAAACAATACGACGGTTACTACGCCAAGATGCGCGAATTTATTGATGAAGCTGTTTCTGAAATCAAGAAGCCGGAACGTGCCAGTCTAATCGCGAAAGTGGATAATGAAGTAAAAGAGTATGGTGAGTATTTTGAAAAGGTTAAAAAGTTTCGGGTAGAGCGGAATCATTATGTCAATGATGTTTTAAATGTTGCCGGACCTCAGATGGAGCAGAAACTGACCCGGATTCTGGAAACAGCTGAACGTGATAATGATATGACCGCCGCGGTGAAAGCTGGGCATGCCATGCGCAACCTGTTGTTGGCCCGTTTGTATGTAGTTAAGTTTCTAGATGATAATGCCCAATCGTCTGTTGATAGAGAGGGAGAGGAAATGGCAGCGTTTGATAAGCTGCTTTATGAGCTGGACCGCAACCTGCAAGATCCCGAAAGGCGTAGGCTGCTCGCGGAAATACTAGATTTAAAGGAGAAGTATTCCGCAGCATTCGGCGCACTTACTAAAATTATTTTCAACCGCAATGAGATTATCAGCAAGAACCTGGACGTTATCGGACCGGAAATCGCTAAGAATGTCGAGGATGTTAAGCTCTCAGTAATGGCAGATCAGGATGTGCTCGGACCCAAGCTTCAGGCGGCCAACAGTCAGGCCATTATGCTGGCGGTTGTGATCAGTATTATCGCCATTGCAGTAGGCATCATTACTGCCGCTCTGATCATCAGGACTATCAGCAGGCAGCTTGGAAGCGATCCCGCAGATATTGCGAATGTTGCCCAGAATATTGCGGGCGGTGATCTCGACCTCAAATTTGCTGAACCGGCTATTGGTGTTTATGGAAATATGCGCGACATGGCGACTCAGCTTACGAGGGTTGTCTCGGACGTGCGTGCCGGAGCCAGCAATGTAGCTTCCGGAAGTACCGAACTTTCAGCTTCCGCAGAAGGACTTTCTCAGGGAGCCACCGAGCAGGCTGCTTCTATTGAAGAAGTGTCAGCTTCTATTGAAGAAATGGCCAGTAATATTAAGCAGAATACCCTTAATGCCCAGACCACAGAGGATATTGCACTTAAGTCCGCCGCTGATGCACAGGAAAGCGGTTCCGCTGTTTCGGAAGCAGTGGCGGCTATGAAAAATATAGCGGAAAAAATTTCCATCATTGAAGAAATTGCCCGCCAGACCAACCTGCTGGCTTTGAATGCCGCAATTGAAGCTGCCCGCGCCGGGGAACACGGTAAGGGTTTTGCCGTTGTCGCTGCCGAGGTTCGCAAGTTGGCCGAACGCAGTGGTAACGCCGCCGGGGAAATCAGCGAGCTTTCTTCTTCAACTGTAACAGTTGCTGAGAAGGCCGGGGACATGCTTGAAAACCTCGTCCCCAATATTCAGAAAACCGCCGAGCTGGTTCAGGAAATATCTTCAGCAAGTGCGGAACAGAATTCTGGGGCAGAGCAGATCAGCAAGGCTATTACCCAGCTGGATTCAGTTATTCAGCAAAATGCTTCCGCATCTGAGGAAATGGCTTCGACCAGTGAGGAGCTTTCCTCCCAGAGTGCCATGCTTGAAAATACCATGTCTTTCTTCAGGGTGGGCGGCTATGGAAGTTCCTCCTACTCACAGCCAAGGGCGTTGCCGGTAAGCAGTCCAAGGCAGGAGAAACCTGTTGCTGCAGCTCCAGCCGCCCCTGTGGCCCCGGTTGCAGCATCGCAGCCTGTAGCAAGTGCGGCAAAATCAGACGCCGGTTTTGGTGGTCTTTCTCTGGATATGGAAGCTGATGACAGTGACTTTGAAAAGTTCTAAAAAATAAACTCCCGTTTAAAGATCAGACAGGTCTTCATGAGTGTTCATGAAGACCTGTTTTTCATTCTTCTGTATTTGTCTATAATTGTAGGTGTTATTCATTTGTGTTACCTATAGGGTCGGTAGTAGAAATTGTCCGTAACCTTAAGACGGAGAAAAAATAAGTATGATTTTAGTACATTACCCCAGTTGAACCAGCTCCCGTAAAGCCAAGGCTTGGCTTGAGGAAAAGGGAGTGGATTTCACTATCCGGCACATCGTAAAAGAGACCCCGACCAGAGATGAATTTCTCAGCTGGCAGAAGATTGCCGGGGTGGATAAGAAGAAGTTCGTGAATACAAATGGTAAAAAATATAAGGAAATGGGGCTGAAAGATACTATCGACTCCATGTCTGATGCTGATCTTTTTGAGCTTATTTCCGGTGACGGCATGCTTTGCAAGCGTCCCGTTCTTGTTGCTGATGATTTTGTGCTTATCGGCTTCAAACTTAAGGAGTGGGAAGAACGGTTTTAACGTTCTGCCCATACGATACATCGGGGCTGCTTGATTATGAGCAGCCCTTTTTGTTTTTCACTCTTTTAACACTGTAGAAGTGACATTCATTTTAGCTCATGTCATAGTACTGCCTATTGATTACCTTTTAACTTCAAGAGGATGACTGCCATGAGCATAGTTAAAAATATAGCCGTAGTTGCTCACGATAATTGCAAAAAAGAACTGCTGGATTTTGTGGACTGCAACCACAACATTCTTTCCCGGCATAACCTCGTGGCTACCGGAACCACTGGTGGGCTGGTCGAAAAAATGATCAAGGAAAGGGCCGTACAGAAGAATGATGAAGGGTATGATTTCAAACCAGTGGATAGAATGAAGTCCGGTCCCTTGGGTGGTGACCAGCAGTTAGGGGCCATGATTTCCGAAGGCAAAATCGATGTGCTCATCTTTTTTTGGGACCCTATGCAGCCGCAACCCCATGATGTTGACGTGAAAGCACTGCTGCGTCTGGCCGTACTCTATAATATTCCAACCGCCAGTAACCGTTCCACTGCCGAATTCCTGATCTCTTCCCCGTTTTTCGAAGGGGAGTTCCAGCGCAAGGAAACTGATTTCAGTGACTATACCCAACGGAAGATTTAAGCTGTTGAACACTGTATCCATTTGATTTATGACCAGCTGAATTTAAAGAATCAAGTGAGAGGTGTTTATGAGCAAAACGGTTGTAAAAAAAGTTACTTATAAAAAGCACGACATTCGTTACTATGTGGTCGGCAATGTTGCTTACGTTTGTCCTGAAGATCTGGTGCCTATCATGGCTCTTGATTCCAAAACAATTGATGTCAGCGGAGAGCAGGCGTTGGATAAAGTTGAAGCAGGGCGGAAGATTTTCCCTTTTTTTGAATTTTTTGACTGGTTTTCAGAGCAGTTCGACCAGTATGATTACTCTGATGACGTGATTCTGCCTGACCCGATGCCGTGGTAGACTGAGAAAGCGATATAATTTTAAAAAAGCCACCCTGATCAGGGTGGCTTTTTTGATTTCTGGGGTGGACTCAATTTTTGACTATCAGCTTTTTTGATAAAAAGACTTCCTACTGATAGCGCTGAGTGATATAAGTGTGGTTAATGAAAATGGAGGAAGAAAATATGAGTGATTCAAAACCAGTTGGCTGCTCAAAACCTGTCGGCAAAGCAGTCGAAGAGGTTCAGCAGGACGTCAAAACTGAAACCTCCGAAACCCCCAAAGGAGCAGAAATCATGATTAAAGCTGGACAGAAAGCTCCTGATTTCACTGCAGGTGCTTATCAGGATGGCGCATTTAAGGAAATTACTCTCTCCGATTATCTCGGAAAATGGGTAGTGCTTTGCTTTTATCCCGGTGATTTTACTTTTGTCTGAGCTACGGAAATTTCGGCGGTCGCCGAAAAACATTCTGAGTTTGAAGCCCTTGATGTTCAGGTTCTTTCAATGAGTACCGACAGCATGTTCGTCCACAAAATGTGGGAACAGGATGAACTTTCCAAAATGATTTCCGCAGGCAGGGTTCCATTTCCTATGCTTTCTGACGGTGGCGGAAAAGTAGGGCAGATGTACGGCGTTTACGATGAAGATGGCGGCGTTGATATACGTGGCCGTTTTCTCATTGATCCAGACGGTGTTATCGTGGGTTACGAAGTGCTGACTCCGCCCGTGGGCCGCAATGTAGCTGAGACCCTGCGCCAGATTCAGGCATATCAGCATGTAAGAAAAACCGGTGCTTCCGAGGTTTGCCCCTCCGGCTGGAGACCCGGTAAGAAAGTTCTTAATCCCGGCCCCGATCTGGTGGGTAAGGTTTGGGAAGAATGGGAAGTGACCATGGCTTTTGAATAAGTCCATGATCTGATTTAGTTTGTATTGCTCCCGGTCGGTTAAACCTTCCGGGAGTTTTTATATGTGGGTTAAAATATTTCCGAATATAATTATGTCCGCACTGTCAGCTTTAAAAAACGTTGTGAATTTATAGCATTATGAAGTATTGCTGTAATTACGGATGACAGAAGATGGAGGAGTTGCAGTGCGTATCAGTTTCAATAGGATGGAATGGGCCGGCTCTGTGGGAGATCTCGGAGCCATGTTGCCCCTGGCTTTTGCCATGATCATGGTCAACGGTCTTTCCGCTACAGGCTTATTCCTCACGGTAGGGTTGTTTTATCTCATCGGCGGTATGTACTACCGGGTTCCCATTGCGGTGCAGCCCATGAAAGTTGTTTCCGCGTATGCCATTGCCCAGTCTCTCAGCCCGGGGGTTATCAGTGCTTCCGGGATGATCATTGCCGCATTGATGCTTTTCCTCGGCGCAAGCGGGTTGGTCAGCAAGGCTGCCCGGTTAATCCCGTTGCCTGTGATCCGAGGCGTGCAGGTCTCTACCGGAATACTGCTCCTGCTTAAGGGGGTTCACCTTGCGGCAGGCACCAGCAGTTTGCAGGAGACATTGGGCAAGGTTGAACCCTTCCTGTCCTATCAGGCTCTGGGGCCGATTCCGCTAAGCGTTGTTTTCGGTATTATTTTCGGTATTGTCACCCTGAAACTGATCAACAGTAAGCGTGTGCCCGCCGGATTGGTGGTTGTCGGTTTCGGTGCGATTCTTGGCGGGGTGCTTGGAGCATGGCGCGGGCTGGCTGACCTCAGTTTAGGGTTCCATCTGCCGCAGTTGCTTCCATTCGGTTTTCCCAGTGGGGATGAATTTTCCTTTGCCCTGCTGGCTCTTGTCCTGCCGCAGATTCCCATGACACTCGGGAATGCGGTCATCGCCAACCGTGATTTGAGTTATGAATATTTCGGCGATGAAGGGCGCAGGGTTACTGACCGCGCTTTATGCATAAGCATGGGTATTGCCAATGCTTTCGCTGCTCTGGTGGGTGGTATGCCTGTCTGCCACGGGGCCGGGGGACTTGCGGCGCATTACCGTTTCGGGGCACGCACCTGCGGTTCCAACCTTATTATCGGTGTGATTTTTGTACTGCTGGCGATTGGCTTCGGTGCGCAATCTGTAAAAGTCCTGCAGCTCATTCCTATGGGCGTGCTCGGCGTGCTGCTCGTTTTTGCCGGGGTGCAGTTGATACTTGCTGTGCGTGACCAGACAGCAAGGGCTGCTCAGGCAGTGATTCTCCTCATGCTGGTGATCACATTGGTCAGCAATCTGGCCTGGGCTTTTGGAGCCGGAATTTTGCTGAGCATGCTTTTGGTGAAGTTTAAGGTGTTACAATAGTTGTTAATGGTCTATGATAATGCATCCCCAGCAAATCAACGGGGTTGTCAATCGATAAAAACGGAGGGTCTTATGGGTAAGTTAGTTAAAGAAGATGGTGAAAAGGGCCGTTTGCACATAGAAACCAAGCTGCTGGGTGAGTCTCTTGTAGGTAAAGATTGTCTGCGTAAAACAGAAGCAGATGAGTACTTCCACATGCAGCCGGAAGTAAATGTGTTGAAAATTGGCGGACAGTCCATCATGGACCGTGGTGCAAATGCGCTGCTGCCCATCCTTGATGAACTGGTCAAAGCCAAGGAAGAGCACAAAATCCTGCTCATGACCGGGGGCGGAACCCGTGCCCGTCACGTCTATAATATCGGTGTTGATCTTGGTATGCCCACCGGGGTTCTTTCAAAGTTGGGTGATAAGGTTTCCTGGCAGAATGCGGAAATGCTTTCCGTTCTGTTGGCTAAGCATGGTGGTGTAAAAATCGGGCACGGCGACCACCTTGAGCAGCTGAACATGTACTGCCAGCTCGGCTACCTGCCCATCACCACCGGTATTCCGCCTTACGGATTCTTTGAGCATCCCGCTGAAGTAGGTTCCATCCCGCCGCACCGCACTGATTCCGGTGCATTTCTGCTGGCGGAGAACATCGGCGCGAAGTCCGTTATCTATCTTAAAGATGAAAAGGGGCTTTATGAGGACGATCCTAAAAAGGCCAAGGACCGCGAAACCCTCAAGTTCTATGACCGCATCCACGTTGATGAGTTGATTGAAATGGATCTTGATGACCTGATAGTGGAAAGAGCAGTCTTGACCTTCCTCAAGAATGCCAAGACCCTCAAGCAGTTCCAGATTATTGATGTGCTGCGGGACCCTGAGTCCGTACACGCCGCATTGCGCGGAGAACATGTCGGAACTATCGTCTACAAATAAACATATTAAAAAACGGGGACCTTGCTGAGCATGGTCCCCGTTTTTTTAGTCCTGCTTTCCTTCGCTTCCCTTACCGTCGCGCTCCAGATAAACAATCTCTGCTCCGGTGTGCTCAGCAAGCTGCTTAAGTTCACACTTGCGGATACGCTTAACCTTGAGGGTCAGTCCTTCGCCTTGTACACCTACAACGCGGTAACGGGGACGTTTGGTTCCTTCATCTGCTCTTACTCTTTCTCTTACGAAGATTTTCATAAAGCTCTCCTCTGGTTTGTTGTGTCTTTATGGATATTAGTCTATATTAGATATATATCCTCTAAGAACATATAGTCAAGAAGAACAGGTGGGAAATGTCAAAAAAGGCAGGCGGGGGTAAGCCCCAGCGATATATTCAGCCATCACTTTTGATGGCACTAAAGTCAGGGTCTTCATATGGTTATGAGCTTATTCAGACCATCAGCGGGTATGGTTTTTTGCGTGGAGAAGCCCCTCCGGGCATGATCTACCGTCATTTGCGGCAGATGGACGAGGAGGGATTGGTGGAGTCAAGGTGGGACGCTGAGGGTGACGGCCCGGCAAAGCGGGTCTATTCCATCACCCCTGAAGGGTTGGAAATTCTGGAAGCATGGATAATTCACATGGAACGTCAGCGTGACGCTCTGGAAGGCTTTATTGTCCGCTACAGGGAAAGTGTGTAGTTCGGTTTTTGGAGTCCGGCTGCATCTTGTGCCCTTTTTTGCGCTTGCCGTGGGCGGGTTCCCAGACTCCGTACTCTATCCGTTTGACCTGTAAAACTGGACGACCGCCCCAAAGTGAGGGCCTGATCCATGTTGTATTGCGTATTTCATCACCGGGCAGCGGCACGAGAGGGTCGCGGTCCGTTGAAATTACGTCGATTCCGGCTTCGAAGAGATCCTGCACGTGAAGATCACGGCCCAGTTCCCGCAGCCGTCCATACTCGATGAAACGTCCACACCATCCGTAAACAGTCAGTCCGACTGCTGCGGTTGCACCGATGATGCCGTCGTTTGTTCCGCCCAGGCCGTATAACTCAATATCGCGGGCGGCGTGCATGGCGTCTTTCTGGGTGTGTCTGCGTCCGGTTACGGATTTGGAGAAACCTATAATTTCACTGGACACTTCGTCTTCGCGGGCAAGGCATAAGCCGGGATCGCTGCCGGGGGCGCAGAATTCATTTAGGTGTCCAGTTGCCTGTTCGCGCAGATAGTCAAGGTTACTGCCATCGGGAATTTCAATAATGGCACAGGCCGAGCTGTTATTGGATGTGTATGGGATGTTGTCCAGCCGGGGAAGCTGGTGTCTGACTACGCCGATGACATGGCAGTCATTATTCAGGCCGTATACAAATTCGCGGACCAGCCGACCTGTCCCCATAGGGGCATTCTTGTCATCAGTATCGTCAAATCCCATGTAAATGCGCATGTTATTTCTCCTTGTGAATACATGCATCCATCCCACCCTCAGAGGAACAAGTCAACTGGGATTTCTCTGATGCTGAAACGGCACTACGGATCAGTTCGGTGGATATCTGCCGGTGATGAATCGGTCGATTATTCTTTGTACCTCGCCGGATTCCACCATTTCTTTCAATGCAGCATTTAATTCCGGTACTCTCTCGGCTAATGGTGATTTTTTGGAAACCGCAAAGTAGACGGCGAGTGGTGCAGTGTATTTGTATTCTGCTTTTTTTATAATGTCCTGATATCCTAATTTATTATGTAGATAGTCTCCAACCGTTTCAGTTGTTATGAAGGTGTCAATTCTATTGAACCTTAATTTTGTAAAGTTATTCTGTGCGTCTTTGCCTGTGTCCTTTTTCAACTTGGTGTCATTGTCGAATCTGGGGAAAAATTTTGCCCCGAGAGATATTCCGATTTTGTATTTATACAAGTCTTCGTAGGATGTAATATTTGTGGTACTGTCTTTTAATACGTAGAATGCCTTTGAACTTTTTGTTTTATATGGCGGATCAAGGTAGGTCATAAATTTTTCGCGTTCATGATGTTTGAGCAGCCCGTTCATTATATCTGCTGTTCCTTCTTTCATCATGCGCTGCCCTCTTTTCCACGGGCGGATAATATAGGTGGCTCTCAAACCAACCTTTTGGAGCAGGGTGTCCATCAGCATAATATTGATACCGCCGATTTCTTCGTTACTCTCTACAATTCGCCACGGTGGGTAATGATTGACCGGAACGATAACTTCTTGTGCGAGGCATGAGGTAGTCTTAATTGTCAGGAAAAGTATGATGAGAATGAAATGGGATAAGTGCTTCATTATTTCTTACTACGAAATTTGCTGATAAAAATAAAGCAGGGCCTTTGTTAAGTAAGACCCTGCACTGGATTTACTGTTCGAAGCTGCCCCCAAGGGCAAGGTGCAGGTCAATTCGGTTATCCAAACGCACCCGCCGTATATTCAGCAAGGATATTTCTGAACCGATCCATGCTGTCTGATGGCTGAGCAGTTCAAATAGATCAATTTTGCCGACATTGTACTGGATTTGAGCCAGTTCATAGGTCTTTTTCTTGTCTGTCCTGGCTTGAGTCAGATATTCTTCGCGTTTTTGAAGCAGGTTTTCCCCGGAAAGTCCGTTTTCAACTTCCTTGAATGCATTTAGGGCCACAGAAGCATAATTTGCGACGGTTTCTTTTTGTTTTGCTGTGGCCTGTTCAATTTCGGCCTCAATTTTGCCGCCAGTATAGAGGGGGGCAAAGATTCCTGCGGTCAGTCCGGCAATGGCATCGCCCAGTGCGCTTATTCCTGCTCCGGCTCCGAAAGTGAAGCGCGGAAGGTGCAGCAGTTCTGCTCCTTTTTCAGCATAAAAAGCTGCCGCCACGCGATCTTCTGCCGCGATGAGATCCGGTCTTCTTTCAAGAATTGCCGAAGGCTGTCCTGCCGGTATGGGCGGAAGTTTTACAGGGAGTTGGCCTGTTCCTTTTAATTCATCGGCGGGGTAGCGGCCAATCAAAGCTTCAAGGCTGCGGGAGGCCTGCTGGCGGGCCATCTCAGCCTGACTTACAGCATCCTTTGCCGTAGCCAGTTGGGCATGGACCTGAGAAACTTCAAGCATAGAAACTTTGCCTACCTTTTCTTTACGCTTTTCAATCTCATTCATTTTTCCCAGAATTTCGACAATGGATTTCAAGAATTCCTGCTGCTGTTCAATTTCATTAAGCAGGAACCAGTTGCGGGCCGTGGCTGCAGCCAGTGATTGGCGGGCGAATTCATAGTCGGCCTGAACCGCCTTGGCTGATTCTTCGGATGAGCGTTTACCCTGTTCAAGCCTGCCCCAGACATCAGCTTCCCATGAAATACCCAGTCCGGCTTTTTGCGCTCCGGCTGCTTCGTTAGAGGAAGTGCCGGATAACCTGCCGCCCAATCCGATTGAAGGCTGCAAAGCTGCTCCGGCCTGTTTTGCCAGTGCCGTGGCCTGATCAACTCTCGCAGCAGAAGCCTGCAGGTCCGGATTGTTTTTCATGGCTTCGGTCACCAGCGCATTAAGATTCGTGTCTTTGAATTCATGAATCCACCCGTCTTTGACCATGCCGCTATCTGAATCCGTGGCGGACCATTCAGCGGGTGCAGAATTCTGTGTCTTTTCGGCACTCGAAGCGGCCTCGGAATGGGAATAATTGCGTTTGCAGCCGCAGATGGCGAGCAGCAGGATCAAGATCAGTATTGCCGGTCTGAGTTTATGTGACATATTTATCTCCACTTAAATGGCCTCAAAGCATATGATGTTCCGCCAGCTGACCATGCGCAGCAGGATCTGCCTGATCAGGGCCAGCGGTTCCATGCTTTCACTGTAGACGCTGACAGCGGCAGCACTCCCAAGGGGCAGGTTGTACTGCGACATGTCATCGGTAATATGAATGAAGACCGGAACCCTACCCTCTGGAATATGGGTGGAAACACTGAGCAGGTCGCCGGAAGGCTGGAGCTGCCCTTCAGCCAGTGCTTCCTGAATCTTGGTCACTTTGCCTTTGAAGGCATGTCCCGGAATAGCCGGGAAAATAATTTCAGCATTAAAGTCCGGCTTGATGTTCTGGAGCGGATTCTGCTTGAACGCCGCAACCAGCATGGGGTCTTCGGAGTGAACGAAGGTCATCACCGGGCGCAGGGGCAGCGGAACAGCCATCATTCCCGGGCGAAGCCGGACCATTGTTACCCAGCCGTCCGTGGGTGCAACAACTGTCGTGCTGTTTAAATTGAATTTTGCCTTTTCCAGTTCGGCCTGAAGCTGATTCACTTCTTCCTGATATTGTTCAACATCGTAGCGGCTTCCGGCGGATTGTCTAGCAAGCTCCTGAGATTCCTTGAGCCGCTTGTCGGAGAACTTAAGCTGGGCTTCAATCTCATCCACTCTTGCCTGATAGGGAGTAGGGTCGATGGCAAATAGTTTGTCCCCGGCTTTGAGTTGGGTATTGGGTTTGGCATAGACTTCAATGGTTTTGCCGCGCACCTGCGGAACGATTGGTGTGGTCTGGAAATAGATGCGGGCATTGGGCGTGTAGGGGTGGTAAAATGCCATGCAGAGGAATATTCCACCGACAACGAAGATTCCGCCTACCACAGCAGTAGTTACGGTCCATTTGGTTACCGGGATTTTCAGGACTTTGAAGGCAAAGAAAACAATAGCCGCATAGGTCAATTCAATAAGTATATCCACGGTTAGACCTCACTTGCGTCCGTAACTGTATTCAGGTCATCTGGTTCGTCTGCGGGAGTTATTTCATTCTCATTGCTTACGAAATCCTGATCGCTTTTCAGGTCCGGTTTATGAACCATGGCCCATATCCACAGGAACGGCCATATGGCATGCAGGGTGAAAAGGCTGACCCACCCGGCGGCGTGGATTGCATCCTGATGGGGATGGTTGCGTTTTTTGGCGATGTTGTAAGGAATGTCGTGAATGAAGATAATGCCGTATACCAGCACCAGAAAGACAAATATCAACATCCCGGCACCAATGTAATCAAGTATGCGGGAATCCGTTAGAATCATGGATTTCTCCTTGCTGTCCTGCGTTAGGGAAAATCTGTAAGTAATTAACTGCCCTTATAAGAGGTTTAGGTCTAATTCTATGTACCATAGAAAAAGTGGCCGAACTACAAAAAACTGATTCTTCTGTAGGGGAATTATAGACTGAAATCCCTGTTTGCAGAACATTGCGCTCTGTTGTAAATGAACAATCACTAAACAGAGCAAGGAGTTTTTTATGGATAATATTGTTGCTGAACCAGTTGTTGTGATGCCCGTTGAGCGTAAGAATGACACTTACGCACTGCGCATCTGTCTTTCTCAGGGGGAATTCACTCCCGGCATGATGAAGACCGTCATTGAAACAATGGCGAAATTTGATCTGACTTCCCTGCGCGTGACTACCGGCCAGCGGTTGAATCTGGAGGGTATCCCCAAGGATAAACTGGATGAAGTTGTAGACAGCATCGGTTCCTCAGTTAAGAAGGCACCGCCGACTGTCGGAGTCTGTACCGGCGTTGGCGTTTGTAAGTTCGGTGTTCAGGACAGCCGTGGTATGGGCAAAAAACTGCTCGAAGTTATCAAGCAGAATGCTCCCTATCCCTTCAAGATCAAGAGCGGTGTTTCCGGCTGTAAGATCGGTTGCGGATTCAGTAATGTGCGTGATATCGGTCTCGTAGGAACTCCCAAAGGCTGGGACGTTCTTTTCGGCGGCGGTGCTGTGCGCAACGTGCGCGGCGGTGTAAAAATCGGCTCCAAGCTGGGTGCTGACGAAGCTCTTGCACTGGTTGAAAAGGCACTTGCTTTCTACAAAGAAAACGGCCGTAAGCGTGAACGTACCAGCGGTTTTGTCAACCGCATCGGTGAAGAAGCTCTGCTCGAAGCGCTGAAATAGTTCTGTCGTAAAACACAATTTAAAAGGCGGGTTCCCAATCGGGAATCCGCCTTTTTTCGTGTTTTTTTTATTTATCCTTCCGTTTCTCCAGATATTCCTCGGCCCATCCGTTTACGTTTTCGAAGATGGGGATCAGCTTAAGCCCCATTTCGGTGAGCGAATATTCTACTGCCGGGGGAACTTCCTGATAAACTTTGCGGTTTACCAGCCCGGATTTTTCCAGACTGCGTAATTGCTGGGTCAGCATTTTTTGGGTGACTTTAGGCATCAGTCTGCGCATTTCCCCGAATCTTTTCGGTTCTCCGTCCGCAAGGTGCCAGATGATCAGCGGCACCCATTTGCCGGATAATATTTCAAAAGCCACTTCCAACTCATATGTGAAGCTGTTGCAGCTGACTTTGTGGGTTCTGTCTTCAGGCATTATCTCTCCATTCATTGCGCCGAAATCCGGTCGGCTTCAAAAAAATAAAAAAATTTCAGATAATTTTTAGAGCTTATTTTGTGCTTTCTGAAAATTGCGTTCAATTAAGCGAAGTTTCCAACTTACCAGATTTAAAGCTTTTTGTGTAGTTTTCTACTTAATCTAATAGGTAGTTACCAAATGGGAACTACTAACCAGTTGTAAACTACGATACCGAAAGGTGCGTACTTTACAGGAAAAAAAAATTTGTGTTTATAGCTTCTCACCCAACCTGAGGGAAACGTTTGCGGTTTTTAAAAAGTGATATTTTGGTCTGAATTTAATTTTATGAATTAATATTCAGGCTATGAATGTTTTATTTTAAAGTAAAATAATTTTCCTAAGCTGAAATTTGCTTTGGAATATAAATGGAGAAAATTATAATGGCAAGATTTACTATTCCACGTGAAGTGTATTTTGGTGCAGGCAGCATCGAGGAACTCAAAAACATCAAAGGCACCAAAGCTGTTATTGTTATCAGTGGCGGTTCTGTAAAGAGAAATGGTGCGCTCGATAAAATAGAAGGCTTTCTGAAAGAAGCCGGAATCGAAACCACCCTCTTCGAAGGCGTTGAGGCAGACCCCTCTGTTGCCACTGTTCGCCGTGGCGTTGAGTTGATGAACGATTTTCAGCCGGATTGGATTCTCGGTGTGGGCGGCGGTTCCCCCATTGATGCGGCAAAGGCCATGTGGATTTTTTTCGAAAACCCTGATTTTACCTTTGAAGAAGCTGCAAAGCCCTTCAACCTGCCGGAACTGCGTAAGAAAGCGCATTTCGCAGCTGTTCCCACAACCAGTGGAACCGGAACCGAGGTAACTGCGTTCTCCATCATCACCGACAATGATACTGAGCTGAAGTTCCCCATTGCCGACTTTAACATCACTCCTGATCTGGCAATCGTGGACAGTGATCTGGCCCAGTCCATGCCCGCAAGCCTTGTAGCGCACACCGGTATGGATGCATTGACCCATGCTCTGGAAGCTTATGTTTCCATCATGTCCAATGAGCTTACCGACTGCCTCGCCATGAAATCAATGGAAATGATTCAGGATGAACTGGTCGAATCCTACAAGGGAAACAAGGAAGCGCGTGACAAAATGCATATCTCCCAGTGTCTGGCTGGTATGTCTTTTTCCAACGCAATCCTCGGCATTGTCCACAGCATGGCGCACAAGACCGGACACCTTTTCGGTATTCCCCACGGCTGCGCCAATGCAATCTACCTCCCGGCTGCTATCCGTTTCAACGCTGAGAAAGCCGGCGAAAAGTACGCTGACGCTGCAAAGAGGCTCGGTCTTTCCGGTTCCTCCACTGAAGAGCTGGTCGAATCCCTGATCAACTTTGTGAAGAAGCTCAACGTGGACATGCAGATTCCTGCGACCCTCAAAGAGTTCGGTGTGAATGAAGATGAATTCCTTGCCAACCTCGACAAGATTTCCGAGGGCGCATGCGGAGACCCCTGCACCAGCACCAACCCGCGTGAGATCTCCATTGAGCAGATGAAAGAGCTGTTCAAGGAATCCTACTACGGTAAATAGCCCACTGGCTGTGAATTGTTGAAGCAGCCTGATTACATATTGGCGGGAAAGTCTTCGAGAGGGCTTTCCCGCCAATCAAATTACTGGACCTATCTGAAAACCCCTGCTATTACCCGCTTTCCACGCACTACTTTCCAATCCTCTCTTAAAATAAGGTCCGTATCACTCAAGGACCAAACCACACATCATTCATATGGGAAAACATATCATTGAAGAGGCGACCCGTTGCCTGCAATGCAAAAAACCGCTTTGCAGCAAGGGCTGTCCGCTCGGCACACCTATTAATAAAATGATCGAACTCCTGCTGGACGGTAAAATGCAGGAGGCCGGGGCCATGCTGTTCGAGAACAACCCGCTTTCGGTGGTCTGTTCGCTTATCTGTCCCCATGAAAATTTCTGTGAAGGGCATTGTATTCTGGGCCGCAAGAGTTCCCCGGTGCAGTGCAGCGATATTGAAAACTATATTTCCCGCTACTATCTGGCCCAGTTTCAACCCCAGAAAGCCGAGAAACGCAAAGCCCGTATCGCGGTTGTCGGTTCCGGTCCAGCCGGGATCACCGTCGCTTTCATCCTTGCCCTGAGAGGGTATGAGGTGACCATCTTCGAATCCGAAGACAAGATCGGCGGGGTCCTTCAGTACGGTATCCCCGAATTCCGCCTTCCCAAGGATATCCTTGAAAAGCTGCGTGAAGTGCTCATCCAACTTGGAGTTAAAATCCGTCCTAACATGCTTATCGGTCCGGTTATCTCTCTCGATGATTTGCTGCGTGACGGCTACAAGGCGATCTTTATCGGAACCGGGGTCTGGAATCCGCGTCCGCTTCGACTCAAAGGCGAGACTCTCGGCCATGTGCATTACGCCATCAACTACCTGAAGAATCCTGATGTCTATGAGCTCGGTAAGAAAGTTGCGGTTATCGGAGCCGGGAACGTGGCTATGGATGTGGCCCGTACCGCTCTGCGCAAAGGAGCGCAGGAAGTTACCGTGCTTTACCGCCGGGGTCAGGAAGATATGTCCGCCACCAAGTACGAGTACGATTACGCCAAGCTTGACGGGGTTCGCTTCAAGTTTTTTCATTCTCCGTTGGAGTTGAACGAAGAGGGCGTGGTCTGCGTGCGCACGGAAAAAGAGACCGGGGAAGACGGCAAGGTCAAGCTGGTCACCGTGGAAGGTTCTGAAAAGCTTGAACAGGCTGATTCCATCTTTATCGCCGTAAGTCAGGCCCCGCGCAACAACCTGACCGGGATTGAGATCGGCAGGACCGGACTGGTTATTACCGATGAAGAAGGGCGCACCACCCGTGAAGGCATCTTCGCATCCGGCGATGTTGTCACCGGAGCCAGAACCGTAGCCGAAGCCGTGCGTTGTTCCAAGAATTCCGCACAGGCGATTATGGATTACGTGGAAGGTTTGTAGGAGTTAGTTGAGACGCTTTCGCGTTTTGATGAAAAGAGTTTGCCTCCGGCGGCTTAAACCCTTTTGCAAAAGGGTTTGTTACACTGTCGCTATCTCTAAGACTCGCGGAAGACCGCTCGCCTAAGAGCTAGTGCAAGAATCCCAAAAACTTTTATTGGCCTGCGTCGCTGTGTTTTATAAATAGAAAAAATCCCGGAATGGTTTTGCCATTCCGGGATTATTTTATTGCTGCGGTCTTCTGCCCATTCCACCTTGTCCGTGTCCTTCGGGGACGCAGAAGGTCTGCTCATTGCGGCTCATGCATGTGCCGGAAAGTTTTCCACGCGGAGTCTGTACTGCGCATTCATCCCCTTGTGATTTGCCGTTGCAGGCTGTGAAGGCTTCCGGTGGCGGGCCTTGGCGGTTGCGGCCTTGCCCACGGCCCATTGATTGTCCGGTGGATTGCCCCATCTGCTGTCCCGTGCCATCTTGGTTCATGCCGTAGCCCATGCCTTTGTTTCTTTTACCGCCCTGCCGGTTGCCACCCATGCTGCCCATGCCGAAACCGGTTTTACCCATGTCCAGCGTTTTGATTTTTACGTAGGGCGGGTTGTACGGTTCGGCAGTTCCTCCGGCTACGCAACGCACATAGTTGTAGATGCGGATGTCATCTCCCTGCGGGCCGCGCCCGTTTGGGAAGGCTTCGGGATTACCGGATTTGGGATCACTGCGCTGTGCCCCGGCTCCGTGTACGTCCATCCATTTTTTGGTGTTGCTGCGCGGGGGAGCGAAATAGCCCATGCTGCGCCCGAAGGCTACGTAGGAAGCGTGGTCTGCCCCCTTGGGGCCGTCCATGTGGGTGGTGGAGGACCAGTAGTAGGATTCCTTGTCCGTGACTTTAAAAACCGGATCAATTGCTGCGGTCCCGCTGGTTTTCGGGCTGCGGGTGTAATCCACAATGGATTGCAGTTCCTTGACGCCCGGAAGACGCCAGTCGTTACGTCCTGCATAATTCAGGTTTTCGCAATAGCTCAGGGCTTCCTGCCAGTTGAGTTTCTTTACGCTGTCTTCCTGCTGCCAGACCAATCCGGTGGCTTTGTCTTCAACAATACCGTTTTTCAGGTCTACGAAAATATTTTCACCGTAGTCGGGGTTGCCGCGTACATAACGCATATATTTTTTGCCCCGGTTGCCGTGTCCGCTTTTGCCGTAGCCTTTGATGCGTCCGTCCGCGAAGTTTACCCCGAAGGCTGTGGGATTGCTGCCCATAGTCTTGCTCACATAAGTGGTTGCCGACCAATCCTGACAGTCGATCAAACGTTCGCCCTTTGAACTGTCGCCGAGTTTGAAATCAAAGTAGTTCGTATCAATAAACGGTGTTGAAACTGAATCAGATCCCATTACCCGGCCATTGAAATCAATCAGCGAGTATACTTCCTTGATGCTCGGGGCGCGCCAGTCGTTGTATCCTCCGACACGGCAGTCTTCCGCGCCGTTCATTGCCGTCTGCCATGACTGCTTGTCTCCACGGGCTTTAACCCACATCAATCCGGTAACGAGATCGGAAATTGTGCCGTCGCCGTTATCTTTGTAGCGGGGCTGGTTGCCTTTGTATTGGGCGTCCTGTCCGTAGAACGCATCGTCTTTGGCAGGACATTGAATCTGTTGGGAATTGTCGAAGCAGGCTTCCTGTCCACTGTCCACAATGGGATAGTTACCGGCCCATGCGTGGGTTGCGCAGATGAGGGTTGCCGCGAATATAAACATCAGGGTGATTTTTTTCATATCTGCTCCTGTTTTTGTATATCAGTTAAGCATGAACATGAGTTTTCTTCCAGTGGAAAGGGGGCTTCTTGATTTTAATTAACAAAAAACCCCGTCTGCATATGCAAACGGGGTTTGGATGGTAGAGATATATGTTTTGCTTAGGATTGAAGTTCCTTGATCAGATCGCTCAATTCACTGGACATGGATGCCAGTTCCTGAACAGCTTTTGCTGATTGCTGGATACCTTCTGTTGTTTCCCGGGTGATGTTGTTGATTTCAGTTATGGCGATGTTGATCTGCTCGGAGGCACTGGACTGTTCTTCGGAAGCTGTGGCGATAGCTTCAACCAGTCCCGCGCTATCATCCACGGTACTGACGATTTTTCCTAAAGACTCGCCGGAACGGGAGGCCAGTTCGGTGGTTTTTTCCACCGCTCCAACAGCATTTTCCACCGCACGCATGTTGGTACGCATGGCCTGCTGGATGTTTTCCACGTTGCTTCCGACTTCATGTGTGGCGGACATTGTTTTTTCCGCCAGTTTGCGGACTTCATCGGCAACCACGGCAAATCCGCGTCCCGCTTCCCCGGCCCTTGCAGCCTCAATGGCGGCATTCAGGGCCAGCAGGTTGGTCTGGTCGGCGATGTCGGAAATCACTTCCATGACTGTGCTGATTGATTCTGTCTGTTTGCTCAGGTTTGCCATGTTGGAGCGCAGGTCATTTGCAATATTGCTGACTTCAGTGATCGAGTTCACAGAGTCGGATACAATTTGCGCGCCTTCTTCAGCCTGTTGCCTTGCTTCCATGCTTTTGCCGGAAGCATTGGAGGCACTCCGGGCAACTTCCATGATGGTGCTGTTCATCTGCTCCATTGCGGTGGCGGTTTCAGTTATACGTCCATGCTGGATTTCGGAACCGTTGCTGATCTGTTCCACCTGTGCAGCCAGCTCTTCACTGGCTGATGAAAGCTGTTCGGCAACGGCATGAGTGCGTGACGCCACATCCTGCATTGTGCGTTGTGCTTCGCGGATTTCTGTCTGGTCGAGGATGACTTCCATCGCTCCTACTACTTTTCCATCTTTCTCGATGGGAACGCCGATGTAATCAATATCGATCTTCCCATTGGGAGTTTGGGCTACAGTCGCTCCGTTTTCTGGTTTGCGGGAAATAAAGGACTTGGCGCAGGCGCAGTTTTCAGTTCCGCAGTCCGGTGTGCTGATGGAAGTTGAACATTTGCCTTTCTTCAGTTCTGCAAGGGGTTTATCCAGTAATTTGATTCCTGTTTTGTTCATGAATAGAATTTTCATATCCCGGTCCATAGTCATAATCGGGACCGGAACAGCATCAATAAATGACCTCATAACTTTCATTGCCAGATTTGTGCGGTCAATGAGTTCGGCGTAACTTCCTTTGAAAGAGGAGCTGTCTGCCTGACTGTCGATTCTGCCTACTTCAATTCCGGTAATGGCGTTATCTATTTCAGTCATTGCGTTTTTCAGGGTTTTTTCAACCTGGGCCATGTCTTTACAGATCATTCCCACCTCATCATTCTGGTCGACTTCCATCTTGCAGTTCAGATTGCCGTTGGCCAGTTCCTGAACAAATGTCCGGGCTTTTGCAAGGGGAACAGTTATGCTGCGTGAGATGAAGTATGCGAGGATGATGGCGATTAAGATGGTGATGCCAGAAGTCACGGTCATGTTTTTTGCCGCTGAGGAAATAGCACTCTGCATGCGCGGTCCCAGTTCATCCTGCTGTCTCATGATGGATAATTTGAGATTTTCAATGTGTTCCGCCAGAACAGGTCCAAGGGAATCAAGCTTTTCTTCTGAAGCAATCTGGACGGAATTTGCAGTGATGATTGAATCGGTGTGACTTACGTAAAGTTTGGTGTTTTCGGTGAGTTCATTGATCAGCCCGAGGTCGGCTGGGGAGTAGAGGACGTTCTGGATTTCACCGATGCTTTTCTTGAAATTTTCAAGCAGGGTAATTGCTTTTTTGCCGTCTTCCGGATTGTGGGTGTTGAAAATAAATACGGAGTTGGCCAGCCTTGCTTCGAACAGTGCGGCCCTGCTTTTTTCAATCATGGCCATGAGGAAGCTGTCTTCCCGTTCTGTTGCGCTTTGCAGCAGGGTGTTGAGACCACCAATCAGGATTTTCCCATTTTCAGCAGCCAGTCCGATAGAGCCTTGTTCTTTTTCCTTGGCGGCTTGGAATTTTTTGAATGTGTTTTTATAAGTCTCAATTTCATTCCTTAATTTGGAAACCAGAGAAGACCGTTCCGGGTCGGTTATTTTTATCTCGGCGTCGTTCAGTAATTCCTCCAGCTTTTTGAGTCTTTCATTGTACTGCATCAGGGAGTCTTGTGTGCCGGAGTTCGTGTATGAAACTGCCCCCATGCTGGTCAGCAGGAGGTTGGCTTGAATGCGTCCGGCAAGGTTTGTCTGGCGTGCCAGTTCACGGTATTCTCCAAAGCCTTGTGAACTGTCTGTGAGTTTGAAAATCCCTTGTCCTGCTGTCGCTGCCAGCAGAATCATGATTAAGCCGAATCCTGCTGCAATTTTTGTAGTGACATTCAAATTCTTGAGCATTGCCTATACCTCTTTAGGGGGAAATTATTGAATATTCCTGATGACTTTATATATTATGAATTAACTTTAGGACTTTTCTAATTGTCGGACTTTCTATTGTCAATAAAGCGATGGTGTTTTTTGTATGGCTGTTTTTTCGAAGAAGACTATTTCGTTGTCGTGTTATTTTTATGTTAAACAATGTCAAAGCCCGGATTTGTAATCCGGGCTTTAGATGTTAAAACAGGGTTTATTGTTTGAGACTATTGTTTCAGCAAGTGTTTTATGAAGTGTTGATTGATTTTTGCAATCTGTCCTGATTTATTCATTTGACTTAAAGTCGAAATTAACTTTGGAACAATGTCGGCATGCTCTTTGTTAAGGTAGTGGTACATAGGTGTTACTTCGATTGTCGGTTCTAATATCTTGATAGTATTTGATTGTGAATGTTTAAGAGCCTTCATTGCGCCTAATCTTGAAATGATTCCTATATCGATGCGGTCTGCTTCAAGCATCTTGACTATGTGATCGGGGTCAATACTGGTGACAAAATTTTTGCATCCGCCTTTCTTCAATCCCTTTTGGATAATGCGCACCCCACGAACAAGGCCCAGTCTGTAGGGAGCAAGAGATTCCCAGCCTGATATCTTGATATCAGGATTCTTGCTAATGGCTACCAGTTCGGTGTGGAAGATAGGAACCGGAATCTGGATGAGGTTTGGGAATTGTTTTTCAAGTCCGCCGATCTTTACGATTTCTCCGTCTACAAGACCTGCATTCGCGCTGTGCAATGCTCTTTCAATGGGGTAGTATCTGGTCGCGATTTCTATTCCCATTTGGGAATATGCATATTTCAGGACCTGTGCTGATGAATTGACTACTGCGGCATCCATCCCGGAAAAAAACAGCTTGTTTGATGCGCTAGCGGCTGAAGAGAAGAAGAATATAACGAGAAATAGTACTGATGCCAGACGGTGCATTGCGGCTCCATATATTGGTTCGTATTTATGCAGTTGCGCTGTATAGTTTAGCACAGTTGATTATTGCAGGTAACCCCAATCTGTCAGGCGACCATAAGCATGCTTCGCATAGTTACCCTGATTGGTGGACTTGAGGAAACGGTAGTATTCGTTGGCGGCCATGTCACGGTTGCCGAGAGCTTCGTATGAAACACCTTTGAAGAATGTGGTCATGGGGTTGCCGGGCAGACGCTTTTCATAAGCATTGAAGTTGGAAAGAGCCTGACGGAAATCTTTATTTTCCATGCTCAGCATTCCGGTCATGTGCAGGGCCTGTGCTTCCTGCGGATAGCGGTGCTTGGCCTGCTGGGCGTATTGCAGACCTTCTGCGGACTTACCCTGCGCCATCTGGCATTTGGACATGAGCAGTAGTCCGGCGTAGTCGTTGGGTGCAATGCGCAGGGCCTTTGCAAAGTGTTCCTCTGCTTCATGATAGCTCTTCTTGCCCATTGCGCCTTCACCTTTCTGCATTTCGATGATTGCCGGTTTGATGCGGCGCACGGAAGCGATGTTGTCCATATATCTTTCACGCAGAAGCTTACCTTTGCTGTCGGCGTATACGGTATCTCGTTTTTCTACGGCGGTGGTGTAGCGTTCCGAGCTCATGGGGTGGGAAGCGAACATCTGCTGCACGAATGAGGGTTTGCTCTTGTGCAGTTTGTTAAGCTCATCCATCAGCCCGACCATGCCTTCAGGATCGTAGCCTACGTTGTCCATGTATTCCATGCCGAGGCTGTCAGCCTGCCGCTCGTCGGAGCGGGAATAGCTGGCCAGCAGCATTCCTGCACCGATGCCGCCCAATCCCGCAGCTAGCGGGACCAGTCTGCTGTCCTGTGTTGCGGCAACTCCCACACCGAGGGCCACGACGCCTTGAACGGCAATGGCGGAACTCATGCGCGATGCCGTGTGCCGTGCGTTTACGTGTCCGATTTCATGGCCCATCAGCGCGGCCAGTTCGGCTTCATTTTCAAGGGTGACTAAAATTCCACGGGTGCAGGCTATGCTGCCGCCGGGGAAAGCATAGGCATTGATATAGTTGGCATTCACACAGCGGTAGGAGTAGGGCATGTCGGGCCTGTGGCTGCTGGAAGAAAGTGATATCCCGACTTTGGTTACGTAGTCGTTTACCTGTTTATCCTGCACGGCTCCGTAGTCGGCGGAGAATTGGTGCGGGGAATTCTGGTGGTCCATCTGGATTTCCTGCTGCTCGGATACCAGCATCAATTGTTGCTGTCCGGTCACCGGGTTGATTGCACACCCGCTTAATATACCGAGAGTTCCACCGGCGGCCAGTTTCATGGCCTGTCTTCTGGAAATCAATACTGTCTTATTGCTTTTGCCCATAGTTCCTCCAAATGGATATATCCTTTAATAATATATCTGCTCGGTATGCTTGGCAACTGTTTCCATTTTAATGCGCCGAGGCTTCACCCGTATGCCTTATTAATGTATACTCATGCTGATTTATAAAAATTGGAGATTACCATGCGTGAAGAAGCCATGAAAGCATACGCGGCAATGCCTTTTACTGCGGAATTAAGTTTTGAACCTTTATTCCGTAAAGCACGGTCAATGATGTCCGGGGCCGGGAATTCATACGGCAGGGAGATCTGTAGAATTTTGGATTCTATGGAAGGAAAAGGCGTTACCCGAGGAGTTGCTTCAGCGGATGATCTACAGGAGTATTCAGAGGAAATTAATTTCCTGATGCGACTGGTCTTCCCTGATCTGGAAGATATGGAATGCATCTGCAAGGCTCAGGCTCCCTTTACCCATGACCATTTTTTCGCCACTACCCGCTACAAGGAAATGTTCGAGGAACCGGGCATAGAGCTGGAACTTAGCGAAAGTCTGCTCATGCGTTTAAGCGATTTGTACAGCGAGAACCTGCTTTTCGCTTACACGATGCTTTTCGATATTTACTACCAGCTTGATCATGAAATGGTGGAAGTGATCATGAAAATGCCGGACCCTCAGCAGAAGGTAGACCGTTATTTTCTGGCTGATTATTCTTTTCGTTTTGTGGATGTTGATGCCGGGGGGCTTGAAATTCTGGAGCGGGAGCAGTTTTCCCGGCTGTTGATCATGCGTGACCGGGAAACTCTGGAGCGGCTCATGCCTCTGGATGGGGTCTGCTTTAAGGGGGTGATTACGGTAAGTTTTTCCGAGGTAACCGAAAAGGAAAACATATCGCAGTTAAAGTCGGATCTCGTGGAAAACGGTTCCCTGCGTAAGCAGGAAAGTCTTGCGGCGATAAACCACCGTTTGCGTTCAATCTTAAAAGTAGAAGATCTGCGTGTGGGGCTTGTTTTTCGCTACCGTGTCACACAGGGGAACCGGGAAACCATCGAGCGTAGCGTGCTCCGGAATTATCCGGGCAGGTCCGCCGGGTTGTTCGAAGAGATTTATGATCAGGTTTTTAAGGAAGGTGAACCGTACTTCATCCCCGAAATTCTGCAATGCGAAGGTGATGAAGGTGTAGTCGATTATCTGTATCGAGAAGGGGTACGCAGTCTGGGCCTTGTTCCGCTCAAGGAGGAAGGCAGGGTTATCGCTGTGCTGGAGCTGCTCTCTAACACAAAGGATATGATAAGCACCCATTCAGTGCGCAAGCTTGCCGAGCTGTTTCCTATTCTAAGCGTTGCCGTGCGCCGGGAAATGAATAGGCTTGAGTCTCGCATGGACCGGGTCATAAAGGAATACTGCACAGCTATCCATCCCAGTGTCTCATGGCGTTTTGAGGAGGCTGCCTACGGCTTTTTAAGTCGTGAGGGCGAAGACGGCGAGGCCCGTTTTGAAGATATCATTTTTTCGGATGTCTACCCCCTGTACGGGAGTATGGATATCCGCAGTTCATCTGTTGAACGTAATCAGGCCATTCAGGAGGACCTGCTTAAGCAGCTTGACCTTGCGTCCCAGACCTTGGGCGAAATATACCGCAACCGCACCATTCCTATAGCCGACTATTATTTTGCCACACTTGTCCGTTATGCTGCGGCAGTGCAGGAAGGGCTTAATTCGGGTGACGAAATTAATATAATTGAATTTTTACAGCAGCGGGTGGAGCCGTTCTTTAATTACCTGCGTGAAACATCGGAAAAATACACCGGTAAAATCGATGAGTATTTCAAGGAAATGAACCCCGGCATGGGGGTTATATATCAACGCCGCCGGGATTATGAAGAGTCTGTTTCGCTGCTCAACCGCTCGTTGACTTCTTTTCTGGATCAGGAGGAAGTCCGGGCGCAGAAGATTTTTCCCCACTATTTTGAAAAGTACCGCACCGACGGAGTGGAGTATAATATCTACGTGGGCGAATCTATGGTCAGGGATTTTAAGTTTGATGATGTCCAGCTCAAAAATCTGCGGGTCTGGCAGTTGATAAAGATGTGTGAAATGGTCAGACTGACAGAGTCTCTGCTGCCGGAGTTGAAGGTTCAGTTGGGCTGTTCGCCGCTTATTCTGGTTCATTCCGCTCCGTTGACGATTCTTTTCCGGGTCGACGAAAAGAGATTTGAAGTCGAGGGTACTTACAACATCCGCTATGAAATCATTAAGAAACGTATCGATAAATCCACAATTCTGGGCAGCGGGGAGCGGCTAACCCGGCCGGGTATGCTTTCCGTTATCTACACTCAGGATAAAGAGTGGCGGGAATACAGCAGCTATTTTGAATATCTGGCAGATAAAGGGTTGATCGAAGGGGAAATTGAAAATCTCGTTCTGGAAGACCTGCAGGGTGTGCACGGTTTGCGGGCCTTGCGGGCAAAAGTTGTGCTTTAACATGCCGAACATACGCAAGAGTTGTATTCGATAATATTGTCCATGCCTGATACTGTGTCCTTTACCAATTGAAAAACGGAGAGTTGAATTGAATATTCCCCTTAGCGAGGAGTCTGCCGGAGAGGTCCCTGTTCTTGAGTTTAAAAATGTATCGTTCCGTTGGCCGGGCGGTAAGGGCTTGAGTGATGTTTCATTCGCTGTGCCTGCTGGTCAGTTTGTTCTTATTTCCGGCCCGTCGGGAGCCGGAAAATCAACCCTGCTGCGATTGGCTGTGCGTCTTGAAGAGCCTGTGCAGGGTGAAATCTTTATTCAGGGCGACTCTTTTCAATCTATCTTTCCGCCTGAGCTGCGGACCAGAATAGGGTTTGTGCAGCAGACTCCCACGGTACTTGCGGGGACAGTGCGTGACAACCTGCTGCTGCCTTTTACTTTTGATATCAGGAAGGGCGGTCGTTTCCCCGGTGATGAAGAACTCAAGTACTGGCTGGGACGGCTGGCACTTGATGATGTGGACCTTGATGGCGAGGCTTCCGAGCTTTCCGTAGGGCAGCGTCAAAGGCTGTGCCTGATTCGTTCTGTGCTGCCTAAGCCGGTGGCGATCTGTTTTGACGAACCAACCAGTTCTCTGGATATTGAAAGCAGAAAACGGGTTGAGGAAGTCGCCGAGGAACTGGCCGCTGACGGAGTAAGTATCCTGATGGTCAACCATACCAGCTACCATCCCGGCTGTCCGCATATGCACCTGACGGTTTCAAACGGCAGGGTGGAGGTCCTTTCATGAGCAGTCCATTTATTTCCATAAGCTGGATTCAGTTGTTGATTGCCGTGAGTCTTGTCTCGGTTTCAGGCGTTTTGTCCATCTACTACAAGCTCAAGATGGAAAAGGATCTGGCCGTCGGGGTGTTGCGTGCTTTTGTGCAGCTTATGACCATGGGCTACCTGCTCAAAATACTGTTCGGGCTGGACAGTGCAGTTCTGGTGCTGGGACTCTATCTGGTCATGACCCTGTTTTCGGTCAACATTATTCATGGACGGGTCAAGGAAAAGAATATTCCTTACCTGATGCCGACCGGGCTGGCGGTAATGTTCAGCTATTCGCTGGTTACAATTCTGGTCACAAAGGTGGTCATCGGTGCTCAGCCGTGGTGGGACCCGCAGTATTTTATTCCCATTGGCGGAATGATCGCAGGTAATTCCATGAACTCGCTGGCTTTGTCATTGGAACGTTTTTTCTCGGAGCTTAAGAATCGCCGGGACGAAGTTGAGATGATGCTTTGCCACGGGGCAGACTACAAAGAAGCCACTGCGGACATTTTTCGCGAAGCCTTACGTGCCGGGATGATCCCGGCCATCAACTCCCTCATGGGGGTAGGGCTGGTTTTTCTCCCCGGGATGATGACTGGGCAGATTCTTGCGGGAGCAGATCCAGAAGAAGCCGTTCGTTATCAGATAGTTGTGATGTTTATGTTAGTCGCTTCAACAGCACTTTCGTCTATTCTTGTTTTGCTTATGGTGCGTAAGCGTTGTTTCTCGTCGGCAATGATCTTGCTTGTAGGGAGGAAGAACGGATGATGTTATGATCGATTATCTGTATTAATAATTTAATTATGCGATAGGAAAGTTAATCATAGAATGCATTGATGGGGTTTTTGAGTGGAGACTTTCAAGTTAGGAGGGGTTCTTTGTTTTATTTCAATGAATTGTTTGAAAGTTTATTTGTCACGAATACGTTGTGCAAGAAATTTGTTGAAGCCTCACCTGACGCTATTGTTATTACAAATGAGCAAGGAGATGTTCTGGCAGGAAATACATTGGCAGCCAGATTGTTCGGGTATGAGGATGAAAAGCTCATTCCGAAAAATGTTACAGACAGTTATAGGTATCTGGAAGATCGGGAAAAGCTGTTTGAGCATTTACACAAAGGTCTTCCGGTGCATGACTTCGAGACAGAACTGCTGGATAGTTTTGGCAATTCCTTTTTTGCCAGTATCAGCGTCTCCAGCATGGGAATCAATGGGCGCATGGTTTATATTTCAATTTTGAGGGATATTTCGGAAAGAAAGAAAACCGAGGCCCAGTTGCGGGAAGGAAATAAGAAATGCAGCCTTAATGAAATAAGGTTCGATGCACTGTCGACTATTGCCGGCATGGCAGATGCGTCTCTTGAAAAGCTGTATGATTTTGCCCTTGAGGCTGCTGTCAGGATTACCGGCAGTGATATCGGGTATCTTTATTTTCTCAATGAAGATGAGTCCGAGCTCAGGCTTTATGCCTGGTCGCAGAATGTTATGCCTCAGTGTACCGTGGATGCCGTCCCGGCTTTTTATCATGTTGAGGATACCGGAATATGGGGAGATGCAATTAGGCAGCGTAAGCCTATTATCCTGAATGATTATGCTGGCATTAAGAATAAGCATGGGCTGCCGGAAGGGCATGTTCCCATATCACGGCATATGAACGTTCCCCTTTTTGATGATGGTAAAATTGTTTTGCTCGCTGGGGTGGCAAACAAGAAAGATGATTATAATGACGAGGATGTCCGCCAGTTGACCCTGCTGATGGAGGGGATGTGGAGTATTGTGCGACGTAAGGAATCTGCCGAAGCTCTTCGCCATGCATATGAAGAAATGGAGTTTATGGTTGAGAAGAGAACCGAGGAATTAAGCAGTGCTCTGGCTGATTTGCGTCATGTGAATCGCTCTATGGTGAAAGAGGTCAGCCAGCGCAGGATCGCTGAAAAAAGATTGCGTCAGTTTGAAAGGCTGGTTGAGGTCAGCCCGGATTTGGTTTCGCTGATTGACCGAAATTACAGGTACATGATGGTTAATGAATCATATGTTCGCCTGTTCAATAAAACGAAAGATTTTTTCCTTGGTAAACCGGTGTACGATATTGTTGGAAAGAGCGTTTTTGACACCCGCTCAAAATCATTGATTGATTCTGCTTTTGCCGGAGAGACAGCAGGATTTGAATCCTGGATCGATCTGCCTCTTCTTGGCAAGCGTTATTTTTCGGTAACATACCATCCGGTAGACTCGGTAGTGGATGAAGAGCGTTTGGTCAGCATTACTGCCCATGATATAACCGAACAGAAAAAGATGCTTGAGAAGGTAAAACTTCTGGCCAGCACTGATCCGCTGACAGGGGCCCACAACAGGCGTTCATTTATAGACCGAGCAGTAACTGAGATGGATAGGCTGCAACGCTATGGCGGTGAACTATATCTGATGATGCTGGACCTTGATCATTTCAAGAACATTAATGATACCTACGGTCACGGTGTCGGCGATATTGTCCTGAAGGAGTTCGTTAGCTGCTGCCATGCCGCCCTGCGGACATCCGATGTTTTCGGGCGTCTCGGAGGTGAGGAATTTGCAGCTTTGCTTGTACACGGCGGAGTGGATGATGCGCGTTTGGTGGCGGAGCGTTTACGAAAAGCTGTCGAGCAGATGGAAGTCCGTTCCGGAGATGAGGTGGTAAAATTTACAGTCAGCATCGGGCTGACCGCGGTCTGCGGGAATACCGATGTGGAAACCATCCTGAAGCAGGCGGACAAGTGTCTGTATCAGGCTAAGGATGAAGGTCGGAATAGAGTTGTTTCTTATTGTCCGGAGGATTGATTGAGAAAAGCCGGTGCACCTCAGGTGCACCGGCTTTTTTTTAGGCTGATTTCATCTGATCGATAATTGATTTTAGCTGGTGGGCCTGAGCTGCGAGGTCTGAAACTGCTTCGGCCGACTGGCGCATTGCGCTGTTGGTCTCTGTGGATATGTTGTTGATTTCATCAACAGCGCGATTAATCTGCTCCGAAGTTGCGGACTGTTCTTCACATGCGGCTGCAATTCCCTGAATTTGCTCGGAAACAGCATCTGTAAGGGAAAGGATTTCGCTAAGCGATCTGCCTGCATCTTCCGCTTTTGCAGAAACGTTGCCGATTTCCTGCACAGTGTTTGAACACTGGCCTATGCTCTGTTCTGCGCCGCGCTGAATTTCACCGATGGCAGATTCGACTTCGTTGGTCGCAGTCATGGTCTTTTCTGCGAGTTTGCGGACTTCGTCGGCAACAACTGCGAATCCCCGTCCTGCCTCACCTGCGCGAGCAGCTTCAATTGCGGCGTTCAGGGCCAGCAGGTTGGTCTGGTCAGCAATGTCGGAAATCACGTCAATGATCTGCCCGATCTTTCCAGCACTTTCGCCCAGTTCTTCCATCTCTCTTTCAAGGGCTTCGGAATAGTTCTGAACTGTTCCAATGCCTTCAACCATTTCTTTAACGACTTTCGCTCCAGTTGTGGCTGTTTCGCTGGCATCGCCTGCTGTGGAAGAAGCCTCTCCGGAGTTGCGTGCAACTTCAAGAACGGATGCGTTCATCTCTTCCATTGCGGTGGCGGTTTCGCCGGTACGTTCACTCTGCATATCAGAACCGGTGGCGGATTGTTCTATCTGGGCGGAAAGCTCTTCAGATGCGGTGGAGATAATTTCGACAACATCTTCAAGTTCACGGGCTGCCTGAAGCATGCCTTCGCGTTTAGCGTTTTCAGCCTGCTTGCGGGCTTCGTCTGCTTCAAGGGTAGCCTGCTGCGCTCTTTTGGTTTCCTCAGCAGCAAGACGAGTCTGTTCCTGCGCTTCACTGATTTTTTCTTTGAGTGTGTTAACCATGGAGAGCAGGGCTGCTGCGAGAACTCCGACTTCGTCGTTTGTTTTTACACTCAGGTCGCGGTCCAGATCGCCTTCAGCAACAATGCTGGCGTATTCAGTGGTGGCGATGATCGGTTTGGCAAGGCTTCTGGCATAGAGCCACGCACACAGCATGATGATCGGCAGGATGATTGCGATAACCATAAGTGATGAGATCTCAATATTACGCTGGGCAGTAACCATAGTTTCAATGGGCATACCGATGAACCACATACCGATGTTGGATCCGTCCATTCCTTTGATAGGCCAGTATGCTGTCTGGTAGTCAATGCCGAGAATGTTATTGGTTGCGAGGAAGGTGTTGCCACGGTCGATTACGGTGGTGATAACTTCCTGATTGGTCATTTGGGTTCCGACTGCTCTACGTCCGTTTTTAACGATGGTGGTCATTTCTCTGGTGTCACCGTTGAAAACAGTAACTTCGAGATCACTGAAACGTTTTACGTCATCAACAAAATCTTCGTCGGAGAGAGATGTGCCGAGTGAGATGGTTCCGATAATCTTCCCGTCTGATTTTACGGGAGCTGTAGACCGTAGTGAAAAAGCTATTTCCTTACCTTTAATTATACCGGATGAAATTTCACCGCGCAGTGCCTTGCGTACGGTTCCGTGGGATTGAATATTGTCACCGGAGCTGTTTGCATGGGCCCGGCCGAGTACTGTTCCCTTGGCATCGGTCAGGGTCAGAAATTCAGAATCTGTTTCAGCCATCAGCTTTCGCAGTGTTTTGTTCAGCTCCTGCGAGTCCCCTTGTCCAATGGCATTGATAAGTTCAACCTCGTGCGAAAGTAGTTCAGCTTTTTCGCGGAAAGCTTGTGACATGCTGGCCACATGGCGGTTGACCACTTTCTTCATGGTTGAAATATTCCGCGTCGCTTCTTTGGCGAATCCTTCACCTACATAATGATTGATTGTCAGGAAAATGGATGCGGCAGTAATTAATGATATCACCACGGCCAGCAGCACAATCTTGTTACGAATTGAAAAAGTCATGGCATCCCTCTTTGATTATAAATTGCTTTACTCTGCCTGCTTACTCCCCCTCCAGAGATTTCTTTCAGGTAGCACCTTAAGAAATAATTGTTCCCCTATTCTCCTCTAACTATTTCTTATATAGAAGATTTTAGAGAATTTTAGCGAATGGGCAATTATAATTAACTAGGCTCAATTTGACAAAATTTTTCGTGGCAACAAGTTTAATTTTATAAGAATGGAACAGGATTTGAAAACTAAGGTGCTAGTTCGCGATCACTGTCGGTGTAATCCCGGACAACTTTTGCAACCCTGATTCTGTACTTGTCAAAAAGTTTGTCTTTTCCTGCAGTCTGTCCTTCATAATGTTCAAGTATGCCGCGCCATTTGGCTATTGATTCTTCATCTTCCCAGAAGGACAGGCTGAGGATTTTGTCCTCATCGACCAGACTTTGAAACCTTTCCGCTGAAATAAAGCCTTCGTTATCTTCAAGCAGCGGCCTGATTCTGGCTGCGATCTGCATGTATTCCTGTTTCCCTGAGGTCTTGGGATAAACTTCAAAAATTACTGCGTACACGTGTTTACTCCGTTTGTGACAATTTCTTTATACTGAACAGTTTTGTGTCAGTTTCCGTAATTTCGGACAAGCGATTTTCGGAAATGAGTCTACAAATATTATCTGTTTGAAATGACACATAAAAAATATGACGATGATTTTTGTAATACTGGAGTGTCCAAAAAAGAAGACTTGAGTTTGTTTAGGGTTAAAATTGGTATTTATATTTAATTCAAATGTTTATCTGGTATTGTCTTGATTTTCAGACTCTTGTTTTTCAGACTTTGTGCAAAAAAGAACAAATGTGTGGCGGTGTAGTTTTTGTCGATAATTATAATATTTTTTTCACAATATTTTGTCGCTGTAGTTAAAGACTGTTATTCTGGGTTCTTGAGTGGTTAAAGTAATTATCGAAGTTATATTTTATAAACGCATGGTATGGTAATTGCTACTGTTGGTAGCTGAATGAATAATCAATCGTATTCGGGGCTTGTGGTGCAGGCACTGATGGTTTCATACTTTTGATTTTCGGCTCTGGTCTTATGTCGAGAGGTTATTTCCTACTTGACCCAGGCGGTATTTTTTGGAAAGGGTTACTCCGAAACTAATACTGAATGATTGACCAATCATTAGCCGCTTCGCAATTCCACTTTCCATATGTACCCTTTCCCAGAGGGTTCGGAAGGGGGAGTCGCGAGGCGGACTGAATCTTTCGCAAAAGGCTGTGGATAGAGGGTTCCATACACTTTTTAAAGATTTACCGGAGGATGAAACTGCAAATTGATGCATAGGATTTGCTTCTAATCGTTAGTTTCCGGCCTTAGTGCCTTAATCTTGAATCTTTCTAAATCTAAGGATTGATCCGTTGAAGAACAGATATATCCCAATAACTTTAATTGTTGCTGTTTTGGCCGTTGCGGCTGCAGCCGGTTTCCTTTTTCCGCCTGCGGTTCAGGAAAACCCGGCCCGAGTCGTACTGGATAACAGTGGCGGCAGGGTTATTTTCACCCATTTTGTCCATGCTGATGAATATGGATACGAATGTTCCGATTGTCACCATGACGATATCGGTCAGGAAACACCCATTGCGTGCGGCAGCTGTCATCCCGCCGCTTTTGACGCCAAGTTCAGGGCTGAACACCAGAAGAGTTTTCCCAGTGAAGAAGCGTGTCTGCGCTGCCACGACGATGTTCCTTCCGGTCCCCTCGCTGAAGAGGATAAACCTGATACAGAGAACATTCCCCTGCGCGCTGAAGCTTTTCATGGCCAGTGTATGGACTGTCACGAAAGTGATGGAGGCCCCTACGGTGAAGATTCCTGTTACGATTGTCATGCGAGGTAGGTCTCATGCTTAGAATTCATTATTCCCTTGAATCCGATGTCCAGAACACCATTACCGACATCACTGCGCCTGCTGAGCTTAACATCTCCATGCGCAATAAGATTCTTAAAATTAAAAAAGGCCAGAAGCTCGTAGCAGGTCAACTCCTTGCCGAACGCCCTTCAAAATACGGTGCTGCCTGCAGCGCTGCACTTTCCGGTAAAGCCACCAAGGTCAACTACCACCATCTGACCATCAAGTCCGATGGCGGAGAAGAAAGTGTTGAACCTATCGATGTAAAATCCATGGGCCCGGGCAAAGAACTTCTTCGCACCCTTCAGGAACTGGGTGTTAATGTTGCAGCTCTTTCATCCCACGCAGACAATCTTGTCATTAACGGTCTGAACCCTGAACCGGGAATTTCCGTAGCCGAACAGCTGCTCAAAGATGAGAAAGAAACCATTGAAGCCGGGTTGCGCCTTGCTGAGTCAATGATCACTCCCATGCACACCACTCTGGCAGTTGCCGCTGGATCTTCATACGAGCTTGCCGGGACTGAACGAGTTTTTGTTAAAGCCAAATACCCTAAATCCCTTGATGCTCTTGTGGTTAAAAAAGTCACCGGAAAGGAATTTCCTGACGACACTAAAGTGATCAGCGTCATGGATCTCTACAACCTCGGACGGGTTGTTAAGACCGGTATGCCTATCACCGACACCATTATGACCATCGACGGTAAGAACTACCGTGTGCTTTTCGGAACTCCGGTCCGCCACATCTGTGCGGAACTGGATATTGATGTGAAGTCCGGCGACAAGGTTGTTCTGGATGGTCCCTTTCGTGGTGAAGCGATTTACAGCCTTGATGAAGGGGTCAAGAAAGGTGATTACGGTCTGTTCGTAATTCCTTCCGGCACATTCCCTTCAGTTGAAGATGCAACCTGCATAAACTGCGGTGAATGTGTGCTCAGTTGTCCGGCCAGGATCCAGCCGAACATGCTCAGCCGTTACGCAGAGTACGAAATGTTTGAAATGGCTGAAAAGCATAACCTGCACAGCTGCTTCGAATGCGGACTCTGCTCCTTCAACTGTACGGTCAGACGCCCGATTCTGCAGTACATCCGTTTTGCCAAAGACCAGCTTCTGGTCAGCGGTCAGGCGGAGAAGGCATAGTTGTTGCGCTTCGCGCGTTTGATGATTTGATTTCGCCTCCGGCGGCCAAAGGGACTAAGCCCCTTTGGAAACCCTGATGAATGAAGAAGAATTAATATTAAATACTTAAGTGGACCAGCCTTTTGGGATTCTTGCTGCAGACGTGGCGGAGCCTATTAAAAAAGTTTGGGATTCTTAAACCCTTTCCAAAGGGTTTAAGGCCCCCGGCAGGATCGCCGAAGGCATGCAAGCCGAGCCATTGGGTTATCCTACTCTAAATATTGATTGAGTAATCATACAGGGCTGCTGGTAAAGCGGTTAAACATACAAGTTTCAAGGGTTAAAATATGACTCCTCCAGTAATTAAAGCAATGTCCGACATTGCGGTCAGACTCACGGTTTCGCCTGCTCCCCACTGGCGCAGCAAACGTACCGTGGAGAAGATGATGCAGTATCATCTTCTGGCTCTGGTTCCCGCTCTGCTCATGGCTTTCAATATGTTCGGCCTGTCCGCCTTCTCAACAGTAGGTATCGCAGGTGCCGTTGCTGTCCTCACTGAGGCCGGCTGCCTCAAGTTGCAGGAACGGGACATCAATGTAGATAACTACACCGCACTTTATGAAGGTATACTCTTTGCCTTCCTGCTGCCTGCGGGTGCTCCTTGGTGGCTGGTAGCCAGCGGTGCTGCGCTGACCATCGTTCTGGGCCGTACCGTTTTCGGCGGCTTCGGTTCCAACCCCATCTGTGCGCCTCTGGTTGCATGGGCATTCTGCCGCCTCTCCTGGCCTGCAGCAATGGACATTGACCTGAACCTTGCACACTTCATGATCAATGCGCCTCTTGATCAGCTTAAGTATTTCGGTCTCGATACTCTTGACCAGTTCAGCTACGGCGATCTTTTCCTCGGCAAACAACTCGGCGGACTGGGTGCTTCCCAGATCATCGCAGTGCTGGCCGGCGGTATCTTCCTTATCGCTACCGGTTGGGTGCGTATCTTCATCCCCGCGGCTTTCCTCGTGGGTGTGACTGTTACCGCATCCATCTTCTGGATGATTGATCCCGAGGTTTACGCCAACCCGATGTTCCACCTGCTGACCGGTTCGGTAATGTTCGGGGCATTCTTCCTTGCTCCCGATGTTTCTTCCAGTCCGGTAGGCATGATTCCGCAGGTTCTGTTCGGCCTCATAGCCGGAACAATGGTTATCATCATCCGGGTTTATGGCATCTACCCCGACGGTGTGCCTTTTGCCATCATGGTGGCAAACCTGCTTACCCCCCTGCTGGACCGCGTGCGTCCCAAACCTTTCGGAGGCAAGTAAGTCATGCGCGAAATACTTCATATGCTCGTGGTCCTCTCCATCATCTGTGCCACTTCCGGTGCGGTGCTGGTTAACCTGAAGCAGGCCACCAAATCCCAGATTGAACAGCAGGTTCTGACCTACGTACAGGGACCCGCACTGCTCTCAGTCCTTGAGAATCGTGACAACGATCCCATCAAGGAGCGTGTAAAAATTAACGATGTGACTGTCTTCCCGGCCATTAAGGACGGCAAGCTGGTCGGCGTTGCCCTTGAAGCTTTTGCTCCCGGTTACTCCGGCGACATCGGCGTTATGGTCGGCTTTGATGTGAATGAAGATCAACTGCTCGGAATCGGCATCACCACTCAGACTGAGACTCCCGGTCTCGGTGATAAAGTCATGAAGCCTTCCTTCACTGGTAAATTCATCGGACATGACCTTGACTCCATGCAGGTATCTGCAAAGGGCGGGGACATCGATTCCATCGCCGGTGCGACGTACTCCTCTGTGGGTACTGTCGATGCTGTACGCAAGGCCATTGAGATTTATCAGACTATCAAGCCTGAGATCTCCAACATCTGGAAGAATTCTTAAGGAGAAACCATGAGCCGTTTAGTAAAAGAATTTGCAAAAGGACTCTGGGATGAGCTTCCTCCGTTCAGGGTTCTGCTGGGACTCTGTCCTGTACTGGCTGTTACCTCCTCTGCGGAGAACGGTCTCGGCATGGGAATGGCGGTCATCTTCGTATTGACAATGTCCAACCTGATCATTTCCAGCATCAGGAAAATCATCCCCGCTAAAGTACGTATCGCCTGCTTTATTGTTATCACCGCATCACTGGTTGTTACGGTTGAACTGCTGATGCAGGCTTATGCATATCCGCTTTACCAGAAGCTGGGCATCTTTGTTCCGCTTATTGTTGTTAACTGCCTTATCCTCGGTCGTGCTGAAGCATTCGCTTCCAAGAACGGGGTGATCCTCTCCATTGCCGATGCTCTGGGTATGGGAATCGGTTTTGCCGCCTCCTTGACCTTCCTTGGCGGTCTCCGTGAAGTCCTCGGTGCCGGTACCATTTTCGGTGTCCCGGTCATGTGGGAAAGCTTCAAGCCCGCTGAGTTCATGATTATGGCTCCCGGTGCTTTTGTCGGACTCGGTGTTATTCTCGCGGGCATGAACGCCTTCAACAGGTATCAGAGCCGTAAGAAGGGTGAAACTCCTCCGGATGTAATGCATTCCGGCTGTGCCAACTGCGGTGCCTGCGGCGGCATTGAAAACCTCAAGGATAAATAGGGGAGAGCGTTAAAATGGAATACTTTCTGCTTTTTATCTCCGCCATTTTCATCAACAACATCGTACTGGTTCAGTACCTTGGCGCATGTCCCTTCATGGGAACCTCCAAGTCCACAGATGTTGCCATGGGTATGGGCGGAGCGGTTATATTTGTTACCTTGATGGCGACCGCCATTACCTGGCCCCTGCACCAGTATGTGCTCATCCCTGCCGGGATTGAATACCTGCAGACCATCGTGTTTATTCTGGTCATCGCATCACTGGTACAGTTTGTTGAGATGTTCCTTAAAAAGGTCATCCCGCCTCTCTATAAATCTCTGGGCCTCTTCCTGCCCCTGATCACCACCAACTGCGCGGTGCTCGGTGTGGCGATCATGGTTCAGCGTAACGAGTACTCTTTCTTAAAGTCTATGATGTACGGGCTGGCTTCCGGTATCGGTTTCCTCATCGCCCTGGTCATCATCTCGTCCATTCGCGAACGTCTGGACGTTGCTCCGGTTCCCCATGTTTTCAGAGGCGTACCTATTGCCCTGATCACTGCGGGAATCATGTCCCTGGTCTTTTTCGCCTTTAAGGGCATGGCTGCCTAACAGGCTAAGCAAGGAGAATATATAGTTATGGTTACTTCTTCTATTCTGGTCCTGTTCCTGCTCGGTCTAACCGCAGCGGCCGTTCTGGCTGCCGCATCCAAAGTGCTGCATGTTGAGGAAGATCCCCGCATTGCAGAAGTTGAAGGATGTTTTCCCGGTGCGAATTGCGGTGGTTGCGGCTACCCCGGTTGCGGTGCTGCCGCAGGTGCAATCGTAAAGGGTGAAGCTGGTCCCGAGATCTGCGTAGCAGGTGGTCCCGATATTGCTGAAAACATTGCTGCTATCATGGGCCTCGAAGCTACTTTCAAAGAGCCCAAGGTTGCTAACAACATCTGCACCGGCGGTTCCCGTGCGAACTTGCTCTTTGACTACGAAGGTGTTGAAGACTGCCGCGCTGAAGCACTGCTCTACGGCGGTGAGAAGTCCTGCGGTCTCGGTTGCCTCGGCCTCGGTTCCTGCGTAAAGGTCTGTGGCTTTGATGCTATCCGCCTCAACGAAGAGGGCGTTCCTGTTGTAGACATGAACGCCTGCGTTTCCTGCGGTAAATGCGCAGAAGTCTGCCCCACCGGAGCTATCCGAGTCAGCGGCATGACCATGGACCTGCTCCATCTCAACAAGATCGACGATTGTCTGGCTCCCTGTATGCAGAAATGCCCGGCCCAGATTGACGTTCGTACATATATCAACCAGATGAAAAACGGCGACATGCGCGGCGCACTGCTGACCATGAAGGAACGCAACCCGCTTCCGCTGGCTGTGGGCCGTCTTTGCCCCGCACCTTGCGAAACCATCTGCCGCCGTAACATTGCTGATGACGGTGTGGCTATCCACACTCTTCACCGTTTTGTTGCTGACTGGGAAATGAATTCCGGTGCTCGCGTTAACCTGAACTGCAACCCGGTTTCCGGACACAAAATTGCAATCATCGGTGCCGGTCCTGCCGGTCTTTCCGCAGCTTACTTCCTGCGCCGTATCGGTCACGAGCCTGTGATCTTTGAAAAGCGTGAAGAGACCGGTGGTATGATGAAGGGAGTTATCCCCGAATACCGTCTGCCTTCCAAAGTTGTTGACTGGGAAGTCCAGACCATCCTCGACCTCGGCGTTGAGGTTCAGAACGGCGTTGAGTTCGGTAAGGACATCACTTTTGAATCCCTCGAACGCGACGGTTTCGAAGCTGTGTTTATCGCAACAGGTGCATGGAAAGTTCCTGCTCTTGAAATTGAAAACGCAGATGCTGAAGGCGTCATGGATGCAGTTACTTTCCTCAAGGAAGTCGGCCAGTCCATCTCCGACCTTAAAGGCAAGAAAGTAGTTGTTATCGGTGACACAAATACCGCTATGGATGTCGTCCGCAGCGGCGCACGCCTCGGTTGCGACGTGACCTCTCTGGTCGGCTGCATCCAGCGTAAAATGTCCGCCAACAAGAACGAAGTTAAACGCGCATCCGAACTCGGAAGCGAGCTTCTCTTCCTGACCAAACCCACCCGCGTTCTTGCTGAAAACGGCAAGGTCAGCGGGGTTGAATATATTGAAGTTCAGTACAAGGACCCCAAGAAGGCCCTTGGCGAACCTCTGCCTGTAGAAGGCACTGAGCAGACCATCAATGCCGATATCGTTGTCGTTGCTACCGACCGCGTACCGGATATGACCCCGTTCATGAATGCAGAAGGCGAAATTCCCTTCAAGCTCAACAAGAAGACCGGCGGTATTGATTGCGATAAGACCTCTATGCAGACCAGCATGCCCAATGTTTTCGTTGGTGGTGAGCTGCATACCGGTCGCTCCATCATCATTCAGGCCGTTGCTGACGGTCGTATGGCTGCCCGCGGTATCCACCACTTCATCACTGAAGGTGATATTCCCGAGCCAAAGAACCCGCAGTTGCGTGTTATTCCCGAATCCATTCTCAAGAATATGGACGTTACCTACACCATCCCGAGAATCAATGTTCCCGAGATAACTGTTGAGGAACGCAGATCCACATTCAAAGAAGAAGTTAAAGGCTCTATCGTTTACGAAGCAGCCCGCAAGGAAGGCAGCCGTTGTCTGCGTTGCGGCCTGACCTGCTACGATGCTGAGGCCGGAGCAGAATATGCTCAGGATTCCGACGTGCAGAAGTTCAGCGAACTGGGCAAGGAATAGGGACTTAATTCATGGTAAATGCGGCTAACCGTTCTTTTGTAAAAGCATTCGGTGCAATCAGTACCGGTGCAGCGACATTTGCCCATCCTCTGGGAGCGGCAATGAAGCTGGCTGACACTCTGCGCATCGGTGATAAGCGACGTAAGTATCGTGCCACCCGGTTCCTCATGGGAACCAAGGTCACTATTGTTGCTTTGCATAGCTCTAGAGATGCGGCTGATACAGCCATGTCTCTGGCTTTTGAAGAAGTAGAACGGCTGGCCGCAATCTTCGACCGCCGCAATCCCGGAACACAGGTTTCAAAACTTAATGAAACCGGAAAGCTGAGCGATGTCCCCCCGGAGCTTCATGAGGTAATGGAAAAGGCTCTGTCCTTTTACTACCGCTCCAACGGGACTTTTGATGCCACTGTGCTGCCCGTTCTGGATATGTTGAAGAGCAATATGGATTCAAAAGGGCAACTCATGCTCAGCCTCAGCGATCTTGATGATGCTCGCGCTCTGGTAGGCTCTGAATTCGTAAAGGTATCTTCCAGCGAAATCAGTTTCGGCAAAAGATCCATGTCCGTCACTCTGGACGGTATCGGCAGAGGGTTCATCGTGGACCGTGCTTCCGACATCATGGCTGCTAACGGTGTGGAGAACCACCTGATCAGTGCAGGCGGCGATATCCGCGCCCGTGGTGAATGCGCTCCGGGACAGCCTTGGGTAGTGGCTATCAAAAGCCCTTCCGGTAAGGGAGTCTACCCGGCTGTGATTCAGCTCAAAGATTCAGCTGTAGCCACCTCCGGTAACGTGGAATTCTACTTCGATGCTGAGCGGTCTTATTACCAGATACCAAACCCCGTAAACACACCGGGTCCCATTCTGGGAGTCTGCGTTTCTGTTGTAGCACCTACCGTGCTGGAAGCAGATGCGCTTTCCACCTCGGCATTTGTTATGGATGCGCAGGATGCACTTCGGTTCATCAATAAGCAGAAAGATAGCGAATGCCTGATTTCCAGCTCTTCCGGTGTAAAAATGGATTCCCAAAACTGGTTAGCCATGGTCGGGAGTAAATAAGATATAAAGTCGATTCCGGTGGCGGGGACTAAAAGCACCTCCTAAATGAAAGGTTCCCCTCCAAGCTGTATGGGACGGTACATCTCACCGTTCAGGGCAACAACGCAGCAACTGGAAATACGACGTACTCATACATGGGATCTACCTCGTCCCCATGAAAGTCGAACAGGCCGGAAGCTCACTCTTCCGGCCTGTTTATTTTTTATTTCTATCGCTCAGCAGTTGTACTTAGCAGAATTATGGATTTTTGTTCTTGGCGAGAGGTGTTAGGATCGGGCTATTAAATTTCGCGCTTCTTGCTCGGAAAGAGGTTTACCGAGGTAGTAGCCTTGTACAACGTCACATCCCAGTTTGATCAGGATCTGTAATTGTTCTTCGGTTTCGACACCTTCGGCAATAGCAATCATATTCAAGCTGTGGGTAAGCTTAATGATTGATTCGACCAGTTTTCTTTTGCTGGTATCTGCTTCGATTCCCTGCACAAAGCTCATGTCAATTTTCAGGCTTTGGCTTGGAAAGTTACTCAGATAAGCTAATGATGAATACCCGGTCCCGAAATCATCAATTGCGCAATGCACTCCAAGATCATTCAATGCTTTCAATTTTAGTGCTGCCAGTTCCGGGTTTCCAATAAATGCTGATTCGGTCAGCTCAATCTGCAGAGTTTCAGCCGGGATGGCGAACTCGTTAATGGTTTCTTCAGTCATCTTGAGCATGGCAGGTTCGGTAATATGTTTGGCACTGAAATTAACCGAGATATGTCTGCCCCTGCAATTACCGAATTTTTCCAGACAATTGCCCCACATGATGCACGCCTTTCTGAGTACTAAGCGGTCAAGCTCCACTATTAGTCCGGTTTCTTCAGCTTGTGGTATGAATTCAGCAGGGCTGATCATCCCCCTTTCGGGGTGGTGCCAGCGAACCAGAACTTCAAATCCGGAGAGCGTAATGTCGTTCTGTATGCTGAACTGAGGCTGGTATACAAGTTGGAACTGGTCCTGTTTGATGGCGGTTTTGAAATTGCTTTCAAATTGGATGATGTCGTATGTGGGGTTAGCCATGGCTTTGGTATATATTGTGAGTACATTTTTACCCCGTGCTTTGGAACGGCGCATGGCTATGTTGGCCATGTTTATTATTTCACTTGGGCCGATATCTTCTTTGTGGATTGATGTGTAGACCCCGTAGCTGGCATCAAGGCTGAAACTGATGTCGTCAATTTTGAAAGGCTGCAATAGCTCACGCCGTATGTCTTCGAGTTTTCTGATGCATTGATTCGGGTTAAGCCCCCGAAACAGAAGAGTGAAGTCATCTCCACCAATTCTGCTGACAAGCGCATTGTTTCCACAGGAACTGATCAGTCTTTTAGCTACTTTAATAAGTATTTTATCGCCGAAATAATGGCCGAAGCTGTCGTTTACTTTTTTGAAATTTAAAAGGTCCAGAAAGACTACACTGAAAATTTCGTCTGTTTTCTTGCTTTTGGCTATTGTCTTTGCCAGCTCTTCGGTGAACATCCTGCGGTTCGGGAGCTTGGTCATATAGTCGTGGTAGGCCTGATTGCGTAAAATCCTTCTGGATTTCAGTTGCCTGTCGAACATGGTTGTGGTCAGATAAGCTGTGGCAAGGACAAATAGTGAGCCTAGAAAAAGAATCGGCCCGAAGATGGCATTGAAGTCAATGTTGTGATGGAGTGCATTTCCTATGATTATAGCTGAATATCCAGCAATAAACGATATTATGAGTCCAATTAATACCGTGAAACTCTTGCGGGTTGCCCGATAAAGGACAGGGTCATTTTTACAAAGTTTATGAAACTGTCGTATATACAGGGTCGCGCCCCCGAGAAGTATCATCAGTCCAGACAATATGCTGGCACAAAATATGGCTGAATCTGGGTTTTTCAGGAAGTGCATTTAAGGAGATTAGGTAGCAGGAGAGTTAATGTCAATTACAACTGCATTTGCTTATAATTTTAAACTAACCCAGTCGTTGCTGCAGAGATATGCACACATGAAGCAGTGCTTTAAACCGCCTCAGACAGTGTTTGAGGTATGGGCTATGCCAATGAAGAGAATGAACCTTGCATTTTGTTTTAAAAAGGTTTTTAATCAAAAATAGAATAAATTTTTTTTGTGCTGTTAGTAATTAAGTATGATGTCCCAACTTAAAATTGTATTGTAGTTTAATGAGGTATGATGCGAGTCCTGATAGCCATATTGTGTTCTTTAGTCATTTTGATGACGTATTCTCTTGCTGCTGCAGCAGAGGAATTCAATCCCGTACTTATTTATCAGGGGCAGATTGATCAGAATTCATTTTCAGTAGCTATTCATAAAGGCGTTGAGCGTTTTATGAATAATACCGGGGAGCATTGCACAGAAGTTGTTGTCGGTCTTAATCTTAAAGAATACGTGGATGAGGTTACAAAGTTTGCCGATCAGGGATATTCACCGATTTTCCTGCTTTACGGCAACCATTTTCCTGACCTTTTGAGTTTTGCGCGTAAGTATCCGGCAACACGGTTTATTTTGTTGGATACAGTCCGCGATGAACCTAATATTTACTCTTTTGTTCTGGCTGATCATGAAGGTTCCTTTTTGGCGGGTGCTCTTGCGGCAATGGTTTCCAAGACCGGTAAGCTTGGGTTTGTTTCGGTCGTGGATACTTCTTTCCAGCGTCGTTTCCTTTGTGGATACAAGCAGGGGGCAGCATACATCAATCCGGACATTATTGTATACGAAGGTTTCACAGGCAGTTATCCCGGGGCATGGTTTGACGGAAATGCCACTGCCGCCTTTGCAAATGAATTCATGGACAAAGGGGCAGATGTGATTTTTCAAGCTGCCGGAGGTGCCGGACCGGCAGTTCTCAAAGCCTGTGCTGACCGTGGCAGGCTGGGAATAGGCGTGGATATAAACCAGAATGGCCTCTATCCGGGCAGTGTCCTTACTTCCATGGTTAAGCATACCGATAAAGCTATTTATGCTGCACTCATGCTTGCCAAACGCGGTATCTGGCGGGACAATTACAAACGTCTCGGACTGGAGCAGGAGGCGGTCGGTATTGTTTTTGATGAACACAATGCCGGGCTTGTAAATCAGGAAATACGTAACAGGATAGAAAGTATACGTAAGAAGATTGTCTTTGGAGAAATTTCAGTCCACGAATTTACAAATTCACTAAGCTGCCCTGCCAATGATCAGTAAATACGTAAAAAGATTACATAGCATTTCTTTTTTTCTGGTCAGGGTCATGCTGGTCGGGCTGATTGTACCTTTGGCGGCTGGACTTCTGATCTCATTTGAAATGGAGGAGAAGGAGCTTACAGACGAGCTTTCCGAATTTCATAAAAAATCTTTGAATACCCTTGTCGAGAGTGGCGAGGACTCCATGCTTTCATTCTCGCCGGAAGAGGCCCGCAAGATTGTCAGCACCTTACTGCAGGATTCACGTGTTGTTGAAGTAGAAATTTTTTCAAATGTTTATGATCTTTATCTTTTGCGCGTATCCAAACAGACACCGGAACATCAATACCAAACCATAGAATTAGTGGAAAAGGTGATCAAAGACGGTGAAGAAATCGGTTTTGTCATGCTGGCGGTCGATAGTGATTGGGTCACCCCGCGCATTAAGGAAGAGCGAAATCATATTGTTGTGCTGTTTGTGACCATGTTTGTGGGGGGCTTGCTTCTCATTGTTCCCGCAATATATCTAAGAATTCTTAAGCCGCTTAACAGGCTTATGCGTCAGGTCGAAGTTCTGTCCAAAGGAGATTTGGGCGTTCCCTGCCGTTGGTCGGGACATGATGAGTTGTCGCTTCTGGGAAAAACACTGGATGACATGCGATCAATGTTGGACAAAGATTTTAGCATAATGCAGGAAATCGCAGTTACCGACGAGCTTACTGGGTTGCCAAACCGACGCGGATTTAACGGTGAAGTTGAAAAGCTGCTCAGACTTAGTGGACGTTACAATCATCATTTGTCTCTGGCTCTATTCGATCTCGATCATTTCAAGCAGATTAATGATAATTATGGACATGCCACTGGAGATGAGGTGTTGAAATTATTTGCTGAAGTTATTTCCGGACGCATTCGCAATACCGATCTCTTTGCCCGCATCGGCGGGGAAGAGTTTGTACTGGTTATGCCTGAAACATTGCTCGAAGATGCCTGCAATCTGCTGGACAAGCTTCGGGTTTCAGTGGCGGAGCATCCGTTCAGTCATGGCGAGCAGGTAACTGTAAGTGTCGGTGTGGTCGCATATACAGGTCGGGAGAAGCTCGAATGGCTTATGGATATTGCTGATAAGGCTCTTTATCAAGCCAAGGAGCAAGGCCGGAACCGGATTGTTGTAGGGCCTGCTCTAGTTATAGATTAAGCGGATTCGAATGTTGAATTTTAGCTTTATAATTGTTTACTGAAATTGTTGCCGCCGGCCATATATCCAAACGTCACCGCATTCTCTTCTCTTGTCGCTCTTTAAGGTGTGTGCATTTTAAAAATAATATCTCCTCTTCCTGCTTGGGTGTTACAAACTGGACACAGTTTATGATGCCGCTTTACCCGTGTTCAATAATTGGATATTTCTTTTAAGCATAGTAGCTGGCATATCTATATAATCGAAATTTAACCGATGGAATTAACGAAATGAATATTTCTACCCGCCTTAAGCTTTCTGCACTTGTCCTTGGGTTTATACCTCTTGTTATAGGCTTGATCCTTTTGGCTTTCAGCCCTGATTTCACCCTTGATTCAACATCAGCCACTATTCTTTTTGGCGGTATTGCGGCTAGTTTGGTGCTGACCGGATTTATTGTTTACAGCATTAGCCGCAATGTTATCGCTCCTATTCAGAATATTAAGAAGTATGCTGTGGATATTCAGAATGGCAAAGAGAATGATGAATGCTCCGGTTTTTATATGCATGAGCTTGAAGAGTTGAAAGTTGCTGTTTGCGCCATGGTAGCCAGCATGGATGAAGCCAACAAGCGGGCTGAAGAAATGAATGCTCAGGCACAGGACAAAGCTGCAGAGATTGAATCCGCCCTGCGCACCAGCCGGGAAAAGGAAATCGAGACCCAACAGTTGATTCAGTCCATGCGTAGAGTTGCGGACAAGGCCGGGAATGCTTCGGAGCGTATTTTTTCAGATATTAATGATCTTAGTGAGCGTATTGAGAAAGTAGGCGAGGGCGTTGAGATTCAGCGCGACCGTATGACCGAGACCGCCACAGCTATGGAAGAAATGAACTCCACCGTAGCCGAGGTTGCCCAGAATGCTTCCCTTGCTGCCGGTAATGCTGATCAGTCCCGTGAAAATGCCGCGACAGGGGCACGCGGAGTAAGTGATTCCGTAGAAGCCATCAAGAAAGTTGAAGACGAAGTTCTTTCCCTCAAGCAGACCATGAGCCAGCTTGGCGAGCGGGCCGAGAATATCGACCGTGTTATCAACGTCATTAACGATATCGCCGATCAGACCAACCTGCTTGCCCTGAACGCAGCCATCGAAGCTGCACGCGCAGGTGAAGCCGGACGCGGGTTTGCGGTTGTTGCGGATGAGGTCCGTAAACTGGCTGAAAAAACCATGGAAGCGACCAAAGAAGTAGGTGAAGCAATTACCGACATCCAGCAGCATGCCCAGACTAACGTAGCCTCTGTTGATCGTGCGGCGGAAGATATTGTCGCCGGTACTGAAACTGCAGTTGAGTCCGGTAAATACATGCAGGAAATCGTGACCATTATCGAATCCACTTCCGAGCAGGTAGAGTCCATAGCCACCGCATCAGAAGAGCAGTCCGCCACCAGTGAAGAAATCAATAGGGCAGTTTCCGACGTAACCCGCGTTGCTCAGGAAACAGCTGCGGAAATGGATGAAGCCCGTGATATTCTCATCGAAGTATCCAGCCTTGTGCAGGAACTGGATTCCCTTATCAACGGAATGTCCGCAGGCAGCCTCGACTCCGCTTCCGGAAATGAACTGGTTACTTGGAGTGAGAAAGAATTTTCCGTGAATGTCCGGGCTATCGATGTGCAGCATAAAAAGTTGGTCGGCATGATCAACGGCCTGCACAAGGCCATGCGTGACCGCGCTTCCGACACCGTCATGAAGCGTCTGGTAGAAGAACTCAAGAACTATACTGTCGACCACTTCAGCACTGAAGAAAAACTTTTTGACCGCTACGGTTATCCCCAGACTCCCGAGCACAAAGAGTTGCATGTGAAGTTTGTTAATCAGGTACTGGAATTCGAATCCGCACTTATCAGCGGCAAGGCCAAAGTAACCATGGACGTTATGAAGTTCCTCAAAGATTGGCTCGTGCAGCATATTCAGGGTGAAGACCGCAAGTACACTTCATTCCTTAATAATCACGGGGTTAAATAGTATGGGCGATCACTGTTTCCAAGGGGAGAGTAATGCTTGAAACAGTTTTAACCCTGCTGACAATATGCTTCGTGGCCCGTATGAGTCCGGGGCCTGATATGATGCTGCTTATCCATCATGCGGGATGCGCACCTTCTTCTGAAGCGCGCGGTTTATTACGCGGTTCTCCCGGTGCCTTCGGTTGTGTGATCGGGGTCTGCATCGGCCTTACCTTTCATGTCAGCCTGTCTGTTCTCGGTCTGGCTTTCGTGCTGAAAAGCAACCCTTTCATTTACAACCTGCTGCGCTATGCCGGGGCGTTTTACCTGCTCTACATCGGCTACCGCTGTTTCAATGATAACGGCGGCTTGGATATAGATTCCGCGTCCGGGGATTGCACAGCTTCCACCTTCATGCAGGGGCTAAAAGACGGTCTGTTCTGTAACCTGCTTAATCCCAAAGTGACCCTGTTTATTCTCAGTGTATTCATGCAGCTGGTCGGTTTTGATGCCGGACTGGGGGAGAAAGCTGTTTACGGTTCAGTGATCGTGCTGGAAGCTCTGTTCGGATGGGGGGCGTTTGTTCTTTTCCTGAATACTCCTATAGTGCAGCGCATCTACGTAAATCACGTTACCATGATTAATAAAGTTACCGGGGCCATCCTGTTCCTGCTCGGCGGGCTGATATTCTTCAGCGGCTAAATTTCACGAAAGATATGATTCTGTAAAAGTCCGGGACCTTGTCCCGGACTTTTTTGTTGCATTGTTCTATGCTCCTTAAAGTGCTAATAAATGATGTATGAAAAAGGCCACAATATTTTCGGTGGCGGGGATTCTCGGTTATGTGCTGACCGTCCTGCTCATCCATCATTTTGAATCAGCCTGTGAAAGCTCCAATATCAGGACGGTCTTTGATGCGTTCTGGTATTCACTGGTCACTCTGACCACGGTGGGTTATGGGGATTTGTATCCCACTTCCGTTGCCGGAAAGCTGATTTCCATGGTTATGGTTCTGGGCAGCATCGGGATACTGGGTTATTTTATAGGCAGGCTTACCGAACATATTCAGGTTTTGGCAGAGAGGCGTAAGATGGGTTTTGACGGGACTGATTTCACGAACCACGTGATTATTGTCGGCTGGAACGAATTTTCCGAGGATGTTGTCACCCAGCTTGTGCATGCCGGGAAAAAAGTCTGCATCATCACGGACAATAAAGACCACATTGATTTCATCTATGAGAGCTTCTCCCGCGATCAGGTCTTTGTTATTTTTTCGGATATGAATTGCTGTGAATGCTTGAAAAAAGGCAATGCGGCTGCTGCCGTCTCACTTATGCCTAATCTGGGAGACGATACACGAAACCTTGTTTTCCTGCTCAATGCCCGAAAATACCACCCGCATCTTTCCTTTGTGGCAACTATCGACAACTCAGAATTGAAAGAGACCTTTACCAGCGCGGGGGTGAATTTCACCATCTGCCGTAACGACATTTCATCAAAGATTGTAGCCAGCTATATTTTTGAACCCAGCGTGGCTCTTTTTAACGAAGACATCCTTTCGTCGGCATCGGAAAATCAGGATTATGATGTGCAGCAGTACTATATCAAATCGGACAGCAGGTATGACGGCTTGGATTTCGGGCAAATTTTCAATGACTTGAAGCAATCTTTCAATGTGCTTGCAATCGGTGTTTCACAGGATAAAGGGCAGGGGTATCAGCTTGATAAACTGCCGCCGGACAACCTGCAGGTCAGTGCAGGGGATTATCTGATAGTGCTTACTTCGGGGCGCAGTATTGATGAATTGAATAAAGTCTTCGGATGCACTGAGGGGCTTTATTACGCTGATTGATGTCCGGTTATGCTGCGCTGCTTTCGTCCACAAAGCAGGCAGTAACTTCGGTTCCGATATTTTTGGCGGAGCACATGGTGATTGTGGCCCTGTGGGTTTCAGCAATGAGCTTGGCGGAATAAGTCCCGAGTCCCGTACCGTCCTCTTTGCCGATGGTTACGTATTTATCGAAAAATCTTTCCCTGATTTCTTCAGGAACCGCAAGAGTGTTCTTAACCGTTACAGAGACCGGGGGACCGCTGCAGATGACGATGCTCACGGTGTCTCCTTCATTGGATGCTTCAACCGCGTTTTTGATCAGATTGCGGAACATAGTTCTTAGCAGCATGCCTTCCCCGGTGAGGTGCAGCTCTTCCATTCCTTCGATTTCTTTACCGTCCAGCATGATAGAAAGGTTTACCCTTGACTGATTCAGCAGCAGGGCCATCTCCTCTTCCAAGGAAGTCATCAGGTCCACGAGGTCAATGCGCATGGTTTTCAGGCGGTAGATACCCTGTTCCATCTTGAACATATCCAGATGAAACTGGATCATATCCAGCATACGGTAACCCGCTGAGGCAATTCGCTTGATATATTTCCGCTGATTCACAGTCAGCTCTTCGTCACTGTTGAGGATTAGCTCCGGGTAGCCGATGACAAGGTTCAGCGAGGACTTCAGATCGTGCCTGTTGATACGTTCCACCTCGTCACGAATCATTTCCGCTGTGCGTCTTTCATGTATCTGCTGCACAAGGAGCTTATTTTTCTTTTCCAGCTCTGCCTGTTTGGAGCGCAGCTGTTTGGTTCTTTGCGATACGATATTTTCCAGCATCTCGCGGTGGCTGTTCAGCCACTGATCCCGTTTATCAATCTTGCCCAGCATGGAGTTGAATTCAGAAACCAGATAGCCGATTTCATCATCACTCTTGTACGAAACCCGGCGGGTGTAATCCTTGCTTTCTGAAATGTCGCGAACGGCATCAGTCAGCTGTCCGATGGGCTGGGTGAGCTTCTTGCGCAGGTGGTTGGTCGTCAGGAAGCAGATGGTTATTACCGAGATCAGAATAAGCACGGCGCTGGCAAGGTTCTGAATAAACCAATCCAGCTGGTCGGAGAAACGCCCATCAATCAGGATGTATCCAAGGAGTTCCTCGCCGGAGCGGATTTCCTGAATGATGCGGTAACGGTTGAATTCTTCAATTGTATTTCCGCGGTGCAGGGGCAGCTCTTCTGCTTGTTGTCCGAATCCGGCAAAGAACTGTCCTTCGGCAGTAAAAATTGTCGCACCCAGGGAGTTGCTGACCAACGCCAGAGACTGCAGAACTTCGGTGGCGGAGTCAGGGTCCTCAAAGTCCAGTGCCGGAGCAACGGAAGTTCCTAACACCTGGGTGAGAGATGTCGCTTTTTGCAGGGTGGCCTGCCGGAAAGAGTGGAAGAAGGACGCAATATTAAGCGACATGGAGAGAACTACCGCCACAATGGTTGTTCCCAGAATGGCAAGGCCTACTTTGCGCCCTATGCTGTTCCGGTATTTTTTCATCGAGGAGTCTCTCCGCAATATATTTCTGAAAGTTTGAGCAACTTTGAGCTGATGGTCAGCCCGGCTTTGCGGGCAGCACAGATATTTACCTGCAGCTTGAAACGTGAGCCGGACTCAACAAGGTTTATCATCCCGCCGAGGCGCAGGAAATCTGGGCTTTGGCCGATAGTCAGTACCGGTTTGCCTTTTACCTTCTTTAGTACGGCGGCAATGATTCGCGGGTTGTCAACATCAATGAAGAGGACGTCGCTTTCTTCTTCCGGCCAACGTACGAGTTTGAATTTGTCCGGTTTTTTAAAAAAACGGAAGATCTTTTTAGGAGCTACAGCGGCTATTGTAACCGGCTTTTTTGCGGATATTCTACGTTTGTCAGTTCCCAGCACATACTTGGTTATTTTTTTGATGAACAGGGCCTGTAATTGCGGCTGGGTAGCGGTCAGCCTGTGCTGTTTTCCGGTTATAAGGCGGGCCTGCACGGAGATGGGCGGTATGATAGTTGCCACAAAAAATGCCGCGAGTATGACAGCAGTTATCTTCCGTATCGTTAGAAGTCCCATGTCAACCTCAGCATGCCGGAAGGTTCCACAGGAGCGAAATTGTTTTCATCAATGTTGGTCAGCAGATTTGAACCGATCAACTCAATGGAAAGGTTTTTACGGGCCTGCCAAGCCAGCCGTGCATCAAAACCGAATCCGGTGGAAAGATCCTTGTCATCCATGGAGTTCAGGTAGGATGAGAAGAGGTCCAGTTCCCAGTTTTCTGCAAGGTCAAAGAGGGCCTGCAGTTTTATGTTGTACAGTGATGAATTAAGCGGCGGAGAAAAACCAGGCATTCCTCTGGGCACATTCTGGAAATCCTGATTGGAGATATCGATGGAAGGCCGCAGGGTCAGAAAAGAAAACGGCTGCCAGTCAATGGCTATTTCAGTTCCATAGGCTATTCCGGTTAATCCGCTTATCGGAGTTGCGGTTCTGGTGCTATCATCAAAGCTGAAAGTGACCATCTGGTCATAGCTGTTCAGGTACAGGGACAGGTCGAGCTTCAGGGTTTCGCTGAAAAGTTTGCGATACCCTGCCTCAAGTGAGCTGAGTTTTTCATTTTCAAGATCTCCGCTGAAATCAACGTTGTATTCTTTGTCCTCGATTCTGATCCGGTAATTACCCTCGCGCAGCCAATAGCCCGGCTTGCGGTTGGCATAGGAATATGCGAGCCAATACTCTTCGTCGTCTTCCATATACAGAAGGCGGGCGGTGGGCTGGGGGGCAAGTTCTGAATCTCCGGAATAGTCCAGCTTCAGGCCGAGGGTCAGGAATAATTTTTCATCAATGAGGGTTATGCGATCCTTGGCGAACCCGCTGAAATCAAGACGGTAGATGCTGTCGTTTGTGACTTGTACATTTTCGCCCTGTTTGAAAGCATCCCAGAAATATTTTCCCCCCGCACCAAAGGTCAGGAAATGGCCATCCAATTGCTCATTGGAATAGATGAATTCAGCATCAACTGCGTTGGATATGTTTTCCATGTCCTCAACAGTGATAGAGCCTCGGGTGTAGGATGACCGGAATTGCATGCCGGAGTTCGCTCCGGTTTTTCTGTCCCAGAGGAGTTGGGCGTAGCCGTTGTAGTCGCTTTTGTCCTTGTTGGCGGAAAACGGATTGCCGGGAGGGGAGTGTTCGGTAATGGATGAGGCTGCAAGGTTGCCCTGTAAGGAGAACTGGTCGGTGTAAGCATTGAGCCAATCGGCGCGGAAACCACCGTTTCCGGTTACCCAGTCGGTGGAACCTTTTTCATTGTGCCCCCGAATGCGGTAGTTCTTTCCTTGCTCGTATACGCCTTGGGCAAAAACGGCCATTGTTGCGTTTTCGGAAATATTAACGCCCTTACGAAGATACTGGCTTACTCCGTCTGTTCCGGCGGTGGTGACGCTCTGGTTGCCCTGCAGTTCTGATGCGGATTTGGTGATGATGTTGATGACACCGTTGAATGATTCGGAGCCCCAGAGACTGGTCCACGGGCCACGGATGACTTCGATGCGTTTTACCTGCTGGATGGGCAGGTTCTGGCTGGACCAGATAACTCCGTGGAAATAGGGCGAGGTGATCGGGCGGTTGTCCACAAGAATGAGTTGCTTGCTGTTGAACATGCCTGAGAATCCCCTGACCCCTATGGCCCACTTGTCAGTGTCGGTGCGGGTAACAATTACACCGGGAACAGTGCGCAGGGCTTCAGGGACCGATCTGGCCCCGCTGCATTTGATGTCCTCTTCAGTGAGGATGGTGTATGAACCGGCTATGTTTTCAAGTGATTGCTTGCGTTCGGAAGGGGAGACCATTTCAACCTGCAGCAGGTCTTCAAGGTCAAGGTTTTCCAGTTCCGCAGAGACATCCTTGTCTGCTGCAAAACATGGCGATATCCCGACCAGCGTGGTCAGAATAAGAAGAGAGAGGGCAACAACTGCCAACCGCAACCGGATCATGCTTCGGCCTGATTCCTCGCGGTCATCATATATCCGCGTCCACGGATTGTTTTGATTGAAACGGAGTCGCCGATTTTGCGGCGCAGGTTACTCATGTGTACGTTGAGCACGTAGTCGTCGAAGTCGGCGGTCCTGCCGAGGGCAATCTCCATCAGTTCGTCACGTTCAATGAGTTTGCCGCAACTGGCGGCCAGATGTTCTATTATGCTGAATTCAGCGGCAGTGAAGTGGGTGTCGATACCTTTGACCTGAATTGAATGGGAATCAAGATTGATGTCCAATCCGCCCACTTTGATATTTCCTTTGGAGGTGGGGGTGATGCTCGGGGATTGCGGAGACATGTAGCAGCGGCGCAGGGAGGCGCGCATGCGGGCCAGCAGTTCGCGGAGCGGGAAAGGTTTGCAGATGTAGTCGTCTGCTCCCATTTCAAGGCCAACTACCCTGTCAACCTCATCTCCTTTACCGGTTAGCATAATGACCGGGACAGTTGAATTCAGCCTGATTTTCTCCAGTACGTTCAACCCACTGATGTCAGGCAGGACAATATCCAGCAGGACGAGGCTGTATTCCCCGTTGCCGAATGCCTTAAGGCCCTCCTTTGCAGTGCACTTGTGATGCAGGCTGTAGCCTTCTCCGTCCAGATAGGTGGATAAAAGTTCCCCCATTTCCGGGTCGTCGTCGATAAGAAGTATTTTATTCATAATGTTCTCCTGAAATTTATATTATGTGTTCAGAAGGAATAAGCAAATAAGTTTCGTGTAAATAAATGTTAAATACATTAAGAAAGCTTAAGGAAAAGAAAAAATTTCTATAGTATTGAGTTCTTGCGATGTGGTGAAAATATTTCCTATATAAACGTTCTCTACCTCCGCTGCGTATAAACTTGTAAAAGCAGGTGAATCGGTCATCTGCTGAAAGTGCAAGGATGTACGATACAACACGGAGGTTTTTATGTCTTTAGTAATCAATAACAATACCGTTGCGAATTCCACTGCTCGCCACTTGAATGATGCATACAAGGCTCTGGGGTCTTCCACAGAGAAGATGTCATCAGGTTTGCGTGTCAATTCTGCAGCAGATGATGCAGCAGGTCTGGCTGTTCGTGAACTTATGCGTTCCGATGTCTCGACACTGCAGCAGGGTGTGCGAAATGCCAACGACGGTATATCCATGATCCAGACCGCTGACGGCGCACTGGGCGTAATCGATGAAAAGCTCATTCGAATGAAGGAACTGGCGGAACAAGCCGCAACCGGTACTTACACCTCAGACCAGCGTGGACTTATCGACAGTGAGTATCAGGCCATGGCCTCTGAAATTACCCGAATTGCCAGTGCAACCGACTTCAACGGAATCTATCTGCTTAACGGTAACTGCTCCGGTGATAATGCTGTTACCATTCACTTCGGAACAGGTAACGACAGTGCAGAGGATAAGTATGATGTTGAAATCGGAACCTGCACCGCATCTGCACTGGGTATCGGTAACCAGAGTGCTGAGGATGCCGGTTTTGCTGTTTCCACCCAGGAAGCAGCGCAGGCTTCGCTCGCCGCATTGGATCAGGCCATTGTTTCCAAGGATAAGGTCAGGGCGAATCTTGGTGCACTTGAAAACAGGCTTGATGCAACTATTTCCAACCTCGAGATTCAGGGTGAAAACCTGCAGGCCGCTGAATCTCAGATCTCAGACGTAGACGTTGCAACCGAAATGACCAACTACTCCAAGCAGCAGATTATCACCCAGTCCGCAGTTTCCATGCTGGCACAGGCCAACTCCCTTCCCCAGATGGCATTGTCACTCATCGGCTAGTAAGTCAAATCAGCCCGAGTATTTAAGGTCCGGTTCATCCGGGCCTTTTTTTTAGTCTGATTAAGCCTGCCGTCTTTGTTTTTCTTAGGATTGCAGCTTGTTGGCGTTCTTAGCCGGGCATTTGTTTCCGGTAAATAGTTCCCCCCATCTGTTTGGAGCTGTCAAAAGTTCCTACTGCCTCCAAAACTCATTTTTAGGGATTAAGAAGCCTTAATTTTAGGCTTTTTCCGTTAATTATCCTGAAGGATTTTAATTTTTCTTAAATGAATTCTGATTCATTCTCTATGTAATTCATCTCTATTTTAATGTTGTCAGGAATGCATGTTGCTCAATTTATAGCAGCAGGAGGCATTATGAACACATACATTAAAGAGAGTGCAGATTACAAATCGAATTATGATAGCAGTGTTTTTTTTAAAGACAATCGTAATTTTATTAAAAACGTAGTCAGAAAATTTTTATTCACAAAGTATATTTCTACTACTGACAGTGATGTTGATGAGGTTTGTCAAGAAGTAGCATTAAAGATCATTAAAAATGATTATATTTCTCGATATTCTTCTGAAAAAAGTTCTCTCAATACTTGGCTGTACATCATAAGTCGTTCTGTTGCTGTTGATTATATGAGAAGAAATAATTTTTTATATATTAATGTAGATGATCTTGAAGAAATCTCAGAGATAGAAAATGAAACAATAGACTTCAACTTCCCTGAAGAAATCCTATCCAAAAGACAGAAGGAAGTGGTCAGGATGATTTTCTGGGGAGATTTAAACGCTGTTGAAGTCGCGGAACAGTTAGGGATCACTTCCTGTACGGTGCGCTGCATCAAACATCAGGCCATTCAAAAACTCCGCCGCCACTTTTCCGCAGCAGACAAGCGGAGGTTCGTATCATGAGTGTAGATACCACCAACTACTACAGTGGCTTAACCGGATCGGATTCCACTACGAACACAACCTCCACGAGCAACGATAATACGTCGCTTGATCAGGTTGATTTTCTGACCCTGCTGACCACCCAGCTGGCATATCAGGACCCCACAAACCCTGTTGATAACACTGAAATGATCAATCAGATGACCAATTATTCCATGCTTGATGAAGATGTGGAGCAGAATGCGAATCTGGAAACGATCATAAACCAGCTGCATGCCCTCTCCGCATTAAGCACCTCCGGATACATCGGCGAACAGGTTATGGCTGATGGCGGGGTTATCAATGTGGAGAACGGCGAAGCCAGCGGCGTGACCATCGACCTTCAGGATGATGCCGCAACCGTCGGCCTTAATATTTACGATTCTGAAGGAACCCTCGTGGACACGATCTACTTAAGCGATTTTGAAGCCGGAGAACATGAGATTTCCGGCGAGACTATTCTTAACAGTGCCAACATAGAATCGGATGGAACCTACACCGCAATGGCTTTTGCCACTGACGGGAATGACGCATCCGTTGAGATCTACATTCAGTCTGTCGGAACTATCACTGCCGTGAGTCAGGATGACTCCGGCAACGTAACCCTCACTCTTGACGACGGACGTGAAGTTTCCATCACCGAAGTTTCCTTCATTTAAATAAATTTAATAACGCAGGAGCAAAAAATGGGTATCACAAGTTCTCTTTATACCGGAATTTCAGGTCTTTATGTTAACTCTCTGGCAACGTCAGTTGTTTCCAACAACATCGCAAACTCGTCGACTGTGGGATTCAAAGGCGGAGATGCGGTTTTTGAAGATGTTTTCTATTCCTCGCTCACCACCGGAAGCGGCTTCTCCCGGGTCGGTAACGGGGCCGGGGTTTCCACCATCAACACCAATTTTACTCAGGGTTCCTACGACAGTTCCAGCATTTCCACCAATCTGGCCCTGAACGGTGATGGCTATTTCGTAGTGGTAGACCCTGACACCAGCACCACCTACTACACCCGTGCCGGTAATTTCGATTTTGATAGGGACGGCTTTCTAGTCGACCCCTACGGCAATCAGGTTCAGGGCTGGGCCATTGAAGACGGCACGGCTTCAGGCTCCCTGACCACTATCCAGCTGGACCAGTCCCAGTCTCCGCCCAAGGCTACAACCGAGATGAGTCTGACCCTGAACCTTGATTCCCAGAGTGAGGACGAGGCCCAGACTGCCAACCCCTACACCTCTCTCTTCGAGCTTTATGACGGAACCCAGAATCCGCCGCTGGATGATTCCCTCTACAGCTATTCCACCACCATGACCGTCTACGATGAAAACGGTTCCGCTCACGATATGACTTATTATCTGGACCCGGTAGACGTGGATGCCGACGGTAATATCGTCTGGGAATACGTTGCGGCCTATGACAGTGCAGATGACATGCGTTCCACCGCTGACGGTGTGGACATGAACACTACCAGCGGAGCCGGACTGGCCATGACAGGAACCCTGACTTTCAATTCTGAAGGACAGATGACTTCCATGACCGCCTTTACTCTTTCCGATACGGCTACCTCCGCAGACACCAAGGATGCATCACAGTGGGAGCTGGCAGATCTCAGTCCCGAAGGTTATCCGGAAGTAAATCTCAACTTTACCGGAAGTGCCACCGGACAGAATGTGGCGATTAACTTGGGCTTATCAAGTGATAACAGAACTTGGGATACTTCCGGTGGTGTTAATACCCTCGGAGACATAACCGCAGCCACCGATTATTCAGATCTGCCTTCATTCAGCGAATACACTCTGGAAAATGGAGCCACCACCAGTTACAGCGACAGTTCCTCAGCAACCTACAGTGTCTCACAGGATGGATATCCCACTGGATCACTTGTTTCAGTGGGAGTGGATGAGAACGGAATTTTGATCGGTAACTATTCCAACAGCCAATCCATAGAATTATTCCAGCTCGGTCTTGCAGATTTCACAAACGAAGGCGGCCTAAGAGCAGAAGGGGGAACCCTGTTCCGGGCAACTACTGATTCAGGTGAAGCTGTAATCGGAACCGCCGGGACTGCAGGGTTCGGTTCCGTGGTTTCCAATGCCCTTGAAGCTTCAAACGTGGACCTCGCTTCACAGATGACAGAGCTGATTATCATTCAGTCCTCGTATCAGGCCAACAGTAAGGTCGTAACCACCGCAGATACCCTGTTGCAGACCGCGATTTCATTAAAGAGTTAATTAAGGCATGCCTCCGGCGGCCCTGCCGGGGGCCTTAAACCCTTTGAAAAGGGTTTAAGAATCCCAAACTTTTTAATAGGGCTTCGTCGCTTCGCATAAAGTATGACGGCCTGACGAAGTTGGGCAGCGAAGCTGAATAAAAGTTTTTGAAGAGTCCAGAGAAACTTTTTCCAAAAAGTTTCTTTGGCCCTCGGAGAGCCGCCGGAGGCATCAACATGAGTTTAACAAATGCAATGTCCATAGGTCAGAGAGCACTGTCTAATGCACAGATTTCGATCAACACGACCAGTAACAACATAGCTAACGCCGAGACTCAAGGGTATCGCCGTGCGGATGCTGTTTATGACAGCTTGGGCAATATTTCTGTTAATGGTAACAGTCTGGGATCAGGCGCGGATATTGTCGATATTCTTGCCAATTGGGACAGTTTCATTGAGAAGCAGTATCTTGCGGCCTCGGCAGATCTTGCCTCCAGCGAGGCGCAAGCCAGATACCTTGCCCAGATGGATTCCATCTTCAATCAGAGTGAAGGCGAAGGGCTGGCGGCGGCACTGGATGAATTCCTGAGCAGTTGGAACGGGCTTTCCACTTACCCGGACTCTCTGGCAGAGCGTGAAGCCCTGCTTGGTGAAGCTGATTCCCTGATCTATCTGTTGAACTCCACGGCTTCTGAACTCAAGGATATGTCCGCCAGTGTGGAATCGGAGATTATAGATCAGGTCGGTAGTGCCAATGAATTGATTGATTCAATTGCCTTGCTTAATGAGCAGATCGGAGCCAACCCGAATAATTATGAACTTGCTGCTAAACGTGATCAGGCCATTCGCGAACTGGATGAACTCATCGGGGTGGAGGTGCTCAACAACAGCGACGGCACTACCAAAATATATACTGAAACAGGTCAACCGCTGGTTGAGGGCGGTGAAACCCATCATCTGGCTGTGGCTTACGATGATGAAACTTCGAAGAGCGGGCTGTTTTGGGAAAGCGGCTCCGGGGCACTGATAGATATCACACCCATGAATGATGAAAGCGGTGATCCGGTTTCCGGCCGCACCGACAGCGGCTCAATCGCCGGACTGTTTACCACTCGCGATGAATATATCCAGCCGACTCTGGACAGCCTTGATGAGTACGCCTCGGCTTTGATCTGGGAAACCAACGTGGCCCATTCGCAGGGCGCAGGTTTGGAACCGCATACTTCCGTTGAAGGGACTTACGGAGTGGACGACCAGACCGCAGCCCTCTCAAACAGCGGTTTGGAGTACGCGGACAAAATCACTTCCGGCGAATTCACCATTTATACCTATGACGCAGACGGTAATGTGACCGGAAGTTCGGTAATCAGCATCGACCCTGCCACTGATTCAATGGATGACGTGGTTGCGGATATCAATGCGGCTTTCGGCGGGAGTTTGACTGCTTCGGTAAATTCCGACGGAGAGCTTGTCATTGAGGCCGCAGGGGATACATCTTTCCAGTTCGGGGAAGACAATTCCGGTTTTCTGGCTGCTGCCGGAGTGAATACGTTTTTCGACGGCAGTTCAGCTGCGGATATAGGAGTGAATAGTTACGTTGCCGATGATCCCTCGCATCTTAATGCCGGTCAGGTTGAATCTGACGGAACTGTTTCCTCCGGGAGTAACGATACTGCCAAGTCCATAAACGATTTGCTGAATGAGACCGTATCAATAGGTGAGGGATCGTCAGCAACGAACAGCACGCTTAGTGAATATCTCGCAGCCATAGTTGCGGATGTGGGAGCCGCAGCGTCCAAGGCCGAGACTCAGGTTGTCTGCGATACCGCCGCTGCCCAGATTTATGCAGACCAGCAGGAATCAGTCAGCGGGGTCAATGTGGATGAGGAGTTGGTCAACCTGACCAAATCACAGCAGCAATATGAAGCGGCCTGCCAGATTATTTCCGTAACCCGCGAGATGATCGATACCATTCTGGGTATCGTTTAATGGGGAGGAGTCAAACATGAGAGTAAGTACTTCACAGATTTACAATCAATGCATGTCCGGTGTCAGCAGGTCTCTTTCTGATTATATGAATGTCAATGATCAGGTCGCCAGCCAGAAGAAAATTAATGCTCCCTCGGATGATCCTGCGGGTATGGGCAATGTTGTCAACCTGCGCAGCTATGACCGGAATCTTGCGGATTACTATAGCAACACCCAGTATGCCGGAAGTCTGCTGGGGACTGCTGACGGGCTGCTCGGTGAAGCCAGTGAAGTGATGATTTCCGCCCGCGAACAGGTGGAGCAGGGGGCCACCGGAACCTACACCGACGACCAGCAGCAGTCCATGGCAGTGAACATGATGGGCTATCAGGATTCTATGCTGGCCATCGCCAACTCCGAGATGGGCGATGATTATCTTTTTTCCGGTGAAGCCACAGATACCGCACCTTATGAATATGTGCCCGGCGTGACGGTGACCGGGGACAGCCCGGCGAAGAGCGATTTCGCTTCCTTCAGCGGTGAGCTGGATAACCCGGTTATCGTGGAATTCACCTCCGGCGGGACCATCGGTACAGACTCCGTTGATTACCGCTACTCCCTTGACGGCGGCAGCACATGGCTGACCGGAACTATGGATAGTATGGCTATACCGCCGGATACGACCATGGAACTTGGTGACATATCGGTAGAAATGAACGCAGGCACAGCGGTCAAGGCTTTTGATTCTGAAGAGAGGGCCGGAAGTCAGTTCGTGGTTCGTAATTCCCTGCAATACAACGGGGCCGATGAAGCCATGGCGGTGAATATTTCAGAGAGTACCGAGCTGGAGGTCAATTCTGCCGGCAGCGATATTTTCGGCGGAGTGGACCCGTCAACCGGGCTGCCTTACCCGGAACCGAACATGTTCGAAGCCATGAGTGACGCCATCGCTTTCATGTGGATCGGGGATGAGGGGGGCACGGCTAAGACCCTTGAGACTATTAACGACGGCTACAACAATATGCTCATTGAAACATCCAATATCGGGGCGCGTGAGGAAAAGGCGGATTTTACCGGGCAGAGTCTAGCCCTGACCCGCGAGCGAGTGGCGTCCGCTATCAGCGACGAGGAAGACGCGGACAGCGCACAATTGACCATCGAACTCAGCCGGGCAGAGTACATTTATCAGGCGGTACTCAGTTCAACTTCCGATGTGATCGGCATGTCGATCATGAATTATCTTTAGGGTTATTAGTCTAGATTAAATCTAAACTTAATCTGGAAATAAAGATTAATATTTCATTACGGAGACATGAATCATGGCAATCTCATCCGTTTCAACTGGCACTTACCAGTCCAACACAACCTCTGGCGGGTTCACAATCAATGGTCTTGGCGACGGTACGGACTGGACCGATCTTATTGAAGCGTCCGTAGAGGCTGAGAGTTATGAGCTGGATCAGTACAAGGAGGATCTGGAAGAGGCGGAAGCAATCACGTCGCTTCTGGATGCTTTGAATACCGAAGTGCTGACACTTTCCGCCTCATTGCAGGGCATAGATGAGATGGATGAGTTTCTGGCCTATACCGTGGCAACGACCGGGGATGGAGAGGTTCAGGCTTCCATCGAGGACGGAGCTACCGAGGATTCTTACAACGTAGTCGTAAACCAGCTGGCCCAGAAAGATGTCTGGATTTCCGAAGGCATGGCTATCTCCAGTTCCGATCAGGAAATTATTTCAACTGATTCTACCATCACCCTGTCCTATGCCGGGGAGGACATCACAATGGATGTAGAGGCCGGGACTACCGCGCAGGAACTGGTGGACCAGATCAACAGCGACCCGGATTTCGATAACAAGATTCAGGCTTCCCTGATCAGTGACGGCAGTAATTACTATCTTAAGCTCAGCGGGCATGAAACCGGGGCTGATAATGCTATCGTTTTGACTGACCTGAGTGCCATTGACGGCTATTCTGCATCTTCATTCAGCAACACCCAGCCCGCGCAGAATTGCCGGATGAAAGTGGATGGATTCCCGTCCGGTGCTGATGAATGGATCGAAAGGAGTTCCAACACTGTTGATGATGTCATCGACAGTATGACACTGACCCTGAATGCTACTACTGATTCCGAAGGTATTCATCTTGGAGTTTCCTATGATACCGACGCTATGGTCGAGACCATCGAAGAATTTGTTACTGAGGTCAACCAGCTGCTTTATGATCTGCTGGATGTAACCGGAGAACTCTCTGACGGAGATGATTCTTCGGATACGGTTTATATCAAAGATGCCACACTGGATCTGGTTTACAATTCCATAAAAGATGTTCTCGCTTCAGCCGGACTTGGTTTTCAATATTACGATAGCGAAACCGGAAAGGGGGACAAGTTCGCCTCGCTTTCGTCGCTTGGTATTACCACAGACAGTGAAGAAGGTTCATCCACCTTCGGGCAGTTGACAATCGACTATGAAGAGCTGGAAGATGCGCTCGCCGAGGACCCGAAATCCGTAGCCATGCTTTTTGCCGCAAACGGGGAAGCTGAAACGGACAGCTCAGACCTTAAGGTTATTTCCACCATTGCCGGGCTGACGTCTGCCGGGGAGTATGATGTGGAGTACACTGTCTCAGGCGGTTTTATTACATCGGCAACCATTGACGGCAAGGAGATGTTTATTGATGGCAACACCATTCTGGCCGGAAATGACAGCGGTGCGAACGGTCTTTTTCTGGAAGTTTCCGATTTGACGGATGGATCATATTCCAGCAAAGTTACAGTTAAGCAAGGCAAGTGCGGACAAATGGGTGACCTTTGCGCGGCACTGACTGATGTTTCAACCGGGAGCCTGCCCCTGCTTTCCGCAAGTTATGAGGACCTTACCTCCAAGCTTGAAAGTGATATTTATGATGAAGAGGCCCGTTTGGATGCATACAAGACCCGGCTGGAAGAAAAGTATTCCGCACTTGATACAATGCTGGCTTATTATTCCGGTATGGAGAGCCAGCTTGAAACAACCCTGTCTTCCCTTGATTCCAGCTAGCAGGGCAGCCTGATACGATGATATGAAAACTGACGATAAGCTGATTTATTCTTCGCCCGTTGAGGGGCTGGAAGTACTTTCATGCAGCAGTGGGCGTGAATTCAAAAAACACCTGCATGATGGATATGTACTCTGGCTTAATTCCGAGGCCGGTGAAAATTATCTTTTGCAGGGAAATTCTGACATCCTGCAGCCCGGTTCCATCAGCATTATCGAGCCGGAAACCATTCATTCAAACAGCCCTTGCTGCACCGAGAGACGTCATTTACGCAGTTTCTATTTTTCAGAAACATTTGTCCGTTCCCTGAACCTGAAATTGCTCGGCAGAGAAAACGCGTCCTCGCCATTTCGCAACAATCTGATTGAAAATAAAAAACTCTGGTCGGCTCACTCTTCTCTGCATAACCTACTCCTGAATCCCGGTGAAACACTGCAAACCGATGAATCAATCCTTTCCGTGCTTTCCGGGCTGTACAAGAATGTTGACGACAAAGAGATCTCACCCGGCAGCGAAGACAAACGGGTCGCAACTGTCATCGAATTCCTGCATGCCCACATTGACAGAAACTTGTCCCTTGCCGAACTTGCCGAGCTGGTTGGATGCACTGAATTTCACTTGATCCGCATTTTTCGCAGCCATAAAGGGCTGCCGCCGCATTCTTTTCTTATCCAATTGCGGCTCGAAAAGGCGCGTGCTCTGCTGGCTGCCAAAGCTGATATTGCAGATGCCGCGATTCAGTGCGGCTTCTCCGACCAGAGTCACCTGACTCGTCTGTTCAAAAACAGATACGGCCTTACTCCGCGGAAATATCAAAAGGCAATTTGATGCGCTGCCGCGCTTTTAAGAATGAAAGAGTTTGCCTCCGGCGGCCAAAGAACCCTTTTGAAAAAGGGTTCTCTGGACTTTCCTAAAACTTTTATTAAGTTTCGCCGGCTTGATTTTTAAATCCGCTTCCATGTCAATTTTATTCAATATTCATAAATTGAATATGTCTATTTTCTTCTCACGAAAACAATTTCTCGAGGAGTAAATAATGAATACAATTGAATGGGATGATTTTGAAAAAGTGGAAATCAGGGTCGGAAAGATTGTCGAGGCCCGTGTTTTTGCAGAAGCCCGCGTTCCTGCCTACAAATTGCACATTGATTTCGGGCCGGAAATCGGCATGCGTAAATCAAGTGCCCAGATTACAAAACTCTATTCAGTAGAAGAACTGCCCGGCAAGCTCGTAGTCGGAGTGGTTAATTTCCCCAAAAAACAGATCGGACCGTTCATGTCCGAGTGTCTTGTGACCGGATTTCATAATGAAAACGGCGAAGTTGCACTGTGCGTGCCTGATAAGGAAGTGCCGTTAGGCGCGAAGCTTTGTTAATTTAAGATGCCTCCGGCGGCCAAGAAACTTTTGGGAAAAGTTTCTCTGGACACTTCAAAATTTTTTATTAAGCTTCGCCGCTCTTTTAATCGAAGATCGTGTTGTAAAAATCAAAGGCGACAGCTTATTAAAACGTCTTTTGGGAAGAGGGGATGGGGTCTGGGGAAGGGGAGAAACCCTTTTGGGCGTTAGCAAAAGGGTTTCTCCCCTTCCCCAGCCGCCGGAGGCATAAAATTAATTAGCAACAGCTAATTTCTGATTCTCGGCAGGTTCCCACCATGTGGTGTGGTGGCTTGTGCCGGGGATACAGAACTCGCCCATCTGCGGGGTCAGCAGATTAATCCCTTGTTCTGCTGCCAGAGCGGAGACTCTGCGGATGGGCTCATCCCATTTATGAAAGGCGAGATCGTATGCTCCCCAGTGAACGGGCAGCATGTATTTCCCACGCAGTTCGATATGCGCCTGAACTGATTCTTCGGGCAGCATGTGAACGTTATGCCATGATTTATCGTAAGCCCCGGACTCGACCATGGTCAGGTCGAACGGGCCGTATTTTTCTCCGATTTTTTTGAAGCGGTCATCGTAACCGCCGTCTCCGGTATAGTAGGCACGGTGACGCTCGCCTTTGAAGATATAGGAAGCCCAGAGGGTCTTGTTTCTGTCGCCAAGCCCACGACCCGAGAAATGCTGCGTGGGCGCGGAGATGATCTCTACATCTTTGATGATTATCGATTCATCCCAGTTGAGTTCGACGATCTGCTCCGGTTTGCAGCCCCATTTACGCAGGTGTGATCCGACACCGAGCGGCACAATGAACAGCTTCACCCTTGGTGCAAGGAACTTGATGGTGGACATTTCCAGATGGTCGTAATGGTCGTGGGAGATTACTACCGCGTCCAGTTCGGGAAGCTCTTCGCGTTCAATGGGCGAAGGCTGGAAACGGTTGACCGTGAACGGTACAGGTGAAGCATTGCCGAAAACGGGATCGATGAGCAGCCGTATTCCGTCGATGTCGAGGACCATGGACGAATGACCCAGCCATGCCACCTGCAATTCTGCGGGAGTTGCGGGGAAGGAATTTCCGGTGAGTAGCTGGAAGGGAAAAGTTTCCTTGGGCTTGCGGCTGAGGTCAAAGAAGAAGTTCAGCGTCTTGGCAAAGGTGAAGTCTTCGACAGTCATTTTTACCGGATGCGCGTTGGTGAAGGTTCCGTTCCGGAAATTGGCTGATTTTTCAAACATGGTGCTTTCCTCAATGGAAGGGGCGCGCCCCATTTTGGAGCAGGCCGGGATTCCTATGAGAATCCCGGCCGCTGCCAGCAGTGCGAATGTATAAAGTATTGCTTTTTTCATTTCTTAGTTCTGTCCTTGAAATCCATAACAATGAATCTAACGGACAAAGTGTGATTACTCCTCATACTTTTGTCTAATTCGTGGCCTGTGCGGCAAGTTTTGCGGCCTTGCGTTTTGCGGACCGTTCTTTCCAGCTTTCCTGCAGGGAGCAGAGCGTGGGTACGACGACCAGCGTAAGCACGGTGGCGATGGCCAGACCGAAGATAACAGCAACAGCCATCGGTCCCCACCACTGTGAGGTTTCACTACCCATGTCGAGTCGCATGTTGATGAAGTCGAAGCTGATTCCGGTTGCCATGGGAATGAGGCCGAGTACGGTGGTGATTGCGGTCAGCAGTACCGGACGGAAGCGGGTCAAACCGGCTTCTATGAGTGCTTCGCGGGCTGTGCGTCCCTGTTCTTTGAGTTGCTCGAAGTAGTCGATTAGTACGATGGCGTTGTTGACAACGACCCCGGCGAGACTGAGCACCCCGACCCCGGTCATGATGACCCCGAATGCAGTCCCGGTAATCAGCAGGCCGACCATTACCCCGCCGAGGGAGAGTATTACCGCAGTCAGGATGATGAACGGTGTGGCAATGGAGTTGAACTGGGTGACCAGCACTATGAAGATCAGGAATAGTGCTCCGGCAAATGCTTTTTCAAGAAATGCGGAGGCCTTGGCCTGTTCTTCCTGTTCCCCGGTGAATTTGTATGAGTAACCGCGCGGCAGCTTGATTGAAGATACCGCAGTATTGATATCGGCGATGACTTCTTCTGCCAGACGCCCGGACACATCTGCGGAGATGGTAACCACCCGTTTCTGGTCGATACGGTTGATGCCGCCTAAGCCCCCGCCCATGGTCACATCAGCAAGGCTTGTGATGGGGATCGGCTCTCCTTTGGGACCGGATACGGTGATTCGGCGGATGTCTTCGAGGGAATCGCGGTTATGCTTGGGCAGACGGGCAACGATGTCATATTCGTCCTTGCCTTCACGGTAGACCCCGACTTTGAAACCATTGATGGCGGTTTTTACTGCTTGCGCGATGGTGAATGCATCGAGGCCCATAATCGCGGCTTTTTCCTTGTCCACATCCACGCGGATTTCGGGCTTGGCGGATATGAAGTTGTCTTTAAGGTCTACAAGTCCGGGGATGTTCTTGATGGTGCGCTTGAATGAAGCCGTGATTGCTCCCAGCTTGCGCAGGTCTTTGCCGTATATTTCCATATTGATGGCACTGCCTGTGGGCGGACCCATCTTTTCCGGTTCGGCACGTACTTCCGCTCCCCGGATGGAGTTCTGCAAGCGGTCGCGGATCTCGTTTGTTATTTCTGATGAGGGTCTGCTGCGGTCCTGAATATCCAGGTAATCAAGCTTCACGAGACTGTAGTTGGTCCCGATTTCATCGGATTGCCCGGATTCCCCGGTGTTTGCGATTATGTATTCAATGTCCGGGTATTCGGAGGCGATCTTTTCGACCACTTTCACAAACTGGTCCGAAGCTTCAAGGTTGGTTCCTACCGGAGCCTTGATCTTTACGTCAGAACGTTTGGGTTCGGTTTTGGGCAGGAATTCCACCCCGCGCCCGAACATCCCGAAGCTGACCGTGGATGCTATTAGGAAGCCGAAAGAGAAGAGCACTACCAGCAGCCTGTGGTCCAGCGACCATTCGAGAATGGGGCGGTAGATGTTCTTGAGTGTTTCCATCATGCGGTCGATGAAACCGGGCTTGGCGTTTTTACCCAGCTTGGGCACATCCTGAAATTTTGCCGAGAGCACGGGGTTGATGACCAGTGCCACAAAGAGAGACGCAATGAGGGCGATGATAACGGTGATGGGCAGGTAGCTCATGAATTCACCCATGATTCCGGGCCAGAAAATCATTGGGAAGAATGCTCCGACGGTGGTCAGGGTAGAGGCGATTACAGGCCATGCAACTTCGTCGGTGGCATCCATTGCCGCCTGATAGCGGGATTTACCCATGCCCATATGGCGGTAGATGTTTTCAACTACAACAATACCGTTATCCACCAGCATGCCGAGGCTAAGGATCAGCGAGAAGAGGATAACCATGTTCAGGGTGTAGGAGAATATCTCCAGCACGGTAAAGGTAATCATCATGGACAGCGGAATTGCCAGCGAGACGAACAGGGCGGAGCGTCCGCCGATGAAAGCGAATACTACGATGAGTACCAGTAGCAGTCCGCTGATGATGTTGTTCTGCAGATCGGCAACCATTTGGCGTATTTCGTCGGATTTGTCCGCAGTCAGGTTGATTTTCAGGGTCGGCGGCAAGACCTGCTGTTCTTCCCTGATAATCTGCTTGGTTGTATCGATGATACGAATGATGTTTTCCCCGGCCCTCTTTTTGACTTCAATGGTCACACTCTGGATTCCGTTGAAGCGGCTTTTGGAGGTCGGGTCTTTGTAGTGGTCACGGATGGTGGCGATGTCGCGCAGGTAGATGGGACGGCCATCCTTTTCGTAAACTACGATTTTATCAATTTCGTCCGGGTGCTTGAAATCTTCCGGTACACGCACGAGGTATTTGGATGTGCCGATTTCAACCGATCCGCCGGGGGTGTTGACGTTGGCGTTTTTCAGCGCATTGAGCAGGCTGGAAATGGGGATATTGTAAAAGGTCACGCGGTCCATATCGAACTCCACGTGAATCTCACGTTCCAGTCCACCGATGATCTTGGCATCGAGCACACCCTGTACCGATTCAATGCGGTCTTCAAGCTGTTCGGCGAAGACCTTCAGCCGTTTCAAGGAAAACGGCCCGGAGAGGACTACGTTCAGGATAGGTTGTTCCGAAAGGTTGACCTCGTTGATTACCGGTTCATCGGGCAGGTCTCCCGGCAGGTCCGGCTTGGCCTGATCCACCTTGTCGCGGACTTTTTGCAGGGCATCGTCAATATCCACATCGGGGTTGAATTCGACCTTGATGATGGATACACCGTCATCGGAAATGGATGAAATCTCCTTGGTTCCTGAAAGTCCTTTGAGCTTACGCTCGATGGGCATGGTGATAAGAGTTTCCATGTCCTCCGGGGCCACCCCTTCAAAGTTTGTCTGCACAAAGATGTAGGGGATGGTGATGTCCGGGTCGCTTTCACGGGGAAGTGAGGCATAGCTCGAAATCCCGGCAATAATGATGAAGACAAGCAGAACCATTACGGTGGACTGCCTGTTCAGTGCTGCCTTGTTTATAATCACTTGGTCACCACCTTCATGCCGTCTTCAACCATGGTATGCCCGGCGGTGATAAGCTTTTCTCCGGCTTCAAGCCCTTTGGTGATCTGGGCGCGGTCGCCGTCGATAACTCCCAGTTCAATGGTTCTAACCTGAGCCAGACCGTCTTTTTCCACGTAGATGATCCGTTCTCCGCCTTGATTGATAATGGCGGAAAGAGGGGTGGTTAGCGCATTTTTAACTGTGCGGCGCAGCAGGGAAACGCGGGCCAGCATCCCGGCGCGGATTTCGCCGTCTTTATTATCAGTGAGTACCTTTACCTCAAAAGTCTTGGAGAAACGGTCTGCTTTGTAGGATACGAAATCAATTACCCCTTCCCATATTTTACCGGGCAGGGCGTCAACGGAAACAGCTACCTGCTGGCCTTTTTTTATGTAGGAAATATCCATTTCCGGCACGTTGATGTAAGTTTTGATGGTGGAAGAATCCACGATATCAACGACATTGGAACCTACTTCAAGGCGTTCGCCACGGTCGATGTAACGCTTGTTGATAACACCGGCGATGGGTGCGCGCACGATGCCGTATTCCACGTTGACCTGCATTTCTTTGAGCGAAGCTTCGCTCTGATCCAGTTCGGCTTTGATCTGGTCGTATTCTTCCTGCGCAAGCACGCCTTTGTTGAGCAGTTCTTTGCGGCGGCGCAGCTGTTCGGCGGCGAGTCTTTTGGCGGCCTTGGCGCGGTCGAATTTCGCTCCGCTGGATGCTCCGTCCAAGCGGGCGATGAGCTGCCCTTTGCGGACTGTGTCACCTTCTTTCACGCCCAGCCAGACTACAGTCCCGGCGGATTCAGAAGATACGCAGACGTCTTTGTCCGGTGCTGTTTCTCCGGGCAGGGTGAGCATATCCTGAATGGTCACCGGAGTGACTTCAACCACGCTTACGCGTACTGCTTTTTCCGGTGCAGCTGCGCTGGCTTCGGTTTTGGGATCAGAATTGCAGCCGCAAAGGGATAAAATCAGTATTCCCAGTATGAAGGGGACTAAGTGTCTATTCTGCATGGTATTTTTCCTTAATGGCTTTCAGGGAACCAAGTATGAAGGTGGTGTAGAAATCGATCATGAATTCCAGCTGCTCTTCGGAATTGATCTCCCCTTCCGGGTAATGGATGATCATCAGGAAGTGGTGGACAATGACTCCGCTGGCGGCCATGCAGGCCTGTTCCAGAATTTTGGGGTCATTTACCGGTTCGATCAGTTCCTTGATCAGAGGGAACAGTACTTTTTCTTCAATCTGCTCATGGCACTTGAAAAGATCCGGGTCGCAATCCTCGGAAACATATTCTTCAAGGAGGAGCCTGATCTGACGTTTCTTCAATCGCTCGGGATCATCATAGGTACATAGCGGAAGAAGCTCATTGCGTACGTAGAGCCTGAGTTTTTGTTCGGGTGGCAGTGCCAGAACGGATTCATCCAACATGGTGTAGTGCTTCATGGATTGGTCCATCCAGAGTTGCAGGACTTTATAGTAAAGTTTGCGCTTATCACCGAAGTGGTAGTTTATAGCCGCCACATTGGCATCAGCTTCAGCGCAGATGTCACGCACGGTGGTGGATTTAAAACCTTTTTCGCAGAAGACCCGGCTGGCGGCTTCCAATATCCTGTGTTTGGTAGTTTGATCGCTCATGTATTTCCTCAATAACTATTAAAACGCTGTTTTAAGCCTTGTATGGTTCGTTTATAAAAGAGTCAAGCAGTATTTCAAACGATGTTTTAATTTGTGCTTATTAAATAGCGTATGTCTATTTATTTAAGGTTTTTATGTTGTTTGTATATAAATATTAAGAAATGTTTATGACTGTTGATTAACAGTTGACCTGCTGTGCGAGCGGGCCTATTATCAGATATTCACATCTCCGGTTCTGACCAGCCAGCATTTTCCCTATTTAAAATTTCCGCTTTTTATCTGAATCGATAATTCATTATTTAATTTAACAACTCTACCGTTATGCCAAATTTTCTTTTCATCACTATGTTGGCGGCTTTTCCCGCCTTGTCTACGGATATGTATCTCCCGGCCCTCCCGACGATTCAGGAGCAGTGGGGTATTTCCCTTGCTGAAGTTAATCTTTCGCTGGTGCTGTTTTTTATTTTGTTCAGCTTTTCCATGTTAGTTTACGGCCCGCTATCTGATAAATATGGTCGCAGGCCCGTGCTTATCGGTGGAGTTGGGATTTATGTGCTGGGTAGTCTGCTTTGTGCACTGGCCACCAATATCTGGTTTCTGGTCGCGGCGCGTATTGTACAGGCTTGTGGTGCGGCCTCTGCCTCTGCCTTGTCTATGGCACTGGCCAAGGATCTTTATCAGGGTGTGGAGCGTCAGAAGGTACTGGCCTACATCGGGGTTATCATTCCGCTGTGCCCAATGGTTGCGCCGATGCTGGGCAGTATGATGCTGGAGTTTTTGTCGTGGAAATGGATCTTCGGCTGTCAGGCTGTACTGGCTTCCCTTGCTTTTTACGGAACCCTTGTCTTCAAGGAACCGGAATTTAAAAAGACCGAGGGGGGGATTCTGGATATGATGTCCCGTTATCTGGTGGTGCTTAAGAACATTGAATTCAGCACCTACTGTTTTGCCTTTTCGGTTATAGGTATCGGATTTTTCGGCTTTCTGGCCGGGTCGGCAGATATTTATATTCGTGGGTTCGGACTGACAGAGCAGCAGTACGCGTTGTTTTTCGGTTTCAATGCCATCGGTTTTATGACCGGATCATTTACCTGTTCGCGGCTTTGCGTGGGGTATTCTTCCATGTCTATCCTGAAATTATCGTTGCTTGGGGTGGTGCTCTCCAGCATAGGCATTTTGTTGCTAGGCGGTTCGGAATACGCATTTGCAGCCCCCATGTTCCTGATGACCTTTTCCATCGGGGTCAGCAGACCGATCAGCAACCATATGATCCTTGAGACCGTGGACCGTGATATCGGCGCGGCCTCGGCACTGCTCACTTTCGCCTATTTTATACTTGGTGCGGTAGCAATGGAGCTGATTTCCTTCGACTGGTCGTCAAAAATAAGTGTGATCGGGCAGATGGGTATTCTTGGCGGGGTAGTTCCGTTGCTTTCCCTGTTCTGGGTTGCACGGCGTGGGAAAACTGCTGAATAGGAAGTAATCAAAATTCATAGGATAAAAAAACTCGCGCATGATCACATGCGCGAGTTTTTGTTTTTTAATGTCTGTTGCCGGATTTATTCAGGTATGGAATCAATCAGTTCCAGCATCTCCAGATCGCCATCACCTTCTGTGAGTTCTCCGATCTTTGCGCCGAGTACCTTGAAATGTTCGGAATTACAATGAGCGTCGAACGCTTCCTGATCTTTGAACTTTTCAATGAAACGAAACGCTCCGGGAGCATTAGCGACCCGGTGCAATCTGTACTCAATAGAACCTTCTTCGGTTGCTGTCCCCTTGACCAGTTGACGCAATATTGTTTCGAGTTCCTGCTCTTTGCCTGCAGCCGCCTGTACTTTTGCTGTTACAACTATCATGTTTTCTCCAATGTAAATTGTTAAGTCATGGACTGGCTGCTTATAGCTTGTTTCAAGTTGTGGCACATCAATAATTTAGCTGAAATAGATGTCATTACCGAAAATCGCTTGCCCAAATTGCAACAAAGACTACTTTGTCTTTACTACAACTCACAACTAGGGATTCCAGAGGGAAATATCCCCTTGGGCCGCCAGAGGCGAAATCAAATTATTATTAAGGCGAAGCCTAACATAGCTAATTATGACTAACCAAGAATACTGCAGGGCACGTATCGCTAGAGACAGGAACTTTGATGGAAAGTTCTTTTTTGCGGTAAAAACCACCGGGATTTTCTGCCGTCCATCCTGTCCTTCACCTCGGGCCAAGGAAGAAAATGTATTATATTTTAATTCCATTTTTAAAGCTCTCGAAGCCGGGTTCCGTCCCTGTCTGCGCTGTCGCCCGGATATTAATATAGAATATGGAGCTGGATATCCGTCTTCGCATGCACAAGTGAATGAAGCCTTGCGCATGATTTATGACGGTTACCTTAACTATCATTCCCTGAATGATCTGGCCGCCGAGCTTGGGATTACCGACCGTCATTTGCGGCAGCTGTTTGTGGAGAGGCTGGGTGTCCCGCCTATCAAGATAGCCCGTTACCATAAAGCCATGTTTGCCCGGAAGATGCTGCTGATGTCCAATAGCAGCATTACAGATATCGCTGCAGCCTCCGGGTTCGGGTCCCTTCGCCAGTTCAATGATGTTTTCAAGACAATCTTCAGCATGACCCCTACGGAAATGCGTAAGGAACAGGGAATCCCTGCGGCGGAAAATACAACACTTCTGGTGAAATACTGCCAGCCATTTGATTTCAAAGCCATGCTTTCGTTCATGCGGGAGCGGGCCTTGAAAGGTGTGGAACTTATCACTGAAGACAGTTACAGCAGAACCTTCAGGACAGCCGAAGCTCAGGGATATTTTACCGTTACCGATGATCATGCGCGTTCATCTTTGAGGCTGACAATTTATTCAGCAGACATCAAATGTTACATGGAGATATACAACCGGGTTCGGCGCATGTTCGACCTTGATACGGATTTTGAAATTATCCGCGAGCTTTTTCAGAATGATCCTCTGCTGGGCAAAGGTATGGTGAATGGGGATATTCCCAGACTTCCTAAGGCCTTTGAGCCATTTGAATTCATGATCCGCGCAATTCTGGGGCAGCAGGTTTCAGTTAAGGCGGCAACCACCATGGCCGGGCGCATAGCGGAAGCGGGTAGGCTTTGCTGTGGTGATGATTTTCCTGATGGGTTGGATTATTTCTTTCCCGGACCGCAGGAATTTGCGGATATTGATCTTAGCGGCATCGGATTGACCCGCACGCGACATGAAACAGTGCTTACAGCTGTAAGAGCAGTTAATGATGGCAGGGTGACGCTCTCGGGCAATCAGTCGTTGGAGGACTTTCATGGCAATTTTTCAGCTTTGAAGGGTATTGGTGATTGGACTGTGAATTATGTTGCCATGCGCGGTTTGGGGCTGCCGGACAGTTTCCCTGCAGGAGACCTTGGTGTAATCAAAGCCCTTACGCTGGAAGGTGTGAAGCCTTCCACTGCAGAGGTGATCAAGGTCGCTGAAAAGTGGCGGCCATATCGTAGCTACGCCACCCTTTGTCTTTGGAATTCTCTCGGAGGAAAATCATGACCACATTTTATACACGATTTATGACCCCGCTTTGCGAGATAATTCTGGCCGGAAGCGAAGACGGTTTGTCGCATCTGCATATGCAGACCGGGGAGGGCCACCGGGTCTTTGAAATTGCTACGGAATGGGTGCGTGATGACGAGTTCTTTAAGGTCGAAAGGGCGCAGATTAAGGATTACGCGGCAGGTAAGCGTAAGGATTTCGATGTGAAATTGAATCCGCAGGGAACGGATTTTCAAAAGCAGGTCTGGGCTGAGTTACGAAATATTCCCTGTGGTGAAACCCGTTCGTACAAGGAAGTGGCAGAGGCTTTGGGTAATGCAAAAGCAAGCCGCGCGGTGGGCGCAGCCAATGGTAAAAATCCTATCCCGCTCATTATCCCCTGCCACCGGGTTATTGCGGCAGATGGAAGTCTAGCGGGGTTTGCACACGGTACTAGAATCAAGAAAAAATTACTGGAGCTGGAACAGAACGTTTAACAGGGCGAGGCTCTATTCCTCAAGCTCGTCGTCAATTTCTACTTTCGGGGAATCCTTTTTTACCGGAGCGGTCTTATTCTGTCCTTTCTCAAGCAACTTTACAATCTGGCCGTGAAGGGCTCGGGACGGCTCAAGGCTGTTGTCTAAACGTAAGCTGAGTTCGGTGTAGTTCAGAGCACTTTCGTAGTCCTTGGCATAGGTATATGCGCGGGCCATGTTGTAATAGAGGTTGGCATCATTAGGCGTGAATGTGCAAGCCTGATGGTAGGCTTTGATGGCACCCTGATAGTCTCCGTCCTTGCGCAGCTTAACGCCGAGACGGTTGAAGGGGTTAACAGCATCTGGCTCGTTCTGGAGAATTTCAATGAACAGTTCTTTAACATTATCAAGGCTGTCCTGAACCGCGTAGATGTCCGCGGCCTTGGTCAGGTAGTCCTGATAGCTGTTTATATCACCTTTGCCTTTGTATGCATCGGCCATGCCCTTGTATGCCTCGGCATACATTTCATTTAGTGCAATTGCCTTGTTGAAGGCTATGATGGCCTTGCCGAACTTTTCCTGCGAAAGGAAGGTAAGCCCTTTTTCAAAATATTCTTCTGCGGGGTTCTTTTCAACCTCGTTAACTTCTTCGAGAATCTCATTGAAGCTGTCGATAGCTTCATCAAAGCTGCCGTTGGCTACCAGATCCCATGAAGAGTTTAGCAGTTCCTGCTCGATCTCATCCGGGGTGGCACTCATGTATGCAGCGAAAAGGTGGCGTTTAAGGGTGTCCATGCTGTACGGACGCAACACATATCCACCGACACCGGCTGCAATGGAGTTCAGCACGGACTCTTTGCGTTTGTCAGGAGTAACCATGATAACCGGAAGGGCACGGGTTGCATGGCGGCGCAGTTGCCTAACGCAGTCGGCACCGGATGCATCGTGAATGGATTCATCAACCAGAGCTAGATCGATTTCTCCATTTTCCAATGCACTTACTGCTTTGTCCCAGGTTGAATAAACGTATATGTCGGATGCACCCAGACCTACCAGCGTAAGCCTGTCATTGGATATGTGCTTAGAGTTATTTGAAAAAATACCGTATCGAAGTTCTTCAAGCATTCCCCCGCCCCTGAAATGGTTAATTTATCGTATGATAATACCTTTTCGTCAGCTCTGATTCAATAGAATTCCAACTTTGACGAGTTATTAAATATTAAAATTGTATAAGACCCGTTTTTCCCGATCAGGAGAAAACGGGTCTTACCAGTTTATTCCTTATCAATACTAGCTCAGGCTGATCGCAAGAGGAATTACATGCAATTCTCTGCTTTTTTCCTGAGTTGAGCCCAGTTGCCAGCTGACATTATCTGTCTTGCCGACAGCTTCGCCAACTTTATCCGCAACACCCTGAATGTTGATGATGGGGTGGCGGGAGAAAACCTGCGGCAGGCCGTAGGTCAGGTTGCAGGCCAGGCAGCAGCCCGGACGCTGGCGGAGCTGCAGTTCGAAATGGACTGTATCTCCACTGTCTCCAGCATATGCCAGTGCGATATCGTAGCTTCCTTCATCTGCATCGCCGAAAAGGGCTTCGAAAAATTGATTTGTACGGTCTTCAGGAAAAAGAGAACTCATCATTTCCTGATTAAAAATATCAGCATATTGAGTCATACGAACTCCGGTCATTCAGAGGTGTTTATTTGAGTAATCCGCCAAGCAATACTAAATGCTTTGAAAACCATTCTCTGTCAACTCTCATAGAGGTGTAAAAAAGGGCCGGAGAGTTCTGTTTTAATGAATTGATCCTGCTAAAATTTTTTTAAGATCGTTAATTTCAAATGGTTTGCATAAATAACCGTTAACCCCTGCTTCAAGGGCAGCATATCGGCTTTCTTTATTGGCGTGTGCAGAAAGGGCGATGATCGGAATGTCCCTGTTGTTGATGAAGTCCTTGGAAGTTCGGATTCTGCGGGTTGCTTCCAGACCGTCCATCCCCGGCATCTGGATATCCATCAAAATCGCATCAAAATTATTCTCGTGCAGTTTTTCGAGACATTCAGTTCCATTCTCCGCACAGATGACATCATGGCCCATTCTTTCGAGAAGTTTGCTGGCCATCAGTCTGTTAACCGGTTCGTCTTCCACCAGCATAATCATCAGTTTTTGGGGCAAAGATTCAATACAGATCTGTTCTTCTTTTTCAAATACAGCTTCCCCTGTAGGCTTAAGGAACAGTTCGAAGTTTATAGCTGTGCCTTCGCCCAGAGTGCTTTTGAGGCTGATGGAACCATCCATGAGATCCACAAGTCGTTTGACTATGGATAATCCGAGTCCGGCTCCTTTGTATTTCCGTGAAAGCGAACCGTCCACCTGTGTGAAAGAATCGAAGATTGATTTCTGATACTTATCAGGTATCCCTACTCCTGTATCTGTAACCGTAAAAAGCAGGTGGGCTTTATCTACTGTGGAGTCAGAACCGGATCTTATTTTTATGGTGACCGACCCTTCGTCCGTAAATTTAACAGCATTGCCGACCAGATTGAAAAGAATCTGTCGAATCCGTCCTTCATCCCCCAGATATGTATCCTTAATTATATCTACAACACAAAAATTCAGGTTAATGTTTTTTTCTTTTGCCTGAATTTTGAAAAGTTCAACGCTGTCTTTCAGTATTTGTTTGAGTGAAAACTTTTCTTCAAGCAGGTCGAGAGTGCCTACAGCCACCTTCGAAATATCCAGGATGTCATCAAGCACACGCAGAAGGTTGCGTGAAGATTGCAAAGCCACATTAATGCATTCCCGGTGTTCATCTTTCAGGTCATCGGTATTCATGACCTGTAGCATGCCCATCACTCCGTTAAGGGGAGTACGTATCTCATGGCTGATATTGGCTAGAAATTCATCTTTAGTCTTATTGGCTTGAATTGCGGCTTCCTTAGCTTCAGACAACTCTTTTTCATACTTAAGCCGCTGGGTGATATCGTGGACGATTGAAATCAGCCGGGTTTTTCCTTTGAAATTAAAAGGTCCGGAATAAACTTCAACATCTCTGATATCTCCATTCGCTAGACGGTGCTGAAAGATGAAGTTGGCGAGCTTGTGCCTTTTCGCTTCTTTGATCTGTTCGATCACTTTGTCTTTCGATAACTGGTTTAGATCAAATACAGTTTTTGATTTCAAATCTTCACGGCTGAAACCATAGAAGTTTACAGCGGCATTTGTTGCATCTTCAATCCGGCCGCTGGCGGGGTCGATGATGAACATAACCGAGTGGTTGTCTTCGAAAAATGCCCGGTACAGCTCCTCACTTTCACGGATGGCCGTATCGAATTGTTTCCGCTCAATGGCATGGGCAATCTGGTCAGAGCAGGCTGCAAACAGTTCCAAGTCATGATCGGAAAATGCGTCGGCATTATGATAATCTTGAATAACAAGCACTCCAATCGGGATACCGCGCAGCAGCATGGGGATGCCTATCCATATTTCTGGGACTGGGCCGGAAATTTCTATGCTTCCATTCATCGCGGATTCCTTTATCTCGTGACGGGCCATGCGGACGTATTTATTTCTTTTAATGGGCAGCAGATTAATATTTTTGTTATCAGGATTGTATATGTCGTGAACTTCTTGGCAGGTGCTGCTGTATTCGTCGGCCTGACAGGTGAAATTAAGTCTTTTATGCTGCGGGTCAATCAGGGCGATATTGAAACTTTCAGCCTTTAGTTCTTTGCGCATGAGGTTGTGTATTGATTCCAATAATTCTTCAAGTGTGTCAGCGAAATTGGATTGGCTCATGATCTGGAGGAATACCGACTGTTGATGTCGGCTGCGTTTCAGTTCCAGTTCATTACTGATCATGTCCGTAATATCTTCCGCATAGATGGCTATCCGGCTGACTTTATCTTCATCGAAAATCGGGTAGTAGGATTGAAGAATTGTTCTGCCGTTGCGTATGTCCTGAAATTTAAGATGTTGCCCGGTTTCTGCTACTTTACGTAATTGCTCGCGGCGGGATTTGCCCAGTTCCGGAGAGAGGTAGTTAAATATGTCTTTACCGATCAGGTCTTGAGGGGGTGTCCCTATTATGTCTGCTACTGTACTGTTTACATGTATGACTTTGCCATCCGCCTTCAATAGAAGAATAGACTGAGTGTTGGCATCAAGGAGTGCTCTGATATTCTTTTCGGCATCCATGGCCTGCTTACGGATTTTTTTAAGTTCCGATTGCGATTTATTCAGTGATTCTTCCATAAAAATAGTGCTTGTTAAGATTATTTAGAACTTTAATAGTATGCCAAAAAAATAAATTTTTCCATCTTAGAATTGAAAAAAGAATGAAAATAAAAAGTATGGGAAAGTTGTATTTTACGGTAAATTTATCATTACAAAGAGTCTTAATATCGGCTCTGGTTTTAAATGTGCAGTTAATGTATTATTCATGTAACTAAGCGTATGAAGGAGACCATTTATGCTTGACAGTGAAAAAGTGCGGCTGGGAATTGCCAAGTGTCTTCTGGGGGAAAAAGTCCGGTACGACGGAAGCCACAAATTAGACCGTTACCTGAGGGATGTGCTTGGACCTTATGTTGAGTGGGTTCCGGTTTGTCCTGAAATGGAATGCGGCATGGGTGTCCCGCGAGAAGCTGTGCGGCTGGTGGGCGATGTGGATAATCCGCGTCTGATAGGCCGTAATTCCGGCGATGACTGGACCGCTCGCATGCAGGAGTGGGGACGTAAAAAGCTCGAGTTGCTGGAAAAGAAAAACCTTTGCGGATATATTTTCAAGCATGGCTCTCCGTCCAATGCAATGGGGCGCATGAAGGTCTACAATGATGACGGGCGAATCTTTTATTCCGGGACCGGAATATGGGCACGGATGGTGATGGATCATTTTCCCGGTCTTCCCTGCGAGGATGACGGTAGACTGCATGACAACGGAATCCGCGAAAATTTCATCAACCGTATTTTCACCTTCAAACGTTGGCGAGACACAATGGCGGACGGCTTTACCCCGGCAAAGATGGTTGATTTCCATACCCGTCATAAAATGCTGGTTATGGCTCACAATGAGTCCCTTTACCGCAAGATGGGAAAGCTGGTGGCGACAGCAGGAATTGCTGATCATGATGAGCTGAAGAGCGAATATGCGGCCCTGCTTTTCAAGGCCTTGGATTACAGGCCTACCGTTAAGAAACACGTGAATGTGCTGACCCATACTCTGGGCCATTTCAAGAAAGATATTACTGCTGATGAAAAGCAGGAAATGTTGAAATTAATTGATCAATATAAAACCGGTCTCATCCCTTTGATCGTTCCCGTAACCATGCTTAACCACTACGTACGCAAGTATGGTAAAGAATATTTACAGCAACAGTTTTATCTTAACCCGTATCCTGCGGAACTTATGCTGAGGAACCATGTCTGATCTTCGAAACGGAGTTATCTGTGTACTTGGGGCGACCGGCTATGTGGGCGGTCGCCTTGTGCCGCAACTGTTGGATAAGGGTTGGAAAGTACGGGCCGTAGGGCGTTCTGCGGCCAAACTATATAACCGTCCCTACAGTTTTCATGAAAATTGTGAGCTGGCCGAAGCTGATCTTTTTGACCCTGAATCTTTGAAGGCCGCTTTGCAGGGATGTTCAGCTGTGTATTATCTTGTGCATTCCATGCAGCCCGGCAGTAACAATTTTGCGGAAAAAGACCGTCTGGCGGCGGAGAATACCGTGCGTGCTGCTGAGGAGGCAGGGGTTAAGCGCATAATTTATCTTGGAGGTATGGTTCCTGATGATCCGCATATCAGCCACCACCTCAAGTCTCGTGCAGAAGTCGGGGATATCCTTTCCGGCTCAGCGGTCTCCTGCACTGTGCTTAGGGCTGCTGTAATTCTAGGGTCAGGAAGCGCTTCATTTGAAATTCTGCGTTATCTTGTAGACCGGCTTCCGATTATGATCACTCCGCGCTGGGTTCGTACCGAAAGTCAGCCGATCAGCATCCGCGATGTTTTATTTTATCTTTGCGGTTGTCTGGATCACCCTGAAACCGAGGGGGAAAGCTATGACATCGGCGGACCGTTCATCGAGACTTATGAGAAGTTGTTCCGCATTTACCAGGAAGAAGCCAGGCTGCGTAAGAGATTGATCTTCCCGGTACCCTTTATCTCACCGAAACTTTCATCTTATTGGTTGGGGCTGGTTTCTCCGGTTCCGGTGTCGTTGGCTGTGCCTTTGGTCATGGGCTTGCGGAACAGAGTGGTCTGCAAGGATTACCGGATTCGTGAAATTATGCCCTGTGAGCTTACAGATTGCCGGACTGCCATACGCCGCGCTCTCAACAAAATTGAACAGGAAGTTGTTGACACTTGTTGGTCCGATGCCGGGACTGTTGATACTCCGGAATGGGCTATCTGCGGTGATGCCGGATATTCAGGCGGTACTGTTTACCATTCCGCATACCGGGTGAAGTTGCAGGGAGATTCTCAACAGCTTTGGGACAAGGTTGTTTCCATTGGCGGTGATGAAGGCTGGTATTGCTGTGATTCATTATGGTCTTTGCGCGGTTGGCTGGATAAGCTGGTTGGCGGAGTGGGCTTAAGGCGCGGGCGCAGGCATCCGGTGGAGCTTAGTGTCGGTGATGCACTTGATTTCTGGCGGGTGCTGGATGTGCAGTCTGGAGAGCGGTTACTGTTGCTGGCCGAAATGAAGCTGCCCGGCGAAGCTTTGCTTGAATTCGACCTTGAAAATACCCTGGCCGGGGATACTGAACTTACCATGACCGCACGGTTCTTGCCGCGGGGGTTGGGCGGTATTCTGTATTGGTGGTCGGTCTATCCGCTGCATTCAGTCGTTTTTAAAGGCATGGCCCGGTCTCTTGCAGAAAAAAGCGGCAGTAAGATAATGGAAGGTCCTGAGTTGCTGGAAGGACCGGCTCCACGGTGCCGTATTCCTTCAAGTCGAGGAGAACAAGTTGATTAGAGTTGATCACCGGAGGGTTTTCCGGCTGGATGGCGCAAAGCAGGGAGACGGACCTGTAATATATTGGATGAGCAGGGAGCAGCGTGTCCGGGATAATTGGGGGTTGCTTCATGCCTGTGAAATTGCCGCAGACAAATATCCGCTTATAGTTGTGTTCTGCCTTGCCCCGACATTTATCGGGGCCACTTTGCGGCAATACGATTTTATGCTCAAAGGATTGGCTGAGGTTGAGCGGGATCTACGGAACTTAGGGTATGAATTTGTGCTGCTCAGCGGCAGTGCCGATGTTAAGCTGCCTGAGTTTGTGCGTGAAATCGGAGCCGGAGCCGTGGTTACTGACTTTGATCCTTTGCGTATCAAACAGTTCTGGCAGAAATCCATCCGGGAGCAATTGGATGTCCCGCTTATCGAAGTCGATGGGCATAATGTGGTTCCGGCCCGTTACGTAACAGATAAGCAGGAATATTCGGCGCGGACCATCAGACCTAAAATCCAGAGGCTGCTGCCTGAATTTCTCGAAGAGTTCCCTGAATTACCTGCTGCAAAAGTTCAACGGGACATTGGAACTGCCATTGATTGGAGTGGGGTTTATGACAAGATAAGTGTTGATGAAAGTGTGGTCCCGGTGGAGCTTATTCCCGGTGAAGCAGCGGCCAAAGCGGCACTCGATTTTTTTGTACGGGAAAAGATGAAGAGGTACGCCGAGAACCGCAATGACCCTAATGCCGATGCTACCTCAATGCTTTCCGCATATTATCATTTTGGACAGCTGGCTCCGCAGCGTGCGGCTCTGAGCACGGTGGCCTGTCCGCCGGGTGAGGGTGTTGATGCCTACATTGAAGAGATGGTCGTTCGCCGGGAGCTGGCAGAGAATTTTTGTTTTTACAACGCCAAGTACGATTCATTGGATGCCGCACCACAATGGGCCCAGACAACCCTTGCAGAGCATTCTGGAGACAGGCGCGACTATATTTATGAATATGATGAATTCGAGCAGGCTAAAACCCATTCCGACCTTTGGAACGCAGCGCAATTACAGATGGTTAAAAGCGGTTACATGCACGGTTATATGCGCATGTACTGGGCTAAAAAGATATTGGAGTGGTCTGTTTCTCCGCAGGAAGCTTTGCATATCATAATAACCCTCAATGACCGTTACCAGTTGGATGGCCGTGATCCCAATGGATATGTGGGTGCGCTTTGGTCTGTGGCCGGGGTGCATGACCGTGGTTGGAAAAAGCGTCCTGTTTACGGTTCTATCCGCTATATGAATGAGCGGGGCTGTCGTCGAAAATTTGATGTTGATGGGTATATTTCGGAGTGGGGGAAAGTTCAGTCGATGTCCTGAATGGATTTCTGCAAACAGAAAAGATTGAAGATTAAATCAGGTAGATCAAAATAGTCAGATATTACTGTTTTTTAACGTGATATATTTTTTTAAAGAAAAATAATGAGCTGGGCCTTATTTAGTGATATACTCCAGTTATTCTTAAATCTATTTTTGGAGGTTTGTTATGGCGAATATGGATTACCCCGGACCTTGTCCCAGTTGTGTCGGTATTGACGGTTGTAGCACTGAAGAAGCGAAACAGCAGGCTGTTAACCATTATTGCAAAGGTCTCGAAATGGAACTGAATTCATGGAAAGCACGTCTGTATGACGTGCTGGCAGATGACAATTCCGAAAATCTCAAAGATCAGATTATACTGCTTAAGTCCACCATGAAAGAACTCGACGTTGTTGTTGAGCAGATGAAGGAAGTTTGTCCCACCAGTCTTGGCGAACAGGAAAAAGTTATTTCCGGCAAGCTTGAAGACCTGCGCGTTCATTACACCAAGGCCATGGAAGTTCTGGCTCCCGGTTGGTTCGGTGGCTGATTAATGTAATTAAGGAACTTAGTGTTTATGGTATAAGGTCGGCTTCATGCCGGCCTTTTTTAATTGAAGCAGATAGCACAGTGTTCTTTTTCGCTTTGTTTAATTTTGCGCAGACATTTCAAATTCATGGAGACTTCAACATTTTTAGGAGTAATAATTGTGACCGGACTGTACATTATTTTGGGGATTTTTTTCCCGTCGAGAAGATCAAGCGCAGCCCGGACGCCAAAGAAACCCATTGCGTATGGTTTTTGAGTGATGAGCGCATTTACTTTTCCCTCTTTGATTCCCTGCAGCAGGTGTTGATTATAGTCAAAGGCTACGAAAGGGATGTCTTTGTCGGGGTGATTATTCAGTACATGCAGAACCCCGTCAGAAGTTGGCTCATTAACTGAAAAAATACCGGCGATGCCGGGTATTGAATCAAGGATTTCACCAACCGTAATTCGTGTTTCCCGTTCACTCCCGCCAGTCATATGCAGGCGGATTATGGAGCGTCCCGGTGAAAGTTCATTAATCCGGTCGATAAATCCCTGTTCCCGCAGATATGAAGCCCCGTTGTCCGGACGGTGTCCGATCAGGAGTAATGGGCCTTTTTTGCTGACGTCTTTGATCAGCAGTTCTGCTCCGGATTGCCCGGATTCGTAATTTCCGGTCGCAATGTATGCATGGGGAGCCTTCGTCGTCACCGGGGAGTCGATGATTACAACCTTGATACCCGTTTCAACCGCTTTTTCTATGTATGGATTGAGGCGCTCTTTATCTGCCGGAGCCAGTATGATGGCATCAACTTTTTTGTCTGTGTAAAATTCTAAAAGATGTTTTTGGGCATCTAATTTTTCCTCAACTCGCGAGCCTCGCCAGATTAGATTAACGTCAGTATTTTGAATTGCAGCATGTGCACCCGTGCAGACAATTTTCCAGTAGTGCAGGATAGTTGCCTTTGGTATGAAAACAACTGTTTTTTGTGCTTGGCTTGCGCAGGGGAAGCACAGTATGTAAATTATAAGCAGTAATGCTATTGCTGGTTTACGGGAAAATTGCTGTGCTGCTCTATTAATATATTTTATTTTAGAGACATACATGGTTACAACGTAGCAGTTTAATTTTTATTTGCAAATTGTAATATTAAAGATATTTTTTCTATGTCGTAATTTATTTAATGTACTTGGAGGCCTGATGCGTATTTGCAGGATTCTGGTTGCTTGTTTGGCTTTGGTTCTGATGGCAGTTTCATCGTCTTTTAGTGCAGGCAACGCTCTGCCTGATGGTTTTTGCTATTTGGACCGGATTCTCCCTGATGCGGTTTATGATGTGCGTTACTTCGGAAAGAATAATTTTGTTGGGGAGAGGATCGACGGTTATCTTGCACCGCGTGTTGTCCTGACCCGCGTTGCGGCATCGGCTCTTGCTGGAGTGCAAAAGGATCTGGCTCCTTTCGGTCTGGGACTTAAAATCTTTGACGGATACCGTCCGCAGGATGCAGTGCTCCATTTTGTGCGCTGGGCTGAAGATCTGGAAGATGTCCGTATGAAACATAAATTCTACCCGGATGTTCAAAAGAAAAATCTTTTCCGGGATGGTTATATTGCCGGGAAGTCCGGTCATTCAAGAGGGTCGACGGTTGATTTGACTATTATAGATATTAAGACCGGGCAGGAATTGGACATGGGCACTGGTTTCGATTTTTTCGGGCCTAAATCATGGCCGGATAATAAGGATATGAGCATCGAGGTTCGCAGCAATCGTGGCTTATTGAGATCTGTTATGTCCCGTAACGGTTTTAAACCTCTGAAAGAGGAATGGTGGCATTTCACGCTTGAATTTGAACCATACCCGGAAACTTATTTCAATTTTCCAGTACAATAGATATTTTTTAAGTTTGTTTTGTCGAAGCGCAGCTCTTAAGGACTGCGCTTTTTTTATGGCTATGAATTGACTAAATCTCAATTGTGTATATTTATTATTAGTAGTTATTATTAATAAGGACGGGCTGATGGTAAAATTTATTTTATATACTCTGACGTTGTTTATGGTCCTTTCAGGTACTGTTTTTGCTGCTGAAAATATGGGGGAAGTTAAAATGCCTAATAATTCAGAATTTGAAACAGCAACATTGGCCGGGGGGTGCTTCTGGTGTGTTGAGTCCGATCTTGAAAAAGTGGATGGAGTGATCGAAGTTGTTTCCGGCTATTCGGGTGGGCATATTGAAGAACCGAGCTATGAACAGGTCAGTTCGGGAAATTCCGGCCATCTGGAAGTTGTTCAAGTCCGCTATGACCCGGAAAAGGTCAGTTATGAAGATATACTGCGGGTATTTATCAGGCATCATGACCCGACCGACCCCGGCGGTTCATTCAATGACCGTGGCGAACAATATACTTCTGCAATATTTTACCATGATGAAAGCCAGAGGAAGATAGCTTCAAATGTCTTGCAGGAAATTGATGGGTCAGGCGTCTTTGAGAAGCCGATAGCTACCAAGCTGATTCCATTCGAGAAGTTCTACAGGGCTGAAGAGTACCATCAGGACTACTACAAGAAGAATCCCGTGCGCTACAACTGGTATCGCTACCTGTCCGGCAGGGATTCATTTGTCGAAAAGCACTGGGGTGATGAAAAAGAAGAACATCCTCTCAGCGGTGAGAACGGCTACAAGCGGCCAGATGATGACAAGCTGCGTGAAATCCTGACTCCGCTGCAATTCAAGGTTGTGCGTGAAGATGGGACCGAGCCTGCTTTCAACAATGAGTTCTGGGATAACCACCGTGAAGGACTTTATGTGGATGTCGTTTCAGGTGAACCGCTTTTCAGTTCACGGGATAAGTTTGACTCCGGTACCGGATGGCCCAGCTTTACCCGCCCGATTGAGGAGCAGGGTGTGGTTGAAAAGAAAGACCGCTCGTTTTTCATGACCCGTATCGAGGTGCGTTCACGCAAGGCTGATTCGCATCTGGGACATGTTTTCGATGACGGGCCCCAGCCTACGGGTTTGCGCTACTGCATCAATTCAGCTTCGCTAAGATTCATTCCGCTGGAGGATCTTGAATCCGAAGGTTACGGGGAGTATCTGAAGCTGTTCAAGTAAATAAAGGCGGCCCGGAGTATTTCATGCTCCGGGCCGATTCATTTTAAAATGTTTCCAATCAGGGCCGGGTGGTGTATCTGTTCTGTAAAGCCTTATCCATAACGGACACACTCACATGACCCTGTTTTCTATTATTATACCCAATTACAATTACGGATGTTTTGCTGACCGTTTTTTCGGTTCGCTGGTTGCGCAGTCCATGTCTCTAGCTGATGCGGAAGTCATTTTTGTTGATGACGGCAGCAGTGATGATTCTCTTGCTCAAGCCCGTAAATGGGCGGGCAGGGTAAAGTGCCGGGATTTTAAGATACTGGCCCCGCCGAGGTCCGGGAAGCCCGGTCCGGTGCGTAATTACGGGCTGGATCAGGCAACAGGTAAATACCTGCTCAGCTTTGACCCTGACGATGAAATGGAACCGGAATTTCTGAGTTCCTGTGTGGACTTTATGGATAGTAATCCTAAAGTTTCAGTGGTCTACACGGACTACTATGAGGTCAGTCCTGCCGGGAAGAAGCATTGCGTTCTGCCGGACTTCAGCCCGTTGCATCTGCGAACCCAGAACTCTCTGCCGACGAGCGCAATATACCGCCGGGAATTATGGGATGCAGGTGTCCGTTACCGGGATAACACAACCTACGAGGATTGGGATTACTGGGTGCAGTGTCTGCTGCTCGGTGCTAAATTCAAGCGCATTGTCGAACCTCTTTACATACATCATTTTCATGAAGCCAATTTTTCACATCAGGCGGAGAAGGAAGACGGCGCAGCCAAGGCCCGTATTGTTTTGAATAATCCCGGTTTTTTCCATAAGGAAGTCCGGGGCTGGGCCGAAGACTTTTTGCGTGGACGCGTCCATGCCCCTTCATTTCAGCGCGGCTATATTCCTACCCAAGACGATATCGTGAAATTATCAGATTTGATCAGGACTGGCGAAATATAGAAATTCATTCTCGGAGATTTAGATGCAGATTATCTTGACCGGAGTTCTGGCAGCTTTATTTTTCAGTTCCACTTTTGTGCTCAACCGGGCCATGAGTCTAGAGGGCGGGCACTGGGTCTGGTCGGCCAGCCTGCGCTATTTCTGGATGTTGGGATTTCTTTTTGCCGGTCTTGCTGTTTTTCGCCGTGATTTGCTGCTTCGTTCATTTAAGCTTTACCGGAAGCACTGGAAATTCTGGAGCCTTGCCGGGGGCGTCGGATTCGGCGTTTTCTACGGGCTTATTACCTTCAGCGCATCCTACACACCCGGCTGGGTGGTGGCCGCAACATGGCAGACAACTATCCTTGCCACACCGCTGGTCCTGCTGGGATTTGGTAAAAAAGTTCCGCTGCGGGCCATGCTGCTGACCCTCATAATCTTTGCCGGGGTTTTGCTGGTAAATATCGAGAGCGTGCAGGACAGCACTTGGAACGCGGTGTTGCTTGGTGCAGTTCCGGTATTTGCGGCGGCCTTTGCATATCCTTTCGGCAACCAGCTGGTCTGGGAAGCGCGTAATGGAGGCGGGGGGCGTATCCCCGCCCTTGATGATCCGGTCATGGATGATCCCTTTTGCCGGGTGTTGTTGCTCACGCTCGGATCTTTGCCGCTCTGGGCTGTTCTGATTGCTTTTACCCGGCCACCGCTTCCGCAGGCAGGGCAGATTTTAAATACCGCATTGGTTGCTGTTTTCTCCGGTATTGCCGCGACCAGTCTATTTCTCTACGCACGTCACAAGGCCCGTAACGCTGCTGAACTGGCCGCGGCAGATTGCACACAATCCATGGAAGTGCTCTTTTCGCTGGCTGGTGAAGTTGTGCTTTTGCACGGAGTCATGCCCGGGATGCTGGGCTGGTCCGGCATAGGGCTGACCATGCTCGGGCTGATTCTTTATCTCCGGGTCCAGAATGTGCGTTAGGCGGTTAATTCGTCTGCGCTGACCATTTGTGCATAGAACATTCCCAAAGATGCCATGAATCCGGCATGGACTTCAGCTGATCCGGCTTTCACTCCTTCAAATTCAAGGCTTGCCCCGCAGCAGGCATCATGTATCACTGTGCATTTGTAGTCCATATCCGCAGCTGCGCGGGTAGTGGCATCCACGCACATGTTGCTCATCATTCCACAGATGACCAGTTCTTCTGCGCCCAGTTTTTTTAGCACGCTATCGAGATTGGTTTGCAGGAAGCTGTTGGGGAAGTGCTTGAGCACAACAGTTTCATCTTCCAGTGGTTTTACGCATTCATGAATCTCTACACCCTCGGTTCCGAGCAGGAAAAAGAATGCCCCTTCTTTTATTGAGATGTGCTGGATGTGGATTACCGGAAGACCATTTCCCCTGAAATAGTTGAGGACCTGCGCGGCCTTGGTTCCGGTTTTCTCGCTATTGTCGAGGGTAAACTTGCCGCCCGGAAAATAGTCGTTCTGGATGTCGATGATGATAAGTGCTTTTTTACTCATTTTAATTCTCCTTGGTGGGGGTTTTGCTTTCAAGTTGAATTAATGCTGCCAGAAACGTGAAATCTTATAAGTGTCGCTATTGACAATAAACGCGTCTAAAACGACAGTGAAGTTATGAAGAACGTTGCAATCCTAGCTTACGATAATTGTCTGTCCAGTGCTGTTTCCGGCGTTTTGGAGATTCTGGCCATTGCTAATTCATATGCGCTGGAATCCGGGAACGGGATGCAGTTCTGCGGATTTGAGATAGTCAGTCCCGATGGGGAGAATGTAAGGGGATTTACTGGGCTTCCGGTGCAGGTGGCTGGTAGCCTGCATGATGTAGAGCCGGATATTCTGGTGCTCCCCCCGGTGTTCGGGGAAATTGATCTGTTGCTGAATGATGACGCATTGATGGAGCGTATTGCCTTTCTGGAAAAGCAGGGGACAATCATAACTTCAGCCTGCGCGGGATCGTTCCTCATGGCCCGGGCCGGATTGCTGGATGGAAAGCCTGCAACCACGCATTGGAAGCTTGCGCCTGATTTTTCAGCCCGTTTTGAAAATGTAGATCTTCAGGCCGGGCGCATGCTTATTGATGGCGGCAGTTATATCTGTGCTGGGGGTGCAATGGCTTGGCAGGATCTGGCCCTGCACCTTGTTTCCCGATTCATGGGCCGGGAGACGGCCGCAGCTTGCGCAAAGATACTGGTTATGGATTCCACCCGTGATGTGCAGAGCCCGTATTTTATGTTTGAAGCCAAGTCCGGGGGGCAGGGATTCAGTGATCAGCAGATTGCAGTGGTGCAGGAATGGATGCAGGAGAACTACAACCAGCCTATGCAGAATGCCCTGCTTGCAGATAAAGCCGGACTGGGGGAACGAACTTTCCTGCGTCGTTTCAAATCGGCAACAGGCATGACCCCTAATTCATATTTGCAGCAGTTGCGCATTGAAGCCGCAAGGCATTTGCTGGAAGTAAGCACCAATAGCGTTGAAGAGATTACGCTTGCGGTTGGTTATGACAACGGTTCATCATTCAGACGCTTATTTAAACGCATGACCGGGGTCAGCCCGCGAGAATACCGCAGTCGGTTCAGCAGGCTTGGTTAGTTTCGATTGCATGGGGCATGAGTGGTAATGATATTTACTTGATAATGAAAACGAAATTCGTTAGCAATTCAAAGGCAAAGTCTAACTGTATAAATATTGAGGATCACCAGATGATGAAAAAGTTGCTCTCTTTTCTTATGATGTTAAGTATGTTCTTGCCGGCAGCTGCCTCGGCCCATTCGTTGTATATTCAGTCCGGGCGCTACCATGTTTCTGAAGGCAAAAAGTCTCCGATGTTTTTTTGCTATGGACATCATGTTCCGGTTGATGATGCCGTGCGCATGAAGAAGCTTAATCATGTGAATGTGTTGCAGCCGGATTCCAAAACTTATAAGATCAAGCTCCGTGACGAGAAATCGCTGCATTCCTATGTCATCAATTATGACATGCCCGGAACTTATGTTCTCACGGCTGCAACCAATCCCGGTAATTTCACTACCTGGATGGATAAGAAAAACCGCAAGCGCCATTCCATCAAGCCCATGAGCGCCGTCACAGACCGGGCTTCGAAAATTGTTTCCAGCCTACGCAGCAGTCAGTGGACTAAGACCTATGTTGTCTGCGAAAATCCTTCCGCTGTTTTTCCGGCCATAGTGGGTATGCCCATGGAGTTGGTTCCGGCAAAAGATGTGTCTATGCTCAAGAAGGGGGATATTTTGGAAATGCAGGTCTATATGGATGGCAAGCCTTACCATGGTGATGGCTACTGGGATGCAACCTACAATGGTTTTTCCACCCAGGCCGAAGATATGTACATCCAGCGTCAGCAGATTTTTGACGGCAAAGTTAAACTTCCTATTGATGTAACCGGACGTTGGTTCGTCCGCTTCTTCACCAAGAAGAAACCGATTAAGGAAAGCCCGGATTTCCTGCAGGAAAAGAAAACCGCGACTCTGGTATTTGAAGTGCCTAATGAACGCAGAAGACCTAAAATTGATAGCCACTAAATCTATAAGCTAACAAAAAAGGGACCATTTGGTCCCTTTTTTGTTAGCTATTTTTTCACTTCGCGGTTCTTACGCGGCGTATCGAATTCTCGTTTCAAGTATGGTTTACCCCCGCTGGTGATGCCCAGTTCTTCCCGTTCCATGTCCAACTCGCGTTTCTTGGAGTACAGAAAACGGATCATGTCATACTCAAATGGAGAACCTGTCTGGTAGTAGCGGAAGGGGACGTTGGCGCGCAGGTCAAGGCCACGTATTGTGGATTCTCCCATTGCTATTGCTGTGCGGCCATCCGTTACCCCGGCAAGGTCGTAGACGTAGTTCATTTCATAAAAGAGGAGTGCGAAGTCACCGAGAGCACCGCCACTGTCTCGCACACTGGAAGGGCCGAGCAGCGGGAGTACTACATATGGTCCGGGGGGTACTCCCCAGACTCCGAGAGTATCCGCAAATCCTGTTTCCAGCTTTTTCAGATCCCATATGCTTGCGACATCGAAGATCCCCAGCACCCCGATAGAAGAGTTGATCAGGAAGCGGGAAAAAGCCCTGCCGACTTTGAGTCCGTTGAATTGCAGGATGCCGTTGGTAAAAGATTTCACTTCGTTCAGGTTGTTGATCGCATTGGTTACGCCGTGGCGCAAAGGCTGGGGCAGAACCGTGGTGTAGACATCTACCGCCGGAATATAAACGGCCCGGTCAAAGCGGGCGTTGAATGAATAAATATAGCGGTTCATGGAATCCCAAGGGTCGTAGACATTCAGGAAATCCAGCTCGGCCTCCTTTGTTTTTGCCTTGCCTCTGAAAGGTGCATGGGAAACCGGAGCGATAAAGCCTTGCGGTTTTAGATTAAGGGAAGGATCATCCTTGATGATGGTAGCACAGCCCGGCAGAAGCATGCAGAACAGCAGGAGTAAGATAAATTTGCGCATCATCTGATCAGCTCCTGTGCTTTACGCGCAAAAGGTCCGAACATTATATTTCCGCAATGTCCGCCGTGGGGAAAGAGGAAGGCCCGCTCACCGAAGGTGTTGCGCAGGAATTCTACATCCGCATCGTTCAGGATGATATCGTCTTCATTACCGAGTACGAAAATTTTGTCCGAGTTGCTCAGGTAATCCCTGATGCTCTCAAGATCGCAGTTTTTGACAAATTCTCCCTTGGTTGTTCCCGGCTTCAGGAATTGCAGGTAGGGCAGCAGGTATTCATCAATGTAATCCTCAAAGGTGATGGCCGCCGCGACCCGCATGTAAGGCATCAGGTTGTCAGTAACCCCTAACTGGCGGTTTACCGGGACGATGTATCCGGCGTTGAGGCAGACATCGGAGCTGAAAATCATGCTCGCTGATGACATTCTGAATGCTCCGGCAATAATGGCTTTCATGTCCATCTTGGAAAAGTTGATGTGCTGAGAGAGTGCGTAGAGGAAGTTGTCATCAAGGTCGATTATGTCGGACTGTACATAGATTTCCGAGAAGGCCTCGATGAGTTCGTTGACCACCTGCCGGGGTGTTTTGTTGCCGAGATTTTCCGGGCTGAGCCATGAATCAAAGCGCAGGGCTGATGAATAAAGGCTGACCGGAGGGTTGAGCATGAGTACCCGCTGGAAGTTGAAATCATGCCGCTCTTCATCCAGCTTGGACAGAAAAGCGGAGTGCAGTCCTCCAAGGCTGTATCCGGTAATGCTATACCCGTTTATTTTATATGCTTCTTCCAAATTTTGTTTGATCCAGCGCATGGCCCGGTATAGGTCTTCCACATCATGCGGAACGTATCCGGGTGCACCGTACTTGGAAAAACTGACCACGAAATTCATATGTGTAGGTGAAGACAGGGCGACCACGTGGAACCCGGCTTCATAAAAAAGCTGGGTCAGGAAATTCATTTTGGTCGAGTTATGCTCTGAACCGGTCCCGGCAACGATGAAAAGCAGCGGGGCTTCTTCATCATGCATAGCTGTGGAGTAGTAGAATTCTTCATTGTACCAGAAAATGTCCGGAATCCTGCGTTTCTCGATTACTATTTCACATTTTTCCGGGCTGGTTTTTTCTTTGAACTTATACATAAGTTCCGGCGGAGTGCCGAAAATGGTGGCTTTATAAGGATCAGCAATGGGAAATTCCGTTGTTTCTGCATGTGCATAACAGGCCATACTGAGTATGGTCAGCATTAATGCATAAAATAAAAAGAAAATATTTTTCCCCGGCCTCTTAATAGTACTTTGCATGGTCTATGTGTATCAACAGTCAAAAAATTTGTAAATTAGCGGTTGACGTTAATCTGTTTAGCTACTAAACACTATGATTATGAGAACGGTAGAAGAAATAATTCCCCACATGCGCGAGCTCGGCAGGGTGCTGGTCAAATACAATATGGTCGAGCGCAGGGCATTTGACTTTGGGATCGGTATTAAGCTGTACCCATCTGAAATTCATACTCTTTCTGCTGTTGATCAGCTTGGCGGGTGCGGGATAACAGAATTGGCCCGTGAATCAGGGATTACTAAAGGGGCTGCCTCACAATTGGTCAGCAAGTTGGTCAAAAAAGGTTTGATGGTCAAGGAGCCTGATCCGCAGAATGGTTCTAAAGTTGTCCTGCGGCTTACTGAGCTGGGGAAGAAGGCCAGTGTAAACCATTACAAGTTTCATTTGGATCACGATCGCGCATTTATAGACTATCTGCGTGCAATGCCTGAAGAGGAACTGCATATGTTTGATGAAATCTGTAGTAAGATGAATGAATGGATGGATAATTACCTAAAATAATTTTTTTACCCTAAGTGTTTAGTTACTAAACTCTTTTGGAGGATTCCATGAACTATCCCAAACCTGAGCAGGATTTTTCCCCGGTACACAGCCTGATCATCCGTGGCGTTACTTCGCAGGCAATAATGGAAGCGGTAAATTTCAAACTTTTCGATACGCTTGAGATGAAACCGGCCAGCGTGAAAGAGCTGGCAGAATTTTTTGAGTTCGATGAACTAAAGCTCGGAGCCATGCTTGATCTTCTGGAGGCTTGCGATTTGGTTCAAAGCTCGGAGGGCATGTATTCAAATACCCATCTCTCAACAGAATATATGGTCAGCACTTCGCCGCTGTATCAAGGGTTGGCAATGGGCCTGACTATGGACTTCTGCTCACTGATCAATAAGGATATGGGAGAATTGTTACGGGGTAAAGCCAGCAAGCGTGATGAGAGTGATACAAAATGGGCGGCAAAGGATGCCATGGAAGGGACCGCACAGGAATCACTCAGCAGCGGGCTGCATGAAACTGTTTATGCTATCAGCAATCTGCCGGGGTTTGACGGTTTTCGGCTCATGGGGGATCTTGGCGGCAATCATGGCAACTACACCATGTCGTTGCTGGCCCGCAATCCGCAGATGGATGGAATTATTCTTGATCTTCCACACGTGGTCCCGCTTGCAGAAGATCGCTGCCGGGAAATGGGTTACGGGGAGCGGGTTAGTGCTATCGGCCTTGATATGCGCAAGGATGAGCTGCCGCAGAAGGATTTTGACCTGATCTTCGCTTCGCATGTGCTTTACGCCTGCCAGGGTAATTTGAAGCCGATACTGCAAAAAATGGCTAAATCACTTAGACCCGGCGGCTGGTTTTGCGCTAACCATTACGCCAAGACCGGAAGTCCGATGTCGACCCAGACCATCGCATCCTTGGAAGTGATCACCACCTTTGCGGGGTATTTCTCTCATTTCATTGAGCCCGATGTGCTGGAAGCAGAATTGCGTGAGTGCGGGTTCGGGAATTTCCGTAGGGCGTGGAGCGATTCCAGTAAAGGTATAATGCTGGTCTCTGCCCAGAAGATTTAGCTTAACCCAACAGGAACGGCCCGTAATCATGAGTGATAACGGGCCGTTTAAAATTGTAGGCGTAGCCTAAGTTTAATCTTCCATCTCTACCAGCATGCGTGGTTCAGGAAGGTATTCGACGATCCATTTTGTCCATTGTTCCGGCTTGAGCAGTTCCAGAATTTTCTGGGCTATCTCGTGCCCTTCGAAAGGTTCTTTGTAGTCATCGAGAACTACGGCTCCTTTGAAGATTGGGCAGAAGTCGCCTTTCTTGTAATCTTCAATGGTAAAATCGAACATGTCGATCAGGAAGCCGTCCAGATTTCCTTTGGCAACCCAGTCAAAAATAATCTCATAGCCGGGTTTGCTGTGTCGGGAAAATCCATAGACCTCGGCGACTTTTTCAATTCCCTTTTCTTCGTCACCCATGTGGAAGCTTTCAGCCGTGATTTCCACATGAGGCTCAAGGGTTACCATTTCCAGAACAAGGTCTTGAAATTGTTTTAAGGTAAGGACTTTATTCATTTTAAATTTGCTTTTATGGATTACTTGTTCTTGATTATGAAATCTGCTGCATCAAGCAGGTCGTCGGCAATGTAGTCTGCCTTATCTATGCACTGAGGTTCTTCTTTTTGCCCCTTTCCGGTGCGGACCAGAATTGATTTGGCTTTGCGGGCCATGCCCAGTTCTACATCACAGAGCTTGTCTCCTATCACATAACACTCTTCCGGATTCATGCCGAACTCGGCAATGGCCTGATCGAACATGCCGGGGCCGGGCTTGCGGCAATCGCAATCCTGATCGGGGGCATGCGGGCAAAAGTAGACAGCCTTGAATTCAACCCCGTATTCGGCCAGAAGTTCAGCCATACGACTATTTACAGCGTGCATTTCTTTTTCCGAGTAGTAACCGCGGCCAATGCCTGATTGGTTGGTTGTGACCAGAAGTTCATATCCGGCATCCTGCATGGCCTTTAATCCCTGCGCTGTGTTCGGGAAAAGTTCAACCCCTTCAGGGTCACTCAAGTAGTGCTTATCAACAATAATTGTCCCGTCACGGTCAAGTAAAATATACTTCATAAGTGTTCTCATTAAAAAAGGAGAACTGAAAAAATCAGTCCTCCTTGAGTCTTTATATTATGCACCCGAGGCTCTACCGGAAAAGCCTGTTGAAAGGTTTTGGTAGAGTCCAGAGACCCTTTTTGCAAAAGGGGTGCTTTGGCCCCGTAGGGCCGTCGGGGGCATCCGTCTATCCTATTTTTTTCTGGGCAAATTTGAGCATCTTTTCTGCTTCAGCAAAACTGGGGTTAATGGCCAGAGCTTTTTCAGCTGCTATCGCCATTTTGCTCCATTTCTTCCAGTCGTAATAGAGACGGCCGGTATTGAAGTAGAGATACTCATCTTTCTGATTGATTTTGAGTGCTCTGAGATAATATTTCTCGGCAGCTTCAAAATCTTTCATTTTGCGCAATACGATTCCGATACGGTTATAAAGGAATATTGCGTTGGGATCGTTCTTGAGCGCTTCTTCAAGATATTCAAGTGCTTCGTTGTAGAGTCCGGATTTAATGAATTTGTCTGCAATTTCAGCACGTAGTTCAGTGTCATCCTTGAATTCACGGATAAGGGCGTTGAACAGTTTTTGGGCTTCGGAGACTTTGTCTTCAGCAAGAAGTGCCTGACCTTTGTCCAACTGGTCGGCTTTCCGCTTCTCCATGGCAGCCAGCAGTTGCTGCGCTCCGTCGCTGACTTTCTTCTGCAATTCATGCAGAATTTCACGCAGTGTTTCAAGGAGTGGCTTTTCTTGACCGGGAGCGTAGTTGATGATCAGCGGATAGTCTTCCCGCAGTTTTTTGTCACTGTTAAGGATGTGGACAGTGCTGTCGATCAGCTCCTGAAACTCCTCGCGCTCGGCTTTCATCAGCCCGCCTTTGAGCATGATTAGGACAGCATCATAGGCTGCCTGCACTGCAGGCATGGCTTTCTGCTGCTTGAGCAGGGAAGGGACAGTTGCCAGCTTTTTTCTGGCATTGGTCAGTTCACCGGACATATGTGTCTCCGACGTTTATTTATCGCATGTTATTTTCCGGTTGCTTCTTTTACCAGATTACGGAATCTGGCGAAGAAGTAGCAGCTGTCGTGCGGGCCGGGTGCTGCTTCCGGGTGAAACTGGATTGCGATGACCGGCTTGGTTTTGTGGGCAAAGCCTTCCAATGTTTCGTCATTAAGGTTCTTGTGGGTGATTTTAAGATCGGAACAGCCAGAAATGTCAACGCAAAACCCATGGTTTTGTGAAGAAATCTCAATTTTCTTGCTTTCCATGTCCATAACAGGATGGTTGCAGCCGTGGTGTCCGAATTTCAGCTTGAAGGCTTTTCCGCCCAGAGCCTGTCCCAGAATCTGGTGTCCGAGGCAGATGCCGGCCACGGGCAGGTCTTCACAGTAGGACTTGGCGTTCTTGACAGCCTGATCCAGAACTGCCGGGTCACCGGGGCCGTTGGAAAGGAATATTGCATCGGGATTGAGTGCTCTGACCTGTTCCTCGCTATAATGGGAGGGAACGGAAAGAATTTCAAAGCCCTGTTCGTCCAGCAGACGCAGAATGTTCCATTTTACACCGTAATCAATGAGGACAAGGCGTGGGCCTTTGCCGCTCCATTCGTAACCGTTGGCTACATCTACAGGGACGGGCTTGCCGTCTTTCCATGCATAGCAGCTTTCGGCAGTTACGGTATCAGCAAGGTTCTGGCCTTCCATGGTGGGCAGTTGTTTTGCCTTTTCGGCCAGTTTTGCGGGATCAAGTTCTTCGGTGGAAATAATGCCGCGCATTGCGCCGTTGATACGCAGGTGGCGGGTCAGCGCACGGGTGTCAATGCCCTCAATACCCATGACTCCTGCTTCTTTCAGGTAGTCGGGCAGGGACATTACAGAGCGCCAGTTTGAAGGGTGCTTACAGCACTCTTTTACGATAAAGGCGGCAACATGGACTTTTGCGGATTCGATGTCTTCTTCAGTGATGCCGTAGTTGCCGATAAGCGGATAGGTCATGCAGACCATCTGTCCGGTGTAGGAGGGGTCGGTAAGGACTTCCTGATATCCGGTCATGCCGGTATTGAAGATGGCCTCACCACCGGACTCTCCGGGGCCGGTAAAGGAAGTTCCTTCGAAGTAGGTGCCGTCTTCAAGTGCCAGAATGGCTTTCATATTTTCTCCCTCTCAAGAATCTTTATGGCTGTATCCAAGTCTTCTGGACGGTCCACTCCGTGGCAGGAGTGTTCGGTAATGGTGACATGGATGGGTATTCCGTTTTCCAGCAGTCGGAGTTGTTCCAGACGCTCTCTCTTTTCGAGAGGCGAAACGTCCGTGCCGGCAAAGGTTTCAAGGGCTTCCATGCGGAAGCCGTAAAGGCCGATATGTAGAAGGTAATCCCCGTCACCCTGATGGGAAAATGGAATGGGTGAGCGGGAAAAGTATAACGCCCGGCCATCTTTTGCAAGTGCTACTTTTACCCGATCTGGACTTTTGGCCTCGGCTGCACTGATGGGGGAAGCCAGTGTGGTGACCCGGACCCCGTCTTTTGCAAAGGGCAAAACCAGCTCTGAGATCATGGCCGGGTCCAGGCAGGGTTCATCGCCCTGAATATTGACCACAACAGAATTAGACGGCAGCTCCAGTTTGCGGGCCGCTTCCAGAACACGGTCAGTGCCGCTGGTATGGTCGGCAGCGGTCATCACCGCCGGGACTCCATGTTTTTCAGCCGCTTCCATGATAATTTCGCTGTCCGTAGCCAGCACAACCTTGTCCATCTCCGGACATTTGGAAGCCCGGTTCCAGACATGCCAGAACATGGGCTTGCCGCAGATATCTGCCAGAGGCTTGCCCGGAAAGCGGCTCGAATCATAGCGGGCCGGGATAATGCCGTAACATCCGTAAGTTATACTCATTTATTAAATATACTCTCAAATCTACAAATTACGTTTAATAGCTTCGCAAACAGCTTCGGTTCCGCCGCGCATGTCTGCGAGATATTTTTCAAAATCTTTCTTAACTTTTTCGGGTTTGAAGGCCCGTTTGCTAATATCGAGAAGGCCTTTAAGAACACCTTCCCAATCCTGCTCCTGACGGGCCAGTTTCTTCTCGAAAATTTCATCGCCGACCCATGTGAAGTTGGACCAGTAGGGGCCGATAACCGGGGTCACACCGTAGGCAAGCGGCTCAAGGAAGTTCTGCCCGCCTACCGGAGCCAGTGATCCACCGATGAAGGCTGCACGGGCAAGAGAGAATGCGGACTGCATTTCGCCGAAAACATCCCAAAGTACGATATGTCCGAAAGGTACGGTGTTCTCGATTTCTGAGCGCAGAACCCAAGGTAGACCTGCGTCTTCAAGCATCTTTTCCCATGCATCAATGCGGTGCATGTGACGTGGGAAAAGTCCGATTACGGTCTTAGGGCGTTCTTTTTTCAGTGATTCAGCCAGCTTGAGCACTTGAGATTCTTCTTCCTTGCGCACGGAGCCGAGGATGATGAACGGAGTCTTGGGCCGGAAAATGGAAGAGAGCGGGTTGGCGGTGTAAGGTATTGCCGCCGCTGTGTTGGTTCCGTCAAACTTGACATTGGGCATGGTTGAAATCTTTTCGATCTCAAAAAGAGTTTTGAAGCGGGTTGCATCGTCTTCGGAGATGGCGAGAATTTCTTCCGGGGCCACGGATTGGAAAAAATCGGGTAGAGCCATGTATCCTGCAAGGCTTTTAGTGGTCATACGACCATTAATAATGATCACTTTCACGCCGAGCTCTTTGCAGGCGGAGAGGAAACCGGGCCAGATTTCAGTTTCAATGAGCACAACCAGTTTCGGGCAGACAGCTTCAAGTGCCCTGCGGGCGATATCCGGGCTGTCGAATGGAAAATATGTTGTTGAAGCGGAAACGTTACGCGGATTAGGGCTTAGTCGATATGCTGTTCTCTCAAGCTCGGACATTCCCTGTTCAGTATTGGTGGTCAGCAGGAATTTTGTCGGGTTGGGCATGGAAATATTTTCCATGATACGGGTCGCGATCTTGGCTTCCCCTGCTGATGCTGCCTGAATCCAGACATCTGCGCGCGGGGGCAGGCTATGCTTGAGGGTGCGGCGGTCAAAGCCTTCCCTCAGCCTGTCATTCTTCTTGAGAAAGGGGATGGCGGCTTTCCAGCCGAGACCGTAAAGAAAAGATGCAGCTTTGAGTTTGAGTGATACTGACATGTGGTGATCCTGACGTTTCCGTTCCTTGGCCCGATGTGCTGTCAGACCTGTTGAAAAAAAGTTACTTCCGCTTTTTCTGTCCCAGTTCAATGAGCTTGGCAATCAATTCATTGAATGAATAACCTGCTTCCTGTGCGGCCTGCGGGACAAGGCTTGTGGGAGTCATGCCTGGAAGAGTGTTTACTTCCAGCAGATAGGGTACTCCTTCAGAAATGATAAAATCGGCCCTGCTGTAATCGCTCAAGCCCAGCAGCTTGTGGACTTTGACCGTAGACTGCTGAATCTGTTCAGTCAGTTCCGGGGCGATGGGGGCGGGGCATATTTCTTCCGCCCCGTCGAGGGCGTATTTACTATGGTAGTCAAAGAATTCTGCATTATCCGGGGGATTGATCATAATCAGGGGCAGCGGCTTGCCGTCGAGAATACCGCAAGTGACTTCAATGCCCTTGATGTATTCTTCAACCAGCGCGCTGTCGCCGAGGCTGAAAACAGTCTCAATGCCTTTGTCCAGTTCTTCCTGCGTGCGGGCAAAGGTCATCCCCAGACTGGAACCGCCGGTATTCGGTTTGATGAAAACCGGGACTTCCAGTTCTTCAAGTCCCTTGCATCCTTCTGCAGGGCAGATAAGTTCCCAGCGCGGGGTGCGGATGTTGTGGTGATCGAAGACGGTTTTGGTGGCCGCTTTGTTCAGGGTCAGGAATGAGCTTTCCGGCTGCGCACCCTGATAGGGGCAGTTTACCTGATTGAGCATAGCTTGAATCAGCCCGTCCTCACCTGGAGAACCGTGCAGGTTGATAAAGGCGAAATCAGCATGTTCAGCTAAAAGCAGGATGTTCTTAAAGTCTTTTGCCGGGTCAACGAATTCAACATCATGGCCGAGTTCCAGCAGGGCCTGTTCAATGCCTTTCGCGCCGCTCAGGGAGACTTCCCTTTCCTCAGACCAGCCGCCCGCAATCAAGAGAACATGCATTGAGATCAACTCCAATAAGTTTGCTGAGCCGTTCCTCAAGAATGAGGGACTGCTCGAATGTTTTGTGAATTCTTTGCTTGATATTTTCGGTCTTGCCGTAGCGGACCTTCAAATCATTGAATCGTTTTTCAAGTGTGGTGAATGAGTCATGCATCACGCGTTTGTCAGCGTAACTTATGACCAGCGGAAGGAAATATTTGTCTGCCTCAGGCTTGAAGGGCCAGAAAACATGGTGCAGAACCCCCATGGAAATGGCCGGGTTCCCGGTAAGCTGGATGGCCCATGCAGCACCGATCTGGCTGTGGTTGCCGCCGTGGTGAATGCAGTAACTTTTGGCAATATCGTGTAGCAGGGCGGAAGCCTGAATGGTCGGGATATCTACATCAACGCCTGACTCAAGGGCCAATTCAGAAGTTTGAACAGCAACTTTTGCCACAAGCATACTGTGGGCTTTAATGTTGTCCAGCATCTGGTAGTCGTCCCACCAGTCGATGCATTGGCGGGCGGAAGGAACTGTCCACGCCGGATCAATTTCCACCGCAGGCGGTGCGATCAGGGCGGACTCCATAGGAGGGTAACCGGGGGTAGGTTTGTCCGGAGTTTTTATCAAGCTGATTTTATTCATAGAAAAATTTCGTAACCAGTTACGGGCTGAAACTTCCTTTAGTTACCATTTTGTACACAAAAACGCAAAGCCCCGGATTTAGTATTTCCGGGGCTTTGCGTTTTCCAAAATATGAACAGCTCTGTTCAATGAAAATCGTTTTGTGCTACCTGTTTTCTATTCCGGTATATCTTCCTGCAGCAGGGGGTCGGAAAGAAGTTCCATAATTCTGGCCATGTTGAAGTCATGTGCCCCGTCAATAGCTCCTTCCTGTGCACTGGCTTCAACGGTCTGTTCCAGAAGCTGTTCCGGGTTTTCTTCGGTCGGTTTAAGACCGGCTTTGATGTTGGTGGAAACAGAGTCAAGTCTTTGTTCTCGGGTGATCCCGGAAGGTGCAGGGGTATCCTGACGTTCGTTTCTAACAGGCGTGTTTACTGATTCGTTAACAAAACTGATTTCCATTTTAGATCCTCCTGATTTTATGTAAATTTACAAAGCAGGAAATGTTCCTTAGGTGGAATGTTGTTTTATTTCAATGTCTTGGTGTTTGATTGATGGATAAAATTGCCGTGTTCAGTACTGTTGAATACAAAAGAAATGTAAAGATTTTCCGCTTTTTACTAAAGATGGAATTAATTTTGAATACCTTGGAAAGCTTCATTTAAAGGTCTCTTACTCACGGTTTGAACATTTTTGTGTGAAATATGCAGACTCGCACAATATTTTCCTTGAATTTTTTTTGCCAAGGTTTTAATTGGCACTTTGGGTGAGTGAGAAATTTTCCTCGAAATTGGATTTCGGGAAATTCACTATATCCTGTTGTTAAAGCGACAGGTCGCTTTTACGATTAATTTTTTAGGAGGTTTTACATGGCAATCGTTGAATTTCAGGGAAAAAGCTTTGACGTAGACGAAGACGGCTTCCTGCTCAAGTTCGAAGACTGGTGCCCCGAGTGGGTTGATTTCTGTAAAGAAAGCGAAGGCATCAAAGAGCTGAACGATGAGCACCAGAAAGTTATCGACTTCTTGCAGGACTACTACAAGAAGAACGGTATCGCACCTATGGTCCGCATCCTTTCCAAGGTTACCGGATTCAAACTCAAGCACATTTATGAGCTGTTCCCCTCCGGTCCTGGTAAGGGAGCTTGTAAAATGGCTGGTCTGCCCAAGCCCACCGGCTGCGTATAGTTTTGATTCAGTAAAAATAGTTTGTGAATTGTGGAGCAGTCGCGGTGATTGCTTCACAGCGAGTCCAAAGTCAGAAAAGCCCCGGGGATCGGCTCCGGGGTTTTTTTTGTTTAAATCAATATTGCCAGTGTCTTGTCGCAGATTCGTTCACCTGCTAATGGGAAGGGATAGTTGGGCAAGTGCAGAAGTCAGTGCGTTTACTGACCAGTTTAAACATCATTTATTATTTGGGGTTCAGGAGGGGAATTCAGTATGATCGAGTCGGATTACTTAAGCGCTTCAGACGATATTTTAGAACGTTTTTTGAAAATGCCTTTGTTCTGTTCTCTTGATGAGGACAAGATCAAAGACGTGGTTAACCTTTGCAAGATTCGCAAGTATCAGGAAGGCGAGGTGATCATAGAGGAAAACGCCTTTGACCATTGGATGTACATTTTGATTTCCGGCAAAGTCGGTGTGTATAAGAAAAACATCCAGATTAACGAGATGAAAAATTTCGGTGATATTTTCGGTGAAATGGGTGTGATTGACGGTAGTCCCAGAAGTGCTACAGTCAAAGCCACGAATAACAGCCTGTGTCTGGCTGTTGATGCCTCTGTGCTTGATCGCTTAAGTGATGAACGGAAACTTATTTTTCATGCGGCTGTTTTTCGGGTTATGGCTGAAAAAATATCTCAGCGATTGCGCGACGTGAGCGATGAACTTGTCGAGGCGCGTGAAAAGCTCGATAAATATGAGGCCAAGTTCGGGCCTATGTAGATAAAAATTTTACGAATGACAGTCTTTTAACCCCAGAAAGGTATGGCTGATAGAATGCCTCTCGAATTGAAAATCTGGAATATTAATGACGACACTCCCAAGGAAGTCGATCCGATTTCCATGGACTATGAGTCCCGGCTGGAGACAATTCTTTTCAAAGACATTTCCATTGCATCGCCCAACTGGATGCTGATAGGGCGGCAGGTTCAAACTTCTTTTGGCGGTTATATTGATTTACTGGCAATTGACCGTGACGGGAAACTTATTGTCATTGAGCTTAAGAAGAATCTGACCCCGCGTGAAGTTGTGGCCCAGCTTCTGGATTATGCTTCGTGGGTTCAGGAACTCCGGGCAGATGATATCTCCGGGATATTTGATAAATTTCAGGATAGGTACAACGGTCATCGAGCCGAGTCCCTTGATGCTGCTTTTTGCGCAAAGTTTAACGTTCCCCAGATGCCGCAGGATTTAAACGACGAGCATGAGCTGGTAATCGTTGCTGCGGAACTGGATAACTCGACAGAGCGTATTGTGGGATATCTGGCAGAGACCTACAGCGTTCCGGTGAATGCCGTTTTTTTCAGGGTGTTCAAAGACGGTGACAATGAATTTCTTACCCGCGCATGGCTACGCGATCCTACAGGTTTACCCAGCAACACAGAATCAGCTTCAGTTGTTGAGTGGAATGGGGAATGCTATGTTTCATTCTGGACTGGTTTTGACTGGAGCAAAGCTGCCAAGCTTGGATACATCGCAGCAGGTGGCGGGGAGTGGTATAGCCGGACTTTATGGTCTCTCAAAGAGGGAGACCGCATTTGGGTAAACATGGCTAACACAGGATATCTTGGGGTAGGCATTGTAGGCGGTCCGGCCAGATATGTGGATGAGTACGAAGTAAATGATTTTCAAGGGAAGACTGAGATTCTTTCCGAGCTGGAGGATGTTGATCCTGCTCTTCTGGAGTTTATTGATGAGCAGGATAAGAAGTATGTGGCAGTCCCTGTGGATTGGATTAAGACAGTTCCACGTGACAAAGCCATTAAGGAGACAGGCTTCTTTGGAAACCAGAATACTGTCTGCCGCCCTGTAGCTAAGAAGTGGGTTCACACCATAAATCGACTTAAAAAACGCTTTGAAATTGCAGAGTAATTGATCTGTGAAAATAAATCCCGGAGCTTTTATCCAAAGTTCCGGGATTTTCATTATCTAAGGCTGATCAAGAATTATTCTGATAAAAATTACCGCTGCACCTTCCCCACCTGCTGATCAATAGGCATGAAATCGGTTGATTTATACCAAGGTTCTTTGATGGTCACCGCTGTTTTGATCTCGTCGGTGATATCATTCTGCTGAAACTTATGCAGCATGAGAGCTGTATCGGCTTTTTGGTCGAATGCGGCAAAAAAATCTTTTTGTTCTTTGGTCAACCCTTCGTAGTCCGGGTGACTGAAGATGCTGTGAGCGGTAGCGGGATCAATTTTTTCTGCGAACCCTATGGATATTTTTTTCTTGGTTGATATGAGTTTGGAGTAAATACGAACAGCCGTGTAGTCGGGCAATGATTCCGGACTTGTTTTATCCCGACCGGGCAGGATCAGAAAGCTGCGGCAGTAATAATCTTCGCCTGCTATTTTGCGAGTGAACACTCCTGTATTGGGGAAATTTTTCCCCGGTACACGTTTGGGGCGGACATTCCAGTCCTGACGTACATCGAGAATCTCTATCCACGCACCTTTCCCACCTTCCGAGTCAGCATAAAAGTATGTGTGAATATTGGCTGCATTGATTGTTGCCTTGTATTCACCCTGATATTTCAGTTCGTTAAATTGTACTGTCAGTGACGGTGATTTGGTGGAGTAAAAGGCGTATTCTCCGGGAATCTTACGGGCCACACATCCACTGAAAGCCACTGTTGCCAGTAAAATGAACAGTACAAGAAATTTTTTCATGATAATCCCCGGTTGTTAAAAAGTGGAATGTTACCCCTTGTTAATATCATCCAAAATAATTTCAGCTGTACGCTCAGCCACACCCGGCTCGCCGATCATTTTACGCAGCGCACTGAGTTCAGCGCGGACTTCTTGCGCGGAATCAGGTTCGCTGACCCATTGCCGAATTTGGTTGTAGAAATTATCTGCGGTGGCTTGTTCCAGCAGATATTCCGGCAGGATGAGTTTGTCCGGGATTATATTGGCTAGGCTTACGTATTTGATATCAAGGATTTTCTTAGCCAGAAAACCGCTCAGTGCGGACATCTTGTAGGCAACCAGAGTCGGAGTGCCGATGAGCGCGCATTCCAAGGTCGCCGTACCGGATGCGGCCATTATGACGTTTGAATTGCGCATGAGGCGGTATCTGTTTTCCGGCTGATTTATGGTCACCGGAATATGGTCCGGCCAGAAATGGCGCAGCTTTTCTTCTTTCACTCCCGGTGCGCGGGCAATGGAAAATTTCAATTGCGGGAAATCCTTGGATAGCCGTTCCGCTGCCATGGCGAATTCCGGCAGTAGCGATGAAATTTCCTTGCTCCTGCTTCCCGGCAGGATGCCAACCAGATTGGGGTCCGGTTCGATGGCGTCGAGTTCATCCAGCGGCATGAGATCAAGCAGCGGGTGTCCAACGTATTGGGCATCAACCCCGCGGTCTTTGAAAAATTGTTGCTCGAAGGGCAGGATGCACAGAATCTTTCGTACATGTTTTTGCAGGAATTTTGCCCTGCCCTGACGCCATGCCCATATTTGCGGGGTGATGTAATAGTAGACCGGAATATCCAGCTTGCGGGCGATTTTTACCAGTCGGAAGTTAAAGTCCGGGCAGTCGATGAGGATTATGGCTTTCGGTCTTTCCGCTTTGAGGATGTCGCCGATCTGTCCGAAAAGTCTGAGCAACCGTGGTAGTTTGGGCAGAACTTCGGTCAGCCCTACCAGTGAGATCAGCTGCATGGGATAGCGTATATCGCAGCCCGCTTTTTCCATTGCGGAACCGCCCATGCCCATGACTTTCAGGCCGGGGTCGCGCTCCATGAGTTCTTTGGCGAGCCTTGCCCCGTGCATATCGCCGGATGCCTCTCCGGCGTTTATCCAGATACTGTTATTTCTAGTGGTCATATTGATCTCTTTAATGAAGTTTTAAAGCAGGATAGTACGTTTGCATTAATGAAAAAGCAACGGTGCATGAAATTGGTCAGTTATGGGTACTTCACGGGGGTTTGTTATCGTATATAACGGGAACCGCTTGCAATGATGAACTAAATAGTGTTATCTCCCAAAATAGGTAGTGAGGTACTTAAAAATTTCATTTATTCAAGGAGTATTATTAAAATGGCTCAAAAGAACGTAAAAAATATGATGGGCGTTCTGTCCGGGGTTTTTGCCCATACCGGTCACCTTTCCAAAGAAGAAGCTATGAAAATGGCAGGCATGGACGAGGCTGAATTCAATACTGTTTACGACAAGGCTGCAAATGTAGTGAAAAAACTTGAAAGCTACGACAGCGCAGCTGAAAAGTACGATAAATTTTCCGAACATCTCTGGGAAGAACTTCAGGAATACGTTAAGAAGTTCGGTCCCTTCGGAGTATAAATAATTTCCGTTTAACGGAACAAGGGGAGGAAGCTTTGCCCGTTTCCTCCCCTTTTTTTTGTTTCATCTGTTTTAGACTAAATACCAGTTCCAGAAAGGCTCGGCGTAAAGAATAGTCAGCATGGCTCCCAAAGCCAGAAATGGACCGAAGGGTATCATTGAGCCGTATTCCTGATCCTTATCAACCACCATCATGATCAGTCCGGCTACCAGCCCGGTGAAAGCCGAAACCGTTATTACCAGCGGAAGGTTTTGCGGGCCGGATAGAGCTCCGATCATGAACATGATTTTTACATCGCCCAGACCGAGACCTTCCACTCCCTTAAGTCCACGGTAAAGCAGCCGCAGCGACCAGAATAAACCACCGCCGATTCCAGCACCCAGAAGAGCACCTTCCCAGCCTACGGGGGTAAGCATGGCTGCGCAGGGGATGGCTGCAATTGAGCCGGGGATAGTGATTATGTCCGGCAGGATGAATGTTTTCAGGTCAATGAATGACGCCACGATCAGCAATCCACCGAAGAACATATAAACCAGCCATTGCACCGAAGGGCCGAAAGTGAGCATGAGCAGTACCGCCCATGAAACGGACACCAACTCTATTACAGCGTACATGGGGCTGATTTTCTGTTTGCAGGAAGAGCACTTCCCTCCCAGAAATAAATAGCTGACGAGGGGGATGTTCTCGTACCAGCGGATAGTGTGCCCGCAGTTCGGGCAGGTGGAGCGGCGCGGGTTGGTCAGAGTCTGTCCGTTGATGTAGCGGAATACTGCACAGCCGTAAAAACTTCCCAGAACAGCACCCAAAAGGGCTGCTGCCGCGAGATGAAAAATATTTATTGAAATTAGATGCATGTTGACCTTGGATAACTTGAAGATTTAGGGTGTCCCTGCAAAACAAACGATCCATACGTGGATACGATACATCAGATAATTGAACAAGCTTTCTACGGAGACTCAAAATGGGCGGCAAATATAGATTTATACCGGAACTTACTGCGGAAGATCTGGCTGGTAAGCAGCTGGAAGGATTGAAAAAGACTGTTGCCCATACCGCGGCGAACAGCCCTTTCTATCAGGAGCAGTATAAGAAGCAGGGAGTTGAGCCGGGTGACATAAAATCCCTTGAGGATTTACAGATGCTGCCCTTCACCACTGCCGATCACCTGAAGGAAGGTTACCCTCTTCCTTTGCTTTCCGTGCCAGAGGAAGACGTCGTCCGTATCCACGGTTCCAGCGGGACCACCGGAAAGCGCAAGATCCTTTCCTACACCCGCAATGATATTGAGACATGGAAAAATATGTTCGCTCGTTGTTACGAGTTGCCCGGACTGACTACCCTTGACAGGGTGCAGGTCTGTGTCGGTTACGGTCTCTGGACTGCGGGAGCGGGATTCCAACTTGGTGCTGAACATTTTGGAGCCATGACTCTGCCCGTGGGGCCGGGTATGCTGGAAATACAGCTTCAGATTTTGGAAGACCTCGGAGCTACCTGTCTTTGCGCTACCGGATCTATGGCTCTGCTGCTCGGTGAAGAAGCACAGAAGGCCGGGATCACCGAAAGGCTCAAGCTCAAACGCTGCATCTTCGGCGGCGAGGCTGTTTCTGCCAAGATGCGCAAGCAGTTTGAGGAATCCCTTGGACTGGAAGGCAGTTACGATATTACCGGTATGACAGAACTTTACGGGCCCGGAGCCGGAATCGAGTGCAATGCCCACGAAGGTATCCATTACTGGGGTGATGAGTACATTGCCGAGATTATCGATCCTGTGACCTTGAAGCCTGTGCCTGAAGGCGAGGTCGGCGAGTTGGTTGTAACCACCCTGAACAAGGAAGCTTCTCCGCTGGTTCGTTACCGCACCCGTGACCTGACCCGGATTATTCCCGGAGAATGCTCCTGCGGATGTTCCATGCCTCGTCACGATTACATCTCCGGTAGAAGTGACGATATGTTCATTTTTCGCGGGGTCAATATTTACCCCGGTCAGATTGCGTCTGTGCTGGAATCTTTTCCCGAAGCAAGCTCTGAGTACCAGATTTATCTTGAACGCAGGGAGGGGTTGGATCACATGTCTGTCCGTGTCGAACGTAATCCGGGTGTATCAGAAGCAAATGATGCGAACCTTGCAAAGGCCATTTGCGAAGAGATCAGGAAATTCATCCTTGTCCGGGCCAATGTGGAAATTCTCAAGCCCGGTCTGCTGCCCAGAAGTTTTGCCAAGACCAAACGCGTTTTTGACGAAAGAGGCTAGTTGTAGATGCCTCCGGCGGCCAGAGAAACTTTTGGGAAAAGTTTCTCTGGACTCTTCAAAACTCTTTATTTGGGCTTCGTTATTTTTGATTTTAAAATAGTACAAAAAGTCCGCAATATCTTTTTAGATATTGCGGACTTTTTGTTCAGGAATATCTACTTGAATCCTTTAAAAATTCTATCTAGATTCTCCGCATAAAATGCAAGCAGTCTTTTTCGTGCTGGAAGGTGAGGGGTGTTGGCAGTGACCAGCGTGGTCAGCACAACCGGGTGCGCTCCACTGTTCACGATAATTTCATATATCCTGCCTTGCGGCATGCGCTTACAGATTACCGCATTTACATCATTTTTAGTGATAGCTTTTTCCAGTGCCGCAACATCCTTTTCATCCCAATCAATTGCCTGCTTTTGGAGAGACTCAACCACTTCAATGCCGAATTCAGAGAGCAGATAATCAAAATCCCCGGTCAAACTGATTACTTCGGTTGATTCAAGCTCAATAAATTTAGATTCGTATTTGGTTCTCAGTTTGAAAAGATCCTGTTTGAGGGATTTCAGGTTGTTGTCGATGATTGCTGCCTGATCCGGGTAAAGGGCCATGAGGTCCTTGGCGATGAAGTCGGCCATTTTGGTCAGGTTGCCCGGTGAACGCCAGATAAATGGTGATACATATCCACTTCCTTTATCGCGGACAAGCTTGACCCCGGCCTGGGTTTTATCAACCGGGGCGGAACCGTCGATTTCCACAATGCGAACATTGGCCCGTCTGGCATAGGGGTATAGATTATCCTGCATCCAGATTGAGCGGATGGTTACGCAGGCTGCGGCGTTAGCTGCCTGTTCGTTAAATTTCCGGGCATGCTTCTTAAAGTATCGGGCCTGAGAATTCATGGAGTAGGTCGGGGGGACGCTCAGGATGGTTTTAATTCCGGTATCCTGAGTTAAAGTCTGGGTCAGCAGTTTTGTGGCTTTAAGCGAGGTTAATATCTGCATGCCTGAAGTCTGCAGATGTGTAGTTGATTGTCTGGCACAACCGAGCAGACTAAGTATCAGGATGAGTAGTAATGTTTTTTTCATATCTGAGTCCTTCAAAATATACCATTTTGTCCTAACGGCAATAATAGGGATTCTTAAGGGGCTTAGCTCCTTAAGCCGCCGGAGGCGAAATCAAATTAATAAAAGCGCGAAGCGCATCCCATTTTCCCTAAATTGCGGCTTCCCGAAAAGAGGGAAGCACGGTTCGCAGCAGTGAAGTTACCGCAAAGAAAAAAGCGGCCACGATGATGATTGCCCCGCCTGAGGGAACCGGTATTTGGTATTGCATGGGTATGACTACTCCAAGCAGGCAACTCAGGGTGGCGAAGAGCATGCTGTAGAAAAAAAATCCGCGCATGGATCTGCTGATATTGCGCGCTGCTGCAGCCGGGATGATGAATAGTGCTTCCACAAGCACCGCCCCGACAATCTTGAGCGCAGCAACGGTTATTACGGTGATGATTAGAATGAAGATATAGTCGACCAGTTTGACGTTGATACCGCGCACATGGGCAAGACTGGGATTGAAGCTGGCCAGCAGGATTTTATTGAACAGTGGCAGGCAGATTGCCACACAAAGCAGGCAGATAACAGCAAGTACGTTTATGTCAGTGTTATTTACGGTCAGGATAGAGCCGAAGAGGATATTGTCCAGCACATGCATATTAACCTTCCCGGTCACGTAGAGCAGTACACAGGCCCCCACAGCGAGCGATATGGATAGGAATACCCCGATTACCGTGTCCGAAGACATGCGGGTCCGGTTGCGGGTGTAGTTCATGAGCAGTCCGAAAAGAATGCAGAAGCCGAATAGCGAAACATATGGTGCTGTGTAAGGTTCGCCAAGGATGATGCCCAGCGCGACCCCGGTCAGGGCAGCCTGTCCCACTGCCTGTGAGAAGAAGGCCAGCCGCTTGGCAACGACCATTGTGCCGATACCGCCGAGAATCGGTCCTGCAAGCAGGGAGCAGATTAGAGCATTGATGACGAATGCGTATTGGAAATAATCGGGCAGTGTGCCGCTTTTGCCCATCTCCATGAGCGATGATCTGATCAGGTCGTATATGGATTCCATTATGCCGCCTGCCGTGTAGAACTGAAAATATTAAGGATACGTTCTGCTGTAAGTTCCTCTGTCGGGCATCCTGAGAAAAGAACCCCGCGATTGATGCAGGTCACGCAGTCACCGATCTCTTTTACTTCCATCAGGTCATGGTGGATGATCAGAATGGTCACGCCTTTGGCTTTCAGTTCTCGAAGCAGACCGCGCATGATAGCCGCACCGGCCTTATCCAAGCCGGTTGTCGGTTCATCAAGAATAAGCAGGGAAGGTGAGGGGAGCAGAGCTTGGGCAAGCAGTACACGTTGTCTTTCGCCCCCGGAAAGCTGTCCGAAGATTCGTTTAGATTTACCTGCCATGTTGACCTGCTCAAGAGCGGCTTTGATTTCGATGCGGTCTGTGGGGGAAGGTTTCATGAAAGCGGGTCTGCTCTGGCAGGTCATAGCCATGAAGTTCTCCACTGTTACAGGGAGAGTGGTGTCGTAGTTCAGTGCTTGGGGCACGTAGCCGATAGTCCGGTTTTCCTGCCAGTTGATATGGATATCTCCGGTGTGAGGCATCTGGCCCAGCAGGGAACGTAGCAGGGATGTTTTACCGCCTCCGTTGGGGCCTATGATGCAGTGCAGTGCACCGGAGTATATTTTGAAATTGATGTTGTTTAGAATTTCGGTGTTGCCAAGAGTCAGGCTGACATCTTTAAAGTTGATGCATGGACCGAATTCAGTTTTAAGTTCGGTGTTCATTTATTCGTCCGCCTTGATTTTGTGCGCTTCGATCAGGGCATCGGTCAGGGCTTTCATATTGGCCTCAATTCCGAGCTCAAAATCATCAGGAGAATAAGTACCCCCGGTCAGATGTGAGAGATGGCGAATCCGTATACCGGTCTCTTTGTGGATGGTATCGACGTATTTATCCGGGAAATGCATTTCGGTGAAAATGACATCCACATTAAGCGCTTTGATCTTTCTGATGGTCTTAGCCAGCTGGTTGGCGGTGGGCTTAAGGCCGTGGTTCGGTTCAATCACTGCTGTGACCTGCAGACCAAAATCCTGCAGCAGGTAATCGTAGCCGCCATGAATGGTCGCGCAACGGAATTCGACATCAGGAAGTTCAGCAATACGCTGCATGTATTTGGCTTTGAGCTTGCGTAGTTTGCGCACGTATTTACGGGCGTTTTGTTTGTAGAATTTGGCATAGTCAGGATCTATTTCAGCCAAATCAGATGCGATTGTATAGATTTGCTGGATTGAGGTTGTCACGGAGATGAAGGTGTGCGGGTTTACTATTTTCAGGTTGTCCATGTTTCCAGCCACCGGGATGAGTGAAACATCTTTATTGGCGAAAATAACCGGGATCTTGCCTTTCCTCTGGGCAGCTTCAAGGATTTCCATGGCAAATTCATCGTGACCGATACCGTTAATCACTAGTACGTCCAGATTCATGACTCGTTTTATGTCTTCCGGCTGTGGCCGATAGTTGTGCGGATTGAACCCTTCACCGATAAGCGGCTGCACAACTGCCCGATCTTTCACGATGTTGGTTACAAAGCTGTAGTAAGGATGGAGGGTGACGCCGATAACCAGTTTTTCTGCTTGTGCAGGTGCGGCAAGCGCTACAAACAACAGGGCTGCCAGTGTAAAAAATTTTATACGTAACATGATCTAACCTTTAATCCTTTTGACTTCATCTGCACCGCTGTAAGCGATGACTTCTTTCCAGCCTGCGGAGATAAATCCCTGATCTGTGGCGGCTTGCGGTGCTTGTTTCAGGGAAGACGGATGATACCAGATTTCATAAGGAGCGTGAGCAGGGGCTTTGTTGGTACTGCTATGCATTTTGTGATCGTGAACGAAGAGCAGGATGAATGACCCCGCAGGGGTGTCTTTATCCGGGTGACCGCTGTACAAGGCCATATCCACGGAACCAGCCGGGCGTAATTCGCAGCTCCAGTTGTAACTCCCGTTCTTTTTCCAGGCAGTGTCTTTAGTGAAAGGCGGCAGTAGTTCTTCTTCCAGCTGAACGACGCTAAGCCACTCTTCTTCCTCTTTATGAATTTCGTTTATTTCTATCGCTGCTGTGTACAGACCATTGAATACAGAAAGTTCTTTCTCATTCAGCGCTGAAAATGCTCTGACCTGAAAACTCGCTAATTCTGCAGCTTGAGACTTATGTTGATTCAGGAACATGAGTGTGGCGCAGGCAATGGATACAAGAACTGCTGCAAGCAGAACAAAAGCTGTTTCCCGCCCTTTTCCTGAAGGGCTGACTAACTGCCGCCGTGATTTGTCCATGATGAGTTCCTATTTTTGTTGTGATATTGGAGATGAAACTCATTATCGTTTGATGCGGTAAGCGTCAAGGAAAAGGAAGGTAATTTATAAAAAGAGTTGAAGGAGCTTTGTCTTTAATGATGAAAAAAGCCGCCGGATGATTCATCCGGCGGCTTTGAATATACTTATCTGAACAGTGACTATCTGCGACGTCTGTCGTCACGACCACCGGGGCGACCGCCACCGCGTCTGTCGTCACGGCGACCGCCATCACGTCCGCCGGGGCGTCCGCCGGGGCGTCCTCCGCCCATCTTGAATTTCTCAAGATCAACTTCCTGTCCGGCCTGCTCCATGAGCCATGCCTTACGGGAGAGACGGATACGGCCGTTAGGCTGTACTTCAACAACCTTGACGGTGATTTCCTGACCGAGCTGTACAACATCGGTAACTTCAGCGATGCGTTCAACGTCGATCTGGGAGATGTGTAGCAGACCTTCGAGACCGGGGAGGATTTCAACAATCGCGCCGATTTCGAGGATCTTCTTAACAGTACCCACGTAGTTTTTGCCCAGTTCTGCGGTCTGGTCGTAGTACTGAACCATCTCCACAGTCTTCTTGAGGGACTCAAGGGTGGGTGCGAAGATGGAAACTTTACCGGAATCTTCGATGTCGATGTCCGCTGCAGTTTCAGCAGTGATCGCCTTGATGTTCTTACCGCCGGGTCCGATGAGATCGCGGATCTTCTCAGGGTTGATCTGCAGTACTTCCATCTGGGGAGCGTTAACGGAAAGCTCAGCTCTGGGCTCTTCAATAACTTCCTTCATGTCGTCAAGGATGATCTGGCGGGCTTCTTTAGCCTGACCAAGAGCGCTGCGAAGGACTTCTGCGGGGATACCGGAGATTTTAATGTCCATCTGAATTGCAGTGATGCCTTCTTCAGTACCGGCTACTTTGAAGTCCATATCGCCGAGAGCATCTTCATCACCGAGGATGTCGGTCAGAACGTAGTATTCTTCGCCTTCTTTGCACAGACCCATTGCAATACCTGCAACAGGTGCGCTGATGGGTACACCTGCGTCCATGAGGGACAGGGTGGTGCCGCATACGGAAGCCATGGAGGAAGAACCGTTGGAGTCCATTACCTCGGAAACTACACGCATGGTGAAGGGGAACTTCTCAGCAGCAGGCAGAACAGGACGCAGAGCGCGTTCAGCCAGTGTTCCGTGGCCGATCTCACGACGGGAAGGAGCACGCAGGAATCTTGCTTCACCCACGCAGTACGGGGGGAAGTTGTAGTGGAGCATGAAGCGTTTGCTGTCTTCACCGATCAGGGTTTCAAAACGCTGCTCATCGCGTGTGGAACCCAGGGTGCAGACTGCCAGTGCGGAGGTCTCACCGCGGCGAAAGAGTGCGGAACCGTGGGTCATAGGCAGGCTGCCTACTTCCATGGAAAGGTTACGTACGGTGGTCAGGTCGCGGCCATCAATACGAACGCCTTTGTCCACAATGCGCTGACGTACAATTTTCTTTTCAAGGTCACCCATTACATCGCCGACGGCCTTAATTCTTTCAGGCTCTTCGGGGAACTTCTCTTCAACCAGAGCTTTTGCTTTGGCTTTAACTTCGGACTTGGCGTCTTTGCGTTCCATCTTTGCGGGAATGGTCAGCGCCTTGTCGAGTTCGTCGGTGAAGTTCTCGGTAACGAGAGTTATAACTTCTTCGTCTTTAACAGGTTCAGCCACTTCCATTTTGGGGCGGCCGACTTTTTCACGAAGAGCGTCCTGCAGGTCGAACATGGGAGCCATCTGCTCGTGACCCCATTCCAGTGCTTCAGCAATGGTGTTCTCAGACAGGAACTGGGAGCTACCTTCAACCATGATCACTGCGTCGCGGGTTGCGGCGAAGACGAGGTTGAGTTCGCTCTGCTCAGCCACACCTTTGTAGGTGGGGTAGAGTACAAATTCATTGTTTACGTAACCGACGCGGGCTGCAGCAACAGGACCGTTGAAAGGCAGGTCGGAGATGTGCAGGGCTGCGGAAGCACCGGTCATTGCCAGTACGTCGGGGTTGGTGTCGGTGTCAGCGGAAAGAACGGTTGCGATAACCTGTACTTCGTCGCGGTACGCTTTGGGGAACATCGGGCGGATGGGGCGGTCCATGAGACGGGAAACCAGAGTTTCACGGTCGGAAGGACGGCCTACTTCGCGGCGGAAGTAACCACCGGGGATGCGGCCTGCAGCGTAGGTTCTTTCAAGATAGTTACAGGTCAGGGGGAAAAAGTCGCGTGGACCGTCAGAGGGCATACCAACTGCGGTAACGAGAACAACAGTTCCGCCGGATTTGATCAGGACGGTCCCGTTGGTCTGGTTGGCCATGCGTCCGGTTTCCAGTGTAATGTCGAGATTGCCGACATGACCGGTAACGGAAGTGGGTTCAAAAGGTACTAACATTTAGATTCCTCTCTAAATAAGTTGTAATGACGGAACCCGGTGCTGTCCGAATTTTCCAGCCGGCTAAGGGAGGATTTCATTAGCGGGTATGAACCCCTTCCTCAGCCAACTAAAAATTGCTGTAGGAAAGCACGGATTCCAAAGTTCAATCTAACTACCATCTATACGATGTGTAGTCAGATGGAAACACAAATGTATGTATTTTTATAACAAAAAGGGGAGGGCAAGCCCTCCCCCGAAACTGCTTATTTGCGCAGACCAAGTCTTGCAATAAGATCACGGTAACGCTGAATGTCTTTGGACTTCAGGTACTTCAGGATGTTTCTGCGCTGGCCGACCATTTTCAGCAGGCCGGTGCGGGAGTGGAAATCCTTTTTGTGGCTTTTGAAGTGGTCGGTCAGGTACTTGATTCTTGCGGTAAGAAGAGCAACCTGTACTTCAGGGGAACCGGTGTCACCAGGCTTGGTCTGGTATTCTTCAATTACTTTTGCCTTGTCTTCAGCAGTCATAACCATAGCGTTATCCTCCAATTCACGTCGTAACGTGAATGTTTAGTTTGTGCCGGAAGTTGATATTCCCGCGGGGAATCAGCCCCACAGGCCGCGAAGAATTACCCAGAGAAGTTTACCGTCGATCTGTTTTGTCTCCATAAGAGCCAGAGCAGTTCCGTCAGGTTCAAGGAACATAGCCCTATCACCTTCGATAATTTCCTGATCAGCAGCAATATCCGCGACAGGTATTCTTGTCCCGTTCTTGATGGCTTTGGACATGTTTTCCGAAACGGTAAACCTGTGCCAATGGGGCAGGGCATCCGCCAAGGGAATAATCCGTGCCTCGAATCCTTCAGGATCGGCAAGAACCTCATCGAGGTTATGCGCTTCACTCAGCCTGTAAGGCCGACTTTCTTCACGCCTAAGTGATTCCATTACCGCGCCGCATCCGAGCCGCGACCCCAAGCTATGGACCAGGGAGCGAATGTAGGTGCCGGCAGAGCACCCAACCCGGAAACGGGCCAGTGGCAGAGTCACTTCCAGCGGTTCTGCATCAAATATTTCAATACTCTTAATTTTGACCGGGGTTTCTTCACCCTTTCTGGCCAATTCATAGAGTGGTTTGCCTTTATGCTTTGCAGCCGAATAGGCAGGAACTTCCTGACTAGTCAAGTCATTCCAGTGTAAAATTTCATTTTCCACCATTTTTTCCGTAATTCCGGAAATGTCGCCGGTGGAAGTTTCGGTTCCCTGAATGTCGTAAGTATCTGTAGTTTTTCCGATACTCAGGCTTCCGGTGTATACTTTATCATGTCCCAGCAGATAAGGCCCTAACTTTGTGGCCTGTCCGAGCATAACCAGCAGTACGCCCTCCGCCAGAGGATCAAGGGTTCCTGCATGGCCGATCTTGTACTGTTTCAACTCGCGCTTGATAGAATTCAGACAATCAGTAGAAGTCGGGCCGCTCGGTTTATTTAAAACCAGAACGCCATGTTTCTGAAAAGGACTTTTTTTAGGTTTTCTTCCCATAATATAAAATGCCTTCGGCGAGCCTTCCGGAGAGCTTAAACCCTTTTATTGCGCCCCTTCCTGGGGCTTACCACCCTTCGGGGTGGTGCTTTGAAGCACCGTGCAAATCCGCTTTTCTGAGGATTTGTGTCAATAGGGTTTAAGTGTCCCAAACCTTTTATTAAGGCTTCGCCTGTATGAAATTTTAATTCATGACCTTATCACCAATGGCGGCAATAAGTCTTTCACGGACAGTCTCGGGGGTGTTTTCAATCAAGCCGCCGGATGCATTCTTGTGTCCTCCGCCTCCGAAGAGTGAAGCCACTGCCTGTACGTTGTCGCGGGACTGTGAACGCAGGCTGAACTTGTAGCGCATGGGGCTGTCCTCGCGGATGAGTACTGCCACGCGTACTCCTTGTATGCGCAGGATAAAGCTGACCAGCCCTTCGCAGTCTGATCCGGTAGCACCTGTCTCATCAAGCATTTCCTGCGGGATGAAGAGCATGGCGGTCTGCCCGTCATGGTGCATCACAACCTTGCCGAGTGCGGTTGCCCAAAGGTTGATTCGTTTCATGGTCCACTGGTTGCGGATTTTAGGTACGAATTCACCCAGATCAAGACCGTAGCGCAGAATGTCGGCTATGATTTCGAGGGTCTCAGGCTTGGTGTTGTTGTAGGTGAAAAATCCGGTATCAGTGGCGATGGATAGGTATATGGATTCACCTAGTTTGTCGGAAAGAGAAATTTTAAACTCACGGGCGATGAGGGTGATCATTTCACCTACAGCCGGGCGGTTTGTATCCACCCAGTTGACGGCAGCGAAACCGGAATTGCCCATGTGATGGTCTATGTTTATAGATTTTTCCGGGTCCATGGCGTTCATGAGTGTTTCACCCATGCGTGGGGCATCGCCGCAGTCAAGGACGATATACCAACCGTCAAAACCCTTGGGGATTTCGGTCAGGATTGGTGCGGGAGTCTCGAACCAGTTCATGGCTTCAGGCTTACCGCTCTGGTTGTAAAGGCGGTAGCGTTTGCCTAGCTTTTCGAGAATGTAACCCATGGCTGCAGTAGAGCCTAAGGCGTCCCCGTCCGGGTTGAAATGCGCCGCAACGAGAAAGTCGTCTTCTTCTTTAAGAATCCGACATATCTCTTTCAGTTGAGCTTCCATATACCATCTCCTCAAGAAAGTTGTCGTGCACGAACCTGAGTTCGGGAATCTGACGGACACGGATACGTTTGCTCAGCTTGCTGCGCATGAAACCCTTGGCTTTGTCCAAAGCTTTGACTGCAGCGGCTATTTTTTCCTTGTCCCCGGCCATGGTGAACATCACCTCGGCAATTTTATTATCTTTGTTCATTCGCACACCGCTGATGGAAACCATCTCCAGACGCGGGTCGCCAATCTCTTCAATGAGCATTGTTGCAATCTCGCGCATGATCTGGTCGCCCATCTTAACGGAACGGCGTGATGTGGATGTTTTCATTCTTTATATCCTGTCTTTCAAAAAAATATTCCTGATCATAAAGATCAGGAACTGAAAATTTCTGTTTCGCAATGGATAAGTTCGGCCGGTGCCATAGCCTCGATCATAGCTAGGGCTTTAGATAAGGTCGATTCAACCTTGCGGGTTTCATTGGCAACTGTCACTGCGGCCAGCACTAATTTTTCGTGTACATCCTGAGCTTCTACTTCGGAAACACTGAGATTGAATTTGTTGCGCAGCTTCTGTTTTAAACTGAGAGCGACTTTACGCTTCCCTTTGAGAGATCTATTTCCGTGCAGCCTGAATTCCAGTGTGAGTACGCCGATGATCATATTTAAAATTTTAAAACAGGGACGGATTAAAATCCGCCCCTGATGTTTTTATTTTATTCGAGGGTTCTTGCAACTTCCACGACCTGGAAGGCTTCGATGAAGTCGCCTTCTTTGATGTCGTTGAACTTCTCAAGGCCGACACCGCATTCGTAGCCCTTGGCCACTTCTTTAGTGTCATCCTTAAAGCGTTTCAGAGAAGTCAGGGAACCGGTGTAGATTACTACGCCGTCACGCAGCAGACGAACCTGAGCATGTCTGGTCAGCTTGCCATCGACAACGTAACAACCTGCGATGACACCAACTTTCGGTACGGAGAAGGTCTGTTTGACTTCTGCCTGACCAAGGTACTCTTCCTTGATATCCGGAGAGAGCATGCCGCCCATCGCGTCTTTGATTTCGCCGACGAGCTTGTAGATGATGTCGTAGAAGCGGATTTCCACTTCTTCGCGTTCAGCGATTTCCTTGATCTTCACAGTCGGTCTTACGTTGAAGCCGATAATAATTGCCTGTGAAGCGGAGGCCAGCAGGATGTCGGATTCAGTGATCGCGCCTGCACCGCCGTGGATGACTTCGACTTTGATTTCGTCGGTAGCCAGCTTGGCAAGGGCTTCGTTGATCGCTTCAAGTGAACCCTGTACGTCAGCCTTGAGGACAACGTTGAGTGTCTGTGCATCCTGATCCGGCTTGGAGGCGAGGAAAGACTCAAGGGTAACCTTGGACTTACCAGCCAACTCGCGTTCGCGGTGCTTGAGTTTACGTTCCTGTGCAATGCGGCGGGCGACTTTATCATCAGCTACGCAGATAAATTCATCACCGGCTTCGGGGATACCGTCAAAACCCTGAATCTCGACCGGAAAGGCCGGACCAGCGGTTTCAATCTTGCGACCGCGGTCATCGAACATGGCACGTACACGTCCATGATAGAGGCCGCAGACAAAAGGATCACCCTGATTGATGGTACCTTCCTGAATGAGAACAGTACCAACAGGACCACGACCCTTGTCGAGTTTTGCTTCAACGATGTTACCGCGTGCGCCCTTGTCGGGGTTGGCTCTGAGTTCGAGAACTTCAGCCTGCAGCTGGACCATTTCGAGCAGGTTGTCGAGACCGGTACCCATTTTAGCGGATACGGGAACGAACATGGTATCTCCACCCCAGTCTTCAGGGACGAGGTCGAAGTCAGCCAGTTCGCGCTGTACGCGTTCAGGGTTGGCGCCTTCTTTATCCATTTTGTTGACTGCAACAACAATGGGTACACCTGCTGCCTTGGAGTGACTGATAGCTTCACGGGTCTGATCCATGACGCCGTCATCAGCTGCTACAACAAGGATAACGATATCGGTAACCTGTGCTCCGCGCATACGCATGGTGGTAAACGCTTCGTGACCGGGAGTATCGAGGAATACGATTTCGCCGCGGTCAGTGGCAACGTGGTATGCACCGATGTGCTGGGTGATACCGCCAGCCTCTCCGTCGGTAACCGCACTGTGGCGGATGGCATCCAGCAAGGATGTTTTACCGTGGTCAACGTGACCCATGATGGTAACGATGGGCGGACGGGGCTTGAGGTTTTCTTCCTTATCCGAATCAGAATCGCTTTTGGGAAGAAGCAGCTCTTCCTCAGAGTAAGATACGTTTTCGATTTCGTATTCAAACTCTGAAGCAAGCAGAGTTGCAGTATCAAGGTCAAGAGACTGGTTAATGGTAGCCATTACACCGAGTCCGAAGAGAGTCTTGATGAGTTCCTGAGCTTTGAGTCCCATCTGGTGAGCCATGTCGGAAAGACGGATGGCTTCGTTGAACTTGATTTTACGCTTGGCTGCCTTAAGCGGCTTCTGCTGAACAGGAGCCTGTTCCATGCGGCCCTTGTTCTTGCGGCCTTTCTTTTTGCCGCGGAACTTGCTCTCAAGTTCTCTCTCGTTATCGCTTTTGCGGTAATCTTTACCGAATTCGACTACACGCTTATCCTTCTTGAATTTCTTCTTCTTGCTCTGATCATTGCCGGGGGCAGGTGCTCCGGGAACGGGTCTTCCGCCGCCACCGGGACGACCACTGGGTCCACCGGGACGACCACCGGGTCCACCGGGACGACCACCGGGTCCACCAGGACGACCACCGGGTCCGCCGGGACGACCACCGGGTCCGCCGGGACGACCACCGGGTCCACCGGGACGACCACCGGGGCGACCGCCGCGACGGTCTCCATCGCTGTCGGAAGGACGGCGTCTTGCACCACCCGGACCTTCTGCTGCACGCTGGGCAGCCTGAAGATTAGGATCAGGTCTGGAAATAATTTTTACTTTAGGCGCTTCTATTTCTTTTTTCTTTTTGCGCTTTTTCTTTTTAGGCTCAGCTTCTTTAGCTTTTTCGCCTTCACCCGCAGGTTTTTTTCCCGCCTCGGGTTTGGGCTTCACAGGAGCCTCTTCTTTTTTGGACTCGGCTTTTTTAGCAGCCGGAGCTTCCTTTACGGCCTCTTTTTCTTCAGCAACCTTTGCGGCGGGGGGAGTATCCACTTCGGGAGCTGCAGGTTTTTCACTGGCGGGGGCTTCTTCTTTCTTGTGGAGTTCTTCAGGCTTGATGATTTTTACCTTGGGCTTCTCGTTTTTCACAGGAGCTTTCTTGGCGGGCTTTTTCTTTTCAGGAGCCTTTTCTTTGGGAGCGTCCTGTTTTTTTTCAACAGGAGTTTCTTTATTTTCTTCTTTAGCCGGAGCCTCGGCAGTTGCTTCGGGCTCATCAGCTTTAGCTTTTTTGCGTCCGCCTTTGCGACGGCGAACGATTACGCCGGGCTGAACTTCGCGCTGTTCTACTTTGCCGGACTTGCCGGTAAGTTCCTTACGGATCGCATCTGCCTGCTCCGTATCAATCGCGGCTACAGTACTTTTTGCCTGTACACCGTGTTCGCGGAGTTTTTGAAGGATATCTTTGGCATTGACCCCGAGTTCGGTGGCCAATTCCTTTACTTTGATTTTTGAAGCCATATGGTTCTACCCCCTGAAGTTCTTCTTCCGTGGCCGAAAAAATTTAAATCTTTCAAGGCATTTATCATTGTCGCAAACATAATATCCACGACTCTGCATTACCTTTTTCTCATCCGGAATAAGTCCGCTGTCGGAAGCCCCCTTGCCCACAACGAACCTGAACAGTTCTTCTTTGGCAAAACGCTGCCTGCAAATGACACATGACCTTGTCGGTACATGTTTTTCTGTGCTGTCCTTTCCGGTCAAATACAACTGCCTTTATTAAAATCTCCGGGGTTTCCCCCGGAGTGTATTATTCTTCTTCGTCAGAAGCTTGTGATTCAGCTTCTTCTTCGTCATCCGCATCTTCAGTGATTTCTTCTGCCGGAGCAGCTTCTTCGTCTGCGGATTCTTCTATCGGCTCTTCCGCTTCAACGGGAGCTTCGGTTGGAATCTCTTCCTGTACCGCTTCTTCTACAACATCCTCCTCATCTGCACCGATACCCAGCAGCATGATTGCGGACTTGATGTCCGACACCTTGGAAGGTGTCATGCCGGAAATGGACATGAGGATTTCTTCGGAAGCGTTGGCTACCTGACTTACGGTCTCGAAGCCGGCGGAAATAAAATTGTCTACTGGAATCTCAGCAACGCTGGCAACCTGATCCATGCCCTTGCTTGCGGCATTCATTTCGCCGTAGCGGCTTTCAGTGAAAACGTCGATTTTCCATCCCAGCAATCTTGAAGCCAGTTTTACGTTCTGACCTTTGCGGCCGATAGCTACGGTCAGCTGATCATCGGGAACGACAACTTCAAGGATCTTTTCTTCTTCATCAACTGCGATTCTGGTGATTACCGCAGGGGATAGAGCGTTCTGGGCATATTTAGCGATATCCTGACTCCAGACAACGATGTCGATGCGTTCGCCGCGTAGTTCCTGAACAATGTTCTGGATGCGGGAACCACGGATACCGACGCATGCGCCGACCGGATCAACATCACGGTCAAGAGAGTTAACCGCTACTTTGGCGCGCAGTCCCGGATCACGGGCAACACCCATGATTTTGACTGTTGCGTCGTCCACTTCGGGGACTTCCCTTTTGAAAAGTGATGTCATGTAGTCGGGATGTGAACGGGAAACCACGATCTGAGGGCCGCGGGATTCTTTCTGTACATCAATAATGAATGCCTGCACACGGTCGCCGCGTTTGTATCTTTCACGGGGAATCTGTTCGCCTTTGGGCAGAACAGCTTCGGTGCGGCCGAGGTTGATAATCCAACCTGTACGGTCGCGGCGCTGAATGATACCGCTGACGATTTCGTTCATGCGGTTTTTGAATTCATCGTAGATGATTTCCTGTTCCGCATCACGCATGCGCTGAATGATAACCTGCTTGGCGGACTGGGCGGCGATTCTGCCGAGATCTTCAACTTTGAGCTTGAAGCCCATTTCATCGTCGATCTGGACGTTGGGGTCATGTTCTTTTGCTTCTTCGAGAGTAATTTCGCTGATTTCGTCTTCAACTTCTTCGGCAACTACTTTGAACTGGTAGACTTCGATTTCGCCGGCTTCTTCATTGAAATTGACCTCGATATCCATGGCGTCGCTGTATTTGCGGGCCACAGAAGAACGAACCGCTTCTTCAAGGGTATCGATGAGCAGGTCTCTGTCGATCCCGCGGTCTTTGCTGATCTGGTCAATCGCCTTTTTGAGTTCAGAACCCATATCGCTCCTCCGCTTCGGCACAACTTCCGAGGCACAATTGTTGTGCCGGCCAGCCGAATGACTGCCTTATTAATTTTTATTTAAACTCATGAATGAGTTTTGCTTTTTTAATTCTATCCCATTCAATGTTGATGGGATCTTCCTGATCATCAAGTTTGAGGGTCAGTCCTTCCTCGTTGGTATCCTGAAGGAGACCTTTGAATTTCTTGCGGCCCTCAATAGAAAATACCAGGGCGATGTCCATTTTCTTTCCGATATATGCGGACACCTGCTCAGGTTTGAAAAATTTGCGTTCCAGTCCCGGAGAGGAAACCTCGAGAATGTATGCGCTGTCGATAATTTCTTCGACTTCAAGCATGAGACCTACATCTCTGCTTACTTCGGCACACTGGTCGATGCTCACACCTTTTTCGTTGTCGATGTAGATGATAACAGCCGGACGGTTGGCAGAGGTAACTTCCACTCCCCAAAGGGTCAGTCCCATAGATTCGATGGCAGGTTCCACGAACTGGCTAACTTTTTTGGCTAATGAGCCTTGTTCCACGATTTACCCCGTGTTGCTGGTTTTCAGGCGGACAAAATAAAAAAAAGTGGACCTGAAAAAGGCCCACCTCAGCATCTTAACCCAACAAAAGGTTATAAATTGAGGCTGATGCGAATGTATGAGGTTTGCCTGAAACGTCAAAAGTCTACGATGTATACCCATTGGGGACACTGAGATACACCCGCACCGAGTTCAGCAACTTAGACATAAGCCTGATCAATGTCAAGCCCAGAAAGTGTGTTTACGGCAGGAATAGGGAAATTGCAATTTTAGGAGCAGGATATACGAACATGATCTTTATCATTATATTATAACACCCGCAAGCCGATATCCTTTGACTTAAACCCCTTCTGTGTTTAAATTTGACTTTATCAGTTCTGGAATTATTATAATTAATAAGGAACAACAAAAAGGGATGCAAAAATGCCGGTACTTACTGATAATATCGTTGCCGGGCCTGCGGGCCATGTGACAGCAGCCCCCTCCGCGACCTTCAGCGCAGGTCCGGCTGGCTCCACTGTTCCCGGTCCTGCCGGGCAGGTGGATACTCTTCCCGCAACCCAAGGCGTGCGTAGTGTTGATGCGACTGTGCCTTTTGAAGTCACGGATGCTACTATTGGATTTCTTACTCCGGACGCAACCCAAGGAGTTGTTCCCGAGATCAGGGTGGGTGGAGTTATTTTCTGTACCGCCTGATAGTCTCGCCGTCATAGTTGAATATGTCCCGGTCAAGTTACGCTTGGCCGGGATTTTTTTTTATTCGAGTCTTTTTTTTGGCCTGCACTTTGCATGATAACGTGCACCAACTAATGCGAAGAGAATCTTCTTTCAGGAGAAAAAGACATGCGAGCCAGTATTTTCAGTGCCTTGTACGGGGCAATGTCCAATGAACACAGGATTGATATCAGTGCCAATAATTTGGCGAACGTCAATACCACGGGATTTAAACGTGACAACTGTGCTTTTCAGGACACCTTCATCCGTTTTGCCCACGACTCAGTGGCTGATGCAAAGCCCTATTTAAGAGACAAGGATATACTTCCCGAAGCAAAAATTATGGCTCGTCCAAGGCTTTCGGAAGAGGTTATCGACATGTCTCAGGGGTCCTTCCAGAAAACGGGCAACCCGCTCGACCTCGCCGTTCGCGGTGACGGATTTTTCAAAGTTCAAAAAGACGGCGGACAGTACCTTACCAGAAACGGGGTTTTCACACTCTCTTCTGAAGGAACTCTCGTAACCGAGCAGGGGTATCCGGTTATGGCCGGTGGTGGTGAGGTTAATCTCCCGCCGCGCTCTCGGGTAACAGTTGACGGTGAAGGTGTAATTTTCGCCGACGGTCAGGAAGTCGCTCGTCTCGATTTCGTGCAGCCTGCAGATTATCGTTCTTTGAAGAAAGACGGTGAGAATCTGTTCTCCAACGAAGGCGGCGAGGTTCCTGCTGAAGGTGAGGTAGCACAGGGCTACATCGAAAAATCCAATGTTGAAGTAGTTAACGAAATGGTTGCGATGATCGAGTGTCAGCGCAGCTTTGAAATGTATCAGAAAATGATTAGCACCACCGACCAGCTTGACCAGAAGGTCATTCAGCAGGTTGGTAGGGCAGCGATGTAATTCATAACTTAGGGGGATAAAATTATGATGCGTTCACTCTGGACCGCGGCCACAGGAATGGTTGCCCAGCAGACTCACATCGATGTTCTTTCCAACAACCTTGCCAACGTGAACACTCAGGGGTTCAAAAAAAGCAGGGTAGAATTTGAAGACCTCATGTATCAGACCATGCGTATCGCAGGTTCTGAAACTGAGGGCGGCAACAGACTGCCTACCGGTATGCAGATCGGTATGGGTGTAAAAGAGGTCAGCATCCACAAGTTCTTCAGTCAGGGTTCTTTTGAAAGTACCGGTAACCCGCTCGATATCGCTATCGAAGGTAACGGATTTTTCCTCGTGGACCGTAACGGCGAAGATGCCTACACCCGTTCAGGTGCCTTCAAGCTCGACAGCGAAGGGCGTTTGGTGACTTCCAACGGTTATCCGCTTCAGCCTGAATTTACCGTGCCCACCGAGGCTGTAAACATTGTTGTTTCCGAAGACGGTCACATTGCGGCTCTTGATAAAAACGGTACCGAGCTTTCCAGCGCGGACATTACTGTTTACGACTTCATCAATGAAGCCGGACTGAATGCTGTGGGTAAAAACCTTTATCTGGAAACCGAAGCTTCCGGCGCTGCCATTCAGGGTACTCCCGGTGAAGACAACTTCGGTACTCTTGCACAGGGTTACCTCGAAGGCTCCAACGTTGAACTGGTTGATGAAATGGTCGGACTTATCGTCGGTCAGAGGGCTTACGAGACCAACTCCAAGGCCATCACCACTTCTGACTCCATGCTCCAGACCGCAATTAATGTTAAGAGATAATTGAGGCGCTGATGCGCTTTTGACTGGTGATTTCGTCTCGGGCGGGCAGAAGGGCCAAGCTCCTTTGCACTCCCAAATAGAGGTGAGTGGGAACTATCCTGCTCTCCGGGTAATTTAAGGATGGATTTAATCATGACTAAGGCAGATTTGATCATAAACTTTCGCAGGTTAGCACTGATGCTTCTGGTGGCTGCCGGGCTGGCTGCTTTTGCAGCTTCCCCTGCCATGGCTTCGAAGCAGAACACCGACTGGCGGATCAAGATTAAATCTGCCGCCGTGGTCAACAATCCCCGTGTTACACTTGGCGATATTGCCGAATTCTACGGCGATCTTCCGGAACAGACCAAGGCCGACCTTTCAAGTGTCGAGCTGTGGAATGCTCCGGGCAAGAGTCGTAAACCGGTGCGGGTAAATCGCGACAAGCTGCGCGTTATCTTGCAGCACTATCTAGGTGAACTGGTTCGTAACTGCATTATTCCGTCTACCCTGACCATGCAGTCCGGCGGCAAGGTTATGTCGCAGGAAGAGCTTAAAAGGGCCGTTGTCAAAGTTATGACCCCATATGCAGAAGCCATGGGCGGAGACTACAAATTCAGGGATTTCAAGCTGCCGGCACACTTGTTTTTTAAAGATTCCATGGACGGATTGAGGGTCCAGATCCCCCGGGCCCTCAAACCGGGAAACAACAGCTTCAAAATGCAAGTTGTCAGCATAGACGGGCGGGTGTTGCGTCAGTTGGCCGGGACGGTCTTCGTAGACCTCTGGGCTCCTGTGCCCTGTCCGGTGCGGCCCATCAACCGTAAAGAAGTGATTACTCCTGATTTGATTACCTGGAAGAGCAAGAATATGGCCCACATGGGCAATAAAGTCTGGGATGGAAAGGGCGGCCCTTGGAGGGTCAAGATTCCCGTAGGAACCGGCCAGCCTATCATGCGCTCTTCAATTGAACCTGCCCCGGTCATCGCAAGGGGAGATAAGGTTACCCTCATGTTTCGAAGCAAGCACCTGAAGCTGACTGTTCCGGTGGAATCCCTTGAGGACGGCGGAGTAGGGCAGACTATTACGGTCCGTAATTTGCAAAGTAAGCGTAAAGTGGTTGCGACTGTTGTCAACGCCCAGACAGTTCAGGTTAAGTAACTAAGCGGAGGAATGAATAAGATGAAAAAATCAATACTGGCAATTCTGCTCTTCACGGCCTTTTGTGCTGGGTGTTCCCCTGCCAAGCAGGCTCCGACACCGATGCCGGTCATGACTCCGCCTGCGCAGTACGAACCGGAACCCATGAATAACCCCGGTTCCCTTTTTGCGGCTGCTGATTCTGAATATCTTTTTGATGACAACCGCGCCCGCCGCATCGGCGATATCGTGGTCGTCACCGTTTCCGAAACCAGTAAAGGCAAGCACACATCCGACTCCAAGGCTGAAAAATCAAACGATACCAGTTTGAGCGTGACAGGTTTCAGTGCCGGTATTGCCACTGCCATAGATCCCTTCAATATGAACGGTGCTTCCGGTGATAAACCCATGATCGGTTCTGCCACTTCAAATAACTTTTCGAGCAAGGGTGAGACCAAAAACGAGTCAACTCTCACCGCTTCTGTAGCCTGCCGAGTTGTCCGCATTCTTCCGGGGAACGTGATGCAGGTGGAAGGTGCGCGTCAGGTGCGCATCAATGACGAGACACAGGTTCTGGTTGTGCGCGGGCTTTTGCGCCACCGAGATATCGGTCCCAGTAACACTGTTGCATCCAACTATCTGGCAGATGCACATATCGAAGTCTACGGGCGCGGCATTCTTGCTGACAAGCAGAGACCCGGATGGCTTTCCAGAGTTCTCGACAACGTATGGCCCTTCTAGTCAAAGGGCTTGGCTTCTGAAAGGTTTTATAGAGTCATAGTGATTAATGGAGGAAAGGATGAAGTTCGCTAACAGGATGAACAGTATATCGGCAGGGCTGGCGGCAGGCTTACTGCTTATGTTCATCGTTCTCATGCATGCGCAGCCAGCGGAAGCTGTCCGTTTGAAGGATATCTCTTCTTTCAGTGGCGTGCGTGACAACGATCTGGTCGGATACGGACTGGTTGTCGGTCTTTCGGGAACGGGTGACGGAACCAACTCCGCGTTCACAATTACCTCCATGATCAACATGTTGGAAAAAATGGGTGTGCAGGTTGACCGCAGTTCCATCAAGCCCAAGAACGTAGCCGCAGTTATGGTTACTGCCAAGATGCCTGTTTCCGCCAAACCCGGTGCTCCGCTTGATGTAACTGTTTCCTCTATCGGTGACAGTAAGTCTTTGTTCGGCGGCGTGTTGTTGATGACTCCCCTGAAAGGGATTGACGGCAAGGTCTACGCCCTTGCTCAGGGAGCACTCACTGTGGGCGGTTTTTCCGCAGGCGGCGAGGCTGCCACAGCATCCAAGAACGTGGTTACCGTTGCCCGTATTCCTTCCGGTGCTACCATTGAACGATCTGTTCCTTTTCAGTTCAACCGTCAGCAGAAGATTACTATCAACCTCGGTGTATCCGATTTCGGAACCACTATGCAGGTAGTGAAGAGAATCAACAATGTTGTGGGCGGTTCCTATGCCAGCGCAGTGGATGCTTCCACTGTAGACCTTGCTATTCCGGATCAGTTCCGGGGTAACATGGTTCCGCTCATGGCTGCCCTTGAAAATATAGAAATTGCACCTGATACCAAGGCGAAGGTCGTAGTCGATGAAAAGACCGGTACTGTGGTTCTGGGGCGGAATGTGCGTCTGACGAAGGTCGCAATCGCCCATGGCAATCTGCAGGTGGTCATTGCTGAAGGTGCGGAAGTAAGCCAGCCCGGTCCGTTTGCTCCGGAAGGTGCTCAGACTGTAACTACTCCCGAAACCGATTTGCAGGTCGAAGAGGACAACAACAGACTCATGCTTGTTGAAGGTGCCACCTTGCAAGAGCTGGTTGACGGGCTTAACGCCATCGGTGCAACTCCCCGTGACCTGATATCCATCCTCAGGACAATGAAGGTTGCCGGAGCACTGCACGCGGAACTGGAAGTTATTTAAATCTAAGCTGATCAGCACAGCAACAAATAATAGATTATTAAGCCCGGCAGTTTACTGCCGGGCTTTTTATTTGGCTGAATTATGGGCGTACCAGCTCAGTCAAAGTCCTGACTAAACGGCTTGGAAGGCGTTTTATTTGCAGGAAATAGATAGGATGCGTTTGTGTTAAGCTAGTGTTTATAGTTGTTTATTGTTTATGGCGCGCAGTTTGCAAAGATGGAGTTGAAAGTGGTCCGGGCGGGAATAGTCCGGGGCCATGCATAAACTGGAGGAAAGCTAAAATGATAGAAAGCGCAATGAACACCGCTACTGCAAAGGCTAATGCCGAAAGCAGGGAACTGGAAGGCTTTAAGAATAAGCTGACCACTCTCAATGACCGGCTTTCCGGTGGAAAGGATGTTGATAAATCGCTCCGTGATGCTTGCAAAAAGTTCGAAGCGGTTTTCATGGGCAAGATCTGGCAGCAGATGCGCAAGAACGTTCCCAAGAGTGGATACCTCAGTAATCGTTACGAGCAGCAGTACACCGCCATGTTCGATAAGGACTTTTCTGAAAAACTGGCCGAGGGCGGCGGTATCGGATTGGGTGATATGCTTTATGACCAGCTGCGGTCAAAGCTGGACAATGCCAGCAAATCCACCCTGCCGGGAACAGGCAACTCCACAGCCCTTAAGACTCTTGATGATGTAGGGCGTCAAGGTTCCATTCATGGAACCCGTCTTGCCTCCATCAATGATGACGCCTCGAACGGTTTGCCGGGCATTCCCATGCCTAAGCCGGGCATCTCTCTTGAAGATGAGGATTTTACCTTTGGGCAGCGTGTTGAGCGTCAGGTGAATAGTGAGAAAGCTGCTGATCCAAAAGAACGGCCTCCTTTGAGCAGGACCGAGGCCATGGCGAAAATCGAAGAGCTGGCCCGTAAGATTGAGAAAGAGCACGATACTAAAGTTTATGTGCAGGGTGTTACTGCCGAGGAAATTGGCAGGAAACTTGCTGGTATATAAATAAGATTTTGTTAAGAAACGTAAGTAAAAGACAAAAAGTCTTTAAAAATAAGGTTTTAAACAGGGAGGAGAGGAACAATGATCAAGCTTATACAGGCAAATCTTGACAGGCAGTCCAAGGCAGTCTTGTTGCTCTCTATGCTTCTTCAGGAAGAATTTTCCCTGCTCATGAAAAAAGACCCGCAGGGCGTAACCGGAGTAGAGTTGGTAATTCAGGAGCTTATGCGTCAGATCTCTGCAGAGCGGATGTCTATGAGAGCTTTTGTTCAAAAAATTGACCCCTCCGCACAGAGACTCGGACAGGTTCTTCCCGCCATTGAGGATGTCCAGCGAAAGGAAATAGAAAAGCTGCTGGGCAAAATTGATGATTTTGAACAGAAGTGCGGTGTACAGGCCACCAAGAACCATCAACTGGCACAGGCTCTTTTGGAACAGTCTTCCTCAATGCTGGAATTTCTGCACAAGGAAATTACTCCCAAGCAGCAGAATGTTTATTCCGCACGGGGACGCTACTTCAATCCCAAGCCGCAGGCTGCTTTAGTTAACGGGAGGCTCTAATGCCTGGTGTTAATTCCTTGCTGAATTTGGGCACAGGGGCCCTTTTCGCATCCCAGTCGGCGATTTCTGTAACCGGTGATAACATTTCGAATGTTAACACCGAAGGATATTCCCGCCGTAATGTTCGTCTCGAAGAGAGCATGAGCATTAATTACAATCCGGGCCAGATCGGAACCGGAGTACGTGCTGCTGAGATTTATCGTAATTTCGACCAGTTTGTTGAGAACAGCTATAACGATAAAGCTACCATGCGTGAACGCTGGGATACTTTGTACAATACTCTGAGTAGTGTTGAGTCCCTGTTTAACGAATCCAAGGGATACGGGCTTAACTCCAGTCTGACCAAATTTTTCAATGACTGGCAGGATCTGAGCCAGCGTCCAAATGACGCAGCTTCCCGCCAGCAGTTGCTTAACGATACCACGAACCTTGTCAACTCCCTGCACAGTATGCAGAACGACATGACCCGCTATCAGCAGCAGGTCGAGGATTATATCAAGCAGGATGTAGCCAAGGCCAATGACATCATGGACCGCATCGCAGAGATCAACCAGCGTATCAACGTTGAGCAGGTTGACGGCCAGAATAATCCTAACGCCCTTTATGATGAAAGAGCGGTCCTGATTCGTGAACTTTCCGAGATCATGGATACCAAGATGATCGATAACGGAAAGGGTAATATCACTATCCTGACCGGAGCCGGGCAGACTCTGGTGGACGGCGATAAGCATTTCAGTATTTCTTATGACGGACCGCAGAGCCAGAATAATCTGAGTTCTACCTCAACATTCGACGGTCAGGCCTATTTCGCCGGTTCCAGTGAGTTTGAATACACTCTGGAATGCGTGACTGCGGGTGATGTAAGCGGTACCCCGCCTGCCGAGTACAGGGCTTCCCTTGACGGCGGAACTACCTGGCTCAAGGACGAAAACGGGAACGTTAAGACTTTTGAAGCTAACAGTGATACCGGAGCCATTCAGGTTGAAGACCTCAAGATCTGGTTCGGTACCGGTTCGGATTCCACTGCTACTCCTGCCAACCCCATGGCCAAGGGCGATAAGTTTACCATCGTACCCAAGAGTGCTTTGTACTGGGTTGAGAATACTTCCACCAAGGAAAACATCACCCCGCAGATTAACTTTGCCGGGCAGGATAATGAAAGAAGGATTACCGGTGGTTCTTTGTCCGGCTACTTCAACTTTCGTGATAACGCAGTAGGCAGATACAAAGAGCGTATGGACGCTGTGACCAAGGAACTGGTCTGGCAGACCAACCGTATCCACTCTCAGGGTGCAGGGCTGAAGCCCCATGTCTCCTTAGAGGGAACCTACGGTGTGGAAACTGATTCAGTGGCACTGGGTAGCGGTTCTTCCGGGCTGCCTTTTGCGGACAGGCTCCAGTCCGGTAACTCGCTGATGTATTTCTATAACTCTACTACCGGAGCCATGGAAGCTTCCGGACAGATTGATTTCAGCACAATCACCCCTCCGGGTGTGCAGAATTTTGATCCTTCGGTCCACTCCCTTGAGGATGTGGAGAAGGCTATTAATGATACCTTCGGTACTTATGTGACTGCATCCATCGTTAACCATAAGCTGCAGATTAACGCTGATAACGGCTATGAGTTCCAAATGGGGACCGACACCTCCGGCTTATATGCGGCTCTTGGTCTGAATACTTTTTTCAGCGGTTCCGAAGCAGTGGATATTGAAGTTAACGGTGCGGTGAACGGTGATGTCGATTTCATCAACGCCGGACACGTCAACGGCGCAGGTGAAGCTAACGAAGGCGACAATACCAATGCCCTCAAGATGAAGGAAATGGGGATGACCGATCTGGATATCACCACTTCCTTTGACGGGACCACCAAACAGACCCTGGTCGAATATTACGACGGGACTGTCGCAGTTGTCGGTGCGGATACCGGGACTGCAAAGTTTAATTATAATTTCCAGAATACGCTCGCATCCGATCTTAATGATAAGCAGCAGTCTGTTTCGGGTGTGAACATTGATGAAGAGATGAGTAACCTGATCAAGTACCAGCATTCATACACTGCTGCGGCGAAGTTGATCACAACTGCAGACCAGATGCTTCAGACCCTGCTCGGGATGAAGAACTAAAAGTGTTGCTTAATAAGGCTGAGGGAGAAAGGCTATGAGAGTATCGCAGCAAATGCTTTTCAATACGTATATTTCTAATATGAATACGTCTTTGACCAATCTGGTTGAGACAAATATTCAGGCGCAGACTCAGAAGAAGGTTAACCGACCTTCTGATGACCCTGTGGGCATGGCCCGTATTCTCGATCACCGTGAAACCCTCGCTACAGTTAAACAGTACCGGGATAACATTGATACCGCCAAGGGGTGGCTCTCTCTTTCCGACACTACCCTGACTCAGGTTTCGACCATCCTGACCCGTGCCAAGGAACTGGCCGAGCAGGGGGCATCCGGCACACTGACTGACGACAACAGGGAACAGATCAGTTACGAAGCACGACAGCTTTTCCAGCAGTTGGTCTCGCTCGCCAACACCGAGTACGAAGGCAAGAGTATCTATGCCGGGCATAAGGTGGAAGATAATGCCTTTGCTGAACGGCTCTGGATGACCACCAACGATCCCAATGTTTCCTCGCAGGATTTCACAATTACCGGCAGTGCGGAAAAAACTATAGTGGTCCAGTTTTTGGACAACGGGGTCATCGGTACTGACCCTAATATCAGATATCGCTATTCCAAGGACGGCGGTGATACTTTTGTTGACGGTGTTTTGACCGGAACAAGTAATACACTTGATTTCGGCGGCGTGACCATGACTCTTGAAAACGGCACTCCGGTAAAAGAAACCGCAGCAGGCAACACCAATGATACTGACGGTACATGGATGTGGATACGTCCGACAGCCGTTTATAAGGGTGATGATGAAGATGCCATTGATGTAGTGGGCATGAATACCGATCTCGGAGGCGGCAGAACCAAGGCAGAAGGCAGTTTCTCCAAGGATGTCGTGGTCAGGATTGATAATACCACAGACCTCGCCAGCCAGATTGATTATTCCTACAGTCTCGATGGTGGCGTGACATGGACTGATGGTAATGTGAAGACCGCTGACGGTGTGGCTTCCAATGCGGTGCTGACCATTCCCGGCGGTACTTTGACTATTTTTTCAAATACCGGTGGCGGCGGAACAAATGCTCTCGGCTCCGGAGCACAGTTTGTTGTCCACCCTGACACTGCGGCTATGAATGTCCAGATTCAGGAAAACGAATATGTGCGCATCAATGATGTGGGCAAGGATATTTTCGGCGGGGTTTACCAGCAGCCCGGTGCAACCGAAGCCAGTGTAGTTTTCAGTGGCGACAGCATGCTTGTGGGCAGTAATAACACGGCTACCCAGAATATGTTTGAGACAATGGGTAACCTTGTGGCCTTTCTGGAGACCAACAACCAGACGGGAGTTCAGCAGTGCCTCGAAAGTCTTAATCTTTCCCAGAAGCATATCCTGACCAAGGCAGCTGATGTCGGGGGCAGGGAGAACAGGCTTGCTGTGGCAGATCAGGTTCTTTCAAGTCTTGAGCTTAACGAGAAGGACCGTATTTCGCATATTGAGGATGTGGATGTGGGTGAGCTTATGACCAAGCTTTCCCAGCAGCAGATTGTTTATGAGGCGGTGCTGAAGAGTTCCTCCATGATTATGAAGATGAAGCTGCTTGATTATATATAATTTTATTAAATGTAGATAGTTGTGCTTGCCCGCAAGGGGATACTTGCGCTAAGACAGTCTCAGTGCTGGAAATGTTCTTCATAGTGGAGGGCATTTTCGATCAAAGCAGAAACAATCCAAAAGGATTATTTACACACATATTGATATGCTTATTTTGACCCGGAGACCGGGGGAAGCCCTATACCTGGATGACAACATAAAGATCACGGTATTAAGTGTTCAGGGACGGCAGGTTAAGCTGGGCCTTGAAATACCGACCGAGACTACTGTCTACAGGGAAGAGGTTTACCTCAAGATTAAAGAACAGAACCGTTTGGCGCTTGAAAACACAGAGCAGGATCTTCTTGCTGCGACCGAGTTATGGCAAAAGAAAGAACAAAAATAATCAGGACCCGTATCGGGGAAAGGGAAATTACCGACGACGGTATTATTTATTTTTCCCGTGGATTGATCGGCTTTGACGACAAAAGGGAATTCGCCCTGATCCAGATCAGCGAAAGCTCTCCTTTTCTTCTTCTGCAAAGCCTTGAAGATCCGGGATTGGGTCTTCTGGTGGCTGATCCCTACAGCTTCATGGACGATTACGAAGTCCGCTTGAGTGAAGCTGAAAAAAGAATTTTGCGGGTGGAAAATATCCGTCAGATTGCAGTTCTTGTAACCGTGACCATTCCCCCGGGAAGGCCGGATGAGACGACTCTTAACCTCGGTGGCCCCATTGTGATCAACTCTGAGGCTAAGCGGGGCATGCAGGTTCCGCAGGTGGACTCCAAATATCCGACACACTTCCACCCGGCGAACGATTAATCCTTTAAGTTCGGGGCATAAATTATATTTATGCCCGTGACTTAAGGCGTTGCCGGGTCAGCAGTGCGGGAAATCTCCCATTATATGACAAGCTTTTAAAGCGGTGGAATCCTCAAAGGGTTTCACCGTTTTTCATTTGTTCAGCGTAAAAAATCAACTTCATCGCGTATAAGGTTCATGGCCGTCTTGCGAATATCCGGCTTATAAGTACCTGAACGCACTTGTTCCCGCAGGTCTCTCACCTTCTGTTCTCTGGTATCCGGGCTCTCGGTGGCGGTCTGCCGTGCGGTTCCGAGGAGCTTAGCCTGTGACGAGACATTAACAACGTCCCGGCTCGGAGCTGAACTCTGCTGCTGGCTCTGAGTCTTGTCCGCAGCGTTGTTTACCCGGTTTTCAGAGTAGGCCTTGAGAGGGGTCTGGCTATACTGGTTAATCTTCATAATCCCCTCCGGGGTTACCAAATTTACAATAGTATGAGGTTGTCTGGAGCGGCCAGCATCAGAGCATGGTCCGGTCTACCTTGTCCAGTGTGATCTCCCAGAGACGGTTCATGACCTGCGCCTTTTCTTCGCGCGGGAGGTCAAAAACGCCTTCCGGGGTTTCTTTTAGAACTTGTACATCGCTACCGTCGAGTGGGTACTCGAAAACATAGCGGTCACCGAAATCAAGTTCCAGCTGTTCTAATATATCGGACACTACCGGATTTTCATTACCCGAGACGATTAAATTTTCTATAATTTCCCGGGAAACCTTCTCCACAAGCTCTCTGCGCCTTGCCTGCCTGGAAATAGTGACCGTGTCAGGAGACTCGGACCGGTTCAGGGCACGCCTGAATCGGGCCAGTCGCTTGGCGCTGGTCAGCTGCTTGCCATATGTTCGCAGCATATTACGTATTTCAGCAGGGTTGTTAGCCACAGTATATAATCCTCCTCATATACAGTATCGGCAGGTTTCAATATATACTTTAGGGTAAATTAAGGAAAAAAATGAAATATGTTTTCTTTTTTTTACAGTGGTTTAGGTGGGGATGGAAAAATAAGCTTAGAATCTGTGCAAAAAAAGTATAGTAGAAGAAGATAAGTTTTTATTCTTTATTTAAGGCAGCAAACAGTTGAATCTTGGGCCTCTTTCTAATAGGAGAGTTGTCTATGTCAAATAGTCAAGGTTCTGTTTTAATTGTAACCAAATCCGGCGGCGGGACTGCCGCTGAACTGGGTGGGGAGATTTCCGGCTGGCTAAAGCAGCGCGGTGTGGAATCACGGACAGTTGAACATCCGTGTCCTCCGGCTCGCATTAATGTTTCGGCATACCGGGAAAAAACTATGCTCGTGCTTGTCCTCGGCGGGGACGGTACTTTTATCAGCGTTGCCGGCAATGTAATTGACTGGCAGGTCCCGGTACTGGGCATCAATCATGGCCGGGTCGGTTTTCTGGCCGAGGTGCTTCCTGATGACTGGGAAACCGCGTTGGAAAATTTCTTCAGCGACGAACTTGATATTTCCCTGCGTACTGCATTCGATTACGAAGTGCAGCGAGGTAACGGGATTGTTGCACGCGGCGTCGCGATTAATGATCTGGTTATTTCCCGCGGGGCGGTTGCCAGAATTATTTCCCTCGACATCGGCCAGAAAGGGCAGTGGATTAAAAATCTGCGCGCCGACGGCTTGATTATCTCCACCCCTACAGGTTCGACCGCATATAATGTTTCCGCAGGTGGGCCTCTTGTTCATCCCGAGTTGGCGGCTATGTGTGTGACCCCGGTCTGTCCATTTCTTAATGGTATAAGGCCGATGGTTCTGCCTGTGGATACCCCGTTGACTATTGATGTGGGCGAGGCTTCCGGGGATGTTTACCTCACAGAGGACGGACGTGTTCCCTATCCTTTGAGTGAAGGGTATCGCATTGTTGTTTCCCGTCATAAGAATGAGCTTATGCTGGCTCGCATCCGCAGCAATACTTTTTTTGAAAAACTGAGAAGCAAGGGCTTCCTTACGGAGTAGACCCCAGTGAGCATTCTGCCTGATTTTCCCTCTATTAAAAATCTCAAATATGGCGAAGACCCGGTTTTTGATGCCTGGCTTCTGCATTTCATGACCGCAAACCATTTGGAGAGCAGCATTGATCCTGTCAAAAATGCTTCTCCTGAACAATTGAGCTTTATGGTTGCCCTTGAGGATGATCAGGTTTTTGCTCCCTGCTCGGATTGGCAGTTCAATAGACTGGTTACACCGGGATTGGAAGAGGATCTACTCGATGTTTATGTTTTTGTCTGGCGGGCTTTGGTCAAGCTGGTCAGAAACCATGTGTCCGACCGTTACCAGCGTAAGCTGATTCTGAATCTTTGCCGTCACAAATTCAGGCAGGCTCTTGACTCTTCCATTATGATCCCTTTACGGCTGCTCAAGAATATGATCACCATATTCCTTTCCCGCAGTGGTCTTGATGACCCTTATCGCAATCGCAAAGAATTGCTTTTCAGCCGGGGTAAAGCCTTTGTTGAAAGTGATTTTTTCAAGCAGTCTATGGAATCCTGTCCGTATCCGCCGCCGGACTGTGAAAATCTCGCTGATATGCGTTTCGAGTTGGATATGATTGAACTGGAGCGTATTTTCAGGCTTTCCAGTCTGCCGGATCAGTGGAGTCAGGCCTTGTTCGGCGAGGATTATAAGGTTTTTTCTAAAATGTATGGCCGTGACGAAGTTGATTTCAGCGCGGTGCGTGACCTCTTTCACGATAATGGCGGCGGGCTAAAAATTTTATTTATACCGGATGAAACCGGCGGGTTGATGGCAGACCTGCTGATGATCAAGTCCTTGCTGCGTCAGGGGCATAGCGTGATCCTCGCCCTGAAGGAAGGTTTCTGGTTTGATTCACCTACCTATTGGGACCGTGACAGTAACCATCTGTTGGCCGAGGCCCTGAAGGATGCCTTGTTTATTTCCGAGGAACGCATTTCCAAGAATGATCTGCTGGCCAGCTTGCGGGAGAATCCTTTCGTAGTTATCTCTGACGGCACGCGTGAACGGCTTAATCTCATTCGTTGCAGCGTGACTTTTGCCCGTGCATGGAAGGAGTCAGACCTGATTCTGGCCAAGGGCTGGGGCAATAGACGCAGGCTGATTGGTAACAGCAATCTTTTTACCCGCGATATAATTTGTTTTTACCGTAATCTTGAAGGTAGGTTTAAACTTGAATTCAAGGCCAAATCTCCTAAGGTAAATAAATTCACCGAGGCTGGAATTTCCGCCAAGGCAAATGAAATTATCGCCGAGATGCAGCAGGCGCGCAGCGAGCGTAAAGCGGTCATGTTCTACAGCGCTATCGTTGGCAGTATCCCCGGTCAAGTGGACACAGCCATTAAGGTTTTGAATACTTTTGTGGGCCATCTGCGCGACAGGCTGGCTGACACTTACATTATCAACCCGGCGGAATATTTTGAAGAAGGCATGGATGCTGATGACCTTATGTTCATGTGGGAGAAAGTTCAGCGTAGCGGATTCATCACCATCTGGAGATTCCAGACTTATGCCGATATCGAAGCCAGTTTTGAATTGATGGGGGAGAAAGTCCCTCCGGTCTGGGCCGGTAAGGATGCTACTTATTCCACCGGTTGTACCAAGGAAATGCACATTGCACAGGACGTGCAACGTCGCCACCGTGAACTGCAGATCATCGGACCAGGACCTGATAAATTCCTGCGCCGCCGTGAATATGGAGTCGGGCGGTTCAGCGATGTGGTCATTGAAGCATAAATCCAAATGAAAAAATATATTTCCATCATTAAGTTACTGGTTGTTTTCTGCCTGTTCTCTGCTTTGCTGTGCGGCTGTGCGACCAAGGTCAGCCCGGTCCCCAAAAAGCGGATTGTAACCCAGCGCACAAAAACCAAGGTCTGGAAAAGCAAACGGGAGAGCAATAAATTTGTTGCCGGTCCAGTGCGCTATTCCAAACTTCCGCAGCAGGCTTCAGCCCTCGCTGCGCGCAGGCTTTCCGCGAAAAGCCAGAGCATGAAATCGTGGCGGGAACTGGGGCCGCAGATTCGCAAATCCATTGAATATGTGCAGCGCAACCCGTCCGGAGGCTTGGCCCTCAAACGAAAGGACTTACGCCTCACCTGGGGGCAGTTGCGCAAATCCCTTGAAGATTTGGAAAGGTTGCTGCCCCGGCTGGACCGGAACCCGGAGTTGCTTGGCAAGTATTTTGTCTGGTATGAACTTCAGTCCGGAGCGGAAATGACCGGATATTATACTCCGGTTATCGAGGCCAGTCTGACCAAGAAAGGTCCATATAAGTACCCGGTTTACAGGCTTCCCCCCGACCTGCGTAAAGCTCGTCCGGGCCAGACCCATCCATGGTCCGAGCAGTTGCGTAAAGCTTACCGGGTTGAAAATGGAAAGATACTTCCGTATCATTCCCGCCGTGATATCGACGTCAAGAAGGTTCTTTCCGGGAGAGGGCTTGAGGTCGCATGGCTGAAAGATCCTGTGGATCTGTTCTATATGCATGTACAGGGAGGTGGAGTTTTGCGCCTTCCTGACGGACGGTTACGAACAGCCGTATTCAGCGGCAGTAACGGACTTTCTTTCAAAGGGTTGGGCAGTATCATGCTCCACACCGGGACTCTTAAAAAAAGTCAGCTTTCCCGCGAAAAGATCAAGGCATGGCTGCTTAGCCATCCGGAACAGATGTGGGAGTTGATGGCTAAAAACGAAAGTTACATCTTTTTCAAGATAACCCGCGGGCAGCCGCAGGCCGCTATCGGCAAGTCGCTTAAATCAATGGTCAGCCTTGCTACTGACCCTAAGCTTATCCCGCTTGGTTCCATTGTTTCGTTCCGCACGGATATCTATCCAAAACGTGGACAGCCTTCGCGTCGCGTGAATGGGGTAGGTCTGGCGCAGGATACCGGTAAAGCAATCAAAGGCACTCGCCTTGATTACTACATCGGGACCGGGGACGAATTTAAATATCCGGCGCATCACCTGAAAACGCATGTACCAGTATATCTATTGATAAGTAGATCTGCTTTGCGAAGATAAAAATATTTATAAATCTAGTTTGTAAGGAGCTTATATATAATGACTCAGTTTGAAACAGTAATCGGGCTCGAAGTTCACGCCCAGCTTAAGACCAAGACCAAGATTTTCTGCGGTTGTTCCACTGAATTCGGTAAGGACCCCAACGAGAACGTCTGTGAAGTCTGTTCCGGTATGCCCGGTGTACTTCCCGTGCTCAACGAAAAGGTCATGGAATACGCTGCCAAGATGGGGCTGGCCACCGATTGTACAGTGAATCAGAAATCCATTTTTGCACGTAAAAACTATTTTTATCCCGACCTGCCCAAAGGCTATCAGATTTCCCAGTTCGACCTGCCCATCTGCGAACACGGTCATCTTGATATCTCCTGGGAAGACGCTGATGGCGAAAAGCAGGAAAAGCGCATCGGCATCACCCGTATCCACATGGAAGAAGACGCCGGTAAAAACATTCACTCCGCTGCTGAAAATGCCAGCTTTGTTGATCTAAACCGTACCGGTGTTCCACTGATCGAGATCGTCAGTGAACCGGATATGCGCAGTGCTGATGAAGCTGTTGCCTACCTTAAAGGTTTGCGTTCGATCCTGCTTTACCTCGGCATCTGTGACGGTAACCTTGAAGAAGGTTCCTTCCGTTGTGACGCAAACATTTCCGTTCGCCCGTTTGGTCAGAAAGAATTCGGAACCCGCGCAGAGCTGAAAAATATCAACTCCTTCCGTAACATTCATAAGGCTATCCGTTACGAAGTTGCCCGTCAGATCGACCTCATCGAAGACGGCGAGAAAGTGATTCAGGAAACCCGCCTCTATGATGCGGACAAGGGCACAACCCATTCCATGCGCGGCAAGGAAGAAGCACACGATTACCGCTACTATCCGGACCCGGATCTTGTTCCGCTGGTTATCGCTGACGAATGGCTGGGTGAATGGCAGGCGTCACTTCCCGAACTGCCCGCAGAACGCAAAGCCCGCTTCATTGATGAGTTGAGCCTCAGCGAAGATGATGCTGAACTGATCAGTTCAGAAAAAGACATTGCCGATTACTTTGAAGCAGTGCTCGACACCCACAATGATCCTAAAAAGGTTGCCAACTGGATCAAGGGTGACTTTTTACGTGAACTTAACCAGTCCGAAATGGCTGTCGCCGATTGCAAATTTAAGCCTGAAATGATGGCTAAGCTGATTCAGCTTGTTGATAAAGACGTGATCAGTATCAAGATCGGTAAGGACATTTTCGGTGATGTTTTCGCCGAAGGTCTTGATCCTGAAAAGTACGTCAAAGACAAGGGACTGGTTCAGATTTCCGACAGCTCCTCCCTTGAGGCCGTGGTAGACAAAGTTCTGGCTGATAACCCGGACGAAGTTGAAGCTTTCAAGGGTGGCAAGAAAAAGCTGATGAGTTTCTTCATGGGCCAGATCATGCGCGAGACTAAGGGTAAAGCTAACCCCGGCATGGTCAGCAAGATGATTTCCGAAAAACTTTCTTAACCAAGCGAGATAGAAATGACCGAACATATTCAGTTTTCAGCCGAGAAAGATGCTCTCGTACTGCTTGATCAGCGTTACCTGCCCACCCGTGAGGACTGGTTCGACTGCAAGACCACCGATGATATCGTCGAGGCCCTCGTGGTTATGGTTGTACGCGGTGCTCCTGCTATCGGTGTAACCGCTGCTTACGGCTGCTACCTTGCCGGTCGCGAAGTTGCCGGAAGTGCTGATTGGAAAGCAGATCTGGAAAAGAATCTCGATAAGATCGAAAACGCTCGTCCCACTGCGGTTAACCTGCGTTGGGCAGTGCGTGAGATGAAACGCATCTGGGCTGAAGCCGGTGATGTTTCACTTGATGAACTCTGCGGTATCTGGCTCAAGCGGGCAAAAGAAATCCATGTTGATGACATCCGCATGTGTGAAGACATCGGTAAGTTCGGTGGTGAACTTATGGATGATGGCGATACCATCATGACCCACTGCAATGCCGGTGCGCTGGCTACTGCTGGCTACGGTACTGCTCTCGGCGTTGTTCGCGGTGCTGTTGATCAGGGCAAGAAAGTTTCTGTCATAGCCAACGAAACCCGTCCTTTCCTTCAGGGTGCACGCCTTACCGCATACGAACTGCATCGAGACGGCATCCCGGTAAAGGTTGCCTGCGACAACGCCTGTGCACTGCTGATGAAGAAAGGTCTGGTGCAGAAAGTTGTGGTCGGTGCTGACCGCGTTGCTGCCAACGGTGATGCTGTAAACAAAATCGGAACCTACGGCGTGGCTCTGCTGGCCCGTGAATTCGGTATTCCGTTCTACGTTGCCGCTCCGGTCTACACCATTGACCCCGAAACTCCCACCGGCGACGATGTACCTATCGAAGACCGCACCCCCACCGAAGTAACCCACGTGGGCGATCACCGCATCACCCCCGAGGGTGTGGAAGTTTTCAACTTCGCCTTTGACCCGACTCCCAACGAACTCATCGCCGGGATCATCACTGAAAAAGGCGTGCTGAGACCTCCTTACACAGAGGCTATCAAGAAGCTTTTTGAAGAAGAATAGTTTTAATGCCTCCGGCGGCCAAAGAAACTTTTGGAAAAAGTTTCTCTGGACTCTTCAAAACTTTTTAGTTGGCTTCGCCGTGTAGCGCAGTTGTTGCAATTGATTTTATAACGGACCTGAGTCTTATGGCTCGGGTCCGTTTTTTATTTAGGTGTTGCAAAATATTGCTTGAGAAGTTCTTCAAATAAAATGATGCGGACTCTGTTGTCCGGTCCGTCCCTGAAAGCGAGAACCAATTCTTTGGGGGGGAAGGAATGCAGGGTTATCAGGTTGTTGATCCCATGCCGTTTTGCAATGTAGTGCATAACTTCAGGACCGGATATTGCGGCTTTAAAGCGTTTGCTGGATAATTTTTTTACTAATGAAAGTTCGCTGTGGGTTATGTCAACTTTTTCCGGATGTGCCTCAATTTGTTTCCTGACATCGTCAGAATAAATATAAGATGGAACTATGCCGATCCTGTGGGTAAAGAGGTCGTCCAATCCTTTCCATTTCAGCCCTGACCCCTTATAGGTAACAACTCCGTATCCGGACCATGCAACAGCAGATGACGCCACGAAACCTTTAATTACTTCCTCATGCCACGCAGGAAAGTAGCCGACAAAATTTTTCCCGCCAGCCATTTGTTTAGCTCTTTGCCAGGGGTAGAATTCTACGACAAGCTCTATGCCCGCCTGCTTTAGAATTCCGCGAAGGGTCGCAATTGCTGATCCTTGCGAGGGGGTCTGGCTGTCAGAATATGGCTCCCAGTCGAGAGACGCAACTTTCCAAACGTCTGCTGCGTCGAGCGGAAAACTGAAAAGAAAGGTTAGAATAGTGCTCATTAAAAATGTACGCAAAGGCATTTGGTCTACTCCGGTAAATAGCACATGATTATTCTTTATATGATTATATGTGTTTTTGAGTCATTGTCATTATAATTATTGATGCTGAAGTGTAGGGAAGTTTGAATATGTATTCGGGTTGATCCTAATAAACTCTTTACAGTCCTACACTCATTGTGCCATAGGACTTCTTTAGGGAGATTTTAATAGCGGGAAGCAGATGTCTTCCCGCTTTTTTTGATATATATTGCTGCCCACGGTAACTTCTTTCCGTGTATTGATTTTTCATTTTTTTCGGAGGACGGCCATGCTGCCAACCATCGCACTTATCGGACGCCCCAACGTGGGAAAGTCTACTTTATTCAATAGATTGCTGAGGAAAAAAAGGGCTATTACACATGATATGCCCGGGATTACCCGTGACCGTATTTACGCGGAAGGCCATTTTGACGGTGTTCATTACGCACTGATTGATACCGGCGGTCTGGTCATGGAAAGTGATAATGATTCAGAAGAATTTCAGGGTGATATCTTCGAACAGGCCCGCGAAGCTATAGAAGAATCACAGGCTCTTATTCTTGTTGTTGACGGGCGAATCGGCATCACCCAGCTCGATGAGCAGGTTGCCGCTTACATCCGCCAGAGCAACAAGCCTATTCTGTTGCTGGTCAACAAAGTTGACGGTGCGGAGCTTGAAGTACAGGCTACGGCCGATTTTCATGCTCTTGGTTTCGAGATGATGGCTGTTTCCGCTGAACATGGTTTCAACCTGCTTGAGCTGCGTGAAAAGGTTGCCGACATGGCCCTTGCCACAGGTATTGAGTACGAAGAAGAAGACGAAGAGGCCAAAGGTCTCAAAATCGCCATGCTCGGCCGTCCCAATGCCGGCAAGTCTTCCATGGTCAACGCCCTGACTGGGGAGCAGCGTGTTATCGTCAGTGATATAGCCGGTACCACCCGTGACAGCGTGGACGTTACTTTTGAGAGTGGCGGCAAAACTTATACATTTGTCGATACCGCCGGGGTACGCCGCCGTACCAACATTACCGATACCATCGAAAGGTTCAGTGTTGTACGTGCACTCAAGAGCAGTACCAAAGCTGATATCACAGTCATGGTTGTTGACGCTCTGGCCGGTATCACCAAGCAGGACAAGCGTCTTCTGGAATACCTGCTGCGTGAAGCCGTTCCTTTCATTATCGCGGTGAACAAGATTGATCTGGTTTCCAAGTCCGAACGTTCTTTGCTCCGCGAGGGTTTTGAACGCGCACTGCGCATGGCTAACCATGTCCCTGTCGTTTATACTTCCTGTATTTCCAAATCAGGCCTCGGTGGAATTCTTCCGCTTGCCAGCAGGCTGAAAAAGGAATGTTCACTGCGTATCTCCACCGGTCAGCTGAACAGGATTATGAAAGATATCGTTGATAAGCACCAGCCTCCGGTTGTGAAGCGCAAGAGGGCCAAGTTCAAGTATATGACTCAGGCAGATGATGAGCCGCCGACCTTTATTTTCTTCATCAATGATGAAAGATTGATCAAGGCTTCTTACCATCGTTTTCTTGAAAACAGGCTGCGTAAAATTCTCAATGTGAAGATTGCTCCGTTGAATATTGTGTTCCGGTCCACATTTAGGGCAAAAGAAGACATAGTTCATAAATAATTCAAAAAATTTTAAAATTGTTGTTGACAATCCGAAGGGTCGGAGATATTACAACGCTTCCTGAGTGAGTGAAACGCATCGCGAATCATTCACCACATATACGGAGAGGTGGCCGAGCACGGCTGAAGGCGCTCGCCTGCTAAGCGAGTATAGGGCTTAAAACTCTATCGAGGGTTCAAATCCCTCCCTCTCCGCCACATGAAAGTACTAGGCAGTTGGAGTTAATCCAGCTGCCTTTTTCATTATGAGCCTGATGTTTGAATTTTGGGGTGCGTTCTTATGCTGTTGCATTGTGCAGTGATTTCCTGATAAGAACTATTATCTTTTGGGAAGTCGCAATTCTATTATCTCTTGGATTCAGGTGTTTGATGCTTAATTTGGTTAAAGTAGTTATAGCTGATGATCATGCTTTGGTTCGCGAAGGGCTTAAGACGATCCTGAAGTCCCAGCCCGGGATAAGCGTGCTTGGTATGGCCGAGAATGGCGAAGAGGCAGTACGACTGTGTAAGCGGCTTAATCCTGATGTAGCGCTCATGGATTTATCCATGCCGGTAAAAACTGGCGTGCAAGCAATTCAGGAGCTTTCCGGGGTTGTAAGAACAAAGTTTCTGGCCTTAACAGCCCATGTGGAGCCTGATCATATTTTTTCAGCCCTTGATGCAGGGGCCAGCGGTTACGTCCTGAAGACTTCTTCCAGCAAAGAGCTGGTCATGGCTATTGAGACAGTCATGGCAGATAAGGTTTACCTCACCCCTGAGATTTCAGCAGAGGTCGCCAAGGGGTTTTTGCAGAAGGAAAGAAGCAAGAGCAGCGACAGTCTCGATTCTCTTACCGAGCGTGAACGTGAAATTTTGAAGCACGTTCTTGGCGGTTATAAAAACCGCGAAATAGCCGACCTATTGGTGATCAGCATCAAGACCGTCGAGAAGCACCGTTCAAACCTGATGAAGAAGCTTAAGCTGCGCTCAAAAGCCGAGTTGCTGGCTTACGGCGAAGAGCTTAAACAAAAAGGTGTTTTCCTGTAGGGCAGAGATGCTTTCCACATGCTTTTAAAAGCAGTATTTACAAATAAATTTCTATGAATTAAATATAAAAAAGGGTTGACATTCAGCCCGAGTTCGGGAAAATTCTTTTCTCACGTTTTGGAGAGGTGGCAGAGTCCGGTTGAACGCGGTAGTCTTGAAAACTATTGAGGGTTTACGCCCTCCGGGGGTTCGAATCCCTCCCTCTCCGCCAGTTAATAATTCCACTCGATAGCATAGAGTGGCGAAAGCCCTGCAATAGCAGGGCTTTTTTGTTTTCTAAGTCCCACGAGATTTCATGGGGTAGGTTGATACAGACCTTTTTATTGAGTAAGAGTTTGAGTAACCAGTTTTTCGTTAGAAAGTTACTCAAGTCTTAACACTCAACATATGGACTCTTAAGTGCCCTTAACTATAAAACAAATTGAATTAGCCAAGCCCAAGAAGAAGCTGTACCGAATCACAGACAGCAACGGCCTTTGTTTAGAAATTACTCCAAGCGGTTCTAAAAGGTGGCGGCTTCGCTATCAATTTAATCGCAAAGCAAAAATGCTCTCTTTGGGGTTGTATCCAGAAGTGAGCTTGAAAGATGCCCGAAATCGTGTTTTTGAGATGCGTCAGTCTCTAGCTAAAGGATTAGATCCATCCAAAGTACGACAAGAGCAGAAGGCGAAGGTAGACGGCAGTTATAGTTTTAAAGTTATTGCAGATAAATGGTTTGCGAAAAAATCATTAACTCTGGCAAATAAGAAAGACAGACAAACCATATATGGCAGGCTCGTGAATCATGTATTTCCTTTCATAGCCGATAAATCCATTTTTGAAATAACGAATAAAGATATAGTTGCGATCCTTGAGCGTTTGGAAGCCATGAATCTGCATGAGACTGCCAAGCGAGTTAATTTAACTTGCGTGCATATTTTCAACTATGCCCGCGTATCAAATCCAGAATTGAGTAACCCTGCCAGCGATACCAAAGCGTTACTCATTCCCGCATCCAAAAGAGTTAAGCATTTTCCTGCCATAACGAAACCTGCCGAGATTAAGAAACTTTTGCGGAAGATAAATAGTTTCAAAGGTACTTTCAGTGTTGCACAGGCATTAAAATTTATTCCGTATACCTTTGTACGCTCTGGGGAATTACGTAGTGCTGAGTGGTCAGAAATTGATTGGGAAGCAAGAGAATGGCAAATTCCAGCTCATAAAATGAAAGCTCCGAGACCTCACATTGTCCCACTCTCCACACAGGTAATAGACATATTAAAGAAAACCCATCTTGTAACGGGTCATAATAAATATGTTTTTCACAGCGATCGTAGCAAGAAAGGGATATTAAGCGAGAACACCATAAATAAGGCCTTACGTAGTATGGGGTACGCAAAGGATGAAATGTGCTGCCACGGGTTCAGGACAACCGCGAGTACCCGTCTAAATGAGGAATTAAGGTACATGCCAGACGTTATAGAGCGTCAATTGGCTCATGGTGAGGCAAATAAGGTTCGGGACGCTTACAACCGCGCTGAGTACCTAGAAGAACGCCATAAGATGATGCAGGAGTGGGCTGACTATTTGGATGGGCTGGCGGGGTAGGTCCAGCCTTGTGTACTTTGTTATTTTACAAATTCCGCAGCTTCATTACTCAGCCGCCAAGCTTGGTTCTTAAAGATGGCTAGAACTTGATTGGCCTGTTCGGTCACATCGATCAGGTTTCCGTCTTCGATTGCTTGTTTACGAGTGTAGGAATAGATCATCCGAAACAGTGGATCGCAGTTAATTACCATCAGTAAATCTCCTTCAATTTCAAACTGTTAAATAATTCTGAAAATTGAAGGTTATCCTGATTGGTATGATTTGGTCACTGGGGTCTGGTGATTTTTTGGGTGATTCTGTGGATCAGGTGGGGATGTGGGCTGGTGGAATATTGTTTGAGATCGTTGCAGGTGCTACTGATTATTCGGTTGACCGAATTTGACGGTGGCGTGTTTCAAAAAAAGGTGGAGCGACAGAGACAATGCTCCGCGCTCCACCATAATTTCACAATTATATTCGATACGACTGGATTCTCATCCCAAAACGTAGGTAAACCGAGGCTCTCCAAATTTGGCTGTGGATTCAGCCTCAGTCATTGGATTCACGCCATAACGATTTGTATTACGGAGTACAGTCAATGTAAACTTTTCTATGGCATCCGCATCACTTCTAGCGTCATCACGTGAAATGCCCGTACTTGCTTCATAGTCCGCCGCAGCCCTCGCATAGGCATACGGAATCCCCTTTTCTGAGATTTTGTCATGTTCGCTCCGATTACTCTCTATCCAGTCCGTAATTTCTCCGAGCTTTTTCTGGGCAGCATCAAGCACTTCCCAAGTACCTTCTGAAGTCACTCGGCTCGCGAGTGCATGATACTTCTCATTCAGATCCACTTGAGGCCCACTGGCTGTGTATCTAAATTCAAGAAGCCCTGTATCATCCATTGCCTGCATTTGATCGACTACTTCTTGCCCAGCTTCTAAAAACTCATCATAGGATGCGCGGTATTTCTCCATGGCTTCCTGTGGGTTTGACATAACGTCGAGATAGTTAAATGTATTGTTAGCATGATATTGGCTGATGTGACTTTCAAGTGGCGTCAGTCCTATTGAAAAAGACTCTATATCTGCCGTAAAACTCACAGGACCTTCACCTTGCGATTCGTTCTGCGCAAGGCCAAACATCGTTACATGAGTATAGTTAGACAACTGATTCAAGTTACCAGAGTTATAGGAAGTGCTAGACTCAGTCTTCGTGGTAGCGGCATTTATTTCTTCCTGCAGGAAAAATTTTCCCGTATCTGGCTGTTTCTCAACTGGCTTACTATACTGCGCACACACACTGTACACCCCATTAAATTGAGTAGAGACATCATTCATTATCATTCTCCTTTGTAGGATAATAGCGAACTCTCAATTAAGAAAGAATTCAAAATCCTAAAACTAAAACAATATATTTCCCTCACTATTGAATAACCAACACAACATCTATGCATGAATGATACCGGAAAAAAATGCATTAATAGAGACATCCTCAGCTACGTTGACAGTGCATCAGTAAATCTCCTTCTATTTCATACTGTTAAATAATTATGAAAATTGAAGGTTATCCTGATTGGTTTGATTTGGTCACTGGGGGCTAGTGATTTTTTGGGGTGATTCTGTGGATCAGATGTGGGGATGTGTGTTCTGGTGGAGTTGATTTGGAGTTGTGAGTTGCTGCTGGTGCTTTGTTTTTTCCGATTTCTTAGTTTTATAAAAAAGAGTTAGCCCCTATTTACCCGAAAGATAACTCAATAATTCATGGACCTTAAGCGGCTTTGAATAATAATATCCTTGATAAATATCACACTCATATTTATTAAGAATTTTCTGCTGCTCAATATTTTCAACTCCTTCAGCTACTACATGCATATTCATATTATGCCCAATACCGATAATTGCCTTCACAACATCTGCCGCATCTTCTACATTGACAATATCTTGTATAAAACTCCTGTCTATTTTCAATTCATTGACCGGAAGTTTTCTGAGCATACTAAAGGAGGAATAACCTGTCCCAAAATCATCAAGAGAAATTTTTATCCCTTCATCTCTAATCGATTGTAACAAAGATGAAACATAATCAATATCATCAATAAAAACAGACTCTGTAATTTCTAATACGATATTTTTTTTATTAAGATTACTGGCTTCAACTGCGTGCAACAAATGTTCTTTAAAACCAGATAGCAACAACTGTTTAGCTGAAATATTAATTGACAAAGACAAATTTTCATCCCCGTTCAGCTTTATAATATGAGCAAAATCTGCAAGAGATCGTTCAACAACAAAATTACCCAATTCTTCCATAAGTCCGACATCTTCAGCAATGCCGACAAAATGCTCAGGGGAAACAAAACCAAGCTCTGCACTTTGCCAGCGAACAAGAGCCTCCACTCCATGAATATCACCGCTACTGCATAATTGAGGCTGGTATACTATATAAAGCTCGCCACGACTAATAGCAGCACGTAAATTACGCTCTACGCTGGCTTTCCAAATTACTACTTCCTTAAGCTTAGAATTATAAATACAGCAAACTTGTCTGGTCCTCTTCGCTTCATACATAGCCAAGTCTGCAGCCATCATTAAATCTTCTAAATCTTCGCCATCCTGAGGAAAGCTAGCCACACCAAGACTTGCGCTTACATGTAAAGTCATTCCAGCAACAAAATATGGCACAGAGACAGCAGAAGCTAAACTCTCGGCAAAAGAGAGTAGAGAATCATTGTTTGTTTCACGCAGCAGGATAAAAAACTCATCCCCGCCGTGCCGAAATAGATCTGAGCCATCCAAAGAAAACGATTTAAGTCGTTTAGCAACCTCCCTTAGGATCAAATCACCATACGAATGACCAAAAGTGTCATTAATCATTTTAAAATTATCCAAATCAATTAGAACCAGAGAAAAACGAGACTCGTCAACATTAAGCCACTTACTACCAACAGGCTCTATTGCACTTCGACTATATAAGTCGGTCAAGGAATCATGAGTTGCTGCATATAAAAGTCTTTCTTTAGTTTCTTTTTCTTTTTTAAAAAACCATATAAAAAAAATGGTCAACAGTATAATCATAACAGCAAAGACAACAACTCTAGTATAAAAACCATGACCAACAAACTTAGTCATAACATAGCTGGAAGGTATTGCAGTTTTAACCCATAATCCATAATGCCCTAAACCACGCAAAGCACAAAAGGACTCTACATTATTACAAATTAATGCATCACTTTTATAAATATAAGATTTTTGGCTTACACTAAATGACGCATTGTCTAGGTCATAACGACGCTTAATATTTGCCAATATTTCATCTAAATATTTTTCAGGAAGAGGATTTAAATAAAAACGCCTGTATTCTTCATCTTTCAAAGGATTAACATATACTCTCCAAAATCCCTCAGCATTAACAACTGAAGTTACAGCAGGTATAAAATCTTTTTTATGAAAAAATTTACTAAACGATTCTAGCTCTAAAAGAGTTGAAACAACTGCAACGACATTATTATGATCATCTCTTATAGCTTTGCGAAGTGGCAATACAAATTTATTAATATGTTCATGAAAATAAACTCTTCCGAGAACCATTCTATTGCTTTTTAACGTTAAAGCAAAACTTTCACTAGTTTCTTCCCGGTCCGCAAGACTTAAAACCTGCTTAGTAGATATTTCTGATCCTTCATATCTAATATCCGACTCTCCCCCCGGACTGAAAAGAGCTATTCCCATTGATGGTTTTATTCTTTTAGAAAATTTTGCTAAAATTATAGCTACTTGTTCAGTATCTTTGAATGCATTGTCCGCTAACAATTTACTAATGAGCGAATCTAAAACCATCTCCTTTTCATGCAATACAGAACTTACTGTAACTGCAAAGAGATCATTTATATAAACAATCTGTTCCTCAACTTCTTTCTCATAATTTTCATAGATAGAATATTGATTTAAAACAAAAGCACTAACAAGTGAAACAAGGACACCCAAAAATAACAATTGAATTTTATTCATATCACAAAACTAAAATTAGGTTATAAAAAACTAAACAAACAACATATCATCAATCACCGACAGCAAGTCAACGACAATCAAGGCATTGAACTACTTCACAAATTTAACAAAACATAAAATGCTATATAATTTTGATTTTCTGATCTCCACTGGCCAAGAATCAAATTATATACAAATCAAAAACCCACTTTGTAAGATCAACAACTACTACCAATTTGACATAATGCTTGCGTTGCTTCAGCTCTATGCCTCCATGCGTTAAGAGTTATAACCGACATCACAATATGAATATAACGAAACTAACATGCTCCACTTGACATAAACACTCTTGACTGAGTAATCAATCTCAAAGAAACAATAATAGAAATACACCTATACTTAAAATATTCTACTTTTAATTTTTCCTACTAATTGTGTGGTTTAAGAAGCGAGAAGTAGCAAGCCTGAATAAAAAAATGAGAGAAAATTTTGTTACAATCTATCTTCAGTTTGCTTCATTAATATAATAATTAAAATACAAACAAGCCAAAGAGAGGACATAGGGGGGATGTTTGAGACTTAGAAAGCCAAGCAATCAAGACAAGATAGGTTGTATAATTATAGGTGTTGAAATCATTATTGGAATTCTTTTCTTTTGTTGGATCACACTGAAAAGAACGGGGGTGGATAGTTTTCATTTTATCAGTACTGCTGCAGACCATATTGATGCAAAGATTGAAATTACGCACTTTGTTTTATGGATTGCAGTTGGATTACTTATGTATCATGCTTTATTCGAAAAAAAATGAGAAGCAGTGTCAAGCATACTAGTTTATTAAACTGGTTATCATCCCAGACCGTAGGTAAAACGACCAGACTCTCCAAATCTAGCTGTTGATTCAGCCTCGGTCATAGCATTAATACTATAGTGATTTGTTGCATAACGACTCACAGTCAACGTAAAGCGTTCAATGGCATCTGCGCCACTGCGGATAGCATCATCCCGTGAAATACCCGTACTTGCTTCATAGTCCGCTGCAGCACTGGCATATGCATAAGCCAGACCCTTCTCTGTGATATTGTCATGCTCGTTCCGATTGCTCTCTATCCAATCCGTAATTTCTGCGAGTTTTTTTCTGGGCAGCATCAAGCACTTTGGAACCACCTTCTGAGGTCGATCGACTTGCAAGTTCATGATACTTATCATTCAGTTCAACTACAGGTGACTCTGGTCCTTTTCACTTTACAAAACCCCTAACTTATACAACACAATCACCACACCAAACAAAACCCCAGCTAGCGAAAAAAGAAATGTAATTGCGATGTTTATGTAGGTGTTTTTCCGCACTTCATTTTGCATATAGTTATAGACTTCGCATGCCTCCTCATGAGCTTTTCCTGCTTGCTTGTTAATTAGGTTGCATGTCGCTATGCAGCGGCTTACGTCTCTTTCTAATAACTTCACGGCCTTAACGGGAAAATCCCTTGTTTCTTCGATTGTTTTTTCTACTGTCCGAGTTGATTCCTTGATTACTTTTTGAAATTCTTTCAAAAGCTTGATCAACTCCATGTTGCTCTCGATTTTGTGTTGCTCCTGCTGGCTCAGCAATCCCAAGCGGGCTTCCATCATTGTGATTTCGTCCACTTCTGGAGTCTCTTCTTTCGCAGCCGATAAATTCTTTATTCTTTTCATTTTGCTCATATAATCCTCTTTGTTGCAGTCCGTTCCAAGAGTAACTTTTGCCTAGGGAACTGCCTTTCATGGTTATTCCATTCAGCGCAAAACTAATGCCTCTGATATTTCCATTTTTGGCTCGGTTGAGTCGAACTTCAATATTGTTTGTGCTTAGTTTTTTTATAAATAAATTAAGGTTCTTGTATGCATTTAAAGCTTCTTTTACCTTGTTTTGCAGTTGCATTCTGATAGGCAATTCTCCTGTTCGGAGAGCTTTTTCTACTTCATTTTTGGTTAATGCTTTTGAATCGACTTCTTTGCTGTTTGCAACAGCTTGCAGGTCGTATTCTTTCTCTAGTTTTCGCATTAATTTTTCTTGCTTTCTAAAGTCATTACTGTCGCTTACAACTTCTCCTTGCATGGTCACTCGGTTAACTACAATGTGAATATGTGGATGTTCTGTGTCTGTATGTTTCGTCGCAATATATTGGCAGTCGCTAAACCCCATTGCTTGTATGTAGTCTTGCGTGACGTCACGCCATTCCTTGTCTGTCAGGCTTTCTTGCGGAGCCAGACTAATACTTGCATGGCAAACCACTTTTTTTAAATTGGGCCGCAAATTACGAATAGCTCCAAATTCCTGCGCCAACTCTCTCGGCTCTTTTTCAGCCATATTGGTTGTTAAAATAGATGCACCAGCTTTTCCGAGGTCATAATCCAAAGCTCCGCGAAAACCTGTGCCTTTTACGAGTTTAGCTATCATTCTTCGCAGCCTTGTTTAGGCCTAGCAGGTCGCAGCGTAGTTTTGTGACTGCTTCTTGCGTTTCGTTGATTAGTTGCTCTGGGATCGCGTTTCTGTCTAAACGATAACTAAGCTGCAAAAGCTGATTAAGATTGCTCCCTAGCTTTGATAATTCGGCGTAAGCTTGTCTGTTTACGGCTGGTCTGGTAATCCCCCCGAAAATTAATTGTTCTGAAAAGTAGAATTTTCTCGTAAAGAAGACCGAGGAGATTCAGATGAAAAAGTCACGCTACAGCGACAGTCAAATTTTGAGTATTTTGAAGCAGGCCGAGAATGGAGTTCCCGTTGCCGAGCTTTGCCGTGAACACGGAATGAGCAGTGCCACGTTTTACAAATGGCGTTCCAAATACGGCGGCATCGATGCATCCTTGATGGCTCGAATGAAAGAGTTGGAACGTGAGAACCGCCAGCTTAAGAAAATGTATGCCGAAGAGCGATTGAAAGCGGAAATCGTCAAGGAAGCTCTCGAAAAAAAGTGGTAAAGCCGTCTTGTCGGCGCAAGATGGCAAAGGCAGCCGTGAAGGAAGAAAAGGTCAATATCCGTCAGGCGTGCGAGGCTTTCAGCATCAGCCAAACTTGCTACAGGTACGAACCGAAGCTCTCCGCTGAAAATGAACTTGTTACCGACTGGCTAGTCCGGTTAACGCACAACCAACGCAACTGGGGTTTTGGATTGTGCTTCCTGTATCTGCGCAACGTGCAAGGCTTTTCTTGGAATCATAAGCGCGTTTACCGGATTTACCGAGAACTTGAGCTGAACATGCGCATTAAGCCTAAGAAACGGCTTGTGCGTGAAAAACCGGAACCTTTATCCCAGCCCGAATCTGCCAATCAAGTTTGGTCCATGGATTTTATGCATGACCAACTTGAAGATGGGCGCAGTTTTCGTTTGTTGAACGTAATCGACGACTTTAATCGTGAAGGATTGAGCATCGAAGTAGATCTGTCATTGCCTGCGGATCGTGTTGTTCGAACACTGAACCAGATTATCGAGTGGCGTGGCAAACCCGAAGCAATAAGATGCGACAACGGCCCTGAATACATAAGCAACAGGCTACTGCTATGGGCAGAAAAAGAAAAGATACGGCTGGAATATATCCAGCCAGGAAATCCGCAACAAAACGCTTACGTTGAACGCTTCAATCGGACCGTGCGGTACGACTGGTTGAGCCATTACATGTTTGAAAGCATCCAAGAGGTGCAGGATTACGCAACCAAATGGCTCTGGACATATAACAATGAATGCCCCAATATGGGCATTGGCGGCATCACTCCGATGCAGAAACTGAGAATGGCTGCATAGCCTCTACTTTTCAGGCCCCCTAAGAATGGGGGGATTACCCCCTGACTGAAAAGTCAGGGCCTTTTTTGTTGTGTATTTCCACTTAAGTTTTCCCCGTGCTCCATTGTTTTATTTCTGTTATCCTTTTGTTAGTCCTGTCCGTATTTTTCTGCGGCGGAATAATGGAATTCATAGGGGGATGAGATGAGAAAAGTGCTTTGTTTCTGTCTGCTGGGTTTGTTTGTTCTGACAACTTCAGTCTGTGCCGGGCCGCCTTGCCCTGATTGCTGTTCCCCGGAATATAAGAAGGCTGTCATGGACAGCTACCGAAAGTTGATGTTCAAAGTGTCGGTGTACGGTGATTTGCCCCAACAGGGGCAGGGTATCCGTTTAGGTGTTTATCAGGCGCAAGCAGATTGTGGGCCCGGTGCTTCGGCCAAGAATATGGATCGGCTGGAAAAGGTTGCCACTCAGGCCAAAGAGCGCGGCGTGCAACTGCTTTCATTTCCCGAGCTGTACGTGACCGGATATACTTTAAGCCCGGAGCAGGCCCGTAAGGTGGCTGAGTTTAGAGATGGCCCCAGTATTTCACGTGCCTGCAAGGTTGCAAAAAAAATGAATATGGCCCTGATTGTGCCTTATGCCGAGAAGGCCGAGACTACGGAGGGCCTGCAGTACTTCGATTCCATCGCTATCATTAATGAGAAGGGAGAGTTGCTGGACAGCTACCGCAAAGTGCAACTATATGCCGGGCAGGAGCGCGCAAATTGGTCCTTTGGTGATACTCCGCCCAAGATGTTTAAGGTCTTCGGCTTTCCCGTGGGGGTATTGAACTGCTATGAAAATGAATTTCCCGAACTGGTGCGCTCACTGGCCTTGCAGGGCGCAAAGCTTATTGTCGGGCCTACCGCTGCCGACTGTTACTATACCATGCCCAACGGCAAGCGCAGTGCCGTTCCATATCCTGATATATCAACGCTGCTTCTGCCGGCATTCGCATACGCCAACAACGTTTTCTATGCCTACAGTAATCGGGCAGGATATGAGAAGCGTGAAACCGGGGAATGGCATTACAGGGGCAACAGCATAATCATCGGTCCTCATGGTGATATAATTGTTCAGGCCGGGCATCAGCAGGATACTATGCTCATCGCGGACGTGATTCCCTCATACTACGGGGCCACCCATCCAGAGCAGGAATATTATTACCTGAAAGACCGCAGGCCGGATCTTTATAAGGAATTATTGAAAAACAAAGTCGACTTTCTGAAAGGCGGTTTCACATATCCAGTTCATAAGGACGGAAAAGAGATTCCCCGGTAAAGTCTGTGTTAATCATCGAAGAGATGGGTTTTCGGAACTCGCAGTAACGCGTTGGCCTCGACTCCGTTGATGCTGATCAGCCTGTGTATCGCGCGCATCTCCTCTTCAAGGATATAGCGGGCGCGGTCCGCCTGATGTCTGCGGAAATCGTCTTCATATAGCCGGACCATGTCGACAACGTTGCCCATAAAGTCAATGGTATTATGCATAATCCGTTGATAGGATTCGATGTTCGGCTGCATGTTGAATTGGAACGGGGTGCTTGCAACGATTAACGGTTCATCGATTATCGCAAAAGAGCGGATAAGACCCAAGCGGACGCACATATCCCAGCCCAGCTCGTTATCAGCACCGGGTTTGAAAATTCCAACTTCGTTGTGAAGGCTGCGTTTGTAGAGCAAGCCACGCAGATCACAGACGCCATGAATCATTTCGCGGACGTATGCCAGTGGGGCCACCTTTTGCGCCCTGTTAGTTTGTGCATGGAGAATGTACCCGCACTTGGCGGCGGTCATGTCCTCATGTCCGTCTACTTGCTCCAGCAAAGCGGCGAGGCAGTCGGGCTGTAATTTATCCGACACATCTGCCCAAAAAAGAAAATTTCCGCGAGCTGCGCACAGCCCGGCGTTATAAAGTTCGTGACCTCCGGCTGGGCGGTTGACGGTTCTGATGTTCATGTTCGGAAAGCTGTCGGCAAGTGAGTTAATGGGACCCAGCATATTCTCGGAACTTAAGAATATGATCTCTAGAGATTGTTCCGTCTGCTTGTATACGTTTTCCAAAAAGCTCGGAATTAATTTCAGGGAGGCCGCACTAGGTAATGGGGTCAAAATGCTGATTTTAAAATCATGTTTCTGTTCTTGGCATGGGATACAGGGACGCAGGACTGTCGGGTCTGAAGATAGGACCAGTCCTTTATTTACGTGTTTGATTTTGCCGTGTCTTTTCAGTTTGTGCCAAGTTCTACCGAGGGTATCAGCGCTGCTGCTCGCAAAACCTCCTGCACTGCGCAGAACTTCGGTTTGGAACATGGCGCAGGCTCCAATCTCATTGAAATGGGGCAGCGAGAAAGCTGCGGTCGCTGCTTTGTGATCAAAAATGCTTCCCAGCCTGGTAAACATGATCTCGTCAAGGCAGACCTCATTACCGATGTATTCCATTTCCCGGCGGTCATGGATGATCCGTTTCAGATTGGGGTAGGTGAGTGCTGTGTCCGGCTCTGCGAGGAACACTTCCCTTTGGGAATAGCAAAAGTTTTCCGTATACTGGCAGTCAGGTGAAGCTGTGACTGTGAACGGTCCTTTCGCCAGCTCCAGCCCGTAATTCAACATTTTTTGCAGACTCATTCCCTTGGCGTCTATGTGGTTCAGGAATAGTCGTTCATTAAAATTTTTACGAATGTTGTCTGAAACCTCTCCGCTTTCATCTGCGTCAAGCAGGATCAGCTCTGTCAGCAGTAGCTGGTCAAGCAAAGCTTCGATGGTCAATCTGGTATCATCGGACCAGCTGAATACGGGAAGGAGGATGCTAACTTCAATTTTCCCACGTATATCTTCTATAGTGAGACCTTTTTGTTCATATAATTCTCTGGCGCTATGCGGGCCATTCAAGACGATACTCTCATAGAAGTTATACAATTCATTCTGGATTTCAGGCCTTGTGCCCAGATAATCCTTAACGAATTCTCCTTCGGAGTTGTCATAGAGGGCTGTTGGTTTACCGTCTCCCAAATAAAGGGCCCACCTGTTTTTGCGCACGCAGGCATAGCTGGTTATTGCAGTTTTGTTTATGCTGTCACTGCGTTCAGATATTCCGAACAGTTCCGGTACAGGTCCGCCATGCAGAGTATCTTTAAGGCTGACACCCTGAGCTTTCATATCCTTGTCCAGAGCTAGGTCGAGCAGTGTGGGAGCAATGTCTATAGATCTGACCAGTTCATGGTGTTTTGCTGGTGCGATGTCTTCTCCGATAAAGGAGGCAAAAACACGTGTTTTGCTGTCTGCAAATCCCCATGTGATCATCTTATCGTATTCAATATAATCCTGATCAAGAATGCAGCCGTGGTCTGATGTTATGACTGCTATATCATCTGGTCCGGGGGCAAGTTGCTCCCAAAGTGACCGGAAATCCTGTGCTTGGGCCGCAATTACATTAAGATATTCTTCTGTAGACCAGCTTGAGCGTTTCATCCCGCCGAAGTCGTGGATAAAATAGAGGTGGAAATTTGCGAAAAATGGTTTCTGGCTTTGACGCACACGTCGGACAAAATCAGCGCGTTTCTGATTGTCGTAGTTCATGTGGGGAGCATTCCGGATGCCGGGGTAGCCTGCCTCATAAACGTCGAAACCACGTTTCGGCTGGCAGGAGTCCAGATTGCTGTCGGCCCAGCGGAAGGTTTTGTATCCGTGATGTTTGAAGTGTTCGGTAACGGTGAGTACATCGTCTTTGAAATCACGCAGGACCTGAACTCCGTGTCCGGTCATGCCCGTCAATCCGGGCCGCATGGATGCGAAATATGCTGGTGCTGAAGTGCGTGTTGACCCTCCGCAGGTCATCATATCAGTGAAAAGAGCTCCCTGTTCAAGAATCTCGTCTAATTCATTATAGTGTGCTTTTTCGGAAAGACATGAGGCCAGGCTGTCAGACCTGAGTGTATCAATGACAATCCAGATTATATTTTTCATTAGGCGCTCCTGTTTATGCTCATGGAAAGCGTGCAGACATTCAAAGAAAGAATTCTGCAAGATGCTTTCAGTCATCTAAATGACTATGCATATTTAAAAGCAATATTTATTCCAAAAAGTGGGGAGCGACAATAGATTCCGGCAGGATTTATTGCAGAATAAAACCCGGCTCAAAAGACCGGGTTTTATGTGTCAGGCGCACGGACTGCCCTTTAGGCTTTAGTGTTGGCAATAGTCCCAACGCCGGAGTATGCGGCACTGAGAACGCTTTTTTGGAAATCATAATCGGTACTGGTTGAAGAACTGAACTGGTCGGAGTTCATGTAATCAAGAGTTTTGGTTACAACTTGTGCTCCGAACAGCTGCTTGTCACTTACCGCAGGTGCGGCTTCCATGGTTGAGTTGATTCCTGTTATGTCCATAAACCCCTCCCGAAAAAGGGCAACATACGCGCCTATCTGTTAAATCGGACAAAACATAAATTACTTTAGGGTTAAAATAATAAAAGTTTGTATTTCTTAATTAACTATTAGAATGCTTGACGAAAAAAAATCCCCGCTATCAAAGTTGATAGCGGGGATTGATCATTCAAATCGGGGCAGGATTTATTTTACCTGTTCCCAAAGTTCGTTCTGTTCAATGAGGTTCATTTCAGAAAGGTCTTTGCCCTGTTCTTTGGCAAGGTCTTCCATCTTGGCGAAGCGTTCAAGGAATTTGTTGTTGGTGATGTCGAGTGCGCTATTGGCTTTGATTCCTTTTCGGCGTCCCAGTTCAATGAGTGTGAAGAGGTAGTCGCCGAATTCTTCCGTGATTGCCTCTTTGTTACCGGATTCGAGAGCGCTGTTCCATTCGTTCCATTCACTCTGAAGCTGCTCAAGACACTGTTCGTCAGATTCATAGGTAAAGCCGCTGCGGGCAGCCTTTGAGTTAATGCGGTAGGCTTTGAGCATGGGCGGCAGTCCCTTGGGCAGGGAGTCGAAAATCTTTTTGTCGCCCTCTTTTTCGCTTCTTTTGATCTTTTCCCAGTTGCGCAGAAGTTCTTCCTGATCTTCAACTTTGGTGTCTGCGAAAACGTGAGGATGGCGACGGATCATTTTAGCCGCGCCGGAGTCCACGGCATCAGCAAATTTAAAATCTCCTGCTTCTTCATAGCGCTGGGCAATAAACAGCAGCAGGAACATTACATCGCCGAGTTCTTCGAGGACTTCCTGCTTGTCCTCAGCGCGAATGGCTTCAACAAGTTCAAATGCTTCTTCGATTACGGAGTCGCAAAGGGTGAGCGGGGTCTGCTCTTTGTCCCAGGGGCATCCGTCAGGAGCTGTCAGGGAAGCAATTACATCTTTAAGTTTTTCAATGGATTTGGTGCTCATTTTAGATCGTGTCGCTTAGAGGGTTGGTAAGTTCCGAGTGGTCGGGAAACATAGATTTGATGTCTAATGAATCTAGAACATTGTCCGGGGCGAAGCTGATGAAAAAGCTCGCTGTCGACATAACTTTCGGGGCCAGTTTTGAATTAGTCAGGAATTCGGAATTAGGAGTGAAGCTGTTTAGGACGACAATGATGATGCCGCCGACGATAATTGCTTCTACAAATCCCAGAATTCCACCAAGAACCTGATCCGCCCAGCTAAGCATGGTCACGGTCAGTATTTTTTTAATGGTAACTCCGACAAGAAAGGCGACGAACAGGGTCGCTACTATAATTGAAAGATAGCTGAACGCCTTGACTGTTCCGGGGCCGTCAAAAAAAGTCTCGAAATAGGGCGCCAGAGTGTAGTGATACTTGGCGGCCAGGTAAAAACCTAAAATCAGGGAGAAAACAGAGATGGCTTCCCTGACTATTCCTCGCAGTAATCCCCGGAAGATGAGCATTCCTGCTATTACAATCAATATTATATCCAGTGCATTGAGGGCTAAACCTGCTGTTTGCATACCTAAATCCGTTTAGAATTTGATGTTTAGAGAAAAATAAAACCTATACTGGAAGCAAGAATCAGTTAGTTAACAATGAAGAGTAGCAGACCGCAAAAGAAAAGTGAATATCATGAATCTCCCTGAAAATAATAAAAAATATGCCAATCAAGTGAAAAATGAGGTTGTGTCATTTCGTGATCTCAGGTAATTCTCGGTTAATTTTGGGAGAACGGTTACTAGCGTCAGAAATTTGATTGCTCATGCTTGGAGGATATGTGTGAAGTTGATTGAAACAGAATTTCCCGGACTTGTGGTCATAGAACCAAAGGTATTCAGGGACAAGAGGGGCTTTTTTCTGGAAAGTTTCAATACTAATGTCTTTGCGGAAAATGGTTTACCTACAGATTTTGTTCAAGATAACCATGCGTATTCATCGGGGATCGGCGTAATTCGGGGTTTGCATTTGCAGATGCCTCCACATGCTCAGGCCAAATTGGTGTGGGTTACCCGGGGGGCTGTTTATGATGTGGTTGTTGATTTACGCAAAGGCTCACCGACCTATGGGAGATCGTTCAAAATTGAACTATCTGCCGAGAACTTTCTCAGGTTGTTTATCCCCAAGGGATTCGCGCATGGATATGAAACTCTGAGAGAGGACAATGAGTTCATGTACAAGGTCGATTACGGTTATTCCCCTGGCAGCGAGGCCGGGATCAGGTGGGATGATCCGGACCTTAATATCGACTGGAGTACTGAAAATCCGGTACTTTCTGACAAAGATCGTGAACTTCCGCTGCTGGCGCAATTTGAATCGCCGTTTGAGTTCTGATAAGAGCTTAGGCTGTTGCGCAGCAGGCGCTTATGCGCACTTCAATTGTAAAAAATAGAGAGTTTTCTCAACTTGATGAGTTTGTGAAAAGTTTCATATTCTCTTGACAGAGAAAGATTCTCTATTTTAGAAGAAATGGCGTTAATTGGTTGTTTATGTTTCACAAAACTTAAGGAGTAGTGGGGCGAGGTTATGGAGGAAAAAAGAACATCGAAGCAGTGTGGAGGAGTTCTTCCTTTCTTCATCGGTGTCCTTGCGAGCCTGATCGTCGGTTGGTGGGTTTTCCCGCAGGTTATTTATAGCCAGAAAACTCAGCCTATCGATTTCAGCCACAAGGTTCATGTTGAAGACGAAGGTATGGACTGTGAGTCATGTCACATGTTTCTGGAAGACGGTTCCTTTGCGGGTCTGCCTTCCAACGAGCAGTGTGCTGAGTGTCACGAAGATGTCCTCGGTGAATCCGAAGCTGAAGAAATTTACGTGACCGAGTATCTGCAGAAGGGTGTGGAAGTTCCCTGGCTGGTTTATCAGTATCAGCCTGATAACGTTTACTTTTCGCACATGGCACACCAAGGCTTCGAGTGTACGGATTGCCATCCCGACGTAGGCAACAGCGACACGCTGCCGACGTATTACGAAAACAGAATCAGCGGTTACAGCAAGCAGACCATGAAGATGTGGCAGTGTGAACGCTGTCATGCGGAAGTTGGTACCAGCAACGCATGTTACGTCTGCCATAAGTAAGTGAGGGACTGCAATGGGTATTGATCGCAGAACTTTTATTCAATTGGTAACAGGTGGTGTTGTTGGTTCACTCTTCACCCCTGTAATTTGGAAAACTCTGGATGACGCTTCAATCTGGTCTCAGAACTGGCCTTGGATCCCCAGATTGAAATACGGTGCAATCACTGAACAGGCTACTGTTGCTAAATTCGGCGCAGCTCCCTGTGCAGAGATTGTTAAATCCGTGGGCGGAAGCCCTTACCTCACCAGAGGAAATGCTGAAAACGAAATGAGCAAGGGCGGTGTTGATCCGGTCAGCGCCAGCGGCCCGCAGCTCATGTACAGTCCTTCTCGCATTAACGGTCCCATGAAAAAGACCGCAGAAGGCAAATACGAGTCTATCTCCTGGGAAGATGCTGAAAAGCTCCTCTCTGAGAAACTCGCAGCAGTTAAAGGACAGAAAGGCAAACTCGCTGTTGTTTCCGGTGATGCTACTGGTACTGCAACTGAGGTTCTGTCCGGTTTCGCTTCCGAAATGGGAGCTGACTGCTACTTGATGCCCTGCGAAGAGCAGGGTGCTGCCGTGGCTCTTTCCAGCATGGGTGGAAAAGGCCAGATCGGTTATGATTTGGAAAATTCCGATTTCGTCCTCTTTGTGGGCGCGGATGCCATGGATTCATGGGGTTCGGTTGTGAGAAACCAGTGTGTTTACTCCGCAAGCCGTCCCACCGGTGAAGAAGTTAAGACTTCTTACATTTACGCCGGTCCTTTCCAGAATAATACTGCCGCTGCAGCAGATAAGTGGGTTCCGGTAGCACCGGGTACCGGCGCTATCTTCTGTCTCGGTCTTGCTTACCATATGCTCAAGGCTGGAGCCACCGCTTCCGCTTCCGACTTCGCTGATTTCAAGACTCTGGTAATGTCCAGATTCTCTCCCGACAAAGTGGAGAAAGCTACCGGCGTTGCAGGAACCGAAATGGCTGCACTTGCTAAGAGTATGATGAAATCTTCCGCTCCCGTTGTTGTTGCCGGTTCTGAGTTCGCTCAGGGTGCTGGTGCAGCAGACGTTATTGCCGCTGCAGCTGTAAACATGCTGCTTGGCCGCGTTAACAAAGACGGCGGTATGAAGATTCTCCCCGAACTGCCCAAGGCTGTTGAAGCCGCCGCTGGCCGTTCCGAATTGGCTGCTAAAGACTTTGTCGGCTACCTCGCAGGTATCGCCGCAGGTAAAGTTGCAGCTCCTGAAGTAATGATGGCTTACGAAGCCAACCCCGTTTACGCATTGCCCCAGAACACAGCTCTGGCTCCGGCATTCGAAAAAGCGGCCTTCCTCGTAAGCTTCAGCACTTTTATGGATGAAACAGCTTCAAAAGCTGACCTGATTTTGCCCAACCCCACCAGCTACGAGCGCTTTGAAGATGCACAGACTCCTTACGGTGTCGGTGCAGCAATGCTTGCAGCCAGTGCTCCTGTTGCAGAGCCTCTCTACAACAGCAAGCCCACTGTAGACGTAGTTCTCGGCGTGGCTTCCGGTTTGGGCATTGATCTTGGATACGAATCCTCTGAAGCCGTTTATCAGGCTAAAGCCGAAAAAGTAGGCGCTGACTGGGATTCCCTCGTAGAAGGTGCTGCTTATGTATCCGATTCAACCGAATCCGGTTCCATCAAGTTTGCAGCTTCTGTCCTGTCCAAAGCTGTTGCCATGCCTAAAGGCGGCGAAATTGCTCTCGCTCCCTATTCTAAGCTCATCTTCGGTACTCCCACTGTGGCTATCCCGCCGCTGAACGTGGTTGCTATCAGTAAGTTTGAACTTTCTGGCAAAGACATCATGGTTCAGGTCAACTCCAAGACTGCCAAGAAGCTCGGCGTGTCTGAAGGTTCCAAGGTCAAGCTTGGCGGAGCAGGCGGAGAGTGCGCTGTCAGAATCCACATTAATGAAGGCGTAATGAATGATGTTATCGCCGCACCTCTTGGATTCGGTCACACTGCATGGGATGCATATTCCAGCGGTAAAGGCGAAAACATCTCCAAACTTCTCACCGTTGGCACTGAGTCCGGCACCGGTTTGTCCGTGTGGACCAGTTCTTTCGTGAGCATCGCCTAAATTAAAGTCAGGGGATTCACGTTATGCAACAAATGGAATTTGATACTAAATGGACCATGGTGGTTGATGTCGACAAGTGTACCGGTTGCGGTGCTTGTATGGTATCCTGCCAGGCTGAAAATAACATAGCTCCCATGGAGGAAGGGTCTAACAAGCTTAAGACCCTCACCTGGATGCTTGTTTACGAACTCAACAACGGTAAGGAATTCCCCAACAGGGAAGTTGCCTACCTGCCCAGACCCTGCATGCAGTGCGGTCACCCCGCCTGTGTTCCTGTCTGCCCGGTAGTTGCGACTACCAAGGATGAAGAAGGCGGAATCGTCAGCCAGATTTACCCTCGCTGCATCGGTTGCAGGTACTGTATGGCTGCGTGCCCTTACCACGCCCGTTACTTCGGATGGCTCGATCCGGTTTGGCCCGGCGGTATGGACAAGGCACTGTCTCCCTCAACTTCCACCCGTCCTCGCGGTGTTGTTGAGAAATGTAACTTCTGCCACTCCAGACTGATGGATGCACGTCAGCGTGCCCGTAACGAAGGTATGGACCCCAACAAGCTGCCTGACGGCTGGTATCAGCCTGCCTGTCTGGAAGCATGCCCCACTGGAGCAATCTCCTTCGGTGATGCTAAGAACCCTGAGCACAAAGTTCATGAACTGATCAAGAACCCCAATGCGTTCCGCATTCTGGAATCTATCGGTATGGATCCTCAGGTTTACTACATCAGCCGTCGTGAGTGGGTCCGTGAGCAGAGTGATAACGTAGCTCAAGGCAGCCATGATGAGAATCATGCTGCTGAAGGCAAGCACTAGGAGGGAGGTTTACCATGGATAGCAATCTCTTCCCCGAAGGCACAAAACGGTGCGGACTGGCCAAGTTTCTGATTTGGATGGCATTTCCACTCGCCATCCTGCTCTGGGGCGTCTACGCTGCCGGACAGATTTTCTATTACGGCATCGGCGTAACCGGCCTTGACAACTACTTCGGGTTCGGCCTCTGGATTACTTTCGACCTTGCGGTTATCGCACTTGGTGCCGGTGCATTTTTCACCGGATTTCTCAAGTACATCCTCAAGATCGATCAACTTAAAAATATTATTAACCTTGCAGTAGTCTTAGGATTCCTGTGCTACTCCGGCGCCATGCTCATTCTGACCATGGATATCGGGCAGCCCATCCGCGCATGGTTCGGTTACTGGCACCCCAACGTGCACTCCATGCTCACAGAAGTTATCTTCTGTATTACCTGCTACTGCACCGTTCTGATCATTGAATTCATTCCGCTGATCTTAGAACAGAAGCAGCTGAACAAGATTCCTTTCCTGCACCACTTTGCCCATCACCTTCACGTGAATATGGCTCTGTTTGCCGGTATCGGAACCTTCCTCTCCACCTTTCACCAGGGTTCTCTTGGCGGTATGTACGGCGTTATGTTTGGTCGTCCTTACGCTTTCCGTGAAGGTTTCTTCATCTGGCCCTGGACTTTCTTCCTCTTCGTTCTCTCCGCAGTGGGTTCTGGACCTGTCTTCACAGTTCTGGTTTGTACCCTCATTGAGAAAATGACAGGTAAGAAGCTGGTGGAATACAAAGTTAAAGCTCTGATGGGTAAAATTGCCGGTACCATGCTCTGCGTGTACATGTTCTTCAAGATCATTGACACTTGGGCTTGGGCTGTTGGCTACCTGCCTTCCGTTGGCCTGACCTTCGAACAGATGTTCTACGGTAACGTATACGGCCAGTGGCTGCTCTGGACTGAACTCGTGCTTTGCGGCATCGTTCCCGCAATCATGCTGATCACTCCTTCCATCAGAAACAACCCCAGCCTGCTGTACACCGCAGCTATTCTGGACTGCATCGGCGTAACTATCAACCGTTACGTATTCACAGTCCAGACCATCGCTATCCCTGTTATGCCTTTCGATAACTGGGAAATCTATGTACCGAACTGGGCAGAATGGGCTACCACCCTGATGATCTGCGCATACGGTGCTCTGGTGCTCAGCCTTTGCTACCGCTATCTGCCGATGTTCCCTCAGGAACTGAAGCTGAACAAGAAGTAGCATTCAGCTGGTTGCTTAATAAGTCAAAAGGCCCCGCTCGTGAGAGTGGGGCCTTTTCTTATTTGTGTGGTCTGGATAACTCTTATCTTATTTATGGTAGAAAATTATATTGAGGCAAGCTCATCAAATCCCAAGCCATAAAAGGAATGATGACAGCTGTTCTGAATCTCCGACACGCTTCTAGTTATGCACAATGCTTTTCCTCCCAAGCTCTTTAAGAACATTAGAGTTAGCTCGCTAATGAGAACTAGAAAATATGGTAGTTGGTATTCTTATTAAGGGATCTGGAAAATTTAATTTTACATTATTTGCGTACTCTGGCTGGCAAACAAAAAAATCCTCCCAGCAAAGCCGAGAGGATTTTATGTTTGTGCAGTTAAATTAATTTAATACGGGAGAAACCATTTCATTCCTTCCATCTTGGCGGGAATAGGTTTCTCCTGGGTGGCTGGATGTGCTTCGTCCCAGCATTTCATTTCTTCCTTTATCCAGTTAGGGCGGGAAAGCCTGATAGAGTTTCCTTTAGTAATGCTGTCATCATCGCCGCTGAAATGCTGTAGAATGAGGCTGACATTCCCTTCTGCGTCATCAAGAGACCATTTCCATACCTTAAGTGTGCCAAAGGGGTTGCCTCGCCAATCGTTGGGCTTACCGAATCGTTTTTCGATTTTTGCGTAGAGTTTGTTGAAAAAGTCCATGCTACCGTCCTGATACTTAAGCTTCATGCGTAAAATTATATCTTTACGCTTGCAGTTTCCTATAACTACATATCCGCCCCTGTATCCTTCCATGTCCTTTAACCCGATCCGTTTGATGAACTCTTCCTGCCAAGGTGAAGTTTCCGAATCCAGTTCTAGAATAGATCTGATTGTCGAAACATTATTTCCGATAGTTATACCCGCAACGGATTCAGGTGCATTCTTGGCAGCCGCTGCATTTGTTGCGAGAAGCAGGCATAACGCCGTGGTCATAAAGATAATCTTCTTCATATGAACAATCCTGTCTGTCATTAAACTGAACTAAATAAGGGTTAACCCGATGCCGGTAGTGCATCCGGAACATCCGGGTTTGTAATTGGAAATGAACCTTTCCTCCCAATTACTTATCATGCCAACTGTGGCTTTCAAGAATTTTCTGCTAATTTCCGGGTACTGTTCTTGGGCCTTTTTAAATTTTTCACTCGTCAATCTGATGCAGGTGCAGTCTGAAGTCGTTTTCAAAGTGAACAACCGTTTGGAGTCTCCGATCAGGGAAAGGGCACCAACAAAGTCGCCTGCTTTGAAAGACTGTATAATTGCTGAACCGGAATCAAGATATGCTTCCATAGTTCCTTCGATGATGAAGTAAGCTGATTGATCAAGGTCACCTGTGGCGAAGACTTCATCCCCGGTTGAGAATTTTTCGCGTACACAAAGGTAGGCGATCAGTTTTTGCGCTTCAAGGTCAAGACCTGAAAAGTAAGGGATTTCCCTCATTATCTCTAAATGTTCTTGATATTCACTTGTTTCTGCTGCCATGACTAATGCGCTCCATGTACGAGTTCATAAAGCAGTCCCTTGCGTTCCATAAGTTCGTCATAGGGACCGACTTCCATTAATTTACCAGCCTTCATAACTGCGACTTTATCGTAGTTTTTGATTGTATCCAGCCTGTGGATTACTGAAATCAAGGTTGCTTTGCCTTTCCACTTGGTTTCGAGCAGTCCCTGAATCCTGTTCTGTGATCTGTTATCAAGGGCGGAAGTTGCTTCGTCCATGATCATGATTGGAGGATTTTTGAGGAACGTACGGGCAATGGCCAGCTTCTGGCACTGTCCACCGGAAAGCTTGTCACCCTTGGTTCCGACCTGAAATTCCATTCCAAGTTCCACAACCGTTTCGAGGAGGTCTTCCTCGATAAGAAGTTGGATCATGGACTGGTTGATGGTGTCCTGCACCTTGGGATGATCTGTCTTTGGTTTACCGAAAAGGATGTTGTCCAAAATGGTCTGGGAAGGAATAAATTCAGTCATCTGGTAGAAGCTGAATGTTTCCGGCTTTTCTTCGGCAACCTTGGTGTTGAACATTTTTCGGCCATCAAGAATTAGTCCCTGCAGTACTGAAGGCAGGGCAACAATCTTATGTTTGCCGGGAACAAAACTAAGAGCCAAGTGGAGAAGCATTTCACGGTCCTTACCTTCAAGTTCCTGAAGGGGAATATCTTCGATGCGGGCTGTGAGTTGCTTGTAGCCGTCAAATTCCTCTGAAGGAATGGGGCTTTGCTGAAAGAAAACCTCATCCGGAGGGAGATTTCCCAGAATGTCAACAGTTTGCTTGGCAAGTTCACGCCCCAGGCTGAGCAACGGTGTTTCAAGCTGTGCCTCTTTAAGAAAGGTCAGGAAGTATTCATTACTTACCAGTTCCCGTCCAGAGAAGCTTGCGTCGTTGGCATGACCGAAGGTAATATTGCCTGCCACGCTAGAGTACTCAAGGTATTTGCCGTCACGATAAAATTCGACATGTTCGGCAAGCTTGTCTCCATAGTCGGAGTGGAAGTTCTTACGAACCCTGACAAGACGTTCGGAAAGCTCTGCTTCTTTGTCAGGATCAAGAAGAGTGTTCAGGCCGAAGCGAAGGACGTCAACAAATATCCCAGCCTGCTGAACAGCCTCGATCATATTGTCACGGTTCGGCATTTTCTGTTTTGCTTCAGGGTCACCTTCAAGGACAGCTGCACAGGAGTAAAGCAGGTTGTCTTTGATGGTTCCTGAAAAGATGAACGGTGACTGGGCGACAATACCCATGTTATGAACCATGTCGGCCTTAGTTAATTCTCCTACTTCGTAGCCGTCGATTTTTACCGAGCCGCCCGTATATTTATATAGCTGTGACACGCATTGCGCCAGCGTACTTTTACCACTTCCCGAGAATCCCACAAGAGCCATCTGTTCCCCGGGTTTAAGCTTCATATTGATTTGCTTAAGCAGCCTGATATTGCCGGAAACAGTGAATCCGAGGTTTTGGACTTCAATGTTGCCTTTGAGTTTGACAGGCTCTCGATCCTTAGGCTCAAGCTCGAATTCCGGTTTGGTGTCAAAGTATTCCATGACCCTTTTGTAGCGGACTCCGGCATCGTTATGGACTTGATAGAAATCCATAAGCTCTTTCCACGGATCATAAATTTTTTCATATGCGGAAAGAAAAGCAACCAGAGCACCAAGGTCGAACCGGCCCTGAATGGCAAGGTAACCACCAACGATAAAAAGCAGAAACGGTCCAAGATTCTGGAAGAAGTTGTTCAGGACTTTGATGCCCTGCTTGTAAAGAATCCAAGTGATCCTGATTTTGAATAGGCGGTCAACGAAAGCACCGTACTTGCGGTTCTCAATGCGGTAGGAACCGTTTCCGTGAATTTCGTGGATGCCGGAGATTGTTTCGTTGATATGGCTTGATAGGTATCTAGTGGTATCAACACGCTTTTTGTTTGCTTTGTTGGATCTTTTCTGGAGCTTGGGAACCAGATAAATAACAAAAGGATAGAGTGCGATGGAGATACCGGCCATAATCGGGTTCAGATAGAACATGTATCCGGCAAACGCGATAAGCGTGAGCAGATTAGTTACCGGAACAGCCACGGATTGCCCGACATATTCACCGGCAGGGGCAAGTTCTGTCACCAGCGATGAAACAACCATACCCGGGTTGGCCTTTCTAAAATATCCTAGTGGCAGCGTAAGGATATGTGCGTAAAGTTCTTTACGCATTTTTGCCAGTGCTTCCTGCCCGATATATGTCTGTAAAACAGTAATCAGGTATTTAAGCAGACTGGCAGAAACAACAGAAGCAATGTAAAATCCGCAATACATGAAAAGCAAGTCAACCTTGCGCATGCTAATAGCTTGGTTGATGATTTTTTTCTGCATTTCCAGCGGAATTAGTCTGACAGCTACTGTAAAAAAGATGACTACAAGTAATATGAGCTGTAACTTCATATTACTGTTTTTCACCCAGTAGGTTAGCGGGCGCTTGGTGATCATTGAGTACTCCTGTAGGTATAGATATCTAACAAAAATTTATTACCTTTTTGTTGACGCAGCGACAAGGGTTTTCTAACTTGTGTGTGGTAAATAGTATTTTCTGTCCATAATGAGAAAATTGGGGATATGGCTTTGGTAAATAATATGGAGCCGCAGACCGAAAGCGGCGTCACTTCTTCTTTCTCGCTGAAATCAGATATATCTGAACTGAGTGTCCTTGCCGAAAATATTGAAAATTTCGGTAACGATAATGGTATATCCGATAAAACAGTCTTCGAACTCAACCTTGTTCTTGATGAGCTTTTCACAAATCTTGTCAGCTATGGCTGTCAGTCGGACCGGCATAATTTTGAGATAATTCTTAAATTGAAGGACGGTCTGCTGACCCTGTGGATTCAGGATGACGGTCACAAATTCAATCCTCTTGAAGCTCCTGAACCGGATATGGAATGCGCGTGTGAAGAGCGCAAGATCGGGGGACTCGGCATCCATTTCATGCGTAAGATAATGGACAGTATTGAATATGCCTGGGTAGACGGCAAAAATAAATTGAAGTTGACCAAAAATATTCAGTAACTATATGTTGCTTTGTAGATAGCCAGTCCGCTGGACGGATTTTTATATTAACGGTGAATTGTGCAATGCTGCTGCCTGGGCAGCAAAACGGAGGAAAAGATGGGGCTTGAAGTCGGTGAAATTAAAAATGAAGGGATTATTACCTTTCAGCTGAAAGGGCGTCTTGATTCTAATACATCAAATGATTTTGAAGAAAGGCTTCTGAGTTCAATTCAGGGCGGAGAAAGCAAGATCATTCTGGATTTCGAAAACCTTGAATACATCTCAAGTGCCGGACTGCGAGTACTGCTTAAAGCGGCAAGAGAGCTTAAGGGCGGCGATGGTAAGCTGGTTCTCTGTGAGCTGAAAGATTACATCAGGGAAGTCTTTGACCTGTCCGGTTTCGTGTCTTTTCTGCCCATATACAATACCGTGGATGAGTGTCAGTCCGCATTCTAGACATTTATGAGCAATCAGGCCATAATTAAGGCCTGTTTTTTACAATAGAACTGCTTCCTGTGCGCTTTTGGGCGGGCAGGAAGTTTGTTTTTTGAAATAGTATTTGTTTATTGTTAATATAGCCGGATAGCTTTCCACATATACCGGAGGGAAAAATGAGCGGAATTTTCACATCACTTGCAGTAATGTTGTCCCCTAGGGGGCTGGAAGCAGTCGGACACGGAGCCGGTCTGGGCGGAGCAGCTTTTATGGTGCTGCTGGTGCTTGGTGCGCTTGTGTCTGTCTGTACTGCCCGCAGTATGGACAAGTTGTCTTCCGGGGAGCTTCGCGCCACCCCTTTGGATAAAGTTGCTTTCGGATTTCTTGACGTTGCGCGCTTCTTTACGCTGACTGTGCTGACAGTTTCATGGTTGGGCGTTGCCGGATATGCTCTTAACGAAATTTTTATCAGTTCCTACCCGAATCTTGGAGCATCATTTACCATTCTGGGCGTAGCGGTCTGGGCCTGCTTTCTTTCGGATAAATATGCAGGGGACCTGTTTGGCGGCGCTGTGACTCTGGCCTTCATATTTCTGGTTTATGTCGCAATTATGGTCAATCAGCCGGTTACCGGTGGCATGGGCTATCCCACAACAATTCCCGAAGTATTCAGCCCGCTGGTACCTGCAGCATTGCTTGAGGGCGGCCCAATGGCTTGGATGCAGCTTGTTTTTCTGGCTATACTGGCCTTTATCGGTTTTGATCTGCCTCTGGTCTTCAAAAATAAAAGCTCCCGTGCCTACCCGGCAATCTTTTTGGTTCTAGGCGCATTTGCGCTCTTCAGCTGGGCTGCGCTTCTGGTCGAGACCCCGGAATCCTTACTTGACTCCACTGTCCCGCATCTGAAAGTCGCCGGACATGTTCTTGATGGGAAAGGCCGTATGCTCATGGGCGGCACTATTATCTTCGCCACATTTGCAGCCGTTTTCGGCTTGTTTCAGCTTTTCGGCTACCGGGTTCGCGGTGCAATTGCGGATAGCTACAGTAAATACGCTGCAGGCGGAGCTGCTCTTTTTCTTGGTGCAATTATCGCTATTTTGCTGGGCAAGGGCTGGGCCGGAAAGGAAGAGCTGGAATCTTTAATTGCAGCCGGACTTTGCTTCTGGTTCGGTTCCTATGCTCTCATTGACCTGCTGGGTATCATTGCCATGCGCAGGGCACGTAAGTTCTACCTGCCGCGTCTGCTGACTCTGGCGCTGCACGCCATTGCTGCCGCATTCTGCTGCCTGCACATTGAATATCTTAACTACTTCCTCTACACCGTCGGCTGCATGGCTGTGGCCGGTATCGCTCTTGGTTTTACCATGAAGGAATATTGCAACTATCCTCCCCTCGAACCCTCTGAAGCAGAAGAGGGAGATTCTGAGGACGGAGAAGAAATGGAAGCCGGGGACTCTGACGAGGGAGAGAGTGATCCCGTTCAGGATGACCCGGAAAATGAAGAATTGAATATCGTTAGTTATAAATAATCGATTTTTACCTGTTTTTACTTGTCCTACGGTTTTGATCTGATAATATTGATGTAAACCTTTGTGTTTAAATCATTATTCAATACATTAAAATTCCGGGAGGTAAAGATGGGTAAGCGTTTGATATTACTCCTTGTAGCTGCAATTTTAGCGACAGCGGCAAGCTTCATGGTCTTTCCTGTGTCTGGGGAAGCGGCAGAAGTCCCGCGAGTCTCCAGTGAATACCTTGAGCGTAAGCTCGGCATGGATGGAGTGATTGTCGTTGATGCCCGCACCGGTTCAGATTGGCGTGGCAGTGAGTTCAAGATCAAGACCGCACTGCGCGGTAAGCCCGGAAAGGAAAAGGAATGGTCTGCTGATATTCCCAAGGATGCAGAGATTATTATCTACTGCGCTTGACCCAGCGAATACACCAGCTCCCGTGTGGGGCGCAGGTTGCAGAAGCTGGGATTCAAGAATGTGAACGCACTTCTTGGAGGTTGGCATCAGTGGCATCGTTTAGGCTTTCCGGTTGAAGAAAAGTGATTCAAGAGGGCACGCATTTATGCGTGTCCCTTTTTATTCTAAATAGTGGGGATAAGAATCCAAGCTTGACAAGCCGCCCCTGTTTCCGTTTAATTATTCATATCCGCTGAATGCTTTTCAGTCCGATTTCTCACAGTCCCGCCTGTGACCTTTTTCTTCATTACATTTTTCCGGTATGTCCAATCCTGATGGTAGATATGTATATTTGTATCTATTGACTTCAGTTTCTTATCATTATTTTTAGTGGGGGTATTATGCCATCCAATATTTACCTGATCGGCCCCAGAGCCTGTGGCAAGACCACCGTGGGCAAATTTCTTGCCGATAAGTTGAATCTCGAATTTTATGACAGCGATAAAGTGCTGGTTGAAAAGGCCGGCTGCGAAATTTCTGAATATGTAGAACTAAACGGCTGGGATGGCTTCCGTGATTTGGAAGTGGAAGTGCTTGGCTATCTAGCCGGGAAGCAGGGCGCGGTGATATCCTGCGGTGGCGGTATCGTGATCCGCGAAGAGAATCGGGCAGTGCTCAGTAATGATTTTACCGTGTATATTAAAACAGATGTAGAGATTCTCGCAAACCGTCTAATGCAAGACCCCAACCATGATCAGCGCCCGTCGCTTACCGGAAAGTCAATCGTTGACGAGATCCGTGAAGTTCTCGAAGAGCGCGAATCGCTTTATTCCGGCTGTGCAGCTTTTATTGCGGACGGAGCCGGGACAATTGAAAATGTTTGTAATCAAATTATAGATAGTTACCAATCCTGCAGCAAAGGAGAGAAATAGAATGAGCGGCAATACATTCGGTCAGATTTTTAAAGTTACCACTTACGGGGAATCCCACGGTCCCGGATTGGGCGGGGTTATTGACGGCTGTCCGGCCGGAATCAAACTCAGCGAAGAGACGATTCAGCTTGAACTGGACCGCCGCAAGCCCGGACAGGGGATTGCCTCTACTGCACGTAAAGAGGCTGACCGGGTAAAGATTCTTTCCGGTGTTTTTGAAGGACGCACTACCGGAACCTCTATCGGTTTTCATATTGAAAACACAGATCAGCGTTCCCGTGACTACTCGAAGATCATGAATGTGTTCCGGCCCGGACATGCGGATCTGACCTTTGATGCAAAGTACGGTTTCCGTGACTACCGAGGCGGGGGGCGTTCCTCCGGCCGGGAAACGGTTTCGCGCGTTGCCGGAGGTGCTGTGGCACAGGAATTTCTGCATCAGCAGGGTATCAGCTGCCAGGCATACACAGTACGTATCGGGGGAATTGAAGGGGAAGTGAAAGATCCGGAAAACGCATACGAAATGCCGTTCTTCGCAGCCGATCCGGATGTTATTCCCCGTTGGGAAGAGCGGGTTAAAGAGGTCCGGTCACAGGGCGATACCCTTGGCGGGGTAGTTGAAGTTCGTCTCAAAGGAGTCCCGGCAGGGCTTGGTGAACCTGTTTTCGATAAGATCGACGCCCGTCTTGCTTACGCGCTTATGTCCGTCGGCGCAGTGAAGGGTGTAGAGATCGGCTCCGGTTGCGCTGCTGCAGACACTCTTGGCAGTGAGAATAATGATTTTATGGATGAGGGCGGTTTTCGCAGCAATAATGCCGGGGGTATTCTCGGTGGTATTTCCAGCGGTCAGGATATCGTCCTGCGTGCTTATGTGAAGCCTATCCCGTCCATCAGCAAGCCGCAGCAGACTGTTGATAGGGATGGAAAAGGTACTGAAATCAAAATTGGCGGCAGGCATGATATCTGTGCCATACCGCGTATTGTCCCGGTGCTTAAGTCCATGGCTATGCTCACAGTAGCGGATTTTATTTTATTGCAACGGCGAATGGGCTAGGAATTTAAAAGGGGTGGATGCTTAAGCATCCACCCCTTTTTTCTAACCTGTGCAGGTCTTGCAAAGTTTTAGATTCGTGAAATCTCCAGCGTAGTACTGGCGGATCAGGGAAATGAAGTGATCCGAGTTCCAGATTTCCTCAAGGGTGTTTTTGTAAAGGTTGCCCAGCACCACAGTTCTGCGCCAGTCATGGCAACAGATGATTACATCTCCGTTGAAAAGCACGTATGCCTGTTTGAGGAACAGGTCACAGTCACGTTTAAGCTTGGGCTTAGATGCACTCAGGCCGCTTATGTCATCCCCGGCGCGGTTATCCAGCTGGTGGATCTTGAAGGTTACATCACGCTTGGCCCAGTGCTTTTGGGCGTATTCAAGTTCGTCATGGACGATGGTGGTATCAAGTGTAGTGATGGAAACCTTGGGGCGTTTGACTCCTTTTTTGTCTCTGATATCTAGAAATCTGTCTATGTTCTCCAGAATGTTGAACTTTTTGATGCCCATGGATTTTGTGTAGGTTTCTTCGGAGTAGCCCTGTACGGAAACCCAGAGGTGGCGCAGTCCGGAATCAATCAGTCTTTCGCTCATATCTGCAGTGAGCAGGGCGCCGTTGGTGTTGATCTTAGTACGGGTGAAAGGGCGTTTATTCTTTTCTATGTAGGCGATGCGTTCAGGAAGTTTTTTATCCATGAGCGGTTCATTCATTAGGTACGGGCTGACGCGCCCGATGAAATGCTTGCTGGTCTCATCGATAATTTTTTTGAAAAGATCATCTTCCATATGACCTTGAGGCTGTGTATTATGAGTGTGTTTCCAGCCGCAGAACAAACACATGGCATTACAATAGCTTGTGGTTTGGATCTGAATGGCGCGCGGAAATGAAGGACGGGGACGTTTTTTATCCTTGATCCAATTCATTAATTGTTGAAATTTACCTTCGTTTTCCGCAGGCATATAATATTCACCCATGTGATTTTACTCCTTGTAAAACTTATGTGGGGTAATTTAAGTGTCGGTATTCGGGAGGCCGAACTTATAATGAGTTGACAAGCAGTGTCAACGTGTATGGAGAAGCAGATAATGAGTGTTCTCGTTGAATTGACTATTTTTCCAACTGACAAAGGTGAAAGCGTCAGCCCGTATGTAGCGAGGGTTGTGAAGATTATCCGCGAATGCGGCCTGCCTTGCCAGCTTGGCCCTATGGGAACCTGCATTGAGGGGGAATGGGATCAAGTGATGGCTGTGGTTAGCCAGTGTTATAAGGCACTGGAGGCTGATTGCGAACGAATATATATGTTGATGAAAGCCGACTGCCGCAAAGGTGCGGTGGACAGGCTGCACGGCAAAGTTCAATCCGTGGAATCGAAATTGTAGACCGGGCGGGGTGGATATTCTGATGGAAATATTGAAGTCTGTAAAATACGCTATTTTGGCCTGTCTGCTGCTTTTTGTGTCCGGATGTGCCCATCTGGGGGTCTCGCATCTGGAGCAGCAGTCTTGGAAACTTGAGACTCCACGTACCATGAATATGGAGTTCGTGAATTTCGATTATGAAATTGTGCCCCGCAAAGACAGTTTCGGATTGCGGGGGATGGCCTACGTTAAAAAGAACAGCGTGCCCATGTGGGCCGGATGGATCGGAGAGTTATGGATACAAGGTTATCTGAGCGATATGGACGGAGAGGTCCTGGCTCAGGGGCTGCAAGTCTTCTCTCCGCAAAAGCTGGAAAAAGGCAAGGGTATTCCTTTTGACTTCGAATTGAAGCCGGATCAGCTTGATTCCGGTCCGCTCTATATCTCTTTCGGCTATCGTATGGCTCTCTACAAAAGCCGTGAAGACAGCAGCAATCCGCCGTTTATGGCGATTGAACGGGCAGTCAGCCAGTAGTCTATAGTTTAAAGAGCGATCAACTCAAGCTCGCCCCATGCTCCGATTTTGGAGTCGTATTGCACAAAAATTCCTTCAAGCCCGTGTTCAGTAAGAGTGCGGGCTTTTTCTATTACTAATGGAACGTCAGCAGGTGATTTAAGCAGATTGGCGAGGGCTGTTGCTGCCGCATCAGCGAAACGTCCGTCTTTGGCGCGGACAGTAACCAGATCTCCGCTTCCGAGGCTCAAAGAATGTCCGATGGTCCCGGAAGACGAGCAGATGGAAAGGGGAAATTCATCGGCTTCAACGGTAAGACCGATTTTTGTACCTGATTCAGGTTCGGAAAGTAGGCCGATTTTCCGAGGGCGAGTGGAATGCATGTAAATATCACCGCCGTTTTCAACTATCACATTCGCTGAAAAGGGCAGTAATTTACCGGCAACAAATTGGGCTACAGCACCGGCTACCGCTGCCATGGGACCTACTCCGCAAGCCTGTGCGCCATCTGCCATTGCTTTTATGGCCGGATGGACATCATTAGGAACAGCAACCGGCACGAGGCTGGTGGCGAAATCAGGATTGAGCACAAAGTGGGCCTGCAAAATGCCGCGAATCTTATGTACGGCATCAAGAGCCTGAGCACTTAAATCCTTTTCGGCGACAATAAATAAATCAGTCTGTTCGACAACGACCTGAAAGGAAGTTTCGTTTTCAGACAGTGCAATGCTGTCCCGGTATCTACGGGTATGGTCAGTATGAATTTTTTTACTCAAGGTACGGATCCAGAATTTAGCAAGAACTTCAAAGCGACAGCGGCGAAGCCAAATAAAAGTTTTTGGGAAGGGAGAGTCCAGAGGGGGAACCGTTTTTACAAAAAAGGTTTCCCCCTCTGGCCGCCGGAGGCTTCCTAGAAGCCTAAATCTTCGTTGATGAAGACTACATGGATGCGGCCTTTAGGCGCGGACTTTTCGGTAATCGCCCAGACGTTACAGATGCGATCCTTGGAATTACAGTCCTGACACTTACCGGTAACAGCACAGGGGGTCTTACGCTTCAGGCGCATGGCGTTAACAGGAGCAGCGTATTCTTTTACACGGCTGACAGCAGCATCGAGATCCGGACAGAGCTTGTTGCGGCCGACCAGAACAATGACATTGCGGGGGCCGAAAGCCATCGCAGCAACGCGGTTGCCTGTGCCGTCGAGGTTCACGAGTTCCCCTTCTTCGGTAAAAGCATTGGCACTGGTGATGAACAGGTCGGTCAGCAGCGCCTGTCTACGGCGTTCAATTTTTTCCGCCATAGGGGGGGTCACATCGTAGGTGTCGATAACTTTGACTTTCTGAAGTTTTTTAACTTTGTCGTAGACACCGGAATCAACAACGGTCATCGAGCCGCCGAAGCTGATGGACTTGGGCTTAAGCTTGGGAATAATTTTATCGAGAACAAGCGAAGCTGCAGCTTTCTGGCTTTTTGCAACATATGTTTCGTATCCGTTATCTTCAAAAACTTCTTTAATTTCTCCAAGCTTGATATCCCAGAAAGTTTGTACCGGTTTCATGCTTATCTCCTTGAAATCGTTTCAGTCCACGAGAGTGGAGCGGTTATGGATTGGGCCGCTTAAAAATAGTATGAAAAAAGCGGTGAAAAAAAAATATGCCCGTGTTACTCTGCTTTACACAAGTTAAGAGCATTCCACGTCAGCATTATGTATGAATTAACTTTGACAGTATGGCCGCATCGGGTTATGCGGACTTGTTTTCGTTTTGCAGCAGCATAGAATATTCAGAGTGAGATTAAAAGCACTTAGCTGCACGGTCACATTGAAAACATTTCTTGACGATATTTGAAGTAGGGGATATATGTTCCCGTTCCTCGTAGCCGGAATTTGGTCTCCGGCTTTACAACGTTATTATTTTTTGGAGAAATAGACATGAAAAGAACTTACCAGCCTAGTAAATGCAGAAGAAAAAGAACCCACGGTTTTCTCGTACGCTCCCGCACCAAAAACGGTCGTGCTGTTATCGCAAGACGTCGTGCAAAAGGTCGTAAAAGATTAGCCGTTTAAGTTGGACAAAGGAGCACAAGCTCCTTCGTAAGCCTGAATTTGATCTCTGCTATGAGCAGGGAAAAAAGCTCTTCACAAGGAGTTTTATACTCTTTGTGCTGTGTCATGGTAGCGGCCCCAGCGGGGTCCGTTTGGGCCTTACCGTGAGCAGAAAAAAAGGGCCGGCTGTGGTTAGGAACCGTATTAAACGGGTCCTGCGCAGTTTCTTCAGGTTGAATCAGGAACAATTTCAGATTCGTGCGGATGTAATTATTGTGCCCAAACGAGTACTGAACGGCAGGACTGTATCCTATGGTCAGGTCGAAAAAGAATTTCTTCCCATGATCGGCAAGATCAATAAACTTGCCGTTGATGGTGAGTAATGAGAAATCAGGGAATGCGGACTCTGTTTCTTTATCCTATACGCTTTTATCAGAAGTTTATATCCCCGTTATTTCCGGGGTGTTGTCGCTTTCATCCAACCTGCTCGCAATACGCCATAGAGGCTATATCCCTTCATGGAGTGCTTAGAGGGGGGATGTATGCTTTGTGGCGTCTGTTGCGTTGTAATCCGCTATGCAAGGGCGGATATGATCCCGTCCCCGTCCATAAAAAAGTTCCACCGCGCAGTCCCGGCTTAATTTGAGGGACCAATTTTTAGTGAGAAAATAAGACATGGAAAATAAACGCGTTATTTTGGCTGTAGCCCTTTCGTTTGCAGTACTTCTCGGCTGGCAATTCTTTTTTCCTCCCCAGCCGCAGCAGCCCGCGCCTGCACAGCAGGAGCAAACCGCTCAACCAAATCAGGCCGTTGATTCCAATGTCGCCGGACCTGTGTCAAACCAGTTGCCTGATCCCGCGTCTACAAGCGCTATTGTTTCCGCAAAGGGAACAAAACTTACCGTAGATACCCCTCTTTACTCTGCTGTGATCAATTCACAGGGTGGTCTCCTCGAGAGCTTCGAGCTTAAAAAGTTCAAAGCAACCATCGATGCTGATTCCCCCTACGTGGATATGGTCGGTAAAAATGCTTTGAACAAAGCTCCCATGGGGCTGATCCTCAACGGCATTCCCACCTGGGCTAACGGAGTTTGGGGATTTGAAGGCAGCGACCTTAAGCTGGACGGCGACAAACTCGGAACTCTGGTTTTCCGAGGAGATGTGGAAGGATTCAGAATTGAGCGCAGGCTTACTTTTCACTCTGATAACTACCTTATTGATGAAGACGTAAGGGTTATCAACAAATCCAACCCCAGCGGAATGGGCCGTATCGCATTCACCACCGCTACCAAGAGCCTGACCGCAGCTGATGACCGTTACAACCCGACAAGGATTGCTTGGTATAATGTTGAAGGTCTGGTTGAGCAGAATGACCGTGATGAACTGACTGAAACCGGTGTAAGTGAGACCGGTAAGATCAGCTGGGCGGCCATTGATTCTAACTACTTCATCCTCGCCCTCGTTCCCAGAGCTGATTCCATCACCATGAAGGGTAAACTGCAGGATGACATTTTCCGTATTGCAGCTGAGCAGAATGTCTCTCTGGATAAAGACGTTGAACGCAAGCTGGCCTGTTCCTACTATTTTGGTCCCATGGATGCACCGCTGATGGCCAAGGTTCCCGGTGAACTTTCCAAAGCTGTTGACTTCGGCTGGTTCGATATCATCGCCAAGCCCCTTGTTGTGGCTCTCGAGTGGTTCCACCAGTATACCAACAACTATGGTATCGCGATCATCCTGCTGACCATCGTAATCAAGATCCTTTTCTGGCCCCTGTCCCACAAGAGTTACAAATCCATGGAGCAGATGAAGCGTCTGCAGCCCATGATGGCCAAACTTCGCGAGAAACACGGCGACGACAGGGAAGCCCTTAATAAAGAGATGATGCAGCTCTATAAGACATACAATGTCAACCCGGCCGGCGGTTGCCTGCCCATGCTGCTGCAGATTCCTGTCTTTTTCGGACTGTACAAGGCGTTGATGGGAACAGTTGCCCTCAGGCATGCTGATTTTGTCCACTTCCTGCCTTTTACTGATATTGTCTGGCTGGCCGACCTTTCGGCAAAAGACCCGCTTTACATCACTCCTATCGTGATGGGTGCGACCATGTTCCTGCAGCAGAAGATGACTCCTTCCGCAGGCGACCCGACACAGCAGAAAATCATGATGTTTCTGCCCCTCGTGTTCACTTTTATGTTCCTCAACTTCCCTTCCGGGCTGGTTGTATACTGGATGGTGAACAACGTACTTTCAATTGCACAGCAGTGGATGATGATGCGCAACGTGAAGAATTAGCGCGTAAAAGCTGATCGGATTTAATGGAGTGAAGAACAATCAGGAGATAGAATGAGCGAATTCATGGAATTCCAGGGGAAGAATTTGGACGAGGCGATTAATAACGCCTGTGATCATTTTAGTCTGAATCGCGATAAACTTGAGATTGAGATAATCAGCGGAGGATCCACCGGAGTATTTGGTCTGGTGGGTAAGAAAAACGCAAAGGTAAAAGCGCGCCCCAGAGGTGCCGATAACCGTTCAGCAATGAATGATGATTCCAGAAGGGGAAGAGGACGTCATCAGAGAAGGGAACAGTCTGAACAGAGACCTCCCAGAAATGAGCGTCGCCGTGAAGAACAGGTTCCGGCAGCAACGGAAGAAACTCCTGCTGCTCCGCCAGTCGAACCTGAGGTTCCTGCGGTAAAGCCTGAAGCTGAAGTTGCTGTGAAAGAAGAAGGTGAAGTGGCTGTTAAACCTGATAGCGAAATGGCTGTCAGGGAGGAAGCACCTGCACCGGCTGTCGCAGAAAGCCCTGCTGATTCTCAGGACGAACCCAACGAAGAACAGGCTGATCGTCGTGAAGAGCGTCGTGAAGAGCGTCGCGAACCCCGCAGCATTATGGAGGGCGACCCCGAAGATATCGCTGCTGCTGTGCGTGAAGCACTCGAAATGATGATTGAACCCATCATTCAGGATCAGCCCAAACTCGAGATTGAAGTCGGTGAAGACCGTGTAAATGTTTTGGTAGATGATGAAGAGAATTCCGGTCTGATCATCGGCCGCGAGGGACAGACTTTGTCTTCCCTGCAGTATCTCTGTAACCGCATGGTCTCCAAGAAATTGCAGACTTCCGTACGTGTGCAGATTGATACCGGCGACTACCGTGAACGTCAGGACGAGAAGCTCCGTCAGTTGGCTTGGCATCTTGCCGATAAGGCCATGCACACCGGACGCGTTCAGTCCACAAAGCCTCTCAGCTCCTACCACCGTCGTGTTGTCCACATGGCCCTGCAGGAAGATAAGCATGTCAATACCCGCAGCAAGGGCGAAGGCCCCATGAAGCGCGTACTGATTCTGCCTCGCAGAAGCCGTGGAGGCGGTAGACGCAACGACAATTACAATCGTGGAAGCGACCGTTACGATTCCCGTAGCAATGATCGCAGCAATGATCGCAGCAATGATCGCAGCAACGACCGCAGCAACGACCGCAGCAACGACCGTAGCAATGACCGCAGCCGTGGTCGCCGCAATGATCGCACCGAACGTAATGATAATTATCGCGGACGTCGCAATGACCGTAACGAACGCACTGATAATTATCGCGGACGCAGTGATCGTAATGACCGCACTGACAACTATCGTGGCCGTCGCAATGACCGTAACGAGAATTATACCAAGCGTAGCGACAACTATAATCGGGAACGCGACGAGAACTTCGGTAACCGCGAAGAATTCAACCGTCCAGCTCCTTTTGATGATAATTACGGCAACCGTTACCAGCAGAATGACAGTTTCGGGAACCGCCAGTCGCGCTATAATAAAAACAGCCGCAATGACCGTAATAAAGACGGTAACAGCTCTAGCTATAACAACGACCGCTACAACCGTTACTAATTGTTCACGAGCGGTGAATAATGACTTTGAAAACCCCGTGGACGAATGTCTGCGGGGTTTATCCTTTCAGGGAGAATATTGATATGTCCATCACTTCCACCGGAACAATTACCGCAATCGCCACCCCTCCGGGTGACGGCGGAGTCGGAATTATCAGGATCAGCGGAGAAAAAGCCCTGACAATAGCTGAAGATATTTTTCGTCCGGCCAAGAAATCTTTTTCCGGTTTCAAACCGTACACCATGCACTACGGTACAGTTGTTGATTCTGAAGCTGTTGAGATAGATGACGTTCTTGCTGTATATATGCCCGGTCCCAATTCATATACCGGGGAAGATACCGTGGAGCTCAACTGTCACGGTGGACGGGCTATTCTTAGCGCTGTGCTCGGCGAGGTCATCTGCAAGGGAGCGCGGCTTGCCAATGCCGGGGAATTTACTTTGCGTGCTTTTCTGAACGGACGTATGGACCTCACTCAGGCTGAAGCTGTTGCAGAGATGATTCACGCTCCTTCCAGAGGAGCCGCACAACTGGCTAAGGTCAAGCTTTCCGGTGTACTCGGTGAACGTATAACCGGGCTTCGTACTCGTCTCGAAGAGTTGCGGGCACAGCTTTGTGTCGCTGTTGATTTCCCGGAAGATGAGCTTGAGTGTCTGCCCTTAGAGCAGATGCAGGCCGAAGTGGGTGATGCCGTAAAAAATATTTCTGAAATACTTTCCGGCGTTGAACGTACCAAAGCATGGCGCGAGGGTGCTCTGGCAGTTCTTTCTGGAAAGGTCAATGCTGGTAAATCCAGTCTGCTTAATGCGTTACTGGGACGTGATCGTGCGATTGTTACTGATATTCCGGGTACGACCCGCGATTTCATCGAGGAAACATTGAACCTTGATGGTTTACAGGTCCGGGTTGTGGATACTGCTGGTTTGCGTGAAACGAGTGATGCGGTTGAGTTGGCCGGACTTGATATGGGCCGAGACCTTGCTTCCCAAGCAGATTTAGTGCTTCTGATCATCGATGGTTCACAGCCTTTCGCTCTTGAAGATCTTGATCCGCAATTTGCCGTAATGAGCGCAGATTGCCTCGCGGTTATCAATAAATCGGATCTTGAGCAGTCCAGTCCGTCTCCTGCGGAAATTATGCGTGGGGCAGGCTATGAGGTTGTTGAAATTTCGGCCAAAAAGGGCCAAGGTATTGAGCGTTTGGCTGCTCATGTCCGTGAGCACATTTTAAAAGGAGCTGGCGAGCCGGACCCGGATGAACTCGTGCCCAACTCACGTCAGGCAGCTACTTTGAAAAAAGCCAATTCTGAGCTTAAAGAGCTTATGGCAGACATTGAAATGCAGATACCTTACGACTTGCTTGGTGTGCGCCTTGAGGCCGCTTGCAGTGCGCTTTCCGAAATTACCGGGGAGATTACACCGCAGGAAGTGTTGAATTCAATTTTCGAAAATTTTTGCGTTGGTAAATAATATGGATGACAGTAAATTTGTTGATCTGAAAGCCGTGACCTGTGGGCTTGTGCCTATCATTGTAAATCACTTGGATACCACTTCTAATACTGTTGTGGAATTTCAGGTAAGACTCGGAATACGTGAAGAACTCATGAGCGGATTCGGGACAGGTGGTAACTGGGATATCGAGGTTCTCGACGACCTTGGATGTGACCGTCTGCGCTTTACCCGTCGTAGAGAGTCTAACGAAGACAAACTGAATATTGTTGAGTATTAGTCGGAATGCTTGCGGCGGTCTCTTCCTGGGCTGACCCCTTCGGGGCGATGCTTTGAGGCGCTGGGCAAATCCGCTTTTCTGCGGTTTTGTTGGAAAAGTGTTTAAGAATTCCAAAACTTTTTATTAGTTTTGTGTAAGTCTGCTTTGTAGAATCGTACTTAACAAGGCCTTGCTTTTGGGGCATCGATGCGCGTTTGATGGGCTTAATCGTTTCAAGTCTGCAATTGTGTCCATGTCCTGATGTTCTGACAGAATTTCCGGTTTTATGTTAATTTTTTTGAGGCGTGAAATTGTCTCACCGAAGACTCTTTCCGTGCTCCATTCCATGTTTTCGAAGATGGATTTGGTCAAATAATCTTTCTGAAAACCGATCAGATAATACCCCCCGTCACTTGCAGGTCCAATGCAGGCGGGGGCTTTTTTTATATTCAGCATGGCCTGTTTCACTATTTCCGGATCAAGATCAGGTAAGTCACTTCCTGTAAGAATGGCGGTATTGCTGCCACCTTTGAAAGCTTTTTGCAACGCGTTGAACATACGTGCGCCGAGATTTTCGCCGTGCTGGGGAATATAATGGCGATCACCTAGCCAGTCCCGATACTTCTCTTCCGGTTGAAATGGATCGAAAGCTATTATCGGGCTGATACCGATACTCTCCAAATTATGCAGCATGTCTTCAACGAAAGCAGTATAAAGTTCGGCAGCTGTTTCAAATCCAAGGTCCTGCCCAATTCTCGTTTTGACCTTTCCTGCTACTGGAAATTTAACAAAAATTATGACCGCGCAACTCATGATCGTTTGCCTTTTTTGCGGTACATTTTTTTTAGAGTAAGGGGTTTTACGCCCCAGAAATGTAGAAGACGCAGGAAGGTATTGCGTAAGGCGCAGCAGAGCGGTCCGGCAGCTAAATAGCGGCGTGCTGAGGTTGTGATTGATTCCTTGAGAATGACTATTTCGAGCCGTTGCCGTTTAATATTCTGGAAAAATTCAACATCTTCCATGAGCGGAATTTCGGGAAAGCCGCCTAGCTTTTCAAAATTTGAGCGTGAAATAAAAATAGCCTGATCACCGTAGGGGACGCGCTCAATTCTACAGCGTAGGTCTGCTATGTATGCAATCCATTTCAAGGAGCGCTGATGGGTGTCGAAACCGAGTTTGAAGGCTCCGGCAGTGGCGCATGGCGCGTTAAGTGCTTTGCGGACGAGGGTACCCGCAGCGGGCGGCAGAGTTGTATCTGCATGCAGAAAAAGCAGGATGTCTCCCTCGGCCTTCTGCGCACCGTAATTCATCTGGACCGCACGTCCCGGAGGTGATGCGATGAGCTTCACCCTATTATCGTCTACAGCGGACAGGGTAGACCCGTCAGCGGACCCGTCAACGATTATTATCTCGCAATTCTCCTCGCAGTTTTTCTTTACATTCGCGATGCATGAGTTGATCGTCTCAGCCTCATTATAAGCCGGAATGATGACAGATATTTTCAAGATTGATGACATGGATAGATAACTATCCTGTTTCCCAAGCCCAATAAAGGGGAATATTTAAGCACAGCGTGGCGAAGCCTTCTTAAAAGTTTTTGCACGAGTCCCGAGAAACTTTTTCCAAAAAGTTTCTTTGGCTCTCGGAGCCGCCAGAGGCAATATATTTTACCCAAGGGCAGAGCGCCTCAAAATAATTAACCTACACGGCCGAGCTGATCTTCTTCCATACGGGACTGACAGGCTACGCAGAAGCGGGTAGTCGGGTTAGCTTTGATGCGAGCAATGGCGATTTCTTCCCCGCACTCTTCGCAGATACCAAAATCCCAGTTGTCTACACGGCTGATGGTTTCTTCGAGTTCTCCTATCAGCAGTGCTTCGCGTGCATGTAAGGCGAGATTTATTTTTTGCTCGCTGATGCGGGAAGCGTATTCGTTATCGTCTGCGCAGTTTTCTACAGCAGTGTCCCGTGTTTTAGTGCGCATGGTGAGTTCTGAAAGTTTTTCTTCAAGATGTTTCCTGATGCTTTCTCTCTGAGAAGAATTCATAATAACCTCCGACTTTTGTGGTGGAACCGATTAATAAATCCTTTGACTATGGGGCTTATACGCCTGCCAGTCCGGAAGAAAATCGCATTCCTGTTACGGAGGTGGAACAATTTTACAACACTATAAAAAAATCTGAATTTTCGATGTTTTTAAAGCACAGAATTAATCAATTTTGCTTGTGCGGCCGAAAAGTTCGGTCATTTCACCTAATCGTTCACGGATAAGTGGTGTCAACTGGCCGGGGGTAAGTTTCCAGCCCCAATTCCCATCAGGTTCACCGGGAACATTCATGCGCGCGTTTCCATCAAGGCTGAGCAGGTCCTGCACTTGAATCACACACAGGCAGCCGACGCTGGACATGAGCATACGGATCATCTCCCACGAAATCTTTGCATCATCAATCCAATCGTAGCCCAGATAAGCGAGCAGGTTCTTGCGGCTGATTTCGTCGGCATCATCAAGGAACCAGCCCCGATTGGTGTTGTTGTCATGTGTTCCGGTATAAACCACAGCGTTGCGTTTGTGGTTATGCAGAGCGTCACCGCAATAACCGATATCCTCTCCAAAGGAAAATTGCAGAATGTTCATACCCGGCAATTGAAAGCGGTCTTTGAGCCAGATCACGTCCGGGGTGATGTGTCCGAGATCTTCAGCGATAATCGGCAAGCACCCCTCTTCGGCAGTTAGCTTTTCAAAAAGCTGATGCCCCGGGGCGGGAACCCAGTACCCCTCCATGGCTGTTTCTGCATCGGCAGGAACTTCCCAATATGCGGAAAATCCCCGGAAATGGTCGAGCCGAACCCAGTGGTAAAGGCCGAGGTTATGCTTCATGCGACTGATCCACCAGCCGAAACCGTCATTTTGAAGGACTTCCCAATTGTAAACCGGATTACCCCAGAGTTGGCCATTTTTACTGAAATAGTCAGGGGGAACTCCGGCTACGCAGTATGATTCGCCGCTTTCGTCGAGTTTGAAAATATGTTTATTAGCCCAGACATCGGAACTGTCGTGGGTAACATAAATCGGTACATCGCCGATTAGTTCAACCCCGATCTCATCGAGATGGTCTTTCAGCTGTCCCCATTGGCGGAAGAAAATCCATTGGCAGAACTTTACAAATAGAATCTCGCGGTAGAGCTTCTCGCCCCAATGTCGCAGCCCGTCTTCCGTGCGGTCGCGTATGTCATCAGGCCATGTGATCCAACTGGCTCCTTTAAAATGTTTCTTGAGGGCTGTGAAAAGTGCGAAGTCATTGACCCAGTGCATGTTATCCCAGATGAACTGATTGAAGACCGGATCATCCAGCAGATCGTTAGCAACTCTCGAGAAAGCTTTGCGCAGTAGTTGTTCTTTAATTTCTCCAGCAGCATCAAAGTCGGCTTCATTGGAGTCCGGCAGAGTATTTTTGAGAATATCGTCATATTCGAGCAACCCGTATTCAACCATTAGCTCAGGGCTGATCAGGGTGGTGTTGGCCGCAAAGGCAGAAAATCCGGAGTAGGGTGAATTGCAGAGATCTGGAGCAGTGGGGGTGATGGGCAGAACCTGCCAGAACCGCTGACCGGCCTCGGCCAGAAAGTCTGCGAAATCATAGGCTGCGGGACCAATATCGCCCACACCGAAGCGGGAAGGTAATGATGTAAAATGTAAAAGAATGCCGCTGGAACGTTTCATTATCGGATCTCCTTCTTGCACTGCAAGGTATGCTTCAAGTCAGTGCTGACTTGAACATTATCATATTGCAGGGCAAGAGGGGAGATGTCCAGTTACGATGTTTTTACCTGATTGAAATATCCTCGGTGCGGACCATGAGTTCAGAATGTAGAAATAGAGCGAAGGATTGCCCTGCTATTGTAAGTAATCCATCCGAAGGGAGGATGGACGGAAGAGGGGCGGCCTCGCCACCATAACATTTGTTCGCGCTGTACATCTCCGTGGTCCAGACTCCTTCAGGAAGATGTGGAGCAATGCAGCATTCGGTTTCTTCTTTGCCGAAATTGAAGACCACCGCTGCGTATTTGCGGTCTCCTGAGGTGGGGTTTCTGAAAATCAGAATTGTGTCTGGCGCAATTTCTTGCACCTGACATCTGCTGCGGCAGGGTTCGTGAAGAGTGGGGTGTTCTTTACGAATTTTGATTAGTTTGCGGTATAGAGAAAGCATGGCCTGACCCTGTCTATTTTCAATATTCATCCAGTTCAGGCGGCATTCATTTAATGCGGATTCGTTCTCAGCGTCATCGAAAAAAATGAAAGGAGCAGTCTCTCCGTATTCCTCACCCATGAAAATCATAGGGATGTAAGGCGAAAGCAGGGTCGCACCTGCGCTAAGCTTTGCAGCTTCGAATCCTGCTTTTTCGATGATCCGGCATTTTGAATCATGACCGGCATTTTCATCATGCCCTTGTGAATAGACCACAAACATGCAGCCGGGCAGTTCTGATTTACTGCGCCCCTGAAGCCTGATGTAGTGGTCGGAGATTTCACCCCGGTAAGCAAATCCGTACTGCATGGCCGAAACCATGCGGTCTGGGTCCGCGTAATCCTTGAAATGGCCAGTACTGTTCCCGGTTATCCGACTTTGCAGGGCACAGTAAAAGTCATCATTGTATAAGGCGTCGAGTCCATATCCACCCTTTTCCGGGGGCATAACAGGGCGAAGGGCATTACGCTTGTCACCATTAATCAGTACGCAGGTGCGGTTGTTTTCGTGAGCAAAATTTTTGATCCGGGTGGAAAGTTCTTCAAGAAAATGTACCGGAGTCTGGTCATGGATATGGTCGGCGTCTTTGATTCGCAGCCCGTCTATCCGGTAATCACGCAACCATGACAATGCGCATTGAATATAGAATTCCCTCACGCCGTAACTGTATTTTTCATCAAAATTAAGCGAGCGTCCCTTGGGAGCGTTGTATTTTTTACTGAAAAAAGGTGCATAGACCGGGGATAAACTATCCACGGGAACAAGGCTGCCGAAAGACACGTCGAGTACAACAGCAATCCCTTTTAGATGACATTGCTTGACCAGTTCTTTTAATTCAACGGGACTACCGTATCCGGTGTGCACTGCGTAGGGGTAGACCGTATCATATCCCCAGCCCTGCGCACTTGAAAACTGGGCTACAGGCATTAGCTGCAAGGTGTTGATCCCCAGCTGCTTAAGATGTTCCAGTCTGCCTATGACTCCATTGAAATTTTTTTCCGGACTGAATGTCGCAACATGAGCTTCATAAATTATCATTTCGCTCATGGACAGACCGCGAAAAGTGTCCCCGGACCAGTCAAAAGAATGGTGGCCTACTACTGCAGAGACCCCCTCAAGTCCGGCGGGCTGCCAATGTGAGGCAGGATCAGGAGTGGATTTGAATTTGTCGAATTCAAAAGAATAAAGATCACCAGGAGCGATTTTTTCCAATGTGGTTTCATGAAAACCGTATTGAGTAGGGGTCAGTCTTTTGATGGTTTTATGCTGGTTTTCTACCTTAATTTTAACCTCTTGGGCATGCGGGGCAAAAATCCTGAAAGAGCATTTACCATCATCATGAAGTCGTGCACCGAAATACTTTTTATCCATAGTAGCGCCCGTGTTAAAATAAATTTGTTTTTAAGCTAGTAATAATGTATACTGATACCAACAGTCGGCTCGTCTTTTGCATGTGATTGAGTACTTGCATCTCGTAACAGCATCAGGAGGCAGACCATGAATAACCATGAATACCGTGAAGCGTCTGAGGAGCGGGGTAAGATCGCCCAAGTCATGGCTGGTGAAAACTCAATCCTCCACGAACTGGATTTTCAGGATGTGGCTATTTCCACCAACGCCGTAAAAACCCTGCGTAAAGCTGCCGTTGCAGTGATGCAAAGATTTATGCCCGGTAGCTGCCCTGAAAAGTTGACAAATTCACAGGCTGTAGCGTTTTTCATAGACCGTGTGTTTTGGGATCAGGACACCAAGGGGTTGATTCTGTGTGCCGATGTGGCGGAGCGCAGTTTCTGTATTCCAATCCCAAGAGAACATTGGCATATGAAAGTAGATCTTGGAACTATTCAATAGTTATTTTTATCACCTTTGACAAGTATAAAATAAAAGCAGGCAGATTTCTGTCTGCTTTTTATTATTTAACAAATATAGAATTGTCTGTTTTTTTGCTGTGGTTGAAATTGTTGAAATGTAAAACACCTGTCACTGCAGGGTAACACATGCGGGCAGTTACCCGGCTATTGTGGATAATCAAAAATCAATAGCAGGGAGCAGTCGATGGTTCGTGAAACATGTTCTGATTTATTCAGCTTAAAATCACCGTTTGAGGACCCTTTTAGAGAGGCTTTGTTTTCTCTGGTGGAAAAACCCTTGTCGCATCTGCTGTGTTTTCCCAGGTTGAACTCATTATATAGTCAGGTACATGACGAAGACCACTGGGATGAGAAGGCTCAAAAAGATTTCGTCAGTAAGGCGCTGAGTCTTTTAGGGGTTAATGTAGAGCTGAATAGTCAGGAACTTAAGCGTATTCCCAAAAGCGGTCCTTCCGTGGTCGTGGCTAATCATCCTTTCGGAGTTGTTGAAGGACTTATCCTGATGCAGATGCTCAGGGTTGTGCGTCCTGATGTCAAAATCATGGCTAATTTCATGCTCGGGCTTATACCGGAAATGAAGGAGTACCTTATTGCAGTTGATCCTTTCGGTCGTAAAGATTCGTACCTCGGCAATATCTCCGGTCTCAAAGAAGCAGTTAAATGGGTACGTTCCGGGGGGATGCTGGCCGTATTTCCTGCAGGTGAAGTTGCCAGCCTGAATATAAAAGGTGTCAAGGTTGAAGATCCGGTCTGGAGCACTACAGTGGGTGGGATTATCAAACGAACCGGAGCCTGTGCGACCCCGGTCTTTTTCCATGGGCGTAATAGTTTGCTGTTTCAGGCAGCCGGCATGGTCCACCCAAGTCTGCGCACCGTGCTGCTGCCCCGTGAAAATCTGAAGAAAAAAGCAGGTCCGGTGGAATTTGTAGTGGGTAACACTGTCAGTGGTGAACGTCTTTCTTCTTTTGAAAGCAAGCAGGAACTCATGGAATATCTGCGCTTCCGCACTTACGTGCTGAGTTCCCGGTTCAAAAAAAAGAAACTAGTCCTGCCTACTTTCAAGAAAAAGGAAAAACCAATCAGCGATCAAACCGCCCGGCGCAGAATTATTACCGAGCTGAGCATGCTCGGGCCTGATTCCGTTCTGGTTGAGAATAGCGAATTTGCCGTGCATGAAGTTCATGCGGCACATTGTCCGTTTGTGCTGCACGAAATCGGGCGTCTGCGTGAGAAGACTTTCCGTCAGGTCGGCGAAGGGACCGGACAGGCTGTGGATGTGGACCGTTTTGATAATACTTTCATCCATCTGGTGCTCTGGCATAAGGAAAGTGGAGAAATTGCCGGGGCATACCGCATTGCCCGTACTGATGAGCAGATCGAGCTTTTTGGCCTGAATGGCGTATACAGCCATTCTTTTTTCCGTTTTAAGCCGGAGTTCTTTGATAAAGTAACTCCTGCTCTTGAACTGGGTAGGTCCTTCATTCGTCCCAGCTACCAGAAGAATTTCTATTCGTTGATGATGCTCTGGAAAGGTATTGCCGCATATTTGGCGCGAAATCCCCGTTACCGATACCTTTTCGGATGTGTGAGCATTTCCAATGACTACAAAAAAATATCCCGCGAGTTTATTGCTGATTCGCTCATGAAATATAGCGGACGTGCTGATCTTGCCGTGCTGATTTCTCCGGTTAGGCCTTTGAAATTCAGGAAGCTCAAAAGCTGGCAGAAATATACCCCCGGTATTTCATCCTGTAATTCTTCCGATCTTGAAAAGGTGGTGCAGGATATCGAGGGCGGCGCTGGGATTCCGGTGCTGCTGCGCCATTATTTGAAAATCGGAGGCAGACTGGCCGGATTCAATGTTGACCCGGATTTCGGGAACGCTTTGGATGGATTGATCGTAGTCGACCTGATGGAAACTTCCGAGCGTAGTCTTTTTAAATTCATGGGTAAGGAACAGGGGCGGGTATATCGAGATTACCATCTAAGCCGCATGGCGTCGGAACAGGAAGGCAGCACAGCAAAAGATGAAAAAGTGGCTTAGCAGCCAAGTTCAAGGTTTATATATAGTAATCCCCCTCTTTTCCGGTATGGAAGGAGGGGGATTCTTACTTGTTAGATCAGCTCTTTCATAGCAGCGCAGAAGTCTTCAATATCTTCGTCGGTGGTGGACCATGAGGTCATCCAGCGAACTTCCCCTGTCTGTTCGTCCCAGACGTAGAAGGGGAATTTTTCCTGCAGTTTCTCCACAGCATGTTCGGGAATTATGGCAAAAACACCGTTGGCTTCAACAGGGCGGGTGATTTTTACACCCTCAATTGCTCCTGCCTTCCCGGCCAGTTTGCGGGCCTGAGAATTGGAGTGGGCGGCATTGCGTTTCCAGAGTTCATCTGTGAGCATGGCTTTGAACTGTGCTCCTACGAAACGCATTTTGGAGATAAGCTGCATGTTCTGCTTGCGCAGGTATTCGAAGTTTATGCCCGCTTCCGGGTTGATGAATACCGCAGCTTCGGCGCACATGCAGCCATTTTTGGTTCCGCCGAAGGATAAAACATCAACGCCGCAGTCAACGGTCATTTCCTTGAAAGCTACTCCCAGTGCTTCCGCAGCGTTGGCAATCCTGGCACCGTCCATGTGTACATAGAGGCCCTTGCTGTGCGCGAAATCGCAGATGCTTTTGATTTCATCTATTGTGTAAAGGGTCCCCAATTCAGTGTTCTGGGTGATGGAAACAACAGCGGGCTGGGCGCGGTGTACGTCGGGTTCAGAAGGAACCAGCGGTTTGATTGTGTCCACAGTAATTTTACCATTCACAGTTTCAGCCAGCATAAGCTTGATGCCCATGCTTTCCGGTGAACCGCATTCATCTACATTGATATGCGCATCTTCGGAACAGATAACGCTGTTCCAGCTTTGGCAGAGGTGGCGCAGGATCAGGGTGTTGGTAGCGGTCCCGGTGGTCAGGAAAAATATTTTTGCCTGCTGCCCGAAATGTTCTTTGAAGAGCACTTCAGCTTCAGCAGAAACCGGGTCTGCACCGTAGGAAGACATGTGGTCTTCGTTGGCGTCCATGATAGCCTGCATTATTTCGGGATGTACGCCGGAGTAGTTGTCACTGGCAAATGATCGCATGGGGAATATCCTTATCAAGTAAAGACAGCACTCCTCTAAGGGAATTCTGCCCGGTTCAAAATGGTGTTGTCGGAGAGGATGTTGTCTAACTGAGGTGGGGCAGGATGTAGGGGGAAATGAATTTGCTGATCATTTCAGCCATGATGCCGTAACCTTCGGCGTTCGGATGTACTCCGTCGCTCTCCTTGAGGGCATTGGTGTAAGCGGGATTATCCCGCAGAGGGGAATTAATATCCAGACAGGGAATGTCAAGCTTTGCGCATATTTTGTTGAATTCAGCAGTGATATTTTGTGTGCGTGCGTCTTTTTCCGGGTCGATAATGGGCGGCGGGGTGATTAAAAGCACGGGATGCTTATCTTTTGCATTGCGCAGTATGGATTCAGCACTGGATCTGGTTTGTTCAAGGCTGATATTTTTTACCGCATCGGGAGCTCCCATGCAGAATATCAACAATGTCGGTATATCCGGTAGAATCCGGCATTCAATTTCATTTTTCCAGCGGTCTTCAATGTGATCCGTGGAAGAGGCCCGTACTCCGAGATTGTATGCGCTGATCATCGTTCCCTGCGGATCGAGTTCTTTGCAGATTCGTCCGGGCCAGCTCAGTTTTTCGGCATCGTTCACACCCAGCGTGAGCGAGTCGCCAATGAATAGTAATTGCATTTTTCATATTCCTTTTAAAATGTTATGAAGCGTGGAATATTGTTTGTCTTTGATGAATGGGTAAAAGAATCATACAGTGTAACTCTTGTAAACATTATACTGCCATAAATTAGCAGGTAGGCGCAAAAAAGATAGTGCAATTCATTCTCAACTAAGATAAGAGCTTTTGGGCCGGAAAAAGTAAGGCCGGACAAAGGGAAAAATGAAAATTAATCTGGAAAAAGTTATACATTTTGATGAAGTCAGCTTCGGCTATGGGCAGCATAAAGTGCTGGATGAGATCAGCTTTGATATTCTGTCCGGTGATTATCTGGCCGTGATCGGTCCGAACGGAGGAGGGAAAACCACCCTGCTCAAATTGTTGTTAGGACTGATTGAACCGCAGCAGGGCAGGATTGAAATACTGGGTATGCCGCCCGGAAGGCATGGTGGCCGTATCGGATATATGCCGCAGTACACGACAGTTTCAGGTACGTTTCCCATTACTGTGCGTGATGCTGTTCTCATGGGAAAGGTTTCTCCCGGATTCAAGGGAGTTTTCGGTTTACGTTTCGGTAACAGTTCCGGTGGTGAGGTGGAAAAGGCCCTTGATCGTGTAGGTATGCTGGAACATATCGACCGCAGGGTTTCCGACCTTTCCGGCGGGCAGAAGCAGCGGGTTTTCATCGCCCGTGCAATTGTGGATGAACCGAAGATGCTGCTGCTGGATGAGCCGGCAGCCAGCGTGGATCAGGCGGGAAAAAGCGGTCTCTACTGCCTGCTCAAAGAATTAAATCAGGAAATGACCATCGTCATGGTCAGCCATGATATTTCGGTTCTCGGAGAAGGTGTTAAATCGGTGGCCTGCGTTAACCGCAAGGTCCATTTGCATGACCAGCCCAAAATTACCCGTGAACTGCTCAGCGAAGCATATGGGGAAACTATCAAGGGAACCTGTCCCATCGAATTAATCACTCATGGTGAACTGCCGCACCGGGTGCTGGAGTTCCATCCTGAATCCGATGACAACGAAGGAGATTGGAATGCTTGAGATGCTGAGTTATGAATTCATGCAGAATGCCCTTGTCGCAGGGGTGCTCGCTTCCATTATCTGCGGGATCATCGGTGCACTGGTGGTGGTCAACAGAGTCGTGTTGCTGGCCGGAGGCGTGGCCCATGCTTCTTATGGCGGAGTCGGTCTGGCTTTTTTTCTTGGGTTGCCAATGCTTCCGGTAACTACTGCATTTGCCGTTTGTGCGGCTTTGCTGATGGCTCTGGTGACCATGCGGGTCAAGGAGCGGGCCGATACCTTTATCGGTGTGATGTGGGCGGCGGGCATGGCTCTGGGGATTATTCTGCTTGATCTTACACCCGGATATAATGTTGACCTGATGAGTTATCTTTTCGGCGGCATCCTCGCCACGCCCAAGTCCGATCTGCTGCTTATGGCAGGGCTTGCGGGATTCGTGCTGCTGGTGGTTTTTACCTGCTACAAAGGATTCTGGGCCATGTCCTTTGATGAGGAGTTTGCCCGTTCTCGCGGTGTTCCGGTAACCCTGCTTTATTTCATCATGCTGGCCCTGATTGCGCTGAGTGTGGTCATGGTCATTCGGGTGGTCGGTCTTATTCTGGTTATTGCCCTGCTGACTATTCCGCCGCAGATAGCAGAGAGCAGGACCTCTTCGCTCTTTTCCATGATGGTGCTCTCTTCGATTTTGAGCATGGTCTTCTGCGTGAGCGGGTTGCTGCTTTCCTACCAGCTGAACCTCTCTTCAGGCGCAACAATCATTGCCGTAAGTGTTGCAGGATTCGCGCTTTCCGCAGTGGCGGGAAAATTGAGCAGCAGAGCTTGATCCCAGTTTATTCTTACAAAATTAAAAGGCACTTCGGATAATCCGGAGTGCTTTTTTTGCATTCTATACCCGACCGGCCTTATGTTCAATGGCCCAGAGGGAGAGGTTGAGAATGTTCCAGACGAAATTTTTATGTTTTTTGCGGCCTGAGACATGTTCTTCGATGCGGCTGTTCAATGCCTTCATATCGAAGAATTGTTCGAGAAAAGGAGTGGCCTGTCTGATGGCATCGCGGGTGAAATCCGCTGAATCTCCGCTGGTCCATTTGGCAACAGGCATGGAGAAACCCTGTTTGCGGCGGTAGAGGATTTCCTCAGGCAGGTATCTTTCAGCCAGCTTTTTGAGCAGGTATTTGGATTCCCCGCCCTTGAGTTTCAGTTCCGGGGGCAGGGTAGCCATGTAATCGAAAAGCTCATTGTCCAGCAGCGGGGAACGGACCTCAAGGCTGTGGGCCATTGATGCGATATCAACCTTTACCAGCAGGGCATCGGCCAGAAAATGGGCCGTATCCATCCAGAGTAGCCGTTCCACAGGATTATGTGCCTGAGTGCAGGCTTCGGCGGCAAGATTGTAAAACCATTTGAAGGCGGACTGTCCCAGCTGTTCGCGCATGGACGGATTGTACACTTCGTTTTTATAGCGAGCGGCTTTGTGTTCATTGCGCAGGATGAGTTTGAATTCCGGATGGAATTTGCAGATCATCTTGCGGCGAAGCGCACCGATTGCTGATTTGCTGTTGAATGCACTGGCGATATTCTTTTCAGGCAGCGGTTCATTGCCGATGAAAGGAGTCATTGCGGAAGCCAGCTTAACGTGGGTGTATGCCGAGTAGCCACAGGCCAGTTCATCTCCGCCGTCACCGCTGAGTGCCACGGTTACATGCTTGCGTGTGGCCTCGCTGAGCAGCATGGTTGCCAGCGCGGCATCATCGGAAAAAGGTTCCCCATACTGGCGCACTACCGCAGGAAGCATGTCTTCAAATTGTGCAGGGTCCAGATATTCTACATGATGGTTAACACCGAGATGCTTGGCTACTTTGGCAGCATGCCCGGATTCATCGTATTTTTTTTCATGGAATCCGATGGTGAAAGTGTCGATGGATTTGCTCCCGCATTCGGCCATGAGAGCTACTATGAGGCTGGAATCCACTCCGCCGGAAAGCAATGCCCCTAACGGTACATCACTTTCAAGCCTGATGCGGGTAGCTTCCATGAGCCGGGTATGCAGCTCTTCCAGAGCCTCGGACTCTGTGCATTCAATTTTGCGGGTAAAATCCAGAGACCAGTAGCGCTGTATGTTCAGCCCATTTCCATCCACAAAGGCGTAATGGGCGGCGGGAAGTTTGCGGATGGCTGAATAGATGGACAAGGGGGCCGGAATACAGCCTGTGCTCATAAACAGGTCTATGGCCTGTGCATCAATATCTTTTGAAATGTCGGGATGGGCAGCAAGGGCGCGTATCTCAGAAGCAAAGATGAAACCGCCGTTGACCCGGGCATAGTAAAATGGCTTTTTGCCAAGTCTGTCGCGGGCGATGAGCAGCTGCTGTTTTGATCTGTCCCAAATGGCGAAAGCGAACATACCGCGCAGCATGGCAATGCAGTTTTCTCCATACTCGGCGTAAAGTTTGAGCAGGACTTCCGTGTCACCGGATGAAGTGAAGGTATGACCTTTGGCGGTCAACTTTTCACGCAGGCTTTTGAAGTTGTATATTTCGCCGTTGAAAACGATAGTGTTCCCGGTTTTCGGGTCGGTCATCGGCTGGTTGCCGTGTGCGGAGAGGTCAATAATGGAGAGCCGTGTATGTCCCAGCTCAATGTTTTTTTCTGAATAAATCTGCTGGAAGTCCGGTCCCCGGTGGGAAATGAGATCAAGGATGGGTTGAATGCTCTGGGGCTGTTTTCCGGGTTGGAAGTGTCCTGCAATTCCGCACATGGTTGGTTTACCGCCGGGTAAGGGTTGATGTTTTTGAGTCTGTTCGCTGGTTACACAGTGTTTCCGGCCCGGTCAAGAATGGCCGGACGTAAAAAAAAGCGGCCCCGTATTGGAGCCGCTTAAATCATTTAATTGTGAGTCCGTTTAAGACTGCATATTGCGGATCAGTTCCTTGATGTTGGCGGCAAGCTTGGCTACTTCGGCGATAGCCATGGCAGATTGGACGGTGGTTTCAGCAGATTCAGCTGAAATCACGTTGATCTCCTCAGTTGCCCTGCTGATCTGTTCGCTGGAAGCGGATTGTTCTTCAGCTGCAGCAGCAATTCCTTCGATCTGGTCTGCAGAAGCTTCGACCATACGCACGATTTCATCGAGGGCGTTACCGGATCTGGAAGCCAGTTCAGTGGATTCAACAACAGAATCAACTGCGCTTTCAGTAACCCTGATGTTGGTTCTGGTACTTTCCTGAATGGAAGTGATGGCTTCGCCTACTTCTTTGGTTGCGTCCATTGTCTTTTCAGCCAGTTTGCGGACTTCATCGGCAACAACCGCGAACCCACGACCGGCTTCCCCGGCACGTGCGGCCTCGATAGCAGCGTTCAAGGCCAGCAGGTTGGTCTGGTCGGCAATGTCAGTGATTACGTTCATAACTTTGCCGATGGAGTCGGTGCGCACCCCAAGCTCTTCCATGCTGGTTTTCAGTTCTTCTGAATTCTGTTCCAGCACCTTGATGGCTTTGACTACTTCGCCTACCAGTTCCTGACCTTCTATGGCCTTTTCTTTGGTAGAGCGGGCATTTTCAGAAGCTTCTCCGGCGTTACGGGCAACTTCCATAACTGTGGAGTTCATCTGCTCCATAGCTGTGGCCGTTTCACTGGCCCGTTGCTGCTGCACTTCCGCGCCCCGGCGGGATTCTTCAACCTGAGCGGACAGTTCGTCCGCAGCAGATGAGAGCTGGTCGGAGATTTCATCCGCTTCCATTGCGGTTTCGGCGATGGTGTCGCGCTGAGCGGTGATAGCGCGTTCGTTTTCCTTGATGGTAGTGATGTCATTCATGACCATGAATGCACCGATCAGTTTTTTATCAAGGTCATGCAGCGGAGCAACGTCAATTATGGCGTAGAATTCTTTGCCGTTTGCTGTGCCGTTGATCTCAATCTCAGAGAAACTTTTTTCCTCTTTGATGCAGCGGGCAATTGTTTCGGAAACGGTGGCGATGTTGATAAGCTCACGAGCCTGTTTTCCGAGGTAGCTGTCCGGCTGCCCCTTGAGTCCGAATTGTTCCAGCAAATGCGAATTGATGAAAGAAACCTTTTCGTCAAGGTCCACAACTATGCAGGGCAGGGTCAATCCGTTGAGCAGGCCGTTCGAGAAACCAAGCTTGTTTTTGAGTTCAAAGACCATGTGCTTGACTGAACCGATAGTTTTACCGATTACGTCGTCAACATCATATTCAAGTTCTGAATCGTAATTTCCATCGGAAACTTTGCCGGTAAAGTCGGAGAGGTCCTGAAGCGGCTTTGTTGTCGATTTGATGAGCAGGAGCAGAACAATCACCGAAATGGCAAGGGCGGCCACAGCGATAATAACGTTGGTAATGAATATTTCCCTGTCCACGCCATGAGACATGTCGGCTTTATTCATCATGAAAGCAAAGGACCAATTCCAAGGCTTGAAATAGGTTATGTAAGCAGCCTTGGCTTCACCGTTCAAATCGTATTCAACATCACCCTGTTCTGTTTTTGAGAAAACATCCCAGAAGGGGGCATCTTTCAGGTTTTTACCGGTGAGTGTGGGGTGGAGAAGAACATCACCGTTACGATTGAAGATTGTCGCGTAACCTTTTCCGCCTACATTTGAGGCCAGTACGGATTTTTTGAAGGCTTCAGTAATGATTTTGCGTCCTACATATATGACGCTGACAACGTTGCCGCGCAGGTCTTCCAGCGGCTTGTAGGCTGTAATATACCATGCGTTAACAACGTAGGCCATTCCGTAGTATGTTTTGCCGGACATTACAGTTTTATAAACGGGGCTGGATTCGGGTATATAAGTCCCGGTAGCGCGGTTGCCGTCCAATTTCATAACGTTGGTGGATATGCGCAGCAGTTTGCCGGGCAGCACTTCAAATATAGTCGCTGTGCCGCCGATTTCTTTTTGCAGGTCGTCAACTATGTCAAATTTTCCGTTGACTTCAATCCCGCCGAATTCGAGGCTGGGATAGGTTACCTTTTCGCTCTGTTTTGTGGACTGGTTGGTAATTGTGGCTTCAATAGGGCGTCGTTTATTCAGCTTGGGGAAACCGAGTGAAAATATTTTTTTGTCCAGCGTGTCAATGTCGGCCTTGACTTTATCAAGCAGGATTTCATTTTGGATTTCCATGAGCGCGTGAACACTGTCAGCAATTGATTTCATGGAAGTTTGGCCCAGCCAGTGTAGCGATCCTTGCACTTTATAAAGATTTATGCCGGTCATGAACACAATGGTGGCCAGAACGATCAGCACTGCTCCCAGCATGAGTTTTGTTTGAAATGCCAGCTTTTTTAACATGGTCTCTCCTGATCCGAAGTTAAATGCTTTTACCGTTACATATGCGTTCTTCCCTTAAACGCGTAGGGTCGGCTTTTAAGATTTTATTGAAACTGCTTTCGCAGTATTCAGGCATTAATTTGTCCGGCATAAATCATTGTGCACTCTTACGTGAAAATCTGGCTAAAAGCTGAACCACCGCATTTTCCTTTTCATGTTCAATGCGGGACACCTCAGGCGCGGCTTTTGCGTAGTACACAATTACACTATCCCCCCGTGAAATCCTCCTCCAGAAATTGTTTTTTACTGTTGCGGTCCGTTCTCTCGGTAGACCTGAGTTATCAACAAAACGATATTTAACGGTCTGTCGTTCAATGTGGTCTTGTTTGGAATTATGTTCACCTCTTCGGCTCTTTTTTTCAATAACTATACCTATAACTTTTTTTTCGCCGAACGCCCTTATCCTTTCCAGTCTTATTTCCTGATATGGGATAAAGAAGTACCCGGCTATCACCATTAGAGCCGCTAACATAGCGATTTTGCTTTTTATGCCGGATTTCGTGGGTGAGTTATAAAATAGCATGGCTGATCTTAGCATTTGCGTGTGCAGGGGGCAAGTTGTTGATATTTATATCCGCAAAAAAGCCCGGAACCTGAGAGGCTCCGGGCTATATAAAGTTCAATGGCAATGGCTGGTAAGAATTAATTTCTGCTGAGGGCCATTTTCAGACCGAGGCCGATGAATACGACACCGGATAGTGCTTCGAGTCTTTTTTTGAATTTTCCACCGGAAAGCAGGTGGCGGATCCGGCCCAGTGCAAGGGTGACAAAGCTGAACCAGATTATGCCCATGCTGAAATGAATAGTCATCAGCAGCATTGACTGGCGCAGAATGGATTCTCCGGGAGAAATAAATTGCGGAAGAAGTGCGAGGTAAAATACCGCTACTTTAGGATTCAGTACATTTGTAAGAAAGCCCTCACGAATGGAAGCGGAGATTCCTTTGCTGCATAGTTCTGCAGAGAATTCCGTTTCTTCTTGTTTGCGGCTGTTGCGCAGTGACTGGATACCAAGGTAAATTATGTAAAGGGCTCCGGCCATTTTGACCATCTCAAAAGCGGTTGCCGAATTCATTAGGATCATGGACAGCCCAAGAGCTGAGGCCAGAGCATGAACGAGCAGGCCGGCATTGATCCCGGCAACAGTGCAAAGTCCGTCTGCTGTTGATCTGGTCAGGGTGTTGTTGACCACGAGCATTGTATCCGAACCGGGAGTGATGGTCAGTATTGCTGCTACCGGGATGAAAGCAAGTGTAAGTGCGTCCATTTCGAAATCCTATATCATTCCGAATTTACCGAGTTCTGAACGTATCTTTTCGGCTGTGATGGGTTTGGTCATGTACGAAAGGGCTTCGCATTTAAAAAATGCGCGGGATGCCTTAGTGCTGTCATCAAGAGCGGTGGTCATGATTGCCTTCAGTCTTTTGTCATCGGCAATCTGTTTTTCCTGTTCAATAGCTCTGATTTTTTCAAGGGTCTGCAATCCGTCCATACCGGGAAGGATGATGTCCATAAAAATGAGGTCGCAGGGATTCCCTTCAATCCATTTACGTTCGAATTTTTCGAGAGCTTCCTCGCCGCTGACAGCGCAGTCGATATCAGCATCGAGATTTTCGGTTATGTCTTTCAGGATTTCTTTCAGATACATCCTGCTGGTATTGCTGTCTTCTACTATGAGAATCTGCATGGTGGACTCGTTTGCTGGTGTTTGCCTACTCCCCGCTCAAGTAGGGTTCAAGTTCACTGACCGCTTCAAAAAGAAAGTGATCAATCAGGTGGCAGAACAGGTGTCCGGCGGCGATGTGAACTTCCTGAATTATAGCAGTATCCTTGCTGGGAACACTGATGATGTGGTCACAAATGGGCAGCATTTCTCCGGCACTGATTCCGGTCATGCCTACTGTTACCATGCCTTTGCGCTTGGCTTCCTTTAGGGCACAGATCACGTTGGGACTGGTTCCTGAAGTGCTTATGCCGACGAGGACATCACCGGGCTGACCGAGAGCCTGAACCTGCTTTTCAAAGACCATCTCATATGAGTAGTCATTACCAATCGCGGTGAGGATGGATGAATCAGTGGTCAGGGCGATTCCGGGAAGGGGCGGACGTTCAAGTTTGAACCTGTTTACCAGTTCCGCCGCCAGATGCTGACAGTCTGCCGCGCTACCGCCGTTTCCGCAGAAAAGAATTTTGGAACCGAGGGCAAGTCGTACGGCCAGTGCTCTTGAAACATCAACTACCAGCTGGGAATATTGTTCGAAAAAAGATTCACGGACTTCAAGCCCCTCACGGGCGTGGTCTAATACTTTTTGCAGTGCGGTCTGGGACATTTATTTTCCTTCTGTTGCAATTTTTTAAAAGCAAGTGGAGAAACCCGTGTATAGGAAATCATTCCGGGTGGCAATACGCTTGCCGCTCTTGCAAAATTGCAGGATGCTAACTATATCACGTTTTTAGTGTTCTGTATTAAAAAAGTTCGGAGTTTTATCTTTGAGAAAATTAATATTTATATATTTTTTGGCTGTAATGATTTTGTCCGGGTGTGCCCTGAAAAAAAGTTCAAGCGGTCCTTCGGAACTGGATGTAATGATCGGCCAGATGGTCATGGTCGGTTTTCGCGGGCTGGAACTCACTGTTGATAATCCGATAGTAAAAGATATCCGTGAAGCGCGAATCGGCGGGGTTATCCTTTTCAGCAAGGATTGCGCACTGAACAGCACTGTTCGCAATGTGGACAGTCCTGCACAGCTTTCCATGCTGACTTCCGATCTGCAAAGCCATGCAGATATTCCCTTGTTTGTTGCTGTTGATCAGGAAGGCGGCATCATCAAAAGGTTAACCGGGGAAATGGGATTTCCAGAGACCCCCTCCGCTGCCGAACTTGGTAACAGTGGTGATCCGCAGGGCGCATACCGTGCCGGTAAAGTAATCGGGAATACTTTGAAAAAAGCCGGGATTAATATGGATTTTGCCCCGGTTGTGGATGTTAACCGTAATGCTGCCAATCCGGTAATTGCGGCTCTGCAGCGCAGTTTCTCCGATGACCCGCGCATCGTGGCCCGTTTCGCGGAAGCGTTTATCGACGGATTGCATTCCGAGGGCATTCTTTCCTGCCTGAAACATTTTCCCGGACATGGCAGTTCGCGTGGTGATTCCCACCTGGGCTTTACCGATGTTACCGGGGCATGGGACAGCAGCGAGCTGTATCCATTTGAGAAAATTATCAAGAATAATAAGGCCGATATGGTCATGACGGCCCATATTTTTAATGCTGATCTGGACCGGAATTATCCGGCAACGCTTTCCCGTAAGATTATCCACGGTAAATTAAGGCGCGGAATGGGATTCAAAGGAATAATTGTTACCGATGATATGCAGATGCAGGCTGTCAGCGGTGAATATGGCTTTAAAGAAGGGGTTTACCGGGCGGTAAAAGCCGGTGCGGATATACTGCTGTTCGGCAACAACCTGATTTTTGAGCCGGGACTGGGAACCAAAGCCGTAGTCACTTTAAAGCAGCTGGTCCGTGAAGGTAAGATCACCGAGCGCAGGATCAGGCAGTCCTATGAGCGCATTATGCGGGTCAAGTCTGGACTGCCGGTCAGCCGTAACTGATGGCGGTTTATAAAAAATTTATAAAAAAAAGCCCGGAAAATCTGTTCATGATTTTCCGGGCTTTTTGATTATTTCTGCATTGCGGGAAGCTGGATGGTGAAGGTTGTTCCCATTCCGGGGGAAGAATCTACCTGAAAGACTCCCTGATGGTTCTGGGTAATGATGAAGTAGGACACAGAAAGTCCCAGTCCCGTCCCGATTCCCGGTGATTTGGTAGTGTAGAATGGTTCAAACACTCTTTTGCGTACCGCCTCATCCATTCCAGGTCCGTTGTCGGAAACAGTACATTTGACCATGTTCCGGTCGTTGTGGATGTGAATCATAATTTCCGGCACATTTTCCATATCTTTCCAGTCGTTCATGGCCTGTGCTGAATTGCGCAGCAGGTTCAGGAATACCTGTTCGATTTCAGTGGCGGTGCAGGGGGTCAGGCTCAGTTTGTCGTCATAATCCTTTATGATAGTGATTTGTTTGAAATCATACCCCTTCTGGGGATTGTAGTCCTGAGCTGCAAGGCTTGCGGCCTTATCCATTATTTGTCGCAGATCTCCCGGAGCTTTCTGGGAATCGCTTTTGCGGCTGAATTCCAGCATGCCGGAAACAATTGATGCCGCCCTCACCCCGGAGTCGGTTATTCCATTCAGGGTTCTCAGGATTTTGCGGTCTTCCATGTAGGCAATTATGGAATCAATTGAACAGCCCGCTTTTTCCGCAGCTTTGAGGTTCGCCGGCAGGTCCGGTGATATACGGCGGACTATGTTCTGAATGCCTTGAAGAATTCCACCCAGCGGATTGTTGATTTCGTGGGCCATACCTGCGGCAAGTCCTCCGATGGACATCATTTTTTCTGTCTGGATCATCATTTCATCAATCTGGACCCTTTCGGTTGCGTCATCAATACGGATAACAGCTCCGCGCATGCCGTCGTTGAGAGGGTAAATGATAATGTCCTGATGGCTGTGCGGAGCACTGATTCCCTGAGTGCGAATACCAGTCTCCGGAATTCCGCTCTCGATGGCCTGAGTGATGCTATAGGCGTACTTGGCCAGCGGTGGGAAAGCTGTTTCCACATCCGCCCCCTCCAGTTCAGTGGCCGGAATAACTGCCAGACGCTGTGCTGCTGTATTGAAATGTGTAATCTTGCAGTCATTATCCAGCCCGATGATTACTGAGGGCATGGAGTCGATGATGTTGCGGATGTAGTTACGGGTCTCATGTAGCGCGCTTTCCATCTTCTTGCGTTCAGTAATATCTGTACCTACACAGAGAATTTCTGAAAGCTCCCCAGAATCATCAAATACAGGGCTGTTGGTCCAGTATACCCAGACAGTACTTCCGTCTTTACGGGTGTTGCGGTTGGTATTGGCCGGATAATTCTCGGGGTTGTTGGTAAGCTCCCGGATCAGTTGCTCCAGCTCCGAACTGCCTTTCTCCGTTTTGGGAATCAGCGTTCCGATCACACTTTTTCCGATCATCTCCTCTTCCGAAAAACCGAAAAAGGACTGGGCATATTCATTGAAAAAAGTACATTTCCCTGTGCAGTCGATACGCAAGATTATAGAGCGGGCGGTATGCACAAGGTCATGATATTTCTGGCGCGAACTGGTCAGTTTGCGTGAATGTGAAGCGACTTCTTCCAGCAGCCTCAGAATTTTTCTGGAAAAGAAAGCCGTGGCTGTTACGTAGTTTCTGTTTTCCAGAAATGCCATACGGTGTGCTTCCCTGTCCCAATCAACTTCACGGATTCTTTTTGCCGTAGCCTCAATTGCCGGAAGATGGTTCAGGTTTTCATCCGGTGCATCCGACACTTTTTTTAGCAGGTTGTTGATTCTGATGAAGTCTTTTTCGTTTTTTTCAAGGTCCCAAGTAAGGAATGCGGACCTTTTGACCAGAATACCCAGACATATTGTCGTAAAAAGTATGAGCACGATTCCGGCATAGAATTCTGTAGAGATATCCTTGCCCACGGTCAGGGAGAGACCACCGAAATTTGTTGTTTGGGCCTGTGCGGATGCAATAATATGGAATTTGGAAAAATGCAGCTTGCCTAGCTTGAAGGAGTTCGGAATGAAACTTTCGGTTGATTTGAAAATTGAATTTCCGTTTCTATCTCTAATATATATTTCTGTTCCATACGGGGATACGGGGAGTAGGCTTCCCGGCGGAACTTTGGCAATCGCGAAACTGTGGTCCAAACGCTGGATGAGATAGAGTTGCTTGGAGCCGTCTTCGTGTGTGCGCAGGAGAAGGGATTGCCCGGGCTTGAAGTCTTTTACTTCCTGGAAAACAGGAGACTTGGCTACAGATTTTATTTCAGAGGGAAAGGGCCTGCTGTTTACTACTTCGCCTTCGGTAGTAACCCGCAATATGGACATTCCATGATCGAATGTTGCTCTTGATGTAACAACATCCTCCAAAAAGGATATCCGTTCAACAAGGTAGTTTGCCCATGTGGCAGCTTTGCTATCCACCTCTTTGGATACGGACCAGAAAAATAAAATAGAAGAGCAGAGTGAGCTCGCTATAAATATGGTCAGGAATAGGCAGAGGTAATTCCTGATACGGTTATTGAGCCTGTGAATACTTCGTATCTTCATGTGGAAAAGTGCTTTGTCTTTGTTTTTGGATTTTCGTGCTTTTGTTTTTCGGGTCATATCGGTCAAATAGAATCGTGTAAACATTTTCCCGCCCCCGCCAAGAGGAAAGATTTGCCGCTTACAGAAGGGCAGATATTTCCCGTTTTCTTTCTTTCTATCCTTTTCTTCTTAAATATTAAGATATCTTTGTCTTTAAAAATACTGTCTAAACAGCATCTTGTGTCTTCTTTTCTTTAGTAAATAAACGCTTCCCGCAGTCTAGGCATACCCATTGCAAATACTTCGGCAGAGTAAAATTATATCAAGTCAACAAAGGAGGATGCCCGGAAAGAATAAACCGTCGTTCACAAGAGCATATAAAGGCATTTGGTCGAGTGTGGTTCTCGGAGGTTGGTAATGTGCGGAGTAGTACCCTGCATAGAGAAATTTCCCAGAAACGGGACATGTGAGAATCGCCGCCGTATGACCGTGCCTGTACAGAGTCGCGGACTCATCAAGGAGTCCCGCGTCTTAATCAAAGATTAAGCGGACACCTGCGTGAGTCCATATGCAGGTAATGCCCGAAGATGCTCCAGATGAAGTGTCGGTGATTACCGGGTTGACCGGCCATAGGCCGCATGTCGAACTGTTCCGGAGGGTATTTTATGCAGTAGAAATTCAAGAGGATTTTGTACTGAATATTTAACCAGTAAAAGGTCGGAGTGGAAGGACCCACTCAGGCGAATTTAAATAAGTAATTCATGGAGGAATTATTATGTCGCTCGTAATTAATCACAACATGATGGCAATGAACGCAAGCCGCAACTTGCAGGAATCATATGGTAACCTCGGTGTTTCAACCCGTCGCCTGTCTTCAGGTCTCCGTGTTGGAACAGCAGCCGATGATGCCGCAGGTCTGGCAATTCGCGAACTCATGCGTGCAGATATTAAGTCCCTTAATCAGGGTATTCGAAACGCAAACGACGCCATCTCAATGATTCAGACTGCTGATGGAGCTCTCGGTGTTATCGATGAAAAGCTCATCCGTATGAAGGAACTTGCAACTCAGGCATCCACCGGTACCTACAACTCTGACCAGCGTCTTATTATCGACTCTGAATATCAGGCCATGGCTTCAGAAATTACCCGTATCGCAAGTGCCACTGACTTCAACGGAATCCACCTGCTCAACGGTAACATGTCCGGTGCAAACTCTGATCACAGCGGTACTGGTCTCACATCTACCGGTCCTGTAAAGGTTCACTTCGGTACCGGTAACGATTGTGCGGAAGACTACTACTACATCTCAATCGGCACTTCTACTGCTTCGGCTCTCGGTGTCGGTTCGGCTGCAGATAACTCCATCTCAACTCAGGAGATGGCTCAGAAGTCTCTGGAGAAGCTGCAGAATGCAATTATCTCCAAGGATAAGATCCGCGCAAATCTCGGTGCTCTCCAGAACAGACTGGAAAACACCATTACCAACCTCTCAATCCAGGCTGAAAACGTTCAGGCTTCGGAATCCCGTATTTCCGACGTGGACGTAGCGACTGAAATGACAGAATTCACCAGAAACCAGATTCTGACTCAGTCCGCAGTAGCCATGCTTTCCCAGGCTAACGGTATGCCCAGGATGGCAATGCAGCTCATCGGTGGCTAATAATCACAGATGGGTTATATACAACTCAGAAAGGGAGGTCCGTGTTCGGGCCTCCCTTTTCGTATTTAATATCAGAATGAATTTTGTGCTGTTTATGCGGTTGTGTTTTGATTAAAGTTTCCTGATTTGATGTTTTTGCGAAGTATGTGTCTCTTGTGCGCTTTGGAGTGGGTCTTCTTTACTTTTTTGCAAGAATATCGTATTTCTACGCTTTGTAATCGATTATGCAGATACAATCCTGCCGTTTGTCCAGCCTGCGGACGGAAAAAATACCCGGTTCCTCTTTTCAGTTTAATGATGACTCGAAACGCCGTCCGGTCATACCTGATGTCACGTCTTTATAACACAGGTGTCAATTCACTTCACTGCGCAGCCGTAAGGAGCCGGAGCTGTGCCAGCAACATAGGAGATCATTTTGTCCACAAAAACAGTATATTTTATCGAAGGTGACGGTATCGGACCAGAAGTATGGGGCGCAGCCCGTCCAATTCTGGATGCTGCCATTGAGAAAGCATACTCCGGCGATAAGAAAATTGAATGGGTTGAACTTCTTGCCGGTGAAAAAGCATATGAAGCTACCGGTGAATACCTTCCCCAGAAAACTCTTGATACCCTCGCCAAAGCTGAATTGGCCATCAAAGGGCCTTTGCAGACTCCCGTCGGGAAAGGTATCCGCTCTCTCAACGTTACTTTGAGACAGGTTTTTGATCTCTATGCTTGTATCCGTCCCATCCGCTACTTCGAAGGTATCGAGTCCCCGGTAAAACGTCCTGATCTGGTTGATATCGTGGTTTTCCGCGAAAACACCGAAGACGTTTATGCCGGAATCGAATGGAGCTCAGCTTCCCCCGAAGCAAAGCGGGTAATTGATTTTCTCGTGGACGAAATGGGTGCCAAGATTGATCCCACTGCCGGGATCGGCATCAAGCCCATCACTCCCGCAGGTTCCAAGCGTCTCGTCCGCCGGGCCATTGATTATGCCATTGACCAGAACCGTGAGTCCGTGACTCTGGTTCACAAAGGCAACATCATGAAGTTCACCGAAGGCGGATTCCGTCAGTGGGGCTACGACCTCGCCGAGGAAGACTATGCCGGCAAGGTTGTCAAAGAAGGCGAAGATGCGACCGGTAAGGTTGTGATCAATGACCGTATTGCCGATGCAATGTTCCAGGAACTGCTCATGCGTCCCGAACAGTACAGTGTCGTTGCTACCACCAACCTCAATGGTGACTATCTTTCCGATGCGCTTGCCGCACAGGTCGGCGGTCTCGGACTGGCTCCGGGCGTAAACATGGGTGACAAGCTTGCTATCTATGAAGCTACCCACGGAACCGCACCGACCATCGCCGGTAAAGACCTTGCCAACCCCGGAAGTATCCTGCTTTCCGGTGCCATGATGCTGGAGAATAACGACATGGGCGAAGCAGCCGCACTGATCAAAAATGCGGTTGAAAAAGCCCTTGCAGCCAAGAAAGTAACTGTTGATCTCGCAAGCCAGATCAGCGGTGCCGAGCAGGTTGGCTGTAAAGCATTCGGTGAGATTATTCTCGCCAATCTTTAGTAAGTAGCTGAAAGGACTTACTTGGTCGTTTACAGAGACCGAAAGTAGTGAACCCTCCCCGTACATGAGTATGGGGAGGGTTTTTTGATGGTAGAGAGACGGAAATTTATTCCACCTTGAATTTGATCCCCTCTGGAGATTGTTTCAATTCAATGTGGCTGTCCGGATTGTCGATTTCAATAGAAGTTATTTTAAGCTTCTTCATGTCGTAGACATTGGGAATGGTCCTGATAATAAGTCCCATTTTTTCGAAATTATCCAGTATCTTTTTGGACTTGCCGGGCGCGATGTTGAATTGGGCAACACTAACCATACTTTCCGCAACTGTCACCGAACCCGCCACAGTATATTTACATTTGTTCTTCAAAGTCAGGGCCGCCGCAGGCGTTGCGGTTGCAAAAAGTCCCAGTATTACAGCGTTTGCTAGCAGCGTTTTCATATTTGTCCGGGTCAGGGGTTGGAGATGGATTCTTCCAAGGCAAATTTAAGCAGGATTGTTTTAGCGGTAAATTATAAATTCACCGCTGTCGAGGTGTGAATGTTTGCTTTCAGGTGAAATACGATCTCAGTTGACTATATTTCGATCTTACGTAAAGTGTGCCCGTTAACAAAATGAAGTTATAATTTCTATCGGAGCTGTTCTATGCAACGGATAATATTTTTTTTGATTTTCTCACTTATCTCTTGTCCTGCCTTTGCTGCTGAGAAGAAGGCCCCGCAGATGCCCCCCGCCCATGTGGCAACATCCAAATCTTTCGCCGGGCAGGTTGCCCCGCAATCGTCCTATATCGGCACGGTCTATTTTTCCGAGACTTCGGATGTTGCATCCGAGGTCAGCGGTAAGATTGTCCGAGTAGATGTCGAAGAAGGTGATGTGGTCAAAAGGGGGGATGTTCTGATCAGACTCAGCTCTGATTTACTGAATACTGAAATCCGGGCAGCTAAGGCGGCTTATGCGGAAGCAAAAGCCAATTACGATCTTGCCAAGCGTGATGACCAGCGTATTACCAAGCTTTTTAAAAGCGGCTCTGTTCACGAAGGTGAGTACGACTCCAAACGGTTCAAGGCTCTGGCCATGGAGAGTGAGCTTGCTTCCTCACAGGCCAAACTGCGCCGTTTGCAGATTCAACTTTCCAAAAAGATTATCCGTGCGCCATTTACCGGCATTGTGCTTAAACGTTCTGTCTACCTCGGCGAGTGGCTTTCAGTCGGAGAGGATGTAGTCAAGTTGGGCATGAATACCAGTTATGATGTGGTGGTTAATGTGCCGCAGGATGTTGCGATGGTCGTTAAACCGGGGCTTGAGGTGGGTATCTCCGCCGCAGGTAACGAGTATAAGGGTAAGGTTTTCGCAGTTATCCCACGTGGCGATGTTGCCAGCCGAACCTTTCCTGTGAAGATCAGGATAATCAGCGAGAACGGTTTCAAGCAGGGCATGGAAGCCCGTGTTTCCCTGCCGAATGCTCTTGCCAGTGAGACAGTTGTGGTTCCCCGTGATGCGGTTATAACTCTGCGCGGAACGACCATGGTTATCGGGGTTATTGACGGCAAAGCCCAGCCATTTCCTGTACAGGTGATCGGTTTTAAAGGCATGAATGCCGGAGTACGCGGCAAGGGTCTCAAAGCCGGAATGGATATCGTCACCAAAGGTAATGAACGGCTCAGACCCGGTCAGCCTGTGGTCATAGACAATAAATAGCCCGGCGGGCCGGAGTAGATTATGGATTTTGTAAAGTTTTCAATCGAAAAGCCTGTTTCAGTGCTAGTCGGGGTTATTCTGCTGGTCCTGTTCGGCGGAATGGCCCTTTCCGGTCTGCCGTACCAGCTTTCCCCGTCTGTAACTGAGCCGGAAATTACCGTTGAAACAACTTGGAGCGGAGCTACTCCCTATGAGATCGAGCGTGACATCATTGAAGAGCAGGAAAAAGTGCTCAAGGGTGTCACCGGCCTTATGGAGATGGAATCGGAATGCTTCGACAGTTTCGGGCGAATTTCCCTGCGCTTTAAGATCGGTACTAATATTGATGATGCACTGCTGAGAGTTTCCAACAAGCTCAATGAGGTTAAGAAATATCCTTCTGATTCCGACCGTCCGGTAATTTCCGCGACAGGTGCTTCGGCTTCCCCGGTTATCTGGATGATTTTGCGTACCCTGCCGGAGAACAAGCGGCATATCAACGAATTTGCTACTTATTTTGAAGATGAAGTGCGCCAGTACCTTGAGCGTGTAGACGGTGTTGCGGACCTGTTCATCGGCGGTGGAACTGAAAAGGAAATGCACATCATCATCGCGCCGGAAAAGCTGGCTGCCTACAACCTGACCATCGATAAGGTGACCAAGGTTCTGCAGAGTGAGAACGCCAACGTTTCTGCCGGTAACCTCGGTGTTGGACGCCGTGATTACCGCATCCGCACAACCTCCGAATTCAAAAGTCCTGAAGAAATCGAGCAGGTGGTAATCACTTCCTCCGGCCAGCAGCGGGTGACCATTGCTGACGTGGGCAGGGTTGTTCCCGGATTTGAGAAAAATAAAGTAGCCATGCTGCAAAACGGAGTTGCCGGAATAGCAATCGGGGTTAAACCCGAACCGGGCGCGAACGTACTGGAAGTTACCGAGAACGTGCGTAATGTTGTGGAAGAACTCAATGCAGGGCTGCTCGCTGATCAGGGTGTTTTTCTTGATTGGGTTTACGATCAGGCTCCGTACATCAATGGTGCGATTGATCTGGTAAAACAGAATATCATCATTGGTGGTGTGCTGGCGATTATCGTTCTGCTGACATTCCTGCAATCACTTTCCGCCACCGTTATCGTCGCAATCGCCATTCCTATTTCAGTTGTCGGTTCATTCATTGTTTTCGGCGGCTTGGGCCGGACACTGAACATTGTCAGTATGTCCGGTATTTCGTTTGCTGTCGGTATGCTGGTGGATAACGCCATTGTTGTTCTGGAAAATATCGACCGACACCGGGGGATGGGTAAAGCCCCCTATCAGGCCGCTTACGACGGGGCCAGTGAGGTTTGGGGCGCGGTTCTGGCTTCAACTTTGACTACCGTTGCGGTATTCCTTCCGGTTGTTTTTATTGAAGAGGAAGCAGGGCAGTTGTTCAAGGATATCGCCATCGCGGTTACCTGTGCGATCTCCCTGTCCCTGTTTGTTTCAATTTCGGTTATCCCCATGCTGGCCAAGCAGTTCTATTCTATTTCCAAAAGGAAAAAAAAGGTCAAAGAGAACTTCCTTACCGTAATCGGAGCCAAGTTTTCCGACGGAATTATGGCAATACTCAGCTTTTCCATCCGCAACTGGGTTACGCGTCTATCCACTGTAGCAATCCTTGTGGCGGCTTCGGCTTTGCTGGTAATATCCTTTTTCCCGAAAATGGAATACCTGCCGCAGGGTAACCGTAACCTGATTCTGTCCATTCTCATCCCGCCGCCGGGTCTTTCCTTTGAGGAACGCTCGTCCATCGGTGAATTCATTGCCGCTCAGACTAAGCCGCATATGAATCAGGAAAAGGATGGTTTTCCTTCCGTGGAGCAGCTCTTCTATGTTTCCGCCCCGGATATTAATCTTTTCGGTGCAATCTCCGGTGACGAGGATCGTCCCGCTGCGCTGATCCCGCTTTTTAACCGCATTATGAACTCAATCCCCGGTATGTTCGGGGTTAGCATTCAGGCTTCTATCTTCGAAACAGGTCTCGGTAAGGGTCGCATGGTCGCTGTTGATTTCAGCGGACCGGAACTGCCCAAGCTGATGGCTGCTGCCGGAACAATGTTCGGTATGGCCAGACAGGCAATTCCCGGCGGGCAGGTCCGACCAATCCCGTCTCTGGAAATGCTTTATCCTGAAGTACGCATAGTGCCCGACCGTGACCGTCTGCGTGCGGCAGGAATGTCCAGTCAGGAAATCGGTGAAGCTCTTGACGTACTCATGGATGGGCGCAAGATCGGCGACTATAAAGAAGATGGTAAGAAGAAGATCGACCTGAAGCTTATGGCTTCTGAAAACAGGGTCGGCACACCGGAAGATCTCTATGAATCCCTTGTGGCAACCCCGCAGGGCTGGGCGGTTCCGGTATCTTCCCTTTCCCATCTGGAGCGGACTTACGGTATCACCCAGATCCGCCATCTTGAGCGGCAGAGAACTGTTACCCTGCAGATTACCCCGCCCAAATCCATGCCTCTGGAACAGGCTATGGACATCGTCCAGAACCAGCTCATCCCCAAGGTTAAGGAAATGGGACTTATGGACGGCGTTAACGTACGTATGTCCGGTGCGGCTGACAAGCTGACCCAGACCCGTGAGGCCATGCAGTGGAACTTCCTGCTGGCGGTAGTCATTACCTACCTGCTCATGGCGGCACTCTTCGGAAACTTTATCTACCCGTTCATCATTCTGCTGACCGTTCCGCTGGCTGGTGCAGGTGGTTTCCTCGGCCTTAAGCTGGAAAACCTGTTTATCGCGCCGCAACCGCTGGATGTTTTGACCATGCTCGGTTTTGTTATCCTGATCGGGGTTGTTGTTAACAACGCGATTCTCATCGTGCACCAGTCCCTGAACAACGTACGTTTAGAGGGCATGGAACACCGCGAGGCCGTGCTGGAAGCGACCCGCTCCAGACTTCGCCCCATCTACATGTCAGCAACAACATCCATCTTCGGTATGCTGCCGCTGGCAATCGCCCCCGGTCCCGGTTCCGAACTTTATCGCGGTCTCGGAGCGGTTGTGCTCGGCGGTCTGGCCCTTTCCACGGTCTTCACCGTGTTCATGATTCCGGCCCTGCTCATGTTCTTCATCAAGATGGAGAAGGTGGGCCACGGTGAGGCGGAAGCTTAGGGGATGAGGAAAATTTAACTGATCAGCATATTGAGAAACATAGGATCATAGGCTACTTATATTCCCATCGGCGTTGAATGCGTCGATGGGATTCTTTTATATCAATTCTTCAGGAGACAACCTGCTATGTATTTAGAAAAATTATCGCTGCACAATTACCGGGGCATCCGGGATATGGAGATCGAATTTGACAGGCATCTGAATGTGTTTGTGGGCGATAATGGGTGCGGGAAGAGTAGTATAATTAGTGCTATAGGGAATGGACTGTTTGGTTCCAGAGTAGATCATTTTGTAGGTGAAGAAAGAAATACGTACGAAACACTCTTGTTTATATATAATCATCAAATTTTTGAAAATGAAGAGTATGCCAAATTTTGCCTTAATTTTATTTATGACGATAAAAAGATAGAGGTAGTTTGTAGTAGTGAACCGGACGAGATCTCCAGTACATTAAAGAAGCAGTTCCCTCGTGTTGATTTTTTAGATTTTACTATTTTCGAAGAAGATAGAGGTGTGGGATTAATTGAAAATGAACCGGATAAGGGTGCTCTTGAATCGTTGAGAAAAATTGATCCAAGACTTTCAGTGATAGCAAACAGAAATGCAGCTTTTAATCACGCTTTTGATTGGATTAAAAAAAGGGAAAGCTATGAAGATTCATTGTTCCGCAAGCATATTTTAGCAGGTAATAGCATTGATGATTTTTCTCGAGACGCACATCTTAAATTTGTTAAAGATGCTATTGTTAATATTACAGGATTTTTAGCAATAGATTTCAATATTGAACGTGGTGTTTTTGAAGTAGTTAAGGAGTATAAAGGAAAACAAGTCACATTAGGTCTATTCCAACTTTCTTTGGGTGAACGTGTATTCATAGGACTTATTGCCGCAATCGCATATAGTTTTGTTCTTTCTTCTGAATTAAATAAAAAAATTGATGCTGAACACCTCATCATAATCGACGAAATAGACCTCCATCTGCACCCCAAATGGCAACGCCGCATTGTTCCTGCACTGCGTGAGACATTTCCTAACTGCCAGTTTATTATTACAACACATTCGCCACAGGTCTTGAGTGAAGTGCCGGCGGAGAATATTTTTTCCCTTTACCGTGATGAGGATGGGGATATTCGCTACGACAAGCCTGTTCGCAGCAAGGGGCTGACTTCATCTGAAATTCTTACCGAAGTTATGGATGTTTCTGATATTAATGACGAAGTAGCTGCCACTGTTAATGAAATTTATATATGTATTGAGAATGAGGAGTTTGATAAGGCTCGTGGTATCTTAGATGATCTTGAATCTGAACTCGGTCAGATACCGGCATTGATTGAAGCGCGGACAGTTCTTGATCTTTCGGAGTAAAGCTGTGCTGAATATTAAAAAGAGCACTGAGACTCAAGAGTTTAAAGATTTCAAACGTGAGCAAAGCAAAGTTTGCGATCTTTCTGATTACGACGGCAAGTATAACGAATTGATTACTTCTGAGGCAAAAAATGCTGCCCAGAAATCTTTGTGTGAAGATCAAGGATACCTGTGTTGCTATTGTATGCAGCGGATTAACCATGTGAGATGTCCTGATGACAAAGTTCAGGATGTCAAATGTATGCGCCTTGAGCATTTCAAATGCCAAAGTAATCACAAAGAACTAAAGTTTGAATTTTCAAATATGCTTGCCGCGTGTCACGGGTTTAACCATAGAAGGGATTCAGAGAAGCATTGCGATGTAAGTAAAGCTGATGCGGAATTAAAGTACGACCCTTCAAGCTATGATGTTGAGAGGATTGTTTTTTATCTTCCAGATGGAACAATCTATTCAAATGATACTGAATTCAGTGAACAACTTGATAACGTGCTGAACTTAAATATTGAGTATTTGAAGAGAAACAGAAAGTCTGTCCGTGATGGTGTGAAAAAGTATCTGGATATAACCGGATGGAAAGAGGGTAACTATAAAAAGGCTCTTGCCAAATATGAAACTCAGAATTCAGACGGTGAATTAAAAGAATATTGCGGCGTAGCGATCAACTACCTAAAAAAGAAATTACACCAACCAAAATAAAGCCCTGCGAACACAAAGTCCGCAGGGCTTTTCTTTTTATCGAGTCAGAAGTCTAGCTGTTTTCTTTTACGTATTTTTCAAGCCTGTTCATTCCTTCAGCTAGGTTTTCCATTGAGTTGGCGTAGGAGAGGCGGATAAAGCCTTCGGCTCCTTCGCCGAAATCAATGCCCGGTGTGACTCCGATTCCGGCTTTCTCTAGGATGTCGAAGGCCAGTTTCAGGGAGCTGCCGTCGAATTTAGCTGCCAGATGCTTCATGTTTACCAGCACATAGAAAGCCCCGGTTGGTTCGACTTTGATATCAAAGCCGATTTCGCGCAGCCGTTTGATCAGGAACTTGCGTCGTTCGTCGTAAATGCCTTTGATGCGGTTGACCTCATCCCACGATTCTGTGAGCGCGGCTACTCCGGCATGCTGGGCCATGGAGTTGGCGGAAATGAAAAAATTCTGGCAGAGCTTCTGCATTGGCCGGACGTATTTTTCCGGGGCGATAATGTAGCCCAGCCGCCATCCGGTCATGGCGAAAAGCTTGGAAAATCCGTTCAGCACAAAAGCGTGGTCGGTGTATTCAAGGATGGTATGTTCCTTTTCCCCGTACACAAGGCCGTGGTAAATTTCATCGGAGATAATCCAAGGCCCCATCTTGGCGATTTTCTCCATGCGGTCCGGCGGGAGCAGGGTTCCGGTTGGGTTGGAAGGGGAGTTGATCAGAATCGCTTTGGTGCGTTCGTTGATGGCCTTTTCAATTGCTTCCGGGCGGTACTGGAATCCGTCTTCCTCAAAAGTGCGGATGGAGTTGGCTTCAGCCCCGGAAAAGGAAATGAAGTTGCTGTAACAGGCATAGGCGGGGTCGGAAACAATGATATTGTCGCCCTGATCCAGAATGAAGGTGAAGAGCAGCAGCATTGCCGGGGAAGTCCCCTGAGTAATGATGACCCGGCCCGGATCAACATCCACACCGTATGTGTCGTTGTAATATTTGCTGATAGCCTCGCGCAGTTTTGGTATGCCCAGACTGTGGGTGTAGTGGGTTTCACCGGATTCCAGTGCCTTGATACAGGCCTGTTTGACACATTCCGGGGTATCGAAATCAGGTTCACCGATTTCCATGTGGATGATGCTGCGCCCCTGACGTTCCATTTCCTGCGCTTTTTCCAGAACGTCCATGACCAAAAAGGGGGTGATCTCACAGGCTCTTTTCGAAATACATTCCATACTGCTCTCCGTGGGAATATTATGACGCGCTGCGCGCATTTGATGATTTGATTTAGCCTTCAGCGGAACCAAAGGGAATGATCTCCTTTGTAATCCCTGATAGTGGGGAGGGGGTAAGAGTATATAACCTATACATTTTGATCTCCCTGAACGCAATACGTCAGTTCTGAATCAGTTTATCATGCTTGTGCCCCGTCTTTTGATGAAGTAAACACCCGGTTCGAACCATGAATATACTTCTTATCGATAACAACGACAGCTTTACCAACAACCTTGAGCATCTGCTGGCCCGTGAGATTTCCGGGGCGCGCATTTCTGTGCGTCCTTATGCCGAGGTGCTGGGTAAAGGCAGCGGTTTTGATTTCAAGAGCTATGCGCTGATCATTATTTCACCCGGACCCGGTTGTCCGGCAGACTATCCCGGTTATGCAGCGGTTTTTGAATCCGGCCTGCCTGTGCTGGGTATCTGCCTGGGCATGCAGATTATGAATGAATATTTCGGGGGCCGTACTGCTCGACTGGACGGCTGTTTTCATGGTCGCACCGAAAAAATATCTTTCGCCGGGAAGAAGCTGGATGTGGCTCGCTATCATTCTCTTTATTGTGCCGAACTTGGGCAGGGGCTGGAACTGCTTAGTTTTAATTCTGCCCATGTTCCTATGGCTGTAGGGCATCCGAATCTCCCGCTTCTGGGATATCAATTTCACCCGGAATCTTTCTTAACCGAGCAACCCGGAGTCTTCATTGAATTCGCCATTAATTATTGCGGACTGCTGTAGCTTCGAACGGTTCAGGGAAATCGCGGCGCATTTCGTGCGTAATCATGATGCGGATATTCTGCTCGGCTCCCTGGAATTTGCTGATTCTAGCTTTAGTTATCTCGGCATTGATCCAGTTGACGAGCTGGTGATGACGCATGGTCATAAAGCCGATGATTTTTCCGTAAAAATGAAGGACTTTTGTTTCGCGGAAGACACTCCGGTTATAGGTTACCTCTCCTATGAATTGGGACATGAATTACGTGGAGTGGAGAGCGATAAGCCTGCTGAGTTTCCGCTGCTGCACTTGAAAAAATATCGCGCTGCACTGATTCATGGAGGTGGTGATTCGTCCCTGAGAATTATCTGCGGAGATGAAAGTTATCGGTCAGCGGTTCTCGTCGAGATCGGGAAAGCAGAAGCCGTTCCAGATATTTCATTGCCTTCGTTTGTTAAAAGTGATGTGCGTATGTCCTTGGATAAACAGGGGTATGAGGAAGGCGTTGCCCGCACTCTTGAATATATCCGAGAGGGACTTACCTACCAGTTGAATCTGACAACAAGGTTCAGCATGTCGGGTGGGGATTTGGATCCTGTTCTCTGGTTTTTTGCATTGCATAAAAAGTATCCTGCGCCTTACTATGCACTTCTGAAGAGCGGTGGGAATATGATTATTTCCACTTCACCGGAACTCTTTTTGCGGGTGGAAAAGGGTCAGGTTCTTTCGGAGCCGATTAAGGGAACCCTTCGTTTTGAAGAGTATTCCGAAGATTTGGTCAGGGGATTACAAAGCTCAGTTAAAGAAGACTCGGAACTTTCCATGATCGTGGATTTGATCCGTAATGATATTTCTGCCGACTGCCTTTACGGTTCGGTGGTTGTTGAGGATCACAAATCAGTATTTGCGGTGGACAACCTCTTGCAGATGTTCAGCCGGGTGCGTGGGGAATTACGTGAAGGGCGTGACTGTATTGATCTGCTCTTGAGTGCTTTTCCCGGTGGTTCCATTACCGGGTGTCCCAAGAAAAGTTCCATGGAGCTTATCGATAAGCTGGAGCCGCATGTGCGCGGGCCGTATTGCGGGAGCATTGTGTTTATCAACGGTCCGCAGGATATGGTTTCTTCCATTCCTATCAGGACAGCTGTGTTTAATCAGGCGGATAAAGAACTTCATTACTGGGCCGGAAGCGGCATAGTAATTGATTCTGATCCTGAAGCGGAGTATCTGGAGACGATTGCCAAAGCCGGCAAAATTCTCGACCCGGAGTCTGTATGATTTATTTCAGGAATGGTGAGTTTATCGAAGATGCGGTCAGTCTCGATCTGGCCCAGCCAGCGTTCAGGACCGGGTACGGTTTCTTTGAGACCATCTGCTGGAATGGAAATAAACTCTGCCATCTGGACCTGCATATTGAGCGTGCGCGTAAGAGTCTGGCCCAGTTTGGAATTTCTGAGCAAGCTCTTGATTATGCCGCTGTCATCAAAGATGTACTGGCGACTAATGGTCTGGAGAATGAATTCGCGAGGGTGAATATATTCTTTCCGGTTGAGGAAAATTGCACTGTGCCTGTCGTGTGTGCTGTTCCGTTTGAATACATCCCGAAGCGCACTTGGACTCTGAAGCCCTGCCCGGATGTTTTTCTTTCCCCGCTCATGGCTCATAAATCCACCAATCGCATGGATTACCTGAACGCCTGGCAGGACGCGCTTGCGGACGGTTTTAATGATGCTTTGTTGCAGGATTTTGACGGGAATGTGCTGGAATCATCATTCGCTTCCCTTATGTTCCGCAAGGGAAATTCGTTTTACGAACCATTGAGCGCCTACAAACTTCCCGGTACGGCCCGCATCGTAGCGGCTCAGCATGTTGAAATTATAGAGAAAAAAATTAATCTGGCGCAGATTGATGATTTTGATTATGTCTACGCTCTTAATTCATTGGGTGGGATGATTCCGGTCACTGCTGTGGGAGAGATGGAATTTGAAGCTGATTTTGATTCTGTAGAGAGAGTCAGTGCCGCGGTATTGGAACTGGAATTTATCTCTTAATTAAGATATAAAGATTTTACTTGAATGTATAGAGTTTTTCTATAGTACTGAAACTATTGAAGTAAGGAGAGTTCAATAGATGGATAATGGTTTGTCCATAAAAGTTATCGCTGTGCTGCTTGGTCTTTTTTTAATCTGGATGCTGGTATCCGTTCAATGTGCCAAGTCAGAAACAGCCAGCCCTGCCGAGGTTGAAGTCATAAACAAGGTAACTCTTAAAAATAACTCTAAAATTATTTTCAAGATTGCGGAAAAATAAGGTCGTTAAGACCTTATTTTTTTATGTGAGGTGCTACTGCGTCTAAGAAACCAGTAAATAATCTCGTCCCATCACATAACCGCGCCCATTGAGGAACTCTGCTACTTCATCACGGGCGCCCCAACTGGCCACATACGAAAGCAGAAATGTTTCCCCGGCTGCAGGAATTTCATCACGGTGCAGAACTTTCTTGCCGCGAATCAGCATGCCTACCTTGCGCGGGTCCACATCAACATAAAAAGCAGTTTCCACGCCCAGACTTTCCAGCATCTGGTAGCGTTTGCGGGAAGTTCGCCCTGATCCGATAATTCCTACTTTGGGGTCGGGGCCAAGGTGCTTCTGCAGCCAGCGGAAAAGATATTCGCTTTTGATGCGGTAGAAGGCTTCCACTGTGTATTTGGGATGGTTGCGCGACAGGCGGTCCGGCGGATCATTCCAGATGAGCAGTTCCTCATCAACCTTGCGCATTTTTACCCCGGCTTCCAGCCAACGCAGGATCAGTTCGTAATCTTCAGGAAAATCTCCATCACGGAACGGTCCATGCGCGGCAATCAAATCTTTGCGCATCATGATCGAAGGGTTGGCAAAGGGAAATTCCACGAAACGGTTCAATGAAATTTCCTCTGCGCCGACCAGAGTATTGATCCAGTCAACATAATGAGCGTAGCCCCCATTCTTTGCGCGGTCCCCGCCGAATCCGACCCGGCAGGCGGTCAGTCCTGTACCGGGGTCGATATCCAGCAAAGCTGCTTGTTTTCCGATGCGTTCAGGCAACGCGATGTCGTCCGCGTCCATGCGGGCAATATATTTCCCCTCAGCAGCACCTATTGCGGCATTGGCCGCGCCGACAACCCCCTGATGGTCTAGAAACAACGGTTTCAAGCGAGAGTCACGGGCGGCATAGTCACGCAACACATTTGCAGTTCCGTCTGAGGAGCCGTCATCCACGGCTACCAGTTCCAGATCGGAGCAGGTCTGTTCGAGGATGCTTTCAATTGCCGCTCCTACAGTAGCTTCACAATTGTAGCAGGGCATGGTGACTGAAACTTTGGGGCTGCTCACGGTTATTCTGCTCCGTTGGCTTCCTGTTCGATGGATTCCTGCAGCTGGCGTTTGAGCCTGCAAATGTTGCATACTCCGGCGGAAGTAGGGTAGCCGCATTCAGAACAGGGGTTAATCTCAAAGTCTTTTGTTTCGCTTTCATAGGCAGCAAAAGCAGGCTGGCCGCGATCGAGAAAGCCTTTGTAGAAAGCTCGCTTTGTTCCGGGGCTGCGTAGTTCCATGTCGCGCCAAAGTAGCTTGTGACCCGTAAAGCTGGCTCCGCCGCTGTATGGACAGGGTAGGTGGTGATATGGAATTCCGGCTAGAAAAGAGAATACGGCACTTTCGTATTCAGTGACCCGGAAAAGGGGTTTTACTTTCTTGGCGAATCCGTGTTCCGCAGGCAGTACGGGGCCTTGATCGGAAAGGTAGCCCTGATCCCAGCGCAGTGTGTTAGCGAAGAGTCTGGCTATCTCGTCATCCAGATTGTGGCCGGTGGCAAGGGCGGTGTAACCCTCTTCAATGGCGACCTTGTTAAAGTAGTGGCGTTTGAATTTGCCACAGATAGAACAGATTGGACGGCGGATGTGCTTTTTGATCAGCGGCATGGGCACGCCTTCTTTTTCCAGTTCAACCACGCGCAGCGGGTAACCTTTGTCCTTGCAGAAGTCTTCAACAACTGAGCGCGCTTTGATGGATGATTCGAAAATCCCCAGATCAATGTGCAGTCCGGTAACATCGTAGCCCAGTTCAGCCAATGCATACATCAGCCCGAGGGAATCCTTACCCCCGGAAAGGGCGACCAGCACTTTGTCGTCGCGTTCCAGCAGCTTGCGCTTCTTGATGCCCTGCGCAACCTGTTTCATGAAAAAATTATTGAAATGTTCTTTGCAGAACGCAGCGTTGTGACTGGGCAGTGAAACCACCGCCTTTCCTTTGCATACTTTACATTTCATGTTTTTAACCTACGGAAATTACTTTTCTGAGTTCAATTTCATCGCCCTGAAAGATCCGCTCATCAGGTGTGAGCAGCTCGCCGTTGCGGATGACCAGTGTATCGGTATGGTGCAGTCCCTGTTTGTTGAGTAATTGGAGGACTGTATTCAATTTAGTGTATTCTACTGTCTGGCCTTCCGGTTCGATGGTTACAATTACCATGGTCAGACTCCTTTTTTTTATTATTATATGATATGATAGTGCCGAGGGTTAGGGATTTAGCGTTTAAGTCCGTTTTCATCAAGCTTTTCCTACTACTGAGAGGTAGAATTTTTGTCGGTTCAGGTTACAATCAGGGGAAATTGAAAAAAATAAGCAGCCAGATCTGAAAAACGCTGGTAAAATGTGATAGTATCGGGATATTGATTATACGGCTATGGTTTGCGTTTTGGCTAACGCAAAAAAAAATCTATAAATGTTGACCCCAACTCGAATAATGAACTAAACTGGTAATAATGAAAAACGACTTTCAAGGAGTTGCATATGGCTCAGAAGACAATTTTAGTCGTTGACGACGAAAAACATATACGGATGCTCTACAGAGAGGAGCTGGAGGCAGGGGGCTATAAAGTGGCCACTTCTGATGGTACTGAGGATATTCTGGCAGTTATCGGGCGGGAGAACCCGGACCTTGTTGTTCTGGATATCAAGCTTGGTATCAACCGTTCCGGTCTGGATCTGCTGCAGGAGATCAGACAGGAGGATCAGGAACTTCCAGTTATTTTGAGTACAGCCTACGATAGCTTCAAGCATGATATGAAGTCCATCGCGGCTGACCATTATGTGGTGAAATCCGTTGATTTAAGCGAGTTGAAAATGAAAGTCTCGCAGGCTTTGGGGTGATTTCCGATCTGTTTAGGTGTTGCCTGATGACCAAAATAATTAATTTTTTTTAGGAGTCTGTGAAAATAGACTCCTTTTTTACTTGCCAAACCCAAAAGGGGGTGCTAGAACCCGCTTGTCTTTGACGGCAGAGATGTCTCAAGGCAATAAATGCAGGCCAGTAGTTCCAACGGCTAGAACGTCGGTCTCCAAAACCGAATGCTGGGGGTTCGAATCCCTCCTGGCCTGCCATTTATCACTTCTAAAAAGCGAACAAGCTTACAATCCATGTTCGACATCGCCAATACAATCAAAGAAATAAGCATTCTTGCTTTACCTTTTCTTCTCGCTATTACTTGTCATGAAGCCGCTCACGGCTTCGCTGCCTATCTTTTAGGCGACCCCACGGCTAAACAGGCCGGACGCCTTACTCTGAATCCCCTAAAGCATCTTGATCCGATGGGAACCCTTGCCCTCGTGCTTACGCGCATGATCGGCTGGGCTAAACCTGTTCCGGTCAATCCCATGTATTTTAAAAATCCGCAGAGGGATATGATGATTGTCGCTTTGGCAGGTCCTGCGGCAAACATGGTACTTGCGGTAATGTTCTCAATTGTCGTAAAGGTCATTGGTTCACTCGATGCGAACGGTCTTTCACCGCTGATGCTCAAGATTCTTGTGCCTGCGATGATGATTGCCAATGCGGGAGTCATAATCAATCTGGCCCTGTGCTTTTTTAATCTTCTGCCCATACCGCCTTTGGATGGGAGCAAGATAATAGCCGGATTCATGCCCCGTGAGGCCGCATTCAAATTTATGTCGTTCCGGTACGGATTTATTATTGTAATCGTACTGGCAATGCTCGGACTGCTCGGCAAGATCATCAGTCCGGCCATGGGTTTTTTCTATAATTTTCTGGTTCAATAGAGCCGCCAAGCATAAAAGATTTTTAAAATGAGTAAGACAAACAATCGCATTGTTTCAGGTATGAGGCCCACCGGCAGGTTGCATTTGGGACACTATTTCGGTGTTCTGGTCAACTGGGTCAGGATTCAGGAAGACCATGAATGTTATTTTTTTGTTGCAGACTGGCATGCCATGACCAGTGAATATTCCGATCCCCGCAAGATTGGTGGATTTGTTCCTGAGCTGGTTAAAGACTGGATTGCTGCCGGTCTTGATCCTGAAAAATGTGTGATCTTTCATCAGTCACAGGTTAAGGAGCACATTGAGCTGCACTTGATCCTGTCCATGCTGACCCCGCTGGGCTGGCTGGAACGTAACCCTACTTACAAGGAAATCAAGCAGGAACTGGTTCAGAAAGAACTCAATACCTACGGTTTTCTCGGTTACCCCGTGCTTATGGCTTCGGATATCCTCATGTACAAGCCTTCGCTTGTCCCTGTTGGTCAGGATCAGCTTCCCCACTTGGAACTGACCCGTGAGATTGCGCGTCGCTTCAACCACTTGAATGGTGATTATTTCCCCGAGCCGAACGCAATGCTCACCGAGGACGCTAAACTTCCCGGACTCGACGGCCGCAAGATGTCCAAGAGTTACAACAACGGCATCTACCTCGGCGAGCCTATGGATGAGGTTAAGCCCAAGGTTATGTCCATGCTCACCGACAAAAACAGGCTTCGCAAGTCCGATCCGGGCGATCCTGAAGTTTGCAACCTCTATCCCTACCACAAGCTGCTCACTGATGCTGAGACCTGTGCTGAGATCGAGGAAGGCTGCCGCAACGCAAGCCGTGGTTGTGTGGAATGCAAGAAGTTGCTGGCTGAAAACATGGCTAAATTCCTCGAACCTATGCAGGAACGCCGCCGCCATCTGGACGAAAATCCGCAGCTCGTCTGGGATATTCTCCACGAAGGTACTGCCAAAGCTCAGGCTAAGGCAAAAGAGAACATGGATGAGATTCGCGAAAGAATCGGCTTCAAGTTCTAAGGTTGATTAATACTAAATTTAAAATCCCCTGTTGCAGATGCAGCAGGGGATTTTTTTGTTTTATATTGTCAGTGCATTTAAGTCTGGCACTGAATGTTTAATGATTTTGTCCACCTCCAGGCGGACTTCAGGAAGGCATCAACTGCCTTTGGGGTTTATTTCAGCGCACCGGCAATCGCCTGATTTGTTCTCAGATATTATCCGTTTATAAATGGTGGAGTGTCCGTTACGGATGACATCCTGTATTATATCTTCCTTGGTGTATCCAAAACAGTGGCAAATTAGCTCTGACATTGTAATTATGTTTAGAATTTGCTGATAATAAAATCCGTTATAGCTTGAATTGCGGATTTCTTTTGTTCTTTCAACTCATTGTCGGTTTCCCACCATTGCAGGTCGCTGAATTCGAGCGGGAGCCGCAAGGTCAGAAAGGGCAGGAAGAAGTTGTATACATTTTCCTTTGATGAGCCTTTGACGGAATCAAAATGGAAAAAGACCTCACCGATGAACCATGATTTATCTTTCTGGGTCGCCGGTTCCGGAGGCTTGATGTACATGAAGTCTGGGTCGGTTTCCGATTTCAGCTCGTTATCATGAAAGCGGGCGAAAAGGTCCAGTACCTGTTTCCGAATGAGTTTATCGCCGTAGACATCAACTATAAAAGTGAATTTGAGAAATCCAGTTTCCGGGGTCATGTTATGGCGTGAGATCTTCAGCACCCCGTCCTTGCGTTTGGATTCATCATCGTCAAGGAAAAGGTCAAAGGCGCAAAAGCCGATGAAGTTTTCAGAACCACGCAACTCTTCTAGTTGCGCTTCAATTCCAGCAGTATCTTTATTCATTGCTGCCCATCTCTTTTTTATCCGATTGTTCACGGACTGGGGGTTGGCCCATTCCGATTCCGGTTCTTTTAACCATCTTGAAAATGGCAAGAATAATGACCAGCATGATAATTATTGCTTCTACGCCTTCACCCGTCATCTGAAACCCTCCGGTGCTTTCTGGCATCCTTTCTCTTTTAATGCGAACAACCGTGCAATGATTCACCTTTCACCAAAGTTGTTACCTTGGGAACAGCAATTAAGGCAAGCAGAATGAATGCGCTAAGGGTGTAAAGCATGCCGTGTCCGTCTTCTGATCCCGACTGTACCCAGTCAGTCACGCTTAGACCGATAGAGTAGTAAAGCCAGTTGGTGAGCATGCCGAGCGCAAGTGAACATCCGATGATTGATCCGAGATAGATCAGCGCGGAACGCTTACCCAGTAGCTTGGCAACAACTGTGAATGATGCAGCATTTGTGGCCGGACCAGCCAGCAGGAAAACCAGCGCTGCACCGGGTGACAGTCCTTTGAGGGCCAGTGCTGCTGCAATGGGGGTTGAGGCCGTGGCGCAGACGTAGAGCGGAACAGCTGCCGCCAGCATTACCAGCAAGGGCAGGAAGCCGTCACCAAGGTTGCGCTCAATGAATCCGTCAGGGATCAGCGCTCCGAATATCCCGGCCAGTAATACTCCGCCGAGGAACCAGATTCCGATATCCTGTAGAAGGTTACCGAAAGAATATTGCATTCCGAAATAAAATTTCCCGATGAAGGAGTCCGGTCGTTCTTCGGAATGGCTGTGACCGCAGCCGCAACCGGAATCAGAGCAAGTGGAGTCTGAGTGGTCATGGGCTTTATCGGATGAACATCCGCACCCGGAATCGCAGCAACTTGACTCTGTTTGCGGTATAATTTCCTGAGTTGAACATCTGCATCCGGAATCTTGGCAGCTTGCTTCCGAAACTGGGGAGAGGGACGGGGCTGAACATCCGCATTCATTTCTGGAGCTTGGGGATTCCATTTTAGGTATCAGTACTGCAGCGGGGATTGGCACAGTTATTTCCGGTTCTTTGCTCTTGTCGTCTCTGTCAACCAGAATTCCGGCTATCATCGCAGTGAAAAAGGCTGCAAAAGGACGGATGAATGCCATTACCGGGTCCAGAAGAGCGTAAGTTACAGCAATGGAATCTACACCAGTTTCAGGAGTGGAGATCAAGAATGAAGTGGTTGCCCCTTTACTTGCTCCCTGCTCGCGCAATTGCGCGGCTGCGGGGATTACGCCACAACTGCATAGTGGGATCGGGACGCCAAGAATGGAAGCTTTGAATACATCTGAGGTTTTACCGGAACCAAGGTTTTTAGAAATGAATTCCGGCCCTACATAAGCTTTAAGTAGTCCGGCAATGAAAAAACCCAAAAGCATGAATGGTGCTGATTCCAGCAGAACATCCCATGATTCATGCATGATTGATGAGAGTATTTCGGTCATTTATTTTTCTCCTTGCAGAGTTGCACAACCATCGCCCAGCATGTGCGCCAGTGCAGTCTGCATGATTAGTTCAACATGTTTGTCGTCGAGCCTGTATATGGCTCTGCGTCCTTTTTTTTCAAATCGCACCATGCGTGCTGTCCTTAATATTCGCAATTGATGCGATACAGCTGAATGACTCATGTCAAGCAGTTCCGATAAATCACAGACGCATAAGTTGGTGATGGAAAGAGCATGCAGTATCCTGATCCGCACCGGCTCCCCAAGAATCTTGAAGATAGCAGCCAGATCGGTCATGGTTTCTTCAGGACAGCATTTTGTTTTAACAAGTTCCACCGCGCCCGGCGTAGGGTTATGGATGGAACAGCAGTCTTCATTATTCGGCATGGTTACACTCTTTATGTTAATATATGAACAACTGTTCATATATTAAGCGCGTCGACTGAGAAGTCAAGATTAAATTGAGATGGTAATTACCTTTGATAATAGTTGCGCGGAGAGGTTAAAATATAATGTATTTATAAATTTGTTTTTTTTAAATTCAACTAAGTGGATTTAGCGTAGTCTCAACGCCGGATACGGCATTATTCAGGAGTTTGATTTGCCAGATTTTCCCCGCACTAAAGTTACCGTGGAATCAGATATTTATGATTTGATTCCGGTGTTCCTAGAGTCTCTTTCTTCCGAATTGGCAATGATGGCCAATTGTGCGGAAGATTGTGACTACGAACTTATGCGGGAAAAGATTCACTCTTCAAAGGGAGCAGCTCTGACTTTCGGCTTTACTATTTATGTTTCAGAGCTTGATACTCTGCATAGGCTTAGTAGGGATTGTGATTCAGATGGTATGCGTAAGAGTCTTATAAAGCTGAATAATTTACTTGAAAACTGTACCTTTGTTCCTGCCGGTTGATTTATAGACCGGCAAGTAGTTCCCGCGTTTTTGCTCCTATTCCCGGGGCCCCGCTTTCCCTTGGTCCGGCTACGTTCATTTTTCTGATATTATTCGCAGCAACCCAGGCCAGAATTGTTTCAGCGGCATCCGGGCTATCAAGTGCAACCACTGCAACCGGTTTCTGGTGCTTGCGGGCTAAGCGTATGGTCAGTTCAGTTCCTTTTGATTTATGTCTGCCCGGAAAAATCAGGGTTCCGTCTGAATCCAGCACATTTTTTTCTGTTCTGATCCAGTATTGCCAACCTTCGGTTTCCTGCATGTTATATTTGCTGGGAATAGTTCCGTCTTCGGCTTTGCGTCCTTTGGGGCACCAGCCGTAGTGGGGAATGTTTCGTTCTATGGCAGCATCAAGTGCTCCGCGGTCAACCCCTGTCTGTCCGCCGGAGATTATCGTCAGACCTTTCGGTAGAGAATCCGGACCCTTATTAAATGAGTTGTCGTTCTGCTTTGATATTGTACCGCATTTGGGGCAGATTATTTGAATTTCAGCAGGAAACAGGGCTGCCTGCTTACCGAATGAAGCAAGCGGCCCTGTGTGTGAGCATTTCTTACAAGTAGCGTATTTTTTTGTTCCGTATTCTGCGACTCTTTCCATAGATGGAGGAATATCAGTTTTCAGGTAAAATAACAATCTGTACGTCAGGTGTTTGTGAGAGGCGATCTAAATCGAGACTGGTGCTCAGTTCTGCGGTGATGAATATTGTGCCTTTAAACCCAGAAGACACACGGCTCCAGAGATCTGAAGGCGGGCAGTAATTGATTTTGCCGGGGCAGATTACCAGCAGGTTTTCTGCCTGGGAATCACTTTCCTTGCCCAGTACCATGCAGGGATCGGTCATCATCAGATCTTCCTGCAGCAGACCGTGGATAGTTTCGACCAATCTTTTCTCATCGATAGGTTTGATGAGGGCGGCGTCTCCGCCAGCCTGCTGTCCTTCAGCAAGCGCACTGATTACGATTACCGGGATATGCCGCGTTGACGGGTCCTGACGCAGTACGGTAATAGCCTGTGCGCCGTCCATAACCGGCATCTTCAAGTCCATGGTGATCAGCTGTGGCATCCGTGTTTTTGCCGTTTCAACTGCTTCCTGACCGTTCGTAACAGTGATGATCCGATAGCCTTCTTCTTCCAGTACCTGTGAAAGGAACTCGTTCAAAGCAGGATCGTCATCAGCAACCATGATCAGAGGGCTATTCGTATTTCCAGGGCGTGTTTCCCGGTTGGGTGTTTTGGTTATCGGGACGGCAACAGGAATAACTTCATCCGGCGTATCGAGTGCCATAGTGAAGTGAAAAGAGCTTCCTTCACTCAATTTACTATCGACCCAGATACGGCCTTTGTGGTGTTCGACAATCTGTTTGCAGATCGGCAGACCCAATCCGGTTCCTTTGGGTTTTCCGGTCAAAGTGTCCCCGGCCTGTTTGAATCGTTCGAATATTTTTTTCTGGTCTTCAGGTGAAATACCGCTACCGGTGTCACTAACGCTGACCATGATTTCATCATTGTGTGAGCGTGCGGTGCAGGTGATGGAGCCGGAATCGGTGAACTTCACAGCGTTGGAAATCAGGTTGACCAGAACCTGCATTACTCTATCCCTGTCTCCGTACATGGTAGGAATACTGTCATCCACCTCAACAATCATATCCAGTTCCCGAGTTTTCCAGAGCGGGGTAGTTGTCTGGACTGAGGTTTCAATCACTTCAGCAATTTCAATGGGGACTTTTTTCCAGTCAATTTTGCCGGATTCCATTTTGGCAATATCAAGCACGTCGTTGATAAGTTCGGTCAGCCGTTGTCCTTCGGAAACAATAATTCCTATATTGTCCTGTACCTGTCTTATCGCTTTCTGGGTTTTTGGGTCTGGTGCGTCGCAGGAGGGGAATACTGATTTTTCCAGTTTTTTCTTAATTATTTTTGCAAATCCAAGAATAGACGTCATAGGGGTCCGCAGTTCATGCGAGACAGTGGAAATAAAGTCGGTCTTCAGGTTGTCCACTTCTTTTTCATAAGTAATATCCCGAACAAGGATTACCGCCCCTAGGCAGACATTCAGCTTGTCTTCATCGTTCATTTTATGAATAGGGGTCGCCACGGCTTTACCTGTCCGGCGGCCTTTTAGCTGTATCTCTGCTGAAAAGACTTCGTGGTCACTGCCTTTGACCAGCTGGAAAAGTGTGTTCATTTCTTCAGGGAAGTATGCATTAATTTCCCTGCCTCTAATCTCATCCTCGGTAATACCGAACAAATCACCCAGCGCGGGGTTTGTTACGGAAATTTTACCATTGATATCTACAACCAGCAGGCCGTCCGCAAGGTTGTCCATGATGACTTCCATGTAGGTCAGGGTGTCCTGTAATTCGCTGGTGGCATTGTTAACCGCCCGCTCGAGGCCGGAGATAAGCGTAGTCAGTTCGTCGGCCATATTCTTCATGGTTCCGGCCAGCAGACCTATTTCATCTTTGGAGGTAATTTCAATATCGCCTGTAAAGTCATGAGCAGAGAGCTTTTTGGCGTATTCAGTGAGTTGGTTCAGCGGTTCGGATATTCGTTTGACCATCATGTACAGGATGAAAACACTGCCCCAGAATATGAAAAACATGACCACCTGCAGTTTTGCTATGGCGGCCCATACGTATTTATTGATTATGCCCTTATCCATGCCAACATGGACGTAACCGGCCATCCCGGCGAGGATGGGCTTGGTAATATCGATAATGTCACCGACACCCGGAACTTCCATTTCGCGGATGGATATGGTTTTGGGGTGGATGCTTGTTCCGCCTAGAATTTCCGGCACCTCGGGAACGAAGGTATGGGAAATGATATCTCCATTGGAATCCTGAACATAAACATAGGCAGCACCGTCACTGTCCTTGAACTGGTCAATCATGGATTGGATGGTCGAGGCGTCCCTGTTGAGCAGGATCTCTACACTGGAACTGGCAATACTGCTGGCAATGGCTTTTCCCTTGCTGATGTATTCGTTTACCATGTGGTCATGCAGAGTCAGCGCCGAGATCAGTGACATGGATGTAGAGATAACCCCGAACAGAATGAAGTTCAGGAGCAGGGTCTTCTGGAAGATTTTTGACATTCTCATTTTTACTTTCATTTGCTCCACCTCTTCCAGTCGTTTAACGGAACAAATTTTCCGTCCGAAACTTTAGAATAATAGACTTCATCAAGTCCCTGATGTTTACCGCGCCCGAAGTTTACATCGGTTCCAATGCCGATATCGAGATTACGGATGGACAGTGTGGCCGCATATATATTGTGCTGGTACTGGGGCTGGGTAACCCGTTCAAGAATGCGGGCCATGACCTTGGCATTCAGGTAGCCTTCAAAACTGATAAAGCTGTATTTCAGGGGCTGGTAGCCTTTCCCGAATCCTTCCGGCGGCGGAGGGTTGCTGGACATGGCTTCACGGTATTCACGTACTGCGGGAAGACTGGTGTCTTCATAACTGGGTACAGTCTGGGAGTTAATCAGTTCAGAGGTGTAATTCTTGCCTGTTTCTTTTTCCAGTTTGTCCAGCAGGTCGAGCATGTTTTCACTGCCCACAAAGGAAAGGTTGCAAATCGGAATTTCAACACCGGCATCACGGGCGTCACGGATAAATGCCGCACATGCCTCGTAAGCCCCGACAGCGATAATTGCGTCCGGTTTGCCACGCTTAAGAATTTGCACCTGTTCTTTCATAGATTGATTGAAAGAAGCCCCTCTGCGGTAAGTTGCCTCTGAAACAATGGATAAATCTTTTTCAGTCAAAGCCTTGCGAATTCCATCCCAACCGCTTCGGCCATAAGCGTCTGCCTGATAAAAAACGGCGATACGGGTGCGGCCTACCATATAGAGATTATGGACTAATCCCCATGTTTCCTGACGGTAGGAAGCGCGCAGGTTGAATACATAGTCTTCGTAAGGGAATTCTCGTTGGGGCTGTGCTCCGGTGAAGGGAAAGAACAGGAACTCGGGTTCTTGAGAATTGAAATGTTTAATTACTGGAAGAACGCGGGTTACTGTCGGTGTTCCTACATAATTGAAGAGACAGTCCACTTTTTCTTTTTCAACAAGCTTGATGGTATTGCGGATAGCCGGCTCCGGGTTGTAGCCATCATCCATGAATTTGATGATGATCTTGCGTCCGTTGACTCCGCCCTGAGTGTTGATCTGATCAAAGTATGCTTTTGAACCGCGGTAAAGTTCAATTCCCAGTCCTTTGCTGGGTCCGGTGAAGGCTGCAGACATGCCGAGCAGGAATGGTTTTGAACCATCAGCCACTGCGGGGGCGTAAAATAGCGTCAATGTGAGCAGGGAGATAACAAGAGAGGACAAGACTTTGTACATACCGGGAATCCCAGAGGTTTTCAGCCTTCTGATCCTCGCATCCCGTTTGTTCTGCTGGATCGGGCTGGTTGCAGACAAAAAAACACCCGGAACAAATGTTCCGGGGATAAGAATCAGTTCAAATTTCCATGAGGTATTTTACAAAACCTCGAGGATACCGGGCGGTCAAGGTCAATACATTCCGCCCCGGCTTCAATGTCAGAAATATATTTAATAAAGAAATCTACCAGATCGCGATCCAGTTTGCCTTCCCCGGCTTCAAGTGAAAGTATTTTCAAGGCCCGTTCTTTGGGAGTTGCGGGCTTGTAGTGCCTTTCCTGAGTTACGGCATCGAATATGTCTGCGATAGCCAGTATCCTGCTCTGAATGAGGATGGCGTTTCCTGAAAGTCCTTCAGGGTAACCGGAACCGTCCAGTCTTTCATGGTGCTGGCCGATAATGGTCAGCAGCTGTGCCAGATCATCCTGAAATGGGATGTGCTCAAGAATCCGTTTGCTTTCCGCAGGGTGTCTTTCGATTTCCATGCGTTCTTCAGCAGTCAGATTGCCCCGGCGTACGGTCAGGCTTTTCCTTTCTTCTGGCTGGAGCATGTGGATGGTTGATCCGTTGACTTTGAACTTCACGCAACTCATGTAGTCGACAAAGTCCAGATCTTCCTGTGCAGGGCTTAGGGAATTATTTATCTGTTTGATGCGTTTGTAATCTTCTTCCCATTGATGCATGTGGTGTATGCCGAAGAGTTTCAGGCGCATGCCGATAACATCGACCATGGATTTCGGCAGCCGGGTTTTCTTGGTCAGTACTTCTTCTTTAATACCGATTTTGCCGATGTCGTGCAGGATTCCGGAATAGAAAACTTCCCGCAACTGTTCATCTGTAAAGGTAATATGCTGAAATTTATTATTGTCTTGTGAAATCTGCCGCGCAAAGGCTACAGCGAGATGGGCGACACGTTCAGAATGACCGGCGGTAAAGGGGTCCCGGGCGTCAATCGCTTCGGCCAGAGCTTTCAGCAAGGCGTCCATGAGAACCCTGATAGATTCGAAGTTGTATGCATTGCTGATGGAAATACCGGCCACAGATGAAAGAGTGCCTACATGTTTCAGGTGTGCTGCATTAAAAGCATTCTTTGCCGGAGAGGTTAAAATCAGCACTCCCTCGCATACGTTGGGTGAGGGGATGGGCATGATCAGCATGGAGCGGATGTTGCTGGAAAGTTTGTCGTGGCAGCGTTTATCTTTGCTGACATCATTTATTATCTCTCCACGAAGGCTGGCGATGATGTCTTTAAAAAGTGTACATTCGACGATATTTTCCAGTTCTTCGTTGGAGAATCCACCGAAGCTGTCGAAGATGGTGAAACCCTCTTCTTCCGGCAGGTATACAGCACCCATCTCCGCCGGAAGGGCGGACGTTTTACATTCTGTGGTCAGGGCAGTGATTACATCTTTCAGCCGCAGCGAATTGTTCAATTCAACAATTGAACGGTGTAGAAGGGCCAGTTCCCGGTATTTCGAGAGGGTCTCTTCACCGATCTGCCTTCGTGCGGTTTCAGATTCAATGTAATTTGAGAGGGAAAAAGCGGTGAATTCCAGAACTGATTTGATGTGGGTCAGTTCCGGTTCCAGAAGCTCGTCCCGGTTGGATATAAATACCCCTAAGCTGAGATTATCACCGGACGGTGTTTTAAGGGGGCTGAAGATTGTTTCTTCAAAAGAATGTTGGATAGGTTCGGCGCAAAAGATTGGGCTCCCGTCAATATAAACACAGAGAACTGATCCTTCCGGTAGCAATGGCAGTGCCTTTTGCAAGAAAGATTTCAGCTTTTTGGGCTTGAGGATTCTTTTAAGGCGTATTTCCGGGTTCAGTCCTGCATTCATGGGAGTCTCATCAGTCCTCAATGTTCAGAATTGATTTGGCTACCTCGAGAATTTCATCTGGGTCGAAAGGTTTGGTCATGTACCGTTCGGCGCCCAGTTCGAGTCCGTGCTTACGGTCTGCTTCCTGTCCTTTGGCGGTCAGCAGTATGATGTTAACCCCTGAGAGATTGGCATCTTCCCGCACAGCCTGACAAACTTCATAACCGTTCATATATGGCATCATGATATCCAGAAAAACCAGCTCCGGCCGTTCTTCGCGGATGCTGTCTAATCCTTCTTCACCGTTTTCGGCTGTCAGCAGTTCTACGCCGTAATCGTCTTCGAGTTCTTCCAGCGTTTGTTCTAGAAGCATCCTGATGTGGACTTCATCGTCCACAACTAGAATTTTTCCGGCCATGGTTCCTCCCTATCTATTGCCAAATTGTGACCATATTTACATATTGTATTCAAACTCGGCAAGGGGTAGGCTCAGGAAAATAAAAATTAATTCGTTTTGTGGAAATGTAGTGTATACTGTACTCAAGGGTAAGGAAATACTTACTTGATGTAATGATTATCTTTTGCCCTAAATAATATATTTGAGTGACACTTTCAGGTGATATACGGGCACGTTTTTTTAAATTTCCGTAATAGATGTTTATAGTATGATACAGTCCAAAGTAGATACCAGATTCCTGGGAACAATTCAGGACACTTTTCACGGCCTGCCTCCTATGCCGGGAGAAGTGAAGATCTTTTTCATGGTTCTTTCAGCTGCGCTTTTGATACTACTGGCAATCTATTGGCTGCGAAAGTTCGGTTTTAAAGATTTTTTATATGAGTTGCTGAAGAAGACTCCTTTAGGTGTTTATTTTGCCCATGAAGAAGAGTCCGACAATGATAAACGCAAGGGCAACCGCCGTATTGCCCGTAATGTTTCGTCTGACAGCGGTCCGTGGAAGGTGTCCAGTGATACGGATATCCTGAATAAACTTGTAATGAGCAAGTTGCCGGTCGATGTGCTGGTCGAGCGTTCCGGACAGCGTTCTCTTGCTGCTGTTGTCAACGCTTCCGGGATAGAAGGTCATAACATTGTTTTTACCTTCGAAGATCTTGTCAGTGGAGAACTGCTTGCTCCCGGTGAGCAGGTTAAATGTATTTTTACCGAAATGTTGTGGGGGGAGAAAAAGGTAAATGCTTTTATAGGGCAGATAGCCAGTAAGTCCGACAATAAGGGGATGGTCATCACCCGGCGTTCTTCTTTCGGTTTTATTAAACGCAGGGTTTTTGCTCGCCGTAAAGTTGCTGATCAGCGGTATATTAAAATTAAAATCTGGCGTCTGGAGTCCGATGATTATGACATTGATCTGATTTTGGATAAGGTTGAGCCGGAAGTTCTGATTGATAACCGAAAATTTAAAACACCCAACCCGTCAGCGGAGCAGGTACTTGATATCTCGAAAGGGGGTATTGCACTCACGGCCATGGTGCGAAAGGCCGGCAGTACTATTTCGCGTAATGATAAGGTCATCCTGTGTATGCTTATCTATCAGCCGAAAACCAGAACTTTTCAGCCGCATCTGATATATGCCGAGGTAAGGGCATCCAAAGGATTCGGGTCGGGAATGACCCGGCTCAGTTTTCAATTTCTACGCAGCTTGAAGATTCCGCCGCGCAAGCGTAGTTCTTTGTTTAAAGGGCAGGCGGTTATGGCCATGAGTCTGGCTCATCCTGAACATGAAATTTAGCATATGAAAAAGATACTACTGCTTTTGTTTCTGCTGCTCATTGCATGCGAGCGCACAGTTTCCATTGAGGTTGAAGAGAACGATCATGCCGGAATTTATCCTGATAAAGTGGTGCTTGGTGCTTCTCTGGCCCTTGACGGGCATGCCAGTTATCTGGGTATCCAGACCTTGCACGGGGCACTTGCCTACCTGAAGCACGTTAATGCCAAAGGCGGCATTCACGGACGTAGCGTAGAAGTTGTTGCTTATGATGATTCTTATGATCCGCCAAAATGCTTGATCAATACCCAAAAGCTTATAATCGAAGATCAAATCTTCGCGTTGTTTTGCTACGTGGGGACCCCGACTACTGTTGAGGTCCTTCCATTGGTGGAGGATGCACGCATTCCCCTGCTGGGGATGTTCACCGGGGCTGATGCCCTGCGCAAGCCTTTTAATCGCTACGTAATAAATATCCGTCCTTCGTACTATCAGGAAACCAGGGAGGCTGTACGGCATATGGTGGAAGATCTTGGTATCACCAAGATTGCTGTCTTCTATCAGTATGATGCCTTCGGTTTTGACGGATTGACCGGGACCGAGCTGGCTCTCAAGGATTATGATCTTGAGCCGGTGGCAAGGGGATCTTACACCCGTGGTTCCCTTGATGTAAGCGAGGGAGTGGAGCGGATTAAAGATTGCGGTGCGGAAGCGGTTTTTATGATCGGAACCAGCGGGCCGTGTATCAAGTTCATGAATCTGTTGCGCAAGGAAGGACTCAACCCTGCCTACTACACGGTCTCGTTCATGGGCGCGCGCGAGTTTGCACGTAATCTCAAGTCCGATCAGGAACTGGTCATTATGTCACAGGTGGTTCCGCCATTTGCTGATGACCTCGATCTCTCCAGTTCCGAAGCCGCCAGCTATATCAGCCTGCTTAAGCAGTATTACCCTCAGGATACCCCGAACCTCGTTGGCCTTGAAGGTTTTTTTAACGCCCGCATACTTGTAGAAGGTCTGCGTCGCAGCGGTCGAGAACTCAGCCGGGAAGGCTTTATCGAAGCCATTGAGAGTCTGAATAAATTTGAAATAGCACCGGGAATCACCGTCTCTTACGGTGACGTGGACCATCAGGGTATGGAAAAAGTTTATTTCACCCGTTTCAAGAACGGCCGATTCGAGTTGATTCGGGACTGGTCAGAGTTAATTAAGGGGACTTTGTAATGAGTCTTTTTTCGATGCAGGAACTTGTGGACCGTTTTTCCGGGCTGACTCTCAAGAATAAAATCTTTTTTTCAACCCTCGGGGTAATCCTGATTATCAGTGCCATAATCGCGTTGTTGGCACGCTGGATTCTTGTTTCGTCGCTGACAAAAGAGTTGGAGCTGCGTGGTGTTGCCATCGCCTATTCCATTGCTGAACGTGGAGCCGGGTTCATTCTGGATAAAGATTATCCCCGGCTGCTGAGCCTTGCTTTTGAAGAAGCAAAACTGCGTGAAAGACAGCACCTGATCACCTACATCTATATTCTTGGAAAAGACGGAGAGGTTTTATGTCACACCTTTACGAAACCCTTTCCTAAAGGTCTTGATCTAGCCAACCCTACTTCGGAAGGTGAGGATAAATCAGTCCGGCGTATAGATCTGGGGCGGACTTCCGCTTACGACATCGCAGTTCCAATCAAAGAAGGTTTGTACCGCATCGGTACGGTTCATGTTGGCCTGAACAAAATTCATATTGACCAGCTGGTCTCGACATTGCGATTCACATTTCTGGGTTTTATCTCTTTCGTAGTTATCATCATCTTTGTGATAAGCCATCGCTTGGCGAAGTATATTACCCAGCCGGTCAGTACTTTGACCCGTGTTTCGGATGAGCTTTCGCGGGGTAATTTTGATTTCAGTCTGGACCTGCTGACCGGCGGAACGGATTGGAATGCATCCAGTTGTCCGGCTTATTACAATACAGATTTTCCCTGCTGGCATTTTGATCTGCTAACTTATGGTGACAATCGGGGAATTGAAGGACAGGCTAACGTGCAGCAGTGCCGGGACTGTCATTTTTATTACAAACGCGAAGGTGATGAGGTTGTTCAATTGGCGGATAGTTTCCGCAACATGGTCTGGTCAATCAAGCTTTACCGCCGCAGGTTGCGTGAGTCCGAAGAGAAGTACAAATCACTTTTCGATAGTGGACCTGACCCTGTTCTCGTTGTTTCTTGTAACGATTTTACAATCATTGATGCCAACCCGCGTGTTACTGAGCTTTACGGCTATTCCCGTGAAGAATTGATTGGGGAGCTGTTTCTGAGTCTCGGACCGGAATCCAATGAGGAATGCATCAAGGCTTTTGAAGAGTATGGCGGACCTTCAGGATGTGTTTACTACCCGAAAATTATTCACTACCGTAAGGGCGGTAGTCCTGTTTATGTAAACATGCACGTTTGTCCGATCACTTACAAAAGCCAGCCTTCCATGATTGTGGCGGTTAACGATGTCACTGAGATCATTGAGAAGGATGCCCAGCTGGTGCAGGCAGCCAAGATGAAATCTCTTGGTGAAATGTCAGCCGGTGTGGCCCATGAGGTCAATCAGCCGCTTAATGCAATTAAGATGGGGAGTGAGTATCTTGCTTTAATGGCAGAGCAGGGTCGGGATGTTCCGGCTTCACAGCTTGAAGAGGTCGCCAAGGAAGTCAGCAATCAGGTGGACCGTGCTGCTGAGATCATCAGTGCTTTGCGCGCATTTGGTCGTAAGTCAGGCTTCAAGACTGACAAGGTTGATATTAATGCGCCTGTTAACGGAGTGCTCCGGTTGGTGACCAAGCAGTTCGAGTTGCAGAATATTTTCATCCGTCTTGATCTTGGGGAAGGGTTGTCCTCGGTTGTTGCCGAAGATAACCGTTTGCAGCAGGTGTTCTTCAATCTGGTGAATAATGCTCGCGATGCCATATCCGAGAAGCGTGATAATCTTGGGAAAGATAGTGAAGATTACATTAATATAGCTACCTATGAAGCTGACGGTCTGGTTTGCGCCCGGGTTTCCGATACCGGAGCAGGTATTACCGAAGAAGTGCGTAATAAGATTTTTGAGCCTTTTTTCAGTACCAAAGAGGTAGGATATGGAATGGGTTTGGGCCTTGCCATTACCTATGGCATAGTAAGAGACTACAAAGGCAGCATTGATATTGAAAGTGAACCCGGAAAGGGGACTTCTTTCATAATTTCTTTTCCTGCTGCTGTGGAAGGAAATTAATTTTAAATATATTAGGATAATCGGGGTTGGGCGTGAGCAAAATTCTTGTAATTGATGATGAAAAAGCGACCTTGAACATGTTCAAGATGCTGCTGACGGCATATGGTCATGAGGTACTGACTGCTGAAAATGGAGAGGCCGGGATCAGTCTGTTTGATACGGAAAAGCCCGATTTGGTCATGACTGACATAAAAATGCCCGGTATGGACGGTTTGCAGGTGCTGGGTAAAATCAAGTCCATGTCGCCTGATTCCGAGGTGATTGTAATAACCGGACACGGGGATATGGATCTTGCCATCAAAGCTCTTAATCTCGACGCCACAGATTTTCTCAACAAGCCCGTTAAGCGTGAAGAGCTTGAAAAGGCCCTGAAACTTTCGCAGGACAGGATAGAATTTGCCCGCAGCAGACAAAAAGATATTCGGTTGACTCTTGAAGATGATCTGGCGGTGATCAACGTAACCGGTAATCTGACTTCCATGTCAGAAGGGTTGCTGTTTGATGTTTTTGATGAGGCTCTCGCCACTGCCAGGGGTAATTTTCTGCTTGTATTTCAGGAGAAATCTTCCATTAACGGCGCGGCCATGGATTCATTGTTCAAGCTGGTGGAAAGAGCTCGCACCCGCGGGTGTGGGGTGCACATTGCCGGACTTTCTGAAAATTTTCTTTCTGTGCTGAATTCAATGGGCATAACGCAGATGGCGTCTGTTTATGAGACGGAAGCAGAAGCGCGGGAGAGTTTGTAGAAAGATGCCTCCGGTGGCTCTGGACTCTTCCATAATTTTTTAATAGGGCTTGCGATAGCTTAGATTTTTTTATTAAGAACTAGAAAGGCGGACCTGAATCGTTGATTCGGGTCCGCCTTTTTTATTCTGTGATATAATTTGCTTTAATTGTATGATCTGTAGGTCTTCTTGTCCCTACGCAGCTGATACTTCTTTACTGCCGCATTGTGCTCTTTCAGGGATTTGCTGAAGTAGTGAGAGCCGTCCCCTTTAGCTACGAAGTAGAGATATGAATGCTTTTCGGGGTTGATAGCCGCTTTGAGCGAGTCGAGGCCCGGTGAGCAGATTGGTCCGGGGGGCAGACCCCGATGCTGGTAGGTATTGTAGGGGTTGGAATTGTCGTTTAAATGCTTCTTACGCAGGTTGCCGTCGAAGGTTTCGCCCAGACCATAGATTATGGTTGGATCGCATTGCAGCAGGTAGCCTCTCGCTAAGCGGTTTGCGAAGACTCCGGCAATTGTGCGTCGTTCCCTCACATCCCCCGTTTCTTTTTCAACCAGAGATGCAAGGATCACTTTTATGTGAATTTCCGCAGGGGAAGGCAGTGTGCCGTTCCATGCTTCGTTTGCGGCCTTTTGGAACTCTTTAAGCATGGTTGTGACCATGACTTTTCCGGTTTCGTTTTTTGGGCGTGTCAGCAGGTACGTTTCCGGGAAAAGATAACCCTCAGCACTTTTGGCCGGGATTTTATATTCTGTAAGCAGTGCGGGATCGGAGACTGCTTTTTTGAATTCAGCATAATCGGTCAGTCCGGATTTTTCTGCTCTATCAGCTGTTGCCCACCATGTAAGGCCTTCGCGCACGGAAAATTTGTGCAGGATGCCGGAGGATGTGGTCAGGGTATCGAGCACCTGCGGAGCGGTCATGTTTGACCAGAGGCTGAATTCCCCGGCACGGACTTTCGAAGCTTGACCCTGAGCCTGTGCGTATTCACGGAATTGTTTGGCATCTGTGATCAGTCCTGCTTTCGCAAGGTTGCCAGAGACAGTCCACAAAGGCTGGCCCGGTTCAACGCTGAAAAGGATTTCACGCCCTTCCAGTTCCGGCGGAACATTGAGAAAGGTCCAGTTCCGATACAAAAACCAACCCGCCACCAGCATGAGTGCCATGCACCCGAAAGCAATGGTGGGCATAACATAGCGCAGAACTATGCTCGGGCGAGCCACGTTTCCAGAATTATTTTTGCTGCCTGGCTGTCCAGGTTTTTCTTTCTTTTCCGGTCCCAAAGTCCGGCCTCCTTGAGTTCGTCTTCAGCTGCGATAGAGCTGAGTCTTTCATCGACAAGATGAATCGGTAAGTCAACCCTTCTTTCCAACGATGCTGCAAAATTGCGCACCTGCCGGGTGGTCAGAGTGTCTTCGCCATCCAGAGAAAGGGGAAGGCCGATGACAATATCACCGATCTTTTCATTCTCTATAATTTCCAGCAATTTCGAGAACATCGCATCGCGGGTAGTGCGTTCCATAACCTTGTACGGAAAGGCAAAAACCTTGTCCGGGTCAGTTATCGCCAAGCCCACACGCTTTGTCCCAAAATCAATACCTAATGCTTTCATGTTAGAAGTGCCTCCGGCCCCCATCCCCTCTCTTTCAAAGACGTTTTTAGTTATGCTTCGCAAATAGCACATCAATACGTCTTCAAATAAAAAGACGGCGAAGCATAATAAAAGTTTTTGGGATTCTTAAACCCTTTTTACACAAATCCGCAGGAAAGCGGATTTGCCCGGTGCTTCAAAGCACCGCCCCGAAGGGGTAAGCCCCGGGAGGGAAAATATTATATTAAAAGCGCATAGCGCATTAAAATGCCCCCGGCAAGGTCCCAGAAGGGCTGCCGGAGGCATGTTTTGTGAGTCTTATGTCTTTTTAGATCAATACCAGTTCATCCTGACGGGTAGCACGTTCAAGTTCTTTCTTGAAATCTTTGCGCCACTTGGGTCCGCCGATGAGTTCTGCCATATACTCAACTGTGTGGAGTACACGGTTCTGCTTTTTGAGGTTCTGCATGTTGCGCTTAATGCCGACCTTACATGATGGGCAGCCGACAATAACCGGGGTTTCCTTACTGCGTCCCTGCAGATCGTCCTTGAGCTGTCCACCTTTGCGGTCGCGCAGCTTGTTGTAGATCTCGGGGCTGGTGATGGAACCGAGTCCGGATTCACCGCAGCAACCGGGAGAGAGTGTCACTTCGGTGTTGAGTGTATCTGCAATTGCTTTGCGGTACATTTCCGGTGCCTTGTTCTTTTTCACTTCGGTCCATTCGGTGTGGCAGGACGCGTGGTAAATCACTTCCTGTGCCGGATTGACGTTGGCTAAATTGAGGTTGCCCGGATTGTTCAACAGGTACTGCATGGCATCACTGCGTTTGAGTTCGTAGCCCAGTTCCCTGAACTCGTAGGATTCGAGGGATTCGCGGCAGGTTCCGCAGGCGGTAATCAGGGTGGAAACCTTCATGCCTGCGATGGAAGCCTTGGCGATGCGGTACTGGATGTCGCTGATGTTGCGGTGGCGGTTGGTGTTGTATGCCTCAACGCAACCGCTGGCCAGCAGCGGGTAGCCGCAGCAGAGGTGCTTGGCAGGCATGACAACGTTAACGCCGGATTTCAGCAGCAGGTAAAGGGTAGCCATGCCGATGTCCTTGGAGAACAGTGACGCACCGCAGCCAGGGAAGTAGTAAACACTGTCCGGCGCGGGGGTGTTCTGCAGGAACATGGAACCTTTGTCGAGATTGATGGACTCGGAAAGGTTACGGAAATCCATGGTCGGTGTTTTGCTGTGCAGCATTGGGGATTCCATGCGTCTGCGCCAGTGACCGGGAATGAGCCCCACGGCCTTGGCTTGCAGCCCAGCGGACAGGGACAGGAATTTGGCGGTCTTGGGGAGTCTGCTTTGCGGGTCCTTGGCTACGAAACCGAGCACGGCATTCTTTATGGGATGACCACCGGTTCCTTTGTATTCGAGGAACGAACGGATTTGCAGTGCCGCTCCGGCAGAATCAATCTTGATGGGGCAGACAGAGGTGCAGCGGCCGCAAGCGGTGCAGTGCTCCATGATTTTTCTCAGTCTGGTCATGAGTTCCGGAGATGGCTCTCCTCGCTGTACCTGAGAGTAGTAGATGGCCTCAATGAGTGCACCGAGCGCAATGTTTTTGTTGCGCGGGTGGTACATGAGTCCTTCCTGCGGGTAGAACATGGGGCAGACCTGCTTGCATTTACCGCAACGGGTACAGGTCTGGATGTTCTGGAGCAGTTCCATCAGGTGTTCCTTATCTTTAATGGCAGTCTTGTTCAGGTCGTTGATGAGCCTGTTGAACGAGAATGTGTATGCCGGAGACGGAAGGTTTCTGCGGGTCAGCTTACCGGGGTTGAGAATATTCAGCGGATCTACTTTCAGCTTGTATATTTTGATGGCTTCGATTTTCTCTTCGGAAAGATAATCGATCTTGGTGATGCCGATTCCGTGTTCACCGGAAACTTCACCTTTGAGCTCGAGTACTTTTTTAAAAACATCATCAACCGCTTCATGGGCACTGTGGAGCATTTCCGGGTCGTTGGAGTTGACCGGGATGTTCACGTGGCAGTTACCGTCACCAGCGTGCATGTGGTTGGCGATGATGATGCGCTGTTCCTTGAGCTTTTTGAGAATGCTGTTGATATTGGAATCCAGCTTGGGGAATTCGTCGCGCAGTTCCTGAAAGAGGTAGTAAACCTGACTTTCAAGTTCCTGATCACTCATATCCTTGCCGGTGATTTTGCCTTTGAGGATGTTGGTGGTCCGCTCAAGGGCCATCTCGACCTTTGGTTCCTCAATGGGAAATCCGGGCAATTCCTTAACGTTAAGCAGTGATTTGCGATAGATCTTGGCAAGGTAGATCAGGTTGAGGTCTTCAAGGAAATCGGAGAAATCCGGGATGACTTCAAGGGGGATAACGATATCTTCGTTAACCTTAAAACCTGAGGTACGTTTTGCGATTGCGGAAAGTTTGTGGCGGTCTTCCCAGAACAGCTCCGCTTCTTTTTCATCGCGTGCAGCAAAGATGTCCACACCGTCATAAGGCTGCGCAATGGACAGGATAGTGTCCACCGCACTCTGCAGTGCGGCTTCATCATCAGAATCAAGCTGCAGGATGAGGACTGAAATGGGGTCGCCTTCGTATTTATCAGACTTCTTAACGTATTTGATTGCCTGTACGTATTTGGGTCCGAATTCTTCAAGTGCAGAGATTTTTACCAGATCTCCTTCTTCGCGGATGGTGTCGCGCAGGGCAACAACATCTTTGATGACCAGCATGGCGTTACGCATGGAGCGGCCGAAGAATTCAAGGCAGAGTACACGGGTTTTGCTCGGCTTGGGATAGAGAGCAAAGCAGCATTCAGTGATGATGCCGTCAACACCTTCTTTCTGTACGCCGGGCAGTCCGCCGAGGTACTTGTTGGTCACGTCCTTGCCGAGTCCGGTTGTGCGGATTTCTTCAGCGGTAAGGTCGATGGTGTCGATCAGCCTGTCTTTGGCATCGAATATTTCAAATGTTGCGTCTTCGTTGGCGAAAATTTTGTGGCCGGGATGTCCCTTGCGGCGCACTTCAATAAGTTCACCCTTGGGCATGACCATCTTGTAGCTGATGATGTTGTCGATGGTACAGCCATATTCAAAGGCGAAAGGTCCGCCGGAGTTCTCGGAAATGTTACCGCCGAGGGAGGAACCGGCCTTGGATGCCGGGTCTACTGTGAAAAGAACCCCTTCTTTGTCCGCAGCTTTGATTGCGTCAAGGGTGATTACCCCGGCCTGTGCGCAGAGGGTCATGGCCCCTGTATCAACGCTCAGAATTTTTTTGAAGCGGGCAAGGGAAAGGACTGCTGTACGGTCAAGCGCCGGGATGGCACCACCGGTTGCACCGGTCCCACCACCACGTGGGATCAGGCCGAACTGCATTTCGTTGGCAAGGCGCACTATGGCCCGCACCTGCTCGGTGTCTTCCGGGAAGAGCACTGCTATGGGCAGTTCAATACGCAGGTCAGTTGCGTCGGTTGCGGATTGCACAACAGTGTGGGGATCGAGACCGATACAGTGTTCGGGCAGGATCTCTTTCATCTTTTCAACGAAACGGTCTTTGAATTCCTTATCTGCATCCTGTTTGAGCCAGAAGTTTTCCACTGCACGGGTTAAGCGCTGTGGGTATTCGCCGGACAGGGTCGGGCGGGCAAGGGTCAGGGTGCGGGATACGGATTTACGGACCAGTTCAGGATCAATGAACGGGTTATAGCGAACCAGAAAAAGCTCAGCCGCAATGCTTTCCGCAAGGGTACGCACGTCTTCGGGCCAGCCTTTAAATTCAAAGGGATCAAGGCCAAGCACTCTTTGCAGCAGTGCTTCGGCGGGAATGGAAATATGGGGACCTAACTGAGGCATAATAACTTACCGTGAATTGTTTTTGTTTTACAGGCAGGCAGGACACCGTCCTGTGAAGAAAAAAGGGAATATAGTGACCACTGTGGTTAAAATCAAGCAACTATTTTGCGAAATTATAAATTATTTAAACCTAAATCTTTTATGTTTTTCTTTTAATTCTCTGAATTAATTGTATGTATTCTGGAAAACAGAGGATTAAGAAACGCAAAGCAGTTTCTGATTGTCCGTTGGAATTCGTAGTCTGCTTCGGTGAGCGAGAATCTTATAAGAATGTGTTGGACTTCCACACATATAATGGCGGCGGGGCCGATTGTAAAGGGCTGTGTACTGTTAATGCTTGACAGAAACGGGAAAACTGAATGATTATTTCTGCCTCCATAATTCTCGCATTTTAGTGATTCTTTGACTTCATTTCGATATTCGTAATATAAATCTCAAAAATTAATTATTTTGAAACAGTGAGGGTTTAAAAATGATCGGTGACGATTTTGCAGAACTCCAACTTTTTATAACCGGCCCCATTCTTCTGCGTGAGGAAGTGCGTAAAGCCGGGCTTCTTCCCGAATTTGGTCATCGCGATGCGGAAAATCCCAAGCGCTTTGAACCCATAATGCGTAATCTCAATACTATTGCCGGTAGTCCCGAAGGATACACTCCGGTGATCTTCAACGGCTCCGGAACAAATGTACTTGAAGCCTCAATCCGTTCATTGGTTGCGGATTCCGATAAGGTGCTCAATGTTTCAGTCGGTGCATTCGGTGATCTTTACCATAATCTTGCTGTGCTTAACGGTAAAAACGCAGTGCAGCTGAAGTTTCCGTACGGCAGTGCTATCAATCTGGAAAGATTGGAAGATGCTCTCAAGGAACATAAGCCTAACCTTGTTACATTTACCCATAATGAAACTTCTACCGGGGTGATCAACGATGTGGTTGCGGTTTGCGAAATGATTCGTGCCCACGGAGCCGAACCGATCATTGATGCTGTCTCCATATTTGGAGGCGCGCCTACACATATAAATGAATGTAAGCCGCTCATGTATTGCACCTCGACCCAGAAGTCTCTCGGATTGCCTGCAGGTTTCGGGATCGGTTTTGTCAGTGAAGAGGCGTTGCAAAAGGCTGAGTCTGTCGCCAACCGTGGTTACACTACTGACATCATAGCGCAGGTAGGCAAGGCGAAGATCTGCCAGACCTTGACCACACCTAACGGTACTCTTGCCAACCAGATGTGTGTGCAGCTCGACTATATAGTTAATGATGAGACTGTAGAGGGCCGCTTCAAGCGTCACGAAGATATGCGTTCCATCGCGCATGCATGGGCTGGGACAATGGATGGTTATGAGCTTTTCGTGCAGGAAGGATATCGCTCTCCCAGCCTGACTACTTACAAAACGCCTTCTCATATGACTATCGACAAGCTTAAGGAAGTGAAGGAGCTTATGCGCGGACATGGCTATCTCTTCGATCCCGGTTACGGAAAGATCAACAAGGAGCTGGCCGGGCAGGGAGAATCCCCTATTTTTCGTGTCGGCCACATGGCAGATATCACTGCTGAGATGCTATCTGAATATCTCAACGTGCTTTCCGGAGTGCTGAAAGGTTTTAATTAAGACTGCTTCAGTTCGAATAGATTTAGAAGCCCTGATCTGCTTGTGCAGGTCAGGGTTTTTTGTTTTTTTAAGGAAAAATGCATTTTTTTTGTAGTGCACGCTCAGTTTTTCTTGATAAAATGAAAATAATTTGCCAATAAAAACCGAGTGCTAACTCAGTTATAAGAAGAAATTTGAGTTATGTGAAAAAAATATCATGGCTGATTTGGCTGAGTTTTAATGTTTAAAGTTATGTAAAACAGTAATTTAGGTGATAAAATGTAGCTCGTTTGTGAAAAAATGGACGGGTTGACATTGAACCTAGATTCAGATTATTTTTTATTCCGACTGAGTGCTCAGTCGGTTTTTTGAAAGAGGAGAACAAATGACCAAGATGTCCAAAAAGAAGGCGGCAATACTGGAGGCTGCCACCATCCTTTTCGCCAATAAAGGATTTGCCGATACTTCCATGCAGGAATTATCCAAAATGACCGGAGCGGCGGAAGGTACAATCTTTTATCACTTCAAGAACAAGGAACACCTTCTGTTAACCATCCTTGAGGCAACCAAGGATCGTATTCTGGAGGAGTTCGAAGCCCACATGGAAAACCATGAACAGGCAACAGGTATTGAAGAGATGGAAGAGGTGGTTGCGTTTTACCTTCTTCTGGCCGGACGTATGGAATACCAGTTTCTTCTTCTGCACCGACATTTCCTGTATCAGTTCGCCGAAAGCCGACCTGAATTCCGGGAACACCTCGTGGCTATCTATAACTGTCTGGTCATTCTTTTTGAACAGACGATCCAGAAGGGGTTGGAAGATGGTTCCATCGGCGAGGTCAATCCCCGGAAGAGCGCACTCATCATTTTTACGATGGTAGATGGTTTAGTGAGATTCAAAAATTTTAATCTCTACGACGCGGGGGCTTTATTCAACGAGTTGATTGAGTCAATCCGCAGGATGTTGAAACCTAACTAGGGGTGTTTATCTCATGCTTACTAGAATTTTTCCTTTTCTGGGCTGGTTCAAAAAGTACAGCGGAGCGGCTTTCAGAGCGGACATCATTTCCGGTCTGACTGTTGCACTGGTACTTATTCCCCAGTCCATGGCGTATGCGCAGCTGGCGGGCATGCCTGCTTACTACGGTCTTTACGCCTCTCTGCTTCCTCCCATGGTAGCTGCCCTGTTCGGCTCCAGCCGTCAGCTGGCTACCGGTCCCGTTGCTGTTGTATCCCTGATGACCGCAGCTTCGCTTGAACCGTTGGCAACAGCTGGTAGCGAGGGCTACATTGCCTATGCATTGCTGCTGGCACTGCTGGTAGGTCTCTTCCAGTTCCTGCTTGGTGTTCTGCGTCTCGGTCTGGTCGTTAACTTCCTGTCTCACCCGGTTGTTAACGGTTTTACCAACGCAGCAGCCATCATCATCGCGTCTTCCCAGCTTTCAAAAATGTTCGGTGTCTACGTAGACAAAGCTGAGCTACATTTTGAAACCATCATGAGGGTTATCAAAGGCGCAATCCATTATACCCATCTACCAACATTGGGTATGGGGGTTCTGGCCTTTGCCATCATGGTCGGGCTAAAACGGGTTAACCCAAAGATTCCAAACGTTCTTTGCGCGGTTGTAATTACCACCCTGCTTTCATGGGCAACCGGTTTTAACCACGATACAAAGGTTGATATTTCTGCAATTCAGGATGCTGAAGTTCAGACTCTGATCACCGACTTCAACAAATCTGTTACCGGTATCGAAGATCTGGCACTGCAGCGTACTGAGATCGCAGCCCTTGAAGACAAAGCCAAGGCAGAGAAGAATCAGATCGGATTTTACGATGCCGAGCATGATATTGCAGTTGTCAACTATCAGGTTAAACTGCTCAAACATAAATCCCATGAGCTCCGCGCTGAACTGCGTCACACCCTCCTCGACGGCGTTGAGCAGGCAGACGGAACTATGGCTTTCTATGCTCAGGGCAATGCTCCTGCAGGTGTAATTACCGATGGCCGTATCTGGCGTCTGAAAGTCGGAAACAAGGTTCTTGATACTACTTCCCTGAAGATGATGGGTGGTGGTGCTGTTGTAGGAACCATCCCTTCCGGTTTCCCTGCGATTGCTGTTCCCGAGCTGAACTTTAAGGTCATACTCAAGCTCTTCCCCTTTGCAATCATCATTTCGCTGCTTGGTTTCATGGAAGCTATTTCCATTGCAAAAGCAATGGCTGCAAAGACCGGACAGAGACTTGACCCCAACCAGGAACTTATTGGTCAGGGTCTTGCAAACATGCTTGGTGCTTGCGGTTCTGCATACCCCGCTTCCGGATCATTCTCACGTTCTGCTGTTAACCTGCAGGCCGGGGCTGTGAGCGGACTTTCCAGCGTATTTACCTCCGCCATTGTGGCTGTTACCCTGCTGTTCTTCACTCCGCTGCTTTATCATCTGCCGCAGGCTGTTCTGGCGGCTGTTATCATGATGGCTGTTATCGGGTTGATTAACGCTTCCGGTTTTATCCATGCATGGAAGGCCCAGAAATATGACGGAGCTATCTCAATTATCTCATTTATTGCAACTCTGGCCTTTGCACCGCACCTTGATAAGGGTATTATGATCGGTGTGGCACTTTCACTGGGCGTGTTTCTCTACAAGAGCATGCGTCCCCGTGTTGCAGCCCTCTCGAAAGGTGAAGATGAGGTTCTTCGTGATGCCAGCATTCATGGCCTGCGCGAATGCGATCACATCGCGGTTGTCCGTTTTGACGGTCCTCTGTTCTTCGCAAACGCAAGTTTCCTTGAAGACCAGATCACTGACCGTATTATGGATATGCCTAACCTGAAACACATCATTCTGGTTTGTAGCGGTATCAACGACATTGACGCATCCGGCGAGGAAGCACTTTCCCTGATTGTCGATACTGTTCGAAGCGGTGGACGTGACATTTCTCTTTCCGGAGTGAATGAAGCGGTTATGGCAGTGCTTGAACGCACCCACCTGCTTGAAAAAATCGGAAGAGATCATGTTTATGCCGATACTGAGGACGCTCTCTGCAAGACTCACGCTAAGGCCCATCAGGACGGTTCCGAGTCTGATTGCCCGCTCACAACTTACTGCCGTGTCAGCGGTAACGCTTAGTGGAGGTTGTTAATGTCTGATCTATTTATCTTCAGCGGTCTGTTCTGTCAGGCTGATGCAATTGTAAAACGCTTGATCGATGATATTGATTTCAAGCTGGTTACTGACAGCGATCTCATATCCGATGCCGCTGCTCTCGGTGGAATGAGTGAAAAGGCTATTGCCAAGGCTTTTTCTCCCAAGACTTCCATCTTCAATAAATTCAGCCACGAAAAAGAACGTTCCGTTGCCTGGCTTCGCCTCGCTCTGGCTAAGAAATTGGCCGAAGGTCAGGCGCTGCTTGTCTCGGGTATGGTTACCCAGCTGCTTTCTCAGGAAATCAGTCATGTTCTCAAGGTCTGCATCATTGATGACCTGAAGAAGAGAATGGAGACCGCACGCAACGAGTCCGGGATTTCCGAAGAAGAAGCTGAAAAAGAAATTCAGCAGAGTGATGAAGAACGTACCGTTTGGGTTCGTGAAATAAACGGAAGCAATGATCCTTGGTCTTCTTCCCTTTACGACATGGTTATCCCCGCTGACAAAACCGGTGCTGACGAATCCGTTGCTCTGATCAAGGAACAGTTGAACAATGCTGCTGTTGAAGTTACAGAAGCCTCAAAGCTGGCTGTGCAGGATTTCCTTCTGGCCGCTAATGTTGAAACTGAGCTGGTAAGCAAGGGGCACAACGTTTCCGTTAAAGCGAAAGCCGGTAAGGTAACCCTTTCCATCAATAAGAAAGTGCTCATGGTTGAGCGTCTTGAAAAGGATCTGCGTGAAATCGCTGAACCGCTCGAAGGCGTTAAGAGCGTTGATGTCACTTTCGGCAAGGACTTCTATGAGGCTGACATTTATCGCCGCATGGATTTTGAACTGCCTTCCCGTGTACTTTTGGTCGACGATGAGCGCGAATTCGTAAAGACCCTTTCCGAACGTCTCCTGCTTCGCGATCTCGGTTCCGCAGTGGTTTATGACGGTGAATCTGCTCTTGATGTGGTTCAGGAAGATGAGCCTGAAGTAATGATTCTTGACCTGAAGATGCCCGGCATCGACGGTATCGAGGTTCTGCGCCGGGTTAAATCCGACCGTCCGAGCATCGAAGTGATCATCCTCACCGGTCATGGTTCTGATGATGACCGCAAGACCTGTATGGATCTCGGCGCGTTCGCTTACCTGAACAAGCCTGTCGATATTGATGTACTCAGCAAGACTCTCAAAGATGCTTACGCTAAGGCGCGTAACTCTTAACCGATAAATTCTCCGGGGCTGGCCATGAACATAAAAGGAATATTCAAGCCGGAATTCTGGGACGCGGATACTAAAACCGCAGGACCTTACAAGCAGCTGTTTGACTACAAGCGGATCTGGCAGTTTTGTATGGGACTTTTAGTTGCGGTTTCTCTTGTTCCAATCCTGATTATGGCCTCCATCGACTTCAGTGTCACCCGGGGTGCGATCAAATCCGAGAATACCCTCGACGCGGCAAGGACAACGTCCAATACCCGCCGGTCGGTATCCTTCTTTCTGGAGGAGCGGAAATCAGCTTTGCAACTGCTGGTTGGAATGCACGATTTTCGCTCCTTCGATGATCGCGAAAAATTGGCCCGTATGCTGGAGTCGCTGAAAAACAGCTTTGGCGGGTTTGTGGATTTAGGGGTAATCAACAAGGAAGGCAAGCAGGTTTCCTATGTGGGACCGTACAAGCTTGAAGGCCGTGAGTATGCCGGGCAGGACTGGTTCAAGCAGACTGTTGAGCAGGGTATTTACGTAAGTGAGGTGTTCCTTGGTTTTCGCGATAGTCCGCACCTTGTTATCGCCGTCAAACATATGATTGATGTTAAGAAGGACCGCTTCAAAATTTTGCGGGCTACACTTGATACCAAGCAATTCAACGGAATCCTGTCTTCCCTTGATCTTTCAGAAGGAGAGGATGTCTTTCTGGTCAACCGCGAGGGTGTGCTCCAGACGCCTTCAAAATGGAACGGCAAGATTTTTTCCAAAGTCGGCTTTGAACTTCCGGAGCAGTCTTTCCGTACCAAAGTTAAAGAAATTTCCTATCGCAAAGGTGATCCGACCATGCTCGGCTATGCTTATCTTGAGAACACGCCTTTCGTCCTGCTTTATGTGAAGACTGAGGCCGAGTTCATGGGCGGCTGGCAGAGTTCCCGCGACACCGTGATCTGGTTTACCATTATCAGTGTTGCAGTAGTTATCATGGTAATGTGGGCCGTTGCATCTTATCTTGTAGAACGGATATACATTGCGGATATGACCCGCTCCAAAGCTTTGCAGCAGATGGAGCACCATAACCGAATGGCTTCCATCGGTCGGCTCGCTGCCGGGGTTGCCCATGAGATCAACAACCCTTTGGCTATTATTAATGAGAAAGCCGGGTTGCTCAAAGATCTCTTCACCTTCAGCAAGGCTTACGAAGCGGATGACCGTTTGCTGGGGCTGGTGGATTCAGTGTTGAATTCTGTGGAGCGTTGCGGGCGTATCACCAAAAGACTGCTCGGTTTTTCTCGTCAGACTGATATGGAATTCAGGCCGGTTTATCCGCGTAAGGTGATTGATACCGTATTGAGCTTTTTGAATAAGGAAGCCGAGTATCGCTGCATTGATATCAATGTCGACGTAGATGAAAATATTTATGAAGTTGTGACTGACCGAGGTAAGCTGGAGCAGGTCCTGCTGAACCTGATCAACAACGCTTTTCAGGCCATGAAGGATGGCGGAGCATTGCACGTTAAAGTCAGTCTTTGTGAAAAAGGGCAGATACATTTTTCGGTAAAGGATAACGGCTGCGGGATTCCCGCTTCGGATCTCAAAAGAATTTTTGAGCCGTTTTATTCAACCAAGAAACAGGCTGGCGGAACAGGACTCGGATTGTCCATTACTTATGGGCTGGTGCAGGACCTTGGAGGGGAAATGCGCGTACAGAGTGAGCTGGGGAAAGGTACAGAGTTCAGCTTTTCGCTGCCCAAGGTTCCCGATATGAATGGGGAGAGTCATTAGTATGAAGATTTTATTGGTAGATGATGAATCAGAGCTGGTGTCAGCTCTTGCGGAAAGACTTTCCTTTCGTGGATTCGATGCTGAATGGGTTTGCTCCGGAGCGGAAGCAATAGACAAGGTTAAGGATAATGAGTACGACCTCGCGGTTCTTGATGTCAAAATGCCGCGCATGAGTGGGCTGGAACTGCGAGTCGAGTTGGAAAGCATCCGGCCGGGTATGAAATATATTTTTCTTTCCGGGCATGGCTCGGAAGATGATTACAATGCGGGAGCGGCCGAAGCAGAGTGCTATCTGGTCAAGCCTGTAAAGATTGAAGAGCTGGTGGAAAAAATCAATCTGGCTCTGGAATCTGACTAACCATCCACAAGGAGAAGCGCATGGGATCAACAGTACCGCAGAAAGACCGTGACGGACTCTGCTTTTTCGGGCAGATCAGCGCGGCCATTTCCCATGACCTCAAGAACGTTCTGGCGATCATCAATGAAGATGCCGGACTGCTGCAGGATTACTCCCTCATGGCAGCTCAAGGTATGGAGTTGGACCCTGAACGAATGGCAAAGCTGGCTGAAAAGGTTCAGGGACAGGTCAAAAGAGGTGATGGAATAATCAAGAACATGAACCGGTTTGCGCACAGTGTGGACATGCCGGAATGCGAAATTGATTACCGGGAGCTGAGTGCGCTGGTTGTCTCCCTGCTGACCAGAATGGCTTCGCGCAAATGCGTGACGGTCAACATTGTGGATGGCAGTCCGGTCAAGGGCAAAGGTGACCCGTTTATTATCCAGATGCTTATAGCCAAGGGTCTTGAGTATGCGATGGATAGTGCCGGAAAGGATGGAAAGCTCAGTATTGAGTTAAGCACTTCTGGAGGTGGGAGTGTCCTAGCGGTTTCAGGTTTGAGTGATATTTTAGCTGAAGACCGTCTGGCCGAGCTTGGATTGATTGCCGATAAAGCGGATGCCGAAGTTTCCGGTGATCCGCAGGAAAAAATATTAAATTTTAAATTTTAATTACTTTAAAACTGCACCATGCAGGCGGAGAAAGATCATGGCAGAAAAAGTACTTCTGGTTGATGACGAAAAAGAATTTGTTGAAGGTCTTGCAGAGCGTATGGAACTGCGCGGCATGAAGGTAACAGCATGCACCAACCCTCAGGAAGCTCTCGATAAAGTTGATGCTGAAAGTTTCGATGCAATCGTTCTTGACCTCCAGATGCCCGGAATCGACGGCATTGAAGCTCTCAAGCATATCAAGAAATCCAGACCTGAAATGCAGGTTATCCTGCTCAGCGGGCACGCAACCGTTGAAAAAGGTATTGAAGCCATGAAACTCGGCGCAATGGATTTCGTTGAAAAACCTGCCGATATCAATGTGCTGACTGACAAAATCAAAAAGGCACAGGCCAAAAAAATGATCCTCGTTGAAGAAAAAACCGAGGAAAAAGTTAAAGATATTCTTAACCACAAGGGCTGGTAGAAATTATCCGCTCAACAGCGATTAGTAAAAAGCCTCCATCGGTAACGATGGAGGCTTTTTTTGTTCTTATCATTGTAAAGCAATAGTCAAAACTATTGTAAGGCAATTATTCAAAGACAATAGTTTTTATGATTCCGGCTTATTAAGCAATAATTGCCCATAAACTGCCTGCCCCAGTGAGATGCAGCCGTCGTTGGGTGGCAGGTTGCGGTGGACCAGCGGAGTCAGGCCGCGCTTTTGGAGTTCCACCGGAAGTTCCACGGCGATGGTCAGGTTCTGCATGACCCCGCCGCTTAATCCAACAGTCTTGATTCCGGTCTGCCTGGCAATTGCTTCCGCACAATCTGCGAGGCCGAGAATCAGGCCCCGGTGGAAACGGCGGCTGATTTTCGCCGGGGGGATTCCTGCCCGGAAATCTGTGAATGCCTGTTTGAACAGTTCAGCTGTATTTATTTCGAATGGTTCTTCAGACTTGTTCAGGGGGCTGGTATACGCTTCCTGTTCAGACATATCCTGAATTTTTTCTAAGATAATTGCGGCCTGTCCTTCGTAAGAAATATTTGAGCAGAGTCCGATCATGGCTGAAACGGCGTCAAAAAGACGGCCACAGCTGCTGGTCAGCGGGCAATTGATGTTCTTTTCCAACACCTGATCAAACATTTTGAGTCCTGATTTGAATCTTTCCGGTACAGGAATCTGTTCAGCATCAAGGCCGAGGTCCTTGGCTGCGGCGTATGCAATGCGCCATGGTTCGCGGACCGCTGCCTCGCCACCGGGCAGACGCAGGTGGCTGAATCTGGCCAGTCGTTTGTGTTCCAGCTTTACATTATCAACCAGCAGACATTCTCCGCCCCAGATGGTGCGGTCTTCTCCCAGCCCGGTTCCGTCCAAGGCAAGGCCGAGTGCCGGGCCGTTGAATTGGTTTTCTGCCAGCACGGAATGAATGTGGGCGTAGTGGTGCTGCAAGGCGGTTGTTTCCAATTTTTCAGCCAATGAAATTTCTTCGGCCAGTCCGGTGGTCAGGTAGTCCGGGTGCAGGTCATGAACTATGAGTTCCGGTTTGACCTTGAGGATGGATTGCAGGTGCAGCCGGATTTCTTTCCAGAAATTTGCAGTCTCAAGGTTCTGCATGTCCCCGATATGCTGGCTGCTGAATGCCTGATCGCCTTTGGTCAGGCAGAGGGTGTTCTTCAGTTCCGGTCCGGTTCCCAGTACGCAGGGTCCGTCCTGTGCAAGAAAAACAGGGGAGGGCGTGTAGCCCCGCGCACGGCGCATGAAAACGGTGCGTGATTCCTGCTCCTGTGAGTCATCAAATTCAGGTACGGAGCGGGCCACAGAGTCATCAACCCGGATGAGGATGTCCCGGTTATGGAAGAGGAATACGTCAACAATTTCCGGGAGACGCTGCAGGGCTTCACGGTTGCCGATGCAGATAGGCGCGGAACTCATGTTTCCGGATGTCATGACCAGCGCGGATGGTTCGCCTGATTCGTTTTGTGCGGAAAAATATTTGAGCAGAACCTGATGCAGCGGGGTGTAGGGAACCATCAGACCGATGAAATCCGTATCCGGTGCGATCTCCGGGGCAAGGGAATAACCATCAGATTTAGGGGCCAGCACAATGGGACGTTGCAGTCCTTCGAGCAGTTCAATGTCATTTGCATTCAGGTCGGCGAGCTTTGCTGCTTCATCAACATCGCGGAGCATGACCGCCAGCGGTTTATCCGGGCGGTTTTTGCGTTGGCGCAGGGTGCGCACGGCCTTGGGATTTGTTGCGTCGCAAACCAGATGAAAACCACCGAGTCCCTTGACTCCGGCAACTTTTCCTGCAGCCAGCAGTTTTGCCAGCTCGCGCAGGGCAGTGTCCGGCCCTGCCAGCTCGTTACCATTGTTGTCAGTGAGCCAGACTTTGGGACCGCAGTCTGCACAGGCGTTGGGCTGGGCATGGAAGCGGCGGTCGAGCGGATTTTCGTATTCGGTGCGGCAATCACCGCATAGTGGAAAACAGGCCATGGAAGTCACCGGGCGGTCATAGGGAATGGACTTGGTGATTGTGTAGCGCGGGCCGCAGTTGGTGCAGTTGGTGAAAGGATATTCGTAGCGGCGGTTTCCGGGATCATTCATATCTGCGAAACAGTCCGGGCAGGTCGCCACGTCCGGGCTGATCAGCACGCAATGTCCTTCCCCGACGGTAGAGGCCAGAATGCAGAATTTTTTCTCCCCTTCAACAACGTCCAACTCTTTTTTTTCTAGCGACACTATCCGGGCAAGTCTCGGCAGGTCGTCTTTAAAGCTCCGATCAAATCCGTCCAGCTCGTCAGCATTACCCTGCAGTTCAATTAGTACTCCTTCAGGGCTGTTCAGCACTGTGCCTGAAAGATTGTGTTTGAGAGCAGTTTTGTAAACAAAGGGCCTGAAACCGACTCCCTGAACCTGTCCGGTTACGGTGAGCAGTCTGCGGAAAGTTTTGCTGGTGGTCATATGTAGGGAATCTCTTTTTTTAGGCTGTTTGTCGTGTAGATAACCAAGTATAGTAAAAGGTTTTGGGAGAGTCTAGCCGCCGGAAGTTTAACCAAATCTACTAAGAAATGATTTCAAACGGCCTTTAACAAAACGGACCGGCTCAAATTCCATGGGGCTTAATTTTTCTGGGATTTTGAAGTCTGTAGTATCAAAATCGTCAGGGGGTTCGATAACATATTCAATGTGCTCCGGGTGGTAGCCGAATATTTTCTGGCGAGAGCTTTCCCTCCAAAGCAGAATTTTTTTGGGACTCAAGCCGAGCAGCATATACAGGGCAGTATCAAGCGCATAAGGATTCGTTGAACCGGCCAGCAGGTTCATGGGGTATGGTTTACCCTTAATGGGTCCGGTTTCGTGCATGGGGTAGACGGCGTCCATGAGATTGAAGGCCAATGGCATCGATTTGGCCACTTCAATGATCATTTTCTCCATCAATCCTGGAGTTTCCCCGAAGCGTGTATGCGCGTAAGCCTTGCGGAAACCAACTACTGTACCGAAGAGGTTCTTTACCGCTCCGGTGATCACGAATTGACCGTGTGCCTTCAGTTTGGGCACGTTTATTATCATGTCCGACTCTAGAGCGTCGCGTGAGATTCCGATGGATTCGCCAAAAGAAAGGTCGAGCTGAACCGGGCGGCCAAGACTTTTGGGTTTTAGTCCCAGTTCTTTCAGCCCGGAGGTCATTCCGATGGCATTGGAAACCTGTGCAGCCGTTCCGTATCCCGGAGAATCGGCAACGGTGACTTGTGCACCACAATCTTTCAGATAACGGCACAGGGAAATCGTCACGTTGGGATGGGTGCAGGCCAGAGGATTCTTGGAAGAAACCAGATTTGGCTTGACCAGCACCTTGGCTCCCGGAGGTATTTTGAGGCCGCACTCCTCTATGATCATAGCCACTGCCGTATCCATGAATGTGGATTCATATTCAAGGATACGGAAGAAGGCGACAGGTATTCTGGAGTTTTTATTGCTCATCAGGTTTTATCTCTTTTTGAGCGGCTTTTTTGGGCTTTACCGGTCTCTTCTTTACTGCAGTTGCAGCAGGTTTACTTTCAGGTTTGTTGCCTGATTCCGGTTTGGCTTTGGCCGCAGCTTTTTTTCTCCCCTGTTGAGTAGTTACTTTTTTGCTTTTAGTTTGTGAAGTGGGCTCTTTTACTTTTTTGCCGGCAGCATCCTTTTTAATTGTCCCTTTCTTTTTCGGCTTCAGAGATTCATCTGTTTTGCGGACCCTTTTTTTGGGGGCTGCTTCAGCTGATTTGTTTGGTGAATTTTTTTGCGTTGCAGGGGTTTTCTTTTTTACAGTCTTTTTCTTTTGTTGTGCCTCAGGATTTGCCGCATTATTTGTTTTACGCTTTTGGGATATTCCTTCTGGTGCTGCCTTTTTCTTCTTGACTGCTTTTTTCTTCGAATCAGCAGGTTTTTCCGATTTTATTTGTGGCTCAGGCATTTTCTTTAGAGCATCCTTATTCGTTCTGGTGCTTTTAGTCTTATTCTCTTTTTCTGCTTTCTTTTTACGGGCCTGCATGGCTTGAGCCATCTTTTTTTTGCGGATGGCGATTCTTTTTTTCTCGGCATCTGATAATTCCCGGCCCAGCATGATGCGGAGGTTTTTCATGAAACTTTCCGAAGACAGAGTTCCGAAGAAGAGGAAATTAGAAATATCCCATAGAATGGCGAAAATCAGGATGCCGAAAGTACCTAAGGTTATGGATGAAAACCCGGAAGTCTCACTGACTGGTAAGGCCTCGCGCAAATTGTAGGCCGGGATGAGCAATTTTTCGCGGATGTTTTTGATGAGTTTTTCCTGCTCGTCCATTTTTTGCTTGCTCATCGCCGCAGCCATTTTTTGCAGGATACGGTTCATCAGGTACATGGATAAGGTGGGAGATATTGAATACCTGCTTTCAAGTTCTTTGAATTTATTCATATAGAGCAGGTGGATATCATGCATGAAGAATTTAAGGGTGTAGCCTAGGTCTCCCTGGATGTTGATCGTTCGTCCCTTCGGAGTCACGGTCAGCTTGTTACGCAAGAACATCATGGTTACTATTCGTGCTTCGTTGTTATCGCGGAATACTAAGGTGATGTTGATATTTTTGCCGAGATTTACTTTGTTTTGTTTCTCCAGTGTGTCAAACGGGGGCTTCACCCCTTTGCGCAGTGAGTTGAAAGAGCTTTCCATTGCTTCAAAACCGTCTGCGCCGCTGAAAATAGGTAGGTGCATGGCCCCGATAATAATTAGACTGGAAACCAACAGAACAGCAGAAATTGTTAGTGTTTTAAAGGAGTAGGTCATTTGTCTGCTCCTTTTTCTTTTACGGGTTGTAAGGATTGATAAATTCCGTTTAGGAAAGCAAATAAAATCCAGCCTCCGAAAATCAGCGCACCGATCAAGAGGATATATGTTCCGCTGGAATCAAAGGTTGCAACAAGTCCCGGATCGATATTTGCCCCTGCCTTACGCAGTAGGGCGGGCAGGGCCAGTATGCGATTGATGATCACCGAGATCACGAGTAGGGAGACCAGTCCTTTGACCCTGTAGGGCAGGATATTTTTCAGCCCCTTGCTGCCCAGATGCAGCCCGCTGATTGTTCCGAAGACCAGTCCGGTGATACAGTAAATATTGATGAACCCGTTCAGGCCGTATGCTCCCAGAGTCAGTCCGCCCGTGGAGATCGCAAGTCTTGCGAGGTCGGTTCCGGCTACCAGCGCAGCTACGCAGGCGAATCCTTTAGTCATGAGCGTAAAAGTCATGATTGCGCCTCCGGTCCCGGTGATGGACATGAAAAAACCGCCGACCATCGTTATTACAAAGATCGGTAGAATCGGAATTCGCTCCTGCGTGTCCTGATCTTCGCTTTCCAGACCGGGGTCTTCTCCGTCACGTCTAAGTTCTGCCGGTTCCAGTTTATCTTCATCATCCTTTTTGAAGGTCGAAGGAAATTCCATATACGGCGGCAGTTTCATGCTGCGCAGGCTGCGGGCGATTTCCCATGGTTCTTCATCCGGGTAGAGTTCGTCTTCGAATTGCGGTTCCGGTTCCGGGTCAGGTTTGGCCTTTGTTTTTTGCTCTTTGGTTGTGGGGGACGCATCTTTTTCTTTTGCTGCTTCACCTTTCTGTTTGTCTTCTGGCTTTTCCTCCTCATTTTTTTCCGGCTTCTTTTCAGGTGGTGGTTCCGGAGCAGAGTTTATGGCTTCCGCCTTGTTTTGTTCTTCCTTTTCTTTACGCAGTAATTCAAGGGCATATTTGTGTGCATCATCCCTGAAGTCGGGAATTATGATAAAGGCATAGATGATCAGCCAGAGGGCGATGATGGAAGAAATGAAAATGTCGTTACCTGCCGGGTCGGCGATGAAGATCATTTTGTTGAGGGCATACCCGCCTAATCCACCAATAACAGTCCCCAGACTCATGATCAGGGCAAGGATGTATTTGATGCGTTTGTTGGCTCCCATGCGGATACTTTGGATGGTGCTGAAGATGAACATGCGGAACATCTCTGAACCTACGGCATAAATGCCGCTGACTCCGGCAGTCATCAGTGCCGGGACTACCAGCAAACCGCCGCCGGCACCGATTGCAGCACTGAGCATTCCGGTTACCAGCCCTATTGCTGCACATTGGAAAAAGCCCGGTCCGCTTCCGTCCGGTAGGATGTAGGGATTATTGGCCCTTCCTATGTATTCGGGAATTTTGATGTCTGCTGCCCAGATCAGGTCTGTCGGGAACAGCATTGCGCAGAGCATGAATAGCGCTGCTGAGAAGAGTACTATGGATCGGGCGGAAGATTTGTACATGGATTCCCTGCCTGATTATTAAATGATTTTATTTACATATAAAAACAAATAGGAAATATATCAACCATATGTGTTTTTTATGTGCTTTAGCTCTTGAAATTTTTTAGGTTTGTACTGAGCCGCTTTGTGTTCCGGCTGACTTGCGCTTGATGTTTTTAAGTAGTAGAAGTTTAGCCCTGATCACTAATATTAGTTTATATTTTAGAAGTTTAAGTTCATCATAAAGCGGGGTTGCAATGAGCGCGAAATTGGTTTCAATGAAGAATCTTTCTCTCACACTGGACCGTGGACCTGTTCTTGAAGGAATAGATTGGGATATCCGGGAAGGTGAACATTGGGCTGTTCTGGGACCTAACGGCGCGGGCAAGACTACTTTGATGATGATTCTGGCCGGGGAAGTGTGGCCGGATGATGATACCACCCGTGAATTCAGCGTAGAAAATGAGATTACCTGCAGTCCGCTGGAACCGCTTGAGCGTTACCGCATGATTTCCCCGGAGCATCAGGATATATTTGAAAAGCTGGCTTGGGACGTTACTGGTGAAGAGGTGGTTCTTTCAGGGAAAGATAATACCCCTTTTCTCTACCGTCTCGCAGATGAAGGTGAATATGAGCCGGTTCGTGATTTTATGGAAAGTTTGGGTATGCTCGATCTTGCCCAGCGGAGCATGGTCAAAATGTCCCGTGGTGAAGGCCGCAAAATCCTTATTGCCCGAGCACTTATGGCTGAACCGGAAATCCTTATCCTTGACGAATTTCTTGAAGGTGTAGACCAGCAGTCCCGTGAGCAGATAGTCCGGGCAATTGATACTGCAGCAGCTAATGGAACAACAATTATCTGTTCCGCGCACCGTAAAGAAGAGCTGCCTTCCTGCATTAATAAAACCATCTATATCCGTGACGGTAAAATTGATCGTTGTCAGGACGGAGAAGGTCAGGATGTTGCCTGTGCCAGCCCTAGAGAGTTCAAAAGGACCCTGCCGGAAGTTAACTGCATCGAGCCGGGCCGTAAGCTGTTCCGTCTTAATGATGCCAGCGTTGTCTTTCTTGGTAAAACGGTGCTGCAGAACATCGACTGGCAGATGTCCGGGGGCGAGAACTGGGCGGTGTTGGGACGCAACGGAGCCGGTAAGTCTACTTTGCTGAGACTTCTTTATGGAGACGCCGCAGCTTACGCTGCTGAGGATGAGATGGAACGTCTTCCGGAGCGTGGTTCTAATCTGCGTTCGGTGCGTGGTCGCATGGGAATGGTTTCAGCTTCCATGCAGGCTTCATTCGGTGAAGCGGTAGGTAAGCCTATTCCGATTTTTGATGTCGTGATTTCCGGTTTTTTTGCTTCAGCCGGAATTCTGGATGAAATTTCAGACGAAATGCGGGAAAAGACTTGGGAGTGGTTGCGCTTTTTCGGGATAGAAGATCTGGCGCAAAGACCAATGGAGCAGGTTTCTTACGGGCAGCTGCGCAAAGCTTTCATAGCCCGTGCGCTGACCTCCGGGCCGGACGTGCTTCTTCTTGATGAACCTCTGGCTGGGGTAGATGAAGAATCGCGCCGGGAGATTTATCAGCTTCTGGAACTGCTTGCCAAAGCCGGGGTCGCGATGGTTTATGTCACACATCATGAGGAAGAATTGATCCCTTCAATTTCCCATGTCCTTGAAATTGAGAAGGGCAGGGTGTCGTTCCGGGGAGCCAGGGAAGATTATTTCAAGCTTCGTGATTAAAAAATGAAAGCCCGTCTTTAAAATAAAGGCGGGCTTTCATTTTTAGGTGGGATAGAAGCGTCTTTTATTTTTTTATCCAGCCTTTGGCATTCATGCAGCGCTGGAAGACTTTGCTTTCATTGGTGGATAGGTTTTGATCCTGACTGTACGTTCTTTCGGGCAGGTCGTTATCAGGTGCTGCGTGGGTCTGTCTTTGTGCTCTTTCCCGGCACTGGGCGCGGTCAATTTTGAATCGTTCGCTTCTATTTTCAGAAAGATCCAGAGTCGGGTTCTGCCATGACGTGCATCCACCCATAAGCAGCAATGCAATAAGTACTACGTAACGCATATTTCGATCCTCAATCAGGCTTTGACGATAAAGCCTGCGTTTCTAAGATTTTCTTTGTTGTATGGGAATTCTTTCCCATCGAGCCCGCGCATGGTTCCGCCTGCGGCTTCTAAAATAGCCTGTCCCGCTGCAGTGTCCCATTCCATGGTTGGGTTAAAACGCGGGTATTGATGGGCTTTGCCTTCTGCTACAAGGCAGAACTTGATGGCGCTTCCCGCTGGTTTTACTTCCGCAACGTTTATATCCTTTAGGTAATCTTCCAGTTCAGGTGAAGGATGCGACCTGCTGCCGACAATTATTTGTCCTTCTCCCTCCGCTGGGGAGGCTGTGGAAATTGCTACCGCTTCTTTGCTCTGTCTGCTGACCTGTGCACCCGTTTCAATGCTTCCGGTATAGAGGGCATCCTGAGTAGGGGCGTATACAATGCCCAGCACCGGACGGTTATCACGCATGAAGGCAATGCATACACAAAATTCGCCATTGTCCTTGATGAATTCTTTGGTTCCGTCCAAAGGGTCCACCAGGAAAAATTCTTTCCACTCTTTCCGCTGCGCGTAGGGAATTTTAATTCCTTCCTCGGAAAGAACCGGTATTCTGGGGTAAAGCTCGGCCAGAGACTCAGTGATAACTTTATTGGATGCAATATCCGCTGCGGTCACCGGGGATTTGTCGTCTTTGTTCTGGACATCAAAACCCTTACTGCGCACTTCCATAATGGCTGCACCAGCTTTGCGTGCGACATTGGATAGTTCCTCAATCATATTTTTCATGTGCAAAGAAGTAGCAGACCTTTGATTCTGTGTCATCTTTTCCTGCTCCAGTTTGCTGTTCGTTTTGACTTGAGTTGTCTGACAGTTTATTATCGTTGGTTACAGGGAGACTATATATGAGTATTGAAACTAAAGTGAAAGTCATGCTCGGCGGGCGTTGTGTTGAGAAAAATTACTCTTCCGGTGCAGAAGTGTTGGTTGCACCCCATGCTGTGATCAGGGAGATTTCCCGTGAATTGGGTTTAGATCTGCATTGTGTTGAGCGTGAAGTTTTTTCTACCGGAGCGGTCCCGGAGAGGTATGTGCGGAATCTGTCTACTTTCAGTGCCGAGGAACAGAGACGGCTGTTCTTCTCTAAAGTTGCCATGGTAGGGCTTGGTGGACTTGGCGGGCATCTTCTTGAGGCTTTGGTTCGAGCCGGGGTCGGACACATAATAGCCTGCGATGGAGACATTTTCGAGCCTTCGAACTTAAACAGGCAGAGACTTGCCGCCGAGAATTCTTTGTGCAGCAAAAAAAGCGAAGCTGCTTTTGAAATGGTGCGCGAGGTTAATCCGGCTGTTTTTCTTGATGTGCGTTCCAAGTATATTGAAGACGATTTTGAGCCTTTTATCTCTGGGACTGACCTTGTTGCTGACTGTCTTGGCGGGCTGACTTACCGTAATATGCTGAAGGGTGCTGCTGCCAAGGAAGGTGTTCCTATGGTTACTGCTTCTGTTGCTGGATGGGCAGGGGTTGTGTCGACTGTTTATCCTGGAGGAAATTCACCTTCTGATTTTTTCGGTTCAAGTGATGGACAGGAAGAGGAATTGGGAACTCAGGTTCCGGCAATATTGACCGCTGTAGGTATGCAGGCCGGAGAGATTCTGAAGATACTGAGTGGGCAGGAGCCGGGGCTTAAAGATAAAGCCATGATGTTTGATTTGAATAAAATGTATTTTGATGCTGTGACTATTTAAAGCTGGACCTTTGAAATAAATGAGTGGGGCGGGTTTCCACTTCTAAAATATATTTTTTTGACAAAGCCGGTGCATTATTTAAATGCTCCGGCTTTTGATTTTGTGGATCGTTGACGCTGGTCTGAATAGTGTCGGTGGTTTATTAGTTTTTACTTTCATGTCTTATATTAAGCTTGTATGTAGATTCAATCTTAAATTTGTGTTGCTTTACTTGTGCTTTGTCTTTTTGTGCGTAGTATTTATTGTTGTTTTTGTTTTTATTGTATGGATATATGTTCTAAGTCTTTAGTTTGTGTGTATCTTTAGTTTGTGCTTCCGGCTGTTGCTGAGATAATTTATTCATGTTTTTATTTTGGTAAAATATTTTAAAATATTAAAATGTGATTTATCCCGCAAATAGGCTAATCTATTGATAAAAATTCATATTTATGTAGACAAAATAGAGTTTGGAATATACTTGTGCGTGTATTGCGAGTCTGAATTTATCAAAAATACACACGGAGAATATGTATGAGTGAATCTTTTGAAGATGTTGTTGCAGAAATGAATAATATTTCAGATGCCCTGACTTTCATCAGTGAATCCTTGGAGTGTCATGCTGCCGAGGGTAAGAGTGTGAACTTATGCGGATTGGCTTATTTAACTAAACTTCTTGGCGGAAAATCATCTTTTGCCGCTGAATCTTGTTGGGGGATAGAGTCTAATTCTGGCGGTGGGATTCCCGATCTGCCGAATAAGAATTAGGACTCTGATTATACTACATAATCACCTTGAGTTGTGGTACTATTCCATAATATAGTTCGTTACGGATCTTTGTGTTAATTAATGGCTCGGAGGTATCTGGTGAGTGAAAGTGACCTTGTTCAGACGGATGAAGAAGTTCCCAAAATTCTTGTAGTTGATGATTCAGCTACCATGCGGAATTTTCTGACCCGTGTTCTGGAAGGCGACTATGATGTGGAAACTGCCGCAGATGGTGTTGAATGCATAACGCAGTATATGAAGATCAGGCCCAGCGTGATCTTGCTGGATCTTCTTATGCCGGGAATGGATGGTTTCGATGTTATCGAGAAAGTCCGTAACGTCATCGGGGATAAGGAAGTTATCATAATAGTTCTTACCGGACAGGATGAACAGGAAATCAAGGCTCGAGCTTTGAATAGCGGGGCCAATGATTATCTTACCAAACCGTTCCATGTTGTTGAGCTTAAAGCCAGAGTTGGTGTTGCCATCAGGCAGGTAATGCTTACAAGGCAGTTGCAGGAGGCAAATGTCAGCCTGCAGAAGGCGTATGACATTATTGATGATGAGGTTAAACTGGTCGCACGGTTACAGGATAAATTGCTGCCTACAGTCATCCCTGTAATTGATGGGCTGGATATCAATAGTCTGTACCGCCCGTCCGGACGGGCTAGTGGTGACTATTATGATGTGTTCGGTCTGGAGGAAGGTGTTGTCAGGGTGATTATGGCCGATGTTTCCGGTCACGGACCGCAGTCGGCATTCATTATGGCTATTGTCCGTACGTTGTTTAAGGCGGACGGGGCAAACCATAATGATCTTTCAGCAAGTCTGAACCAGATCAACTCGCATCTTTTGGATCTTATCGGCAAAGACAGCTATTTCGTGACCCTGTTTGCAGCTGATATTGATTTCAATAAAGGGGTGATGAAGTACATGAGTGCCGGACATTGTCCAGCCCTCGTCATGCTTGATGGAGAATTGCGCGAACCCCTTGCTGCTGAGGTCCCGCCATTCGGTTTTTTCCCGGTTGACTGCTCTTTGTCTGAGTGCAGCTTCTCGTCTTCGCTTCGCCTTTTTCTGTTTACCGACGGTTGTTATGAGTGGCGTATGAATGATGATTTCTTCAGTCTTGAGCCGTTTGTAGAGATTGCAGAAGAGTTGATGCGCAACAATACTCTGCAGTTGGAAAACATTGAAGATATATTAGAGGAAAAGACAGGCGTGCGTCCCGTCTTCGATGATGATGTCACGGCTCTTTCAATTAACTGGTCCGGTTCAGCCGGCAGTTAGGTTGTGGGGCGTAATTTTTTTTTCAGAGTTTCTATCGCTACTTTTATCTGAGTGCGGTGCAGATATCCCATAATCAGCAATACAAGTCCGACGATTCCTATTGCATTCCTGCCAAGGCTGTTTTCGCTGCTGTCGATATCGAGCCATTTGCGAAAAATAGCTTCTTTATCTTTTTTGGGGATGGCTGCCATGTTCAGGTTTATTATTTTTACTAAATCCTTATTGTGTTTGCCTACTGTAGGGTGAAGATTTCTGGTGTATAGTTTCTTGATGCACTTGAATCTGTCTGAGATTCCCATTTTATTCATCTGGTAAATTGCAACCGGATAGTCAGCAGCAAACAAACGAAGCCGTCCCTCAGCTGCAGCACGGAACATATCCCAGGCTGAATTGAACAGAGTCAGCGGGGTGAAGGGGTGTTGTTCCATCATAAAAATTTTAGCATAATCGCCTTTGATGACACCGCAGTTTTCCTTTCCATCCAAGGGATGCATTCCGACAAAGTCGTCAGAGGCAAACAATCCTCCCTGCATGTGGTATATGTAGTCTCCAAATTCCATTGTTTCTGACCGGGCCAAAGAATAATACATCCCTGCATTAATGTCCGCCTCACCTGTGACAACAGCGTTGATAGCTTTTTTCCATGGCTGAAGTTGAAAAATTATTTCTACGCCGGAGTATCGAGCCCATTCTTTCCAGAAATCAATAAGCAGTCCGTCCGGTTGTCCTTCATCATTAATGAATGAAAGAGGAGGCATACTGGAAGAGTGGGTGACTATAAGGGAAGAAGAGAAGGCTGGGGTTGTGGGAATTAATATGGATAAAGCGGCAAGGATAGTGAAGATGTTTCGGAAGAGTTTTGTCATTACACCATCGTCGTTTTTATTGTTCTAATTGCTCTACTTTAAAATATATTTTAGCAGAGAAGTTCCGAATCATCCATAAAAAATATAGCTCCCTACGGGTTAGGTAGATTTTTTGATTGTGGCAGGTAGGAGCTAGCTGGCCGAAGCCAGCTCCATTAATTTTGTGTAACTTTCATCAATGGTCTGCTTGTCTTCTATTAGCTGTTGCAGAAAGCTGTTGATGGCAGGAACCATCTGTATGGCGGTGTCGATTTCAGGGTTGGACCCTTTTTGGTATGCACCGATGTTGACCATATCTTCTACCTTGCGGAAAGTTGCTAGCTGACCGAGGACCTTGCGTCCGGCAGCGACAATATCCCCATGAACAATATCGCCACGAACACGGCTTACGCTCTTGAGAACATCGATACAGGGATAGTGTCCCTGATCAGCAAGATCGCGTGTAAGCACGATGTGGCCGTCAAGAATTGAACGCACGGCATCGGCGATAGGTTCGGTGAAGTCGTCTCCGTCAACCAGTACTGTGTAAATTCCGGTGATAGAACCGTGCGGGTTTTTTCCGGCCCTTTCCAAAAGCTTGGGCAGCTGGGCAAAAACTGACGGCGTGTAACCTCCACGGGTCGGAGGCTCGCCTGCTGCGAGACCTACTTCACGTCCGGCCATGGCAAAACGGGTTACCGAGTCCATCATCAGCAGGACGTCTTTATTCAAATCACGGAAATATTCTGCAATAGCGGTGGCAGTGTAGGCCGCACGCATGCGGATCAACGGGCTTTTATCTGATGTGGCGATTACCAGTACTGATCTGGCTAAACCTTCGGGGCCGAGATCTCGCTCGATAAATTCCAAAACCTCACGACCACGCTCACCGATCAGGGCGATAACGTTGATGTCGGCAACAGTATAGCGGGCCATCATGGAGAGCAGTGTCGATTTACCGACACCGGAACCAGCCATGATACCCATACGCTGGCCTTTGCCGATAGTCAGCAGGCCGTTGATAGCTTTTACGCCGACATCGAGGGGTTCATTGATACGGGGACGTTCAAGAGGGTTCGGTGGATCGCGGTGCAGGTCGTTGAGGCTTTCGGGGATGATCGGGCCTTTGCCGTCGATAGGTTCGCCAAAAGCGTCAACAGCACGTCCAAGCAACCCCATTCCGACGGGAACTTTGGGCGGAGTACTGGAGTTCTTGATCAGGCTTCCGGGGCTGATGCCGTGCATTTCCCCGTAAGGCATGAACAGGCAGGCTCCGTCCTTAAATCCAACAACTTCAGCGGCAATAGGATCTGCTGCTTCAGGTATGAGGTGGCATACGGAACCCAGCGGGGCCTTGATGCCTTTGCCCTCGGCAATAAGGCCGACAACTTTGCTGACCCGGCCATAGCTGCGGCAGGGATCAAGGGCTGAAAGAAGTTTTGTGCAACCCTTCATGTCGGCCATGTCTATTCTCCTGTTCCGGGGGTAAGCTGTCCAAGTATTTCCTGTACGCCTTCCCAGCGGGAGGTGACGGTGTTTTCAATCATGGCGTCGGCAGCTTCAAGAATGATACCGCCGTTGTCGATTGCCGGGTCGGGCTTAACTCGCCATTTGGCGAGGTCAGGGTGTTCGGACTGGGCCTGCTCCAGCAGGGGGCCGATAATGTCAGCGTCTGCCGGGGAGACCTTGATGACCAGCTGGGTCAGTGAATCTATGCGGTTCAAGGATTCATCGAGTAGGGCTGCAAGAATTTCCTGCCTGCGGCTGTCCATTTCCACGGCCAGTGTCTTTTCAATGACCATGAACACCAGAGAGATTGCGTCGGCAGATTGGGACATGAGCACGTTATGAGATTGTTCCTGAATGCCCTGCAGAGTCTGGTTCAGGTGCTGGCTGAAACCTATCATGTGCTGTTCTGCTTCCTGAGCAGCCTGCTGCTGGCCGGCGGCGTAACCTTCGGCCAGCGCATTGGCTTTGATAGTTTCGGCCTCAGCCATGGCCTTGGCAATGATTTCCTTGGCCATGTTCTGGGCTTTAGCCTTGACCCGCTCATAATATTCGCGGTCGGTGTCTTCGTTCCAGGTCGGCTTTTTCTTGCCTTCCATCTCCTGTATAGTCATCTCCTGGGTCTTGTTATTGGAATCAAGACCCATGATGACTCTACCGGTGTAGAACTTATTGTCTTCTGCTTTAGACAAAGACATCTCCTGAACCTCTGCTGATCATAATCCGGCCTTCGTCTTCGAGGCGGCGGATGTTCTTGACAATATTCTGCTGTGCACCTTCCACATCGGAAAGTTTTACAGGTCCCATGATTTCGAGGTCTTCGCGGATCATGTTGGAAGCACGCTCGGACATGTTTTTGAAGAAGAGCTCCTGTAAATCGTCGGAGGCACCCTTGAGTGCGGTGGTAAGCTCTTCGTTTGAAACTTCCTTGAGCAGTTCGCGGATAGCGCGGTCGTCCAGTCCTTTGATGTCTTCGAAAACGAACATGAGGTTCCTGATTTCTTCAGCCATCTGGTTGGACTCTTCCTCGATCTCTGAAAGAACTTCCTCTTCAGTTGAGCGGTCTACGGCGTTGAGGATTTCCGCTACTGCGGGTACGCCACCCACTTTTTTACCTTCTTTACCACCCATGGCGATGAGCTGGCTTTGCAGCACTCTGTCAACTTCCATGAGCATTTCTTCAGCAACAGCCTCCAGTTTGGCGAGTCTCATAAGCACTTCGGCTCTTACGCCGCCGGGCAGGTTGGATATAAGGTCCGCTGCCTGATCCGGGTGCAGATGGCCGATGATGAGGGCCAGTGTCTGCGGGTGCTCGTTCCTGAGAATCTGTGCCAGAATCTTGGGACTGACGTTCTGGAGTTCCTGAAACGGAGCTGGTCCGCTTTCGAGGTCGAGCTTATCCAGAATGTATTTTGCGGTTTCTTCGTCAAGGGATTTGCTGAGCAGTCTTTTAACCTGATCGGCGCCACCCATGAGCAGTTCAGCTCCGTATGCCAGAGTTTCGTTGAACTCTTTAAGTACTTCCAGAACCTGTTCTTTGGGTACTGAATCCATCTCAAGCATGGCTTTTGACACGTCGGCAATTTCCTGACGGTTCATGCGCTTGAAGGATTCAGCGGTAAACTTGTCCCCAAGGGCAAGAAGTACGATTGCTGTTTTTTGATTACCGGTGAACGGCGTTGACAATTTAAGCTGCCTCCTGCTTCAGCCAGCTCTTCAGCACCTGCACAGCCTGATCCATGTTCTTTTCCGAGAGTTGCAGAGCCTGAGCCTTGGCGTTCTCCAGTCTACGTGCCGTATCAAGAGCCTCTTCGTCAAGATCACTTTCATCAATTGCGAGTCTGTCACCTGCTTCGGGCAGTCCGGCAACCTCGTCAATTTCTTCTTCAGATACACGGGGCTTGATCAGGGCCATGACAACCGGGCGTACTACGAGGATCAGGAAGAGGAATATAAGCAGACCGTTGAGGAAAGGCTTACCGAGGCGTTGTGCGTACTCAAGCATGGTCCGCATGAGGCCTTCATCACCGAACAGATCCTGCATGCCGAATGACATGTTGGAAACTTCTACGATGTCACCGCGTACTTCGTCGTAACCTACTGCGGAGCTGACCAGTTCCCTGATACGCTGCATTTCTTCAGCAGAGCGGGGAGTGTAGACCATTTCGCCGGTTTCAGGATCTTTTACATAAGTACCGTCTACGATAACCGCTACGCTGAGGCGCTTGAGTTCGCCGACCGGAACGATGATCTGCTGTTCTTCTTTGTTGATTTCATAGTTGGTTGTACGGGTTTCACGTGTGGAGTCCTGGGTAGTAGCGGTTCCAGTGAAACCGTCACCCCTGAAGTTTGCTTCAGGTACGCCACCGTCTACGTTTGCGGTTCCGCGGGTAGTTTCTTCGCTGCTCTGTTCTGAGCGTGCTACCTGACCGTCAGGATCGTATGCTTCTGTCTTGATGGTGCGCTGTCTGAAGTCGAGATCCGCGTTTACTTTAGCGATAACCTTGTCCGGGCCTACGATAGGCATGAGCAGGCGCTGGATGCGCTGTTCAATTTTGGACTCAAGGCCGGACTTGTATTCGAGCTGGCTGTTGGTGATGTTCAGGCCCAGCCCACCGTCATCTTCAGGCTGGTAGAGAACCTGACCGCGCATGTCGGTAATGGTTACGTGTGCGGGCTTCAGGCCTTCAACAGACATAACAACGAGGTTCAAAACGCCTTTGACCTGCTTATCGGAAAGTTTTTCGCCGTCACGAAGCTTAAGTACTACTGATGCAGAAGGATCAATCTGTTCTTCAATAAAAAGGGACTTTGATGGAAGAACCAGATGTACCCGGGCGCGCTCAACCTGCGGGAATTCGCTGATTGTACGTGCCAGTTCACCCTGCAAAGCTCGCTGGTAGTTTATTCGCTGGATAAAGTCTGTTTGTCCGATCTGGACCTCATCGAAAATTTCATAACCGATACCCTGACCGTGAAGAGCTCCTTCTCCTGCTATTTTCAGCCGCAGGTCGTAGACCTTGTCGGCAGGAACCAGAATGGTCGAGCCGTTGTCCTCAATTTTGTAAGGCTCTTTGGTAGACTGCAGGATGGATACAACGCGGGAAGCGTCTTCTGCATAGAGCTTGGTGTAGAGAACTCGGTATTCGGTCTGGTTGAGCCAGAAAACCATAAGGATGAATGCTATGACCACTGTGGCCGCAAGCCCACCGATCATGATTCTCTGTGAAACAGTGCGGTCAGACCAGAAATTCTGGAACTTACTCATATACTCAGCGACGAAATTTGGCATACTTAAACTCCTGACGATTTTTCATTTGTTTAAGCATATGGTATGCCATTGGTCAATAGTGCTGTAAATTAAGTGTGTTGTATGAGAGGTTTTGGCGAAGTTAAACTTGAGAGAGGGAGGGTGACAAAAAAATGTCAGCTCGGATAGGGATGTAGGAAAGCTGTCACGGGAGACTCCATAGAGGAGTTCCCGAGACAGTTATTGATAGTATGACAGGTAAAGGAGCGGGGCTGTCAGACTTAGAAAGGCATTTTCATTACTTCCTGGTACGCGCTCATTACTTTGCTGCGCACAGTGCTGGTCATGGTCATGGCTACGCTTGCTTTCTGCAGAGAGATCATCAGTTCATGAACGTTCTGGGTTTTACCGGAGGCAAATTCTTCGATCATGGCTTTTTTCTTGCCCTGCAGTTCGTTGACGCCTTTGATGGAGTCGGTCAGGGTGTTGGAAAAAGAGTTCGGCTCGGCCTTGTTAAGCTCCATGGTTTTGTCGAACTTCTTGTCAAACTTCTGCTGATTCTGGATGGCATTGGTGTATGCCTGCATTGCTACGTTTCTGATTGCCATGGTTTGCTCCTTTTTCGATAGTCGGAAATCTGTCTTTTATCAGTCAGCCTGATGTTACTGGCCCATGCCGATTCTGAGTGCGCGGTTGAACATTCTTTTGGCGGAGTCCACTGCCTGCGCGTTAGCTTCGTAAGATCGGCTGATGGTGATCATGTTGACCATCTCCTCGACCACGTTGATGTCCGGATATTTGACGATGCCTTTATCGTTCGCATCCGGGTGGTTGGGTTCGTAAACCTCTTTAAAGGGACGGGTGTCGGAAACAATGCCTCTGACGGTAACGCCCCGAAGCTGCTGGTTGAGCTGCTGGTCCATTGCAGTTTCGAAAGGGGAGAGGACCGGGCTGGACTCCATGGAAACACTTTTGCGGCGGTAAGGTCCGCCCTCGGCTGTCCGTGTAGTCCTGGCGTTAGCCATGTTCATGGATACAACGTTCAGGTACTCTCGCTGGGCCTTCAGCCCTGAGGCTCCGATATCAAGTGCTGTGAAGAAATCCATTATCTTGCTCCACTCTGAATAATTTTATTCATGCCCTGAAAATTTTTCCCGATAACCTGGGAGAGAGCATTATAATACATGGTGTTCTTGGCCATGGTGACCATTTCTTTATCCATATCAACTCGGTTTTCACCGTGGATAACTCTTGGCTCGAACTTTGAAATAACGTCCCCTTCGAAGTTGTTTGCATCGAAAGCAGTAGGGATATGCATTTTGCTGGTTCTGGTCATTTTGCCTTTGGCATCAAGGCCCATGGCTTTCTGGAGGTCTTCTTCGAACTCCAGCTTCTTCTCTTTGTAGCCGGGGGTGTTGATGTTAGCCAGATTGGAGGAGACGAGGTTTTGACGTTGGAGTCTCATGTCGAGTACTTTGCCTGTCAATTCTATGTGGCTTCCGAAAAGTCCTTTCATTTTTATATCCTCCTGCAAAAAATTCCCGGTGTCCTTCTGGACTAGGAAATATTGGTAGTTTTCTTGTGTTTTTCTTTAAGCAAAAGGTGTTCCAAGTTTGTATGTAGTTGAAAATAAAGAGTAATTTATCGAACTGACGGCTCTGTTCTGGCAAAGTGTCGGAAATCAGGCGGTTGAATTTCGTCCCATATTATAATGTAGAACTATTGTTTTGGGTTTGGCACGGGGTATGCATTAAATCAGGCAGACTCTCAGGGGTCGAAAAAAATGCCGCCTTGGATCGTCCAGCGGTAAATAAAATTTCCGGAGGGGAATTATGAGCCATTTAGATTATGAAATTAACAAGGAACTCGGTGAGTGCTATCTGTTCATGGGTGAACTGGATAAGGCTGAAGATTACTACAAGAAGGCTGCCGGATCTAATGGTGTGCATCCCGACCCTTATATCGGTCTTGCAACCATCGCAGTTCAGCGCGGTGAGTATGATACTGCCATGTCCCTGTACGAGAAAGCACACTCGGTAGAAGCTACCGATAAGAGCTTTGCCGGAATGGGTCTCATCCAAATGGAAACCTCCCGTCAGGACGAAGCCTTTGAAAACTTTTCTCAGGCTCTCGACAGCAATATCAGCAACATGGTTGCGTTGTTCGGTATCATCAGGATCGGTCACGAGGCAGAGAAGATGGCTGAAGCCATTCCTTACCTCGAGAAGTATCTTGAAGTTGACCCCGAGAAGCATGAAGTCCGCTATTCTCTCGCAGGTCTCTATATCTGCATGGAGCAGAAGGACAAAGCTGTTGAGCAGCTTGAAATGATCCTTGAAAAGGATCCCGCAAATGAAGCGGCTAAGGAACTGCTGAGCCAGATTTAGCTCACACAGATTCTTTACATATAGCCGACTCCCCTCCCGGTTGGTCCCGTCCCTGTTCGTGTGGTTCGGGGACGGGGACCAGCTATCGGCGGGAAAAGATCGGCCCGGAACTTGCCTTTAGTGCATAAATCCGGCACAACTCCACAAAAAACAATTTCTGGAGATGTGTTATGGATATGTTGCCTGTAAAGCGCGGAGTGCTCAGTGTTACTGATAAATCCGGGCTTGCTGAATTTGCGGCTGAGTTAGCTGGCTTCGGTGTGGAATTGATCAGCACCGGCGGCACAAGAAAAATGCTTCTTGATGCCGGACTTGAGGTCAAGTCTGTAAGTGATGTTACCGGCTTCCCTGAAATCATGGGCGGTCGCGTGAAAACCCTGCACCCCAGCGTGCACGGTGGAATCCTCGCTGACAAAGATAACCCGGAACACCTGTCGACTCTTGATGAGCATAACATCAAGACGATTGATATGGTTTGCGTCAACCTGTACAATTTTGCCAAGGCTGTAAGCGAAGGGCAGGATTTGAAGAACGCTGTCGAGCAGATCGACATCGGCGGTCCGACCATGCTGCGCGCTTCGGCCAAGAATTTTCACTCTGTTCTGGTTGTCCCCAGTCCGGTGCACTATCCCCGTATTCTCGAAGACATGAAGAATAATGACGGCAAAGTTTCGCTTGCGCTCAGGAAAGATCTGGCCGCGGAAACTTTTGCGCTTGTCTCTGAATACGATTCCATGATCGCCAAATATCTGGCAGATCACGACGCTTAGTTTTCTTAAGGAGCGTGTCATTTTTATGGCACGCTCTTTGTCATTTGCCTCCACTTTCCCAGATTCCCCCTCCCTTTTAGTTCAAAGACTTTTTAATTGTACTTTGCAAGTAGCGTATTAAATGATCTTCGAATATAAAGACTGAGAAGCCAAATAAAAAATTTTGGATTCTTAAGCCCTTTTGCAAAATGGTTTAAGTCGGCGGAGGCGAAATTTTTTATCAATAAGCGCGAAGCGCATCAAAATGGAGAACTCCCATAGCTCTTAAAGCCAAAGGAAATACTCAGGGCCTTAAGCCCAGTGAGTTGAAACGCATCAACCGTCTTGCGGACCGTCGTTACAATGAACCCAACGGGTTCACTAACGAGCAGGCTCGTGAGCTTTCTTTTCTTAGTCATGAAATCGGACGCCAGATTGGTCTACTGGTCAACAGGCAGGGCAAACCGGAAATGATTCTGGTCGGTGATCCGGGTTCAATCTACATTCCTGAATTGCCGCGAGCACGTCAGTCCGAAGGGCGTTTGCGCGGTTTAAGGCTTCTGCACACACATATTTCCGGTGAGAACCTATCCGAGGAAGACCTCATGGATATGGTTTTCCTGCGTCTGGACAGTGTTACCGTTGTGGCGTCCGATCCGCACGGTGAGCCTGACTTTGTGCAATACGCCTACCTGCTTCCTCCCGGAGCAGCAGAGAAACCTTATGAACAGCTGCCCCCGGTTCGCTGGGATCGTGCAGACATGGATCTTCCGTCCCAGATCAAGGCTCTTGAAGATGAGTTCCGCCGTGCGGACCGTACCCGCGACACCACGGATAAACGTGAGCGGGCCATCGTGGTCAGTGTTTCGCAGGACCCTAAGTCCGTGCAGGAACGTTCACTTGATGAGCTGGAAGACCTTGCCGATACCGCAGGTCTGAAAGTGGAAGGACGTCTTGTGCAGCGCATTCGCAAACTCAACCCCAAATTCATTATGGGGAAGGGTAAGCTGGCGGAGCTGGAAGTTATTGCGCTGCAGGCGGATGCGGAAGTGATTCTTTTTGACCAGGAACTTTCTGCCGCTCAGATGCGTAACCTCGCCAAGCTGACCGAGCGGAAGATCATTGACCGCACCCAGCTTATTCTCGATATTTTTGCTCAGCACGCCACAACCCGCGCCGGTAAATTGCAGGTTGAAATGGCACAGCTGAAGTACACCATGCCCCGTCTGGTCGGTAAGAACCGGGCTATGTCCCGGCTTATGGGTGGAATTGGTGGCCGTGGTCCCGGTGAAACCAAACTTGAGATTGACCGCCGCCGCATTAAAGACAAGCTGACCAAGCTGGGTAAGGAACTCAAAAAGGTCAGCCGCCAGCGTGGCTTCACCCGTGAGCGTCGTGCAAGAGCCGGTGTGCCGGTTGTTTCCCTGGTAGGCTACACCAACGCGGGCAAATCCACTTTGCTTAACACTCTGACCAACAGCGGAGTGCTGGCCGAAGACAAACTCTTTGCCACCCTCGATCCTACCAGCAGGCGTATTCGTTTCCCCCGTGAACAGGAATTAATCCTGACTGATACAGTTGGATTTATTCGTCAGTTGCCCGTGGAACTCAAAGAAGCTTTCCGTGCTACCTTGGAAGAATTGGAAGCTGCGGATGTATTGCTCCATGTTTGCGACTCATCACATCCAGAAGTGGGCGAGCAGATCGACGCGGTCAATAACATTGTCGCTGATATGAATCTGGATGATGTTGTTACCATTCTCGTTCTCAACAAGTGGGACAAACTTGATGATGAGCAGCGCGAATTAATGCGCAACTCTTATCCGCAGGGAATTCCGTCCAGTGCAGTGAACCGTCGCTCGCTTAATGATCTGGTGGAAGAAATTCTGAATGCCATTGATCGGTTGGGACATTCTTTGAAAAATTAGTTCTATCTTCCTTCTTGTTTAGTTATTGCATTAATACCCGGAAATTAGTAAAAAAGTTGTAGCTTAATAACAGCAAGAGTATTTACCGGCAGTTGTAATTGGCGATGGAGGAAGCCATGGCTAAAGAAGAAGGTATTGAAGTAGAGGGTATTGTTCAGGAAGCACTGCCCAATGCCATGTTCAAGGTTGAGCTTGAAAACGGGCATGTTATACTGGGGCATATCTCCGGCAAAATGCGCAAATATTATATTCGCATTTTGCCCGGCGACCGGGTCAAAGTGGAACTATCGCCTTATGACCTGACCAGAGGGCGGATAACTTTCCGCATGAAATAAGTTTCTGTAACTGCTTCCAGTCTTGATCCGACTGATGAGGATTTTGTATGAGTTCAAAAGGAGTTGTCAGCTGGTTCAATGATATTAAAGGATTCGGCTTTATCGAAGATGAAGTCGGGCGGGATATTTATGTTCATTTTTCCGAAGTGCTTCGTGACGGATTCAAAACCTTGAATGTCGGCGAGAAAGTAGTGTTCGAAATTGTGGATGAAGACACAGCTCCGAAAGCCACGGCAGTGCGCATCATTAACTATTAATAAATCGGACGATCATAAAAAATTTAAGCCCGCCTGTTGAACAACTGGCGGGCTTTTTTCTATTAGAGACAAATTCAAAAACGAAGTGGCGAAGCCCTGCTAAAAAAGTTTGGGATTCTTAAATCCTTTTTAAAGGGTTTAAGCCGCTGGAGGCAGAATAATTCATTAAAAGCGCGGAGCGCATCAACTCATATTTATCTTTGCCCTGCTTCGTTTTTTGTCGGTTCGAGGACCGCGTCGACGTTAACTTCGCGGGAAGTCATTTTGTTGTTTTCAATTTCGTAGCGGGTCAGTTTCCAATCAATGTGATCAATGAAATCGACTTTAGCCCAACCTTCAGGTGGTAACCTCTTGATCATTTCATCGAGGAAATCATCGATATCGATGTAATGACCTTCGTAGTCAACGTTCAGTACTTTGTCTTTGTAAACGATTTTTTCAAAAGGCAGTTCAAGTTTGAGGTCTTCGAAGTCTTCTTCGGACAGACCATGAATATCGCCGTATACTCTTACATCTTCCATATTTTTCTCCATGCAGGGATTGTTTCAATACTTGCTTACGAGCCTGAAAGATATTGTCACTTTAAGATTCATGCAAGAAAAAACGGCCTGCGCGGGCAGGCCGTTTGTTAAAAATCAATGTAGATAATTGTCGGAAATCAGATTACCGGTTTTTTCTGTCTTCAATCAAACGAATAGCCTTTTCTGGCAGTAGATGAAGGTCAGGCTTTGAAATCTGTTCATTGGCTCCTACCGACTCACCTTTATGCCGAAGTTCTTTAGTGATGATGGAGGAGTAGAGGATGATAGGCAGATCTTTCAGATCAGGGTCAGCACGAATCCATTTGGCAAGACTGAATCCGTCCATCAGTGGCATTTCAATATCGGAGATGACGATTTCGACGTAATCTTTGACCGGTCTGTTTTCCTGTTTGGCAATTTGTTTTATGTTTTTGAGAGTATTTTGCGCTTCCTGACCGTTGTGGACAATAGTGTGTCTGAAATTTGCCTGATCGAGACTTTTTTCAAGCATGGCCCGGATCGTTGGGGAGTCGTCGCAGACAAGAGCATTGTATGCTTCTGTTGCAACTGCAGAGGGTGCTTCAAGATTTCCTCCACGGCTGGGGTCCAGATCGGCAAGAATTGATTCAAGGTCGAGCAGCTGAATGAACCTGTCTTCCCGTTCGACAATACCGACAATACAGCTTTCATCGAGGCTGCTCATGAATTTGTCCGGAGAGAGAACCTGCTGCCAGCCCACGCGATGGATTTCTGTAACTCCACTGACCTGAAAACCTGAAACTGTCTGGCTGAACTCTGTTACGATAACGATATCATATTTGTTCTTTTTCCTTTCCATACCCAGCCATACAGCTAAATCAAGCACGGGAAGAATGTGGTGCCGTAAAGGAATGGTTCCCATAAAGCAGGGATGCTCGGCAGATTCAGGATGTTCCAGTTCCGGACTTTCGATCACCTGCATTACCTTAGCGACATTTACTCCAAAATGGCAGCGTTCTTCAGGTCCATCTTCAGAGTCAGGCAGGTCAATATAAAATTCCAGTATTTCAAGCTCGTTTGTCCCGGTTTCGAGCAGGATGTTTGTTTCATCCATTGGGGCGGCTCCTGATAGAAAAAATTAAGTTGTTTTATGTTTTTATCTACGTAAATTACAATATTCAAAAGGGTAGGTCCATAGATTTTAAAAAGAATATGGAACGGCAGCCTGTGAATAGACCTTTACAAATGTTATCGGTTTGGCTTACGCAGATAGAAGAATCCGAAAAGATTGAAGAGGGAGTCATGTACAAAATACTGATAGCTGAAGATGATAAAATTTCTCAGAAACTTGCCGCAAGGTTTGTAGAGGATTTGGGTCATATCCCTTTTGTCAGCCCCCATGGTAGGCATGCTTATGAAACTTTGAAGGCAGAGAACAGTTTTGATGTTCTCGTAACCGATATTATGATGCCTGAAATGGATGGTCGTCAGCTGGTGCAGACTTTGCGCGGGGATTCTCAGTTCATGGATATGCCCATTGTCATTATGTCTGCTGTTGTAGGGGTTTCAGATATTTCGAATCTGTTATCTCTCGGGGCGACATATTTTATGACCAAGCCGATAGACAAAGCGGAATTTAACGAGGTGATTAGCCGTTGCCTCAAATAAATACGGCTGCACTTTTGTGCTTATTTGAAAAGGCTCTCCCGGAAAGGGGGAGCCTTTTTTTGATCCATAAATTATTGGTGGTAACGGGGTTGTTACTGAACGGGAATGGGTATAATGAGAACAAAAGGCTTATGAATTATAAAGTTATATCTGTGAGGTAGATATATCGCTCTGCCATGTGTCCGATACGTAATTCCGAGGGAAAGGTCTGATGACCGGGACTTCCGTAATGACGGCTCTGAGAGTGATATATTTCAGGAAATACTAACTTTGGGGGTGCTTCTTGTCGCTTGAGATTTTGGATAAATTTAATGATCCGGGACTTTGTAAGGATCTTCTGGCACGTTTGCGGGACGAGCTGGAAGGGGATATCCGGTTCATGGAGGTCTGCGGGACTCATACGGTCTCAATTTTCCGCAGCGGGTTGCATTCTGTTTTGCCTGAAGAAGTGATCCACCTCAGCGGTCCGGGATGTCCGGTTTGCGTTACCCATGAATCAGAGGTCAATGCTTTCCTCGATCTGGCCGGAAAGGATGGCGTTATTGTTGCCACCTTCGGTGACTTGATCAAGGTTCCGGGTGATAAGGGGCATTGTTTGAAAAATGCACAGGCCGACGGTGCGCGGGTTGAGATTATCTATTCCCCTTTTGATGCACTTGATCTCGCACGCAACAACCCCGATAGCACGGTTGTTTTTCTGGGTGTCGGGTTTGAAACCACCGCACCGACCATTGCCGCTACGGTTTTGATGGCCCAACAGCAGGGACTTGAAAATTTCAAGGTACTTTCATTCCATAAGCTGGTTCCGCCTGCTTTGGATATTCTTATTTCCGACCCGGAAACCCGCATTGACGGATTTATTCTGCCCGGGCATGTCTCCACCGTAATCGGTATCCATCCCTATGATTTTATCGGGGAAAAATACCGCAAACCTGCAGTTGTCACCGGATTTGATCCCGTGGATATCCTGCAGGCCCTGTTGATGATGGTCCGTTCTTCGAAACTTGAACACCCTGTAGTTGAAAATCAGTATGTGCGCGGTGTATCGGAAAATGGTAACCCCAAAGCGGTTGAAGTCATGTATCAGGTCTTTGAAGAATCCGACGCTCTTTGGCGTGGAATCGGTAAGATTCCGGGCAGTGGACTGGAGTTCCGTAAAGAGTTTGAACATTATGATGCCAAGAAAATTTTTGATCTCGATATTGGCGAATGTCCGTCCCTTCCGGGCTGTAAATGTGGTGAAGTCCTCAAAGGCAAGATGTCTCCGGAGGGATGTCCCTTGTTCGGAAAGGCTTGTTCTCCCGCCAAACCGGTGGGCCCTTGTATGGTTTCAACTGAAGGCAGCTGCGCCGCTTACTTCAAATACAAAGTAGATTAATATGTCCTCAGATAAAGTTTTACTTGATTACGGTTCCGGTGGAAGGGCTTCCCAGAGACTTATTTCCGAACTTTTTCTTAAGCATTTTGCCAATGATGAATTGGACAGGCTCAATGATGCTGCAACCTTGGATATTAAAGGCAAGGTTTCCATGAGCACGGACAGTTTCACCGTTGATCCCATCTTTTTTCCCGGTGGGGACATCGGTTCGCTGGCAGTGCACGGTACTGTGAATGATGTTGCAATGCTTGGTGCAATCCCTAAGTATATGACTTGCGCGTATATAATTGAAGAAGGGTTGCCTATGGATGATCTTGAAAAAATCGTCAAATCCATGGGCGAAGCCTGCAGGCATGCCGGGGTGAATATAGTAACCGGTGACACCAAGGTTGTTCCCAAGGGCATGGTTGATAAGATTTTTATCAATACCACCGGAGTCGGTGAAATTATTGCCGATCCAGCTCCCAGTGGTGACCGTGCGGCAGTAGGTGATGCTGTTTTGGTCAGTGGGACAATGGGCGACCACGGTTTGACTATCCTTGGAACCAGAGAAGGACTATCGCTTGAATCCAATGTTCAGAGTGATAGTGCTGCTTTGAATCATCTACTAGTTAAATTGGTGCAGGAAATTCCTGATATTCATGTTTTGCGCGACCCCACCCGTGGCGGTCTGGCGACTACTCTTAATGAAATTACCGTTTCATCCAACGTTTGTTGCGAGCTTGAGGAATCCAAGATTCCGGTTCTGCCTGAAGTTGCAGGAGGATGTTCATTCCTCGGGCTCGACCCACTTTACCTTGCCAATGAAGGAAAGTTCCTGTGCATCCTGCCTCAGGAATATGCTGAAAAGGCTCTTGAAATCATGCGTGCCGATGAACTTGGTAAAGATGCTTGTCAGGTGGGAACTATTACTGAAGCTAATCCCGGCAAAGTAATCCTCGTGACTCCCCTTGGCGGACGCAGGTTGCTCAATATGCTGGAAGGAGAGCAGCTTCCCAGAATCTGCTAAATATAATTGTCTCTGATCATTGGATTGTACAGTGATCTGCTGTATGCAAAATTAATGGACTGTGGATTTCCGCAGTCCATTTTTCGTTTATTTGTATTAAATATATTAATTTAATTGGCTAAGTCGTTGTTCTGACTCTGAAGGTGAAGGAATAGATGACCATGAATTTAGAAGAAAAAATTGCACTAGTTCGAACGGTTGTGTCTCACGAAAATATCTCAGTGTACTTTCAGCCTATAGTCTCCATTGAAGCTCAGGGGATCGTTGGTGTTGAAGCTTTTTCCAGAGGTGTAGACGATGATGGCAACCACATTGCGGACGCGTCAATACTGTTTGATAGCATATTACCTTTTCAGGAACAGCAGAGTATCGAAACGTTATGTCATAAAAGAAGTTTTACTACATTCAAAGGAATTGAGGCAAAATTTAATGATATGGTTTTGTTTTTAAATGTTAACAGCATGCTTCATAATGAGCGCAGTTTTGAGGCCATTAATCCGATTGATGTCCTTAAGGAGTTTGATTTCAGCCCACGAACCATAGCTTTTGAGTTTGATGTTAAGCAACTCGGCCAAAGCGTTCCTGTAGATTTGATCATGCAATTAAAGAAACAGGGCTGCCGGATTTCTCTCGACAGTATACAGGCAGATTTTAGGAGCAGGGAGCTTGTTTTAGGTCTGGAGGCAGATTTTGCAAAAATGGACCGCTCCTTTTATGACGGCATTGATAAATCAAAAGCTGTTGCAGACTCAGTTCAGAGTGCTGCTGAAGGATGTCTCAGAGCCGGGGTTATTCCTATGGCCAAGGGGGTTGAGACAGAAGCTGAGGCTGAGCACCTGCTTTTGGCCGGTCTGGGGCTGCAGCAGGGATTTTTCTTTACTCATACTAAAAGCAAGCAGCGCGATTCCTTTAAAGATAAATTGAAACGCCTGTATGCTTGTCACCGAAATGCAGTTAAAAATAAGTTTGAACTGGAGCAGGATCATTTCCGCAATTACCATCTGTTGCTAAAAAACACGATGTATAAGCTTGAAAAAGCAGAATATGTTGATGAAATTGATGACGTACTCAAGGATGTTGTCAGAAAAAACAAAGGTGTGGTTAGCTCTTTTGTCCTGGATGCGTCGGGAAAACAGCTTAGTCACCGCTATATCGGTTGGGCTGGCGATCCTTTAGGGCGCAGGCTTGAGGGCTGTGCTCCAGGGGCAGATCATACTTACAAAGAATATTTTATGTATCTAAATTCCGGTTTTGAAAAGATTGCCGGCGGAATTGATAGTTCTCCGTTTTGCAGGGAGAGATGTCATTATCTTGCCGGCTGTTATTTAAAAGAGAAACGGCATAGAGGAGAAATCCTTGTTTTAGAATACAGTGACAAATACGCAGAATAGGTATTTCAGTTTTTTTGTAAATATGAATTTAATATGATTTATGCTACTCTCCATTTAAAATTAATGGAGTGCAGTATGGACAACGACATTAAAAGTTGTATCACAGCCATCAGTAAGGTTGTTATTGAGGATGGTATAGCTATTTATTTTCAGCCGGTGGTTTCGCTGCTTTCCAAGACAGTAATTGGTTTTGAGGCCTTTGCACGTGGTATCGATGAAAGCGGTGAAACATTGGTCAGTCCGGCCTGTCTTTTTAATTCCGCACTACCAATCAAAGCGCAGCTCAAAATAGAAGAAGTCTGCCTCAGTAAAAGTCTCGAAGCTTACAAACCCCTGTATGACAAGTACAGGGACATAATTCTTTTCCTTAATATCAATTCAAATATCTACAGTCGTGATGAGTATAAAGTTCGTAGTCCACATCAATTGGCGGCATCATATAAATATTTTCCAAACATGATTACGCTGGAGATGGATGCAGCACATCTGGCCAATAATATTCCTTTTGAAATGATTACAGCTGCCAAAGAGCATGGATACAAAATTTCCATAGATAATGTTGATGGCTCAGCAGAATGCGCTAAGATTTTAAAGTGCATCAATCCGGATTTTGTGAAGTTCGATTCTAAAATCTACCAAGATATGGGTGGGGCAGAGGGGATCAAGGATGAACTGGTTACATTTGTTGCAGATCTTTCGCGTCGGGGCATAACCCCTGTCGCGAAAGGGGTTGAAAAAGAGCGGGAGGCCGTAACTCTTGCTCAGGCAGGATTTAATTTGCAGCAAGGCTATTTTTATGCTGACAGTTCAAGTGCAAGCGGTAGGAGTGATTCTTTTAGTGATAAAATTAACCGTGTCAGCCATACGCTTAGGGAAAGCAACAAAAACTCAATAAAGTTGCAACAGGAAATTTTTAGGGAAGTTCATCTGCTGTTGAAAAGCACGATGACTAGATTGCAGCAGGAAGAGGACGGTGAGATGAACCGGATTCTTGAAGAATTAATTAAAAAAAACCTCAAAATAATTTCGGCTTACATACTGAGTGCTTCCGGGAGACAGCTGACTAAAAGATTTGCAGGCAAAGCAGGTGATCCTCTGGGGATGAAGCTTGTTAATTCAGCAGTCGGCAGTGACCATAGTGACAGTGAAATATTTATCTACTTGAATTCCGGCTTTGAAAAGATTGCAGGCTCTCATGAGCCGGACGCACTTTGCCGCTCAGGCTATAATTATATTGCAGGTTTTTTTTACAAAGACGGCAGCCGCAGAGGACGTATCCTGATACTTGATTATATAAATTCATAATTTTCAGGCAGGATTGATCAGATTGAAGTTGAAATAATTTTATTTTTATACCTTTTTTCGCGGAAAATTCTCATAGCGTCTTTTGATTTGATTATTCCTGCCACGGTGCTGTCCTCGTTTATAAGTGGCAAGAACGATACCCCTGTTCGTTCGAATTTTAAAATAGCTTCTTTTAAATTTGAATCAGCAGGCAGGGATACGATCGTGCGTACCATCAGAGTATCCACAATTTCGGCCCCGCCTTTTAAGTCTTGAGCATTCTGCAAAAACGCTCTCATATCACGTAAAGTTAGTATTCCGGCAAGTTTATTCTCCTCATCCAAGACAGGGAAATGTGGAAATTCTGAATTCAGAACCATGTCGGCAGCTTTTTTCAGGCTGTCATTGGTACTCAGGTAGTCAAATTCTGTTTCCATTACATCTATGAGCGGGATATTTACCATTACCGATTCATCATGACCGCGAAGTATGTTAACTCCCTGACGGAGCAATTTGGCTTCATATACCGAATATCCCTTAAGGATGCGCACTACCAGAGCACTGGTGATGCAGCCGACCATCATGGGCAGAATAATTTTATATGAATAGGTGAGTTCAAAAACGGTTAATACTGCTGTGATCGGCGCAAGAGTTGTACCCGCAACAACGGTTCCCATGCCGACAAGGGCATATTGTCCGTGGGTGAGGGCCAGTTCCGGGAAAAACATGTTGAGGGTGGAGCTGACCGAAATTCCCAGAGCAGCGCCCAGAACCAGAGATGGTGCAAAAATTCCACCGCTCATACCTGATCCGATGCATAGGGAAGTTGCAATGAGCTTGGCTCCGAGTAGCAGTATTGCCAGATCAAGAGGCAGAACGCCTGTCAGACCCATGTTAACTGCTTCGTAGCCGACACCGAGGACTGCTGGTATTTTGAGCGCCATGGCTCCTAGAATCAGACCGCCAAGCCCGGGTTTGACCCATTCTGGGATGGGTAAACTGTCGAAAGTCAGCTCGGACAGGCGAATCATTTTCACAAAAGTAATTGAGATCAGCCCGGCAAGTATACCTAAAAGAAAGAATATGATTAATTCTTCAAAGTTATGGAAGATAAATTTAGGGGCATCAAAAGTCGGGAAATCGCCCCAAAAAAATTTTGAGAGGGCAGATGCGGTAACAGAAGCTACGATGATGTGGCTGACATAGGACATCTCTGTATCCAGCAGCAGGATTTCGATAGCGAACAGAGTTCCAGTGAGAGGAGCGTTGAAAGTTGCAGAGATACCTGCGGCAGCACCTGAGGCAACACAAACCGGAAGCATGGACGGGTCGAGGCGGAAAAGTCTCGCAGCTGAAGAACCTAGGGAAGCACCTATCTGTACAACCGGACCTTCTCGCCCAACCGAGGCCCCACAGCCGATTAGCAGGCTGGTTACCAGCGCCTTGAGAAATGTTATGCGGTGACGGATTACGCCGCCTTTGACCGCAAGGGATTTAATTACTTCCGGCACTCCGGGACCTTTGGCTTCCGGCGCCCAGCGGGTGATGATTACCCCGGCAATCAGCCCACCAAAACAGGGTAGGAAAAGCACCAGCCACCAAGGTGAAGCAGCTGCCATATCGAGAAAAGAGTGCCCCCCGGACCAGAATAGACGTTGAAATGTTTCGATCATCCAGCGGAAAAGAAAAGCACCAGCGGCGGCAGCCATGCCGATTGCCACGGAAAAGGACATAAGCAAAACGTACTGAACTCTCGGATTAAAAGAGTGTCCAGTACGTTTTTTTTTGTTTTTTGCGGGTCGGGAAACCATTATGATTTCCGTTATTGCTATTTTTCGATCAGGGCAATTGCACGCTGCGCCAGTTCGGTAACTTCAGGTTTGGAAATCTGGTCGTCAGCACCGACAGATACGCCTTTGTGACGCAGTTTGTCGGTAATGATCGATGAGAAAAGGATCACAGGCAGTTGCTTTAAGACCTCATCCGCCTTAATGCGCACGGTCAGGTTGTGACCATCCATAACCGGCATTTCAATGTCTGAAACAACAACATTGACGTAGTCGGTTATGGGTTTTCCTTCTTCTATTGATCTGGCTTTCATAGCCTGTAGCTTATCCCAGCAATCTCGGCCTGTGTTGGCCATCTCAACAGAGAATTTGGCTCTGACCATCATTTCGTAAAGCATTTCCCTGATCAGGGTTGAGTCATCTGCAATGATGGCTTTGTACCCGGCGGAGGTTGTCCAGTCGATGGAATCATCAAGCTTAAGCCCAAGGTCTGGGTTAAGTTCGGCAACGATCTTTTCAAGATCAAGTATGAGCGAAATACGGTCTTCGAATTTCACAACACCGGTGATGGAATCTTCAGAAAGAGTGGAAACATAAGTAGAAGGAGCTTCAACTTTCTCCCAACTGATTCTGTGAATTCTTGTTACACCGGAAACTAGAAATGCTGAAGAAACGTTGTTGAATTCGGTAACGATCACTTTAGGAGGTTCTGTTTCTACTCTTGGTTTTTTCAGCCAGTGACTAAGATCAACAAGGGGAATAACCTTATTCCGAAGGTTGAATGTACCCATAATGGCTGGATGCGCAACCTTGGGCAATTTGGTGATTTTATCAGGTATTCTAATAATTTCCAGTACCTTGGCTACGTTGACACCGTAAAAGCCGCGATAGTTGCCTTCACCTTCTTCGCGAGGCTCTTCTTCAAGCCAGAACTCAACAATTTCAAGTTCATTGGTTCCCGCTTCGAGCAAAATATCGGTCTGGGCCATATGTATCTCCGGTTAAAGTCTGATGCATCAGTTTGATTACAACACATATATTAAGCTTTAAAGAGTGTTATCGTCAACAATCGGTTAAAAAAAATACAAGGTTAGCAGCGGTCACAGGTCAGTGTGGAAACTTCACGTGCAGCAGTAATGAGTTCGTCCCAGTCTTCGCAGGCGGTAAGCTTGCTTCTGATGGCCCGGATTCCGTCTTTTCCCTTGGCGTAGCGAGGGAGGATAGAGCGTATTTTTCTGAAAGAACGGTTGCTGCCGTCAAATTCACGGGTACTGGTAATATGCTCTTCCATGGTCTGTCCGAGATCAAAAGGAGGCAGGGTGCCGCATTTGGGGTCATTAAGCAGGGTTAGATAACGCGCAAAGATTGCAGGGTCATAAAGAGCACCTCTGGCGAACATAATTCCATCAATTCCGGTTTGCCTTATACATTCCTTAGCATCTTCGGCGGTAAAAAGGTCACCGCTGCCTATTACAGGTATAGAAACGTTTTGTTTTAATATCGCCAATTTGGACCAGTCTGCTTGACCGGAAAACATCTGTTTTGCATAGCGCGGGTGCATGGTCAGCCAAGCGACTCCGACATCTTCGAGTCTTTTGGCGATTTCAAGGTAATTATCCTCTCCGTACATGAAGCCGAGCCGGAACTTAACACCTACACGTCCTTCACCGGCCACTCGAACCATTGTTGCGGCTGTTTCGACCAGACGGTCAGGGTCAAGATGTAAGGCGGAACCGCCGCCTGTTTTAAGAACTTTCTTTACCGGACATCCGGAGTTTAAATCAAAAAAAGAGTAGCCCTCGTCAAGCAGTTGGGGCATAGTATCGGAATAATCCTGTGGCTCACCGCCGAAGAGTTGGACAACCAGCGGGTTGTCTTCCGGGCAGGTGGCAAGCAGGGCTTTGGTTCCTTTGCCATCGTACTTAAGTCCTTTTACACTGACCATCTCAGTGCAGGCAACTGCGCAGCCTCGTTTTCGGCAGAGCATGCGAAAGGGCAAGTCTGAGTATCCGGCCAAGGGCGCCAGCCAGGGTTTTTCTGGACTTATTGGAAGTGATTTCATGTCTTTATTCCTGAGAATATAGTATTTGTTCAAAAAGGCGGCTTAAAGGGCCGAGCGCAGTGAATTACGTCCAAATGTCTGTAAAGTCAAAGTCTGCCTACGTTTGTAGCATATCTTGGGTGTGTTATTTTCGAAAAAATTAAAAAAAAATTAAAAAAGGTATTGACTTGAAAGGCGATTTCCATTTAAACCCCGCTTCGTTGCTTCGGCGGATCACGAGTTCAACGAAGTTTTCAAGCTGAGAACGGATTTGAAAAAAATCAAAAAAGTTCTTGCAATTTGAAAACAGAGCTTGTAGAAAGATTCGCTCACGAGGGCTGGCGTAGCTCAATTGGTAGAGCAGCTGATTTGTAATCAGCAGGTTGCGGGTTCAAGTCCCATCGCCAGCTCCATGTGAAACAACAATATATAGTGGTGGGGTTCCCGAGTGGCCAAAGGGAACAGACTGTAAATCTGTCGGCAACGCCTTCGGAGGTTCGAATCCTCCCCCCACCACCACTTAGATATTCGCGCTGTAGGAGGCAGGTAGGCCTGCTGTTAAACTACGGACATAGGGTGCGGGAATAGCTCAACGGCTAGAGCATCAGCCTTCCAAGCTGAGGGTTGCGGGTTCGAATCCCGTTTCCCGCTCCATAATGAACTTACCCTAGTCCATTCCTGCGCGTTTTATAGAGGATGCCCACGTAGCTCAGTCGGTAGAGCACTTCCTTGGTAAGGAAGAGGTCACCGGTTCAAGTCCGGTCGTGGGCTCCATACATTTGTGTAGTATGACCTTTGACGCTTTAAATCATTAAAAACTCTATTTAATTTAGGGGGATTTATCATGGGTAAGGCTAAATTTGAACGCGGTAAGCCTCATGTTAATATCGGTACCATCGGTCACATTGACCACGGTAAAACCACTCTGACTGCTGCTATCACCAAGATCGCAGGTCTCGCAGGTAACGGCGAATACGTTGCTTTCGATGAAATCGACAAGGCTCCCGAAGAAAAAGAACGCGGTATCACCATTGCTACCGCTCACGTAGAATACGAAACCGAAGCACGTCACTACGCTCACGTAGACTGCCCCGGTCACGCTGACTACATCAAAAACATGATCACTGGTGCTGCTCAGATGGACGGCGCAATCCTCGTTGTTGCTGCTACTGACGGTCCCATGCCTCAGACTCGTGAGCACATCCTGCTCGCTCGTCAGGTTGGTGTTCCCGGAATCGTTGTATTCCTGAACAAATGCGACATGGTTGACGATGAAGAACTCCTCGAGCTCGTAGAAATGGAAGTTCGTGAACTTCTCTCCTCCTACGAATTCCCCGGTGATGACCTTCCCGTTATCCAGGGTTCCGCTCTTAAAGCTCTCGAGTGCGAAAGTGCAGACGAAGAAGCTGCAAAGCCCATCCTTGATCTGCTTGCTGCTTGTGACTCTTACATTGAAGAGCCCGAGCGCGACATCGACAAACCTTTCCTCATGCCCATCGAAGATGTTTTCTCCATCTCCGGTCGTGGTACCGTTGTTACCGGTCGTGTTGAGCGCGGTGTAGTTAAAGTTGGTGAAGAAGTTGAAATCGTTGGTATCAAGGAAACTGCAAAGACCACTTGTACCGGCGTTGAAATGTTCCGTAAGCTCCTCGACCAGGGTCAGGCTGGTGACAACGTTGGTGTACTCCTTCGTGGTACCAAGCGTGATGAAGTTGAGCGTGGCCAGGTTCTTTCCGCTCCCGGTTCCATCAACCCCCACACCAAGTTCAAAGCAGAAGTATACGTTCTGTCCAAAGACGAAGGTGGACGTCACACTCCTTTCTTCTCCGGCTATCGTCCTCAGTTCTACTTCCGTACAACTGACATCACCGGTGTTGTAACTCTCGACGAAGGCGTTGAAATGGTAATGCCCGGCGACAACGCAACATTCAATGTAGAAATGATCAACCCCATCGCTATGGATCCGGGTCTGCGCTTCGCTATTCGCGAAGGTGGCCGTACCGTAGGCGCAGGAGTTGTTACTGAAATTCTGGAGTAAGACATTATGCGTGTCAAAGTTCAGATGCAGTGCACCGAGTGTAAGCGTCGTAACTATTCGACGATGAAGAACAAGAAGAACACTACTGGTCGCATCGAATTGAAGAAGTATTGCCCTTTTGATAAGAAGCATACTCTTCATAGAGAGTCCAAGTAGTTTCTATAAATAAGCAGGCCAGTAGTTCCAACGGCTAGAACGTCGGTCTCCAAAACCGAATGCTGGGGGTTCGAATCCCTCCTGGCCTGCCACTTCATTTATGGGAATCAATATGGCCAAGAAAAAAAATAAAGGTGCGGGAGTTCAGACTAAGACTGAAACTCAGGTAACCGGTGGCAAGATTAAACAGTTCACCGAGTTCTTTGAGCAGTCTAAGGTCGAAATGAAGAAGGTCGTATGGCCTACTCAGAAAGAGACTATACAGACCTGTACCGCCGTCTTGGTCCTTGTCGTAGTCATGTCGCTGTTTCTGGGTGTTGTTGACATGGGTCTCAGCAAACTTGTTGAGACAATCCTGTCTTAAATAACCCGTAATAAGGAAATAGTTCCATGAACGTAGACGCTGAAAAACCTCAGGGAAGGAAGGCCCGTTGGTACATTGTTCATACCTATTCAGGTTTTGAACAGCGGGTTGAGCAGACTGTCCGTGAGATGATGAGAACCGGTCAGGACAAAGGACTGATCGAAGAAGTCGTCGTTCCCACGGAAAAAGTAGTCGAGCTGGTTAAAGGGGAAAAAAGAACATCTACCCGGAAATTTTATCCAGGTTATGTCATGATCAAAATGATCATGGAGGATGAATCATGGCATCTCATCCAGTCTATCCCTCGTGTTACCGGATTTATCGGTGGTAAGAACCGCCCGACTCCAATGCGCGACAGCGAAGCAGCCAAAATCCTGAGCCTGATGGAAGATCGTCAGGAACAGCCGAGACCCAAGTTCAACTTTGACCGTGGCGATGACGTCCGGGTTATTGATGGACCTTTCAGCGGTTTCAACGGCGTTGTAGAGGATGTCAACTACGATAAAGGCAAGCTTCGGGTGTCAGTCTCCATTTTCGGCCGCCAGACCCCGGTGGAACTTGACTTCGTTCAGGTAACCAAAGGGTAGTCCTGACCGCACTGCTGCATATTCATTTCCGACAGTGAGTCTCCTCACTGGAATTTAATATAGGACATAAAGCGATGGCCAAGAAAGAAATAGGCAAAATCAAGCTTCAGATACCTGCTGGCTCAGCAAACCCGTCCCCTCCGGTCGGTCCTGCGCTCGGTCAGCACGGTGTAAATATAATGGAATTCTGCAAGGCGTTCAACGCCAAAACGCAGGATCAGAAGGGCATGATCATTCCGGTGATCATCACTGTCTACCAAGACAGGTCCTTTTCCTTCATTACCAAGACTCCGCCGGCATCCACCCTCCTGCTCAAGGCTGCAAAGCTGCAGAAAGGTTCCGGCGAGCCTAACAAGAACAAGGTCGGTAAAGTAACTAAAGCTCAGGTTAAAGAAATTGCTGAGCTCAAAGCTCCCGACCTGACCGCTGCCGATACTGAAGCTGCCATGAAATCCATCATGGGAACAGCCCGCAGTATGGGCATTGAAGTCACAGAATAGGTAAGGGGAATAGATCATGCCTAAGCACGGAAAAAAATACAGAAAAGCAACAGAAGGTACCGAACAGTTCGGTCTGACCGTTGAACAGGCGGTAGCTTCTGCTGTAGATAAGGCATATGCCAAATTCGACGAGACTGTTGATGTTGCCATCAACCTCGGCGTAGACCCCAAGTACTCTGACCAGATGATCCGCGGTGCAGTATCCCTGCCTAACGGTCTTGGTAAAGAAGTAAGAATCGCTTGCTTCGTGAGTGGGGAAAAAGAAGCGGAAGCCAAGGAAGCTGGCGCTGACTTTGTCGGCGGCGACGACCTGGTTGCTAAAGTTAAGGACGGATGGCTTGATTTCGATAAAGCTATCGCAACTCCTGACATGATGGCTAAAGTCGGTCAGATCGGCCGTGTGCTCGGACCCCGTGGTCTGATGCCTAACGCCAAGACCGGCACCGTTACTTTTGACGTGGCTAATGCTGTTAGCGAACTCAAAGCAGGACGCGTAGAATTCAAGGTTGACAAAGCCGGTGTTCTGCACGCGCCTATCGGAAAGGTTTCTTTCGGAGCTGAAAAGCTTCTTGAGAACCTGAAAACTCTGCTGGAAACAGTGAGCAAGTTGAAACCTTCCTCCGCAAAAGGTACCTACATGAAGGCAGTTGCCGTAGCTACCACTATGGGACCCGGTTTCAAAATTGATCCTCTGGCAGCAAGAAAGTATTCTGAGTCCTAAATCGTCATAGGCCGTCCGCAAGGACGGCCCTTGATGTATAAATACACGGGAAGTTTAGTCGAAGACGGCAGGAGGGATGGTCCCTTAATATCCTGCTTAGACAACACTTTGACTTGCTTTCCGGGTCAAATCATTAGGAGTGTTAAGGTGAACAGGCAAGATAAAGCCCAGATTATCGAGCAGCTTAAAGAAAAAGCTGAAAGGGCGAGTATTGCCATCGTTACCGACTTTAAAGGCCTCGAAGTAGAAGAGTTCACTCGTCTGCGCGCAAGCCTGAGAAGTGTCGGTGTCGATTGCCAAGTCGTCAAGAACACTCTGGCCCGGTTGGCTTTCACTGGTACTGATCATGAAGTACTGGCTGACAAATTCAAGGAAAACTGCGCTATCGTAACTGGATATGATGATCCTGTTGCAGCAGCTAAGGCAGTCGCGGACTTCGCAAAAGAAAGCAAGACTTTCGACATGCGTTTCGCATCCCTTGAGGGCAAATATCTTGACGAAGATGGCGTGAAGGCGCTTTCCAAGCTTCCGAGCAAGGAAGAGCTCCTCGGCAAAACTCTGGGTACAATGAATGCTGTACCTACCAACTTTGTGAGCTTGCTCGCAAACGTACCCCGTGGCTTCCTCAACGTTCTGACTGCATTGAAAGATCAGAAAGAAGCTGCATAACAGCCTAGTCAAGGCAAATCAAAGTAAATTCCCAGGAGGAAATTTCCATGGCAGATATCACCAAAGATCAGGTAGTTGAATTCATCTCCAACATGACCGTTCTCGAACTCTCCGAGTTCATTACCGAACTGGAAGACAAATTCGGCGTTTCTGCTGCAGCTCCCGTAGCAGCAGTAGCAGCTATGCCCGGCGCAGCAGGCGGCGAAGCAGCAGCTGAAGAACAAACTGAATTCGATGTTATCCTCAAAGGCGCTGGCGGCAACAAAATTGCTGTAATTAAAGCAGTTCGCGCTCTGACCGGTCTTGGCCTCAAAGAAGCTAAGGCTAAAGTAGACGAAGCTCCCGCAGCGATTAAAGAAGGCGTAGAAAAAGCAGAAGCTGAAGAAGCTCTCAAGCAGCTTGAAGAAGCCGGTGCTGAAGCCGAAATGAAGTAATTCAAGCGAATTTATCGCTATAGTAAGAGGAGCGCAAACCCCTGTAAAATGGGGTTGCGCTCTTCTCGCTGTTAAAAAGATTGACAAAATTGCCTGATCAATTATTTTGGTAAGATTCGGAAAAGGCGCAGCCGGATCTTTTAGCGCGATCAAAATAAACCCTAAAAAAATTTCTTTTCAGGCATGTTGTTCTGCCGCCTACGTTTATCTTGTACTTTTTGACTTGTAACCGACTATTTATTGGTTGATGTTCGTCAAATTGCTTCATTCCAACCCTAACCTTCTCACTTGATGAGGATACGATGGGTCAGCTCAGAAAAATATTTGGAAAGATCAAAGTTACTCTGCCGATTCCCCACTTGCTTGAACTGCAGGTGGATTCCTTCAAAAAATTCCTTCAGGAAGGCGTAGCTCCCGCAAGCCGGGCAGACGTCGGTCTCGAAGGGGTTTTTCGTTCGGTTTTTCCGATTGAAGACTTCAATAAAACTGCAAGCCTCGAATACGTCAGCTATGACATTGGAGAGCCTAAATACGATATGGACGAGTGTATCTCCAAGGGACTCACTTATGAAGCTCCTATACGTATTAAGGTTCGCCTTGTAGTATTTGATGTTGACGAAGAGACCGAAAGCAGAACTATCCGCGACATTAAAGAGCAGGATATTTACTTCGGAACCGTGCCGCTCATGAGTGAGCAGGGTACTTTTATTATAAATGGTACTGAACGTGTAATTGTTAACCAGTTGCAGCGTTCCCCCGGTATCATCTTCGAACATGATTCCGGTAAAACACATACCAGCCGCAGGGTTCTTTATAGCTGCCGCATTATCCCCATGCGCGGTTCCTGGCTGGATTTTGATTTTGACCACAAAGATATTCTCTATGTACGTATCGACCGTCGCCGCAAAATGCCCGCGACCGTACTGCTCAAGGCCATGGGCCTCTCCAAGCAGGATATTCTCGACTACTATTATGAAGTAGAAGAGTTCCAGATTGACCGTCATATTGTTCGCCGTAAGGTCGTTGAGAGCCAGTTCCGTAAGGAAAACGCCTGGGTTGACCTTTGTCTCGAAGATGGCAAAGTCATCGTTAAGCGCGACAAGCAGGTCACCAAATTCGGTTGGAAGAAGCTTGTCCGCGGCGGCGTCGAATACATCGAAGTAGATCCTAAGTCTCTTGTTGGTCAGTTTGCATCCAATGACATCACAGACCCTGATACCGGTGAAGTTATTGCTGAAGCTGCAGATGAGATCACTGAAGAGATCTTTGAGCGTATCATGGAAGTGGGTATCAAGGATGTTAAAGTTCTGCATACTCAGGGTGCTGACGTTTCTTCGGCACTTCGTGATTCCATGATGCTGGACAAGTCCACTGATGTTGAGTCCGCTCAGATTGAGATTTACCGCAGATTGCGTCCAAGTTCTCCGCCCACAGCTGAGATTGCTTCTAACTTCTTTGAGAATCTGTTCCGCAGTTCAGATTACTATGACCTCTCCAGCGTTGGTCGCTATAAGCTGAACGCACGTCTCAATATTGAGACTCCCCTTGAACTGCGCACCCTGACTAATGAAGATATTCTTACTGCGGTTAAGGTACTGCTTAAGCTCAAGGACAGCCACGGTCCCGCTGATGATATTGATAACCTCGGTAACAGACGTGTCCGTCCGGTTGGCGAACTGGTTGAAAACCAGTACCGCATCGGTCTCGTACGTATGGAAAGAGCCATCAAGGAGCGCATGAGTCTCCAGGAAGTGGCTACTCTCATGCCTCATGACCTGATCAACCCCAAACCGGTTGCAGCTGTACTCAAAGAGTTCTTCGGAACTTCCCAGCTCTCCCAGTTCATGGACCAGACCAACCCCCTTTCCGAAGTTACCCATAAGCGCAGACTCTCCGCTCTGGGGCCTGGTGGTCTTACTCGTGAGCGCGCTGGGTTTGAAGTCCGTGACGTTCATGTCTCACATTACGGACGTATCTGCCCTATTGAAACACCTGAAGGACCGAACATTGGTCTGATTGTTTCACTCACTACTTACTCCAAGGTCAACGACTTCGGTTTCATTGAAAGCCCTTACAGGACAATCAAAGACTCCAAGATGACCGACGAGATTTTATATTACGATGCTACTCGCGAAGTAGGGCATGTTGTTGCTCAGGCAAACGCCCCTATCGACGCAGAAGGTGCATTCAAGAACCCGCTGGTTACCGCACGCTTGAACGGTGACGTTTCCATGCATCCGCGTGAAGACACCACCCTGATGGATATCAGCCCCAGCCAGACTGTTTCTGTCTCTGCTGCGCTGATTCCGTTCCTTGAGCATGACGATGCGAACCGCGCACTCATGGGTTCTAACATGCAGCGTCAGGCTGTCCCCCTGCTGAAAACCTCCCAGCCTCTGGTTGGTACCGGCATGGAAGCCAACGTTGCGCAGGATTCCGGTAGCTGTGTTCTCGCCGAGAATGACGGTTATATCGATTATGTTGACGCTGAGCGTCTCGTGGTTCGCTACGACGACGGCATCTATCCTGATACCGGCGGTGTGAAACATTACGAGCTGCAGAAGTGGCACAAGTCCAACCAGAACTCCTGCTACGGTCAGCGTCCCCGTCTGCCTATCGGAACCCGTGTCAAGAAGGGCGATGTCCTTGCTGACGGTCCCGGTATCAAAGACGGTGAACTTGCCCTCGGTAAGAACCTCCTCGTAGCGTTCATGCCTTGGTGTGGTTACAACTTTGAGGACTCCATCCTCATTTCCGAGCGTGTTGTTAAGGAAGACGTGTTTACCTCTGTTCATATTGAGGAATTTGAACTCGTTGCTCGTGACACCAAGCTTGGACCCGAAGAAGTTACCCGCGATATTCCCAACGTGAGTGAAGATATGCTCAGCAATCTTGACGAATGCGGAATCATTCGTCTTGGTGCACGTATCGCTCCCGACGATATTCTTGTCGGTAAGATCACTCCTAAAGGTGAAACACAGCTTACTCCAGAAGAAAAGCTGCTTCGCGCGATCTTCGGTGACAAGGCTCGCGATGTGAAAAACACATCCCTCAAGGTTCCGCCGGGAATCGAAGGTACTATCGTTGACGTCAAAGTCTTCAACCGCCGTTCCGGTGAAAAAGATGACCGTACCAAAAATATCGAGGATTTTGAGCTTGCTAAGCATGACATGAAAGAAAGCAAGCACGTCGAATCCTTGACTACCAAAACCCGCGTTAAAGTTGCGGAAGTGGTAGCTAATAAGCAGATCGCCCAGACCCTCATGGGACGCAGAAAGGGTGAGGTACTTGCTGAAGCCGGTCACATCATCACTGATGAAATTCTGGCTGAAGTACCCCTCAAGAAGCTGGGCGGACTCTTTGCAGATAAAGACACTAACGAAGCAGTTAAACAGCTGCTCGCTGAATACGACAAGCAGATTCGCATCATCAAAGGCATTTATGATGTGAAACGCGAAAAGGTTACCGAAGGTGACGATCTGCCACCGGGCGTTATTAAGATGGTCAAAGTCTACATCGCTGTTAAGCGTAAGCTCAGCGTAGGTGACAAAATGGCTGGTCGCCATGGTAACAAAGGTGTTGTCTCCAACATTCTGCCCGAACAGGATATGCCGTTCTTCGATAACGGTACTCCCATGGACATCGTACTGAACCCGCTTGGTGTTCCGTCTCGTATGAACATCGGTCAGATCATGGAAACACACCTCGGCTGGGCTGCTCTTGCGCTTGGTCAGAAGTTCGCAACCATGCTTGATACAGGTGAAGCCCTCGGCGTTATCCGTCAGGAAATCAAGGACACCTTCGAATCTGAAGACGTCTACGAACTTATCGATTCTCTGGATGACGAGGATTTCAGACTCGCGGTTAACAAAGCTCGCGAAGGTATTGTGACCAAGACCCCGGTCTTTGACGGTGCTACCGAAGATGAAATTTGGGATCTGGTTGGCAAAACCGGTATCGGCGAAGATGGTAAGGTTACCCTCTACGACGGACGTACCGGTGATCCTTTCCACAACCGCGTAACAGTCGGCGTAATGTACATCCTCAAGTTGCACCACCTTGTTGATGAAAAGATTCATGCCCGTTCCACCGGTCCTTACTCGCTGGTTACCCAGCAGCCTCTTGGCGGTAAGGCACAGTTTGGTGGTCAGCGTCTCGGTGAGATGGAAGTTTGGGCTCTTGAAGCGTACGGCGCAGCCTACCTGCTTCAGGAATTCCTGACCGTCAAGTCCGACGACGTAACCGGTCGTGTTAAGATGTACGAAAAGATCGTTAAGGGAGACAACTTCCTTGAAGCCGGTCTGCCCGAATCATTTAACGTTCTGGTCAAAGAGCTTATGTCTCTCGGCCTTGATGTTAATCTGCTTCAGGATGAAGTCGAAGAAACTGCCGACAAGAAATAATGAACGCGGGGGTCTAGAAGGCCCCCGCGACTAAATAAACCTTTTCATGTAAGGGGTATATTAATGAGTCTGGACGAACTGTTCACTATGCGTAGAACATCCGGCGCAGGTCTCGCGGGACGCGGCCTCAAAGGTATTCAGATTTCCATTGCTTCTCCCGAAAAGATCCGTGAGTGGTCCTTCGGTGAAGTCAAGAAGCCCGAGACCATCAACTACAGGACTTTCAAGCCGGAAAGAGATGGTCTTTTCTGTGCTAAAATTTTCGGACCCGTAAAAGACTACGAGTGTAACTGCGGTAAATATAAGCGCATGAAGCACCGCGGCATCGTATGTGAGAAATGCGGTGTTGAAGTTATCGCTTCTAAAGTCAGACGTGAACGCATGGGCCACATTGAGCTTGCAGCTCCTGTCGCCCATATCTGGTTTCTGAAGACACTGCCTTCCAAGATCGGTACCCTGCTGGACATCACCATGGCCGACCTTGAAAAGGTCTTGTACTTCGATTCCTATATTGTGCTTGATCCGGGAGAAACACCCCTCAAGCAGTATCAGATTATTTCTGAAGATCAGTATTTCCAGGTTATCGACCACTACGGCGAAGAGGCTATCGAAGTGGGCATGGGCGCTGAAACGATCAAAGGTCTGTTGGCCCAGATCGATATGCCTACACTGAGACACGAACTTCGTGAAGAATCCCTGACTACCCGTTCTCAGACCAAGAAGAAAAAGCTCACCAAACGTCTCAAGATCGTTGAAGCTTTTCTTGAGTCCGGCAACGATTGCCAGTGGATGATCATGGATGTTGTTCCGGTTATTCCGCCCGAGCTTCGCCCTCTGGTTCCCCTTGATGGCGGACGTTTCGCAACTTCCGACCTTAACGACCTCTACCGTCGCGTCATCAACAGGAACAACCGTCTGAAGCGTCTGATTGAACTTGGCGCACCGGACATCATTATCCGCAACGAAAAGCGTATGCTGCAGGAGTCTGTTGACGCACTGTTCGACAACGGTCGTCGTGGCCGCGCTATTACCGGTACCAACGGCCGTCCCCTGAAATCCCTCTCTGACATGATTAAGGGTAAGCAGGGTCGCTTCCGTCAGAACCTTCTCGGTAAGCGTGTTGACTACTCCGGTCGTTCCGTAATTGTTGTTGGTCCGAAGCTGAAGCTGCACCAGTGCGGTCTTCCCAAGAAGATGGCTCTGGAGCTGTTTAAGCCTTTTATTTACGCCGAACTTGAGCGTCGCGAAATCGCAACAACCATCAAAAGCGCTAAAAAGATGGTTGAACGTGAAGATCTCGTCGTCTGGGATATCCTTGATGATGTTGTCCGCGAATACCCGATTATGCTCAACCGTGCTCCGACCCTTCACCGCCTCGGTATTCAGTCTTTTGAGCCGACTCTGGTCGAAGGTAAGGCGATTCAGCTGCATCCGCTGGTATGTTCAGCTTACAACGCTGACTTTGACGGTGACCAGATGGCTGTACACGTACCTCTTTCTGTTGAAGCACAGATTGAGTGTCGTGTTCTGATGATGTCTTCTAACAACATCCTGTCCCCTGCAAACGGACAGCCCATTATCAACCCTTCGCAGGATATCGTTCTCGGTCTCTACTACCTGACTGTTGAGCGTTCTTTCTCCAAAGGGGAGGGCATGATGTTCACCGCACCTTGGGAAGTTATTGCTGCTCTCGACGCTAAAGTTGTCAGCATGCACGCACGTATCAAAGTCCGCATCGAAGGCGAATTGGTTGAAACCACTCCCGGCCGAATTCTTGTTGGAGAACTGGTTCCGGAAGGTATGGGTTTCGAATACGCCAACGTGGTCATGACTAAAAAGAACATCGCTAAGCTCGTTTCCAGTGCTTACCGCACAGCAGGCAGTAAAGCGACTGTTATCCTCTGTGACCGCCTTAAGGACCTCGGTTATGAGCACGCAACACGTGCAGCAATAACCATCGGTGTTAAGGACCTGACAATTCCTGCCAAAAAGGCCGGATTGCTTGATGATGCATATGCCGAAGTAGAAGACATTGAATCCCAGTATCGTGAAGGTATTATTACCCGTACTGAGAAATACAACAAAGTTGTCGACGTTTGGACTAAAGTTACTAATGACGTTTCAGCTGAGATGACCAATGAAATGTCTACAGATGTCATGGTTGACCCCAAGACCGGTAAAGAGGAAACAAACTCCTCCTTCAACCCGGTCTTCATGATGGCTCATTCCGGTGCTCGAGGTAACCAGGACCAGATGCGTCAGCTCGCAGGTATGCGTGGTCTGATGGCGAAACCTTCCGGTGAAATTATCGAAACTCCGATTACTTCATCCTTCCGTGAAGGTCTCTCCGTTCTTCAGTACTTCATTTCTACTCACGGTGCTCGTAAAGGTCTCGCTGATACTGCGCTGAAAACTGCGAACTCCGGTTACTTGACACGTCGTCTCGTTGACGTTGTTCAGGATGTGACCATTGCAGAACATGACTGCCGCACAGTTGATGGACTTGAGCTGACCCACTACATCAAAGGTGGCGAAATCAAGGAAAGACTGTCCGAAAAGGTTCTTGGCCGCGTGACAATCTATGACGTAGTTAAAGAAGATACTGGTGAGATTCTTGTTCCTGCTGATTCTCTTATTGATGAAGCAGCAGCTAAGGCCATCGATGACAACGGTATCAACTCTATGACTGTCCGTTCTCCGCTGACCTGTCGTTCCAAACATGGTATCTGCGCTATGTGTTACGGTCGTGATCTCGCACGAGGACATGTTGTAAACGTAGGTGAAACCGTTGGTATCATCGCTGCGCAGTCCATTGGTGAACCTGGAACACAGCTGACAATGCGTACCTTCCATATCGGTGGTACCGCATCTCGTGAAATTCAGCAGTCATCTTTTGAAGCACAGCATAACGGTTCTATTGTTATGAACCGCATGCGCTCAGTACGTAACGTCGATGGCCATCAGATGGTACTTGGTAAGAGTTGCCAGGTCGGTGTTGTGGATGAGCAGGGCAGGGAACGCGAAAAATACGTTCTTCCCCTTGGTGCAAAATTATTTGTCGAAGAAGGGCAACAGATCACACAAGGAACCATGCTGGCCGAGTGGGATCCGCTTGCAGAACCCTTCATCACAGAAGTAACTGGTATCGTTAAGTTTTCCGACCTTGTTGAAGGTAAAACTTATCAGGAACGTGTTGACGAAGCCACAGGACAGGCTACTTACACAATCCAGGAGTACCGGACAACCAACTTTAAGCCGTCAATTTCTATCTGCGACGAAGAGGGAGAACCCTTGACTCGTCCGGGATCCACCCTGAAAGCGATTTACCCGCTGCCGGTTGGAGCGATTTTGATGGTTAAGGACGGTAATGTCATTAATGCTGGTGACATTATTGCCCGTAAGCTCCGCGAAACCTCGAAGACCAAAGACATCGTTGGTGGTCTTCCCCGAGTTGCGGAACTGTTTGAAGTGCGTAAACCAAAGGAACTTGGAATCATTTCGGAGATTGATGGTGTGGTCTCCTATGGACCTGAATCCAAAGGCAAGCGCAAAATTGTTGTTACCCCTGAAATAGGTGAAACAAAAGAATATCTCGTGCCCAAAGGCCGTCATATCACAGCTCAGGAAGGCGACTTCGTTGAAGCCGGTGACCTGATGACTGAAGGTCTGCCCGAACTGCACGATATCCTGAAAGTTAAAGGTGAGAAATTTCTCGCACGCTTTCTGGTTGAGGAGATTCAGGACGTTTACCGTTTTCAGGGTGTTGGAATTAACGATAAGCACATTGAAGTTATTGTCCGCCAGATGCTCAAGAAGGTCAGCATCGTTGATCCCGGTGAGACCCACTTTCTTGTGGGCGAACAGGTGGACAAGCAGCGTTTCATGGAAACCAACCAGGACGCAGTTGCTAACGGACTTAAGCCTGCTACCGCACAGACACATGTTCTCGGTATTACCCAGGCTTCACTTTCAACCGCCTCTTTTATCTCTGCTGCTTCATTTCAGGAGACTACCAAGGTTCTTACCGAGTCTTCACTTTGTGGCAAGAAGGATTACCTGCGCGGCTTGAAAGAAAACGTCATCGTTGGTCGACTCATTCCGGCTGGTACCGGTTTCCGTAAGTACGCACGCACAGATATTATCGTTCCCGATCAGCCTGAACGTGCCGATAAGTTCCTCGAAGAACTTGAAGAAGAACCGTTGCTCGTTAACGAAAGATAGTGCTGGCGCCAATACGCAGAACCGGTCTGTTGAGCAGGTGGTTGCAGCCTGACTCGCATGACAACGGAGCAGATATTTCACAATTTGTCTTGACAAATTGTGAAATATTAGTCTAACTGCGTCGGTCTTTGTAATTAAACTTAATTTGGAGGGTTCATGCCAACCATCAATCAGCTTATAAGAAAAGGGCGTGAAAAGCAGCTCAAGCGTAAGAAGACTCCTGCGCTTCAGGCCTGCCCCCAGCGCCGTGGCGTATGCACTCGCGTGTACACCACAACCCCTAAGAAGCCTAACTCCGCACTGCGTAAGGTCGCTCGTGTGCGTCTGACCAATGCCATCGAAGTTACTGCATACATCGGTGGTGAAGGTCATAACCTTCAGGAACACTCTGTGGTACTTATCCGTGGTGGTCGTGTAAAAGACTTACCTGGTGTTCGTTACCACATCGTCCGCGGCTCCCTCGACACCGCTGGTGTTGCAGATCGTCGTCAGGGTCGTTCCAAGTATGGCGCAAAGCGTCCTAAATAGCATTAAATTCCAAGGAGTATACCAATATGCCTCGTAAAGGTCCGGTACCCAAAAGACAGATTCTTCCCGATCCGGTATACGGTTCTCAGCTCGCTACCAAGTTCATGAATAGACTCATGTACGACGGAAAGAAGAGTGTGTCTGAAAATATATTCTACCAAGCTCTTGAATTCCTCGGTGACAAAACCCAGGAAGATCCGATCAAGGCTTTTGAAAAGGCAGTGGAAAACGTTAAGCCTCACGTAGAAGTTAAGTCCCGCCGTGTTGGTGGTGCTACTTACCAGGTTCCCGTAGAAGTTCGCCCTGAGCGTCAGGTTTCCCTGGCTATCAGATGGCTGATCAACTTCGCGCGTTCCAGGGGTGAGAAGGGCATGGTCGCCCGTCTTAGCGGTGAGTTCCTCGATGCTTACAACAAGCGCGGCGGAGCTGTGAAGAAAAAGGAAGACACCCATCGTATGGCCGAAGCCAACAAGGCTTTTGCTCACTACCGTTGGTAATCGGAGTACAAAGTGGCTAGAAAGGTTGCTAGAGATAAACAGCGTAATATTGGTATCATGGCCCACATTGATGCGGGTAAGACTACCACTACCGAGCGCATTCTTTTCTATACTGGTGTTTCTCACAAGATCGGTGAAGTTCATGACGGCGAAGCCACTATGGACTGGATGGTACAGGAGCAGGAACGCGGTATTACCATTACCAGTGCTGCTACCACCTGTATGTGGAAAGATCACCGTATCAACATTATTGATACTCCCGGTCACGTTGACTTCACTATGGAAGTTGAACGTGCACTGCGCGTACTCGACGGTGCAGTTGCCGTTTTCGACGCAGTAGCCGGTGTTGAGCCTCAGTCTGAAACCGTATGGCGTCAGGCTGACAGATATAAAGTTCCCCGTATGGCTTTCGTTAACAAGATGGACCGTATCGGAGCAGATTTCTTCCGCTGTGTAGAAATGCTCAAGGATCGTCTTGGCGCTAAAGCTGTACCTCTTCAGATCCCCATTGGAGCTGAAGACGAGTATCAGGGTGCAATTGACCTTATCACTGGTAAGGCCTTCATCTACACTGACGACATGGGCAAGGACTATTCTATTGAAGATATCCCTGCTGACATGATGGATCAGTATGAAGCTATGCGCCTTGAATTGATCGAAGCTATTGCTGAAGAAGACGAAGAGCTTCTTGATAAGTATCTCGGCGGTGAAGATCTTACCCCCGAAGAAATTATTAAGGGTATCCGCGCAGCTACCATCAGCCTGACCATCTGCCCCGTTCTTTGCGGCACCGCATTCAAGAACAAAGGTGTGCAGCCTCTGCTTGACGCTGTTGTTGACTATCTTCCTTCTCCCATGGATATTGCTGCTATTGTTGGTGCCGAGCCCGGAACTGATAAGGAAATTGAGTGTCCCTGTGATGACAATCTTCCGCTTGCAGCTCTCTCCTTCAAGCTCATGACCGACCCCTTCGTTGGTCACCTTACCTTCCTGCGTCTGTACTCCGGTAAAATTGAATCCGGTGCTACATTTATCAACGGCGCAACAGGTAAAAAAGAGCGTATCGGTCGTCTGCTCAAGATGCATGCTAACAAGCGTGAGGAAATCAAGGAAGCATACGCTGGTGACATCGTAGCTGCTGTTGGACTTAAAAACATGGCTACCGGTGACACTCTCTGCGAACAGAAGAACGCAGTTGTCCTCGAATCCCTCGATATTCCCGAACCGGTTATCGAAGTTGCTATTGAGCCCAAGACCAAGGCTGACCGCGATCTGCTCAGCCAGGGCCTCGCCAAGCTCGCTAAAGAAGACCCCTCTTTCCGCGTTAAAGGTGACGAGGAAACCGGTCAGACTTTGATCTCCGGTATGGGCGAACTTCACCTTGAAGTTATTGTTGACCGCCTCTTGCGGGAATTCAATGTTAACGCAAACGTCGGTGCTCCTCGCGTTGCTTACCGTGAAACTATCACCAAAAAGGTTGAAGTTGATCATAAGTACGCAAAGCAGTCCGGTGGTCGTGGTCAGTACGGTCACGTTGTTGTTACCATCGAGCCCAACAAAGAAAGTGAATACGAATTCGTCGACGAAATTAAAGGCGGCGTAATTCCGAAAGAATACATCCCCGCAGTTGACCGTGGTATGCACGATGCAATGAAGAACGGTGTTATCGCCGGCTTCCCGCTCGTAGATATTAAGGCAACCCTTACTTATGGTTCCTACCACGATGTTGACTCCTCTGAGCAGGCTTTCTACATTGCCGGTTCTATGGCACTTAAGGAAGCGGTTAAAAAAGCTGCTCCCCAGTTGCTCGAGCCCATCATGTCTGTTGAAGTAGTTACTCCTGAAGAGTACCTCGGTGACGTTATGGGTGACCTTAACGGTCGCCGCGGTCGTGTAGGCTCCATGGAAGCCCGTGCTAACGCACAGGTAGTAAAGTGTGATGTACCCCTTAGCGAAATGTTCGGTTATGCAACTGATCTCCGCTCCAAGACTCAGGGTCGCGCAACTTTCACCATGCAGTTTGACCACTACGAGCCTGTTCCAGCTTCCATCGCTGAAGAGCTGATTAACAAAAATTAGATTTATTTTAATTTTTCGTTGAAATAAGCTTGACAGCAAAGCTGAAAAAGCACTATACCTCCCGGACCTCGTTAAGAGATTCGGGGGGTTCTTTTTTTACGGGAACCACCCCGTGAAACCACAGAGATAGGGTATAAGGTCCGGCATGCTGGCTGGACGACCATACCAGGCCAGGAAGGGTTCACCTCACATTCCTTCTTACCGTTGCAAGTAATAAAAGGCCGTCTCTGAATTCATTTAGGAGAAATTAACATGGTTTCTATGACTAGTGATCGTATCAGGATCAAGCTCAAGGCATACGACTACCGTATCCTTGATAAAGCAGTTACCGAGATTGTGGATACTGCCCGCAATACTGGCGCTGCTATCGCAGGTCCCGTCCCGCTGCCCACACAGATCAGCCGTACTACCATTCAGCGTTCTGTGCACGTAGACAAAAAGTCTCGTGAGCAGTTTGAGATGAGAATCCACAAGCGTCTGCTTGACATTCTTGAACCCACCCAGCAGACCGTTGACGCACTTGGCAAGCTCAGCCTGCCCGCTGGTGTTGACGTTGAAATCAAGCTGTAAGGGAGGGCTTCAACATGGCAAAAACTATCGGTTTACTCGGTAAAAAACTGGGCATGACCCGCGTCTTCGCTGACGACGGTTCTATCGTGCCTGTCACTGTTCTCGAAGTAGGTCCTTGTCCTGTTATGCAGGTCAAGACTGAAGAGAAGGAAGGCTACAACGCCATCCAGCTCGGCTACGACGCTCTTCCTGAGCGCAAGGTTAACAAGCCCGCTAAAGGTCATCAGGAAAAAGCCGGTAAAGGCTACTTCCGTCACCTTCGCGAGTTTCCCCTTGAGTCTGTAGCTGACTACGAACTGGGCCAGGAAATCTCCGTGGACATCTTTGCCGCAGGTGAAAAGGTCAAAGTGACCGGCACCTCCAAGGGTAAAGGTTTTCAGGGCGTAATGAAGCGTTGGAACTTCGCTGGTTCCCGAGCTTCTCACGGTGCTGAAAAGGTACACCGTTCTCCTGGTTCCATCGGCCACGCTACTTTCCCTGGCAAAGTATTCAAAGGCAAAAAAATGCCCGGTCAGATGGGTAATGAGCGCGTTACTGTTTCCAACATCGAAATCGTAGACGTTCGCACCGACGAAAATGTTCTTGTGGTAAAGGGACAGGTTCCCGGTCCTAAGAACGGTCTGGTGATGATCCGCAAGACCAGCTAGAGGAATTAAAAAATGGCTACCATTACTATATATGATCAAACTAAAAAGGAAGTAGGGAGCATGGATCTTGCTCCGGAAGTTTTCGAAGTTCCGGTCAAGCCTGAAATCCTGCATCTCGTAGTACGTTCCCAGCTTGCAGCCAAACGCCAGGGTACTCATGCCACTAAAACTCGTGGTATGAAACGTGGCGGTGGTGCTAAGCCCTGGCGCCAGAAAGGTACCGGTCGTGCACGTGCGGGCTCCACCCGTTCACCATTGTGGCGTGGTGGTGGAACTACTTTCGGTCCCCAGCCCCGTGACTACTCCTTCAAGGTAAATAAAAAGGTCCGCCGTCTGGCTCTCAGAATGGCTCTGACTTCCCGTTTCAGCGAAGAGAAGCTGATGGTTGTTAAGTCTATCGACCTTCCCGAGATCAAGACCAAGCTCTTCATAGAAGTTGCTGACGCTCTCGGTCTGAATAAAGCCTTGGTTATCGTCAAGGACGCTGATAATAAACTCCTCCTTTCTGCGAGGAACATCCCTGGCATCAAGCTCATCTCTGCCGACCAGCTGAATGTTTATGACATTCTGAAGCATCGTCAGGTTGTTATGCTTGAGAATGCAGCACAGGATCTGCAGGAGAGGTTGAAATAGTCATGGACTATACTCAGATTCTTATCAAACCGGTCATTTCGGAAAAGGCCACTGACATTAAAGAGTCCTCTAATCAGGTCGCTTTTTATGTGCTGCCTTCTGCCAACAAGACTGAAGTCAAAAAAGCAGTTGAGTCTGCTTTTGACGTAAAGGTTGATTCCGTACGTATCGTACGTAAAAGACCCGGTCTTCGCAGAAAGTTCGGCCGTGTTGTCGGTAAATTGTCCGGCTACAAGAAAGCTTATGTTAAGCTTTCTGCGGGCGAAAAAATCGAATTCTTCGAAGGAGTTTAAGAGATGGCTACCCGTAAGCTGAAGCCGACCTCCCCTGGTCGCCGGTTCCAGACTATCTCCACCTTTGAGGAGATCACAAAGTCTACTCCGGAAAAGTCCCTTACCAAGGGGCTGACCAAGAAGGCCGGTAGAAACAATAACGGCCGGATTACTTCCCGTCGTCGTGGCGGTGGCGTTAAACGTCTTTACCGTATCATCGACTTCAAACGTAACAAGTTGGAAGTACCCGCTACTGTTGCTTCAATCGAATATGATCCCAACAGGTCCGCTCGCATCGCTCTTCTGCACTACGCAGATGGTGAAAAGCGCTACATCCTTTGTCCCGTTGGACTGAACAAGGGTGACAAAATTCTCGCTGGTGAGAAAGCCGACATCAAACCCGGTAACGCTCTCCTGCTGAAGAACATTCCTGTTGGTACTATCGTTCACAATATCGAATTGTATCCCGGAAAAGGCGGCCAGTTCTGCCGCGCTGCCGGTACCTACGCACAGCTCATCGCAAAAGAAGGCAAATATGCTCTTCTGCGTATGCCTTCCGGTGAAGTCCGCAAGGTTCTCGCAACTTGCTGCGCTACTGTAGGTCAGGTTGGTAACATCCACCACGAAAACATTACCCTCGGTAAGGCTGGTCGTAACCGCTGGCTGGGTCGTAGACCTAAAGTTCGTGGTGTTGCCATGAACCCGATTGATCACCCCCTCGGTGGTGGTGAAGGTCGCAGTTCCGGTGGTAGACACCCCGTTTCTCCTTGGGGTATGCCTGCTAAGGGATACAAGACCCGCAGTAAGAAGAAACCTTCTTCCAAGCTCATCGTTAAACGCCGCGGGCAGAGGTAGGAGACTGTAATGCCAAGATCACTGAAAAAAGGCCCGTTTATTGACGATCATCTGCTTAAAAAGGTCGTAAAAGCTCAGGAATCAGGTGACCGCAAGGTTATCCAGACCTGGTCCCGTCGCTCCACTATCATTCCTGAAATGGTAGGTCTGACCTTCGCAGTTCATAATGGCCGTAAGTTTATCCCTGTCTTCGTGACCGAAAACATGGTAGGACATAAGCTGGGCGAATTCTCCCCCACCCGTACCTACTACGGCCACGCTGCTGACAAGAAAAGCAAGGCCAAACGCTAGAAGGTGTTGAGCAATGGAAGCAAGAGCTATTGCAAAATATATGCGCATTTCTCCTAGGAAAGTGCGCTTGGTAGCGGAAAACATCAAGGGAAAGCCGGTTGAGGAAGCCCTCAACATCCTGAAGTTCACCCCCAAAAAGGGTGCTGAAATGCTCAGTAAAGTGCTTTACTCTGCAGTGGCTAACGCCGAGCAGATTCCCGGAGTGGATGTTGACTCTCTCTGCGTAGACATCGTCAAAGTTGATGAAGGTCCTACTTGGAAGAGAATTCAGCCCAGGGCTATGGGTCGTGCGTATCGCATTCGCAAGCGCACCAGCCATATAACCGTCGTAGTAAAAGAAATGTAGGGTAGTGTCATGGGTCAGAAAGTACATCCATACGGCTTCAGACTTGGATACACCAAGAACTGGCTTTCCAGATGGTTCTCCAGTAAGGACTATCCCGCTTTCGTCTACGAAGACGACAGCATTCGTAAATATGTAAAAGAGAAGATCTTCCACGCAGGCGTCTCTAAAATTGAGATTGAGCGTGCCGGTGGTAAAATCCGCCTGATCATCCACACTGCTCGTCCCGGTATTGTTATCGGCCGTAAAGGTGTTGAGATTGAAAAACTTCGTGAAGATCTTCGTAGAAAGTTTAATAAAGAATTCGCTCTCGAAGTAAACGAAATTCGCCGTCCCGAAACCGACGCGCAGCTCGTTGCTGAGAACATTGCTCAGCAGCTTGAGCGCCGTGTGGCTTTCCGTCGCGCTATGAAGCGCATTGTGGGCCTCGCTCGCAAGTTCGGCGCAGAGGGTATCAAAGTGGCTTGTGCTGGCCGTCTCGCCGGTGCTGAAATCGCACGTACCGAATGGTACCGCGATGGCCGTGTGCCCCTTCAGACTCTCAGAGCTGACATCGACTACGGTGTTGCACGCGCTAACACTACTTACGGTGTTATCGGCATCAAGGTCTGGATCTTCAAAGGTGAAATTCTCGACCACGAGGTGGAACAGTAATGCTATCACCTAAAAAAGTTAAATTCCGTAAGCGTCAGAAAGGCCGCCTGAAAGGTAAAGCTCAGCGCGGTTCCACTATCGCTTTCGGCGATATTGCAATCAAGACTCTGGAACACGGAAAACTTACCAACAACCAGATTGAAGCAGCTCGTGTCGCTATCATGCGTCACATCAAGCGTGGCGGCCAGGTATGGATCAGGGTTTTCCCCGATATGCCTATCACCGCTAAGCCTGCTGAAGTCAGACAGGGTAAAGGTAAAGGCTCCCCGGTTGGTTGGGTGGCTCCGGTTAAACCCGGTCGCATTCTCTACGAAGTGAAGGGTGTTGACATTGAACTGGCCAAAGAGGCTTTGGTCCGTGCATCTCACAAGCTTCCTGTTAAAACTACCATTGTAGTGAAGGAGGGGTTGTAAAATGAAAGCCAAAGAACTTCGTGAACTCGACAACGCTGCTCTGAACGAGAAGCTTGCAGAAGCCCGTCAGGAGCTTTTCAACCTTCGTTTCCAGCACGCTACTGCACAGCTGGAAAACACCCAGAGACTGTCTGATGTTAAAAAAGACATCGCAAAGATTCTCACCGTGCAGCGTGAAAAGGAACTGGGAGCATAAGCCATGGCAGAGCTTAATCTGAAAGGAAACAGGCGCGTGCTGACCGGCGTAGTTGTCTCTGATAAAGCCGACAAGACTATTGTCGTGCGTTGTGAGACTCTCGTGAAGCACCCCCTGTATAAAAAATTCATCCGTCGCCACACCAAATTCATGGCACATGATCCGTCCAATGAGTGCGGTATCGGCGATAAGGTGCAGATTGTTGAATTCCGCCCCCTTAGCCGGCGCAAAAGGTGGCATCTCGATAAAATTCTGGAAAAAGCAGTTTAGGGGTATTAGCTATGATTCAGGTAGAATCCAAACTTGACGTAGCGGATAACTCTGGTGCCAAGAAAGTATCTTGTATTAAGGTACTGGGCGGTTCCAAGAGACGCTACGCCAGTGTCGGAGACATTATTGTGGTTTCCGTTAAGGAAGCGATGCCCCATTCCAAAGTGAAGAAGGGCGCTGTGATGAAAGCTGTCGTTGTTCGGACCAAGAAAGAAATTGGTCGTCCTGACGGTTCTTACATCAAGTTCGACAATAACTCTGCCGTTCTTCTTAATAACTCAAGTGACCCGGTTGGGACCCGTATTTTCGGGCCCGTAGCTAGAGAACTCAGAAGCGCAGGCTTCATGAAGATTGTTTCTCTGGCTCCCGAGGTACTGTAATCCTTATCACAAGAAGGTAAACGGCATGAACAAAATACATGTTGATGACAAAGTAATGGTCATCGCCGGCAAGGATAAGGGGAAGATCGGCAAGGTCCTTAAGATCAACCGCAAAAAGGACATCGTCCTTGTAGAGCAGGTTAATATGGTTTCCAGGCACACCAAGCCTAATCCGTATGCAAACCAGCCCGGCGGAATTGTTGAGAAAGAAGCCCCTGTTCACATCTCCAACATTCAGGTTGTGTGCCCCGCTTGCACAAAAGCAACCCGTGTTGGCGTACGTGAGACCGAAGACGGAAAGAACATCCGTTTTTGTAAAAAATGTAACGAAATCATCGACTAGGGTTTTGCGATGACACGTCTCGAACAAATATATACGGACAAGGTCGCCCCGGCTCTCAACAAAGAGTTCGGGTACAAGAGTACGATGGAGATTCCCGGTATCAAGGCAATCTCTCTTAACATCGGACTCGGTGAAGCAAGCCAGAACGCTAAGCTCATCGACGGTGCTGTTGAAGAACTGACTGCAATTGCAGGTCAGCGCGCAGTGGTCACCAGAGCGAAAAAGTCAATTGCAGCTTTTAAGCTGCGCGAAGGAATGCCTGTAGGTTCCCGTGTTACTCTTCGTAGAGATCACATGTGGGACTTTCTGGACAAGCTGATTAGCTTTGCACTTCCTCGTGTACGCGACTTTCGCGGTATTCCTGACAAAGGCTTCGATGGACGCGGTAACTTCACCCTCGGAATCAAGGAACTGACTATCTTTCCTGAGATTCAGCTCGATAAAATCGAGATCACCAAAGGGATGAACGTGACTATCGTCACCTCCGCTAAAACTGATAAAGAAGGCAAGATGCTCCTCGAGCTTCTTGGTATGCCCTTCAAGAAATAGGAGGATATCGTTTTGGCCAGGACAGCTTTAAAAGTTAAGGCGAAACGTAAGCCTAAGTTCAAAGTGCGCGAATATAACAGATGCCCCATCTGCGGTCGTCCTCGTGCATTCCTGCGTAAATATGGCATCTGCCGTATCTGCTTCAGGGAAAAGGCCCTTGCGGGTGAACTTCCCGGCGTGCGTAAAGCCAGCTGGTAATATAAGGAGTTTAAAATGCCTGTTGTCGATCCTATCGCCGATATGCTGACCCGCATTCGCAATGCACACGGTGCTTATCACAAGACCGTGTCCATTCCCGGGTCCAAGATCAAAACAGCTATCGCTGGGATTCTTAAGGATGAAGGTTACATCATTGACTTCACTGCTGAAGACAATGAGATTAACGTCACCCTTAAGTATGTTGATGGAAAAGCCCTCATTAGTGGCATGAAGAAAATCAGCACACCCGGTCGTCGCGTGTTTGTAGGCGTTGAAGATATTCCCTCTGTCCTTAATGGACTCGGGATTTGCATACTTTCCACTTCAAAGGGCGTAGTTGACGGCGTTAAAGCGAAAGAGCTTAACGTTGGCGGCGAACTCTTGTGCGAAATCTGGTAGAGAGGTTTTATTATGTCCAGAATTGGAAAAAAACCTGTTGAGATACCTTCCGGAGTGGAAGTAACTGTTGGTGCTGACGTGGTTTCCGTAAAGGGCCCCAAAGGCACCATCACCACCCCGGTACACCCCATGGTCAGCTTCACCATTGCTGATAATGCGGTCGAGGTGAAGAGGTCTGGCGATTCCCGTCAGGAACGTGCTCAGCACGGCCTGCACCGTTCCCTGCTTGCCAACTGCATTGAAGGAGTCTCCAAAGGCTTCTCCAAGACTTTGGAAGTGGTCGGTGTTGGTTACAAGGTTAACGTACAGGGTAAAATGATCGTTTTGAACGTCGGTTTTTCCCATCCCGTTAACTACGAACTGCCTGCTGGAATCGAAGCTAACGCAGAAGGCAACACCAAACTCACCATCAGCGGCGTTGATAAGCAGTTGGTTGGTGAAGTTGCTGCGCAGCTTCGTCGTGTACGTCCGCCGGAGCCTTACAAAGGCAAAGGCATCAAGTACATTGATGAACAGATCAGACGTAAAGCCGGTAAGTCCGGTAAATAGTAGGGTAAAGCCATGAAAATGACTAAAGAACAGGCAAGACAGCGTAAAAAGATCCGCATCCGCAAAAAAATCAGCGGTACTGCAGCTCGCCCGCGTCTTGTTGTATTCCGTTCAAATAAGCACATCTACGCTCAGCTCGTGGATGATCTGATTGGCAAAACCGTTACCGCTTCTTCTTCCAAAGCACTTGCAAAAGACGGTGAAGCTCTTAAGCTCACTTGCGAGACTGCAGCTCAGGTCGGTAAAGACATCGCTGCAAAAGCTAAGGAACTTAAAATCGAAACAGTTGTTTTCGACCGTAGCGGCTATATCTATCACGGCAGGGTTAAGGCCCTGGCAGACGGCGCTCGTGAGGGTGGCCTGAAATTCTAAACTTATGGGAATATCCATGGAACAGAATGATCTGGGTCTGATTGAAAAAATCGTTTACCTCAACCGAGTTGCAAAAGTTGTAAAGGGCGGTAGAAGGTTTTCCTTCAGTGCTCTGGTTGTGGTAGGTGACGGTAAAGGTCAGGTCGGTTTCGGACTTGGTAAGGCAAACGAGGTTCCTGAAGCTATTAGAAAAGCTTCTGAGAAAGCTCGCAAAGAAATGATCACCGTTCCTCTGTTGGACGGAACTCTTCCTTACGAAGTTCTCGGCCGTTACGGTGCAGGACGCGTAATGCTCAAGCCCGCTTCCAAGGGTACCGGTATTATTGCCGGTGGTCCGGTGCGCGCGGTACTTGAAGTTGTAGGCGTACACGATATCCTTACTAAGGCTATCGGCACCAACAACCCGCATAACGTCCTTCGCGCGACTATCGCCGGACTTGCTTCCCTGCGCAGTGCTGACGAGGTCGGCCAGCTTCGCGGGAAGAAAGTTGTGACTCCCAGAAAGTAGGAGGACATAGTTATGCTTAAGGTAAAACTCGTTCGCAGCATGATCGGCTGCAATCCCAAACAGCGTGCCACTGTTAAGGCACTGGGACTGCGCAAGATCAGACAGGAAAAAAGCTTTGAAGATACTCCCGTCGTAAGAGGGATGATCAAAAAAGTTGAGCACCTTGTGGAGGTAACTGAATCATGAGGCTGCACGAAATATATCCGTTCCAAGAGGAACGTAAGAATCGCAAGCGCGTAGGTCGCGGCGGCGGCTCCGGCTGGGGTGGAACCTCCGGCAAGGGTCACAAAGGTCAGAACGCCCGCTCCGGCGGCGGTGTTCCCGCCTGGTTTGAAGGTGGTCAGATGCCTCTGGCTCGTCGTCTGCCTAAGCGCGGTTTCAAGAATCCTTTCCGCGAAGAGTACGTAGCACTCAACGTTGGTCAGATTCTTGGTGCCTTCGAAGGCAAAACTGAAATCTCCCTCGAAGACTTTTACGAAAGAGGCCTTTGCAAAAAAGGTGCTCTCGTTAAAGTCCTCGGCATGGGCGAAGTAAGTGCTGCTGTTACCATCGAAGCACACCGCTTCAGCGCATCTGCGACTGAAAAGATCACAAAGGCAGGTGGTACTGCCAAAGCCCTGGAAGGATAAAACGTGGCATTGTCTGGAGTTGATAATCTTTCCCGACTGCCGGAACTGAAGAGTAAGCTCTTTTGGACTTTTCTTCTTCTGGCTGTCTACCGGATCGGGATTCACATCCCGGTCCCGGGCGTAGACAGCGCAGCATTGGCCGATTTTTTTGAGAGTGTTTCCAACACTCTCTTCGGCCTTTTTGACATGTTCTCAGGCGGCGGGTTGCGTAACTTGTCCATATTCGCGTTAGGGATTATGCCCTATATCTCCGCGTCTATTATCGTTCAACTTCTAGGTGTGGTTAGTCCCACCATTAAGCGACTTCAGGATGAAGGGGCTCAGGGACGCAAGAAGATTACGCAGTACACCAGATACGGCACTGTACTGATTACATTAGTTCAGGGTTTCGGCATCGCTGTGGGACTGGAAAGTATGACCAGTCCTACTGGTGCTCCCGTAGTACTGCATGCAGGATGGGCCTTCCGAGGAATCACCATTCTGACTCTGACAGCTGGTACTGTTTTCCTGATGTGGCTCGGTGAGCAAATGACCGAGAAAGGCATCGGCAACGGTATCTCAATGATCATTTTTGCCGGTATTGTTGCAGGTCTCCCGGCCGCAATCTTTAATACCGTCAGACTTATGCAGGCTGGAGAAATTACTCTCTTCCTGCTGTTGTTTGTTATGGCATTCATGGTCGCCATTCTCGCTTTTATCGTCTATATGGAGCGCGGACAGCGCAGGATACCAATACATTATGCCAAGCGCATGATGGGACGCAAAATGATGGGTGGACAGACCACTCATCTGCCGTTGCGAATCAACACCGCCGGTGTTATTCCTCCGATTTTTGCTTCTTCTATCCTGATGTTCCCTGCGACCTTGGCCAGCTTCTCCAACAACGAGATTCTGTCTAAGTTCTCTGCGTACTTCGCTCCGTCTTCCATAATATACAACGTAGTATACATCGCTCTGATTATCTTTTTCTGCTATTTCTACACTGCGATCATGTTTGATCCCAAAGGAATTGCAGAGAACATTAAAAAGCAGGGCGGTTTTATCCCCGGTATTCGTCCCGGTACCAAAACTCGTGAATACATTGACCGTGTTTTGACCAGGATCACTCTCTGGGGATCTCTGTACGTAGCTGCTATCTGCGTACTGCCTATGATTCTTATTGCCCAGTTCAATGTGCCATTTTACTTCGGTGGAACCGCACTGCTCATCGTTGTCGGTGTAGCAATGGACTTCATGGGTAAGATAGAATCCTACATGATTTCCCGTCAGTACGAGGGACTCATGGGTAAGGGTAGTAAAGTAAAGGGCAGGTAATTGCTTTGAAAAAGTACAGAGGTATCTACCTCAAGAATGACAAGGAGATTGGCCTCATGCGTGAGGCCAATCGTCTTGTTTCTACCATTTTGGATATGTTGGGTGAAACTATCAAGCCTGGTATCACAACCATGAGTCTTGAAAATATCGCCTGCAAAGCTTGTGATGATTTTGGGGTTAAACCCGCATTCAAAGGCTATCATGGGTTTCCATATGCCCTTTGCTGTTCCGTGAATGAGGAAATTGTTCACGGATTTCCTTCTGAGAAGAGAATTCTTAAAGACGGAGATATTGTCAGCATCGATATGGGAGTCATCTATCAGGGGTTTTACGGGGATTCAGCCCGCACGTACCCGGTAGGTGCAATTGCTGGAAGTACCAGCAAGTTGCTTGATGTAACACGTGAATCTTTGATGCGTGGGATAAAACAAGCATTGCCTGGCAACAGTCTTTATGATATCTCCCGGGCTGTTCAGGAATATGCTGAAGGGTTTGGCTACGGAATTGTCCGTCGTTTTGTAGGTCATGGTATTGGCCGCAACCTTCATGAAAAGCCTGAAGTACCTAATTTTGTTCCCTCTGGTCTTCCCGGTGTTCAGCTAAGAACGGGAATGGTCTTGGCCATCGAACCGATGGTGACAGAAGGTTCGCATGACATCGAAATTCTCGATGACAAATGGACCGCAGTGACCAAGGACAGGAAGCTGTCCGCCCACTTCGAGCACACCGTTGCCATTACTTCTGAAGGGCCTATAATTTTGAGCCTTTCTTGATTTTATTTTTTAGTGTACTGCAGGGGTTGATTTTATTGAAATCGTTCTGTAGAGTACACGTCTTGAATTTCGCGGCAACGAAAGACTGGCATGGATCGGCTACCCTTTAGCCGGGTGGCTGAGGCATTAAGGCCACAATCGGCTAGCTCCCGATTGTTAAAACTGTTTAACTGCATTATTTGGAGACGGTCATGAAAGTAAGACCATCTGTTAAGAAGATTTGTCCCAAATGCAAAGTAATCAGACGCAAGGGTGTTCTGCGGGTTATTTGTGAAAACCCCAGACACAAACAGCGTCAAGGATAGAGAGGTATAACTGTGGCTCGTATCGCTGGAGTAGACCTTCCGAAAAATAAGCGTTTGGATATTGCACTGACTTACATCTACGGAGTAGGTCGGACTACCGCTCTCAAGATTCTTGATACTGTTGGTATCGACTGGACCCTCAAAACTGACGATCTCAGTGGCGAGCAGGTGAACACCATCCGTAAGGAACTTGAAGATAATTACAAAGTTGAAGGTGACCTTCGCCGTGATCAGATTGCTGACATTAAGCGTCTGATGGATATCGGCTGTTACCGTGGACTGCGTCACCGCCGCGGACTGCCCGTGCGTGGTCAGAGCTCCAAGACTAATGCGAGAACTCGCAAAGGTCCCCGTCGCTCTGTGATGAGCAGAAAGAAGAAATAATTCAATCCGCAGTTGTCAGACCATGTAAAGGTCTTCGGTGCTGCTGATGTAAATTCATTCTGGAGAGAATGGTATGGCTAGACCTCGCCGTTCCGGCAAGAAAAAGAGAAAAAGAATGTTCCCGTGGGCATCGCCCACGTTAAAGCAACATTCAATAATACCATCATTACCTTCACTGACCTGAAAGGTAACGTGATCAGCTGGGCTACTTCCGGTGCATCCGGTTTCAAGGGATCAAGAAAATCTACTCCCTTTGCCGCACAGGTTGCTGCTGAAACTGCTGCCAGGAAAGCTCAGGATCAAGGTATGCGTACCGTTGGTATTTTCGTCAAAGGCCCCGGCTCCGGTCGTGAAGCAGCGATGCGCGCAATCGGTAACGTCGGTATGAAGGTTAACTTCATTCGCGATATCACACCCATCCCGCACAACGGCTGTCGTCCGCCGAAACGTCGCAGGGTCTAATTTCGAAGGAGTAAAACCTTGGCCAGATATACTAAAGCAAAGTGCAGACTGTGCCGCCGTGAAGGTGAAAAGCTTTTCATCAAAGGCGACCGCTGCTTTACTGATAAGTGCTCTTATGAACGTCGTCCTTATGCTCCCGGTATTGCCGGTCGCATGAGAAAGAAAATGAGTGACTACGCAATTCAGCTTCGTGAGAAGCAGAAAGTGCGTCGTATGTACGGTGTCCTCGAAGGCCAGTTCCGCAGCTATTTCAAGCGCGCAGACGGCATGAAAGGTGTTACCGGTGCAAACCTGCTCATGCTTCTTGAGACCCGCCTTGACAACACTGTTTACCGTCTCGGTTTCGCTAACTCTCGCGATCAGGCTCGCCAGCTCGTGAGACACGGCATCTTCACCAAAAACGGCAGACGTGTTAACGTACCTTCCATGCAGGTAAAACCCGGTGATGTAATCGAGGTTCGTGAAGATTCTCGCAAAATCCCCGTGATTACTGAAGCACAGGAAGTTATTGCCCGTCGTGGCTGCCCTGAGTGGCTCGAAGCCGACGGTGCAAATTTCAAAGGTGAAGTTAAAGCGATGCCGACTAGGGAAGATATCCAGTTCCCTATCAACGAACAGCTGATTGTCGAGCTGTACTCCAAATAAGAAGGATTAGTGCATGCTTATTCAAGACGGTGACAAACTCATCAACACCCGCAACTGGGCCGAGCTGGTTAAGCCGGAACAGCTTGTGCGTGACCCCAAGTCTAACGAGCTTTATGGTAAGTTCATTTGTGAACCCCTGGAGCGCGGATTTGGAACAACCATCGGTAACTCTCTCCGTAGAGTTCTGCTCTCCTCAATGCAGGGGGCTGCCGCGGTTGCTGTAAAGATCGAAGGAGTTCAGCACGAATTCACCACTATTGAAGGTGTGATGGAAGATGTGACTGAGATTGTTCTGAACATCAAGCAGATCAGATTCGCAATGACTACAGATGAACCCCAGTTTCTTACCCTCCGGGTAAACAAGCAGGGTGTCGTCACCGCAGCTGATATTCAGGAAAACCAGAACGTCAAAGTCCTCAATCCTGAGCAGATTATTGCGACTCTCTCCGAGAAGATGGACCTGGAGATGACTTTCGAAATCCGCATGGGCAAGGGCTATGTTCCTGCTGACATGCACGAAGGCCTTGTCAACGAAATCGGTCATATCGTACTCGACTCCAGCTTCTCTCCCATTCGTAAGGTTGCTTACAGTGTGGAGCAGGCTCGAGTCGGTCAGATGACCAACTACGACAAGCTTATTCTCGAAGTTTTCACTGACGGTTCCGTTACCCCTGAGGATGCAATTGCCTACAGTGCAAAGATCCTCAAGGAACAGCTCTCCGTATTCATCAACTTTGATGAAATGGGTTCCGAGCAGGAAGAGTCCAAAGAAAGCGACCTCGATCTCAACCCGAATCTGTTCAAGAGCATTGACGAACTCGAACTGTCCGTTCGTGCTACTAACTGCCTTAAGGCTGCCAACATTCGCATTGTTGGTGAACTTGTGCAGCGCACTGAACAGACCATGCTTAAAACCAAGAATTTCGGACGTAAGTCTCTCGACGAAATCCGTCGTGTTCTTGACAGCATGGAACTCAAGTTCGGTATGGTCCTCGAGGATTTCGATAAAAAGCATCAGGAATGGCTGAAGAGGAAAGAGAAAAATGAGGCATAAAAAGTCCGGAAGAAAGTTCAACAGGAGCAATTCCCACAGGAAAGCCATGCTGAGAAACATGGTTCGCTCTCTGCTGACCTACGAACATATCCGTACCACCGAGCCTAAGGCAAAAGAACTGAGAAGCTCCTGTGAGAAGCTGATCACTCTTGCCCTTCGCAACGACCTCCACTCCAGACGTCTTGCATACAAGACTCTCGAGAACCATGGTCTTGTTAAGAAGCTCTTCGATGAGATCGGCCCCCGCTATGAAGGCGGCGGCGGTGGTTACACCCGCATCATCAAGCTCGCTGAACCCCGTAAGGGCGATTGCGCTCCTATGTGCATCATTGAGCTGACAAAACGTGCTGAAGCTGAAGAGGCTGCAGCGACTGAAGCTCCCGCTGAGGAAGCTCAGGAAGCATAAATCAATGCTTACTCAAGGGGGCGGAATACTTTCCGCCCCTTTTTTTATAATTATACATATAGATATTTTCGATACGAGAGATTAAATGGACTTACGTCGACTTGAAGCATTCTGTAAAGTTTATGAGCTGAAAAGTTTTTCCAAAGCAGGCAAAGACCTTTTTCTTTCCCAGCCCACTATCAGTGCCCACATTTCAACCCTTGAAGAAGAGCTTGGGGTTCATCTGTTTGATCGATTGGGTCGTTCCATCATGGCGACCCAAGCTGGGGAAGTGCTTTACCGTAATGCAAAGGATATTTACAACCTGATCGGTAAGGCTGAGAATGAGATCAACATCCTTCGTGATAAAGTCGTAGGTGATCTTGAAATCGGTGGCAGTACCATTCCTTCTCATTACCTGCTTCCGGATCTGCTTTATAACTATTGTAAAAAATACCCTGACGTCAGTGTTCATCTTTCGGTTGGTGATACATCCGAGATTCTGGAGAAAGTTCGTTCAGGTGAGCTTATTCTCGGCGTTGTTGGTGCGACTTCAGATGTACCCAATATTGAGTTTGTCCCTATTATGCGCGATGAACTGGTGATTGTCGCTCCTCCGGTGCTCGTGCGTAACTACGACGGTATTGATGATATTCAGCATCTGGCTGAGTTGCCTTGGGTTATGCGCGAAGGTGGTTCCGGTACTCGGAAGGCGCTTGAAGCTGGTCTCTCTGAAATGGGAACCAGTGTGCGCGAGTTGAACGTTACAGTTTGGGTTGAGTCTACTCAGGCTGTCGTGCAGTGCGTTAAAGCCGGTCTTGGTGTTAGCGTAACTTCTAGGTTGGCAGCACAGTCACTGATCGATTCCGGTGAGCTGGTACACATCAAAGACCTGCCCCTTAATCTCGAAAGAAGCTTTTACCTTGCACACCTTCAGGGCCGTGAGTTCTTCCCTGCAGTTCGCTATTTCATCGAGCATGTAAAGCAACTTGCAGGATAGCCTTCGGCGACCCTGACGTTGGTCTATAATGGTTAAATAATTCCAAACTTTTCTGTAAGGTTCGCATGTAGCTTACCCACATTTTTTTACAAAAAAGCCTGCAATATCTTGAAAGATATTGCAGGCTTTTTTTTTGCTCAGCTATTTAATGCGTAGCAGCGAAACCTTAATTAGGGTTTCTCTGGTTCCGGTGAAAGACCTAAATCTCAATAAACTCCAGATCAGGAATATGGGTGATCTGACCGGTCTTGAGCAGATACTTAGCGAAAACTTTCAAGCCTTCAATTTCTTTGCTATCCAGATTGTAAACGAGACCGTCATAGTATGAACGGCTCTCATCGAGATTAAGCATGGTCTTGTCTGCGGTCATCTCACATATCTTTTCGATATTTTCCTGCCCCCATTGCTTTGCTCTTATCAGATCGCGAACTGCCTGTTTTACATCTTCACGATGGGCAACATCACGGCGTACAGTCCAGATTCCGAAAATGAAAGGCAACCCGGTCCATCTGATCCATTCTTCTCCTAGGTCGAAGATGTAAGGATAGTCCCTATGCTTGCGCAGATTCAACGCTTCATCACCAATACAGAGGATTGCTTCAGGCTGTTCCCCGGCTTCTAGTCGCTCAGTAGCGTTTCCGGTTTCGTAGGTCGCGCCTAGCGGAATGTATTCAGTAAGCAGGATTTTCAGCAGTGCCGCTGATGTATGGGTCTGGGCACTGACAAGAACTTTGCAGCCTTTAAGTTGCTCAAGCGGCTTGCGGCTGATCATGATCACGGATTGCACCGGGCCACGGCTGCCGATAGCCAGATCGGGCAGCAGCATGTACTGCTCGGAATGGCGCAGGTACTCAATGCTGGAGTTGGATGCAATATGCATCAAGCCTTCAGACATCATTTTGTTCAGCTGCGCCGGAGGGCCGTAAACGAATTCAAAATCATTTGGAATCAACCCGACTTCAAGCGGATGATAAATGGGCAGGACGTTCAAATACGAAATACGCCCGACTTTTACCTTATCCATTAGCTTTCTCCGCCAGAGTATAGTCCATAAGCCTCTGTTTGGGGACGAAGCCAGCTTTCTTGATCAGGTTATGAATCTCTGCCTCGGAAAGTCTGAAGCTAACACCAGCAGCTTTTACGACGTTTTCCTCAATCATGGTCGAACCGAAATCGTTACCGCCATAAAAAAGAGCCAGCTGGGAAATCTTCGGACCCATGGTTACCCATGAAACCTGCACGTTATCGAAGTTGTCGAGGACGATGCGCGAAACTGCGAGCATGCGCAGGTATTCAACGCTGGTCATCTTGCGGGCATCGGGGATGTTTGTGTGATCCGGTTGGAAGGTCCAGGGTATGAAAGCGGTGAAGCCGCCTGTGCGGTCCTGAACTTCGCGCAGAGCAAAAAGGTGCTTGATGCGGTCAATGGGCTGTTCTTCGTGACCGAACATCATTGTCGCAGTGGTGCGCAGGCCGAGATTGTGGGCAGTCTCCATGACTTCAAGCCACTTGGCAGTGTTGCATTTTTTAGGTGCAATATGGCTGCGAACTTCATCCACAAGAATTTCAGCACCACCACCGGGGATGGAAGCCAGCCCGGCATCAATCAGCCGTTCAAGGACTTCTTTGATGGAAATTCCATTCAGTTCACTCCAGTAAACAACTTCCGGCGGGGAAAAAGCATGGATGTGGACCGGGTAATTATCTTTGATGAAGCGCAGCATGTCTTCGTAAAAAGAAAGAGGCAGGTCAGGATGGTGTCCGCCCTGCATAAGAATCTGGGTTCCACCAAGATCAATGGTTTCCTGAATCTTCTGGCCCAGCTCCTCTCGGCTGATTACGAACCCGCCATCTTTACCGGGAGCCACGAAAAATGCGCAGAAACGGCAGCCGCAATCACAGATGTTGGAATAGTTGATGTTGCGGTCGACAACGTAGGTAACATTCGGCTCAGGGTGTTTTTGCATCCTGATGGAATGGGCAAGGCTACCCAGATCAAAAAGATCGGCTTTTTCCATTAGGGTAACGGCATCATCAAAATTTATGCGTTCTCCGGCTTCAACTTTCGCGCCGATTTCAAGAACTTCAGCAGGGCTTTGAGTAAGATTATTCATTATAAATTAAACCTCATTAAAAGCAGCATCGCGTTCAACGGGTCTGAAACCGCAACCGATGATCATTTCTTCCAGCTCAGTACGGCTGAGACCTTGTTCGGACTTTGCTCCGGCCATGTGTCCGATTTTTTCTTCGACCACGGTTCCGTCGAAATCATCAGCTCCAAAGTGGAGAGCTGTCTGGGCCTGTTTAACTCCGAGCATCACCCAGTAGGATTTGATGTGCGGGATGTTGTCGAGCATTAGTCGGCAGACGGCCATGTTGCGTAGTTCGTCAACACCGGTCAGTGGGTTTTCGACTTTGAGTCTGCTGTTTTCGGTCAGGAAGGGCAGGGGAATCAAGCAGTTGAATCCGCCTGAAATATCTTGCTGGCGGCGCAACTGGTCAAGATGGTCGACACGATCTGCGTATGATTCAACATGTCCGTAGAGCATGGTGCAATTTGTTGTGTAGCCCAACTCGTGAGCTTCACCGTGGATGCGCAGCCATTCTTTGCCGGGAAGTTTTTCCGGGCAGATCTTGGCGCGCACTTCCGGATTGAAAATTTCTGCACCGCCTCCGGTCAGCATTTCTGATCCGGCGCTTTTTAAGCGTTCGAGAACTTCGATGGTGGAGATACCTTCAAAAGAGGCAATGTGAGCGATTTCCACAGCAGTAAAGGATTTGATTACTGCCTGCGGAAGAAGTTTTTTAATTTCAACGAAGGTCTCTTCGAAAAAAGAAAGAGGAATATCGTGATGGCAACCACCTACCACATGAACCTCGCGGGGCGGAATCGGTGCATTTTCAAGCTTTTCAAGAATATCTTCTTTGCTGAGCTTGAAGGAACCTTTTTCTTCCGGTTTGCGGGCATAGGCGCAGAACAGGCAACCGTTTACACAGATGTTTGTGTAGTTGATGTGGCGGTTGATGACGTAAAAAGTTTTGTCGCCGTGCAGCTGGCGTCTGCGGATGGAAGCGAGCGCGCCGAGCGCGTTAAGGTCAGGACAGTTGTAAAGTGTAAGCCCGTCCTCGGTGGAAATTCGTTCCTCTGCAAGTACCTTGTCGAGGATGGAGCCGAGTCCGGCATTTTGGAAGTAATTTTTTGAGATCATTTATATTCACCTTTGTTCAGCCGTAAATAAAAGTCGCTTCCAGCCATGTCAACACTGGATTTCCGGCTCTTAAAAATATAAACCATTGTGCATGAGCAAAATATTGAAATTGGGCTATTCGCCCTGTCCGAATGATACATTTATTTTTCATGCCCTCGCCAGCGGGGCCGTAAGCATAGACCCTTTCAAACTGGACGTCACCCTCGCTGATGTGGAAGAACTTAATTCCATGGCCTGTGCTGGGCAGATGGATATTTGCAAGGTTTCCGTCCATGCAGCCGCGCATATAATGGATGATTACATCCTGCTGCGTGCCGGGGGTGCCATGGGTCGCGGGGTAGGGCCTTTGCTGCTCACCGGAGCACCTTGCACCATAGGTGACCTCGATGGCAAGCGTATTGCCATTCCCGGACGTAACACTACTGCGAATTTATTGTTCAGCCTGATGTGTCGTGAGGCCGGAATCAATGTCGAGCTGCTAGAAATGGTTTTTGATCAGGTTATGCCTGCTATTAAAAATGGTGAAGTGGATGCCGGGGTTGTTATCCACGAAGGACGTTTCACCTATGAAGAGCTTGGTCTTTCCAGACTCGCCGATCTGGGCCAGTGGTGGGAGGATTTTTCCGGATTGCCCATCCCCCTCGGTTCCATCGCCATCAAGCGCTCTCTCGGCACAGAAACAGCAGCCATGGTTAACGCAGCTATTCGTAAATCCATGACTCTTTCCTATATAGATGAAGAAGCCGCATGGCCCTACATTAAAAAGCATGCTCAGGAAATGGATGATGATGTCATTCATCAACATATCAAGACTTTCGTGACCGATTATTCTGATGATGTCGGCGAGGAAGGTGAGCAGGCCGTTTCAAGGCTGTTGCAGGAAGCTGCCCGAATGGACGGCATCAAATTGCCTGCAAAGGATATTTTTATTGAAATATAGATGGTTCCGGCGGCCCTGTGTGGAGTCTACCGACGGTCCCTGGCCGGGGGCCAGAGAAACTTTTTATTAAGGCATCGCCGCTTTGTTTTAAAAGTTGTGCAAAATAAAATCGCAATAGCTTTTTGGGCTATTGCGATTTTATTTTTGAAAGTCGGTTTTAAAAGCTAAATGGGAAGCTTATCGAAAAGTTTTGGGTTTTTTAAATCCTTTTGTAAAAGGGGTAAGGAATCCGGAAGGGCCGTCGGAGACATTCTTAACCGCTCTTTTTGTCCTGACTCAGGATAACTCCGCCCATGACCAGTGCTGCAGCCACGAACTGCATTGAGGTGAATGTTTCGTCGAGGATCAGCCAGCCGAGGAAGAGTGTAAAGACCGGGATCAGGTTTACGTATGCGGTGGTTTGGTTGGCCGGGAGTTTGGACATACCGAAGTTGTATAGCCCGTATGCACCGATGGTGATGCAGATACCTAGATAGATGATGCTGCCTGCTGCCAGCGGATCGAAAACGGTGGGCATGTTTGTGGAAGGCAGGGCGAGCAGCGGCAGATAGAAAATAGCACCCATGAATGCCTGAAAAGCGGTCAGGAACAGGGTGGAGTAGTGCGCGGTCATTTTCTTGAGCACAGTCATGTACCCGACAGCACAGCACATTGCCAAAAATTCTAAAAAATTTCCTAGAATGGGGTTTGGAGCGCTTTCTGATGATTCGGAAGATAAGGAAAGCCAGACGCCACCGCAGACAGCCAATGCGAATCCGGTCAGGGTCCGGCGGCTCAGTTCTTCATTCAGTATGAACCGTGCAGCTACAGCCATGAGCAACGGTAGGGTTGCGCAGATCATCCCCGCCTGTGAAGCCGAAGTCATGGTCAGGGCCTGACTTTCGAAAACGAAGTACATGCATGGTTCGCAGAAAGCCATGAAGACCAGCCATTTTAAGTCTCCTGCGCGGATTGGCTGTTTCTTGAAATTGGGAATGAAGAACAAAAAGCAGAGTGATGCCAGCATCATCCTGCCAAAGATCACAAAGGTCGGATCATAAACGGCCATGGCTATTTTAAGCGCAATGAATGAGCTGGACCAGAGTAGTACCGCAGTGAGCAGGGCAAAGACCGCAATTGATTGAGACTTAAGAAAAGACATGTAAGTCCTCACGGGAAAAGATTTCAGATTTTTGGAACCCTGAAATAGAAGCTGTGATTTACTTTGTCAATGTAATGTATGACTGCTGTGAAACGCAGTACAGGTGTTTTAAAGCAAGAATCCCCGCAGGCCGGAGCTTGCGGGGATTTTGATTACTGTGATTAGGGCAGATTATTATCTGGTCCATGCAAGGAGGTTAAACGGAGTGTATTTGTTATCGGGGTTTTCCGCATAGCGGCAGCCGAGGTTGGAATCGTCACGTTTGTTGACAATGTCGCAGTCGGACCCAACGTAATGCGGGCATTCATTGTTGTTACATACAACGATAACTCCCCAGCCTGATTCCGGCGGTGCGATCCAAGGGCTGAGTTCTTCGCCGCAATGCGGGCAGGTCCTTTCTTCCAGTTCAACACCACTATAAGTATAAGTCACGGTATCTCTCCTTGATTGTTTTCATTGGAATGTGAGTGTGAATTAATTCACAACACAAGTAAAGTAAGAATGTTCTTCGTAGAGTCAAGCCCGTTTATTCAGATAATTCACGTAAGGTCTTGAATAAGGCTCGTGCGGATTTTGGAGGCTTGGATTTGTCTTTCTCTTTTCTGGCATTGCGGGCTAATTGGGAAATGCGCTGGCGGTCGGCCTGCGGGTGTTTTTCCAGAATTTCATCGAGTACGGAAAAGTCTCCTTCAACCAGCCTGTCGCGCCATTGTTCAAGGCTGTGAAATTTCAGATTGTCGGCCCTGTTGCCGGTTTCGATATCTTCCAGAAAGTCAATAAGAGGCTGAGGATCAACATCGCGTATGAGTTTACCGATGTACTGGACTTTGCGGCGTTTGGCTTCATGGGATTTGATAGCCATGGCATCCAGCACTTCTTCAATAAAGTAATCCGGCAGCCCGCATTTTTTGACCAGCTCAGGTCCTAAGGTCATGAGTTTCTCGGCCAGTTTCTGCAATGCGATCATATCGCGTTTTTTTTGCGATCTACTGGGACCGGAATATTCCTCTTCTTCATTATATAAATCATCTGAGTCGTACATATTTTATGCCTCCGGCAGCCCCTTCGGAGACCAAAGAAACTTTTTTATTGCGCCCCTTCAGGGATGGTGTTTTTGAATCACCGGTCAAATCCGCTTTCCTGTGGATTTGTGAAAAAGTTTCTCTGGACTCGTCAAAAACTTTAATCGGGGTTTTGCCGAGTTGTTTGGTGAATTGTTTAAATTTAAGTAATCCCTAAAATCAATACGGCGTTTTCGATAGATAAGCTCGATTAAAAACTAATAAAAGTTTTTGGAATTCTTAAACCCTTTTTCCAAAAATGGTTTAAGCTCCCGGAGGGATCGCCGTTAGGCCCGCCGGGGGCAAATCTTCCATGTTTTTTAAAACAAGTCTAGTTGCGGTTGGTCAGCCAAACCCCGAAGATGGTCAGTGCTCCTCCGGTAATCAGGAAGAGGTCCACTGGTTCGCCGAGCATAATTGCACCGAGCGCGACAGCGGTTACCGGGACAAGGTTGATGAAAATTCCGGTTTTAGATGGGCCGATTTCTTGTATAGCTTCGAAATACCAGCTGAAACCAAGGCTTGTGCCGAGCAGGGCCAGATAAATTATGCAGGTGTAATCAACGAATGATGCATTGATTATCTCAGAGAGCAGTCCGTTGAAAATGGCCGGGATGAGAAGCATGATGGAACCGAACAGACAGGACCAGAATACTGTCTCGATGGGATTTATCCTTTTCATGACCGGTTTTGCAGCCAAAGAATACGCAGCCCAGCTTATTACGCAGCCGATGATGCATAAATCTCCGTAACTCGTCCCCTCTGTAATTATGGATATGGGGTTACCGTGTCCGATAATGGTGCTGACCCCTGTCAGGGCCAGTATGAACCCGGCGGTTTTCCATAAATTGAATTTTTCCTTGAAAATCAATGCCGACCCCAGAGCAATGAAAGTAGGCGTCGCTGCGATGATAAGGGCAGCGCGCCCTGCTGTTACGGTCTGCAGTCCGTTGAAAAAAAGAATATTGTACATGAAAACCCCGGTCAGCCCGAGGAATGCTAGCGGGAGAATATCTTCTCTGCTGCAGCTTGGCTTTTTACCTGTGGATCGGCAGGCAATGAAAAACATGAAAATTGTCGCAAAGAAAAAGCGAAGGAAAGCGGCAGAGTATGGAGTCATGTCTCCGGCCAGAATGCGACCGGCGATCCAGGTGCCGCCCCAGAAGATTACAGAGCCGATGAGTTTTAGGTAAAGCATTGCTGGTGCTGACATGTTGTTTCCTGTTCATGTAGTGAATTGATAATATACAGAGTCGGGCAATGTTTACGACTATTGGTCTTTGGCGTCAAATGGGAACGCTATTAGAACAATATTCGGATTCCGAATATTCAACTCAGTTGTTCTTTATTGCGAATTCAAGATTATCAGAGAGATTTAATTGATGTTTACAGCGAAAAAGATGTTTCGAATTGAGGAATCCGAAGAATGTTCTGTTTGCTTGATTTGTTCTGTGATATTGCGTATTATGCGAACTTAATTCGTTAAGCTCCATTTAAACACAAGCCTCTATTCAACTCTTGCATTACATATTTTGCACTTCCTAGCCGGTCTTCTGTATTGTTTGGTTTCAGCCTATCTGTATTATATTGTTGTACTCTCTTGTTCTTTGAGGTTGTTTACTACAAAAATGTATGCAGCATAATGCTTTGTGATAATTTTGACTGATTGATTGATCAATGAGGTTGTGTTCTAAGTGCATGTTTTGGTGTGCAGTAGTTGAAAATTCGGGTATTATGGGAGATGTGCAGAAATAAATTCTTTTACTTGGCTGTTTTGCTTAACTTTTGATGTTTATATGCGCGTCGTAAGGTGATTTCTTCTTGACAAAACCTTTAAAATTGAATTTTATTCTAAAAAACAGATGAACAAAAGAAAAATTGACGAAACTGATCGTAGAATTCTGACAATACTTCAGAATAGTGGCCGGGTTTCCAATGCAGACATCGCAAGAAAAGTCGGTATGGCTCCTTCAGCAGTACTGGAGCGTGTCCGTAAACTGGAACGCAAAGGGGTGCTTACCGGATATGAAGCCATTGTTGATCCCAAAGCCGTCGGGCGTTCCCTTACCGCCTTTATCTTTGTGAACGTGAATGAAGGTGTGGGAGCCACCTCAACGGGTGATGAGCTTTCCCGTGTTCCGGGGGTTCTGGAAGTGCATTACTGCGCAGGGCGGGACAGTTATCTTATCAAGGTTCGTTGCGAGGATACTGACGGACTGGCCATCATGCTGGGGCAGATCGGAAGAATCGAGACCGTCAGAGACACCAACTCAACCATCGTATTGAACACCATCAAGGAGTCTCGGGCAATACCTCTCGAAGAGGATGAAGATTACGAAACATAGCAGACTGCAAAATCTCCTGCGTACAGGCTCGGCAGTGTGGGCCTGTGATTTCCTGCGAAGTCGGGTTCGGAGTGATTTTTATCGGTCTGCAAAGATGATTTTGAAGAACCATTAAAAATCTCAAGGAGAATCAGGTATGAATGTAGAAATCTCCACTTTGGATGACAAAGTAATCGCACGCGGAAAACAGTTTTTTGATTCCATATCCGGCGAAGCACCTTCAGTCTTCAATAAGGGCTGGTGGACAGGTAAGGTTATGGACTGGTCCATGAAAAACGAAGATTTCAAGGTCCAGATGTTCCGTTTTGTTGATGTTCTGCCATACCTGAACACCTCTGAATCCCTTTCAAGGCATATCGAAGAATATTTTGCAGGTGAAGACAGCAATATTCCTGATGTTCTTAAATGGGGTGCCACAAAAACAGGTTTCGGCGGCGGTCTCGTTGCCAAGGTGCTCAACAAGACCATCCGTACCAATATTGAAGGCATGGCCCGCCAGTTCATTATCGGGCAGAAATCCAAGGAAGCGGTTAAGGGCATTCGTAAGCTGCGTAAGGACGGATTCGCCTTCGTTCTTGACCTGCTTGGTGAGGCTACCGTTTCCCATGAAGAAGCAGCAGCATACCGTGATGGTTATCTTGAAGTCCTTGATGCAATTGAAAAGGAATATAAGAAATGGGACGCTCTTGATGCTTCAGGTGATCTTGACTGGGGACACGCTCCTAAGATCAACGTAGCGGTCAAGCCTTCCGCATTCTACTCCCAGTCCAAGCCTGTAGATCTCGAAGGTACTGTACAGGGCATGATGGACGCCATTGAGCCTGTCTATAAGAAAATTATGGGTATGGGCGGCTTCATGTGCATTGATATGGAAGCTCTCAAGTACAAAGAACCTACCGTTGAAATGTTCAAGCGTTTCCGGAAAAAATATCCTGATTACCCCCATCTCGGAATCGTCTTTCAGGCCTACCTGCGCAGCGTCGATGATGATGTTTCCGGTCTTCTCGGTTGGGCGCGCGAAGAAAATCTGCCTATTTCCATCCGTCTGGTAAAAGGTGCTTACTGGGATTATGAAACCGTACTTGCCAAGCAGAATGACTGGCCTGTCCCGGTTTGGACCCATAAGCCTGAATCAGATATGGCTTTTGAGCGTGTGTCCAAGATGATTCTTGAAAACCACGATATCTGCCACTATGCCTGTGCATCTCACAATATTCGCTCCATTTCTTCTGTGATGGAAGTTGCCAACGAACTTAATGTTCCTGACGAAAAATATGAATTTCAGGTTCTTTACGGCATGGCTGAGCCGGTACGTAAGGGACTGCGCAATGTTGCCAAGCGCGTACGTCTGTACTGCCCTTACGGTGACTTGATTCCGGGTATGGCCTATCTCGTTCGCCGACTGCTGGAAAACACCGCCAACGAATCTTTCCTCAAACAGACTTTTGCTGATGAAGCTGATGTCAGCCGTCTGCTGGAAAATCCGGAAATAACCCTCAAGCGTGAACTCGAAAATAAGCCGCCCAAGAAGGATGCAGAGCTTCCCGAAGGCCAGTTGCCCAAGTTCATCAACTATCCGCCTGCCGATTTTACTGTCAAAGAAGAACGTGACGGTTTTCCGGCTTCCATGGCTAAAATCAGACAGGATTTCGGTAAGCGTTACCCGCTTTACATAGGTGGTCAGGAAGTTGTCACTGACGACACTCTTGATTCCTATAACCCGGCAGATCCTTCCGAGATCATCGGTTCTGTTTGTCAGGCCGGGACTGCTGAAGTTGACACTGCAGTTGCTTCCGCCAAGGATGCATATCAGCAGTGGCGAGATGTTGAGCCTAAAGACCGAGCCCAGTATCTGCTCAAGGCTTCCCAGTACCTGAAAGATAACATGTATGACCTCTGCGCTCTGCAGGTTCTCGAAGTAGGTAAGCAGTGGGATCAGGCACAGGCTGATGTTGCCGAGGCCATTGATTTTCTCGAATACTACGCCCGCGAAATGATCCGCCTCGGTGATCCCAGACGCATGGGTAACGCACCGGGTGAATACGCACAGTATTTTTATCAGGGCAAAGGCGTCGCTGCAGTTATCGCTCCCTGGAACTTCCCGCTGGCGATTAGCGTGGGTATGGTTTCTGCAGCAATTGTTGCCGGTTGTCCGGTTGTTTACAAACCCGCAGGAATTTCATCCGCAGTTGGCTACGGCCTTGTAGAAATGTTCAAGGCTGCCGGACTGCCTGAAGGCGTCTTTAACTACTGCCCCGGTCGCGGCTCTGTAATGGGTGACCACCTTGTCGACCATCCCGATGTTTCGGTCATCGCTTTCACCGGATCAATGGAAGTCGGCCTGCGTATCCAGGAACGAGCCGCCAAGGTTCAGCCCGGTCAGCAGCAATGCAAGAAGGTTATCGCTGAAATGGGTGGCAAGAACGGTATCATCATTGATGATGACGCCGACCTCGATGAAGCAGTACTTGGTGTGCTTTACGCAGCTTTCGGTTTTCAGGGTCAGAAATGCTCGGCTTGTTCCCGCGCAATTGTCCTTGATTCCATCTATGACCGCTTCATCCACCGTTTGAAGGAAGCAGCAGCATCCATCAAGCTTGGACCAGCTGAAGATCCTACTAATTACATGGGACCGGTTGTCGATAAGGCAGCCCAGAAGAACGTGCTTGAGTACTGCAAAATTGCTGAAGAAGAGGGCAGTGTGGTTATCAAGCATGAAGCCCCTGCCGAGTACCGCGATAAGGGGTGCTATACCCCGCTGCTGGTTGTGGACGGCATCACCAAGGAAGACCGCATTGCTCAGGAAGAAGTCTTTGGACCTGTCCTTTCTATCATGCGCGCCAAGGACTTCGACGAAGCTCTGGACATTGCCAACTCCACAAAGTTCGCTCTTACTGGTGCGGTTTACTCCAGAAGTCCCAAGCATCTTGAAAGGGCCTCCCGCGAATTCCGTGTCGGTAACCTTTACTTGAACAAGCCCAGCGTAGGTGCTTTGGTTGAACGCCACGCATTCGGCGGATTCAAGATGTCCGGCGTAGGCTCCAAGGCCGGTGGTCCCGACTACCTGCTGCAGTTCATGGACCCGCGTCTGGTCTGCGAAAACACTATGCGTCGCGGCTTCGCTCCCATCTCCGAAGATGATGATTGGGTAGCATAGCTATCAAAAGATTAGATTAAAATTAAGGCCGTCATACCCAATGGGTGTGACGGCCTTTGTTTTGTGGATTTCATGCTTTCCATTCTTGGGCGCACCTGCTAATTATTTCAATATATCAATGTAAAAGAGTAAATCATGGCAGCAGGTAAAATTAAATTTCATAAATCGGGGCCGACTATGACCGTTTCCGGGCATCTTGATGCCGAGGGAGCAGGTAAAGTCTGGGAGGTTGCGCGGTCTGCGGTGTCTTCCGGTTGTGCGACTGTGGATTGTTCCGGGGTGGACTATCTTGACGGTGGCGGTGCTTCCCTGTTTATGATGATGAAAGTTGTCTGCCGGGATCAGGGTAAGAATTTGGAAGTTAAGGGATTAAGTCCCGAGTTTGCAGGCTTTCTAGATTTGTTTGACATGGAAAAAGCCGCGCCTCCTAAAAAGAAATCAGCAGGAGAAGGCGGCATCCGGGGCTGGATAACCTCGGTTGGGATTTCCGGTCAGGCCGTGGCTGCTGATATGCGCGAGCAGATTGAGTTTACCGGCAATTGTGTTATTGCTTCGCTCAGTACCGCAACTTTTAAAAATAAATTACGCTGGCCTGATTTCTGGCTGACCTGTGAAAAGGTCGGCGCAGACGGTCTACCTATTATTCTGCTGATCGGTTTCTTGATGGGGCTGATCATGTCTTTCCAGTCCGCAGTATCCCTGATGCGCTTCGGGGCGGAGATATTTGTTCCCAATATGCTCGGTCTGGTTATGTTTCGCGAGCTTGGCCCAATGGTTACCGCAATTCTGCTGGCGGGGCGTACCGGCTCAGCATTTGCCGCCGAGATAGGAACCATGAAAGTCAACGAGGAACTGGACGCCCTGAATACTATGGGGCTTAATCCGGTCAGCTTTCTGGTCCTGCCCAGAGTTCTGGCGACTGTCTGCATGACACCTTTGCTGACTCTTTTTTTCAATTTCATGAGCCTTGTGGGCGGTGCTTTGGTTATGCTTTCCATGGGCTACCCTTTATCTACATTTACCGGACGGGTGTTCGAAAATGTGCACTGGATGGACTTTTCCGGTGGTATGCTCAAAGCTGTGGTTTTCAGCTTTCTTGTGGCCGGGATAGGCTGCCAGCGAGGGCTGGTGACCAAATCAGGAGCCAGTGCGGTCGGGGATTCCACAACCAGTGCCGTGGTCAGCGGGATCATTCTCATTGCGGTTTTTGACGGTCTTTTTGCGGTGATCTTTTTTCTGGCGGGGATTTAAATGGCCCATACGGCGGAAAATATAATTAAAGTGCGCGACCTGACCTGCGCTTATGGTGATTCCGTAATCATCGACAACATTTCTTTTGATGTCAGTCTGGGGGAAATTTTCGTCATTCTGGGTGGGTCCGGTTGCGGTAAAAGTACTGTGCTTAAGCATATGATCGGGCTTTATCCTCCGGCTACAGGACAGATTTATATTGATGGAGACGATATCGGTTCCGCATATGGGGCAAAGCGTCTTGATATTTTGCAGCGTATCGGTGTCATGTATCAGATGGGGGCCTTGTTCGGCTCCATGACTTTGCTGGAGAATGTGCGTTTGCCGTTGGAGGAATTTACTTCCATGCCCCGCGAAGCTATGGATTATACGGCGCGCATGAAGCTTTCCCTTGTCGGACTGGAAGCTTCTGCAGATAAGATGCCTTCGGAGTTGTCCGGTGGTATGTTGAAAAGGGGAGCAATCGCACGGGCCATGGCACTTGATCCCAAGATTTTATTTCTGGATGAGCCGTCAGCAGGACTTGACCCGATTACCTCGGCTGAGCTTGATGAGCTTATTCGCAGTCTTTCCCGCTCCTTGGGAGTGACTTTTGTGATTGTAACCCATGAGTTACAGTCTATTTTTTCCATCGCGGACCGGGTAATCATGCTTGATAAAAACACCCGGGGCATAATTGCCGAAGGTGATCCGCGAATATTGCGTGATGAATCTGAACATCCGTTGGTGCGTAGGTTTTTTCACCGTGAAGTAGAAGGTAAAACCACGGAACAACCGTTGGTTACGGAGAATATATGAGCCGGAAAATAAATCCGTTCAGACTGGGACTTTTTATAATTATCGGTACGCTGCTCTTTGTGGCGGTTCTGGCAATCCTTGGCGCGGGGAAAATTTTTGAGCATAGCGTCAAGATGGAAACCTATCTTAATGAGTCTGTGAACGGCCTTGAAGTGGGATCACCGATTAAATTCAGGGGCGTTAAAATCGGTTCAGTTGCAAGCATTGAGTTTGTTACGGATCATTATGTGGATATTGATCAGAGCGCGTTGCGTTATGTTTATATCCTCGGTGATCTGAATCATTCTATGTTTGAAACAAAGGAAGGTAAGGATATAACCCACTCCCTTCGTAAGGAAGTTCAGCGGGGATTACGTGCACGTCCGGTCTCACTGGGGTTGACCGGGCAGCTTTTCCTTGAAATTGACTATGTTGATCCGGCAAAGAATCCACCTCTTAAAATAACATGGAAGCCCAAATACTTATACGTGCCTTCAGCACCCTCCATGATGAGTAAGGTGGAAAGTGCGGTGGCCTCTATCAGTGATACTTTGGAAGATATTAACAAAGCCAATATTGCCGATGCAATTGAGGACGTCCGTGTGGTGGCCCAGAATTTGAGTACTTTTCTTAAAAATGCCGATACCGGGGAGATCAGTAAACATCTGACCGGGACTCTTTCAGAAGCAGAAAAGTTCATCGCCCGCATCAATCAGCTGCTGGCTGATCCGCAGGTAGATAATCTTATGCCTGATGTTGCTGTTGCGGCCCGTAATTTACGAGTGGTCATGGAAAGTTCATCGGGTGATATTGTGGCTGCGATGAAGGATATCCGTGAAGCTTCAGCAAGCGCAAAGAATGTGACGGGCGGTATGGAGCAGTATCTTTCCGGTCCCGAAGGAAAACAGACTCTGGCTGACCTTTCTAAAACCCTTAATAATATAAGTGAAGCTTCCGACAGGATCAAAGGGGCGGCTTCGCGTTTTGAATCAACTCTGTCCCGCGTCAATATGACTGTGGCCGGGCAGCAGGGTAATATTGAGGCTATTCTCGATAACGTACGCAGGCTGATGGAAAATCTTAGAGAGCTGAGCAGCGAAGCAAGACAGTACCCTGCCGGGGTCCTGTTTGGTGATCCGCCCAAGAAAGGGGAAAGGGGAGAGTAATATGATGAAAACCAGTTCAAATAAAATGTATGGGCCAGTTCGTTTAACCATGCTGGTGCTGCTTTTAGTCTGTCTTTTAGGTGCATGCGTTAAGCTTGAGCGTCCTACTCTTGATCGCAAGTACTTCACTCTGGATGCAGTCCGTCCTGCAGCTGTAGAAAAAAAAGTACTTATCGATAAGAACCTGATTGTGCGCCGGGTGAAAATTTCTCCGCGTTACGAGGATCGCGATCTTGTCTATAAAATTGGCGCAAACGTTTTTGAATCTGATTACTACAACGCTTTTTTCGTGCCGCCGTCAGCGATGATTACTCAGGAATTGCGTGTCTGGATGGGGGATTCCGGGGTTTTTGCCAATGTGCTTGGCCCGGAAAGTATGGGAACCGGGGACTATCTGCTGGAAGGTCTGGTGAATTCCATTTATGGAGACTATTCCACGCCGGACCACAAGGCTGTGCTAAAGATGCAGTTTATACTTATCAATAATGGTGATCCTGATCTTCCTATTTTGTATTCTCAGGATTTCAGTCGCGAGATAAATATTAAGGGAGCTGGTCCGGAAGCTTTGGTACAAGCCTTTAACAAAGGACTTGAATCTATTTTTGTTGAGTTGGAAAAAGGTTTGGCTGAAGTCGTCCAGCAAAAGAAAGCAGAGTAGGTTTATTCGCAGGAAAAGTAGACCCTGTTCTTACCTTTTATCTTACAGCGGTACATGTTGTCGTCTGCACGTTTTATGGCCTTCTCAAGGCTTTCGTTGCGGGTGAATTCGGCAACACCGATACTGATGGTCTTGTGTACCGGGTTGCCCTGGTGGGGGCGGTATTCATGAGCTTCAAGTGTATTCCGGATGGACTCTGCTACTTGCATAGCCTGCTGCCCGTTTGTTTCGGGAAGGATAACCATAAATTCTTCTCCACCGTATCGGAAAGCCTTGTCTTTTTCCCGGATGGTTTCTTTTATGATTGTTCCAATTGATTGCAGAACAACATCTCCAGCAGCATGTCCGTATGTGTCGTTGAAAATTTTGAAATCATCTACATCCATGAGCAAAATACTCAGAGGAAGTCCGGTCTTCCGGCTCATGTGGATTTCTTTTTCGGCAACGTCCAGCATGTGACGGCGGTTATAAAGTCCGGTCAGCTGGTCAGTGATGCTCATGTATTTGAAGCGTTCCTCGCTCTCTTTCAGCTTTTGTTCTGCTCTTTTTCTTTCAGCGATTTCCTGTTCGAGTGCGTAATTCTTTTCATCGAGTTCATGAAGCAGGGTGGCAAGTTGTGCTGCGTTATCTTCCTGAAGTTCTTTTACTTCCATCAACTCTTCGATGAGCTCTTCGCGTCGTACTTCCGCTTCTTTTTCAGCTGTTACGTCATGAAGAATACAGATGCATTTTTCAGGGCAATTCTGGCCGGAAGCGATGGTGGCAACAGACATATCGACAAAATGGACATGACCATGTTTGTCGATAATCGAAAGGCTCTGCCCGTTTTTGCAGGTTGGCCCCTGAAACATATTTTGGAGGTAGTCCCGTCCGTCATTATCATAGTCAGGGGTAATCAGTGTATGCAGGGAATTGTTCAGTGATTCATCCGGTCCATATCCTGTTAAAATAGAAAATGCTTTATTGGAAAATAATATGCCGCCGTCCTTATCCAGAATAGTGATGGCGGAAGCGGCACACGCGAATAATTCCTTTAGCCGTGACTGATCACAGCCGGAATAAATTGAATCCAATGATTCTTCCAGACTTTTGTTTTTGTCCCTGAGTTCAGTCAATTCAGTATAAATTGATCGGGAAATACCTGAATTTTTCATCATAAAATTACCCTCGACTTTACTCCACCCCATTAGGGTGAAGACTGTACGTTGATATGAAAACTAATCAAGTCTTTTTTATGAAAAGTTGATCTATAGGGCTTAATCACTTGCGCTTTGTCTGAATTTAGACAAAGATGTGCGCGCACTTCTTTTGTGAGCAAATATATAAATTATTCAGGAAAAGTATAATGATAACAATGAAACTTCTTCTTTCGCCCGTCATCTGTGCTCTTATCGGCTGGTTTACAAATTTCCTTGCGGTGAAAATGCTATTTCACCCACATAAACCGATAAAGCTCGGGCCTTTTACTATTCAAGGTATTTTTCCTAAGCGTCAGAAAGAACTGGCTTTGCGTCTTGGTGAAATGATTGAGCGTGAACTTATTTCGCATACCGATATCAAAAAAGTCATAAATGATCCGGAATTTATCGATAAGCACAAAGAAGTTGTTCTGGAATATCTGGATGTCTTTTTTCGCGAAAAATTGACCACGCTGCATCCGATGGTTGGCATGTTTCTTAATGATGAAACTATGAAAACTGTAAAGGGTATGCTTTCGCAGGAACTCGATACCATGTTGCCTAAGCTTATCGAAACAACTTCTTCCCAGCTTGAGTGCTCACTTGATTTCAAATGCCTTGTTCAGGATAAAGTTGAATGTTTTTCCATGGAACAGCTCGAATCAATTCTTTTTGCCATCATGAAGAAAGAGTTCAAGTTCATCGAAATCATTGGTGGTGTACTCGGTTTCATCATCGGTTTGATTCAGGTTGGTATTTTTCTTCTGTAGAATTTTCTTTTGGAAATTGATTCTCTGGAGTTTGCAGTCCCGCCCCAATTTTTTTGGAGGCGGGACTTTTTTTGGGCGATGGATTCATAATATTTGAGAGTTCTTATTAAGAATTGTTTAGTTTCACCAATGAATCAATACTTGTGGTAAAGTCTAGGGAAATTGGGAGTCTGTTGTTACGCATTGGGAGGTTTGATTGCGTATAATTATTGCTTTTGCTCAGCTGTTTTGTTTGTTGTTCCTGTTTGGTTGCGCGCATCTTGCCGGACCATATTATTTAAACCACGGGGAGTTTGAGGACGGTCTTAAGGTTCTCGGCCAAGAACTCCGTGATAATCCGCAAGATGCTCTCGCCGCTTATTATCTTGGTCGCTATTATCTAGCCCTTGAGGAACCGGAGCTTGCTGTCGGACTGTTGAAGCAGGCTGCGAAGCTTGAACCTGATAATGCCGATTACCTTTTCTGGGTTGGTGTTGCCAACTGGGCGCTTGACGATTTTAAAGAGGAACAGCAAAGTTACCGGCTGGCTCTTTCTATTGATAAGGATAATGTTTCTGCAAAACTTTATCTGGCACATACTTATCTTGATGAAGGAAAGCTTGATCAAGCTCTTACTCTTTATGACAAAGTAATCCTGAGGGATAAATATAATCCGCAGGCTGTTTACAACCGGGCGGATATCCTGACCCGCCAGAGCAAGAATACTCAGGCAGTCAAGGAATGGAAAAAATTTTTGGAATATTACCCAGACGGTAGTTTGGCTGTGTGCGGAACAGATAAGCTGAACAGCCTTGGTGATTTTACTTACCGTAATTTTATTCTCGGCAAGCGTAATGTTACCTTGCGGACCCTTAAGTTCAAGTCTGGCAGCGCAAAGTCTGAGCTTGAGGGAAATCTTTCATTGCGGCTTCTTGCAGCCATCATGACGTCTGATATGGGTGCTGCTTTTCATATTGTCGCCTACTGCAAAGATAATCCCGAGCTTGCAAAGGAACGGGCTGCTAAAATAAAGAAACATATTCTTAATGCCCATCCCGGTATCGCATCCGAACGTCTTCCACTTAGCTGGTTCGGAGTGCCGGAGGTCATAAAGCGCGGTGGCAAGATTTATAAACTGGATGACTCCATCCGTTTTATCACGGTCCTCAAACAGGAAAAGGCGTCATGAAAAATATCTCAAAATTTTTAAGCTGCTTCTGTTTTCTGAGTACATGCATTCTTGCTGTTTCCTTTAATTCGTTTGCAGCAGATCAGGATACAAAGTCCTATTTTTCAAACCCGGCAGAAGCTGATGCTGCGGCTGCCAGAGCTTACTTAAGAGCTGTCTCTGAGTCTAAAAAGGCTGGTATTGAGCTTGCCGTAATTGAGGAGGAAATTAAATCAGCCAAGAAAGAAGTGCGTAACGCAGCCAGTTCACTTGCCGCTGCTAGACGTGGTGGGTCCGAGGACGGCGTTAATGAGGCAACAAGCCGTTTGCGGTCAGTTCGCGATGAACTGAATGAGATAGAAATCCGTGCTTCAAAAGCAGTGGTGTCGGTGACAGCAGTAAAGAAATCTACAATTTCATCCATGCGCAGTCAGCGTATGGGATGGAGTGAGATTGCTCGTGAATTGGGAGCCACCAAAGATTCCCTTTCGCCGAGAAGTCTTGGAAACATGAATTCACGGCAAGAAAGGACTGGTGTGATGTCCTATAGTAGAGGATCTGTACATGGCAACAGATCCGGAACTATTCGTGATTTGAAAGGCGGGGTGTCAAGAGTCTCTGGCGTAATCGGCGCCATAGGTGATAAGGCTATAGGGCTCAGCCGTATTTCATCAAAAGCCCGCAGTAGCGTTAAAGCAGGCTCTACGGTTGCCATTGAAGGACGTGGGAATCTGATCACGGTGCACGTCGGTAGCTCAAATTTTGAGGTCAAGGGTACACCTACTTCGATTCAAGGAAATGGTGTCTTTTCAGAGACAAATGGCGGGATTTCCCAATCAAAGACTGGAGATGTTTCTATCCGTTGAATAGCCAGTAAAGATTGAAATATAAAATAAACCAAGACATAAAAATCCCGCAACATCTTTTGATATTGCGGGATTTTTTTCTGAGTAGTCATTAAACCAAAGCGGCGAAGCCCTAATAAAAGTTTTTTGGAGAGTCCAGAGAACTTTGTTTTCAAAAAAAGTTCTTTGGTCCCCGAAGAGCTGCCAGAGGCTTTCTAGTTACCGGCGCAGGTTTCCAAAAAGAGTTTATGGCGTTCTGCGTAGGGCGGATATTTGAAGAATGCGGAACCGGAGACAAGCACATCAGCACCTGCTTCAACCAGTTCGCGGCAGTTATCCATGGTTACTCCGCCATCAAGCTGGATAAGGGTATCAGCACCCATTTCGTCGATCATGTCACGCAGGTCGCGCACTTTCTGGGTGCAGAAGGGGATGTACTTCTGGCCGCCGAAACCGGGGTTAACGGACATGATCAGCACCATGTGCAGCTGCGGAATCAGGTACTTGATTGATTCCAGCGAGGTAGCCGGGTTCAGTGCGACTGCGGGCTTAACGCCCCGTTCCGCAATGGCAGCCACTGCACGTTCAAGGTGTACGGTGGATTCTGCGTGGATGCAGAGCAGGTCTGCACCGGCATCGCAGAATTCGTCAATGTATCGCTCGGGCTGCTCAATCATGAGATGGCAGTCGAAGAACAGGTTGCATTCCTTGCGCATGGATTTGATTACCGGAGGACCGAATGTGATGTTGGGTACGAATCTACCGTCCATAACATCAAGATGGGCCCACTTGAGGCCCGCTTCTTCCAACGCTTTCAGCTCATCTGCCAGACGGCTGAAATCGCAGGAAAGCAGTGACGGGGAAATGATGGTTTCCTTGGCTGCCATTATTTTTTCTCCTTGTCTTCCTTCATGTCAAAATCAACCTTGATTTTGAACATTTTGGTTGCGGGCAGGTAGAGAACGCGAACGCCGGTTTTCTCGGTGATTGCAGCGAGAGTGGCTTTGACGGTCTCTTTGTCCGGGCCAATGAAGGTAAACCAGATGTTGAAGTCGTTTTCACGCAGGTAGTTGTGGGTTACGCCGCTGTGGCGGTTAACCTCGGCTACGAATTCATCCATTTTTTCTTCAGGAACCTTTGCTGCGCAAAGGGTTGAGTGCCAGCCTAGTTCACGGGAACCGAAGTTCGCGCCCACACGGCGGATTACCCCGTCTTCACGCAGAGCATTTACGCGTGAGAGTGCTTCATCTTCGGATACGCCGACCATTTTTCCGATCTCCTCGTAAGGGCGGGAAGCAATGGGGAATCCGGACTGTATAATGCCGAGAATGTCTTTATCTACTGCGTCCATTCTTTATCCTTTGGAATTTTGATGCGCTTCGCGCTTTTGACGATTTGATTTCGCCTCCGGCGGCCAAAGGGGATAATCCCCTTTGGAGTTCCTATTAGTTAAATAGGGCGGTTCTTATATTTTTAAGCTTTGGGCTTTTTCTTCGGCTCGTAAGAGCAGAGCGGTTCCGGTCCAAGGTAGTTGTTTTCCATGGTTTCGGCACGCGCACGGCAACCGCCGCAGACTTTTTCGTATTCGCAATGACCGCATTTTCCGTCATAGGTGTCGGGATTGCGCAGGTTAAGGAACTGCGGTGACTTGGCCCAGATTTCCGGGAAAGGGATCTCGCGCACGTTACCGCAATCCAGATCAAGGTAACCGCAGGGCTGAACCTGACCGCGATGGGAAATGAAACAGAATCCAACACCGCCGAGACAGCCACGGCTCACTGCATCAAGACCGAAGTTTTCAAAGTTAACCGGGATACCTTCTTCCTTTGCGCGCTGGCGCAGGATGCGGTGGTAGTGCGGAGCACAGGTCGCCTTGAGCTGCATGTCGGTGGTTTTCTGGAAATCGTAGAACCAGTTGAGGACCTCTTCGTATTCTTCTGCACTGATAATTTCTGCGCCGAGCTCTGCTGCACGTCCGGTGGGAACCAGCAGGAAAATGTGCCATGCGGATGCACCAAGATCTTTAGCTAGCTTGAAAATATCCTTGAACATGTGCAGGTTGTTGCGGGTCACAGTGGTGTTGATCTGGAATTCGATTCCGGCATCTTTAAGATACTGGATACCTTGCATAGCCTTGTCGAATGCACCCTGTTCGCCACGGAATTCGTCATGGTATTTTGCTTCGGCTGCATCAATGGAGATGGAGCAACGCTGGATACCGACTTCTTTCAGCTGTACGGAATTTTCTGCTGTGAGCAGGGTTCCGTTGGGAGCCATTACGCAGCGCAGCCCTTTGTCGTTGGCGTAGGAAACCAGTTCGAAAACATCGTGGCGCAGCAGCGGTTCACCACCGGTGAAGATGATGATCGGGTCCCCGGTTTCGGGAAAGGTATCGATAAGTGCTTTTGCTTCCTCGGTGGAAAGTTCGCCCGGATAAGGTTCCGGGTGTGCTTCAGCCCTGCAATGCTTGCAGGCAAGGTTGCAGGAGCGGGTTATTTCCCATGCGATGAGACGCAGCGGCGGGGAACCGTCAGCGTTCTTCTGGGGAATGGGATGTACTCCCGGATGACCACCGGGATGTCCGCCGCCGGGATGGCCCGGTTTGCCGCCCGGATGTCCTCCGGGATGTCCGCCTGTCATTTTTTTATCGCTCATATTATTTCTCTTTCAGTCTTTTAAGTACGTCTTCGGTAAAGTAGGTCAGGATCAGGTCCGCTCCGGCACGTTTCAGGCCGATCAGGGATTCCCAGACCACGGATTCTTCATCCACCCAGCCGTTCAAGGCCGCAGCTTTGATCATGGAGTATTCGCCGCTGACCTGATAGGCCGCTACGGGCAGGTCGAAGTTGTCGCGGGTCTGGCGGATGATGTCCATGTACGGTCCGGCAGGTTTTACCATGAGGATGTCCGCGCCTTCGATAACGTCCGCTGCTGCTTCACGCAGGCCTTCGCGGGCGTTGGCAGGGTCCATCTGGTAGGTCTTGCGGTCACCGAACTGGGGTGCGCCTTCTGCTGCTTCGCGGAAAGGACCGTAGTAGCCGGATGCATATTTTACGGAATAGGACATGAGCGGCAGGTCGGCGAAGCCGTTTTCATCAAGAATTTCACGAATGGCGGCAACACGTCCGTCCATCATGTCTGAGGGAGCAACCATGTCTGCACCGGCATTGGCGTGAGAAAGGGCAGTTTTAGCCAGCAGGTCGAGGGTTGCATCGTTGAGGATGATTTCATCTTTAGCCAGGCCGCAGTGACCGTGAGATGTGAATTCACATAAACACACGTCAGTGCAGACCAGTACTTCAGGGAAACGCTTCTTCAGCAGACGCACAGCCTGCTGCACGATTCCTTCATCAGCGTATGCCTGAGTTCCCGCAGGGTCCTTCTCGGCGGGAATGCCGAAGAGGATCAGGCTCTTCAGGCCGTTTGCAACAGCTTTTTCCACGGTTATTTCCAGCTGTTTCAGGCTGAGCTGATACTGGCCGGGCATGGAAGAAACTTCTTTCTTGTAGTTCTCGTCGTCTGTTTCGTAGACGAAGTAGGGCATCATCAGATCATTGGCGGAAAGGGTGGTTTCCCTAACCAGATCACGAATAACCGGGGTGCGCCTGAGTCTGCGTCCCCTATGAAAATCAAATACCATATTTGCCTCCGGCGGCGCTACCGCGGGTCCCTCCGGGGGCTTAAACCCTTTGAAAAGGGTTTAAGAATCCCAAACTTTTTTAGTAGGGCTTCGCCGCGTTATCGATAAAATGTTTGTTGATGCTCGCAGATTTCCCTAGCGCGAAGTGCATCAAAACAAATAAATCCCGGCAGACCTGATGGCCCGCCGGGATTTAATAATATCTATCGTCGACAGGACGACTGTCTTGAAGCTTTTTTCAAAAACAGACGGGCCTAGTCCTTCTTGATTTCCTCATCGGTGAGGTAACAAGCCGGGTCCTGAGCCCAGATGTCGTCGTAGTATGCTTCAGCGCGGGCACGGAAGTTACCGCCACAGATGTTCAGGTAGCGACATTCTGCGCAGCGTCCGCCAACGTGCTGTTTCTTATCTTTCAGTTTGTGCAGCAGCTCGATCTTCTCGTCCATCCAGATTTCGGAGAAGGGACGTTCCAGAACGTTACCGAAGGTGTGGTTGCGCCAGAACTGGTCAGCATGAACCTGACCGTCCCAGGAGATACAACCGATACCGCGACCGGAGTTGTTGCCTTCGTTGAACTGGAGCAGTTCAAGAACTTCCTTGGCACGTTCGGGATCTTCTTTGAGAAGGCGCTGGTAAACGTAAACACCATCGGCATGGTTATCAACGGTGAGGATTTCTTTGGGCATGCCTGCATCGTAGAGAGCTTTGGTCTCGTCCATGATCAGGTCGAGCAGCTGGCGGGTTTCCGCGTGGCTCAGATCTTCTTTGATCAGTTCGGAACCACGGCCGGAGTATACCAGATGGTAAAAACATGCTCTGGGTACTTCAAGATCACGGAGAACCTGAAAGATGGAAGGAACTTCAGTCCAGTTGCGTTTGTTGATGGTGAAACGCAGACCTACTTTTAGACCTTCGGCTTTACAGTTTTCAACACCCTGAAGTGCTTTTTTGTAAGAACCGGGAACGCCGCGGAATTTGTCGTGGGTTTCTTCGGTACCGTCAAGGGAAATACCTACGTAGGAAAGGCCGACGTCTTTGAGTTCGCGGGCCTTTTCTTTGGTGATCAGGGTTCCGTTGGTGGAGATAACAGCACGCATGCCTTTGCCGGTGGCGTAGCTTGCCAGTTCGACGAGGTCTTTACGTACCAGAGGTTCTCCGCCGGAGAAAAGCATTACGGGAGCGCCGAATGCTGCGAGATCGTCAATGATCTCTTTAGCTTTTGCTGTGCTGATTTCATCCTGCCCATCAGGATCAACAGCCTGTGCGTAACAGTGGACACACTTGAGGTTGCAGCGTCTGGTCATGTTCCAGACAACAACAGGCTTTTTATCTTTAGAGAACTGCAAAAGATGGGAAGGCAGTTTTCCGGATTCACGGCCGTAGCGCAGGGCATCGGAAGATTCTACCGCGCCACAGTAAAGTTTAGAAATACCAATCATTTATAAAAATCCTCCCTAGCAGCGATTAACGCGCCAGGCTATCAGTTTTAACGATATTTTCCCTGATCATGCTAAAGATAATAATTACTGTTCCTTTGTCGTCAACAGGGAAAATAATCGGTTATGCGTAACGAGAGAGCGAGTTTTGGAGTAACATAAATGAAGGCGGGGGAAAAGGGCAAATTAGGAGGTTTTGATGTGTGATGTAAGTTGTTGAAAAACCATAAAAAATAAATGAAATGGTTTATCAATTAGACATGATATAAATATAATTACCTCCTCATTCGGTCGGTATTTGGATGAGGAGGTAATTATATTTAGTTCGGTATAGTTAAAGCGGCAATGAACCAATTGATGATGTTCAAGAATAAAAATTAAGGGGCAATAGAAACCTGCACCCTTCTGTTAAGCAGTTTGTTGTACTTGGTGGTATTGGGCACCAGCGGGTTTGCTTCACCGAATCCGGTTGTCCCTATGCGTTGCGGCGCAATGGGGAAATTGGATGTCAGGTATTTTTTTACTGCTTCCGCACGTGCTTTGCTTAGTTTGAGGTTATATTCCGGCGAGGCATCGGAGTCGGTATGCCCACCGATAATTACTCGTTTATCTTTGAGATTGTCCCCGATAAGGGCTTTACCCAGTTCGTTCAGCAAAGGGTAGGATTCAGGTTTGATTTCCGAAGAGTCTACGTCAAATTGTACAGCAAGGTTGATGGATCTTGGCTTGGATTTAGCCTTGGAACTCATTGGCTGGGCGATTTGCTGATCTGCGGCTTGCGTGGTTGCAGGGGAATTCTCTTGCTGGCTCATGTTCTGCTGCGTTTCCTGATGCAGGGATTGTCCGGTTTGCGGCGGAGCCTGCATCTGGATCATGTTTGGCATCAGTGCGGCACTCATACCCTGGTTGGTGGTCTCGTAGCGAGCCCATGAGGTTAGGGGGACGGCCATGTCTGTGGCGATGGCTTGGATGATGTTGTAGAAGGCTGAGTCCGGCATGCGGTGTTCACGCTTAACAAAGATGAAATCATCGTCCATTTTCTTTTCAATACGACCGCTTTGTTCAAAAGAGCAGACCATTTGTCCGCGTTTGGTTTCATAAATTTTAACCTGAACAGTCAGGGCGGAATCGTCCATGGTGTGACCGAGGTAAAGGTAAGGCACGAATCCTACCACCAGCAGGTCGTAGCCTTTGGAGCGGGCTACAAAAAGAGCTTCATCCAAACCGCGATATGTCAGGTTCTCGTCATAAACCATGGAAGGGAAAATCTGCAGACTGGTCCAGTTTTGCCAGATACCTTTGGCAACTCTTTTTCCCCAGTCGCTGCCTTTGTGCATGGTCTGGGTTACATGAAAAGGATAGAATAGAGCTGAAAGTGGACCGTAATGAGGTTTATCCGGTCTGGAATATACCATGAGTTGCGATAGCTGAACCTCAGCATCCTGATAGTAGACAGATTGGGTGGCAATTTGGGGTTCAAAATGTGTGCAGGCCGAAAGTGCTAACAAAATTATAAGAAATATTTTTTTCATATCAGCAACCGATGGGTTAGGTTTGTATTTATTTGTCCATAATTTGACTATAACAGTGTTCTCTGTGGAGTTAAGCAATAAGCATGCCGCATTAAAGGTTTTTGTGTGATGTCGGGTTCAGTTGGATTTAGCATGCATTGGTTTAATGTTTTTTTTGTTTTTTTCCTTTAATATACACAGGAAATTTATATTTGCCATTCATTACAGGAGGGGCCATGCATAGATTGCTGCAGGCTTCATTCATATTCATCTTGCTAGGGATAATACATATCTTGCCGGGATCTATTGTCTTCGCTGAAACAAAAGTTGTTTATCCCGGACCCGAATATTGGGCTGATGAAAGACATAGGGACATCATTGAGATTCTGCGTACTGCGTTGGCTAAGACTGAAAGGGATTATGGACCATACAGTCTTATCGAAGCTTCAGCTGTTATGAATACCGGCAGGGCGGATAACAGTCTTATACAGCAAAAGTATATTAACATAGCTTGGGGATCCACATCGATTGAGAAGGAGAGAAAGCTGCTGCCGATCAGGATTCCGCTGCGTAAAGGTATCCTTGGCTACCGATTGATGCTGACGACTCTATCCGGGCAGAAAAAGACGGCCGAAATTCAGGATATTGAAGGTCTTAAGAAAGTTGTTTTGGCGCAAGGACTCGGCTGGGGTGATGTAGAAGTCTTAAGCAGGGCTGGGTTGAATGTTGTGACCGCAAACTACGAAAATATTTTTAAAATGCTCAATAAGCACAGAGTGGATCTGTTTCCCCGAGGGGTTAATGAAGTTTTTGATGAACTTGAACTTAACTGGGAGGATTATCCGAATATCATTATCGGACAGAATCTGCTGCTGAAATATGCCTGGCCGTATTATTTTTTCTTCAACAAAAGGGACACGGAGTTGGCTGCGAGGATAGAGACCGGACTATGGAGAATGATTGAAGATGGTAGTTTTGATGCTATTTTTGAAAAATACAACCGGGCGGACATAGAACAGGGCGATCTCAGGAGCAGGAAAATGATTGAGCTGGATAATCCAATATTACCCGAGGAAACGCCGCTTGAAGATGAACGGTTATGGTTCAATCCATAAAAAAAGCGGTCCTCATTTTGAAGGACCGCTTTTTTTTTATTGAATAAGTTTTGTTGGGGATGGTGTTGCCTGCATGGAATCCAGAATCTGTTCACGTGATTGGATCAGGCTTTGGCGAAGTTCCATTTTACGTTGCACTGAAAGTTTCTTGAATTCGGGCTGGTGGGTCAGTTCTGTCAGTTGCTCCATTTCGCCTTTGATTCTTTCAACTCGTTGTAACAGCTCACTTTCAGGTGAACAGACCTGCGAGCAGGCATCGGCAAGATCTGTGATCTCACGAGCCATACTCCGGAAACTTCTAGGGTTGATTTCTTTGGCAATGCGGATACGTTCCTTGGCATTGTCCATTTTCCCTTTAAACCATCCAAACATAAATATCCCCGGCAGCTAGATTGTGGGCTGGTTGAACTGCATGTAAAAGCCCAGAATGACCAATAGTAACACAAGAGGCATTACCATTGAAAGAACAACCCGCATGTATGTCGTATTGTGGATGTTTTTATAAGCTATGATGGATATGGCCACACTTATCAACGCACCGATCATATCACCGACAATCGGGATTACGCAGAGAATTATGGGGGCGTAGGAGTATGTTGCGGCCCTGAATGTTGCTTGATAGCCGCGTTCCGCCGCTCCGAAAATCATGAGCATGATGTGGGTCATACCGATAACCGGAAAGCTGATCCCCGCCAGCATCAAAGGATAGAACAGCAGGGAAAGCAGTGCCGGTCCTGTTCCGTCCTGTAAGGATTCGGCGATGACAGAATCATCGATAATTCTGCCGACATCACTGGTCATGGATGTGTCTACCCCGGTCATAGCCCAGATGAAATTACAGATCTCCTGAAATTCAGCCATAAGGATGAAGAAAAACAGGGGCATCAAAAAACCTTTAAGCGGCATGTTGCTGAAAAATGCAGCAGGTGAGAGAATTATCTGTTTGATAGTCAGGAACAAGGCAGGAAAAAAACCGTGTTTTTCCATGCTTTCAAAAGGAATTTCGCCTTCTGGACTATGCGCAAATGCCATGTTCTCATCATCTTCATGAACATTTTCCGGGTTCATGGAATCAAGACGCTGCCAGATGTCGGATTTTTCATCCTGTTCAGGCTCTGCGTGTATGGTTTCTTCCTGCGCATAAGGTTGCTGCTTTGATCGTGCATCATCCTGTTCGGGCTGTTCAGCGTACTGGGCGTGTTGCTCGTAACCATGGTCGACATGGGATTGTTCTTCCTGAGCATGCTGGTTTACATAGGCCGCAGCATCGCCGTACTCTTCATCCGGATCAGGGGAACTGTGTTGTTCGGGCTGAACCCCTGAAACTGATTCTTCATCCAGATCTCTGAATTTGAATTTAGCCTGACATTTAGGACAGGTTGCAAGCTGGGCAGTGGCCGGGATTTTATCTACCGGTATTTCACTGCTGAAATCGCACTCGGGACAAGTAACTTTCATATTATATCCTTGAAGCTGTTTGTCTGAATATTTTGGTCAGACCTAATAAATTTTATACTGTTAGGCAATGCCAATTGTGCATGATCATCATGTCAGATTGATGTCAGGAAGCAGCAGCGCCCCGATTTCTCTGTCTTTTTCGGGACTGATAAATTCATTTAAAATATGGGGAAAATCTTTTCCCAGACGATGGTTGAGGCCTCCACCTGCAGCCTGATCAAAATTTTTGAGCTTGCTCTCAATTTTTTCTCTGCTTTTCAAAATGTGGGTCAAGTGCTCGATAGGACAGTCCGTTAAAATTCCGGATTTACCTTTGTGTCCTATTAGCTGTTCGTGGATTTTATTGATGAATTTTAGTCCTGCTGTATTTTTAAAAAGCCGTAGCTGTAGGTCCGGCCATAAACCATATCCAATGCGGCAATTTTTACTGTCGGGGTAAAATGTCATGCGCGGCAGATACCAGCAGTCACAGTAGTCTGATGCCGCTGCAAGTCTGATTCTTTCCCAGCTGTCACTATCAAGTCTTTCATCTGCATCCAGATAAATTACCCAGTCACCGGAGCAATGCCGAAGCATGCGGTTGCGCTGGGCAGAGAAGTCAGCATTTAACTGTTGGCAGATGTGGGTGATCTTTTCATTTTGAAACTCTTCCTTTTTATGTATGCTGGGTATTTCCGTTGCATCCCAGACCAGCACAATTTCATCAATCCATTCAGGAAAGTTGCTGATAAAATCTTTAAGATCCGGTTCATCCGGGCTGAGTATTGCGGCAGCGGAAATTTTGCCGGAGCCGTATTTTGCCGGAAGCGGAATTTTTTTAGTCCCGGAGAAAAGTTTTTGCAGATTCTGATGCATCTTTTTGCTGTCTCCGGCTAAAGCGGGATTGAGGATCAGATGAGAATCTATTGCGTTGTATCCATTCTGGATGAGCAAGAGTAACTGTGCCCACATTGAAGAATCGGTCAGAATAACGCAGTTTTCCTTGATGATGCTGTCCAAACCGTCAGATTTGAGCTGTCTGATCTGTTGGGGAAAAAGATCGCAGATTAAAAGAAGCTGCCGGGCTTCTTTCTGTTTAGCAAGCTCTTGGGCTAGCCGACCGTCACCGGCACCGAAAAGGATGATCGTTTCCGCATTGCGTCTAGCAGCAAAGCGAATATGTTTTGCTGCGGTTTCAGTATCACTTGTGGAAGGCGGGGCTGTTTCTTCCTCTGGCAGTCCATCAAGAAGGTAGCTCAGAATTTGGTTTGAGTAGAGGGTGAAAGTATGCTGCATGTGTTTAGAGTTTGGTCTTCATTTTGAGCAGTTCCACATAAATAGAGCCTAATTTTTCGGCGATATCCTGCGCCCGGAAAAGTTTTGCTGCTTTGGCCCGCCCTCTTTCCCCCATCTCCCGTGCTTTGTGGGGATGTGTAAGCAGGAAAATTACCGCCTGTGCGAATTCATAGGCATCGTTAGCGATAATTCCGGTCTCGCCATGATCGACCAGCTCCAGCTGCGCATTGTCACGCAGGTCTTTGCTTGGGTGGGTTATGACCGGCAAGCCCGCTGCCATTGCTTCTGCAATGACCAGTCCGAAGGATTCACCTGTGTCGTTGGCGTGGACCAGAAATCCTATGGAATTGAGAAAGTCTGCAATTTCAGCATCTGTAAGTACCGGAGGCAGAAAATTTACATATTTTTGCAAACCATTATCGGCAACGAATTGCTCTGCTTCAGGAATGCCGCCGATTATGTTGTAAAGGAAAGGATGGAGCTTGCCCCTTTCGACTTGCTTCTCGATAAGTGGCAGGAAATTTAAAGCAAGGTCAGACCATTTACCCTTGTCCGCACGGGAAATTCTTCCGAATGAATTCTGGGGTATTTCCCGGTCGGCAGGGCAGTGGGCGGCAAAAAAGTCCGTATCAACCGGGTTGTAGAGAACAGAGTACTTGGGTTTAATCGCAGGAATGGAATTTACTATTTCAAAACGCTCAGCGCAGAATTGTGAGACAAACAAATGACGGTCAATAAGCCCTGCTTCGGGGCTGGGGTCATGGTGACCAAATACATTTGTTTCTACCAAGACAGGTATCTCAGCCAGCTTAAAGGGCCTCAGTGATCCAGGCTCTGTCCAGCCTGCTCGGTGGATGTGGACAACGTCTGGTCGGAATTTTAGAAGAACGGAAAATAAATCCGTGCCGATGAATGTCGCCACCCCATGTTCGCGGAGAATTTTACCCCTTGGCCCGTCGCTGGAAGAGTATACTGCGGTATTGAATTGGGTCTCATCCAGATTGACGGCAAAAGACTGCATTACTTTTTCCGTGCCGCCCAGTCCGAGTGAAGGTGCAACCTGAAGTACTCTTATTCTGTTATTATCCATGATTGAAATAGATGACAGATAGGGCGGGCTAAGTAAATAAGAAAAGCCCCTGCCTAAGCAGGGGCTTGATATTTAACAAATAGCCGGAGCAAATTATTCTGGGAATTTACATCCCGCCTCCATATGCATTCGCAGCCTTCTTAAGGCGCAGGGCATTTGGTGAAGGTATGTTTTGAGCCGTGGGTGTCTGCATCCCGTATCCGGCGTCGTTAACAAAGCTGCGGTTTACGTTTGTGGAACCGCTATTTGCGCTGGCAGTCGTCTGCAGGGGAACTGCGGCCTGTGCTTCTTCGGTGGGAATAATTTCCCGGTAGGCGGAAGCAATACCGTCGATAATCTTGATAACTTCATCAATCTTCTGGGTATCCATCTTCAGGTTCGCCTGCAGCAGTCTTGTGTTGCAGAAAATGTAGAGTCTGCTGAGGTTTTCAGCAAGTTCTCCACCTTTTTCCTTATTAAGGCTGGCGGTAAGCTCGGAGATAACTTCGATGGCCTTGGAGATCAGGATTCCCTTTGCAGCGTAATCCTTTTCGTCGATCTTTACTTTGGCCTGCTTCATGAACTTGATTGCAGCATCATAAAGCATGAGGAGAAGTTCTCCCTTTGAAGTGGTATGGACCTGAGTTGAAAGATAAGCTTGAGCGGCTTTGTGCATATTTGCTCCTCCTGACTAACTGATCGGCAGCCTTTTCAGAAACATTAGAGTTTTTTTCAGAAAAATTTAACCGATTCGAGTTAGCCCTTCATCATTGAGGTTATGCTGGCTGTCAACGATGCGGATTGTCCCTGATAGTTACCGAGAAGTTCATCAAGTCTTGCGTACTTCTGGGTCAGCATTCTCTTCTTCATGGCAATACGGTCTTCTTCATATTCGATCTTTTTATCGATGTTGTTCATGATCGTATTGTAGTTGTCCTGAAGAATTTCAAGAGGACCGTTATCACTGGTGATGTCACCTAGAATTTCAACCGTTTCTCCGATTTTCCCGAGCTTCAGGTTGATGTTCATGGCATCTGCAGCATCGCTGTCAGAATTTCCGTACGTTCCGTCAGCCCTGTTTTCAACTCGGATAGCCATACCTGAAGCATCGGTTCCGGAGGGACCGGTGATCTGCCATGTGTCGGAATCAACGGAAGCTGTAACACCATTTATACTTGCGGAGATCAGCTTGCCGCCGGCAACTTCATACTGGACATTGTACTGGCCCGGCTTTGTCACGCCGCTAATGTGGGACAGGTAGGTCAGGTTCGGGGACTCTGATTCACCTAGATAGTTCGCAGAGAAAAGCTTTGCGACCGCCATAGGATCGTCATTCAAAGCCTTGGTCAGCTCTTCTGTATCAAGTTCCAGCAAGCCCATGTTGGCCCCGCCGGAATCAGCGTTGGTCTTGATGCCCAACTGTGAAAGAGCTGAATAGCGGTCACCGCTGGTATTACCGGTGGCAGCGTCCTCAACAAACCATGAAAAACCGATCCCCCTACTGGCAACAACTTCCTTCAATCTCTGGCCGACTAACAGTTCAACACCGTAGTTACCGGTCAGGATTGAGCCCTTGGCCGAGTCTGAAGAAGTTGTAACAGACGTCAAGTCCTTGATCATTTGCCGGACCTTGTTCGTCTGGTCGACATATTTCTGGACGTTCTCGACCATCCCTTCCTTATCAGTGGTGATACCGATATTGATGGGCGAGCCTGCGGGGGTCGTTTTCTTTAAATTCAAAGTGACGCCCGGAATAACATCATCAATAGTGTTCGTGTCTCGCTCGATCCACTGAGCTGCCAGAAACGGGTAACCATCGACTTTTATTTGGGAATTTTGTGCATTCTGGGAACGGAAGAAATCTGTTTCATCAAAAACAGCACCGGAAATGTTTGACAGGATAATCTGGTTGTCTGCACCCAGATCAAGGCCGTAAATCTGTAAGTGAACCTTATCACCATCATTAATAGTAGCGGCTCTGATCTTATCCCGTGTGTCAGCATGGTTGTTAATCATGTTGACGAATCCCTGCATGGTGGTTCCTGAGGGGATATTGCTGAGGGTAACCGATTGTCCGGCGTAAGAAAAAGAGAATGTTCCGGTGGACGTGAAGTACGGGTCAGATTCTTTGTCGAGACCATTAAAGCCTACGACAATATCATTTTTCGCCAACTGATTGATTTCAACAGTATGGCTGGTTATGTCTGCTTCACTTGTGGCAGTGGCTGTAGCTGTATCTGCATCGGTTGTTGAGACTGCCTTAGTCATGAATTCATCAAGTGTATCCATGGACTTAAGTGTAGTCTGAAGACTGAGCAGTTCAGTGTTCAGTTCCTGAAATTTCTCAACCTTATCGCTCCACGTGCTTTTCCAGCTCTCGAGTCTATTAATGTGGACTCGTTCAAGCTTGATCAGCCCGTCGATAAGCGACTGGAAGTCGGTTCCGGAGCCGAGTCCGGTAAAGTTGATATTTCCTGAGGTGTAATCAGACATAATTCTCTCCGGGAATTTTTTTCCCTGGTTCTATTCTCACCTCTGATGATGCAATCTGGATGCCAAATGTTAATGGCTGGTTAAGGTTATATTAATGAGGGTTTGTTTCTGCTCGTTCTTTAGAGAAAAAGCCGGGCCGTTTGGACCGGACCCGGCTTTATCCACTAATCTGACTTAATCAGAATGCTTTATGCTGCGTGTTCGATTTTATTAACCGATGAGCTGCATTGCCATTCTGGGCATGCTGTTAGCCTGCGAGAGCATAGCTACTGCGGACTGGGTCAGAATCTGGTTACGGGTGAACTCAGTCATTTCGGTAGCGACATCAACGTCGGAGATACGGGATTCCGCAGCCTGAACGTTTTCTGCCTGGATGGACAGGTTGGTAATGGTGTTTTCCAGCCTGTTCTGCATGGCACCGAGGTTAGCGCGGATCTTATCCTTTGAGATAATAGCATCATTCAGCTTATCCAAAGACTTCTGCGCCAGTTCCTGGGTAGAAATGGAGTTGTCCGCTGCAATACCGACACCGAGTGCGGAAGCAGTAGAGGTGTTAATGGAAACATAGTAGTAGTCTTCCGAGCAGTCGTTACCGGACCCGAAGTGAACCTTGATCGGACCAGAAGACTTGAGCGCGGTACCGCTGTGATCGGAGTTAGCACCGGAAATGTTACCATTAAGCAGGTGAATACCGTTAAAGTCAGTTGCACTAGCAATACGAGTGATTTCTGAAGCCATGGCCTGATATTCGGAGTCGATGATCAGACGCTGGTCAGAGTTGTAGGTACCGGTTGATGCCTGAGTTGCAAGTTCCTTCATACGAATGAGCTTTTCATCAATAACACCGAGAGCGCCGTCAGCGGTCTGGATCATTGAAATTGCATCGTTGGCGTTACGGATACCCTGGTTGAGTGACTTAATGTCCGCACGCATCAGTTCGCGAATTGCGAGACCTGCAGCATCGTCGGCCGCGGTTCCAACACGAAGACCTGAAGACAGGCGACGGGTTGATACACCGAGGTTACCATACGAATCTGCCAAGTTGCGGTTGGCATTCATAGCCATCAAGTTGTGGTTAATTACTAAAGACATGTTTTCCTCCTTGAAAAGTGATCTTTGGCTTCCTTGCCAAAAACATTGCCTTGGAACGAAAGGTTCACAAAGCTATACTGGTCCTTCGTGCTTACCTGATCGTCTGAAACTTAGATAACTTTAGGGTCATTACAATGTTTTGTTTTTTTAATAAAAAAAGGGACCTCCGTTTATGGAGATCCCTTTGTGGAATATTTATTTTTATTAAAAAGGACTAACGAGGGGTAATATCTTTCAGCCGTTCCCGTGCTGTTTCAAGGGTGATGCCCCGTTTGCGGGTGATGGCTTCGAGGTTTTCCTCGGCATCAGAGCCGCGCAGATACATAGGTATAGGCATTTCGTCCAGATAATCAGCTTGTCCGGCTGCATCCAGTACATCGTGCACTTCTGGTACATTGAATCTTTGAGGCATGGCTGAATACTGGCTGTGGCCAGCTATAAATTCATCAAAGAAAGCTTTATTCTTTACTAGTCCTGTACCGGCAAGCACAGCCTTTTCCTGTTTGTATGAAAGGATCACTTCTACAGCTTCCTGAACTTTGAGGGGAAGTGGCGGGGTAATGGATGTCAGTTCTCCGTTTTCTCCCACGGCTTCAAATCCCTGTAAGTAAACCTGCATCCGGCGTGAATGGGTGACAGCCCAGACAGGAAGTCCGCTCACAAGGGCGGCACCTTTTGCGATAATCGGCAGATATTCCATTGCAGCTACCGGGCAGCCGTTTCCGGCTGAAATTCCGGCGGCTCCGGCAAAAGTCAGCCGTAGTCCGGTAAAACTCCCCGGTCCCGCAAAAAGGGCGATACGTGAAATATCCGCTGCTTTGTATCCGAAAAGTTTCAGTGAATCGTGTATGGACGGAACCATGAAGTTCACTGAACGGCCCGGTACAACGAGCGTCTTGGCTTCCAGCAGGGAATATGGTTCATCTACGTCATCTCGTTTGGCGAGTATGATCTGCAAAGTTTCTTCCGTCCCGTTGATGACGAGCAGAAGTTCTACATTTTCTTCTAAGGGTATGCTCATTTGCTGCTTATTGTTCTTACTATGTCGTTGAAAATTGCAAAAGCCATCAGGCAGAGCAGCAGAAGAAGTCCCATACGGGTTGCTGCGGCCTGAAGTCTTTCGTTGAGCGGCTTGCGCAGAACTGTTTCAAGACTGAAAAAGAGTAAGTGTCCACCATCAAGCACAGGAATGGGCAAAAGGTTAAGCAGGCCGAGGTTGATGCTGATAAAGGCGGTGAAGTGGAGCAGTTCCAGCAGACCGCGTTCGGATTGCTGTTTGATGGCCTGCGCGATCATGATCGGGCCGCCGATGGAATCCATTGGCACGACACGTTCGACCATTTTGACAATGCTGGTGCAAATCAGTTTGGTTACGTCCCAGGTCTGTTCTGCGGCGGCAACAGCTCCGTCAATCCCGCTCATTTCGATTGTCTTGGAATCGCCGGACGCGACAATGCCGACAACAGGTCTGCGGATTGTTTCGCCGAAAATATTTTTAAGTTCCTGAACCTGCGGTTTGATTGAGATTTCTTTGGTCTGTCCGTCTCTTTCCACCACAAAGTCAAGGGTGTCGGACTGGCTGGTCTGGATAGTTTCCGCAAGATCGGCCCAGAAGATTATTTTCTGGCCTTCGATGGAGAGTACATTGTCTCCTGCTTCCAGACCTGCGTGCATAGCGGGGCTGTTCGGCTGTAACTGTCCGACAATCGGAGCAAGGCCCATCTGGCCGTTGCTGATGATAATACCCCAGAAAATGATCCACGCGAGCAGGAAGTTGAACAGGGGACCGGCGGCAACAACAATCATGCGATGCCACGGCGGACGGTTCATGAATAGTTCTTCTTTGCTGAATCCGCCGTCTTCTGTCATGTCCCGCTCTTCGCCGGCCAGACTTACATATCCGCCGAGGGGAACAAGGGATAGGCGGTAGTTGGTGGCCCCCCAGCTAAATCCGGCAAGTTTAGGCCCGAAACCGAGTGAAAATGTTTTCACACCGATACCGAGCATGCGTGCCGCAAGAAAATGTCCCAGCTCGTGGAAGAAAATCAGCCCGCCGAGGACCAAGATAAAATCAACTATCCAAGTCATAATAGTCCCTTAGACGATGGAGTCCATGACGTCCCGTCTGGTTTTGATGTCCAGTTCAAGAACAGCTTCCGCTTCACTTACGTCACATCCTGCGTGAGCATCAAGTGCTTTGCCGATGATGGCTGGAATGTCCAGAAATTTGATTTTTTCCTTCAGAAAAAGGTCAACAGCCACTTCGTTGGCTGCGTTGAGTACAATGGGATGGCTCTGTCCGGCCGCAAAGGAATCAGCAGCATGTTTCAGGCAGGGAAAGACCTCAAGGTTCGGCTTTTCGAAGGTCAGTGTACCGACTTCTGCAAGGTTGAGCTGTTTCAGTTCCAGCGGAACACGTTTCGGGAAGCACATGCAGAATGCAATTGGGATCTGCATATCAGGAACACCGAGATGTGCAAGCTGGGAGCCGTCCACGTATTCAACCAGTGAGTGGATGATGGACTGCGGATGGACTACTACATCCACCTGTTCCGGAGGCAGGCCGTAGAGGTGACAGGCTTCAATAAATTCCAGACCTTTGTTCATGAGGGTTGCGGAATCAATGCTGATTTTGGCTCCCATGTCCCAGTTGGGATGGGCCAGAGCCTGCTCACGGGTTACGGTTTCTAGAAAATCATTTGTTTTGCCTCGGAACGGTCCCCCGGAGGCGGTCAGGATCAGTCTGCTGACTTCGTCTCCTCCGTGTCCGGCGAGACCCTGAAAAAGAGCATTGTGTTCAGAATCAACAGGAAGAATGGTTGCTCCGGTGCGATGGCAGGCATCACGGATAATATGTCCGCCAAGAACAAGTGATTCCTTGTTGGCAAGGGCGATCATTTTTCCCTTTTCGGCAGCGGCGAGGGTCGGTTCAAAACCAGCGGCCCCGACTATGGAAGAGAGTACAAGGGATACTTCGTCCAGTTCGGAAAGAGTGATGTAAGCGGCTGGTCCGGTCAGGATTTCCGGTTTATAGTCAGCGGGGAGCAGACTTTTTAGTTCTGCCGCTGCATCCTCATTCAGCACAGCAAGGTATTGTGGACGGTGTTTTCTAGCCTGTTCTGCCAGAAGTTTGGCATTTCTGGCTCCGGCAAGAGCGGTAACCTTGAAAAGGTCCGGGTGCTGCTCAATAACTTTGAGAGTACTGGTACCGATGGAACCGGTGCTGCCCAGAATTGAAACCGATCTGGGGAATTCGGGGAGTTTTGCATCTGCCGGCCAGGGTGAAATATATGTTTGCAAGTCTGGTTATCCGTCTTGTTTGTGGGTTTAAGACCCGGTTTAAAAGAATGCGTGAATTTCTCTAGCCAGAACGTAAATGGGCAGGGCAAGCACTAGGCTGTCAATGCGGTCCAGCACCCCGCCGTGGCCGGGAAGGATTTTGCCTGAATCTTTGATCTGGAGTTTACGTTTCAGTGCAGATTCGAAGAAATCACCCATCTGGGACCCGATGTTGAGTAGTGCTGCCAATGCCATCCAGTAGAGGACCGGGGCATGTCCGAAAAAGTGTCCGTACACAGTGCAGCAGAGGATGCAGCCAGTAAATCCGCCGATAGAACCGGCCCATGATTTTTTTGGGCTGATCTGGGGCCATATTTTCTTTTTACCGAAAAATGTTCCGGCATAAAAAGCTGCGGTGTCTGAGGAAGATGCCGCCAGAAGTACAAAAAGAATTTCCCAGCTGTTCATGGAGGTCATGAACTGCATGGTTACCGGTATGTAGACCAGACCGGCAAAGAGGACCAGGCTGTCAAGATAGGTAGCGTTGTCCGGTTTCGCGCTGAATGAAAACAGGAAGCGGAAGTTAAACAGCCAGAAAGCTCCCAGCATGATAAGCAGCATCCATACCGGGGAAACCATAGCGGAAGTGAGTATGATACCCGCTCCGGCAGCCATACCTACTAAGCGTGAGGCAAGGTGGGATTTGTCCTGCCAGAACATGGAATAAAATTCATGCAGGGCTATAGTGCAGAATATAGCAAGTCCGCCGGTTAATACGTGACCGCCCATAATCAGGGCTGTGGCAAGTGCTGCAACAAGAAGCAGTGAGGTGATGATTCGTTTTTGAAGGCTGCTTAAGGGCATGAAGTCCTCGGTTAAAATTTCCACAAAAAATGCTATTAAAATGAATATATACGTACTGTATATGGACGCTGTTTCAGACTGAGGTGAGAAATCATGTTCCTTAAACAGTAAAATATCAGTACCGATAGTGGGTGACTTTTACATTTTCACGCAAAAAACTCCATTTTTATAATTCATTAATGGGTATCGGGCAAGCTGTTGACAGTTATTTTTCCATATTAATTCTGTCATCAGCTATTGCTTTAGGGCCGTAGTAACAATCTTTTCCTGCTAATGTCATGATAATGTTTTATGCTCGTCGTCTTTATGTTATGTCTTTAGCCATGCAATTATGTTTATCGGTGAATTTACAAGACTTGATAATAATAAGTTTGCCAAGTTTGTCTTATACTTGTATTGATGATTTATGATCTATTTGTGGTGTTAATTGTGTCATTTGATTTGTGGAGGGGATGGTGTCTCAGAGCGGTGTAACAGATTCTGGAGTACGTGAGCTTAAAAAAATTATTGATGATGCCTATAGGCGTTCTCAAGGTACTGAGTATCAGGATGTTGTAGGGCAGCTGTGTCGGGATGTGGAAGATGTTCTAAAGTATGATCGTGATTCCAAGGATGACCTTGTTGAAAGTCTCACTGAGATCGGACTGGCTCTTTCCGGGGAAACCCGTCTTGAACGGCTGCTTGAGATGATCGTAGATGAGGCTAGAGTGCTGACCCGTGCTGATGCGGGCACTTTATATATTGTCGATCAGGAAAAACGGAAGCTTGAGTTTTCCATCCTTCAGAATGATACCATGGAAGTTCGAATGGGCGGGACCAGCGGTAATGAAATAACCCTGCCACCTGTACCCCTGTATAACTCCGGTAAAAGTCCGAACAAATCCAACGTCTCTTCATATTGCGCCTTGACAGGCGAGACAATTAATATCGCTGATGTTTATGAAGCCGAAGGTTTTGATTTCACTGGGCCGCGCAAGTATGACGCTGCGACAGGATACCGTTCGAAATCAATGCTCGTACTGGCTCTCAAGAACCATGAGCAGGACATCATCGGGGTTTTGCAGCTTCTTAATGCCCTTGATGATGACGGTAAAATAATCGAATTTTCTCCGGATGTTGTGGATATCGTAGGTTCGCTTGCTTCACAGGCTGCCATTGCTTTGACAAATGCTCAGCTTATTCAGGGACTGAAAGATCTGTTGTATTCAGTTATCCAGAGTATCGCCGCTGCAATTGATGCGAAATCTCCTTACACAAACGGCCATATTGAGCGTGTGGTGACTATCACCATGATGATTGCCGAGAAGGTAAATTCCCTTCAGGAGGGCAAGTATGCCGATGTGCATTTCACTGTTGATGAGCTTGAAGAATTGAAGCTCGCGGCATGGATGCATGATGTGGGCAAGATTTCCATTCCTGAACATGTGGTGGATAAATCCACAAAACTGGAAACCATCTTTGACCGTGCAGATCTGGTTGATGCCCGGTTCAGGCTCATTGCTGAAATCATTAAAAACAAGCAGCTCGAAGAGACTGTGGCAGCACTTTCAAATGGTGCCGACCAGTCGAAGCTGGTTGAGATTGAAATGCGTTATGCCGTAGAGCTGGAGCAGCTTGAAGATGACCGTTTGTACGTAACTTCCTGCAACATCCCCAAGGAATTCATGTCGGATGAGCGTATTGCGAGGGTGGAGGAGATTGCTTCCCGGACTTACGAAAGTAACGGGGAAACTTTTAATTGGCTTACTGAAGATGAGGTGAGGAATCTTTGCATACGCAAAGGGACACTTACCGATAATGAGCGGAAAGTTATTGAAAGCCATGCCGCAATCACCCATGAGATGCTCTCGCGTTTGCCGTTTCCCAAGCGTCTTGCTCGTGTTCCCGAATATGCGGCTGGACACCATGAAAAGCTCGACGGTTCAGGGTATCCCAATGGTCTTGGAGGTGAGGAGCTTCCATTACAGGCCCGGATTATGGCTGTTGCGGATATCTTTGAGGCACTGACAGCTAAAGACAGACCCTACAAAAAGCCTATGAAGCTTTCACAGGCTATTAAAATTCTTGGATTCATGATCAAGGACAGGCATATTGATGAAGATGTTTGTAACCTGTTCATAAATTCAGGTCTTTATATGGACTATGCCAAGGCAGAGCTTGATCCGTCCCAAATTGAGGATGAATAGTAAATTTTCTTTAATCAGAGTATTAAAAAGGGGGAGTAACTCGGTTACTCCCCCTTTTGTTTATTTTTTGTTATTTTCTTTCCAGTGGGTAAGTACTGTATCAATTGTGCGCAATCTGGCAATTTTGCGTGCGATGTCTATTACAGCCAGCTTGATCAGACGGTCCTTTTTAGGGTGCATGTATTCCCCGGTAAGGTTCAGGGCGTATGAGGTCGGCGGTTCAGCCTGCACACCGAGAAAATCCCCGTTGATATCAACCAGCGCAGAGTATTGCTCGTAATCTTCATCAAATTCGATGTCGACTTCGGATGCACCGATAACCACATAGTCAATGTAATTATCTCGGGCAATGCTGATGATTTCGTCTTCTGTTACTGTCTGCTGTGATGTGGCATATGATCTTTTGCAGGAGTCGAGCAGGAATCCGGTAATCATCCGGTCTCGGTGGGTTTCAAATCCGGCCTCGTTGAATTCCTGCTGCAAGGCTTTATTCAGGTTGCGGATCAGGTTTTCACATTCCTGCGGGGAAAGATTTTCACCGACGATGCGTGGAACCAGCGAAAATACAATGGTCGGTTTTCCTGATTTTTTATAAATTTTGTATCCGTCCTTGCTTCCGCAAAGCCCTGTGGCGGCAAAAGAGAGTATCAACAGGGAACTGAGCAGTGCGCTAAGAATGAATCTTGGTATTTTCATTTCGCCTCCGTGAGGACTATGATGTCCCGGCTTACCTTTTACATTGATCCAGATCACTCAAAGAGTTGATCAGGCTGTTATACAAGTTTACGTCGGAAACTTTGGTGTGTCGCTTGGCAATAGTCGCGCTTACGCCTTTGATGCATTTTATGACCTGACCGCCGCCTTGCAGGATGGCTGCAGTGGTGTAGTTGCGCTCGATGAATGCGCCTAGGTCGTTATCTTTGGTTCCGGTTTTAATGACCAGTTTATAGACAACCTGTGGCTTGGGCAGGCGCATGGTCGTCTGGTAGACGTTGTCGCGTTCAGAAAATCCTGAGTTTTCCGCTCCCTGCTGAAACGAAACTCCGAACATGGACACCGCAGCATGCAGTCCGCGCCTGAAAGCGGGACCACGTGATTTAGCTGGCAGTACAAGGCTTTCCTCGGATAAAGCCTGCGAAGCCAGCATCTGGGCCAGCGATTTGTACTTGGCGTGATTCTCGATGCGCTTTTGCGTTCCTTTGGAAAGTTCGACCTGTTTAATTTCGCAAGTCTTGGTGGAAAATAGATATTCGAGATCGGCAAGACATTTTCCTAGCTCGTTCTGCGCATCCGGTTTGAGCCGTTTCTTGTCGGTGAAAAAGGCCACGATGGAAGCCCTGATTTGTCCTGCCAACGGTTCAAGGCTGAAGCTCGGAGTCTTGTCCAGATATGGGACCGAGATCAGCATTGGCGCGGAATAGACTAATGATTCAGATCTAGCCTGAAATAACAGGAAATTCAGCCCGACATAGACACGTCCCTTGTATAGCTTTTGCTCCGCTGAACCGTATTCATCCACAAATGAGATAACGTTATCTACAAAAAGCAGGGGCACAAGAATTGAATCCGGATCAAATTTGGTGTTGAATCCGGCTCGTTTGATGTTCACGCCCTCGTTTTTGGCGGCAGCGCGTTTAAGAAATCCAAGTACGGCTTTACGCAGCGATTTCTTGAATTGCTTGTCTTTGAGTATCTTTGCCAGTTCTGTCTTATGGCGGTCTTTTTCCTTGTTGCGCACCTTTCCGATGGCGGAAGGGATTATATAAAGCTCCTTCGCACCGGACCATGCAGGCGTGAGCAGCATTCCCAGCAGAATTGGAATTATACATAAAAGGCGGATCATGCCGTTACCACTTATGACCTTCGATACTGTCCTGAGATTCCTTGTCTTTGATTTCTTCTGTTTTATGCTTGGAGGTTTCCGTCTCATCCTTCAGGTCTCCGGCAGATTCGCCTACATCGTGCATGGAAGTCTTGGCGGACTGGGCATGTTCGAATTTCTTTGCGCAACCGGTAAACCCAAGCAGCAGCATAGAACAGATTATCAACATCAACATTTTTTTCATGGGTAAGCTCCTTAAGTTAAAATTTAGTCTAACATGTCTTCTGCCAGAGCAACAGATGCTGCTTTTTCTTCAACCTGTTTGAATCCGGACGCCGCCTGATCGACGAGCTTTCTCTTTAGTTTGTTGCTTAACTCCATTTTCTGCCGATAATATGATTCAAGCATGGTAGTGATTTGCGTGTTTTTTCGCCGTGCGGTCATGATGGTTCCGGCAATGTTTTTACCCTGTCTGGCGATCAATACTGAATTTTGTTCAATATAATTAAAATCCTGTTCAAAATCATTGAACAGACTTTGCATGGTTTCAAACTGCTCCATTGTCTCCACGAGCCTCGGAAGGGCTGCAATTGCAGCCACGGGATTGTTCTGGGCATTGCCTATCTGTTCGACCAGTTCAGCAATGGAAAGGCCGATGATTGTTAATTGTCTGGCGACCTCATCGCTCATTTGCTGTCCTTTTTCTGCGTATGACCCCAAAGCCCGGTCAATGCTCAGAATGATATTACCGGATTTATCCATGCTCATGTCGTATAGTGCGTTGGAAGCGTGCAGATTGGTGGAAAAAGAACCGATGATGGAATCAAGGTTCTGGAGTTGTTGCGAATTGAGATTGGAGAAGTCGTCAGCTTCAGTTTTGATACGAGTTTCAAGTGCTTTCAGAGCTTTGCCGTTCTCGGCAATTTTTACCGCCGCACCTTCAATTGAATCGGTAGGTTCGTATGAAAGGTCTTTGATAAAGGCTTTAATGGATATTTTCTTCATTCCGGTAGAAGTTACGCCGCGAGCCGTATCAACAGCTGCTTTGTAATTCTGGTTCATGGCAGAAACTGTTGCCCCAACCAAAGATTGCAGGGCGCGGGTTTCATTGAGCGCGCTAAGCATTTCTTCACGTATTTCGACTGTTTTTCTGGCTAACTCTTTACTGTTGTCCAGATTTTTCATGATATCGATAATGTTGTCGTTAGTACTTTTCTGGGGCTGCGACTGCATATTCTGCTGCCCACCGCTACCACCTGTGAGCAGGGCTTGTGCGAAAGCTCCGAATATTGCCATTGCAGCCTGATTGTCGGCACTGTTTCTTTTTTTGACCGTGGTTTTCTTTTTGGTGGTGGTATTGAGTCTGGGTTGAATTTTTTTCTTTTTAGGTCTGGCGGCAGCGACTTTTTGTTCTACAGGGGCGCAAGGCACCTGGTCTGTGAAGATTCTTGTTTCGGTTCTGGCAATAGGGCTGAGCGGGTCCGCTACGCATGCTTTGGTATAAGCGTATCCTTCGAAGCCTGCACCTCTGATATGGTAGAAGTCATTTTCTATACCGATGATATCAAAATTTGTCTGGGGCCGGAGAACCCTAACTGTAACAGACTTTGCGCTTGGTTCAGCGTAGACAACTGTTTTTTCTTTGTTGCGGCCCTGAGTTCCGAGGTAGTTGCCAAAATCAAGATTGATCAGTTTGTGGTAAACGAAACCAGGTTTGGCACTTCCGTCCAAGCGTTTGATCTTGTACCAGTTTCCGTTCTTGCCAATCAGCTCAACCTGCATATTTTGGGGGATGATGTCGACTATATCAGCTTTTGATGAAGAGACTTCCCGTACGTTGCTTTTCATGAGGGCGGTTCCGGTCACAACAGGTGTGATCACAATAGTTTCTTCTCGCTGAACTGTTTTGACCAAGGCGTTTTGCTGAGAAGTCTTTTTGGGAACGCATGCTGCCACAAGCAGACAGACTGTAAAGCAGACTATCAGGTTGCCAACCATTTTTAATGACATGAAATACCTCCCTATATTCATGTGTATGAGCCTGTTAATTCTCATTCTGCGGAATAGGATTATCTCAATAATTCTAGTGCCCGCTAATAGGTATATTTTTATAATAGAATAAAGCAGTTTACCTGATTTTGTCGATAAAAAAGTGAATTTCTTAAAAGAAAAGCTAAAGAGAGAGGTTTTGGAATTGAAAAATCCCGCTAAGCATAAGCCTTGCGGGATTTATTTTAAATTTGTTCGCCGGTCTTTCCGAATCTTCGCTGCCTTCCGGCAAAGTCTGCGAGAGCTTTATCCAGCTCTTCGGGAGTAAAGTCCGGCCAATAGACATCGGTGAAGTACAGTTCCGAGTACGCAGCCTGATAGAGCAGGTAATTTGAGAGGCGCTGCTCTCCGCTGGTGCGGATAATCAGGTCCGGGTCGGGCTGTCCTGCTGTGTATAAGTAATCGGACAGCGATTCCTCGGTAATTTTGTCTTCACTGATTCCTTCAGAAATCATTTTTCTGCAGGCCCGAACCAGTTCATCCCGGCCTGAATAATTCAGGGCGAGGTTAAGGGTCATGGACTTGCAGCTTTCTGTCTTTTTAATGGTGTGGGCCACAACCTGTCTTACGCCGAAGGGGAACTCAGAGAGTTCCCCCAATATTTTCAGGCGTATGCCCTGCTCACGCAGGCTGGACAGTTCTTTTTTCAGGAAGACTTGCAGAAGGTCAAAGAGCGTAGCTACTTCATCTTTCGGTCTGGCCCAGTTTTCCTTGGAAAAAGTATACAGGGTCAGATGCTCGACACCTAGTTCGCGGCATCGGGTAACTATGTTTTTCGCTGCTTCGGTCCCGGCCTTGTGGCCTTCACTGCGGTTAAGCCCCCTTGACTTTGCCCATCTCCCATTACCGTCCATTATGACGGCTATATGTCGGGGCATCATGGTATTAGATTTCCAGAATTTCCTTCTCTTTATCTACGCATGCTGCGTCACATTTCTTGACGTAGTCATCTGTCATCTTCTGGACATCGTCCTGAGCTTTACGCTGCTCGTCTTCGGAGATTTCCTTATCTTTTTCCATTTTTTTCATGGAATCGTTCATGTCACGGCGAACGTTACGCAGTGCAATCTTGGAATCTTCGGTGTATTTTTTAGCAATCTTTACCAGCTCCTTACGACGATCTTCAGTAAGGGGGGGAATGCTGATGCGCAGCAGTTTACCGTCGTTAACGGGGTTCAAGCCGAGGTCGGACTGGAGCAGTGCTTTCTCAATGAGGGGGAAAGCTCCTTTGTCCCAGGGCTGGATCGCGATGGTACGGGAGTCAGGTATGGAAACGGAAGCCACCTGGTTGATTGGGGTGGGGGTACCGTAGTAATCAACGGTAATATTATCCACCAGCGAGGTGGCTGCACGACCGGTGCGCAGCTTTGCGAAATCGTTTTCAAGTGCGGTCAGAGCGCCTTCCATTCTCTTTTTGCCGTCGGCAAGAACTTCATTGATCATTATTATCCTCCGTGAACAATTGTTCCGATCTTCTCACCTTTAACAACCCGTTCGATATTTCCTTGCTCGAAAAGGTTGAAAACAATGATGGGCATGTTGTTGTCCATAGCCAGTGAAGTGGCTGTGGAGTCCATAACGCCCAGTCTCTTCTCCAGAGTCTCAAGGTAGGTGATAGATTCAAATTTTACAGCATCATCGTACTTCATCGGGTCTTTATCATAGACACCGTCTACTTTGGTAGCCTTGATGATAGCTTCGGTCTTAAGTTCCATGGCCCTGAGTGCTGCTGCGGTATCGGTAGTGAAGTAAGGGTTACCGGTACCAGCGGCACAAATTACCACCCTGCCTTTTTCAAGGTGGCGTACGGCCCTGCGGCGAATATAAGGCTCAGCTACGGCCTGCATGGGGATGGCGGACATGACTCGTGTATCACATCCCAGCTTTTCAAGGGCATCCTGAACAGCAAGCGCGTTCATGATGGTAGCGAGCATACCCATGTAGTCGGCGGAAGCGCGGTCCATGCCTTTTGCAGAATCAGACATGCCGCGGAAAATATTACCGCCGCCGATGACCAGTGCGACCTGAAGTCCTTTTTTGGCAACCTCTGCAATTTCGCCAGCAAACTGGCTGATTGCTGAAGGCTGGATACCGAACTGCTGGTCGCCTGCCAATGCCTCACCGCTGAGTTTGATCATTACCCGTGAATAGCGCAACTTGTCCATAGTTTCTCCCGTTTTTCCGCGGATCTTATCCGGTTATGAGTAGATTATTGTGCCGGCAGTTAAATTTCTGGCGCGGGAGGGGAGTTCCCCCCTGGTGCCGGCTGTAAAATAATGTCGATTATCCGTTACCTTTCACTCGCCTGATACTACCAGAAATTCTCGCTTCCAGTAATCATCAGGCTGAAATTACCCCTTTAAAAAGCTCAAACCCATACGGACGTGTCCGTATCGATTTGAGCTTAGAAAAATATCCACCGCTGAACTTCCTGTATATCTTGCAGGTGAGTTCGTTTTCGCGGTTTTCCGGCGCTGTAGGGAGTAACTTGTATCTGTTTCAATTGAGACCTTGGTAGGAGTTCGTCACCTTGTTAAAAAAGGGACAAAAAAAACGGGCCTTGCGGCCCGTTTTAATGAAGTCTTATTTAGCTTCGCTTTCGTCGGCTGCTGCTTCCGCGAGGTTGATGCGGGCGAAGCGACCGATCTGCATGTTCTCGCCGAGAACAGCAATGGTGTCGTTGAGGAGGTCTTTAATGGTCTTCTTGTCGTCCTTGATGAAAGGCTGTTCAAGAAGGCATACTTCTTTGTAGTATTTGTTTACACGGCCTTCAACGATCTTTTCAGCGATGTTTTCAGGTTTGCCTTCGGCAATTGCCTGCTGCTTGTAGATTTCTTTTTCTTTCTCAAGCATTTCCTGAGGCAGATCTTCGGGCTTTACGCAAACAGGGCTGGTTGCTGCAACCTGCATAGCGAGGTCTTTGGAAAGCTGGATGAACTGTTCAGCTTTAGCAACGAAGTCGGTTTCACACTGAAGTTCAACCATAGCAACGAGTTTGCCGTTGCTGTGGGTGTAAGTGCCAACCAGGCCTTCACTGGTTGCGCGGCCTGCTTTCTTGGCAGCCTTGGCGAGACCTTTTTCACGCAGGTATTTGATTGCTTTTTCTTCGTTGCCATCGCATTCTGCGAGAGCTTTTTTGCAATCCATCATTCCTACGCCGGTTTTTTCGCGCAGGGCCTTAACCATCTGTGCGGTAATAGCCATGATTATTTTGCCTCCTGAGGAGTTTCTTCAGCTTTTTCTTCAGTTTCTACAGCTTTCTCAGCAGCTTTGGTTTCTTCAGCTTCCATAGCTTTGTCTTCCTTGCGGCGAGCAGCGCCTTCAAGGCATGCATCAGCCATGTGGGAAGCGAAGAGCTTGATAGCGCGGATAGCGTCATCGTTACCGGGAATGATGTAGTCAACCATATCGGGATCGCAGTTGGAGTCTACTACTGCAACTACGGGGATACCGAGTTTGCGGCATTCCTGAATAGCAATCTGTTCACGCTTGGGATCAATGACGAAAGCAACTGCGGGTGCACCGTTGAGATCCTTGATACCGCCGAGTGCGAGGTTGAGTTTTTTAACCTCACGACCCATCATTACGATTTCCTTTTTGGGGAAACGGTTGATAGTGCCGTCTTCGAACATTTCTTCAAGTTTCTTGAGGCGATCGATGCTTTTTTTGATGGTCTGGAAGTTGGTAAGAGTTCCGCCCATCCAGCGGTGAGTCACGTGGAACATGCCTGCACGGCTTGCTTCAGCAGCGATAGCTTCCTGAGCCTGACGTTTGGTACCGATGAAAAGGACTTTGCCGCCTTTTGCTACGTTGTCAGCGATGAAATCGTGAGCTTTGCGGAAAAGTTTTACAGTCTGCTGCAGATCCATGATGTGGATACCGTTACGTGCGCCGAAAATGTAAGGACGCATTTTGGGGTTCCATCTGCGGGTCTGGTGACCGAAGTGAACACCGGTCTCAAGCATCTGCTTCATAGTTACGTATGCCATAATTTCCTCCTGGGTTTTTCCTCCATTCCGGCGGTAAGAACCTGCAACCGTTGCAAGCACCCAAATTGAGGCCGGAATGTGTGATTTGGCTACGCACCATTACAGGTATTTACCTCAAAAGGCAACCTTTGGTGCGGGGTTTTTTGAAAAAATTGTATTCGCTAGAACGTATCCAACCAAATAGAAGACGAATTAAAAATATGGACGAGAAGCGAATTAAAAGGTTTTGGGCTTCTTAAGACCTTTGCAAAAGGCTTTAAGCCGCCGGAGGCGAAATTTTACCCAAAAAGTGCGAAGCGCATCAAATCTATTGAACCGGAGTCTTCAAAGAATCATCATCAACGACCGGGTTGCTGAGTTTGCCGACTCCTTCGATTTCCACTTCGACCCGGTCGCCCGCTTTCAGGGGGCCGATTCCCGGAGGCGTCCCGGTCAGGATTACGTCGCCGGGATTGAGGGTCATGTGGTGCGAGATATAGCTGACCAGCTCTGTCGGGCTGTGCTGCATATCGGCGATCGTTCCTTCCTGCCGCACTTTATCATTAACTATAGTTCGTATTCCAAGTCCGCTGACGTCGATATCAGTTTCAATGCAGGGGCCGATAGGGGCGAAAGTGTCGAAACCTTTGGCACGGGTAAAGAGGGTGTCCTTGCGCTGAAAGTCCCTTGCGGTAACATCATTGGCACAGGCATAGCCGAATATGAGCGGTGCGATGTCCTGCGGAAGTACGTTCTTTATTGTCTGGCCGATAACTACAGCCAGTTCCCCTTCATAGTCCACCTGTTGTGATGCGGAAGGGATGACAATTGCATCATTGTTGCCGATCACTGCAGATGGCGGCTTAAGGAAAATCATTGGTTCATCGGGTATCTTCATGTCCAGTTCGGCCGCATGGGCCTTGTAATTCAGGCCTACACAGACAATCTTCGACGGAACCACGATGGGCAGGATCACGCATTCCGAAGCCGGGATAGGTACAGAACCGGGCTGCCCGGTAACCAGACTTTTAAAATAGCCGTCTTGCAAAGTGGCGTAAAAAACTGTTTTGCCATGGCTGATCCTGTAAACTTTCATTTATTCTCCCGGTCAGAAGTTAGTGGCAGAAAGAAGAATAGCACAAAATTGAATTTCATTGAACAGTGGCTGCAATATTTAGAGTACGCACTTGTCGCAGTTGGCGTCGATGTCTTTTTCTTCATCTCCGGTCAGGGAAATTACCAGCGGGATAACAACTGGATCACGTCCCAGAACCTTGCGGAAAAAACGGCGCAGTGCGGACCTGATACGTTCTTTGAGCTTATTGGTGTGCCCTGGAGGGATGTTTTCAAAAACATCAAGAACAATACATTTTGCGTCTTCCAGCAGATGGGAATATTGCTGTTCGAAAACAAAACCCTTAGATGTGACTTTCGGTCCCTTAAGGATTTCACCGGTATTCACATCGACTACAAGAGCAACGATGACCAGTCCTTCTCCAGCGAGTAGCTGGCGTTCCTTGAGTACTGTCTGTCCAACATCGCCAACGCCTTTGCCGTCAACAAGGGTGCACTGCACGGGGACGTTTTCTTCAAAGCGGATGCCGTGCAGCAGGAAAGTTACCGGTTCGCCGTCTTCAATGACCAGCGAACGTTCCGGGGCAACCCCGGTCTCTACTGCAAGGCGTGAATGTTTGATCAGATGTCTGTATTCGCCATGGACAGGGATGAAATATTTGGGTCGTACCGTTTCCAGCATGGTACGCAGTTCTTCTCTATGCGCGTGGCCGGACGCATGGATGCCCTGTACTTTTTCATATAGGACTTCCGCACCCAGTTTGTAGAGTCTATTGATTACCCGGGTGATGGCTTTGGTGTTGCCGGGAATGAAACGCGAGGACATGAGTACCAGATCGCCTTCCTTGATGGAAAGCTGGCGGTGGTCTCCAGTGGAAAGGCGCGACAGGGAGGCCAGAGACTCGCCCTGTGATCCGGTCACCAGTAGAACTATTTCGTCGTCGCAGTAATCGGGCAGATCCGCAAGGTCGATGAGGGTTCCGCCGGGAAAGCGCAGCTTGCCCAGATCGCGGGCAAGGTCAATGTTGCGGGCAAGTGATTTGCCGCTGACTCCGACTTTTCTCCCGGTTTCCCCTGCAAGGTCGAAAATCTCCTGCATGCGCTGGATGTGGCTTGAGAACAGAGTCACCAGAATACGCCCTTCTGCTTCGATGAAAAGGTCGCGCATGGTGTTTTTGATTTCCTGCTCGGTCAGTGCATAGCCGTCCTGTTCCACGTTGGTGGAATCGGAGAAGAGCAGGGTAACTCCCGGTTCGGAAAATTTGCCGATAGCTTCGAGGTCGGTGGCATGTCCGTCCAGCGGATTGCGGTCTATCTTGAAATCGCCGGTATGGATTACCCTTCCGACTGGAGTCTCAATGCCCAGCGCGTACCCTTCAATTATTGAATGGCAGACCGGGAAAAAATTAAAATGCATATCGCCGAGTTTGATGCGGTCGTATGGTTTTACTTCGCGCAGATCGACGTAATCTTCGAGATTATGCTCGCGGAGTTTATTCTCAACCAATCCGAGGGTGAACTTGGAGCCGTAGACCGGAACATCAATGTAGGGGAGCAGCCAGGGCAGAGCACCGATGTGGTCTTCATGTCCATGGGTGAGTATGATTCCCTTGAGAATATTTTTTTGGGTCAGGATGTGGTCGAACCGGGGAATTGCGATGTCCACCCCGAAAAGGGCATCGTCTGGGAAAATCAGTCCGCAGTCGATGACCACCGCGCTTTCAGCGGTGTTAAGTATCATACAGTTGAGGCCGATTTCACCCAGTCCGCCCAGCGGGCATACAGTTAGCTGCGGATCATTCATCTTTCAGCTCCGCGTAGGCTGCGCCCATAACTTCTTCAAGCTGGTCTTTGAGCTTGTTTCGGTCACGGACTTTGTAGCCGGAAATATCGATCGGCGCGAGGGCCTTGATTTTAACTTCCTGAAAAGGATTCATCCATAAACTGTGTTTTTTGCATACCCGGTTTACACCGTACATGACCACAGGAGCGATGGGCTTTTGACATTTAAGGGCCAGAACCAGGCCGCCGGTTTTGAAGTCCATCAGGCCGTCTTTCTCGGGGGAAGGGTTGCGGGTTCCTTCCGGGAAGATAAGCGGGGAAAGGCCGCTGTTGGCAACGTTGATTGCGTTCTGGATGTCGCGCATTCCCTGTCTGCGGTTGTGTCGGTCGATTGAAATATGGTTTCCGGCGCTCATTGCGTGTCCGAAGACCGGAAAATCAAACAGGGATTTTTTGGCTACGAATTTGAATTCCCACGGAGCCAGATATTTGAATAACAGGGGAATATCGTAAAAGCTTTGGTGGTTGACCACGAATACGTATGTTTCATCTTCATCGAGTGCGCTAAGATCAACGCGGTTTGTGCTGGCACATAGCCAGACGACTACTCGGCCCCAGTTGCGTTCGCACCAGTGGCTGGAGGTCTGGTCGCGACCAATAATAGCAACGATGGAAAAGAATATCGTGGCCGGAAAAAATACAAGGTAGAAAAATAAAGTTCTTAGTAAGCTCACTGTGGTACTGGCGGTTAGACTGTTCAAGTAAAAAATATGTTTAAGGCCTGCGGTTTGTCCGTCCAGCCTGACAATCATTAATTAATATCAGATAAGCAACCCATTAAGTAGTTTAATTTTCCCCGCTGGACAAGGGGGCGAGGGAAAATAATGAAAATAGGCGTAAAGGCAGTTGTTCGGTAAGCCGAATGTTTTTTTGTTCATTGTGCGGTTATTTTAGATTTAGAAATAGAATAGCGGCGTATCGATTGTTACAGATACGCCGCTTTCTAGGTCAATGCAGTTGTTAGGCTAGATCAAAGCGGTCCAGATTCATGACTTTATTCCATGCAGAAATAAAGTCAGTCACGAATTTTTCCTGTCCGTCTTCGCAGCCGTATACTTCGGCAATTGCCCGGAGTTGGGAATTTGCTCCTAAGATCAGGTCAATACGGGTGGCTGTCCACTTGAGTTCGCCATTCTTCCGGTCACGTCCTTCGAACAATCCGGCCTCTTCGGATGTTGGTGTCCAAATTGTGCCGATATCAAGCAGGTTGCTGAAGAAATCATTGCTCAGGCACTCATGCTTGTCGGTGAAGACACCATGTTTTGAGCCGTCGAAGTTTGCACCTAGTACTCGCATGCCGCCGATTAGTACGGTCATTTCCGGCGCGGTCAGGGTCATGAGCTGAGCCTTGTCCACCAGCATTTCTTCAGGTGTTACCGAATATTTTGTTTTCTGGTAGTTCCTGAATCCGTCGGCAGCAGGTTCAAGCACTGCAAATGAATGTATATCTGTCTGCTCCTTTGTGGCATCGGTACGTCCCGGAGTGAAAGGCACAGTTACGCCGAAACCGGCATTCTTCGCGGCATGCTCCACTGCAGCGCAACCGCCCAGCACGATGAGATCGGCAAGGGATACTTTTTTGTTTCCGGAATTGCTGTTGAATTCCTGCTGTATTGCTTCAAACTTATCCAGTAATTCAGGCAGTCGCAGAGGCTGGTTTACATACCATTCCTTCTGGGGGGCGAGGCGGATACGTGCCCCGTTTGCGCCGCCGCGTTTGTCGGAATCGCGGTAGGTGGATGCTGAAGCCCATGCACAGCCTACCAGCTTGGAGACCGGCATGCCGGAGGACATTATTCTGGTCTTCAATTCCGTTATGTCCTGATCATCAATAAGCTCATGGTCCACAGTCGGGACCGGGTCCTGCCAGATGAGTTCTTCATCGGGAACCATTGAACCCAGATAGCGTACACGAGGCCCCATATCGCGGTGGGTCAGTTTGAACCAGGCCCGTGCAAAAGCATCGGCGAATTCTTCCGGGTTTTCATGGAATTTTTTGGCAATTGGTGCGTAGATCGGGTCCATGCGCAGTGATAAATCTGCGGTGGTCATCATCGGAGGGTGTGTTTTTTCAGGGTTATGCGCATCCGGCACGGTTTTTTTGGCTTCCGGATCGGTCGGATGCCACTGCCATGCTCCGGCCGGGCTTTTTTCCAGATTCCATTCGTAGCCGAAAAGGGTATCGAAATAGCTGTTGTCCCATTTAATGGGCGTGGGAGTCCATGCGCCTTCGATTCCACTGGAGATGGTGTCTTCGCCTTTTCCGCTTCCGTGACTACTTTTCCAGCCCAGTCCCTGATCTTCAATGGGAGCACCTTCCGGCTCCGGTCCCACAAGTGATGCGTCTCCGGCTCCATGGCATTTACCGAAGGTGTGACCTCCGGCAACAAGGGCTACGGTCTCTTCATCGTTCATTGCCATGCGTGCAAATGTGTCGCGTACATCATTGCCCGATGCCACTGCATTGGGTTCACCGTTCGGGCCTTCCGGGTTCACGTAGATCAAACCCATTTGCACTGCAGCCAGAGGGTTGTCCAGCTTGCGCTCGCCTTGATAGCGGTTGTCGCCGAGCCATGTGTCTTCATCGCCCCAGTAGATATCTTCTTCCGGTTCCCAGATGTCTTCGCGGCCCCCAGCAAAGCCGAAAGGCTTGAGGCCCATGGATTCGATGGCGCAGTTTCCGGCAAAGACCATAAGGTCGGCCCATGAAATTTTGCGTCCATACTTTTTCTTGATCGGCCAGAGGAGCCTGCGGGCTTTGTCGAGGTTTACGTTGTCAGGCCAGCTGTTCAGCGGTGCTAACCGCTGGCTGCCTGATCCGGCGCCACCGCGTCCATCGCCGATGCGGTAGGTCCCGGCACTATGCCATGCCATGCGGATAAATAAAGGTCCGTAATGTCCGTAGTCTGCGGGCCACCATTCCTGAGACGTGGTCATCAGTTCGAAAATATCCTTTTTGAGTGCTTCAAGGTCAAGCTTTTTGAATTCTTTTGCGTAGTTGAATTCATTGCCCATTGGATCTGACTTAGCGGAATGCTGATGGAGGATGTTCAGGTTGAGCTGATTGGGCCACCAATCTTTGTTCGTGGTTCCGCTTCCTGCAGTTTGACTAGCCTTATGTCCGGTCACCGGACATCTTTTTTCGTCGCTCATAATTTCGACTCCCGCTGCTAATAAGTTCACGATTTTTATATTGCTGTCACAATATCACTTATTTTCAGCTTAAGCCACGAGAGAAATGTTAATTTACAATATGTCTACAATAAAAAAGGCCGGAACATGAGTTCCGACCTTGGTAGATCAATCTTTATGGAGGTTCAGGTCTGTACTATTCTTCCTTACCTGCGTTGAATTCTTCTATTACTTTCTCAGCGATGGGCGGCGGGCACTCTTCGTAGTGGGAGAGTTCCATAGTGAAGGTTCCCTGACCACCGGTCATGGAGCGCAGGTCCGGTGCGTACTTGAGGATTTCGGACATGGGTACATGCGCCTTGACCTCGGTTACACCGGCCGTGGAGTCGGAACCGAGCACTTTACCGCGACGGGAGGAAAGGTCACCGATAATATCGCCCATGAACTCATCAGGAACTTCAACAACAACGTTCATCAGCGGTTCAAGCAGAGCAACGCCGGCTTTTTCGCAGGCTTTCTTGAAAGCCATTGATCCGGCAACCTTGAAGGCCATTTCCGAGGAGTCAACGGAATGGTAGGAGCCGTCATACAGAGTGACTTTGAAGTCAATGATCTGTGAACCGGAAAGGATACCTTTCTGTGCTGCTTCCTGCACACCTTTATCAACAGCGGGAATGTACTGCTTTGGAATTACACCACCTACTATGTTGTTGACGAATTCATAACCGTCACCTTTGGTTTGGGGCTCAAGCTTGATCCAGCAGTCGCCGAACTGTCCGCGTCCTCCGGACTGTTTCTTGAAACGGCCGTTGACTTCGGCGGAACCTTTGATGGTTTCGCGGTAGGGAACTTTGGGCGCGTTGAGCACGATTTCAGCTTTGTAGCGACGTTTTGCTTTTTCAACGGAGATTTCAATATGGTTCTGGCCCATACCGGAAAGCAGGATGTCGCCGGATTCTTCATCACGTGAAAGGCTGAGGTTGATGTCTTCTGCAAGAAGTTTCTGAATGGCTTGGAAAACCTTATCTTCGTCGCCTTTTTCCGCCGGGGAAAGAGCGAAGGTGATCAACTGCGGAGCAAGTTGCGGTTTTTCCATAGTGAATTTGTTTGCGTCATCGCAGAGGGTGTCGCCGGTGAAAGTTTCCTTGAGTTTGGCAAGGGTGATAATTGCACCGGGACCAGCGGCGGTCTTAAGCGGTTTCTGTTCCTTGCCGACCATAAGCTGGATGTTACCCATTCTTTCTTTAGCACCGGTATTGGTGTTGGTCAGGGTCAGGTCGCCGCTGACGGTTCCGGAAAGAACGCGGCAGACGGTAAGCTGTCCGGCAAAGGGGTCAGCGAGGGTTTTGAAAACAAAGCAGGCAGCAGGACCATCCGCTTTGGATTCGCGGGTTTCACCGTCTTCTCCCTGCCATGGAGCATGGACAAGCGGAGAAGGCAGATAGGTCTGGATCATATCCAACAGGAAAGATCCGCCCTTGTTTTCCAGTGCTGCACCAACGCAAACCGGGAACAGGCTGCGGTTCACAACACCGGCGGTAAGTCCTTTTGCGATTTCTTCAGGAGCGAGTTCGCCTTCTTCAAGATATTTTTCCATGAGATCTTCATCACTTTCAGCGATGTTTTCAATCATGGTTTCACGCAGAATTTCAACTTCATCTGCGATATCGGCGGGGATATCTCCCTTGGCAACTTTTCCGTCCTCTTCGAACAGATAAGCCTGACCGGAAAGCATATCTACAACGCCTTTGAAATTTTCCTTGATTCCGATGGGATAATACAGCAGTACGGGGCTGATGCCGAGTGAAGAGTTCAAGCTGTCGAAAGCAGAGTCGAAGTCTGCGCGATCTCGGTCCATCTTGTTGATGTAAATAACAGTGGGGAGGTTTGCTTTTTCTACTGCTGCCCATGCTTTGCGCGAAAGGGGCTTGACTCCGTCCACGGCGTCAATGGTAAAGACAACGCCGTCGGACGCGGCTAGAGAGTAGGGCAGGTCACCGCAGAAGTTTGCATCGCCCGGAGTGTCGATAAGATAATGGTCGTTTTTGTCCCACTTGTATCCGGCGAAACCGGACTGGATGGAACCGCGGCGCTTAATTTCTTCAGGTTCGGTATCAAGGGCGGTAGTACCTTCCTCAATTTTACCGAGTCTGTCGATGACGCCAGCATTAAAAAGAATCATCTCGGCGGTAGAGGTTTTGCCACAACCGCCGTGGCCCACAAGTGCAAAAGTCCTTTGGTTTTGTAAAGCTTCAGACATTCAACAACTCCGTTTCTCTGAATGTTCACAGCCGGGACCGATGACCCGGCTTGTACAGGTCTAAAGGTGCAACTTATAATTCTTCCTAATAATCCCTATAGGTACAGCCCCGCTAACATGTCAAGCGTAGATAAATAATTAAATCTCGTGCATAAACAGTAGTTGAGCACGACCTGATTCCGTTTTACGGAGGTTATACAAATTGAGTAATCCCAGTATTTGCAGTGTTTCCCCGGTGGAAATAGATTGTTCCGGGTCATGGCTTCTTCACCCGGAATCCCCGGCAGAAAACCTGATTCTTTCGTTCAAAAAGCACGGACAGCTTATTCCGGTACTTGCAGTACAGGAATCCGGTAAAACCTTGTTAATCGCAGGCAGGGCGCGGGTTTCGGCAGCTTCCAAGCTCGGAATGGACGTATTGGTCCGTTATATAGATGCTTCTGATGATATTTCAAAAGCGGTGTTACATCTTGAAGAAAATAGCGCACGTTCGACAGATGAATCATTAAAGCTGGCGACTATGCGTTATTTAAGCTCCCGCCTCGATGCTTCCGAATTAGTAAAAACTGTCGCTCCGTTACTCTCTATCAAGCCCAAATCCCGTGATATGAAATTCTGGATTGATTGGATGGAGCTTGAGCCGGAGTATGATGAATTTTTGAGGCTCGGTCATATCCCTTTGGCCGCTGTTTCTGTACTTTCCAAATTGGATGAAGTTGACCGTGCTGCGCTTTGCAGGTTTTTCGAGAAGCTGAGCTGGTCCCGGTCCAATGCGGTTAACTTTCTGACTTGGCTCTATGAGACTTCACGTCGTGAGAACAAGACCGTCAGTGAGTTGATTTCCGCACCTGAATTTGAATCTGCAGGTGAAAGTGAATCCCCCAAAGATGCAGTGGGCCGTTTCTGCAAAGCGGCAAAAGAACTGCGCTATCCCAAGCTCAGCGAGCTGGAGAAGATGCACAACAAGATCGTTTCCGAGATCTGTGCCGGAACCAAGTGGCGGGTAGAGCCTGTGGGCAGCTTCGAGACCGGTGAAGTGATGATTCAGACCCGTTTCAAGAATCGCGAGATGATGCAGAAAGCCATGGCTGATCTGGAATCAATCGCTAAATTCAACGGCTGGGAAGATTTATTTGAGCTTGGTAGGGATAAGTAGAATGAGTAATGAATTCATACTTCCTGCCCATCTTAAGGGAATAGAAAAAATATACATAGACCGGTCCATGCAGGATGTCCCGCTTACCGGGCGCGTGCTTTCGCGTATGCCGGATCTCCCGGTGGCGATCGTGGACCCGGATAATTTTCCGCATGGCGAGCTGGGCGGCAAGCAGTCCCTGTACCTCAAAGAGTATAAAGGCAAATTCCTGCGCTTCTGCCCCGGAACCCGCTACTACCATTGTTGCGGATACCGGATCATCCATATCGGTGAAGGCTGCCCCATGGCCTGCTCTTACTGTATTCTGCAGGCTTACTTTCAGGACAATGTGCTTAAGGTCTGGGCCAACCAGAATGACCTTTTTGATGAGCTGGGCAAGGCTTTCTCTGCCGACATCTCCACCCGCTATCGTGTTGGAACCGGAGAGTTCACCGACTCCCTCGCACTTGAAGCTGTTACCGGATACAGTCGTGATCTGGTGGAATTTTTAGGCGACTATTCCAATGTCTGCCTTGAGCTTAAGTCAAAGATTATCGACCTTTCCTGGATGGACGTGGTCAAACGTACCGATCGTCTGCTTCCGGCATGGTCGCTCAATGCTCCGTTTGTAAATGAACATGAAGAGTTTGGGGTTTCTACGCTTAAAGAACGTCTTGAAGCTGCCCGCATCTGTGCAGAAGCAGGGTTCCGGGTCTGTCTCCATTTTGATCCCATCATTCGCTTCGACGGTTGGCGTGAGGGCTACGCGGAAATCATCGATATGATTTTTGATTATGTAAAGCCGGAGCAGATAGCCTATTTCAGCCTCGGGTCATTCAGACATATGCCTCACCTCAAGCCGATCATCGAGCAGAATTTTCCGGAAACTACTTACATCTATGATGAATTTATTACCGGCAATGATAACAAGATGCGTTTACTGCGTCCTCTGCGTTTGCGCCAGTTCAAATTTATCGTCGACCGTCTGCGCAAGCACGGCATGGATAAGCAACTCTACTTTTGCATGGAATCTACCGAGAACTGGCAGGACGTCTTCGGCTACACCCCTAAAGATCTGGGTGGGCTCGGTAAGCATCTCATGCGGCAGGCCTTCAACGATTAATGTGGTTTGGCGATTTGGTTATGACGTTAAAGTCCCGCAGCATTGAAAAATGCTGCGGGACTTTTTTATGTGCGGCGGCGAACAGTTTGCACAAGAAAATAAATGGATGCACATATTGTCTTAATTGGTGCAGATAATTGCATATATAAATATTTAGTCAATATTAACGATATGTTAAGTGTTTTGCTAATCGTCGCTAATTAAACATTTTTTCCGCTCTGGCATGTCGCGTGTAATTCTATTTTGAAAACTGTGAGGTACAAAATGGAATTATACAATATGACTGTCGATGTGTTTCAAACCCTGCTTTCCAACGAAATGATGGAAACCCTTCTCTGGATTTTGTTTGTGCAACTGGCTTTTGCTGTAGCTGTAATCTGGTCCGCTATACGTCTTTTTCGTAAGTCTGCAGACGAATCCGAATTCTCATCTGCATTTTATATCCAAAAAAAGCATTACGGATTAAGTGTGATGGATGATCGGCCTTACGATTACCTGAAGCATTAGTGGGTGGGTTATGATTACTATGAATGAAGTTTTTGCGTTAATGTGTTTTCTGTTTTTCGCTTACCACGCACTGTTTTCAGGGGTATAGATTTTTGTGCAGAACAATTTTTTGTGCAAATTTTAGTATTCGGTTGTAAAACTATTTGCACGTTAGTTTTCTGTCTTTTATTTAACTTGTTGATATTGTAGCTTAAGTTGCATGGCATGAGATATGCTTTGATACATGTAACTTTAAATATACGAGGTAAAGAGATGGAATTTATCAGTGCAATGAGCAATTGGTGTAGCGGACCAGGATTCGGTTACGGTGCAGGGTATGGAATGGGCAGCTGGATGCCTTTTCATTTCGGCGGCATACTACAGTTGATTGTGATCGGTCTGATCATTTATTTCACTGTGCGCATGTTTCGCAGGCCTGATACCTGGCCGGGGACTCCGTCCGCTTATGATACCCTGAAAAAGCGTTATGCAGCAGGTGAAATTGACGAGGAAACATACATTCGCATGAAGGATGAATTGAAGTAAGGCATAATCTGGTTTGATTCGTTGTTAAACTTGGTGTAATAACTCGATTAAAGGGGGATTATACCAATGTCCTTACAAGATTATAAAGTCCGAATTGACCGCCTGCAAGAAGGGCTGGGCAAGGCTTTTGTTGAAAATCCGTTTATCCTGAACATTCCGGGCAAATCCATCGCGCTTAAGGTGGACCCCTATTACTACGTGGCGTTTGAACCTGCATTTTCTGAGAATTTAAGTCGGTTTGCTGTCATGCTGCCCAAGAATGTACGCGAAACACTTGTGCGCACAGGTAATCTGGTTACTGAGCAGGAGAGCAGAAATCCCATTATCAAAATTCGAATGAAGTGGAATGAACGTTCATACGCTATGAATGTCTGCTTTGTGGAATCCGGCTTTATTGATCAGGCTTTGAAAATATATGCCGGGGTTAAAGAAGAAGTGGGCCTTTCTGAAATTCGTATCCTTGAGTCCGAGCGAGAAAGGCTGGAGAATTTTTTCGGCGAGCGTACACTGCTGAAAAGTGTCGCTTTTGTTGATTAGTCCTGCGTGTTGTCGTGGGGATTGATAATTTTTTGAAATATAATAATAGATAAAATAAATCTCTATTTAAGAGGTCGTATCGAAGCATTGTTTAGTTAAAGCATGGCTTACTCTTGGATTCGGAGCAAAAGATGAAATTTATACAGGTTTTGTTTGCTGTTTTCATTTTTGTTTTCCTTCCTGTTTTTGTTTTGGATAGTGAAGCCGATACCTATCGGGTTATGCGCTATGCCGAATCTTTCCCGCCTTACTATTTTTCAGAAGACCATCTCCAGAAAGGTATTGTTCAGGATATCTTTTCCGCTATTGCCCGTGAAACCGGGGATACTTTCGAGTATGTTCGGGTTCCGTATAAACGCGCGCTTTATAAATTTGATTCAGGGGCCATTGATATTGAACCCATGGCTAATCCCGAGTGGAGGAAAAATGCCGCAGTCCTAGGATGTTACAGTCTCCCGTTTGCTGTCTCTGAACAGGTCGTTGTGTACAACGCAAAGCATTCGCTCTCCACGGGGTCTCCCGAAGCTCTGCTTGGGCAAATAGTGGGAGCCGTTATGGGCTATACTTATCCTGTCTACGGGCCCTATTTCGCTGACGGGCGCATCAAAAAGTATGAACTGCACAATGAAGCCAAGTTGATTGAGATGGTGCTTGCTGACCGTTTGCATCAGGCGGTTATGAATAAAGATTTTGCATTGTATATGCTTAAGATACACGACGCTAAGGGGGAGCTGGTTGTGAGTGATCCCTGCAATACCGTGGATATGATGATCCGGGTTCATCCCAGCAAGAAGGACGCACTGCCCAAATTCAACAAGGCGATTAAGAAGCTGTTGGCAGACGGTACAATTGAGAGAATCTATGACCAGTACCGTTAAGGGCAGCCGTAAAGCTTAAGTCCATACAAATCAAAAAGCCTGTCAGAGTTTAAACTCTGACAGGCTTTTTGATTTTATATCGCGAAAAATTAGTTCTAGCGGGTCTGACTCTTGGGACAGGTGTCTTCGAGGTAACAGACTTCACAGCCGCCGGAGTACGGGAATGGGGTGAATACTGCGTACTGGCGGTTTACAGTACCTTCTGCGTTCCATGTCAGGCCGAGGGATTCGAATGCTTTGAGCACTTCTTCGCCGGGCTTGGGTAGCGGAGCACATTTACCTTCTTCCAGTTCAGGAATCAGGGACTGTGCAGCGGACATGACCAGAGTGATGGCAAGGTTGTGGTGAGCAAGGCCTTCGGTGGGTGTTTCCTGCCATACTTCTTCAACTGAATCTTCTACTTCTTTTTCGAGGTAGAGCAGCAGGAAGTCGGTGCCTTTGGCGTCTTCGGGCTGTTTCAGAGTGTAAGCCTTAAGGTGAGGTTCCCACTTGTTCCAATGTTTTTCGAGGCTTTCCATGAGGGAATGCTCGATGCGGTTGGAGCCGTGCAGTTCGGCAAAATAGAAAATATTGAATTCCGGCTGCGCCTTTGCTTCAACGATTTTAAAAGCACTCATATTGTATATCTCCTGACTTGCGTTCTGGGTTGGTGAACAGTTTCTTTACCCGCTAAAACGTAATGTCTCAAGTCTAAAAGTCCACCTGCAAAAGTATATTTTCTAGAATCATGCGGTGAAAGATGATAAAAGGTTTTGGGATTCTTAAACCCTTTTGCAAAAGGGCTTAAGTCGCCGGAGATAAAATTTAATGACTAAAAAGCGCAAAGCGCATCAACTAATAAGAAAGCCCCGGAAACCTTCTGGTTTCCGGGGCTGAGTGTACTTGATTCAGATCTGCTTAGATTTTGCAAGCAGTTCTGAGATCGTCTACAGCGTCGGTTTTTTCCCAAGTGAAGTCGGGGTTGTTGCGACCGAAGTGACCGTAACAAGCGGAAGGCTTGTAGATGGGGCGACGGAGGTCAAGACGCTCGGAGATGTAGTAGGGGCGCAGGTCGAATACTTCCTTGACAGCTTTGGTCAGGGTTTCATCGGATACTTCGCCGGTACCGTGGGAGGTTGCCAGAATGGAAACAGGCTCTGCAACACCGATTGCGTACGCAACCTGAACTTCTGCGCGCTCGGCAAGGCCGGCAGCTACGATGTTCTTAGCGATGTAACGGGCCATGTATGCGCCGGAACGGTCCACTTTGGACGGGTCCTTACCGGAGAAGGCACCACCACCGTGGTTACCCATACCGCCGTATGTGTCGTTGATGATCTTACGACCGGTCAGGCCGCAGTCACCCATAGGTCCGCCGATTACGAAACGGCCGGTGGTGTTGATGTAGATTTTGGTTGCATCGTCAACCATATGTTCAGGCAGAGTCGCCAGAACAACTTCGCGCTTGATGTCTTCGTAAATCTGTTCCTGCTCGATGCCGTCATCGTGCTGTGCAGCGATAACAACGTCTGCGATGCGGATGGGCTTGCCATCGAGGTATTCGAAAGCAACTTCAGTTTTTCCGTCAGGACGGAGGTAATCGAGAGTTGCGTTTTTGCGGACTTCGGTCAGTTTGCGGGAAAGCTTGTGGGACCAGTAAATAGGAGCAGGCATGAGAGTGTCGGTTTCTTTGCATGCGAAGCCGAACATCATACCCTGGTCACCAGCACCCTGGCTTTCAGGGCTGTTACGGTCAACACCCTGTGCGATGTCAACGGACTGTTTATCGATAGAAGAAATAACAGCACAAGTGTCAGCGTCGAAGCCCATGTCGGAGTGAACGTAGCCGATTTCACGGATGGTATCACGAACGATAGCGGGGAAGTCGGCGTATCCGGCAGTGGAGATCTCACCGGCGATGAATGCCATACCGGTTGTTACCAGAGTTTCACAAGCGACGCGGGAGTTAGGGTCCTGCTCGAGAAGGCAGTCGAGAATTGCGTCGGAAATCTGGTCAGCCACTTTATCTGGGTGACCTTCGGTTACTGATTCAGAGGTAAAAAAGTACTTGCCTTTGCTGCTGATCATTTAAAAGTTCCTCCTGGAATTAATTAGCGGGGTAAATGTAGTCCGAAACCGTTTTTCGGTAACCCCCCGAAATATATAGTTCGAGATCACTATATAAATAAATTTGCATATAAGAATGAAGTCACCTTACACTTTTATGAGCAGATTGTCTATCAATCTTGCCTTGCCAACCTGCACAGCTACCGCACAAAGTGCAGAATCTCCCACATTCTTGAGGATATTGATATTTTCCGGGTGTACAATTTCGATATAATCAATACTGCTGCCGGGAATGGTTTCAGCGTAGAAGTCAGCTAGATCCTGTTTCAGTCTTGCTGTGTCGGATTCTCCGGAGGCAACTTGGGCGCGCATTTTCTGCAACCCTTTCTGGATATTGGGGGCTGAGGCCTTTTCTGTCTCGGTCAGGTAGACATTGCGGGAGCTGAGTGCCAGACCTGATTTTTCACGCACAATTTCATGCGCTTGTACATCGACAGGAATATTCAGGTCGCGGACCATCCTTTTAATAACAGCCAGTTGCTGCCAGTCCTTCTGTCCGAAAATAGCAACATGAGGCAGGGCGGTCATGAAAAGCTTGGTGACTACGGTAGCCACTCCCCGGAAATGAACGGGCCGTGATTTTCCGCACAGGTTTGTTGCAAGGTCGGGAACTTCCACCCACGTGCTGTGGTCGTCGAAGTACATGTCATCACGAACCGGGGTAAAAAGAATGTCTACGCCGTGTTCTTCTGCGAGTCTGGAATCGCGCTCCAGATCGTGGGGATAGGCGTCGAGGTCCTCATTTTCCCCGAACTGCGTCGGGTTTACAAAGAGGCTGACAATAAGCACGTCACACTGTTTACGGGCTGCATCCATAAGGCTCAAATGCCCTTCATGGAAATATCCCATGGTCGGCACCAGACCGATTTTTTTACCCTCACTGCGAAGCATGAGACAAAGATTCTGAAGTTCCTGCGGATTGCTGATTGTTTCCATTTTTCAAACCCTGATAATCGGTTTTGCCAGCCGAAGCGTGGAATCCGGCTGCTATTAATTGATGGAAGACCGGGAAATCCGTTTACGCTGATCAGTAATCTCTGTCTATAGCAATTAAACCCGCACCCGCACAACACAAAGCACATCATTTTTGTAGCTTCCGTCACGTTTGTATTCACGGTATCCGGCAGAGTGGGCGCAGCCGACAGCATAGAGCACCCCCTCGTCTTCAAGAAGTTTTACTGTGGATTCACCCTCGTTCAGGTTTTTGAAATCGGGATCAAGTTTGATTACGTCTCCTGCTTTATGTTCCGGGTTTGTGCTGGAGATTAATTTGCCCTGCGGTTCTAGAAACATCCCTTCGGCGCCTTCCAGAATCTCGCCCTGTGCGTCGCGGGGGAGCACGTCGCTGAGCATGGCTTCGAATTCCGGTTCGGAATCAAAGACGATTCCGATACCGCCCAGCACGTGTGATGAATCTTCGTGTTCGGTGATGGATGTATTATATATGTATGTGTAGCGATCGCGACCTTCTGTGGCGTAGAGGTCGGTCTTGAAGAAGTCGGACACGCAATAGAGCTGTGAATCAGTGATGCGCAGTGCTTCGTTGACGTATCCGGCATTCAGGGTGCGGCCTTCCTTGGAGTATTCTCCAGTACTGGAGCAGGCGATGATTTTGCCGGACCGGTCATAGATGAACAGGTTGGTGTAAACCGTATAAAGACTGTTGATGTAGCCCAGAATTTTACGCATCTTTTCTCGGTCTGCGTTTTCTATTTCTCCTTTGGCGAGGATGCTTTTGAAATCAGAAGTCAGTGCCCACCAGCGGCAGTCGTTGGCCCGCTCGTAGAGGTTGCGGTCCATGATGTCGATGGCCAGCCGGGCCAGAAACTGGGTTTCGTGCAGTCGGGAAGCAGTTACAAGTTTCAGCAGACCGTTGGTGGAACGCTGAAAAACATTCTGGACCTGATCACCAATCTTTTTGATCTCATTAAGTATATGCGGCAGGGCACGTCCTTCCATCTGTTCAACCTGGTTAGGTTCGATACATTTTTTGGCGGCCATGATTTCGCCGTTCTGAACCACCAGTTCAAGGTCGGAAAGGACATTCTCGGATGATTCTTCCACATGGGTAAGTCGTGCCGAAAAGTGAGCTTTGTCCCGGATGGTGTTGGCATCAAGTGAACTGTCACTGCTGCTGTCGAATGCTGTCTCCAGCTTCTTTAAGACGTGTCCGTACCATGTTAGCCCTAAAAACCCCTGATATCCTTTAGTTCTAACTGTTTTGGAAAGGTAGGTTGTTCCGTCGATGTTTACCAGCTGAAAGTCTTCATCCAGTGCCATTGAATAAATTCTGCCTGCAGGGGCATTGTTGCTGTCACTGGAGGCAATGGCATATCCTTTCTCATCCATAACCATAAGAATGGTATCATTGGAGAATTCCGCAAGGTTGTTGAAGATCCCTTCCATTTCCCCGGCAAAGTCGAAAATAAGGCAGAGAATGCCAAGTATCTCTCCTGTTTCTGGGGACTTGATGGCCTGCGAATAGATCAGTACTTTTCCCGCACCGGGAGCCAGATCGCTTTCACGGTATGTTTCCACATAATCTTCAGCTGAGAAAGTCTCTTCGATTAAAGGGTCTCTTGAAACGTTGATCTTGTTGTTCTGGTCAAGATGGGCGCAGACCCTGCCTTCAGTGTCCAGTACGATTATTTCATTGTATACGGTGTACTTTGCCCGATATTCCCGCAGTCTTTCTTCAATTTCAGATACTTCGTGCGCTGTCCGTTCGTAGTTTTCCAGAAAACGTACCAGATCGTCGTCCGTGGCGAGGAATCCGACATCGGCAGTTCGTTCAAAGAGGTTTCTTTTAAGTATGTCGATAACAACCTGCGCAACAGAGGAAACTTCCTGTACGACTTTATGGGTGTTCTCTTTGATGAGAATTTCGATCAGGGTCTGCTTCAAACCGGAGAAATTATCCTGAGTCTTGATAATGAAATCAATGAGGGTCTGGGCTATGCGGCTACAGTTAATTTTACCTGTCATGGTCGCCATGGTCCACTGACGGTCCAGCCTGGTAAGTCTTTTCAGATAGTTGGAGGTGTCCGGCATGGCCTGCAGGAGGGACTTCTCATGTTTCTCTATTAACTCGGGATTCATTTTTTCTCTCGCTAAATAACAATAAAGTTTAAAATTAAACTACAATTTTGAATTCTTGTGTAGTCAATTGCAAAAAATGTGCAATATGTCTGGATTTGTCTTGGCAATAATGCTGTGAGAGATCTTTATTGTCGTAAATTGTTGTTGCAAGACGCAGTTTTGGGTTTGATTTACATCTGTTTTTAGAGTTGAGAAAAAAATATTTATAATGCTTTGAGATTAGACACGTAATTTCATTTAGGTAGAAGAATACAAATTGTATTTGCTAAAATTGTAAAACAATGTCTTTGAGGATTTGGATGCCTTTTTTGGCGAATTGTGATGCTTGCCCGTAACTCCTCGCTTGTCTTGAGTCATCATGCGGGTTATGTCCCTGCCTATGAATAAGGATAATCTCTTCACCGCCGGAATATGTCTTTCACCGCAGGATTTGATCCTCTACGAGCACACTCTTAAGGACCTCATTCAGGAATTCCTGCCATTTGAATCATACAGCCTCTATTTTCCAAAGCCCCCCAAAGGTAAATTCAGGTCCAAGCTTGAAGCACGCTACAGTGAGGAAGAAGGACAGCTGATGCTCCCTTTGCGCTTGCGTGGGCGTGATCTTTGTTACTTTATTGCCAGAGGTGTGGAACTGGATGCACCAGAATCTTTGCCGCCTTATCTCGAAGCATTGGCTTCCTGTTCGCTGGAGAAAATTTTACTTTATAAAAGCTCCATTACCGATCAGCTGACCGGGATGGCTACCCGCGATTATTTTATGGCCAAGCTTAATAGAGAATTGGACCTTATTCAAAATTGCATGATGCCCACCACGGGAGGGTGTAAGGATCCCGGTATCCCCACCTTTAGTGGCTCAGTTGGGGTGGTTGTTCTTGATATGGATTATTTCCAGCGCATCAATGACCGCTATGGCTACGGTCTGGGGGATTCAATCATTTCCGATCTTGCCGCACGGATAAATGAAGTGGTGGTCGAATCTGTAATCTGCGCCCGTATTTTTGATGACAAGTTCGCATTTTTGATCCCGGACGGAAGGCCGAAAGCATGCGCCAAGTTGGCGGAAGAGTTGCGTGCTTTGGTGGAGGGTTTCTCCGTTAAGGATCCGGTCACCGGGGATGTGATCAAGGTCAGTGTCAGTGCAGGATATGCCAACTATCCGCAGTCCCTTTCCGGCCCGCACTTCAAACGTTCAGCTGATGAACAGGCCCGTATTCTCATGCGTAAAGCGGCTAAGGCTGTTGCAACAGCCAAGGATTTCGGGCGTAATTGCGTTTTTGCCTATTCCGATATTCTCCAGAAGGGTGCTAAGGTTCTTGAGGTTCTGCCCCTGCAGCGTCTGGCTTTGTCCATCGGACAGAGTGTTGATGCTCGTGAGGGTGCTCGTTTTCTGGTCTGGTCTCCTGATTACCAGTCCAGAACACAGGCCCGACTCACCGAGGATGAACGTATTTCCGGGACATATCCGACCATGTACAAGGCCGAGGTGGTCATTATAGAAGTGCAGGAAGAAATCGCATTTGCGGAAATTTTGCATTTGAGTGATCCGGCATGGCCGGTTACCGAGGGCGACCGTTTGACCCTGCTTAATGAGAAGGACAGCTTCTTTGATGCGCAGGCCGGACCGGAAGCCAATGTCTCCCCGCAGCGTGATATGGTTACCGGGTTGTATAGCTATAAAGAATTTATCGGACGTTACGGCCGCATGCGCCAGAATCTGGATAAATTTTCCGTGGCTGTTCTGCGGCTGGCAACAAACCCGGCAGAGCAGGGCGGCAATTTCCAGAAATTGACTGACGCACAGGTCCAGAAAGTGGCCTCAAGAGCAGAGACTTTTTTCGAAAAAACCTGCATGGGCGGGCGGTACAGTCTGAACAGCCTGATTTACTTTTTCCCGCATGGCGAATCCGACGGGGTCATGGAAGATGTTTTACGTCTGGTGCGTGAATGTTCGGAGGATTTTGAAATCGAACTTGCCGCCGGTGTGGCCTCATTTCCGTTCCTTAATTACCGGCGTAGTGAAATTCTTGAGAACTGCCGCAAGGGACTTGACCATTCTCTTATGCTTGAAAAGCCCATGGTCGCCCAGTTTGATTCGGTTTCGCTGAATATTTCTGCCGACCGCCTCTACGTGGATGGGGATATTTATGGCGCAATCGAGGAGTTTCGCCTCGCTCTGCTGGCTGACTCCGATAATATCCTTGCCCGTAACTCACTCGGGATCTGCTACGCTCAGGTCGGCAAACCCGAGCAGGCCCGCAAGCAGTTCGAGGAAGTTCTAGATATCACTCCCAAGAACATTATGGCCCTGTACAACCTCGGTTGGACCTGCCAGATGCTGGGCAGTATGGGTAAAGCCCGCGAAGCCTACGAAAAGTGTCTTGAGCTGGAGCCGGAAAATGTCTTTTCCCTCGTGCGGATCGGTGTGCTTTCCGAACAGGATAAGGGACTTGATGAAGCAGAGCAGTACTATCTCAAGGCTGCCAAGCTTAAGGGCGGAGATGCTCTGACTATGCGCCATCTGGCCCGCATATCTTATGTGCGCGGTGATATGGACAAGGCCCGTGAGTATCTGCATCAGGCCTTGAATGCCAACCATAACGATGCTTCAGCAATGAACATGCTGGCCCGCATCTATCTTGAACGCGGTGAAGATCCTCAGGTCGCAGAAGTCCTTGCCCGCCAGAGTGCTGCGCTCAAGCCCGGCAAACAGCAGTTTTGGGAAACGCTTGCCAAGGCTCTTGAGGTTCAGGAAAAATTCGAAGAGGCCAAGCAGGTTAGGTCCAGAATTTAGGAAAAAGAACTTCCATGTCCAGATTTATAATCGCACTTTATGTAATCCTTTGCGGGGCCATCCTGTTTCGTGCGATGATTCCGGCTGAGATGGGACGTGAATTTTCTCCTGCAGAGCGACATGAAGTTCAGCAACGCATGAGAGTCGCTGAGCGCGAGCGGATTCCGGTGCGACCTCTTTTTGCACAGGTTGCTGAGGAGTTTTCACTGCACCCTGAGATCCTGAATGCCATTGCGGATCATGAAAGCGGGTACAATCCTTGGGCCTTGAATATTCAAGGGAAAAGCGTGTACCCTGATTCCCGCGAGGAAGCTCTTGCAATAATAGAAAAAAACAGGGGCAAGAGCTATGATATTGGATTGATGCAGGTGAATTCTTACTGGATCAGGAAATTTGAACTTAGCCCTGCCGAGGCACTGGAGCCGGAAGAAAATCTACGTCTGGGAGCTTGGATACTGCGCTACTGTCTTGACCGGTACGGCTATAATTGGCGGGCAATCGGTGCTTACCATACCGGTTCACCGAAGAATCTGCCGGGAAGGGCAAGGGCCTATGCCGTTAAGGTGATGAAAAAATATAATGCGCTGATGAGAAAATCCGCAAGGTCCGGGAAGTAATATTTTATGAATAGCAATGATTACATTGTCTTTGAGGTTGATGACGTAAAGTTTGGCCTGCCCTCTGTCTTAGTGGACCGGGTTGAACGGGCAGTCATGCTGACCCCGGTTCCGGAAGCTCCGGACCCTGTGCTTGGGGTCGTCAATGACGGAGGTGAAGTTGTTCCCGTACTGGGGTTGCGCGGCAGGCTCGGGCTTGAGGAGCGCGAGGTCATTCCCAGTGACCGTCTGGTTTTCAGCTCAGCGAATGGCAGGCGAATTGCTTTGCTCGCGGACAGTATTAGCGATGTATTCGAGATTGCTCCCGACACCCTCCGTGAAGCGAGGGAGATTTGGCCCGGTGTCTCTTTTCTTAAGTCATTTGCCGGGGTGGGAGTTGATGTGGTGCTGGTGCAGGACATGGGGGCATTGCTGGATCCCGAACAGGAACGTAGTCTGCTTAACGCTCTGGCTGCAATGTCAGAGGAGTCTCCTTTAAATGAATAATATCCTGACAGATGACAGGATCAGCAAGCTGGCAGACATGGTCCGGCGGAGCTACGGGCTGGATTTTTCCATGGAAAGGTGGAACGATCTGCGTAGCGCCGTTGTCCGTTTTCATAAGGATAATAAGTTTTTCAGTACTGCAGCAGAAAGCCTTGAGTATATAATTTCACCGGAAGCCCGCAGTCATGATATTGAGCAGTTTATTAACAGCCTGACCATTGGCGAGACATTTTTTTTCCGCGACACCAAGGCGTTGAAGGTTCTCGAATATGAAATTCTGCGCAATTTGAACGGGAAGGGCAGCGGCAAAAACGGAGCCGTAAGAATGTGGTCCACAGCCTGCGCCACCGGGGAAGAACCTTATACTCTGGCCATGATCTGCCGTCGTTCCGGGATAAAGGTAGAGATCTTCGGAACCGACATAGATAGCCGGGCCTTGATTAAGGCTCGTGAGGGTTGTTATCGCAAATGGTCATTTCGGTCGGAAGATACCGGATTCCGTGATGTCTTTTTCAGGAAGGTCGGGGCGAATTCATATTTTATTGATTCCACAATTAAAAATATGGTCAATCTTTCGCGGTTGAATCTCATGGATACTGCTGTTCCGGCATCTTTGGCGGATATGGACGTCGTACTATGCCGTAATGTGCTGATGTATTTTTCCAGAAAAGGGGTGCATGGAGTACTGGATAAGCTCTGGGATTGTATCAGCTCCAGAGGCTGGCTTATTGCTACACCCAGTGAATCCGCATTGCTGACTACACATGGCAGGTTTGAGCCGGTCAATGTCGCAGGTGTCCTTCTATTCAGGAAAAATGAACAGTACGTGCCTTATACTCTGGAAACTATTGCTGATCCGGTTCAGGATAGCTTCGATTCCCAACAACCGTTCTCCGGAGATTTAACGGGTGCTGATTCGCGTGACGATAATACGTTTTCAACAGAGGAATATTTTGTTTTTGAAGAGCCTGACCCGATGTCGATGGATAATACACAGGAGTGTGTCCCGGTTGAATGCGGGGAAGACCTTTTGGAGCAGGCGCGGATGCTGCGGGTACAGGGTGATTTGTCCGGGGCACTAGATGTTTACAAAAAGATTATTGATCATGATTATGACCGTAAAATCTGCTTGTCAGCTCTTCTGGGGATTGCCGGGTTAAAAGTTGACTCCGGGTTCACTAATGAGGCCTGCATGTGGTGCGAAAGGGCGGTTGAATTGGACCGGGTTGATCCTCGCGCTCATTTTTTACTGGGGCAGATTTGCTTGCAGCAGGGGGATCGGGAGCGAGCCGTTTCCGAAATGCGTAATGCGGTGTTTCTGGATAGCGGTTTTATCATGGCACATGTGCTTCTCGGTAACATATATTTTGAAAACAGTGATAAGAACGCAGCCCTTAGACATTTCAGGATTGCCTTGCAGGAACTGGAAAAAAAGGATCTGGACGAACTGGTCCCTTTTTCCGATAGCACTACAGCCGGAAGGCTGCAGGAGATGGTTCTCTTGGTCCGGGATAACATTGGCTAGATATTTTTTTCAGAGGTGGAAATATGGAAGGAAACACACTGGATTATATTAGAAATGAAAATGATAAGGAGCTTTTGCGCAAAAGGGCGGAAAAGCTGGCTTTGCAGGTTTCTGATCTAGATTCCGTAGAAGGGAAGAGTGAAAATGACCGGGACTATGTTTTTTTTCGCTTGGGACCGGAGGTGTTCGGTTTGGAGACTTCTATAGTAAAAGAGGTCCTGATCCCGGAAGATATTGTAGCTGTTCCCTGTACTCCTGATTTTCATCTCGGGGTCATCAGTGTGCGTGGTCATCTCTGGGCTGTCGTTGACCTATGCAAATTTTTAGGAATGCGGGACGGTCTGGAAGCGGAAAATCCCGGTGTAGTTCTGCTTTCCGGTGATGACGCAGAGTTTTGTCTTGCCGTTGATGAAATTGTTGGAGTCAGCCGTATTCCTAATACAGAACTAAAATCCCTCCCCTCGGGGGATGACCGGATTTCTGAATACTGTCTGGGTGTTACAGAGGATAGAAGGACTGTCTTGGATGGGGCAGCTCTTTTGCAGGATGAAGCATTGATCGTGAATGATTTTGTGGGCAGCATCAGTTAGCTGTTTTTTTAAGGATAGTTCTGGGGGGTGGGTATGTCCAAAATCGGCGGAGATCTAAAGCAAAGGCTGCTTAATGCGTTCAGAGGGGAAAGCTCTGACCGGATGCGCGTGCTTTCTACTGATTTTATGCGTTTGGAGAAAGGATGCGCCAAGGAAGATCTGGCATTGGTTGTGGAGTCTTCTTACCGTGAACTGCATAGTCTCAAGGGAGCGGCAAGGGCTGTCGGCTTAATCTCGGTGGAAGATTTCTGTCAGACATTTGAATCTTTTTTTTCTGTGCTCAAAAAACAGGGACTGACTCCTTCTTCTAAAACTTGCGCATTGATGCTTGGCTGGCTGGATATTTTGGAAGACCTGCTGCGGGCGGAGGATGATTCCGCAGATGCATCTGCTTCTCCACAGATGCTGCTTGCTATTTCAAGAATGAAGGAACTGGCAGAATCCCCTGCGCAGATTGAGGGTGACGGCCCTTCTGTGTATGTATCTGACACAGTCCCAAAGAGTGAATTTTCCCCTGAAGAAAGTGTTGTTGCCGGGAAGGAAAATATGACTCCTCCCAAACCGGTTTCACCGGCAGCGAGCAATGATGAAATAGAGTTGCATCAGGAGCAGGGACTTGAGCCCCGTAAAAATGATAATGCCCATGTTTCAGCTGGCATGGATGACACTGTAAGGGTCAGTTCTTCTTCGCTTACGGGATTGCTTTTACAGACTGAAGAATTGATTTCGTCCCGCAATTCCCAGAAGAACAGGGCTAGGGAACTATCTGAACTGGATCATTCTTTCAGGAATTTCTTAAAGCTTTTTCATAGCAATAGCGAAGGGCGTGTGTCCGGTTTGTCTGAGGAAGACGTTAAGCAGCAGGCTCAGATGACCGAGGCTTTGGAAGGTTTTTCCAAAAAGATCGAGGCATTGAATTTATCCGCCCGTAAAGCAGAATGGGATCTTACTTCCAAAGTTGATGCCTTGCTTAATGATTTCAAGGATTCCATGCTGCTGCCTTTTTCTTCTTTGCTGGAAGTATTTCCACGCATGGTCCGCAATTTGAGTATGGAGCAAGGCAAGGAGTGCCGGCTAGAAACCAGCGGAGAAAATGTACGTATTGACCGCCGTATTCTTGAAATGCTTCATGACCCGCTTATGCACATGATCAGAAACTCAATTGATCATGGAATAGAGTCTAAAGAAGAGCGTCTCAGACGGAGTAAGTCTCCGGTAGGCATAATAAATTTTTCTATCACCAAGACTGACCGGGATGTGGTCAAAATAGTTTATAGTGATAATGGCCGGGGAATAGATCAGGAACGGCTTAAAGCTGTTGCGGTCAGCCGGGGGCTTATTTCGGCTGAAGAAGCGGAAAAAATGGATCGCCGTGCTGCGTTGGAGCTGATTTATATTTCCGGTATGTCTACCAGTGAAATTATCACCGACATTTCCGGTCGTGGTTTGGGAATGGCTATTGTCCGTGATAAAATCGAATCCTTCGGCGGGAGCATTATTCTTGCCAGCCCGGAGGGCAAAGGGATCAGGATTGTGATGAATATCCCGGTAGCGCTGACTTCATTCCGGGGGATTGTTGTGGAGTCCGGGAGCAGGCTGGCCGTGGTTCCCAAATCCGGTATACGCAAAGTTATGCTTGTACGTCAGAATGATATTATTACTGCCGGTGGCAAGGAGACGGTATTTGTCTTCGGCAGACCCATTCCGCTGGTGGCTCTGGCAGATATTTTGGAACTGGAACAGGGGGAGACAAAAGCTGATGCTATTGCGGTTCTGGTTGTGGGTAAAGGCAGCAAAGCTGTGGCGATCAGCGTTGATGATCTGCATGGCGAGCAGGAAGTTATGGCCAAGGGAATGGGACCGCTGTTGAAAAGGGTCCGCAATGTCTCAGGATTTTCCATGCTCGGCTCAGGAGAACTTGCCCCTATCCTGCATACCCCGGATATGGTTCGCAGTGCTTTGACAATTCATACTCGTGGCCGTGTTCGTTCTGTGATACATAAACAGGAAGGGCAGGTTATCAAAAACGTACTTGTGGCTGAGGACTCCATTACTTCACGCATGCTGCTTAAGAATGTTCTTGAAGCTGCCGGATATCATGTTGTTACTGCTATGAACGGTCTTGATGCTTTGCAGAAGATTGAGGAATCCATTCCTGATGTTCTTGTCTCTGATGTTGAGATGCCGCATATGGACGGTTTCACCTTGACTTCAAAGGTCAGACAAATGGATAGCTGCTCAAGCCTCCCTATTATTCTGGTAACGTCTTTGGGACCACCTGAAGACCGTGAGCGTGGAGTTGAAGCCGGAGCAGATGCCTATATTATTAAATCTGATTTCGATCAGGGTAATTTGTTGGAGGTAATAGCCCGTCTGGCTGGATAATGTAAAATCTATTTTTATAATTTTATTGTTGTGTGATGTATAATAGCTATAGATTTGCAGCTGGGCTAATTAGAGTGTAGGTGATACGTCCCTTTATGTAGTTTTTGAATTTTCCCGATAGGAGCAATGGGTAAGTGATCAAGGTTTTGATAGTTGATGACTCGGCAACTGTCCGCACCATGTTTGCAGATTTGTTTAAGCGCGAGGATGATTTTGAAGTGGTCGGCTGTGCTGAAGACGGCTACTCTGCTTTGCGCATGGTGCAGGAGTTGAAGCCGGACGTCGTCACTATGGATGTTAACCTTCCTGATTGTGACGGTTTCAGGGTTACCCGCATGATTATGGAAGATAATCCTGTTCCTATCGTAATCGTAAGTGCTGTATACAGTGCTTCTGATGCTGAGATCGGATTCAGGCTGATTGATACCGGAGCCCTTGCCTTCCACGATAAACCGGGCCTGAAGAATGATAATTTTGAAGAACAGATGCAGGAAATCATCATCTCTGCACGCCTGATGTCTGAAGTTAAGGTTGTTCGCCGCAAGAGCAGGTTCAGGACCGATAATATTATGGATAGATCGCTGCCTGCTGCCTGTGAATACAAACCTGCACCTTCTTCAGTCAAAGAGAAGGTTATCTGCATCGGGGCTTCCACCGGTGGGCCGCAGGCTATTAAAGAAATACTCATGTCTGTCCCTCATAAATTCCCGGCTCCCATCTTGATTGTGCAGCATATGTCTGCCGGTTTCACCGAGGGGATGGTTAGCTGGTTGAAAAATAATACCGGGCATGATGTAAGAGTTGCTGACCATGGTGATGTCCTGCGATCCGGTGTGGTTTACTTTGCGCCGGAAGGGTCGCATACAGAAATTTCATCTGATAAGCGTGTTTTGTTGAGCGATGCTCCAAATGTAAACGAGATCAGACCTTCAGTTTCCGTTCTTTTTCACTCTGCCGCCCGGAATCTGGGTTCTTCTGTGGTCGGAGTCCTACTTACCGGAATGGGGCGCGACGGGGCTGACGGACTGCTTGAGATTAAGCGCAGTGGCGGGTATACCATTGCTCAGGACGAAGATAGTTCAATCGTGTTTGGAATGCCGGGGGAGGCAGTTAAATTGGGGGCTGCCTTGGCTGTATTATCTATCGGAAATATCGGGAGGCATCTCTGCAAGCTTTTCTTGGAGTTGTCGGAGGGTAAGTAGTGGAAAGTCATCATATTCTGGTTGTCGAAGACAGTCTGACGCAAGCGGTTAAGCTGGAATATATTCTATTGGAAAGAGGATTTCAGGTTTCTCTGGTTTCCAGCGGTGAAAATGCTCTTGGTATACTGGCGGAAAAGGATATTGATCTGGTTATCAGCGATGTAGTTATGCCTGGTATGGATGGCTACGAGCTTTGCGAGAAGATACGGGATAATGATCACTACAAAAATGTCCCGGTTATCTTGCTGACCAGTCTTTCCGAACCGGGAGATATCATTAAGGGTTTGAAAAGCGGGGCCACAAACTTTGTGACCAAGCCCTATGACGAAGATTTTCTGATTTCCCGTATTGAGTCCGTTCTAAAAAATAAATATTTCGAGTCAGACAATTCCGCCACACAAGATGTGGATTTTGAATTTCAGGGTGAGAAACACGTCCTGAAGGCTGATTTCAGTCAGGTGTTTCACCTTTTGCTGGCAACTTATGAGAACACCCTCCTGCAATCCCGTCAGCTTGATGTTGCCAACCGCAAATTAGTCGACCGCGAGGAACAGCTCAGCTCTGTTCTGGCTTCCATGTCTGCTAAAATAGCGGTGCTTGATCCCCGGATGAAAATTATAGCAGCCAATGACTCATGGCGTGATATCTTTGTGCCGGGCATAAGCGAAGAAGGACTTGGTGGTCTTGATTTCGAAGAGGCTATTTATTCTTCCGGCTGCCTGCGCGGTTCGATGCGTGAGTTAATGGGGGGGGTGCGTTCCGTTGTAGAAGGCAAGCGCAAGATGTTTTCTTGTGAGTACTCTTTTGAAAGTAAAGACAAACCTTGCTGGTATATGCTGGAAGTTACTCCTATGCAGGGTGATTCCGGCGGTGCTGTAGCTTCTTTTATTGAGATAACTGAACGTAAGGCAATGGAACGTGAGATTATCAAGGCGCGTGATGTGGCTGAGAAAGCCAACCGTTTTAAATCCCGTTTTCTCGCATCAATGAGCCATGAAATCCGCACCCCGCTTAATGCTATTATCGGGATGACCGATCTTACCTTGCGCTCTGATCTTTCCGCGAAACAGACTGAGGATCTTGAGCTTGTAAAAGTTTCTGCCGACCAGCTGCTCACTCTGATTAATGACATTCTCGATTTATCAAAAGTCGAGGCCCGCATGCTTACCCTTGAAGAAAGTGATTTTTGTTTGGGAGAGGCGTTGCACGATGTTGTAAAAAGCATGGAGCAACAGGCGCGGGATAAAGGGTTGGTTCTTAGTATTGATATTGATGATGGTGTTCCCAAAGCCGTTTGCGGTGATCAGGTTCGTTTGAAACAGATTTTGTTCAACCTGATCGGTAATTCCATTAAATTTACTTCACACGGCGGTGTATTTGTACAGGTCAGCAGGTTGGAGAGAGACTCTCAAACTGGAAAAGAGATTGTGCAGGTTGCGGTCCGTGATACAGGTATAGGTGTCCCGGAAGACAAGCAGGCTTTGATTTTTGAGAGTTTCCGTCAGGCAGATGATTCCACTACCCGAAAGTTCGGTGGAACAGGGCTTGGATTGGCTATTTCACGTGAGCTGGTCGAGATGATGGGCGGCAAAATCAGGGTTAACAGCTCTGAAGGATGCGGTAGCGTTTTTTCTTTTTCAGTTGCCCTGAAGAGTGGAGATCCCTCTAAACTTGTTGTCGGTAAGGAGACCTCTGTAGATGTCCCGGGCGAAGCCTCGGAATACTCAATCCTGTTGGTAGAGGACAATCCTATCAATGTGTTGGTGGCTACAAGTCTGCTGGAAAAAATGGGACACGCTGTGCAGGTCGCATCCAACGGCCTTGAAGCGGTCAGCATGCTTTCCGGTATTGATGCGGATCTGGTGCTCATGGACCTTGAAATGCCGGAAATGGATGGATTTAGTGCCGCAAAAGCTATCCGTGACGGAAAGTCCGGGGCGGCTGCACGGAATATCCCCATTATCGCAATGTCTGCGCATGCCATGGCCGGAGTTAAGGATCGGTGTTCCAAGGCCGGAATGGATAGCTATATCGCCAAACCTGTGCAGTATCTCGCCCTGCAGGAAGCAATCTTCCGTGTCATGAGTGAAGGTGGCAGCGAGGCCCGCAAAGCTGATGATCCTGTCCCGTGCGAAGAAAAAGTCGTCGATAGGGCGAAAGCAGAGGTCATGTATCAGGGCGACACGGAGCTGTATACCGAGCTTTGCTCTATGTTTCTAAGTGATGTGCAGGACGAGATTGTTACTTTTAAGGAAGCACTTGGAAAGGATGACAGTGTGGCACGTAGGGTTGTGCACACTATGAAAAGCAGCTGTGCTGCGATTTGTGCACCCCGCGCCCGTGATGCAGCTATGCTGCTGGAGAAAAATCTGATTAATGAAGATTTTGACGGGGTGAATGAGCAGCTGGCTTTCTTTGAAGCTGAGGCAGCAAGAGTCTGTGATGAGTTGGGAAAATAGTTTTTATTTATAGGCAAAAAAAAGAGCAGCTCGCATCACGCAGGCTGCTCTTTTTTATTGTTCTCTTTTCAGTCGGCTACTTCAGAGCCTCTTCAAAAGCCGCATTGACAATTTTTGCCGCTTCTTCCTGAATTGCTACCAGATGCGCAAGACCTTTAAAGGATTCCGCATAGATCTTGTAAATAGATTCAGTGCCGGAAGGACGTGCTGCAAACCAGCCGTGTTCGGTGACAACCTTCAGACCGCCAATGGCTTCGCCGTTGCCGGGAGCTGCTGTAAGGCGTTCCTCAATAGTTTCTCCGGCAAGGGTTTTTGCCTTGACCATGTCCGGGGTAAGAATGCTGAAAGCTTTTTTCTGCTCTTCGGTAGCCGGGGTATCAATGCGTTTGTACACCGGGTGACCGAATTGCTTTTCAAGTGCGGTGTAGTGCTCTCCGGGATCTTTTCCAGTGATTGCAGTGATTTCTGCTGCCAGCAGGTTCATGATGATACCATCTTTGTCGGTAGTCCATACAGTACCGTCTTTGCGCAGGAAGGATGCACCGGCACTTTCTTCTCCACCAAAGCCACAGGTCCCGCTCAGAAGCGGGTCTACGAACCATTTAAAGCCGACCGGAACTTCCATAAGCGGACGGTTGATGGAGTCCGCCACACGGTTGATCATGGAGCTGGAAACGAGGGTTTTACCCACGGTCAGCTTCTCGCTCCATTGGGGTCTGTGCTTGTAAAGATATTCAATCGCTACAGCCAGATAGTGGTTCGGGTTCATCAGACCACGGCTTTTGGTCACGATACCGTGTCTGTCGGTGTCCGGGTCGTTGGCAAAAGAAATATCGTACTTGTCTTTAAGTTCGATGAGTCCGGCCATGGCATAAGGGGATGAGCAATCCATGCGGATTTTTCCGTCCTTGTCCACGTGCATAAAAGAATAGGCCGGGTCGATTTTCTTGTTCACAACGCTCATGTTCAGGCCGTACTTTTCAGCGATAGGTTCCCAGTAATCTATAGCTGCGCCGCCGAGAGGATCGACACCTATGCTGAGTCCCGCAGAAGCAATCGCTTCCATGTCCAGAATGTTTTCAAGATCATTTACGTACGGGGTAATGAAATCGAATTCCTTGCTGGTGTCAGCAGCAAGAGCACGGCTGAAGGGGATGCGTTTTACATCTTTAAGCCCGTTTTTAAGGATTTCATTAGCGCGGTCCTGAATTGTGCGGGTGATTGCTGTACCTGCCGGTCCGGCACTGGGCGGATTGTACTTGAAGCCGCCGTCACGCGGGGGGTTGTGGGACGGGGTAATGACTACACCGTCGGCGAAACCGTCCTTGCGACCTTTGTTGTAGGCAAGGATTGCATGGGAGATTGCCGGGGTAGGGGTGTAGCCTTTGTCGTTCAGCAGCACGGTTACGTCATTTGCTGCAAAAACTTCAAGAGCGGAAATCTGTGCAGGCTCAGAGAGCGCGTGGGGGTCCTTACCCATGAACAAGGGACCGCTGTAGCCCATGGATTTTCTGTATTCGCAGATGGCCTGTGCAATGGCGAAGATATGGTCTTCGTTAAAGGAGCCGTCAAGAGAAGAGCCCCTGTGGCCGGAGGTTCCGAATGCTACCAGATGGGAATCAACGGAAGGATCAGGTTTTTCTGTGTAGTATGCTGATACGAGTCTAGGTATGTTTTCAAGGATTTCCGCCGGTGCGGGTTGTCCTGCTAATTTGCTGAGTGCCATTTAATCCTCCGAATTAATTTGTACCGATAAAGAATATCAAAGAAATATAAAAATACAACAGTTAACAGTTATTTTCAGCTGATTGTAACCTGCATACCGGCAGGATATCTTGTGTTACAATTTACAGACTGCTGATAGCTTTGTCCATAATTCTCGGCAGATATGAACTTTTTTTGTGCTTGTCGCGATGTCTATCGGTTTGGAAAAGTTTATTATAGTGCTTTATTCAGCTGTGAAAAATAAAATCCCAGTTCAGGTTGGTTCCGTACAGAATGCAGGCTCCGGTAATTAAAGCTATCAGCGAAAAGAATATTTCTTTTATGTCCGCCTTGTGGGGATTCTTGAGCAATCCGAATAATTGCACCGGCAGGGCCAGTCCGCGGAAGCTGAATAATGAGCCAATGATTACCAACACCGGGCCGAGCAGGGGGAGACGCATGAATTTACCTGCACCGGAAAATGCGTACAGACCAAAGAGCGCAATTACTGTAGCGATGAAGGCGGTAACTAATGTTGGAATTGGTGAATGTTTTTCGGCAAGTGTACTTAAGTCTTCTCCAGCCCCGAAATATCGGTAAGCCTTGGGTCCGACAACAATTATTACGATGTGCAGAATGGCTATCAGAAAGCAGACGATGCCGCCGAAGGTGAGTAAGTCAACTGCGTTGTGCATATGAATCCGGTTGTGCCGTTATGGAGTGGGTCGCGGGGCAGGCGCGATCAGCGTGCCGTATTTTTTCATTAAATTACTTGTACGGCACATTAGCATAATTCGTTTTTATTTACGAGGGGGGTGTGGTGCTGTTTTTTGCATCCAAAATAAAAAAACTCTCCGGCCATGGAGACCGGAGAGCTTTTCTAAGTACAATTTAAATTGCGATTCTAGCGGTGGCTTTCGAGTTCTTTGAGGAAGTCAGCAGAAACGTTGAAGCCGGTTTCGATGGCTTTGTCTACGCACTCGATAGCTTTTTTGTAGTCTTCTTTTTCGGTGTAGCAGAGAGCAAGGTTGTTCCATGCGGGACCGAAGTTGTCAGCAAGCTTGAGGGCTTTTTCGCAGACTTCGATGCAGTCGTCGAGCTCGCCTTCGTTGAAGTATGCTGCTCCGAGGGTGGAGAGAGCCTGTACGAAGTTAGGATCGTATTTGATGGCGCGTTTCAGAGCTTTGACAGCCTTATCTGTTTCGCCCTGCTCCATGTATACGTAGCCGATGTTACCCCAGGGAACAGCGAAGAAAGGACGCTGCTGGGTAGCAGTGATGTTGTAACGCAGACAGCCTTCAAGGTCGCCGCGCTGCATGGCGATACCGCCAAGCTGTACATATGCTTCCGCCATTTTGGGGGATTCATCAATTGCTACGAGGAATTCACGCTCAGCTTCCATGAAGTCCCTTTTGGACAGGTAGGCAACACCGAGGTTGTAGCGGGTGTTACTGCAGGTGGGGCTGGCTTCCTTTTTCTTTTTAAGATCCGCGATATAGTCGTCAATATTATCAAATTTCTGCATGGGAAAACCTCATATATTTATAAAAGTTTCAGTCTTTATCGGTCGGCTGCGGCAATCAGGAAGACTTAAATCTTTCTGCCTTCATTCTTGAGCAGTTCGTCATACCAGACACAAAAGTCATAAATGGGGCGTACCTTTTCGAAGTTCATGACCAGCATAACTCCGAATTCTGCAGCTGCCTGCGCGTACTCTGAGTTTCTGCTTACGTGGACTTCGCGTATGAATTCTTCACAGAGCTGCTGCGAAGTTCTTCCGGTGATGTCCTGACGCAGGTCAATGGGATCGAAAGGTTTCGCAAAAGGGTCCCATTCATCATAACCGATTTTGTCGACAAACCTGCGCCTGCGCGGCGAAAGTTTTTCGTACATGTATTGTTTTTGTTCTTCTATTTCTTCCGGGGTAAGTGTGCCCATTAGATTCTCCTGTACAGGTTACTTAGGGGCAGCACCCAGTTCTATAGAGTAGTTGCAGCTGGCGCATGCAGACTTGTCTTTGTCACAAGTTCCGCAGGCTTCCGAAGGTTCAGCGGCCGGGGCCGGAGCTTCTTCTACTTTGTCGCCGGTGTTGGCGCCCAGATATTCCGGTGTGTAGTCGGTTACCAGAGCCATGGAGAGGGGAACCAGAACTTCCGGCAGCTCCTTAAGGGAGGAGTTGATGGAAGCAGCCAGTTCTTCGCTCAGCTGCATCAGCTTGGATTGCAGAGTGTCCATGTTGATGGTGGGGTAGGCTTTACCGGGGGTGAAGCCTGATTTCTGACAGGAGTGAGCCTGACCGCTGATATTCATGGGAACACCGTAGATGCGGCAGGTCAAAGGTCTGAAATCGTAGAGAGCGCAAAGGTTGTCTTCTTTCAGGCAAGGGCATTTAACCCGTGCCATGGATACTTCTTTGAGGATTTCTGCTGTGGAGGCACCGGACTGGCTGGCCTTGAAAGCCCTTCTTTTGACTTTATGGATCAGTCTGTCCGCCTTATCCGCTTCCTGCATGATGATGGAGCGTTCCATACCGCTGTATATTTCGTTGAACTTGCGGTTGATGTAGATAGCTTCCACAAGGGTCAGATCGAAGAGGGCGTGGCAGCATTCACTGCAGCCTTTGGCACATTTGATGCCATCTTCAGTCTGTTCGGATATTTTATTAAAAGTCTTGTCTACTTCAGCGACAAGAGCTTCATATTTTTGAAAAATTTCTTTGAACTCCAAAGCAAAACCTCCGTGAAAAAATATGTTCAGAGCTTTGACGGAAAGTTCCGCCTAAACTCGTATAAGCTAAGTCTTATTGTTCAGCAGTCAATCGCCTGCATGAAAATAATTAATGATTTTATTGAACCATGTCCCGCGTGGCGGTCCAATCGCGCAGCGCAGCGGTGTTCCGGGGGGCGCATAAAAAATGGGGAAGGAGAGAGAGAGGAGAAAAGGGAATCCGGCTCCGGCAGGCTGGTCCGCTGAATATTTTAAATTCGTTGACCGTTAATTAAAGAGCAGGCGGGAATCTGGGCTAGACCCTGATTCCCGCCTTTAAAACTTCACTGATGAAGAACTTTCTACTGCTCTTCGATGGTGATAGCGTCCTGTTCGCAAACTTCGATACAGGATTCACAACCGAGGCATTCGTCTTCGTTAACAGCTACTGCTTTGCCGTCCTGAAGTTCGTAAACTTCGGTAGGACATACATCAACGCATTCGCCGTCGCCGTTACACTTGTCGTTATCAATGGTGATAATGTAGCTCATAGAGTTACCCTCCAAAAAGATTGATTTTTTTAGCCTCTGGTAGCCTGCGTACAAAAGCCGACAGGCTACGCAGTCTTCAACAATTAGGATTGGGCCGAAATTGTCCGGCTTTGACCCCGACTCAGGGCTATTGAAATGTGGATAGCCACAAGCCTTCCACATGTCAAGAAGCCAAGTACTAAAAAGTACAAGAAACATCTTAATTATATAGATTATGATTTTCAAGAAAGGATTATGATTTTCAATTCACGACAATATTTTTTTAATCCGGGTGATGACATTATACGGACATTGAATTATTAAGTGCCTTTAACTAAATGCAGATATGACATTTTAGGAGATACTTATGCTGACAAAAGAACAGCTTGATAAATACGTTGATGCTCTGTGGTGGGGGCTGACTACTGCGCGCACCAAGCCTTATGAAAAAGGCGACCTGATCATGGTCCGGTACGAAGCGGAAGCTCTGCCTCTTGCAGAAGCCGTATTTAAACGTCTTATTGATGAAGGGCTTAACCCTGTTCCGAGGATGACCCTGACTCCCGAGATGGAAAAAAGTTTCTACGGTGACGGCAACGATGACCAGCTTAAATACATTGCCCCCGGTGAACAAGAATTCACCAAGGGCCTTAACGGTCTTATCGTGCTGCTGGCTCCCTCTTCCCTGACCCATCTGGCGGGGGTTGACCCATCCCGCATGGGTAAATGTGCAGTGGCCCGTAAATTTCTGCGTGATATGATGGAAAAACGTGAGCAGTGCGGCGAATTGGGCTGGACCCTTTGTTCCTATCCCACTAAAGCTCTGGCTGAATCTGCCGGACTTTCACTGGAAGAATTTACCGCCCAGATCGTCAAAGCCTGCTACCTTGATGAAGAAGACCCTGCAGCCTGCTGGAAGGGTGTTTTCGATAAGGCTTCAGAAGTTAAGGATTGGTTGAACGGTCTGGGCATCGAATCCTACCGTGTGGTTTCCAAGGATATGGACCTGACTGTTAAGCATGGCGACCTTCGCCAGTGGATCGGTGTTTCCGGTCATAGCATTCCCAGTTTTGAGCTGTTTATTTCCCCTGATTGGCGCGGTACTTCCGGTGTTTATTATGCTGACCAGCCTTCGTACCGTTCCGGTAACTATGTTGAAGGGGTACGTATTGTATTCGAAGACGGCGTAGCCAAGGAAATCACCGCCAAGGAAGGCGAAGAGTTCGTTAAAAAGCAGCTTGCAATGGACGAAGGGGCTTCCAAGCTTGGTGAGTTTTCCCTGACCGACCGCCGTTTTTCGCGCATTGATAAATTCATGGCAAATACTCTTTATGATGAAAACTACGGCGGAGAATTCGGTAACTGCCATGTTGCCGTCGGCTCTTCCTATGCCGACACTTATGCCGGGGATCAGGCTGAGCTTAACGAGCAGATGAAGGAAGAACTCGGATACAACACTTCTGCATTGCACTGGGACCTGGTCAATACTCAGGATAAGGAAGTTTATGCTACCCTCAAGGACGGCAGCGAAGTCCTTATTTACAAGTCCGGTGAATTCCAGATTTAACTGATTCAACGGTAAATCAGATTATAAACTCCCGGTGAATTCAATTTGCCGGGAGTTTATTTGTTGTTTTGGCAGTAAGTTTGCATGAAGGGGCGGGTAGGGTCATTTTTTCCGACATTCATGGTTGTTTTTTGGGAAACAGTGCATATATTAATAATATGCCTTTTTGTGCATGATTTGCATGTCTTTAAACAAATTGGATTTATTTAGGGCCATCACTGTTTTTCCAAGAATTCTAATCGTTGACTGTTATTTGTGTTCAGGTTATTTACATTCTAGGGAAAATAGGTGGAGGTAAACACTATGAAGAGAATTTATACAATACTTGCCCTGCTGGTTATTTTGGCTGTTCCGGCACAGGCTTCAGCGTCATATTTTTATACTCTTGAGGGGACCGTTGGGTCCATCAGTGACGGTGGCGGACTGGCCAGAGCTTCCGGAATTTCGATCGGGGATACCGTTCGTTATGTGATCGAAGTAGATACTGATAGACTCGGTTACCGTACTATCGGTAATGGTAAGACCAAGACAGTGAATAAGTCCTACTACACTTCTTTGTTTTCCGGTAACCTGAACGGCTACTCATCCAATAGCAATAGCTATTTGAAGGATGGAAATTACAACTATCATGCCTACTCCGGGAATGATAACTCTGCTGTGTATATGAACGGCTGGGGTTACAGCTTTGAAGGTCTCGCTGTAGGGGATACCGTGCAGCAGATTTATGAAGCGGCGTACAACTCGGAGAGCAACTGGACCTACAGTCAGATTAATGCCATTAATTTGAAGGTAACAAATATCTCAAACGTTGCACCTACCCCGATTCCGGGAGCAGCACTCCTGATGCTTGGTGGGCTTGGCGTTGTAGGATTTGTAAGGCGTAAGCTGTCTTAATAAAAAATAAGACTTTTACTAAAAAAAGAACCGCTTCCGGTATTCGGGAGCGGTTCTTTTTTTTTGTGGTATGGGCATAGACTTCCGACTTTTCTTGACTGCAGTTGTCTTGCAAGGTATTTGCTTTATAAGGAGATGGTTGTTCATGAAAAATATTTTAAGCATTGTGGCTTTGCTGGTATTGTTAACTGTTCCGTCGTTTGCCTCAGCCTCAGCATATTACACCCTTGAAGGCACAGTAGGAGCCATACAGGATCGAGGCGGTCTAGCTAGTGCTGCCGGGATTTCTGTTGGTGATACTGTTCGCTATGTGGTTGAAATTGACACTGAACGGACCGGTTTTTATACTGGGTGGAATGGACAGGATCATGAAGTAAGAGGTTCCTATTATGCCTCATTATTTTCGGGTAATTTGAACGGAGTAACTTCAAAAAACCATAACTATTTCAGTTCCGGCAAGATTGGTTATCTTGTCAGTGCCGGGAATGAAAAATCTTACCTGTCCTTCGGTGATCTCTTTAGCTCTGGAGAACTTACGCTGGGGTCAAATGTCGGCTTGCTTTATGAATCTTCTTTTTCCGGAGGGTCGTCATTTTCCAAGTCCACTCAGTTGCTGGCAACCAATTTAAAGGTCACCAATATCTCCAATGTTGCACCCACCCCGATTCCGGGAGCAGTACTCTTGATGCTCGGCGGGCTTGGAGTTGTAGGATTTGTAAGACGCAAGCTGTCTTAAATTATAAAAATATATTTGCCAAAGAGCCGTGGCCGGATAACCGTTCACGGCTTCTTTTTATTTTTCAGCGTATGCGATGTCTTTCCGGTTAGTATATCCCAGAGTGAGGATCGTTACCCCGATCATAATGCCGAGCGGCCAGATGGAAGAAAATGCCAGCAGACATATGAAGCCGCCGCAGAGAATCAGGCAGGCAAGGCGCATGGCTGCTGATTTGAATATTTTCAGGGCCGCTCCGACTGCGATCAGTGAATTGGAGATAAAAAAAACGTTTGCAAAAGATACAATATCTTCAAGGCTGAGAATTCCGGCCTGTAGCAGGAGCAGATTCAGCAGATGCAGACAGAAAAAGAGTGCTATGGCTATGTGCGGCGTTCCACTGCAGTTGGTCCGTTCCAGGATTTGCGGCAACTTTTTCTGCCCGGCAAGGCTTGCCAGCAGTCTGGAAATCCCCCCGACAATCATCAGATAGGTGCAGATGCAGAGGGCGCAGGTCACAATCATGACCGTGAAATTAGCGTAATCACCCAGTAGCGGGGCAACGATTCGGGCCACAGTAACCGGCTCCGCATGGCCGTTGCTGACGCTGTGTACGGCCCAGCCCGCAAGCAGGTATATGACGCTGATCACGCAGACTGCAATGATGGTCGCTAACGGTATTGTGCGTTTGGGGGTGCGTACTTCCATTGAGTAGTTGCCGATAATTTCCCAGCCGATGATGGCCCAGAATATGAGCAGCAATGTTGAACCCAACGCCGGAATATCCGGTGCTGTGTAGGGGCTCGGGCTTACTGGGGCCATGCTGATGCTGGTGATACTGCCGCTGATCAGGATAATCCCTATGATAACGCTGGCCATAAGGGAAATGTTGCTCACGAATGTGACCCTGCGCATGAGCAGTGCGCAGCATAAGAGCATTAAAACCGCTGCAAATGCCGGGGTTTGGGTTGCAGGCAGGGAGAATGTGGAAGTGATGGCTTCTGCAGCTGTCATCAGAACTGCAACCGGACCGACGCAGACCGCACAGATTATATAGTTGGTTGCCAGCTGTCCGGCTTTTTGACCGAATGCTTCCCTGATGGCGATGGGGACGCCTTCCGATCCGGGATAGGCCACAGCCAGCCTCGCGAAAAGCGAGGCGAATATCGCACCCAGCATCAAAATTATTGCCCATGCGGCAACCGCCCAATCTCCAAGCCGTGCCTCCGCAATAGGCGGAAGCAGGATTATACCCGACCCTAGAAGTGCTCCGGCCAGCAGGCCGCCTAATTGGAGCGGACCCATTTGCTTATTCGTCATTTTTACCTTCCTGAAATTTTGTAGCTTGAGCCTAGCAGTCTTTGTGTTATCTGAAAAACTGAATATTTAGATTGAAATGTTCAGTTAAATTGATAAGGGTCCTTGGCAGGAGGCATATATGGAAATCCGCCAGTTGGTTTCATTCAAGGAAATTGTGGAGCAGGGCAGTTTTAACAAGGCCGCGCAGGTTCTTAATTATGCCCAGTCCTCGGTTACTTCGCATGTCCGGGCTATCGAAGAATTTTACGGGCGTCCGGTTTTTGACCGGCTGGGTAAGCGGGTGGTTCTGAATTCATTCGGGGAACGGCTGTACCGCAGGGTTCTGCCGCTTCTGGCCGGGTATGATGATCTTTGCGCGTTAAAGCATGAAGTTGGCGAACCTGCCGGGCAGCTGCGTATCGGTGTTCCCGAATCAACCATGCTGTACCGCCTTTCTCCGGTGTTGCGGGAATATAAAGCCCTTTATCCCGGTGTGGATATCATTATGCAGAATTCCATCTGTCCGTTAATGCGCGGTCTGCTGCGCGAAGGCAGTCTTGATATGGCTGTCCTGCTGGACCGGGTGGTGGAAGAGGATGAGTTGCTTAGCAGACCTGTTTTTGATGAACCCATGTGTGTTGTCCTGCCTCAGCAGTATCCGGCAGAGAGGTTGATAAACTCACCGGTCCATGCGGTTTTATACACCGAAGCAGGGTGCAGCTACCGGGCGATATTTGAAGATATGCTGGCTAAGCAGGGCATCGAAACGGGTAATATAATCGAGACCGCCAGCGTTGAAGTCATCAAGCAATATCTGCTTTGTAATCTTGGGGTTTCGTTCCTGCCGGAAGTGGTTGTCCGCAAAGAGCTGGCAGACGGAAAATTACGGGCAATTCCTTGGGAATCAATTGATCCGGTACGGGTCCAGATTGTTCACCACAAGGACAAGTGGATTTCCCCGGCAATGGCGGAATTCATCCGCTTGCTGGAAGAAGCTTCGCTGGGTTGGGAGTAGTCGAGGCTGCAACGGACGCTTGAGCTATGTTGTGATTTGGCATAGAGTTTCTGCGAGTAAAAACAAAAGGACATCTTCAATATGGCGAAACAATACCAGCCCCGCATGCATTCGGCGGAGCACATTCTGAATCAGGTGATGGTGCGTAAGTTTGACTGTGACCGCTGCTTCAGCGCACACATCAACAAGAAGAAATCCAAGTGTGATTATAAATTCGAACGCGGGCTGACCGACGCTGAAGCCGTCGAAATTGAGAATGGTGTTAACGAAGCCATTTCTTCCGCTCTCGAAGTTACTGAACAGATGATCAGTCTTCAGGAGGCTGCCGAGCGTTTTAATCTGACACGTCTGCCTGAAGGAGTTTCCGAGGTTCGGGTGGTAAATATCGGCGATTTTGATCTTTGTCCATGTATCGGTGAGCACGTTGAAAACACTAATGAAATAGGTGAGTTCAAGGTTGCATCACACAGCTTTGATGATGGTGTTCTGCGCATTCGTTACAAGCTTGGTGAACCGGAAATTTAATATAAATTTGAAAAAGTTGTTTACAGAGCATAAATCTGTTGCTAGTCATTAACCAGCTTTTTGAATACATATTCCGTGCAACTGGCGATGTAATGTGGAATTAACCACAGGGAAACACGGAATTTATATTACCAGCCGCTCGCCTGGGCCTCGTCTTTTTTCAAGACGTGCATCCTTACCTCTCCATGAGGTGAATCATAAGGAGTGCCCATGCAGCAATATCGAAATCTTCTCCAGCAAAACGACTCAGAAATTTTCAATGCACTTTCCGGCGAGGAATCCCGCCAGAGAGTCGGTATTGAATTAATTCCTTCTGAAAATTACACCTACCCCGAAGTACTCTGTACCCTCGGAAGTGTTTTTACAAACAAATACTCCGAAGGTTACCCCGGCAGACGTTATTACGGCGGTCAGGAATTCACCGATACCATCGAAGACATTGCCCGTGAACGGGCAAAACAGGTCTTCCGTTGCGAACATGCCAATGTGCAGCCTCTTTCCGGTTCTCCCATGAACCAGGCTGTATATCTCGGCCTCCTTGAACCCGGCGACACCATTCTGGCTATGGATCTCTCCCATGGCGGGCATCTTACTCACGGTGCTCCGGTTTCCTTCATGGGCAAGCTTTTCAATTTCATCCGCTATAAAACCGACCCTGTTGACGGTAGCATTGATTTTGACGAGCTGCGCAAGACCGCCCTTGAACACAAACCGAAAATGATTCTTTGCGGATACACTTCCTATCCCCGCGATCTGGATTATGCCGCTTTCAAGAAGATAGCAGATGAAGTAGGGGCCATCACCATGACCGATGCCTCCCACTACGGCGGGCTCATTGCCGCCGATGTTCTCCGCAATCCCTTTGATTTTGGTTTCGATGTAGTCACTTCCACCTCACACAAATCCCTGCGCGGTCCCCGTGGCGGTATGATCTTTTGTAAAAAAGAATTCGCCGCCAGGATCGATAAGGCCGTCTTCCCCGGTCTGCAGGGCGGACCGCACATGAATACCATTGCAGGTATCGCGGTTACTCTAAAAAAAGCGCTCGAACCTGAATTTAAAGAGTACGGAAAGCAGGTATTGCTTAATGCAAAAACTCTGGCGGATGAACTGCTGAAATCCGGTGCTTCCCTTGTCACCGGCGGTACAGACAACCACATGATGGTTCTCGATACCGAGAAGAGCTACGGTATCAACGGTAAAATTGCTGAAGAGCTTCTTGATGAAGTGTCCATCACTACCAACAAGCAGATTATCCCCGATGATCCCAATCCTCCCCTGAAACCCAGCGGAATCAGGATCGGTACCCCTGCTGCCACTTCCCGTGGCATGAAGGAAGCCGATATGGTCAAGCTGGCGGGCTGGATTACCACCATCCTCCAAAATTCTGAAGATAAGAATCTGGCCGCCACCACCCGGTCGGAAATTGAATCTTTCTGCTCAAGGTTTCCGGTTCCGGGAATCTAGTTGAAAACTCCTTCCTTCCCATGTGTCCGGGATTCTTTGTATCCCCTTGGGTCCCGGACAAAAATTTCTAACCGGTGCTGGCTGAAAATTATTGTAAATTGTCTTGTGGGTAACATTTTTTAGCCAGCCCGGTAATTTTTTATCACACCCCATCCTTCAATAAAAAATCGACTTGAATCTTACGGTTCAAGTCGATTTTTTGTTTATAGAATATGTTGCGCTTCGTGCTTTTTATGAAATAATCAGCCTCCGGCGGCGAATCCCAAAAAATTTTAATAAGTATAGCTGTTTTATGGACGATATTTTTCAGGCAATTTGTATTTTAGCCAGTAACTCCAGAGCAACCAGACCGAAATCGCTACACATGCGCCCAAAGTCCATCCGGCCATAACATCAGTGGGGAAATGTTTTCCCAGATAGAGGCGGGAATAGCCGACCCCGATGGGTAGGAAGAGCATCCACGGCCTAAGCGTACGGAAAAAGAACATGAGCATGACTGCAAAGGCCATTGAGTTCGCAGCGTGTGCGGAAGGGTAGGAGTTCCCGCGTTCTTTGGTCTGCTGGTAATCAAGCGGTCTGCGCTGCAATCGGCCGTCTTCTTTGAAATAGGTCAGGGCTATGGAATTGAGCGGTCTGACCCTGCCGATGGATTTTTTGATAAGGTTGGTGGAAAAGTCGGCCAGCCCCATAGTGGCGGAGATGAGCAGGATTATGACCAGAAATTTCGGTCCCTTTTTCCAGACTCCGAAGATTGTCACCAGCGCAATGATGGCCCAGAGCAGGGCGGCAGAGGAAAGCAGGGGCATGGCAATATCCAGCCAATGCTTGCGCATTATCTGGTTGACCAGAATGAATATCTGCATATCCAGAGGTTGGGTAAGAAAGGGCACTAATTTCTCCTTGATGAGCGTTTTCCTTGGCAAGACGGTTGTTTCCGAATAACATCCCCGTCCGTTGAAATGAATTTAAGCTCGTAATGTTGGATTTGGGGCGACTTAATAGCTGCCATACATGTTTTGCGAGTATCAATATAAATAAAAGCCCGCAAGGGGCTATACATTACATACAGACTACAATGAAAAGAATCGGATTGATCCTTCCCCGCTTCAGCCGTTACGGCGGAGTGGAACGTTTCGGCTACAACTTGAGCGCGGCACTCGCCGATGCCGGGTACAGTGTTGATTTCATCTGTGCCCGTTCCGAGGATACACCTCCGCAGGGTGTGAATATCGTTAAAGTAGGCCGTTATGGATTTTGCCGGGCCGGGAAGCTGCTCTGGTTTGTGCTGGCAGCGGAGAAAGCCCGTAAAAAAGGGAATTACGATTTGACTATCAGTCTCGGAAAATCCTTGAATCAGGATATTCTTCGTATCGGTGGAGGACCGCTGGAATCATTCTGGGCGCTTTCACAAAGAGCATGGCCTGAAGGTTTTGCCCGAAGCTTCAAGATGTTTCGCCGCCGTACTGCGTTGGTTAATATGCTGATTAAATACATTGAGCGTAAACAGGCTGCTTCCGATTGCCGCATGGTTTGTGTTTCGCACCGGGTCCGGGATTGGATGCTTGATTCCCACCCCTCTCTTGCAGGGCGCGGGATTGATGTCATTTACAACAAACCAGACCTCTCATTATTCACTCCGTTGTCCCCGGAAGCAAGGGATGCGGCGCGTGCAGAATACTCGCTTTCCGATGATGATTATCTTATCAGCACGGCTACAACCAACTTCGCGCTCAAGGGTGTGTCTTTCCTGATCAAAGCCCTTGCAGAACTTCCGGCCAATTATCATTTGCAGGTTGCCGGGGGCCGCAATCCAGCAAAGTATATTCAGCTTGCCAAAGAGTTAGGAGTTTCAGAAAGATTATGTTTTCTCGGCAGGGTAGAAGACATGCCTACACTTTACGGACGGTCCGATATTTTTGTACTTCCTTCTTTCTACGATGCCTGCTCCAATTCCGTGCTGGAGGCGTTGGCCTGTGGATGCCCGGTGATCAGTTCCCGCGATAACGGAAGCAGCTATTTTCTCCCTGACGAACATATTCTAGATGATCCTGCTGATTATATGAAGATGGCAGACATGATCAAAAACACAGCGGTAAAAGATAAAGTTCATCCTTTTCAATGGCCGGAAGATGTGCCTTGCGGCATTGATCCATATCTGGAATTGGTAAAAGAAATCCTGAATAAATAAAAAAAGGCGAAGTTGAAATTTCAACTTCGCCTTTAAATTTAATCTAGTATGATCTGCCAAGCTAGCGACTCGCCAAACTATTAAAAGTTTCAGGAGAGTCCAGAGAACCCTTTTTCAAAAGGGCTCTTTGGTCCCCGAAGGGCTCTCGGAGAGTCACCGGAGTCAAAAAAACTACCAGCTACCGCGAACACGGACGCCTTTGGAGGCCATGTGTTCTTTCAGTTGCGGGATGGTGTAGTCGCCGTAGTGCACGATGGAAGCGATGAGTGCTGCAGTTGCGCGGCCTTCGGTCACGGCCTCGACCATGTGTTGCGGGTTACCTGCACCGCCGGAAGCGATTACCGGAATGCGCACGCTTTCAGCAACAAGGCGGGTCAGCTCAAGGTCGTATCCGGTTTTAACACCGTCGGCGTCGATGGAGTTGAGGCAGATTTCGCCCGCTCCGAGAGACTCGCCGGTTTTTGCCCATTCGAGGGCGTCGATACCCATGTACTTGCGTCCGCCGTTGATGACGATTTCGAACCCGGAAGGAATGTTCTCGGACTTTTCAACGCGTTTGACGTCCATGCCGAGCACCACGCACTGGGAACCGAATGCTGCGGCCCCTTCACTGATGATGTCGGGATTCTTGACCGCACCGGAGTTCACGGAAACCTTTTCCGCTCCGGCGAGGAGTACATCACGCATATCCTGAACGGAGTTGATGCCGCCGCCTACGGAGAAGGGGATGAAGATTTCGGAAGCAACGCGCTCAACAACATCGAGAAAGATTCCACGGCCTTCGGAAGAAGCGGTGATGTCGTAGAAGACGATTTCGTCCGCGCCCTGTTCGTAGTACAGGCGTGCAGTCTCAACGGGATCACCGATATCGACATTGCCTTTGAATTTGATGCCCTTGGTGAGGATTCCGTTCCTGACATCGAGGCAGGGGATGATTCTTTTACTAAGCATCGGTTGCCTCCTTGCAGTATTCGTAAAAGTTGGAAAGCAGTTTCAGGCCGGGATTACCACTCTTTTCCGGGTGGAACTGAACGGCCCAAAGACCTTCGCGTCCGTGCAGGGAACAGAAGGGACGGCCATAGGTGGTTTCACCGATGATGTATTTTTCTTCGGGAGCCGGGTAGTAGCTGTGTACGAAATAAAAATGTGCTTCAGGATCGATGCCTTCGAAGAGAACGCAATCCTGCTTAAGCTCGATCTGGTTCCAACCCATATGAGGTACACGGATGGGAACACCTTCGTAATCTTCCCATGAAGGGTTGAAAAGACGGCATTCGCCGGGAATTACGGAAAGTGCCTGAGTGTCGTTTTCCTCGCTGTAGTCGAGCAGGATCTGGCAGCCGACACAGATGCCGAGCAGCGGTTTTTTCTGCTGCACGAGATCTTTGAGGAGTTCATCCAGACCGCCGGATGTGAGTTCATCCATGGCCTGTCCGGCAGCACCTACACCGGGGAAGATGATGCCTGTTGCCTTGGACAGCACTTCCTTGTCGTTGGTGATTTCGTTAGGAATGCCGAGTTTGTTCAGTGCGCGCTGCACACTGGTCTGGTTTCCGGCTTTGTAATCAAGAATAGCCAGCATTAGAGGGGCCCCCTTGTGTTTGTTAAATACTTATTGAACCGCAGAAGTCTGTAACTTTTAATGAGGGTATATTTCCCGGATGCAGAATTGAATCCGGAAGAACGGCTGCCGTAAGACGGCAGTATATAACGGTTCTGTTCTATATATAGGAGCTAGTCAAAAAACCGGAGGAAAACAAGTGAAAATGTCATCGGAGAAAAAAAATTTTAGAAAAAGCAGTGAAGAGAGCTAAAAATTATTTAGCCATAATGCGCAGATAAAGATCGCCTTTGAAGGGACCGAGCTTGCGGCCTTGTCCTTTAAGGCGGATGGGACGCCCGATTACGAAGTCCCGAGGCAGGGTTATCTCAAGGGTTTTACTTTTCTTGCGCAGTCCTTGCTGAAGGTTTATGCGCACCGTGCGGCCCGGATGCAGGGCGGAGGCAGGAAAATAAACGGTTTGTTCTTCATCCAGCTGGCCCTTGAACCATGCTTTTACACCGGAACCAATCCCGGTTGATACATCGACAGAAGCTGTTTTTTCACCCCAGCTGAGATTTATTTTACGTTCTTTAATGGGCGGGCCGGATTTCTGGAAAGGTTTGTCTTTGCTGATCTGGCTGTAGATGTCTTCAAAGACCTGCCGGGCAAAAGGATCGTTTAAAATATCCTTGAGCACATCTTCTTCCTTCTGGAAAAAGTAGCGGCTCTGCTGGGCGTTGGAGGTGTTGTTGCGTGCGTCGGTCTTGGCTTTGGACTGCTGCGCCCGGTAGGCACTTGCTCCGTCCCGGGCTGTTTTGCTGTCAGATTGAGACTTGAAGTCTTTTTTCGCGCGGGTGTATTTGCGTTTGTCTGCAGCGTTTTTTCCGGTTGCTGTATTGCCGGCTACATTTTTGAGGAAGACATATGCTTCGTTAAGTTCACGGAACTTCTTGGCGGCATCAGGGCTGGGGTTCAAATCCGGGTGCATGCTGAAGGCCAGCTTGCGGAAAGAACGTTTGATGTCCTCCTCGCTGGCATTGGGGCCGACTTTGAGAATGCTCTGTGCCTGTCTTGTGTTCATATCAGAAATTAGTCTTCGGTGATGAGTGCGTTGGGGGCTAGATCGGGATCGTGCTGGCGCAGACCTTCGGCGCGGATGTATTCCTTGCCTTCTTCCACAAACAGCGCGTGTCCTGCTTCCGGGTTAACACCGGGACAGTATTCCTGAATCATCTCCCAGCTTGTTTCATCGATAAGATTGCCGCGGAAAAATGGCCATGCCCGGCAGATATCCGGGCGGCCGGGATGAACCCCGCAACCTTCGTTGTAAAAAACACAGTATCCGTCTTCGCGAGACTGCAGACGGATTTTTCCGTTTACGGTTTCGCTGTGTTTTTCAATCAGTTCCTGTTCGGAAATTTCAAGGTGTCCGGCGAGTCGTTTACGATCTTTGGCGGTCATGATGATGCCGCCTTCGCCCTGACAGCAGTGGCCGCACATCCGGCATTCAAAAGCCTTGCTCATTATTATTTGCCTGCTAAATTTTTATGGTCAACCATTATACAACGGTCTTCAATTACGGTGATATTTTTGCTGGAAAGCAGCTCCCGTGCTTCGGGGCTGAATATATCCTGCTGCATCCAGAAACATTTGGGCAAGGTTTCCAGCTCGAGAACTTCGCGCGCATGGTCTGCGCAGAACTGGGAAGCCCGGAAAAGGTTAACCACGTCCACGGAAAAGGGGATGTCTTTTACTGACTGGTAGGTCTCGAGTCCCCAGACGTTTTCCCTTTTGGGATGTACCGGAACAATCTTGTACCCGGCGTCCATCATGTAGCGGCAGACCCGGTCAACAGGTCGTCCGGGCTTATCCACCGCGCCGATTACGGCTATGACCTTGACCTCGCCAAGAAGTGCGGCTAATTTTTTTTCGTCAACTATAAGCATATTTTGATCTCTCCGGGCAATTGATTTCCGCATGCTACAGTAAAGCCCGGCTACTTGCAAAGTTCTCTTTTATTTGTTGCCGGTTTTTTATCCAAAGGAGTTTTTCCCATGTCTGATCTGGAATCCAATATTGTTGTCCCACGCAGTGAGCTTGAAGCCCGCTGGGCAAAGTGTCGCCGTTTTCTGCCCGAAGTGGCTCCCCGAGCAGGGGGCATGCTTTGCTTTTCGCGTTTGCAGATTTATTACCTCTCCGGCTCATTTGTCAACGGTGCAGTGTGGTTGCCTCTGGAAGGTGAACCTGTCCTTTTTGTGCGCAAGTCATTTGATCGTGCATCTCTTGAAAGTCCTGTTAAAAACATAGTCCGTTTCAAGTCTTTCAAAGACCTTGCCCCGCTCGCCAAACAGGCCGGACAGCCTTTGACCGAGATCATGGGCGCAGAAACAGCAGGGTTGACCTGGCAGCTGGGTGAAATGCTTACTTCGCGTATGCCGGAGTACAGATTTGTTCCCGGCGATAAGGTCATGGCTATGGCCCGCGCGGTCAAGTCAGAGTGGGAACTGGAAATCATGCGCGAGGTCGGCCACCTGCATAATACCGCGCTGGCGGAAGTTCTGCCGGAACTGCTTGAGACCGGCATGAGCGAAATGGAGATCGCTAAATATCTCTGGAATGTCTTTTTCGAACTGGGCCATGAAGGGCATATGCGTATGCAGACTTTCAATGAGGAGATCTTTCTCGGACATGTTTCTGCAGGAGACTCCGGCATTTACCCCAGTTCATTCAACGGCCCGTTGGGGCTGCGCGGGGTGCATCCGGCGTCTCCGTTTATGGGCAGCGGGGATAAATTCTGGGATGAGAAAGCGCCTCTTTCCGTTGATTGCGGATTTGTAATGGAAGGCTACCACACCGACAAAACTCAGGTTTATTGGTCCGGTCCGAAAAGCTCCATCCCTGAAGAAGTGCTTGATGCCCAGCTTTTCTGTCAGGATATGCAGGCTCTTGCAGCTGAGAACCTCAAGCCCGGAACCATTGTCAGTGATGTCTATGCCATGGTTATGGCCGAGGCTGAGAAGCATGGTTATATGGATGGTTTCATGGGTATCGGTGAATGCAAAGTTCCTTTCATCGGGCATGGCATCGGCCTGACTGTGGACGGTTTCCCGCCAATTGCTAAAGGATTTGATATGCCAATTGAAGAGGGCATGGTCTTCGCTCTTGAGCCGAAGCAGGGCATTCCCGGCGTAGGTATGGTCGGGGTTGAAAATACCTTTGAAGTCACCCCATACGGAGGAAAATGCATCTCCGGCGATGAATTTGATATCATTTGTGTAGAGTAGCTTTAAACGTAGAAAAGCCCCGTAACCATCTGGTTTCGGGTCTTTTCTTATTCATATTGATTAAAATTATTTCACATCGATATCAAGTCCGGTCATGGTCTTGGTTATAACCGGAGCAGGGGTCTGACCTTTGAGGTCCATGACCATACGGATTTTGTCTTCGTAGACACCGATCCTGAATCTTGAGAAAATCGGGTTTTCCGGCTTGAGTACTGTGGGGCCGAAGTAATCCCATTTACCTTGAATATCCACAACAAGACGGTTTGGATCGCGCAGGAAAAATGATGTGTAGGAAAGCGGTGAACCTCCGAGATCAAGGCTGATTCTGGTTTTGCCGCTGACTTCCTTGAAGTAGATGGATTTCAGCTTGCCTTCCTGCAGTCCCTGCTTTCCTTCAACGGCTTCCTTGGATTTTTCAGCCGGAACAGTATCGTTAGCTACCTCTGTACTATTAAAAGCCAAAATAGTTTTGGAAGTAGCATTGGTCAGCGTAGCATTGGGCTGTGTTGCGTTGGCAGTGGTCTTAACCGCGTTCAACGTTACAGCCTTGGTGGAGTTGGTTATGGTGACAGTTCCGTTCTGCATCTGAAAACTGCTGTTGGTGGCATTGGCAATAGCCATGCTCAGCAGGGGAAGCTCGTTTTCCGGTTCTGATTCAGCAAGTTCCATCTCTGTATTTTCAGCTGGAGAGTTCTCCGCCTGTTTCGTTTCCTCCTGCAGAAGCCAGCTTTCCGGGAGCAGCAGTTGCGGATTTATTACCGCCAGAACCGCTAAAATTCCGAAAACGTGTATCAGGGCCTGCTTGCTGGTGAAGTAGTTACCATAGAGGCGGAAGCTGCGGCTGCATGAGCCACAGGTGTAAGACCTGACCGGGACGATCAGGGAAATCAGCACGTCAGAAATCAACCCCCGCCTGAAATACAGGCGGTTGCTGTCGCAAAACGGGCATTGAACAATTTTTTTCTGCTTTTTAGTCATTGTGCGGTATTTTCCTCCGATCCCCATCTACCTGCACTGTGAAGCTTGTCAAAATTCTTTAATTGTCTGTGGTTATACTTAAAAAGACCACACTAAAATGTCAATCAGCAGTTTGTTAGAACTTAAAGGGAACCCGCAGAGTGGGTTCCCTTTAATGCTTTTAACAAATTAAGTAGCGAAGCTTATTAAAAGTTTCTTTGGTCCCGCTGAAGGCGCCGCCGGAGGCATTAACCGGCAATAGCTTCGGACATGATGCATTCGAGATCTTCACGTTCCATTTTAGCGGGAGTGAACTCGAAAAGTTTGCCCATGGTCTGCTCGGCGATATCGACCAGTTCTGCTACGTCTTCTTCTTTTGCGCCGTAGTCTTTGAGGGACTCTTCGTTGAAGCCGGCACGTTCGAGCAGGGAACGCAGACCTTCAAGAAATACGGTTGCGCGCATGTTCTCGTCAAACTGCTGGGTGTCGTAACCCATAGCCATGGCGAGATCTTCAAAACGCTCCGGGCTTTCCGGGATTAAACGCTTGAAGTAGGGCACGGAAAGCTTGGCAAGGCCGAGGCCGTGCGGCAGTTCGGGATACTTGGCGCTCAGAGCATGCTCAAGGGAATGCTGGGAAATACAGCGGGAAAGGGTTTCACACATCCCTGCTGCGGTGCTGGACCATGCCATGACGGTGCGGGCTTCGATATTGTCGCCTTCGGCAATCGCCATAGGCAGGTAGTGGCTGCTCAGGTGAACAGCTTCAAGAGCCAGCATGTCGCTCATGGGCTGGTGCGCGGTGGAAAGGAAGGTCTCCACTGCATGGAAAAATGCATCGATCCCGGTGTAGGCAGTCATACGCGGGGGGACGCTGACCATAAGCTCTGGGTCAACGATGGAAATTGCGGGGAAGGTGGAATCGTTACCGAGGCTGATTTTTTCATTGCCGCCGGATTTGTTGATTACCGCCCACTGGTCCGCTTCGGTGCCTGTACCCGCAGTGGTTGGGATGGCGATAAGAGGAGCTGCGGGATTCTCGGGGTTAACACCTCCACCGGAACCGGCCTGCATGTAGTCCCAGCATTTGCCGACGTTGGTGGTCAGCAGGGCAATTGCTTTGGCGGCATCAATGGTGGAACCGCCGCCGAGGGCTACGATGAAATCAATATCCTTTTCGCGGGTGATTTTAGCAGCTTCGTCAACCTGATCTGATTTCGGGTTGGGAGAAATATTATCAAAAACAACAGTGGAAACATTCTGTTTGGCGAGCGCGGCCTGAACTTTATCGAGGTAGCCGTTCTTGATCATGGCGCCGGATTCACCGATTACGACCATGGCTTTTTTGCCTTTAGGCAGGGTCAGGGACTCCAGTTCTGCGAGCTTTCCGGGACCGAAAACAATACGGGTGGGAATGAATATTTGAAAATTAAGCATATGCTTCCTTAGTAGTGGTGTTTTAAAGTTGCTGTTGAGCCACGTGATAACTGACTGTGCTACAGTCGTAAAGGGGCGACGTGCAGCTAAATTATTTCATGCCATTTTTTAATCAACAGGATAAGTTCTTGAAGGCTTTCAGCCGTGCTTTTGCCTGCTGTATCAAGCACAATCCTGTTTGAATCCCAAGGGTGGTAGTCACGATTCATAACCTGCTCCCATGTAGGCAGCTTCAACCCCGGTACAGTTGAAGATCGTTTTTCAACTCTTGTTCTATGTTCGTCTTTGTCCGAACAAATGACCTCAATATCAATAAAAGATGCACCTGAATCAATGGCAACTTCACGCCATTCAGCGCGCGTCAATTCGATCGGATTGCATGAATCGGAAATAACACTGATGCCGGAATTCAAATTGTCGGCGGCAATACGGTAGGCAAGCCGGTATCCCTCGCCTTCGACCTTGAATCCGCAGAGGTCCCTGATTGCCTGCTCTATGGTGTCTATTCTTAGATAAGCACAATTGAGTTCAGTGCTTAAGGTTTGCGCTAAAGTGCTTTTTCCGGCTCCGGGCAGGCCGGAGAATATGTATAAGGTTGCTGATTTCATATGAGATATATTCGAATTTTCAGTCTTTGTTATCGTAGGTGATGAGATTCAGGTAAATTCCCTGCGGGTCCTGAATAACGCAGAATCGTCCTACATTTTCTATGCTGGTCGGGGCGAGTACTACTTTGCCTCCGAGTTCTTCGATCTCTACGACAGACTCATCAATATTATCCACAGCGATATACGGGTCCCAGCATCCTTTAATGTGCTCCGGCGTGTCGGCTGGCTTGAGCAGCATTCCTGCCGTCATCTGTCCATCCTTGAAGGCGGTCAGGTAGGTGTCGCCGTAGATTGTTTTTGACTCTTTAAATGTCCATCCGAGCAGCTTACCATAGAATCTTTTAGCTGATTCCAGATCTGTTGTCAGAAGTTCATTCCAGCTGAAAAAACCGTGTTCTGAGTTTTTATGCATTTGAATTCCTTATTTAAGGGTCTGACTCAAAGCTTCATCCATTTGTCCAGTGGTATAAAGGTCACGGATGACAGTCGGTGAGGAGGCATCTTCTCCGGGTTTAAATATGGCTGCCAGCGGAATAGACCTGCTGCCCAGCGCGCGCAGGAATTTGTCGGCGATTTTATCCGGTGCGGTGAGGTCTATTTTAATAAATGTAAGGCCGTATTTTTCCTGCCAACGGTTGAGGTTGGTCGGGGTCAGCACGGTTTGTTCCAGAACTTTGCAGGACGGGCACCAGTCAGCAGTGAATTCGACAAGCATTGCTTCGCGACCGAGGCGGGCAGTGAAGTCTTCCTGTTCGAATCCTATCCAGTGGGCAGTGCGTTCCTGCGGTGTTGCGGCCCAGAACCCGGCTGCAATGCAGAGAGCGAGTGCCCCGGCACGCATCAGATACATGGTGGATTTTTTGTCCGTTCCGGCGGAAAGACCCCACATCCATGCGCCCACAGCGGTGAACCACATGAAGATCAGGGTTGGGATGTACCTGTCTTCAGGCAGGATGCTGAACAGGTAGATGCAGGTTCCGGCAAGGAAAAATCCGGCAGCCCGTTCAATCCAGATGGTCCATGCTCCGGGCTTGGGAAAGCGGGTCGCCATTGCCGGGAATATAGCCATCAAAATATAAGGCATGGCCATACCAGCTCCAACACTGAGGAAAACCGAGCTGATCACGTAGTGCGGCTGTATCATGGCCCAGCCCAGCACGCCGCCAAGGAACGGCCCGCTGCAAGGGGTTGCAAGCAGGGTTGCGAGTATCCCGGTGAACAGTGCCTGTCTGCGCGGTCCGCTGTTTTCCGATCCGAGTTTCAGGTCGACAATGGGCAGGTTGAACAGTCCGAACAGACTCAGGCTCAGCGCAAAAACAACTCCGGTCAGCCCGATAACGACCGGGGGTTTCTGGAAAATCTGTCCCCAAGCCATGCCTGTGGCCCCGAGTATTGCGCTGAGCACTCCAAAATAAAGCAGGATGCCCAGCGCAAAAAATATGTTGTGTTCGCGGAATCCCCGTTTCTGCTCTTCAGCATTTCCATGCCCGGCTCCGGCCAGCAGGGTGGAAAGTTTCAGGCTGATCACCGGAAGTACGCAGGGCATGAAGTTAAGCAGGAATCCGGCCAGCAGTCCGAAAAGAATTGCGGTGCTCAGGTCGGTAACTTCAAGACCCGGAGTGAATGAGCGTGGTTTGAGTGAATCAAAGCTGAAAGCGGCTTCGGCTTCTTCTGTTTTTTCTGCTTGTACCGGCGGGGCGGTTTTTTGCGGCTGGTTTTTAACCGCTTTTGCAGTGCTTTTGCTTTCTACCGTGGCGATTTTTTTCAGGTTAATTTTAACGGGCTTTGCGTTTTTGCGCATCTCCACAAATTCCGTCCACCAAGGTTGAGCACTGGCTTGCGGCAGTTTGTCTGGAGAAACCGCCATGCCGAAAAAACTGAGATCAGTTTTAAAAGGCATACAGGCCGTTTTGGAGCACATAAGCAGGCTGAGCTTTGCCTTAAGCGTAAACGACTTAATAGCGGGCGGAACCGGAACCAGAATCGGGGTAGGATCGGAGTAAGTGGCTACCTTCTGTCCTTTATTAAAGGGATCGTCCTTGAGCTTACCCGGCAGATACATTGTCGGGAGAATGGTGTTGTCCGGAGTAAGGGTTACCTTCAACGTTGTGGGTTGGCCCATTTTTCCCGGATTATGTGAGTATGTGTACCAGCCGTTTTTAGTTTCAAGGATTAAGGCGGCTAAAACATTGGTTTTCAGTCCGGTTTGTTTTTGGTCCTCAGCGGAAAGTGTGTATAGTTTCCACTTCGTATCCAGATTGGGATTCCGTTTTTGGGCACTCTGGGCCGTTTGCGGGTGGATAAGTGCAAGAGAAGAGATGAAACTCAATAAAATTAAACAAATTAGCTTAAAACGCATTTAGTTGCCTTTTTTAGTAAAAAAATAAAAAAACCATTTGACATCCGTGGTGAATCTCTCTAAACCCATTCTCACGACACGGGTCACTGGCTCAATTGGTAGAGCAGCGGACTCTTAATCCGTTGGTTCAAGGTTCAAGTCCTTGGTGGCCTACCACAGTAAATACAGGGTGTTAGACGAATAGTCTAGCACCCTTTTACTTTTTCAAAAAATACCTTTCCCATACTTTTCCCCATGAAATCGAAAACAGTGAAAAGTTTGATTAAGCTCAAATTTTTCCCTTTTTGCGTTCCCCATGTTGATTCTCAACTAGTTCCCTTAATTGTTTTGCGATTTGTAAAAAACACATACCTCAGTTAAGGGGGGCTAAGCTACATAAAAGTATCGGGAGATTGTGCAAGAGTCTCAGAGTTTTTCACTAAAAGCCGATACGAGCGGAATAGAGCAAGATTCAAAGATTGAAGAATTGGAAAGGTAGTTGGAAAAAGACGTTCAGGTTGTCGGGACTTGTAGAGCGAATTGGAAGGTGTTTTGCGGGAATTGGGGAGGCTGATACTTATCTTCCATACAACAGGCCATATCCAACTCCTAAATTCTAACTTATCTTCAAGATAGTGGTCTCATAATACAGTTAACAGGAGTAAATAAAGGCCTAAAAAAGAGACTTAAATTTTTACCCCTTTAACCCATATCCCATCCTCAAATTCACATTCCCAATAGCCGGCTACATCATCTCATTCAGTTCTTGCCAGCCTCAATCCGCGCGGCAGCGTTGGCGATCGGTTTTCTCTTCGATGTATTTCCCATTCTTACAATTCTGGACGTAGCAGATCCATTTGTACTGGCTGCCTGTGCTTTGGGCCCTGTTGATTCTCTTTTTCAAGTTTTTTCTATCTTTCATCTCTATCTGATGAATTCTCCCTTTTTCCATTACGATTTTAAATTTTTCATAATGTAGTTAGTAGGCTATGTATTTCTACTTTATTGTTTTTGTGTGTCATTTTGCATTGTTCTCCCAAGGAATCTGTTTTTGGATGGTTTGTTGACATGCATATTGAAAGTGTAATAGTGCATCCCTAGTGTTACTATTTTAATATTTGTATTTGGTGTGTTTGCTGTTTTGATGACTACTTTTAACCAAGGAGGCCATGCATGTCAGGATGTGCGCCTAAGTCCCCGCCAGCCGGGGCGGCAGCGGTTCAACCTGCTGTGAATGAAAATGCCAAACGAATGGAGGGTGTTGAGTATACTCTTTACGCTCCTCCAGTTGGTGTTGACGCTGATACTGTCAAGTTTGTGCGGGTTGACGAAGCGAAATGTGAAGGCTGCGGTGCTTGTGAAGAGTACTGCGCCAGTGGTGCTATTCAGTCGATCAATGATGAAGGAATCCACCGGATTGTTGATCCTGTTGCCTGTATGAACTGCGGACAGTGTCTTACCAACTGTCCTTACGGTGCCATTTACGAAGGGGTTTCTTTCGTGGATGAGCTTGCGGCTAAACTCAAGGACCCGGATACCATTGTTGTGTCCATGCCTGCTCCGGCAGTCCGTTACGCTCTCGGCGAATGTTTCGGTGCTTCCACCGGGACATATGTCGGCGGGAAGATGCATGCTGCTCTGCGTAAACTCGGGTTCGACTACATCTGGGATAACGAGTTCACTGCTGACGTGACTATCATGGAAGAGGGAACAGAGTTACTCAACAGGGTGAAGAGTCAGGGAACCAAGGACGCTATGCCCCTGCCGCAGTTTACTTCCTGCTGTCCGGGCTGGGTCAAGTTCGCGGAAACATTCTATCCCGATCTGATTCCCAATCTGTCCACCTGTAAATCTCCTATCGGCATGCTTGGTCCTCTTGCCAAGACATACGGCGCAAAGGAAACAAAGACAGACGGTAAAAAGATTTACACAGTTTCCATCATGCCCTGTATCGCCAAAAAATATGAAGGTGTGCGCAGTGAGCTGGATGACAGCGGGTTTGACCGTGACATCGATGCCACTATCAACACCCGTGAGCTGGCTTACATGATCAAGGCCGCCGGTATTGATTTCAACAGCCTGCCTGAAGAAGATCCTGATCCGGTCCTCGGTGAATCCACCGGTGCTGCGACTATCTTCGGTAACAGCGGCGGGGTAATGGAAGCGGCTCTCAGGCTGGCTTACGAAGTCCTCTCCGGAACCAAGATTCCCAGCCCTGATATCAAAGTTGTCCGTACCCATGAGGGTATCAATACTGCTGATGTTCATGTTCCCAACTTCGGCATTGTGAAAGTTGCTGTTGCCAGCGGACTGGATAATGCAGCCAAGCTCTGTGATGAAGTGCGTGCGGGTAAATCCCCATATCATTTCATTGAGATAATGACCTGTCCCGGCGGTTGCGTTAACGGTGGCGGACAGCCGCTTGATCCTGAAATCAGGGCATCCCTGTTCAGATCCACTGTGGCTCAGATCAACAAGCGGTTCAGAGCCCGCAAAGTCAAGGCATAAGGAGGAGCTGATATGAAATTAAGCAGACGCAGTTTCATCAAGGCCGCAGGTGTGATGGCCGGTTATGCCGTTCTGGGCGTTAACGTTGCCAAAGAAGCGGTAGCAAGTGCCATGGATTTTGTTGCCCGCCGTCAGAACTCTGTTTATGCGGCTGATGCGGACAAGGATATCTATAAGTACAGGAAATCTCAGGATAACCCTATGGTTGTAAAAATCTATGACCCTAAAAACGGTTTCCTGCATGATGGTCCTTGCGGGCATGAATCCCACCATCTTCTGCATACCCATTACTATGATCGCAGCAGCAAGCTTGAAGCCCTGAAAAAAAAGGGTATCAGCCTGAATCTGTAAAAATACTATAAACAGCGTTAACCTGAGGTAAGGGCAATCTGAGCCAAGGGTCGGCGCAAGTGTTGGAGGCTGTTTTGTAAAACAGCCTGTGTCTTTCTTACCGGCAAATTACCGAGGAAAAGGGTCCGTCCTGACTTCCTGAAGGGGTTTCCCCGGCAAGCTCCGGAAGCTGTCAGCTGCTTCTTTACTTCGACCATTGCGGAGCCTTTTTTAATGGATAAGCGTTTGGGAATTATAGGAATAACCATCAAAGACAGATATAAGTCTGCACCGAAGGTCAACCAGACTCTGAGTGAACACGGAGAAATTATTGTAGGGCGTATGGGACTTCCTTTCCGCGAAAAGGGCGTGAATGTCATCGGCATAATCATCGAGGCAACCACGGACGAGGTCGGGGCATTAACCGGGCAATTGGGCATGCTTCAAGGCGTAAAAGTCAAATCACTCCTCGTGTAGGATAGGAAAGGATACAACTATGAATAAGAATTACACCCTCGGAACCGGGCTTGAATCATTTATTGATGAAGAGCTTATCTGGTCGGAAATTGCAAAAGCCAGCGACCCTGAATCTTCCAACGTCCGTGAGATCATAGCAAAAGCCAAAGAGAGAAAAGGTATTTCTCCCTTTGAGGCGGCAGTCCTGCTGAAGAATAAGGACATGGAACTGGATAATGAAATTTTCGAAGCCGCCATTGAAGTGAAGAAGGGCATCTACGGCAATAGGCTGGTTCTTTTTGCTCCGATGTATATTTCAAATGAATGCGCCAACCAGTGTGCATACTGTGGATTCAACGCCACTAATGAAGACCTTGAACGCCGTACCCTCAGTGCTGAAGACATACATAAAGAGGTTGAGGTTCTTGAAGATCAGGGGCACAAGCGTCTTCTGCTGGTTTACGGTGAGCATCCCAAGTATAATGCTGATTGGATTGCCCAGACTGTCAGGGATGTTTATTCCGTAACTTCGCGCAAGAGCGGGGAAATCCGCAGGGTGAACATCAACTGTGCGCCGCTGGATGTGGAAGGGTTCAGGAAACTGCATGAGGTGGGCATCGGGACCTATCAGTGTTTTCATGAAACCTACCATCAGGAAACTTACAAAAAATATCATCTCGCAGGACGCAAGACAGATTACAACTGGCGTCTCTATGCCATGCACCGGGCTATGGAAGCCGGAATTGATGATGTTGGTATGGGCGCGCTTTTCGGCTTATTTGATCCGGTCTTTGAAGTTATGGGTTTGCTTTACCATGCCAGGCAGCTGGAGATGGATCACGGTGTCGGTCCGCATACGATCTCTTTCCCCCGCATTGAGCCGGCGCAGAACTCAGAGCTGGCTTTCAATCCTCCATATCTTTCTTCGGATCATGATTTTAAGAAGATTGTCGCAGTACTCCGGCTGGCAGTTCCGTACACCGGCCTGATTCTCACCACCCGCGAAAATGCAGCGTTCCGTAAAGAGCTGCTTGAGGTCGGTGTTTCCCAGATGTCTGCGGGGTCCAGAACTTACCCCGGTGCGTACAGTGATCCTGAATATGACCGCCCGGACGTGCAGCAGTTCTGCATTGGCGACAGCCGTTCCCTTGATGAAACAATCCATTCCATTGTCAGCGAACATGGTTATGTGCCTTCATGGTGTACCGCCTGCTACCGCCTCGGCCGTACCGGAGAGCACTTCATGGAATTGGCCAAAACAGGATTTATCCAGAAATTTTGTTTGCCCAATGGGCTGTTGACTTTTAAGGAATACCTCGAAGATTATGCATCCGCAGAGACCAAGAAGGTCGGAGAAGAATTAATCAGGGAAGAAATTGAAAGTTATGCTGATCCTGATCGGCGCAAGCTGCTGACTGACCGCCTTTCCCGAATGGAAAAAGGCGAGCGGGATCTCTATATTTAATTAGAATCCGGAGGGAATATGTCTGAAGCCGGAAACATTGCTTTCCGCATGGAGAAAGACGCGCTGGGTGAGCTGGAAATCCCGGCCCAAGCTTATTACGGCATCCATACCCAAAGGGCCATGCTTAATTTTCCGCTTTCTGGTTCTCGAATCCACGAGCGGTTCATTCGCGCATTCGGGCAGGTTAAAGAAGCATGCGCTGCTGTGAATATGAAGCTGGGCTTTTTGGATGAAAGAATCGGAAGAGCGGTTCTAACGGCATGCAGGGATGTTTCCTCCGGAAAATTAAATAGCAGTATAATTGTTGATCCCTATCAGGGCGGTGCGGGGACTTCCACTAATATGAATCTTAATGAAGTCATCGCCAACAGGGCCATTGAAATTTTAGGTGGCGAATTTGGTGACTATGGGCTGGTTCATCCTGTCGAACATGTGAACATGCACCAGTCCACCAATGATGTTTATCCCACGGCCTTAAAGGTTGCGGTTCTTGCCCTGCTGGTTGATCTTGAAAAAGAGGTCGCAAAGCTTCAGGAGGAATTGCAAAGCAAAGAAATTGAATTCGCGCAGGTGGTCAAAGTTGGGCGGACGCAATTGATGGACGCTGTACCCATGACTCTGGGGATGACTTTCGGTGCTTTTGCCGATGCTGTCTCCCGTGACCGCTGGAGAATTTTCAAGTGCCGGGAGAGGGTCAAGAAGGTTAACCTCGGCGGAACTGCTGTCGGAACCGGGCTGGGTGCGCCGCGTGACTATATTTTGCAGGTTGCGGGAGAGCTGAAGAATATCTGCGGCCTTCCTGTTTCCAGGGCGGAAAACTTAATTGATGCTACCCAGAATTCTGATTCTTTTGTGGAAGTTTCCGGCATGCTCAAGTCGTATGCGGCAAATCTGATGAAGATTTCAAATGATCTGCGGCTGCTGGGCAGCGGGCCTGCTGCCGGGTTTGCAGAAATCAGGTTACCTGTCCGCCAGTGCGGTTCCTCGATTATGGCTGGCAAAATCAACCCGGTTATACCGGAATCTGTCGCGCAGGTTGCTTTGCAGGTCATGGGAAATGATCAGACCATAACTCTTGCCGCGTCTATGGCGCAGTTGGAGCTTAACCAGTTTATGCCGCTTCTGGCGCATAATTTGTTTAATTCTTTGAGTTTACTGGTGAATGTTACTCGAAGTTTCACCAGTAGTTGCGTACAGGGGATTTCCGCAGACGAGGAGCGTTGCCGGAAGCATGTTGAGTCGAGCGATGCTTTGGGGACTGTCCTTGTTCCGGTTCTGGGCTATGATTCCGTTGAAAAACTCATAGTTGCCTCTAGGGAATCCGGGCGTTCTTTGCGTGACGAAATAATTTTTCAAGGTATTGCCGGAGCTGATGAGGTTGATGAACTTTTGTCGCCGCAGAGGCTGTGCAAGCAGGGGTTTACGCCGGACGAAGTAAATTGGGGAAATAAGGAATGAAGCTGTTAGGCATGCGGTCTAGAGAAGCTGCTGAAGGAGATTGGGATGGCTGTGCTTGGGCGTGATGAGATTATCAATTACCTTGGTGGCGGCAATGACGATGGACTGTATTCAACGGCTGACAACCTGAGGGCAGAGAACTTTGGGCGTGAAGTGTATTTGCGGGCAATTGTAGAGTTTTCCAATGTTTGCAATAAAAAATGCAATTATTGCGGGTTGCGCGCTGCAAATTCAAAGGTGAGCCGTTACCGGATGGATGTCGCTGACATCATTGAATCCGCCAATCTGGCTGCTGAAGCCGGTGCGCGTACTATTGTTCTGCAATCCGGCGATGACTTCAGTTATTCACCGGACCGGATTGAAGAGATCATTTCAGGAATTAAGGGAGCGCACGATGTTGCGGTGACCCTTTCGCTGGGCGATCGCAGTGCTGCCGAGTATGAGCATTGGTTTAAATGCGGGGCAGACCGTTGTCTGCTGAAGCTGGAAACTACCAATCCTGATATTTATGGAAAAATAAGATGCGGGGAAGATTTTCATAAACGTCTGAAACTGCTGCGGTCCCTAAAGCAAATCGGCTATGAGGTGGGGTCCGGTATCATCGTCGGGCTGCCGGACTATACTGTGGAGCAACTGGCTGATGACCTGCTTTTCCTCAGTGATCTTGGGTTGGATATGATTGCGGCAGGACCGTTTATTCCCCATCCCGATACTCCTTTTTCTTCTGCCGCAGCCGGGGGTATTGATTTGTCTTTAAGGTTTACGGCCTTGGCCCGTCTGCTCAACCCTTTTTCCAATATTCCCGCTACGTCAGCCCTTGATTCATTTGACCCGGAGGGCAGGGAAAAAGGTCTTCAGCGAGGTTGCAATGTCATCATGCCGTCAGTTACGCCTGTTTCCAAACGCAGGAATTATAATATCTACCCCGGAAAAAATGCTGTTTCCGTAGATGTTGCCGATTCTGTTTCGCGGGCTGAAGAATTGATCCGTGCATTGGGTTTTGTCGCTTCAGCTTCCAAAGGTTCCTCAAGGAGAATGAATAATGTCGAATAAGGCTCCACGCGGTGTCCGGCTGGTGATAACTCTTGTCGGTAAACGCAATGCCGGTAAATCTTCATTGATAAACGCAATTGCCGGACAGGATGTTGCGATTGTTTCCGACCTGCCCGGAACGACTACTGACCCGGTGGCAAAACATTATGAGTTGCTCCCCCTTGGTCCGGTAACATTTTATGACACTGCCGGACTGGATGATACCGGGGAGGTTGGCGAATTGCGGATCAAAGCCACCAATAAGGTTATGATGCGTACTGATCTTGCCTTGATTGTTGTGGGGGAAGACGGGTTTACCGATTATGAAGTGCAGTTGATCAGCAAGGTTTCGGAATTGGAAATCCCATATCTGGTGGTTTTCAATAAAAATGATATTTGTGAGCCGCTGGAAGCTGATATGGATTATTGCCGCCAACGCGGAATTCCATATTACAAGACATCCGTATTGGAATCATGCTCAATTGATGAACTCAAAGAAGCAATCATCGCTCTGGCACCGGAGGAAATGAAACAGGACCCGGTTCTTGCCGGAGATCTTTTCAATGAGGGAGATTGGGTTGTTTGCGTGGTTCCTATTGATCTTGCCGCCCCCAAAGGCAGGCTGATTCTTCCGCAGGTGCAGGTCCTGCGTGAGATTCTTGATTGTGATGCCGTAGGCGTGACAGTCAAGGAGCGGGAGATTGAGGAAACATTGTCTTCAATGAAGCGTAACCCGGCGTTGGTCATAACAGATTCTCAGGTTGTCATGAGTGTTGCCGGGGATGTGCCGGATGATATTCCATTGACCACTTTTTCGACTTTGTTCGCCCGCTACAAGGGGGATTTACCCAGTCTTGTGGAAGGCGCAAAGGCCATTGATTCCTTGCAGGATGGTGATACCATCCTCATGGGCGAAGCCTGTTCCCATCACCCTGTTGCCGATGATATCGGCAAGGTTAAGATTCCACGCTGGATTCGTCAGTACACCGGGAAGGATATTAATTTTGTGATGTACTCCGGGCACGATTTTCCCGACGATCTCAGCCGGTTCAAGTTGGTGATTCATTGCGGGGCATGCATGCTTAACCGCAGTGAAATGCTTAGGCGTATCAAAGAGTGCCAACGCAGCGGAGTTCCTGTGACTAATTATGGCGTGGCTATTTCCAAAGTCCAGGGAGTGCTTGACCGGGTGATCAGACCTTTCAATTTGTAGTATGATGTTAATGAATTAAGGCCGGTGTCCATCTTCTGATTTGAGATGGATGCCGGCCTTTTTGTATCCCTACAGGCCTGACAGCAGAGCAGGTGCTGTCAGGCCCGTGTTCGAATCAGAGTTGATTATATCCGAGTCGCCGTGGGATTGAAAAACAGTGATCCCGGGGATGGAGGTAGATCTTCATGAATTTAATCAAGAAGTCGAAAAGTCCGTTGTACAGGAACGGATTTCCGAGCGGGGGCCGTTTTTCCTGAATTTTATTTATACTCAATCGTGTTACGAGTCAAGAAAAGATACTACTATTGCTCTATTAAATTCAAATTTGTTTAATTCATGCAGGGGCGGTTGTCAGGCTATAATACCATTGATCCACGGTTCCTCCCTGCGAAGAAATGATCCGGGAAAGGAATGGGAGACAAGAGGAGAAGGTTTGCTCATATGCGATTTTTGAATTCTGTATCATGTTGAGAAAATATAATCCGAGGTCATTTCGCTAGGCAGTTACAACATATTGAACTCTTGTTATATCTGTGCTTAAGTGTTGCCGTGATATTGTTTATCGATATGTTTGTGGTGGTATTTAAACCTGATTTAAGGAGATTAAAATGGATATTGTACACGACATAGATATTCCCTGCATGGCAGAAGGTATCGGTTTGGGTAAATTGACCGTCAAACATCCAGCAGGGTCTGTTGGAGAGCCCGTGTTTGTTGCCGACTCTTCAGACACTGCTTACGGTCCCAGTGAAGTCAACGCGCTTATGCCTATTGAAGGACATACATATTCCGAAGAACAATTGGAATATGTGCGTTATCACGGGTTGCAGATTATGGGAGCACGTGCGTGGTATATGGATGGATGGGCACCGAGTGAACATGTTTGCAAAGGTCATTAGGTTTTTGCAGCATCGGCACTATTTTGCTGAATGATATTCAGACAAAGGTCCGGCTTGAGCTTCAAGCCGGACCTTTTGTTGTTTTTGATGAGAATAAAATTCTGGTTCAGGTCTTGTTTGCCAAAGTTATTGAAAGCGTCAAGCAGGACTTCGGGAGGAGTGTTTCTATCGCACTGAGAGATTAATTAATCGCTATCCGGAGTGTGGAATAGTTTTTCGCGTTCCCTGATCTCTTCCGCACCGATGAAGCGGTTGTATTCTGCGAAATCCATCATGCTTTCCGTGGAGGCAAAGCTTTCGGTTGTGCCGTGTTCCTTGAGCGTGGTTGCCCATTTCTGGACAGCGCGGGCGGCTGCATAGAGCGGGCCGCAAGGGTAGGCTGCAACGGCATAGCCCACATCCTGAAGTTCGTCCTTGTTAAGGAACGGGGTCTTGCCACCTTCAATCATGTTGGCCATGCTTGGAACCGGGACTTCGGCATTGACCCTGCGCATTTCGTCGACTGACGCGACCGCTTCCACGAAGATCATATCCGCTCCGGCCTCGGCGTAAATTTTAGCACGTCTGATGGCTTCATCAATACCGTAAACGGCTCTGGCATCTGTGCGGGCCATGATCATGAAGTCCGGATTTTTGCGTGCCCAGAGAGCTGCTTTTAATTTGGGTAGATACTCTTCCACATCCACAACGGACTTACCGCCCATATGACCGCAACGTTTGGGATATGTCTGGTCCTCAATAAATAATGCTGCAGCTCCCATCTGTTCCACCTGCTGCACCGTGCGGATGACGTTGTTCACATCCCCGAATCCGGTATCGATATCGACCATGACTGGAAGTTTTGTCCGGGCAATGAGGTTGGCGTAATGGCTCAGCATTTCGCTGGAGCTGATTATCCCGATGTCTGGCAGTCCCAGCACAGAACTGGACGTGCCGTATCCGGCCACGCAGGTCGCCTTGAATCCGGCCTGCTCAATGGCGAGCAGCGATATGCCGTCAAAGGCGACGGGCATGAGTAACAGCTCTGGGGCATGGACCAGTTTTTTGAATAATGCGGTCTTGTTCATGTATTACCTTTCGGGTTGTTTTTAGAGGTCGGGTAAGTCAAGGCACTGCATAATTTGCGAATTGCAGTATGTGGCCGGAGTTATATTTATTTTTTCGGGGTTATAGGCAATTTGATAGTGAATCTGGTCCAGTGACCCGATTTGGAGTCGATGGTCATGGTTCCGCCGTGTTGCTCAGTGATAATGAAATATGAAACTGAAAGTCCTAGCCCGGTCCCTTTCCCGACTGGTTTGGTCGTATAGAATGGTTCAAATATGCGGGAGCTGACGTCTTTATCCATTCCCGGACCGTTGTCTTCTATCTGCACTGTGACGTAATGATCTTCTTCAAAGACCCGCACGGTGAAGCCCGGAGGAGAGTCTGCCCGAACTTGGTCTTTCATTGCTTCAGCACCGTTTTTCAGAAGATTGAAAAATACCTGCTGAATTTCTCCTCTTTCGCAATATATTTTGGGGACATTTGCGCTGTACTCACGGATGATATTGATTTTTTTGAAATCGAATTCTCTTTTCAGATCATAATCATTAGCGGCAATGTCAATTGTCTCGTCCAATAATTGAGTAATGTCATATCTCTCAATGCTCATTTCGCTTTTGCGGCTGAAGCTGAGCATATTCCGGACAATAGTGGAGGCCCTCATGGTGGATGATTTAATGGAATCAATCATTTTTGGGATATCCCGGGCTTCAAGATAGCTGTGCATATCTTCGAGGCAGAGTCCGTATTGCTCTGCAGTTGCTCTGTTGGCGGGGAGGTTGCCGAAAAGGCGTTTGTTCATGTTGTACACATTGCCGGAGATACCCGCTAGAGGGTTGTTGATTTCATGAGCCATGCCCGCGGCAAGTCCGCCTAGCGACATCATTTTTTCAGACTGAACCATTACCTGTTCCAGATTAACTTTATCGGTAACATCATCCAGCCGGATAACCGCCCCTTTTATATCGTTTTGTTCAAGTGGGTATATGGTGATATCCTCATAAAATGTCCTGCCGTCGCGCTGGTGGATGAGTCTTTCTTTGATCCCGCTGGTGCTGGAACCTTTAAGAGCTGTATGGATGTCCGCCATTTTCTGGGCCAGTTTCGGGTAGACCTTTTCAAGTGGAAGCCCTACAGCTTCGTCCTTTTTCAGCCCGGTTTCAAGCTCAGCCTGTGAATTCCACTGGATAACCTTCGCTTTACTGTTCACTGCGATTAAAACGGAAGGCATGGAATTGATTATGTTACTCAACAGGCTGCGCAGTTTTCTCATTTCATGTTCTGACTCTAATCTTTCACTTATATCGATAGCTGAGACAACGATTCCCTGCATTTTCCCTTCTTCAAGGATCGGCATGGAATAATAGTCGACCGGAACACAGACACCGTCTTTTCGTATGAATGTATCAGTCCCGCGTTTTGCCTTTCCATCGCAAAGGCTGGCGTGCAGAGGGCAATCTTCAAGAGGGGATGGATTCCCGTTTTTTCTGCTGAAATAGCATAGATCATGGTGGCTCTTGCCGATGAGTTGTTCTTTGCTATACCCAAGCATCCTGCATGCTGCTGTATTGATGAAGATGATGTTTCCTTCATGGTCCAGCCCGAAGATAGCTTCAGCGGCAGAAGAAAGAACCATCTCATTAACATTATGCAGCTTGGTAATCTGGCTGAGTTTCTGGGCCAGATCACGGTTCAGGTTGTGGATTTGCTTTTCGCGTGCCTGAATACTGTCAGACATTTTTTCAAAAGCTGTGGCGATCTCTGCAAACTCTTTGATTTCCTTATGTGTAGCGGGCTGGTTGTAGTCTCCGCGTGAGACTCTGGCCGCAAGGTTGAGCAGATCGTTGAAATGCGAAGTGATTGTCTTGAACCGCAGCATCAGAATTAGCATGGCCATAAAAAGTATGACCAGCGCAATAGTGGTGAAGGCGATGGTGTAGGTAATCAGGTTGCGGTATACATCTGCGGAATTCTGGTAAATCAAGACCACCCAGCGCGATGGTCCGATGGACGCGGCATAAACCGTGTTGTAGAGCTTGTCGTTTTCTATTGATATCTTTTTTACTTCACTGCCGGATATATTTTCAAATAATTTAAAGTGTTGGTCCTCATTGCGTTGCTGTACATTCAGTTCGTCAGAGTGTGCAATGTATGTCCCGGTCTGGTCTGTTATTGCCAGAATGCTTTTGTTTCCCAAATTGATTTCCTGCAGCAGGGAATTGAGATTCGGAAAGGTTACATCGGCAATAAGCACCCCTTTGCTCAGCGGAATGGAAATTTGAAAAACAGGGGTACGGTGCGTTTCGGAGATGATGGAAGGAGACCAATATGGTTTCTTCTCAGAGTCTGCGTTTTTGAAAGAAGGGTAGTTGGACATATCCAACCCCAAAGCTTCTTTGGAATAAGGAGACTGGGCGTAAACGATTCCCTGTTTGTCGAGCAGGCGGACTTTGTGGATAGCCTGACTGGCTATGGTTATGGCCTGCAGGTAGTTGTTTGTCTGTTTCAATGTGTTTTTAGACTTATCAATGTTTTTTACACAGTTCTGCAGAGTCAACTGTATGTTATGCATTTTTTCTTCAACGATGCTGACCAACAGTTTGGCAGAAGAATTATTTCTGGCTTCAATACTGTCTCTGAAATGGGTAATGGTATAAACATAAACCAGTGCAGCGAAAAGGAGAAAAGGAATCGTCGATGAGACAATGAAGTGCCCCGACAGTATTTCCCATAATGATTTATTGTTTTTCATATTTATTAGCTGTCACTGGTAAACTTGCCGTCTTTGATTATGACGAGGTTGTATTGTTCTTTTACATCACCGAATTTGTTAAAGATGATTTCCCTTCCTAGAATGTTGAATTTTTGTTTTTCTAAAATAGTCTGTTTAATTTTAGAAGGCTTGTATGATTTTGTGTGCTCAAGGCCATATATAGCAATTTTAAATATTCCCGCATACCGGGTGTAAATAAATGAAGGTTCTTTGTTGTAGCGATCAACGTATTGTTTCTTCAGGGCTCTTATGTCTGGATCGACATTTCCGTAATCATGCAGAGCGATAAGCCGCATACCTTCAACAGCTCTTCCGCCATGGGTGATAATGTCGTTTGACTGAGACCAGCTTACTCCGAAAAACTGAGCACTTTTCATTCCTGCCCTGCGCATGGCCTGTGCAAGCATAGCTGCATCAAACCCGTTGGTAATAAGCATAACCGAATCTGGATTTGTGGCGGCCGTTTTCCGGGCGATATCATTGAAATTAGGGTTTTGACTGCTGTAGTATTTTATCTCTACCGGAATTTCCTTCCCGGAATTTTCCATGAGTATTCTAAACCGCTGGGCGACGGAGTTAACATACTTAGGGTTTTCCATGTCGCCGATTACGGCAGTTCTGCCCAGACCGAGTGAAAATATCCGTTCCGCAATTGTATTTGCCTGTCCTGAGCTTCCTGTTGCGGTCCGCAGCAGGTTGTCGTCTTTGTTGGCGAGGAAATCCGTGCTCATTGTCGGGCTCATAACGAGTACATCGCGTCCGTTAATGGTCTCGGTTGTCGGTTCTGCCATGGCGCTGGTAATTGGGCCTAATATGAGGCGGACATCATTTTGAATCAGATCTATTAAAGCTGCTTTGGCTTCAGCCGGAGAGCTTTTGTCATCCCTGATTACCAGCTCAATTCTTTTCCCATTTATGCCTCCGGCTTTGTTCTGCTCTTCGGTCAGCAATTGCAGAGTGTTTCTGGCGGTGACGCCAAGTTCGGAGTAGCGGCCTGTTATGCTGCCCACAAAACCTATTTTTACAGCACTGTTGTCAGTGCATGAAGTAATCGCCAGTAGAAGAATCAATACAATAATAAATCTATGAATGCTTTGTTTTCTCTGTTTTGTGGCCATACTTTATCCTGAAATTGTTCCATTCTGTTGTGAGCAATAACCCGTATACCTATCAGGCTGGAAAAATATAATCAATAATTGGTTTCTTCCTATTTGCCTACATCATTAGAAAATATGGCGTGCTTTCATCCGCTATGACTGTACTGGATTAACCTATTGATCTGGTATAATATATCTGATTCATACTGAAGGTTTTAAGAACTTACTCTTTTAGATATTTTTTAAGAGGTTATCACAGACATGGCTATATATAAATCCATTTGTCCTTATGATTGTCCTACCACCTGCGGCCTGCTTGTCGAAAGTGACGGGGCGCGTATTTTGAAAGTTAAAGGTGATCCTGCTGATCCTGTTTGCAAGGGTTTAATCTGTCGCAAAATGCAGCGGTACGAGAAATCCATCCATTCCCCTGATCGTATTATGACCCCATTGAAGCGGACCGGAGAAAAAGGGGATGGTCTTTTCGAAGCAGTTTCGTGGGACGAAGCCATTGAAACGATCACTGGAAAATGGAAGCAGTCCCTGAACGAGTACGGACCGGATTCAATCCTGCCGTTTTATTATTCAGGGGTCATGAGCCTGATTCAGCGTAATTGCGGGGACGCCCTGTTCAATAAGATGGGGAGCTGTGAGCTAGTAAAGACCCTCTGTTCTTCTGCCAAGAGTGCAGGATATACATCCGTAATGGGCAGCACCGGCTGTCTTGACCCCCGTGAACTGGAAGACAGTGATTTTTATATCGTTTGGGGCAGCAACATGAAGGCTACCCGGTTGCAGAGCATGGCGAGTCTGGTCAAGGCCCGCAAGCAGGGCAAGCGGGTTGTTCTTGTTGAATGCTTTGCCGGGGAAATGGCTGATTATTGCGACGGTGTGTTTCTGGTCAAGCCCGGGACCGATGGTGCTTTGGCTCTTGCCATGATGCACGTGCTGGTCAGCGAAGGTCTGGAAGATTCTGAGTTCCTGCAGAAGGAAGCCATCGGCTATGCTGATTTCAAAGAAACTCTTCAGCAGTACACGCCGCAATGGGCTGAATCAGTTTGCGGTGTTAAGGCTCAGGACATCATTGAACTTGCACGCGAATATGCCGCGGCATCTGCTCCGGCTATTATTTTAGGGAGCGGCAATTCCCGGTACGGGAATGGAGGCATGACTGTAAGATTGATAACCATTCTTTCTGCTTTTACCGGAGCATGGAAACACAAAGGAGGCGGATTTTGCGGTTGTGGACCCGGTGGTGGGCCTTATGTGGACCAAAGCCGTATTACCCGGCCTGATCTGCGGCAAAGGTCCGGGCGGAAGATAAATATCAACCAGCTGGCTATGGCTCTCCAAGGTGGTGAAGGGCACGTTCCTGTCCGTTGTCTGCATATTTACGGCAGTAACCCGGTCGGTTCTGTCTCGAATCAGCTCGGAATCCAGCAAGGATTGAGCAATCCCGAACTATTCACTGTAGTTCACGAGCGGTTCATGACTGATACTGCCCGCTATGCCGACATCATCCTCCCGGCTACATTTTCAGTGGAGCAGTCCGATTGTTACAGTGCTTACGGGTATTGTTCATTCGGTGCGGCCCGCAAAATTATCCCTGCACCCGGCGAATGTAAAACCAACTGGGATATTTTTTCTCTGCTCGCGAAGGCAATGGGTTACGACGAAGCTCATTTCCAACGCTCCGAGGATGATTTACTTGATGAATTGCTGGATAATCCCATGCATGGTTTGCAGGGAATAAGCGATGAACAGCGTAAAATATTGAGAACCGGGGGCAATATATCCATTCAGTTTGCAGATCATACGGATTGGAAAACACCTTCAGGTAAGATCCAGATCGCTGATGAGAGGCAGGAGAAAACTCTGCCTGAATATCAGGAGTGCCATGGTGGCAGCCATCCGCTACAGCTTATTGCGGTCCCCAGCTCTGATACCCTGAACTCTATCTTTCTGGAACGTGATGAGCTTGTCGCGCAACGCGGTCCCATGATGCTTGAGATGCATCCTGAAGATGCTGCGGAACGCAATATCTCAGACGGAGATAAGGTTGTCGCATTTAACGAGCTCGGAGAGGTTGTGTTCACCGCCCGTGTAGCTCCGCTGGTCGCAAAAGGTGCAGTGGCTGCTGCCGGGGTATTTAAATCATCTCAGTCATATAACAGGAATCTGGTCAACGCATTGCATCACGAACGTCTTTCAGACATTGGGGAAGCAACTACATTGAACGATAATACTGTAGAAGTTCGACCTTCATTGTGATTTGTTTGCAAGAATGACTTTACATTGCTGTTTACCGGCAAGGTTGTTTTTAGTATTTTAAAAAAGGGTTAATTATCGGCTGAAGGAGGAGGGTATGCGTAAAGCTGTTTGGGCAGCAGGTGGTGTTCTCGTTGTTTTAGTTGTATTATTATATGTTCTCCTGCCCTTTGGTGCGAAAGAGAAAGTATATAAAGTTGGCGTGCTACAATTTACTCGTAATAATATTACTACTTTGGAAGGGTTCAAAGACGGATTGAATGAACTCGGATACCGTGAAGGTAAAGATGTTATTTATGAATTTGACGGTCCGGCCCCGACTAAGAAAGCCCTTGCCGAGTATATGCAGAAGTTGCTCGATAGAAAGCCCGACTTAATCTTTGCATCTCCTACTCCGGCTGCGGCTGTGGCTAAGAAAATGACGGCTGGCATGGATATTCCGGTTATCTTTGCTCCGGTGAATGATCCTGTGTCTGCCGGGATAGTAATAAATATGAAAATGCCGGAGGGTAACCTTACGGGAGTGCGGTTGTCGGCAAGCGATGGCCGCCGTTTGCAATCCTTGAAGGATGTTGTGCCTTCGGTTGAGAGGGTCTTTGTGCCATATAGTCCAATGGATAAAAGTGCGCGGGCTAGCCTAAAAATGCTAGCAGAAGCAGCTCCGAAAGTTGGCTTGGAGCTGATTACGAAACCTTTTTCCAGAGATACTGATGTGCTCGGGGATAAAAGTTATGTTCCAGTTGATGTGGACGCTGTGCTTTTGCCGAGGGATGGACTGGTTATGTCCAGAATCAGGGATTTTGTTAAGCTTTGCCTAGAGCGGAAACTTCCTCTTTCTTCTGCCCGGTTTAAGCAGGTGGAGCAGGGGGCGCTGACCGGGTATGGATTCAACGGCTATGAAATCGGGCGTCAGAGTGCCCGGCTCGCAAAGATGATTTTTTCCGGTTCTTCAACCTCTGCACTTCCAGTGGAAGTTTCCGAGGATTATCTTTTTGTTAATCTTAAGACAGCCAAGGAAATCGGCGTTGATATCAGCGACGAAGTTTTGCGGCAGGCTCATAAAATTGTCAGGTAAAAAATCAGGTTTGTAATGCGATCTCTCTATTCAATATTATTCCGCTCTTACATTATTCTTGCTCTGGTTCCGCTGGTGGTGCTGGGAGTCATGCTGACTGCCTGGATTGCCAGCGGGCAGATTGAGGCTTCTTTCCAGCAAGAGCAAAGCAAGGCACGAGACGTCGCTTATGATCTCAAACATCATTTTTCAGTGTTGGAAGATAAGCTTTATAGCCTTAACCAGTTCAGGAATTTTATAAACTTTTCAGATCAAGAAGCACAGGATGTTGTCAAGGAGATGGTCGCAAGACAGTCTGAAATCTGTGCAATAATAATTCTTGATCCGGCCGGTCGTGTAAAAGCCCGGGCATCTTCCAGCAGTGTGTATGGTAAATCTGAGCCGTTGGATACTTCCGACGAATTGCTTTTCAATAAAGTTATGTCTTCCGGGACGATCTCCTATGGTCAGGTTTATACCGGGGAGAACTGTGCTGGAACCCTGCTGCAGATCGGGGTTCCTTTGCTGGACAGGGAGACAGGTAGGGTCGGGCTTGTCCTGTTGGCAGAACTTCGTCTCGGCATGGCGTGGCGTGATGTTTCTGAACAGGCTTGTCTGTACGGTGAGTGTTTGTTTCTTGTGGGAGATTCCGGACAAATACTGGCTCACCCTAATCCATCTTATGTATTCGCCCAAAAAAAAATACCGGCTGTTAGCGGTGCCAAAATCCGGAAAAGCCTTAGTGGGGAATATGTAATCGGGGCTGCTGCAGAACTGGCGATGGGAGAGCTTAAGTTTACCGTTATTGCAGAAAAGCTGGCTCGGACTGCTCTGGAGCCTGCTGTGTATTCTGCGGGGGTAGCCCTGCTGGCAACATTTATCACTGTAGGTTTGGTTTTCTTTGCTACGCTCAGCATAACCCGCCGTATCAGTCGTCCGGTAAAGCTTTTAACTGAAGCAGCCTTAAATATTAAGGATAAGGGCTTTTATCCCGGTATTTCCATCCGCGGTTTTGCGGAAATTGAGGAGTTGTCACAGGCTTTCGATTCCATGACCCGTAATTTGCAGTGCATGCTTGAAGAGCTTGGGCATGAAGTTCAAATAAGGAAAAAGTCCGAGAAAGCACTTTCAATGAGCGAAGAACGATTTCGGGCTATGTTTGAGTTCAACTCTGTTGCGATGCTTTTGATTGATTCTGATAGCGGTAGAATCCTTGAAGCCAACAATGCGGCAAGTCTTTTTTATGGCTGGTCTGTTGAGGAAATAACAGCCAAGAATCTTTGTGATATCAACGCAGATGGCCCGGAAGTTATCCGGGAGCGAATGAAAAAAGTAATTGGTCATGAAGCTACGCGGTTTGAATTGAGGCACGTTTTAGCTGATGGGTCTGTCCGCGATGTTGATGTTTATACCGGACCTATCCCTATGGAAGGCCGGAATGTGATTTTTTCAAGTGTAATAGATATTAACAAACGAAAGATTGCGGAGCGGGAACTTCACGATAGCGAAGAGCGGTTCAGGGCATTGCACAATGCTTCTTTCGGTGGGATTGCCATTCATGATGATGGACACATCTTGGATTGTAATCAAGGTCTTGTTGATATCTCAGGATACCGTTCAGATGAACTGGTCGGAATGGATATACTCCGGCTTGTTGCTGATAAATCCCGGGCTGAAGTTAAAAATAATATTTCAGAAGGTTTCGAGAGGGATTACAGGGCTAACTGTGTCCATAAAGACGGCACAGAATATTCGGCACGTCTGGAATCCCGAAACATACCATACAAGGGTAAAGTTGTTCAGGTTACTGAGTTAAGGGATATCACTAACGAGAAGCTGGCTGAGGAATTTATCATTCAGAATGAAAAAATGATGTCGCTTGGAGGTCTTGCGGCAGGCATGGCCCATGAAATCAATAATCCTTTGGCCGCTATTGTAGGATCGTGCCAGAATCTTCAGACCAGATTGTTTCGGGATATCCCTGTGAATAGGAAGGTTGCTGAGGAGTGTGGCACTTCGTTTGAAAATATCGTGAATTATCTTGAGGTTCGTGATTGTGATAAAATGGTGGTTTCCATTTTTGAGTCAGGTAAAAGAGCTGCTGAGATCATCAAGGATATGCTCAGCTTCAGCCGTAGGAACGAGAAGTCTCTGGTCCTTAATCGGGTTCAGGAACTTATGGATACGACCATTAAGCTTGTCAGCAATGATTATGATTTGAAGAAAAATTATGATTTCAAAAAAATTGAAATTGTAAGGGAGTATGAACAATCGTCCGACAACGTAATTTGTTACGGTAATCAGATTCAGCAGGTGTTTTTCAATTTACTAAAGAACGCTGCTCACGCAATGGCTGAAAAGGATTTCGGTGACAACACCCCCAGAATTATTCTCAGAAATTATACCCGAAACGGAATGAATATTATTGAAGTTGAAGACAACGGCCCCGGTTTGAGCGGGGAAGCACGTCAAAGGGTTTTTGAGCCTTTCTTTTCAACCAAAGGTCCGGATAAAGGGACAGGACTGGGGCTGTCGGTATCATATTTTATTATTGTAAAGCAGCATGAAGGTTTAATGGAAGTATTCTCTGAACCGGGCGAGTGGACCAGGTTTGTGATCAGTCTGCCTGTTAAAGGTCCGCAGGATTATGATGATGACGGCAATACTTGAAATTTTTGAATTTAATTTGTTTCAGGCTGTTGACAGCTGGACCATGTTTTTATAAATACTTCTTCACCCAACGCAAGTGGGGCTGTAGCTCAGTTGGGAGAGCGCTTGAATGGCATTCAAGAGGCCGTGGGTTCGATTCCCTCCAGCTCCACCATAGATATCAAAGGCTTAGAAGGTTTTCCTTCTAAGCCTTTTCTTGTTTCTGTCATCTGAGGTACCAGTTTGGTACCATTTTTTATGCCTCCTATTAGTGTCACTTCAAAATACCTTCATATTATGTCACTCTTCATGAGAAAAAGAATGAGAGGATTTTCTATGTTTTCAACATTATTTAAGAAGCAAGATCGTGAGCAGAGCCTATGCTCAAAAAGGCCTGATAAGAAAAGTTTTTATTCTGATATCCTTTTACTTTTTAAGAATATTTTTTGCGAGAATGAGCAGCAGAAAAGGAATGAAGAAGAACATCGTACCGAAATATACTCCTTCCGCTGTGTAGCTACTTCTCTTTGTAAAGAAATAACGACTGCAAATAAGAAAAATGCACAGGGGCTTTCAGACGTTTTTTGCAAGTTATTGGCAAGTATAAACATAGCTGCTCTTAACGGTTTAATGATCAACAAATCACTATTTAGATCGTTAGCCGAGATGAATTCTATATTTTGCTTAAGTGGTATTGACCAAGAATATTACCATCCAGATTTTGAGGCTCACACATCCAGTCCTTATGTTTTCAACTCATTCACGTCACTTCCTGAATATATCTTTGCTGGAGATTACTTGAAGCTTTTCGCGGAAAGTTCTGATTCAGGACATTTTCAAAAAACAATTATATTTCAGAGAGTATTTTTAGAAATTTTCATGGGATCATCCATTATTGTGCAGAAGTATAAGGAAACTGGAACTATTAATAATCCCCTATTTGAAAGAATTTTAGAGAATGGGAAAGAATTGGAATTCTTGCTGAATAGGAGCCTTTTGGATCGGGATTTATTAAACTTTGAAATGGAACGGGAAAAGTCGTTAGCAGATCTTTCATGTGAGGGGGCCGAAAAGCTGATGGCTCCTTACATACCGCCTCTTGAAGATACGTCGGATTCTGAGAACGTGTCAGAAGACCTAAGTGGCATAGCTCTGCAACAAGCCAAAGTTCCTGTTAATTCTAAAATGAATAATGAATCTGCTGAGAAGCGTTCAGACGTTGAAGTTATTGAGTTGCCAAACGTTGAGTTGTTAGGCGAAAGCGAAGAGTCGATTGAAGATGCTAATGCTGGTGTAATCCTGTTTCTGTCAAAACTTGAAGAAGACCACCACCGCAGGGATATTTACTTGGCAATTATTTCTTATGATTTTGTCAACGAAGGCAATATTCTAACTTTTGATTCCTTGTGGAAATGGCTTGTAGAGCATTTGGCAGAGAGCCCTCTGCAAACTCGCAATATTGATGGCTATGAAGTTAAGGTCTGTTTGCGTGGAGGAGTGGTTGAACATTTAGGTTTGTTGGAGGACCCGGAGAGGAGTAGTCAGATTAAAGAAGATACATTTAGAAGAGTCTATTACAAAGACATAAAGGATATCGTCCCGAAAATACAGGAGTTTTGCGCAAAAAGGAATATTGGTAATATTCCTATTATTCCCTAGTCTTGCAGTTACCTTCAGAGGAAATCACAACTCTGGAGATGACTTCATGTCTTTTAAGAAATTAAATAGAGTGACTAAGGAACCAAAACGTCAAGATACGTTTTTTAAAAATCTTTTAGCTGAACTACCTCCAATCATTCCTCGTAAGGAGTTGCCTAAATATCTTGGTAACTTGATCAGCGTGGGATACATGGCAAATCTTGATTCAGCAGGGCATGGTCCTGAATCACGTAGAATCGGTGGTCACGTTGTTTATGAACGTGATAGCTTTGTTCAGTGGCTTGAATCCCGCACAGGGAATGATTAAGCCATGCTGGATTACCTTCATATAAACGCATCTAGTATAAGCAGTGCCGCTTTGCTGTACGCTCGTTCTGGGATTCCCGTCTTTCCATGTACTGATAAACGCCCCTGTGTTTCTGGCGGATTTAATGCTGCGAGCACAGATTTAGATCAAATCAATGCTTGGTGGCAGAGATTTCCTGATGCAAATATTGGAAGTCCTACTGGCGCAAATAGCTTTGTCTTAGATATTGACCCTCCGCATGGAGAAGAATCTCTAGCCTTCCTTGAAAGCAATAATTCTCGATTACCTGAAACTTTGACCCAGCAAACTGGAAGTGGTGGAAGACATCTTTTCTTTTCCAAGCCGGCGGGAGTGGATATCCGCAACTCTGCCGGTAAAATTGGATTGGGTCTCGATATCAGGGGCTCTGGCGGTTATGTAATCCTGCCACCGTCTGTTCATAAATCAGGGAATAGCTATCAATGGATAACCGAAGTTTTACCTGTTGAGGCTCCGGCTTGGCTGATCGAGCTGATTGTTCAAAATTCTAAGTCTGGACTATCAGCTTCGAACTCATCAAATAAAAATATTCCATATGTTCAATCTCTACTTAATGCCAAAGAAGGAACTCGGAACGATTCGCTTAACAAGGCAGCGTTTCAGGTTGGGAAAGATATTGCTTTGGGCAAAACAGGTGAAGCGAGTATTGATGATGTTGCTGAAGTAGCTTTAAAAACAGGTTTAGGTCCGCAGGAGATTCAGAAAACAATTCAGAGTGGGGTTAAGGCTGGTAAAAAGGTTGTCGAAGAGAGCAACCCTTATTCGAGTCTTGAAACTGCTCCGTGGCCTGTTCCTGCTAAGAATGTCTTCTATGGTTTGGCTGGGGAATTTGCACAATTTGCAGTCGAACAATCCGAAGCAGATCCTATTGCTGTCCTAGCTACTTTCTTATGCCGCTTTGGTGTTGAGATCGGTCATTCTCCGCACATGTTTGCTGGAGAAAAACAGTATGGCCGGATTAATGTTGTGCTGGTCGGGCAAAGTTCTAAAGCGCGGAAAGGAACATCCGCTTTGCCCATTCGTGAACTTTTCAGCTTTACTGAAAAGGAATGGATACCCGCTCACACTTCTCAAGGTCCGCTTTCCAGTGGGGAAGGATTGATTCATGCCATTCGTGACTCAGAGCAGAAGTATCATGTTGATAAAGCTACGGGCATTGGCGAAACTATTACCACAGATCTTGGAGTTGAGGACAAACGGCTGTTTATCCTTGATCAAGAATTTGCTGGAGCTCTTGCCTGTACTAAAAGGGAAGGGAATACCCTTTCAACTATCATCCGCACTTTGTTTGATGGTGGAACCATTGAGCCGTTAACCAAAACCAGCAGGCTTGTGGCTACAAATCCCCACGTAGCAATTACCACACATATTACGTTGCAGGAACTGCACGCCCGTCTTGATCGAGTCGAGATATTTAATGGGTTTGCAAACCGCTTTTTATGGCTCTGCGTTCGCAGAACAAAACTGATTCCATTCCCCGAGCCGCTCAACGTTTCTATGGTGAAACAATTTCAAGATAAACTGATCTCCCTTCTAAAATTATCAAAGTCACGTTCTCAGATTGATTTTAGTCCTAAAGCCAAAAAGGAGTGGGGAGACATCTATCCCTTTCTTGCAAAAGAGCGAGCTGATCTTCTCGGCTCAGTGCTCAATCGGTCTGAAGCATATGTCAGGCGCATAGCTCTCATTTATGCCCTGCTTGATGGATGCGAGAGTGTTGAACTTTCGCATCTCAGGGCTGCGCTTGCTCTTTGGGATTTTTGCGAACAGTCAGCGCAGTTTATTTTTGCGGGTATGGAAACAGATTCGACATGTCAGAAAATATTAGAAGCTTTGGAGGAGTCGGGCGGAAGCTTGGACACTTCTGGGTTGTATAAGTTTTTTGGAAATCACATCTCGAAAAAGAAAATGACCGTTGCCCTAAACAACCTCCTTGCCAGCAAAAATATACGGCTTGATGAAATGAAGCCTGAAGGTGGCGGAAGACCACGAAAATTATTTTATTTGTGCGAATAAAGCGAATTTTGCGAATTTACTCAAACCGCTTTGAGAGTAAGTTCGCAAAATTCGCATGGTTCATATTGAAGTAGTAAATTCGCAAAGTTCGCAAAAATCGCAATAAAAAAGAAAAAGTAGGGTTAACGCATAGCAGGTTCAGGTGCTCTGATTGGAGTGTGCTTCTCCTGCTAAGCCAGCCTACCCAATGTCACACTTTTGCTCCGCAAAAACATTGGGGCTGGTGAGGGAGTTGCTACCGCCTCCCTTCAAACCCTCTGGACGAAATACATTATGAATAACGCCAAAAAAACAGAAAATCTGTCCATGCGAGTGAGTCCAAAGGACAAAGAGTTAATTCTAGCAATGGCATCTGAAAGCGGAATGAGCATGGCCGATTTTGTTCGCGTGCGTTTGGGTCAGACCAGAGTGCGCCGCAGTAAAATTGAAAGAGAGAAATTACTTCACATGGCTCGTATCGGAAATAATCTGAATCAACTTGCCCGCTGGGCAAATACGCACAAGAGCAGTGCTGATTCACTTTTAGTTCTTGCTGAGCTGACCGCCATCGAGAAGGAGCTGAAATGTATATGAAGGTTTTCGCCCATGGTCAGGGTGATGGAGCCAAAGCCGTTAATTACGTGATTGATCCGAAACGGAAGGGGCGTGAAGAATCGCCGCCTGAAGTTTTGCGCGGAGACCCAGAGATAGTCCGAAAGGTGATCGGCTCAACTGATCGTAAATGGAAGTATACTTCCGGCGTTCTTTCATGGGCTCCAGAAGATCAGGTTTCGCCCGAAACTGAAAAGAAGATCATGGAAGATTTTGAGAAAACAGCTTTCGCAGGCATGGACCCTGATCAATATTCGGTCTTGTGGGTTCGGCACAGTCACGCAGGGCATCATGAGATGCATTTCATAATCCCACGTACGGAATTGACTCAAGATAAGGCTATGAATGCATGTCCACCGGGCTGGCAGAAGCAATATGATGTCTGGCGGGATTTATGGAACGAGCGAATGGAGTGGGCAAGGCCGGATGATCCGAAGCGGGCGCGGGTTGTTCAGTCGGGGAAGGAAATTCAGTTTGACAGCAAAAACAAACGGGCAGAGCTGAAGCAGCAAATTACGGATTATCTGGCTCAGGGAATTTCTAAGGGCGTTTATCAAAATAGGGATGATTTAATTGAAGGGATGGAAAAAGCAGGTTTTTCCATCCCACGTAAAGGCAAAAATTATATCACACTAGAGTCGTCTCAGGACGGTCAACGAATCAGGATGAAAGGAGGAATCTATGCAGCATCTTGGAGAGCTGACAAGCAAATTGAAAGAGCAGGTGAACTCGCAGTCGCAGGAAATGGAGCAAGCCGTGCAGAGCGTATTTCACGACTTGAGCGAGAGCTTGAGGAAGTACGCCGCAGCCGAGCTGAATACAATCAAAAACGATATGGACGATCAACTGCAAAAATTGAGAAAGAGGCAGTCCGCAATTTCGGCTTATCATTGGAGGCAAAATTTACTGGCAAATTTCCTATCCGCTTTGCTGCTAGTCATAGTGTCGGTCTCCATAACAGGATTCTACGGTTGGAGAATCAACGAGAATTACGAGGAGTTAAAAGAAATCAACACACAAATAGCAAGCCAGAAGAAGAATATAAGCAAATTTACAGCATGGAAGATCAACGCATATCAGACCGAGAATCAAAAATATCTGGTCTTCCCCAAGGGAATGAAGCTGGAAATAACACGCACAGAGAGCGGAAGTCCTGCGCTTTTACTAAAGAGGTAGATTATGAACGAGTTGAGTCAGAACTTATCGGAGGCATTGAGAAGAATAGAGAAGGAGCAAAGCCGGAGATTAAGCGAGCAGGACGAGAGAATTGCCGAACTGACAAGGGAGGTTCAAGGTTGTCGGGACTTGCAGAGCGACTTGGAAAGAGTCTTGAGCGAGTTGGAGCGGTTGTCGGGGCGTTTAAGATAAAACTAAAAAATATTCGCTTGGCTGGCACGAAATTAAGTCTGTAAATATGTGCTATTGAGTGTAGTCAGAAATAAAGCTTATTGTTGTTGTGAAGTCATTTTTATTGAAAATGTGAGATTTGGAGGTATAAAATGAAAGATCAGAGGAGTGAGAAGAAACGTGCAGTAAGTTTGTTGCCTGAATTGTAACGTATTCTGATTGATCGATTAGCTTTTAAAGACAGCATGCACCAAGTAATATTATCAGCTTTTGCACATATGACGACAGGCTCTCCACCACAATAATTAATACTAGTTTCAACACCTTTGGCACCTATAAGAAAGCAGGTCATTCAGCGCAATGCTGGTTGGCCTGTCTTTTTAATTCATGTTCACCAAATTAAAACTATGTATATATAAAAGAAAATCCGGCCAACAGGTGCGTTGATCAGACAATTAAAGTTCACTAAGAATCTGATACTCAAAATCAATTACTAAAAATTAAAAATGTTATCTAAATGGTTATCCTCACAAAAAAAACGATTAAGCTATTCCCCTAAATGGATAATTTTATTGAAAAAAAGTGGTGAATCTGAAAATAATTGAGCTCTTGACCTTTTGAATGCCATGCCAGCAGACACATTCACAACTGCTGAAATGATTGAACTATTTTTTAACCGGATAACATCTTTTCGAGATTTTATGGTATCTTGGGGTGCAAATGGTTATCCAAGACACAAAAGTTTAAAGGGGGTTACTGAGTTTGTTTTCCCTCTCTAAAAGTCACAATAGCACTTAACTGAGTGTCTAGAAAATTTTGGCAAGATCACGCTATACGAAAGACAGTAAGGATAATTGCTAGAAATTCATCCATATGCTAACTTAAAACGTAGGAGAGTTCTATGTGTAAATATTACTTTTGTACCTTAGCCTTTGTACTCTTGACCTTTTTTCCCTTGCAGTCCTCCTGTGAAACTCTCATTCTTGAATCATTTCACTACCCCCCGTACCTATACAAAGAAAATGATATTCAGGGAGCCGTTGCAGAAATAGTTGAAGTAATATTTGAGGAAACTAGTCATGATGTTCATTTTGAATTTTATCCAATGAAAAGAGCAATAACTACATACAGTAATGATTTGCACAATAGAATTATTGTCCGGGCAAAAGGCTCTTTTATTAACGAAAACATGGAAGAACACTCGGTATATATCCCACTCTTCAACGTAAGATGGGCGTTTTTGATAAGAGTGGATAGTACAGACATCAAAGATTTGGAAGATCTGAAAGGACGTTCTATAGGAGAGTTGCGCGGATCAAACAACATCGAAATATTTCGAAAACACTCAAAAAGAGTACACGAAGTTTCCAGTCATGAAAGCATAATCAAAATGTTGAAAATTGGTCGCGTGGATGTAATGAGTTCCTTGGACCTGACACTGTTAGATATTGTAGGCAGACATTTTCCGTTACAAAAGGATATGTTCAAACTTTCTACCTACAAAAAATATGACCCTTTGGTTCTGGTAATAGACAAAAACAATCATCAAATGATTGCCTTTTTACAAAATAGAGTACGTCAGCTGATAGAAAATGGAACCATCAAACAAATATTGGAAAAGTATTACAATGGAGCTGTTCCACCTAATATATTACTTACTGTGGATGATATAGAATAGCCATGACCGCACGTTTTTACCATCAGTGGGGTCATTAATCATACTGACGGTCACCACGATCCGATACCGGCTACCTGGGCAAGGTAATGACAAACGTTGTCCCTTTGCCTAGCTCTGTTTGAAATTCAATAGTGCCATCATGATTCTCAACGACAATACGTTGACAGATGGAAAGACCTTGGCCAGTTCCTTCTCCTACTTCATGAGTGGTGAAGAAAGGGTCAAAGATTTTATCCCTTATTTCATTCGGAACTCCAGTACCATTGTCAGCAACAGATACGAGCACACTGGAGTCGGTGGCTTTTGTGCTGATAACAATATCGCCCTTTTTTCCGCCTTGAGTTTTAAACTGCTCGCGTATAGCTAACGCCGAATTGCTCAAAAGGTTGATGATGACTTGTGTCATCTCAGATGGGCTCACCATAATTGATTGAATATATTCATCGAAGTCGAAGCGCAATATTATGGCGTGCTTGCAGAGCTGCCGCATCATGATATTTCGTTCCTTCAGAAAGCTACGACAAATCCGTTCGCAAGCCTTGATGCCGTTATGCACCTGACACCAAGAACAATGGCTCTATGCACGCCTTCCGATTCACTCGGAACAACAGAGACTCCGATGGGGGAAAGCTTTGATTCTCCCGTAGCAGCACTATTAGATGGCTATCCATATGCCAACCATAACTGCCTCTCTGGCAGAATCATAATTGATGATTTTCTTGATTTAGAGTCAAGGAGTCCCGCAGATAAACGGCACCATGGTACTGCAATGGCTTCGCTTATACTTCATGGAGATCTTCACTGTAACGATGAGCCTCCACTTAATACGAAGTTGCTTGTTATGCCTGTTTTGCAAGCAGTAGAGAACGGTAGAGGTGGCTTTGATGAAACCACACCACAAGATCAGCTCGCTATCGATGTTATTTACAATGCAGTCAAAAGGCTAAAGGAAGGGACGGCTGACCACGAGGCAATAGCTCCAGATGTAGTTGTTATCAATCACTCTCTTGGAGATCCTAAAGCTCCTTATGCTAATAGGATTAGTTCATGGGCAAGAGTTATTGATTACCTAGCCTTCAAGTATAACTTGTTGTTTGTAGTCAGTGCTGGCAATCATTCTCATAATCTAGAATTTCCTTCTCAAACGAGCACTATTAATTTTGAAAATCTTTCAGAAGATGAATTACAAGATTGCTATTTCGAAGCCCTTGCTTTGGATATGCGAAATAGGTCTTTGCTTGCTCCAGCAGAAGCAATAAACGCTATGACGGTTGGTGCATGGCATGCCGATCATTGTGACGTAGCCACCCCAAGACAATTTTGCGATATACTTCCACAAGGAAATGGACCAAGCCCTATCTCGGCTGTTGGTTTAGGGCACAAGCGAACTATCAAACCTGATCTTTTTTACGATGGAGGACGTATTCTCGGCAGAGTTATGCCAAGCGGAGGGTGTTGTTCATTGATTCCTTCAGTGCAACCTTCCCGGTTCAGCGGTCAGCGAGTTGCTGCCCCCTCTGGAGCAGGTGATTCTAATGGTACAACAAATACTTGTGGCACAAGTAATGCCGCTGCTTTAATCACTCGGAGATCAATTCAGCTCAATGACATGCTCGACGAATTAGGTGAAATGTTTCCTGATTCGTATGTCCCACAGTCACATCGGGCTGTCATGCTTAAAGCGTTGCTTGTGCATGGTTGTAGCTGGCCTAAGGGCTTAGATAAGCTAGATAAACTTATAGAACCGATAGGCCCCCGCCAACATTCTCCACGCCGTACCAATATTGCCAGATTGTTAGGTCTCGGGCGTCCCGATATTTCACGAGTTCTTTCTTGTACTGCTCAACGCGCAACGCTGATATTTTGGGACAGTATTAGAGTTGACCGTTGTCATAAGGTTCGTATTCCTTTACCTCCTTCACTTTCTGCTCGAAAAGAGATTAGAAGGCTTACTACAACACTTGCATGGTTTTCTCCTATTAATCCAAGGCATCAGCAATATCGTCAAGCCGTTTTAGAGTTGAAACCTAATGGGGGAGAATGTGGCGTTGAACGAAAGAATATACTCCAGCCGCCAAATACTACAGTAGAAAGGGGTACACTCATTCACAATATATTTGAGGGGACCAGAGCAGTGCCTCTTAATGATGATTTAGAGCTGAATGTCATTTGTCGTAAACAAGCTGGACATCTTGACGACGAAGTCCCATATGCACTGGCAGTTAGTTTTGAAGTAGGGGTTGATTCAGAAATCGATGTCTATGCAGAAGCCTGTGCCTACCTTGGCATTACTATTCAGGAACCCATTACTCCTTAGTTTGAATATTTTAAGATGCAAGCGTGTGTTTTATTCTACTTGCATATCTATGACTTGATGCATTCAAGTTCGTTTTAAAGGTTTTGTGTTATCGGTGTTAATTATTCCATATTACACACCGTATGCTTTGGAAAGTGAAGTCCCGCCTTTGAAAACGGTCGCATCTGCAAGGTCTGTCTGGGCAATGCGATAGAGGGCCAATGTCAGCCAGTAATCTTTTTCAATGAAGATATTTTGCAGGCGGAGGTGTTCTGCTGTGGCCTGTATCGCGTCTTCAAAAAGTTCTTCGGATTCGTGAAGCTTCACACTATACCCCATGCCTTTTTGTTTTTCAGAATCGTATTAGATATTGGCAATTTGTATTTCGTATATGGGTTCAAAGTAGTACGCAACGATTCGATTAGAAAGGGTTTAGCTAACCCTTCGGGAATGGTTTCGCAAAGGGATCCACAAAGGGTTCGAACCATGGGAGGGTATGCTTTCGCAAACTCAACCAGTCTTTTCAATTCGCTTTCTGTAAGGTCTTCCATCCTTTTCCCGACCGCAGCAACAATTTCGTCCGGTGTGCAATCCTGAGCTTTCTTGATGAACCTTAGAGCTTCGAGCAGCTCTATCAGTGGGATGTATTCTTTCTCTATTGATGAAACATAACTGCGCACGAACTGGACTTGAAGTTTACCCACAGTTTGTTTTTTTCTAGGAGTGATACTCGCAATGGTCAGAGTGTTCGGAACCTGCGTGGCTATCTGAAGTTTGAGGTATACGGACTGTCCGGTGAGGATTCCGGTAATCCTATCGTCTTTGCGTGTCAGAAAAGAAATAAGTTCCTCGTCAGAAGGGCTGACCTTCCCAAAAATGGTTTCCTTTGGGCGATAGAAAGTTCCTTTTGCCTGCCGGATTAAAACCTGCTTTTTCACCAAACGCTCCAAAGCCTTTGCTAGAGCTTGCGGTTTGCTTTTCTGCAAGTCCCGAAAGTTCTGATAAGTGATGATCTTCCCCGGTGGGATCGATTCTATATAATTATTTATCTGCGCTGAAACTTGCATGATTTAATATGCTCCTGAAATAAAGTTATTCTCCTTTTGTTATTTGTCAAGTTTTTAGTGGTTAAAACGTGACATTTGAATCATATAAAATTGTTAATCCTTTGTGCTTAGGGCGTGGGCATTTTGAAATTGTAATATGTTTTGCGTTGAGCCGAAGGCGTATATGGTCCCACCTAGAGGTCAAGAGAAAAAAACTTTAAAGCCAAGAAAGTGGATGCATACGTATATTCGGCGTCAGCTTGTTTCATTTAGAGGCTGCGCCATGTTGGTAGCGATTACCGTTGAAAATATCGCGTGTGGATTCTTGACAGAATGAAGGCTCTCATCCCATTATTGTTTTCAGCAGGTGCATGATGAATTAAAAATAAAATTCATCTGTTTTACGATGGTTTCTGCTCGCTCATCCCTTCCAATTAGATGTAAAAGATGACAAACAGGGACGATTTAGAATATAATTAAGACAAAAACGTGATAATGGATCATTACATTAGACATTAGGAGATAACGTTGTGCCCGACATAGTGAACGATGACGAAAAACCGGAAAAGATTGATGATACAGAGGCCAGTCCCGTTCAAAGTGATCCAGTTAAATCTGCTGTTCTCACAGTCTTTTTTGTTTGTATAGCCATCTTTCTAATCTCCGTGGTCGCGGATAGGTATATACCTTTCACTACTTTGGCCCGAGTGCAGGGATTCGTCATCCCCATGACTCCCCAAATCGGAGGAGATCTTTCAGAGGTTAGCGTTGCAGTCAACCAGTTGGTGAAGCAAGGAGATATTCTTGCTCGTATTGATGACAAGAATTACCGGATCGCGGTTAGCCGTACTCAGGCTACTTTGGATCAGGTAATGCAATCTGTTGGGGGGGACGCCCAGCTCATCGAGTCTGCCGAGGCCAAAGTAGCCTCTGCCGCGGCTCAGTACTCAAATTACAAAGTGCAAGCGAAACGTGTTTTTGAGTTGGAGAAAAAAGGCGTTCTGGCGCAAGCCGAGGGTGATTCGGCAAGAGCTGAGCTCAAGAAAGCTCGGGCTTCCTTAGATGATGCTCAGGCAAATTTGCGAAGCAAGATTACTCAGTTGGGAAAAGGTGATGAGCAGAATCCCCGAATCAGGGAAGCTTTGGCAAATCTGCGCGATGCTAAAATAAATTTGGAAAGAACAGTAATTGCCGCCCCTACAGATGGCGCAATAACAGACCTTCAGGTTCGTGAGGGTAATACGGTTAAAGCCGGACAAGCGATCATGACTTTTATTTCTTCCGTTGATGTATGGGTCGAAGCTGCTATGCGTGAAAACTGTATCGGAAACATTGTCTCCGGAGACGAGGTCGACATAGCCCTTGATATCGCTCCTGGGAGGGTCTTTCAGGGTAAGGTTATCAGCATAGGATACGGTGTGGCGACAGGAAAGGAGACAGCTCCTGGTAGTCTGCCTATTGTTGAATCAAAGAGTGGTTGGCTTCGAGAACCGCAACGTTTTCCCGTAATCATTGCCTTTGCTGATGATAGTGCGAAGGGGTTGCGGCGTGTAGGAGGTCAGGCCGATCTGGTTGTCTATGCCGGAGACAATTTTCTCTTCGATACTCTTGGTTGGATATGGATTAGATTAATTAGCATTCTTTCCTATGTTAGATAACACTAAACTAGATTCGCGCATTTCGAGGTTTGCAGTTGGAGCCACTGTGACCGCTCTCATAGCCTTTTGCGTTAACTGGCCTATGGCATATGTCGCGCCAGTTCTGGTCGTCAAGTTCCTGAGCCAGCCCCTTAAATCCTTTGGTCTGGGTACTGCGCTACAGCTTGTTATGGTTATAGTCGGGGCGTTTTTTGTAGGGTTTCTGTTTGCGAGCATTTTCTTTCCGTTTCCTCTTGTTTTTATCCCCGCTCAGGGCCTCGTATTGTTCTGCCTGTTTTACTCCTGCTACAGAGGCATGTCTCAGATTTTTGTCACTCTGGGCTTGGTTTCATTTACTTTGCTGCCGCTATTACACAGCTCAAGTGCAACTCTTTCCGGGACGGTTTTTACCCACATTGTATTGGGCGGAATCTTGGCAATCGTCGTAACCCTCTTTGTGTGGAATGTCTTTCCGCATTCTTCTGTATCCAGTGTTCAGAAAAAGGTTGCCCCGCGGCCAATGGAAGTTCCGCACCTTTTTGCATTCAGAAGTACTATTGTGCTTCTCCCGCTGTCTATTCTCTTTATTTCTATGGAATGGTCGAGCGAAGCTCTGGTTCTGGTGTTTGCGGCTATTTTTCTGCTTACACCAGAGCTTTCTATGGGTAAGGCTGCTGGGATCAGCTCTCTTGTGTCGACCTTGCTCGGTGGCATGAGTGCAATGGCTTTCTATTATATAATAGTGCTGACCCCTTCTGTTCTCTTTCTTGCGGCCATGTTGCTGCTGGTTTTTCTACTGTTCGGCGCGGTGATTTTCTCTGACTCGAAGTACGCTAGGTACATGCCATCTGCTGCAACCTGTTTCTTGATATTGGTTGGAGGTTCCATGAAGCCGGATGCCGACTTTGAAAGTGCGTTCTTCCGCCGGTTGATTCTCATCTTTGGTGCGACATTGTATACGGTGCTTGCGCAAGGAATTTTGCAACGCCTGTTCCCTGTGCCAGAGCGAGAGGATAGCACGCAGTGAAGCCATACACCTCTTTTCTTAGCCGGATCAATGGTCCAATTAGTAACTTGCTGTGGGCATGGACTAGCCCGCATCAAATATTGAAACGTCATTCTTTTTCATAAATTAAATTGGTGATAAATGTGCGTCTTTTCGTGTTTTTGTTTATTTTCATTCAGCAGATTATTTTAGGTGTTCCTATTGTTTTTGCTCAAACAGCGAATGCCACGAGTTCTCCCCAAAATAAGGTGCAACTGGGAGGTCCCAATAGTGTCGGAGCAGTGCTGGAGAAAGATGAATCTCTCAAGCCTGCAATTAAGACAGATTTCAGTTGGCTTGACGAATACACCGACTTCAAAGAACAGCTTGAAAAACAAACCGGGCTAGCATTTGGTTTCGACTACAACGCCTTTGTCCAAGAGGCTACTAGTAGCATGGGAGATAAAACCGCAGCGAGCGGAGCATTTCGTTTCTATGGGAAGTGGCTCCTTTTAGGAGAGGATTCTGATGGGGCCGGAGGTTTCGTATATAAAGTGGAGAATCGCCATACCATAGTTACGGATATCCCTCCGCAATCTTTGGGGGGTGAAATCGGCTATGCAGGATTAACGGCTTTGCCTTTTTCCGACATGGGCTGGGCGTTGACTAACGCTTATTGGACACAAGAATTCTCAGATACGAACATCGCCATTGCGGTCGGTATTGTCGATTCCACTGATTATACTGACACATACGCTTTCGTGAATCCTTGGACTGATTTTGTAAACTCCGCTTTTTTGAATGCTCCAACTATTCCATTTCCATCTCAGGGATTGGGAGCAGCAGTGCGCTGGAATTTGAGTGATCAGTTTTATGTTCTTGGAGGATTAGCCAACTCGAATGGAGATCCTACCCAGCCGTGGAAAGAGTTTGAAACTTTTTTTGGTGATCATGAATATTTCAAGCATATAGAGATAGGCTGGTTCTCTTCATGGAATAAAAAATTTGAGGACAACATTCATCTCACAGCTTGGCACGCGGATGGAGTTGAGAAGACGGGCGCCCGGGCCGGTAAAGGTCTTGCTCTTTCGGCAAATCATTTGGTTGGTGAAAACTGGCTGCCTTTTGCTCGTTTAAGTTGGGCGGATGGTGGAGGAATGCCGATCGATCAGTCTGTCAGTGTTGGAGTTGGGCATTTTTTCCGGTCGAAGAGCGATCTTCTTTCTTTGGGGTTGGGATGGGGCCATGCTTCGAGCGATATGTCCAACATTGAGAACGTGGACCAATATACTGTGGAAGCATTTTACCGATTTCAAGTATTGGAGCAATTAGCTTTGACTCCTGACATTCAGGTAGTGGTCAATCCAGTTCTCAATCCCGATAAAAAGTATATAACCATTTTCGGTTTACGTCTTCGTTTAAATTTTTAGATCTACACCTAATCCACTTTAGCGTCGCCCTTCCCATACTTTTGAGAAGGGCATTTTTTGTGAGCAATTCTTTGAACTCACATGGTTGGCGATGAGATTAATCTACAACCTGCATGGGGCGGATAATAGTTAAATTTCAAAATAATTGAGTGCTTCAAACAAAAAAAATATTGCTTAACAAGCAAAATAATAGCTATAGTGCAACGTAGTAATTACATTGCGAATAACTAACTAATTTAACAGTCGAGGGTAGCATGAGAATTGCGTTGGCAATTGCGCTTGTAATGTACCTGTTTTCAGTAGCAATTGCCGAAAACAGAAAAGAAATTACCGTTGAACTTCAGGTTCCAGATACGACGTGGACTATCCAGATAACGGAAGTTCGTGAAGTCGGAAACGAATTGTGGGTTGTTTCCCATCTTTCACAAGATCCAGACATGATGGGGGCGCAGGTCATCTCCACAGTAAAGAACTCCATTGAGTTGGTTGCTCCAGATCTTCCGGTTAAGCAGTTTGTAACTGGGAAAACTTGGAACTGGGATAATGGAGAGGATTACGTCTTTATTTCGAGCATTAATGATATTGAACAGGAGCTTGATACTGGTAGAATTTTTTATAAACCGGGCAAATAAGTCGGTTTGGTTCTGTTGGTTATTTTTTTAACCAACAGTTGTTATACTATCTTAATTGTTTTTAAATATTGCCTAGGGGGCTGAAATGACTAAACGAATCGCAGTTTTCATCGCGACTGTTGCGGTGTTGCTCTGCACTACCTTTACCGCAAATGCACAAGATTATGATCTTGTCATTAACGGTGGTCGGGTAATGGACCCGGAAACCATGTTTGACGACGTTGCCAATGTGGGTGTTAAAGATGGTCGTATTGCGATCATAACTAAAAAAAAGATCAAAGGGAAAGAAACCATCAACGCTAAAGGTATGGTTGTTGCCCCTGGGTTCATTGATACCCATTGGCATAACGACAGGCCTTGGGCTAATAAGCTAGCCCTTCGTGACGGAAGAACTACTGCTCTTGATCTCGAAATTGGTACACACGGACCATATTTGGACCAGTGGTATAAATCTCGTGCTGGGACTAATCAAATAAACTACGGGCAGGCTGTAGCACATGAATTCGCGCGTTCCGAGGTTCTTGATGGGTTCAAGGAATGTCAGGACACTCCAAGTGCAGTACATAGCCGGACGGCTGGTAATGGCTGGAGTTCCAGACAGCCTAGCTTAGAAGAGGGAAACAAGATTCTTCAATTCCTCGACGAAGGTTTGGTAGCTGGAGGGCTAGGCGTTGGCTCAACCCTCGGTTATATGCGTGATGGTGTTTCAGCTCGAGAGTTTTTTGAGTTGCAACATCTGGCTTCTCTCTATGGAAGACAGACTGGCGCTCACTTCCGCTACACCCCCGGTACTGAAGTAACCGAAGCCAATGGCATTCAGGAATTGCTGGCTAATGCTGCAGCTCTAGGTGCTCCGGCTCTAGCATGTCACTTTAATAATCCCGGTTATAACTTAGTTCATGAACTTCTGGTCCGTATGCGTGAACGGGGCATGAACGTTTGGGGCGAAATATACCCTTATGCAGCAGGATCAACAGCTCTGAATGCAGTATTCTTAGAGCCTGAAATGTGGGTCGACCAGCTTGGGTATAAGTATGAAGATACAATTCAAGATGTGGCGACTGGCGAGTTCTATACACAGAAAAGCCGTGAAGAAATGCTCAAGAAAGAACCCGCAAGAGCCGTTTTAGTCTACAAAATGCCTAAGTCCGCTATTATCGACTGGCTCAAATTACCAGGTGTTACCATTATCACTGATGGTATGCCTTTGATTCCAGATGATGGCCTTACATGGGATACCCCTTACGACAAATTCCCGAATACTCATCCGCGCCTGTCGGGTAGTTTCGCTAAAGCCCTTCGCCTAGCGAGAGAAAACGACATCCCTCTAATGCAGATTATTGCTATGTCCAGCTATAACTCAGCCGTTCCCCTCGGGAAGATGGGACTGACCTCTATGCAGGAACGCGGCCGTATGCAGCAGGGAATGGTTGCAGATATTACTATCTTCGACCCTAAGAAGGTAACTGACAATTCCACCTATGAAAAAGGAACCATCCCTTCAACAGGTATTCCTTACGTCATCGTTAACGGTGCCATTGTAGTCAAGAAGTCCAAAGTACTTAAAGGCGTCAATAATGGTCAGCCTATTCGGTTCGAACCTGTTAAGAGTCGTTTCAAGCCAATTACTATTAAGGAATGGACTCAGAAATACTATGCTTCTCCTGTAGATTTCGGAGGAGGAGTTCCCGGTTCTCAGCCAACGATTGAACCTTCAACTGCAATGCCTCATATCGACTAGTATTAAGACCTTGAACTAGTTAACAAAAAAGTTGTTTGCCGACCCATGAACAGGGTTGGCAAACAGCTTTTTTTATCGTCAACAATACAGCATGCTGTACAATCTTATTTCGTCAGCCTCGCTTACTTTTTCACCTGACGTCTTATTGGTTTTCCCGGAGCAGCGTCTGTGATGAGCTTTCCATCTGCAACGATTGGTAATCCATTCACGATTACAGCCTGAACGCCGACTGCTGCATGGTTTGGGTCTTCGTAAGTAGCTTTGTCAGCTACTGTTTCAGGATCAAATACGACGATATCAGCATCCATTCCTTTCTGAATGCGTCCTTTCTTTTTCATCTGCGGGACAAAGTCCTCAAGAATCTGGGCTGGCATCAAGCACATTTTGCGTAATGCTTCCTGCAAAGACATAAGTTTACGCTCCCTAACGTACGAGCGTAGAATTTTAGCAAATGCGCTGTTAGAGCGGGGGTGTGAGAATGCTTTTTCGGGCAGAGGCCAAGCTTCGCCGCTGTAGTTTTCAATATGATTGCCATCAATAAGCATCCAGAACATTTCATCCGACTCGATATTAACTCTGGGGTGGAGGATGGAAGCGTCCAGGAGCGCTAGATCTTCTGGATTGCTCTCGTCAATAAAGTGCCAGTTGATGAATGTCCCGGGTTTGTTCTTTTGGTAGTCGGCTAGTTGTTCTTCGGTCATCCGGTTGGGTCCTAGCTGAAAATTGTTGGCAGTAGATCCCATGCGTTCTCGCCACCCCTCACCCGTGAACATGGCTGCTCCGACTACTGTGCTGGCCGCTCCGTATGGGTAAGCTCCAACGGTGATATTGATCTTTTTTTCAAAGGCTTCATCAACCATTTTAAGGATTGCATGGATATCTTTAAGTGATGAGCTGTTTATATGGCATATATGCATATGAGCTCCGGTGATGGCCGCGTTGGCTATCAACTCCTGAACAGCTTGAAAGGAACTATGGGGCTCTGTGTTGCTGGCGTATCGGGTGTGGGTAAAGGTTGCCACATCTCTCTTGGCCGCAAGCTCTGCTAACGCAAAATATTCCTTCTGACCGTAGCCCGGTGCGTACCCTGCATTAATACCAATACCGATTGCGCCCTCATCCAATCCCTGTTCAGTGAGTTTTAGAATCTGCTCTTGCTGCTCAGGCGTAGCAATCTCCATTTTCCAATCATTTCTACTCTGGGCATTCTGGAAGTACTCAGGAGTTGCTTCAGGCCCTTTCCCGCTAAACGTCGCAATACGCGCGAAGGTCCAGCCGGCTGCGGCACCGTAATTGATGGGAAGGTTTCGGTTCGCTTGGGAGTCATACCACTCTGCAACGGGCAGAACACCTGACTCCAGTTCCAGCATGGTCGTGACGCCCTGTACGGCTTGCATACGGTAGTCACCAATATTCTGACCATGAGCGTGAATGTCGATAAACCCTGGGGCCACAACATGACCGGTTGCATTAATACTCTGTTTACCTTTAATCTTTTTGGAGGTGATGATGGAGATGGAACCATCTATAATTCCAACGTTAGCTATTCGATCAAACTTTGTTTCCGGGTCCATAACGCGACCATTGTTAATGACAATGTCATACTCGACTGCACTGGCCGACATGGATTGCAGTAGGCATAAAATCAAGAGACTTAAAACTACAATTAATCTTTTCATTATTCTTCTCCTTTTGATATTTTTATTAACAATATCCTAAATTACCCTTATTTCCACAAGTCCAGTGGTTCTTTTAGAGAATTGAAGCGTCTAATAATATGATATTCTCCTGTTTAATCCTAGTATAATAAATGCGCTTTTATTTGAGGGGCAAGAGTCTGTCTCTAGAGTCATATGTGAGCAGATTGATCCTGTGCAAAATGAAAAATGACAGACGATGTGCTATTTAAGATTTTGAAATTTTACGAAAGTCAATAATTGTTAAATTTAATTTTTTTTATTTTCAGGAGGGCTGGGTATTAATCAAGACAAAAAACTTACTTTTATAGAGAGACAGTCTCTAAATTCATAGAAGTTGACGGCCGGGATTGAATAAGTATTACTTATAATGGGTTGATAAATGAAAATGTGAGAAAATAAATTAATTATTTAAATATGTTTATGACTTAAATGCAGTCTGGTTGCGCGAGTTTTAGCCTACTAATCCTCCAAAACCTTAACCGCTTTCCTAAGCCCATCAGGAGCAAGGTGCGCATAGCGTTGAGTCATTTTAAAGCTACTATGCCCCATAAGCTCTTTTACAGTGTACAAGTCTGTTCCTAGTTGGACATGCCATGATGCAAAGGTATGGCGGAGATTATGAAAGCACATTTTTTGTCTTGAGTCGTCTATGCCTTGGTTGAACATCTCCGCAACGATTCTGCCATATGTTTTAGAAACTCGCGCAAGTTTGCCTCCATCAATTGTATTGAACAGTCGCTCTGATTTTGAATGAGGTTCTAAAGCTCTTCGTTCTAGCATATCACGTACGGGCTTAATGAAAAATGCCTTTCGGTTTACTGGGGTCTTTGGATCTCGGATATAAATATCTTCATTTTCGAAATCGATGTCCTGCCATGTAAGGGATGCAATTTCTCCGAATCGTAATCCGCAGTATAAGGCTAGAATAGCCATGTCGTGGGTTTCGGGGGATCTTGTTTTTAGCTCTTTGAAAAGTCTGGTTGCTTCATCTTTCGTCAAAAAGCGGGTGCGCCGATTGTCTTTTTTTGGGAGTTTCACTTTTTTAGTGGGGGAGTCTTCTGCAACAAGTCCATCGCGTTTTGCAAGATTCCATACTTGTGAGATCACGGCTAAAGCATAGTTGACAGATGCTACACTTCTACCCTTTGCAAACATAGCGGATGAAACTTTTTCAACATCTTTAGCTTTGAGTCTTAAAAGCTGAACCTTGCCTATCTTTGGGTATATCCAGTTTCTATAAAGTGCTGACTCAGCTCCGAGAGACCCGACAGACTTATAGTTTTGCGTTGGCCAGTAGCTTTGTTTCCAGAAATCAGAGAAGGTGATAGATTCTTTTTCTTTTGTTTTTATCTCTTCTTGTTCTTGCAGATATTTCTTCTGGTTCTTTTTCCGTTTTTCTGAAAGTGAGAAGTCGCCTTTGCCGGTTTTATAAGCTTCCTTGAGCTTTGAAAGTTCTATCGCTGCTTTTTGCTCAGTCCAACCTTCACTAGCCCAGCCGAGAGTCGGTTGAAATCTTCTTCCAGCCGCCGCATAGCGTAAGGCATAGCACTTATCAAATTTTACCCCATGCTTTCGAGTTGCATGCTGGTACCATCGAACACCCGAAAATTTTGCAGAAGTAACCCACTTTCTTTTTTCCTTCGCCATACGTCCCTCCAAAAGTGCGGTACCACTTAGGTACCACTTTTTGTAAAAAACAACCTGAAATATGGTGATATGAAAATAAGTGTTAAGTCGTCAAGTCTCTTTTAAACAAAGGGATAATGTGATGTTTTGTGAAGTGAAATGAAGTGTGAAAAAATTGAATGGCATTCAAGAGGCCAGGAGTTCAATTCTCCTCAGCTCCACCAGATATTTCAAGGACTTACAATGAAAATTGTAAGTCCTTTTTTCGTTTGGGGAACCGGGCGGGGAACTTTTGTGGTTCACCAGTTTTGATGATTTTGAGAGTCATTTAAAACAAAAAAGCCAGCCCCTCCGAAGAAGGACTGGCTGGGGTATTAAGTTGTATGTTGTTTAGTGCTGCATGGCTGATGGATTAAGGCTTGTAAGCGTCTTGCATACTTGTGCAATGGTTTCAGGGCTACATCCAACAAACATTGTTGATTTATCACCTTCCTCGGACCACCAATGGAGCACGCCACCGTTGATGAAAGTAAAGGTTAAGATCTGCTTATTGATTGTGGATGACTCCCAATAACCTTCAACGCCAGTTTTTTTGAGGTAGTGATCAAATTGCGCTAAAGTTCCATTAAAGTATCCGACGACATTATTCATATTTTTCATTTTATTTCCTCTTTTTTTAATTATTTCAGGTTTAAGTGCGATGCCGAGGACCCAATCCCCGACATCGTTTTTTTTAGAGGGGTGGTAATAAATTGACCGCACGTATCTTCTCGTTTTTCTGAACGTGGTAGTATTGGTCAGCGGTCATCTTCGTTGATGCGTGTCCTAGTATTGCGGAGACCGAAGCTAAATCTGCCCCATTATTAAGGGCTGAAGTCGCATGTAAATGCCTTGTATCATAGGATATAATTTCGTTGGGCACTCCCGCTCTCTTACATGCATTCCTAAATCCTTTGCGCATACTTTTGATCTTTCTACCGTGATACTCAACCAAGAATCCTGTTTTTGCTTTCTCTCTACGTTCTTTCAGTTTCTCAAGTAACTTATCGGTTAACGGTATGATCCTCCATTCGGTTGTTTTAGAGCCAAACACTCGTATTTGTTGATTCTGCCAATCCACCCAACTCCACTGTAAGGAAAGCAACTCGCTTTCACCTGTGCGGACTCCGAGGTGAAATGCCAGTTCAAGAGCCCATGCCACATGCGGTGCAGCGTTTTTGATGATTGATTTGAGCTGGTCCACAGAGAGGGTTGACTGTCTCGGCATTTCCTTGGCTTTCTTCCACTTCTGCAACGGATTCTGTTGGGTGTATCCTTGATCTACTCCGAAGTTGAAGATGATCTTCAAGTAAGACATGTAGCGATTACGAGTGGTAGGGGAGTTGTTGGCGTAGCGTGACATCATGAATTTCACAATTTTTTGCTGGGTAAGTCTGTTCACAGGCACTGTTCCCAGTTCAGGAAGTATGTGGTTGTTCATGATAGAAGCGAAGTCTTTTAGCCAACGGCCCGCTTTGCCCTCGCACTTCTTTTGATCAATGTATAATTGAGTCAGTTCATCGAGGTACATGTCATCGTGATGGGGATTGATATTTTCCCCACGTTTTTTCTTCAGCTTAATCTCAAGGTCGAATGCTTCTGCTTCTCGTTTGCCTTGCGATGTCTTGTCGAAGTTCTTGCTACGTTGTTTTCCGAATTCATCACGATACCTAACGAAGTATGATCCAGTTTCAGGTCTTCTATGTACACTCATGTTACACCTCCAGCTTTTTAAGGCTTCGTTTGTTGGTAAAAGCCTTAATTTTAAAGCAGTTGGGAGTGCTCATCCACGTGTTCAATGTTGAGGCCGCAAATCTATTACGATTAGGGCCACAGCGTGGAACCTGATGTTCTGTTGCAAGGTGTCTGAAATGGTCCGGTGAGTAGCCGCAGTATTCGGCGGCGTCTTTGAGATTGTAGAAAGGACCAGTAATTTCAACTTGATTACATAATTGTTGTTTCTCCATTTTGATGTGTATTCCTTGACCAAAAAGATGATTGGGCAATAGCCTCCCAATGAGGCACCCCGTATGGGTTTGCCTGCTCTTCAAGACGCAGTGAATATCGTGAATAATAATGTCGAAGCTGTGTGCTTCAGTAATAGGTGTCATCCGTCAGGGGTGACTTGAAGATTAACTGCCCTGACTTCTGACAGGGTTGGGCTTACGATGATCGTTTCCCGATTCCCAATCTCTGGGAGTAGACTGTGAGGGAGTGTGAAGATATCCCATTATCTGTTCTTTTACGCAAAGAGTCTAGAAATAGTCAAGAGAAAATTTAAAAAAACTTCCGCCCCCCGACCCGAAGATCGGGGGGAAGTCCATTACCACTGGACTAACCTACTCTAGTAGGACCTTTTGTGTGTGCTGTGCGCGAACCTAATCAAAAGTGTGCAGACAACCAGAAGCCCTCCATTCATTATTGCAAGTGCAAAATGAAACCCATCCGGTATGTTGTTGAGCCCTAACCCTTCTGGAGTCCACTTTTGATATGGCTCACATATATGGAATTTCTCTATATAAAAGCTGATTATACAAATCCAATGACAACAAAACGTTCGTTTTCTTTTGCACTTTTTAAACCCAAATCTTAAAATAAAACGTGCCTTTTCTTTTACTGTTATCGTAAAATTAAATTGGTTTTGGGGTTTTATTTTACATTGAAGAAAACGGAGAAGATTATGCCCAAAGTAGTTGCCTATATGCGCGTCAGCACTCACAAGCAGGACACCGAGAATCAGGAACTGGAAATTCTTAGATATGCCAGCAGCCGCGACATGAATATCGACCACTGGTTTAAGTTGGAAATATCTTCGCGGAAGTCCATGAGGGACCGCCGCATAGATGAGTTGATGGATATGTTGGCATCTGGCGATACCTTAATCGTGTCGGAACTTTCTCGACTCGGTAGATCTCTTTCTCAGATTGTGACTATCGTGGATGAACTGATTGAAAGGAATGTGAGGTTCATTGCTATCAAGCAAAACATGATCCTTGATGGCAAAAACGATATGACTGCCAAAATCCAGATCGCTATGTTCGGTGTACTCGCTGAAATCGAAAGAGACCTCATCAGTGATCGTACTCGTTCTGGGCTGGCCCGTGCTAAGGCCAACGGTATAAGTCTTGGTCGTCCTAAGAATTCCCAGTCTTCAATATTGGATGAAAAAAAGAATGAAATAGCTGAGATGTTGGAGAAAGGAATTTCAAAAGCATCCATAGCCAAGGTCATGGGTGTGTCGGGGCCTGCCCTTCATTATTTTTTAAAAACTCGACAAATCGCGCGATAACTTTACCATTCGAAAAAAACCGCACCCATTAGTAAGCACGGTTTTCTTTGAAGACTACTTCTTTGCATCAGCATCTTCTTTCTTTACTGCTCCCGCAGGATTTTCAGTATCTTCCTTGTTTTCCGATACCACCTTTGTGAGAATGATCTTGCTGCCCTCAACGATTTCAACATTGAATCGATCTTCATACTTGAATTCTCCCTTGAGCATGTTCTTGGTCAGGCGTACCTCACCCTTGAAATTCACCATGGGTAATTTCCTGTTGCCCTGCTTATACAGGCCCGGAACTTCGTAGAACTTACGGTCTTCATTACAAAGGCGCATGATGTGCTGACGCAGTGACTGCTTGGAAGCTATACCAAGCTTTTCCTGAATCTGATCTGCATTCAGCTTATCATCAACGATCATTTTACGAAGTTCATCAGCGTTGTACTTGCTTTCGAACATTTTCTTGCCAGTGCCAGATGTATCCTTTTTAACCATGCTTACCTCCGTTTATTGGTATTTATTCTTTTATTTCTATATGTTGAGGTAGAAAGTTAAAATTTTAAGCTGTTTTTTCAGCAAAAAGGCAAGAAATCGCGCATAATTGGGGTTGTCCTGCGAGTTTTCTGTTTTGGGAATGGGAAGGCTAGAAAAATTGTTTTCTGCGAGGATATGGGGTGTTTTGTCGATAGAATTTTTATGAATTTCAGTATCATACAGCCGAGGACCCATGAAAAGAAGGGAAGGCAACAACTTCAACCTATTACAAGCTGTGTGACCTGAAAGATTATTCCCTTACACGGAATGAAAGTAAGCTGATTTCGATAACTGATTTTCAAGGAAGGACTCGGTGATCAAGTAAAAAACGTATGCACCGGGCGAGGCTGTCAGCTACTATTGAAATTGCAATTTCTGCTACTCCAACATCTACAGCAGTAATTTACAGTTGGCAGTCTCATCTTCCATAAAGGATATTTTCTGAGGGACCTCGGCGTTTGTCCTGCAATAATAGATATGCATCAAAGAAGGAGGGTGGGGATCCCTCCGATTTTTTTACCGACAAGGAGAGGGATGTTATAGAAATGACCAAAAAGCTGGGCTTTATGGGCCAATGAAAAGTGTTCAATGGTCTGGATGACACCTACAAATGAGGGGAGAAAAGTTCTGGTGGTGAGCCCATATGTTCTATAGGCTAAAGTCCGGCCCCGAAGGCCCCGATTTTGTGATGAAAAATGGGGAGGGGGTGAATTAGAAATAAAAAATAAAATATTTTATTTATTAATTAATTATATTTTTCTTTCTTCTTTCGTTTTTTTTCTTCCTTTGTAGGTCTAAGGGGAGAAATTTTCCCTAAAATCTGGGCCTTCGGGGCCAGCAGCATTTGCGGCCCACATATCCCAGCTTTTTGTAGCAAAAGACAGCAACAGGGTAGAGAATATAAAAATTCTCCACCCTGTGTTTTTTTTGATGTCTGGGCTAACTCAGTGAATCAGTGCTGAGAACAAGGACGCGTATTCGATCATCGCATGTTTCTCTTTTTGTCTTATAGGAATCATTGTCTTCTGCAAGCAGCAATCCTTCATTAGAGAGACGTTTGTGGATTTGAGTTTCAGTCATTATGGTTTTACGCTTTAATTTTTGTGATGCATTGCGGTAATTTTTTATTGCTATGCCTGATAACAAGTATATTTCCTTGCTGTCTTTGTTAATATATCCCCCTTTCTCTCCTTGTGGGGTCATTTCACCTGTTACGGGATCAACTTTCCATCCCCACAGCTCAGGGTTAGAAGGTGCTCCACCATTTACAGAATCTACAAAGTGCATCGTACCACTATTTAGTGCAACCTTTATATCCCCCAAGTATTGCGCTGTCGGCTTTGGATTTATGAATTCCCCATGGCGTTGCATGGCAAGTTGTAGGGCTCTTTCTCCTCTTGCCAGAAGGTTGTCTTTTTCTTCTTGAGTGATAACTTCATAGTCTTCAAAACATTGGAGTATTACTTCTAAGCTTACCATCAAGTCTGCATAATTGTCAGGGGTTCGGTGATGGATAGTTTTGAGATGATCATTTTTATCTCTGTATTCATTTCGGCGAGTGATCAGTTCTTTCTTGAAGCTGTCAATTTTAGGGGCAAGCCACTGGATAAACGCTGCTGCGCTGGCAGTAAGTAGCCCTTGCCGACCTGCACTCTGAAGCTTTGACAAAACATCATTGTTAATCGTTTCCGTTGTGAGTGGTGTAATTACCATCCTACCGCGAAGGCTAAGTGCGCTCCCCTTTCCTTTTGGAATTTGTTCTCCTGTGGCTAAAATTAGACCCTTAGGGACATAAGCCTCTATGAGTTCTTTTGATGTTCCCATGCGAGTTCGTCCAGCTTTATTTGATTGCCCGCGAAGGATGCGATCAGCAAATTCATCAAGTTCTGCCTGCTTTGCAATTGTTGTTTCCTTAATATAGTCGTCCATGACAGTTAGTGCGTCTTTTGCCATTGCAACCATCTTTTCTGTGCTATTTGCCGTGGATATCCAGTTGCCTAGCGGAGCTGAAGATGCGAACTCTTTGCCATAGTGAGCTTGAAGAACCCGCGCAAGAGCGGTTTTTCTACTGCCTGTGTGCCCATACATGAAGAGCGAATACTCGGGTGGTAAGGCCTCTGAGAGAATAGCTCTGTATGCACCAATGAAGCCTACAAAACCAACGCAGTCTGGCGCGACATCGATAATTTTTATACTCGCTTTCATTCCGGCAACCTTGTCATCCCGTGTTGGCATTGGAATGTTATAGTGAACAAGGCTTTGTTCTAACCGGACAGATGTGTTTGGGTTAATGCTATCTTCTGACATTGCTCCTGCTGCGGAGAGGTAGTGATCTTTGCCATCAATTTTTCGAAATCCAGTATGCGAATATGCTGTCTCATATACTACATTGTTGCTTAATTCTTTGATCGCTATCCCTAGATTGGTGAGTTGGTTAGAGTAGCATACGGCTTTCACGCCGTATTTTGAGTCTATGAATCCCAGTTTTTTGAATTCAGTAGCAGTCCAAGTAATTGGATCGAAAACTTTTCCATCCTCGTGCCTCCCTTCAAGATAGTAAAACTTTTGTTCTTCATAGCCGTCATCTAAAGTAATTTCCTTGGTTATTTCAGCGGAGAAATTGCTTAGTTTTACCGGAGTATGACCATCCCCAGTAGGTTTGTTGTGATAGAGGCAATTGTTCTCCTCGTAGAACAGGGGTGGTTCTTCTAGCGATTCATAAGCATATTTTTTCGCAGCTTCTTCAATGATTGGGTCATATTGATTGTAAGTTATTCCACGATTTTTTAGTTTTCCTCGGAGCTTAGTAAACTCAGGCAGATCTTCCATTTTTAGCGTTACAAATGCTTGAATTACTTCATCTTCATAGATGATGTCTTTATTTTCCTTAACTTGAGAAAGTGCTTGATAGGCAGTCAGCTTAGCTTGCTTGGTGAGGCCTCCTTCACCAAGCTGGATAGGCGATTTGACATGTCCTTTGAATGGGCATGACGCACATCCCTGAAATCCATGTTCTGAGGCGATATGACTGCAAGTATGTGGGGTGTGACTGCTCGCATGACCATACTTGTTACCAGTTTCATCGTATGTGTAATTCGGGTATGGGGTGCTTAACTCGTGAGCAATTTTTTCACCGTCTACGCAACGAGAGAGTATTGTCAGCATGGAGAACCATTCTGGTTCCGGCAGTTGCGCTGCATCGTCACGGCAGTGTTGCATCCATGCACATCTTTTAATGATGAGATCAAAGTTTGAAGGTTCAAATTGCTTTGCTTGGTGCGTGGACTTTGTTTTTTGCGCAGGTGTTAGCTTGTTTTTCTGCTTGGGTGGTTCTGGTATTAAATTTTTCTCGATTTCTGCAACGGAGTATCGAGGAACATTCAAGGTGTTACTGATCCATTTTACTTGACGCGTGGTTCCTGTTTTAAGGTTATAGGAACCTACTACCCTGTATACTCTGCATATGTCAGAGGTGTTGTCGATAGTATATCCAGCTCTTTGGGCAATAATGCGGATGTTAGCCTGAAACCTTCTCAGTAATTCTTTCGCAGATTCTCTGTCTTTTTCAGTGTACATGTACAGCGGTTCATCGAAAAGCCAGTATACGTGAAGTCCTCCCCCACTGTTCACTATTATGCTGGGGGGGAGTGGGAATTGTTTCAGTATATTGAGTGCTTCCTCTTCGCTGGGAGGGTAGTTGTTTCCTGCATGTCCGACACCGTTGATGTCGATATCAACGTGGGTGCAGGTGATGCATTGCACATCTTTAGCTGTGCCACGTTTGTTTGTCTTAGGAATTTTATTAATAAGTCCAGTACCGTAGTAAATCTCTTTGTGGTCCCTGTTTTTGAGGGTATATTCGTATGCATCCTGTGTATTTCCTATTGGAATTGGCTTGAAATGGCCGTCTTTTTTGCTAGCCAGCATTAGATAGCCCGTGGCTCCTTTAAAAATAGTATCTAAGAATATTTTCGGATTAACTTGCGGAGGCGGTGGAACGCAAAAGTCTTTAGTTGGTACACACGGGGAGTGTTCAAATCTATTGAGATTACTGTGTTCTGTCATAATATTCACCTTATATTTAAATGTCTTTCAAATAGTGGCAGAATCCATTTGGATATAGACTCTGCCGCTTATTTGATCCGGTTAATTTTCAAGGGATGCAGCAAGGCCTTTCGCAGCAACAAACACATCGTTTCCTATCGAAAACACGGGAAAGCCCCGCTCAAGAGTTCCTCCAACTACTGATTTGCTATCAACGCCAACGAATTCAGCATAATAGTCAACGTTTAAAAGAGCTGAAGCTTGGCCTATGGTGGATTCTCCTGACCGGATTGCGATGTCATGGAGGTCGAGTATGCGATACGTAGCTTCGAGTATATCGGTTCCCTCACTGATCGATTTATCGATGTAAGGAATCAATTCGCAAGTGACGTTGCTTTGACCAAGGCTGCGCAGAGGAATCGATTTATCCTTGAGAGTCGAATTGACATCTTCACAAATGGCGAAGAGTTCTTCTTCGCATGAATAGAGAGGGCAGTCCGCCTGCGCTAGTTCGGCAGTCAGAGTGTTGGGGGATATACGAAGTTTATTTGCGATCTCGTTGATACGGACCATCTGGGTTGTTCTACCGACATTTTTGCCGTTGCGTCTGGATACGACAGAGAAGGTTGTGTCTGAGAATTCAAGGTAGTTTATATTTTTCTTTTGATTAGAAATCATGCTTTACTCCTGTGATCCCCCTTTCTAATTCAGGGGAAAGGCGGTAAATTTAAAGTGGACTATTGAAATGGAGTGATTAATTTAGGTAGGCAGTATCTAGCGAATGGCCTACCGATTACTCCTCGTGCATGTACAGTGGACAAATTTTCCGGGTTCGTGGGCAATGAGCTCGAAGTCTTTGTCGCTACTTAATGCGTGGCCTCGGTTATGGGGTCTCCAGATAAAAAATTTGGATGTACCCGGCAGATGACTTGTTCCGAGTCTTTCTCTGTTGTCTAGGAGAGAGGAAGGCTTGGTTGTCTGTGGTATGTTTTTAGTTCTTTCATATAAGTTTTTGTTTTCATTGTGTTTTATGAGTTGAAGGCTCTAGTTGTGCTGCAGCGATGTATGCACATTAGGAGGCTAGACGATACTTGTCTAGCTAAAAAGTGAGTGTGTTATTTTAAAAATAAATTGATTTTTATGTACTCACTAAAAATATGTCAAAATATGAGAAAAATGAATCAAAGCTTGAAAACTTTTTTTTGATTTTTAATGCAGCTATGAAAGTAGAAAAGAATAGAAGAAAAAAAACTGAGGAAGTACTGAGAAATATGCTTAAGTTACTTCCTATTTTTACAAGATATAAATGCCATGAAAAGGGCATAAATTGTTCCCAAGCAGAGTATGTCCACAGTTGCTTCTTAGATGCACTGTATCCATTGTATGGAAAAATAAATTCCAGCAGTGGGTGTCATGATATACAAAAAAAGTTTCTAGATACTTCTTTGTTAGAGATAGATGGGGATCTCTTGTTTTTGGGTGTTAAGACTGAATCTGTGCTTTCTGAGCCCTATAGTGTAATAGATAAGATTCCGTTTTTAATTGATGATATTGGTTTTGGAGTGGTGGCGGAAATTTTAGGGAAATTTTGCGAAAACAAGAGCAGGTGGGAGTCTGATTTTAGGTCTAGATTAAAATATAAGAAGGTTTGCTCTAGTTATTCAGATGAACCGGATTTAAATTTGGGTTCGTTTGATCCCGCTAGATACTACAAGGAGACCACAAAGTTTTTGGTCGCTAGCCATAATGAGAGCAGTGAATTGCCGTCAGTGCAATCCTACGATGAAATAAGTGATCTTTTCAGTGGAGTCTGGAAGGACCTGCGAGGATTCACATATTCTTTACTTGCTACATATTTTGATTTGTTTGATGGGTTTGACCGGGTAAACGAATGTGCTGTGTGCGGGACTTTATTTATTCCTAAGAAGAGCGGTAAAGATGTGGGGCTATACTGTAGTCCGAAATGTCGAAAATCTCAGTTCAAATCTACTGAATATGAGGCGTGTATCAAAAGGCATCGGAAGTTTTATTCCCAAAAAATGGAGGCTGTGCAAGAGTACATAGCTGCACACCCCGATAGCGAATTTCAGGGGACAGATTTTCCTGAATTGCCCGATCCGGGTATATGCAAAGATGGGAACTGCCCGTGTCCTGATGAAAAACCTAAGCGAGGCGGTTGTCCCATTTTCAAGGAACGCTATAAAGATGTGCTTGCTGTGTTTGCTGAGATCAAGAAGAAGCGTAAGGAAAAAGCAAGCTAGGTACGAATTCATTTAAAATCCAAAAGCCCACTTCTCATTCGAGTTGTGGGCTTTTGGCTTATTTTGGTACAGGCTCTAATGGTAGACCCCTAATACTGTGGAGTACTACTTATCTCCGAACATCATGATCACGGCAAAGATCGCCGCAACAACCAAAAGCTGTTTTATTAATTTTAATCGCCCCCTTAAATCCAAACGGAGCTCCACAATTCCAGCACTCTTTACTCCTAAGGGTGTTTTCCGATTTACAATGCATACAAGTCTTCGTTCTCATTATGATCTCCTAATTTTTCAAAAATAACTCCAAATCCAACCACAGACAGAAATTAAAAACTATAATTCTATCTTTAAATTGAAAAATCAACAAAAAATTCAGTCCTCAGGTTGTTCAAACTCTATCTATGGTGGGTATTTTGTATGGATACTCAAGGAGTTTGCATGGACGACATTTCAAAACAGATAGGCATGCGCATCAGGACATTGCGAAAGAGTCGTGGTCTGACCCAAGAACAGTTGGGGGATGCTGCTGGAATTAGCGATAAATATCTCAGTGAAGTTGAGCGTGGGGGCAGCAAGGTTTCTGTTGAAGTTCTCAACAAGGTTGCTGACGGTCTGAAAATATCCCTGCATGACCTCTTGGAACTGGATCAGAATATAAGGACTCGTGACGAAGTTGTTGCTGGCATCACTGATATGCTTGATGGGGCCAGCGATGAACAGTTGTTGGTCCTTCATCGAGTTGTTAAAGCCATCCTGCTATAATTTCCACCTCGGCCCAGATTGCCCATATTTTCCACATTTTTTTAACCTACCCACCTAACTTCAGAAAAAATCCCACCCGCAGCATTGCAGGTGGGATTCGTTTTTTCAGTAATCCTCAGGCTGCATAATTGTAAGCACTGGCTCACCTGAATCTCCGGGGCCGATTATTGCCCAGCATTTTACCTTCTCTAGCTTCGTACCTTCTCCCATCACGAATAGTGGTTCGATTTCTACCATTGATCCTTCCCAACGGTCTTTTGCTGCGAGAAATGTGAGAAGGAGCACGTCATGTAATCTGCCCTCTACGGATTGTCCTTCACCTTCAAGACCATCTGATGGTTCAATATATTGATGGTAGAGATTCGCAGTAATCGCCACAGGGATTTTAAATCCTGTTTCCTTGGCCTGTTCGGTTACATCGATCAGCACCCCGTCTTCGATAGCTTGCTTGCGGGTGTATGAGTATACCACCTCGAATTCATCTTCTGACATTTAGGACTCCTTTTACAGTTAATATTTTCAATCAACTTGAAAGGTTATCCTCGCTGGATGTGTTCGGTCACGGGGATGGGGGTCGCTGCGTAAAGTGGATTTTGCGATAATATGCTCCTACCCCTATCTGCTGAATTCTGCTATATGCTTTCGGTGAAACTATATAGGAGTTGGCTAAATGGGTGAATATTTCTATTTTTTAAAAGATGGTTGGGTTCCAGAGGCAGAGGGTTTGATTGATGCAGGTGAAGTGGTTGAATTGGATATGGACGATGTCAATATTAAGATTACCCCTGAAACAATGTCCTCAGGAAAAGTTAAGTTTTTCAATGAGGAGACTGTCAGTTTTAATTCTCCCCAGCAATTAGTGGATGTCCTCATAGAGAAGCTATTGAAAGCTGACTTTGCCAATGAAAAGGTTGCAGAGTTAATTGACGAAGTGCTGGATTGAAACTGCGCCCAATTAGCATTAAATTTGAATATACTAAAATTACTAATATCTACAGTAGTCAAGGAAAAGTAGTTGAGTATCGCAGGAAAAACATCCTCTCAAGGTGATGAGTTCGAACTACAAGTGGCCCTTCATTGGCTAATAAGCTTGTATCGGGATGAAGAAATTAATTTTGTTCAAGTCGATTCAACAGGTATTCCTGATCTTGAACAGGAAATCCCAATTGATGATATTATTGTTGCTTATAAAGATGGACGAAAAAAATTCATCCAAGCTAAAAAGAATCAGCCTAAATATCAGGTTTGGCGTTTTTCCGATAAAGTGTTGAAAGAGGAGCTAGTTAAGGCTCTAGAGCAACATGAATTGACCTCTAATGCCGAAATTTGGTTTTACTCCCGTTCTCCTTTTGGGAATTTACAGAAGTTAGCTGAAGGAGCTCGTAAGTTTCGGTCTTACAACAGCTTCAAAAAGTCAGCTCCCAAGACCCTTTTAGACCCGCTCAAATCCTTAGCTAGAATTATTTCACCTAAAGTTACCGATTTGTCGTTGAAAAAGTCGTATGCACTCGCCAAAGTGCTCTTCTTTGACTCTAGCCAAGATTGGGCATCAAGAAATTTGTTGGATTTAAAACCACACTTTCCTCAAGCAAATACGGTGAAGAGTGTGCTTGAAAGATTAGTAGCTGAACATGCAGCTAGTCTTCCAGGAACTCCATATGAACTTAATAGATTGGACTTTCTTGAAATTCTTAAAGAGCATAGCCTAGAATCAGCCCCTATTTATTCCGAAGCCGACGTACTAAAAAATTTCCAATCGGCTTCAAGAATAGGACGGACATGGGGACGAACAATTGACGGTGTCAAAGTCGATCAGCCAGAGCTAATCGATGTGCTGGATTACATTAAAGTAGGCAATAAAAATATACTTGTTACTAGCCTGCCTGGATGTGGAAAAACATGTCTGCTTCTAGATTTGGTAGATCAATTCGAAACAGATCCTTCTGTAGGAGTTCTGTTTATCAAGGGGGATCAGTACTCGGATGCAAATTCTGAAGCTGATCTTACCCGCATGGGACTACCTGAAGGAATTGTTGGACAGTGTGCTCGCTTAGCAGAATTTCGCAGAGTAGTAGTTGTCGTTGATTCGCTGGACGTTCTTTCTTTGAGCAGAAGTCATGGAGCCTTTAAAATTATCCTCAGTGTTATTGATAGGTTGAGTCTTGTTGATAATACTATTGTAGTCGCAGCTTGTAGAGAATTTGATCGACAGTATGACCCACAGCTCAGGGACCGCGACTGGCAAAAGATAATAAAAATAGCTCCATTTGATTATGGTACTGTTGTTCGTCCTCTTCTCGATAAATGGGCTGTTGACGACTCAGATATTAGTGAGAGTTTACAATCTTTGATTTGTGTTCCTCAGAATCTGAATTTGTTTAAAAGATTAGTGGAATCTAAGAGTTATCTCGAGCTCAACAATGCTTGGGATTTATTCGATCGATACCTTGTTGAGTATGTTGAAAAAGACTCTTTGTTAGGAAATCGTGCAATCGATTTGCTGTATCGTATGGCACAGGAGATGATGAAAAACCGTTGTTACACGTTGCCAAAGGTAAGAATTTCATCGGAAACAAGATTAAGTCAGAGATTAATCAGTCAAGGGGTACTAGTTGAGCAGCAACCAGGAGTGATAGCGTTTTCACATCAGACACTTGCTGATAATTTGTTAGTGCGGGGCAGCATTACTAATGGTGAAGGGCTCGTTGATTTTATTCATAAGCATCTTCCGCTTCCGTTTATTCGACCTGTCGTCAAATCCTTTTTTGGGTATTTGAGGGTTCTTGATAGAGTTCGGTTTAGCAGGGAGTTTAGAAAAGCTCTTTCAGATGATAAAATTGCTTATCATTTAAAGAGATTGCTAGTTGAATCCTTTGCAGAAATGTCAGTGGACGATAAGGATTGGTCGCTTGTTCGATACCTTCTTAATGATCACTCTGCTTTGTTCAGGAGATGCCTTTATACTATGGCGGATGTGAAGTGGCTTGATATGATCGAGCAGAAGCTTCTCACTGCCTTTGTTGGAAAAGAAGATCGAAGTGCTTTGGAACAGATCGTAATCCAAAGGCTAACAGTTTGGATTGAAAAATATCCTGAACGGGTTATCGCGTTATGGACTGCTTTGTATGACAATAGCCCAGAGAAAGCGAAGCAAGCATATAATATAAGCATTTATTTAGGAGATTTGAAAGAGTGGACGACTGTTGGGGTTGGAGCTCTGCTTGAGCGGTTACTCTCTGTTGAAGGGTATGAACGGGATTTCATTGGTAGGCCATTGAGTTTGTGGGTGGACGCAACCAATAGTGGCGATAAATTACTTTGGGATTACATAATAAATAAAGTCCCTGACGCAGGGCCTAGTAAGCACGGAAAGAAAGAGCTTCGTTGTGATGGATATGATTTTCATGACGATAAATTCTTAGAAAAGCGTTTTCAAAAGTCAGAACTTTTGTTGGGATTTGCAATAGACTCCTTAATTGAATGGAGTCAGAAAGAGGTATGGCAGTCTGATCTGCATTCTTTTTCAAATTATTTTCTAATGGATTCTTCATGGAGATATACCCATAATAAACATGAAACATATTCTGCTGATGGAATTAACACATTACTTTCATGCGTAGAATCCGCCCTTAACTGGCATGCCCACCAAGATACTATTTGGTGGAAGGACAACGAACTAAAGATTCGAGACTCCAGAGAGTTTGGATTTATGTATTTTCTGGCTCTTTGTTATAAAAATAATCCAGAGAAAAATATTATTGGAATCTCTTCACTTCTGACTGATAAAGAGCTGTTAAGGTTTGGTAGGATTGAATTTGAGTTAGGGCAGTTAGCCAACTCAGCATATCATTTGTTGACTGAGGAAGTGGCGGCTAAAAATCAAGATTTAGTCATGTCATTGTATAGTGAAGAAAAGTATGAAGATGGCGAGTATGAATGGATCAAGCGAAAGCGTTATGACTACCTCGTTTGGATTCCCAATATATACAGGATAAAGGCAGCTCAAGACTTTGTAGATGAACATCGCCGTACTTTTGGATATGAACTTCCTACTCCTCAGATATGGTCTAGCGGAGGGACGGTTAGGCAGCCGTTTGACCATAAAATACTTTGTCAGCTCTCACATCCATGGGCAATGAAACTTGTTTGGAATTACAATGAAGATGCTGGTTTTGTCGCCATGGATGATCGATTGCTTGGAGGTAAAAGACAAGCCCTATGGGGGTTCCGTGAGGCTTCTGCTCTATGTCCAAAATATATGCTTGGATTGCTTCCTTTAATTCGACAAGAGAAGTTAGATGTACAATTTATTTGTGATATTTTTGCTGGGCTCGCCCAACATGTTCGATATCTTTATGGAAACTTGTCTTCAGCGCAAAAAGACTGGGAACCTTTTGAGAAGTCGATTTCCAAAGAGGAACTTCGAGATTTGGTCCAAACTGGTCTAGAATTGACTGGAGAAGTTTGGAGTGATTTAGGCTGCGTGAGTTCCTTGCTTATGGCAGGTGTACATGTTGCGGCGAATCCATCTGACATAGCGCACCTTGTTAGGATGCATGAGAAATTTTATAGTCAAATTAAGACTGTAAGTAGCGAGGAAAATTATGTCATTGAGCCTGGGGCTGAGGCTCTGATTTGTTTGGCCGAAAATTGTATCAAGAATGACTGGGCGATAGGAGAAGAAGTTGACAAGTTGTTGGTTGCCTACGCTCAGATGGGAGATGAATCAGTTCTAATTACTTTCCTCAGGTATCTAGCATACTTGATACATTATAATCCTGAGTCGTCATGGGTATTTTTTCTGACAGTGATGGGGCGTTTAAATATCGAAAAATGGTGGGCAGCAGAACGATGTTTTTATTATAACTACCATAAACGAACAGATGAAATCTTGCCATATATTGAAAAGCTACTTGTGAGCGGATCTGAAGAAGGTCTAGAGGTTGCAGGTAGAATCTATACGCTTATGTATTTGTCTGACGTTGTAGACGAAGAGGAATATTTTTCTCGTATAGCAAGGTCTCCTGAAAAGGCTATACAAGGCGCCGTACAGAATTTAGCCCATAATCTTTATGTCAAAGATGTTTCTGATAAATGTCGCAAAATATTGCCTAGATTGTTTGCGGAATGCAGTTTGACAAATACTGTCATGGAAAGTTTTGCAAGTGTGTTCCATAAGGATTCAAGCAAAGTGGGGATGGTTGGTAATGAGTTGGTGTTTTCATATCTCAAAGCTTTGCCCAAAGTTCCAGGAAGTCCAGGCATAAATAGTTTTTATAGATGGCTCAGTGCTCAAGCGAAGAATGATCCTCTTCAGAATTTAGAATATTTGGAGGTTCTGGCTGACGCTTGCGAATCGTGTGTTGGCGATGTTCGACAGTATGGATCAAGAAATCATATTCCAATTGTTCTTCGTGAAATACTTATTGAGGCGGATGAGGTGGATGATCCAGAATTGATTAACAGAGTGATAAATGTTCAGGATCGACTAATGCAAAATGGTTTTGATGGAATTTCAAAACTCTATGATGATTACTAATAGCGGTTAAGCTTTTTGTTTTTTGTTTAAGAAGGAATTCTCGCAAATTTTACCCCTCCTGCGATTTTGGAATTGGAGTTCAGGGAACATGGGGTTTTGTGAAAAAATTCCAGGAAGGGGGTGTTCCTTGCGAAATTTGAGGATTGGAAAGTGTGGGACAATTTGTTGAAAGTTGTTCCACACTTTTTTATGGATATGGTATCAAATCGTCTATGAAATTTATGTTTCGTAGTTTGTGGGTGTGATGGCTCGCATTTTTATTCAAAAGTTAAGTGTGTTAATGGACTATAAGGAGCTCTGGTGTCAGGATTTGTCATTGTAATATCAATTTTTCGTTAAGATTGCAAAAGATTTGGTCGTAATATTATATAATTATGAAGTATGCTTTAAATTACAGGTCTGGTCCTGATGGTCTCCATCTATATGATCGCAAGTCTGGTACAAATATACTCTTGGATGAGCTTGAAATTTCACCAGAAGATTGGTCTCCAGCTCCTCGCCAAGTCTCAATTGCATTAACGAATGCTTGCAATTTACAATGTCCATTTTGTTATGCCCCGAAACAAGCCGCCGAATTACCTTATGGGCAGTTGCAGGCATGGTTAGATGAATTGAATATTAACGGATGCCTTGGGATAGGTTTTGGTGGAGGCGAACCTACTCTGTATAAGAATCTTCCACTTCTTTGCGATTACATAAACGATCATACGAAGCTTGCTGTCACCTTTACGACCAACGCGCATAATCTTAGCGTATCTTTGGCAGATCAACTAAAGGGGCGTGTCGCGTATGTGCGTGTAAGTATGGACGGGGTAGGTGATACTTATGAGATTCTACGCGGTAAATCTTTTGCTTCACTATGTAGTCGTTTTGAAAGAATTCGTTCAATTGCAGCGTTTGGTATAAATTATGTTGTTAACAGCCAAACTTTTTCCGATTTAGATGAAGCTGTTATGGTTGCGGCTGATCATGGTGCGACTGAGCTGTTACTTCTTCCAGAATTGCCGACCTCAGGTAGAGAAGGGATAGATCCGGTCTCGGTTAACAATTTAAAAGAGTGGGTCTACTCCTATTCTGGTCCCCTACGTTTAAGCGTTAGTGAAGCTGGGGCAGATAAACTTCCTACGTGTGATCCTTTAGTTAAGGAAAAGGGACTACGTTCCTACGCGCATATAGATGCATCTGGTCTGTTAAAGCGTTCTTCATTTGACTCAGTCGGGGTGAAAATTGGCGATGGTGGCATCATTAAAACACTTTCGAAATTAAGGCCTATTCCAGTGGAGGTGGGGTATGAAAATTTGGCATGAATCGGTTTCTGAACATTCAATGAGACTTGTGATGATTGGTAGTTTTAAAGAAGTGCGGGATGCTGATAAGGCTAAGGATATTATTGATAAATTTACTGGTTACGCCCTCGAAAATGACGATAAACTAGATGCTAATACGGATCGCTATGATGATGCGTTATTAGACCTGATGCGCAATACCAATACCCATTTAATAGGCCCTTCTGAAATTGAACAATTTATGTACGGCGTAGATGTAGGCACTGAAGGGAAGAAAATTATTATACAAACGGATGAATCTGAGGTGTCTGCTTTTATGAAGATACTTATCAATGAGGGGGCACGAGTTGAAGTTTATTCCGGTCATGATTACCCAGAAGTAATAGAAGAAGAGACTACAGAATAAAGCCGCAAAGTGAGACAGGTATGCCAGCAGTAAATTGGAGTATTTTTGAAGGTCTTCCTGGAGATGCTACACATAATTTTGAATACCTATGTCGAAGTTTAATTAGCAGACATTATAATCGTTTTGGAAGTTTTCGAGGGCTTGCTAATCAGCCTGGAATTGAATTTCATCTAAATATTCAAAGTGACTGTTCTCTGGGGGAAACTGGGCGGTGGTATGGATGGCAATGTAAGTGGTATGACTTGCCTAGTGGTAGGGCTATTGGTTCCACAAGGCGGCAGAAAATTGAAGACGCGATTATAAAAACAGAAGAAATACTTCCTGATATAACTGATTGGGTACTTTGGACACGCCATACACTTACTGCTGGTGACCAAAGGTGGTTTTACGGCATAAGTTCAAAGATGCGTCTACATCTTTGGACAAAAGACGAAGTCGAGGAACATTTAAGCGGGCCGGCTGAAATTTTACGTGGAACCTATTTCGGGGAATTAGTGCTTACTCCTGATGAGCTTGAAAAAATGCACAGGACTGCAATTGCACCAATACGATCGCGTTGGGTTCCTGAAGTCCATCAGGTAATGCATGCTGAGGAACAGGTTAGGCTCTCTTTAGGAGAAGTCACAGCATGGGACGATCTAAAAACAATTCCACTACAGCTAGATAAAGCGGGTAAGGATCTAATATCTTTTAATGAGCCCGCTTCAGGAAGTATTTCAGAAGGATTAGAATCTGTACTGGGCGGGGTTAAAGATTGTTCTTCGCTGCTCACAAAAATTTGCTCGGCTCTTAGTAATGGTGATTATAGTACTACATCCCAACTCGTAGATAGAGGGTTTGCCTTTAACCGAGAATGGAAAGTTTTACTTAGAAAGTTAAGAAACGCCAATGATCGGAAGGCATTGTACTTAACTAATATCTTAGCCCTTTTTTCTGATGCCCGTATTGTTATGCGGGAAATAGCTGTTTTTATACAAATGAGTATGGTGGCAGTCCTTGCTAGTGCTGGATGTGGCAAGACTCAGCTGGCAGCCGAGATTACTTCTCCTACCAAAGATAGAGTTGCTGGTGTCTTTATACATGGAAGAGATTTAAATGCTCGGCAACGATTGGATGATCTAGCAAAAACCGTTGTGATTCAGGGACGCCCAGTTGAGACTTTTGAAGCTCTTGTTGCAGCTGTTGATGCAGCCGGACAAAGAGCAAGGCGGAGACTACCCGTTGTTATTGATGGGTTGAATGAAGCGGAAGATCCTCGAGCGTGGAAAGCTAATCTTGAATCTATAAAGGTTACACTCGAAAATTATTCGTATGTCCTTTTGGTTTGTACGCTAAGAACCGAATTTGCTGAAGAGGCTCTTCCTGGTGATGTTCAGAGTTGTAATATAACAAGATTTCAGCACACACATGAAGCCGTTAGAGCATATTTTAAGCATTATTTAATTGAATTGAATGATGCTGCACTCCCAGTTGATTTGCTAGAGCATCCTCTTACTATGCGGCTGTTCTGCGAGGTTACAAATCCAGATCGGAAAAAAGAGGTCGGTGTAGAAGCCATTCCAGGGTCATTGACGATTTTATTTGAGAAACATCTCGAGCAGGTCTCTACTCGAATAACTGAACTGTCGTTACCATCTTGCCGATACTCTGTTTCGGATATTCGGTCTGCTCTTAATAGGGTTGGACAGACGCTTTGGGAAGAGAATGTAAGGACTGTAGATTTTGTCCAATTACGCAGACTGATAGACGATAGTCCTAGGTGGGACCAAAGTCTTGTGAAGGCTTTGGAAGAGGAAGGGGTTTTTTATAGGATTCCTGACAATAATTCTACAATGACAAGAGTCAGTGTTAGCTACGATGCTTTTGCTGGTCATATTATTGCAGATTACATTCTGTCAAAATATGGCGGGCCAGGGTTTAAAGCATGGCTCAATGAAGACGCTCAATTAAAAGTGTTGTTTGGGGATATAGGCGAACGGCACACCTTAGCTGGTGATATTCTTAAAGCACTTATAGGGCTTCTTCCTATGCGGATGTATAGAGAGCAGCTTTGGAGGCTTCTTGAGGGGCAACCAAGACAAGTTACTCTATATGGGGCTGTTTGGCTGTCAAGTGACTTTTTGGATCGAGAGACTGTTGATTCTTTATCCAACCTGACAAAACAAGGACCTGGAAGATATAGTCAACATCTTTTTTCGAGGTTGAAGATAACTAGAGCGGCGTCTTCCCATCCTCTTGATGCTGTTTTTTTTGATACTGTTTTGAGAGAAATGGAAATGGTTGATCGAGATATCCACTGGTCTGAATGGGTTCGGCGATCTTCAGATAGCCTAAAATCGGATATCCTCTATATTGAAAAAGGTTGGAGATCGAATCAGACTAGGGATAAAGATGATAAACTTCGTGCACTTTGGATCAAATGGATTCTTACCACCACAGATCATGGCTTGAGGGATCATGCTACACGTGCATTGTATTGGTTTGGGATATCAGCTCCTGACGAGCTCTTCCAAATGACGTTGGATTCTTTTTCAGTGAATGATCCATATGTTCCAGAGAGAATGCTAGCGGCTTCATATGGAGTGGCAATGTCTATATGGGCTGATAAAAGTGTTGCCGATTTTAAGGATATACTATCGAATTTTGTCAACTCGCTGATCGAGTCTCTGTTCATGCCTGGGGCTCCATTTGCGACTCGACATATTTTTATTAAAGAATTTGCTCTTGGTCTTATTGAATTAGCACAAAAAAGATTTCCTACATCAATTCCCGTTGAAAATCTGGAATTTATCCAACCACCTTTTGATCATTTGCCTGATGGTTTTCCTGATGTTGCTACGATTGACGATTCTGTTTCAAAAGCAGCTGAAGGTGCAATGTCCATAGAGTTTATGGAAGATACTTTAGATAATATTGTCCCAGATAGATTTAAATATGACTATGATAATCCGACTTTTAAGGAAATTAGAAAGCAAATTGAATGTCGTATTATTGAACTAGGATATTCAGCAGATAGATTTGAACAAATTGATAAAAGAATAAGTGATGATGGTTGGCTTCACCGTCAACGTGAGAATTATAAAGTAGATCGTTATGGGGCAAAATATTCACAAATTGCATATTATGAAATGTATGGATTACGCTTTGATAGAAATGAGTATACAAACTGGAGAGAAGGAGAAAGAACACCAGAGATAGACTTAGATCCAACTTTTCCCGATCATCCGAGTATATGGCTTCCTGAATTACCAGAGCTTTTTGCAAAGCCCTTCTCAGATGTTCGCGAGTGGGTTGAGCACGGCCCGGTTCCAGATTATACTCATTTGCTACATCCCAAAGCCGTCGATGGTATAGATGGTCCATGGGTTTTGCTCGAAGGGTATATTGAGCAGTATTCTGGAGAAGATGCCCGAAGAATTTTTACATTTCTTAGAGGTGTCATGCCTAATAGTAATCAGGCGAATGGGCTATTAACAAAGTTTAATGAAATTAATTATCCAGGAAATATGGCTATTCCTGAGCCTCTTAAAGATCCGTACTGCTTTGCAGGTGAAATTCCGTGGTCTACACAGTACATTGCTGATCTTCGAAATCAAGAAGGAATCGCAACGGCTGATGTAAGACCAGCATTTTCTTTTCCATGGCTAGGAGTGGAAGTAGAGGTGCCAGTCTGTGTGTATTGCTGGGAGTCATACCACAGCATGTTGAACCAGGCAGGAAATGTCACTGTACTCGCTCCTAGTCTTTGTGATTCGCTGAGTATTAAGAGTTTAGGGGGGCGGTGGGATTTTTATGATGAAGAGGACAATCTAGCAACATTATGCCGTACATTTAAGAACAATGAAGCAGTTCATAGATCACAATTGTTTTATCTTCGTGAGGATTTGCTCGATCGCTATCTCGATTCAACTGATCGATGCTTGGTATGGATGCTTTGGGGGGAACGCGGTTTTCATTATAAATACTCACGAGATATTATGAAAAATCATTATCATTTGCTCAGTTCGCATAAGCATATTCATAGACTTGGGTTGAAGTATGGTGATGAGTAGATTTTAGCTGCATGAATAGTTGGAGTAGTTTTGTATTCTGTCACAATGGAATTTTTAGTAAAATGTCAAGAAGGAAGTGTTTTGTGTGAAAATAAGGGGTAATTTATAAATATTGCCCTTAAAATTCAATAGTTAGTGTCTAAGTTGGCAATAGAAAATTATGAAATGGCGTTCTCTAGATATTATACTGAATTAAGGTGCTTATCCTAATTTGAATGCATACTTAAGAACTATAAAAAGTACAACTATTAGACAGGAGAACCACAGTCTGTACCGTCTTTGTATTATCCAGTTATAGAATAATACAGGTATCTTTTTATTCCAAGGATAATTTTGGGCATTAGTTACATCGTTGTCAATGTCTTGGTGTGGGCCACGATAGTTTGTTAGAATATTTTTGTATGCATCGGTTATTTTTTCGAAATCATTTTCTGAAACTGTCGATGAAATTGCTATTATTTTAGCTTTACCGATAAGTTTTGTTAGTTCTAGCGCAGATCTACGCAGGAGTTCTATTTGTACGAGTCTATTTCGTGAATCCTGCAACGTCGTTAAAACGACAATAAGAATTGAAAAGACAACATTTGTAAAACCAAAAATAGCCTTCATATTATCTGTTGCCAACCCTTTAAAAAAAAGTGGCAGTAAAGAACAGGCAACAACTCCGACAGAGCAGATAGCAATTATAAACGTTACATCGTCATGTTCGATGGACAATCGCCTTGCTGCCTGGAATCTATTTGATCTTGTTCTCAGCATAATAGCTATCTGTCTACACAAAAGTCCGTGTATTGTGTGTGGCTTATTCCCGTGTTCCGTGCTGGTCTCAATATTATTTTCTTTCGTTACATTCTTCTTTTTCATTTTTTGTGCTTTGTGATTATTTTTGCTTGGCTTTTTCAAGCAGTTTACGGAGATTTTCAAGTTCTTCTGGGCTTAAATGACATGCTGCTTTGTCCATATCAACTATAGGAGAGTCCTCAAGTGGAGCATCTTCAGGAATTTCTTTTGGAAAAAAGTCCTCAAAGATATCCATCAAGAAGGAAGAAGATTCTGGGTCTTTGAATCTTATGCCAAAGGATTTATCGATCGCCCCTAGCGCTGACAAACAGTTAAGGCTTGTAACTGTAATTCTGTCGTCGTTTATTATCAGGCGGGAATGTATATTGGGGCTGTGAACAACATGTCCCACATCTTTTTTTCCTATTTCTGCTAGTTTTTCTTGCTTGCTTGCAAGATAACTTTCGATGCGTTGTGGGCTTGCTTTGCCGTCTTGACCTATTTCCTTTTGCGTAAGGTACATATCAGAAAATAGAACAAGACACTTCTCTGCATATGGATATTCGCGATTTTCAAAATGCCGTAGCGGGTCCACTTTTTCGCTCATTGTGTGTGACAAAACAAGACTACGATGTTTGGCGTTAAGCAGTGATAGTCCACTTTCGCATGCGACTGCACGCCCACCAAGGAAAGCACTCTCAATTTCATTCGTATCTATGTCTTTAGTATCATTGCTTCCTCCAGAATTAGTCGAAGCTAGTTGATTTTCAGCCAGTTGTTTTAAGTTGTCCAAAGCGGCAAGGAGCTTATTTTTGTCTGCCGTTTCTGTAAATGAACGAACTTGACCATATATAGTTTCAATTACTTCAATTATGGTTAGTGCGTGTTCGTTGGAATGAAGAACTACGGATATTTCATATCCCTTTTTATTGCGCTCAGGTCCTAATGCAATATCCGTCTTATAGTCCTTTAGCCAGTTGAAACTGCCTATAGATAAATGTACAACTCCTTTTAAGTCATCATATAAAACGACTTTCATGTCAGAGTCACTTCTTTCATCTGCTATATGTCTTAATGTTTTTTTTCGCGGTTTATATTTTAAATTGCTTTCATTATACCCTAAAACCAAAAAAGAATTTTTGGTAGTCTCTTTGAAGTCTGCTTCAAGATTATTAAGTGCAGTTTGCTTTTCGTGTGCACTAAAAATAATCATATGGGAGTTAGAGTCGTCCATAGCCTTTTGCAGCCATTCACAATGCTCAGATGAACTTAATAACCAATCTTCTTCTTTGATACTTATTTTTGGAATGCGCTCTTTATAGCTTGTATCTGGAGTTTCACTGATAACTTCATAACCATATTTGTAACAATTGTAAGGTGGTGTGGTTTTGCTTATATTGCTAAGTTCAAAATTTCTTTTTTTTAAGGCAGATCGTAATGAAGAACGAAGCTTGACATCTACAATATTCTTAGCATCATAAAATTTTTTGTTGAGAGAGTCTGTGTAATCTTTCCAGGCTGCTGCTTGAAAGTGTCTATCTCCGAAAGAAACAAGGGTCTCCTTCGAATTTTCCAATTCATAAAGATCAATAAACTCTTTAGGTATATTGTGAGGAGTCCAGTCATCATCTAAGTTAAGAAATACTTGAGTCATATAGCTGTTCCAATCAAAAAAGATATCCGCCTCTCCATTTTGGATTTCTCCTCTTTCATAATCAGTAAGATTCTCGCTCCATTCATCTCCTCTGCTAGATAGCACTAAAGACTCAGTTGTCATGATAATCATTTGTTCTTTCAATAGGTCAAATGCCGATTCGACTACCATACGTTTTGGTAACCCAATGATTTCTGGGATTTTAGACAAATCATTTCCAATTTGAAGAAGTTGTAAAATAGTTTGATCAATTAACGTAAATTGCCGCTTAGCCGTATATTGAAATTCAACTTTAAATTTGGCTTGAGGATGGTAAGTTTTAATCATAATATTCCAATCTTTTTTGTGCTAATAACTTCAGCGGCAGTTATAATTTTCAAGAATTCAGCGGAATGATGTTCACTGGCCATTTGTTCAAAATTACTGATATACTCCTTAAAGAATCTAATTTCATCATTGTCCTGATCTTTACAGCATGATTTATAGTACTTCAAGTTGCCAACAATAATAAGCACTCTTTGAGCTCTCGAAACCATAACATTTACTCTATTATTGTCAGCGACAAATCTTATTGGTTCATAGTTTAGCTTCTGGGCTGCGGGCTGGTTACGAACTAGGCTTAAAATAACAATCTCCGCTTGACATCCTTGAAACGAATCAATTGTACTGACCCAGTCACTTCCGTTTTGATTATTCATAACCACTGGCGTAAAATGTTCTTTTAATTTGTTGTCATGCTCGGCTAAACTTTTTCTTATTTCTTTAACCTGCCGTCTGTATGGGGTTAATATAGCCAGAGAGGGACGAGGTGATATTTCATGATTAACCTCCATTAGCGATATTATATCAGCAATTAAACTTGCTTCACCTGAATTCCAATGTTGTTTATTTTGCTCTTTTTCAATAAAATCATCGTGATAGTCAGTGTTGACCCATATGCCATTGCATGTTTCCATACTTGGGGGCCATGCCAATGGATTACTTTTTTGTAGGGATGGGGCTAAAGAATTGTCCTCATTGCAAGCCATTGGTGCAGGGTGAAGGTCAATGTCAGCATAATAAGTATCGACTAGTTTTGTTAGAACAGGAGGCATGCGATAAACAATGTTAAGAACGGCTGCTGTATCAGACGTTGCTGTTGTTCTGTCAGTTTTAACATCTTCAGCGATGGTAGTAAAAATTTTCTTAAAGGGTTCAATCCATTCTCGATCAAAAAAACGACTATGCTCTTGTCCTTCCCGTGCAAGAACCCTTTCTATGTTTTTTAACGAAACGTAATCCTTGCGCCCTCTATCTAAATTTTTTACCTCTTTTAGCATGTCGACAATTTGCCTGTAATTATCCATAAGGTTCGCAAATTCTGCTGCCTGAAAAGGTTTTAGCTGCTTAGGGTCACCTAGCAGTACCCACCGTTGAGAGACTAGCATGGGTAATATTAGGTCGTAAAAAGGAGTTTTTCCCGCTTCTTCAACAAATGCCCAGTCATACATGTAGCCGCTTGCCACCATGTCGGCGAGCCCTTTGTCACTCGCTGTTGTGAAAATAAGATTTGCACTTTGCTCTATAAGAAATCTAATGTCTTCATTTTCAGATAAGTTAGGATTTACAACATTGAGGTAGGCGTGCCATTTCTGCAAAACTTCCATAGTCTTTTTATTATAGGGTACGTGCTTATTTGCTTTGCATCGTTGTTTTGCATCATTTAGTATTCTATGAACCTGTCCATCCATTGAAATATTAAACTGAGGTTTCTCTTTCGTTAGGCTGTCCTCGCTTGCCATACTGTCCTGAATTTTAGCTGAAAGTTTAAAAATAGGTGTGTCTATCCAATCTTGCGATTCAACATAAAGCTTACGCAGTAATTCTTTTACAGTGACATTCTCTCGCGATGTCAGCAGTATTTGGACCATAGGGTCTTCAGAAAATATAAGTTTAGTCAAGGCACAAACAGTTTCACTTTTTCCTGTCCCAGGAGGGCCTTGCAATGCAAAAAGGGGAGCCATTCGGTATGCATCCTCAATGATTGCCATTTTATTTTCATCCAATTCTTTTTTGGGTTCTGGTGCCCCATTATAGAGCTTCTCCTTGGCCATCGTCTGGAAATCATCACAGTCAATATATGCTGCAGACTTTCGAGTTGGATCCACTAGTTGCTGCATTAACATCTCATATTTTTTCAAATGTTCAAATGCATCTGTTCGCCGTTTGATGACTTCCATCTGACCATAGTGTCCTCTTGTCCGGACAGAAACCATGTTTGTCTCTTTTAAATAATCCTTCTCCTTACGAGTTAATTTCTTTTTTCGATTTATTTGAATTAGGGTTTTATTTTTATCTGTAAGAGAGTCTAGTTGTACGTCCCATGTAATGTCATCAAGGGTCGAATTAATAGAAGTGTGTTGTCTTGGATTTATTGATAGCGATCCTGCAGTATGGAGGGGGGTAAGTAAAATACCTGTCTGTTTTGATTTTCCATGTAACCCATGTTTAGAATATTCGATTTGATCAATCAGGTAACGTTTAAGGTGTTCAGAATAGTCCCCTTTTTGATCCATATAGTCGCGTGTTCCGCATTGTATTTCTGAAATTTTTGAAATTAATGCTTTGTCTTTTTCCCCATATGAATCAAGCATATCTGCCCTGTATGGGGCGAGGTAAATGGTAACCTCATCGTCAGTTGTCGATATGTTGTCAATTCGACATAAGTACATGGTCAAAAAGGCCATCAATGATTCAAGTTGGTTTGCTAGTTCTAAAGATGATAGAACTTTAAGCTGTGCCTCTTGCATTATTTTTTGGCTTTTCAATCCTGTCCTAGTGTTCAATTCTAATGCCCAGTCTCTGGGGCCAGTTATGTATCTTTCTTCTTCCTTAAACTTATATAAATTCCTGCATGTTATATTGGTTCCACTTAGGCTAACTCGAACAAAATGTGGTGACGGATTGATATAATTTGCAAAAGAAATGTGTAGCAAACGACTGTCGTATTCGTAGCCATCTTTGCCGCATTTACGAAAGTACGTATTTCCTCTGAAATAAAGCCCATTGCCACAATCAAAGTATAATGAAAATTTCTTATTAACCGTGATTGTTTCAGGGTCGAAAAACACCTCTGCAGACTCAAGTCTTTTAGAGATATTATTGTTTATGTTTTGTTCTGGAGGTTCATAACCATCGTCGGTATGAGTTCCAAAATTTTGAAATGTTGCGTCAGGGGTATATACCACGCGTAAGTTGATACGCTTGTCTACGTGAATGCGATCTTTAGACGGCATATAGCAGTAATTTTTGATCTGCTCGCACACATTGCCCATACAGAAGCTATCTCGGGCACTTAACATTTTTTCTAATAAATTAACCTCGCCAATCTGTATAAAACCATCGTGCATACCTTTTTTTAGCATCTCTTTACGATATGAAAGAGGGTTCTTTTTGTCTTTTGGCTTATGAGGAGGTCCAAACAGTACATCAACTACGACTTCAGCAAGAGAGCGCCAGCCAATGATGTCTTTAGTAGGGGGATTTGCTTTGGTTTGGTACGGTGAAAAAAAATTTCCCCCAAATTGTCCAAATGGTATTGTTTTTTCTAAACCGCTGAGACGTAAATTTTCAAAATCAACTTGTCCAACTTCATGCTGTTGAAAATCGAAATCTGTAGTTGACCAGAAAACAAAAGATTTTAGGGTAAGAGGAGGGCAGAACATTTTTCCTTGTTGCAATCGTAAAAGAACCATTGCAATACGGTGAATAGATTGCCAGAACTCACTCCTCTTTTGAGGATTACGTAGTTGTTTCCTAATATCGGCACCAGTATCACTGAATTGCCCATCTGGCGTAAAAAAATCATGTAAGGAATATTTATACCATCCCTTAGTGATGATAAAATATGAAGGAGAATTGTTCTTTGGGTCATTGCGTTTAAAGGCTCTTTCTAAGCATATTGCTCCAAGGGCAGACCCTGGCAGGTTGCTAACTTTAAATAAAGTTCGTCTTACCTCTTCATGATAACGACCTAGCAGAGCACCGTGTGTCTCAGTTGATGCATTTAGTTCATGCACCATCACTGCTTGTTTGTCTTTTTTGTGAGTTTCATGGCGTTGCCACGCACGATGAATAACCCATTCTTTTTCTTCTTGTTCTAAGATTATATCTTCAAGATGTTCGTAATTATATCGCATCAAATCTCCAATTATAAAGCAACCTTTTTAATTCTTGCTAAATGTTCTTATATGATTAATTGCCAAATGGAAATAGGGAGGCTGCTATATGTCTGTATCTGCTCTCGCTAAAGGAGAACTAGTGCAATTTGAAAAGTAGTGTCGGTGTTAAGGTAGGCATAATCTGAACTTGTTAATCGTTTGATGGAAATTTTGATAAAATTTGCCATTATGGAGAACCACCCATAGCCGCAAATCCCGGAAAATCCCCAAAACCTGTTCCCAAGGGGTGAAAATAATCCAATTATTTCAATAGTTGGATGGCGGGCTCCCCGCATGGCATTCAAGAGGCCAGGAGTTCAATTCTCCTCAGCTCCACCAGATATTTCAAGGACTTACAATGAAAATTGTAAGTCCTTTTTTTGTTTGGGGAACCAGCTGGTCAACCATTTTGTTGACTAAGTATTTGAGATAACTGTTTAATGATGTGTGTGAGCTGTGTTTGAGGGTGTATGAGGTGGGATGGGATTTAGCCAGTGTTTTTGGTGGTTTTGTGGGGGTGTGATAATTTTGCTCCTCCTGTCCGTTTTGAGGGTTGGGGGAGTGGTGGGCAGGAATTTGGTAAATACGCAGAATTTGAGTATTTTTGTGCGAATTATGGGGCTGGATGGGCAGTCCTACATCGAAGAAAACGCACTATGAGTGTGTTATTTATTTAATTTGCCATAACCTTGTTTGATTTGCTTCTGTTGCAACGCCAACACAGCGTCTGCAAATTATCCTCTGTTGACAGTCCTCCCTTGGAAATGGGCATGATATGGTCAACTTCAAGCAACAAATGAGGTTCATCCATTACTGATACAGAGCAATGTTTGCATGTATAGCCATCCCGCTTTTTTATGAATTCTCGGAATTTTGCGGTCATTAGTGCTCGTTGCCCTGCTACGCTTTTACGGAAGCGAATTTTCTCTGACAGAGTTTCTATGAGTGCATCAATCGTCGAAAGATCAAGCCTCACAGTCGTCTTTTGGGCGCTATTGCCCCCCGCACTTACATATTCGAAGGCATATTCGGGATAGGGTACCAGGACGGGCGACAACTCAACTCCTACATGCTGCATGAATTCATCATGAAAATACTTCAAAATAAAATCGGGGGGTGCAAACGTTGTTGCGATACTAGACTCCCGCTCCTTGAGGTTGTGAATGGCACTTGCAAGTCGGGAAATATTTTCACCCAGAGCTTCTACCTCCACAAGAGTTTCCTCATTTGGTTTAATATCAAAATATTTCATTAGATACTTGATTGGGTTCATAGCAGCGTTACGTGCAACTTGGAGGGAACAATTATGTACGTTGGTGACTCCAAAATTCGATACATTTCTATCCCTCTTGTATTTATGCTTACTGGTATTTTCAAACGAAGCTAGGTGCGAGTGTTCACCAGTTGAAGAAACTCCTATCTCGAAGGAGCCGTTTTCACGAATGTTTTGGACATACTCAGCAATATCATTGTGTTCAGAAACTAACTCCGCGACCTGCTTTTTACGAGCTAAAAAATCCTCACTTTTAAAATAGTGATTTTTACGGATGCGACGAATTATTGTGGGACCATATACAGCAGCAAGGATGATAAGCCCGATAGCCAAAAGAAAATACCAGTATGTTACCGCTAGCATCAACAAAAATTCTAAAGCACTAACAATAGCAGCAATGGCAGCAATAACAATAACAACAAAGACAACGGCAGCATTGTTCTTTTTCCCCATTATTTTTTCCTTTAGCGTATAAAAATGCCTATCCAGTCACGAATGAACAAGGTAGCACATTCTTGGATTGTCTACTAAGTGCGTATCGTTTGTTCGATATGCTGCCGAAGAGTTTGGGGGCAGTCAAGTTCCCATCTTGGCGGCACACCAATTTTGGTCAACCAATTTGGTCAACCGGAGCCTTTAACACACCTCCAACATCACTGGTTTTCTGTTGACCGGGAAAAAATAAATTCAATAATTCTGGAGCTTGAAGACGAATCTTCTGGCATGGCATTCAAGAGGCCAGGAGTTCAATTCTCCTCAGATCCACCAGATATTTCAAGGACTTACAATGAAAATTGTAAGTCCTTTTTTTGTTTGGGGAACCGGGCGGGGAACATTTGCTGGAGTGATCTGGTACGTTGGCATGAATGGCGTAAGGGGCTACTGAAGTAATAATGAAGCAATTTGATAATATAATTGACGAAATTATATATGCTAACACGATGCTGCAAAAGCAATGGGGCAATCTTCATGGTTGGGCTCCAGAAACTGTAGTGTATTTAATCTCTGGTTCACAATTAGATAGGCAGTTTTCATTCTCTAAGACCTTTAAAATATGGATTGAAAAGAGTTGCTTACTGAAGGGAATCGATTTTAGCTTGGGAAAATTAAGGTGCATTTGTTGAGGGGACTTTAAAATTTTTTTTGTTTTTTGTGCTTGCCTATGTCTCATGATATGGGAAATTGCGTTCGGGGCTGCCTTCTGTGCATATAAGTCAAGGCGATATAAATAAGTGTGTTGCCGTTGATGATTATATATTTTTGTAACTAAAACTGTTCTAAATCCCTCCCTTGTTTTACAATTGGAAGTGCGGCATTTTAATATGATGTCAATTAATCATCTAAAGGAAAGATAAATTAGTTATGCCGATAACCCCCGATATCATCCTTGTTCTTGCTGTTTTGTTTTTGGTCGTTCTGTTTTTTATTTTCGAATGGGTACGCGTGGATATGGTGGGCATTATGGTTATGGTCTGCCTTCCTTTGCTTGGCTTAGTCACTCCTGAACAGGCGATCAGTGGCTTAAGCAGTAACGCCGTTGTTTCGATCATCGCGGTAATCATTATTGGCGCAGGTCTGGATAAGACCGGTGTCATGAATAAGCTGGCCCGGATGATTCTAAAATTCGCCGGAAAGGATGAATCCAAGATTACTTCAATGGTAGCGGCGACGGTCGCTGTTATATCGGGCTTTATGCAGAATATAGGTGCGGCTGCACTCTTCATGCCTGCCGCACGCCGCATCTCCACCCAGACCGGAGTCCCGGCATCACATATACTTTTGCCCATGGCTTTCTGCGCAATTATCGGCGGGACCCTTACTCTGGTCGGCTCAAGTCCGCTTATCCTGCTCAACGATCTGCTGGTTGTCAGAGGGGTCAGTTATGAGCACTTCGGAATGTTCAGCATGACCCCGATAGGGATTTTGCTTATCGTTTCTGCATTGGCGTATTTCAGGCTGTTCGGCAGATGGATTCTGCCTCACAGTAAACCCGGAAAAGTATGCGGGCCTCTTTCTCCTTTGCTCGACAAAACCTATCATAATGTTGGAAAGATCTATGAAATGGAAATCCCTAAGAATGGATTCCAAGAACAATGCCTCTCGGAGTTGCAGATTCGCTCCAATTACGCTTGTTCGGTTCTAGCATCTCATAACGCAACTACCCATAAGCGAAATGTAGCCCCTCGTCCTGAAGACACTCTTTGTCCCGGCGATACTATTGCTGTAATCGGTGAGGCTATGTTTATCGAGAAACTGGCCGCTGATTACGGGTGGAACATTCTGCCGGAGGTGAAAGTCTTCGCAGATGATCTGGCAGCTACAAATTCAGGTATTATGGAAGGTATTGTTTCACCCAGGTCGCAGCTAGTTGGAATGACTGTCGGCGAGATTCAACTGCGAAAGAAATATGGAGTTGTTCCTCTGGCCGTTTTTGCTGGGCATGAGATGATCATTAGTGACCTCTCCAATCTGGTTGTTAGTGAGGGGACTGCTTTGCTCCTCCACGGTAAGTGGAGTGCTTTTCATCAGCTTAAAGACCAGAATGATCTAGTCTTTACCGAGCCGATTCAAGGTGAACTCATGCGGGAGAATAAGGCTCCATGGGCTTTGGGTTGTCTTGCTGTGACTATGTTCATGATACTGGTCCTGAACATTCAGCTCTCCATTGCTCTTTTGTTCGGTGCTGCGGCGATGGTTCTGGGGCGCGTGTTGACAATTGACGAAGCCTACCGTTCTGTTGACTGGATGACCGTGTTTCTTCTTGCGGGCTTAATCCCGCTTGGTCTCGCTTTTGAAAATACTGGCGCGGCAAAAATGATAGCTGACATGCTCATGAATGCCGTCGGCGTTCCATCTCCGGTGGTCCTGCTGACCTGCATAGGATTGCTGACTTCGTTTTTTACGCTGTTCACCTCGAATGTAGGAGCTACGGTTCTGCTGGTTCCGCTGGCAATGAACCTTGCACTTTCCTGTGGGGCAGATCCAAGAACTGCGGCTATGACTGTTGCTTTAGCTGCCTCCAATACATTTATATTACCTACTCATCAGGTCAATGCGCTGATAATGAGGCCGGCGGGGCTGAAGGCTATTGATTATCTACGTGCAGGGACAGGAATGACTATACTTTTTATGATTGTTCTCGTTCTGGGTATGCAGTTTTTTTTTAGTTAGTTGCAGAGGAATGCAGGTATGTTTACTTTAAACCAGCATGTTAAAAATAGAAATCATGTACTATTCAGATAATATTTTGTAAGGTTACTGCTGTCGGGGATGGTTATAATTGTATTAAGTTGTTCCAGAAAGTTGTTCCAGGTCCTTTTTCATGACAAATAAAATTACTGAATGTCTCGTTCATCCTACAAAAGTGTTGATAGTAGAAGACAGCCTTACCTTTTCCGGTATTCTTAAAAGAAGTGTCAGCGAGAAGCTGGATCTGGAGTCTGAGGTCTTCAGGTGCTATGCAGACGCGAAAGCTTATCTTGAAAATTCACACTGCGAGTTTTTTTCTGCCTTATTGGATTTGAATCTTCCAGATGCACCAAATGGAGAGATTGTTGATCTGGTTGTAGCGCAGCAGATACCATCTATTGTTTTCACGGGTGAAGTCAGTGATGATTTGCGTGACCGGATGTGGGCTAAACGCATTGTTGATTATGTTCCAAAAGAAAATCTGGGAAATATTGATCATGTAATGGGCCTTGTGAATCGTTTACGTAAGAATATTTCTACCAAGGTGCTGGTCGTTGATGATTCCAGTACCAGCAGAAATCTTTGCCGCAACCTGCTTGAAGTCTGGAACTTTGAAGTTCTTGAAGCGAAAGACGGATTTGAGGCTTTGGAAATAATTAATAGCGGTAAATATGATATCAGTCTGGTCATTGCGGATCACTATATGCCCGGCATGGATGGGCTTACTCTGGTCAAGGAGCTGCGTCGGAATTTTTCCAAGTCCCGTTTGCCGATTATCGGACTCTCCGGAGTTGGTGGAGCTACAACGTCTGCATATTTTCTAAAGGCCGGAGCCAACGACTATATCCATAAGCCTTTTCTTACTGAAGAATTTTATTGCAGGGTTACCCATAATATTGAAAATGCTGAATACATCGCAATGGTCAAGACTCTCTCGGATCGTGATTACCTGACCGGGATATATAACCGCCGTTCACTGTTTCAGTATGGCGAGAAGTTCTTCGCTCAGCAGCGGCGTGCCGGGGCAGACATGGTTGTAGCGATGATTGATATTGACCATTTTAAGAATTGTAACGATACCTACGGGCATGATGTCGGTGACGAAGTTATTAAAAAGGTCGCTCGTTCATTGGCTCAGCGGTTCAGGAAAAGTGATATCGTCTGTCGTTACGGCGGAGAAGAATTCTGTATCCTCTGTTCTGATACCAAACTGGATGAAGTCGTAACTGTTTTCGATAAGATCCGTACGGAAATTGAGAGCAGTGCGATTTACGTAGGTAAAAAGGAAATTTATATTACAGTGAGTATCGGCATGTGTGGCAAACAGCTGGGTTGCCTCACCGAAATGATTTCAGTTGCCGATGAACAGCTTTATGCTGCGAAGAAGGGCGGACGTAATCAGGTGTGTTATTCCGGTAGTTAATTATTTCTATATCAAAAATTAAGCCGCAGCATTTTTGGATGCTGCGGCTTTTTACGTTTTGAAATGGCAGGTCTTAATACATGGCCTGCGGCAGGTATAAAATGATCTGCGGGAAGATGGCAAACAGTGCAATACCCGCCAGAATCGCCAGCAGGAAAGGCATGGTTCCTTTGAAGATATCTTCCAGAGTGATGTCCGGTGCGAACTTCTGGGCCATGCCGTAGACCACGTAGACGTTGATGCCTACCGGGGGTGTAATGACGCCTATCTGGGTAACCAGAACGATGATTACTCCGAACCAGATCGGGTCGAATCCCAGTGTGGTTATGACCGGATAAAATACCGGGATTGTCAGCATAATCAGGGCCAGCGCGTCCATGATACAGCCGCCGATGAAGTATACTATCAGAATCATGGAGACAATGATCAGCGGGTGAAGGTCGAATGAAGCAGTCCAGGCAGCAACATTAAAAGGAATGCGGGTAACGGCGAGGAATTTGCCGAAGATAATGGCCCCGGCAACCAGGAAAAGCACCATTACCGAAGTACGCAGGGTCTCATAAAGGGAGTTCACAAAGGCCTGCCATGTGAGCTGGCGTTTGATAATGCCGAGTATAAGGATGCCGAGTACGCCGACAGCGGCAGATTCGTTGGGGGTGAAGAAGCCGAAGAACATCCCGCCGATTACAAGGCCGAAAACCGCGATGGTATCGATCAGCCCCATCAGGGATTTCAGTTTTGCGCTTAAGGGAAATTTTTCACCTTTAGGGCCGAGACTGGGATCACGACGGCAGATGATCGCAATTGCGATGATGAATAAAATGGTCAGCACTACCGAAGGCAGGATTCCGGCCATGAAAAGCTCACCGATGGATTGCTCGGTGAGTATTCCGTAAACAATCAACACGATGCTCGGGGGCATGATCATGCCCAGACCGCCGCCGGAAGCAACCGAACCTGCTGCAAGGGAGTTTGAGTAGCCGTAGCGTTTCATTTCCGGGATACCGACAGTTGCCATAGTGGCAGCGGTTGCCGGACTGGAGCCGCACACAGAGCCGAAAGCGGTGCAGGCAGCTACGGTCGCCATGGCCAACCCGCCTTGAATATGGCCTAGAAAATGGTAAGCCGTGCTGTAGAGCCTGCGGCTGATTCCGCTGTTAAAGGCCAGCTGTCCCATCAAAATGAACAGCGGGATGGTGGAAAGGCTGTAGGATGAAAAAGTGTCGTAGAAACTGCGCGAAAGCAGGTTCATACCGCCTTTCATGGAAACCAGCATGGAGAATCCGCCGAAGCCGACAAGAGTCATAACGTAGGCCACAGGCATGCGGGTCATTAGCAGGGCCAGCATCACAAAGATGCCGATAATGCCGAGAGTTGTCGGTTCCATTTATTTTTCCCCCGTGAGAAGCAGAATGAGTTCTTTCAGCAGGGTGAGGGTAAAACAACCGAAGCCGAAAGCGAGTGCGAAAATTACCATATCAGTGGGCAGTTCAAGGGTCATGGAGACTTCTTCAGCCTCACGCATGGAGCAGCCGTAGAGGTAGAGTCTCCAGGTAACCATACTGAACAGGGCGATGCTCATAGACGTTGTCACTGCCTTTACCCTGTGGCGGGTGCGGGCACTGAATTTGCTGTACAGGAATTCCACGCCGATGTTAGCCTTCTGGTTTTCGGCGTAACCGAGAGCAAGACCGGTAGTCAGTACGGCCAGTACTGCAATAATATCTTCCACCCCGAAGATCGGTGTATCCAGCACGCCGCGTGAAATAATGTCCGCCCCGGTCAAAAGTGCCATGCCGATCAGACAGATCGCGGCGATGTTTTTTAAAAGTGCCTCAAATTTATCCACGAGGCTCGAAATCTGATTACCCAATTTAATGCTCCAAATGTGAAATTTGCCTCTGGCGGCTGGGGAAGGGGAGATCCCATCCCCTCTCTTTCAAAGACGTTTTGAGTATGCTTTGCAGAAAGCGTTCAATGACTGTCTTCAAATAAAGAAACGGCGAAGCCTTAATGAAAAGTTTTGGAATCCTTGCCCCCTTTTTCCAAAGGGTTCAAGGCCCCCGGCAGGGTCGCCTGAGGCAAACACCGCCGGAGGCAATATTATTTATTGTACGCTGTTCAGAGTATCAACAGTGAAGTCGAGAATTTCTTTACCGTTCAGTTTTTTCTTGTCTGCTTTTTTGATGAAGGCCTCCATCATTGGGGCTGCTTTTTCTTTCCAGCGTTTGCCTTCCGCTTCGCTCAGTTCGATGAACTGTCCGCCTTTCTTGGACAGGAACTCGCGGCCTTCCTTGTCGCTTTCGTCCCATGCTTCACCGTGCTTGGTGGCAAATTCTTTACTGATTTCCATGATGATTTTCTGGTCCTGTTCGGAAATGGCATCCCACTTATCCTTGTTCATTACTGCGAAGAAGGTGGTGGTGTAGCCTACGGGGTAGTCGAGGGTACAGAAGTCTACTACTTCGCCCATTTTCCAACCTTTGTTGGTTTCCATGGGGTAAACGCCGCCGTTAACGACACCTTTGCGGATTGCCTGATAAGTGTCGGGCATGGACATGGCAACGGGAGCCGCGCCGAGAGCTTTGAGCAGCTGTGCTGAGTTACCGGTCCCGCGCAGCTTCATGCCTTTGAGGTCTTCGAGGGTTTTTACCGGCTTCTTGGCGGTGAAGAGCAGGCCGGGACCGTGTGCGTGGAAAAAGAGAACTTTTACATCACGCAGTTCTTTAGGCTGAAACTTATCGTAAACCGCATTGGCAACCTTGGTTGCTGCAACACCGGATTTGTAGCCCAGCGGGAGGTCTACTGCTGCCATAGTGGGGAAACGGCCACGGGAGTAGGCCAATGCGGACATACCCACATCGGAGAGACCTTCAACAACGCCGTCGTAGCACTGCTTTGCTTTGGTCAGCGTTCCACCGGGGAAGTAGGCGATGGATACGCGGCCTTCGGTGCGCTTGGTTACTTCATCGCTCCACTGCTGGGCCAGTTTGGACTGGATATGGGTCGGCGGAAAAAAGTTGGAGTAAGTCAGGTTTATGGATTTAGCGCCTGCTGTCAGGGGCAGGGCGCACATGCACATGGCTGCAGCTACTACTGTAATTAAAAGTTTTTTCATGTTCCCTCCGGTTTGGTTATGTAAATAGACTGGTTAGTCAGCTTTCTTAAGTCCGTTGCTCAGGGCAAGGGTTACTGCCGCTTCACGGACATCCTTAAATCCGATCAAACCTGCTCCGCCGTTACCTTGAATCATGAATCCGGTCTCAATTGAATTTCGGACCATGTATCCTTCAAACAAAACTGTATTGAATGCTCCGATCTTCTCAGGCGGATAATCTGTTTCCACGAAATCTCGGACCAGATCGGCAAAGACCTCTTCGGAAAGCCTGTACTGGCTCAGGCTCATGTCTTCCCGCAGTTCCGGCATGCGTGAGGCATAAATGGTGAACTCAAGGAAAACCTTGGCCCAGTTCTGGTCGCTGACAATATTTTCCAGAAAATCCCAGATAATATTCATCACTTCTTCCAGAGACTCGGCTTTATCCAGCCTGTCGTCGCGTGAATTGCGGTACTCAGTCAGCTTTTCTTCCACTATTTCGAGAAAAAGTTTGTCCTTGCTGACCCAGTGGCGGTAGAAGCTTCCTTTTGCGTACCCGGCGTGTTTCGTAATCTGAGACACAGTTGTTTCCACGAACCCCTGCTTGCCGAACAGTTCGTTGGCTGCTTCCATAAGCTCTTTTTTGGTCTGGAGCGATTTTTCCTGTTGTTTTCTGGCCATTTGGTGCTTGGATTTGTTGGTTTTGCGACCTTTGGTCATAAAGTGACCGATGGTCATTTTTTACGACATATAGCCGCGCCGGTGCTTGCTGTCAATATCTATCTATGCGAACCTGTATGCAGCTAATGAGGTTAATCAGAAGGAAAATCAGGTGCGTAATCTTATCTTATTATATTTTGTGTTGATTTGTTCGCTGCCGGGAGCACTGGCGCAGGCTCATCCGCTGGGAGAGGTGGTGCAGGAAACCACGGTTATGAACGAGAGCGGAAGACTGCTCATAGTTTATGATACAGCTATAGGTCCATCCATCACCGCAAGCCTGATTCCCGACGCCGACCGTGACGGTACAGTCTCCGCTGCGGAAGAGCGGAAACTTTCACGGGATATCAGTGCTCTCCTGCTTCCGAATCTGGAAGTATATCTGGACGATAAGCCGGTTATACCGGAACTGTATTATGATTCAGTAGCCCCGGCTCCGGGCGGCTATAATGCCGGATTGCGTTCGAATCTGGTTTACGCGGTTTCACTGTCAGGTGATGATGGAGCGAAGCATTACCTCAAATTTTCCGACAATAATTTTCAGACCGGGGAACTGAAATGGCTGAAATGGAAAGTTCAGGCCGATCCCCAATTCAGCGTGGTCAGGACTTCTCCTGATTCACGGGAGCTGAATTATCAGTTCTTTGCCAAGAAAGATGAGGGTGGAGAAGTAAGCTTTTCCGCCCCTGCACCTTCTGTGGAAGACAGCGGTATAAAGCCTGTTCCGCAGGAGGATTCCAGTCAGGCCGCGCTTAAGGATTATCTGGCGCGGGAAAATCTGGGACCGGGAACCATCCTTTTCGCGCTGGGGCTGGCCTTTTTTCTGGGCATGGGCCATGCCCTCAGTCCCGGACACGGAAAGGCCATGGTCGCGGCTTATCTCATCGGACGCAGCGGACGCATCCGCGATGCCTTTACTCTGGGAACCATCGTGACCATCACCCATGTAGCCAGTGTTATCGTGCTCGGTATCGTGGCTTTAATGCTTTCGCGCTATTTCCTGCCCGGTGAGCTTTACCCGTGGCTTGGTGCTTTTTCCGGGGCACTGGTTTTCGGGGTCGGCTACATGATGCTGGCCCGCAGGGCATTGCACAGCCACGAGCATCATGACCATTCCCATTCGCACTCTCATTCCCATAGCCACAGTCATGATCATGAAAGTGATTCCGAACCTGTCTCATGGTGGTCCATGCTCAGCCTCGGTATTGCCGGGGGCATGGTCCCTTGTCCTACTGCATTGGTCGTGCTGCTGGCTTCGGTTGCTTTTGGGCGTATCGTGTTCGGGCTGCTGCTGATTCTGGCCTTCAGCCTCGGACTTGCCGCAGTACTGATCATTATCGGTATCCTGACCGTGCGGGCATCGAAACTTACTGAAAGATTTTCCGGTTCACGCAGGTGGATAGAAAACCTGCCAGTTATAAGTGCCGGACTGGTTATGCTGGCCGGGATAGCCATTGCTTTCAATGCCCTTAATGCCGGCGGAATTCTGCGTTTTACTCTCTGAATTTCCAGAAATCAGTGATTCGATCCAGCTCTGTGTCCGCTGTTGATCCGTAGGGGATCAGCCTGAAATCCAGACCTTCAACCTCCTTCAGGTATTCAGCGTACCGGGATGGTTCGATGTATTCCACTGCAAGGATGGTTTTTCCATCCTTGGCCAGCTCCTTTGCAAGCTTAAGGCGGTAATTGCGGTCTTCGGTGCTGTGGATGTTGTAGAGGAGGCTTTCAAGTCCGACCATGTTTATGGTTTCAAGGTAAACTTCTTTGTATTCCGGGGAGCAATCGTTGAACACCCCCATGCCGTTCTGGGGGCAGATGATGAAATTGTTCCCGGCTCTTTTGCGGGTATAGTCGGCAATTCTTTTGATCAGCTTGACCATTTCGTCCGCTGTGGCCTGTACTTCCATGCCCTGTTCATGCCAGAACCAGTAACCGTCTACGATATCCAGATACACTCCGTCGAAACCGGCTTCAAGGATGCGGTCCAGATAGGGGCGCAGGCTTGATTCCCACCAGTCTTCACGCCAGTATTTTACCTTGTAATTCCCGGCCCAGTTGGGGTTTTCCGGCCCTAAAAACCGTGGCGGGTTGTCTTTCCATTCCTTCTGCCAGTAGAAGCGGTATTCCTCGGCCTCTCCGATGGAAAAATAGCAGAGTACTGTCTTTTTGAATTTATGAAGTACCTTGATGTCTTTGGCGGAAAACCTTTTGGGGTCTGATCCGTCTTTGGAGTAATCAATGACCAATAAGTCGTATGGAGACTCGGCAAGATTAGCTAGCTGCGGTTTCTGTAGCTGGTAGGCCCAGCTGTTGATTTCGTTATGCTGCGGGGTCATTCTTATCTCGCGGGTCTTATTCTCATTGTTATTTACGGAAGATTTAGTAGTTGAGGCGCAGCTCATTATGGAAAAAAGAATAATTAGAATAAATAGATAGTGTGTTTTCATAGTTTTTAACCATTTAAGAAATTATCCCGTAACATTTACGGGGACGTAAAGAGTTATACAATTTTACTTTGATGCAGGATACAAAAAAGAACATTATTTTTAAAGTTTACAAAGAAATAATACTTTTCATAAGCATGGATTGGGATTATGGTATTCTGAAAGAATTGGGTGTTTTTTATTCATTTTTTTTGAGTAGATTCTTTTGTTGCTGGGGATAGTTCTGATTTAAATTGCCAATCTATAGTGTGATGATATTTATTTTGAAAATACGGAGGGTTCTGTGAAAAAAAGTCTCTTTCTCACAATGTTTTTTGTGCTCTTTCTTGCCGGATGTTCCGGTACGTACATGAAAGATTACGTCCAACCCAACGGAATTGCCGGTGAAGCACGTCACGCGGCGGTTCTGCCTTTGGTTAATCTGACCAATACTCCCAATGCGGGGCGTATGGTCGGGGACCTGCTGACTACTGAACTATATTCTTCCACAAAGTTCGACATTATGGAATCCACTGAAATGCTTAACCGCATCAAAGGGAACGAGGAGGATCTCGAATATGTCATGGAAGATGTGGTTGCCCAGAAGCTGGGAAGCAAGCTCGGAGTTGATACCGTGATCTACGGTTCTGTGACCGAATACCAGTACAAGCGCGGGGTAAACCAGAGTCCTTCCGTGGGAATTAACCTGCGCATGATTGACGTTTCTTCCGGTAATGTTCTTTGGGCTTCATCTTCTTCCAAAAGCGGGGGGTGCTTCTTCGGATGTACGGAATCTTTGAACAGCGTCGCGCAGGAAACACTTGCGGAAATGGTTGCGGCCATGTCTTCCGTCTCAGCAAACTAGTCGTTCTGCTTGTGATCTCTTTTACCTTGTTCGGCAGGACTTTTGCCTTTGGCGGAAGCAGTGCTGTTTCTTCATGGGCCTGTTATTACGGAAGTCAGGACCGGACAGAAATGCTGTCCGGTTTTGATTTGCTGGTTTCCGCTCCCGGCGGTCAGGACCCGGCCCCGTTGCGTTCCGAAGGGACTAAAGTTCTGGTCTATATCAGCCTCGGTGAGGTCGCTGCAAACGGTCCTTACTATGCTGAGGCAAAAGAAATGGGGTTGCTTGTCCGCCATAACAGCAACTGGGATTCATGGGTGGTGGATGTGCGCCGCCCGGAATGGAGCGAGCTGCTCTTTTCCCGTATCATCCCCGATGCCCTCGCAGCCGGATATGACGGGCTTTTCTTTGATACGCTGGATTCTCCCATTGATATGCAGCGTCGTGATCCGGACACTTACAAGGGTACTGAGCGTGCCTGCGTCGCTCTGGTCCGCGCTATCCGCGAGAAATACCCCAAGATGCTCCTTTGCCAGAACAGGGGGTTCGAGATCATCAAGCGCACGGCCCCGTACTTGAATTATCTGCTCATTGAAGGCTTGAGCAGTTCCATGGAACCGGCGGCTTCCATTCGTACTGATGTTTCAAAAAAAGACCGTGATTTTCTTGTTTCCAAGGCAGAAGCTGCGCGGCAGGTCAACCCCAGGCTGGTGGTCCTGACTCTCGACTATGTTCCTGCCGATGATAAGCAGGAGATTGAAAAAGCTTATGAATTATCCCGCAATCTGGGCTACGTGCCTTATGTAAGTATCCCTGCGCTAAACGAGGTTTTTATTCATGCGTCTGAATAGGCTGATTATCGCTCTGCTTATAGTTTTTCTCGGGCTGACCTGTGCGCACGCCGGACAGTTTAAGCGCAAGGTTCTTGTGCTGTACAACAGTGCTGAAGAACGTTCAGCAGTGGATAATAGCTTTATCGAGGGGTTTGCCGCTCCTTTGACCTATCTGGGATTCAAGTATGAGATACGTGATGTCGTCCAGAGGCCTCTGCCTTCCGATGAAGAAATGGCCGGTTTTCGTGCTGTTTTTACCACGTTCTCAGATGAATTGATGAAGGACCCTGATGAATATCTCAATTGGCTGATCCGGGAGCAGAAAGATGGAAAACAGGTGATTATCGCCGGAAATCTCGGGGCTTTTAGTGATTTTGATAGAACTGCCGCAGATCCGTCGCTGGTCAAGAAGGTATTCAAGAATATCGGTTTTTCATACCAAGGCAATGCCACCAATGATGATTTCCGCCTCAAATATGAATACGTTGATCCGGAAAACATGAATTTTGAGCGTAAGCTCCCCTTGTTCCCTGAAAAATACATACAAATTGTGCCCAACTCCGGGGATGTAAGATCATGGGTTGATGTTGCCTTGAAGTCAAAGCCGGACAGCGCGGCGGCTGCGGTAGCTGCCGGACCTCGGGGCGGCTTTGCTCTGGACGGTTTCATGCGCTGGCAGGACCCTGTTAATTTCCAGAAACAGTGGTACTTGAATCCATTTGAATTTTTACGGATTTGCCTTGATTTAAAAGGTGTTCCGGCTCTTACTCCCAATACCTTGAATGGTAAAAGGCTGGCCTTTGCCCATATCGACGGTGACGGCTTTGTCGGCTACACCGAGATCGATAAATACAAGGTCTGCGGGGAAATCATCATGGAGCGTATCTTTGCGCGTTATGATTTTCCCAACTCCGCTTCGGTCATTGCCGGGGAGATCAACCCGGCAGTAAAGGGCAGTATTGATAACGTTGAGATGGCCAGAACTTTGTTTGAGATGAAGAATGTGGAAACATCATCCCATTCCTATACCCACCCCTTCGCATGGAATGCCAAGGTCCGCGAGTCCAAGGATTATGCTGATAACTTTGTAATCGGTCAGTATGAAGTCGACGGTTACAAATTCGATGCCCGTTACGAGATTGTCGGTTCCTGCGATTATATTTCCGAGGACCTTGCTCCGGCGGGTAAGCCCTGTAAGGTCCTGTTCTGGTCCGGCATGTGTGATCCTACTGAGGAGCAGGTTGCCATTGCCGACGAAGCCGGAATCCTGAACATGAACGGCGGGGACAGCGTTTTTGATGCCCGGCGCAATTCATATTTCGGAGTTTCACCTACCTATCGTGCTCTGGGGCGGTACAATCAGATTTATACCGGACAGGCAAATGAAAATATCCTGACCAACCTTTGGTCCGGTCCATACTTCGGTTTCCGCAATACTGTGGAGACCATGAAGCGGACCGGTTCCCCGCGCCGGATGATGCCCATCGACATTTACTATCACTTTTACAGCGGTGAGAAGTTTGCTTCCCTCAAAGCGTTGGAAGACGTTTATGAGTGGGCTTTGAGTCAGGACAGCGCACGTGTTTATGCTTCGGCTTACATCAAAATGGTCAATGGAAGCCTTGCGGCAAAGCTTGAGAAAATTTCCCCGGATCATTTTGTGTTCAGCGATTATGCCGACTGCCTGTCCGTGCGTCTGGACGGCATGGATAAAGTTCCTGATCTTAAAAAATGCAGAAATGTGCTTGGTTACGATATCCAACCTGAAGGTGTTTTTGTGCATCTGCGGCCCGGAACAGCGCGGGCGGAACTGGTGCTGACCCCGGATAAGCGGGCCAATGACGGTTTGGCTTATTTGAAAAACGGCTCCGGCTGGGTGCGTAATTTTGAGCGCAGTGATGATGGTGTGCGTTTTGATTTTGAATGTTTCAGTAAAGGACGTTTCGAACTGGGCGGACTTGCTCCGGACCGCAAATACAGGGTTATCCGCAAGGATGGCCCGCCCCTTGAACTGCGCAGCAGTGCCGGGGGAGTTCTGAGTGTAGAGGATGTTCTTACCGGGTCTATGGAGATTAAGCTGAATTGAATATAAAGCTCTGGCGGGTACTCCTTTTCGTACTCATCATAATTGGTACGACCATACTGATATATCCCTTTCCGAGGGATATGGTCCGCCTGTACCTGAGGAGCGGTGAGATCGCCAAGGCTTCAGATATTTTGACTGAACTGCTTGCAGAAGATCCTTACGATCTGCGGCTTTTAAACATAGGTGTTGATGTTTTTCTGAAGCGCGGAATGCCGGATAAGGCCATTTCCAGCCTTGAGGAAATTCTTAAGCAGAAGCCGGACCGCATTGCCGAGCGCAGGAAGCTGGCGCAGGTTTATGAATGGAATGTCATGCCCCGTGAGGCCCTGCATACATGGGAGAAGCTGGCTGCTCTTGAGCCGGACAAAATGAAGCCGCTGGAACAGCTGGTCATGTATTACCGCTACTACAACATGTTTCCGCAGGAAGTAGATGCCATCGTCAGGCTCAATGAATTGCAGGGTAAAAGACCGTTTAGCGGTGATTTTATGTATGTCCTCAATGATGGAATCGAGCTTCTCGGTACGGAACATGCCAAAGACGCGGATGATCCGTATCTCAATTTCCTTATTCAGCGCATATTTATTGTCGGTGAACAGTTCAAGGCCGAGACAGAATTCAGGGCCGAGACTGGGGAAAAGGTCGATGTTAAACAGTATGTAATTTATGTGCTTGAATATTTCGTAGCCACGGACCGTATAAATGAAGGCTACGCATATGCAACCCGCATGGATGAAAAGACCGGACTGGATGTTGAAAACCGGGTGCAGCTGGTCAAGGTACTGGGCTGGGCGGGGAGTTATGACCGTGCTTTGGAGCTTGCTGAAAGGCTGCTCAAGATCAGCCCGGAAAATGTGGATCTTCTTACTGAAACTGCTTGGATGGCGCGTAGTGCAGGCAGGCACGATATAGCACAAACGGTTTTGGAAAAGCTCGTGGAGCTTGAGCCGGACAACCGCGATCATCAGCAGGCTCTCGGTGCTGTCTATATGGCAACCGGAAACCACCGCAAAGCTGTTTCACTTTTCCGCAGTCTCGCACAGCGGGTCGGAAACTGGCTCATCTACGCGCATGATATGCTGCGGGCCGCCTTGTTCAGCGGTGACATTAAGCTGATGTCCGAAGTTGTCGAACAGACTGGTGAAGTGGATCTTAATGAGCCGGATTATCTGCGTACCCGCGGAGCACTTCTGCTGACTCTTGAGCGTCCCCGGGAAGCATACGATGTTCTGCGGAAGGTTGTGGACAGTCCCGGAGCAACTCTCGACGATTACCGGAATCTGATCGATGCCGCCGCTACCACTGCGGATAATCAGCTCCTCGCTGATACCGTGGAATTGGCCTTGAAAGTTTACCCCGGTGATCTTGATCTCATGCGCACTGCCGGATCGGCATGGCGCAATGTCGGTCAGCCTTTGAAGGCTTACCGGATTTACCGTGAGTTGCTGACAAAAGTGCAGGAACAGCAGGATATAATTGATATGTTGCTGGCTGCCTCGGAAACTCAGGATTTAAATCTGGGCAAACAGGCCGCAGCATATGCTGTTAAGATCGCTCCGGACGATGTGACTGTTATCGCGCAGGCCGGTGAGATTATGCTTTGGCTCAACTCTCCCAAGGACAGCTATCCCTACTACAAAAAGGCCGCGATCATGACCGGGGGTAACCGCGAATACGTGATGAACCTGATTCAGGTTGCATCGTATACTGCGGATAAGAGTATTTTCCGTGACGCAGCCGAGACTGCCATTGAGTTGCGTCCCGATGATGAACAGGTCGGACTGCTGGCTGCCGCCGTCTGGACTGCTGCCGGGGATACCCGGAAAGCCGAGCTGCTTCTGGCCCGTTTTGCCGGGCAGGGAACCAAAAACCTGGAGACCTTGCGTAAGTGGGCTGACTTTGCAGATCAGGCCGGACTGATTGAAGAAGCTTACAGGATTTACGATGAGCTTTATGCTCGTGGCTACAAGCGCAAGGAGATACGGGAACCCTTGGCCAGACTGGCTGAATGGACCGCGCGTCCGGCTGTGGCTGCTAAAATTTACGGGGAGATTTCTGATGAATCGCCGCGTGATTTTGAGCTTGCCAAAAAGGCCGCTGAAGCATGGTCCGATGCCGGGGAGTACGTAAAATCAGCCGTTTACTATGAACGGGCTGCTGCTTTAAAGCCTGATGATTATGACCTGAAGCTGGAACTGGCGAAAGTTTACGGTTTTGGAGGAAATGTTGAAGGTCAGATCAGGCTTTTCAAAGAGTTGCAGGCTGCCGGTAAATTGCCGGAAACGGAACAGGTGGAGCTGGCAAGGGCCTATCTTGATGCCCGCCAGCCGGAATCTGCATTACAGATTCTGGAACCTTATGCCCGCTTGAAGAAGTTGCCCCGTTTCGAAGGATTTCTGCTGGCGTCTGCTTTGCAAATGGCCGGGCGCGGAAGCGAAGCTTCTGATGTTTATAAAAGGTTGAAAAAAGAGTACTATAAGGACGAAATCTTCCTGGCGCGTCTGGGGGCGGAAGCCTTGTTCAACAATTTCCAGACCGATGCTTATGATCTTTTCGAGGCGGCTCTCAAGATCAACCCGGAGAACCACACCTCGCTCAAAGGGCTGGGTATTATTCTTGGAGAGCGGGAAGAGTATAAGCGTGCAGCTTCCAAGTTGCGGAAATACCTTAGACTTGTTCCCGGTGATGCGGAAGGGCGTTATCAGCTTGGTGAGATCTACAGACTCATGGGGCGTGAAAATGATGCCGTCCGCGAGTTCAAGCGTGCTGCCCGGATTATCCGCAGTGACGAACGCAGGAAGAATACGGATAAGAATTTAAAGAGGATCGACAGGTAAAGTTTTGAAGCAAGCAGTTGTCTGTTTTTTTCTTTTCATGACGGTTTTACTCCCGGTCATGCATGTGTCTCCGCTTCTGGCGGAAGACAATACAGCTGTGTTTGCCGCCAAAGAGCAGGACAGAATCTGGACTGTGCGGGTCAGCTCTTTCTCGCAGGCTGATACCGCGTGGGGATTCATGTCCTACCTGAAGGGGGAAGGCTATAATCCGGTTATGGTGGCCCTCTTTGATGACAAGGGAACTCTCTGGCGGGTGGTCCAGATCGGGGATTACCCTACCCGTAGTCAGGCCCGTGCTGCCGGAGGTGATTTCAAAAAGAGAACCGGGCTTACTTATATTGTCAGGTCCATGTCTTCCGCCATGCTGGCAAGGCGCACCCTGGAATCGCGCAGAAGCCCGTTGCCGACATGGTCGGTAATGTCAGCGGATGCCGCGACAAGTGCTGCCAAGGCAAAGCCGGAACTTGTAGGCGCACCGGAATCTCTGTTTTACGAGCTGGATCAGGGTGATATTCTGCGGGCCACAGGGCATAGGCAGCAGAATGTGATTCTGGCCCGCATCATGATCCGCCGGGGATATGTTGATGATGGTTTGCGTCTTTATGCAAGGTTGCTGCGTATTTATCCTGATGATCTGGAACTGCGTGAGGAATTCATCGGTGCTCTCATTGATGCCGGAGAATACGAAAAGGCTGAATCCATGCTTCGGGAATGGCTGGGGGATGATCCGGCCTCACCCCGCGCACTCAGGCAGGAAGCCCGTTTGCGTCTGGCTGTAGGGGATTATTCTGTCCAGCTGAATACTCTGGATTATCTGTTGCGGTTGCGGCCCGGAGATACAGATTCCATTTCCAACAAGGCATACAGCAGCCAGCAGGGCGGAGACTGGCTTGGTGCTATCGAAAGCTTTTCCGAACTTGTTGACGCTGAGCCTGATAATTTCGAAGCAAGGCAGGCTCTTTCAAATCTGCTCAAGGAACGCAGGCCGCGTCTGACACTGACCCCCAGTGTCTACATGCAGTCTGATGAGTCGATTACAACTACGCTCGGCAGCCGTTTTTCAATGCAGATCACCGACCAGACCCGTGGTGAATTTTATTACGCCAACACCCGGATCTATCGACCGCAGGGAGATGGGGTCGAAAAGATCAATAAGGATGTTAATCAGGCTGCACTTCTCTTGAAGCGAGATTTTACCCGCACCTTTACCGGAGTTGCGGGATTGGGAGCCTACGAGGGAACCGCTTCCGGTATTTCCGGTGCTCTTGGTTTTGATTGGCGGATTCATGATCCCGGAACATTCTCCGCCATGATCGACTACAATAATCCGTGGCTGGATGAACCTACCGCCGCAAATTATGAGGGCCGCTACAATCAGCTGTCGCTGACCTATGACGGTTTCTACGACAACGTCTGGGGATTGTATCTGAATGGCCAGCTGCGTCAGTACCAGCTTGAATCGGAAAAGAACTACGGGACCAAGGGGATTTACAATGTCATCCTGACCCGCAGGATTCTTGAGGACCCGGATTTGTTTGTCTCCTACTCATTCTACCGTTCGCATTTCAAGTATGACGATGATAATTTCAGGCCTTTTACCGTGCTGGAGGATGAAAGTATTCATACTCTGAGTGCCAGCTTTTCCAAGTCGCTTTGCGATATCCTTGTTTTACAGGCTTCAGGAGGCATAAGACTGGATGAGTTCAAGAACAGCCCCAGCTATTTCGGCGGACCGTCGTTGGCATTGAGGCTGGGCCGTTTTGAGTTGGATCTTAACTATGAATACAGCAGTGATTCCGGACTTGCCGGTGGCGGTGAAACCCATTTGTTAAGCGGAGGTATCGGCTTTGTCTTTTAATGGGAGTGCCTTGTTTCCGGTGTTTTGCCAGCTGCATGGTTGCATTTTGCAAAAAATAGATAATCTTCGGGCCGGTAGATATGTTTAAAATCAATTCATCTGCTAAAAAATATAAACTTTCCAAGTATTTCGAAGTGCTGTTAGGCCTTGTTGCCATTACTGCTGTCAATCTGCTTTTCTTTAGAGCTGATCCGGGATTTGTTTCGGTTTCTCCTCATCCGTACTGGATTGTAATTCTGCTCACTGCCACCCGTTACGGCTTTGCCGGGGGGCTTTTCTCCGGGATTATGTCCGCGCTGTTTTTTCTGGTTTTCAATAGCTTGTCCATACCGGATATTGAGCTGATTGATTTCCGCTCCCTCAGCATGTGGGGGAAACCGATTTTATTTTTCCTGGTAGGTGTCGTTCTGGGGGAAATGCGCCAGCTTCATATTCGCGAGTATGACGCAGTCTGTGAGGAAAGGGATGCTTTCCATGATGCCTTTGATAAAGTCAAAATCAAGTATGACATCCTGAGCGAAGCAAAGCAGGAGCTGGATAGCAAAATCCTTTCACAGGAAAGTACTCTCGGTACTCTTTATGAGGCTGCTCAGGGGCTGCGTACATTGAGCATGGACAGTATTTACCCGGCAGTACTGGAGATTCTGCGGGAATTTATGGATGTGGAAGATTGTTCCATTTATTTGCTGGACGGTACTGAATTCCGGCTTGATACGGCTCTTCGGCATAGCAAAGGTTATCTTCCCGAGCGGGTTCCACTGGGAGAGAGTCTGATGAGCATCGCCGCAGGCCGGAAGAAAGCTGTATCAATCAGGGATGTTGCCAGCACAGAGAGTATGCCCGGCGGGATTATTATTTCCGCGCCGATCATGGCAGATAACCATTCCCATGTGGTGGGCGTGCTTAATGTCGAGAAGATGCCATTTTTGAAATTTACCAGTGATTCAGTGCGTGTGGCCGGGCTGGTTGCGGACTGGTGCGGCAGCAGTGTTGAAAATGCCACCGTTTTTGCCGAAACCAAGCATAAGCTTATCGCCGACGAGATTACAGACGCCTATACCTATGACTATTTCCTGCGCAGGTTGCGTGAGGAGTTTGTGCGTGCCCGGCGTTATGAGCTGGACCTGTCCCTGATTATGCTCGAATTTCCGGGCCTTTCCAATGCTTCGGATGAAGGGCGAGATGAAGTTCTCATGGCCTTCAGTATGATCCTGAAGAATCAGATCCGTGAGATTGATATTCTGTTTATCAGTGATGAACCGGGGGCGTTTTATCTTATCCTGCCTACTACTCCTGCTGCCGGGGCGCGGGTGGTGGTCAACAACCTGCTCAGCTCATTCAAGGCTCTCAGTGTCATGGCTTTTGAAACGGACCAGAACCTTGTAGAGCTTCGGGCCGGGGTTGCGGGATATTCAATGGGCATGGAAGACCCTGAAGAACTTGTGAATAATGTAAAAGAGGACCTCGTAAGTGTTCTTTTTGCGGAGTAGGGTAATCAGAATGGCGCGTTTGCGCCTGTTGGGGGCTTTTACAGCTTCATACCTTTTTGAAGGCGGAGCGGTTTGGTTGTACCTGAACAGGGATTCTGTTGACTGGTATATCTATGCTGCTTTTGCCGCACACCTGCTTTGCGGTCTTTCCTTCGTTCTTTTCACTGCACCCAAGCCAAGGGCTTTGCCCGGTATTGCTTTTTATTATCCGCGCATCGCCGGGTTATTCAGCTTTTTTTTGCCTTTGATCGGCTTGATCGGTGTTACCGTGACCCTGTTTTCGGCCCGTGTGGTAATGAAAAGTTACGGGCTGGCAGAAGACTACAAGGAAAAAGCTTATGAGCGGGCGGTGCTTGATATAGACCTGCCGACTGATGTTACCGAATTCCTTTATGACGAGGTGGATATTCACCCCATTGCGGATATTCTGTCCGGTGACGATATGGAAATGAAGCGCGGCGCGGTTAACCTGTTGCGTAGAATCGGTTCTGCCGAGGCGGTAAGCCTGTTGCGGAAGAGTCTTTCCGATGAAAGTGCCGAGGTCCGTTTCTATGCCCACACAGCTTTGACCCGGTTGGAAGAAGATTATGCCGATGCTTTGGATAAAGCCAAATTCCGTGCGGAAAGATATGACAGTCCGCAGTCACATGCCGAATTGGCTTCCACCTATCGCAACTACGCCCGCAGCGGCCTGCCGGAAGTTAATATGCAGGTGCGTTCCATGGCTCAATCCTGTGAGCATTGGCGTGTCGCTGTCTCCAAGGATGAGGGAAATAAAGATTATCTGATGCGTCTTGCGGAATCCTGTGTCGAAAGCAGGGAGTTCAGCGAGGCTTTGCATATCTATCGTGCTAATTTAAATGACCCTGATCTTGAAATGGAGTCCCGGTTGGGAATTTGCCGTATCTATTTTGAAATGGGTAACTTCATAGCTCTTTTTCAGGAAGTGGAGCAGTTGCGCTCGCGTCCTGAGTTGAAATCAACTGATCCGTTTAAGACCCTGATCTACAATTTCTGGATGGAAAATAATTCTACAGAGCAACAAACTGCAACTGAAAATTTCGACGAGGTAGACTATGAGTTCAGATAAAGAGTATGATGTCTGCCTACTTCTTGAAGGTACTTATCCCTTTGTTGCCGGAGGGGTATCCACTTGGATTCATAACTTGATCAAGGGTATGCCGGAGTTGACCTTCACTGCGGTGTGCATTTTGGCTTCGTCCAAGGAAAAGGCCGAGTACCGCTACGATGTGCCGGATAACTTTGTTGACCCTCAGATTGTGTACCTGCACGATCCGGTAGAAATTTCCCAGAATCCATTCAAAAAAATTTCCCGCAAGGATATGGAAAATCTGAGGCGGTTTCATTATCACATGGACCGTAACGACATTTCCATGATGAGGGAAATGGTCGAGTTGTTTCGTGATGGAAAATTTCCACTTTCAGAACTTTTTCATGGAAAGAAGGCTTGGGATATGCTGGTAGAACGTTACAAGCCGGATACTAATGACGAGTCGTTTATTGATTATTTCTGGACTTTCCGCTTTACCCATCTGCCGATTTTTAAAATGCTGCCGCTCGATCTGCCCAAGGCGAAGGTCTATCATACTATTTCCACAGGGTACGCTGGTCTTTTGGGCGTTATTGCACGGGTTATGACCGGAAGACCGCTGCTGCTTACCGAGCATGGAATTTACGTCAAAGAGCGTAAAATTGAGATTTCGCAGGCGGAGTGGGTTTACCGTAAGAAAGAAGAAAGGCTGCGTATTGATAGTAAGCTTGGTGCATTCCAGACTTTTTGGATCAGGATGTTCGAGCAGCTGGCCCGACTCTGCTATGACTATTCTTCCTCAATATACACCCTTTATGAGGGTAACCGTCAGCTTGAGATTCAGGAGGGCGCAGACCCCGACAAGATCAGGATCATTCCCAACGGGATTAGTCTGGATAATTTTCTGGGGCTGAAAGCTGAGGACCATGATTATCAGGGCCAGACCGAATTCGCGGTTGGTTTTGTCGGGCGCGTTGTTCCAATCAAGGATGTGAAGACTTTTTTGCGGGCCATCAAGATCGTTGCGATCAAGATTGAGAAGTTGAAAGTTTATATCATGGGCCCGACAGAAGAGGACAAGGAGTACTACGAAGAGTGCGTCAATCTTGTCCGTCTGCTGCATCTTGAGGATGTTGTGGAGTTCACCGGAAAGGTCAAGGTCACAGATTATCTGCCGAATCTTGATGTAATCGTATTGACCAGTATCAGTGAGGCCCAGCCGCTGGTTATCATGGAGGCCAACTGTGCAGGGATTCCGGCTGTAGCATCTGATGTAGGCTCCTGCAGGGAACTGCTTGAAGGACGCACCGTTGCTGATCAGGCCCTCGGTCCGTCCGGTCTTGTGACCAAGGTTGCTGATCCGGTCAGCACAGGGGAGGCTATCCTGAAAATACTGACCAGTCCGATTCTGCGCCAGCGCATGTCCCGGGCCGGGATTGAGCGGGTAAAGACTTTTTACAAAGAGTCCGACCTCAACAAAACGTATTTGACTATTTACAAAGATTATATGGCAATGGACAATTTGGAGTAGAATATGGCTGGAATCGGTTTTGAACTAAGAAAATTGCTTCGCGGGGAGAGCTTCCTTTCGGATGTGTCCGCTTATCTGTATGCGGCAATGGTTTCGTCCGGCCCGTGGCTGATGAGCGTGCTTTGTCTTGCGGTGCTGGGGCTGTATTCCTATTCCGGCTTTTCCCCGATGGATCAGGATATTTTCAGGACTACCATTGTTTATGTCTACGCGTTCACCCTTATTTATGTGGGTTATATTCAGCTGGTTGTGACGCGCTATCTGGCTGACCGGTTTTATCTGGGTGATGAGAAAATTACCCTGACGGCGTTTTTTACAAGTTCGGCAGTCGTTCTGATTGCCGGGGCGATTATTTCCATCACCGGAATATATTTTTTTGAGCTGACCATTACCTATAAGATTATTGCGGTGGCTCTTTTCCTTATTGTTGCCATGATCTGGCTGACCATGATTTTTCTGTCTGCGGTGAAGGATTTCCGGTCGATTGTACAGGCTTTTGCAGTAGGGACTTCGTGCAGTGTAGGTGCGGCTTTTGTGCTTTATCCGCTGATCGGTCTTGAAGGCTATCTGCTGGGCTACACCCTTGGGCAGGCGGTTATTTTCTTCTGGCTGCTGGCCCGTCTGCTGGCAGAGTTCCCTCCCGGCAGGGTCTGGGATTCGAAGATGTTTTCCTACTTTATAAAATATTGGGAACTGGCCTTGATCGGCATGTTTTTCAACCTTGCCATCTGGGTGGATAAAATAATGTTTTGGTTTGCCCCGGACTCAAGAATGGTGGTTCCGTACCTGCGGACCCATGATATGTATGAGGGACCGATTTTTTTCGCCTATCTGACCATCGTACCCACTCTGGCAATCTTTCTGGTCAAGATTGAAACCAAATTTTACGAGCATTATCACGATTACTTTGCGAAAATCATATCCAAAGAAGATCTTTCCAGTATTTTGCAGGAAAAAAAAGGTATGATTAAAATGCTTAAGGAAAGTCTGCGCGAGGTTCTTATAGTGCAGGGTTCTTTGACTATGCTTTGTATTTTCATGGCGCAGGAATTTGTGGATATGGTCGGTCTTTCTCCATTGCAGGAGCCGCTCTTGCAGATAGCCCTTGTCGGTTCGCTTTTGCAGGTCATGCTTTCGGTTGCTGTAATCATTCTGTTCTATTTTGACCTGCGCAAGGAAGTTCTGGCTGTGACACTGGTCTTCCTGCTCAGCAATATAGGACTGACCTGGCTGAGCATGCAGCTGGGATTTACTTTCTATGGTTATGGGTATTGCTACTCATGTTTTATTTCTTTGATGTTTTCTTATTATCTGGTTTCCAAGAGTGTTCGTGATCTGGAGTATATAACTTTTTCAAGTCAGCCTTTATTTTAAAATCCGGAGGTAGGGGAGATGAAGAAAACCTGTCTTGTAACCGGCTGTGCCGGATTCATCGGCAGCCACCTTGCACAGACCTTGCTTGACGAGGGTCATGCCGTTATCGGGGTGGATAATTTTGCCAGCGGTTATGTTCATAATATGGAAGGGTTCAAGGATCATGCTGACTTTATATTTTATGAAAAATCCATCACCGAACCGGGGCTGCTTGCGCAGTTGAAAAAAGAGCACAGCGAACTGGATATTGTATTTCAACTGGCAGCGGTGGTCAGTGTTCCGTATTCTGTAGAGCATCCTGAGCTTACCATGCAGGTAAATTTTGAGGCCAACAGGGATATGCTTGATGCGGCCCGTGAAATGGGGCTGTCGAATTTTGTTTTCGCGGGGTCCGCAGCTGAATACGGCGAAGAAGAGCGTCTCCCGGTAAAGGAAGAATATGCCGATGATGCCGAACAGCTCAGTCCGTACGGTGTGGCAAAGTACAAGTCCTCATCATATATTGAAAAATCAGGTTATGGATGTGCTTTGAGGTTTTTTAATATTTTCGGTCCGAGGCAGGACCCCACCAGTCAATACAGCGGGGTGATTTCCCGTTTTGTTGATTTCGGTCTGGCCGGAAAGAACATGGTTATCTTCGGAGACGGCGAACAGAGCCGTGATTTTCTTTATGTTTCCGATGTCGTAACGTCTTATCTGATCGCATCCGGGCTTGACAGGGAAGGCCGGGGACCGTTGACCGGTGTTTATAATGTAGGTACGGGCAAGGGCAGGTCCATTCGCGAGCTTGCTTCTGTTGTAGCGAAGCTAACCTCCGCGCCGCAGGAAATTGATTTCAGGCCGGAGCGTGCTGGTGATATCAAACATTCCCGCGCTGACGTAAGCAAGATTAGCGCAAGGGGATTCAAGGCCGAAATTGCTTTTGATGAAGGCCTGGCCAGGACTGTTGAGTGGGCCGGGAAATAATATAGTTTTTTGTAAGGATAAAGATGCAGGAAGTTGAACAAACAAAGACTCTTAACCCTCAGGTTAAGGATGCGGCAGTCAAATATGTAAAGCAGATGTTCCGGCAGGCCGGGGACTCTGAACTCATCCGGGTTTTGAAGAAGGAGTCTTTCAAGCATATCTATAAAAAGATGATTGTCGACCCGGATGATTTCATGGAAAGACCGCGCCCGGCGGATATTGAGCCGTGGGGTGGTAAAAAACCTGCTGGACCGAGAGATTTTCTCAAATCAAAGGTCGTGCTGCCCTCTCTGCCGCAGGTGCTGCTTGAGATTCAAAAGGTAATTAATGATCCTGACAGTTCTGCTAACGATCTGGCGGAAGTTATCAATAAAGATCCTAAATTAGTGGCTGCCATCTTGCGTTTGGCGAACAGCGCCATGTTCAGTTTCCGTACTGAGGTGGACACCACTTCCCGTGCAGTGGCCCTGCTGGGATTCAAACAAGCCAGCTCTCTGGCACTGGGGACTGTCTCGCTGAGCCTTTTTAAGCGCACTGAAGGTGCTCCTATTTTACAGGTCGAGAGATTCTGGAAACACTGCATTGCCTGCGGGGTGATTGCTCAGGAGATAGCAAAGGCTGCCGGGTATGATGATGTAGAACGGTTTTTTGTGGCCGGAATGCTTCATGATATCGGGTTGTATGTTGTCTTTGAAAGTGACCGCAGCCTTGCTATGGAGCTTTATGACTATGCCCGCCGTGACGGTAACAGTCTCTATGATGCGGAACTGGAATTACTTGGGTTTGATCACGCCACCCTCGGCGGTGTGATTATTAAGGACTGGAGCTTCCCCAAGTCACTGGTTATTGCCGCAGCAGGTCATCATAATCCCGAAAAAGCCCAAAATGATCCGGATGCAGGAATTATTCATGTTGCGGATTTTATTTCTCAGGCTTTGGGGTATGATTTGGGACTTTCATCAGTAATTGGAGTAATTGATGATGAGACTATTGAAAATATTGGTCTCTCAACTGAACAGTATGCTGCGATATTTCCAGATGTACAGAAGTTGATTGATGAAATTTTTGAAATTTTAAACCCCGCTTAATTTCAGGATTGCAAATGGGCATGTCCAGAGGTTCGTTGAAAATCAGGTCGGATATAAAAGAAGCTGCGTCCAATCATGTGCACAGACTTTTTTTGCAGGCCGGCAATTCTGACTTGGTCAGGGTTTTGAAAAAAGAAGCATTCAAGACTGTGTGCAAGCAGCTGCTGCGAGATCCGGATTTGTTGCAGTCGCGTATATTCCCGGATGACATTGAACCATGGAACGGTGAGAAGCCCAAAGATCCCAGCCATTTTCTGGCTGGATTACTTGTGCTGCCTTCTCTGCCGTATGTGCAGCTTCAGGTACAGGAAATTCTTGATGACCCTGAAAGTACCATAGAAGATCTCGTTGAAGTCATCAGCAATGAACCGAAGCTTTCAGCTGCTGTGCTGCGTCTGGTCAACAGCGGTTTGTACCAGCTGGACAAAAGTGTCGAGACTCCCGCAAAAGCAGTGGAGATCTTGGGTTTTGATAAGGCCGGCTCCCTGACTCTTGGAACAGTCTCACTTAGTCTGTTCAAGAGGGAAGAGAACCCTGTACTTGATTTGGAAAAATTCAATAAACATTCCATTGCCTGCGGGGTCATTGCACAGGAGCTGGCAAAAGCGGCAAACCTTGGTGATCCTGACCGTTTTTTTGCAGGCGGATTAATGCATGATCTTGGTCTGCATGTTATTTTTGAGAGTGATTACGGTCTGGCTGTCGAACTGTATAAGCTGGCAAATAGTGACGGCTACAATCTTTATAAGGCTGAAAAGGAACTGCTGGGGTTCAACCATGCTGATGTGGGCGGGTATCTGCTAAATAAATGGAAATTTCCCCGGCAATTGATTGCTGCGGCTTGGGGGCATCATAATCCTCGCAAGGTGAAGACCGATCCTGATGCAATGGTTATTCATGTTGCGGATTTTATTTCCCAGGCACTTGGTTATGATCTGGGAATCTCGCCGGTAATCGGCTTTATTGATAATACAGCGTGGGAAAAATTAAATCTTACCGGGGATCAGGTGATTGAAATGTTACCGAATATCCGGCTGCTGATTGATAATGTCCTTCAGATTTTAAAAGAATAAAATGATCCCGGAGAAATTTCTCCGGGATCTTTTATTAGTTATACCATTTCAAAACCGGATCGGCTCCAGGCGATAGCTCCGCCTGCCAGCGAGCAGACCTGCGAGTAGCCGCTGCTTTGCAGGTAGCTGCCTGCAATATTTGAGCGGTACCCTGAACCGCACATGACAATGATCGGGCTGTCCTTATCAATATCGATTCCTTCGTCGAGGACCTTGCTGAAAGGTTTATGGAGTGCCCCCTTTACCATACCTCCGGCGACTTCTGCGGGGGTACGGACATCAAGAAGGGTGAATTCCTTTCCTTCTGCGATAGCATCATGCAGTTGACGGGCTGATTTCTGGGCAAGGCTGTCCACAGGGTAACCGGCCAGCAGCCAGGCGGATATGCCGCCATGCAGATAACCGAAGATGCGGTCATAGCCGATGCGGTGCAGCTCGGTGCACATGCGGTTGTAATCTTCTTTGGAATTGACCACCAGCAGCAGGTCGGAATCAGGTTCTACAGCCATACCGACCCAGTTGGCGAGCTGCTTCTCAAGACCGATATTCAGACTGCCCGGAATGTGGAAACCACCGAATCCGGCGGCATCACGTACATCAATAACCGTGCAGCCCTGATCAATCATCTGCTTGAATTTTTCAGGGTTCATGGCCCGGTCGAGCGGACAACGTTCAAGCAGGGGCGCGCCTTCAAAGTTGGTGTTAATGATGTGGGTGAAAGATTTCGGGCGGCTGGGGAAAGACTCCAATACCTTGGTTTTGAAATCTTCAAAGTTATCGAATTGGAGCATGGGATTGTAGCGGCGTTCGTAGCCGAGGGTGGAGCTGGGTTTGGCACTCATGCCCTTGCCACACAGTGAACCCTGTCCATGTGCCGGGTAAACTTCTAGGTAATCCGGGAGTTTGCCCAGTTTTACGTAGAGGCTGTTGTACAGATTGGCTACCTGCTCATCTAAAATTTCGTCTCCGGGCAGGTCCGGACGGCCGATATCGCCTACAAAAAGCAAATCCCCGGTGAGGATCATCCAAGGCTCATTACCGCGCATAACGTCGGTAACCAGAATGGAAATGGCGTTTGGTGTGTGTCCGGGGGTGAACAGAAAATCAAGCTTGGCAGCCCCCACGGTGAAGGTGTCGCCTTCTTTGATCGAGGTATGTTCGTAGCCGACCTTGGCATTTTCGTGGATAAATAGTTCCGCCCCGACGATGGACTTCAGTTCCTGTTCCCCGCCGACATGGTCAGCATGAACATGAGTGTTGATGACCCGGGTGATCTTCATTCCTTCTTCGCGGGAAATATCAAGGTATTCCTGAACATCCCTGCGCGGGTCCACAACGATCATTTCGCCTGCGGCAGGGCAGCCGATAACATACGAGTAACAACCGAGTCCTTCAGTGGTTAATTGTTTAAAATACATTAATGCGTACTCCTATGATCAAGATTCAAGTTATAATGAGAGTATGGGAGAGAGTCCGTTTAGGGGTGGCTCCAGCTATAATTTAACCGGGCTTACCCAGAAATCATGCTTGTTACAGAAGCTGGTAGCAAAATATTTTCTACCCTTGCTGCCTGCAGGAAGCTTAAAGCGGGAAACAGCTTTTTCATCAGTGTTGGAGAATGTTTTAGCACCCACGACATTTCCTTTATCATCAACCAGAGTGTGGCGGACAATGTAATGCTTTTCGGTCATGGGGTGCAGGGTGCGGATTATGGCTTTGCCGTTTTTAACTTCAACCTGAGGGAGATGGGTCGCAGCTTTTTTATCCCAGACACCGGGATCTTTCTCTGTGTAGATCACATTTGAAGGATATTTACTGCTTTTCCCTGCACTGGCATTGGCTACAGGCATAAATATTGCCGCACTTGCCGCGGCGGACATGACCATGAATTTTCTTCTTGAATTCATAATTTTCTCCTTGGGTATATCCCAATGGTGCTTTGTCAAAATTTAGGAGATTATAATACAGCTACTTCGCAATTTACAATATTTTATGCTCTAAAATATTTAGCTAGTCAATAAAAATTACTGTTATTAAATAAGGAGGGTCGTTTCGTTTTTCGCCTAATTTTTCGAATTATTTCGGAACTCGCGGTCTATTCTTTCAAGGAGTTGCAGTTTAGTTACCGGTTTGGTTAGATATCCGGTACATCCGGCCTCGCGTGCAGCATCAGCGGTTCCTTTAATGGCGTGGGCGGATAAGGCAATAATCGGAATCTTAGGAGTTCCTAGAAGCCTTTCCCAGTCACGTATTTCTTCCGTGGCTTTGAACCCATCCATGATCGGCATTTCAATATCCATGAAAATTATATCAGGTTGAAAGTCCTTATATAATTGAATTCCTTCCTCTCCATTGTCCGCGCATTCCAAAACATGAGGCGATCCGGCGAGGAAGTGTTTGAAAAGAAGCTTATTACTGTGGTTGTCTTCAATGAGCAGCACTTTGCGGGAAGTTAGTTCGTTGTCTTTGCAGGCTTTGTCCTTATCCTCCGCCAAGGGTTGCGCGCTGACTCTGTCCATTACGAGGATGAAGGTAAAAGTACTGCCTATCCCCATAGTGCTGGAGAGGGTTATGTCACCATTCATCATTTCACAGAGTTTTTTGCTGATGGAAAGACCCAGTCCTGTGCCCTGATACTCGCGGGAAATGGAGCTGTCGGCTTGGGTAAAATGGTCGAAGATTGCTATCTGTCTCTTTTTCGGGATACCGGGACCGGTGTCCTTGATTGCAAATTTCAACTCTACTTTATGCTCGGAAATGTGGGAGCAGCTTGCTTTTACGTATACTCCCCCGGCTTCGGTGAATTTGATGGCGTTGCCGATAAGGTTTAGCAAGATTTGCTTAACCCTTACGGGATCGCCGATAACCCTTTCCGGTAATTTCCCGTCAATGCTGCATGACATCCTGATGTTTTTTTGAGCAGCGGTAAGTTCAAAAACACTGCACGCCTGATGCATTATTTTAGTCGGGTTGAATTCAATACTCTCCAGATCCAGAAGCCCTGCTTCCACCTTGGACATATCAAGAATGTCGTTGATGAGCGCCAGAAGCCCTTCCCCTGCATTTTCAAGCAGTTTGATATATTTTTTCTGGTCATCGCGCGGATCGGATTCCTTTAGAAGGTCAGTGGTCCCGAGAATAACATTCATGGGGGTTCTGATTTCGTGGCTCATTACTGCTAGAAACTGGCTTTTGGCGTGGCTGGCAGCAACTGCAGCTTCCTTTGCGCTATTGATTTTGCGTGCAACGATCCAGCCGATAAAGCCGGATAAGAGTATGGCAAATGCTCCTGTCGCCAGACTGAGCCTGTAGTTATCCTTAATCGTACCCAGATAATCGTCCTCAGGCAGGTAGAGGCCGATTATCCAAGGCCAGTGCTTGTTATTAAAAGGGGTGAATACCGCATTGTAGCGGTCTCCCATGTGTTCGAAGGTGGTAAATACCGGTTTTTCCGGAAGTTGATCCGGCGGTATCTTTAAAGAGTTATATGATTTACGGCACAAGGGGTCCGGCAGTTCGCTTATTTTACTCAGCCGGATTTTGTTGTTGCCGGTGGTTTGCTTCAAAGCGGTAACATCCGGGAAAGCCACAACATTTCCACTGGTGTCAACGATGAATGCTTTTCCGTTTTTACCGATATTGAGCTTGCTCAGGAAAGTTGAAAGCTTATCTATTGTGATGTCTACACCGACAACTCCCTGCAATTCTCCCTTGGTGTTGTAAACAGGACTGGCGGTGGTTATTCCCGGTTTTTGGGTTGTAAAAAAAATGTAAGGCGCGGTCCAGATCACATCGTTATTCATTAGTGCATCAATGAACCACGGACGCTTGCGGGGATCAAACCTGTCGAGAGGAACGAGTTTGCTTTCCAGAACTTTCAGTTCCGGGGTGGTCCAAGTCATCTTGGTGGTTCGTTCTCCGTTTTTAATTTTGATTGTCTTGGTAAGCAGGCCGCCTTTCATTTTGTCATTCGAGCGGTTGACCATGAAGAATTCACCCTTGATGTTGCCGTAATAAATTCCTGTAAATTGATGATAGAGAGTGAGTTGTTCCACAAAATAGCGAAGCATGTCATCAGAGTGTTCACTGTTGACGATATTGCTGTCAGCCAGAAAACGGGTAAGCTCTGCTGCGTTTTCCGCAGGTCGCAGGTAGCTCTCTGATTTATCGAGTGTGTATGCGGAAATGTTGAGCATTATGTCATGGGCCAACCCGGTTAAGGCATCCTTCGAGGTCGTGAAGTGGGGAATAATTATAAAAGATGTAAGGATGATTGTTATCGCGGTGAAACTAAGAGTCAGCCACCATTTTTTCAGGTAATTCATTCTATTTGATTTCTCCTTACTTTCTCCGGGAATAGTTCCCCTGATTCTGTCTTTTCCCACGCAAAAAATACTTATTTCAATAATATCTTTTAGTAGAAATAAAATCAATCGGTTGTGACAAAAATATGGAGTGTTTTCTATTGATGAATAAAGTGCAGTATGTGTCTTGTCACATTCAGTTGTAATGGGGTAATTTGTTCTTAAGTCTGGTGTTTTTTAACCATGATCCTCTTCCGGAGAACAAATGCTGTCATTTGAAATTGTCAAATTCTGGATTCAATTCTGGCTTGCGCCGCGGACGTTACTGCAAAATAAATATGAAGCGTTCAAAGTGTTGCTGGAGTATGATTCTCAGGCGCTGGAGCTTATCGCCGATCTGGAGGAATTATTTTATGGCAGACGTTTGGTGGACCGCAGTCAGGCGGTCTGCATGTATCAGCAGTTGTCTGTGGCTGTTGCCGGGATGGTCGGTGAATTGTGCAGGATGCATCCGTACAAGTTTAGAAACCTGTATGACGAGTATGTTCGTATTGATGCCTTGGCTGCCCGGTCCGTGGTATCGCCGGAGGTAAAAAGTGAACCTCCGTTTGCAATTCCGCTGGCAACTGCCGGGGATTTTCCGGAACTTTCCGGGGGCAAGGCTGCGAATCTTGGGCGGGTACATGCTCTGGGATATACCGAGGCACTGCCGGGTTTTGTGGTTACTTCCAATGCTTTTCACGCTTTTGTGAAGCACAATGATTTACGGCAGGAGATTGAAAACCGCCTTTGCCGCATGGAGGTTGCTGATATCAGTCTCCTTTCGGCGTTGACTCTTGAACTGCAGGAACTTTTTCTGAACAGTGAAGTTCCTCCGGGAGTTGCCGCGGAAATAGAACGCGGCTTGAGTACGTATCTTGACGGCACTGGTCTGCTGGCTGTTCGCTCCAGCGCGCTGGCCGAGGACAGCGAAATTTCATTTGCCGGTCAATATGCCAGTGAGCTGAATGTCTGCCCGGATGAAGTTCTGGAAGCGTACAAGCGTGTTCTGGCCGGGAAGTATTGCCCCCGCGCTATTTCCTATCGAATTTCCAATGGCCTGACCGACAATGACACAGCTATGGCTGCGCTTATCGTGCCGATGATTGATGCCCGCAGTTCGGGGGTGGTCTATTCCATGGACCCGGATTGCCTGAGCCGGGACAGCGTAGGGATTTACGGTGTATCCGGACTTGGTGCTTCGTTGGTGGACGGCAGTGTGGTTCCGGTTAAAGGTTCGCTTTCACGGGATAAATATCCCCGTCCGGTCAGCGAATGCGCTTTTGACCGTTCCGCTTTACCTGATGAGAAAATGCTTGTCCGGCTGGCGAAGTGCGCTTTGAATCTGGAGGAACAATTCGGATGTCCGCAGGATATGGAATGGGCTGTAGATTCGGAAGGACAGTTTCATATTCTGCAGACCCGCCCTTTGCAGCAGGGACAGGAAAGGCATGCAGTGGCTGGTCCTATCGCAGCAATGCCGGTTGTTGAAGGACTTGAACGGGCAGCAGGGGGGGCCGGATGCGGTGAAATCTATTTTGCAGCCAGCGGAGCGGAGATTTCCCGGATACCTGAAGGGGCGATTGTTGTTACTCCCACCCTGAAGCCGTCGTTGCTGAGTTTTGCCGCGAAAATGAACGGGGTGATCGCGTCTGCCGGAAGCCGGGCCAGCCATTTCAGTTCCGTAGCCAGAGAAATGGGAATCCCGGTGCTGGTAGGCGAGGTTGCCGATCGTTTGAAGAAAGGTCAGGTTGTTACGGTCGACGGCATGGCCGGGGCTGTCTACGAAGGATGCGTTGAGGATGTTTTGACCCGCTCCAGTCTGGATGTGCAGGTCTCGCCCCGTATTCTTGAATTGTACAGCGGCATGGTTGCGCCGTTGGTGCATCTGAATGTGGTCGATCCGCAGGACGAAAATTTTACCCCTGCCGGATGCCGGTCTTTGCACGACCTTGTGCGCTATTGCCATGAGATGTCAGTGCAGGAGATGTTTTCACTGGTCGATAAGCGCGGACTTGGCATGGGGCGGTCAAAACTTTTGCAGACCGGTTTGCCTTTGGTTGTTTACCTGCTTGATCTGGACCGGGGTCTTGATCCCGTAGCGGACAGGAAGAAAGAACTGAGTCCGGCTGATATCCGTTCTGTTCCCATGCATGCCTTTTGGAAGGGGCTGGCTGATGAACGGGTGGCCTGGCCGGAAGAAATGGTTCATGTTGATTGGGAAGAATTCGACCGCATGTCAGCAGGTTTTTTGAGCAAGGATTCAAAAATACTGGCCAGTTATGGAATAGTGGCCGAAGATTACCTCCATATTCTGGTTCGTTTCGGCTATCACTTTTCAGAAGTCGATTCCCTCTGTGGGGATGTTGCGGCCCAGAATTATGTGAAATTTCGATTTAAGGGTGGAGGGGCAGGACTCGATAACCGGGTTTTGAGGCTGGAATTTATCAGCCGTGTTCTTGACCATTATGGATTTGAGACTGAAACGCGTGGTGATATGCTGGATGCTTCCTGTTCCCGGCTGGATTCTGAAGCCACCGCAAGGCAGCTTGCAGTTCTGGGATATTTGATGGCAGTTACCCGGATGATGGATATGCGTCTGGATAGCCCGGATCATGTCGGTAGGGAATTTGAGGCTTTTATCGATGCTGTGGAGGGGATTTATGTCTGAGCAGGGCAAATGTCATGCATACAAGATAACATGGGTTACAGATCAACTGGCAGTCGGTTGTGCACCCATGAGCTATGACCAGTTGGAATCCCTTAAAGAACAGGGCATAGACGGGATCATCAATCTTTGCGGTGAATTCTGCGACCTGCACGAAATCGAACAGAAAGCCGGATTTGAAGTCTATTATCTGCCCATTGCCGACGAAGAGGCCCCCGGGCTTGTGGAGCTGGAGAATGCTCTGGAATGGCTGGATGAGTCAATCTACCTCGGCAAGAAGGTTTTAATTCATTGCCGGCACGGTATCGGCAGGACCGGAACCGTACTTAATGCCTACCTGTTGCGGCGGGGGTTGGGGCATAGGCTGGCCGGACGTAAAATGAAAGGTTTGCGCTCCAAGCCCGCTAATTTTTCCCAGTGGTGGACTATCCGGAAATACGGGCGCAAAAGTGGCAGGCTTACCTCACGCCCCCCAACGGTGGAGTTCACCCGTAAAGTCGATCTTTCGCCATTTTTTAATGATTATCTTGAGTTGGTTGATAAACTTGAACAGCGGGCTGAAAAAATGGAAGGGCGAAGGCAATGCGGTTTGGATCATGACCGTTGCTGCCGGACTCCGCTTAGCATGAGTCTGGCCGAGGCCCTTCATCTAAGCCATTGCGTGAACCTAGAACTGGATCACGAAGTCCGGCTGGTGGTTATTGAAAAGGCAATGGCCACAGCGCGTATTGAGAAACGGGCCATGCGTGAACTGGCGGCTGATAATGAAGCCGGGTTCTGCCTTTCCGGCGTGGATTCGGAATGTCCGCTGCTGGCAGAAGGTAAATGCAGGCTCTTTGAATCCCGCCCCTTGCAATGCCGTGCTTTCGGCATGGATGCATCCGAAAATGGCCGGCTTTGGCGTGATATTCTCGGTCCCGGGCTGGATAGTATTTCCACCCAAATCTGGTTTGCCTGTACCGGAGTCATGCAGAAGGGAGGACTGCCGCATTTTTCCCTGACAGATGTTGTTTCCGGCAAGTTTATTGAGATTCTTTTCAAGATGATGATGGAGCAGGGGATGGACGGTTCGTAGCCATCCCCTGAATTTCCAGTCGTTTTTAACGATCGTCGTTATCGGTGTGTTTCATATGTCTTTGGCTGAGAAGTCGTCCGCTTTTCGGGTCGAGCATGACCGTGATGGTTCGCTGCGGAGTGAAGAGATGGACCTGATAACATAACAGACCGTCGATGTTTTCAAGTTCGGCTTTGTATGCGGTGCTGCATGTTTTCAGTTCTGCCTGCTTGATTGCATTTTCCATTCCCAGCGTGTTCTGTTTGATTGAGTCATAGTTGCTACAGATATTTTCAATCAGGGTGGGCATGAATTTCGGCTGGCTGATGTTCAGGATTTCTCCTGTTTTGAGGGAAGCTTTGACCTGCACTATTTCTTTACCACGCAGAATGTCTATTTCGACATACTGGACCCCGTCTTCATCTTCGATTTCAATTTCAAGGGCAATGCCTTTGGTTTCAGCTTCTGCTTTAACGACCAGTCCAGCAAGAGTTGTCTTACTCGTTTTTATTGATTCGATTATGTAATCTGCATTTTTCATGTCGTCATCACCAAAAAAGTCATCGGCGATCGCTGAAATCGCTCCGAAGGTTATGGTGGTGGCTGTGCACAAAACTATAAGGGCTTCTTTTAAAACAGTGTTATTCATGATGGTTCTCCTTTTGGGTTGTTGGAGACATCATGTGCTGTCTGGATTGCCTGTTGCTTACCCGTAAATTACACAGGTGTAATTCTAGCCAAGTGGAAAGCGGACCTCAAAAATGCTGCCGCCAGCCGGGTTGTTCCTGACTGAAACACTGCCCCCGTGTGCCTGCATGACAGCTGAAACAAGGCTCAAGCCTAAGCCTACACCTTTAGTGGAGCGGCTTTTGTCCTGACGGTATAGTTTTTCAAAAATGCGATCATGTTCCTCTTCCGGGATTCCCGGTCCGGTATCCTGTATGGAGATTACCGCATATTCATTTTCCAATGCGGATTTGAAAGTTACCTCTCCACCTTGGGGAGTAAACTTAAGGGCGTTGTCGGTCAGATTGGCGAGAACCTGCATTGCTCTTTGGCGATCAGCGGAAATCATTATCCTGCCGCTATGGTTGATCATGGTTATTTTTTGCTCTTCCGCAATTATTTCATAAAGATCAATAGCTTCATCAATTAATTCGGAACACGGGATTGCTTCCGGGGAGAGAAGCATCTGACCTGTTTCGGCTTCGGTGATGTCCATGAGCATGTTGATTAGTCTGTCAATGCGTTCCACATCTTCTGCGCAATCCATCAATGTTTCCCGTTGTTCGCTTATGGATGCATCAGAGAGCAGAGTCTGTTCTATGCGGGCTTTCATGCGTGCAAGCGGTGTTTTAAGATCATGGCTGACATTGCCCAAGGTATCACGCATGGCGGTAATCAGGATTTCAACTCGTTCCAGCATGACATTGAATGTTTCGGCCAGTTCCTTTAACTCACCGCTTTTTTCAACGATTGGGACCCTGCTCTCCATTTTTCCGTGAGAAACATTTCGTGCGGTTTCGGCCAGATCCCGTATCGGACGCAGGACATGGCGGGAAAAGGTGATTCCTCCGATTATGCCGAGCGCGATAATACCGACAAGGGTAACCATGAAGATATTCTGCAAACCTTCAACCATAAACTCCTGTCGTTCAGTGGTTCTGCCAATTTGCAGGGTATATCCGTTTTTCAGCGGTAGAAAGAGGATGTCTAAATCTATCTGGGTAGGGAGGTCCAACTCAATCCAACTTCTCTTTCTGGGCAGTGCGTTTTGCAGAAAATATTTTGAGTCCAGTGTTTCCAGTTCCTGAGGGATGGTCAGCCAGACAGTTTTTCCGCCGGAATCAGTCAGCTGGATAAATATATTGCTCAAGGTATTGAGTTGATGCTGTGAGCGGACTGTTTGCAGTAGGGCTTCATTTCCTTCGGCTTCGTATGTTTTTATATATGCCTGCGCCCGCTCATCTATCCGTTCCCGTTCAATCTGGGTCAGGTAGTGGTCGAGCATGAAAGAACTCAGCGCAAACACGCAAAGTGTACTGCCTACAAAAAGCAGGAAATAGGAAACAACTATCCGGTAGGGACTGAGTTTTTCCTTAATTTTTCCGGTCAGTGAGGACATAGCCGACCCCGCGGATTGTGGAAATCAGGTTTTCTTTGAAGGGCTTGTCTATCTTGGAACGCAGGCGGTGCATAAGCACTTCCACAACATTGGTCTGCGGGTTGAAGCTGTAATCCCAAATGTGCTCCAGAATCATGGTTTTAGTGACAACCCTACCTGAATTGTTCATCAGGTACTCCAACAGGCCGTACTCCTTTGCATGGAGAATGATTGGTGTTCCGGCCCGGCTGACTTCGCGGGTGAAGCGGTCAAGAGTAAGATCGCCTACCTGCAGTTTTGATTCTGTTGGAACCCGTGAGGACCTTCGGACAAGGGCCTGCAAGCGGGCCTGTAGTTCGGCAAAGGAAAAGGGTTTGGTCAGGTAATCATCGCCCCCTGCTTGAAGTCCCGATACTTTATCATCAACGCTTTGGCGGGCACTGAGTATCAGGACCGGGGTTTCGATTGCACGGCCCCGCATTTCAGCAATAATGCTGAGTCCGTCACGCCCCGGGAGCATGAGGTCAATTATAGCTGCGTCATATTCTGTGTTTAGGATGAAGCTGAGCCCTTCATTTCCGTCTGCCGCATGATCGACAGTGTAGCCTGATTCGCGCAGGCCTTTGCCAAGATATTCGGCGATAGTCATATCATCTTCAACAATCAATATCCGCAAAACAAATCTCCTTTGAAAGGCCGTGCCGCCTGTATCGGCTGCACGGCCTGAATCTTACCACTGATATACGAATAATACCAGATAGGTAGCGGTCAGGTAAACCGCCATAGCCAGAGCAGCGAATATACCGGGTTTGACCTTGAAGCCCAGGAATTCGAGCGAAAGGGCATCGGCTTTTGGCGGGCAGACATTATCCAGACAGTTGAAGCAGTTCAGGCAGTCTCCCCCGCAGATTTCTGTTTTGCCGGAAGGATTGACCTGCATGGGGCAGACCCGGTCACATTTACCGCAACTGATGCATGTCTCGGAGTTGCGCTTAATCTTGAGTATTTTGAAGGCTTTATTGATAAGGTTGTATCCGGCCTTCTGGAAGCACATATATTTGCAGAAGAAGTTGGGAATGAAAAAAGGAACGAGCAGAACGGCTAAATGCTTGGCCTGTATATAATTCCATGAGAATGCAGTGGATTTGTACATCTCAATGTGGTCTCCGAAGTAGCTGACTCCCTTGATGACAAAGAGATAAAGGAAGAAAACCAGCAAAGGGTAGCGAATCATGCGCAGCCATGAATCATAGGGCTGGGGGATGTTGAATTGCAGTTTGGGAAAGAGTTTATTGCCGATGCGGGTGGCAAAGTACGACGCGCTCCCGAACGGACAGGCCCAGCCGCAGAAAAAGGGTCCGAAAAGAAGAATGGAGCCAAGCACGATGTATTCACTTTCCAGCTCAAAATCTATTCCCATAATTTTGGCCATGAAATAGAAGTTCGCAGCAAAGAAAAGGCGGATAGCATCCCTTGATAAGGTCAGCGGTGTGTCTTTTTTATAGAGTTTCATTGTTTCCCCTTGTTTTTGAAATTAATCGTTATGTGGGGGGGATAATGTAAGATCAATCTTGCGGATAGATTATCTGAAGATTACATGGGTGTAATTTCCCATAACAAAGCCCCTCCCGGCCTTGAAAGCTGGGAGGGGCTTTGGAATTTACGGTTACATGAATCGCTTATCAATGACCCGCCGGATTTTTCCGGTGGTTTGTACTCTTGGGATTCCGCCGGAGGGGACTACCAGAATCTTGAAGGCCCGGATGTTGTTCTTCCGACGGTTGATGCCCACAGCCGGGATCTCACCTTTCAGGCATTCATAGACCTTGGAACTGAGTTCATAATCGTCCACAGCGTCGCTGTCTGCTGCTTCGACACGAATTATAATGTCTGTTTCATCACCGTTCAGATCGAGCCGGACCTGAAATACCGGGGCAAGTTCGGTGAATTTACCGAGACAGGAACCCAGCTGGTCCAGAGTCATTGAATCGTACTGAAATTCTATGATTTCGTCTGAACGCTGCAGGAGCCTGAAGCGCGGGCTTTTGCGGCCGCATTCACACTCGCCGTCCATCCATTCAATGTTGTCACCAACATTCATGCGGATGGCAGGTTGCAGGCTGCGGATCAGGGATGTGGCTATAACCTCGCCGCCATCACCCTTTTCCACGATGCAATGGGGTTGCAGGATATGATGTTCCGTTCCGGAGCAGTATTCGCACTGGAAACCGATGGGACCGACTTCTGCCGCGCCGTATCCGGCAGAGTGGAAGGTGGCGTTCGGCCAGACGGATGAAAGGTAGCTTTCCTGCTCTGTGGTAAGCGGGGTGGAGGCAAAAGCTACTTTTTCAATACCCAGATTAATGCCGCGCCGGGATGCCTCCTGCGCAATCTGCACAAGGGTGGGGGAAATGCCGAAAATTGTGTTCGGGCCCATAATTTTCAGGTACTCAATAGTCTTTTCTACCGGCTGGTTATCGGTAATGGGCAGTATGTTGCAACCGATCATTTCAAGGGCGCGGTAACTGGTCAGGAACCCGGTCCAGAATGCTCCGGCCCTGATGCAGTTGGCAACCAGATCTCCCGGAGTAATGCCGCAGGCCATCAATCCGTAAGCCGAGCCGTTGCATACTTCCTGAAATTCATTCAGACCGTAGCGCGCAAAGCTCATCCTGCCGGAAGTGCCTCCGGTAGAGAACTTATAGAATCCTCCGGTGGTCCGGGTGTACAAGGACTTCTTGCAGGTTTCGCCTTCCGTGCACAGGGTCTGCTTATCGATAACCGGAAGTTGTTTGAGATCATCCAGGCTTTTAAGCGGCAGCTCTATGCCATGATATAATCTCTTGTAGAAAGGGGCTTGAACAGCAATACCAAGAATCTGGTTCAGCTTTTCCAGTTGATGTATCTCGGCTGTGCTTTTGTCAGAAAAATGGAGATCAGTCATCAGTACCTCCCAGTTTATGCGCATGATCAGTATATGGTCGTAAAACCATATTAGCAGAATTCAGGAGGCGGTGTATATAAATACAGAAAAAATTATGCGCGCAGCTAATGGCTGTTCAGGGCGCGGGTCAGGAATTTATCCAGCTGATTGGTGAAGTTCTGCTTATCTTTGGGACTGAAAGCAGCCGGACCGCCTGATACGGTTCCGGCACTGCGCAATTCTTCCATGAGGTTGCGCATGCTGAGGATTCCTTTGATGTTGTCTTCTGTATAGAGTTCCCCGCGCGGGTTGAGGCCCGTGGCCCCTTTTTCAACAATCTTGTCTGCCAGCGGGATATCTGCAGTGATTACTAGATCTCCGCTCTGGCAGAGTTTGACGATTTCATTGTCCGCAACATCAAATCCTGCTCCGACCTTGATCATATCAATGAAAGGGGAGTTGGGTATATTCATGTACTGGTTGGCGACCAGAGTAAGTTTTACTTCGCGTCGGACCGCGGTTTTAAACAGGATTTCTTTTACTGCCTTGGGGCAGGCGTCGGCATCGACCCAGATTTGCATATTGTTTCCTATGGCGGGTTAAATGTTTGCAGACCTTATAGAGCCGCTTGCGGGAGAATGCAAATCGGTAGTTATGTGGAACTATAGTTGTTTATTTTAACATATATAGCTCTGCCCATGATTTTGATCAGGAAAATTCCGTTTAAATAATATGTTAGCTTGATGCTTTTAGCCGTTTTAAATTGATTAGCTTAATGGTTGTTTGTAGATTCATACCTTCTGGATATGGAAATCATGTCTGTAAGTTTTTGTTTTTTATTGACAAAATACATTTTGTTCCAAACCGTACACAGTCCAGATTCTTTTGCTGTTCGCTTACGTATTCTTTAATTGTGCCTCATACGGCATAATTAAAGTTTTTAATCAGGAGAGAACATGAATCTGGAAGCCGCCAACTATCAGGAAAACACTACTCAGGTCCGGGATGATTCCATCGGTCCTTATACATATGACGAATTCATTGAAGCTGCCCGTAATTTCCATGGCAGCCCTGCACCGGGACTTGTGCTCGGGGCGTATATGATGGAGGAGGCCCGGAAACACCTTCCTGAAGGCACAATTTTCGATGCTATTTCCGAGACCTCGTGGTGTCTGCCGGATGCGGTGCAGATGCTGACCGTATGCAGTACCGGTAACGGCTGGCTGCGGGTTAAGAATCTGGGTGTTTATGCTCTCTCCCTGTTCGATAAATATAGCGGCGAAGGTGTGCGCATCCGGGTTGACCCTGAAAAATTAAAAGCATGGCCTGAGACTGAATCATGGTTTTTTAAAAGGCGTCCCAAGCATGAGCAGGATTCTGTACGTTTGCATGCGGAAATCAGGGAAGCGGGAGCGTCTTTCTGTTCCATCGAAGCGGTTCGGATCAAGCCGGAAGCGATGATCAAGCGCAGCAAAGGCGGAATCACCACCTGTCCCATCTGCGGCGATGCCTATCCCGGCTCTTTCGGCGCAATCTGTAGAAGCTGTCAGGGTGAAAGCCCTTACGCCAGCAAGGACAGCGGATTGAAAGCCGCTACTGCCCCGGTTCCCGAAGGACTTAAAGTAGTCCCGGTGGACGAGGCCGAAGGCAAGACCGCGGTGCACGACATGACCCGCATTGTTCCCGGCGAGAGCAAGGGACCGGAGTTCCGCAAGAACCATGATTTTACCGCCCACGATATATGTAGATTGCAGATGATCGGCAAGAACCACATTTATGTGGATGAAGGTGACATTCCCGAAGGTGAGTGGGTGCATGAAAACGAGGCCGCGCGTACTTTCGGCAGAATCATGTCCGGGGAAGGCATCTATCCCGATGGCAAGCCTAAAGAAGGCAAGGCAACCCTGCTGGCTGAATATGACGGGCTTCTGGTCAGCGACCTTGAGATGATGGAACGTTTCAACCTCGTTCCTGATGTGATGGTTGCGGCCCGTAAGAACGGAAGTCTTGTTAAAAAGGGTACTCGCATTGCCGGAACACGGGCAATTCCCCTTTATCTTTCCCGTGAAAATTTTTCCCGCGCTGTTTCCGCGCTGAACGGCGACCCGCTTTTCAAAATTATGCCCCTGCAAAGGAAAAAGGTCGGTATTCTCATTACCGGGGATGAGGTTTTCAACGGCCTTATTGATGATAAATTTGAGTCTGTCATCACTGCAAAGGTGCAGGCACTGGGCTGCGAAGTTGTCCGCTCTGTCATTAAGCCGGACAACCGCGAGGAAATCCGCGATGCGGCTCTCTCCCTCATGAAAGAAGGTTGTGACCTGCTCATCACAACCGCCGGGATGTCTGTTGATCCTGATGATGTGACCCGCCACGGCCTGGTGGATGCCGGAGTATCCGACCTCCTTTATGGTGCTCCGGTACTCCCCGGCACCATGCTGTTGCTGGCTAAGGCCGGAGATGCCCGCGTGATCGGTGTCCCGGCGTGTGCATTGTTTTTCAAAACCACAAGTCTGGACCTTGTTCTGCCCAAGGTGATTGCCGGACAGGAAATTACCCGCAGGGATCTGGCCTCACACGCTGACGGCGGTTACTGCATGGAATGTAAGGTCTGCACTTTCCCCAAATGTCCTTTCGGAAAATAGGAGGCGAGTATGAACAAGAATATCGACCCGCCTGTAATGGGTTCAACTGCGGCACTGGCGGAAATGGATTCTCATAACCCGACCATCCGGCTGCATCTCTGGCTGGAGGGAGGCGAGGGTGTCTTCTTCGGCTACGGCAGGCTTCTCCTGCTGGACCGCATTGAAACCTGCGGATCGCTCAAAAAAGCGTCTGAGGAACTGGGCATGTCCTACCGTGCTGCGTGGGGCAAGATTAAACAGACTGAGCAGGTCCTGGGGTTCCAGCTCATGGAGCGGGTCGGCAGCAGGCGCAGCGGCTACCGCTTAACCGAAGCCGGACGCATTGTCCGCGACAAGTACTTCGAGTGGTTCAACAAAGTGGAGCAGGATGCCCGCACCCGGGCTGAAGAAATCTTCCCATGGAAGTCCAGGAGTTTCGGGGAAAGTTAGGCTCCGCTCAAATCAAAAAAGAATCAGCCCTTGCACGGTTAACGCGCAAGGGCTGATGTCATTTTCATAGATACAAACAGCTGTTTTAAGCTTTCCAGCCCGGTCCTTTCACCACGATTTCATTAAGAACCTTGCCCATTTCAGGGCTTTCCATCATTCCGGTGATAACTTCAATGTAGCAACCTGCGTCTGAGTCTGCTGCTTTTTGCAGGGCTTTATCAAGTTCGCGGTTGGTGGTGACTTTCGCGCTGAACCAGCCGTCCATTCCCAGAGCTTCGGGCAGTTTGCTGTATTTCCACTGCGCCAGATCATTGTAATAAATATAGGGATCTTCGCAGAGCAGCCGCTCAATCAGATAACCTTCGTTGTTCACACAGATGATGATCGGTTTGAGGCCGAAGCGCGCGAACTGGCAGATTTCCTGTGCGGTCATCTGGTGTGCGCCTTCCCCGGTCAGCAGCATGGTGCGCCGCTTAGGTGCGGCAAGTGCGGCCCCGAAGGATGCTGGCGTGGCCCAGCCGATGGAGCCCCAGAGAGTCTGGTTGAAGAAAACAGCATCTTCGGGCAGGCGGGCATTGACCAGTCCCATAGATGCGGTCCCGGTTTCACCCATGATGATATCACCGGCTTTGAAAAAGGCTTCGATGCGCGGGTAGAGGGAGTCGGCGGTGATTTCCGCTTCCGGTTCACCCACGGCTTCACCGAGTCCCTGCGGGGTCATGGGCATGGGCAGGAACAGGTTTCCAATGCGGTCGCAGAGGCTGTTCAGAACTTCGTCCATCATTACGTTGTGATAGACTGCATGGCCGATGCAAACCCGGTCGGGGTGGATTTTGATTTCACGGTTGGGGTCAAGGTTGACGGTGAAAGCTCCGGTGTTGATATCGGAGCGGATGGTTCCGAAGCTGATGACCAGATCGGCTGATTCAACAGTTTCGCGCACTTTCTCATCAAGTATGCGACCATTGTAGACACCGATGAAATTAGGGTGTGTTTCGGAAAGGGTTCCTTTTGCCATGAACATGGAAGTGAACGGGATGCCGGATTGGTCGATAAATTTGAGCATCGGTTCATGCAGTTCGTAGCGGCCTATGAGCGCGCCGACCATGGCAATGGCAGTATCGGCTTTTTCCAGCTTTTTGCTGATCAGCCCGATTACAGTGTCGAGGGTGTCCTTGTCGCTGGCTGGTGTGGGCAGGGTATGCGGCTGGGTGCAGCCCAGTTCTTTGAGTGCTTCGTCAGCCGGAACAGCGATGTAGACCGGTTGCTTTCTGGTGAGTGCGGCGTTGATGCAGCGTTCCACCTCGGCCACGGCATTCTCGGCGGTAAGGATGGTGCTGGCGCAGACCACGGGCTGGGCCATTTTATGGAAGAGGTCGAATTCCCCGTTGCCCAGTGAATGGTGGATGAGGTTACCGTTGCGCTGCACCGAGCATTTGGGAATCCCGACAATATGAAAGACGGGCAGGTTTTCGGCATAGCTTCCGGCAATGCCGTTGATGGCACTGAGTTCACCCACACCGTAAGTGGTGCAGACCGCGCTTTTACCTTTGATGCGGGCGTAACCGTCTGCGGCGTAGGCGGCGTTCAGCTCGTTGCAGCAGCCGATCCATTTGAAGTCCGGATCATTGCAAAAGGCATCATTAACCGGGAATGCGTAATCGCCCGGGACACCGAAAATATCCGTGATTCCGATTCCTTTAAGCCGTTCAAGAAGGTGCTCAATAACATTCTGGCCCATGACTTATCCCCCGTATTATTTAAAGTAGGCAGAAGGGTATAATTATCGTCTACTCTGCCATCTGGGGAAATTCATGTCTATGACAATTTGAGAGTATGTGGAGTCATGGGGTACTTTACTGGCAGAAGGTTCGGGGTTCAAAGGTTTTTTAGAAATAAAAAAGGCGCCCTGAAAAGAGCGCCTTTAAAATGACATTGAGATTTAATTAAGAGAATTTCTTGCGCAGCCCGATCAGCCCGAGAAGGCCGGAACCGAGCAGCCATACAGCACCCGGAATCGGGGTTGCTGCTGTTGAGGCTCTGCCGTGGAGGATGTAGTCATCATAGTCCTTATCGCCCCCGCGGTCGTTGAGCATGATAACCAGATCATTTTCACTGAAAACAATGTTGTTGTAGGAGAACTCTTTGATTACTTTAGCGGTGTAAACGTTATTACTCTGATCGTTCAGACCAAGGTTGTAGCTCTTGTAACCGTCAGTAAAAAAAGTGTTTTCCAGATCAACTGTAACAGCATTGTTCCAGTTGCTTTTGTCCTTGTTGGAAAAAAGCACTGTGCTGGAAGAGCCGTCATTAAGTTTGAATCTGTTATTTAACCCGGCCTGACTGACGACAGCGGTAACGTCCCAGACGCCTGTGCCGGATGTAGTCTGCAGGTAGCTTGAAAGATCGCCGGAAATCTTGGCGCGCTGCATCAAAATATTATTATGAGTAGTGCCGATATATGCTGCAAATGCAGATGTTGAGCAAAGCGTTAACAAAAGCACTACCAGAAGCAGTGTTGTTTTTTTAAGCATCCCCTTTTTCCTCCCCTTAAGTGGATCTTATTGAAATTCTAAGTAAAAAGCTAATTCTGGCGCAGAATATACCTTAAATCATCTTGAATAACCATATGTTTCTGTATGTAAAAATTGTTCAGCGCTTGGGCTTATTGTATGACTGGTAGTGGTTTTTTAGTAACTTCAGAGACTATATGTTTTAAGGTACTTGTTTTTTTAGAAGGCGGTATAGATATATTATATTCATAATGAATATTTTTTATGGCGAACTTGATATTTTTAATGTGTCAATATATGAAGTTCTTAGTGGTATCTTATTTACGTAAATATTTAACATATGGAGAAAGTTTATGACTTACCAAAAGCCTGTCGTTGTTGCGCAAGGCACAACACAGATGGCAAAGTGTAACCCCAGTAGCAAACCAAGCGGCAGGCCTTGTAATGATCCTGGGCCTCGTGGAGGCAACTAGTATTCGTGACCGAATAATTTGGTTGTCCCCCAAGTAGACGATTCGGTGAATTGAGAAAGCCTCTTGCGTGGCCCATTTGCGGTTCAACTGTATGAGGCTTTCTCTTTTGGGATTATGTGTAAAATGTTGCTAGAAGGTAAATATTTTTTAGGCACATCTAAACGTGATTGAAGGTTGTTTTATGTACGTAAAAAGAAAGTCTACTGTTCTTTTTAGAGATTATAAAAAATTTGGATATGTGACTGATAATAGGAATTACGGATATAATAAAGCTAGTGAGAAGAGTGGCTGTGTTGGCGATAGAATATTGTCAGAGAGTGGAGCTGTTTTTTTCTCTGTTTTAGATAGAGAAGCGCAATCATTAGACAGTATTGTAAGAAAGATATGTAATGTCTTCGTTGATGTTAATGCAGATGATATTTATAAAGATGCAAAGGATTTTTATAGTAGTCTTGAATTTGAAGGGTTTGTTGTTTGTGGTGGTGATAGTCAAGAGTGTGAGGATAAAGATGTTGGTTTTTCATACGAAAAATTAAATAATGAGAGTAAAGAGATGCATTTATTTCGCAATAGTTTGTCCTCTGAGTCGTCTACAGAATCATTTTTAGAAAATTATTTTGAAGGTGAACCTCAGCTGATGAGCTTACATATCGAAATAATAAGCAAGTGTAATGAGAGATGTTTACACTGTTATATCCCTCATGAGCATAAAACTAATTTTATTGACAGCGATTTGTTTTATAGTGTTGTTCGTCAAGGTCGCGATATGAATGTTTTGAATTTGACATTGAGTGGCGGGGAGCCGCTATTGCACAAAGATTTTAATTTGTTTTTAAAAATTTGTAGAGAGTATGAGTTTTCTGTCAATGTTCTTAGTAATTTGACCTTGCTTGATGAAGACATTATTGAAGAAATGAAGTTGAACCCACTGTTGAGTGTCCAGACTTCACTGTATTCTATGGATCCAAATGTTCATGATAATATAACTCAAGTAAATGGTAGTTTTGCAAAGACCAAAAAATCGATATTGAATCTTGTTAAAAATAACATCCCGTTGCAAATAAGCTGTCCTATAATTAAGCAAAATAAAAGTAGCTATACAGATGTTCTTGATTGGGCAGAATCTAACAATATTCATGGAGGAGATTACTATGGAATCTTAGGTATGTCTAATAATGCAACATCAAATTTGAAATGTCGTATGTCAATCGATGAAGTAGAGGATGTTATAAAAAATAAATCTAATCTTGATTTTAGGTATTTTGAACAGTTAGAGAATGAAGTTGAAAATAATAAAGATATAGCATTAGATGATTTTGTTTGTAGTGTTTGTGGGTCCTCCCTTTGTGTAACTGATAATGGCGATGTGTATCCCTGTATCGGATGGCATAATAATGTAGTTGGAAATTTGAAAGAACATCCACTTAAAAAAATTTGGGAAAATTCAGATAAAATTAGAGCTTTAAGGAAAGTTCGTATTCGCGATTTTCCTAAATGTGTTAAATGTGAAGATAGGGATTTTTGTACTATTTGTATGGTGAGAAATGCGAATGAAAGTCCTACGGCAGATCCATTTGAGTCTAGTAGTTATTTTTGCAGCATTGCAAAGTTAAATAAAAAATTGATGCGCGAATGGAAAAGTCAAAGAGCTAAGTAACGATGTTGCAAGCGTTTGATAATTATTCCGTCTCACAATTCTTTTTGTTACCCAATTAAACCACATATGTGTTATTTCTAACATATTGGAAATATTGACTTTATTTTCCGTTTAAGATTCTATGGGATCATCAAAGTAATTTTCAGGCGATCGGTGTGATAAATCTTCGGTTTTTATAGCCGTTTACCCCCGCCTGATTTAAATTGAGGAGGTTCCATGAATATTTCACGGCGAGGGTTCATGAAACTTGCGGGCGTCGGTGTCGCAAGTATCGGTATGAGCCAGCTGGGACTCGATCTTTCCCCTACGCAGGCTTATGCTGCGGGGCTTAAGATCAAGGGCGCGAAGGAAGTTATTTCCATCTGTCCTTTCTGTTCGCTCAGCTGTCATTTTATCGCCCACGTGAAGGACGGCAAGATCGTCAGCACTGAAGGTGATCCTGATTACCCCGTAAGTGAAGGTGCTCTCTGTGCGAAGGGTGCTGCTATGCTTTCCATGCATAACAACCACCACCGTATTGAAAAGCCCCTTTACCGTGCTCCTTACAGCACCAAATGGGAAGAGAAGAGCTGGGACTTTGTGCTTGACCGCATTGCCCGCCGCGTTAAGGAAACACGTGATGCAGACTTCAAACGCTTCAACGACAAGGGGCAGGAAGTCAATCGTGTAGAATCAATTTTCCATCTCGGTACATCACAGATGGATAACGAGGAGTGTGCAATCGTCCATCAGGGTGTACGCGGCCTCGGCCTGGTGCATTTTGATCACCAGGCACGTATCTGACACAGCGCAACAGTTGCGGCTCTGGCAGAGTCGTTCGGGCGCGGTGCGATGACAAACCACTGGTGCGATATTGAAAACGCGGATTCTATCCTGATTATCGGTAGTAACGCCGCAGAGCACCATCCTATCTCCTTTAAATGGGTACTCAGGGCCAAGGACAAAGGCGCCAAGGTCATGCATGTGGACCCAAAATTCTCACGTACCTCCGCGAGAAGTGATTTCCACGTACCTCTCAGATCCGGTACAGATATCGCTTTCATGGGCGGTATGATTAATTACGTTCTTGATAATGACCTCTATTTCAAGGAATACGTAACTAACTACACAAACGCGGCTTTCATCGTCGGTAAGGACTTCAAGTTCTCTCGCGGTCTGTTTACCGGTTATGACAAGAAATCCCGCAAATATGATAAATCCAAATGGGCTTTTGAGCTGGATAAGAACGGCGTGCCCAAGCGCGATGAATCACTCAAGAACTCCCGCTGCGTATTCCAGCAGCTGAAAAAGCATTACTCCCGCTATTCCCTGTCCAACGTTTCCAAGACCACAGGTGTTTCCAAAGACAACCTGCTCAAGGTCTACAAGGAATACGCCGGAACAGGTAAGCGCGATAAGGCCGGAACCATCATGTACGCACTGGGCTGGACCCAGCACACAGTCGGCGTACAGAATATCCGTTCCAGTGCCATCTTGCAGCTTCTGCTCGGTAACATCGGCGTAGCAGGCGGCGGTATCAACGCCCTGCGCGGCGAGCCTAACGTACAGGGTTCCACTGACCACTGTATTCTCTGGCATATCCTGCCCGGTTACCTGCCCGTGCCTAAAGCAAGTATGGGTTCTTTTGAGGAATATACCAAGGCAACCACTCCGGTCTCCCATGATCCGCAGAGTGCCAACTGGTGGCAGCACAAGCCTAAATACATGGCTTCCCTGCTTAAAGCATGGCGCGGTGACAATGCCTCCGCAGACAACGGCTTCGGCTACCGGATGCTGCCTAAAACCGAAGACGGCGAAGATTATTCCTATCTCTTCATCTTCGACCGTATGTACCGTGGCGACATCAAGGGCGGTTTTGCTTTTGGGACCAACCCGGCAATGAGTGTTCCCAACTCCACCAAGGTCCGTAAGGCTCTGGACAACCTCGACTGGCTGGTCGTTGGTGAAATCCATCATACCGAGACTTCCGAGAACTGGCATCGTCCCGGTGTTGATCCTACCAGCAACAAGACTGAAGTCTTCCTGCTGCCTTCCGCCCAGCGTGCGGAAAAAGCCGGTTCCATCAGTTCTTCCGGTCGCTGGTTGCTCTGGCACTACGAAGCCACCCGTCCCATGGGCGAATCCAAGAGTATGGGTGAAATGTACGTGGATATCATTAACCACGTCCGCCGTCTCTACGATAAAGAGAACGGTGTCTACCCCGAAGCATTGCTCAGCCTTGACTGGCCTTCCTACTACGATCCTGAAGATATGGCCCAGCGTATTAACGGCCGTTTCACCAAGGATGTTGAATTCAAAGGCAAGAAATATAAAAAGGGGCAGCAGGTACCTTCCTTCGTCGCTCTTGCTGACGACGGCTCCACTTCTTCCCTGAACTGGCTCTACGCAGGCAGTTATACCGAAGAAGCAGGTAACAAGGCCAAACGCCGCAGTCTGGAACAGACTCCCATGCAGGCGAAGATCAATCTCTTCCCCAACTACGCATGGTGCTGGCCCGTCAACCGCCGTATCCTTTACAACCGTGCATCCGTTGACCTTAATGGTAAGCCTTACGCTCCTGAAAAGGCTGTTATCGAATGGAACGGTTCCAAGTGGATCGGTGACGTGCCTGATGGCGGCTGGCCGCCGATGGCTACCGGAAAGGGACGTTATCCCTTCATCATGCGCAAGGAAGGCCACGGACAGCTCTACGGCCCCGGATTGCAGGATGGACCTTTCCCCGACCATTACGAGCCGGTGGAAACTCCCATTACCAGCCATCCGTTCTCCAGCCAGCTCAGCAGCCCGGTTTACAAGTTCACTACCAGTGACCTGGATAAACTGGCTGAGCCCGCAGATGAACGTTACCCCATCGTCCTGACCACTTACAGCCTTACCGAACACTGGTGCGGCGGTGGTGATACCCGTAACACCCCGGCACTGCTCGAAGCTGAACCGCAGCTTTATGTGGAAATGAGCCCCGAGCTGGCAAAAGAAAAGGGTATTGAAAACGGCGATCCGGTTATCGTTGAAAGTATCCGCGGCAAGGTTGAAGCCATTGCCATGGTTACTGTGCGTATGACTCCGTTCCAGATCAAAGGCCGCACCGTCCATGAAGTCGGTATGCCTTTCTGCTTCGGCTGGACCACACCCGGATGTGGTGATGCCACCAACCGTCTCACCCCCTCGGTCGGTGACCCCAACACCACTATCCCTGAGTACAAGGCTTCTCTGGTGAACGTTCGCAAAGCGAAAAAACTCACCGAGATTGAAGAGTAACCTGCAACCAAGGAGTAAAACATGTCTAAAGCATTCTTTGTTGATACCTCCAGATGTACTGCATGCCGCGGTTGCCAGGTTGCCTGTAAGGAATGGCACGGCCTGCCCGCAGTGAAAACCAAACAGCGCGGTTCGCACCAGAATCCCCCGGATTTGAACCCGTTCAACTATAAGCTTGTCCGTTTCAGCGAGCACCGCATCAACGGTAAGGTCGAGTGGTATTTTTTCCCCGACCAGTGCCGCCATTGCGATGTGCCTCCCTGTAAGGATATCGCTGATTCCTATGTTACCGGCGCGGTCATCAAGGATGAAGATACCGGAGCGGTTATTTTCACCGACCAGACTAAACGCCTCGCCGCTGACGAGTGTCAGGAAATTACCGAAGGTTGTCCTTACAACATTCCCCGCCGCAACACCGGCACGGGAATGCTGACCAAGTGCGACATGTGTATTGACCGCCAGCAGGCCGGACTGGTTCCTGTCTGCGTCAAGACCTGTCCCACCGGAACCATGAACTTCGGTGAACGTGAAGAAATGGTAGCCCTTGCTGAAAAAGCACTCGAAAGAGTTAAAAAGGATTACCCCAATGCCGAGATTATCGACGCTGATGAAGTCAACGTTATCTATCTCGTGCAGGATAAACCCGAACTCTACTACGAGTACGTCACCGCAGAGGCCTCCGGCGTCGGCAACGGCGTAACACGCAAAGAGTTCCTAGCTAATCTCGCCAAACCCGCTAAACGGATATTTGGCTAAAGAAGTGCCTCCGGCGGCTGGGGAGGGGAAACTCTTGCAAGAGTTTCCCCTCCCCAGACCCCACCCCTTCAGAACCGTTTATTAGGGCTTCGCCGTTGGGGACAATACTGTGGGGGTAAATAAAATATTTCCTTTCCCGCGTGAGGGTGTGTGGGAGTTCTTTTTGTAAATTTTTGCAGATTTAAGCCAACGGACGCGAAGCTTATTAAAAGTTTTAGGAGAGTCCAGAGAACCCTTTTTCAAAAGGGTTCTTTGGCCCCCGGAGGGCCGCCGGAGGCAAAATCGTTCATAGATAAAAAGCGCGATAGCGCATCAGAATATTTTTTCAGGAGCAAAATTAATGAGTGGTACCAATAAGAAAAAACGTGATGTGCAGGCCGGTCTTCTTACTTTGCGTAAGCGGATGCCTGCTTTGGAAAATATTTTTGATGCCTTTGGCCCGCTGCTTATTGCTCAGGAGAAAGCGGAAGAAATTCTGGCGGACTGGGATAATTTCGAGATCCCTGAATCATACGCCCCGCGTTTTGAGCAGGGTGTGCCTTTACTTGCGGATACGGAACTGCCGGAACTTGGAGATAAGTACCGAGAAGTTTTCATGTTGGTGGCGGGTGCTGTTTCCGAAGGCATTCCTGCCATTTGCGGGCAGGTTGATGAAATTGTCGCTGCTGTCGGCGATGTGGACAATTTCAATGATCTGCCCAAGGCTCTCTGGGAAGAGGATGAAAAGCAGCTGCGTGCTTTGATTGAAGAGTGGAAAGTTGATGATCAGGTGCTGGCTTTTATGGGTACTCTTGCGCTCAAGCCTTTCATGGCCCGCATGGAACCGGAAGCAGCCAAGGCTATCGAGAATATGCAGTGGCATAAGGGCTATTGTCCGGTGTGCGGTACTTTCCCGGATCTGGCTTTGCTGCGTAAATCAGGCGATGATAATGCCTATCTGAAATCCCATGGCGGGCAGCGTTGGCTGCATTGTTCCTGCTGCGGACATGAATGGCGTTTCAAGCGCAACACATGTCCTTGGTGCGAAAATGAAGACCATGAAAAGCTGCGTTATCTACAGGCCGAGGAGCGCATGAACGAGCGGGTGGATGTCTGCAAAAACTGCAACCATTATTTTGTGACCATTGATACCCGCGAGCTTGCAGAGCAGCCTGACCCTCGTGTTGCTCCGCTGGGACTTGTCCATCTGGACATCAAGGCTCAGGAAGAAGACTTTCTGCCTATGGCTGAAACTCCTTGGAATGTTTTGTAATAATTTGGGTTCATATTTGTAATTCAAGGCTGAAACTCTCGCGGTTAAAAGCGTGATGTTTCGGCCTTTTTTTATATGAAGCAGGATGGCCCGCTATTGCAATCTGTGTTGAAATGATGCATTTGGACTTGTTCCATTAAAGAACTGTTCATAGCTATCCAGAGCTTAAGTCGGTATGGTTTGTTTTAGTTTCGGCAAATTTCCTTTCCTTGGACGGAGTCTGTTTTGAGTTTAGAAAAATATCCTTTGTTGAAGAGTTTATGTGAGTTGATCCGGATCAATCTGCGGGTTTATCCGGGATTTTTGCTGCACACGAACTACAAAGTTAAACAGCTTAGAAAATTGAATAATCTTCCAAGCGATGTTGTTGTTAAGGATAAAGTAGACCTTGCAGTCGTTGCCATAATGAAGGAGGAGGATAAGTTTATTGAAGAGTGGCTGTGCTTTTACCTCCGCATGGGAGTCGGGCATTTTTATCTCTACAATAACGGTGATTTTGAAAAGACCGACAAGATAATCAGGCCTTATGTCGAACAAGGTCTTGTGACCCATATTCCCTTTCCTGATTTGCCCAACATGCCTTACGATAGGAAAAAGAAAGAAAGGAATAAAGAGCACAATATGCAGTATCTTGCTTACGGCGATTTTTTGATTCGTTATAAGCAGAATGCAAAGTGGGTTTTGAAGGTCGATTTGGATGAGTTTGTTTACCCGACAGTAAAATCGGGGTATAACAGTATTGCAGAATATCTTGAATTTTTAGATGCCGATGATGTTGTTTATGTAACGGTTCCCAGTTTTTATTTTGGTGCATCAGGGCATGATGACAGCCCGGAAGGACTGGTTATTGAAAGTTATACAGAGCGTCGACCTCACGCTCAAAGCTATAAATGTATGGCCAGAACAGACTATATTCTACCGCAATCCTACAGCACATGCCATGACTTCAATTTGAAGCCTTCCGGCAAGCAGAAGAGGATTAATGATAATAAGTTGCTTTTGAATCATTATTTTACAAAATCTAAAGAAGATTTCGCTATCAAAACAAAATGTTTTTCATTTGCCGGTAAGGATTTTGAGCGGTTTTACAGTTTCAATGCCAAGGAAATGGTTAAAGACGAAGGGGATATTTTACAATACGTAGCCGAAACAAAGGAACTGCTAAAACGCTACAAGTCTTAGCATATCGAAGCATGGGTATTGCAGCTTGCCTGTTGCTATTCCGGGCGGGTATGCAGCTTATTTACAAGGCTTTCCAGTTTTCCATTCTCTTTTATTATGTTGATCCCTTTTTGGAGCCGTTGCACAACATGGTCCGGTGTGTCTTTGTTGAAAGCGAAGTATATTTCACCAAGATTGACAGTGTAAACATTTATGAATTTCGACCAGTCCATACCTTCCTTTTTCACTGTGTAGCGCATCACATTCTTGTTTTCCAAAACAAGATCAACTCTGCCCCTGATTAGTTTATCAAGCATCATCGAAGTCTTTGTGGAGAGGTCGGTCCTAGGCTCGGGGAACTTGTTTTCCTGTAGGGTGTAGTGACCGATACCTTGTCTGGCTGTAGTGATGTTATATTTTTTTAGGTCGTTAATGGAATCGGCTTTGATATTTATGTTTTGAGTATAAAAAGAAAAGGTTGCGTTTGCTATAGGACCTGCCCACTTGAATGATTTTTCCCTGAAGTCGTTTCTGGCAGTACTGAAAAGGCAGGTGTTAGGAGTTTGTAATGCTGTTTTATATCCTCTGGCCCAAGGGTAAATATGCAGCTGGGTTTTATCTAATTGTATATCCACAGCAGCTAGGGCCGCGCGCAAGACATCAACACTGATACCCTGTATTTTTTTGTCCTCCATATAGTTGTATGGAGGGAGATGTTCGGTGATGAACACCGCTTTGTCTAAAGACTGCGCCAAGGCAGTGCTGCAAAGGGAAAGCAATAAGAAGGTGCAGATAAGAAAGCGTGTAAGCATTTGAGTCCTCACTATAAAAATGCTTACCTCAATTTTTGATAAATTAAAACGCTTACCTGCTGTGATTTTTTGATGTGATTGGGTGCTCTGGATCAGGATTGAGTGCAGGCTAAGTCATTGCCTGTAATCAGGTCTGCGAGAAGGTCTTTTCTGTCTTGAACTCCGTTAACTGGCAGTATGTATATGCAATTCCAGCAGCCGTCCCAGAGGCAATCCGCCTGCGGGGGATTTGTAAGTTCTTTACGGAAATTATCCGTTTCTCCGGCATAAAGCATGTTGACCTTGAATCCGGCCCGGTGTCCTCGTGGATGGGTATAGGCGAGAATGTAGACCCCGCCGGATTCAGGAATGGGGCGGGTTTTGGCAAAGATTCCGAATTTATATTCTGTCCCGGATTTACCTTGAAAAAGCCATTCTTTTTTCTTGAACATGTCTTCGTTCTCCGCCCACCCCTGAACCGGAGCTTCTGGTTCAGGGGTGTTGTCGTGTGAGTGGTTCCGATTTGAAAATTATTTCTTTATTGCCGCGCGCAGGTCGCTGACCATTGCGCCGATGTCATCAGCACCGACAATCTCGGTGACGAGGGCTACGCATTTCGCGCCCCGGTTCATGACTTCGTCAATGTTGTGTTCCTTGATGCCGCCGATGGCAACGAATGGGATGTCGATGTTTTTGACTACCCAGTCGAGGTATTCAAAACCTACCGGATCAACCACATCGTCCTTGGTGTAGGTTTTGAAGATCGGGCCTACACCGATGTAATCAGCTCCCGCTTCAACTGCGGCGAGGGCTTCTTCCGGTGCGTGAGTGGAAAGGCCGATTGCCATTTCTTCGCCGATGAGCTTGCGTACTGCGTGTACCGGAAAATCTTCCTGTCCTATGTGGATTCCATCCGCTTCGACCATCATTGCCAGATCAATGTCATCATTGACGATGAACGCGGCTCCTGCTTCACGGGTCATCTTGCGGATTTCCATGCATTCTTCATATTTCTGACCGGATTTGATCTCTTTTTCGCGATACTGGATCAGCTTGATGCCGCTATCGAGCATTTCGCGGACAACTTCGATATTGGAACGGCCCTTGGAAAATTTCAGGGCGGTCAGGCAGTAAATATCGGTATCAAGAATATTCTGGCGGGTAATTTTTTTGTCGCTCATGGTTCGTTCCTTTGCGTTTAAGGACGGCGAAGCCCTGTTGAAAAAGTTTGGGATTCTTAAACCCTTTTCAAAGGGTTTAAGGCCTCCGGTAGGATCGCCGAAGGCATCTCTATTCCCGGAATTTATTCAAATAGTGGCTGAGCACAATGTCGGCCTGCTTTGCCGCACAGATTGCCACCCTTGGCGAGAAGGGCGGGGTCTTTGCGTTGCACTCGGTTTTCATGTCCCCGACAATGTAGAAATTATCACGGACCTTGCGTGTTTTGATTTCATCGCTGTTGCCCGCACCGCCCATGCCCGACGCGCTGACCAGCAGCTTGTCCGTGGGCAGGAAGGTTTCCACCAATGCTTTTTTACATGCGGCATCATCGAAAGCTTCGATGATCACATCGCATTCACCGAACAGCTCCAGCATATTTTCCCGGTTCACGGTCTGTTCATAGGTCGTGATATCAAGGTCCGGGTTGATGCTGCGCAGGTTTGCGCTGAGAGCTTCGACCTTGCTTTTGCCGACCTGCTTCATGAAATAGAACTGGCGGTTGAGGTTGGATTCCTCAATGCGGTCAAAGTCGGCAATGGTGAACTGCTTGAATCCGCTGCGTGCAAGGTGCATGGCGCAGTTTGACCCCAGTCCTCCGGCCCCTGCTATACCGATGCGGACCGCTTGCAAAGAGCGCAGACAGTCCGCACCAAGATATTTGGCTATGCCTTGTTCGGTTCGGTTCACGATGCTTCCTGCAGGGGATGCCAGTCTTTGAAAACAGGCTGGTAGCCGTGTTTTCTGAGTACCGCGCACATTTCATCCACACTGCGTTCATCGCTGATGTCAAACTGGCCGACTTTTTCCTCGTCTTCGCCTGTATGACCGCCTACTTCAGTAGACACTCCGGCGGACATGCGGGTTACTCCCAGCGGGAGGATATTCTCGCGGAAGTCCGGGGCTTCACGGGTGGAAATGGTTATTCCGCAGCGGGGCAGAAAGATGCGCAGGGCAAGCATGTTCTGCACAAGGTCTGTGTCACTGACCAGAGATTTGGGAGTGAAAGCATCGCCCACATGGGTACGGATACGCGGCAGTGATACGGCGATGTCCACTTCGGGATATTTGTTCTGCAGGTACGCGGCGTGGATGCCCGTTTTCAGTGCATCATGCCGCCAGTCGTCAAGTCCGAGCAGGGCGCCGATATTGACCACGCGCATTCCTGCTTTGCAGGCTCTTTCGGGTGCATCAAGGCGGAAGCGGTAATCATGCTTTGGTCCGGCTGGATGCAGTTCCGGGTAAAGTTCTTCGTTGTAGGTTTCTTGAAACATGGTCATGCCATCTACACCCGCATTGACCTGACGGGCGTATTCTTCTTCGGTCATGGCGTAAATTTCGATGGATATGGATGGAAAGTGCTTACGCAGGATCTCCACTGCGGATTCAATGTATTCCGGGGAGGATTTGGCCCGTGCATCCCCGGTGAGGATGAGCAGGTGTTTTAGTCCGGTGGCTGCAATGGCCTTGGCTTCTTTTTCCAGTTCTTCCGGTCCAAGCTGTGAGCGGGGAATATTGTTTTTGGTATTGAATCCGCAATACACACATTTATTGGTACAGAAGTTTGCCATGTAGAGCGGGGTGAAGAGCTGAATGGTTCTGCCGAAGTGCTGCAGAGTGAGCTGGCTGGCTTTAGCCGCCATTTCTTCAAGCAGGGGAATAGCTGCGGGGCTTAACAGGGCAAGGAAGTCTTCTGGGCTTAAGGTTGCCTTGTTAAGTGCGCGCCTGACATCGTGTTCAGTAACGGAGCCGAATTGCTCGGCAAGGGGGGCGTCGTTGTATTCGGCGCAGATGGGATAGAAGCTCATTTTATTTTATCCTTCGTGCAGGAATCCGGTAAGGGGTGAGGATGCCTTGGCGTGGCTGTGTTTTGCTCCGGGACCGGAGAGGTATGCTTCGCGTCCGGCTTTAACAGCCCGACCAAAAGCTTTACCCATAAGTGCGGGGTCGCTTGCGGTAGCGATGGCGGTGTTGACCAGACATGCATCCGCGCCCATTTCCATGGCTTCACATGCTTCGGAAGGGCGTCCGATACCAGCGTCCACGATGATCGGCAGGTCGATTTCGTCAATCAGGATGCGGACCATTTCGCGGGTTTTCAAACCACGGTTGGTTCCGATGGGTGCGCCAAGCGGCATGACAGCGGCAGCTCCGGCGTCTACCAGCGAACGGGCGATGTACAGGTCCGCGTTTACGTAAGGCAGAACCACGAAGCCTTCTTTGGCGAGTATTTCGGTTGCCTTGGCGGTCTCATAGCCGTCGGGAAGCAGGTATTTGTTGTCGGAAATAACTTCGATCTTGATCCAGTTGCCGCAGCCCATAGCCTTTGCAAGGCGGGCGATGCGGACCGCTTCTTCAGCTGTGCGCGCACCGGAAGTGTTAGGCAGCAGCTGCATGTGCTTGGGGATGAAGTCCATGACGTTTCCGGTATCGGATTCAAGATCAACCCGGCGCAGGGCCACGGTGATGATCTGGGAACCGGAAGCTTCACAGACATCCGGGATTACGGAATCATCGGCGTATTTGCCTGTTCCGGTGAGTAGGCGGCTGTTGAATTCAAGACCGCCCAGTTTGAAAATATCATTGTTCATTTTAATCAGCCTCCGCCTACAAAGCGCAGTATTTCGAGGTGGTCCCCGTCATTAATTTTAGTGGAGCCGTAATCTTCCGCAGGGAGGATTTCCATATTCAGTTCAACAACTACAGTATCCGCTGCGAGTTTTTTTGATTCCAGCAGTTCGTTTACAGTCATTTCCCCGGGGAGTTCGGCTTCTTTGCCGTTGAGTTTTACGATCATTTTTACTCCGTAAAAAAAAAGCTCACCACGTAGGGCGAGCGCAACAATAGATGGAACAATGTGAATCTATGGAAGCTTCCCTACGGCGGGATTACCCGCATCAGGTTCAAAGGGACAGGCGAATTCGCCATCTCAGCCATATAAGGCACCCCCAGCTGCCGAGGAGGGTATGAAATTAGTAGAGCGGTGTAAAGGGAAAAAAGAAAAGGCCGGAAACACAGCAGTGTTTCCGGCCTCAGACTGCTGATAAAGCATCATCTGCGTTGTTGCTGCGAAAAAGGCTGAAACTCACGTATGTCTATATACGCTTCGTTCCATCCTTTTTCTTACGCCTTGCATCTGGTACTTTCTTAGCAGTCTGATTTGATCATTTGGTGGCAATTTATTTTTTACCTGCGAAGTACTCCGCATATTTGATGAAATAGATATGTTCGGAGATGTTGGTGATGTGGTCACCGACACGTTCGAGGCAGCGCATGGTGAAGAGCAGGGAGATGAACCCCGTGCCCTCCAGTTCTTCGGAGGAAACGCAGTCCTTCATTCCGGTTACGCCTTCCTTGAACAATGCATCCACGTTGCTGTCGCTGTGCCAGACGTCGAGGGCCTTTTCCACACTCAGTTCCCTGAAGGCTTCCAGCACGCTGGAGAGCATTGCGGTCAGCTCTTGTCCCATATGCTGCACATAGCCGAGATGCTGGGCATGTTCTTCGGCAAAGCCGCGCATGCCTTTCTTGGCGATGCTTTTCGCATAGTCTGCAATACGCTCAAGGTCGGAAGCGATTTTGCTCGCGGTCAGCACGTAACGCAGGTCCCCGGCCTTGGGTTCCATCTTGGTGATGATCATCAGGGACATCTTGTCCACTTCGTGCTCAAGGTCGTTGATTCTTACGTCCATGTCGATAATGGCCTGAGCTTTATCAACATCATTTTCTTCAAAGGTCTCAATGGCCTTGCTTAATTGCTCCAAGGCCATATTGCCAAGTTCGAGAACAAGTCCCTGAAGGTCGGCAAGTTCTTCTTCGTATACCTTCAAAGGGTGGTGCATATCCATCTCATCTACTCCTGTTTTATATTCAGTGGCGTTTAATTTTAAACATGTTTCGCAGTTAGCAATTACGTTATCTTTGTTACGAAAACATGTCGCCATTGTTTCAGGAGAGTGGATATAATTTTAGCACAGACTGCTTAAGCTGCGGCCTTGCTGCCATTGTTGCGTGAAAGTCCGGCATATGAACCGAGCACGAAGGCAGTGAGTGAGGCCAGTGTGGTCGGGACAATGGCATGCACGCCGCCCATTGCCGGTTTCATGATGGTCAGCACGATGAAAGTACCTACGCCGATTACAATGGAGGAAACTGCTCCGGTGGAGTTGGCTTTATCCCAGTACAACCCGATTACGATGGGACAGAGGAAAGCGGCTTCCAGTCCGCCGAAGGCGAAAAGGTTGATCCAGACCAGCAGGTCCGGCGGTTCAATGGCAGCCACAAAAACCATCAGTCCGACAACCACGGTACAGATCAGGCTCATTTTTTTGATGCTGACCAGAGTCATGCGCGAAGCATCACCCTTCAAACGGTAGTGGATGTAGAGATCCTTGATGATTGCAGCGGAGACCAGCAGGAGCATGGAGTCCACGGTGGACATGATCGCAGCCAGAGGTCCGGCGATGAAAACTCCGGCCCAGAACGGGGAGAGCAGTTCAACGATGAGCGAAGGCATAGCCAAATCACCTGCCGGGAGTTCGGGCAGGATGGCCCGGCCCAGTGTTCCGGCGAGATGCGCGCAAAGAATCATGAAGCCGATGAGCAGGGTTCCGATGATCATGGCGTCGTGCATTGCTTTGGAATCACGGTAGCCCATGCAACGCTGGGTGGTCTGCGGCAGACCGAGAATACCGATACCGACCAGAACCCAGAAGGACAGGGTGAACGGCAGCGGTACAGCATCTTTAGGCCCGGTGGGGGTAATCAGTCCGGGATCAATAGCTTTCAGGGACTGGATGCAGTTTTCCATGCCTCCACCGGCGTTGATGACTGCCAGCAGGATAACCACTACAGCCACAACCATGACAATGCCCTGAATTGCGTCGGTGAGTACCACGGCCCGGAATCCGCCAATGGCGGTATAGAGCACCACGCTGACTCCGAAGAGAACAAGGCCCACGATGTAAGGGTATCCGGTTACGGTCTGAAAAAGTCTTGCCCCGCCGATGAACTGGGCCAGCATGGCGGCCATGAAAAATACGATCAGAGCTATAGAGCAGAGGATAACCACGGCATCGCTTTTGTAGCGGGCGCGCAGGAAATCGGTGATGGTTACGGAATCGGTGCGCCGGGCCATGATGGCGAACCTTTTTCCGAGGATACCGAGGGTCAGAAAGGTGGTCGGAACTTGAATCATAGCCAGCAGAACCCAGCTGAGTCCAAGTTTATAGGCCACTCCGGGACCGCCCACAAAACTGCTGGCACTGGTGTAGCTGGCAATGATGGTCATAGCCAGAACCATGCCGCCCATGGAGCGTCCGCCGATGAAATAATCTTCAATGAATCCTTTGGAGGATTGGGTGGATTCGGCTTTTTTACGCGCCCAGAGAGCTACGCCGAAGGACATGGCAAGGTAGAGAATTACCGGAATGACGGTCATCATGGTGTTGCTCACGACTGTTCCTCCCCGCTTTTTGCGTCATATGCGGTTTCTGTTTCTTCGTCTAAGGGCATTTCTTTAAATTTGAAACGGACCAGAGCCCAAAGCAGGATTGTGATCAGCGGGTATCCGACAATGCAGCTGTAGAAAAACCATTCCGGCAGTCCGAATACGTATTCATATTGGTCCGGGTCGCCGCTGCCCATGCCGTAGGCGCAGACGTACCACCAGATGAAGTAAAGGGCATATGCGCCCAGAGTCAGCAGGGCCTCTTTGTTGGCCTGCGCGAATCGCCAGTCCTTTGGATTTTTGTCCATGGTGATCGGCCTCGAGGTGAGAAGTTTATGTTTGCGTGGATTGGGCATCATGTGCAGATGCCGCGCGTTGAGTGCCTTATGGATGGGATAATTGCAAGTTTTTTTGTGCTGGAATGTGACTATTGAATTCCCGGACCGGATTTGTCTTCCCGAGAGGGGAAACGTTTATTGCGGGGGTGTTTCCGTATGCTTTATCAGGAACATGGCTGCTGAAATGCTGGTAAAGTCTTCATTTTCAGTTCATGATAAGAATTTAGTTTCGGAATCTTTATTTTTTGGCGCGTATTGAGTGAATAGCCGCAGTAATTAATTCCGTTGTGCCTGAGTCTATGGCAGATTATATTCTTAAGTATAGGATGAATTGTTCGGAGGTAAACATATGAAGTCTTTACGTCTCGGCATATTGGGAGTTCTGGTTCTCCTGCTTGGCTTTGGTCTGTCCGGTTGCAATGCCGACAAAAAAGTGGAGCAGAAGAAAGAATTGTTGGTTTATTGCGGGATAACCATGATCAAACCAATGGCTGATATTGCAAAGATAATTGAACAGAAGCATGATTGCAAAATCCTGATTACAAAAGGCGGGTCCGGCAATCTGCTTAAGTCCATCAAAGCTAATAAAATAGGTGATCTTTATCTTCCGGGTTCGGATGCATATATTCAGACCACCCTTGAACAGGGGTTGGTTACTGATACTGTCCATGTTGGCTACAACAAGGCAGCCATGATGGTGAAAAAGGGGAATCCGAAAAGCATTCCTGCTTCCCTGGACAGTCTGGCAGATAAGCGTTTTCTTGTAGCTATCGGTAATCCTGAAAGCGGGAGTATCGGCCGGGAAACAAAAAAGATTCTGGATAAGAAATCAATTTTTTCAAAAGTAGCAGCCAATGTGCAGATGATGACTACTGACTCCAAGGACCTTACCCGTCTGTTGAAAGGGGAAGAGGCTGACCTTGTTGTAAACTGGTATGCGACATCCACATGGCCTGAAAACAAAGACAGTATCTCTGTTTTGCCTATCAGCGATGAATATGCCCGAAAGAAGAAGTTGATCCTCGCGTTATTGAGATTTTCCCGTTATCCGGAGATAGCCAAAGCTTTTATGGACTACGCCTCCGGTGACGAGGGCCGGGCTATCTTCAACAAATATGGATTATACGATGTTAGATAAAAAGTTTCCTGGAATATTAAAAGAACAGGTTACTTCCAAAGTGCTGTTTCTTTGCTTGATTTTTCTGCTGACCTTTGCCGTCAATTTTATGGTGGATAGGGTTAAGTTAAATGTTCTAGCTGATTATGATCAGGAAATTTATAATCAGGAGGCCCGGTCAGAGCTTGGCAAGGCTTTGATGCACCGCCTGCTGATGGTTGAACTGGGGGTAGCGAAGATCGTCGATGCTGTTGACCCTCGCATGGTTGATCTCTTGCTGACTGAGATCAACCACAGTCTGGATAAGCTCGGGGCAATTTTGACAATCCTTCAGAACGGGGGAACATTTGTAAATACTTTTCCGGCTAATTTTTATGATAAGGACGAAGTTCAGGAGCAGATAGTTTTCCGCCGCGATAAGAATGCCGGTTATGTCATGGAGGTCATTGATCTTAATCCCAAAATATTCGAGCTTGGCGAAGCCGTTGCAAATATAGCATCCAAAATGCGGGAACTACTGAGAGCACGGGATACTCTGACTCTTGAAAAGGTCCACGAAGCATTAAGGTTTCGGACCATGCAGATTGACGCGCTCATTTTACGCGCCCGCGAATCCTCAAGTAAAATATTCTACGAAACACAGGCAGATATAAAACGTCTGGATGAACTCAAGAAAGCATCTTCCGCCAACTGGGATAATGTGCGGCTTGGAATTATGGCCTGTACCCTGCCTTTATCACTGTTTCTTTTTTTCCGTATCCTGTTCAATATCCGCACTATCCTTGCCGACCGGGAGAAGAAGTCCCATAATCTTGAAGAAGCAAAACAGGCTATTGAAAAAATTGTGGATTCTATCCCGGTGGGCATGGCTATCGTCAATGAACAGCGGAAAATCCTGCGTGTAAATCCCGAGGCTTTAAGGATTTTTGATATCCCTCCGGGAGAGTCGATTCTCGGTGAGCGGTGCGAAAAAGTGTTCTGCCTTTCTGCTTCTGATAGTTGCCCCTTTGTTAAAAGCGAACTTGGAACTTACAAGAATGAAGTAGGGATCAAAACGGCGTCCGGACGTGAAATCACGGTAATAAAAAAAGCGACTTATATTAATCTGTCCGGGGAGCGGGTCATTCTTGAAGCTTTTATGGATATCAGCGAACGTATTGAGATTGAAAAGCGGCTCAAGAGCCAGCAGGATTACACAAACGCTGTTTTGCAGGGTGTCCAGGCCGGAGTGGTTGTAATTGCGGCGGAGAGCCACACCATTGTGGATATGAATGAAACTGCTGCCAGACTTATCGGTGTGGACAGGGACGCAGCAATCGGTTCAATCTGCCATGAGTACATCTGTCCGGCTGAGATCGGCAAATGTCCGGTTACCGATCTTGGCAAGGCGGTAGATCATGCTGTGCGCAAGCTTTCTAACGGTAAATCTATCCTGAAAAGTGTTGTTCCGTTCAAGAGGGGGGATGATACTTATCTGCTGGAGAATTTCGTGGATATTACCGAGCAGGTTCAAACAGAGGAACAGCTGAAAGAAGCCCTGCATGCCGCGGATGCAGGAAGCCGGGCCAAATCTGAATTTCTTTCCCGCATGAGCCATGAGTTTAGGACTCCGCTAAATGCTATTATGGGATTTTCCGATATGCTGTTGACGGATGAACAGGAACCGTTGTCGGAAACTAACCGTACGCATGTGGAATATATCGCTGAATCCGGGCGGTTTCTGCTTCAGATGATTACGGATATTCTTGAATACTCCATTTCCGGTAATATTGATTTTGAGGGCGGTCATGGCAAAACTGATATCTTCAGTGTTTTTGAGCGTGGTGAAGCAAACGGAGACAGCGATGCATTGCCAGTTGATGCAGATGGAGCCAAGAGCGCATATTCGGTCCTGTTCATTGATGCTGACATTAAAAATATTGAAGTGATGCGGGCCGTTTTTTCCAAATCTTCAGATTGCACTTTAATTGTCCGCAAGACAGTTGAGAAAGGAATGCGGGCTTTGCAGCTGCTGAATCCGGAAATAATTGTTCTCGGTGAAGACTTGGACGAGGATTCTTTTGAGCAGGCGATTGCAGCCATTCAGACTCTTGATGGCTTGGAAAGGATGCCGTTTATTGCTGTGCTTGGTAATGATTCTGTGCAAGGGGCTGACGGTAATGTTCCCACACCTGTAGACGCTGAAGGGGTGCGTGATTTGTTGATTAAAAGCAAGGAAAAAATAAATGGTTGATGAAAGTAAGCTGCTTGAATCCAGCATTCTGATAGTGGATGACAATCCGATAAATATTGTCTTGCTTGAAAATCTCCTCGAGCGCAAAGGATATGAAAATTATACCTCCACGTCCGATCCCCGTACTGTTGCACCGTTGCAGGCGGCGGAAAAATTCGACTTGATCCTGCTGGATGTCCGGATGCCGCATATGAGCGGAATCGAAGTGTTGAAAGTCCTGCGGGAGCAGGATTCTTCAGAGTTTCTACCGATCCTTGTACTTACTGCCCAGACTGACCAGCAGACAAGGCAGCAGGTCCTCGAAGCCGGGGCAACAGATTTTCTGACCAAGCCTTTTGAGTATTGGGAAGTCTTGCTGCGTATCAGAAATATGCTGGAAACAAGATTTTATTATAAGCAACAGGTAGAACGGCAGGATCATCTGGAGGCCGAGGTCCGCAGAAGGACACAGGCAATCCGTGAAACCCAGCTGGATATTGTACAGCGTTTGGCCCGTGCCGGGGAATTTCGCGATAATGAAACCGGGGCGCATGTTATCAGGGTAAGTAAAGTTGCCCAGATTATCGCACGGGGGATGGGCCTTGATGATGCTGCATGCGACCTGATCGTTTATGCCAGCCCCATGCATGATGTCGGTAAAATTGCTGTTCCTGATTCGATCCTGATGAAGTCCGGACCGCTGGACCCCGAAGAATGGGAAGTCATGAAAGAGCATTGCTCAGTCGGTTACGAAATAATGGGAGATAATCCTTCTGAAGTTGTCTGGGCAGCTTCGCAGATAGCTCTCTATCATCATGAACGGTGGGATGGAAATGGGTATCCAGAAGGTTTGAAGGGGGAAGATATTCCGCTTTTTGCACGGATAACTGCTGTCAGTGATGTTTTTGATGCCTTGACTTCAGACCGTCCGTATAAGAAAGCATGGCCCATTGATAAGGCCATCGAGTACATCAGCAAAGAGTCCGGGACGCAGTTTGATCCTGGTGTTGTAGGATCATTTTTAAGTAATATTTCTGAAATTATCGCTGTCGGTGAAGAGTATCCTGATTGCTGATTTCATCAGGTTGCTGCGTCTTGCCGGAATAGGGTTGTAAAAGGTGACTTGTGCAGAGGCGGAGGTGCGAGGCCGGTTGGACCGTCGCAACCTCCGTTGTCAGATTTATTGCCGGGTGGTCGGGTTATGCACCCTTGGGTGCGTCAAAGACGGTTACAGCCGGGACTTTGCCTTTGAATTTTTCAATCTGGACCAGCGCGGAGTTGGCGATGGTAGCCTGAGCCAGTTTGGAGGAACCTTTGTCCACGGTAAGGACGTTTACATGGCCGTACTTGCACATGGTTCCGTCTTTTCCGGGATTGAGGGGATCATACCAGCCGCCCTCACGCAGACGCACAACACCGGGCATGATGCGCTCGGAAACCTTCGCTCCGGCCAGCACTTCTCCACGGTCATTGAAGACGCGTACAATATCGCCGTTATTGATGCCGCGGGCCTTGGCGTCTGATGCGCTGATGAGCACAGGTTCACGGTCCTTGATGGCATACTCGTCGCGCAGGGATTTTACATTATTCATCTGGGAGTGCAGCCTGTCTTTCGGGTGCGGGCTGAGCAGGTGCAGGGGATATTGCTTTGCCTTGGGGGAACCGAGGTATTCGATAGGCTCGATCCAGCTTGCGTGGGGCGGGCAGTCGTCGTAGCCCATCTTTTCAATATCCCTTGAGAAAAGCTCGATCTTGCCGGAAGCGGTTCCAAGGGGTTCGAACAGAGGTTCTTCACGGTAGTCCGCATGGCGGGTCCACTGTTTGGCTTCTTCGGTGACCGGGAATTCCACCTGTTTGTTTTCGGCCCAGAAGGTATCGAAATCAGGCATGGACAGCTTTTTGCCGTCGGCCTGTTTCTTTGCTGCGTTGTAAAATGATTTTACCCATTCCATTTCGCTTTTACCTTCAGTGAAAGCCTTGCCGTGGCCCAGTTTATCCGCCAGCATCGAGAATATTTCATAGGTCGGCTTGGATTCGTAAAGCGGCTTAATTACCTGCTTCATGGGCATGATGTAGCGGGCGGAATAGTCACCGCCGCGTTCAACATCATTCTGCTCAAAAGAGGTACATGCGGGCAGTACGATATCCGCGAAACGTGCTGTGGGGGTCCAGAACATTTCATTGACGATGATGGTCTCGGGCTTTCTCCAAGCCTTGATCATCTTGTTGCGGTCCTGCTGGTGGTGGAAGGGGTTGCCGCCGGCCCAGTAGATCAGTTTCAGTTCCGGGTAGGTTACCTTGCCACCGTTAAAGTCTATTGTCTTGCCGGGTTCAAGCAGACAATCTGTGATTCTTGCCACCGGAATTGCCGGGGGCATGTTCTTGGGTGCTTTGCCTGCGCCGAAGCCGGGCAGTCCCGGAGCATTGGCAGTGGGGGAGCCAGCACCGGAGTAGTGGTAAGCCAGACCGAAGCCGCCGCCGGGGAGACCTATCTGTCCGATCATGCTGGCGAGGGTTACCAGTGCCCAGTGGGCCTGTTCTCCGTGGTCGGCGCGCTGCATGGACCAGCCGCTCATGAGCATTGTCCGGCCTTTTACACTGGCACGGGCGATATCGGCAATGGTTTTAGCGGGTACGCCGCAGATTTTTTCAGCCCATTCCGGGGTCTTGGGAGTCTTGTCGGTTTCTCCGAGGATGTAGGCTTTCACTTTTTCGTAGCCCACGGTGTATTCATCAAGGAACTCGAGATCAGCCAGTTCTTCCTTGATCTGTACGTAAGCCATAGCCAGCATCATGGATACATCGGTATTGGGGCGCGGGGTTATGTGTTCTGCGCCGAGATATTCGATGGTATCGGATTTCATTGGGTCAATGGCGATGATGCGTTTACCCGCAGACTTGAGCTTGGCAATCCAGTCCTGACCTTCGTGGTCGGGGATGGACCAGCCCATGCGCAGGGTGGTCAGCGGATCTGCTCCCCAAAGTATGATGGTGTCGGAATGTTCAATGATGGTGGGCCATGAACTCTGCTGGGAATACACTTCCATGTTACCCATTACGTAGCCCATGATGATCTGGGATGCTCCGGTGCTGTAGTCTCCTACACAGCTGGTGAAGCCGCCTTGCAGATTCATGATTTTGCGCAGGCCGGATGCGGAGTTATGCAGCTTGCCGAGGTTGCGCCAGCCGGGAGTGCCTGCATATATCGCTGCCGGGCCGTAGTCCTTTTTCACCCGGTTCAGTTCGCCTGCAACCAGTTCAAGGGCTTTATCCCAGCTGACACGCACAAATTCACCTGTGCCGCGTTCAGCTGTATCGCTCTTGTGGCCGTTTTTCAGGAAGCCTTTGCGGACCATCGGATATTTGATGCGGGTCGGGGAGTATACATAGTCCGGTGTTGCCTTGACCAGTGAAGTAGGGTGGTTGTCTTTGGAAAAGGGGACCGCTTCAATGAATTTACCGTCTTTGACCTTGGCCCGGAATGCTCCCCAGTGGGCCGCAGTCATGATGTTTTCTTCCCCTCCGGCAGCAAAGGCCGGGGTCAGTACGGACGGTCCCAGCAAAGATGCCAGACCGGCAATGGCTGAGTAGCCAAGAAATTTACGCCTTGAAATAGTACCTCTTTTACTCATCGTTTCCTCCAGGTGTTTTTTGCGCAGTGCGCTTTTCAAGCTGTGCATTCAACCAATTTATATCTGCCGCAATAAAGTCCGCAGTAAGCCCTGCTGCTGCGCTGTAGAAACCTTCCGGTTCTACTTTTGCGCAGGTGCTGGCGAAGTCGGGAATCCAATTAAGCAGGTGCGTTTCGAGGAAGGATTTGCTGCGGGCAAATGCAACTTTCATATCCTCGTTGTCCTGTTGTGAAGTGCTTAGGAAGGCCATGAATTCCAGCAGAACAGCTACGTGGTCTGCTGGTTCGGTGAATGTAGAATTCACCCCTATGCCGTATTCAGCCATCAGTTTTGATACTTCTGTTTCAGCCTGCTGGTGGGTTGTGTTGCTCTCGCTGGTGAAAAATGATTCGTAGGGCGGTACGGCCAGCGGGCCGCCTGCCCCGAGAAACAGGCGGCCGTATTCGCTGGCTAAGTCGAGGACTGAGTCTTCGGTGTGTGTCTTTTTCAGTTCAGATTCGATCTTATTAAGAGAGGCCTTTGGGCCGGTAATAACGGCTACCGTTTCAGGGAACCGGCTGTTTTCACCTGTGCGGTAGGAGTCAAGCTGCTCTCGGGTCAGCTCTCGCATAAACAGGCTGGACAGCCAGCGGTAGGCAACGGTCCGCTGTTCATCAAAATTAAGTTCTGTTGTTACGCTCATGATTGCCTCCTAATGGGTTCCACCCATGTCGGATGCGTGCATTTGCAGATATTTGAGGAAGAAGCGGTACTCTTCCTTGGACAGGGAAAGGTTGTGCTTCATGGCCTTGAGGTTGCCGATCCACTGGTTGGCTTTGAAATGGGCCGGGGGAGTGGCACTATGGCAGGTACTGCAGGCACTGGTCAGCATTTCGCTTCCGTAATTCCACAGCGGTGCGCATGAAGGGATCATGTCTGCAGCTTTGACCCAGCAGGTCAGTTCCGCTTCATGCCAGACCTGTTCAGTGTCTGGGTCGGTCATGGTGTTGTTTGTCTGAACATCGCCCTTGATTTTTTTGGAGAGTCCGGCAGAAAAAATACGTTTGCCCTGCTCCTCGTAAATCATGGCTTCAACCCCGTCCTGCTGCCAGCCGTGGATGCTTACTTTTACCCAGTTGCCGTCTTTTTCCAGTATGTTCAGCTTGGTTGCGGGCAGGATTTTCCCCAAGGGGCGTCCGTTTTTTTCCTTGAACAAGGGAATAATCTTGATGGGGTATTGTTCTTTAACGCTGAGAGAGTTGTCGGCTGCTTCGGACTTAAGCTCGTCGAAGACAGCTTTGTATCCAGAGGACATATCCGGTAGCTTGTGGACGATACCTTTGTGGCAGTTGATGCAGGTCTGGCCTTCTGAAAGGCCTTTTTCCATGCGCTTTGCATCCTCCGGCTTTTTGAATTTGCTGAAGTCAAAAGCCTGCTTGTTGTGGCAGGAACGGCATTCGCGTGAATCGTTGGCTTCCATTTCAGCCCAGACGCTTTTCGCCATACGCAGACGTTCTTTCTCGAATTTTTCAGGGCTGTCGAGAACACCGCGCAAAGATTGGACAACTTCCCGCGCAGCTTGAGCCTTGCGGAGCATCATGGGTACGAAATCTTCGGGCAGGTGACAGGAGGTGCATTCGGCACGTACCCCGGACCTGTTTATGTAGTGGGTGCTTTTTGTGTAGTCAGGAAGGACGTTTTCCTTCATTTCATGACAGGACATGCAGAAATTTTCTTCCATGTCACTGTCTTTTCCGTCAGTTGCATAAGTGGACCCGGCAATGAGCAGACTGCCTGTAGCAATCATTGCGACAGCCAATGGAATCCAATCAGCAAATTTCAAACTTTTCATAGCTTCCTCCGAGATGCTTGCTTTCCGCAGGGCGGATAAAGGGCAAGAGCAATGGGGATGCCAGTTTTGTGAGTTTTTTAATTTACTGTTTATTCAGGTGTTTAGGTGTGCGGAACGTTAGCTTGTTTTATTTCTGATAGTGGAGTGTACAAAAAATAAAGACAGTAAATCCTCTCTCAGAGGACAGCTGTCCTCGAATAGTGGATTTTATCTATCTGCTGATCTCATGTTTCTTAAGTAAAGAATACAAGCGGCTGCGGCCCAGCCCTGTTACCTCGCATGCTTGTGAAATATTCCAATTGGTATAGACCAGCACCCTGTGCAGGTATTCACATTCAAGACGGCTGAGGGCCTCCTGCTTGAAATCCTTGTAGGTCGGAGGGCTATTCCGCTCGGCTTCCAGCGGGGTTGATTGCGGGTTCTCAGCATATTCTTCATATTTATTTACCGGTGTCTGTTCTGTTGCATGCAGGCGGGACTTGATGGCGGCAGTGCGTAATCTCTCCGGCAGATGGTGCTGAAAAATGTGTGGTTCGTTCATGGCACCGATGAAAGCACTTTCCAAGGCTCCGGCAAGTTCGCGGATATTCCCGGTCCATTTGTGCTCTTTGATGATCTCAAGCACTTCCGGGGAAATTGTTTTGGGTTCAGTGCGGTAGCGTTCGGCAATGCGGGCATTGAAATGTCCGGCCAGTAATTCTAAATCCTCCAGCCTTTCGCGCAGTGGCGGCAGATGGATGGTCATGGTCTGCAATCTGTAGAGCAGGTCACTGCGGAAAGTGGATTGAGCTGCCATTTCATTGAGGTTCTGGTTGGTAGCGGCTACCAGCCTGAAATCACTGTAAACTTCGTCTTTTCCCCCTACCGGGCGGAATTTTTTTTCCTGCAGGACGCGCAGGAATTTACGCTGGCTTTCAAGGGGAAGTTCCCCGATTTCATCAAGGAACAGGGTTCCGCCGTCAGCTTCACGGACCAGTCCGCTGCTGGGTTGGTCTGCTCCGGTGAAGGCTCCTTTTACGTGCCCGAAAAGAGTGCTTTCAATGAGGTTCTCAGGTATTGCTGCGCAGTCAACTGTGACGAATCGCTTGGCAGAGCGAGGGCTGTTCTCGTGCAGGGCGCGGGCAAAGAGTTCTTTCCCTGTCCCGGTTTCTCCGGTTATGAGCACTGCGGCATCACTGCGGGCTGCTTCCCGCATGGCATTCAGGGCTTTCTTGAGGGCAAAGCTTTCGCCAACGATTCCAGCTCTTTTGGCGGGAGTTTTCGTTTGTCTGCTTTCGGCGAGATTGTCCCTGTATTGGAGTACCCGTTTCAGTGGGAGCAGGATTTTTTTCGGGGAAAGCGGCTTTTGCAGATAATCCCAAGCTCCGTTGCGGATGGCCAGTTCCACGCCATCCGGATCGCCCTGTCCGGTCATGATGATAACTTCCGGGGCGATAGGCAGTTCTTTCAGGCGGGGCAGCAGGTCAAGGCCATTGCCGTCAGGGAGCCTGACATCAAGGAATACTGCGTCGAATTCACCGGAAAGACCTTTACGCATGCCCTCAGCAAGGGAATGAGCCGCATCCGCACTGTGTCCTATGTTCTGGATCAGTTCGGCAAGGAATCGGCAGGTAGGTTTGTCGTCATCAACAATCAGTACATGAGCCATTATTTACGCCTCCCCGAGATCAATAAATTTTGCCACAGCTTCATTCAGTTCCCGGATGCTGACCGGCTTTTTGAGCAGGGCGGCCAGCCCGAGTCCTTCGGCTTTGCTTTCGTCAAAACGGGAGCTGTATCCGGTGCAGAGTACTACCGGCAGATCCGGCCTGATCTCCATTACGCTGCGGGCCAGTTCATCCCCGGCCATGCCCGGCATATTATAATCGGTGAGCATCAGGCTGTATGAAGCCGGGTTGTTCTTGAACGCTTCAAAGGCGAGGAGCGGGTCGGAAAATGGATTTACCGAGTATCCGAATTTTTCCAGCACTTCTGTGTAGGAGTCCAGCAGATCCTGCTGGTCGTCCACGAAAAGTATTCGTCCGGCCCCGTATTCGGAATCGTTGAAATCATTGATCTCCTCCATTGGTATGTCATCGCATAGCGGAAACAAAATATTGAATTCAGCCCCTCTTCCGGGCGTGCTTTCCACTTTAATATTTCCACCGTAAGAGGACACGATTCCGGCAACAACAGCCAGCCCCAGACCGGTTCCTTCCCCCGGAGGTTTGGTGGTGAAAAAGGGATCGAAAATACGTTCCAGAACCTCTTTTCCCATGCCCGGACCATTGTCCTTTATCCGCATCATGACAGACCGGTTGGAGTCTATTTCCGTTCCGTTGATCAGGTCCTGCGGAATCCGATTCCCCGTGCGCAGAGCGATCCTGATTTCCCCGCCTTCTTTATCCATGGCCTGTGCAGCGTTCATGCACAGGTTCATGATAACCTGTGAAATCTGGGTGGAGTTAGCCATGATGATGACATCATCTTCAAGGTCGAGGGTTATCTTGCAGCTCTGGGGCAGGGATGCGCGCAGCAGGCTTTCGGTTTCCTTGATCAGCCCGTTAAGTTTCAACGGTTTGGCGGATTCATTGCGCGGGCGGGCAAAGTCCAGCACTTGGCGGACCACATCGCGTCCCCTGTAGGCGGCGGTTAGAATTGCGCTTACCTTGTCGTTTGTTCCCTCATCTTCCAGTTGATGAAACATCTCGATCATTTCCCCGTTGGCGATAATTGCCCCAAGGATATTATTAAAGTCATGGGCAATCCCGCCAGCCATTGTTCCCAGTGATTCCATGCGTTGGGCACGCAGTATCTGCTTGTCCTTTTCCAGCAGGCGCAGCTCAGCCCTTTTGCGGCTTAGCACCTGTTCAAAAGTGGGGACCAGAGTTTCAAAAACCAGTACGGATTCATCTGAAAAAATTTCATCGCGGGCAATCCCGGCGACAAGTTGTTCCCGTTCATTATTGCTGAAACGGACCAGAATAAGGTGGCGGGGTATTCCGTAGTTGGCGTCAGCGCAGGACTGGAGATCTATCTGCCCGCTGCGTTTTTCACAGGTCTGTTTTACCGTTTCGGTGTGGATCGGCAGAAACTCAAGGTCTGTGCCGGGACTGGTGCAGCGTATATCAAGGCCCGCTTCAGTCTGCACTGCAAGAAAGGCCAGTTCGGCTTGAATGGTTTCCAGTATGCGGTCCAGACAAATTTCACAGGTATCCTGCTCTGTGGATGCTGTAATGGACTGCATGAGCATGCTGTTTACTGCTTCAAGGGAGGCTGTGCGTTTGCGGACTACGCTTTTAAGGCTGGCATTCCAGCCCAGGATCAGGGCGAATCCCCCAAGGCAAAGGCCGGAAATGATCAGGGTCCATGCGATGAGGCGGTCATCCTTGTAGAACGGAACAGTCTTGGGGATGAACCATTTTTCATGGATTTGTGAATGCTCTTCCGGGGAAATTGAATTCAGCGCGGTTAGGATTTCTGTTTGCAAGTGCTCCATGCCCTTACGCACAGCCATGCCGCGCACGGCTACATAATCGGTGAACCCGGAGATTTCCATGTCGTCGAAACGGTCGCGTTTCAGGAGGTCTGCCGCTACTGCAAGATCCAGTATCGCCGCATCGGCATCACCGATGAGTACCGTTTCAAGAGTGGACGAAGCCGGGCCGATTATGGACCGCAGGTTGATATTGTCACCGTAAAGTTTTTCAATGTAGGTGCGTACCCCGGAGCGGTAGGGCAAGGCTATTGTCCTGCCCTTCAGCGAGGACAGGGTGTTCCCAAGTCCGGAATTTTCACGGGTGACAATCACCGCGGGCTGCTGGATATACGGAAAGATAAAATCCATACTCTTCAGCAGTTCCGGGGTCCGTTCCACCAGCGGAATGAAATCCACATCCCGCAGATCCACGGCCAGAAACATTCGTTCCCGGTCCGTGCAGCGGGTGCGTTTGAATTCCCGGCCCAGTTTTTTATCCAGCAGTCGCACATAGTCGGCGGTGATACCAGAATAATTGCCCTTGTTGTCCACAAATTCATAGGGAGCTGAATTCATGCATGTTCCCAGCTTGATTACTGCCGGGACATGGTTGCTTTCAAGGGTGGTATCAGTATTGCCCGCGGCCGATCCAGCAAGGATCGTCCACAGGATGCTGAGTATTAAAATCAGGGCCGGAAATCTACGCATTTATATTCCTTTGTTTTGCCTATTTGCCGAACGGGCATTTGGGGAATGAACAGTGTGCGCATTCCATGCACATGGAACCGTTAGCCATGGCTGCGAGGTCGCTACGGGTAATTTTAACCCCGGCCAGAAGACGGGGCAGCAGCAGGTCCATGCTGGTGTGTTTGTGGAACAGGGCGCAGGCCGGAACCCCGATGGTCTGCACTCCATTGATTCTGCCCAGCAGGGTCATTGCACCGGGAAGGATTGGTGCGCCGTGGAGAATGTTATCCAGTCCGGCGTCAACGAGTCCCTGACGGGTTACATCATCCGGGTCAACGGAAAGTCCAGCTGTGGTAATAATCAGGTCACAGCCCTGCTGTAATAGTTTTTCGACGGCTCCGGCAATATGTTTCCGGTCATCGGGGCAGATGATTGTTTTCTCTATGCTGCTGCCCAGGGCAGCCAGTTTACCTGCAATAATGCCTTCAAAACGGTCCTGAATCAATCCGTTGAATACTTCATTTCCGGTTATAAGTACTCCGGCTCTGGCAGAACGGAGCGGTTTTACATTAAATATTGGTCCGTCTTCAAGAACGCGCAGGGCTTTATCGAATTCAGCTCGCTGCAGGAAAAGTGGAATGGCCCGGGTTCCGGCAATGCTGACCCCGCTTGAGACAAGGGTATACCCTTTGCGGCATGCCGCCATCACTCCGGGAACCATATTGAAGGCTTCCAGAACTCCATCGTCCACGGTGAGCATCCCGGAAGCGGCGGAGACCAGTTCCATCTTGCCTTCTTTGGGATCTCCTTTAATTTCTACATTTTCGCCGCACATGAGCTTGGCGAAACTGCGGGCGCACTCATTTTCATGCACCCAGTCATCTCCCAGTTCTGATTCGGCAACGTAAATTCTGTTTTTGCCGATACGCTGCAAACGGCATAGGTCGCCCACTTCAAAAGTGTGCCCCTTACGGAAAGCAGGACCTTTGCTTTTACCCGGTTCAATGCGGGTCATGTCGTGCATGGCTTCTTTGCCGACCGCCTCTTCAATAGGAACGGTTTTGATGGTGTCCGGAAAAGCAGGGCTGACAGTGGAGTCCCCCAGAATCTGCCTGTAGGGACTGTCTCCCTGACAGGCACGGCAGATAGCACCGTGGTAGCGCGGGTATGGTTCGCCGCAGACGGGGCAGTCCGCGATTTTACCTTTACTGCGTTTTTTTAAAATACTGTCGGTAACAGTCACCTTTTCAATATTGCAGACGGAGGCTCCGGCAAGTGCTATCTGGCGTTGCAGGAGAAGGGTGTCTTGTTCCGGCTTGGGCTTGAGTTTGTAGAGCCAGGTTTTATATTCGCCGTACTTGTCCAGTTTTTTGGGACACACCGCCACACGGAGACCTTCTCCGGTATGTTTGTCATAAAGTGTAACCGCATATCTGCCGAGATTTTCAACCTTAAGCCAGCCGTTACCGATGGTGCAGGGAGTCAGCATCTGAGCGGCATCCGGCAGACACCACGGTGTCTCGGCCAGAACTTCGTAAAGTGTTCCTTCCGGCATGCGGGCTTTAGCGGCCTCAACCATGTATCCGCCCAGCATCAGGCCCGGTGCGGGGTAATTATGGAACAGGGTCGCCATGTTCAGAAATTCTTTATATGTATAACTGCCGATAGGCAGTTCGTCGCCTTGGATTTTAATTTCGTGATCGCTCATTGATGCCTCCTGATCTGATGGTTCCATGCGTGGTATCAAAGGTTGCACCAAATATAAATATGACTGTAATTAAAGAGTGTTCCGCGATGCGTAGTGGCTGTGTCCCTGTGATTAGATCAAGTTTGTCTGAAAAAAAAGGACAAGTGCTTGGATAGAGTCCACAAAAAGTGGAATTTCGTAGCGTGGAAGGCGGATAACCCGTTTGATTTGCTAAAGATGTAAGATGATATCCTATCGTATTGTGGATATGTTGCTGCTATCACGATCGCGGTGATGAACAGATACAAACCAGAACAGAGTACGTTATAAAACGAGGCTCTATTAAGGCTCAAAATGATGTTGGACACAAAAAAAGGACCCACGCACAATCCTAAGATTGTTCGTAAGTCCTTGATTTCTTTTTGGTACCCAGAGTGGGATTTGAACCCACACAAGCGTAAGCTCGAGGGATTTTAAGCCCGTCCAAAAAGATTCTGCCAATTGTTCATTAATGTCTCTAACTGCTTTGAATACAAAAGATTCATCGGTTATTACTCTGTCTACACAGCCAGTAAAGTCTGTGGGTGTATCAGAAAAAAGTGGGACAGGAGTGGGACAGATATGGCAGCAGGAAAATTTGAAGCCAGCAAGTATACCGGAGTGAGATTCCGGTGTCACAAAACACGCAGGCATGGCGTACAGCCCGATAAATACTATGTGATCAGATATAAGGTCAATGGCCGGCTCAGGGAAGAAGGGCTTGGCTGGGCATCGCAGGGATGGTCTCCGGCTAAGGCACATAAAATTCGCTCTGAGATTACCGCCAACATCAAGCTTGGAGTCGGTCCTCAATCCCTTGAGGATTTCAGGGCAATCAAAGCTGAAGAGGAACGGGTAAAGATTGTTACGCAGCAGGCTCGTAAAATCTTCTCTGAAGCTGGTGAAATCTATATCAACGATTACGCCAGAAACAATAAGAAAAGTTGGAAGCATGACCGTACGCGATTCAAAATGCACCTCTTGCCAGTTCTCGGTAAGATTGCGCTTGATGACCTGACCTTTCAGCATATCGAAGACCTTAAAGTCACTGTTGCTGGAAAAGGGCTTGCGAAGGCTACCATTGGGCAATGTCTCGCCCTTACCCGTCAGATTTGTAATTATTCCATTCAAAGAGGATGGCTGAACGGAGCTAATCCGGTCAAGGGCGTTAAGTTTCCGAGGCTTAACAACCGCAGGCTTCGTTACTGCTCTGTTGAAGAGGAGATTGCTTTTTTCAAGCTGGCTGCTGAGCGTGGGTACACTGACAGCCATGATATCTGCCTGCTCAGTCTTTACACTGGCATGCGCATGGGAGAAATTTTCGCGCTCACCAGACAGGACATTGATCTGGTTGAGAACAGAATCATTATTAAAGGTGAAGCTGGAGCTGATGACGGACCCAAGTCTGGTGTCAGCAGGGTTGCCTACATCACTGAAAAGATAGGGCCGATGCTTGCAGGAAGAGTCGCCGAGCTGAAGAGCATGGAAGCTTTGCTGTTTCCCAAGCCTTCCGGGGAAGCACGAAGAGAAATCGGGCAAAACTTTAAAACCCTGATCAAACACCTCGGATGGAATGATGGTGTCTCTGACCGGCGTTTGCGTTTTTGTGCTCATTGTTTCCGTCATACTTTTGCTTCCCGACTTGTTGCCAAGGGTGTTCCGCTTCCTGTTGTAAAAAAAATGATGGGCCATGCCACTATCCAGACCACTATGCGTTACACTCATACTCATGATGAACAGTGCCGTAACGCAGCTCAACTTCTTCTTTAGACCAGAGGTTCAGATTCTTTGATGAACCAGTCCACAAATTGTTCACGGGAATAAAACACTTTACGGCCACGTTTAAAGCGTCCTTCAATAGGACCTGTTCCCTGGCAATCCATCATGCGCATGGTTTTGGCCTTGATGAGCCCGCCTGTGTGTTCTTCAACGCCTTTTCTGCAAAGTATCGGGGGCAGGGTTTTAATAAGGTGTTCCCGCAGTTCTTCACGTGTCATTTTTAACTCCATTAATTATGAGGTTTAAAACTATCGTTAATATCAAGGCCGCAGAGTAGCTCCTGAATAGCTGTCATAGCCTCTTGCCCTTCTTTACGGATAAGTTTCTTGCTTTCGTCTTTCAGTTCGCCGCGTTCAATGGCTTCGCCATATACGGCAATAAGTTCACCAAATTCCTTTACAGCTTTGACTAAGGAGGCATTCGAACAGCTTTCTTCGGGGATTTTTATAAAAAGTCCGTTCATTTCAGCAGCAAGAAGGTGCATGGGAGAATCGGAGCCGCAAGCTTTCATTAAAGGAACGAGAAGTTCTGCGCCAAGTTTGTGGCTAGCGTTTTCGTAGTTCAACTCATTGAGGAGAACATGATGTTTCTTCCCTACTTCGGCTGCTACCGCTCTAGTTCCTATGTCTGAGTGAATAACCATCTTGCGGACTGCTTGCGTCAGCTTCATGAGAAGACTCCTGAAATTTATACCATGCTTAACGTGACCATGAACGTAGATAGACGTAATTTGGGCTTATTGAGATCTGTAATTTAATCGATTTTGCGTTTAGGACCGGGCTTTTCTGTGCTGCGTGCCGGGAGAATTTCTTCGGGCATTTCGTATTCGTCCCGTAAAATATCTATATATTTCTGAGGACATTCACCGCTGCGGATAATGCAGGAAACACGAGAAGGGGTGAGTTCGAATCGTTCCGCAAGCACGACATTGGTTATCCCATTTTTCTCCATCCACGCACGGCGCAGAAAATGGTCGGGAATAGATTCAGTTGTATAGGGGGCTTGCGCTGAGTCTTTAGTTTGGTTAATCATTTACAGAACCTCAATCAGTTGAAGGTTATTTTGATTTAATGTGTGTTGTTGAGTTAAGAAATAATGTAAAATTTAGGCGGTAGTCAACTAATTTTTACATAAAAAATTGGTAGAAATTATAGATGTCCAGTATTGTTCAAAGATTTATGATGGTTAAAGAAACTTTAGGGCTTACTAAAGCGAAGTTCTGCAAAGATATTGAAGTTTCTGTTGCCACCTTTGACAATTATTTCAATGGCAAGGGAATACCAAAAGCGATTTTCCTAGCCAATATTTGTGAAAAATTTCGCGTCGACGGTACATGGCTCCTGACAGGAAAGGGTGAGATGTTCATCAAAGAAGACACTGTTATGGGTAATGAGCTCACCAAGATGACTAAAGAACTACTGGTTGTAGAGAGGTCAATGGGCAAGGCAGCAAGGATCGCCAAGCTCGAGGCCATGAAAGCAGTCATTGAGGGCGAAATCGAAGCTGAAAAAAATATGCGACCCATAGAAGGCGACGATCGAGCTGCGAATGGATAGAGCGTAATTCTGATTGGCCCACATTTATTAAAGGTATGTGGGTCAATTTTTTTTAGCTAACTATGGTGTTATTTGGGGAATTGAGTTTTGGTTTGAGTATTTGAATATTCGAGGGTGGAGTTTTGTCGGATTTATCAATTTTAGTGCTGATAGTAGTCTTAGCTCTTATTTATTGGTTTTTGAGGCCCAAGAAGAAAAGCTCTGAGTCTCCAATAGAGAGAAGGCTCCTCCCTAGGAAAACGAAAGAAACCAGCACCCCTGATAAGCCGAAAGAGCCTCTTTTTAAAGAGAACCCGAATTCAGCAACTTTGCTCCGTTCTGCTGAATACATCCAGCGACTGCGTAGGTTTAATAATCTTTGCTATAAAAATCTGAACGGCCAGGATCGGATAAACCATTATGGTGAAGAGGGAGAGCTGATAGTACTCGGCCACTGTGAGCTTGTAGGCAAGTCTGCTGTATATAGTAATGTTGGCTTGATTCATAATACCGGTGAAAAGTGCGAACTGGATATTCTTGCCCTTTGTAAACATGGCCTTGTTCATGTTGAGGTTAAGAATTTTTCAGGCTGTTATTGCCCGGCAGAAGATTGTACTTGTTACCGACCGGAGAAGTGGCAGAAGGAATGGAATGGCCAGACCAACGTTCTTCGGTCTCCGGTTATTCAGGCTGAAAGGTCCAGAGAAATTCTTGGCGATGCTTTGCCCGTCATCATTGATGAATCCCTTCCAATATTTTCTGTAATCGTTTTCACCAATGGAACCTTTAAACTCTCCAGAGTTGCTGAGGATCGTATGGTTATGTGCTCGGCAGATACTTTTCAGGAAGTTTTTGATGAGTTCGTTAATGGTAGGAATCCTAAGTTTTCAGAAAAGATTGATCCGGTTGTTGCGGCGCGATTTATGGGAGAGATGAAAGGCAGTGGGCTTTATCCGTCTTTTTATGCTCCAGAAACTTTTAGGTGTTACAGGTAGAATGATGATTAAGATATGGGAATGGCGTAAAGCGAAAGGGCTTAGCGACAAGCATGAGGACATGGAAATCTATAAGCAGGGCTTTGAAAAGACTTTGGTTGAAGGGATGTTTCATGAAGTAAAAGTCGCTTCTGATTCGGAATGGGTAGAAATTTCATTTTGTAAGCCAAAGGATCTTATTGGTAGTGATGAAGATCTTTGGGGTGGAAGTGGGCAATTTACTGAGGTGCTGTAGTTGCTCCAAAACGCGTGGTTGTGGCGGAGAGCAAAGAATGAGGTTTGCTTGTGTTTGATTTGATTAATTATTGTCAAAAATTGATCTGACTGTTAATAGGGGTAGCTGGTCTATGTTTGAATGGCTTACTTATAGTTAGTGAGTGTTTACTGTATGTTAATCTTTCTAATTTTATAAATGTATGATGCATTATATTGCTATTTGTTCTCATGATCTTGTCTGTTTGATCCCCCCTTTCTATTTAGATGATTTTAATATCACAAAATGCACTTTGCTTTTGCATGAAGATAATCGGCAATATGCCGTTTGGTTTAAGCAATTTGTTGATAACACTGATTCTCAGTATTCTGAGATGGTATTGTCTGAGTATAAATATGATAAAAGCATAAAGAATTTGCAAAAAATTTTCGAACAAATTGACGATGAAGAGCACGTTTTATTAAATACTTATGGTGCCCAACCTATGCTGTTGGATGCCATTTCAGAGTGTACTGCATCTAAAGAGAATGTTCAGCTTTGTTATATCGATATTGAGGATAATAAAGTTGTTTTCCTGGGTTCTAAAGATAATGAAAATCTTCCATCCTGCTTAAGTATTTCTGACTTTTTGACCTGCCAAGGGTATTCAATTGTTGCCCGTAAAGATCCTTCAGATGATAAAGAATTTAGTTATAATTCTGCATGTGTACAAATAGTAAACAATTTTGAAGGTATATATAAAGGTATTCCTAAGATTAATTATCTTGCTTCTAGTGCACAAGGATCTCTTACAAGCAGCTATTCATCTCCAGATACAAGTGGATCGCACCTAGGAGTGCTCTTATCTATTTTACAAGGTGCTAATCTTATCTCCTGTACAAATGGAAAAATTTCATTTGCAAATGAAGAAGCTCGTTTTTTCGCAAATGGGGGATGGCTGGAACAATATGTTCAGTTGACTTTAGATAGACTGTATAGAGAAGGTATGATTTCTGATTATGCAGTAAATCTTGAGATTGTTTCTTCTATTGGAGTGCGTAATGAAATAGATGCTGCATTCACTGCTAAAAATAAATTTTTCGTCATTGAATGTAAAACTATTCGCTGGCAAAGCAATAGCGACAGGAGCATGCCTGTTTACAAGCTTAAAAGCATAATGACTGACATTGGTGGATTGAATGCAAGGGGGGTTTTGGTTTCGGCTTTTGATGTGGATCAAAAACGATGTGAGGAATATGAAATGATGTCAATTCAGCATGCAAAGATTATTAATCTTGAGGATAATCTACGGCAATTGGTTGCAAAGATAAAATAATTCAAGGAGATTTTTGGTGTGATTTTATGTGTTAGTGGGATTTAGCTAATTTCTTTTAATGATAGTACCTTAAAGTCATTTGGAGGGGTAATGCGAGACGCTTTGCTTGATGATTTGCCTGAGTTTGAAAAGACTGAAAGTGAAATAATAACAAAAGAATATAGGTTTTCATTGATAACCCCCATGTTTGGTGGTGATTCTGACTCATGGGAGCTTAATCTTGAAGCTCCAGTTCGTGCGCAGTCTATTAAAGGACAGCTCCGCTTCTGGTGGCGGACCATGCAGAATGAGACTGACCCTGTAAAGCTTCTTGAATTGGAGAATGCTTTGTGGGGAGGTAAGTCCGGTAAGGATAAAGATGGAAATTATGTCAGGCGTAAGTCCAGAGTTCAGATTGCTGTTGTTAAACAAATCGTAGAGTCAGTTGATAAAGCGAAATTAAATGCTAAAAGAAGTGCTTTGGTACAAGGTGCAATCCCTACATACTTATCTTTTCCGGTGTTGGATACAGTTAAAAAAGAGAAAGAAGTTCATTATATAACTGGGGCAAAATTTACATTATGTGTGTCTTTCCCAGAAAAATATAAAGATGTCGTACTCAATACTTTGAAGTTATGGACTCTTTTTGGAGGTGTTGGGGCTAGAACTAGACGGGGGTGCGGTTCTATTTATTGTAGAGAACTTTTAGGTGAATTTTTATCCTCAGCTGATATTAAAAAATTTATTTCCCAGTGGGATGGAACAGGTCCTATTGCTGGGAGTTATTGCCAAATTGTTGATTCGATAATTGCATGCTCTGAATCCTTTGGTGATGGGGCTGCTGAGAGTTGGGATAGATTGATAGCTAAATATAGCCAGTTTAGGCAAAGCAGGAATAGTTATCGCAGCCGTTCACACTGGCCTGAACCGGATGCCATACGTAGAGTTATGGATTTTTGGTCAAATGACCATGAACCAAAACATGAAGATGGCGTTTGGTTTCCTCGCGCGGCATTTGGTTTGCCGATCATAACTAAATTTAATCAAAAAGGTCGTGGTAAAGGCGATCCTTATGAAGCCCAATTGCTTCCTTGTAATGGAAATCGTTGGCCGTCTCCGGTAATCATTAAGGCTATAAAACTTTCGTCTTGTATTTTGAACGTAGTTCTAGTTTTGAACCAACAATTTCCAGATCGATTGGAGCTTTACTGCACAAAAGAAGAAGGAGGTTCTTCCGAGACGATGGAAGTTCCTGTTACTGTTCATCCCGAAAATCATTCAGGTAAAATGATGCGTCAGTATAATAACTTGAACGGAAAGACTGTTTACGAAGGTCTTTTCGAAGCATTGGGAGTTACAGTTATATGAGTGATACTCTTCTCCTAATCAGCATCGGTCCGGTACAGGACTTCATCGCATCTGCCCGTAAACTGCGGGATTTGTGGTTCGGTTCTATGATGCTTTCGGAATTTTCAAAGACTGTTGCCCGGACTCTGGTAGAGAATGATGCCGAGCTTATTTTCCCGGCTCTAGAAAATGAACAGGATAATATCAGCATTGAGAATATTGATAATTCTCAGGTTTTGAAAGAATTAGCTAAAAATTCTCCGCTAATTGTAGCTAACAAGATTTTAGCTGCGGTTGAAAGCCCTGAACAGGCTGATAAACTTCAGAAGGCAGCAAAAAAAGCATGGCGAGAACATTTTGATAATTTTGCTGATTCTATCAGGAATGTGTTGAGAGAGAAAAACATCTCGATCGATAGAGAGCTGTTTGCAGCCGAACTGAAAGATTACGGTGAGTTCTATGCTGCATGGACTTCCATTGATAATGCTGAATCGTATCAGGATGCCCGCAGCAGAGTTGAGAGCCTGCTTGCATCGCGCAAGAATTTCAGGTCCTTTTCCGCGCCCGAATGGGACGGTTCCGGACTTCATAAGAATAGCCTTGATGGCATGCGTGAGAATGTTTTTACTGGTGAGCCTGAAGAAATTACGGGCCTTCTTAAAAAGCATGAAAAGCTCGATGCAATCGGATGCATCAAGCGATTCGGATTTCTGGCCAACGAAATAGAAAAAAAACATTTTTTTGATCTGGCTGAGATAGCTCTTGTCCCGTGGTTTTCGGGAAGTGAGAATGAAGGCGGAAAAGAGAATGACCAAGAATCAGCTAAAAAGGATTTGGTCAAAAAATTTCAGAACCAGTTCCCAAAGAAGGCACTGTTAAGTTTTGGAAAGCGCAATCGTCATGAGTTGATGGATTTATCTATCGGAGCGGAGAACTTTTTTCTTGATCGCGCTGAAATTGAAAAAAAATATCCCGATGAAGCTAAAGGCATCTGGAATTGTAGAGAAGAGATGATTAAAAAATGCGGTAAACCGTGTCAGTATTCTGTGATTATGGTCGGTGACGGTGACCGCATGGGAAAGATGATCGATTCCATTCCGAATAAGGATATGCACAAGACGTTCAGTAGAAAATTAAGCGAATTTTCCAAGAATGTGTCTTCCAAGGTTGAGGATGCGGGCGGTTCGCTTATCTATGCCGGTGGTGATGATGTAATGGCTTATCTGCCGCTGCACACTGCTGTGACATGTGCGGACAGTATCAGGCAGATGTTCCACGATGAAATGAAAGAGCTTTGCAATACCATCAAATTGGATGTTCAGCATGCTTCGACGTTTTCCGCTGGTTTGGCGGTTGTTCATTATAAATACCCCCTCGACAAGGCTCTTGATTTGGCGCGGAAAGCTGAGTCCATTGCTAAAGACAGCGGGCGCAATTCCCTTGCCTTGATACAAAGTAAAAGGTCCGGGGCGGACATAACAGTTTGTGGTAAGTGGGATAGCGTGGATGGCCTGCCTGGAATAACGGAACGCTTCGAGGCTATTAAGGATCTGTATCGTTCTGAAGGTAAGGAGCTTCCTTCTAATCTGGGTTATAGTCTGCGGCAGGTGAAATTTGAGACCGGGGGAAATAGCGAAATGCATTTTGTTTCTGGTGATGGTAATGAATTTCGTCCTGCCAATGCTGTGGCAGCTCTCGTGTTGCGAATTTTTAACCAGAAAAATGACGGAGATGTTGAGAAAAATAACCGCTTACGAAAGTTGTTGATCGGTAGAAATGATGTGGATCAACTTTCAAAGGAACTTGTTGTGGGCCGGTTGATTTCAGATGCTGCAAGAATGGTGGAAGGAAAGGGGCAGAACGATGAATAATTACACGATATCAAGTGATGACCTGATTATACTGCGTGATGGCAGGCCGTTCGGTGAGGCTGGAATCTTTGGCGGAACCTCTCTTGATTGGCCTTATCCGCAGACCATTGCGGGGATGGTTCGCTCTGCTGTAGGGTTTAATAGTGACCCGGATTTTTTTAAAAATAAGGCCAATATTCCTAAAATACTGAGTGTCGGGATTTCAAAAATTACTCCTCTGCTGGATTCAGGTCATGATGAGTACTTGCTTCCGATTCCTGCCGACCTGTGTTTTACCGGGCAGGAAGAGCGCCAGGTTCATGTCCTTTCATGTCATCCGTTGCTGGAAGGAGAAGGAACGGATATCCGTTGTGCTCATTGGCTCTACCCCAGCCTTGGAACTGCTGAAAAACCTGAGCCGAAACCAGCTTTTATCCGTCAACAATTCGCGCAGCAATATCTAGACGGGAGCCTTTCTATTTGTACTGAGGTACATGATATTGATGCTGATTTTGTAAGCGGACCTGTGCAGGAAACACGACTCCATAGTGCCATTGATGAGTATACCCACTCTGTTGAAACAGGAAAACTTTTCGCGGAATCAGGGCTATACCTTACTGCGCCAAGGTCATCCGGGGCAGCTGTACAAACAGATGATCGATTGTATGCTGCGCAGAATGAACATGGCGTGCTAGGTGACATAAAAATTGGATTCGAATTATCCGGGCTGGAGGAAGGTATGTCCATGCCCGAGTCCGCATACCTTGGTGGTGAAAGGCGTAGGGTTGCGGTGGAGATGTGTGAATCTGCATTGTATCCCGAAGTTCCAGTCATGGATGGCAATGAGCGGTTTCTTAAATTATTGCTGACCACACACGGAGACTTCGGTTCCTGGGCACCGTACTGGCTTGTTCCTGATGGAGACGAATCAAAGTGTAATTGGGTGTCAGAACCGCGAAGTGGGGTCCGGATAAGGCTGCGTTCTGCGGTTCTTTCTGGATGGGCTCCCATCAGCGGTTGGGATTATGTAAAATTTTGCCCCAAGCCGTTCAGGAAACTGGTTTGCCCAGGTTCTGTTTATCTTGTTGAGCTGGAAGATCCATCTGAGTCGCAGAAGTTTGTTGATTCCTTGTGGGGAGCATCAATCTGCGGTCCTGATTCTCAGTCTGAATTGGATGGTTACGGACAGGTGGTAATTGGCAAGGGTATGCATATTTTTGAAGATAAGGAGTAAATAATGATAAATCTGACTATTGCTATAAGAACTCTTTCTCCGCTTCATTGCGGTATCGGCGTAGGCATGAATGATATTGATCTTCCTGTAGCCAGACATAAGGTCAGCGGACATCCTGTTATCCCCGGATCAACTATCAAGGGTGTGCTCAAGGATGAGTATCTAAAAGGCAAGACTTCGCAGGATATTACTGACCGGGGTGCTGTTAAAGCAATTTTCGGAGATCCAGCTAAAGGCAACTCTTTTGCATCTGCCATATCCATTGAGGACGGTTTACTGGTCGCTCTTCCGGTTCGTTCTTATTTCGGTACTTTCGGTTATCTTGCATCCCCGTATACCCTGCAACAATTGAAAAAGGCACTTGTTCGTTCCGGTGTGAAAGAAGGGCTTCCGGCTCTTCCCGCAGTGAGCGGAATAGACCCGTCCAAGAACAGTTACCGGGTACTTTTGACCAAGGATTCCCTTCTTGTGCAGGGCGGTAATGTTCTGCTTGAAGAAATGGATTTGAGTGTGGAGAAAGGCAGTGCCGATGACTGGGCTGCCTACATTGCCGAATATTTTTGTGAATCAGAAGAAGACAAGGAAGTTTTCATTAAACGTTTTGCTATTGTTGATGATAACGTTCTTAATTTCTTGTGTGACACAGCTTTGCCTGTGGATGCTCGTATAGCCATTGATAAAGATCTCGGCACAGTTAAAAACGGTGCTCTCTGGTACGAAGAAAGTGTGCCTCCGGAAGCCCTGTTCATGTCTGTGGCTGGAATGGATCGATCATACAGAAGTGGAAAAGACGTAAAATCACTTACGGACTCGGAATTGCTTGAGGTCTTTACCGGTAATGAACCGGTGAAGGAGTTATACGTTCAGATGGGCGGCAAGGCGACAACAGGCAAAGGGTTTGTGGCCGTTCGCATTACCAGTGGAGGTTCGGATGCTTAGGGGGCAGAAATATTCGGATCTTGTTTTCAAAGAAGTGGAAGCCGTTTCATTATCGTTGGATGAAAAATATCGGACAAAATACAAGAGCCTGTGCAAGAGAGCCGGGGGAATCTTTCGAACTGTAGGGTTACTGCAATTCATGGCTTTTATCGATGCCAAAGGGCGTAAGGAAAAGCAGTATGCAGACCTTGGTGAACATCTTCGTAGTGAACTATGCATGTTGAATCTTGTCACTAGCTCTAAACTGGAGCCATTTCTGCGTGAACTTCGTCAAGCACAATTGCCTGAGTATATGCATCTTTCCCGCTGTGTACTTGACCTTTTGCAATGGCATAAACGTATATCTGAGATCATGATCGCCGGTGAAGCCGATGAATACGAAGGTGAGGGTTAGAGTATGGCACACAGAGCTGTAAGGGATAATTTCACAGGACGTTTTGACGGCGTTGGACATAACCTTGGACTTAAAATTTGCAAGTTGAACATAAATATAGATCTACCACGTGAGAGAAATGACCGTAACTCAGGGAGTAATAAACCTGAGAACAGGGAAAAAGCTCTGCAACAGATGGCAAATTTTCGGTTCGGGAAGGAATCCGCAAAAGCTTATAAGTTTGCGTTTGAACGTTTGGGCAAGGCTGCACAGGCGCACGGTGATTGTGAAATATTTGAGATCAAGACCAGCACCCGCGTGCTATTGGGAACCGGCAATGCCAGTGTTTTTGAATTCGGGTTTAACTTGAATTACCCGTGGGGTGTTCCGTACATTTCCGGGGCGACCCTCAAGGGAGCGGTATCTTCATATCTTGCCCGCAACGGCGGCAAAGACTGGGAAATCTTTGACGGAGCGGAAAAGAGCAGGTTGCAGGTGGATATGTTCGGCGGCAGGTTGCAGGGTGACAGTAAGTCTTATGTAGGTCTGGTTACATTTCAGGATGCCTGGATGTGCCCGTGGGAACCGAGGGATGGACGTGGCGACTGGTTTGATATGGATATTATTACTCCGCACTATACTGGCTATTACCAAGGAGAATCCGCGCCCACTGGCATGGATAATCCGCTGCCCATCAAAATCGCTGCCCTCTGTCCCGGTTTACGATTTCAGGTGATATTGCAAGGTCCCGATAAACACAGGGAGTTTGTCCGTAGAATATTGTGGAAGCTGCTGGAAGAAGATGGAATAGGCGGAAAGACTGCTGTTGGATATGGGCGATTTGAGTACATAGCTCCTACTAAAACAGGTATGGAGTTGTTTGAGGAATGGTTCGTGGCTCAGAAATTTTCTGCAGCAAATAAGGGGCGGTTTAGCGAAATTATAGAAAGAATGCAGGAGTTGGAAGACGGGTGCCTCCATGATGCAGCTAAACTTGTGGGAACATCTATTAAAAAGAAAATTAGAACACCAAAGCTTAAAGAATATTTGAAGAGTATCGAAGCTTAAAGTTTATCTTTCAGTTTAAGAATTCTTCGTCAATTGAGTTATTTGGATATTGGTTCGAAGTGGACTTGCTTGGTGTAGTTAAGCTACTTTGTTGGTCTACTGAGGATAAATGGATTCTCATGATCTACATTGTCACATACGACATAGAGGACGATAAGATCCGCAGTAAGCTTTCCAAAGTCCTGAAGGGCGTTGGGCAGCGGGTGCAGAAGTCTGTTTTTGAGTGTGAGCTGAGTAAGCGTCAGCTGAAAATATTGCAAAAACAGATTGGGAGAATGTTGCCAAAATCCGGAGAAGACAGTAATGTCAGGATTTATCCACTTTGCATGAAGTGCCACAAAAAGGCATCAGGGGTTGGTAGGGTTACGCAAAGTATCTATTCGAAGCATTATATTGTGATCTGATCCGGCTTGCTTAAGGACGAAAATTGAAAATGATTATCGGCAAATACTTGAGCGATTTCGGATTTGAACCGTGCTTTTTGTAAATGTTCAAGATTCTTGTTAAAAATAGCTGTTTTGTGTAAAATGAAAATTAATCGCTAGCGTAAGTTAGTAATTTCAATGGTTTGAAGCCCATTTTAGGCCGTTTTTTGAGGTGGAAAAAGTCGAAAAAAAGTCCAAATTCAGTCGCCAGCGTTTTTGCCCTTCTTAACCCGCATGGTTAAAGGGCTCCCAGAGGGTGCTGTCTAAATGGGCTTCGCCAATTGAGGCATTAAGACTGGACGCGTCAACATCATAGGAAGCGGTATGGAGTCTAAATGGGCTTCGCCAATTGAGGCATTAAGACCCATAGCCATCACCAGAGCCATAGCCATCGCCAGTCTAAATGGGCTTCGCCAATTGAGGCATTAAGACTTTTTCACCGATCTCCTTTGCCAGCTCCATCCAGGTCTAAATGGGCTTCGCCAATTGAGGCATTAAGACAGGATCAATTTCGCCTGGAGCATAAACTATATCTGGTCTAAATGGGCTTCGCCAATTGAGGCATTAAGACTCGATAACCAGGCCTGATACTGTGAAGTCGTCAGCAGGTCTAAATGGGCTTCGCCAATTGAGGCATTAAGACTTCAATTAGTTCCATTTACTGCACCGTACCTGTTAGTCTAAATGGGCTTCGCCAATTGAGGCATTAAGACAAACCCCAGCATTACCGAAAACCCTAGCATCACCGGAAAGTCTAAATGGGCTTCGCCAATTGAGGCATTAAGACTTTTTATTAAACTGGTTATAACAGCTATTTCCATATGCGTCTAAATGGGCTTCGCCAATTGAGGCATTAAGACCCACTAGTGATTGCATGTGACCACTTGCCACTAGTGTCTAAATGGGCTTCGCCAATTGAGGCATTAAGACTTCTGAAGGATGTTTCCACCCTGTTGGTTAACGGTTTGTCTAAATGGGCTTCGCCAATTGAGGCATTAAGACAGGATATCCGGATTGCCATCTGTAGTGAGAGCAAGTCTAAATGGGCTTCGCCAATTGAGGCATTAAGACTGCATAATTACCCCGTGCAAAGTAACTTTTCTGCGTCTAAATGGGCTTCGCCAATTGAGGCATTAAGACTCCTTGTTAAAAAATTCATTGCGCGCCTTTTGTTGGTCTAAATGGGCTTCGCCAATTGAGGCATTAAGACCCAGTCGCTGGTATCCCAGGGCTTGACGTCGGTAGTCTAAATGGGCTTCGCCAATTGAGGCATTAAGACAGATAGCAAAAGGTGTTTCCATGATCTGGGTGTAGGTCTAAATGGGCTTCGCCAATTGAGGCATTAAGACTTTTGCCTTACGCTGGAGACGCTCTTCCTCAGTTTCAGTCTAAATGGGCTTCGCCAATTGAGGCATTAAGACTTTGAAGACAATATTCTCCATCAAATACTTTCCAAGTATGTCTAAATGGGCTTCGCCAATTGAGGCATTAAGACCTGTTTAGCGGATGCCGGCCAGGTTAGGCTACGGGTCTAAATGGGCTTCGCCAATTGAGGCATTAAGACCTGTTTAGCGGATGCCGGCCAGGTTAGGCTACGGGTCTAAATGGGCTTCGCCAATTGAGGCATTCAAAACAAGCTTTGCTTAATTGCGGAGCTTGTTTTTCTCTTTGTAACTTCCTGTATCTATTGCGATATGTTTTTAGAGGGTATACAGTATTTATCTCTTGATAAAGTCTACCCGCAGGAAGGTTCGCATGCATATCCCCGTTCGCCAGTTTCGTTTTTCCTTTACTCTTACCAGTGCAGTGGAATGCCCCGTTTATCATGGCAATGCTGTGCGCGGGCTTATTCTTGCTGCCTTGTTTGGGGAATATGCAGATCCTAAAGATAGTGCGCATAACTTACCTATTGGAATGGTTCCTGTTGTTTGCGAATTTGGCCGTATGCGTATGGTGGCGGGGGAGATTTATACCTTCGGCATCAACTGCGTGGGGGATAATGCTGATGAGTTGGCAGAACGTATGGCTGTGTTGGCTGACAGACTTGCCGAGATAGGGCGACGCAGCCTTGATTACTGGGGCGCGAACCTTCCTATCTTTGGTGGAAATTTCACTAAGCTTACAATGAGCGAACTGGCAGTTGCCCCTGCTTGTAATGGTATCGGGGAATTGCAATCAGGAATACAGAGTGGAGATGTTACACTCCAGTTCGTATCTCCTTTGAAAATGCGCAGCCCCGATGAATTCAGCCAGCGGTTTCCTTTGCAGGGGAATCGCTGTTTTGTTGTGCAGCATTTTTTCAAGCAGCTTTGGAGTAATATTAATAAAGTTACTCCGCTTAAGTCTTTCGAAGAGTTTGCTGCTCTGGATGGAGTTGATATTGTGCACAAGCAGTTTGTGCAGATTGAAACCCCTGTCTGGGGTAATATTAATGCCGCTATCAAGCACAAACGCAAATCCATAGAAGGGGTTCAGGGACATGTTTTTTTCAGTAATATTCCGGAAGAGTGGCGGAATTTGCTCTGGTATGGGCAGTTTGTCCATGTCGGTGGTAATAAGGCATATGGCTGTGGACGTTATGTTCTGCACGGTGCTGAAAATATAGTCTTTACGTTACGCTCTGGTTTTTCAGTTTTTGAGCAGATGTTTGCCGCTGATTTATTTGTCGATGCATTTGAACATGTTGCTTTGAGGTCTTCAGCAGCAGGAGTTGATGGTGTTGAGCCTGAAGATTTTGAGCAGCAATTAAAATTTCACGCCCGTAAATCTGAGGAATTGATTAAGACCGGGGAGTACTGCCCGCAGCCTTTAAAAGGTTTTTTGTTGGATAAAGGTAACGGGAAAGTGCGGGCAATGGCGGTCCCTACGGTACAGGATCGTGTTTTGCAGCGTTGTACGGTAAGCGTGATCGGGCCTATTCTGGAGCAGTTGTTTGAACATTGCTCCTATGGCTACCGTCCGGGATGTTCCCGCCAACAGGCTGCTGATGCCTTGGAGTATGCCCGGCAACAGGGGTATAATTATATTGTGGATGCAGATATCCGCAGTTTTTTTGATTGTGTTCCATGGGATAAATTGACTGCCAAGCTGTTCGCCTTGTTCCCCTTTGAACCTGTTGTTGATTTGATTGAGCAATGGGTCCAGAGCGATGTTAAATTCAAAGGGCGGACTATTAAGAGGTCTCGTGGATTGCCGCAGGGGGCTTCCATCTCCCCTATTATGGCAAATTTGTATCTTGATGAATTGGATGATGCTTTACTTGAGAACAATTATCTTCTGGTAAGATACGCTGATGATTTTGTCATTGCTTGCAAATCGAAGGATGCCGCAGAGCAGGCAAAGGCGGATGCAAAGTCTTTGCTTGATTCTTTGGCCCTGCAATTAAATGATGAAAAAACAGCAGTAACCTCGTTCAATGCCGGATTCTCATATTTAGGATATTTGTTTTGCAGGTCTTTGATTATAGAAAAGAGCAAATCTTTCGGGAATGCTGCGCAGCAGAGTTCTGAAGCGGAAAGCAAAACATTGGAAAATGCATGGCTCGGCACTGCACAGGTGCATACTCTAGCCGATGCTGAAAAGAAAAAAGATAAATATAAGCCCTACAAGGCAAAGCAGGTTGTTCATAGTTTCGGTCATTTGAAAAAGCTGTTTGCCGACAAGGAGCTGCCGGAATACGTATATTCTGAACAATCCCCAAGTGCAGAAATAACCTACGCTAAACTGATTGATCCTGAGGAATCCCAAAGCCCTGCGCAGGCTTCTGATAAGGAATTGGATTCCGGGTTGAATATTAGTGATTATGATTTTCCAATAGATGGTGCTGAACTTCCAGAAGAACCAACATCTCCGCTATTGGAAGCAGAATTGCGGACGCAGAGAAAACGTCCTCTGTATCTGTTGTCTCCGAATGTGAGCATCAATCTGGAAGGGCAGGCCATCCGCTTAACTGCTGATAACTCTTCAACTACACAAACGTTGCCTTTGAAGGCTGTTTCTCATGTTGTCGTAGTCGGCAGGCCGCGTATAACCATGCCTACCGTCATTGCCCTTTCCCAGAGAAAAGTACCGACATATTTTTGCAGGCGTAACGGCTTGTTGCAGCTTTCTGTTGGCAATAATAAAGGGCATTGGCACTTATGGACCATGCAGGCAACGGCTCAGGGTAATGACCTCTTCTGTTTACAGATGGCACGGGAAACTGTTTCTGCAAAGTTGCATAATTGCGCTTTATTGATGCGTAAAAGCTTGAAAGAGCAGTCTGAGCAGGTCAAAAATCTTTATGAATTGCGGGATAGGGTTCTTGTCTCAAGTTCCATCGACGAAATCAGGGGGCTGGAAGGTACTGGCGCAAGGTTGTATTTTGATTCTTTTATCTCCTCCATGCCTGATTGGATGTGTTTCGGAGGACGTAAAAAGCATCCGTCGCCAGATCCATTAAATTCACTTTTGTCGTATGGATACACCTTGCTGCACAATCACGTATCCACCGCATTGCAGGTGGTGGGGCTTAATCCACAGATCGGTTTTATGCATGCTCAGTACGGCAGGCATCATGCCTTGGCTTCGGATTTACAGGAAGAGTTCAGGTTTGTGGTAGATTCCCTGATAATTTCCCTGATCCGAAGGCGGGAAGTGCGGGCAGAGCATTTTAACAGCAATTTTACAGATGGCTCGACGCCTTGTTTAATTAAGTATGAATTACTAAAAAAAATCACGAAGCATTTTGAGAAACGGATCATGCTCCCTTATCAGTTTACGACATTGGAGAGTGCTGTCTGCCGCAGCACAATAATGCGGCAGGTTAATTTTTATAAAAGGGCTATCCTTAAAGGTGATGAGTATAAATCTTTGAGAATTAGAAAATAAGTTTGGTATATTCGATGTAATTTTTAATGTTTAAGAGTGGTTAGTATATTTTGCTGTTGGAAAGTGCGTTCAAAATACTTGAGCGATTTCGGATTTGAACCGTGTTTTTTGTAAATGTTCAAGATTCTTGTTAAAAATGCTTATTTTATGTAAAATGGAAATCAATCGCTAGCGTAAGTTAGTGAATTCAACGGGTTGAAGCCCATTTTAGGCCGTTTTTTGAGGTGAAAAAAGTCGAAAAAAAGTCCAAATTCAGTCGCCAGCGTTTTTGCCCTTCTTAGCCCGCATGGTTAAAGGGCTCCCAGAGGGTGCTGTCTAAATGGGCTTCGCCAATTGAGGCATTAAGACAGCCATGAGTCTTGCGTTTACTTCCTGAGCATCAGTCAGTCTAAATGGGCTTCGCCAATTGAGGCATTAAGACCCATAAAACGCCTGTCAACAGAAATGCATTTCGGTCTAAATGGGCTTCGCCAATTGAGGCATTAAGACCAAGTTTCTCAAATTTGCCATTCCCAACTCTGTTTGTCTAAATGGGCTTCGCCAATTGAGGCATTAAGACTAAGAAGGAAATTGCTTGCCATTTTCAGTCTAGGGTCTAAATGGGCTTCGCCAATTGAGGCATTAAGACCGAATCGGAATAAAGTTCTGAGAACAACTTCTTGAGTCTAAATGGGCTTCGCCAATTGAGGCATTAAGACTCTTCCTTGACGTGGAACACAGCTTTGAGCTGTTTGGTCTAAATGGGCTTCGCCAATTGAGGCATTAAGACACTGAAGCATGACGGGCAGGATCAGCGCAATCAGTCTAAATGGGCTTCGCCAATTGAGGCATTAAGACCTCAAGAGCAGCGATGTTCATTGGGTCATTGCCAAGTCTAAATGGGCTTCGCCAATTGAGGCATTAAGACTTCATGTGCTTCTTTGTAGTACTCACGATCACCACAAGTCTAAATGGGCTTCGCCAATTGAGGCATTAAGACCAAAAGTACCTTCCGGCTGCAACATTTTAGCCAGGTCTAAATGGGCTTCGCCAATTGAGGCATTAAGACTTTTTTCCGTTTAATGTTTCCCCATCAATCCAAGTAAGTCTAAATGGGCTTCGCCAATTGAGGCATTAAGACTTGTTTACTAAACCGCCGTAGCTGGGATCATTTTGTGTCTAAATGGGCTTCGCCAATTGAGGCATTAAGACCAGACCCCATTTGACGTTGTTTGTCCGCTGACTAGTCTAAATGGGCTTCGCCAATTGAGGCATTAAGACCAAAAGTACCTTCCGGCTGCAACATTTTAGCCAGGTCTAAATGGGCTTCGCCAATTGAGGCATTAAGACATTATTTCTCCAATATGGAGAAGGATCTCTCATTTCCTTCAGTGTGAGTCTAAATGGGCTTCGCCAATTGAGGCATTAAGACTAAGAAGGAAATTGCTTGCCATTTTCAGTCTAGGGTCTAAATGGGCTTCGCCAATTGAGGCATTAAGACCGAATCGGAATAAAGTTCTGAGAACAACTTCTTGAGTCTAAATGGGCTTCGCCAATTGAGGCATTAAGACTCTTCCTTGACGTGGAACACAGCTTTGAGCTGTTTGGTCTAAATGGGCTTCGCCAATTGAGGCATTAAGACACTGAAGCATGACGGGCAGGATCAGCGCAATCAGTCTAAATGGGCTTCGCCAATTGAGGCATTAAGACCTCAAGAGCAGCGATGTTCATTGGGTCATTGCCAAGTCTAAATGGGCTTCGCCAATTGAGGCATTAAGACCCAGAGCTGAACGAACAGGATGAGGCATTGCCAAGGTCTAAATGGGCTTCGCCAATTGAGGCATTAAGACCTTCCATAGCCTCCACGGAAGCCGCCACGTAAGGTAAGTCTAAATGGGCTTCGCCAATTGAGGCATTAAGACGAGACCTGTTCCTTTTCGTAGATTCCAAAATCGCGTCTAAATGGGCTTCGCCAATTGAGGCATTAAGACCAACTTTCATTTATGACCCCTTTTATGGTTTTTATTGTCTAAATGGGCTTCGCCAATTGAGGCATAAAAAAACAAGCTTTGCTTAATAGCGAAGCTTGTTTTTTTATATTGTATAATTGTTTATAATTTTAATGCGTAAGTGTTAGTGATTTGTTTATGAATATACGTGTGTCGACTACGTGCGTATTTTCGCAGCCGACAGTATGGGGAATAAGCACGAGGGAGTGCTTGTGGAGTCCGCGCGGATCGGTCAAAGTAAAAAATCTGGATATGCGGAAAAGACTAAATGGTATCAAATATTTATTGGCCGCACTGCGAGAAACGGTGTCATGTGGGCTGAACAGAAGATGAAATCCGCGTGTTCAGGGTCAAAGTTTTGGGCGCGCGTATTGATAATTCTCAGATTGATTATAGGGTGATTGAGTAGGTTTTTATGTATATGCTGCATGGCAGATGATAAATTTAATAAAAGAAAAAGCCTGTGAATTTTGCTTTCAGGCTTTTTCTTTTATTTGATATTTTAGTGCTAATCATGGTCGAATATTTTTAATTATTTTTTGTGCAAGGAGAACCAGTATAGGTATTTGTCCCCTTTCAGGGGATCTCTTTCAAAATAATAAACTTTAGTGAAAATCCGATTAGCTAATTGTTCACCTACATATGTAGCTATAACAGCCGGGCCAGCATAAAAGAGATGTAGTATGTCTGGTGATAGTTCTGCGACTTCATAAAGTTTTGTGTCAATTTCAGATAGAACATCATTGATATTGTGTTCGTCTACGGGAATATAGGGACCCGATATCGCATCCTTATGCCATGCGTACGATATCGTCATTTCTTCATTTATGTGGCCAAGGTTAAGGTTGTATTTGCTTTTGGAAAAGGCATTGTCTGCTGGCGGGTTTTTTAGCGTGTCAATTATCAAGGCAACTTCTCTTTTACCTTGTGCATTTCGATATTTTTCATTGTCTGCACGCATTCGAGCTTTTCGTCCGTACATGTAGTCATATACAGTATAGGCAATTGTTCCGGCTGAAATAATTCCTGTGAAACTGCCGACTAGATTGATGGCATCGAGTGAATCTATTCCAAAGAAGACAAATATCAAAGTTAAAATTAAACAGGCAGGTGTGAATCTAAATACAAAAAAAAGTGCAATTTCACGATAGGTTGGTGGGGAGTTAGTGAAAGAGTTATTGATTATATTTCTTATGCCTTCAAATACATTGTATGATTTCTTTTTATTATACAATTTTTACCTCGGATCATGATTAAAAATCTGCACAATACCAGTAACGGGAGAGTCATAGGACAATGACCGCGCAACACCGTGCAAGTGATGTGCAATCGATAAATACATCCAGACAGGTGCGCGACCTGTAAGGGTTATATCATTTCCTTTGCCTGCTAATTTTTCAGCTCCAGAACAATATGTGTCTATCTCACTAAGTTTGGCTGTGTCGTCAAACATCGTCCCCAAATCAATGGTAATTTTTTCATTCATATGGTGTCCTTTTTTGCGAGCGACCATATCTGAATTTTACGAGATTATGCAAGAATTAATAAGAGTCTTCAGGATTTAACAAGACTTAACGAGAATATACAAGAACAAACAAGAACTAGCAGTAATAATTAAATAAATTGAAATTTTTCCGCTAAATCGCGTATACTCCTGCGGAGTCCGAAGGCAGGACAGGTAAGGTAGTCCCACCTTTTCAGGTGGTCTCCCTTACGTCCTGCTCAGCCATGGGGCTGAGGTTGGCTTATTCGCCTTCGGCTCAACGTATGTTGCTGACGGAATTGAGGACGGCTCAATTTTGGACTGGCATTAACTGCAAACGATATGGAGTATCTGAGATGAGTAAAAAAGATAGTAAAAACAGTGAAGTATCAACTGTAGTTGAATTGGTAATGGAGAAAAATAAGCCAATGGCTTCGTCTTTAGTTGTGGCAGAACTGTTTGAAAAGCAGCACAAGAACGTGCTTCGCGACATAAATGAACTAGAAATTCCTGATGAATATCGACAGCTCAATTTTGAGCCGTCCTCATATTTGAATAAACAGAACAAAGAGCAGCCCTCGTTTAACATGACTCGTGACGGCTTTTCGCTTCTTGCTATGGGCTTTACTGGCCATAAGGCAATGGAGTGGAAAATCAAGTTTCTTGAAGCATTCAATGCCATGGAAGCCAGGCTGACTATTCCGCCGGCGGAGGGAAAGCTTCTGTACAAGAAAGCAAAGCCGGAGGCTGTGAGGGCGTTTGAAGGTGTCGCCCGCTACTGGTGCTTTCTGGAAGGCATCAGTTGGGAACAGGGCAAACGGCAGATTGAAGGGGTGATCCGGGTTCCAGATCTTTATGAAATGGATGCGCTGGCTATGGACAGTGCATGGACTTATCTCAGGATGTGTATGCGCATTGTTCCGCCTAAAATGCGCGGTAAGGACATCTGTTCGAAGGAGGAATTGTCACCGGTTAATGGCTTACTTGATTACTGGGCTTATTGTGGCCAGTCGTCCCGTGACGAGCTTCTTGGTAGTTTATGTGAGGACATGTGCATTGATTCGCTGGAGTGCTTGCCCAAATCGTATGTCTCTCATGCGGTTAGTATCGTTTGGGAAGGCATCAATAATGAGTCAGGTAAAAGACATGCCCAGCAAGAAGCAAGTTATTAAAACCTACGTTTCCGACGAGGAGTACAAACAGATCCGCGAGACTGCGCAGCAGTGCAGTCTTTCGCTGTCTGCTTTTGCCAAAGCCGTTTGTCTGGGGCATGAGATCAAGAGTCGTACTGACCAACTGGCCCGCCGTGAGCTACTGAAGCTCAATGCCGATCAGGGTCGTCTGGGCGGTCTGCTCAAGATGTGGATTCTTGACGATGACCAGCATCGCACAGATGTTGAAGCTTTGCTGGAAGACCTTCGTCGGCTTCAGAAAGAAATAGTTCAGAAGGTCCGAACCATATGATCAGTCGTAGAATTTCCTGTAAGCCTCAGAATGATAATTATGGCCGACTGGCCGATTACATTGCCGATGCCAAGCACAAGGGCGAAAAGACCTTGATGTCCTGGTGCGCAGGCTGCTGGGCTGGTGAGGATTACGAGCTGGCCATTCAGGAGGTGCTCGATACTCAGGATCTGAATCAGCGCACCCGCAAGGAGAAGACATATCACCTGATAGTCTCTTTCAGGCCGGAAGATGAGTCTGTTCTCACGGAGAAGGATTTCAAAGAGATTGAGCAGGAGTTCTCCAAGGCCTTGGGCTTTGAAGAGCACCAGCGTCATTGTGGTGTCCATAAAAACACCAACAATATTCACATGCACATCGCATATAATATGATTCATCCGGAGAAGCTGACCCGTTACGAGCCTTACCGGGATTTCTACAAGCGGGATCGGCTGCACCGTGAGCTGGAGCAGAAGTTCGGTTTGAAATTCGACAACGGCAGGAAGAAGGATCAGGAGCCGAAGCGCAGCAATGACCGGGCAGCTACTTACGAAGCTCACTCCGGCCAGCAGTCCTTTGATTCGTATGTGAAGGAACGCAAGGATTTTATTTTCGAGTCTCTGGATAAAGCGCAGGATTGGCATCAATTCCATATGTCTCTTGCAGAGATCGGGATCGAAGTTCGTTTGCGCGGGAACGGTTGCAGCATCAAGGACCGCCATTCCAAGACGGCCATCAAAGCTAGCCGGCTTGATCGGAATTTTACTAAGTCCAAGCTTGAGGCGCAGCTCGGCCACTACCAGTATACCAAGGGGATCGTGGTCAGCGAGAAGGATAGGTATGTCGCCCGACCACTGCATAAGCATCAGGGTGAGCTTTATGCTGAATACCGTGCCGCTGTTACCGGCAGGAAAAAGGCTTACGAGGTTCTGCGTGAAGAGCAGGATGGTTGTTGGAAGCAGACCAGCTCTTATTGGGATGGCAAGATTAAGGCTCTTAAGAACGATAAAAAACTCAGGATCAAAGACCGCAGCCGTTTGATTGCTCTCGCTGCCGGCAGAAAGACAGAGGCAATTGAAGCTCTCAAAAAGGAAATGTCCGGAAAGCGCGCGGAGCTGCGTCAGCAGATCCCGTTTAACCGTTGGAATGACTTTTTGAAATGGAAGGCTGAGAGAGGCGATGAAATAGCCCTGAAGGTTCTGCGGTCGAAAAAAGAACCGATTCAGAGTAATCTAGCTCCTATTATCGATAGCCAGGCAACAAAAGTATCTGATATGAAGATTAAGCAAAGTCAGTTTAGGTCTGACTCAAGCTTGGCGTGGAAGGATAAGCGTAAGCTGTTGTCCATTTCCAAGATGCTCCAGTTGCAGGCTGAAGAAGCTAAGCGCACTGCCGACCCCAGAAAGCGCAATCTTGATAATCTGACTTGGCGCGTCGATTCGTCCGGAAACGTACTTTATACCTTGAAGAATGGTTCCATGGTCAAAGATAATGGAGATAAAATTTTCTTCAGCGTGAATGATCCTGCGGCCGCGCAAGTGGCGCATGGTTTTGCGCGGATGATGTTTGGGCGGAATGTTAAGGTTTCGGGGAATGAGATTGGTAGGAAGCAAAGAGGTGTTGCGCGATAAATTTTTAATTAGGACCTATATAGCCAGCTATGTAAGTCCGAATTCTTCTTAGGGGCGTTCCATAAATAGTATGATGATTTGAATTAAGACGCCTATTCCAGCCATTGCTCCTTTAGGGCAATTTGAAATATAAAAATAGATTGGGTAGAGTATTGATGCAAAAAAGAGAAGAAGAATAATATTAATCAATTGGGCAAATAAACAACCGATAATAGCCATTGCGAATATCACTCCAAACATCAATTTCGTATTTAAAGACAAGATTTATCAAATTATTAAATATTTTTAAGCTGAGCATTAGTTAGTATTGTGCAGAGTTAAGATTTAGCCTTCTGAAGTTAAAAATGTATTATCTCTTCAATATTTAATTGCATGCTGTTTATTTTGTCACCGCAACTGGTAATAAGTTTTTGTACTAATTCAGAGATGCTATTGAATGACGTTTCGTCTGTGAAGACTATTCTGATATCCATTTTTCCATGTAAACTGGACAGTTCTTTTATGGATAATGCGAAATGCTTTTTTAGGCTGGATTTAACTTTGTTCAAACTGCGCGAAAGGTCTCGGCTTTGGCGGATTTGCAGGCAAAGAACTAACTTGAAATTTGAATTAGAAGAAGCCTGACTAATCAATGCTGCTCCAGGCATAGTTTCTACTACTGAAGTTTGATAATCATCAAAAAGAATATCTTTAAGTCTAAATACGTCATTAATTCGACTTGATGGGGTTCCCCTGATTTCAAAAAAAAGATCATTTGATCCATCAGAAAGGTATATTCTATCTGTGTTTTTTAAGCAGCTTGCAATATCAAGGTCACATGGGATTGCATTCAAGTTGTTTAAGTCTGTATTACAAGTTATATTATTGTTTAAATGTATGTAAGATTTTAATATTCGTAGAAGAAAATGGAGTCTCCAAGTGCTGCGGTTCATTCTTATGCATATAAGTGCAATTGTTTCTGTTTCTTGATTGTTGTTTGATTTTATGTCGATATTGGATATTAATATGGGGATTACAGTTTCTCTGCGTATAAAAAAGGGAAACGATTTATTTCTAAAAAGGTTAAGAGTATTTATGCGTACTGGAGAGGGGAAATTGTCCGGAGTAATGGACATAAAGTCGTATTTTCCAAGTACAGGAGTCAATTTCATGAGTGAACTTTCAGTGTCGATATCATTGTAATTATCAAGTTCAATTTTATTTAAGTGCGCAGTTGTTATTTTATTTAAAGTCCAAATATTCGCTCCACCGGAAATTTTTCCTGCATCTAGATTCAGCCCTAATTCCGTTTCTCTGCAAAGGTCTTGTGACATAGCTCTACATAAAATATCGTCACCTAACTCTTCATTTTCATACAGGCAAGATAAGAAAGAGTGTAGTTGGCTTATTTCTATGTGCCATTCTTTATCAATGTGTTGCGAGATAAGGCTTGCTATTTGTTCAGTTATAGCAAATTCTTCTGTTGTAGAGTAGCTTTCTATGTTGTTTTTAATGCATTTTTCTATTTTATGTTGCGCACCATCTTCTTCTGTTTGTAAGGTTATACACTTGTAGTCGCAGCCTATGGATTCTATAATGTCTTTTGCAACATCTTGTGCAAAGGAGTCTGTTCTGTGCTCTGTGAGAAGTGCATAAAGAAAGTTGGCGAGAATAGTGTTTCGGTATTTTTTCCAGTTAGTGGGTGTGTTGGCTGTCAAAAAAGAAAGTTCAGCTTTGATCCGAAAGAGACGCACGTCTACGGATTTATCCAAAGTCCTGAATATATTTTTAAGAATCGCCCTAGTCGTATTTAATATAGTTTGTTGAGCTTTAAATATTTTGTCATTATCCACCAGATAGTATTTGGTATCTAGTTCGTTGGGGTTCTCGTAGAAGTAACGCAGGCTCTCAGTAGTTTTTTTGATGATGTTGTCTATTTCTTCGGAGTGAATACAATTATCATTAATAAAAAAAGATATTGTACGGTTTAGTTCATTTTTATTTGGGTTTATAGCACAATTTTTTATAGAGTCATTTATGTCTTTAAATAGTTTTTGCATCCGTGGTGTAGACTCTGTTTCAGTGAGAGCTGCAAGTTGACTAGTACACTCTTCTAAATGGTATAATGGGTTTTCGACGTTATGATAAAAATAGTCCACTGCAACCTGGTATATTCCGCGTCCAAGGGCTGGGCGCATCAGGGTGTAGGCTAGCATTGAATTGTCTCTTGCTGAGTCTTTTCTTCTTGTAAGAGTTGTAAAGTCAATACCTTTCATTAAGGCGCATTGCCATGGAATATCGTGTAGAAATTTGAAAATGCTTATTTCTTTGTATTTTATATTTTGGGCACCATGTTCATCATCCTCAAGTAAGATTTCAACGCCATACTGCGTATAGAAGAAATTTACTATATCACGAAGAGAATTTAGTTTTTCATCACATTTTTCTTTGAATTTATATTTATGACTTAGAAGACCATTAAACAAAAACTCTTGTGTCTTAGGACTGAAAGAATGTAGTGGTTTAGTTTTGACGTTGGTGGTGTTTAGAGTGTTTTCTTTTTTGATAAGATGTTTTCTAACAAATACGGGGAGTCTGGATGTGGTAATTGTACGGCAAAGTGCTTCTTTTAAATCCTTGTGGTAGTTCCACAGTCGTTGATTTTCTCTGAGTCCTCCTATATTTCTTTCGATCCAGGTTTGAACTTGCTGCAGGAGTCCATCGGCTAAATTTCGAACGCCATCTATGAGTCTAGATGTTAATCCCGTGAATGAACGGTCTTTCATTGTGAAGTTGTCATTGAGAAGTTCTATCCAGGTGCAAACAATATGAAGTCTGAAGTGCCATAGGAAAGCAGTCTCCTCAAGGTCGTAGATAAAAGCTTCAGAGGGATCTAGTTGTTTCTCATAAAGACTATCGATTGTTTTTCCGTACATAGTTTCAATTGCTTCGCCTAGAATTTCAAGAGCGAGGACATATAAATACGATGGACCTTTGACGCTAGCTGCAAGTATATCTACTCCTACTTCTTGTAGTATTAGATTTATGGGAAGCCCACTGCGTAATTCAACGTCATAAGCTTTAAGTATATTTCTTAATCTGATAAATAGAGATGAAAATTGATTATGGTTTGATGAAAAATAGGATTGTTCAAATCGTTTAAACGTTTCATCAGTGAATACATGCCCAACTTCATGTATGATTGCACTTTGTAAATCAGGTCTATCAGGCATCCAGTAGGATGTTTTAAAATAAGAATGAGTCACAATAGAGTGAGGTCTATATAGCGAACTGTATTCAGATGTATATTGATAGTCCCAATGATGTATTAGCGAAACGTCTCGATTTTCAAAATCAATTGTTTCTCCGCAGTCCTTTAGTAAGTGTCCCATTTCTTGAAAAGTGTTTGCGCAAATATCATTAAGAATTCTTGAATATAAAGCTTGATCCTTTCGTCTATTTATTAATGGCCTTGTTAGTTCTTGCTCTCCATGTTCGAAGCTCTCAGCTACACATGATTGGTGTGCTGATACTTTTTGAATGTATCCCTCGCATTTAAGTAAGAGAGCCCTCCTGATGGTTAATACTTCATACATTTTCTCTTCATGGTCAGGAGAGCTTTTGATAAACGCTTCAACCCCCTTGTGGAGCAAAAATATTTTGTCATTGAAAATGGCCCTTTTTAAAGCCTGAGTAGCTCGTAGGTTGTAATAGAGTTGGCGTTGGTCTAAGCTCCAGAAGGTTGCTTGCCAAAATTGAAAAAGGCCCAGGGTCATTGAGCCAGACAAAAGCTCAAGACTTATTTCGCCTGCAGCAAGCCCGTCGGCGACAAAATCATCAATTTGGTCTTCTTTCAATAAATTTCGTACATTTCTGTCTATTTCCCTGGGCCAAATTTTGTTCTTTGTTCCAAAAATTTTTTTTAGTAATTGCGCCTGTTTGGAGCTTTTCCAGTCATCTGTTTTTACTTTGCTACAATTAAGATTGTTTAATAAAGACAGACAGTTCTCCGTGAGTTGTGTCACAAGGCTGGGATGCTCTGTCTTTGCTAGCAGGTCTGTGCTTAAAAACATGCTTTTGAGTTGTCTAGGAGAAGGGAAGTCCGGCATGATTGCAAATGAAAGTAATTTGCGATGTCGTCTGTTGTATTCGTAGAAGTGACTGAACATTTCGTAGTTTGCGTCCAAAAAAGCCTCTTCATATAACCCCATAAGATAGAGGGGTTCAGACCTTAATTGAAAAGCAATATTATACTGAATATGTCTCAATTCCTCGATTAAAACATCGAATCGTTCAAGACAGTCAACCCAGCTTATAAAGGCAACAGCTTTAGCGTTTTCTGATTCCATCATGCTATCCAAATGTTAATATAACACAGTATATTGAGGCAAAAGCTCCAAGTGTTAATTTGATTATTTTCTGTGTTTGAGTTTTGTATATTTCTGAGAAGTCACGTGCTGCTATTACAGCCTGTGCTTTTACCCATAATGGGACAATAGCCTGTCCTTCTTGATTTTGCTCGTATGCAGATAGACTGCTGAGCCGAGACAGTTCAATTGAAATCATTTTATATGAGAGTATTAGCCATAGAACTCCCGTAAAGAGGAAAACATAGCGACTTAGTAGTCGATGTTCACCTATGCGATAAAATAAAGGGTTGCTGACTGTAGCCAAGTGCTGGGTAAAGTAAAATTCCCCAGTAAGGCTTGAATGTGCTATAGTTATAGTTAGTAGTACTATAAAACTTGACCATATAGGAACACAGCAAAACCAAAACCATTTAAGTGAGAGAAAAAAAGAGTAATTATCTCCCTCTTTGGTTAGTCTCGGTCTTATGGGTATTTGGGATGTGATTATCTGATGCAAAGCAATTCTAGTGTAGAGCGATGAACGAATGCTTTGTCCTCCTCGGTAATTTGTAAAAGTGGGTAGAAAAGGTAAACATCTAAAAGGCCAAAAGCGGACTATGCCCGATGTTGTAGGAGTTAAGCTTTCCTCGCCCTCTATAAATCTTTGATAAAAGATTTTTCCTCGCCATAAATCCAATAGCGTTGGTGTTCTTAGCATGCTGTAGATAAACCATGGTATCAAAAATGTAACGAAGAGTATCATGGACATCGCAGGTATCCATCCAAATAAAGAAAGAGGCGCGCTTAACGTTATCCCGAACAGAAGGCTCCATGCTCGGAGGCCTAGTGGCCATAGGTAAATTCCATACTCAAGTTTCGAGGTGCATTCGTGTCTTTTTTTTGTATGAAAATACTTAGGGAAATAGAAAAATAATAGAGCCAATAAAAAAGAAAAAACACCAATATATATAAAAAGAATATGCTGGCATGGTGGCTCCATGTTGAGAAAAATCATAAGTCCACAGTTGAAAGTGACGAGACTCCAAACGTAATTGGTAGGTTTTCTTGTTTTCTTGTTAGGGCTTATATATAATTCTTTTGCGATGAGGCTGATCAGTGTCAAAAGTGACAGTGCAAGTAAAGAGTATGTGTAGGTGTTGGGGAATTTTAAAGAAGCAGCACCTAACAACGAGACACCCAATGAGGATAATCTTATTGGATTTGTTGGTTTATACGGGCTGTCCGTAGTCATCTCGTTTCTTTTTTTGATTTGGAATAGCAGAGTCCAGTCAGTTACTCCATGAAAGGCTAATATTGAAGCTAGTAGGTCTTTGATAGTGGTATTGAGGTGCAGCAATGCACCATTAGCGTAGTATGAAGAACTGTATGCAATAATTTTTATTGCAAAGACACCAATAAGAATGGATATGAAAAGCAATAATATACTATATTCTAAAATTAATCGTTTATTACTTTGTCCTTCGCTAGCTAGTCTTCCAATGCATTTGTCTGCTTTGCTTTCGTTGCATATGTGCGTTTTTTTTGCAGGTAAAGCGGGTACTATGATAACGCATGTTATTAGTGATAGTAGGAGCCATGTATAGAAATTTAAATTTGTATTTTGTATATGTTCAACAAAATTTTGAGTTATTATCTGTGTGTTTAGTAATGTATATAAGATAATGAAAACAATTTTTAGTCTTCTTGACATGGTGTCAATATTTACGATTGCCCATGCTGGGTAGAACGAGGCGATAAAAATAAACCAGATCGTATTGTATAACATTTGTTGTGGACGTAAAAATAGAATAGATAATCCCGGTAAAATGATAAAGCTGAAAATAGCATGAATTATAATTGGTGTTTTTATTAGCGTTTCTTTTTTATTATCTATTGCGCAACAGAATGCGACGGAAAATATTGCTGCGGTCATATATACCAAATTATAAGGGCCAACTTCACGTAAGGAGTGTGTTACAAAAAGAAGTCCAGTCAGAGGGGGGAACAGCCATATTACGGGGGACTTGACTCTGTGTGCAAACATGAGTGGTGGGAAAAGTAGGGCCACTGCAAATGGCCAGAAAGCATAGTGGGGGGGCAGATTCTTACTAGCAAAGATCGAAATTCCCCCCGATATAAGGCCAAGTAACCCATGATAAAAAGCGTCTTTTAGAGATTTTTGGGGAAAAACTAGAATTATGATTAAGAAAAATAGTGGAAGGTAAGCAAAGGATAGTTTGGGTAGTAAGTGCGGATTTAATTGTAGAATGGCGGTGGATGTTCCCATGAAAATAAGGAAAGCAACTGCTGCCAGCCACTTCCACCTCCTTGAATAGGTGGCGAAGACACACGGAAGAAATTGTGTTGTCCCACCTGTATGATAGCCGGGTTTCATAGTATAGTAGTTATCGGAAACAAAGAAACGTCTTGACCATTCCGGGTATGGGTGAACCCAGAGCATGAATGGATTTTGTCTGAATGGAATGCTTAGTGGAGTTGAAAAATTCAGAATTCCAGCTTTTAGCCGGTTCCAGAAAACCTTGAGTTCCGTTTTTAGGATAGCGGTGTTCTTCTCGGTCATTAATGCCAACGAAAAAAGAACAACCATAATTGCTATGACTAATTCTTTGCTGATCGAAAAATTCGCCCATGAAAAAAAAACATTTAATATAGGTGACGGTATGCTTTCTTGCATGCGAAGCCTTTTAGCAAGTTGTAAAATTGTTATTAAATATAATTGATGCTAACCTACCTTTGAATAAAAAAAAACGCCACCGCATTGGTGGCGTTTTTTAAAGATTAAAAAATGACCTTATTTCCATAGCAAAGGACTTTGTCCAAGATTTGAGCGGACGGGTCCTGGCATTCTTGTTCCAAGTGAGTTATAATGGTTTCCGTATTTCTCTCTTGCAAAGCTTATATGGTCGATGCTTTCTTTCATTGAAAAGTAATCGTTTCTTGACGCACGGGTTTGATTTTCTAAATCTTCAATCCGAGTCTCAAGCTTTTTAATTTGATCTTTTACTTTTGTAATACTCTCATCAAAATATTCTTTCAGATTTTTCTCTTGATCTTTCATCATATGGGCCATTTTATGCATTACGATTGAAAGTTCTGGAGTGAGGATTTCCTCTCCGTCGCCAGTGCTGTTGTCAGTGGGTGTTGTTGTGTGTGACATTTTATTTTAATTATTAATGGTTCTATTTAAGGGGTAGCCCTATCTTTTTTTGGGTGGCCGGTCAACTTTTTATTGGCATTTAATATAAAATTATTATCATTTGAGATGCCTTGATGCAAGGGAGTATTCATATTTGTATCATATGTGAGTTTGTTTGAAGTTATGCTGTGCCTATCCGCTTTGAGTGTTTCCTATGAAATTCCTTATATAAGTAGGAGGTAGGATCAGTAACTGCTTTAATTTGGATTGTTTCATCTGTAATATCCTTGCATTTAAGCGGCCCCCCTCAGACCCGCTTTGTTAATTTACATCGCCATAGCCTTGGCAGCCTGCTGCTTTACAACCCTTTTCCGGGGCTTGAATAATCCGTCTATCTGGTTTTTCACTTCTCCCAGACCGCTGGATTGATGCAGGTCGTTGAAGTCGCTTAAGCCCTGCCCGCGCTGGGCTTCGGTGAATTTGGGTGTCAGTGCTGTTCCGTCCACTGCTTTGGCGGCTTTCTCGGCTTTTTCAACGCCGACGTTGTTTTTTAGATGGTGGTCGTTGTCACCGAGTATGGCTATTTTGCTGTCTGGGTATTTCTCTTTCAGTGCCTTTGCGACCGGCTCAAGGTTTGAGGCGTCGAAGGCAACTATTGTAGGTTCGTTGGTTGCCATGTGCACGCTTGCTGCGGTGGCGTAGCCTTCGGAGATAAGGATGTTTTTGCTTTGTCCGAGTCTTCCGTCCGGATCAATGGCGTGGAACATTCCCGCCTTCAGACCGCCTTTTTCAAAGAGCTTTCCGTCCGGAGTGATGGTTTGCAGGGTGTGGATATGGCCGTTCGTATCGCGTCCCGGTACAAGCAGATCTCCGCGTTCATTGACCTTGACCCCGTAGCCCGGAACACCTTTTTTAGTGAGGTATTCCTGCTGCTGGGAGGCCCATTTGGCATTGGTCCACTTGGCGAAAGAACGTTTTGAAGCCTTTTCGCGCTGCTCGGCGAGGGCCTTTTCGCGTTCAATTCTTTTCTGGGCTGCTTGCGCCTTGAGCTGGGCTTTCTGTTCGCCAGTTAGTTCAAGTCCATCAGCTTTCCAATTCATTTTCAGCCCGGTTTTGTGATTCTGAATGAATCCGGCGGGGCGGGCATCCAGAAATCCTTTGTATGCGCCGTCTTTTGAATTGGGCTTGCCATCGATGACCGGCACGCGCTGGAGCGTTCCGTCCATGATCGGCTGCTGGCCTTGAAGATCGAGGCCGGCTTCCTGCAATGCCTTGGCGAATTCCTGCACCGCGTTTGTTTGCGGGGCATTGACCTTTTCCTTGGGCAACCATTTGCCTAAAGGCGTGAGGTCTGTTCCGGTGGGAGCAAACCACAGCTTCTCGGATTTATCCCAGCGTGCGCCGAGCTTTTTGGCCTGTCCTTTTTCACGATATGGAACATTGAGATAGGTCTTTTCTGTGGCAAGCCGGGGTTCCTGCGGTGTTTCCTTTTGCTGCGCAACGGCTTTGTTTTCCGGAAGCCATGCCGCGAATTTTTGGACGTCTTCTCCTTCAGGAGCAAACCACATTTTTGCCAACTGATCCCATTTGGATCCGAGTTGCTTTGCCTGATTTTTTTCAGAGAAGGGAACCTTGAGCCATGTCTTACCGTTCTCTGGAGCTCCATATTTTGATTCACGTTGTTCCAGCTTTGCTTTATCCGGTGCCGAAACCGACATGCCTTGCTCCTTGGTTTGTTCCTGAGCGCGTTCTTTTTCCAGACCGAGTGTGTAATCCTTAATCTTTTCCGCGCTCTGACAGGCGCGGACGATTTCGTAAGGATCTTCTTTCAGAACTTTGACCCAGCTTTTCACATAACTGGCATGTTGTTCCGGATTATGGCTGATGCCGAGTTCTGCACTGGTCATCCAGCTTGCTATCTCGGCACGCAGTTCTTCCTTGGCGTAGATTTCCGAACCGAACGGGCCGAATTCGCGGTCCAACCGGGATTCATGCCCGGTCCAATGTCCCAGCTCATGCAGGGCAGTGCTGTAGTATTTGTCGGGACTGTCAAAGGCCGCGTGCGGGGGCAGATGGATTTCATCTTTAGCCCTGGTATAGAAAGCCCGGTTGCGCTGATCGTGTGAGATGCTAGCGCCGGAATTTTCTAGAATGGCTTCAGCCCGTTCATCCGGGTTCCATGAGATTTCACGGCCTTCCCATTCCGGGATTCCGTCAATCTGGCTGGCGTGGAAAACATTGGAAAAGCGCAGGATCGGTTTCTGAAGCTGGATCTGTTCAGCCTTCACATTCCCTTCTTCGTCCCGTTCCGGCTTGCCGTCTTCGTCTTTTACAACGCTGATCTGTGACATCTGCCAAAAGACTATGATCTTCGACTTTGAACCCTTGCGAACCTGCCAGCCCTTTGATTCAGCCTGTTTGTAGGTCATGAATCTGGGATCATTCAGTCCGTCAGAACTGAGCATGATCTGGTTGATTCCCCGGTAGACTGCTCCGGATACCGGGTTGAAAGCCGGCTGAAATTCTCCAGCTTTCCAAGGTCGTTGCCAGGGCGCGGTTCCTTTCTCCAGTTTATCAATGATTTCTTCAGCAAAACGTTGATAGTAATGCGTTTTATCCTTAGCCATGTGCTCATTCCTCCGGTTCTGTGTCTTCAGGATCAAAGGGATCGAATGATGCGTCCTCTGCCTCTTCCGCTGTGAGCGCGTCTTCTTCAAAGGCTCCCATGTAGTCGGCCAGTTCCGGATCTACTTCTATGGTCGCACCGGGATTTTCTTCCAGTTCATCGGTGAGCTGGTCGGCCTGTTCAGTGAGGTGTTTTCTGATCTCGTCTTGGCTCATTTGTTCTCCTTGGGTTTGAGGGGTAGCTTTCCAGTTTCGGTTTTCCTTTCTCATCAAAGCAGCGGAATTTACAGTCCGGGAACCCGCTGCACCCCCACCAGAACAATCCTTTGCGCTTGGCAGGTCTGCGTATCAACCCTTTTCCGCAATCCGGGCATTTATACTCAGCGGAAGTTTCCAGCTTTTTGGCAGGATTTGCGTTAAGATCCGGTTTGCCGGCTTTGTTGGGAAAGGTGGCGGTGCAATCGGGATAGTTGGAGCAGCCCCAGAATTTTGTCTTACCTTTGCGGGGCTTTAGGAATCCTGTTTTGCATTTGGGGCATTGCACAGCATTGCTTTTGATGTTCAGGCCTTCACGTTTAACGCGCTCGATCTCCTGTGCGACCGATTCATCAACTTCATCCATGAGCTGGAGATAGTTCAGCTGCCCGGCTTCAATCTGTTTCTGCTTTTCATGCCAGAGGGCGGTCATATCCGGCTTAACTGCGAATTTCGGCAGGGCATCGTGGAACTCCCGGCCCAGCTCGGTGCTGATGACCTTCTTGTCCTTCTCCATGACAAAGCCACGTCTGAAGAGCGTTTCAATATGGGAATCTCGTGTGGCCGGAGTTCCGATTCCACCGGACTCGTCCTGCTTGTCACTATCCTTGTCCATGAACAGCTTTTTGATTTCAGGGTCGGTCACATACTTAGCGACCGCGGTTAAATCCTTAAGCAGTGTTTTCATGGTATAAAGCGCCGGGGGCTTGGTGAATGATTTCACTGACTCAGCGGATTCAACCGTGCCGGAATCATCCTGCTGAAGCTTATGCAGCTCAGGCTGCTTCTCGGCTTTTTCGTAATCTTTGAGATATTGCTCATCCAGTAGCCGCCAGCCCGGGGAGTTGTTCAGCCTGCCTTCCGCCTTGAATTTGTGGCCGGCGATTTCCAGTTCCACTTTTGTGGCCATAAATTCTGCCGGGGGATAGAACTGGGCAATATAGAGCTTTACGATGAGCTCATAAATACGCCGTACGTCTTCGTTCAGTTTGTCCAACTGCGGCACATTCATGGTCGGGATGATGGCGTGGTGTGCGGTGACTTTCTTGGAATTGAACGCCTTTGATTTGCGCTCCGGGGCGGCGTATTCGGCCATATCTCCGAAAGCCGGGGTTAGAGCCTGTAACAGCTCCGCTGCTTCTTCGTGCCGTTCATCGTTGAGGTAACGGCAATCACTGCGGTTGTAGGTGATCGCCTTATGCTGGTCGCGCAGCCGCTGGGTGATCTCCAGAACCTTTTTGGGTTTGTAGTTCCAGAGTCCGGCGGCATCGGCCTGCAATGCAAGCAGGTTGTAGGGCAGGGGAGGATCATTCTTGCGCTCGGAAGTCTGCACGGAAAGAACCGTGGCCGGTTTGCCTTGAACCTCGTTCGCAATCTTTTTCCCAAATACCGCATCCGCAATCCGGCCTTTTTCATCCACCGGTGCATCATCGGCGGGAATATGTTCGGCTTCAACCAACTGGCCCAGCATATCAATCTGTGCTTTGACCGTATGATATGCCTGCTTTTCGTGTCCTTCGTGGGCGCGGTCGCGGGCAACGACCAGGCCTAGAATGGGAGTCTGGACCCGGCCCACCGAAAGCACACCCTGATAGCCTTTTTTCTGGGCCAGCGTGGAATAGCAGCGAGTCAGATTGTAACCAAATCGCTGGTCGCATACTGCACGGGCCAGTGCGGACATGGACAGCCCGTGGAACTTGCTGTTGCTTTCCATGTTTTTAAGAGCCTTGAGGATGGCAGAGCCGTTGTTGTCGTTGATAAGCAGTCTTCTGGTCGGTTTTCCCAGCAGACCTGCAAACTCGATAACTTCATCGACCAGCCGTTGACCTTCCGGGTCTGGGTCTCCTGCGTTGACCAGTTCGTCAGCCTGATGGGCGAGAGCGATGATCTTTTTGAGATGGTCGGCATGCCTTGGTTCCGGGGCGTAGGTCACAGGCCATTTCATAGGTAGACTGTTCAGATCCCAGAGCTTGTAACGCTCGTCGTGTTCTTCCGGATCAGTCAACCGCAGCACATGACCCCAAAGCCAGGTGATACGATCGCCGTTTACGTGAAAGGCTGCTCCGGTCGGCCTATCTGGGCCGCCCAGAGCTTGGGATATGGCTAAGGCCACATCTCGTTTTTCCGCGATGAATAGACGCATTTTTTACTCCTTGTGGTGTGTTAGTTAAAAGTTAAAATGGGGTTAATTTTTTTGAGCATATAGACTGGAACAAGCCCGAAGTATCTTGAGTCAAAAGAGTTTTTGTCGTTTTTTGAAAGGACAAGGGTTTTGCCTTTAGGAATAGTTCCGGCAGACAAGAGCGAAAACATTCTGCGATCGTGGGCATCTTTTTTTAAAATTTTGGAATTTGCCCAGAGTTTTGAATTGATACGGATTCCATCTGTTGTAATTTCAATTCTATCTCCAGCATGAGCAGCAAAGTATCGAATGAAATTACCTTTTGTGTATGATCTATCAGTTAGAGGGTAGTATTCGTTACATCGGCAAAGGGAGAGAGTGACAATGTCCCCTTTTTTAGGTGTGTCAGAGGAAATTTTATATATGCCTGTATGGATTGACTCATTGAAATAGAATCGAAAACCGCAGCCAGCTAATATTATGCAGATAAATAATGATACAGCCGCAGTTACGGCAAAACGATCAAGGTAGTAGTTGAAGGGGTCTACTTTTCGCTTCCATGCTCTCTCTTTTTTTTGAAACTTTTTAATTCCTTGTGGAACTCGATACGGCTCTTTATCTCCGCAATTAATTCATGGAGTTGATTCATGATGTTCTCGTTTTTTTAGAAGGTTAAAACAGGTACAACCCTCCGCATCTGATCCATGTCCACTAGTCCGAAGTAACGGCCATCAAAGCTGTTTTCGGTGTATGTGGACAGAGCCAGACCTTTGGCAGAGGGGATAACAGTGGATTTCAGAAAAATTGGAAGCTGCCTGCCGTGGTGATCGCTGATCTTGGCTTGCGTGTGCGGAAGCAGTTCGGAATTTATGCGAACACCGTTGTCAGCGATTTCAATGGAATCACCGGGCAGGCCTTCCAGAATCTTAAGCAGTGGCCTGTTACCGTTCAGGCCCAGATAGTGCCGCTCAAGAGAAATTTGGTAATAGGGATTATCTTCAGCAAGACTGAAGGTGACCAGATCACCGCGACCAGGTTTGCCGGGTACGATCTGATAAATTCCATGGGGCATGGAATCGGTAAGATTTATCCGATATCCCAGCCCATGCAGCAGATAGACGACTATCAGCGCATGAAGAAAGAAAAGGATCAGCAGCACATTTTTCATGCTGCGTTCCTGCTGATGTTTTTGGTCCAGTATGATTTACGCCATGAACGCTTTGTGGCTTCAGTGCTGACGCGCATGGAGCAGAGAGCGTCAATTGCTTCCAGATCTTCAGGAGTCTGTGTTTTTAACCATGCTTCAAATTTTTCATTCTGTGCAGCTTGATCAGCTTCCTTGGATTTCTTTCTGTCCAACTCCTGTAATTCACGGATGACCGCTTTTTCCTTTTTGGCATTGCCAAGGGCCTGCTCGTTGGGAGTCATGAAACCCACGGGCCTGCGCCACGTTCCTTTGCCTTTCAGGGTGGCAAAAAGATAATTGCAAGGGCCTTTGCGGGCTTCCGGGAAAGTGTCGTGTTCCAGTTCCCATTCTGCGGCGTGCAGGGAGTTCTCGATATCAAGAATTGTTTCGTTGAAACTCAGGCGGTGCTGAACGATCTGGCGGATTTGGTCCGTCCCGAATCTCTCATCATGGAGTCGGGGCCAGATAATTTGAAATTCATCTGCGCTGATTGAAAGCAGCCTGCGCGCCCAGCGTTCCTCTTCATTTTCTTCAGAACCAGATAGATTTTTAATCTGTCTATCTAATAGTACCGGGTTTTGATACCGATCAGCATTGGTATCAGGTTGTTGCGCGGAATTGCTGTCAGCCCTTGATTGGCAGGGGATAACAGCTTGTTTGTGGCCTAAAATAGCATTGGTAACAGGATACCGGTCAAGTTTGGTATCAGGATCGGTATCATTACGCTCATGATACCGGTCATGTTTGGTAACACCTGCCTGATACCGATCAGCATTGGTAACATCCTGCACTGGAAAGGCTTGCAACAGCTCCAGCATGCGCTTCATGGGGGTGCTGTTAAGCTTGAGGATGATACCAAAACGAGGGCCGCGTTGGTGCTGTCTTTTAGTGTAAAGCCCGGCTTCATGACCTTGTTTGATGACCCTTCGCGCTGTGACTTCGCTGCACGCTGCATCTCTGGCAACAGATTGAATTACAAGGGATACTTCGTCTTGTTCAGTCTGCTTTGCAATTGAGAAAATGATACCGAACACACGCTTGCCCTGATCGGATAAGCGCGAAAAGAGCAGGTCTGTATGGTCGGTTAAATTTAATGATTGGGAGGTTGGTTTTACTGTTTGGTGTTGGTTGTTACCGAAATTGATCTGATATCGGTCAGCATTGGTAACATCTCGTACTTGATACCGATCATGATTGGTATCAGTCAGCAGTCCGTATTCCTGCTTGTAAAGACTAAGGAAATATTCGCAGCGTTCATTATATAAAGTAATGATGCTGCCATGTCTGCGACCGGACTTATGGTTTTTACGCTGGAAAAGTCCTGCTTTTTCGCCCTTGGGAATGGTGCGCAGAACGCTTAATTTACTGCATTTGGCATTGTGTTGCAGACTGGAGATCACAAAAGGAAACGGCTTGGCTGTGTTCGGTGTGGATTGGAACAGTGTTGCAAGAATTATTTTACTGGTCGGGGAAAGAGAATTGTAGAAATCAGTTATAATGACTTGCATAGTGATAAGCGTCTATTGGTATCCTTAGCAGGTATTAAAATTAGAGAAATATTGGGCTGTCCTATTATTATAGTTGCGGAAGGTACGGACACGGAACAGCTTGTTAAGGTCCGGTATGGTGAGGAGCTAATAAGCTTATACCGGGATGGTGAGGTAGGGTTTTTGGTGAAAAAGGCACAAAAAAAGGACCCACGCACAATCCTAAGATTGTTCGTAAGTCCTTGATTTCTTTTTGGTACCCAGAGCGGGACTTGAACCCGCACAAGCGTAAGCTCGAGGGATTTTAAGTCCCTTGCGTCTACCAATTCCGCCATCCGGGCACGGAAAGTAATGCTTGATATACTGTGTCTTTTATGTAGTCAAGCTTATAGTCAACATATTACAGAAGATTTTTAATGTCGAGATAGTTCCTGTAGAGTCTTTTGCTGATGCGCGAGAATTTGTCGAGGTCGGAAACTATTTCGAGGCCGGGAACAATTGCCCGTGTTACGGGAATCTCCAGATCCTTGCGGGTCAGGTCCACGTAGTAGGGGGCAAATCCGTTGGCGGCAAGGGTGTTTTCGATGACCATAACATCGCCGTCTGCGCTTCCGGTGCTCAGGTCGGGCAGGTCTTCCAGCTTGCGTACCGGCAGGCCTTCAGGGGTTTCCTGAGAGAGCGGTCCGGGGAACGGATAAGGAATTTCTGTCAGTGCTGAGAGCAGGGCCCGTTTACCGGAGAGGTTACAGCCTCCACCGTTGTTGATGTCGCCGTGCCTGCCTACTGCAAAGGCAGTGTAGCAGGGAACGCCCAGCTCTGATGTCTTGTCCTGAAACCAGACATTGATGCCGCTTTCTTTTAACGCGTTGAGGTGCTTCTGCACTTCTTCATCATCGGATTCAATGGTGAAGCACTTTTCCTTGTCAAAAGGAATAGTGGCATCGGAATCACGCTCAAGAACCTCCAGAAGTCCGCTGAGGCGGGCTTCGGCAACAGTATTGCCGGAAGCTAGTCCGGTGGAGCTTAGGCCGCTGAAAAGGTTCTGTTCATCAAGGTTGCAGAACAGGAATACGTGCTGCACCGGAACCTGTGCCTGAACATGGTTTTCGCCGTCGAATTTCTCGGCAGGCATCCACCAGAGCTGCTGGCCTTCGTAAGGAGCTTCAAGGCCGAGGTCTGCCGGGTTTATGGCTGGACATTTGGCGGAAATTTCATCGTAACTGCCTTTGATTACGGGCAGGGAAGCGGTGCGGTTTCCAACACCGTTTTTGCCGATGCTGGCGTAGGAACTGACCCTTTCAGCCACTTCCATTGTACAGGATACGCAGGCCTGCTCAAAGGTGAAGCCGCGACCGTAGCTGGTCTGCATGGCGCGAAGGGAGTTGCTCAGGCAGCCGTTGTCCGTGCGGTTGTCGACCATCCAGTGGTGCAGCACGGCAAAGGGGCTGAGGCAGCCTTTCTGGCGCATCTGGGGTCCCATGTAGACACCGACTGTTTCGAGCTTTTTGTGGGCGTTTGCGGTAACTTCCTTAATGGGAGCACGCTCTTTCGCCGGAGGCAGCTTGTCTTCGCTTTCCAGTTTTTCACGAATGGAGGAAGCAGTTGTAAATTTTGCTGAAGGCAGCTCTTCTTTTGTGTAAGGCGGCTCGATTCCGGCTTCATCCGGGTTGGGCAGTTCAGTGTGCCAGCCCATATTGGCTGAGAAAATCTCGCTCCATTTGTTGTGCAGAGGCTGGTCTTCCAGTAAATGGGAACGCAGGTGCAGAGTGGGGGTGAATTCTTTCAGCTCTTCAGCATCGAAAAGCCCTTCTACCTCGGCTCGCAGTGACTCGAGGCGGGGATGGGTGATAACTGCCTCATAAATCAGGGCGGCCAGTACTTTCTTTTTGGGGTCACCCTTGATCTCTTTGATTATCTTCTGAATTTTGCGGGTCCGGTGCTTGCCGAGCTGGTCAAGCATGTGCCGGTGCATGAATTCATCATAAGGGTGTGCTTCAAGGTGGGCCAGTACTTCGGAAAAGCTCAGGTTCGGTCCGGGGAAAGCGGCAAAGCACCCGGTTCCTGAAATGGTATCCATTAATTTGAGTTCGTAGCGCATATTCTTTCCTGATTATTGTTTTCTGAAATAAAAAATTTCAGTATTTAACGTTGCGTTGGTCAGCGTTTGTTATCCTTATCTTTAAAGGATGTCACGTCAGGGACAGATTCAGACCGATATGGTAGGGTATTTAGAGCTGCAAGTGAAGGGAGAAAATATGCACCGGAAAAAAATATATTCTAAAAAAATAATTGTACATGGTGCTTTGATTATTATGTTGGTGGGCGTACTGTCTTTTGCCGCAGAGCATTGGGGGGAAGGGCATCTCTCGGTTATTGCGGATTGGATAAAAGCCAGCGGAAACTTCGCGCCCTTCCTGTTTATGGCGATTAATGTTCTCGGCATGGTCATAATGATTCCGCAGACTCTGTTTACCGTGGTGGCCGGGGTTCTTTTCGGTGCGGTAAAAGGGACGGGAATGTGCCTGCTCAGCATGGCGGCTGGTTCAGCGATATCATTCTTTCTGGGCAGATTTGTTTTCCGGGGACGCGTGCTGAAGCGATTCAGGCACGATCCCAACTTCATGAAAATGGAAATGCTCAGCCGGGAGCACCCCATTAAAGTGCTGGCGTTGAGCCGGATCGTACCTGTTGTGCCTTACTCTGTGGCCAACTATCTCTGGGCGGCGACCGGGGTTCGTTTTCTGCCTTTTCTGGTCATGAGTGTGGTCTGCCTGATTCCCGAGACGGTTTTTCTGACTGCCGGAGGGCATCTGCTTTCCGCAGGAGTGCGTAAGGGAACAGTGAACTGGGAAATGATGGGGCTGGCCGGTGTTGCGGCCTTGCTGATCTTTTTCCTTGTACGTGCTGTGCAGCGGAGTATTGAGAAGGATACTTCCGCTCAAATAAATGAATAATAAAGTTGGTTATAGAGGTCTCTGGTATGCATTTTCGGCGTTTCTTCAGTTGGGACTGGATTCAAACTGTTTATCTCCCGATGTCGTTGCTTTTGGGGATTCTCATGTTTGTTGTTGCCCACCGGGATGCAACCGTGCGAATTGACCAGTTTCATAAGAATGAACGTTTTTATGTTGATTCCGCTGCGCTGAGTCTTGATCTGGAGATGAACAAGGTAATCTCGGGGATTAAGTTTTTAAGTGGACATGAAGCACTTCATAAACTCTGGGATGAACAGGGGGCTGCCGCTATTTCCGAATTGCAGAAGGAGTTTTCCCATTTCTCTGATATCTCCGGTAAATTTGATCAGATCAGGATTTTAGATAAAAGCGGAATGGAGATGCTGCGGGTCAACAAAGGTGCGCATGGGGCGGAGATTGTGCCCGCTAATAAGCTTCAGGACAAGAGCGATCGTTATTATTTTAAAGAGGCGATCGGTCTTTTGCCGGAGCAGATTTATATTTCACCTTTCGATTTAAATATTGAGCATGGCGCGCTTGAATATCCCTTGAAACCAATGCTGCGTGCAGCCACCCCGATCATCGGCTCTGAAGGGGAGACAAAAGGGTTGCTGGTAGGTAACTTTCTGGGCCGGACAGCCATTGAGAATCTGGTTGACATTTCCCGCGAGGCCGACAGCTCACTTATGTTTGTTACTTCCGACGGAGCATGGCTTTACGGCGGTCCGCTTGGCTGCGACTGGGCATTCATGTTTCGGGACCGCAGGCAATGTTCTTTTGAAGATTGGAGCCCTGACGCATGGGCCCAAATTTATGGCAATAAAAGTGGACAGTTCGAAGGGAGAAGAGGGCTGTATACTTTTCAGACCATTTCGCTTTCTGCCCAAGGCAGTGATTCTGATCCGGAGACTGTCATGCAGCATACGCCATCAGCACCGGGCAGGTCATGGAAACTGGTTTCTTTTGTTTCTGCAAGTGACATCTGGAAGATTTCAAAACTTCCGTATTTTGTTTCCGCAGGTGTATATGCTTTCCTGCTTATCCTGCTTGGTGTGATTACTGCCGCCAAGCGACGCAAGGACCGGGAATTAAAGATTGCTTTGTCGGAATTTGAGGCTTTGTTCGAGAACAGTGCCCTTGGTTTTGCCCTGCTCAAGGGCGATAGGGTTTTTCATCGCGTAAACTCACGGCTCTGCAAAATTCTCGGTTATGCCGAGCATGAGCTGTTGGGTGAAACAAGCCGCAAGCTGTACGTTTCGGATGAGGCTTTTGCCGAGGCGTGGCAGGGAACAGACATCATGCTCAGCACCGGTGAGGTTGTTCAGCGTGAGGTGCAGTTCCGTCAGAAGGCTGGCGATTTAATCTGGTGCCGTATCTCCGGGCAGGCGATAGCCCCCGGTGATTTGCATGAGGGAATTATCTGGACTCTGGAGAATGTTACTGAACGCAAGGAGTTTGAAAACCTCAGTGAAGAGGTGGACCGCATCATGCGTCATGATCTCAAAGCTCCGCTGACCGGGGTAATCAATCTGCCGATGATTATCGCCGCCGAGGGCAACTTGAGTGAAATGCAGATCGAAAGTCTTGATCTGATTGAAGAGGCCGGGACTCGGATGCTTTCCCAGATCAATTTATCCCTGAATATGTTCAAGATTGAATCCGGTACTTATGAACATATTCCGGAGCGGGTTGATATCGTTCACCTGCTTACCAAGCAGGTCCGCTATTTCAAACGTTCAGCTCTTGCCCAGTATCGCGGGATTGTCCTGCTTTTCGATGGTGAAGTCGTTGCTGATTCTGATTTTCTGGTAGTCAGTGCGCGGGCAGACTTCTGCCATATCGTTTTCTCGAATATTATTAAGAATGCACTTGAGGCAACACCCAAGGGCGAAACTGTGACAATTTCCATTGAGCAGGGGCCACCGCATTTAGTGCGGGTTCATAATGTGGACAGTGTTCCGCTTAAAGTGCGTGATGCCTTCTTCGATAAATATTCTACGGCAGGAAAAGCGCATGGTTTAGGGCTCGGAACCTACAGTACCCGCATGCTCATGGAGGCCCAGCACGGTTTTGTGCAGATGGAAACCTCCGAAGAAAGCGGGACAACAATTACCGTGGGATTTGCTGTTGAAGATTAATCAAGCACTGTTGCCAGCGATTTCTGTCCTGATCCGATCCGGATGATGTAGAGCGGCTTTTCTGCGCTGCGGCCTTGAAAGGATATTTTCCCGCAGACACCTTCGAAATTTTCAATTCTCATCAGTTCTTTTCTGATGGCGGCTGATGTTGGGGTTGTTTTTCCTGCCGCAGCCAGCAGCATGATGGAATCAAAGCCCAGAGCCGCATATCCGGTTTGCGGGCTGCTGCCGAACAGATTTTTGTATGATTCAACAAAGGAGCGCACCAGCGGTGCTTCACGGTCCATGCCGGCTTGTGAGGCATGGTAGACCGTTGCCGGATACTCCCGCATTTCTTTTTGCATAGAGACGGTATCAAAGCTTGTCCCGCCCAGAACAGGGTAGGGTTGCTGCGACAGCTTCAGATGCTTCAGCAACTTGGCGGCGATACTTGGCGGTGCGAAGACTACGATGCCTTCAATCTGGGGCTTTGCCGGTTCCGTTTCCCTTTTCTGGATGGTCATGCCGGCCACGTTGTCAGCAAAGTTTCCTGTCTCCAAGCTTTCATCGATGACGGTGCTGTTGGTCGCTTGGACCGGGGCCAGTTCAACAAGTTTTCGGGTGACGTAAGATAAATCAGGGTCCGGTTCGGTGATGCGCATTTCAGCCATGATCCTGCCGCCGTTTTGTTTGAAACGGCGGGCGAAGCTGTCCGCCTGTCGCGCGGCACTGTCGGAAAGATCGGAGCGGATCAGCATGATATTGTTGGTCTGCATGGTGTTTGCTGCAAATTCTGCCAGCAGTTGTCCGGTTCTGATGTCCGGAACAGCAAGGGTAAATATGTTGCTTCCGGTGTGGGAAAGGGAATCGGATTGCGCTCCGGTGCACAGAAAAGGCAGGTTCGCGGCCTGAAAAGCCGGCGCGGCTGTCAGGGATGCATCTTCGGATATAATGCCTGTTGTCGCTATGATCCCTCTGGATTTAGAAATTTTGTTCACTCCGTTGAGAACCCCGGTGGTATCTCCGCTGATGGATACGACCTCAAGCCTGATCTTGATCTGTTTTCCTGATTCATTTATTTTTTTCACAGCCAGCAAAGCACCGTTCAATGCCTCCTGCGCCGTAGGACCCTGACTGCTTTTAAGTTCGAAAAGAGTGCCCAGCACCATTTCCCCGGCAAAGGCCGGAGAACCGGCGACACAGATAAAATAAAGCAGAAATGCTAAAAGTCTCACACTCCGGTCCTCTTTCGTTCTTTGCGGTTCTTGATAATTTTAAAAGTCCTTTTCTTTTCATCCTTAGGTTGTTCCGTGGGAGTCGTTTCTGTCTTTGTGCCGGTTGCAGCATTCTCTTTTTTCAAGTCTTCGGCTGTCTGTTCCCGTTTTTCTTCTTCCCCAGCCCTTGATTTGGCGATTTGTTCTTGTTCTTCCTTGCGCTTACGTTCTTCTTCGCGCAGCTTTCTTTTCTTTTTGAATTCTATGACCGCTTCTTTAAAATCAGCTTTCTTATTGGTGAAGGCTACCTTCCCGGCATGCACGATTTCAGTCAGCTTGTTAACCTCCCAAAGCTCGATGGGCCGTGGGTGCTTGATGTAGACCGGGATAATTTCATGGTGGTGCAGGTCGATGGACAGGGGCAGCTGGCTGGTAAGAATTGAGCGTTTAAAAATCCGTGAAGTGTTCAGATAGCTGGAAACAAAGCTGTCCGGTTCCGGGTTGCAGGCATCATCAAAGTAGATGGCGATGATTATATCGATCTGCCTTTTTACGCATTCCATAATCGGAACAGGTGAGGAGAATGCACCGTCGATGAGTCGCTTGCCGTCCACATTACCCGGAGGCATGAGCGGATAAATGGCACTGCTGGCATAGATGGCCTGCGCGAGGTTGCCTTCTTCGAGAATCACCGGTTTTCCGGTTTCCAGGTCGGTGGTGGAGATCAGCGTTTTGGGCGAAAGGTCCGAGATGTCGGTCTTTTTGAACAGGGTCTCGTAGGTCCGGCGCAGACAGTCGGTTTTCAGGATTCCCGACTCGGCAGTGAACCTGCCCATTCCGGTGCTGGCGATTTCCAGCACGGAATTGTAATCCACGTCGGTGTAAAAGCGGGGATCAACAGTTTTTGAGAAAACTTCCTGAATCTGTTTCAGGTCATACCCCGCCCCCATGAATCCGGCCAGCAGCGCACCGCCGCTAACCCCGATTACAAGGTCTATGTCTATTTTTTCAGCTTGCAGGTACTCAATAAAAGGCAGAGCACAAAAGGATTTGATTCCTTCTGAACCGAGAATCAATGCAACAGACGGACGTTCAGGAGCTTTGGGCTTCTTCTGTTTTTCTGTCTGCTCTTCCTGCTGCTCAGATGGGATGGGCTGATTGTTTTCTTCCATTCTTTCTCCATGCTTTGTTCGAAAAGATACATGGCCCGGAGGAAAAAAACAACAAGGATTGCAGTGTTAAAGGAGTTGTCCTACTCGGGGATGGATTCCAGAAAGGCCTTGAACTCCGGAAACATATTGCTGACCATAACAGTGACTCCTTCGCTGTTCGGGTGCACTCCGTCCGGCTGATAATATTCGGGTTTTTCCCCAATGCCTTTGGTCAGGTCCGGGTAAAGGGGTACTTTGAACTTGTCAGCAACCTCGGCGAATATTTTCTTGAATTCAGAGCTGTAGGATTGCGGGGTGAAGTTCATGGGTTTGAAACCGAGCAGCAGAACCGGGATACCGGCTTCCTGAAAGGCTTCGACCATGCGTGCGAGGTTGGCTTTGGTCTGTTCCGGGTCCATTAGTTGAAAGCAGTCGTTGGCCCCGAATTCGATGTAGGCTGCATCCGGGCCGCTCTCAATAACGTCGGCAAGGCGGAATAGCCCGTCCGCGGAAGTATCCCCGGACAGGCCGAAATTGTTGATTTCCACATGGAAGCCTTCTTCCAGCAGCCAGCGTTCAAGCTGGGCCGGAAGGGAACTGTATGCCGGAAGTCCATATCCTTCAGTAAGGCTGTCCCCGAACGCCGCCAATGTGATTTTTGCCATTCTTATTTTTCTCCCTCGCGCAGCCAGTTCTGAAATTTCGAAACCTCATCTTTCCACTGGTCGGAGATACGGATGGTGATGAATTCTTTGAAAACGTGATCAAAGAGGGTGATGCATTTTTCTATCAGATAAATCTTCTCAAGAAATTTGGAATCCGGGTCGTCGCCTTCTTCATCCTTCATATCCACTTTGGGAGTTTTCAACCCGCTCATGGTGAAGTCTTCGGCTTTGACCTGCATCTGCCAGAGGTTTTCATCAATTTCCATTTTCAGCTGGCAGCGGGTTACTTTTTTCCCGGTGCGCAGGCCGTAGAGGACTTCGGTCATGTCTCCGCTGGCGGAGTTTACGGTAGCGGTATCGACGTTTTCACCGTCGCCGCCCTGCACGGACATGCGCTGTTCCATGTAGAGCATGAAACTTTCACCGTTTTCAAGCTGGAACATGCCATCCTGTTTTTCACTTTTATACCAGAGCCAGGTCAGGAAGTCCTGACCCAGAAGAGTGTTTTCCCTTTCGGCAAGCATCATGAGGTCCATAGCGTGTGCTCCTTTGCGTAAATTCTTTTGGCCCTAGCCTACGAAGTAGGTGGGATCGAGCGATTCGAGTTTTTGTACAGCCTCTTCGCCGAGCATTTCCATGGCCAGAAAGAAGGGAGTCAGCGGTTCAAGGGTCAGTTCAAATGTTTCGGAAAAGTGGTCGGTAAACAGGTCCATGACCTTGGTGTTGGTGGCCGCAAGGTACAGGCGGTTTTCCGGCACATTCCATACGACATCGAAAACCGCCGGGATGGGCAGGGAACGGGCGCGCAGTTTAAGGGTAACTTGTTCCTTAATTTCCCTTTTGCGGTCGCGGGAGATGAAATTTTTTCCTTCTTTCTTGGCTTCGGCAAGCTCGTGGTTCAGCGCGATCTGGAAGTGTTTTTTCAACACTGCGGGCTGGATTCTGCGGGTATCAAGGCGCAGTGAAAAGGTGAAGTAATGGGCTTTTTCCGGCGGGGAAACGGCCCATTTGTCATCCAGCATATCGTCCATGTTTACCCAGCCGAAGGATCTCTCCTCGGCAGTGTGGTCGATGTCTTTGAATGCGAATTTAGCTAATTTTTCAGGTATTTCCCTGATCAGTTCATCGCTGACCTCTTCCAGAATCCTGTATCTGGTGATCCCTGTGCTGGCTGAAAGTATAGGCAAAGTATGCTCCTTGAACCGGCTGTCATTTTGTTGGCGCTGCCGGATTTATTTCGCTGTGATGATAAACACAAACGATATTTGTTATGACCATTTGTTCCGTATGTAAAGGGAAGAATTTCCTATTACGCAAGTATGGCATATTAGGTGCATAATATATTTCAGTTGTAGAAGATTGTAAATCAGGCAACCCCCAAAGGAGGATCTAGTCAGTGTGAGCTGATGTAAGCCGGTGGAGGTCATTATGACTCTCATAGAAGTTCGGACCGAAGGAAATTATATAATAATTGGTAATCAGCGCAGAAAGAAGCTGACATCCGACGGCTGCAACGAGCCGTTTAAGGACCGTTTCTGGTGCCCGCGTAAAAAGTGGTTTATGAAAAAAGCATGTCCTTTCATGAATAGGCTTGAGTGCGGAAACTACCGGCATATGTGCGGCTCGCTATAACAGGTCGCTGTTGATAGATTATCTTTTTTCCTTGCCATTTATCAGTCAGGGGTTTTAAAAATGTACGGTAATTCAATTTAACGGGAGAAAATATGAATTCCGAGAATCCGTACATACTTCTGACTGAATGGCTTGAAAAGGAAGCGGCTGAAATCCGCAGTATTGAGAGTGAGGCGCATGCGGCCCTTCATGAACGCAATGATGATTCAGCGTACAGGGATCTGATGCGCAGCAAAGCCATGAAGCTCGCTTCGCTTGCGGAGCAGAGTGGTGATATCGTTGATGTTGTTGAAAATAATGAATTGAGACCTTTTATAGAGAAAATTAACCGTTTTTCTCAATCCGCAGCACAATCCCTTGAAGTCGGCAGTGTTTTTTTTATGTCCGCCCTGCTTTATCCTGAAGAGCATAAGGAAGGTGATCCGAATGACCTTGAGAATTTCATTGATGAACTAAAATCTTTGACATGATTTTCAGGCAGTTGCCTTTGCGCTTTGTTTGATATGTGTTATTTATTCCGTAGGGTGGTTGATTTTGAGTGATCATTGTAATAATACATGTCGCCGTAACGTAGGGAGTGTCTCATTTTTTCGTTTTTTTTTGACTTAAGTGTAAGGTAAATTAATGCTGGATTCAGGAAGAGTCGTTGGCGGCATGGAATATATTGAAGGAGCTATTAAGCCTTTGAAAATTTTGCTTGCAGAAGATTGTGAAAACAATGTTCTTCTGGTGCAGCTGTACCTGAAGAAGTTCCCGTATTTCATCGATGTCGCTGAGAATGGTCATGCTGCTTTTGAGCTGTTTCAGCGTAATGAATATGATGTCGTGCTCATGGATATTGAGATGCCTGTTACCGATGGTTACGAGGCAACTACTCTCATTCGCGGGTATGAGGAGCGGAATAGCCGAGCGAAGACCCCGATTGTTGCCGTTACAGCCCATGCCCTGCCTGAAAATGAAGACCGGGCCTATGAAGTCGGTTGTGACTATTTTCTGACCAAACCGGTCCGCAAGGCGGATCTTATTTCAACTGTGCAGAAATACGCAAACATCGAACCAGCTTAAGATTTATCCTCAAGTTACCAAATGAAACGGGCTGGCATAGTTATCTATGTCAGCCCGTTTTTGTATTTATGCGCAGTTGCAGGAGGCTCAGTTAAACCCCGTTGACTACGTTTACGGCTTTGCCTGCCATAAAAGCTTTTACATTTTCAACGGTGGTCGCGGATAAACGGGAGCGGGCTTCTAGTGTGGCCCATGCAATGTGCGGGGTAATAGTCAGGTTAGGTGTGCCGGAAAGAGGGCTTCCGGGCAGCATTGGTTCTTCTCCGACAACATCAAGAGCTGCTCCGGCGATAATGCCTCCCGTCAATGCTGCGGCGAGATCAGCTTCATTGATCAGCGGACCTCGCGCGGTGTTTATCAGGTAAGCATTGGGCTTCATGGTTGCAAGCAGCTTTTTGTTGATAAATTTTTCATTGTCATCAGTCAGCGGGCAATGCAGGGATACAACATCAGCTTCCCGGAAAAGTTCCCCCAGCTCAACAAAGCTGAACGGGGCGTAATCCGGTTCCGGCTTCGGTCTTGGAGCATAAGCGAGGACATCCATGCCGAAAGAGTTGGCGATGGTTCCGACTTTCCTGCCGATATCCCCAAATCCGACAATGCCCATTTTTTTCCCGGCCAGTTCGATGAGCGGTGCATTCCAGAAACAGAAATCTTTTTGTTCGGCCCACTGACCGTCTTTGACTGCACGGTCATGCATGGCAACCCGGTTGGCGTGGCTTAGTAGTAGTGCAAAAACGTGCTGAGCGACAGAAGGAGGAGAATAGCCCGGAACATTTGAAACCGGGATATTACGTGCTCTTGCCGCGTCCAGGTCAACAACATTGTAGCCTGTAGCCAGCACGGATATGAATTTCAGATTCGGCAGTTCGTTGATGATTTCCGCACCAAGCAGGGTCTTGTTGGTCAGTATAATGTCTGCATCCTTAGCCCGTTCAATGGTTTGCCCGGGGTCGGTACGGTCATAAACTGTAAGATCGCAGATTTTTTCCAGCCCGGTCCACGGGTTGTCGCCCGGATTTAAAGTGTAGCCGTCAAGGATTACTGTCTTCATAGCTGTTTCCTGTTGTTGCCAGCATATTGGCCGGGCTAGAATTTATAGCTTAATTTTTTTGCGTGCTGCAGGTGCGATGCCTCGTTTCTTTTGCGCTTCAACTTCTCTTGCGATTTCTTCTTCGGTCTTGTCCGGGTGTTTGCCGGAATGTTTTTTCTGGATCATGCGCTTTTGCGCGGCCAGCACAATTTTGCTTATGATCTTGTCCTGAGAACGTTCAAGGTCTGTAAATTCACAGCCTACTATTTTAGGCGTCCGGCGTGTGATTTTCAGCTTCAGGTGTTTGAGTACAGGTTTTCCGGACCAGAGGAGAACTGCTTCTATTACAGTACCGACAGGAAATTCTTTGGAGCTGGAAAAGCCGATTCCGCTTGCGCTGATATCGTGTACTCTGCATTTTACACGCGGAGTTCGACAGATCACGTGCATGTTGTCTACATCGATTCTAAAAGCCCGGCGGGCTGCTGGAACCTGTTTTTGAGGGCAATAGTCGATGCCTAGCGATTCTGCATTTTTTCTGCCCAGCATGCGGTCCAGCTTGGCTTTAAGCTTGCTGACCAGCCCTGACTTGTTATTATCTTTACCCATTCTTTTCCCCTGATGAAAGGTATCCGGATAATTTCAGTATTAAGATGTTCAACTCGTCAATATTATTAATGTAAATAATAAGTGCAAGTTGTTGTTATCATATCGTTCTGTTCTTGTTTGTCAATATTTATACTGAAACTAGCGCTTGACATTATTGCAAATAATAGCGAAGAATAATCAAAATTTTGGTAATAAATCGGGTTAAATACTTGGAGGTATTTGGGCATGATCGGTGAACTTATCAGTAATATGGGCCACAGCACAACTGCTGGCTTTGTAGGTGTATCCCTCATTTTTGGTTATCTTGCATGGATGTTGTTCATGATTTTCCGCAGGATTGAGGAAGGCAAAAAAGAAGGTCACCATTAGGAAAATTTTTGAAATGGACGCAAGTCCTTTCAATAGAAAAAGGCGCGGATTCCGCGCCTTTTTTTTGTTCTTGAAATAGAAGCAGGTTTCGGAAAAAACGGAATTCAAGTTCATTTCAATTTATTGTTGATGGCTGTCAGCTGTTCCAGCACAATGTTGAGTTGTGCGTCAAAAATGAGTGCCAGATCCCTCAACTTCTGTTCTTTGGCTTTAGCCAGGATATCGCGCACAAAATTCTTGCGGCGGTTGAAGTCATTGTATGCGTATGCGCATTTACGCTTCAGCAGTTCCGCTTCGTGACTTTGAAATTTTGAGTCCCGCTTTACGAGATTTACCACCGAGTAAAGTGAAGTCAGGCTGTGAATCTGCATTTTACTTGTTTTACACAGTCCGGACATATCCTGCAGGGCGTAGACCCGGTCCGGTTTGGTGTCGGCTCCGGAAATTTTATCAAATTTCATGCTTAATGTTCTGAAAGAAGCTTCTACGCCTGAGATTTTGCCGAATTCTTCAGCAAGTTTATTTTCCGCACAAAAAGCCGCAGCCGGAAGCATCAGAGCCAGAATTGTTGTCAGGATGATGACTGATTTTTTCATTATTCTTTATCCCTTGCGTCGTTATAAATTCCCATCAGATATTGACCGTAGTCGTTTTTCATCATGTCACTGGCCATGTTTTTGAGTTCATCAAGAGAGATATAGCCCATGCGGAAGGCGATCTCTTCCAGGCAGGCGAGCATGAAGCCCTGTCTTTCCTGAACAGCTTCCACATATGACGCCGCCCTAAGCAGAGACTGGTGGGTTCCCATGTCCAGCCATGCATATCCTCGTCCGAGCAACTCCACGTTGAGTTTGCCCCGTTTGAGGTATTCGTTGTTTACATCGGTGATTTCCAGCTCTCCACGCGCGGAGGGCTTGATATTCTTGGCGATCTCAATGACTGAGTTGTCGTAGAAATACAGCCCGGTAACCGCAAACTTGGATTTGGGGACTTCCGGTTTTTCCTCAATACTTATGACACTTTGGTTCTTGTCGAACTCGACTACACCGTATCTTTTGGGGTCTTTGACCGCGTAAGCGAAAACTGTCCCGCCTTCTTTGAGTCCGGCTGTCTTCTGCAGGATGTGAGGCAGGTCGTGGCCGTAAAAGATGTTGTCCCCGAGGATGAGGCTGACGCTGTCGTCACCGATGAAATCTTCCCCGATGATGAAGGCTTGTGCCAGACCTTCCGGCTTGGGCTGTACTTTGTAGGAAATGTTGATGCCGAGGTTTGAGCCGTCACCAAGCAGGTCTTCAAATCTATGCAGGTCTTCCGGGGTGGATATGATCAGGATGTCCCTGATGCCTGACATCATATGGATGGAAAGCGGGTAGTAGATCATCGGCTTGTCGTAAACCGGAAGCAATTGCTTGCTGACAACTCTTGTCAGGGGATAGAGTCTTGTGCCGGATCCTCCGGCCAGAATAATTCCTTTCATAATAATTAACCTTCCTCACGCTGATTATCTCTGGTAACCCGAAATTAAATTAGCAATAAAATCTTGAGGTGTCTGCATTTATAGCATTAAATGGGTTGAATTTGTCCACACTTGCAAAAAAGGAGTTTCGTCCGATGCGCGGTCCCATGTTTTCTCTGCCCACTGTGATGTTTTTGGGCGTCATTTTTTTTGTTCTCATATTCTTTTTGTTTATATTTGTACAGGTTGGTCTGGTTACCGTGGCTTTCTCAAAACTGGGCCTGACTCCGGGACAGGGATTTTTGCTGCTCATCGCCACTCTGCTCGGAAGCGGGGTCAATATTCCGGTTTTCCGTTCGGAAAGACTGGTTCCGGATGTTCGCATCAGGCAGGTGCGCATGTTCAATCCGTATTCTCCCATGGGTGCACAGCGTGATGCCGCAACCCTGACCAATCAGGTGGTGGCTGTGAATTTCGGTGGCTGTGTGATTCCGGTACTGCTCTCACTTTCCCTGCTTGGAAAGTACGGATTCGATTTCTCCATCCTGCTTTGCATTGCGGTGGTCAGTGCTGCTGCCTACGCCCTTGCCCGGCCAATTCCCGGAGTCGGGATCGGTATTCCGGTACTCATTCCGCCGTTGATTACCGCGCTTGCGGCCCTGATTTTCGTGCAGGGTGAAATGGCACCTATAGCGGCCTATGTTGCAGGTAGTCTCGGAACATTGATAGGTGCGGATCTGTTGCATCTCGCCACTCCTGCTACGCGGCGGGTGCTCGATGCCCCGTTGGTCTCCATCGGCGGGGCCGGGACTTTTGACGGAATTTTTATTACCGGAATTCTGGCCGTACTGCTGGCCTGATCATTATATTAAGGAGTGATTCCAGATGATGAAGTGTGATTTTTCTACGATAAAAGTTGCAGGTGCAGGCAGCAGGATTGTGTTAGGTGATCCGGGTTCCCAACCGGAAGGGTGTTTATGCGCTTCTCTTTCCGGCAATCTTTCCGGGCTGCGGTCCGGGATGATTCTGGAGGAGGGCGGTAAAAGCCTGCTGCGTATTCTTTCGGGAAGCTGGACTCCGGGCGTTCCCGGAGCGAGGTCATGGACAGTTGAAGTTCTTGGCGAACTTCCGCAGGGGAAGATTGAATTGTCTCCGAAAAAAGATGGCTACTCCCTTGCTTATGTAACCCTCAGCGACAAGGGTGCAGCAGGGCAGCGTGAAGACGAAGCCGGGCCTTTAATTGCGGAAATGATAAAAAATGCACTTCCTGTTTCCATTGCACAGGGTTATCTGATTGCGGATGAAAGTGACGACCTGAAAGCCTTGCTGATGCATCTGGCGCATGTGTGCGGTTTTGATTTGATCATGACTACCGGGGGAACCGGGGTCGGGCCGCGTGATGTCTCCCCCGAGACAACCCTTGCGGTGATTGAAAAAAGGTTGCCCGGTTTTGAGCGTGCTATCACAGCAACGGGACTGGCTAAAACCCCTCATGCCATGATTTCTCGTGCTGTGGCCGGAACATTGGGAGAGAGTGTAGTGGTAAATTTTCCGGGAAGTCCCAAAGCCGTTCGGGAAAGTCTTGAAGCCGTTATTCCCGCTCTTAAGCATACCGTTGATAAGTTGCAGGGAGATAAAACGGATTGTGCGCAGGTTTCATAGTGTTTAAAACAAATTGAGACTTGATTCCTTGCTCAGGAACATCTATATAAGATTTGATTTTTGTATCTCTAATTACTTGCAGAATAAAACCACACGTTCAGGATGTGTAGAATGAAGCGCAATATTACGTTTTTTGTTGTTTTGATTTTAATGCTCTCTTTCGCGTCTTTCGCCAGCGCACAGCAGGATGCTGAAGCTGAGAAAGGCGAAGCCAAGGCACCGGTTTCCATGGAGGAAGCCACCACTCAGGTTCCGCAGGCTGAAACCGAAGAAGAAAAAGAAGCCGACATGACCCTCACTCTTGAGGAATGTGTTGAACTCGGCCTCAAACAGAACCCGACTATTATCGCCGCCCGTAAGAGCCTGCTGGCCGCGGAAAGTGATGTGAAAAGACAACGCGGTGCATTCGGTGCTCCGGTGACTACTACTTACGGCTACACCCACAACGGTGATCAGCCCCGCTCCGGAAATACTCCGGCAGACTATCAGGATAAATGGGCTTTCACCGTAAACGTCAGCCAGCCGCTGTTCAAAGGTTTTGAGCTGCTCTCCAAGTACCAGAAGACCAAATTGCAGCGTGCTTCCACCGAAGCAAGCCTCTACAATGCAGAGCTGACCCTGATCAGTAACATTCAGACTTCTTTCCTGACCCTGTTGCAGGGCCGCATGGAAGTTAAGAGTAAGCAGGATTCTGTTGCTCGTCTGCAATCCCAGCTTGATGTTATTCAGGCTTTCTACCAAGTTGGTCTGAGACCTCGCGTTGACGTACTGCAGGCTGAGGTTGAACTTGCCAATGCCGAGCAGGATCTGCTCATTGCCAAGAACTCTGTGGACTCCAAGGTTGCAAGGCTCAACACCCTGCTTAACCTGCCCATCGAGAAGAAAGTCAATTACTCCGGCGAACTGACCTATCTTCCTTTCTCCATGAACCTTGATGAATGCATCGCTAAAGCAGATAAAGGACGTCCCGATCTCGAGATTGCACGTAAGTCTGTTGAAATAGCAGAAGAAGATGTAACCATCGCTGAAAGCGGTTTTTATCCCGACATCACTGCTGATTTCAATTATGGAAGCTCCGGCGGTGATCCTTCCGTAAGCAAAAATAAGTATAACTATCAGGATCGTCCGGACTACTGGAATGTCGGCGCGAACCTGAACTGGCAGGTTTTCAGCTGGGGACAGACATACTACGACGCTAAGCGTGCCGAAGATAGTGTCAAAAAAATCAAGTCCGAATACGACAACACCAAGCTGGAAGCTTCCTACGAAATCAAGGACCAGCTGCTCAGCCTCAAGGCTGCTGCAGACCGTATCGGTGTAGGCCGCAAGTCTGTTGAAGCTGGTCGCGAAGGTTACCGTATGGCTATGGCCCGCTATCAGGCTCAGGTCAGCACAAACAACGAAGTGCTTAACGCCCAGTCCCGTCTGAGTGACAGTGAAGCCCAGCTTATTCAGGCTCTGTCTGACTATCAGGTTGCACTTGCAAGACTCTACGTTGCAATGGGTGATATGAATCCTTCCCTCAAAACAAACTAGGGGTTGGATCAGCCTTAAGCTGAAGTAAAATCTTTATCCGGCAGATTGCGTCCAGCAGTCTGCCGGATTTTTATTGTGGACATTGAGTTGTGATAAATTTTATATTGCTTACTGTTGGAGGGGCCGATGTTTAGAGCCAGAAACCTATTCAATAAAACCGCGCAGGGTGCTAAGCATGACCAGGAAGGTCGATGCAGCAGTTGTGGTGGTGATCTGTACACTCATCGCGAGTGACGGGGCGTATTTTTACGCTGCGGGTCTTGCGGTAAAAAATTTAATGTTGCTGACTATTCGGAATACATAGACGACGATTTTGAAGAAGAGATGGCCAATGTGCCTATGAACAGGCTTTAACGGAGTTCCAGATTCTATGCGCAGGAAACTGTTGATATTATTTTTTATTTTCATACTTGGAAGCACTTCTCTCGCTTCGGCTGCAGATTCCCACAGTTGGGACGGGCTTAAAGCCAGACTGGTAGCTGACGGTTTCAATAAGGAATATGTGGATGCGGTCTTTTCGGCCAGTTCGCTGGAATACAGTTCCGCAATGATGGCCCGCAAGATGCGGGTGCTGCTTAAGCGCAGATTCGAGCCGCCTGCGAAAAAAGTGGCCCGCGAAAAAGAATTCGATGAAAGATATGTCGGCCCGATCATGCTTGCCGGGGGCTACTCCTATCTGCGTGAGCATTATGAATTGCTGCAAAGAATAGACAAACGTTACGGTGTTGCACCATCTGTGCTGGTTGCGCTTTTACTGGTGGAGACCAAGCTCGGTTTCACTCTCGGCGATGCTCCTGCATTTAATAATCTGGCGAACATGGCCGCAAGTTCTGATCCGCTCAAATTTTATGACGAACTTGGTTACGAAAAGCTGGAAGAAAAAGATATGGCATGGCTCAAGAAAAGGACCAAAAAGAAGGCGGATTGGGCCTACAAAGAGCTTTCCGCGCTGCTGACTTTCTCTTCCCGGAATTCAATCGTACCTACCGAGATTCCCGGATCTCCTTACGGTGCTTTCGGGATCTGCCAGTTCATGCCCAGCACTGCTATTCATTACGCAGTGGATGGGGACGGCGATGGACGTATAGACCTGTTCGGGCGCGAAGATGCACTGTTCAGCATGGCCAGTTTCCTTAAAAGGCACGGTTGGAAAAATTCGCTGAGCAAGGAGAAGAAACTCAAGGTCATCTATCGCTACAACCATTCCATGGTCTATGCACGGACGATCTACGAAGTTTCGCGCCAGCTTGAAAAAATCCGCTCCACCTTCGGACCTGATTAGTTTTCTATGCCTCCTCATCCCCATTCTTTCAAAGACGTTTTAATAAGCTTCGCCGGGATAATTTGTCAGATTGAAAATAAACAGCCCCGCAATATTTTCATAAATATTGCGGGGCTGCTTTTTTGATGATCTAGAAACGAAGAGGCGAAGCCCCGATGAAAAGTTTTGAAGAGTCCAGAGAAACTTTTGCCAAAAGTTTTTTTGGCCCCCGGAGGGAATCACGGTAGTGCCGCCGGAACCATCTTTAATTCAAGACGCTCTGATATAAAGTCATAGTCCGTTTCAGGAAATCTTCGCCCGAAAGTTGCGACATGGTGCGCTTGTGTTCTTCGAGCAGCTTTTCCCGGAACTCGGGATTGTTGATTGCTTCGGTAAGTTTAAGGGCCAGCAGGTTCACGTCTCCCGGCGGGAATAGTGCTTCGGCTGGCAGCAGATCGGGCATTACGCCAACGGAAGAGGATATCAGCGGGATTTCACAGGCCATGATTTCGAGTGCTGCGCGGGCGATGGTTTCCGACCAGAGTGATGCGATAACACCGATATCCATTGCAGAGATGCAGGCGGTTACGTCTTCACACTTACCGCTGATGGTAGTGATGTCGGTCAGGTTGTTATCGGTCAGCCAGGTATCAATTTCATGCTGGCTGGTGGCGGTAGGAAAGCCGATCAGGAAAAGTTTAACACTTTTACCCTGTGTGTTATTACGTGCCTTGGCAAGGGCTTCGATCAGCTCTTTCTGCCCTTTAACCCGGTCGAATCTGCCGAGCATTCCGACAACTATATCATCGTCAGTGAACCCGAATTGTTCACGTATTTTGAGCCGACCTTCGGGGGAGAATGTGAATTTTTCCTTGTCCACTCCGCCATGAATCAGCCAGAGGCGGTTTTCGGCCAGCTCCATTTTTTTAAGGAAATGGTCGGCCATTTTTTTGTTGGTAACTACCACCGCGTCGGCTACCTTGGAGTGCAGGTAACGGTTGAAAAAGTCGCTTTTGGGCAGCCTTTGGTCCCCACGTGTCCTGATCAGTTTGTAGCCCATACGTATTTTACGCAGTATTCCCCACCAGAAAAAAGCTTCCCCGCGATGGCAGTTGACTACATGCGGACGGTGTTTTTTGACCAGTGACAGGACCTGTGCACACGCCTTGACCAGCTTGTGAGGGTGGGCGGAGTTCAGTTCAATTGTTTCCACATTTAAGCCCATTTCACGGGCTTTTGCTTCTGTTTCTGTACCGGGAACTGTGATTAGCAGCACTTCATGGCCGGCATCCTGCAGCAGTTTACTAAGGTACAGGGCGTACCATGAGGTGGCATTGAACCAGCGGACGTTGATGACTTGGAAAATTTTCATGTGGGTAAATGGCAATCCGTAAACTAATGGGTCAGCTAGAATGGCCGATAACAATGTGTATCAGCGTAAAAAACAACCTTGGGCAGCTATACATAGCCTATGTTTTTTTATTAACATGATCAAATAACATTTGGCTTGGACATTATTTTTTATTGTAATAATACAGGTGATTAATTGGATATTTCTAACGATGGACCCAAAGTGTCCGTAATTATACCCACTTACAACAGGGCGGAGCGGATCTGCCGGGCGGTGGATTCGGTTCTGGCCCAGAAATTTGTCGATTTTGAGTGTCTGGTTGTTGATGACGGCTCAAGAGACAATACTGCTGATAAACTGGCGAAGTATGATGATCCCCGGCTTAAGCTGTTTTGGCGCGAGAACGGGGGAGTTTCGGCTGCACGTAATTTTGGGATTGAGAAATCATGCGGTGAGTTCATTGCCCTGCTTGATTCTGACGATGAATGGGTTCCGGAAAAGCTGCTCAAGCAGATTCCGTTTATGGAAAACGGTGGATTTGAAATCAGCCAGACTGATGAAATCTGGGTTCGCAAGGGCAAGCGGGTCAATCAGTGTAAGAAACATGAAAAACCTGAAGGAATGTTTTTTGACCGTTCACTTGCAATGTGTATGGTCAGCCCGTCCTGTGTGATATTCAGCCGTAAATTCTGGGATGAAGTGGGGCCTTTTGATGCTAAGATGCCTGCCTGCGAGGATTATGATCTCTGGCTGCGTGCCGGGACGAAGTATCCGGTAGGCCTTTTGCGTGAACGGTTGACCATCAAATACGGTGGCCGTCCGGATCAGCTTTCAAATAGCGTAGGGTGTTTGGACTTATACAGAATCTACGCTATAGTGAAGTTGTTGAATGCAGGAATCCTTTCCAGCGAAGAACGGGGGTTGGCTCTTGATGAATTGCAGCGTAAGTCCGGTTTTTATATCGGAGGATGCAGAAAAAGGGGACGTGATGATCAGGCGGATAAAATTGAGCGTTTGATCCGGGATATTTTGGATGGAGAACCGGTTCCAGCGGCTGCAGTTATTGAAAATTATAAGGGCCGGAAAGCTTAAAGCTCCCGGCCCATGAAATGGTCTTTATCAGGCCATGATTTCTTTTTTACTGAAAGCTTCGGCCTTTACCCTGTCAAGCAGGCTGGAAAGGCAAGCCTTAACGTTTTCGCGGATGTCTCCTGCTACGATGAGAAAGAGCACGTCGTCACCGGGTTTGAATACGCCTTCGTTGGCATGGGTGACGATTTTATAAATCCCGGGGAGCTGTTCATGTTCCTGACGGATCTGTTCGATTTTATCGTGGTCGGCTTTGATTTCAATACCGGTGACTTTTTCACGGCTTCCCCGGGACCAGCCACGGACAATACCGTTGTGGATCAGAATCATGCCTACGTTGTTGGCAAATTCCGGGTCTTGTTTAAGCTCTGCAATTTTTTTTGAAATGTCCATAATTCCTCCGTAGGTAAGGAGTTGTTGTTTTGTATTCGGTTTCAAGCTTATTTGAAAAGTTTCCCGTTGTCAGCCATTCTCGTATGGTAAACCGTGGTTTTGGTGTCTGGATGGTCTGGGGCGCCTCTCTTGAAGACTCCATTGTGCGTAGTATGCGTGACTTTGGTGGCATGCTCATGAGCGAGGAATCAAACCAGTCATACTGGTTTTTCTTCAGCGATGATGTCTTCAGGGTAGTGGCCCGCCTTGAAATCTGGGCCCGTTTAAATCCCATGCCGGTTTTCATGCAGGTTATGCCGGCAACTCTTCTGGTGGACTACAATCTTGATCTTTCCTTGAAGGTTGATGATGAATTCACCAATCAGCAAACCGCACTGCCCACTGAATTTGAACTGCTCATCCATCCTAAACTTGCTGATTCAGTTAAATCAATCGTCGGGTTGAATCTTGAAGACGTCAGGACGCCGACAGGTATTTCAAAGTCCGGCTGGTTTTCATTGGTTCCTGATCAAGGTCTCGGATATGACTCCTTGCAGAATTGGTATTTTATTATGATCCCGGTGGGAAATCCTTCTGATAAAGATTTCATTAAAGGCTGGCGTTCTTTCTTCTCGGAAGTTCAGGTCATGCTTCAGAAGTTGGGGATCCAGTATATCACCTCGGAAGTGAAGGTTATCCTGCCGATTACCTCTTTCTCGTTACTCAGAACATTTTTGCGTGAGTTGCTCATGCTCATCTCCCGCGTCAGAAACAGTGAAGAGGGTGCAGATGTTTCTTACTGGCCGTCAGTTATGGCTCTAGTTCCGCAGAGGAATATGAGTTTTAACGATGAAGTCATCCGGAAAGTCAATCTTGACTGGGATAAGCTTACACCGGATTGCCCGCACCTGCGCTATCGCGATGCGTTTTTACTTGGCAGCGATTTCGCAGTTAATGAGGTCCGTTTCGGCAGCGAGCAGGAGAATGTGGATGGTTGGTGTCATGTAAGTTTGCAGCATGGCGTGCATGATTCAGCCTCTTCCGCGATGGCGGTAACCATTTCGCGCCGGGTTTCAGTGGGGGAATATGAGGATTGTTTTTATTGCGGAATGAAAAACCATCCTCCTGAACTCTGCCCCAGCCGCACTCTCGTCGGGCTGGACCCTGTGGTCTGGAAGCAATTGGCGGCCGTTGATAGTGATAAATTTACTGAGGGCTTTCAAAGTATCGATATGCAGATGCAGGGAAAGGAAGACGTCATTGAAGATTTTTCCAGTCTTCTGCATAAGGGTAAGGGCTATGAAGGTATAGTCACCCGGGCTTTGTTTGCGATCAACTCAATTTCACAGCTTCGAACTTTGTATATGGTCTGGCGCAGCCGGGGTAAGGACTGGCCGCGTGGTATTAAGGACCAGGGGCCGGAAGAGGGTGAGCTTATCTGGTCTGCACTGGAAGCTTTGCGACTTGGGTCACGCAATGAAGCTGAAATTCTTATCAAGAATGCCATGATTCGTTTCAGCCGCAGTTATCAGCCAAGATCTCTGATGGCTTTTTATGAGCTGGAGATGGGGAATCAGGAGCAGGCTTTCTTTTATTGGCAGGAGGCAGAAAGGCTTTGTTATTCGCCCCTGCAACAGGGCTATTTTATATATTTGCAGGGCCGGATGAAGGAAATTCTGGGCGAATTCGGCGAGGCCAGTGATATTTACAGAAGAGCGCAGGGAAGGTGTCCCGAGTGGCTGGAACCGCATTACCGCCGTGCGGTTTGCATGGTTAAGATGGGATTTGCGGAACAGGCGATCTCTTCTTTTCAGGATATTGTATTGAAAGATCCCCATTATTTTAACAGGCTGGCAATTGACCCGGAGTTAGATCGCGGTCGTTTGACTGTCCTGCAGGAAATGGGAGAGCTATGGGACGTTGCAGAGGCTGAAGCTAAAGAAGTTGCCGCAGGCATGGATACGCTATCTGCAGACCTCGCTCAGTGGTTTGAAGAGGGGCATGAGTTTGCGGATGAAGCCACCCGGTTTATGGATCGTATGAATAAACTGGCCAAGATTAAAAACTATGTTGCTTTTCGTCAGCTCACAGCCGGTATTTCGAGACTTACGGAAGAGATTGAAAAGCGCGTTGAGTATGAAATTAAGGTTATCAACAAAAAGCTGGAAATATATCGCGAGGATTTACTTGATGTACAGCGTGAAGCTTCATGGTTCCCATTTCCGAAGCTGCTGACCGAATTCAACAGTGATTTCAACTATTGCGCAGATAAGATTTATTGGATTAAAACCCAGCAGCTCAATGCCGCGGAGACATTCCGCAAGACCCAGCGTTATCTCGATCGTATTGAAGAACGCTTGAGAAAGCTTCGAAAACGGCTGGTCACACTACGTGTCATCCGAGATTCCACTTTATTCATCATGTTGCTGGGCAGGAGCTTTGTATGGTTGGAGGTGGTTTTTCTCGGTCTGGCACTGTTGTGCATCCCATTGCTGATTTACTATTCCAATAATTTCCCACCGAATTTTATTGTCGATATGATTATCAGGCAGAAGTGGGAATTTCAAAAAGGTCTGATCCTGATCCTGAGTATTTTGGCCCTTGCGATTTCTGCATTCAGGGCTGCAGTTGTCTTTGAAAAGAAAAAGAGGGAACTTTTTCTCATTAATGACGGTAAAGATGAAGAAGATTGATTAGTGCTGTTCTAAAACGATTACAGGCTCTTTCGGTAATATCCGGGAGAGCCTTTTTCTTTGTGTGCGTGTTCATGATTGCGGTTGGTACACTTGGTGCAGTTCTTATGTCGAACAGATATTATTTTGACAGAGGGAAGCCATGACCAATGTGACCAACGATATTGCCACGATGATGAAGATGCTGGGGAATGTTTCCGGTAAGCCCGGGAACTCAGCACCGAACCCTGCCGCCGTGAAAGGGCAGGCCGGGGCTTTTGACATGGAAATGATGATGGCTAATAAGCTGTTTTCAGGTGGTTCCGGCGATGAGATGTCCAACAATATGGATATGGGTGTTATGAATGACCTGCTCATGCTGGAGGCGCTTAGTGCGCTGAATTCCATAAAGGGTCTGCAGGGATCGCAGGGCGCAGGGAGAACACAGAATCTAAACTCATATCGAGCTAATCCGGTTTCCGCTCAGGAGACTTCTGTCAAAAAAATGGACATGCCGCTTGTGTCCGGTGATCTTTCCGCAAAATTTGAGTCCGGTTCAAAAGGTGTTTCCGCCATCGGCTATGACCGTGTAGGTGGTACCTCCTATGGCAAGTACCAGATAGCATCCAAGACCGGGACTATGGATAAATTCATTCAGTTTCTTAAAGACAAGGCCCCGGAAATAGCCAACAAGTTGCTCGGGGCAGGGCCTGCCGATACTGGCTCCAAGGCCGGGACTATGCCCGATCTCTGGAAGCAGATTGCCAATGCCGATCCCAGTGGTTTTGAAAAATTACAGCACGATTTTATTCAGGGTAGCCACTACGATCCCGCTGCCAAGATGATTTTCGCAAATACCGGAATCGACATGAATTCCCTGCCCGCTCCGGTGCGTGAAGTTCTCTGGTCCACCTCTGTGCAGCACGGTCCCACCGGTGCTTCCAAATTGATATCAAGAGCCATCGATAAGCTGGCAGCCAATGCTGAAAGCAAAGGGTTTCCCGCTGATCTGGTCAAAGAAATTTACGGCGAACGAAAAGGGCAGTTCTCGTCTTCAACTGAACGAGTACAAAAAAGTGTCGCTAACAGATTTGAGCAGGAACAAAACAAAGTACTCGCCATGCTTCAGGGAATTTCCCGGACGGCTTAGTGTTGATGCCTCATCCCCTTTTCCTAAAAGACGTTTTATTAAGCTTCGCCGGTTGATGTCTAAAAGCAAACCCAAAAACATGGCCCGCAATATAAATATTGCGGGCCATGTTTTTGGGTAATTCTTAATGCGAAGCGGCGAAGCCCCGATAAAAAGTTCTGGGATTCTTGCATTAGCCGTTAGGCGAGAGCTTCTTGCTCGAGTCTTACGGATAACGACAGTGAAACAAACCCTTTTCCCAAAATGGTTTAAGCCTCCCTGCAGGGACCGCCGGTAGGCAAAATTATTCCTTAGCCAGTTTGTCTTCCAGTGACTGATCTATATCGACGTGCAGGTTTTGCAGCACGCTGTCTACGGCGACTTGCCCATGTGCCCAGCCTTTTACCTTGCGTACATCTTTTACCAGCGCGCACATGACATCCGCTTTGGAGTCGTTGGTGCGGTAGCTTTTGAGTGCAGCAAGGACAGCTGCTTCGCGCAGGGTTTGTTCCGGAACTTCCTGACTGGGATGATCCCGTTTGAGTACGACATGTGAGCCGGGTCCGCCTTGGACGTGGAACCAGTAGTCGAAAACAGAGGAGACCTTACTAAGAATTTCGTGGTTGGCTTTGCTGTTCTTGCCTCGGATCATAAGAAAACCGTCGGAAGAAATGAACAGGGCTGCAGCGATGTTCTTATATTTTTTGGGTATCTCGACGTTTTTCTTTTTCTGACCTTTGTTGGAAGAGGGCATTAGATTCGCTTTGAGGAATTGTTCATGCTCGGCTTCCACTTCCAGCCTGCGTCGTTCCATGTGCTTGAAGCCTCGCTTGGCTTTGGCTGCAAAGCGGAAGATCTTTTCCATGTTTTCAGCAGGGGTCAACAGCGGGTCTAGTTCGACTTCCATTTCGCCATGTTCGGGATGGTTAACCGTCACTCTATCCAGCTCACGCAAATCCTTCAGACGGTACATTTCCGCTTGCAGGGCTTCGGCTTCGATCTTGCGGTCCTGAAGTTTGCGTAAGCGTTCCTCTTCCTGTTCAATGCGCTGGAAAACCTTTTTGAATTTTCTTTTACCGGATTTGAGTGTGCTGCGTTGCTCAGCATTTTCCATACGTTCCATGACCGGGAAAAGAACCTTTTCTCCATAAATGGAAGCCGCATCAATGGCGGAATCGTATGCCTGCTCGGTAGCCTTGGGATTTGCCCAGACACGAGGCGGGCTGAGTTCTCCCTTCTTTTCCACAATATAAAACCGGTTGCTGGTGCCTATTTCAAGGCGGTCCAGCAGGGCGCGTCCGTCGTCTTCGGAAAGCGCGCTTAAGGTCTTGCGCAGGGGAGGGGAGATCTGTGGATACTCGCGCCAGATGTCTTCATCGCTGCGGGCTGCATCGTATGAAGGCCAGTTTACGGGCGCAGGGAATCCTTCCGGCAGGTCATGAATCAGGGAAACACCCTTTTTCATGTCCAGCAGCAGATAGCGGTATTTGTCGCGTTGTTTCCATGGGGAAAGGGTAAAGGCAACCCGCAGGTTGATCCAGTCGTGGTGGGCTTCAAAGAGCCTGCGTCCGGCCAGTCGTTTGCGCAGCCACATGACCTGTGCTGGCGGACTGGGGGGATTGACCGGTTTTACCCTTGAAATAAAGAGCAGGCCCACCGATTTGGCGGGCCTGAAAAGAAGATATTCCTTACCTCCCTTTGACTGGAGCGCGAAAGTCCACACTCCCTCAGCGGGGGCAAATATTTTTTCCACCCTGCGGCCTTTGAGGTTTTCCTCAAGTTCGCCGGTCAGGGCACGAAAGAAGTGTGCATCCATTTAGTTGATCCGGACTTAGTCTCCGCGGTTTTGTTCCTCTTCTTCCTGCTTGCTTTTGCAGGCGATACAGAGGGTGGTTACCGGGCGGGCCTTGAGCCTGGGTACGGAGATGTCGTCGCCGCATGCATGGCATACACCGAAGTCACCGTCATCAATACGCTGGATGGCCTTCTGAATTTTTTTAATAAGTTTGCGTTCCCTGTCTCTGAGTCTGAGAGTGAAGGCACGGTCGGACTCAGCGGTTGCACGGTCTGCGGGGTCAGCATATGTTTCCCCGGATTCAGTCATGTCTTCGATGGTTTCCTGACCCTTCTGAAGGATGTCATCAAGCATCTTGTTCAGGGTTTCGCGGAAGTATTCAATATCTTTCTGTTCCATATTGATAACCTCTCTTTGTGTATAGGAGGTGGGGTTACGAGTTTTCCTAAACAACTCCAACATATTTTAAGATGAATGGTATTAGCCTAAAGTAGGCATAGAAGTAAAGGGCATGATAAAAAAAAATAAAAAAATAAAAATTTAAAACGGTTGACAAAAGTTTTTGCCTGCCCTAAACACTCTTTCAACGACGCAGAAGTCGGTTCTTTGAAAATAGTTGTTTGGCTTTTCGGGTCAAAAGTAAGCAAAATGATTGACCATTTTAGTTTGCTGTTGAATACGTTGAGTGAAACAAGAAATTTAATAATTTTAAAAAAAGTGTTGACAGTTTTCGTACATAAAGTTAAAAACTGCTTCGCTTTTCGTGAGCGGGAATAACTCAGTGGTAGAGTACAACCTTGCCAAGGTTGGAGTCGCGAGTTCAAATCTCGTTTCCCGCTCCAAAAAAAATGGCGGCATAGCCAAGTGGTAAGGCAGAGGTCTGCAAAACCTCCATTCTCCAGTTCAAATCTGGATGCCGCCTCCATTTCGCGGGAATAACTCAGTGGTAGAGTACAACCTTGCCAAGGTTGGAGTCGCGAGTTCAAATCTCGTTTCCCGCTCCATGTTAAAAATCGGGCCGACCGAAATCGGCCGGCCCGTTCTTCGATCCACTTCGAAGGTATATATCCTGCGGGAATAACTCAGTGGTAGAGTACAACCTTGCCAAGGTTGGAGTCGCGAGTTCAAATCTCGTTTCCCGCTCCATATTTTTCCGGGCCGATCAAGATAGGTCGGTCCAATTCTTTTCCGTAGCTAGCTACGCTTCAGCGGGAATAACTCAGTGGTAGAGTACAACCTTGCCAAGGTTGGAGTCGCGAGTTCAAATCTCGTTTCCCGCTCCAGAATTTTCCGGACCGATCTAATCGTCGGTCCAACTCTTTTCAGTTGAGTTGCTTACATTGCACTCAATTAGGCGACATGGCCAAGTGGTAAGGCAGAGGTCTGCAAAACCTCCATTCTCCAGTTCAAATCTGGATGTCGCCTCCAAACCGCGGGAATAACTCAGTGGTAGAGTACAACCTTGCCAAGGTTGGAGTCGCGAGTTCAAATCTCGTTTCCCGCTCCAGAATTTATACGGACCGTTCTTTACAGGGCGGTCCGTTTCTTTTATGTAACTCATAGATATTTCAGCGGGAATAACTCAGTGGTAGAGTGCAACCTTCCCAAGGTTGAGGTCGCGAGTTCAAATCTCGTTTCCCGCTCCAGAATTTATACGGACCGTCCTTTACAGGGCGGTCCGTTTCTTTTAAGCAGAGTTCTGATTTTTTGAGATATAATTGAACTGTACGACCTTTTCCGCATGAGAATTCGGTTGCCTTTAAGATTCCGCAATCCATTCCGCTTTCTGACCGTATCTGATGGTCGGATTTTTTTGCCCTTTGTTTTCATTGAAGTATCTCATGTTTTGATTGCAAACCTACAATATGGTCTGTATGTTATTTTGCAATTAATAACAGGGGAATTGTATGAAAGTTTATAGATTGTCGGTTCTAATGGTCGTACTTGCCTTCATTCTGATGTCTGCAGGTACATGTTTTGCGTTTGAAATTACAGCAGAGGATGTTGCCACCCCGATTCCTGATAAAGCTGTGGTTGAGGTTGTCAGTGCCCCTAATCCGGGTTTGGTCGGATTCTTTAAAGCAAGAAAATTTGCGTATGCTTTGGTCGAGAAGGATGGGCGCTACGGAATCTATGCGCGCTGGAAAAAAGGCAGTAAAGGTGCGCAGTGGATGTGGGGCAAGATTGATGGTGACACCATCAAAATCGGAAACAGCGTTAAAGTCTGGATTACCGATAACGGTTCAATTTACAGAACCTACAAAGGCGAAAAGAAAATCAGCCTTAAAAAAGTTGAAATGCCAAATTAATTTTTGAGGGTTAAGGGGGCTGGCTGGGCCGGTCCCTTTTCTGGGCCATAGAATTGGAAAATCAGTGAGTGTCTTTTCAATGCTGGGTTTTTATTTATCAGCGGCAGGCTTGCGGCCGCAATGTGCAAGGTATGTGATATGAAAATTTTAGCACTTGAATCCGATTTTTTGGCATCTGCATTTAAGGAACTGGGGCACGAGGTCTTTCTTGTCCGTTGGAGCAGTACCCCCGATGAAGGGGATCATTTTCTGCAGGTCAACCGTCCGCTGTTTTACCGCGATCTGATTTCTCTTTTCGAAAAATATTCATTCCAGCCTGATTTCGTGTTCTGGCATGACGTAGGAAATATTCCGCGTGTCTGGGGCTTGGAAGCCCTTGAGTGTCCCACCGTAGGTTTTTTTATCGATACTTATTGTAACCCGTGGCATGTGCCGTATTCATATGGCTTTGACTGTTCATTGGTTGCGCAGAAGAATGCTGTGCCGCTTTTCCATGAGGGCGATTACCCCAAGAGGAATGAGTGGTTTCCGCTTTTTTATAATGAAAGAAGGGCCTTTAATGACTCTACTAGCCGGGAGATTCCGGTCTGTTTTGTCGGCACTGTGGGGAATAAGCAGAACCTTCCGCGAAAGCAGTTTCTGGATAAATTTGCCAGGTTTTGTCCTATTCTCGTGAAGCAGGGTGCTTATCAGCCTCTTTTTGCCCGTTCAAAGATAATTCTGAACCAGTCTGCTGCCGGGGAATTGAATTTCCGTACTTTTGAAACAGCTGCCTGCGGAGCTGCTGTGTTGACCGAAGATTGCGACAACGGTCTTTATGATCTGTTTACTCCCGGTGAAAACATCCTGCCTACATATGAGCGGGGTAATGCGCAGCATGCAGCCGAAATCGCGCGTGAAATGCTCTGTGATGAGAAAAAACTTTTAGAGATTGCGCGCGAAGGCGAGCGGCTGGTTAATGAAAAACACAGTGCAAAAGCTCGGGCGCAGGAAGTGCTCGACCTGGTAAATGGTTTGTCCGGATCAGTCCAAAGGCGTCGGGAGAGCGGGGACTTTATACGTGCAAAATTGGCTCTTGCCTGCATGTTCATATGTGGTGAATCCCAGACAGCCCTGCCGCCGCAGATGATCAGCCATTACACCGAGATTGCCCGGACCTACCGGGAACTTTGGGATAAAGTCGGCCGGGGATTTTAAGCAACTCTATACCTGTTGTCGTCAGAAGTCCGCTCTTAGCTTCATTATCTGTATTAAAGCTTGAGATTCAGCTGTTGACCCGTTGCAGGTTAATGATTACTCCTCTTTCTTCGCGGAAATTATATTTCATAAAAACCAGTCTTCACCTGCCCGGCAGGATGAATCGAATTTCAAATAGTCCTTCAGGAGGTCTCCTTGAAAAATATAGCGTTGAAACCCGCTGCGACTTTTGATGAGCTGCTTGCGGCTGCCCGCAACAAGTTTGGTGCAATTCAGTTTGAAGAAGTCAAAGTAGGCGATCAGATTTTTGAACTGGCGCAGATTGCGGATATGCCCGCCTATCTCGATAAGCTTGTGAACAAAGCCAGAGGCGGAAAGAAGATTGATCTGCCTCTGTGGGCTAAAATATGGCCTTCCTCCCTTGTGCTCGGTTTTTATGCTTTGAAATTCAAGGCAGCCGAAGGTGCTAAATTTCTGGAAGTAGGCACTGACGGCGGACTTTGCGGCATGGTTGCTGCGAGCCGTGGTTACGAAGTCGTACTCGCTGATACTGACGATGATGCTTTGCTGTTTGCTCGTTTGAATGTCTGCCGCAACAAGCTTGATGATAAGATCAGCATGCGCAAGGTTGATTTTGCCGAGACCGACCTTGAAGATAAATTTAACTACATTCTAGGTTGCGAGATACTGCACCGCGACGATGTTGCTGAATCGCTGCCCGGCTTCATTGCCAAGCATCTGGCGGATACCAAGGGTTCCGAAGTACTGCTGGCTATGGATAAAAAACGCGGCGGTAAGAAATTTTTCGAGCAGACCAAAGACAGCTATCGCCTGATGCGTCAGGAAGCGACTGTTGCCGGTGGTCCCGGTGAAGGTAAATCCATCGTTTCTCTGGTCCGCATGGGGGTTAAATAATGCTTGAACTTAAATCTTGCCCCAAAGTTTACTCCAAGGATCAGGATAAAGCGGTCAGCCCGGAGGAGACCGTCAGCCGTGTAAAAGCGTTGCTGGATGAAAAGTGCAACGGTGTGCTGAAATGCACCCGTAAAGTTGACACCGGACGCCTCGGTATCCCCGTATTCATCAGTGAATGCGGCGATAGTGCCCGTGAAGTTATGCCCACCCGTAAGCAGATGGGTAAGGGGGCCTCGGTCGCGCAGGCCGAAGCTTCCGCACTAATGGAGCTGGTGGAAAGGTTCAGCTTTTTCAGCTTCTGGTCCAAGCCTGAGAATTTCACCCTTGCTACGTACAGCGAAGCAGAAGAACTCTGGCCCGGTAAAGTTATTTCCATCGAGAAAATCCTGCAGTCCGTGGGCGAAGAAATGGACCCCGGCAAGGCACGGGTTATTCTCGATCTGGTACGTTGGCATTTCTATCCCGCACTGAATGTTCTCACCGGGGAAGAAGAATATGTGCCGCTGGATTGGTTCAAGATTCTTAACGAGTTCAACGGATCTTCCGCAGGTAATTCCCCCGAAGAGTCAATTCTTCAGGGAGCGAGTGAGCTGGTTGAAAGGCACGTCTGTGCAGTGATCGACCGCGATCGTCCTGAAGTTCCGGTTATTGATCCTGCTTCCTGCGAAGACGAAGTGCTTGCTGATCTTTGCAAATGTTTTGATGACAATGACATCAAATACATCATCAATGACTTTTCTTTTGGCATGCCTCTGCCCACCGTTGCGGTTACCGCTTGGGACCCCGCGACATTTCCGGGCATGAGTGAGATCGTTTTCACCGCCGGTACATCCGCCTCCCCGTGCAAGGCTGCAATCCGTGCCTTTACCGAAGTCGCGCAGCTTGCCGGAGACTTTGAAACCGGACGTGTTTACGAAGCTTCCGGGCTGCCCAAGTTCACCGAGATCGAACAGACCGGTTGGCTCGGAGCAGGGCAGTGCGTGAAAATGAATTCCCTGCCGTCTGTTGAAAGTGATGATATTTATGACGAACTGAAGACCTTTGCAGCACAGCTCGAAGAAAAGGGGTACACACTGTACACTGTGGATACCACCCACCCTGAATTGGGCGTTTCCGCAAATTACAACTTCGTACCCGGGTTCCAATTCCGCGAGCGTACCCCGCACGCCAGCCTCGGTCTCTTTGTCGGTCGCATTCTCTCTGAGAAAGTGGCTCTCGACATCGCCGGGGACGGACTGGACGTGATCTCCGACATTTACGACGGGCCTTACTTCATTCCTTTCTTTGAAGGCATGCTCGCTCTGCGTGGCGGTGATACTTCCCGCGCTGTTGATATGTTCAGCATTGCGGTTGACGTTCAGCCCGCGGATGAAGAGAAGGCGCTTTCCGCTTTCTATACCGCCTATGCGCTGTCTCTCGAAGAGCGCTGGCCGGAAACAATTCCTTTTCTCGACCGGGCTATTGAGCTTGATGACGAGGCCAAAGAGTATTTCAACCTGCGCGGTGTGGCCAAGTTCAAGGCCAAAGATTACGCGCTGGCTGCTGTGGATTTCAAAGCAGCTCTTGCACTCGACAGCGGATCAGCTTCAGACCTTGCCAATCTTGGCTTGTGTCATAAATTCATGGGTGAAGATGACGAAGCTATCGAGTATCTGACAACTGCTCTTGAACTCGATCCTTCCCTCGAGTATGCGCAACCCCACTTACAGGAATTACTCGACAAATAAGTTTCTGTTTTGAGTAGTTCTGTTAAGAACTTGATTGACAAGAACGCGGTTAAAGGCTTATCTCAATTTAAGCAAAAAACGCGTGACGTTTTGTGCTCCAAAATAGTCGTGAAACAGCGGATCGCTGTTTTTGGATATGGCAGGTTCGACACGGTCTGGACCTAAAGTAATAAATATATATATTCCTAGGAGTATTATTATGGCTATCGTAGAATTCATGGGCAAGAGCTTTGACGTTGATGAAGACGGTTTCCTCCTGAAGTTTGAAGACTGGTGCCCTGAGTGGGTTGACTTCTGCAAAGAGTCCGAAGGCATCAAAGAACTCAACGAAGAACACCAGAAAGTTATCGACTTCCTGCAGGACTACTACAAGAAGAACGGTATCGCTCCTATGGTGCGTATCCTCTCTAAAGTAACTGGTTTCAAACTGAAGCACATCTACGAACTGTTCCCCTCCGGTCCCGGTAAGGGAGCTTGTAAGATGGCTGGTCTGCCCAAGCCTACTGGCTGCGTTTAGTTCCAGACGGCTTTCAGATATTTGGGCGGGATCCTCGCGATCCCGCCTTTTTTGTTCGAGTTTGGTAGATAGGTGACTGTTGACGGTCCGGTTATTAAGATTAAATGGGTAAAGTATGTTCACCCGGCTTGATAGCTGAATTGTCAGTAGGCATCTGGTTGTCTGCTCAACCCGGTCGCTTGACGGAAGTCCGGCGAGCCTGTTAACTTATTGCACCAAAAATTGCGGAACTGGGCAAAAAAAGCTTGCATATTATTAAGCGCAGGTGTACTTGGCCTTGTTTTCACGGTTAACAAAACAGGAGAAAATCATGAGAAAAGATATCCATCCTAAGCTTTATAAAGCAACTGTCCGCTGTCACTGCGGTTATGAGTCTGAGCTTTACTCTACCATGGGTGAAGAGGTGAGCACTGAAATTTGTTCCAACTGCCACCCTTTCTACACCGGTAAGCAGCGCTTCGTTGATACCGCTGGTCGTATCGATCGCTTCAAGAAGAAGTTCGGTAACTTCAGCGCAGCCGACAAAGTTAAGGGCAACTAGCTCATATTTCTGCGGTTTTGCCGCGTGAACATGCCTCTGCCGTATTATACGGTAGAGGCATGTCCTTTTTTTAATATTTAAAGTCCTGCATCGTAGCCGGGTGGGACATTTCAAATCCCTCCCCGCTGTATTTTTCGTAATGATATTCAATTTCAGTCTTGCTTGACGGCTGTTAATGATTATTCTACTGAGAAGCATTATTATTTTACTGGCCGTAAGGCTTTTTCAGTGAGGAAACGGATTTGAAATTATCTCTTCTGATGTCCGCAGCTAAATCAGTTGGCGGACAGGCTGTTATCGAAGGCGTTATGATGCGCGCAAAGGACAATCTTGCCATTGCTGTCCGTCGTCCTGACGGTGAAATCAAAGTTGAACTCAGACCCTGGTTTTCTTTGACACCCGCGTTTATGAAAAAGCCTTTTCTGCGCGGTTTTCCTATTTTTATGGAGACCATGGTCAACGGTGTTAAGGCTCTGAACTATTCCGCTACACAGGCTCTTGATGAAGAGGAAGACGGCGAACTGACCACATTTCACCTTGTGCTGACCATGGTCATCGCACTGGGCGCAGCGCTGGGCCTTTTTGTTGTGTTGCCACACTTTTTTTCAGTAGCCATGAAGTGGTGGGGCTATTCCGGCGGTGTAGACTCATTGAGTTTTCATGTCTGGGATGGTTTTTTTAAGATGCTTATGTTTATCGGTTACATTGTTTCCATTTCATTTGTGCCGGATATTAAACGCGTGTTCGAATATCACGGGGCAGAGCATAAAGCCATCTGGGCCTATGAAGCCGGGGGCGACCTCAATGTATGCGAGATCAAAAAATTCAGCAGGCTCCATCCCCGCTGCGGAACAGCTTTTCTGCTGTTCGTATTGGTGGTGAGTATCCTGCTTTTCACTGTGCTGGTCCCCATGATTGTTGCTATCTGGGCACCGCAAGGGTTCGTGCTTAAACATTTATATATAGTCGGTATCAAGCTGCTGCTGATGGCTCCGGTTTCTGCTGTAGCCTATGAGATGATCAAGGCTTCCGCAAAACACGAGGACAAGGCCCTGTGCAAGGCCGCCTGCCTGCCAGGAATGGGAATGCAGCTGTTGACTACCCGCGAGCCGGACGAAGAGCAGATTGAAGTTGCTCTGGCGGCACTTAATTCCGCGGTTGCTGCCGATGTTGATGCTGATGGAGGAAACAGCTGATGTTTGCCAAATTGGAAGGGATCGAACGTTCTTTCATGGATCTGGAGCAGGAGCTTGCAGACCCGGAAGTTTACAATAATCAGGATCGTTACCGCAAAGTAACCATGGCCCATGCCGAACTCGGCGAAGTTGTGACCGCTTTTCGCGAGTACAAACAGCTGTCTGCCGACCTTGAAGATAACAAGGAAATGGCTAAGGATTCTGATCCCGAAATCCGCGAAATGGCCGAGATGGAAATTGCTGAAATCAAGGCTCGCCTGCCTAAGCTTGAGGAAGAGCTTAAGCTTCTGCTGCTGCCCAAAGATCCCATGGACGGCAAGAACATCATCCTTGAAATCCGTGCCGGTACCGGCGGTGAAGAAGCGGCTCTTTTTGCGGCTGACCTTTTCCGCATGTATTCCCGTTTTGCGGAATCCAACGGTTGGAAGGTTGATGTCATGAACTCCAACCCCACCGGAACAGGCGGTTTCAAGGAAATCATTGCTGCCATCAGTGGTAGCCGTATTTACTCCAAAATGAAGTACGAGTCCGGTACCCACCGTGTTCAGCGCGTTCCCGCTACTGAAACTCAGGGCCGCATTCATACTTCCGCAGCGACTGTTGCGATTATGCCTGAAGCTGAAGAAGTCGACGTTCAGGTCCGTAACGAAGATTTGCGTATCGACGTGTTCCGTGCTTCCGGTCCCGGCGGTCAGTCCGTTAACACCACTGACTCCGCTATCCGTATCACTCACCTTCCCACCGGGCTGGTTGTTATCTGTCAGGATGAAAAATCCCAGCACAAGAACAAAGCCAAGGCTATGAAGGTTCTCTGTTCCCGTCTGTTACAGGCAGAGCAGGACAAACAGCATGCGGAAATGGCTGAACAGCGTCGCGCACAGGTCGGGTCCGGTGACCGTTCCGAACGTATTCGTACCTACAACTTTCCACAGGGAAGGGTGACTGATCACCGTATCAACCTGACTCTCTACAAGCTTGATGCTGTAATGGAAGGGGATATGAACGAAGTTGTCGATTCTCTTGTCGGTCACTACCAGTCTGAAGCCCTGAAACAACAGGCTCAGGACTAGACTTCGGCGATCTTGCGGGGGCCGTAAACCCTTTTGTTATGCTTCGCTGATTAGATTTAATCGGAACGGGATATTTCTTAATATCCCGTTTTTTGATTTTTGGAGATTGATTTTGGCTGATTTAAAACTCAAAGATGTTCTCGCCGCAGCTACAGCTACTTTGCGTGAATCAGGGGTTGATTCCCCTGCTTTGTCTGCGCAGTTGTTTGCGGAAAAGGTTTTTAACTTAAGCCGGATTCAGTTGATCACGGAGCAGGGCAGTGCTGTTGAGCCGAAACTTATTTCCGAATTTGATGAGCTGGTGAAACGCCGCGCTTCCGGCGAACCTGCGGCCTACATTCTCGGCGTAAAGGAATTTTACGGTATTGATTTCAAAGTCGGTCCCGGTGTTTTGATTCCGCGTCCTGAGACAGAAGAGATTGTCGAAAAGGTGCAGGATTTGTATGCTGCGGACGATGGATTTTTCTTTGCTGATTTCGGGACCGGGTCGGGAATTCTGGCGGTCACAGTGGCTAAACTTTTCCCCAAAGCCCGTGGCGTAGCTGTTGATTTGAGTGCCGATGCCTTGGCCATTGCGCAGCAGAATGCGCGGTTTCATGGCGTGGCGGATCGGGTTCAGTTTGTGCGGGCTGATTTTAATGAGCCGATTCTGGCTGACGGGTACTATGACCTGCTGCTGGCTAATCCTCCTTATCTTTGCGAAGCTGAGCTTTCAGAAATTAGCCCGGAAGTAGCTGCCTTTGAACCAGTCTCTGCACTGGTTAGCGGACCTGATGGGGATGAAGATATTAAAAAGAGCGCACCTAGAATCGGAGCAGCTCTGAAAAAGGGCGGGACTGTGTTCATGGAGATCGGCTATCTTCAGGGGCAGGCGGCTCAGGATATTTTTGAATCATGTTCGTTTTTTTCTGGTCGGGTGGAGGTTCATAAGGATCTTTCAGGTCATGATCGCATAGTAGTGGCAAAAAAGAGATAGCTTTGCCGGATGGTTGTAAAAAAACCACACTGTATGTTTAGGGTTGTTGTAAAAATACAACTGGTTACGTTGCAGAAGAACAATATATTTTAAAATATCAATAAAAACAGATGCTTAGCAAATGTCTTTATGTGGCATAATATTTGCTTTAAAGAAAGGCAACAGGAGATTATATGCTACAAACAACTATTCAGAACACAGTAAGATGCAAGGGGATCGGGCTCCATAGCGGGAAACAGGTGGAAATTGTGCTTCGACCCGCAGTAGAAGATACCGGAATCCTTTTTTCACTTCACACAGGTTCTGGAAGCTCTTTTATTACTCCCAATCCCAATCTGGTTGTAGCCACCGGACTTGCTACCACTCTCGGTAATGGACAGGATTCCGTTTCCACAGTGGAACATCTGCTTGCCGCTGTGCGCGGAATGGGCATTGATAATATACATGTTGAAGTAAGAGGTAATGAACTGCCCATCATGGACGGCAGTGCCGGACCTTTCGTATACCTGCTTCGTCAGGCGGGTGTTCGCGACCTTTCCAAGCCCCGCAAGGTTCTTGCTGTCAGCAAGTCACTTAATTTCGAACAGGACGGCAAGTACGTCAGGGCTTTCCCCCATGATGGTTTTGCTGTTGATTATACTATTGATTTTGAACATCCCCAGATCGGTAAACAGACTCTCTCTTTGGAAATCACCCCGGATGTTTTCATGGATGAGCTGGCAAAAGCCAGAACTTTCGGTTTCCTGAAAGAGGTAGAATACCTGCACGCCAACGGTCTTGCCCTGGGCGGTTCTCTCGATAACGCAGTTGTCCTTGATGACTACGGTATCCTGAACGACGGCGGTCTGCGTTTCGCTGATGAATTTGTAAGACACAAGATCCTTGATTTTATCGGTGATATGGCTGTTCTTGAAATGCCCCTGCAGGGTCGTTTCGAAGTATACGCCTCCGGTCATGCGCTTAACAACGCATTCCTCAAATACCTGCATGCTAATGCTGTGGATTACCTTGAAGAGCGTTCTCTCGAATCTCTTCCCGGCAAGGCTGCAGAAAAAGGGTTTACTCCTGTTGCACCGGAAGCAGTTCCTGCTCCTGCATAGCTTTCAATTTATGTCGATTCTTAAGGCTCTCCGTTTTACGGAGGGCCTTTTTTTTGGTTCTATGCCAGATATTTTCGGCACAAGCTTGACTCTACAGGGTGCAGCGGTAAATATGGGATATTAATTTTAAGAGTCTGCAGGTATTTATATATTCAAGGAGAATTCATGTTCCGCTCAATCAGTACTAGAATTTCATATATTGTGGCAGCTGTTGTTGTTGCTGCTACGCTGGCTACATTAATTTTTACCAGCTCCACTCTTGAAGAAGATATGATTGAGGCCCAAGGGCGCACCGCTCGAAATACAATCAGAATGGGTATGCTTTATCTGCAGGAGGGGCATCAGTCTCTGAACCGTTACCGCAAGCATGCTTTTGAAGATCGTAAACAGGCAATCAAGGATGCAATGACAATCTTTATTGCTCAGGTTGATAGTTGTTATGCTTTATATAAATCTGGTGAATTGACTGAAAAAGAGGCTCAGGAAGCAGCTCTTAAACTGGCCCGCAAAACCAGATATTTCAACAACGATTATTTTTTTATTTATACAGATAAGATGCTGGCTCTGGCACATCCGGAACGAAGTATTGAAGGTCGGGACTTGTCAAAGATGGTGGACAAAAACGGCTATGCTTTCGGTCCGGATATGATCCGTAAGGCCACCCGTGAGGGCGGGGGATATCTTAATCTTTTGTGGCCCCGGCTGGGTGAAACAGACGCAAATTCCAAGATCCTTTATGTAAAGGGTTACCCTAAATGGAACTGGTTGATCGGAACAGGGACATATGTAGATGACATTGAATCAGCGGTCGACAGGCAACGTAAAGATCTGCTTAAGGAAATGCGCAAAGGTTTTTCCCAGATCCGTCTTGCTGAGACAGGACGTCTTTTTATCTTCGACAACGAAAAGAGAGTATTAGTGCCTCCTCTCGGGTCTGGGCCTGATTTTGATAAAGCCATCAATCTTAATACCGGAAAGACACTCATTCATGATTTGAAAGAGGTCGGTAAGCTGGGCGACTGGCGCCTTGATTATAAGGTGCGCCGGGCTGACGGCAGTATTGTCGAACGGCAGTCCTATGTTCGCTTTTTTCCGCCTCTCGGCTGGTATGTTGCGTCTACTGTGCCCATGAGTGAAATATATGGCCCGGTTGAAGATCTGGTCTTGAAGCAGGGCGCAATCAGTTTTATCATTCTGCTGCTGACTATCGGTGTTATTTATTATGTAGTCCGCAGAATATGTCTGCCGATCCGCAGTGTATCCAAGGTAGCCTATCATGTTTCCAAGGGTGATCTTCGCGAAGCCCGCAAGGTATTTGCCATGGCTACAGACAAGGGCCATCTGAAGCGCGTGGTGGATTCTTTTGAGACCGGACGCGAGAAGCGTTTTGATGAGGTGGATCATTTGGTTAAGTCCATTCACACCATGTTGCAGACATTGAATTCGTTGGTAAGTCAGGTGCAGCGATCCGGGGATCAGGTTACCGGGTCCGCCTTGAAGCTGGGTACAGCAATCAATCAGCTTGAGGCTGCTGTAGAGAATCAGGCTGCAGCAACTCAGGAACTGGGCAGCTCCTCTCGTGAGATCTCCGCAACTTCCCAAGAGTTGGCCCGCACTATGAATGAATCGACCACTGTAGCTGTTTCTACAGGCGATCTTGCCGCGCAGGGAGTGCGTGATTTGAATGAGATGGGAACAACTATGGATGCAATGCGGGATGCTTCCGGTGGTATCTTTTCCAAGCTTTCAGTGATTAACTCCAAGGCCGCAAATATCAGTTCGGTGGTTACATCAATTTCCAAGATTTCCGAGCAGATCAACCTGCTGTCACTGAATGCAGCCATTGAGGCAGAAAAGGCCGGTGAGTTCGGACAGGGGTTTTCTGTTGTTGCCCGTGAAATTCGCAAGCTTGCTGACCAGACCGCGATGTCTACCCTTGATATTGAAAAGATTGTGGCTGAGATGCTTTCGGCGGTATCTGCCGGGGTTATGGAGATGGATAAGTTTCGCAAACAGGTGGAAACCGGCGTTAGCAACGTGGCTGTACTTGGTGACGGTATTTCCGGTGTGGTAAATCAGGTTCAGACTCTCTCACCGCGCTTTGAGTCAGTGAATGAAGGTATGCAGAATCAGAGTGAAGGAGCGGAGCAGATCAGTAAGGCCATGATTCAGCTCAGCGAAACCTCCATTCAGACCAAGGATGCACTTTCTGAATTTGTGGTTATCACCGAGCAGCTGGCTAATTCTGTCGCTATTCTCGAAGAAGAAGTAGCTACTTTTCAGGTTGAACATGATTAGGAGGATTTGCCTCTCCGCCGCAGGCTAAGTCTATTCACTGAGAGCTCGAAGCGTATCAAATAAGTAATTCTGCCAGAACGCCGCCTGCATTGTGGGGCGGTATGTGTTCTGTTCCCAGATATTCAGAAAAATTCTCTTTAAATTTGTTTTCGAGAAGGGCTTTTACGCGCGGATCGTCAGCCAGTAATTTGAACCCGCATTGTGGCTTTTTGTACATAATCTTGAAGCGTGCAGGCATAGATGGCGGTAGGTCAAGTGAGAAAAGAAGCTCGTAGAATGAGTTGTCGGTGTTTTCTTTATCCAGCCTTGTTTTAAGTACTATCTCCTGATTCAGGCCGTAAGGAACAAGCCACGGCATGTAGTAGAGCCGCGTTGTGCGCAGTACGGAATTCAACTTTGATGCGGACTTGAGTGTTTTAAAAAAAAAGACTGCGGTTTTCACATCTTCTTCTAGGAGAGCCAGAAATTTTCTTTTTCTATTTTCAGCTTCATTTATGTTTTCATTAGCCAATTTTCTGAAAATTTGATTCGCCTTGGATTCAAAGGCAGCCCTGTTGCTGATAAATTCTCGTGTAACATCCGCAGGATTGATGTAAGCTCCCTGACCGGTTAAGTGATCGGGATTGATTTCCTTGAGGATGATGTCCGGGTAAAGCTGTTGGACGTGAAAAGTGAGGATGTCGTCGGGGGCTGCGTTGGTTTGAATGTTGGCCAGCAATTCAAGATCCTGAATGATAACCCATCCCAGCTTGGGCTTATACCATTTGAGCAGCTTGCCTTGCAGAATGTCCCCAACCGCAAATTTTTTGCGGAACATGGCAGAGCGGGCTGAAGATTTGTTGTCTCCGCCACCGGAGCCTCTATTTCCGTATCTAGAAATTTTCATAAACTACCCGCTACCCCAATCCATGCCGGCGCAGCCCAATAAAAAGTTCTAAGAGAGTCCAGAGAATGGGTTCATACCTATAAGCCGTTAGGCGAGAGTTTTTTTGCTCGAGTCTTACGGATATAGAGAGCAGCGCTGGACCTCG